>NZ_JAHXZN010000009.1 GCF_019429485.1 Sphingomonas citri | reverse complement strand
GTGCGCTCCACCCTGCTCGCCAGCCTGCGCGGGCTCGCAGGGAACGGCGACGAGCTGTCGCTGATCGTCGCGCAGACACCGTTCGAGCCGAGCGAGTTCGCCTTCCTGCGCGCGCGCTACGCCGCGCGGCGGGCAATGCGCTGAGCACCTCCGCCACGGCGTCGGCGCGGTCAGCGATCGCCCCGAAGATAAAATGAGACAATTCTATGCCCCGTCGTTGTAGGTTCTACCATTTGTGGCCCCCCAAGCAACCCAAAGGAGCTTATCGCTGACCGAAGCTGATCACCGAAAATGATTTCGTCGGGTTGCGCGTTGCCCATCCGATCGACTGTTTCGACGCTGAAGATGCAAACGGTTTTATGGCAAGCGATGCTAGAGCTGACGGAATCGGCGCGGAGGCCGGCGTCGGCAGCAGCGTTCTGTATTCGGGCCTGCGCGTCCGACGACCACGCTTGGTCAACACTCTCCCCGGCGAGTCTTTCCTGGAGAACGTCGGGCGTGGACACGGATCTATCTTCGAGCCAAGCAGGCGGCTTGATCGCGCCCTCTGCCAGCGGCGGGACACCCACGTGAGATGTATTTTTCACCGGCATTAGCGCCAGATCTCCCGCGCGCCGCTGCTCGGTAGCAGCCATGGTCCGCTCTTCCCGTCCGCGAACGACGCGGATAGGTGTCACATCATCCGTCGTCTCACCCGGCGAGAGAAAAATTGTCGCCGCGAAAACGGCGGCGACGAGGAGGGATAGAACGATGGTTATTCTCATCTTGATGTCCGTGCAGCGCTGCCGATCCAAACCTTGGAACTCCGCAGCAACGAGTCCGAGTTGCGCTTAGTATCCCTGAACAACAGCAAGCCTCGCTGCCACTTGGCCCCAGCTGTAAAAAGTGCCAACGTGGGGACCCGTGTAATGTGGGCTTGTCCCCGAGTTATTGGTAATGGCCCGGCCATATTGTGAGATGCCCGACCAATCGTTCTCGAGCTCACGTTGGATGATCGGCATTGTTCGGGTTGACCCCGCCATCACGTCGGAGAAGACGCCCTGGACGTCCCAGAAGCGCGCACCTTCCGCAAGATATTGGATGAAGAAAAGCATCGGAGCTGCCGTCGTATACCCCGATCCGTTGGAGCTGGCGTTGTACAAGGTCGTAAAATGCCTATTAAATTCCGAATAGCTTAGTGTCTGGTTCGCGCGACTAATGTTGCCGAAACGTTCTATATCGGAATAGGTGACCGAGAAGGGCAGATGGAGAGTCACTCCCGAAGTTGCCCAATGCTGTCCATCCTCGTTTAGTTGTTCGATAAGGTTGGAGCCTGGAAAGTACCAGGTCACCGGCGTGCTGCCACCACCTAGGGTGGTAGTGAAGCCTTCGACATAAAGGTTTGTCGGTCGCATCCAGAAGCTGACACTTTGATTAGTGCCATTCCGATGAAGAACGATGCGGATCAAGCCCGGCACGCCAGATTGTGAGATCAGGCTTGTTCCCCTAAAAGAATGCGCAGCTGCACGTCTAATGCTGTTGAGCAGGGCCACGTACTGCGACCTTTGAGACGCGCTGGGCCCCGTGCTGTTATCGTTGAAGTTCATATAAGTATAAGCGGCTGTTCCCCTTGGTGTGTCTGCAAAGGCTGGAGGGGTGGCCGCTAAGAGAAAACATGAAGCTACGGCCACGATGCTGGCGGCACGTAACGAGAGCGGAAGCTTGGACACCTTGTTTTATCCTTTCAACGGGTGACACGTCGTATATCGGAGCTAAAGCGCATCGATAAAGAAGGCGCTTATGCGCTTAACCGCATCGCTCACGTAATCTCGCTGGTCGTATAGATCGACGTGCGACGCGCCTTTAACAGTATGAAGGTGTTTCGGCTCGCCCGCCCGCTCAAAAGCTTCACTCGTCATCCAGGCGGTCACGGCTCTATCGCCAGTAATAAAGAGTAACGGCCTCGGTGCTATCAGATGAGCAAAATGGAAGGCGTCGAAAGTAGCCATACGATCGATGCTGTCCCACGTTAGCGATTTTGCAGAGCGCGGGTGACTTGCACGCGACGTGCAGTAGTAATCCCAGCCCTCAAAGGTATGGGTGTCACTGGAACGTGCAACGGACTCGTTCTCGGGAAAAATCGGAAGATGATCAATTTCCCGTCCGTCGAACGATTTGGTGCGTGCTTCTGCCGCGTGCTCGAGGAGTGCCTTCAATACGCCAGGCTCCTGTTGGCCGTCGGCGCCGACGCGGATCTGTCGGCCTACGTCGACCGCCACGACGGTGGCAACGGCACGGATCCTTGGATCACCGGCAGCCGCTTGAATGACATACCCTCCGGAAGCACAGATACCGAGCGCCCCGATCTTACTCGCTTCCACGCCGGCCTGACTCGTCAGCCAGGACATAGCGCCTTTGAAATCTTCAACGCGTTGGGCGGGGTCCTCAAGAGCCCGTGGTTCGCCCTCGCTAGCGCCTTGGTGGGTAGCATCGAACGTAAGAACATCGAAACCGAGCGCGCAAAGCATCTCAGCGTAAAGAGCCGGCGATTGCTCCTTCACGGAGCTCCCCGGATGCCCGATGATGAGGGATCGACCATTTGGCTCCTCGGGCTTGTAACGAAGCCCCGCAATGCTCAGTCCGGCGCTCTTAAATTCAACGGCATGCTTCATGACGCAGTCCCTCTGCATTTGCGTTAAGCCCATGCTCTACGCACCTCGAAGCCCATGCAGTTGTTATTTGCTGCTAACGGCGGCGAGCGCCTGTGGTCAGCCGGCAATGCCTTGGCGAGGCGCTTAAGGTCGGCGTCACAGAACGAGCCTTGACGATCTAGCCTCCGCCAGCGCGAAAAGGAGCAGCCAGTTCAAGCGCCTATCCATTCTGCAGGAAGAGGCGAGAGAACAGCTTGCGTTTCTAGAAAGGCCTCGATGCCTTCCAAGCCGCCCTCCCTTCCGATTCCCGCCCGTTTAAATCCGCCAAACGGCGCCGATGGCGCGACTTCCAACCTATTGATGCCGACTTGTCCGGCCCGTAGGCGAGCAGCCATCTTGTGGGCACGTCTTACATCCGAAGAGTAGATGCTGCCGCTCAAGCCCATACCGGGGAAGTTTGCCATAAAGACGGCATCTTCCTCATCTTCGTAAACCTCCACGGTGCAGACTGGACCGAAGATTTCCTCTCGAGCAATCTTCATGTCGTAGCGCACGCCCGAGAACAACGTGGGCTGCACCCAGTGTCCGGAGCCAAGGTCCTGCCGTATTTCGCCGCCCGTTACGATCCTCGCACCATCGCTGAGCCCTGACTCTATGTAAGCGGCGATGCGCCGGGCCTGCCTGCCGTTAAGCACCGGGCCCATCTCAGTTGCAGCGTCCCAGGGATCGCCAACCCGAAGGGCCTCAAGCCTGAGCTTCAGGGAGGAGACGACATCATCAAGCTTGGCCTTCGGCACGAGGATTCGCGACTGGGAAAAGCAAATCTGACCGGAGAACGGCATGATGAATGGCATGAGAGCGTCAAGCGCGTGAGCGGTGTCGGCGTCGCCTAGAAGGATAGCTGATGACTTTCCGCCTAGCTCAAGAGTGTGGCGAGTCATGTTTGCAGCGCAGGCGGCTGCAATCATTCTTCCGGTCGTAAAGCTGCCCGTGAAGCTGACCGTATCTACCTCTGGGTGCGCTACCAGTTCCGCACTCGCCTCCTCTTCCGCATTGACAACGTTGATAACGCCCGACGGGAGACCAGCTTCGTGTGCGCATTCGGCGAGCAGCATCGCGTCTAGCGGGCTTTCCGGAGATGGCTTGACGATACAGGTGCAGCCCGCCGCTAAAGCTGCGCCTAGCTTGTGGCAGAGTATGGGAAACGCGGCGTTCCAAGGGATTATCAGAACGGCCACCCCTGCTGGGACTTTGCGAACCCTTGCATAACCCGCGTGTGTCTGCCGCGATTGCTCAAAGGAGAAGGAGTCAAGGATAGAAGCGTTGTACTCTAGTCGTTGTAAGCCGGCGCCGGCTAGGCGCGTCGTTAAGGCGATTGGGGCTCCAACTTGTGCAGTCCAAAGCCGAGCGAACAACGGGATCCTTCGGCGGACGGCCTCGCTGAGCCGACGAAGGTATTGAGCGCGCTCTTTCGGTTCCGAAGCGGCCCAGGGGCCGTTTTCGAAGGACGACCTCGCAGACCGGATGGCTCTCTCGATGTCGATCGTGCTGGCCACGGGGATCTGAAGCACCTCGTTACCAAGTGGATCAACGACCCGCCTGATTTGCGCGGAGGCCGGCTTGACCCAATCTCCGTTGATGTAAAAACGGGTGCGTACATCGCAGGAAAGCTCGCGAGCGGCATCGAACATGCTGCACTCTCCAATATGTTGAACAGGTTGCTCGAGGCATCGAAGCATCGATCTGCTGGCCGCCCGTCAGAAGGGGCGGCGATGTTGCTGTCGCACGGCTCTCCAGGGGTACGCACGTTAGCTTCTGAAATCGTGTGTTAGCCCGCGCTGTCCTGCGCCTCAGGTCCCGTCCGAGTCGGACCGAACCTCGATGCCGAGGTTTCCACGCCGCAGTTTACGTGGTCATGAGGTCGGCGAGCTCCGGCATGTCGCGCTGGAATTTCTGAGAAGCCGGCTCCGACACAAAGAGGCCGACCGGCTCTGACGAACTGCAAGCTCGTACTGGTGCTGGGGCGCTGCGGAGGTGCAGTTCTACCACCGCGTTCAGGCTCGCGCGTTGTGGTGGTGAGCCAGGAAGAACTAGATCATGGTTTGCCGCCGTACTGTCGCTCCCTTGGCTAGCTAGAGTTTAGCCAGATCGGCTGTTGACCGGCGCGCCCAAGCGTCCGCTCCCTGTTGACGCGCCAGTGCGATCGAGGTCCTTAGGGCTTCCTTTGCGGCATCGGGATCGCTTTCGTGAAGCATAGCGAGTTGCGCCTGAGTGCGACGTAACTCAGCTAGGAGCAGGCGTTCGCCCCCGGACTCGCATTTAGAAGATGTAGAGCGAAGGAGATCGTGAGCTTCACAATAGCGCCCCTCTAACATAAGCCCTCGAGCAAGCGCGAGTGAGAATGGAGTGGTCAGTAGCTCGTAGCGCGCCGCCCTAAGTCTCGAGAGGCTTTCCTCAAGTTTGTTAAGGGCGTCGCCCGTTTCCCCTTTCTCGATACTGATTTCGCCATGAAGGCCGCCAACAGCCGCGATGTACGGCCCTAACGCGTTCACGCTTGCGCAATCATCGAAGCTACTTAGCGCGAGCTCAGCGGACTGGATATCACCGGCCCATAGGTGAACGGAAAACGACCAAAGCAAGGCGATGCAACGCGTGACCGCGTGATCGAGCCCATCCGCGTCGATCACCGTCTGCTTGGCGAGACGTAGTCCCTGATCTGCTTCGCCAGTCAGCCACAGCGCTCGCGATAGCGCGATAGCCGAGCGGTTTCGATGGTCGAAGCCGTAGTGGATCGTGCGGCTTCTTTCTGAAGGCGGACTGTTGGCAAGGGAGAGCTCCAGATCGCCTCGCGCTCTGATTTGATCGCCTGCGAGGTGGTGAGAAATCCCGGTTAAAGAGTACGCAATCCCGATCGCCTCTGGCTCTCCGATCGCCATCGCCACGGTGAGAGCGCGTTCGGCGTGTTGAAATGCGACCTCATACTCGCCGATCCGCTCGTGGAAGATGTGCATGCGCCCGAGAATGCGAAGCTCACTCCAACGATCACCGAGGTTGAACGCGACCGCCAGAGCTCGAGAGAGGGCCTCGCCAGCCGCCTGGCTGTTGCCCCGAGTGAACATGAGTGAGGTGCCAAGCCCAGCTTGGAGCTCAAGCTCGATGGCAGTGCCGACCTGCGTATCGTCCATCACGGACAACGCACGCGCACACCATGTCCGGCTCTCGATCAGCGAGGAGAGGTTAAGAAATACGCGAGCGCTCGCCGCGGCCAGACGCACAGCGAGCTTCGTGTCGCCGTCCTCGCCGAACGCCCACTCGAGCGCACTGCGAATGTTCCCAAGTTGCTGCCTAAGGGAACGTAGATCGTGCAACGCCTCCGCATCCTGGGCAGCCGCTGCCTCGATCTCTGAGAGGTAGAAGGCGGCATGCCTGCGCGCCGTCGATCTCGCGTCCTCGCTGCCGCGCGCCAGAAGCTTTTCGCGAGCATAGGCCCGAGCCATTTCCAGCAGCCGGTAGGTACCTGTGCCGCGTGAGCGCTGCGGCACGACCAGCGACTTCGACGCGAGCTCGTCGAGAGCGAAGGCGACCTCGTCGGCACTGATACATTCGTCCGCTACAACCTCTAGGGCAGCGTCGATCGAGAAGATGCCTACGAAAACGGCCAGACGAGCCAGGACGATGCGTTCGGGCTCGGAAAGCAGCCCAAAACTCCAGTCCAGCGTCGCCTGCAACGTTAGCTGCCGAGGAGCCGCATTGCGACGCCCCTGCCAGCCGAGGCTCAATCGCTCTCCCAGGAGCTGCGCCGTCGCCTCGATACCGTGAGCAGCGGCTCTCACGGCCGCCAGCTCGATCGGCAGTGCCATGCCGTCGAGGCGTCGGCACATGTCGGCAATCAGCCGAGCGGCCTCGTCGTCCAGCGCAAGCGCGCTATCGGCAGCGAGCGCGCGTTCGCAGAACAACTGGACCGCAGGGTAGGAGAGCAGCTGGTCGCGGCTCATGCCTTCAGGATCGTCCGGAAATCCGAGAGCGTCTAGCCGATGCACATGCTCGCCGCGGATGCGCAGCGGTTCGCGTGATGTCGCAACAACTCGAGCGTCAGGTGCGGCCTCAACGATGCGCTCCACGATCGCGGCCGCTGCCTCAATCACGTGCTCGCAATTGTCCAGTAGGAGCAGGATCTTCTGATCGCGGATATGACCGAGGATGACGGCGAGGGGGTCGTCGGTATGGACGGCGATCATCATCGCGCCGGCAATCATCTGCGGAACGAGGGCAGGGTCCTCAAGCAGGCTAAAGTCCACGAACGTGATCTGGTCACCGAACACAGATCCGAGCCGGTGCGCGATCTCAACCGCCAACGTCGTCTTGCCCACGCCTGCAGGTCCGACAATCGTGAACAAAGGCGTGCTCACGATCCGGTCCGCGAGGAGCCGCAGGTCTGCGTCTCGGCCGATCAAATGAGGCAGCCGAGAAGGCATGTTGACCGTCTTGGGCGCGGGGCGCGGCTCAGGAAACGCCTTTAGCGCCTCAGGCTCGTGCGTCGACGACATCCTCTCGACGGGAGCCACAAAGGCGTACCCTACGCCCACCTGGGTCGCGATGTAGCGAGCACCGTCCTGCCCTTCGCCGAGCAGCTTGCGTAGACCAGCCATATGGAATCGCAGGCTGCCGTCTTCGACGACAACGTCCGACCAGACCCGGGTCAAAAGCTCGCGCTTGGAGAGAACGCGGCCCGGCTGCTCCACGAGAGCCGCGAGAAGATCGAAGGATCGACCGCCGATATCGACGGGATCGCCGTTTCGCGTGAGCAATCGCTCCGAGACGGATAGACAGAACGGGCCGAAGAGGACCCGCTCGCCCGTTCGATCCATATCGAGCATCGTTTAAGCGTCAGCCTCCGTTTGGCGGAAAATCGGTTGAGGTGCTGAGATAGCGCCATGCGGCCAGTTCCTCCAGACGGGCGCGATCCGATAGCTCGAGCGCGGCGACAGCATCGGATCCCAACGGCAGTCTCAAAGGGGGCGTGTCAGCGGCGACGACGGAGAGGATGGCTTGCGCGCCGCGGGCAGGATCCCCTGGCTGCTTGCCGTCATAAGCCTGTTGCATCCGAGCTGCTTTTCCGACGACCGCGTCATACTCGGTCCGGCCGGCGTCGATGCTCGTCGAAGCGCCGGCAAAATCGGTCCGGAAGCCGCCCGGCTCGATGATCGTCACGCGCACACCCACGAGCGCCATCTCCTGCGCCAGGACCTCCGAGAAGCCCTCAACCCCCCATTTGGCTGCGGAGTAGGGTGCGCGCCCGGGCGCGCCAAGGCGACCACCGACCGACGAGAACTGGATGATGTGCCCGCTGCGTCGCTCCCTCATATGAGGTATCACGGCCTTGGTCACGATGATCGTGCCGAACAGGTTCGTCTCGATCTGCTGTCGGAAGGACGAAAGCGAGGTGTCCTCTACCGACCCGACGTTGCCGTAACCGGCATTGTTCACCAGCACGTCGAGCTGGCCAAAGGCCTGCAACGCGCGCTCCACTGCCGCTGAAGCCTGACCCTCGTTCGTGACGTCCAACGGTGCAGTCACAAGGGTGCCAGGCCCCACACCCTGCAGCGAGCTGAGCTGAGAAGTATCTCGCGCCGTGGCGACAAGATTGTCACCTGACCGCAGAACGGCCTCACACAGCGCACGTCCGAACCCTCGCGACCCTCCGGTCACCAGCCATGTGCGGGTCATGCCTATCCCTTCCTTCTTGTGCTGATTTTCTGTGGTCGCGCTTGACGCGAACGGCTCATCCAAACGTGAACACGTACGCGTGGACACCTGGTCGAGAGAACTCGATCGTCACCGTCCGGTCGACAACACCACCGGCCTGGCGAACGAGTTGATACAGCCGATCTTCCTTGATCTCGCCCCATCCAGCCGCGTCGATGTCGGTACCATGATTGGAGCCGGGAGGTGCGCCGTCCACGAGCACACGGAAGCGTATCGGCGATGCCTGGCTTGCGCCCCCGAGCACGAGATGAAGGTCACGGCCGTGAAAACGATAGCGGATCTTCCCGTCGGGGCCAGCGAGCGCGGCGTATTCGGAGCCAACCTTCCATGATCCGGATAGGTCCCACTGGTTTAGCGACAGGCTCGCCGCTGGACGGTATTGTGACGAGATGTCGCGCACGAGACCGCCATCGGATTGGAAGTTGTCTGCTTTCGCGTAGCCGAGGTAGGACTCGGGAGAGCGCAGATCCTTCCAGTCCGCTTCTGCTTCGATGCCGGCGCCAACCGCGGGAAGCGCCTTGATGCCGGTAACATCCTGACCGGCCTCGGTCAGCAGCTTGCGAATGAGCTGCTCGGCCTCGTCATAGTGACCTTCACCGAGGCGGTAACCACGCACATCACCTTTGGCGTCGATGAAGTAGAAGCCGGGCCAACCCTCGTTGCCGAAGCGCTGCCATGTCGCGTAACGATTGTCTTGTACGATCGGGTATTTAACATCGAGATCGGAGAGGGCAGTACGTACTCTGGCGGGGTCCTTCTCAAAATTGAACTCCGGGGCGTGAACCCCGACGACGACCAGCCCCTTCGAGCGGTAGCGCTCCTCCCACGCACGTAGAGCTGGAAGCGCGCGCAATGAATTGATGCAGGAGTACGTCCAGAAGTTCACGACGACTACCTTGCCCCTCAGTGCGTCAGCGCCGCCTGGGACTTCAACAAGCCACGGAGAGGCCGATGAAAGAGCCGCGAGAGGCTTAGACGAAGTGCCTGCTGGCGCTGGCGCAATCGACGGCAAGGCTGTTAACTCCGGGGCAGCAAGGCCGAACGCGTCGCCGAAGCAGGCGGCTGTCGTAGCGCCGGCAGCGAGCGCGGCAACGGCCGCGAGAATAATGGGGCGAAGCTTCAACATGCGCGGTCCTCACACCTGCGGCCGAAGCCCAAGGGATCGAACCGTCACATAGGCCTTGGCGGCACATCGCGGGTGTTAGGTGTGTCGCACGCGTTGTTAGCTGCTGAAAGCCGGCCGGCCGGCCGGCCGTGCTCGCCGCCAGATCCTAACGCTGGATCACTGCCGATAACGGGGCGTCCTGCCGCAGCTCCTCTACCATCGTGAACATCAACGATCGGGAAAAGGGAGAGAGCAGATGCTCGACCAGGTCATCACATCGCGTCGCTCGCTCGTAGCCGGTGCCGCAGTCGCGGGAGCGGCAGCTATCATGCCCTCGGCGCTCCATGCCGAGAGTAGCGGTACGGGCATTCGGCCCTTCAAAGTCGCGATACCCGCCGGAGACGTCGCGGCGATGAAGCGGCGCATTACCGATACGCGCTGGGCCGACGCGCAACCGGCACCTGACGACAGCCAAGGGGTGCGTCGACAGACACTCGAGCCGTTGATGCGCTACTGGGCGGGCCCCTACGATTGGCGCAAGCTTGAGGCGAGGCTGAATGCGCTTCCCATGTTCCTGACCGAGATCGACGGCCTGGACATACATTTCATCCATGTCCGCTCTCGGCACGAGAACGCGCTACCGCTGATCCTGACTCATGGTTGGCCAGGTTCGGTGCTCGAGTTCCTGAAGGTCATCGGCCCGCTCACCGACCCGATGGCGCATGGCGGCAAGGCGGAAGACGCATTTCATCTTGTCATCCCATCGATACCTGGTTTCGGCTTCTCGGCCCGGCCTACCCAGGTCGGCTGGGGCTCTGACCATACCAGTCGGGCATGGGCTGCTCTCATGCAGCGGCTCGGCTATACACGGTTCGTGTCACAGGGCGGTGACTGCGGCTCGGTCATCTCGCAGCGCATGGCACTGCAGAAGGTGCCTGGGCTCGCAGCTATCCACCTCAACATGCCCGCCGTGGTGCCGGGCGATATCGCTAAGATCCTTGATGCCGGCGACCCGGCGCCGGCAACGCTGACGTCGAAGGAGCGGGCTGCCTTCGATCAGCTCGAGGCCTTCTACCGCGACAACTCTGGCTACGCGATCGAGATGAACACCCGGCCACAGACCATCGGCTATTCGCTGGTGGACTCCCCGGTAGGTCTCGCGGCCTGGATGTACGAGAAGATCGCACAATGGGTGTATGGCGGCGGTGATCCGCTTCGTGTCCTGACGAGAGACGAGATCCTCGACGACATTTCACTCTACTGGCTCACCAAAACTGGCGCGTCCGCCGCGCGAATCTATTGGGAAGACCATACTAACAATTTCAACGCACGCGGCATCATCGATCTGCCGGTAGCAGTCAGCGTTTTTCCCGGTGAGATCTTTCGTGCGCCGAAAACATGGGCCGAACGCGCTTACACCAATCTCTTCTACTTCAACGAAGCGCGCAATGGCGGTCATTTTGCCGCCTGGGAGCAGCCGCGGGTTTTTGCCGACGAGGTGCGCGCCGCCTTTCGGACCATCCGCTGACCAACACCAGCCATTCATCAGGAGATCCAATAATGTCAGACAGCAAGACGCTCTACACGGCTGACGTTCACGTCACTGGCGGCCGCGAGGGAGCCGCGCGGAGCTCCGATGGGCGCCTCGATCTGAAGCTCTCTGTGCCGGGTGGTCCGGGGCAGGGGACGAACCCCGAGCAGCTTTTTGCGGCTGGCTGGTCGGCCTGTTTCGAGGGAGCGATGGCTCACGCAGCGCGGGCGCGAGGTATCAAGCTGCCCAACGACCTTTCGATCGACGCGCACGTAAGCCTCCAGCAGGGCGAGGACGGCTTCTCGCTTGCCGCGCAGCTGGACGTCAGTGTGCCGGGGCTTGAGCCCGATGTCGCGCGTCAACTCATCGACACCGCCCATCGTACCTGTCCGTATTCGAAAGCGATCAAGGGGAACATCGACGCGGTCGTCGTCCTCGTCTGACCCTCACCTCGTTCGATTCCGCAGGAAGGAGATCCCATGCGAAATTTGATAGCAAGCGGGCTGGCGCTCGCTGCCGGCCTTCTCACGCCCGCTGCTCAGGCGCAGGCGCCCGCCAAACCCTTCATCGTACTCGTCCACGGCGCGTTCGCAGACTCGTCGAGCTGGAACCAGGTCATCCCGATCCTGCGGAAAAACGGCTATTTCGTGATCGCGTTGGAGAACCCGCTGCGCGGAGTCCGGAGCGATGCCGCCGAAATCAACAGCGTGGTGTCCAGATTGCAGGGTCCAGTGGTGCTGGTCGGACACTCGTATGGTGGATCCGTGATTAGCGCAGCCGCAGCCGGCAGCCGGAACGTGAAAGCGCTCGTCTACGTCAGCGCCTTCGCGCCGCAAGCCGGCGAAACCGCTCTGGCACTCACGGGTAAGTTCCCCGGCAGCACGTTGGCGGGAGCGCTTTCGCCGGCGGTTCCGCTGCCAGGCGGCGGCAAGAACCTCTACATCCTTCAGGGCAAATTCCCTGCTCAGTTCGCGGCGGACGTCAACCCGGCGCAGGCTTACCTCATGTCGGTCGGGCAGCGCCCGATCGCGGCGGCCGCCTTGACGGAAGCGTCACCCCAGCCGGCCTGGACGCGTATCCCATCGTTCTTCGTCTACGGCGATCACGACAAGAACATCCCACCTGCCGCGCTGAGCTTTATGGCAGCCCGCGCCCACTCACGGCAGACGGTCGTCGTTAAGGGCGCCTCTCACGTCGTCATGGTCTCGCATCCGGTCGAAGTCGCTCGTCTTATCGAACGAGCTGCGGCGACCCACTGAGGTGCAGCGCCGGTGAGCCTCCCCTGTCGGCGCGCACGCTCACGGCCGGTCTTCCCCCCAGGCCGGCCGTGAGCACTTGTTCTACGTGAGTGAACCGCTCGACAATGATGCGCGTGTCGCAGTCCCCCGGGGCCGACCAAACGCTGACGTTGGACGAAGAGACGATCGATGAAAGCAGCAGTCGTTCTACGTCACGTTTGCTTCGAGGACCTCGGGTCCTTCAGCGCTCCGCTGAACGCGGCAGGCTACGCCACTAGCTCCCACGACGTGGGCGCAAGAGCATGGAACCCGGCTGAGATCGAGCATGCTTCTCTCCTAGTGGTCTTGGGCGGACCGATCGGGGTCTATGAAGCCGCCGCTTACCCCTTCCTCGAAGACGAGCTCAGGCTCCTGAGCGAACGGCTGATCGAGCAACGACCGACACTCGGCATTTGCCTCGGCGCTCAACTGATCGCGGCTGCGTTAGGAGCCGAGGTCGCCCCGGGTGTGAAAGAGATTGGCTTTGCACCGCTCACCCTGACCGACAACGGACGCGACAGCCCCTTGCGGCACTTGGAGGACGTTCCAGTCCTGCACTGGCACGGCGACGTCGCAGGCGTACCTCGTGACTGTGACCTGCTCGCCAGAACCGACGCCTGTGCAAATCAGGCGTTTTCGCGCGGTCCGAACGTGCTGGCTGTCCAATTTCACCCGGAGGTCGACGCCCCACAGGAGATCGAGCGTTGGCTGATCGGTCACGCTGTCGAGCTTGAGCAATCGGGTGTCGACGTTAATCAGCTAAGGCGGCGGGCACATCAGCACGGGAGAGCTCTGCATCGTGCAGGGCAGGCCATGTTGCGGGAGTGGCTGAGCAATCTTCGTTGTGACTAGCCGTTTGTTGAGCAGCCCACGCGCGGATCCGCCGCGCTGCTACCTGACGCGAGCCTATCGAGAGTAATCGGTGAAGACGAAGTCTGCCGATTGCGCCAAGTTCGTATGGCAGGCGAAACAGGATCGCGTGAGCTGCTCATCCTGGTTGGCGTGGCCGTTTTCGAACTGCCCGTAGCCCCATCCGCCGCTGGCAACGTAGCGCTTCGAGTCCTTGACACTGACCTGTACGTTCGTCGGAGCTCCGGCCACGAACGACTGTGGAGCCGGGAAGACGGCGTCATTGCGTGGCGACGATTGGTAGCGCCACGCCAGACGTACGATAACCGTTCCGTCAGGAAAGGGCCGCTTGCCAGACCGAAAGGCCTTCACCGCTATGTCGTTGCCCAAGATCGCACGGATATCGTTGTTCTTCCCGTTCTCCTGCGCGACGCTGATCAACTTCCAGTCCCGGTAGCCCTTCGGAAGCCGAACGCCATACACCGGCGACGTCGCGGCCGCGGCGGGTTGCCCCGCCCCGGCCGCGACCTTCGGCAGAGCCAAGGTCAGGAACAGCGATGCGCTTGCACCAAGCGCGATCGCGCCGTGCCGTTTGCCGAGATATGACCCGGTCAAGCGAGCCTCTCCACATCCAGGATGGCGCGAACGAACGCGGCGGGAGCCTCCTGCGGGAGGTTGTGACCGACGCCCCCTGTCACGAGGCGGTGCTCGTAGGGACCGGTGAACTTAGCGCGGTAAAGCTTGGGCGCGGGATGCGGAGCACCGTTAGCGTCCCCTTCCATGGTGATCGTCGGGATCGACACGGTCGGCACGGCGGCGAGCTTCGCCTCTGCCGCATCGAACCGGGTCTCACCTTCCGCGAGCCCCAAGCGCCAGCGATAATTGTGAATCACGATAGCAACGTGGTCCGGGTTGGCGAAAGAGGCCGCGGATCGATCGAACGTGGGACCGTCGAACATCCATTCCGGCGAGGCGAGCTTCCAGATCTGGCGATTGAAGGCGTTGGTGTTGGCTGCGTAGCCCGCCTTGCCCCGCTCGGTAGCGAAGTAGAATTGGTACCACCATTGCAGCTCCTGCTCGGGCGGCAGCGGCTTGGCCCCAGCGGCCTGACTGCCGATCAGATAGCCGCTGACGGAAACGAGCGCCTTGCATCGCTCCGGCCAGAGCACGGCCATGATGTCGGCCGTGCGCGCGCCCCAGTCGAACCCTGCGACGATCGCCTGTTTGATGTCGAGCGCGTCCATCAACGCGAGGCCGTCGCTGGCAAGAGCCGTCGGCTGACCGTTGCGCAGAGTGTCACTTGACCGGAAAACGGTCGTGCCATAACCCCGCAGGTGCGGGATGATGACGCGATAGCCCTTGGCGACGAGCAGCGGCGCGACCTCGGCGAAGCTGTGGATGTCGTATGGCCAGCCGTGCAGGAGAAGTACCACCGGCCAGCTCTTGGCACCCATGTCGACATAGCCGACGCTGAGATCGCCCGCGTCGATCTGCTTGACGCCAGGCAGAGCGGGAGTGGGTCGATCAGCCGGTAGGACGAGATTTGAAGCGCGAGCCTCGGCTGATACGCCGAAAAGGGCGGCAGCAATCGTCGCGGCGCCGGTGACGAAATTGCGACGCCCCGTATGGGCAACGTCGATCGGAACGATGGTCATGGCCTTCTCTCCAGGTGTTGCACTGGAGACGGTCTAGGCTACCTGCTGCTCACAAGCCCGTTAGGTCTCGTAATCTGCCGTCAGCGATCGCTTGCGGCAGCTGCCTGGCTGCGATTGGGCCAGTGGCTTGCCAGAAACTAACAGCGCCTAACTGGCACGTGGATCCAAGCTCGTGCTTATGACCTTTGCGGCCACCTGCCATCTGCCGGTCGGCCACGGAGTTAAGAACGTTATGCTCCCTTACAGTCCGGCGATGGCGTTGCATGTCCGCGACGCCGAGTACGCCTGGAATACCCGCAATCTCGACGCAATCGTGCTGGGCAACACCATCGATTGTCTCTGGCGAGACCGCGTGAATTTTCTCTGGGGGCGTGAGCAGATCCGTGCTCAGGTACAACGCCAGGCACGTCGCGAGATCGACGGGCGGGTGCTGATGGAGGGCTGGGCCGAAACAGAGGAAAGGATCTCCTTCCGGTTCGCCCGTGAGTTCAAGGATGACAGCGGTACATGGTACCGTGCCTACGGCAGCGAGGCACTCGAGTTAGATCCAAGCGGCCTTGTGAAGCGACGACTGACAGCGGCGAACGAGCACGTCATCAAAGAGTTCGAGCGCACATTGCGGTGGCCGACAGGGCCACGGCCAGCGGATCACCCTAGCTTGACTGAGCTTGGTTTCTGACCGTTAGCAGAGCTCATCTACCGCTCTCAGCTCGCGCCCGCGTGTCTCGGGCAACAGGACGGCTGCGACGATCACGAGCGCGTAAGCGAGCGCCACATAGAGGCCGATCGACGCTTCAATACCGAGCGATGTGATGCTCGCGCCCACAGCCAGCGGGCCAGCGCCGGCAAGTCCTCGCCCGATGTTATAGCAAAAACCCAGACCTGAGCCTCGCAGACGCGTTGGGAAGAGTTCGGTGAGAACCGGCCCAACCGCACTGTAAAGCCCGAGGGCGAATAGCCCCACCGGAACGCTGAGGGCGAGAAACGCCTTTGGCGAGAGGTTGGGAAGCGTGGCGGTAAGCACCGCCGCAATCCCTCCCGAAGCGAATATCGCAAGGGTAACGCGGCGACCGAAGCGATCGCTCGACCAACCGGCCAGAACATACCCTATGATTGAACCCGCGACGAGGACGCCCAGATGGAGGGTCGCTTCGGCCGCCGAGAGACCCCGCTCGGTTCGCAGCATCGTTGGCCACCAGGTGGCCAAAGCCCAGTACCCGCCATGCGTTCCTGTCGCGAGCATGCTGCCGCGTACGGTGCGCCCCCTTAAAGCTCGTGAGAAAATGGCGTGCCACCCAGCGGAGCGTGTTCGCTGTTCGAAGAACGCGGGCGCGTCGCGCAAGCGCCTGCGCAACGCATAGATCCATGCCGCCGGAAGCAGCCCGACGAAGAAGGTCGCACGCCAGCCCAGATCCGCCGGCAGAAGCCAAAAGGCTATGGCCGAGATCGTGGCAGCGAGTGCCCAACCAAGCGCCCAGGCGCTCTGTATCGTGCCGGCGACCCGCCCGCGCGTTTGAGGAGAGGCGATCTCTGCGATGAACACGGCTCCGACGGCCCACTCGGCTCCGAAACCAACGCCTTGGACGGCCCGCGCGACGAGTAGCTCCTCATACGATCGCGCAAAGCCACAGAACGCCGTCGAGATGGCCAACCAGATGATCGTGGCCCTCAGCACCTTGGTGCGTCCCAAGCGGTCGGAGAGTGAACCCGCCATCCACCCTCCGATAGCGCCCGACAGCAACGCTACAGTGGCGAGCACGCCGGCGCTGGAGGGCGAGAGGTGCCAAAGGGTCAGAAGTGCTGGGAGAATGAAAGCGTATAGCTGCACGTTCATCGCATCGAGCGTGAACCCGCTATAGGTGCTCCAAACAGCACGCCGACCGTTGCTGTCGAGCTGGCGATACCAGGCCGGGGTCATGATCGCGGCGCCTCCAAACACACGTCCTCCGGCGATCCAAGAACGATACGCCGGTTGATTGAGATCGCGGCTAGGAAAGGCTCATCATGGCTGACGACCAGAAGGGCGCCGTCATAGGCCTGAAGCGCCGCTTCGATCGCGTTGACAGAGTCGAGGTCAAGGTGGTTGGTCGGCTCATCCAGGATCAACAGCTCGGGCGGTTTCTCCCCGCCAAGGCGGCAGGCGAGGCCCGCCCGAAGCATCTGGCCGCCACTCAGCGTACCGACCTGCTGCGAGGTAGCCTCCGCGCGGAAGAGAAACCCGGCCAGCGCGGCACGACACGCGTTCTCTGTCGCAGCCGAGTTCAGGCGCTTGAAGTTGTCCAGGATGGTGGCGTCCTGGTCGAGGAAGGATACGTGCTGGTCGATGACGGTGTATGATGGGGTGAGCTTGATGCTTCCTCCGGCGGGGGCGAGATCGCCCGCGATGAGCTTCAGCAGCGTCGTTTTTCCGGCGCCGTTCGGACCCACGATGGCGAGACGCTCTGGTCCGGTTACCGAGAAGCTCAAGCAGCGGATCAGGGGGCGTGAAGGATCGTAGCCTCCGGTCAGGTCAGCCACGCTCAGCACAGTGCGGCCAGCGGGAAGCCCCGTCCTTGGCAGCACAATCGACAGCTGCTGCAGGACCTCTACGCGAGATCTCGCGGTTGCGACCGCCTCATCGGCTCGCGCCGAGATGCGCTCGGTAAGCCGCTTGCCGCTCCCGCCGCTCGCCTCGGCCGCGTTTTTACGTGCTCCCAGAAGGATGCGAGGCATGTCTCCCTTCGCAGCCTTACGTGCTCCGCCGGCATCGCGTCTGATCTGCCGCTCCGCCGCCTCCCGCGCCTTCTTCTCGGCAAGCGCCTGCTGCTTTTGCGCATGCGCGAGGTCGTGCTCGGCGGCCGCCAGCTCGACTGCCTTACGTGCCCGATAATGGCTCCATGTGCCACCATACCGCGTGGCGCCGAGTGCCGTCATCTCCACGATGGCGTCTACGTGCTCGAGCAGGTCGCGGTCGTGACTGACCACGATCAACCCGCCCTTCCAGCTTTCGATCAAACGCCTGACGGCATCTCGTCCTTCCTGGTCGAGGTTGTTTGTCGGCTCGTCGAGCAGGAGGAAGTCGGGTTTAGAGAAGACGGCAGCAGCCAACCCGGCCCTGGTACGCTGACCTCCTGACAACGCGGCAAGGGACGTCCAGGCATCCGCTTCGAGGTTGACGTGCGCCAAGGCATCACGAACCCGCTCCTCGAGGGTCCAGTCTGCTTCGGCGAGCTCATCGAGTGTCGCATGCCCTTCTTGGGCGCGATGAAGGACATCAAGGGCAGCCTCGATGCCAAAGAGTGATGCAATCGTTGACCCTGCTGGAGCTGATACCTCCTGCCGCATCAGCTACGCCGGTAAAGCCGGTCTCCGAGAAGGCGCAGGAGAGCGTCTCGCGCGAACTCGGGCAAAGCTCGCGTCGCGTCGCGCGCGCGTGATTGCTTCTGGACCCAAAGCACCCTGTTCAACCGGCGTTCGCTGAACGTCTGCAGGGCGTGTCGAACATCGAGGGATCGGCTCAGGCATTCTGCCATGACGATCGCATCCTCTAGCGCCATGCTAGCGCCCTGCGCCATGCTGGGCGAGCAACCGTGTGCCGCATCGCCGATCAGCACCGCATTCTGGAGGTGCCAGGCTTGGGCGCGGATCTCACCGAGCGGTGCTTTGCTGATCCGCTTATCGGGTGTCAGGCGAGCGATGCTCTGTGCGACGGGCCCTCGAAAATCGGCGAAGAGACTGCGGAGTTCGTCGGACGCGGGGGACTGGCTCTCTGGGAGCAATCGATCGTCTGCGTCGGCGTAAACGTAGAGCTTGTTTTCCTCAAGCGGCACGCCGAGCAAAGCTCGACTCTTGCCGAGGCTGACGGTCCAGTGACGTAGATCGACGCTGTTGGTCGTCACGAAGCGCCAACAGGTTCGGCCGTGTCGTACCGGCGTTGCCTCATCAAATAGCTGATCGCGGGTCCACGAGCAGAGACCGTCCGCCCCAATCACGAGGTCGTATGAGGTTTCTGTTCCGTTCGAGAACCGGACATCCGCCACGCCCGTGCCGACTGCCAGACTTGCAACCGAGCACCCGAAGCGGATCGGCGTCGCGATGCTCGACGCCAGGATATCGATCAACGACGTGCGGGTCATCGAGAGGCACGGTCCTACGTTCCTCCAGAATGCAGCCACGTCCATGTCGTGCAGCACCGCGCCGATGGCAGTCCGGATCGTCTGCCTTTCGTTACACACTGCTCGTGCGTTGATCTCGTTGAAGAGGCCAAGCGCTCGAAGCGCGAGCGCGGCATTGCCGGGAAGGAACATCCCAGCGCCAGTCTGTGGCAGATATGGTGCCTTCTCGACGATGTCGTACGACATACCCCGAAGATCGAGAGCTCGGGCGGTTGCGAGGCCAGCGATACCGGCGCCAATGATGAGGATCTTACGGCTCACGGCGAGCGCTCCTGGTGGCCAACGTTGGCGAAGAGGTGAGATAACTCGTGTTTGTGACCGTCAAGCGGAGACGCCGCCATCGATGCGTATGTCAGCTCCAGTGATGTACGCTGCAGCCGAAGAGCATAGATAGACGACCAGATCTGCAACCTCGTCGGTCGTTCCAAAACGTTGTAAAGGCATCGACTGAGCCGCTCGCTCGAACGAGCTGCCATAGATCTCATGCAGAAGGTCCGTGTCTATTCTCCCCGGCTGAACGGTATTGATGGTTATCCCCTTGGAGCCGAGTTCGCGAGCTAACCCACGAGTGAGGCCCTTCAGAGCGGCCTTGGTCATTGAATAGGCGGCTTGACCGACGTGAGGCATATAGTCGCTGCTGATGCTGCCTACGTTCACGATCCGACCTCCCGCTGGCATAAACGGGAGTGCTTCCCTGATGCTTACGAATGGAGCTCTCACATGGACGGCGATCATGCGCTCTAGTATGGCAAGATCGTAGGTCTCGATAGGTCCTGCTGCAGCAAAACCAGCGTTGTTGATCAGGATGTTAATACGACCACACGAGCCGGCCACTCGGATGATTGCGCCACGCACCTCGCTGGAAGAACTGGCATCTGCGTTGATGGCCCGGCCCGCGAGACCGTCATTCGTGAGCTCAGTCTCAAGGCGATGGGCCTCCTCGACCGAACTCGAGTACGTGAAGAAAACTGAAGCCCCGCGTTCCGCCAGATGTCGGACAATAGACGAGCCGATCCCTCTGCTGCCGCCTGTAACTACAGCTATCTGGTCGCTCAGGTCTGGAGCTCGGCCCATTAGTCTGATGCTAGTCTGAATATTCAAAGGATCACCCGGCATGCTACCCGCTCGTGCGATGCGAGCGGTGCATTGCTGTCGCACGGCCAGCCTTGCCGAGCACGTTAGCTTCTGAAATCTTCTGTTAGGGCACGCTTTGACGCGGAGCGGCGGCTCGCTCAGCAATCGGTTCAGGTCGCCTGCTCAACCCGCATGAGCTGTGACGGGTATGGGGCGACGATGTCCTTGAGGTCGTCCCAAGACTCCATCAGCCATCGATCGTAATCGTCATCGTGGAGGATGACCGGCATCGCCTTAGGGTGGATCGGCGCCACGATCGCGTTCGGCTCTGTGGTGAGGAAGCCAAAGGCATTGCCACGCTCCGTCGGCCGCCAAATGCCAGCGAACGCGAAGATGGGCCGGCTCGGCACATCGAACCAATGAAGTGGCTTCCTACCGTCCTCTCCCGGCGCGATCCCGTACTCGGAGAACGAGGTAACAGGGACCAGGCACCGGCGCGCCGGCGTCGTCAGCATCGATCGCCAGAAGCTCGAGCTGAGGTTGCGTACGTTGGTCACGTACTTCGTCAGCTTGGCCGATGGATCGCGCTTGCTGGGAACCTGCGTCGGCACGCCCCACTCCATGCGCTCGAGCCGTCGCTCGTCGCCGTCCTTGATGACTACTGGGCCATAGAAGGGCGTCTTGTTGCCGGTCGGGAATATGTCGGTGACCGGAAATGTCTCGTCCGGCTCATAGGGTGGGCGGATGCCAAATGTGGTCAACACCTCGGCCTGCTTGGCCGTGAGCCGATAGATGGGGTGATTGCGGTTCACACTCTTCGACGCGCACCGTGATCTGGGCCGGCATGGGGCCGGCAGACGCGGAGTGGTGCCATGATGCAGTATGTTGGGCTCGACATCTCACTAGCCGAGGTGGCGATCTGTGTGGTCGACGAGGATGGAACGATCGAGTTTGAAGGCACGGCGCCTTCCGAACCAGACGCCATCGCCGACTGGCTGCTCGAACGCGACGTTCACGCCGAGAAGGTCGGGCTGGAGATCGGTGGCTTGGCGCGCTGGCTGTACGCCGAGCTAACCGCCCGTGGGCTTCCCATGATCTGCATCGACCCGCGCCGGCTTCGCGCACTGACCAAGACCATGCCGGTGAAGACCGATCGGAATGACGCGCGTGCTATCGCTCAGGTAATCCGCGTCGGCTGGTATCGCCCGGTACACATCAAGAGCCCGGTGAGTCAGGAGCTGCGGATGCTGCTCGCCAACCGCAAGACCCTTCTGGTCAAGTACGGCGACATCGAGAACGAGGTTCGCGGTACACTCCGCGCCTTCGGGCTGAAGCTGTCAGGGCGGATCGCGTCGGGACATTTCGAGCAGCGCGCCATGGAGCTGGTCGAGAACCGGCCGAGGCTCGCGGCCATGGTGAGGCCCATGCTCATCGCGCGATCCGCGCTTCGCGAGCAGTCCGCCGTCCTGCACAAGATGCTGCTCGATGCGGTCGCCCGTGACGACACCTGCCGCCGCCTCATGACCGTGCCGGGCGTTGGCGCGGTCACGGCTGTCACCTTTCTCGCTGTCATCGACGACCCGAGCCGCTTCCAGCACTCGCGCGACGTAGGTGCGCACCTCGGCATGACGCCGAGGAAGTATGCCAGCGGTGAGACGGATCGAAACGGCTCAATCTCCAAGACAGGCGACGCACTGATGCGCACGACGCTCTACCAGGCGTCGCTGGCGCTGCTTACGCGGTCGAAGCGGTGGTCGACGCTGAAGGCGTGGGGCATGGCCGTCGCTAAGCGGCGCGGGCTGCGCAGGGCCATCGTGGCAGTCGCGCGTAAGCTGGCGATCGTCATGCATCGCATCTGGACGGACGGCACTGAGTTCCGGTGGACGCGTGAGGAAGCCGTCGCATGACGGACTGACCCCACTCCACCTTCACCAGCTCCGCCGCAAGGCGGGGGCAGCCCGAGAGAACGAGGTCGAGGCGACTGCGCTGTAATCGGAGTGCCACCAGAGCCCGTCCAAGATAGATAGCAGCCCTCGATCAGTCATCGAACGACCCATGGTGAGGCGGCTTTGCGCCGACCTCGAACACAAGCTCGAACCTCGGACTGCTCAACCATGATACCGCCCGATCAGGCCCTCCGCCTGGTCGCCATCGACATCGCCTGCTCTCTCGGGAACGGCGGAGAATGGCAGGAAAGCGGAAGGGCGGCTTTCGGGTGCTCTGAGGGCGATAGCTGCCGTTAATCTACGCCGGACCGCGTGACAGCTACCGACTCAATGGCAGCCATAGCCGAAACAAGATGCCCATCTTATAAGTGGACATTTCGAACCGGCCTTTTGGCACATGCAAGCCATTGAGAAGCCGTGAGAGCAAGTAGGTGTCACAACCGGACGATTGTGACCCCTACGGAGTTGCATGTTGGTTGAGCAGGTCGATCACGGCGCAACTCGACGCTCCGTCGCCTTCGCACCGTTCGATTGTCGTCGCGAGCAGGCTTTGGAGCTGCGCTAGGTCCGCCATCTTCGCTCGCACCCGCTTCAAGTGTTCCGCCGCGATCTCGCGAACCTCGTCGCACGACGCTTGTGCGGGTCCGCCAAGCGACAGGATCGCGCGCACCTCGGCCGGGGTGAAGCCGAGTTCGCGCGCGCGGCGGATAAACCCAAGTGCGCGGACGTGATCGGCTCCATAGACCCGCCGCCCGCCAGCGGTACGAGGCGGCGTCGCCAAAACCCCGATGCGCTCGAAATAACGGATCGTCTCGATGTTCACGCCCGTCCGACGCGATAGCTCACCGATCGCGATG
This sequence comes from Sphingomonas citri, assembly GCF_019429485.1. Classification (GTDB taxonomy): domain Bacteria; phylum Pseudomonadota; class Alphaproteobacteria; order Sphingomonadales; family Sphingomonadaceae; genus Sphingomonas; species Sphingomonas citri. Next base: position 130,940 of record NZ_JAHXZN010000009.1, on the reverse strand, counting down.
CTCTTCTGCATGAAACCGCTTGCTCCTGTAGCCACTACAGGATGCATAGCGGGCTCTCCCGCTGGAGACGACCGTTGATCCCCAACACCGCCGCGACAAAACCCACCGTCACGCTGAAAGCATCAAACCGCGCCGACACGGGACTATCGGTCCTCGGCGCACTGGCGAGCTTCGGCGCGGTCCTCGCCGCCGCGTCCTGCTGCATCCTCCCGCTCGCATTTGCGGCGCTCGGCGTGGGGGCTAGCCTGTCCAGCACCTTTGCGGCGTTGATGCCGCTACGTTGGCCGTTGACCGCGCTTTCGGTTCTTGGGCTGGCTGCCGGGTGGTGGTTCTACGCACGGCGTCGAAGGGCCTGCGCCGTGGATCGCTCCTGCACGATACCGCTGCCGTCGCGCGTCACCCCGATCGTGCTCGCGATCGGCACGGCCTTGACGCTGATCGCGCTAATTTGGGACCGACTGGAGTCGCCGCTGATGAAGTTACTTTCCTGATGCTCCTCACCTCTACCCTGACCTGCCCTAAGTGTGGTGGAACCGCGACTGAGACGATGCCCACTAACGCGTGTCAGTTTTTCTATGACTGCCGGCACTGCGCGGCGGTCCTGCGACCCCTCGCCGGCGACTGCTGCGTGTTCTGCTCGTTTGGCGATGTGCCGTGCCCGCCGATTCAGGAAGCGAAGACGAACGGAACCGTGGCGAGCTGCTGCGGTTGAAACCGTAACAGCCTAGTGTCCCCATATATCCGCTATGCTGGATATGTGGAGAATTCATCAACTATTGCTGCGCTAGGTGCGCTCGCCCAAGGGACGCGGCTCGACGTGTTCCGCCTGTTGGTGCGTCACGCACCGGACGGCATGGCCGCTGGCGATACTATCTGCGCCGTCCCGGTTCCCATGAACCAGCGACCGCTTCCGGGAGTGCGGCGGAGACAGCTCAACGGCGAAGATTGGGCGTAAGCCGACGGGCAGCTTTCCGGTTGCGGCGGAGACCGCAATCACACAACCGATTACACATCCGCGCCTCCTATCGGCGCCGGCGAGCTGCCCCGCCGGCGCGCATGCCTCAGAGCTTGTCCTTCAAGCCCTTCGCAGCCGTGAACGCGACCTTCTTCGATGCGGCGATGGTCATGGTCGCGCCGGTTGCCGGGTTGCGGCCCTCGCGCTCCGGCCGATCCTTGACGGTGAACTTGCCGAAGCCATTGATCGAGACCTCTTCCCCCTTCGCGGCCGCAGCCGCGATCTCGTCGAACACCGCGGTGATCGTCTTCTTTGCGTCCGCCTCGCTCGTGCCCGTCGCAGCCGCGACGCCCTTGGCCAGCTCACCAACGTTCATGCTATTCGTACTCCCTGAGAAAACGCGGGGACCATACTGATGACGAGCGCTGAGACAACGATCGTCCTCGACGACGCGACCGCCAGTGCGATCCGGCTGATGCTGTCGAAACTGGATGAGCAAGACGTCGCGGTCGTGTTCGAGATGGTCGGTGGCACCGGTCCGATCGGCGACCTGGCCGCGGAGGCGATGAAGGATCGCAACATAGATCTGTAATCACTAGCTTATCTGGACAGACAGGGGAGGCACCGGGCACCACGACGGAGGGTGATGATGGTAGATCGACGTAAGCGGCCGCAGGGCGGAGCCGAGGTCCTCGTCTTCCTCGATCGGCATCGTCTCGCCCACACCCCTAACCATTATGCCTTCGCCCACGAGTATCTAAACGGCGACAGTGAGCAGCTGCGAGAGCGAGTGGACGGCGCGATCGACGGCGGTGTCAGGCTCACCGAGGAGCAGGTTCAAGAGCTTCGCCCAGCTGTACGGGCGGCGCTTGCCCCCGAGCTCGACCATATCACCATGCGCGTGATCGACGTCGTCGGAGATGCGATGGCCGTCACGACCGATCTCAGCCGCGAGCTGGTTACCGCGTCAGCAGCGCTGCTTGGCGAGCCAGGCGCTAGCGCCGGACCGTTGCTCGCCACGATGCTGCGCCGGGCTGAAAGCGCAGAGGCGAGTTTCGCTGAAGCTGCAGCCCGCGCGCGGCAGATCCGAGCGGAGCTGACCGCGCTTCAGTCGGCCGGGCAGCACGATCCCCTCACAGGCTTGACGAACAGGACGGCATTCCAAGCGCGCCTGGCAGGTAATCTAACAAGCCCGACATGCATTGCCCTCGTCGACATCGATGGACTGCGTCAGGTTAACGACGGTCACTCGCCGGGCGTCGGTGACCGGCTGCTAAAGGTCGTGGCACGTGCGCTCGCCGACCATGCTCGTAGCCATCTCGTTAGCCGGTGGGAGGGCGGCACCTTTGCAATCCTCATCGAGGGCATGGATCTGCGCGCAGCCGGAGAGATGGTCACGGCCGCATGCGAGGCGATTGGCGCGCGCGAGATGAAGGTGCGCGAGAGCGACACGCCGCTTGGCCGGATCTCGATGTCTGCCGGCGTCGTAGCCAGCCGCGGCCGCGATGTGGAGGCGCAGCTCGAGGCGGCGTGGCAGCAGCTCCGAAACGCGAAGCGGAAGGGCGGAAATCAGGTGAGCGTGGAAGGCGCTGTCACGGTCGTGCGATGACGATGAATGATCGCACGCGGCGCCGCCCTTCGACCTCGGAGGAGTGTAGCGAGTGATGGTGCTACTTGCGCTCCTGATTGCAGCAGCAGCTTCCTCATCCGAACGAACGGTCTTCGCGTGCCGCATAGGCGACCGGACCGGAGCGGTCGTCAGGAACGAGGCGAGCCTCGTATATCGCTCCGTACGGCGAGGACGGGTCGAGTTGCAGGTTCCTCATGGACGCTACGCTCAGGAGGGGTTCTCAGGCGGAGGTGAGCTGCAGGCTGCCTTCCGCAATGGCCCGTGGACCTACGTCGTCTACGAACGTACCGTCCGAACAAGCTTCCACGGCACGAATGATCCAAGCTTCGAGGCTGGCGTCGATGTGCTGCGAGGAAGCCGCGTTGTCTCCCGCAGACGCTGTGCCGACCGCCGCGCCCAATTCACGGACCGATTGACCGGCGTCGCGAAGGGGCCGTTCATAGAGCACTGACAGACTACCCCTGGCGAGTGCATGATCGCCAGTTCTCGATAGCCGTCCACGAGCAATCATCGTCCGACGTGGCGCTCTCTTGTAATCCTGGGATCCTCATAGAGGTCGCGCAGCGCGCGCAGCCGGAAGGCATTCCACCAACGTTGCCAGCGATGCTCAGCGGCATCGTGGATCATGTGGCATCGCTGACATAGCGCCTTGAGATTGGATGGTGCGCTGTTGCCCGGATCGTGATCGAGATGCGCACAGGCGAGAACGACGTAGGTCACCCGGACGCTGGCGAGCGTGAAGCCGCCTCTCACGGCGATCCGCTTGCCACGGTCCGAACGCCAACACGCCGCCTCCGCGTCCCACCAGCGGCCGTCACCGAGGTGAGCAACACGCTGAAGGTGCGGCCGGCCACATTGCTCACAGCGCTTGCCCGCGCGCTCGAACCGGATCCTGCCTGACAGCTGTTCCCAATCGATCGGGTACAGCCAGCGGTTTTCAGCGCGGATCGGCATCCAGATTCTATGAGTCACGCCGCTGACCTTGGAAAGCGATTTTTCCCCGCTTTGTTGGCGCTTCGTTGCGGTGCCGTTCCGCCTTTATCGATGAACCGAGCCGATCGGAGCTTGACCAGCGGCTCTCATTTACGGAACATAAAGGGAACGAGTAGAGTCTTAGAAAACGATGTCCGCCGCCCTCGATTCCTTCGCGCCCAGCATAGCGCACTTGCGGACGATCGCTACGCCTGCCGCTGACTATCGCGTCATGCCGTTCGGCATCGACGCGCTCGACAGCCGGCTTGGGGCAGGAGGACTGCGCGCAGGCGCGCTGCACGAGGCGACGTCGCGGAGCGCCGCGCTGGTAGACGATGCCGCCACCACGCTCTTTCTCGCCGGCATCGCCGCACGCGAGGCGGCAGGGGCAGGCGGTCCAGTGCTATGGGCCAGCTGCAGGGCCGACCTGTACGCGCCCGCCCTCGAGCAAGCCGGCCTTCCCTCCGCCAACGTGATCTACGCGCAGCCGCGCGACGACGCTGCGCTGCTGGCGGTGGTCGAGGACGCGGTGAGGGACGGCACGCCCGCTGCGATCGTGGCGGAGGCGAGCAAGGTCTCGATGGTGGCAACGCGGCGCCTGCAGCTGGTTGCGGCTGACGCCGACGTGCCGGTGCTGCTGCTGCGCCGCGCGCGCGGCCTCAACCAGGACGTGTTCGCCGAGCCGTCCGCCGCGTGGACGCGCTGGCGGATCGGCGCCGCGCCTTCCGAGCGGTTGGGTGTCGCGGGTGTGGGGAGAGCGAGATGGGCGGTGGAGTGCGTCCGACAGCGTGGGGGTGAGGGCTTCTCCCTGATTGTGGAGGGCAGCGATGAGACGGGTCGTCTCGCTGTTCCTGCCGAGCTTGGCCGTGGAGCGGCTGAGACGGCTGGAACGGTCCGCTTCGCGGCAGCCTGAAAGGCCTGTCCTCGAGCTGCCGGTAGACGACGACCCCGGCGCCTGTTCGGTGCCGCGGGGCGGAGGATGGCGACCAGGTGCGCGGTGGGCGCGACAAGGCATGCCGTCGCGCGGCGTCGTCGAGGCGCAGATCGCCGCACTGCCGACCCACGCGCAGCCACCTATGCGCGAGCTCGGCCGGCGCTCGGAAGCAGCCAGTCACCCCTACAAGGCGGCGACGCCGGCGCCGCGCATCAGCGTGCCCGCCGCCAAGCCGCTCGAGCACGCGCCGCTGGCGCTAATCGACAAGGTCGGCCGACGCGAGGAGGTGGTCGCCGCCTGTGACGGAGCGCGCGCTCTGGGCGTGCATCCGGGCATGGCGGCCACCCACGCGCGCGCGCTCGTGTCCGACCTCGATTTCCGCCCCGCCGAGCCGGAGGCCGATGCGGCACTGCTCGACCGCCTGGCGCTCTTGGCGGTGCGCCGCTGGTCGCCGATCGCCGCGGTGTCGCCAACCGATGGTCTCTGGATCGATCTCGCGGGCTGCGAGCATCTGCATGGCGGCGAGGAACGCTTCTGCCGGCGTCTGCTCGCCTTCTGCAGGCGGGCAGGCTTCACCGCGCGGATAGCGGTCGCGGACACGCCGGGCGCGGCGCACGCGCTCGCGCGCTTCGGCCGCGGCGACCTCATCCGCGCCGAGCCGGGCGCGACGGCCAGCGCGCTTGCGCCGCTGCCGATCGTGGCGCTGCGGCTGGCACCCAACGCGCTCAGCGCTGCGCGCCGCTTCGGCTTCGAGACGGTCGCGGATCTGCTGCCGGTCGCGCGCGGGCCGCTCGCGCGCCGACTTGGCCTGCCGGCGATCACGCGGCTCGACCAGGCGCTGGGCGCGGTCGCGGAGCCGATCACGCCACGCGAGGACGCCGAGGTGCCGCTCGTCGAGCGCCGGTTGCTCGAGCCGATCGGCACGGCCGAGGCGATCGAGCAGGTTATGGGCGACCTGCTGCGCGATCTCGCCGGCGTGCTGCAGGAGCGCGGGCTCGGCGCGCGCGCGCTGCGGCTCACCGGCCTGCGCGTCGACGGCACCGAGCAGGTGGTCGCCCTCGGCACGTCCCGGCCGACGCGCGAGGTGCCGCACCTGGTGCGGCTGCTGAAGCTCAAGATCGAGCGGATCGATCCGGGCATGGGGCTCGAGCAGTTCTGGCTCGTGGCGCCGCACACCGAGCCGCTTGATGCGGTCGACCTGGGCGCGGTGCTCGCCGGCGAGACGCTGGTGCGCGACCCCGCCCGCCTAGTAGACGTCATCGCCGGGAGGATCGGCCCACGCGCCGTCTTCCGCGTGGCCCCGGTCGAGAGCCATGTGCCGGAGCGAGCCGTCGCCCGCTCCGACCCGAACGAAACGCCCGGGCCTTGGCCAAAGTGGCCACGGCCGATCCGGCTTTTCGCGCGGCCGGAGCCGCTCGCGCGCGTCATGGCGCTGATGCCCGACCAGCCGCCGCGGCGCTTCGAGTGGCGCGGCAAGACCTACAAGATCGTCGCCGGCGATGGGCCCGAGCGCGTCCACGGCGAGTGGTGGCGCCGTGAAGCCGAAGTGTGGGCCGTGCGCGACTATTACCGCGTCGAGGACGAGGCGGGCGGCCGCTACTGGGTGTTCCGCCGCGGCGACGGCTTTGAGGACGACACCGGCGACCTCAGCTGGTGGATGCACGGGGTCTTCGGATGACCCACTATGTCGAGCTGCAGGTGCTCACCCACTTCTCGCTGCTGCGTGGCGCGTCGTCGCCCGAGGAGCTGTTCGCGGCCGCGGCGCTGCTCGGCTACCCCGCAATCGGGGTTAGCGACATCGGCACGGTCGGAGGCGTCGTGCGCGCATGGGAGGCGCAGAAGACCACCGGCGTTCGCTCGATCGCGGGCACGCGTGTGGATCTGTCCTGCGGCCGTCGCCTGCTGCTCTATCCCACCGACCGGCCCGCCTGGTCCCGGATCACGCGGCTGCTTACCGTCGGCAAGAAGCGTGCAGGGAAGGGCGCATGCCTGCTCCACTGGCACGACCTCGAGCCATGGTCCGAGGGCGTCATCGCCATCCTGCTGCCGAATGAGGCGGACGAGGAGAACCTGGCGGCGCTGAAGGAGCTGAAGGCGGTTTACGGGCGCCGTGGCTACATGGCGCTCTACCAGCGGCGCCGGCCCGGCGATGCGGTCCGCATCGATGCGCTCGCACGGCAGGCGGGCGGCGCCGGCGTGCGCGCCGTCGTCACCGGCGACGTGCTCTACCACGCACCCGAGGCACGGCTGCTGCAGGACGTGGTGACCGCGGTGCGCGAGAAGTGCACCGTCGACGAGCTCGGCTACCGCCGCGAGGTGAATGCGGACCGCGCGCTAAAATCGCCCGACGAGATGGTGCGCCGCTTCCGCGCCTACCCCGATGCGCTGCAGGCCAGCGTCGACATCGCCAAGCTCTGCACCTTCGACCTGGGCGAGCTAGCCTACCAGTACCCGCACGAGCGCTTAATCGAGGGCCTGACGGCCCAAGAGGCCTTGCAGAAGCTGGCGACCGAGGCGGTCGAGCGCATGTTCGACGGCAACGTGCCAGAGGCCTACACCACGCAGATCGCGCACGAGATGCGGCTGATCGGTGAGCTTGGCTACGCGCCCTACTTCCTCACCGTCTACGCGATCGTGCGCGAGGCGCGTCGGCGTGGGATCCTCTGCCAGGGGCGCGGCTCGGCCGCGAACAGCTGCGTGTGCTTCGTGCTCGGCGTGACGTCGATCGACCCGATCAAGCACGAGCTATTGTTCGAGCGCTTCGTCTCAGGCGAGCGCCGCGAGCCGCCTGATATCGACGTCGACTTCGAGCATGAGCGCCGCGAGGAGATCATCCAGTGGATCTACGAGACCTACGGGCGTGATCGTGCCGCGCTGACTGCGGTCGTGACCCGCTACCGCGCGCGCGGCGCCGTGCGCGACGTCGGCAAAGCGCTCGGTCTGCCGGAGGATCTGACCTCCTCGCTCGCCGGCCTCGTGTGGGGCTGGTCGGCCGAGGGGGTCGGCGAGAAGCAGGTCGACGAGCTCAACCTCGATATTGCCGATCGCCGGCTGCGGCTGACGCTCGACCTCGCGCGCAAGCTGATCGGCGTGCCGCGCCACATGTCCCAGCACCCCGGCGGCTTCGTGCTGACGCATGACCGCCTTGACGACCTGGTTCCCATCGAGCCTGCCGCGATGGAGGATCGGCAGATCATCGAGTGGGACAAGGACGACATCGATTCATTGAAGTTCATGAAGGTCGACGTCCTCGGCTTGGGCATGCTCGGCTGCATGAACCGCGCCTTCAACCTGCTCGAGCAGGACAAGGGCATCCGCGTCGGGTTGGCGGACCTGCAGGACGATGACCCCGACGTCTACGCCATGATCCAGAAGGCTGACACGCTCGGTACCTTCCAGATCGAGAGCCGCGCTCAGATGAGCATGCTGCCGCGCATGAAGCCGCGGCGCTTCTACGATCTCGTCATCCAGGTCGCGATCGTGCGGCCGGGCCCGATCCAGGGCGACATGGTCCACCCGTACCTGCGCCGGCGCGAGGGACTCGAGCGGCCCGAGTACCCGTGGCCCGAGCTGCGTGCGGTGCTCGAGAAGACGCTCGGCGTGCCGCTGTTCCAGGAGCAGGCCATGAAGGTAGCGATCGTCGGCGCCGGCTTCACTCCGGCCGAGGCGGACCAGCTGCGTCGCGCGATGGCCACCTTCAAGTTCACCGGCGGGGTCAGCCACTTCAGCGAGAAGCTGATTGGGGGAATGGTCGAGAGAGGCTACCCGCGCGAGTTCGCCGAGCGCACCTTCCGCCAGCTCGAAGGCTTCGGCTCCTACGGCTTTCCCGAGAGCCATGCCGCCAGCTTCGCTAAGATCTCCTACGCGAGCAGCTGGATGAAACATCACCATCCGGATGTGTTCTGCGCGGCGCTGATGAACGCGCAGCCGATGGGCTTCTACGCGCCGGCGCAGATCGTCCGCGATGCGCGCGAGCATGGTGTCGAGGTGCGGCCGCCCTGCGTCAACGCGAGCCGCTGGGACTGCACGCTAGAGCGCACGGACGGCCGCTACCTGGCCGTGCGGCTCGGCCTCAGGCAAATCCGCGGGCTGTCGAACGCGGACGGCGCCAAGATCGTCTCCGCTCGCAGCACTACGGCGTACGATAGCGTCGAAGACGTGTGGCGCCGCTCCGGTGCGCAGCGTGCCGCGATTGAGAAGCTGGCGGACGGCGACGCCTTTCACAGCTTCGGCGCCGATCGCCGGCAGGGTCTATGGAAGGTGAGGGGGCTCGGCGAGGCGCCGCTGCCGCTGTTCGCCGCGGCCGATCGCGCAGCCGAGACGCAGAGCGCGGAGGGGATCGAGCCCGAGGTGCAGCTGCGCTCGCTCACCGACGGCCGAGAGGTCATCGAGGATTACCGCAACCTGCAGCTGTCGCTCCGCGCACATCCGCTGTCGTTCGTGCGCGACGAGCTGACGCGCCGCGGCGTCACCCGATGCGCGGATCTCGCCAGCGTCCGCGACGGCCGCCACGTCGAGGTCGCCGGCATCATCCTCGTTCGGCAGAAGCCCGGCTCCGCCAAGGGTGTGCTGTTTATCACGATCGAGGACGAGACCGGGATCGCCAACGGCATCCTGTGGCCCGACCGCTTCGAGGCGCAGCGCCGCACCGTGATGTCTGCCTCCATGGTCGGTCTGAAGGGGCGGGTGCAGAAGGAAGGCGAGGTGATCCACGTCATCTGTGACCGCATCGTCGACCATGGCGACCTCCTTCACCGTGTCGGCGACATGTCGTTCCCGCATCGCACCGGCCGCGGCGACGCCGCCCAGCACCCCGGCTCACCCGACCGCGGTGACAAGGAGTGGAGCCCGGAGCCGCGCAACTGCTACTGGCCGCCCCACGCCGAGGGCATGGATCCTGAGGACGTCGTGCGCTTCAAGTCGCACGACTTTCACTGATCCGTGGCGACGCTGCCTCGGCACCAGCGCGTTGTGATTGCGCTGTCGGTGCACATCCTGCACGCCGGCGTGGCGAAATGCTCGGAGACAACGGTCGACGGGATCGAGGTGCGTCTGGCGCTGCGCTGCCTGCTGCCGCACTGCCCCGAGCGCTGGCCGCTCGAGCTCTACTGGGACGCCGCCTCGCAGACGAACGAGATCGGCCGCGCCCAGGGCGTTACCGCGGCCTTCAACGGGATCGTGCGTCAGCTGCGGAAAGCGGGGCGGTACGAGGACGTTTCGCCGCTTTGAGCAGCCGGCCGACGAACGACACCTCCTACCGAACCCTTGGCGAGTGGGCAGCCGATCGCGCTGACATGCGGATCGTCTGCGCGTGTGGCCGCACCATCAATTTCCCTGCCGAGCGGATCCTCGAGCGCTTCAAAGGCGACGGGGAGATTGCTGCGAAGATGATCCGGCTACGCTGCCGCGGCTGTGGTAGGCGCGGGCATGCCTCTCTTTCGGCAATACCTGCGCTGCGACGGTAACGGCATGGGAGATGCCTCCGGTTCGGCATGATCCCGTTGCAAACGCGGCGAAATCCCGCTTGCTGAAGTTACGTGGGAGACGGGCCGATGGATGCCTTCAAGGAGATCGAGGAGACCCAGGCGGCGCTCGATCAGGCTTATGCCAAGCTCGTGGCGATGCGTCAGAGCCACGACGTGGAGGATTTGGACGAGGTCCACGGACGCGCCGAGGAGGCGCTCGCCGGTGCGCGCGCCCTGGTCCAGATGCTCGAAGAGTTGGCCGCCGAGAAGAAGCCGTAGGCTCCAGCTGCAAAAAAGGGGGCGGCGCCTTCGCGCCGCCCCCAGAAAGAGCCCCCTCATGAAGCCCTTCGGGTCGCCCTCGCGCTCTAGCAGGCGCGCCGCTGTGCGCATTGGACGAATGAACCGGACTGATCGGTCTTCCTTACAGGTGCGAGGCTCGCAAACTCAGCGCTTCGGCGTTGCCGCCCGGCTCAGCCCCACGATCGCGCCGACGCCAAGCGCGACCAATCCACCGGCGGCCCAAGGAAGCTTCTGCGCCTCCAGTATGAGGCTGGTCGACCTTGCATGCACCTTCTGCGAGCCATGCGTCGTGCCGTCGCTCCGTGCCTCGTAGAGGTTGTCCCGGCGATCAGGGTCACCCGGGTCGCTCGGCTTCTGCTGGATCCTAGTGCCGATCACTTCCATGGCGAGGTCGGTCAGGCGCGGCGCGATCTGACCCACTAGTGAGGAGAGGACGCCACCACCTCCGACATACAGCTCGCGGCGCTGATTGGCGCAGGCGAACAGGATGGCGTCGGCGACCAGCGACGGATCGTAGAGCGGCGGGGGCAGCCGCGGTGCCTTGTCCATGAAGTTACGCGCGTGCTCGGGGTAAGGCGTGTCGATCGCGCCGGGCTTGATGAGAGTAACGGAGATGCCGGCGCGGTCACGCTCCAGCTCCATTCGAAGCGCATCGGTCAGCGCCTGAACGGCATGCTTGGTCGCAGAGTAGGGGCCCTGCTGGATGATGGCCCGATCGCCGAGGATGGAGCCAACGTTGATGATCGCGCCGCCTCCCCGGGTGCGTAGATGACGCGCGGCGACGAGACTGCCCTGCAGGGTGCCGAAGTAGTTCACGTCGAACGCCCTGCGGTGGTCGGCGATCGGCACCTGCTCCACGGTGCCGTAGGTCGCGGCCGCTGCGTTGTTCACCCAGCTGTCGAACCCGCCGAAGGTCTCGATCGCGGTGTCCGCGATGCGCTCGACATCGGCCTCGTTGGCCACGTCGCCGGCGACGACAGCCACCCGACCTCCAGCGGTCCTCAGGTCGGCCGCAACGCGCTCCAGCGCCTCCGCATTGCGGGCGGCAATAACGACCGCAGCGCCGCGGCGAACCGCCTCCCGCGCGGTTGCGAGCCCATTGCCGCTACTCGCGCCGGTGATGACGATGATCTGGCCGGCGATCGGCTTGAGGCTCACGGCCATTGCGTCAGCCCTGCCCACGCTCGCCTTTGATGCCCTCTGCAGCAGCGTCGAGCTTGGCACGATCGTTCCCGACCGAGGCGATCAGCTCACGCGCCTGCTGCTGGCTCAGCCCATGTTTGGACGCGAAATACTCAACCTCATACGGCTCGCTGCCGGAAACCCGGGCACGATCCTGCTCACCGCGGTTCGTCTTATCGTCAGCCATGCTACACTCCTGATCGTTGGTGCCCGTAACGATCAAAGGATTGGTCGGGTTCAGTCGGCTCGGGCGCGCCAGCTGGCTAACCTCCTGCGACGAAACGAGATTGCCGTCGCATCCAAGATAGCACGCTCGCGTTTGTGACGCGGGAGGAACGATCATGAACGAAGATCCGAAGTTCTGCCGGCAACGCGCCGAGGTCGAGCGGCGCGCGGCTGCCGCCACTGATCTGGCGCGCGTTCAGGAGCGTCACCTGCAATCGGCCGCGACGTGGGACCGCATGGCGGAGCGCGGCGAAGCCTTCCTGCGCTCCCGCGCGCAAAAGGCTGCGCTCGCGGAGTAAGGTTCTCGAGACAGCGGGGTGAGTGGCGCCCCGCCGATCTGGGGGGGGGGGGGGGGGAAGAGCAGCGAGGCGCCAATCGGACCGCGGCTAATGGGGTCGGCTACGGTCACCCTCTGAACCTCGCCCGCGCCGCCCCGTTCCCGTGGGGCGAGAAAAAACAACACCTTACACGCCGCCTGAGCCACCTGAGACAGCTCAAGGAACGAGTCCGCGCCGCGGGCGATTCATCCCGGTGAAGCGAGCTCGATCCTCGACGCGGGAGGCGCTGAACGCCTGTCCCGTCACGGCGCCGGATCTTCCGGTCGACGCGATGCACTTCATCACCTGTCCGGAGTGCGGCCAGGACGTGGACTGCCGCAGGCTCGGCGACGTCCTACACCATGACGAGCCCGGGCATGAGCCCCTGCCACCAACTGCCACAGCTCCGCCGCTGGCGTTTGTCGAGCCCATGCTCCCGACGTTGGTCGACGTCGCTCCCGACGGAGATGGGTGGAGCCACGAGATCAAGTACGATGGCTACCGGACACAGCTTGTGATCGACGCGACGGGCGTGCGCGCGTTCACGAGAAACGGTCATGATTGGACTGCGCAGTATCGGCCGGTAATCGAGGCGGCTCGCCGGCTCCACTGCTCGCGCGCGATCATCGACGGCGAGATGATCGTGCAAGACGATGCCGGGCGGAGCGACTTCAACTCACTCCGCTTGGCGATCGGCCGCAACCCGGAGCGTCTGGTCTTCATGGCCTTCGATTGCCTCCATGCCGACGGGACGAACCTCCGATCACTCCGGCTGGAGCAGCGTCGCGAGCGCCTCGAGGAGATCGTCGGCGCCTTCGATCCGGGCAATCCGATCCACTACAGCGCGGAGGTCCGTGGGGGCGGCCCTGACTTCTTCGCAGCCGTCGATCGGATGGGGCTGGAAGGGATCGTGTCGAAAAAGCGCGGCAGCCGCTATCAGAGCGGACGGACCAAAAGCTGGCTCAAGATCAAGGCATGGACCGAGGAGGAATTCCTGGTCGTAGGGACGGAAGTGACACCTGGCGAGCCGGTGTCCGCGCTCCTGGCTCGCGAGACCGACAGCGGGCTCGAATACGCCGGCGGAGCCGCGGTGACGCTCGCAGCCCCGATCCGGGAGGTCTTCTACGCTGCGACAGAGCAGCTGAGGCGAGATAGGCCGCTTGAACCGCCCCGGGTTTGCCGGAGGCGCTGGGTTGTGAGTTATGCCGCCATATCGATGTTGTCCGCGGCAGCATAATATTGCTCTTCGGCTTCGGCAGGCGGGATGTTGCCGATGGGCGCCAGCAGCCGGCGATGGTTGAACCAGTCGACCCATTCGAGCGTGGCGTATTCGACGGCTTCGAAGCTGCGCCACGGCCCACGCCTGTGAATCACCTCGGCCTTGTAGAGGCCATTGATCGTCTCGGCCAAAGCGTTGTCGTAGCTGTCGCCGACGCTGCCAACCGATGGCTCGATCCCGGCTTCGGCGAGGCGCTCGGTGTACTTGATGGACACGTATTGCGACCCCCGGTCGCTGTGATGGATGAGACCGCCCCGATGGGCCGGCCGGCGATCATGGAGAGCCTGCTCCAGGGCATCGAGGACGAAGCTGGCATGCGCCGTTCTGCTCGCCCGCCACCCCACGATCCGCCTGGCGTAGGTGTCTATGACGAAGGCGACGTAGACGAAGCCCGCCCAGGTTGCGACGTAGGTGAAATCCGACACCCACAGCATGTTCGGCGCTGGCGCGTAAAAACTTCGGTTGACATGATCCAGCGGGCAAGGCGCTGCCTTGTCGCTCATCGTCGTGCGAACCGGCTTGCCCCGGATCACGCCCTGTAGACCCATATCGCGCATCAGTCGCTCGATGGTGCAGCGGGCGACCGGGAAGCCCTCGCGCATCATTTGCCGCCAGACCTTGCGGACGCCGTAGACCGCGAAGTTCTCGGCGAACACGCGAGCCACCTCGGGCTTGAGAACCTGATCCCGCCGCGCCCGCGCCGACAGGCGCATTGGATCCTGCCGCTGCGCGACACGCTCGAAATACGTCGATGGGGCGATCGGCAAGACGCGGCAGATCGGCTCGACCCCATAGGCTTTACGGTGATCGTCGATGAAGGCGATCATCGCCGGAACGGGCGGTCGAGCTCCGCCTGGGCAAAATATGCGGATGCCTTGCGCAGGATCTCGTTGGCCTGTCGCAGCTCGCGGACTTCGCGTTCCAGCGCCTTCATCTTGTCAGCGACCTCGGTCGGAACGCCAGCGCGCTTGCCGCTGTTCACCTCCGCCTTCTTTACCCACTCATGCAGCGTCTGCGGAACGCAGCCGATTTTCTCGGCAATGGAAACTACCGCTGCCCATCGCGATGGGTGATCGCGCTCGTGATCCAGCACCATCCGTACCGCTCGCTCGCGGACCTCAGGCGCAAACTTGTTCGTCGTCTTGCTCATACAGGCTCCACCTTCTCAGGAGTTGGAGCCTCCGACAAACCCGGGGCGGTTCAGCTTGCCGGGATGCCGAGATCGAAGAAAGCACGTTGGATCGAGCCGCAGATGCGTGTCCGGGTCCGGCACCTGAAGGGCAGCGACAAGGTACGTCATGCTTCGCTGGTCGATGTGACGGAGCTGTGCGGAGTGCGCCGAAAGGCAGGTCTGCCGCGTTGAGGCCGCAAAGGAGACCGCTTTGACCGACCTGCCGACCTTGCTTGAGAGCACCTCGATCACGATCCCGCTCGACGTCATGCTCGAGCTGATCCGGGCCGCTCGCGGTGACAGCTCCGACGCTTTGCGTGAAGAGGTCGACAACCTTCTTAAAGTCGAGGTGATTGGCACACTCGAGGGCCTCTCAGGCGTCACCGAGGAACAGGTGGCTGAGCTCGTGGCGCGAACATTCGTAGCGGATGCTGCCGTGTTTTGAGTTTGCCCCACGTTGCGCGAAGCCAGAAAGGATCCCCGCCTGCTAAGCCCATTAGCCGAGACGTCTTATTAGGATCCTAGCGAGGCAAGAATCCCGGCGAGCGACATCACGAATAAAGATAACCAGATTGCAATTTGACCGTAGATATGGAGAACGACTCCTACCCACGAATAGCGACGTCGCAGCAGAATGCCGCTTCCGACGGCGATAAAAAATGCCGCGGTCGCAGGGACTGTGACTGAGGGAACCCGATGCAAGCAGGCCTCAGCAATAGGCATTAACCCGACTGCCATCACCAGCATCCACGAGAACCCAAACAGCAGGTTGCTGGGTAGATCGAGCGGCTCGTGGTTATCGGTGCGGTGCGCAGAAATGCTTGCCATTGCCTCGCTCCAATGCGAACCTACACGCGGAGGTAGCGTCATGCCAGAATTTGATCTGTCGCTATACAACGCGACGCGGGACAGGCCGGGTGGCCCGCTCGTGGTGGTTGATGACGCCGACGACGCGCCGACCTTGCAGCCATTGTCCGACGCGAGCGGCCGCTGGACGCAAGGAGGCACCATCGGGTATCTCCTCGCATACGGCCTTCTTGCAGGTGGCCTCATCTACTGCGCTTATTTCCTCTAGGGTCACCTTCTCTGCTCCGGGTCGGTGAAGAAGCCCTTGCGCATGGCTTCATCGACCTCACCCCTTACAGCCGAGCCAGCCTCAACGGCGCCTGCTCGGATTACCCGCTTGGCATCCTGATCTGCCTTGATCGCAGCCGTTTGGGTATCGATCTGGGCAACGGTGGCCGACCCGTCACCAGGACCACCGACGGTTGGGACTTTGCGGAGGCCGGTCGGATGGTAGTGGGCCTCAACGTCAGCAGCGCTGGAGACGGGGACCTTCGGAACGTCGACCAGGTCCGGCTCGTGCAAGCGAGGAGCCACGCCGTTGTAGATGTCCTGCCGTTTATGCTCGAGGAACCGGGAAACCATCTGATCGCGAGTGATCCGCTGTTGATCGCTAACCGCCGTCTCGTGAAGCCCAGGAGCATTCAACGCAGGCTTTGCGGCTTGTTCCTTCGCGTACCACTGGGCCAACTCTTGGCTCATGTTCTCGCTCATCTGCATGCCGTGCGTCTCTGCATAGCTTGCATCATTCGATAGCTGCTGCGCTTTTTCGTGGAGCTGACGGGCGCGCAATTCATGTGAATACGCCAGCGAGCGTGCGTCCTCAGTGCTAACGCTCGACGTTTGTGAAGTCGCAGCACGAACGGAAGTGCCAGATCTGGTATAATTACCGGTGCTTTGGTTTAGGGCCTCGCCATAAGACTGTTCATTGCGAGCGCCATCGCCAATCGACGAACCGTCCTCGACGGAACGAGTCTGGTCTTGGTTTCGACGAAGTGAGTCAGTCTGCTGCCCGGTCCAGGTCTTACTTCCCTTGATTTGCGGCAGCGCACCGGTGAGCCTTTGTCCGAGAGTGGGTTTCTCCGGCGTGGGCGGAAGCTGTGGTCCGTTCGGGCCAACGGCATCTGCCGGGTTAGGTTTGCCCGACCGTGGTGCCCCACCGCCGCCAAGCCCGACGCTAAGACCACCCGAAACTGAATCGATGACCTCAGCTCCGCGGCCGTTGGTGTTCGTGACACGTGCGGAGTTGTTGACCGAGCCACGGTTCTCCAAGGTATCAAAGGTCGAGCCACCGTTCCGGACGAAGCGATCGTTGCCGATATTCGTCTGGATACCCGATCCGTTCTCGGTGGCTTTCGTGACGTCAATCGACGTACCTTGCGCGCTCCGGTCGGTATGAGTGGTGCTGAGGATCCGGGCAGCTGCAGCCTCTTCGCTCCGAGCCTCGCGCTCCAGCATGCTCGCGGCCTGCCGCATCTCTGAGACATACCCAGTCGAAAGGGTCGGCGTGACCGAGAGCCGCGACATCGCACCGGTCGTGTCGGTGACCGCAAAGCCATTGCCGTAGCTGCTCGCCGTGGCGCCGTTATCGAACCTATAGGTCGAGCCGAATGATCCAGACGAGAACGTCGGCGCGTCAGACCATTGGCTGCTCTGGCGCATGTTCGAGGTCGAGTTAGCGAAGCTCGTGTTCCCGTACGAGTAGTTGCCGGTCGTCTGCTCGGCTGCAGCAGCTTCCGCGGCGTTCTGCGCCGGGCTGAGGATCGAGGTCGCCTGACCCGAGATGCTCATTGCCCCCTTGGCGAGACCCGCAGCGAGGAACGGTACGCTCATCAGCATGAAGCCCGCGATCGTCGCCGTCTCGGCGTTGACGGCTCCGATCCCGGCATAGGTCCCGAGCGACATGCCGCCCTCAGCCACGCCCTTCGCCGCGATCGTCGCCCGGGTCATGCAGATCATGTGGAGGATGACGTAGAGCGGTCCCCAGGACGCGAGATAGAAGAAGCCGGTCAGGTAGCCTTTGAGCGCGCCGACGCCGGTCTGAGGCATCAGGAACAGCGGGAAGATGACCGGGAACATGGCGTAAAACACCACGGTCAGCACGATGTTGAGGATCGGCACCCAGCTCATCGCCTGCTGCGCAATCGAGTTGTACGTGTTGCGCGCCTGGATGTCCGCATGCGTGGTGGCGAAGGTGTCGATCGATGCTGCACCCGGGCCGCCCGCCATACCGTCACGCGCCTGCATGAAGGCGTTGATCGCCGTGTTCTGGCGCATCACCGCTTCGAAGTTAGGGCTGGCTGCGGTGAAGGCCTGATTGACGATGGGCACGTCCTCGCGGAGCTTGGCCGAGGCGACGGCCGTCGACAGCTTCGGGTAGGCCTGCTTCGACCAGAGCGGAGTGTGCGCTGCGATCATCGGCGTCCACTGCTCAGACAGCAGGTTATAGGCGTTGTTGCAGGTGATGATGTCGGTCGTGACCGCAACGCCGGCGCGGCTGGTCCACGGCTGCGATCGCGCGACCGAACCCGGCCCCATCGCGTTCCAGAGATCCTTGGCGTTGGCGAGGTCGGTCATCGACTTCTGCCCGAGCATGATGTCGCCAAAGACGCAGTTCTTAAAGTGAGCAGAGAGGTTGGTGGCAAACTCGGCGTCGCGGATCTCGAAATTGCGCGTCGCGTCGAACAGGCGTGCGCCGTAGACCATGCCGTTGGTCGAGTAGTTGAGCTGGCTCGGCATCGTGAAGACGGTCTCGGCCGTCCGCGTCAGCCAGTCGCCGACCTGGCTGGTGAAGCTCGCCATCACGCCGAGCCCGAGAGGAACGTTGGCGATCGTCGCGGGCGCAAGCGACGGGTTGATCCGGTCGGTGACCTTCACACTGACGGTCGGCACCATCAGGCAGGAATAGATCAGCGTCGAGCCGAGGAACCAGTTCATCCAGACGCGAAAGTTCATCGTGAACGCGACGGACAGGAGCGTGTAGATCAGGCCGAGGATCATCACCACGCGCAGGAGCGCGCGGTAGCCGCCTCCGCCTGTCCACGCGGCAACCGCGTTGAACGTGTTGACGATGTATTCGCCGCCACCAATCGTGAAGACCTCGACCATCGCTCGCTGTCCTTAGTTGAGGCCCTGCGCGCTCAGCCCGCGCGAGAAGTTGAGCGACGCTGCCATCGCCGGCGACATGCTGTTCTGCAGCGTCGACTCGAGCATCACCGACTTGTTGATGAGGAAGATCGTCTGGTTGAGCGTGTCCTTCAGCTTGAAGTCACGCTGGGCATAGCGCTCGCGCGCAGCCGCGAGCTGCTCGCGCCACGCCTTGCTCACATCGACATCGCCAGACTGCACCTGCACCGACGACTGGCTGATGCGGTCGAGCATGTTGTCGATCATCGCCGAAAGGAGATTGATCGCCACGATCTCGGCGAGCGCGCTGGTCTCGCCGGGATTGAAGCTCTGGTGCGCCATCGCCTGCACCGCCAGCATCTTGTAGAGCGGTAGCGAGGTCATGTTGAGCAGCTGCTGCTCCGCGACGTCGAGCGCGCTGTCGGTACGGATCTTCGAGTTGATCGAGTCGATCATCCCCTTGATCTTCGTGCGCAGTCCGACGGCGATCTGCAGCTGCTGCTCCGTCACCTTGAGGCACTTCAGCTGCTCATCGCACTTCAGGAACTTGACCGGTGTGCCGCCGGTGCCGGTGCCATCGAGCAGGGCAGTGACGACGGCTTCTTCGGCGGGACCGTGGAAGGCGACCATCGGGCCGCCATCCGGCGCACCCTTGGGATCGACGACGATCGTGCCGACCAGCGTCATCAGGTACTCGGAGAAGCCCTGGTCGTAGGTGCCGAACTTGTTCGATTTCTGGATCGCGTCCCAGGTGTAGTTGCGCGGCGCGCCGGCCGCGTTCTCTGCCATCTTGGGGTCCTTGCTGGCGTCGATCGTCGCTTCCTGCTTGCCGCCCGGGCCGCACTCCTGCCGAGACCGTGCCCAGTCGGAGAACATGCCCTCGCTGTTTCCAATCGCGGCGCAGACGTTCGAGCGGGCGCCGGCCATCTTGGGCCAGAGACCACCCACCAGGCCCTGCGCAGCCTCGCAGGACGAGATGTTCATCTGGTTCATCTGCTGCGCCTTGTTGGCCATGCCGTCCATGACCTTCCCGATCTCGGGCGACACGCTGTCGATGGCGAGCTGGAAGGCGAAGCCGAGCGCATTGTTGGCGGTTGCCTTCAGCATGGCGACCATCTCGGCGCCGTTGATGAAGGAGAAGGAGCCGGTGAAGATGTCGATCCCGCCGCAGCCGGCGCGCACGCTCGGCATCTGCAGGTTGAACGGCTGCACGCTCTTCTGTGGGAAGCGCGTCCAGACGTTGCCCATCGAGTAGTAGCCTGCTGTCTGCCCCTGGTAGGCGCTCGGCCCGGTTACGTTGGCCGCACCTCCCGCATCCTGGAAGAAGCTGTTCATCTGCCCGGCGACGTCCGCTCGCGCGATGTCGACCGGGATCATGCTAGTGGCGCCGAGCACCGCGACGGCCGCGGCGGTGCGCCGCATCAGCACGCGGAAGGGAGAAGGGCGAGGGGAGGGGGCGGGCATCAGAACTCCTCGCCCGGCTTGGTGTTGGTGAGCATGAAGATGCGCTCCATGATCTCGTCGGCCGACATGACGCCGAAGCCGATGGGGACGGTCTTGCGGGTGACGGTGTCAAAGAGCACCAGCGCCGGCGTGGCGAGTGGCACGCCCATGCGCTCGCGCTGGCCGCTATCGACGACGTAGTTGGGGAAGGAGCGGCTCGGCCCGCCGTCGGTCGAGACCGCCATGACCGTCATGCGGTGGCTGTCAGCGACCGAGCGCAGGATGGGCGAGAACACCTCACACGCGGCACAGCTCTGCGCGAAGAAATAGAACATGCCGTAGCGCTGGCCGATGCGCGCGAGCGCCTGGTCGCGGGTGGCACTGCGGTTGTCGGTCCACGCGCGCTTGCCGACCGTAGAGACGGGCCGCTGCAGCGTGTAGTCGATGTCGGGGTTCTGCCAGAGCGCACGCTGCCAGGTGTCGGAGAACACCGAGGCACGGTCGAGCTGCTCACGCTGGAAGCGGACGTAGGCGATCACGTTCGCCTCGGTCGGCTCGAGGATGGCCTTGTTCTTCAGCTCGTTCAGCTGCCGCGTAATGGCCTTCATCCGATCGGTTGCCGACGCCTGCGCCTGCTGCACGGCCTGAGGCGTCTTGGGCGGCGCCTTGGGGCGCTCGCAATAGAACCACTGGCCGAGCCGGCGCTGACCGCAGTAGAAGTCATCGCCTTGGACCGGCGCGTCCACGCTCGCCTGCACGGCCTCAGGCTGCGCCTGCTCCTGCGCGGCCTCATCCTCGCCCGCGCCCGACATTGCGGCCGATTGCAGATCCGACGACTGCGCGGGCGCCGCGATCGGCGCGGCCGCGGCGAGCAGCATGAGAAACGTGGCGGCGAAGCGGCCGCGGCGGTTATCCCTGATCGTCGTCATCGTCATGCTCCCCGTCGAGCTCAATCATTGCGAGTTGAAGGACCGACATCATCCGCGCGACGTCGAGCATCTTGGTGCCCTGATCGAGCATGCGGACGATCCCGCGTAGGTGCTGGCGGCCGTGCTTGCGGCCCTTGATCGTGGGGCGCATCCCGGTCGGGCGGCGAACCAGCCAGCCGGCGTCGACCATTCGCGGGAACGAGCGCTCGACCTCGCGCGGGTCGACGTCGCACTGGAACCAGTGGCTAACCGTCTGCGCGACCTCGCCCGCGGAGGTGCCGCGGCTCGGGCGATGAATACGAAGGAACACCGCGAGATCGAGCACCGACATGTCGATCATGCACGGTCCCCCCGGACCGTCCGCATCATTTGCGCCCGTGAAGGTCATAATACCCCTGAATCTTTTGCTGGATGTCGGTCATTACGCTGACCTCGTCCGGCAGCTTCGCTGCGTCCATGAACTCGGCATAGACCTCGGAGAAATCCATCTGGGACAGATCGAGGCGTTGGAACTCCTCGATGGTGAAGCCCTTGCAGGTTTCGTCCTTGGGTTTGCCCCATGGCTTGTTGATCTGCAGGCGACCTTGCTCCTGCAGGATCCGGGAAAGCTTGCTGCCGAAGCAGCAGTAGGCGTCCTTCGAGGTCACGCAGACGCCGAGAATTTTGTCCGAGCAGTAGGATCCGACCTTATGGCAGAGCCCCTTGTCGTCCTTCTCGTCGAGTTGCTTCTCGGCCGAGCTGCACAGCCACGGCGTCAACAGCGGCACGCCCTTGCCCGAGCAGCAATTCGACGCGCCGAAGATCTTCTTGTTGCAGGTGTTGCGCTCGCCCGAGAAGACGGTGAGCTTGTCGGGATCGAACTGCTTGCCCGCATCGCCGATCGCGTGGAGCGCCACCAGCGCGTCCTTGAACTCGGTCGAGGCCTCGCGCTCGATCTGCTCGCAGTCGCCGTTGGAGCAGTAGACGTCGTTGCCGCAGACGTACTGCTTGTCGGTCGATGCGGGATCGTCGGGGAGCGGGCAGCTGTAGACGCGCTGCGACACCTTGCACGCACCCGACTGCGGGTCATCAAGGCACTCGTCGCGCAAGAACTTGCACTGCTTGTTGTCGTCGAGCGCGCTGCAGTCGCTCGCTGGCTGGAGCCGCTGGCAGGTGAACGTCCGCGACCAGGCCCAGCAGCTCTGCGTTACCGCCACGCCCTCGATCGTGCGCGTCTCCGGTCCTTCGGTGCAGACCTCGGCAGCCTGCGGCGTGCAGCTCGCGTCCGCGGCGAGTGCGGGGCAGGTGCCCTCGTTGCGCGTCACGGTGACGCTCGTCTCGCCCTCCTTCTTCAGGAAGACGGTGTTTGTCTTGAAGTTGAAGTGTGCCGGGATCTCGCCCTGCGGGATCTCAGTCGAGCAGGAGTAGAGCTGCGCGGTGCCGCTAACCTTGCTCTTACAGAATTTGCGGTAGTCCTCGATGTTCGTGCCGCCCGCGCCCATCTCGATCTGGGCATCGCAGACGTGCTTGGATACCGGCTCGGCGCGGCAGATGCCGGCCGCGACCTTGGCCTGCATCACCGTGTTGCGAGCGAAGCCGTTGCCCTCGTTCTTGTCCGGCGCACCGTAGTAGAACCAGCGTGAGGTATTGACGACGTTCGGCACCATGTTGCCGCGGCAGGTCTCGTTGGCCTGAGTGACCTTGGAGCCCTTGTTGCAGGTCGCCTCGTAATAGCCCTTCGAGCCGACCGAAGGCGGGAGAGCGGTGCAGGTACCGGTCGCGCCACCGATGTTCTGCCCGCCGAGGTAGGTCTCGGGGTCCTTCTCGATGGCGGTACCGCGCGAGGTGGCGGCGAGGATCTCCGCGTTGCTGAAGCTCGGGCGAGTGCCGGCCGTGTCGACGACGGTGCCATAGGCGTCGCTGGTCGGCGCCGCGCCTTTTCCGTCCATCGTCAGCTTGTCGGGATCGTCGAAATAGACCTTCTCGGGCAGGTCGGTGCCGCCGTAGCCGGGCAGCTCCTGCAGCTTGGCGTCGGTTGGGCCAAGGCTCTCGTCCGCGCGCATCGCCTTGCCCATGGCGTTGCCTTCCTGGCGCGCCTGCTCGATCGTCGTCTGCGCGATGACGCCGCTGGCGCCACCCGCAATGACGGCGAGGAAGAGCGAGGCGGCGAGGCGCTTCACCTACGCGCCCTTGCCCATGTTGCGCAGCGCCACGGATGCGACGCCGGCGCCGGGGCCGCGTCCGTCGACGAAGGTGTCGAGCACATAGCGCACCGAGACGTTGCCGGTGATGCGATCGAACGCCGGCACGGCGGTGCGGCAGTTAAGGCCTGAGCACAGGTCGAAGTCGGAGGAGACCGCGACATAGGTCGGCACCGCCTGGACGTCGAAGGCGCGGAACAGGCGCGGATCGATGCCGACGTTGGAGAGCTGATCCTTTTCCGTCACGACCTTGCTCAGCGCCTCGCTGAAAGCCTTCATCGAGTTGTTCGGGAAGCCACGAAACACGACCACGCCGCCCGCCTTGGCGGTGTCGGCGATGAGCTGGCGCAGGGCCGGCGCCGGCATCGACAGGCTGGCGAAGGCGATGAACTGCGGTGCGTCACCGCGGCCGGTCGACGACACGTTCTGGCTGGCGCCCTTGATGATCTCGTCGAAGTCGAACGCGCCATCGCCGTTCATCGGCAGATCGGCCTTGGCCAGCTCGGTGAGGTTGCCGGTCGCCTTGTCCTGCACCGCGATCGCTTCCTGGCGGAAGGCGTCGCCGCGGTTGCGGACCTGCTCGGCGAAGGTCTCGGCGTCGCCCTGCATGGCGGCCGAGCGGCGCTTGATCGCCTCGAGGTCAAGCCCATCGACGGTCTGAGCGATGGCCTGGATGCCGGCGAGGCCGGCGATCCCGGCAGCGACAAGGAGAAAGCGGCGCATCAGGGTCTCCTCACAGCACGCAGCAGTTGCGCTTGCGCCAGACGAGGTAGCCCATGTCCTCGCCCTTTACGGGGAAGGCACGGCCCGCCTGCGGCGGCATCGTCGACGCGCCAAGCGGCGAGCACGCCGCCTTGCCGCTGACGGTCGGGATCGGGTTGGTCATCTGGACGCGGTATTGCTGCTTCTTCAGCACCGGCATCGGGTACTTGTTGCACAGGCCCTTGGAGCCCATCGTGCCCCAGGCGAGGCCCTCACGGTGGATCTTGAAGGCGAAGCGAGCGAGCGCGAGGCGCGACGCCTGCACGTGCCCGACTGAGGCGGCGATGTTGCCGTTGATCGGGTACATCGGCCCTTGACAGCCGGCGCACCAGAAGGTCGCGTCGAGCGGCAGCTTGGCGGTGGACGCGATGCAATCACCCGCGCACGCGGCCTGCGCGATAGGCGAGGAGAAGAGCACGGCTTCCGGGTTGATGAGCGCGGTGAGCGAGTCATCCTGCCAGAGCGGGTCGACCTCGGTCATATAGGCGATATCGAACGACGACTGCTCGAAGCAGGCGAAGTCGGCCAGGATCTCCATCCAGTAGAGCAGCGGGTAAACGTACCAGTGGACGTGCCACTTGGACGTGTTCTGGCCGTTGCCGCCCTTCTGCGAGGGGCCGGAGAGCTGGCCTTGGCCAATGTCGAAACCCGGCGAGATCTTCGTGCCGCCGAGGTTCACGAAGCACCACGGCTTGGTCGAGACGTCGGCGAGGCGCACCGGCTCCCAGAAGCCGGCCGCGATGCCGATGCGGGGTACGGGCGAGCCGCAGGCGCAGACTGGCAGGTTGGGGTTGTCGGTGTCGGGCCGGTTGCTCGGCCAGATCTTCAGCCCGCCAACCGAGAGCGGGAACAGGCACGACCAGCAGACGTCGGTGATCGGGTTGACGAACTTGCCGGTGCATTTCGATTGCGCCTCCGCGCGCGGGCTCAGCACTGCCGACAGGGCGAAGGCGAAGAGTGCGAGCGTGAGGAGGCGAAGCGCTTTCACGACCGGGCGCTCCGCTCAGCGGCCAGGCGACGACGCGCCCAGAGATACGCCCCGAGCAGCACAGCGGCGCGCATGCCCATGGAGACTATACCGCCCGTGGTGACGTTGGGGGATGCTAAGCCTAGGCGCTCAGCAATGACGCGCAGGAGGAAGGCGCAAACCAAGAAGAGGTGCGCAACGGTGAGCCATTCTAGGCCGACGACGAGCGCCTCGAAACCGCGCAGTCGCTTGGCGCCAGCATCGCCGTCGGATGGGAGACGCTTGCTCACACCTCCTCCGACACCGCGGCCGCGAGGAACGCGTTGTCCGCGCGGTTCTTCCGAAACACGTAGAGCGTCGTGTGGAGTGCCGTCACCGCGAGCAGGGCGGCCACCACGAACGAAGCCGGCCGACCGAACAGCTGCACCAGTGTGCTGATCGAAAGCACGCCGAGTGCGGATGCTACGCAGAGCACCTGGAAGGTCCGGCGCATGCCGCGCAGCTCGTCCGTCTCCGGCGCGGCCATCGGCGTCTTCATCATCTCGAGCCAAAGTGGCATCAGCTGTTTCCTTTCAGCTTGATCTCGGAGAGCTTCATGACCCGGCCGTCCTGGACGGCGACCGCTGGCGTGTGGCGGATGCCGAGCTTTCCGGTCAGCCGCCCTTCCTGATCGAAGTAGAAGCGGCGCTGACGCTGGGTCATCTCGTCGATGGGCGAGCCGCTCACGAGGATGATCTTGGCCTTGAGGTCGCTGTAGGTCGCCGTCGCCCAAGCCATCTCGGCGTCGTTGTCGCCGTCGACGAAGACGAGCGCCTGCGTGACGGCGGTGAAGTCGAGCGGGTTCACCGTCTGCCCGCGGCGCGCGATGTAGTTGCCCTTTTGATCCTGCACGTCGCGTTCGATCGTGATCGTGGGATCGTAGGCCCAGGTGCGCGCCTCCGACGCCGGTGTGATGCCCGCGACCGGCTTGGGCCGGCGAACGCGCGCCTCGGTTCGCTTGGCGAAGGCGGCGTTCATGCGATCGAACTCGCCGTCCGCCTGCAGGCGCTGCAGCTTGGCCTCGATCGTCGCCAGCAGGTCTGGCTCAACGATCGGAAAAACCTGGCCGACCACGCCGTGGTCGCGCGCGCGCGTCGCCGAGGTCAGCGATATCGAGAGCAGCGCCACAATGGCGACGGACTCGAGCGCGCGCTTCACAGGATCGGCTTTCCGACGCCGACGATCGCGGCGGTGCAGGCGTAACCAATTGCGGCGTAGCGGCTGTCGAAGCCGTCCTTGTGCGGACTGCCGACGAAGTAGCAGCCGCGCGGGATCACGCCGGTCGGCCCGGGCACGAGACGCTCGCCGAACTTGCTGACCGGCTTCATGCGCGCAACGAGCCTGCCCGCGACGATGACATCGGCGCCGCGGTGCTCGACCAAGTCGCCGGGCATGCCGTAGACGATCTTGCCGAACATCTGCTTCTTGGCGCCGAAGTGGCGCGCCACGAGCGGCGCCTTGGGCGGCACGAAGAACACGTACTCGCCGCGCGCGGGCGTCGCCGTCTTGTGGATCACGAAGGCCCAGTTAGGCAGCGACTGAGAGGAGTTGATTAGCAGCGCGTGGTTCTCGCGCCAGCTCGACAGGCCATTCAGTGCCAGTCCGCCAACCGTGAAGAGCCCCAGCCCCGCCCACAGCCGCTTGCGCGGCCGGAAGCGCTCGCCGGCGACCGGCGCGGCGAGGGTGGCGGCCTTACTGGCCACCGGGACCACCGAAGGTCGAGACGCTGGCGCCCTGAGCCGCCATGTCCGGCGCAGGCGCTGCAACGCCCGCGTCGGTCGTCGGCATCGGTCCGAACGGCGAGTCCGGCGATACGGCAGTCGGCGCCTGTGCGAGCTCGACCGGCGATGGTGCAGCGGTTGGCGCGACGGGCGCGATCGGTGCCTGGCCGCGCAGCATCGCACCCATCTGGTTCGGCGAGGCCGCCTGCGGCACCTTCACGCCCGAGGCATAGACCGCCTTGGCAACTTCGGCCGTGATGTCGGGCACGCTCTTGGAGAGCACGGCCTCGCCGACGAGCACCACCTGGCCAGCCGCGCCACGGCGCTGCAGCTCGCCGTCGAGCGATGCCATGAAAGTCCGCATCTGCGACTGGACCTGCTCGGGCGGGGTCGCGCTGCGCGCCTGTGCCTGGACGTACTCGCCGACGAGCTTGGACAGGTTCGCCTTGACGATGTGCTGCGGCTTCTCCGCAGTCACCGCCTTGGTGATCCACATCGCCCAGACCAGCGCGATGAGAAGAGCCGCGCCGAGGAGCAGCTGCTGCGCGGTGTAGCCCGCGAAGACGGCGCGGCGTGCGGGCGCGATCGCGGCGGATGCGGGTGTCGGGGCGGGAGCCGCGGGGGCAGGCTGAGGCGCGATCGGCGCACCCATCTCGTTATCGTCGATCATGCGCGCGGCTCCTTGGCGGCCGGGTCACGCGGCAGGATGGCGTGACGGCGAAAGAAGATGAGCGCGCCCGACACGATCATGTGGACGATGCCGACGGTGATCTTGAACTGGTCAACGCGCGCGGGGCCTGCCGCGAGGTAGCGGCTGGTCATGTTCTCGAGGTGGTTCATCATGCCATCGAGCGAGAAGCCGCCCAGCACGAGGAAGAAGAGGACGAACACGCCCCACGTCATCAGCAGCGTGGTGGCGAGGAAGCCCGCCATGTGCAGGCCGAAGTAGAGCAGGAAGCCGGCATCGGTGCGCGCGGCTCGCCGAGGCGGCGAGAGCGGCACGATGCGATCGGGATGCGTTGCCATGAGGGTCACTCCGCGGCGATTGGGAGCTGGTCGTCGGCGACGTCGCTCCATTTCTCGGGGTTGTCGGGATAGGCGACTCGTTCGATCGCCTCTTCCATCGTGAGACCCTGATGGAGCAGGTCATGGATGGCCGCGAAGGTGCGCGGCGAGGACGAGAAGACGGTCGCCGAATAAGGATCGAGCACGAGGCGACCGACCGCCATCGATTCCGGTCCCTTGATGAGCACGTCGGAATATTCGACGCCGTTGCGCTTCAGCGAGCGCATCAGCGCGTCGGTGTAGTCGTCCATCTCGAAGCGGTCGTGCTTCTTGAAGTCGGCGATCGTCTCGGCCTTCTGCTGCAGGACGACGAACCAGTCGCTGTTCTCCAGCGCCGCCTTGGAGCCATCCGACTTGTAATAGTCGTTGATGCTCTGCGTGGCGGTGACGAGCGACGCGCCGTACTTGCGGCAGGTGCGCGCATAGGCCTCGATGAAGTCGGCCATCGAGCCGCCCTTGAGCATCTGCCACGCCTCGTCGAGCAGCAGCGCCTTGGGCACCGAGCGATCCTGACGGCGCATCGCCTGGCTCGCCATGAACATGATCGCGGTCAGCGCGACCGAGCGCAGCTCCTCGCGCGAGGACAGATCCGACAACTCGAACACGGTGAGGTTCGCCTTGAGCTCGAACGAGACGTCGCCGGTGAAGAAGCGACCGTAGGTGCCAGCACTCGAGAACGGCCGCATCGCGATGCCGAGATCGGCCGCGACCGGATTGCCGGTCTCCTCGAGCGCGGCGATCACATCGTCGATGCAGCCGCTGCGCCCCTTCTCGGCCCAGACCTTGTTGATCGCGCCGTCGATCAGGCCGCGCTCGGTGTCGTTCAGCTTGTCGATGTGGCGCGCCATCTGGTTCACGATGCTTTTCAGCATCGCGAAGCAGTCCATGAGGTAGTCCTCGTCCTGCCCCGCGAGCGTCGGATCGATCATGGCGAAGGGGTTGATGCAGAAGCCCGACGCCATCGTGAACTCGACGAAGGCACCGCCCTGCAGCTTGGCCGAATGCTCGAACGAGCGGCCGTCGTCGATCACGACGACCTTGGCGCCGGCACCGACCATCGAGGCGCACAGCTCCTGCAGTGCGACCGACTTACCCGAGCCCGACTTACCGCACACCGCGACATTGTGGTTGCCGGCGCTGTTCTCGAATGGCGACCAGAAGAAAGGCTGCCCGCGGCGGCCGACCAGCATGAGGTGCGGCTGGTGGCCGCCCAGATACTCGCCCTGCATCGGCATGAGACTGGCCGCGGTGGTGGTCAGCACCGTGCGCATGCGCTTCATGTTCTTGAGGTCGAACGACAGGCCATTGGCCATCGTCATCGGCATCGCGGCGAGCAGGCCCTGGATCTGCAGATAGCGATCGTCGAGCAGGTCCCAGCCCGCAGCGCGGTACACTGATTTCAGCGTCCGCTCGTTCGAGTCCCCCTTGCCCTTGGGGCTGAACGAGGTGACCGAGTAGAACGCTTGCACCAGCTTGCGGCCCTGGCGCAGCTCGTCCTTGACGAACTTCCACTCGGCCGACTGGTCCTTCAGCTGCGGCAGCATGCGCGCCGACTTGGAGTCCGCGAGGCTGGTGGTGCGCATGAACTTGCGACCCGCGCGCTGCCCCTCGGCCTCGGCGTCGGGGAAGTCGAGGCACAGGTTGGTCGAGACCGGGCAGGGCATGCGCAGCTTGTCGGCGAACATGTCGCCGATGAGCTTGGCCATGTCCCACGGCGCCCAGCGCTGCGGCAGGTTGCGCACCGAGAAGGAGCGCACGTCGAACGTGTCGGGGTAGATCTCGCCGATCTCGGGCGCGTCATCGACCAGCTTGCCGGTCGGACGGAAGCGTTCGGTACGCAGCAGGATGCGGTCCGGCTCGATCTTCATCTCAAGGTCGTGACGCACCGCTTGGTCGGCGATCGGATCGAACGGATTATAGGTGATCGTGTCGTCACCCGGTGCGGTCGTTGGCGAGGTCAGGTCGTCGATCCACGTGATGAGCGCCTTGGGATCCATGGCGCGCGAGTGGACGCCGATCGACTCCAGCGTCGAGGCGAGCCCCTCCATGACGGAGACGATCTCCTCGTTGGAAACTCGGCTGGTCTCCGGCGTCGAGTAGGAGAGCGCTAGGCGATGATTGCGCATGTGGAAGGGCGCGGCGGTCGACAGCGAACTCCATACCCCGCCGAGCAGATAGTCGGTGCGGTGCTTGGCCATGCGCTCGTAGACGCCAGCGGCCGAGTAACGCGGCAGATACCATTTGGAGAGCAGCTCGCTGATGCGCGGGCTCATCCAGCCATGCACCTGCAGCGCGCCCGGCGTCGGAATGCCCTCAGACAGGAACTGTGCGAGCATCTCGTGGCTCTGCTCGGTCGCGCCCATCATGGGCGTGCATTCGAGCACGAAGCCGCGCGTGCCGCTGTTGTAGAAGATCTGGGTCTTCGGATCGTAGCTCCGGTATGGCAGCCAGTGGACGAACCGCGGCACCGCGGTGTCGGGACGCCCGCCCTCGGGCTTGGCGCTATCGCCAAGGATCGTCGCCAGCAGGCCACTCAGGAAGCTCATTGATCCACTCCGGGGAACGAGGGGGCGCGCAGCACCGGGATGACGCCGTTGGCCTTCACCGCCTCACGCGCTTCCGGCTCGACCCGCGCGAGACCGGCGCGGATCGCGGGGTTGGCGCCTACCGCCGCGAGTGCCGTACGACCTGCCTGGGTGGCGTGCGTCGGCACCGTGATTGCCGACGTCGCTGTTGGCGCTGTTGCAGGGCGAGCAGGCGCGGAAGGTGAAGGGGTGGCAGGCTTGGGGGTGCCGATCGCCTGCGTCGTGGCCGTGCGCGCCTGTGGCGCGGTTGGGGAAGGGCGCGGCGTAGGAGTGATCGCGCGACCGCTGGTTGGCGCCGCGGGAACAGCGATCGGCGCACGCGACTGACGATAGACCGGCGTCGTCGAGGCCGGCATCCGACGCGGATTGCGCGCGAGCTGGCGGGCGACCTGGTCCTTGATGTTGCCGACCGGATCGACCGGTGCGCGCGCCGCGGCGACCGCGGCCGCGCTCGGCATGTCGGGATCCATGCCCATGTCCGTATCGCCGGTGATCGGAGGATCCGCGCGGTCGACCGCTGCGAGGAGCGTGTCGCCACCTGCCGCACTTGCGACCTCGGCCGGCGTGGTCGCAACGGCGTTGCTGGCAAGCTCACGCTGCCACTCGCCGCGCTGGACCACGGCATGGATCGCGGTCTGCTCGCGCAGGCGCCCAGCGGCGTCGATCTGCGCCGGGAAGACGATGCGCAGCACGCGCTCCTGGCTGCGGGCAGGCGTAGCGGCGGCCGACTGGAAGCCGCCCGCGACGCTGCGGGCAGCCATGCTCTGGCCGCCGCGATCATCGGTCGCCGGCGCGCTATAGGGACCGGCCGGCGTAATCATGCGGTCGCCGTCCTCGCCGGCGATCAGCGCCAGTGCGCGATCGTCGATGGTGGAGCTCGGCGCGCAGATGCCGTCCGGCGCGATGCACGAGAAGTTGCCCTTTATGTTGCCGCCCAGCGTCGTGCAGCTGGCGAGACCGGTGCCGGCGAGGATGAGCGCGAGCGCTCCGAGCTTGGTAGCCGTCACGACCGTGCTCCCTCGATGAAGGCAGCGAGCGCCTCCTTGGGCCGGTAACCCTCGATCATCGCGCCGTCGGAGCGGACGATGACGGGCGTGCCGGAGAGACCATGCGCGCGAGCGAACTTCTCGTTGGCATCGAGACCGGAGGTGTCGCAGGTGCCGGCATTGCGCAGCGGCTCGCCGGCGTAGGCCTGGTGCAGCGCCTCCTCACGGTTCCTTGCGCAATAGACCTGGTTGGCGAGGTCGCGGCTGCCGAGCACCGAGATCGGTCGCTCGACGACGCGCACGTTCATGGTCCGCAGCGTGTTCGATAGTGCGCGGCAGTAGCCGCAGCGGAAATCGCTGAAGACGGTGACCGTCTTGCCCGCGGACTTGCCCCACACGATCGCGCCGGTCGCCGGCAGGCTCGTGAGCGAGAGGTGCTGCGGCGCCGCGGGTGCAGAGGGCGGCGCGCCGGCTCCGCGCGTCAGCGGCGCCTCGTCGCTGCTGGCCGCGTTGTTGGCCTTGGCCGCCCCGCCGATGAGCGTGTCGGGGTTGATCTCGAGGAGACGGGTTGCGGTGAGGTCCTGCCGCGTCTCCATGTCGTAGACCCGGCCGATCATGAGGTAGCGGCCCGAGTGGTCGACGTAGAAGAGATTGCTGCCGGCAGTGACCTCACACAGGCCGTCGACGACGCCGCAGTCCACCTTGGACACATCAGTCCGAGGCAAACGCGCTTTGAGCAGCGCCGCGACCTTCTGGTTGGACGGGGACATGATGCCGAGGTCGGCCGCAGCACCTGCGGCACCGATGCCGACGATAGCCGCGCAACCCGCGATGGTCGCGATGAAGCGAGGACGAAGACGCCAGAAGGCGATGTAATCAATTGCGGACATACACACCCTCCAGGAAGACGATCTCGACGTCGACACCGGTCGGCATCTCGATGATGGGCTGGTACTGCTCGGCGCGCTCGATCAGGTACTTGGAGACCATGTCGCCGGCCTCGCCGATGCCGTTGCCGACACCGCCCTGCGCGATGTCACCGAGCCCGAGCTGCTGGCGCTTGCCGTTGGCGAGCACGACGTTGCCGGGCTGCAGCGCAATGTTGGTGTTGGCGGCAAAGCCGCGCCCGATCCCGCCGACGAGCCCGGCGAGGAAGGCTTGGCTCACCAGCGAGCCCTCGCGGCTGACGACGCGCCCACGCACGCCGGTCTTGCCGCCGAAGGCGATGAAGCCCTTCACCTCGGACTCGGCATAGCGGCCGCCCGGCTGCGGGCAGGTCATCTTCTGAAGCTTGATGTAGACCTTCTCGCTCGACAGCTCGCCGCGCGCGGCGCCGTTGATGAGGCAGCCCTGGATCTTGGTGGTGAGCAGCTTGCCGTTCTGCAGTACCGAGCGCGCGGGACCGGTGATGCGCAGCACGACCGGCAGCGGGTCGGTCTGGCTGTTCACGCCCGCCGCGGCGTCGACGCCGACGATAACCTTGGCGGTCGCGAAGCTGTTCGCGGGCAGGTAGTTCGGGCTGTCGGTATAGACCGTGCTGCCCTTGGCGATCTTGGACGCGGTGCCGCGATCGGTTGAGCCGAACGAGACCATCTTCACCTCGCTCAGGCGAGGCGCGGACAGGTCCGGACCGGCAGGCGGCGCGCCGGCGCCGCGGCCGTACACCGCGGCGCTGCCCGGGCCGTACATCGCTTGCGGACCGGCCGGGACAGGGGGCGGGGCGGCTGCGCGCTCGTTGACCTGCCGGCGCAGCTGCTCGTTCTCGGCCTGATAGGCGGAGAGCACACGCTGGCCATCGGCCGTCATCGACTGGTTCTGCGCCCGCATCGCGTCGAGCTGCTGCGAGAGCTGCGCTACCCGCGCGTTGGTGCCATCGACGCTCTTCAGCTGGTTCTCGGCCGACTGGAAGCGGTTCTCCGAAAGCGCCATCCACTCCTGCTCGGAGAGGGTCTTGTTGGCCATGTCGCTGACCGAGACCTTCACCTGCTCGGGCTTGTCGGGGTCGACCTTCTTGGCGCTGTCATCACCGCCGAAGATCCAGAACGACGAGGCGACCAGGCCGACCGCGCCGACCCCGGCGAGGAGCATGCGCTGCTTCTTTCGGGTCTCGGTGTTGCCGTCGAGCTCGGAGGCGATCGGCGACACGCCGTCGCCAGCCGCGCCGGCCTCCGGGCCGTCGAGCGGCTTGCGGCTGCGCGAGAAGATGTCCTTCAAAGCCATGGCTTAGTTTCCATTCCGCGAGACGAGGTAGGCGGTCGTGACCCGACCCGGCGCGAGCTTGGGCTCGGCGATCGAGACGGCGAGGGCGCTGGACGGCGCGACCTGCGCCTCGGTCAGGACCTTCTCCTGCGAGCCCTTATTCTCGATGCGCAGCACGCGGCCGGTCAGCGCCTCGCCGCGGTACTCCGAGATCATCTGGACCTTGAGGTCGCCCACGTAGACCGGCTTGAGCGACCGCTGACGCAGTTCGTAGCCGTCGACCGACTTGTTGGCGTACATCGCCTGCACCAGCGACACCGCGGCATCCTCGGGCGACGAGGCGGCCGCGACCTTCGTCGGCGCAGCCTCGACCGCGTCCGCCTTGGCGATCGCGGGGTTGGAGAGGAACACCTGCACCGCCTGGTCGCCGGCGATGCGGCAAGCGAACTTGTAGACATAGCCGCGCTTGGACGTGCCGAAGAACGACAGCGTCTGGCGGTTGAAGCCCTCGGGCACCGACAGGTAGATGTCGCCGCGCACCGGCTCGTTGACGACCGAGAAGTCGTCGGACGGGTTGCCAGTGTTGATCTTGGACACGCCGGCGAACTCGTCGCCGACAAGGCTGATGCGGGTGAGGTCCTTGGCGGAGGCGGTGCAGGCGACCTGCGCACCGTCCGCTACCATCAGCGTCTGGTCGCCAGCCGCGAAGGCGGGAGCCGCAAAGACGAAGACGGCGTTGGCGATGAGCGCGGCGCCGGCGATGCGGCTGAGCCAGCACATCGTGCGCGAAGCGAGCATCGTTCCGAGCGCGGCGCTGCCGAAGGCATAGAGCGAGGCGGTCACAGCGCGCCTCCCAGCTTGCCCTTGGGCTGGACCATGCTGAAGCCGACCAGCTTCAGGCTCATACCCGAATATTCCCAGTCGTAGACGAAGGTGCGTGGCTCGCTCGAGACCACCTTCTGGCCGACCACGGTGCTGAGCTTTCCCGTGACGGTCGACTGCAGGTGTTTGGCGTCGATCTCCATGCCCTCGAGCGTGAAGAACTGGCTCATGCTCGATCCGCGCTGCTCGCTCACGATCTTGAGGAGGTCCGCCTTGATGGCGCCTTGCGCCTTTGGGGAGACGATCGCGAGGACCGACTTCATCCAATAGTCGAGGCTGCCGGGTGACCGGTTGAGCGTCAGCACCGCGGTGTCGCGGGTGACCAACTCGAGGTATTCGCGCGACACGCCGGAGCTGGAAACCGTCACCGGCGATCCGAGGACCGGCTGCAGGACGATCTCGCGGCTGCGTGTCGCAGACATGAGGAGGAGGAGCGCGACGGCGCCCGCCAGCAGGAGGGCGGTCATCCCGAGAAGATTGCGCTGGCGAAGGACGCGCTGGCTCTGCGCGTGCCTGGTAGGAGAAATCCATGTCAGCCCACCATCAGTCGGAGGTAGGAAGGTGGCGTGGCCTTGAGCGACGGGAATCCGCCGGGCAGGTGCCAGTACGCCAAGTGGATCAGCCACGAAGTCGCCCGCCCGGCTTTGGCACGTCGAAGCGCCCACCATCCCAAGACGGCCAAGCCGATCCCGATGACGATGTGTTGGGACAGGATCCCCCAGGTGAAGGGGATGACCATCGCGAGGAACTCGTCCAGTGTCCAAAAGCCGATGAGCTCAGGATCGTCGAGGTGCGATGGGATCACGTACTTGTCGGCTGACATCACGCCACCTTCAGTGACGGCGCCGGCAGAGCTGCTATCTCTGCCGGCACCGGGTCGAGTCAGATTGTTGCGGTGACCGTCGAGGTGACGATCGGGACGCCGGTGCCGGCGCCGACGCCCACGCCGACCGGGATCGCGACCTGGCCGAGCGAGAAACGGCCCGAGGCGAGGCCGACGACACCACCGGCCAGCGACAGGACGGTGATGATCTTGCCGCCCGAACCCTCGAGGAAGCCGGTGAAGGCATCCAGCGCGGTGTTGAACGTGCCGTCGGCACCGGCGAAGGCCGGCGAGGCCATCACGACCGCGGCGGCCGCGACGCCGAGAGTGGCCAGCGCGGCCGTCTCGGCGCGACGGCCCATCTTGAGCAGGGTCTTCATAACCAGAGTCTCCTTTGACGGAGCGCATCTCAGCGCGCCCAAAGGAAGGCTGGCTTGGCATCAGGTAGGGTCGCAACAACGAACGCCGCGGAACCCTGTCGTGGCCGGTTTATTGAACCTCTCGGCTCGAATTTCCACCTTCGCTTTGAGGCGCTGACCCGTATCTGGGTCAGGATGGTCCGGATGTGGGTCAGCGTGGCTCACATGTGGGCCAAATTGGCTCGGATCTGAGCCACGCCCATCGGGACGCGATTAAGGGTGGAATCAGCTCGGTGCCTCACGTGAAATCGACAGGAGACATGCGTGGGTGGCTGCGCAACGCCGTTGATGAGCGTAGGGTGCTACTTTCAGGGGGCCGGCTCGGGATTGGAACCTGAGCAGCTTGGGAAAAGGGATGAGGCGCGAAGATGTCGGCCGGGGAAAGAGAGTGCAAATTCAAGGTTTCCGACTACTACTTTCGGCTGACGACCGAAGGTGTGCGCCTTTTCTCTAACAGAACCTGCGTTCATCAAACCTTTAGGCAGGTAGTGGACGAGCGTGCCGATTGCGCCAAGTCATTGCCGGATTATTATACGGCTGAAGATATGAGAGAGCACTTGGCCATCATACCATCCGAGGGGAATATCGAGCTCGAGTTCACTATCCTTGAGACCAGTGCTGCCTCGATTGAATCGGCAGCTGAAATCCTTAAGGAAGCGCTTGGTGCTTCGGTGGCCTTCAGTGATACCGTATCCTTACTCCTGTACGACCTGGTTGTGGAGGAAAACAAGACAGAGGTGCTCACAAAACTCGGCCTTACCGCCGAAGCCGCTGCGCGATACAAGAAATCGCTCAAAAGAACCAAAACGAATGTTTTTCCGATCCGGTAGCTAAGAGCGCGAAGCGCATGCATAGGTTAAAATGACGTTTGCGGCAGGTTTGCAAACCCAGCTGATGCGGTTATCCCTGTACGTGGTCATCCGGGAGGGATAGGCAGATGGAGGTACTTCAGCACGAAGTCGACCCGCCGTCGAGTAGACCCTACACGATTGCGGACTTTATTGTCTCGAAAATGGACAACGTTGGCGTCAGTCAACGAAGTTTGGCAGCGCGCACCGGGTACAGCCGCAGCCGTATTAATCGCATTTTGAGGGAAGAGGATCGGCTTCCAATCACTATGGTCGAGGCTCAAGCGATCCTCGCCTCACTCGGCGTCGGCGAGCTTGAAGCTGCGCTTGCACAGGAAGTGATCCGGGATAAGGCTCCGGTCACAAGCCGAGAAATGGAGGTAGTCGTAAGCCTCATCGCCGTTGTATTCGGCGGCCTCGCGACGAAAATAGCCTCGCTTGTGGACGTCGTCGAAGGGCTGGAGTTTGGCGATATTCGCCGCGAACATGGCTTGAAGGTGCAGAAGGCCATCTTCGAAATGCTGAAGGACCTCTACACTGACCTCATGCAGCGCAAAGACGACCGCATTGACCATACTAGATACTAGTCCAACATTTTAAGTTGGCCAGAGAATACCGCCCTAGCAGAGTTTCATTTTTTAACTCATTGGCACGAAAATAGCGGGTCGAGGGTTACGCTGCTCGCTTTATTGAGGCCAGCGCAGGCCGTACATGCAAAGAGCACCGGCGCATAGCGATTGGCCGTCTCTTGTGTTGGAGCCAAACCGGTTTCCTCCGCTGGTTAGGATATCCGGCGCAGCGTCCCAGAACCGGCGTGATTAGGTGACCTACGCGGAGTTCGATGATCGGGTTCCTCAAAACACGGCGGCGTTCAGCAAGGCGAATCCCGGGAGCGTAGCCAACAGAGTTCCCAAAAGCACGACGAGCACTCGCATCCCAGCTGTCGATGCCGCGCAGGGTTCCCAAAAGCACGAGGCCGAATCGGAGCGCCATGCGACTCGGTGCGGGGCACAGTTCCTAAAGGCACGATCCGGCGACTCAACCGGGTTCCCAAAAGCACGTGTGCCCGCCGAGACGCGGTTCCTGAAAGCACGAGCCGCTCCCGGACAGGGTTCTCAAAAGCACGAACAAAAGTAGCACAGGGTTCCTAAAAGCACGAAACTCGCCTGGCGACGGCCAAGTGCGCTGCCGCTAACTTCGACTTCCGCGAGACTTCCCGCGATCAGCACCTCGCTGCCGTCCGCTTGGCCGGTAAAACCGAAGATAAAGAGGAGACCCGTGCAAACAAGAAAGGCCCGACACTAGGCGGGCCTTCCGAGAAGTCGCTAGGACGCGTGTGGCAACTCTTCCTTAGCCGGCTGCTCCCGACATCGCAACGCCACCGCGCGTGGGTTCGCGCCACCGCTTTGCTTGTCCGCACGGGCTCCCGTCAGGGAGAACCGAATGACCGCTTGCGCCCAACGCCCAGGGGCGGGCCTGCGCCGCTTCGATCAGCACAACGCGGCCGCGTTGGCCGTTGCTGACCAATTTTCTGGCCTAGAAAAGGACACCACGCCGGCGCACGTCCTTTCTGCGATGAAACGGGCCGCCGTCTATCTTGGCTTCCCAAATCGCGTTGTTCAGGTAATCGACCTGATGTTCAGCTGGTCGATGCCTCAGGACTGGCGTGCCGGGCATATTCCAACCGTCTGGCCGCGCAACGATAAGCTGTCACACTTGCTCGGCATCTCAGTTCGCCAGGTCCAGAAAATCCTCAACAAGGCGCAAGAGCTCGGCCTCGTCACCTTCCGAGACAGCCCAAACGGTAACCGCGGCGGTCACCGCGACCGAAATGGTAACATCGTCTGGGCTTACGGCATCATCCTCAGCCCGCTCGGAGCCCGGTATCGCGAGTTTCTCGAAGTCGCCGCCCGAGGCGCTGCCGAGGACAAGCGCATTGACGAGCTCGCCCGACGCTTAGCTTCGGCCCGACGCGGCATTCGTTCGATAGCGCAGACCGCGCTCGACGTGGCGTATCGCGGCTTCAGACCGGAGGACGAGATCGCGCTGGCACGTATGGCGGCCGAACGGATCAGAGGCAGCCGCGACATTCCCATGATCGAAGCTTGCGTCCAGCAGCTTGAGGAACGTCGGCGTGCTCTCGAGACTGCTCTTCACGAAGCCCTAGCCGGACAAACGATGCCTCAGAATCCGAATGAAAATTCATGGCCGGACGATCCGAATGACACCCTTTCTACAACTACAACTCAACTCCAATCTGCTACCGCAGATCACAGTAGCGGCTTGTCGATCAGGAGTAGTGAAGATTACGACGTCCGCCTCGCCCAGCCTCAGACCGAAGTGGAAAGCGACCTCGAGAAACACGGTGTCGATCCGACCTTCATCCGGGAGGCGGCGCCCGAGTTACTCCAATCGCTCGATTACGCGCCGGCGACGTGGGGCAACGTGATCGCGCTAGCCGAGCGTCTAAGCGGTCAGCACCGGATCGCCTCATCAGCATGGCGTGAGGCCTGCCGCGTCATGGGGCAGCGCGGCGCAGCGGCCGCGGTGATCGCGACCGTCGAAAAGCACCGGTCCGGGGAGGTGTTGCAACCCGGCGCGTACCTGCGCGGCATGACCAAGAAGGCAACGAACGCCGAACTCCGGCTAGGGAAGACCATGTTCGGCCTGAAAGACCGAACACGAAGCGACGGTATGCGCGCGCTTGCCGCCGGCGCTCCCGAAGGAAGCATCGGACTGATCGCGAATCGGTTGCTCCGCCGCGCCACGGAGGCTCGCCGGCCGGACGCGTCGCGGTGACGCGAACACAGTCCGGGAACATCGGGATAGGGTTCCTAAAAGCACGAGCTCCGACCTGTTTCTGCGCGTCTGGGAGCGCTCCAACCCTCGCGATAAGGCCGTTCCGCACGGAAAGTGGCCAAAAGGTCTCGTGCTTTTGGGAACCGTGTCTGCCCAACGACGAGACGACCTCCGGAACGCCGTGGTTAATCATCGGCCCCCTGGAGCGAGCGGTCGATCCGCAGGTCGGGCGGGCAGGGCATCGTCGTGGGAAAAGCGGCCGATTTTCACGGGTTAGGTCCAGACGTGTGGTACGGTTCCTAAAAGCACGAGCCTGCGGAAGAAATCCGCAGTGAGCGGCTCCTTCCGGTTGAGAACCCGTCGACGTCGACCCGCAAGGGCTCGAATCTTCGTGCTTTTAGGAACCCTGTGGCCTCGACCCTCCCCTCCGGCGCAGCTTCCGGCTATAACCACAACCGTCGACATGCGAGGAATGCTATGGGCGCGCTCACCACAGCCGATAATGCACAACTCAACCTGCTCGACCTAGACAGCCCGCTGCAGGGCAAGGTCCGGGGCGAGCGAAGCATCATGGATTATCCACTCTTCTCGCTTGCAAAGAAGCCGCAGACCGAGCCCCAGGTTCACGAGATCGAGGGCATAAGCATCGAAATTCGGCCCAGCGGTGGCGGAATCGCGACCATGTACGACAAAGAGATTGTTCTTTACGCGATCTCGCATATCAACGCTCGCCATCGCCGCGGCGAGCGGGTCGACAACGCGGTCGTCTTTGCGGCGCACGACTTTTTCCGCGCAACCGGAGTGTCGCGTCCCTCGAAGCGGGATTATGATCGCTTTCAAGAGGCGTTGGGCCGACTGCAAGGCACCCAGATCAAGACGAACATTCGGACCGGCAACGCTGGCAGCAAGGGCTGGTTCTCATGGTTCTCGGAAGCGGTTTCGACGACCCGTCGCATGCCCGACGGCTCGGACCAACTGGAGTTCGTTAAAGTCATCCTCTGCGAATGGCTCTATCGCGCGATCACGAGAGACCGCGAAATTTATCAGTATCACGATGACTATTTCCGCCTGAGCCTCTATGAACGCCGGCTCTATGAGCTTGCACACTGCTACGCCCGAGAGGACGAGCATGAAATGTCTATCGAGCGTTTCGCTCAGAAGATTGGATCCAGCGCGACAATCAAGAAGCTGAAGAACACCTTAAAGGAGATTGAGGCTGAGGATCGCATCCCTGAGTACCGTGTTGAGCTTCGTGACATCATCGAGGACGAGCCCGCGATTGATAGCCTTGGCCGAAAGCGAAAGAAGGTACGTAGCGTTGTTGTGATGCGTCCTCGTAAAGGCGACAGCACGCGTATGCTCGCAGCGTAAGCTAGAGAAGTTAGAATCGTGAAACCGAGATCGATCGGCGAGGTGACCGCGGGAGGGGTGAGGGAAGCACGGTCGACTCCGGCGAGGCGGTCAGCCGCGACCAGTTGGCGATGATGTCGGTGACATAAGCCTGGGTCTCTGCAATCCGGGGTACCAGGCCATCACGAACACGACCAGGACCGGCATTGTAGGCGGCGAGCGCCAATTGGACCCGGCCGAAGTTGTCGAGCTGCTGACGCAGGTAGCGCGCCCCGCCGCGCATGTTCTGATACGGATCGAGGCGATCAACCCCAAGCCCAGCCGCCGTCCCGGGCATCAACTGCGCGAAGCCGAAGGCGTTCCTCGGCGAAACGGCGAGCGGATTGTAACGGCTCTCCCGAATGATCATCGCATCGAACAAGCCCGTTGGGATACCATGCTCGCACGCGATCGAGCTCATCATGCCGTAATAGGCCGCGCGTCGACCTTCGGCCTCCCGAGACAGAAATCCCGACGGTCGGTAAGTCAGTGGGGCGCAGCCTGGAACGAAGGGGGGCGCGGCGATCGTCTGGATATTTGCTCGCATCCAGCCAGGCACTGCGATCGATGACGAGGTGGGGATCGTGGCGAACGTGGCCTGAGACACAGGAGCGGCTTTTACGAGACCTGCCAGTTCGCGCTTCATACGATACTCGACGTACCGTCGACTGAGATCGTGGACGGCGAACTCGGCAGGAAGGGCCGTATCTACCCCGACGTCGGATGATGGAACCGCGACGCCGTCGCTCCCCGCGGTTGGTAAAGCAGTCATCGAAATCAACTCGACCCGTCTGGATGACTGCTGCTTCCGGTTCGCGGCGTTCGCCGTGCCGGTCAGCACCACACCTATTAGAGCTGCTCGAACGATCGTTCGCCGCACAATAACCTCCTGAAATCGTCGCTTTAAAGGAGTGGGCAGAAGCTATTCGAGCTTGTCAAGACGGCCAACCGAGCCGAAACTGCCCTCTAAACCGTGCCGGAAGGTCTCTTCGAGCATGTGGTTGATCCATCGCGACACTGACGGACAAGGCCCAAACCGCATCCCTCTTCCGCCTCAACTCCGGGAGGCGTTGGTGCGATGGTACGTGGGAGAGGGCTCGTTCCACGATGAGCAGGCCGGGATCACGCTGGTTCAGAACGCACGCATAGGCCATCGCTGGATCGCTTGCAGCTGCCTCGGCGCGGACAAGCGCCCGCCGATCCTCACCCCTGCGTTCCTGTCGGAGGCCGAGACCTACTATCTGCGACGCCTCACGAGCGAGAAGCGGCCGGAGCATCGTCCGGAGTGCCCCTTTTTCCGCGACCAGGTCACCAACCGCATCACTGAGGTGCGCTCCCACAACACGCCAACCGATCCACCAGCGGGGTTCTTCGAGGTGCTCCGGCCAGCGCCGGAGAAGCTCGCCCAGCGTCCCGAGGAAGACAGCCACGACGACCGCACACGCAACGCCTCGACCCCGCGGCTTGCTCGTTTGCTCTGGCGGCTGATGGACACGGCGGGCTCGAACAGCGTGCCTCCGCTAGGCGCTGGCCCGGACTGGTCGATCAAGGAAGGGTTCGCCGCCATCATGCGGGCAGCGGGCAAGATCGAGATTGCGCCAGGGATCGAGCTGGCACGCGCGCTCTGGACCCATGCCCGCCCGCTCGAGGCAAATGTCGTTTATGCCACGCTACGTAGCCTGGCGCCGAACTGGCCGAAGGCGCACGCGCCGCAGGGTTTCGTGCTTCTCTATGCGCCGGCCGTCCAAGGTCACGAGATCCACGTCCCCGATGGCCTACCGGTCCACATCGCGAACCGCGTCCAGTCTCCCTCGATCCGCGGCAACCGCATCAGCGGGCCCTTCCTCGTCCTGGTGGTCGCCGGCGAATACCCGGAGGCGCATGGCTACGCACCGCTGCGCGCCTATGCACAGCCAATCTATAACGGACGGCTGTTCGTGCCGGTAGAGTCTGACTTCGAGCGGAAGGTGCTCAAGCGGATCCTCGAGACGCAGCGGATGCTCCGCGGCAGTGGCATCGATCTCGCGATCGGCAAGCCGCTCTTCGACACGATGACGCCCGATGGCCCGTGCCGGCCTGACTTCGTGCTTGAAGGACGATCGCGGGTGACGGGCGAGTTGCGCACGATCGTGGTGGAGGCGATGGGCTTCGACACCGATGAGTATCACGCTGCCAAGGCAATTACGCATCCGCGCATGCGCCACATGGGCGAGCTGCTAAGCCTCACTCCCGCTGACATCGAGGATGACGCAGCGCCGGTACGCATCGCCGCGGCGCTCGCGCTGTAGCGGATCAGGACCAGCTCATGGTCGCGGCGAAGGAACCGACGATGCCGAGTGTCACCGGCGTCGACAACAAATACAGCTTCTGCCAGCGCCACCAAGCCTTCGGCAGAAGAAGAACCGCTCCGCGAACAGTACGGGCATCCTGCCAGATCTTGTCTTTCCAGAGCCCTTGCAAAGTCACAGTGACCGAAAGCGCCATCGCGATGGCGCAGCAGATGCCGGCCGCCAGGTAGATTGCGATCCAATTGGCAATCTCGATGGCCGAAAACTGCGACATCCACACCTCTTTTGAAAGCGCGTGTCGACAAACAGGCGCCGATCGATTCTAGTTCCAAGGCAGCCTACGAGCGCAGGCTTTAGCACCCGGTAAACGGACCGGCACTAAGTAGCACCCCATTCTACAGGGGTAGAGATGGAGCGGAGAGGGAGGGAAGGAGCGGGCTGCTCGGGTGGCCTTGTTCTCCCTTCAATACGGGCTGCGTCACCGCCGCCCAGGCACGGGGTCTCTCCACCATGCAACGTATCGTGCTTGTCATCCGCGACCGTGGCCGAAAGGACATCGTCGCCTTCCATCCGACCGAACAGGCCGCACGCGAGGCGCTGGCGGACTACGTCCGTGAGCGAACGCCTGAGGCATCGGACGCCGAAAACGACGCTGAGCTGATCGCAGCCTATTTCGCTGACGAATCCGTCGCGCT
Organism: Sphingomonas citri; assembly: GCF_019429485.1. Classification (GTDB taxonomy): domain Bacteria; phylum Pseudomonadota; class Alphaproteobacteria; order Sphingomonadales; family Sphingomonadaceae; genus Sphingomonas; species Sphingomonas citri. Next base: position 87,522 of record NZ_JAHXZN010000009.1, on the reverse strand, counting down.
CTACACCATCGCCGGCGTCCCCGCCGCGAAGTGCTGATGGAGGCAAGCCATGGCCATCATTGCCAACCGTCCGTCGCAGAAGCTGGTGGATCTCGTTGGGGCGCTCGGAGGATCCTGGCACGGTAACGTGGCAACCTGCCGCTGCCCTGCGCACGCTGATGGTACACCCAGCCTCTCGCTCCGGCAGGGCGATCGCGGGCTGCTCGTCACCTGCTTCGCCGGTTGCGACCCCATCGACGTCCTGCGCGAGCTCGACCGTATCCCGTTGGGCCGACGCTATGAGCCGCCGGAGGCGCCACGCGCAGCCGGCACTGCCAACATCGAACGGCTCTGGAGTGAGGCGCGACCTGTGCCCGGAACATGCGCTGAGCGCTACCTCGCCTCGCGCTTCCTTCTGCCGCTACCCACCGACGTGCGATTTCACGCACGGTGCCCGCTCGGTCCCAAGCCCCGTACGGTGTTCAAGCCCGCCCTCCTTGTGGCGGTCCGCGAAGCACAGCGCCTGGTCGCTTTCCAACGAATCTTCCTTGATCCGGGGAGTGCGGCTTACACCGAGAAGGCGACCCTCGGGACGCTCGGCTCTGGGGCGTGGCGAGGGGGCGGGTTGGCTCCGACCATCGGCCTCGCCGAGGGCTTCGAGACCGCCCGCGCCTGGTCGCTGCTGCGCGGGCTGCCGTGTTGGGCGTCGCTCGGCTCGCGCCGGCTCGACGTGCTGACGATTCCGTCCACGGTGACGAAGCTGATCCTCGCAGGCGACAACGACCTGGCCGGACGGCGCGCGGTCGCGCGTAGCGCCGCGCGCTATGCGACCGACGAGCGCGTGATCGAGGCGGACTTTCCGCCTGCGCCGTTCAACGACTGGGCCGAGGCGCTCGAGGCGGGAGAGAGGGGAGGGGGAGGAAGGAGGTGAGCTGCCGGATGGCAGTCTGATCAAGGGAGCCTTCCATGTCCGACCTTCTCGATCTGCCGCCGGTGACCGACCGACCAGCGGCGCTGACGATCGCCGAGCTGCTCGCCGGCGAAGCGCCGATCACGCGGCGCGACCTCAACAGCGCCATGACCGCAGCGTTCGGCGGCAGCGACGCGGATGGTCACTGGACCCAGCGCGCCAGCTTCGAGATGCTCGAGCATGCGGTCGCTCTCCACGTTGCACGACAGCCCTATCCCCTCGCGACGCTCGCCGGCGTGCCGCATGCCGCGGCACTGATGGAGCGCCTGCCGACGCAGACGGTCCGCAGCGAGGAGCAGATCGAGCTCCAGCAATTCTCGACCCCGATCGATATCGGCGCGCTCGCGGCGGTAATGGCGGCAATCGGGCCGAACGATATCGTGCTCGAGCCGAGCGCGGGTAACGGGCTGCTCGCGGTGCAGGTGCCGCATCGCGCCGGGCTGCAGCTCAACGAGATCGATCCCAAGCGCCGCGAACGGCTGGCAAGCGTCTTCCCCAACGCGATCATCACCGGTCACGACGGCGCTGCCCTCGTCAGCCTTCACGCTGCGCTGGAGCGCCCGACCGTCGTGTTGATGAACCCTCCGTTTTCACGGAGCGTCGGCCGCGGTGCTGATAACCTGGCCGCGCTGCGTCATCTGCAGGCAGCTATCCGCCGGGTGGCGAAGGGCGGTCGCGTCGTGGCGATCATGCCGGACTGGTTCGCACCGAGCGCTCAGCTCAAGGCCGCCTATGAGGCGGTGCTGACAGGCTGCACGGTGCGCACCTCGCTGCGGCTCGAGAGCTGTTATCGCAAGCACGGCACCGATATGGCGGTCCGGCTTTACGTCATCGACAAGGTCGCGGGCGGTACGTCGCACACGGTGATCCAGCGCCGCGCTGTGCTGGACTTCCTTGATGCGGTCACGGTGCCTGTTCGAGCCGAGCTCGTGAGTGATGCGAACGTGGCGAAGTCGGCGCCAGCCGTCGTCACCCTGTTCGGCGCCGCACGCGCCGCGACGCCAGCTGTCGCCCGCACCTACCATGCTCCCGTCCGAAACGCGGTACTGCCGGTCAGCTATACGACGCTGGCTGCGCCGGCGCCGCTGGCCGATCAGGTCGGTGTGTATCTGCCGTATCGGCCGAGCCGGATCGGCTTCGAAGCCGCGGGAGAGCACCCGACGGCGCTGGTGGAGTCGGTCGCGATGGGCTCGATCCCGGCGCCGATCCCGGCGCATATTCCGCACCTGCCAGAGCGCACCGTCTCCGACCGTCTCTTGTCCTCCTCGCAGCTCGAGACGGTGATCTACGCCGGACATGCCTGGAACCAGCTGCTGCCGGGCAGCTTCAAGCCAGCCAAGGAAGGCGTTGGCCTCACCATCGACGAGGAGGGCCGCCGCTACCGCAAGGGCTTCTTCCTCGGCGACGGCACCGGCGCCGGCAAGGGCCGTCAGGTCGCCGCCTGCATCCTCGACAACTGGCTGCAGGGCCGGCGTCGCCACATCTGGGTGACGAAGAACGAGCCGCTGCTCGAAGACGCCAGGCGGGATTGGTCGGCGCTCGGCGGTCTGCCCGGTGACGTGCAGCCGGTCTCCAACTGGAAGATCGACGAACCGATCCGCCTCCTCGAAGGCGTGCTGTTCGTCACCTATCCGACGCTGCGCTCGATGCGCACCGACAACAGCCGGCTGCAGCAGATCCTCGACTGGGCCGGGCCGGACTTCGACGGCGTTATCGCGTTCGACGAGGCGCACGAGATGGGTGGCGTGGCGGGCGGCGAGGGCGCGCTCGGCAAGAAGGACGGCTCGCAGCAGGGGATCTGTGGTGTCCTCCTGCAGAACCACCTCCCCGACGCGCGCGTGCTCTACGCCTCCGCCACAGGCGCCTCGGACGTCAACAACCTCGCATACGCGGTGCGGTTGGGCCTGTGGGGGCCTGAGACGGCTTTCGCCAACCGCGAGACGTTCATCTCCGAGATCCGCAAAGGCGGGATCGCCGCAATGGAGCTGGTCGCGCGCGATCTGAAGGCGCTCGGGCTCTACACCGCGCGCGCGCTCAGCTTCGCCGGCGTCGAGTATGACGTGCTGAAGCACGAGCTGACGCCCCAGCAGATCGAGATCTACGACACCTACGCGAACGCCTGGAGCGTGATCCTCCAGAACATGGAAGAAGCGCTGAAGCTCACCGACGTCGTCGACGCACTCGAGGGCGGCACGCTGAACAGCGGCGCCAAGGCGGCCGCGCGCTCTCGGCTGGAATCGTGCAAGCAGCGCTTCTTCGGCCAGGTCCTGCTCGCGATGAAGCTGCCGACGGTCATCGCCGCGATCGAACAGCATCTCAAGGCCGACCAGTCGGTCGTGCTGCAGCTGGTGACGACGGCTGAGGCGATCCTCGACCGCAGGCTGGGCCAGATGTCGGCCGAGGAGCGCGCCGATCCGACGATCGACCTGTCACCGACCGAGTATATCGCCGACTACCTCCAGCGTGCGTTCCCAACGCGCCAGATGGAGACCTACAGCGACGACACCGGAGCCGTGCGTTCGCGCCCGATGACCGACGAGGCGGGACACCCGGTCTACAATCCGGATGCGATCGCCGCGCGCGACGCCATGCTCGAGCACATCTGCGGCTTGCCTCCGATCAAATCGGCGCTTGATGCACTGATCGAGCATTTCGGCACCGACGACGTCGCCGAGGTGACCGGTCGCTCCAAGCGGCTCGTGCCGACGTCGGACGGGCGGCAGAAGGTCGAGACGCGCTCAGGCCGCTCCAGCCAGGTCGAGGCCGCAGCCTTCATGGCCGGCAGCAAGCGCGTGCTGGTCTTCTCGGACGCGGGCGGGACCGGGCGCTCGTACCACGCGAGCCTCGACGCCAAGAACCAGCAGCAGCGCGTCCACTTCCTGCTCGAGCCGGGCTGGCGCGCCGATCGCGCTATCCAGGGGCTCGGCCGCACCCACCGCACCCATCAGGCCTCCACGCCGCTGTTCCGGCCGGTGACAACCGACTGCAAAGGCGAGCTGCGCTTCACCTCGACGATCGCCCGCCGGCTCGACAGCTTGGGGGCACTGACCCGCGGGCAGCGCCAGACCGGCGGGCAGAACCTGTTCGACCCGGCCGACAACCTCGAGAGCGAATATGCCAAGGACGCGCTGGTCACCTGGTTCGGCTTGCTCGATCAGGGCAAGCTCACCAGTACCACGATGGACGACTTCTGCGCGCGTACCGGGCTGGAGCTCTACGACAGCGACGGCAACCTGAAGGAGGAGCTGCCGCCCATCCAGCGCTGGCTCAACCGCCTGTTGGCGCTGCCGATCGGGCTGCAGAACGTCATTTTCGACGAGTTCCTGTCGCTAGTGGAGACCCGGGTCGCTGCGGCGCGCAAGGCGGGCACGCTCGACGTCGGGGTGGAAACCATCACGGCCGACACCGCGACCGTGGTCGACGACACGCTGCTGCGCACCGATCCGCTATCGGGTGCGACGTCGCACCTCCTCACCATCGAGATCGCGCGCAAGAAGACGCCGATCCCGCTCGACGACATTCTCCTTACCGCTCGTTGGGCACGGGATTCCGCGTTCGTCATGAACGCCCGCTCGGGCAAGGTCGCGCTGCAGCTGCGCGCGCGGCCGTGGATGGACCAGCAGGGCGAGGCCATCCCCCGGCTTGAGCTGCAGCGACCGTGCCGACGCGAGTATATCGGAGAAGCGGACCTGCTCGAGTCCGCCTGGGACAAGATCGACCGCGCCACGTTCGAGGCGAAATGGGCCGAGGAGGTCGCTGAGCTTGCGGGGCAGACCGAGATCGAGACGATCCGGCTGGCGACGGGGCTGCTCCTGCCGATCTGGTCAGCGCTGCCGTCCGACCACCTCGCGGTGAACCGCATTGTGGACGGGCAGGGTAACTCCTGGCTCGGCCGCCTCGTGTTCGACCAGCACGTCGCCCAACTCTACACCAAGCTCGGCATCGCTAAGAGCGAGGACCTGCCTGTCGACGCTATTGCGCACTCGGTCATGTCGGGCCGCAGCGTCGACGTCACGCGACCTTTCCCGATGACCATCCGGAGGGCGTTCGTGAACGGCACCCAGCGGATCGAGATCGAGCGCGCACCGGCTCAGCAGCTCGCCTATCTGAAGTCACTCGGCTGTTTCACTGAGATCATCGCCTATCGCACGCGCGTCTTCGTGCCGGTCAGCGAGGCGACTGAAATCCTCGAGCGGCTTCTCAAGGCGGATTAGGAGCGGCCGAGAAGGTAGATTGAGATGAAAGGTGCAGCTCCTGTCGCAGCTGCAAGAAGCCACGGCACCCACGACTGCCGAAAACGGATCAGCAAGAAAACTGTCGTGATGTCGAGCGTGATGTAGGCGACGAAGATATATGAGTGCCACTCATCGCCAGACTCTACCTTCGCGGGCATCTCGGCAAGATATCTAAGCGCGGCCGCTGGAACGGCGAGGCAGCATAGGAGGCTGAGCGCGATGAGCGCCGTTTCCTCAAGGGAGACCCAGGCCTTCCGCCACATAAGTCGAATGTTCGCGACGATACCGCCACAGGTCAATCAGTCGCTGCTCATTATCGATTGGCCGGCCCGGCATGACGCGCGGGCCGGCCTCTCGGTTATGCCTCGGTCGTCTCAGCGGACTTTGCCTTGGACCGACGCGGCTTAGGGGCGGGCGCTTCCGGCGCAGCTTCGGCGATCTTCTGGCCAGGCTTGCGGCCGAGCCCGATCTTCTTCGCCATCGTGCGACGCGCCTCGCTGTAGCTCTCGGCCACCATCGGATAGTCGCGCTTCAGATTGTAGCGCTCGCGATACTGGTCAGGCGTCAGACCGTTGGTCGACAGATGGCGGCGCAGCGTCTTGTACGGCTTGCCATCGATCATGCTGATGATGTGGTCCTTGTTCGCGAGCGACTTACGGACCGATACTGCAGGCGTGTATTCCGACTGGGCTGGCTCCGAGCTCGCCTCACCTGGCGCGCTGCTAAGGTTCGCCACGGCATCGTGCATCGTCTTCAGGAACGCCGGCACATCGTCGGCCGAGGTGCGCGTATTCGGGTTCGACAGCCACGCGATCGTCAGCTCGGTCGCCAGTTCGACGGGGTTCGTTTCTTCGGTCATGTTGGATCCCGGTAATCAGGGGGACGGTCGCGGACGCGACGGCATCGTCATAGCGCAAGGCGCTGCCGCAGTAACTCTGAACAGTCCGAGAACATGTCACGTTCCGAGGCAGCCCTGAGCAATGGAGAGAAGGGGGAGGGGAGCTGGTGTCCGGCAGAACGTCGGATGCTCAGCATAAGGGTGATTTTCCATGATCCAGTCCGTCAAGCTGTCGAAGCTGGTCCTCTCCGACGTCAACGTACGCAAGCGTCGCGCCGATAAGGCCGAGAGCTTCGCGATCAGCATCGCCGCCAATGGTATCCTGCAGAACCTGATCGTCACGCCGCTCAAGAAACCGCGTGGCCATTACGGCGTCGTCGCCGGCGAGAGCCGCTACCGCGGCCTGATGCTGCTCGCCGAGCGCGGTGAGATCAACGCTGACGAGTATGACGTCCCGGTCAAGCTGATGACCGGCGCCGAAAGCGAGCTGTCAGAGGTGTCGCTGGTCGAGAACTTCCAGCGCGATAGCATGAACCCGGCCGACGAGTGCCGCGGCTTCCAGCTCATCCTCTCGCAGGGCGGCGACATCGACGGGCTCGCGCGGCGCTTCGGTGTGACCCGCCGCTTCGTCGTTCGGCGTCTGCGGCTCGCCAATCTGGCCGAGCCGATCTTCGAGGCGCTGGCCGACGAGAAGATCAGCCTTGAAATGGCCAAGGCGTACGGCACGACCGCCAGCCATGAGCGCCAGCTCAAAGTGTGGAACGCCTACGGCCAGAGCAGCTACAACACGCCGGACACCATCCGGCGCACGATCGCCAACGACGATATGCGCTCGAGCGATCCGGTTGCGCTGCTCGTCGGCGCCGAGGCGTACGAGGCGGCAGGTGGCGTGATCGAGCGCGAGCTGTTCAGCGACGGCGACGACCGCTGGACCAATCCGGAGATCGTCCAGAGGCTCGCCGGCGAAAAGATGGAAGCCGAGGCAAAGCGCATCGGCGACGAGCGCGGCTTCGCCTGGATCCGTCCGGTCGCGTCGAGCAGCACCTACAACGCCGCGCATGGCCTGTACCGCGTGCATCTGCCAACCGAGCCGATGACCGAGGAGCAGGGCGCGCGAGCGGTCGAGATCGAGGCGCTCCTGGCACCGCTGCAGGAGCAGCTCGAGAGCGCCACGCTCAGCGACGAGGCGCACATCGAGATCGAGGGGCAGTACGACACGCTCGCCGCGGAACTCGACGCGCTCGAGCATCGCCCGGTCATGATGCCCGCCGAACTGGCCTCCCGCGTCGGCGCCTTCCTGACGCTGTCTCATACCGGCGAGATGGTGCTCGACGACACCTTCTACAGCGAGACTCCGATCACGGTGACGATGGTCGAGCCGGACGCGGCGGAAGACGATGCCGGCGAGCACGAAGGCGATGATGCGTCGGACGACGGGTCCGAAGGCGATGCCGACGACTCCGAGCGTCGTGCGCCGGTCGCGACTTTCCGCATCGAGGAAGGGGCGGGGCATACCATCGGCCGCGGCAACACGACGTCGGTCGTCGAGCCCGACCGCGCCGCACCGGGTGGCAAGCCGATGAGCCAGGTCCTGATGGATCAGCTCGCAATCCAGCGTCGCGACGTGCTCGGTGCTGCGCTGCAGGCCAACCCCGGTCTCGCGCTCGACTACATGATCTTCGTCATGATTGAGGGGCGTAACTACCGCAACGAAGGCAACGGGACGACCATCCGTGCGCCGCTGCCGCAGGATGCAGTGCCTGCGACTGGCGTGCCGGGCTCACGCGCGCGCGACTATCTCGCGGAGGTCTACGACGGTCTCGATGCGAGCTGGTCCGAACCGGACAACAAGGTGGCGCGCTTCGAGGCGTTCCGCGTCCTCTCCGACGACACCAAGGCCAAGTGGCTGGCGTGGATCGTGGCCACGTCGTTCGACGCCAAGGAGGGCTACGGCGCGCCCAAGCAGATCCCGCTCCAGAACCGCCTCGCCACCATCCTCGAGGTCGATGTGGCCAGCTGGTGGCGTCCGACATCGGAGAACTTCTTCGACCGCGTGCCCAAGGGCGCGCTGCTGTCGCTGCTCGACGAGGTCGGCGGTCCGTCGCTCACCAGCCGCAACGCCAGCAGCAAGAAGCCGGAGATCTCGGCTTCGTGCCAGAAGCTCTTCGCCGGCGATGCGATCGTCGAGGCCGAGGTGAAGGAGAAGGCGCTCGCCTGGGTGCCGACTGCGATGCGCTTCAACGACGTCACCTCCGGCGAGGCGGTCGAGGACGACGGGCAGGACGAGCTCGCCGGCTTGATCGGCGACGGCACCGGCGCCGGCGAGGAGGACGACCTGGCCGCGCTCATCGGTGAAGACGCCGGCGAGCCCGCTGGTGACGGCACGGGCGATGTCGATGCCGAGAGCAGCGGCACCGGCGACGTTATGCCGCCCGAGCACCAGAACGACGACACCGTCAGCGACGTGGTCGCGGCCGAGTAACAGCACACCCGCTGGGCAACCTGCTGCCGGCGCTGCCTCACGCGGCGCCGGCAGCTTCTTTCCACGTTCATCAAGGAGCCGCGCCATGCCCGCCGGCACCCGCGACATCGCGGCCGCAATCACCGACACCATCATCGCCAAACTCGAGGCCGGCACCGTGCCGTGGCAGCGCCCATGGTCGATCACTGGCGAGGGGGGCCGTCCGCTGCGCCACGAGGGCACGCCGTACCTCGGCATCAACTCCATCTGGCTCTGGGTCATGGCCGATTTTCTCGGCTTCCGGAGCCGCTACTGGATGACCGCGCGCCAGGCTGAGGAGCTTGGCGGGCAGGTGCGCCGCGACGCGCAGCCGTCTTTTTCGGTCTACAGCTCGACCTTCCGCAAGCGCGGCCAGCCCAACCTTGAGGGGATCTCGGCCGACAAGCTGATCCGCTTCCTGCGCTCGTACACCGTCTTCAATGCCGACGAGATCGAGGGTCTGCCGAGCTACTTCTACGCGCGCCCAGTGCCGCCCACACCGACGCTGCTCTCGGCGCGACAGGATCGTATCGACGCCTTCTTCGCAGCCATCCCGTCGAAGATCCGCCGCGGCGGTGATCGCGCCTTCTTCAGCTACACCTTCGATTACATCCAGATGCCGCACGCCGGCAGCTTCAAGTCGGCCGACGCGCACGCGTCCATCCTGGCGCATGAGCATGCCCATTGGACCGGGCACTCGTCGCGACTGGATCGGACCTTCGGCAAGAAGTTCGGTGACAAGGCGTACTGCGTCGAGGAGCTCGTCGCCGAGCTTACCGGCGCGATGGTCTGCAGTGATCTCGGCCTGCCGTCCGAGATCCATGACAGCCACGCGAACTACGTCGCCGACTGGCTGCGGGTGCTGCGCGCCGACAAGAGCGCGATCTTCGTCGCCGCGACCAAGGCAGAGCAGGCCTTCGCCTATCTGCGCGCCTTTTCGGCCGAGGCCGCGACCCGCGATGCAGAGAAGCTCGCGGCATGATCCACGTTTCAAGGAGAACCCGGCATGGGTTGGCTTTCGATGCCTCGCACCAGCATGGGCGGCTTCGCCACGCCCAAGGCCTATCTGGACGACCAGTTCACTTACTCGCGCGAGCAGGATGGTGGCGGCACGCGCGGTGCGCGCGTCATCGCAAGCGCCTGCCCCGGAAACCGCGCGTGGTATGCCGCTGTCGAGCTGCTCGAGAACGGTGTCGCCACCTCCGTCATCGCCGCGATCTGTGAGGTGCGGTGGACGCCGAACGCCGCGGACGGATACGTCTTCGCCTATAAGGATCTGACCGAGAACGCCGGACCGTGCTCGGACGAGTGCCCGGAACGCATCCTTCGCCTCCTGCCGGCAACCGACAACGAGGGGGCGCTGGACTGGCGTCGACGCTGTCTCGCGCGGCTGCGCCAGCGAGCGCGGCGGATCGACGACGGCATGCGCGTACGCTTCCCCGGGCCGATCCGCTTCGAGGATGGGCATTCCGGCACCGAGTTCATCGTTGTGAAGCGGGGCAGCCGGATAACCGTTCGGTGCGCCTCGGGCTTCGGCCACTACCGTATCCGCAACTTCCGCGATCTGCCGTGGACCGTCGTGCCGGTGACGAAGGTCCACGCGACAGTCTTCGCGAAGTCGCCCGCATCTGCAATGCCAGCCTGATGGAGCCTGACATGGAAGACGCCCCCTTTTCTCCCTTGCGCTGGCGTCTGTGCAGCGCCCTTCACGCCCGGCGTGTAGCGCAGCGAATGCAGGCCGAAGGCCTCGACGTCGTACTGCTGCTCACCGGCGACCGGATGCAGCCCTGGCGCGTGATGGAGCGCGCACACGCGCTGGTCGACGAGGTGAGCGCATGCGCCTGATCCTCGGCCTCGCACTCATCGCAGCTGCCTGCACCGGTACGGCGCCGCGGTCGGACCAAAGCGGCGCGATCACCGCCGATGGCCGCGCGATCGACGGCGACACCGTCTCGATCGACATCCGCTTGTTCGGCGCCGACGCCTTCGAGAAGCGCCAGATGTGCCGCACGACGTCAGGCTGCTGGCCGTGCGGCAAGGCCGCCCAGGACTATGCCTCCAAGCTGCTCAAGGCCAACTCGGCCACGATCCGGTTGACCGGCAAGCAGAGCTACGGACGGCCGATCGGGACCGTCGATGTCGGTGGGCAGGATCTCGGTGAGACAATGATCGCAGCCGGCCTTGCTGTGCCAGCCACCAGTTACCTCAAAAGCGATCCTGCGCGCGCGCAACGGTACGTCGCGGCCTTCGAGACGGCGCAGCGCCGCCAACTCGGAGCGCACGCAGGCTACTTCGTCGATCCCGCAAAGTGGCGCCACGGCGAGCGCCTGTCGTGTGAGAGGCGAAGCTCACGCGGATGAAGGCCCATGATTACCCGGTAAGCCTAATAATCCGGTTACTCGGGGTACTCGGGAAGTCGGGACCCGCAGCCGCGGGGAGACAGCGGCGTATCATCCTCGCTTTACAGCTCCACGTATAGGAAGAGGGGGGGGAGGAAGGGCGTCGATCAGGGAGAAGATCATCATGCCCGCCTTCGCCTCAATCCCCGCACCTGTTCACACCCTCTGGGACGCACCTCAGACTGCCGAGCAACGCCTGCCCGGTGTATGGTCGGTGACCACCGCGTCGCACGGCGGCTTCGTGCTCTCTGATGAGCGCCAGGCAGCAATGCCGGAGGCGCTGCGGCTCGACAGCATCTACTACGAAGAGGATGTCGATTGGTCGCTGGTGATACTCGGCTTTGAGGCCGAGTTCGCCGCCCTGCGTAAACCGCTGTTCGATCTCGAGCGTGATCTCGCGCGCCAGACTGCGCGGCACTGGCGTCCGCAGCGCTACGCCGCCTTCACCGGCGAGGTGCTGCAACCGAGCGACAGCCACGTGTTGCGCTCGATTGCGTCGTACGAAGCCGCAATCGGCGAGGTCGGCGTGCGCGCCGCCTGGGGCGATTGGGCAGACTGGGTGCCAGCCGGCAAGGTCGGCGTCGTCGGGCAGCGGATTACCGGCTGCAGCCATCTTGGCTTCGCCACCTACGACGGTCCCAACTTCAAAGGCCTGTGCGACGCGGCGCGCTACGATGCGCGCGATCAGGCGAGCACATTTGCTTCGCTAGGCGTCGAGCCGATCGACTGAGCGCCCGCGGAAAGAGGTTTCCGAAACCGGCAACCTCTTTCCGCGCGCCTTAATCGAAGACGAGCGAGCCCGAGCCCGTGAAACGCTAGGGCGACCAGCCCCGAGGGGCTGACGACCACGGGGAGGATCCAGAGCCGCGGAGAAGAGGGGGGAGTGAGAGGCGGGCGTGAGGTGTCGCGCCAGGTCCTCTCACATGGAGTCAGGCGTCATGAGCTTCGACGTACCGTTCCGCCACCATCAGGCGATGGATGCAGCCTCGCTGCCCACGATCACCGTCACCCTGCAGGCAATGACCAAGGCGCTTGCCGATTGCCGCAACGCTGGCGTCGACCCTGACAGCGATCCCGCCATGGTCCTGCTGGCGCGCCACATGGCGATCGTCTCGACCAACCGCGCGCCGCGCTCGGTGCTGCTGCATGCCTGCCAGCGCAGGATCGACGCGCTGCGCCGCTTCCCGACGCTGCTTTCCATCGCCATCCGTGGCGTCGCCTACGACCAGGTCGCCAAAGAGCGGTTTCACATGGACGCGCGAGCCGAGCTGGAGAAGCTGGCATCGGCGCTGCACCTTATCGATGGCAGCTACACCGTCATCTCCTCTCAGGGCACGACGGCCGAGTCCGGCTACGTCATTCTCGCCGCGCCCGAGGTCGCCGTCGTCGTTAGGGTCGGCGGTCGGTACGAGGGACGCGAGGTCGCATATCGCGCCGTCGTGAACGGGATCGAGCCGCCCAACCGGCATGCCGGCATGGCCGAGCTGCTGAACACCGCCCGCTTCGCCGAGCGCCTCACGCGCGAGCTCAATCTTACCGCCCCTGCGATCGCTGGCAGCGCGCCCGCGCTGATCGCCGCCTGAGGAGCACGACCCATGTGGATCCAGGATGCGCTCGCCATCGCGCGGGCCGACCTCCAGCGCATCGCGCGCTACATCGAGCGGCGTGAGCGCTTTCTCGACGCGCTGGACTGGTCCTTGCTGTCGGACGCGCAGGCGCGCCAGTCGGCGATGCTCGACGAGCTGCTCGCCGGGGACATGGCCGAGGGCCAGAACTACGTAGAGTGGCTGGTCGAGCGGATGACCACGCACCTCACCGTTCCGGGCGCGTTGCGCTTTGCGCCCCACCCGCGGCCGTGGCACGCTGAGTGGATCACGCTGGCCGACTAACCCTCGAGGGAGATTGGACGATGAGCCGTCATATCTTCGCCGGAACCGCCGGCGTCTCCGTCGCGATCGGATGGGACCGGCCGCTCGACACCTTCTACGTTCATGCCTCGCGTCCGGACCCGGACGATGAGGGCGAGCACGAGACCATCGTTTGGGAAGGTACGAGCCCGCGCGAGCTGCCTACCGCGGCCGCGGCGATTGCCGTTGCAGCGTCCCATGCCGAGCTGCCCGCCGATCTCGCCAGCACGCTCGAGACCGATCGGCTGAAGACGCTCGGCAGCTTCGATGGACCCGCGCAGGCGGCCATGAAGCGTCAGCGCTTTGGCCGCGATCTGTAACGGAGGGGGCTTCAACATGGACGACCACCATCAGCCCACATCGCCAAAGGGCGGCTTCGATATCGGACTTCACTGCGGACTGCTTGGCGTGTTTCTCTCAGCGGCGAACTTCATGACATCACAGTTCGCCGAATTTGGAGACGGCGTTGGCGCCGATCCCGCGAGTCTGCAGCAGCAGATAGCCGATCTGCTCAGCGGCAATGTCGTGAAGTCGCTCGCCGTTGTGCTCATCTTCGTAGGCGGGATGCTTTATGCGACAGGTATGGGATACATCGAGCTAGCTGGACCTTCCAAAGCGACCGCTCCGCGACCCAAGCCTCTGGCTGCTACCCTACCGATGAACATCGATGCGCGAATGGCAGAGGCACGGATTGCCGGGCTGCTCGCTCGCCTCAAGGCCATACCTGAAGAGCTGCGCGAGGAGGCCACAATCGAGCTCGAGGGGATCGAACAACGGCACATGCCTGCGTTGGCCAAGGCTCACCGAAAGGCACGTGCCACGGTCTCACCGACGTCGCGGCAGGCCGACGAGCTCGACACCGATTACGCCGGGTCGCTCAACCGTCTGAGTGCCACCCTCGAGCAGATGGTCGATCGGTCGGAAGCGCTCGGGCGTGAGCGGCTGCAATGGCAGACACTGGTAATCGAAGAACGTTTCCCCACGGCGAGCGTCGAGAAGGATCAGGCGTAAACTTCGGCAAGAAGGGGGAGCTCGCTGCTGCCTTGCTCCTTCGCCGTAAGCGCGTGCACGTGGGCTTGCCTGGACAGGAACCCAGAAAGCCACTGCTGGCGCTCATGCGCCATCAGACCCGAGCTGTAGGGGCAATCAGCGACAGTCGATCCCTTCCGACGCGCATGCGCCAGCCCTTCATTATAGGGGTTCTGCATGTTTCTTCCCTGCGACACGCAGGTCCCGTCCTGCGTCGACACGCTTCTCCGGCGGTCGCAGGCGGATAACCAAACTTGGTTAATCAATTAAGACGCTTCCGGCATCAGCAATCGTTCGTCACGCCCTCACCCGCCGGCACGTTCGATGAGGTCCCAGCGGTTGCCGTAACGGTCCTCGAACACCACGACGACGCCGTAAGCCTCGTGCCGCGGATCTTCGACAAAGCGAACGCCACGCTCCCGATAGATCTGGTAGTCGCGCACCAGGTCGTCGGTCTCGAGGAAGAGGAAGACCCTGCCACCGCTCTGATTGCCGATGGCGTGCCGCTGCCGCTCGTCGGCTGCGCGAGCGAGCAACAGGCCCGTGGAGGCTCCGTGCGGTGCGACCACCACCCACCGCTTGGTCGCGCTCTGTACCGCGTCCTCGCGCAACTCGAAGCCGAGCGTGCCGACATAATAGTCGATTGCGGTGTCGTACTCATCGACGACGATGGCAACGAGGCTGAGATGCTGCGGCATGGGCACCTCCTGCCGGCACGCAACTGCTCTGCCAAGCAAGAGAGGAGGGGGAGGGAAGTGCCGATCCATGCGGATCGAAGGAGATCCTCCCATGTCCGACGTCATCGACCTTGGCGGAGCACCCGCCGAAGAAGACTGCGCGCAGCTGGGCCACACGCCCGACTTCGATGCGGTGAATGCCTATGAGGTGTTCGCCTATAAGCTCGCGATTATCGCACGCTACGGTCAGCCGCCGGCAGGCTGCCGCCTCAAGCCGCTCGCCAATCGTCACGATTTCGGTGTGTACCGGACGTTGTCGCTCCGCATCGACGATGAGGAGGACGAGGCTGTCCAGGCCTATGCTGAAGCCGTTGAGAACGGCCTGGCGCGCTGGCTCGACGGCGGATTTGCTCCTCCGATCAGCTACGAGGGCAGCGTCGCCACCATCCATCGGCCCGATGTCACCGAACTGGTGATCGGTGCGCTGCAGACCACGCGGCCCGGACCGGATGGCACCTTCCCGGTCGCAGACTTCGAGACGCTGCACACGAACCTCGCCACCGCCTTCCCCGATGAGGCCGAGACCGCACGCGCGCGCCTCGCGGCCGACTGATCCACCTGCTCGCGCCCGCGGGCGCGTCGACGAGCGAGGCCGTCATGCCCGATACCGCTTTCAACCCCGCCGATGCCGACACGTGGTTGGCACGCGGCCGCAGGCCTGCCCACGCCGAGGCGCTCGCCAAGGCGTGGCGCGACTATCCTGACCTGCCACCCAGTGCGCCGCTCGCCGATCGCCACGCGCGTAGCCACGCGCGTGTGATCGCGACCCGCCCTGTGTTCGAGGAAATGCGCGTCGAGGCCGAAGCCGAGCGCCATGCCAAGAACTTCGCCTTCACCGAGAACGAGGCGCGCGAGGGCAAGGCGAACGAACGCGACCTTGCGATCCTCAACGGCCGCGATCGGTATGGCTACGACTGGGACGTCGCCAACCGCTATGCCGATGGCTGGTACGCAGCGCACGTCGGATGGCCGCACCACTATCCGGACGGGATACCGTGCAATGCGCCGCTCGAGACCCGCCGTGCGGCCTACGACCAAGGCTTCACCGACGGAGGTGGCGACCGCACCGACCTGTTCGACGCGGCGCGGCGCGCGAACCTGGCGCTGCACCGCCAGAGCAACATGCCGGCTGCCGTCGTTCCGGTTACGCCGGCGCGGCCGTTGCCGAGCAGCTGGCCGAAGCCCGGTGATGAGGCTCGACCGGCACGCTGGTCGCGGCGTCTCGCCATCCTCAGCGATGCCGACCTCGCTGGCGGAGATCCGGCGCGCGCCAAGTGGGACTTTCTGTGGATCGTGCGTGATCGGCCCGGCGCCGAGGCCATGACGCTCCTTATTTTAACGGACCGCGGCCTCCTTCACGCCGGCGACTACACGCCGAGCGCGAGCTTAGGCGGTCGCCGGCAGGTTACCGGCGCCGCGCTGCGCCAGCAGCTGGTGGAAGCGCTGTCCGGCCGCGAGATCGACGACATCCTGGTGGCGCTTCAAGACGAGGACCTGCGACTGCTCGATGGTATCGCGAGCGCGCTGCCGCTCTGCCGAACGATGGAGCGCACGCGAAACACCAAGCTGCAGCAGCGCACCCACCTGCGCACATGGCTCGATCGCGGCTATGGCGACGACGAGAACATGGCCGCGGGCCATATCCGCTGGGGCAAGCTGATCCAGGGCCTGGTCGGGAAGCTCGGCGAGTTCACCGTGCGGCACGTTGGGCCAGCCCCCGTGCGCGGCCAATTGATCCGGGTCGAGGTCGGCAACGGGCAACTCGCAACCGGCTACGCCGATGCCGATGGCACGCCAATCGCGGCCGAGATCATAGTCTCGAACAAGGCCAAGCTACGGTCGGAGATGGCGGCGACGCTGCGGCGTTTTGGGGCCGCCACGACGATGATGGCAGCTTCGGCTCGGCACGCGGCGTAGCCGCACTGATCCGAGCCGCGAAAGAGGAGAGGGGGAGGGAGCGGGCACGCCGGAATGAGCCGGCGAGGAGCCGCCTAATGCCCCAGTCCGTGCCCGCGTCAGCCGATCACCTCATGCGCCCGGTCCTCTGGACGTTCGGAGAAGGTCCGACCTTCCCGGGCTACACCGACGACACCCACTGGAACGGCTTCCTCAACGTGTCGGTCGGCATGGCGACATGGCCCTACGTTCTGCGGACGCTCATCGCCGGCGCCGACGGCGATGCCGAGACGATCGCGGCCTATCGCGAAATGGCGGGCGGCAGCATGGTCTCGCTGGCCGACCGTTTCACCACCGAGGCCGTGGACCGGAACTGGCCGTGGCAATTTCCGGACTATCCGGTCGCGACCATGATGCCGATTCCGGAGCGCTGGTCGGAAATGAGCTGGCACCATGACACTGCGCCCAGCTTCGGCCCGTGCGTGGGACCGATGGGCGAGGCCGCGCAGGTCTGGGTCGACTATGCCGACCCGTCGAAGCGGGAGTTTCCGGAAGCGCCTCGGTTCAGCTTCAGCCGGCGCGATGCCGTGGGCGAGCTGACCACCATCTACGCCGGCGCCGACTGGGACGAGGTGCTGGCGTCGGCCGCGGTCGAGGCGCTCGCGTGCGCCTTCGCGCGCGGGCTCGCTCTCGAGCTGACGCCCGCGCAGTGGCGGGACATGCGGCTGCGTAACCGCGTGGCGCCGGAGGGTACGTGTGCCTCGCACGACTTCGTCGATGCCAACATGGTGATGCTCGCCGCATGGGAGGCCGAGCGGGGCCATCCTCTGCTGCCGACCGCCGAGCCGGCCACGTTCGAGGACGATCTCGAGCGCGTGAACGCGGCGTGGAAGATCGCGACGACGCACTATCTCACCGCGTCCGATGAAGGCGAGCGGTTCGACGCTTGGCGCCTCACCGCCCGCGACGTCGACGGCCTCGCTGCGGCCGGCGAGGAGCTTGGCAGGGTCGACGATAGCGACAGTCCGGGACGGATTTACGCGCCCGGCTTCATGGAACGCGACGGCGAGCAGTGGATCGTGAACGTCAGCAACTCCAGCCAGGCTTTCGACGAGCTCTTCGATGCCGAGGCGCATCTCTGGAGCATCCATGCTTCCACCGAGAGCCGGCCTGAGGTGCGCCAGCCGCTGCGGTTGCCGCCTCCACCTTCCGCCGTCCACTTCACCGTCGACGAGATCACGGTGACCGCGGACGCGATCGATCGTCGGCTGGCGGAGCTGGCCGAGCGGCGGAAGACCGTCTCGGAACTGGAGTCAGAAGGCCTCTTTCTGGCCGAGAGCGTGCGTCGGCTGAAAGCCGCTCGGGTCAAGCTGACCGAGGCCGCCCAGCCCTGAGCAGGGGGAGAGGAGAGGGGAGCAGGTAATCGCGGGATTGGGCCCGCGAGAAGGAGACCGCCATGCTCCCCGCCTCGATCGCACCCACCGCCGCCCCGAGCGCGGTCGCTACGGTGCAGGAGCTGTTCGCCGACAGCATCACCGACGTCCTGCTCGAGCTTCTGCAGGCAGCGCGCGCGAGCGGTGCCGCCCGCGTCGACATCGCGGTGATCGGCGCAGCCGGCGAGCAGCTGCTACAGCTCAGCGACGATGGCCAAGGGCTCGACGAGCCGGGCGCGATCTTCGCTCACCCGCTGCCGCGCTTCGGCATCTTCAGTCTCGCCGGGCGCGACGTAATCGTCCGCTCCTGGTCGCGTGCCGCACATCAAGGTTGGAGCGCGCACATTACCGCCGCGGCGTGGACGGGCAGGCGGCCGATCGCGATCTCGCCCGACCCGATCGCCCGCGGCACCTCCATCACCTTCCGCATGCCGGCGACTGCCGAGGCCGTGGTCAGGGCTGCGCTGACCGAGGCCGCATCGCTCGCCGGTGTCGTCGCCACCTTCAATGGGCGAGGGATCTGACATGAAAATGCCGCCCCCTCCCGTCGTGCTTGCCTACGGCATCGGCGTGGATAGTACCGCGCTTCTCGTCGAGCTGGTCGCACGCGGGCAGAAGCCCGACCTGGTGCTGAGCGCCGACACCGGCGTCGAGAAGCCGGCGACCTATGCCTATCTCGACGTGATCCGGCCGTGGATGGATGCACACGGCATCCGGCACGAGCTGGTCTCGTACACGCCCAAGCGCTTCAAGCACTGGCCGCCCTATTATGGGCTGCTGGAGATGTGCCTGACCAACGCGACGCTGCCGAGCAAGAGCCTGGGCGGCTCGAGCTGCAGCCTCAAATACAAGAAGGCGCCACAGGACGCGTTTCTCGCGAGCTGGCAGCCGGCGAAAGACGCCTGGGCGCGTGGCCAACGCGTCGTTCGCCTGATCGGCTATGACGCTGGACCGCGAGACACGCTACGGGCCAACCACGCGCTATCGATCGAGGATCCGCTATACGACTGCCGCTCGCCGCTGCGTGAGTGGGGTTGGGACCGGGACGCCTGCGTGGCGCGCATCGTCGCCGAGGGCCTGCCGGTGCCCCCAAAGTCGGCGTGCTGGCTGTGCATTGCCAATCGGCCCGAGGAGATCCGTGAGCTGCCGCGCTGGTGCCTGCGCCTCATCGTGCTTGTCGAGGCACGCGCCGCGCCGCGGTTGCACACGGTCGAGGGCCTGTGGCGCCGGTCGACCAAGGCGCGCCCGGGCCGCATGACCGACTTCATCCGCGCCGAGGGTTTGCTGCCGTCGCGCGAGATCGATCGGATCTGGCGCGCCGCGCCGCGCGACCTGATCCGCTTCCAGGACGTCGCTGCCATGGTGCCGGTTGGCGAGCGGCCGACGATGCAGAGCTGGCTAGAGCGCTTCAATGCCGGATTGATGACGCGGCAAACGTGAGAGCCGCTCGCCGCCTGAATGTCACTGATCGCTCGTGGCAGAAGCCTGGTTGACGATGACCAGCTGCCCCGACGCGAGGCCGACGATTGTCAGGCCGACCATCGTGAGCAGGATGCTTGTCGCCAAGGCGAGGAGCGGCCCGGCCGGGATGATGCGGCGCCGGTAGAGCAGGGCCATGCCCTCGAACGCGGCCGCGCCGACCAGCGCGATGATGACCGCGAAGATCTGCATCCCACCCGATTACCGAAGGGAGTCAGCATGGACAACGTCGTTCGCCCATCGCGCACCGAGATCATCGGCGCGCTCAATGATCGCTGCCGACAGGGGCTGGACCGTCGGGCACGCATTGTCATGACCCGCGCCTGCCTTGCGACCTTCGCCGAGGCCGCCGTGGCGACCGTGGTGGCGCAGATCGAGATCATGGCCGCTTTGCGGGCGCACACCTTCGACAGCGAGGATCGTGAGCGGCACCGCGGCGAGTTCGAGCTTCGCGGACACACGGTTTATTTCGCCATCGACTATTACGACCTCGCCCTCGAATACGGTTCCGAGGACCCGGCTGACGCGGCCGTCACGAGGCGCGTACTCACCATCATGGTGCGCGAGGACCTATAGCAAGGACTCGTCGCGCTCGAGATAGTGGGGCAGCTCCTCCTTCGTTAAGTCGTCAGCAGAGCGGCCGTGCGGCAGGCGGCAAGCAGCGCACCGATGCCAAAGGGCTTGCGCAGGAGCGTGACGCCATCCGGCAGCTGCAGGTCTCCCTCCCCCAGTCCGCTCGCGATCACTACGCTCAAATCGGGTCGCCGTCGCTTGGCTTCCTGAATCAGCTGCACGCCATCGAGCTCCGCGGGCAACCGGACATCGGAGACGATCAGGCTCACAGCGTCGTTTGCCGCGAGGGCGTCGAGTGCCTCATCGCCGCGACCGGCTTGCACCACGCGGTAGCCTTCGTCCTCAAGCGCACCACAGACGTGTAGGCGCACGAGAGGATCATCCTCTACGACAAGGATCGTCTGCATATTTCCCCCGGAACGCTACTGGAGCGACTACGTCGCTTGTATCGGAACGGGCCAGGAGCAGGCTTGTTCACCGCCAAGCGTATGGATGTCCCAGATGGGAGCAATCCGAAGCGAGGCGAAGATGATGGCGGTGTGACTGCGCTGTAGTGCTGCTGCACTAGGAGATTAGATCCTCTTCTCTACTCGATATTCTGAGCTACGTCGGCGATGTCCTTATCTGACAGCCCCGGGTCTTCGTTGCGGAGGTAGCGGATCAACTCATCGACCTCGTCAGGGCCGTAGCTCAACTCAAGAGCATTCATCTTGATGGAGGCCGAGAAGCGCTCGTTGTGCGGCATTGCCTCGACGTTCGCTGCACAGTCGCTCAGCGTGCCCTTGAACAGGATGCGGGACGTCGGCTTGCCATCATCGTCGTTCGCGTAGGTCGTCGCTGGCTCGCTCAGCGGATAGGTCGTCATGTCGTAGCCCCTTGGTTTCCGCAGAGAACGTCCGCGACGACGTGTCGGGCTCAGGCAGCCAAGGTCGCGTACCACATGCCAAAGGCGTTGCTGGCAATGTGGACGAAAAGGCCCGGCACGATCGAGCGCGTGCGCAGCGCGCAGATGCCGGTTCCGAGGCCGAGACACAGCGAGGCGACCAGGTTCGCCGGCTCGAAGTGCAGGGTCACGAAGAGGAAGGCTGACACCAGCACTGCGGCGACGCGCCAACCGCGGTCAACCAGCGTGCCGAGCAGGTAACCGCGGTAGAGCAGCTCTTCCACCATCGGCGCGACGATGACAGTGGCGATAAGCAGCGCCAGACCGGCAGATCCGGTCAGCGACGAGACGAGCGCCCGGCCGACCTCGAGGTTGCTGCCGACACCCGACTGCCACACGGTTGCTCCCTGCAGCGCGAGCATCCCAAGAGGAATCTGCGCGACCGCAAGGCCGATGACCATCGTGGATGCCGTGCGCCGGTCCCATGCCGGCGCCGTGAGCAGCACGGCGCGTGCGCGACCTCGGCGCCGCGTATCGAGCGCGACAAGGCCGAAGATCAGCAGCGCCGCCAGCACGATCGTCGCTGCGGTGAGCGCGGCCGACGCCGGGTCGAGCCCCATGGCCGGCCCGACGATGTAGTGGATCACGGTAAGTGCCACCTGATGCGCGATGAGGAGCGCGGCGACGAGCCACAGCGACGGGGCGGTCGATGGCTGAACAGCGGGCGGGGTGAGCGTCGGCGCAGCAGCCAGGTCGAGCATATCCCACCTCTCAGGATCAGGAGATCGTCGGTGAGCAGCATTAAGTCTCACGCCCCGCGAGCACGTCAATCCCGTCCGCGGCCTGTGCGCGATATCATGACGTTGCTCGGTCCAGCTCCAACGAATGCGGAGTGGGAGGCCGACAAGGCAGGCTGGCGCGCTTTCGTCTTCGGTAACACCGCGAGCGGCTTTCGCGCCGGCAGTCGCCTCGATCGCGCATGGCGACGAGGATACGAAGCCGCTGCTCGAAGCGACGAGCCAGCTGCGCTGATGCTGTAGCTGATCGAGTCTGGCCGCGGCGAGCCAGCGCGGGAGAGGAAAGGGGGAGGGGAGAGGCGGATCATCCGGATCCGGGAGCCTCACCATGAACGCATTCCGCCACGCGACCGCTGAGGTGGTGATCCGCCACGGCCACATGGCGTGCGGGCTCGGTGCCGGCGCTGCCGGCATGAACGCCGCCAACCCTCGCGTCGGCCCGCTGCGCGGCCGCTTCGAGTGCGCAGGCGGGATCGATGTCGACGAGGGCGCGATCCGCAACTTCGAGCGTCTCACGGGCGTGAAGGGCACCGTGATGGACCTCTTCTCCGAGGCCCAATACCGCGCCTTCCATCAGCGGGCGCCGGACCCGAGCTGGCGCGAGGCCACGCCGCTCGACATCCGCCGCGTCTTCGGCCGCCTCGACGTCCTGTTTGCGAGCTACCCGTGCAAGGGCTTCTCCGGCCTGCTGTCGGCGCGCACGGCCGAGACTGCCAAGTACCAAGCGCTCAACGACCTGACGACGCGCGGCATGATGCTCAGCCTCGAGGCGTACCGCGATGATCCGGTCGCGATCGTCGCCTTCGAGAACGTGCCACGCATCGCGACCGCGCGCGGCGCCCGCTTTCTCGCCCAGATCGACGCGCTCTACCGCGCCTATGGCTATGTCGTCAGCGACGTCGAGGACAGCATTCACGATTGCGGCGCGATCGGTGGTCTCGCGCAGCGCCGCAAGAGCTTCCTGCGGCTGTTCCGCCACCCATCCAAGGTGCCGAACTTCATCTATCAGCCCGCCAAGAAGCGGCTGCGCGGCGTCGGCGAGGTCATCGGCAAGCTGCCGATGCCGGGAGACCCGGCCGCGGGCGTGATGCACCGTGTACCGGCGCTGCAGTGGAAGACGTGGGTGCGGCTCGCCTTCGTGCCCGCGGGGCGCGACTGGCGCGCGCTGAACGATCTGGCGGTGATCGACGGACGGCTGCGCGACTTCGGCATCGTGCCTGAGCAGGCGCTGCGCGAGAACGCACTCAGCGTGCTCGACTGGTCGGATACCGCGCCGACCCTCACTTCCGCGCGCGCACCGGCGCAGGGCCGCTTCTCGGTCGCAGACGTGCGGGTCTCGGCCGACTGGAACGCCGACGTCCTTGGCGTCCGCGACTGGCACCAGCATGCCGGCACCGTGACGGGGCGCAACGGCCCTACCAATGGCGCGCACAGCGTCGCCGATCCGAGGCCGGACTATGGTGCCTCGACTCATCGCAATGTGCTCGGCGTGAAACGCTGGAGCGAGAGCGCTGCGACGGTCAGCGGGAGCCCCAAGCCGAGCGCCGGCGCGCATGCGGTCGCCGATCCTCGCTTCGATGCGCACCCGAAGAGCGTCCAGCTCGGTGTCCGGCCGTGGTCGGCGCCGTCTCCTTGCATCAAGGCCGACGTTTCGGTCGGCACGGGGCCATACGCGATCTCGGATCCGCGCAAGGCAGCCGCTGCAGGCCAGCTTGGCAATGTCTTCCGCATCGTGCCGATCGGCGACGCCGGCGAGCCGGTCACCGACCCGAGGCCGGGCTACGCGGCCGGCACCCACCGCAACATCCTCGCCGTCACTGACTTCAGCGACACGGCCAAGGTGGTCACGGGTGCGGTCCATCCTGCAGGCGGTGCGCTGTCGGTCGCGGATCCTCGCCCCGTCGGGCTCAGTGCTGGCGGGCGCGACCAGCACGGCTACAACAGCCAGGCGCACTATGGCGTCCTCAATTGGGAGGACACGAGCGTCGCCGTGCCGGGCTATGCCAAGTACGACCGCGGCAAGTGGTCGGTCGCGGATCCACGTCTACCCGACCCCGAGCCGCTTGCCGCGCTGCCGGCACCGAACGATCGCGTGGTCGCGCGCATCATCGCCACGGACGGTACGTGGCATCGGCCATTCACGACGCTCGAGCTCGCAGCACTTCAATCGCTGTTCGATCCCGAGCAGGTCTTCCGCTTCGACGGCGAACGAGACGCCTGGTCCATGGTGCAGCCCTTCGACCTCGAGGGCAGCTCCGACGCGCAGAAGCGCGAGTGGATCGGCAATGCCGTCCCTTCCGCCGCGGCGCAGGGCATGGCCGAGGAGATCGGCGAGGCGCTGCTCCTAGCCAAGCTCGGCGAGACCTTCACGCTGTCCGAGAAGGCCATCTGGGTGTCGCCACTGCGCATGGCGCTTGCCGTCGACCATGCGCCGATCGAGGCGATCACCCACCGGCAGGATCTCGACTGGGGAGAGGCATGATGCAGCGCTCGGGCCCAACTCGGCTGCGGTCGAGTCATCCGCATGTCCGCAACCCGGTGCTGGCGCTGCCCAGCGTCGCGCGCCTTCAATCGCTCTCGCCAGCCGCGCGCGCCGAGCTGCGCCAGCTCCTGCTTGAGCTGCGCGGCGATGCGCAGGTCCGGGCAGACGACTGCTGGCGCCGCCACAAGGCACCTATGGCCGCGTACTGGAAGGTCGTGTCGGTCTATGCCGGTCACGTCGCCCGGGTGCTGCGATGAGGTACGACCCTCGGATCGCGACGGTGTCTCGCGACGAGTTCGAGGAGCTGCTCGCGCTCGCGCGACTGGCCGACGAGCCCCCCAAGCCGACGGATGATGATCGCTGGCGCGCCGACTATGCCGAGGCCCAACGCCGACGCCGGGTCATCGGCTATCAGCAGGATCTCTTCTCCTCGACGACGATGACCCACTATCGTCGCAACGCGGCCGCGCCCGAATGGGCACGCGCGCCGATTGAGACGATCGAGCAGAAGCTCGAGCGCATCAAGGGCGATCCGTTCGCTACCTTCGGGCCGCCGCGCTTGGACCGGCCATCGATCCTGACGCGCGCCGAGAGGGACGCGATCGTGCGAAGGGCCAGCAACTGGCTCGGCGTGCGCCGGCGCGTGCGGCTGGTGGACGCGCCGGGCTCGGTCGACCCTACCTCTGGCATCCAGCGTTACCTCGGGCGTGAAGGCGTCGTGTGGCGTCTGTGCGGCGCCCCCTTCGACGATCACTGCTACGTCTTCTTCGACGCGGTCGGCGGGGAGCGCACCGCCAAGATCGAGTTCGCCGAGCTACGGGACCTGGAGCCGGTCGAGTGAGCTGGCGCGAACCCGACCTCTTCTACGGGGACAAGCAGCCACCACGCACGCTTCCACCGATGAAGGGCTATCGGCCCGCGGCGCGCAAGGCCGCAAAGCCCTTCGCTTGGGAAAGCATGGGCGCCTGGGTCCGCCTCATGCACCGGCTGTTCGCCCTGGAAGCGCCGAGCAGCGAGCATTATTGGCGCACGCGAGAGACCGCTCGCGCGCTGACCGTGGAGCGCGTCCGTGAATGCCGCCACGATGATGACCTGGCCCGCTGCGAGGCGATGCTTGTGGAAGCGCGGGCAGGGTGGCTCTACGGCCTCGATCGTGCCTTCACGCGCGCGGAGCGGGGCAACCTGTTGGTCGAAGTCCGCAATCGGCGCCAGCTGCTGGCGCTCGGCCGTGAGGCGCCGAAGCCGAAAGGCGCGCGCATGGACCCGCGATGCCTGCCCGACGACGCTCTTGAGCGGCTGATCCAGTCGCACGCAGACACCGGCTTGGTCGACCGGCTGCGCGGTGAGCGGGAGCGACGAGCGGTTGAAAGGAGAGGGTGAGATCCGTATTATACGGATGAGGAGATCGGCCATGGTGCAGTCAGCGACAGCCGGTGAGGTCTCGAAGGCGTTTGGCCGCTTCAGCCGGCAGGCGCTGGTCGAGCCGCTCACCATCACCAACCGCGGCGACGAGGCTTTGGTTCTCATGTCGATGCAGGAATATACCCGCCTGAAGAGCCGCGACCGCGTGGCCATGTCTCTCGACGAGGTCACGCAGGAGATGCGCGACGCTGTCGCCGCCTCGAAGGCGCCTGAGGAGTCCAAGGCCTTCAACCACGAGCTGGATTGAGGGTGGACGTACCGACGCCGCGTCCTGGCCAGGTCATCCGCTACGAATACCTCTGGAAGCGCGAGGCCGACCGCGGCGCCGAGGACGGCCGTAAGGAGCGGCCGTGCGCCCTGCTGCTGTCGCAACAGATGCGCGACGGCCGTACTGAGGTCTTCGTCCTTCCGATCACGCACAGCCCGCCGACCGAACTGGCGTTCGCGATCGAAATACCGCAGGCCGTAAAGCGTCGTCTTAAGCTCGACGAAGAGCGGTCATGGATCATCCTGTCCGAGCTGAACCGGACGCCCTGGCCGAACCAGGACACGCGGGTCGTGCCCGGCTCGAAGCCCGAGACGGTCGTCTATGGACAGCTGCCCGAGGCGCTCTACAACAAGGTGCGGGATCGCTGGCTAGAGCTGGTTGATCAGCGGCTAGTGAAGGTCGTGACTCGCACAGAGTAAACAGTCTACGTGTTGCCGCCAGTTAGAAAAGACACATTCTTCGCCAGATAGAAATGACACCGCCGCGTGGCAGCGGGGGCAGCGTGCAGCCCCCCAAGCAGCGCAGCGCTGCCCCCGCTGATGCGATCACCTCTCGGCTCCTGACCCCGGACCCGCTGCGCCAGAAGCGGGCCCGGTCAGCCCGCTTTTCAGGCGTCCGACC
This sequence comes from Sphingomonas citri, assembly GCF_019429485.1. GTDB lineage: Bacteria > Pseudomonadota > Alphaproteobacteria > Sphingomonadales > Sphingomonadaceae > Sphingomonas > Sphingomonas citri. The sequence goes on along the minus strand of NZ_JAHXZN010000009.1, from coordinate 61,074 downwards.
TTTCCCGAAACTCCGTCTCCGATGCCGCATTTCGGGAAAGGGCAATCGGGAACAGATTTCGGGAAAATGGCCCCTGAGCGGTCGCCTGCGCGCTGATCGGCCTGCCGTCGTGCCGGCCAAGCTTCCTTTGTGGGAAGGTCACTGCTCGATACGAAGGTGCCCTACGTGGCAGGCCCATGAAAAACGGCTTCGACGTTGATCCCGTCTGGGTCGAGCACGAACGCGCCATAATAGCCGTCGTGGTACTCGGGACGCGTGCCAGGGGCGCCGTTGTCTTTTCCGCCTGCGGCCAGCGCGGCATCGTAGAAAGCATGGACACCCTCTCTACTGCCGACGCTGAACGCAAGGTGCGTCCGTTCCCCGACTGCTCCATCGTCACGCAGCCATAGGAAGGGCTTGTCGCCATTCCCGTAGCCGACCCAACCGCCGGGATTTCCGCGTTCGCCAGGTTGCACCACCGTCAGTTCATCGATCCCGATCGCGGCCAGTGTAGGCGTGTAGAAGGCCCGCGACCGCTCCATGTCGCCGACCGCGAGATTGAGGTGATCGATACGGGTAAGATCGAACTCGCTCACGATCGCACTTCCTTTCCAGCAAAGCCGCTATTGAGCGACCGCACGTCGATGTCGGCGTTCTTCGGCAGGTCTAGGTAGGGGAAGCGCGCGACCTTGGCCTTGATCCGCTTCTGACGGCTGCCGGGCGATCCCCACAGGACCTCCACCTCGCGACCGATCGCGGCCTGTTCGGGGTCGAGTAGCGCCAGCGACAGCATTTGCCGGTAGTAATAGCTGAACACCCGCCCGCTGGAGATGCCGACAAGCCGGTCACCCACAAACACGTCGTCGCTGAACACCACCGAGTTGTGTGCGGTCCATACCGGGTTGGCAGCGAAATCCATGAACTCGGTGTCGGCATCGATGCGGAACTGCGAAGCGTAGACCTCCAGAATGTCGGCCTGATCCCATTCGAGCGTCACGATCCTACGATGCGAGCCGGCCATGATGCGTTCCAACGCCGCGCGTCCGGTGAACTCATGGTCGAACCGAATCATGTGGCCCCAGCCTAGCTCGACCGGATTGGCATAACGCTTGTCGATATCGGGTCCGGCGCTGCCGGGCAGGTCGCTCATGAAGGCGTCCGCCTTGCCCTGTAGGAAGTCCATGAACGCGGCGTCCTGCATATAGGCGGGTAGGAAGTGGATATAGGACTGCGCGAAGCCGCCTTCGGTATGGTTCATGCCATAGACCTGCATCCCCAGCCGCTCCATCCCGACCGGCTCGCCCGCGGCGCGTAGCGCGCGGTAGATCGCATCGGCATCCTCGATCCGGCCATGCACCTCATAGGCGAGCGTCCGCGCGACCCCGAGGCGGAACACGCGCACGGGAATGTCGCGACCGTCGGCGCGGATCGTGCTGGCGCGGTGCCAGAGGAACTCGATGTCGCGCAAGCTCTCGCCGGTCGCCGCCTCCATGACCTCCAACGATCGCGGCCCGGCTACCTGGAACAGGAACACCTTGCCCGACAGATCCTCACCGCGGACGTCGTAGCGGCCGGACGCGACGAGATAGTCGATGTATGGATTGAGGAAGAAGCAGGTGAAATCCTCCTCCCCGGTCCGCAGGACCATGCCATCCGCCATGACGTTGCCTTGCGCGTTGCACATCACCGCATGCTTGGAGGAGCCGATCGAGAATTTTGCGAAGCCGTTGATGCAGGCGTCGCGCAGCAAGGCGAGCGCACCCGGTCCGCTCAGGCGATAGGGTGAGGGCGGATTGAGGCCAGCATGGAGGTAGCATCCCTCCTTCCACGACAGCGACTCCCGCTTCCATCCCCCGAACTCCCACGGCGACAGGTGCGTGAAGGCCACGTTGTAATCCGCCACGTCCGGATCGAACGGCAAATAGGGGCTGTGGGGGATCGTTTTGGCTTCACGCACGCGTCGAACTCCGATGGGTAATCTTGCAAACATACCGCGCGGTATGTACGATGCAAGGGAACCCCCGTTTGCTGGAAAAGGTCCCTTTCGCGATGAATCCAATGATGATGTCCTGGGCCGCCCTTGGCGGTGCCATCGTCTGTGAGGTGATCGGCACAACGCTTCTCGCCCGATCGGAACACATCACGAAGCTGGTTCCAACGCTCGCGTCCGCTGCCTTCTACGCGGCTTCCTTCTACCTGCTGGCGCAGGCGCTACGGCACCTTCCGCTCGGTATTGCCTATGCGATCTGGGGTGGCGTCGGCATCATCCTGACTGCCGTCGTCAGCGTCGTTGTCTTCAAGCAGCGCCTCGACTGGATCGCGGTCGCCGGCATCGGACTGATCGTCGCCGGTGTCATCGTGGTGAACGCCTTCTCGAAGTCGGGCGCGCATTGAAAAGCGAGGTCGGCACCCGCAGGAAAGACCCCGAACGGGTCAGGCAGGCGCTGATCGACGGCGCTGCCGTCCTCGTGGCAGAGCGTGGGCTCGCCAACGTCACGGTCGCGGCAGTCGCCGCCAATGCGGGCGTCACCAAGGGCGCGCTGTTCCATCATTTCGCCGATCGCGACGCCCTGATCGTGGCGATGTTCGACATGTTGCTGGAACAGCTCGATCGGCAATTGGACGGCCTGATGGCTGACGACCCGGTTGAGCATGGGCGGTTTACTCGTGCCTACGTCAACACCGCGCTCGCGCGCGACGATGGCAACCGTCATATCTGGGCCGCACTCACCGGCACGTTGTTCGGCGACAATGCTCTGACGCGGCGATGGTATCAGTGGCTGGGTGAGCGTCTGGCTGCCTGCCTAGCGGATCATGACCCCACGCTGGAGGTGGTCAGGCTCGCTGCGGACGGCGGATGGATCGCCGCCACGACAGGGATCAGCCCGATCGATATCGACGCGCTGCGCGTTCGCCTTATCGAATACACCAGGCTAGCAACCCAGGGCGACGACCGCAGCAGGTAAGGACGGTCGGTTTCCCAAAACACCATCGTTTTTGGGAAAGCAGCTCGGGGTCAACCAGCGACCACGATGCGCGCTTACCGGTCTGAAAACGGTCGGTCGGAAAACGGTCAGTCCGCAAATTTATCATCTCAGACGTTCGAGGTGGGTGCGGCCGGCGCCACGGCTGAATGGCCGAAATTGGCAGGGAAAGCGGACGTTTGGACCCGCTGCGACAGCAGCCGGCTCGGTCATGCGATGGACGAGCTCCAATGCCTCGTTGCAGGCGCTGCTTAAGCCGCTATCCTCGGGTCGGAGGGTAGTCGTATGGCCATGTTCGGCATCGCACTTTTCTTTGGTCTGCTACTCTGCGGATTAGCGATCCGAGCAAATTCGCGCTTCCGTCGTGAGGATCGACTCCCAATGCAATGGTGGCTGACCGGAGACGTGACGTGGTCTGCTCCTCGGGTGCTGGCTCTCTCATTCATTCCTGCGTTGGCAATCGGCGTTCTGGCGATCAATGCTGCGCTGGCGATGAACCTGCAGCCCCGGCCGGGCCAAGAGGGCATGGTGCTGCCGGGGCTCATCGGCACCGGCCTTCTTTTCCTCGTGGTACAGCATCTGCACTTTTGGCTCATCGAAAAGACGCTGCATCGGGGCGACGGCTAACCCACTCTCGGCCATTCAGCTCCGTTCCCGGACAGACGCGCCTTTAGCGTCTGACATTGGCAGGAAAGCGGACATTCGCAGGATCGCATGATCTAGGTCCGCTTGCGTCAGAAGCGGACCCATATCGAACGGATCAGGCGGGAAAATGAATGCCGCACAATTTATTGCCGTCGGGATCACGAAAGTAGGCAAGCTCGATGGTGCCCATGGAGGCGGTTTCGCGCGGTCCGGGCGGAGCTTCGATCGAGGTTCCGCCAGCAGAAACGGCGGTGTCATGAAGCAGCTTCACTTGCTCGGGCGAGTCGCAGGAAAAGGCGACGGTGCTGCCGTTCGCCACGCTTGCAGGTTCGTCGTTGATCGGCTGGCTGACGATGAAGTTGGTGCCGCTTCCGTTGTTGTAAATTAAACGTGTATGGCCGCTGTCGGCGATGTTCCGCGTCCCCTCCCCTGCACCCAAGGTGCCGAGCACCTTATCGTAGAAGCGCTTAGAGCGTTCGATGTCGTTCGATCCGACCATGGTGTGAAAAAGCACGCATTCTCTCCTGACGGCTGATCGCATCCGATCGCCACTGGCTGTCTCACCTAACCCGTCCATAATCCGCGGTCACCCCTGGGCCGTTGGAATGTCCGCTACTGGGCGTAAACGGACACCGGACGGGGTGTTGGTTGGCTATGCCTTTGGCGGACTGAGTGCCGCGCGCCAGCCGGCCGCGAAGATGGCGCTCGTGTCCGAGTTGGCAGAAAAGCGGACATTCGCAACCTCAGGCTCGCGACTCCCAGATGTAGCCGATGTGGTCGACGCCTCGCTCGGTCATCTCACGAGTTATCTTATCCAACGCGGCATTAAAGCAAGCGTGAGCCTTTGCGGGATCTGGTTCTTTCGTGAAGTTGACCAGCGGCTCATCAATCAAAAGCCCTTCACGGTAGGTATATGTGGTCAGGCGGAGCGCGCACCTTTTCACTGCCTCCCCGAACAATGCTCTCGACATCGGAGGGAGACTTTGACCGCACCCGGAAAGCCCGATCATGGTGCATAAGGCAATCAGCTTCACCGCTCGAACCTTCCACTCCATTCGCAAATGATTAGCCGGATCTCATGAAGGCCCGCAACTGGGCGAAAGCTGCCGTCAGGGCGCGACCACAAAGCGACCTCGGACGAACGATCTCAGCACCGGTTTCATCGGGTCAACGCCCCCGTCGGCCTCGTACGTCCGGATCGCCGCACGACCCGCTTCGTCCGTCAGGAAGTCGGGTCTTCCGCGACTCGAAAGTTCTGCCACCTTGCGGACGGCCCGGTCGCCCACCTGCCAGACGCGAACCCGGTAGACCGAGCCGCCACTCCACAAGGAGAAAACAAGTTCGTCCTGATCTCGGGTGAACAATCCCATGGGGACATCATCAATAGGTTCGTGAAAATCGATAGGTAGGTCGCACGCGGCCACGCATCTGATCCGGATCTCGTAGCCCGTTTGGGCACTTTTTTCGACGACCACTGAAAAGGTCGAGCGCTCGCCTTCAACCCGCAACGAGGCCATGGGCTGAGCGGTGCTCGCCATAAGAGCCGGAACAGCGATCATCAGGTAACGCATAGCCCCACAATGATCGGGAATCCGCATGTCTGCTAGTGGGCGCTAACGGACGTACTCGCCAAGGCCGCGTGCCACCAACTCCTCGTTGGAGAGGCGAGCGCCGCGCTTCAGCTTCGGCGTGCACAGCCGGCGTCGGTCGACCTTACCGGGAGCAGGGGCGGGGCGGGCAAAGACGCCGATTGACCCGGAGCTGCGTGCCGGCTCGCTGTTGTTGCGCTTGGCGTGATGCGGCGCCGCTGCCTGGATAGCCTGAGCCATAGCAAGTGCGGCACCCAGGTGCTTGTTGTCGACGATAGCGGCCTGGTTCACCTGGCGCATCTTGTCGAACACGCGGTAGGGTAGCACGCGCTCGCCGTGGCGGATCTCGATGCAGCCGTCCGGGTACTCGCGGACATGCACGCGCTTGCGCGCCAGCGAGCGGGTGAGGGGCGTCGGCTCGAGGATGAACATCGCTTTATTGTAGTGAAGCGCCAACGACGCGGTGACGGTCCGCTCCTCACGCCACACCATCTCCGCCTCGACGTTCTCGTGCGCGGCGAGTGGACGGTGCACGTCGCGCGGGTCGGCCGGGGCGCAGGCGAACCTGGCATTGTGCTGGGCGACATAGGAGGGGAGAAAGGCGTTGGCTTCGTCGATGGACGAGATGCCCGCCAGCCTCATCGCCTTGACCAAGCGATCCTGCAGCGTGCCGTTGGCGCGCTCGACACGTCCCTTGGCTTGTGGCGAGTTGGCGCAGATTATCTCGACGCCGAGCTTGTCGAGCGCGCGGCCGAGATGCGTCATCCCGTCGCTGTCGGCGGTCGCGTTGTTGTTCCGGAAGACGCTGTGCTTGTCCGAATAGAAGGCCACCGGCTTGCCGTGGCGCTCGAGGTAGCTCCGGGTCGCGCGCATGTAGGAGAAGGCGCTCTCGCTCTCCGCCATCTCCAGGTGCATGAGCTCGCTCGTGGCATCGTCGATGTAGACCAGCAACGTGCAACGCGGGCCGCGGCCCTCGAACCAGTCGTGGTCCGACCCGTCGACCTGCACCAGCTCGCCGCGACACTCGCGCCGGTAGCGCGGCTGGTGAAGCCGGGCTCGCTTGGCAACCTTGGCCTTCCACACGCCGGTCGCCATGAGCATCTGCCGCAGCGTCTCGCGCGAGAGCGTAATACCATGCTGCTCCGCCAGGTACTCGCACGCCAGCGTCCGACCGAAGTCGGCGTAGCGCTCGCGCACGATACCAACGACCTGGTCGCGAAAGGCATCGCTGAACCGCCTGTTGCTAGGGCGCCCGCGCTTGCGGGACACGAGGCCGGCCGCGCCATCTCGTCGGAGGCGCCTGAGCAGGCGGTACAGCTGACTGCGCTGCAGGCCCAGCAGCGCCATGGCATCGACCGGCCGGATCTCACCGCGGTCGAGCCGCATCAGCGTATCCAACCGGCTCACTTCGGCAGCACTCATAGTCAGCACCGTCATCGCTCACACATCCTCAATGTACGAGGACGGTTATGGCACCGGAGGCCCGCTGCAGAACCGCTGTGCCATTTCTAACTAGCGGGAGTGTGCCATTTGTACGTTGCGTCTACAGCATCACAACCGGACGGTTTTGACACCATGCTTAAATCTATTGGTCGAAAGCCAGCAGAATGGGGCAGGGGCCTTCATCCGATCGACTGCAATCGTGCGCCAAACGCGCAAGCGCGCTGCGCGCCTTCTCCAGCTCGGCGATCTTGCGGTCCAGTTCCGCGATCCGGACGGCTGCCATCTCCCTCGCTCGCGCGCGATCATCGGTGGCATCGAGTTGCAGCAGCTCGGCGATCTCCTCCAGCGTGAACCCCGCGACTTGGGCAGAGCGGATGAACCGGAGCCGGCGAGCCTCATCCGGACCGTAACGACGGATACCGCCGCCCGACCCGGAGTTGTTTGGTCTATCGGGCGTGTCGAGGAGGCCTCGGCGCTGGTAGTAGCGGATCGTCTCAACCCCGACGTCGCCTTCCCGCGCGAGCCCCGCGATCGTCATGCCGGCCATGTCTTGACTCCGTACTATGGTACGGACGCCATATAGGTCCGGCATAAAGGCCGGAGAAGACGAATGGCGACGTTGGCACCGAAGAAGGCGACGATCTATCGAATGGTGATGCCGACGCACACCTGCCCCTACGGGCTCAAGGCGAAGGACCTGCTGCGCCGCGAGGGCTATGAGGTCGAGGACCACTGGCTGCGCACGCGGGAGGAAACCGACGCCTTCAAGGCGGAGCACGGCGTGAAAACCACCCCGCAAACCTTCATCGGAGGCGAACGGGTAGGGGGCTATGACGATCTGCGCCGCTTCTTTGGCAAGGCGGTTCGCGATCCCAAGGCCGTCACCTATCGGCCGGTGATCGCGGTGTTCGCCATGACGGCGCTGATGGCGCTTGCCGCCAGCTATGCCGCTTTCGGCACGCCGTTCACGGTGCGCGCGGGGGAATGGTTCATCGCCTTTTCGATGTGCGTCTTGGCCCTGCTCAAGCTCCAGAACGTCGAGAGCTTTTCGAGCATGTTCCTGAACTACGATCTGCTGGCGAAGCGCTGGGTGCCCTATTCGTATGTCTATCCCTACGCGGAAGGGGCGGCGGGCGTCCTGATGGCCGCGGGTGCGCTGACCTGGCTGTCGGTGCCGATCGCGCTCGTCATAGGTACGATCGGCGCGGTGTCGGTCATCAAGGCGGTCTATGTCGACAAGCGCGAGCTGAAGTGTGCCTGCGTGGGCGGGGACAGCAACGTGCCGCTGGGCTTCCTGTCGCTCACCGAGAACGTGATGATGGTCGCTATGGCGCTCTGGATGGTAGCTGCACCGGCAGCGCTCTCGATCGCACATTGACATCGATCGTCTGTCGGGGCCGATAGCGAGTATGGAACGCCGACTGCCCCGTCTTGCCGGTATGCTCCGCCTCGCGGCTCTGGCCGTGTTGGCGGTGGTGCTGGTCATGCGCCTGGGGCCGATCTGCGAGGCGGTTGCGAACGCCTCGCCGGTCGCGTCGAAAATGACAGGTTGCGAGGGCAAGCCGAAGCCGGGGAAGGCGCCGCAGCAGGCGGCCTGCTCGACCCCATGCACGGCCGTTCAGACCGGTGCGCTGGCACCGGTCGATGCTGCCCCTCCGGTACGCATGGCTTTCCGCCCTCTGCCTGTCGTTGGCCTCGCAGGAATGCCCATCCCCCCGGCCACGCCTCCTCCGCGAACCGTGTGACGATCCCGATCCCACACATTCAATCGACGGAGTTACTGATGACCAAGTTCAAGCTGATCGGCGCCGCTCTGGCGCTGGCGATCCCCGGTGTCGCGTTCGCGGCCGGTTCGTGCTGTGCCGACATGGCGTGCTGCAAGGACGGTGCGGACTGCTGCAAGGACAAAGACGGCAAGAAGGGCGACTGCTGCGCCGGCATGAAGGACGGCAAGCACGGCGACCATGCCGGCCACGACATGTCGGGCATGAAGCACTGATACAGGGGCGGCGGGAGCGGAAGACCGCTCCCGCCGCTACTTACCCGTGGTGGGCGTAAACGCGACGTCCACCCGGTCCGAACGCGATCACGTCATAGGCCTGGGCTTTCATGCCGGGCATCTCCATCCCCGGCGATCCCATCGGCATCCCCGCGACCGCAAGTCCGGTCACGCCCTTGGGTCTGGTCGCCAGAGCGCGCTTCATATCGACGATCGGCACATGGCCCTCGAAGGTCATGCCGTCGATGATCGCGGTGTGGCATGACGCAAGGTCGCCGGGCACACCACGGGCCTTCATCAGCGCTGGACGATTTGCATCGTCCACGACGCGCACGGCACGGCCGAACTGCGCCTTCACCTGCTGCGCCCATTTCTCGCAGCACGGGCAACCCGGATCGCGATGCATGGTGATGTCGGCCGCTGCCATCGCTGCCGCAGGCACACCCATCAACAACACGGCCATAGCGGCGCGGAAAGAACGGCTCATCCTCAACTCCTCGAAAGCCTGCCCCCCGTCCGGTGAAACGGGGCCGGGCTCGCGTCCATTATTGGGGGCGTTTGCCCATCTTGCGAAGCATCGCGTTCAATGTCGCGATCTCGCGGTTCTGGCTGTCGATGGTCTTCTGCGCCTCGCGCCGGATTTCTACGTTCTGGGTGCTTCGGAGCGCCGTCTGTGACATCGTGACCGCGCCGCGGTGATGCTCGATCATCTGGCGAATCCACGTCTCGCCGGCGTCGGCGCCCTTCGCCGCCATCATGCGCTCGTGCATCTTCATCATGTCCGGGCCGTAGGGATCAGCCGCGGTCGGCTGCATCATGCCCGAATGGTTCATGCCCTGATGCCCGGCTTGCTGGGCAAGCGCCGGTGAGGCGGCAAGCAGGGCGGCGGTCATGGTCGCGATCATCTTCATCTGGATTCTCCACGTGGCCCCCGCCCGTGAAAATGATACGCGCCCCGACGCACCATCCCTCAAGGCGGCTGAGATTAACGGATCGGCTGAAGCGTGTTTACACCGACACTCTCGTCCGTCTCCGGCGGGGGAGGAGCAACCTGCTTGTCCCGATAGGAAGGAAGATCGGGTGCATTGTCAGGCACAGGGTGCGCATCGAGGCGCGCAATGGCCCGCTTCATTTGGGTGATTTCACGCACCTGGGCGTCGATGATCCCGTCCGCCAGCTTCCGCACCTCGGGGTCTTTGATGTGCGCGCGCTCGCTGGTCATGATCGCGATCGAATGATGCGGGATCATGGCCTTCATGTAGGCGACGTCGCCCACGGTTTCCTGACTGCGGACAAGCCATAGAGCGCCGGCAAAGGCGACGATCGCACCGGCGACGATGCCGAGGTTGGCACGCCGGTTGGGGTACATGCCCCACATGAAGCCGAGCATGATGATCGCCATCACCGCGCCCATGACGATCGCCATCCATGTCCTGGTCTGGCTGTATTCGACGTGGCTCAACGCGTAGGTGTTCAGGTACATGAGTCCGAACATGACGACGGTGGAGGTCGCGATCATCGCGGCGAACCGTCCGTAGCTCATTCCCATCCCGCCGCTTTGGCCGGACTGGTGGTCATGGGGGTCCATCGCACACACTCCTGTAGAACCTCGCCCAAAGAGTATTACGCGGCTCCCTGCCGCACCCCTTGAGCTTTTCGCCGACGACGCGGCCAGCGCATGAACAAGAGGATCGCGCCCGCCACCCCGAACACGAGACCGCCGGCGGCGAACGCCTTCAGCCATGGCGTGTTGAAACGCTCGTGCTGGGTCCAGTCCATGATGTGGAGGCCCCAGAAGAAGTCGTACAGCCGCCACGTTCCGGTGCGCACGGACGTCAGCCGGCCCGTCTCGGCTGCGACATAGATGCGGGTGGCATCGTCATCGGCGAATGACGCCCGCCATGCCGGCAGCGCACCACGATACTCGGTGCTGGCCCGCTCGATCCGCTCCATTGTCGGGGCAACGGCTTTGCCGCGATACGCCCTCTTGGCGATGATGCCGGCGGTAGCCGCGTCGATCGGCGGGAGCACGGCCGCGGTGCGGGCGTCCAGCAACCGAACACCGCCGGCCGCAAGCTGAGCCTCCACCACAGGTCGACCGAGCAGCACGCGGTGCTGGAGCTGGCGAACTGGCGCGCCGGCAGCCGACAACAGCGCGGGGACGGGTGCGAATGCCTGGGCGGCCGAGAGCACGGGCTCGGCATCGCGATCGATGCGGTGGTCGCCATGTACCGTGTCGATCGGCAGCAGGCTCATAATGAGCCCGCTGGTGAACCACACGATCACCTGCGCCCCGATCAGGAGAGCAAGCCAACGGTGGACCTTGCTCGCACCGATATGGAGGCGCAGCCGCGGCCTCAGAACCAGGTCCTCACGCCCGCGACGAAGCTGAAGCCGCCCGTGTTGTCACCGCGTGCGCGGGTGAAGCGTGCCGTGTCCCCGAACTGCCGTTCCCATGACACGCCGATATAAGGGGCGAACTCGCGACGGCCCTCGTAGCGGAGACGAAGCCCGGCCTCGAGGTCGGTGAGTCCCGAGCCGGTGCCGGTTTCCGGCACATCCTGGGCGGAGAAGTTGGCTTCCACCCGGGGCTGGAGCACAAACCAATTGGTGATGCGCTGATCGTAATAGCCCTCTGCGCGACCCAGCACGCCGCCCTTGTCGGACAGGAACAGCGCTCCCTCCACCTCGAACCAGCCCGGGGCCAAGCCCTCGATCCCCACCGTCGCATAGGTGCGCGAGGGATTGGGCTTTAAGTCGTGGCGGACGCCCGCCTGAAGATTCCAATAGGGATCAAGCGCGCGGCTGTAGAGCGCCTGCACCTCGGCCTGTTCGAGCGGCTTGCCGAACGTACCCTCGCCCTCGGTCTTCAGGGTGAAGCGATTGATGTCGCCCCCGATCCATGCCTCGCCGTCCCAGCGATAGCCGTCGCCTCCCTTGCGCGCCTGATATTCGGCGAGGTTGAAGAGGATCTGATAGACGGTCATCCCGCCATGCTCGCGGCGCAGATCGTTCTCGCGCGAGTTGGCCATGGCGTCCGCCCCCCAGAAGCGATCGGCGAGGTGATCCCCGGCAGGCGCGGGAGCGGGCTTGTTGCCGGGGGGTAGGTCGGTTCCGACCTTCGCGGCGGGCTGATCGCCTGGCATCGCCATGCCCGGCATCGCGCTCATGTCATGACCGGCGTGTGCGTCCTGGGCTGCACCCGTCGATGCTCCCATACCAGGCATGGCCGACATATCGTGCCCGGTGTGCGGGTCCTGAGCGGGCGTGGCCTGCTGACCGCCCATATCCATTCCCTGCATCCCGCTCATGTCGTGTCCGGCATGAGGGTCGGCATCCGGCGTCCTTGCCGGCTGCGTTCGACGTGCAGCGGTGCTCCGGACCGGCGCCTTGCGCTTAATCGCCGGCTTCTTCGCTGTCGGCTTCGCTTTCGCAGCCGGCTTCTTGGCGGGCATCGTCATCCCGGGCATCTTCATGCCCGGCATCATGGAGTGATCCATGCTTTGCGCGAATGCGGGAGCGGCGAGGCAAAGCGGTGCCAAACCGGCGAGGAGGAGCGCCCGGATCATGCTGCGGCCTCCCCGGCCTTGCGGACCTGGACAACGCGCATCATGCCGGCGTGCATGTGGTAGAGCATGTGGCAGTGGAAGGCCCAGTCGCCTTCCTCCCCGGTCACATCCCAACTGACGGTGCCGCCTGGCTGGACCATCACAGTATGCTTCCGGGGCGCATGGTCGCCCTTTCCAGTCACCAGCTCAAAGAAATGGCCGTGAATGTGGATCGGGTGGCCCATCATCGTGTCGTTGATGAGCGTCACCCGCACCCGCTCGCCGTGAAGGAGGGTGATCGGATCGGGGTTCTCCGACAATTTCTCGCCGTCGAAGCCCCACATGTAGCGCTCCATGTTGCCGGTGAGGTGGAGCTTGATCTCGCGCTCTGGCGCGCGCGTGTCCGGATTACGGTCGAGCGCCATCAGGTCGCGATAGGTGAGAACGCGATGCCCGACGTTCTCCAGTCCCTGCCCGGGATCGCCGGTGCGATCGACCGGCATCGGCGAGATGGTCTGCACGCCTGGCCCCTTCTTCACCTCGGGGGCATTGCTGAAGTCGCGCATGGAATGGCTCATGCCGCCCATGTCCATCCCGGCCATCTGATCGCCGTTCGTCGCCGGCATCGCGCCGGAGCCGTGGTCCATTCCCGCCATGGCGCCGCCCTGGGCCTGGCCGTGGTCCATGCCTGCCATGCCGCTCGCTGCTGCACCGGCCCCGTGATTCATCTGGGAATGATCCATGCCCGGCATCGTGTCGGTGCTAGTGCCATGCCCCATTGCAGCATGGTCCATGCCGGCCATCGATCCCGCAGCGCCGCTAATAGCGCCGTGGTTCATCGCACCATGGTCCATCGTGCCATGGTCCATGCCGCCCATGCCCATGTCCTTCATGGTCGCAAGCGGACGCTTGCGGAGCGGGGGGACCTCGGCCGCCATACCCTCGCGCGGCGCGAGCGTCGCGCGCGCCATGCCGGAGCGATCGACGCTCTCTCCGACCAGCGTATAGGCGCGCAGGTCGGGAGGGGTGACGATCGCGTCATAGGTCTCGGCAGGACCGAACTGGAACTCGTCGATCTCGACCGGACGGACGTTCAGGCCATCGGCCGCGACGATCGTCATCGGCAGGCCCGGGATGCGGACGTTGAAGGTGGTCATCGACGATGCGTTGATGAAGCGCAGCCGCACCCGCTCACCAGGTTTGAAGAGTGCGGTCCAGTTGTCTTTCGGACCGTAACCGTTGACGAGGTAGGTGTAGACCGAGCCCGTAACGTCCGCGACGTCGGCGGGGTCCATCCGCATCTTGCCCCATTCCAACCGCTCTTTCAGCGACTGGTCCTTGCCGTTGAGGAGGCCGGCGAGGGTCTGGCGCTGTCGATTGAAATAGCCCGACTCCTTCTTGAGCCGGTCGAACAGGTAATGCGGGTGGTGGAAGCTGTGATCGGACAACACGACGACGTGCTCGCGATCGAACTGCACCGGGTCGGGGTTCTTGGGATCGATCAGGATCGGGCCGTAATGCCCTTCCTGCTCCTGAAGCCCGGAATGGCTGTGATACCAGTAGGTCCCGCTCTGGATGATCGGGAACTCGTAGGTGAAGGTCGAGCGCGCCGGGATGCCCGGGAAGGCGATCCCGGGCACGCCGTCCATCTGGAACGGTACGAGCAGGCCGTGCCAGTGAATTGAGGTTTCCTCGTCCAGCTCGTTGACGACATGGAGGCGCACGTTCTGGCCCTCGCGCAGCCGGATGAGCGGCGCGGGCACCGTGCCGTTGATGCCGATCGCGTGGCTCTGCCGCCCGTCGATCATCATCATCTGGTGCGCGACCTTGAGCGTGATGTCGGCACCTGAAACGGTCGGCAACGGCTTGGCAATACCGGCGGACACGGGCTGCGCCCATGCCGGCATATAGGCCGACAGCGCGAGCCCGCCTCCTGCCAGACCGGCGCCGCGCAGCATCTGGCGGCGGTCGAGAACGCGCGACATGGAAACTCCTCGTAGGGTGGGGCCGATATCGGCCCGTCTCATCCCTTCTACGCGTGCCCGCTGGGCATCCCTCAGTCCGCGTTCAACTTTTCCATGAGGCGCGCGCGTGCGCGATACAGCCGCGTTTCCACAGCCTTCTGGCTGATCCCCAACACCTCGGCCGTCTCCGCCTGGCTCAACCCCTCGATTGTTCGGAGCACCAGCGGCTCCTTCAGGTTCGCCGGCAGGGTGGAGATGGCCCGCGTAACGCGGTCCAGCTCCTGGCGGTCGGCCGTACTGTCATCGATCGGCACCTGATCGTCCACGATCGCATCGGCCTGGCTGTCGATCGGAAGCGCAAAGGAGAGGAAGCGCCGCACCGTGCGCTTCCTCGCCCAATCACGGCATTTGTTGATCGCGATCGTCGACAGCCACGCCTTCATCGCGCGCTGCGCGTCGTACCGCGGCAGCGCTTGATGCGCCGCGACGAAGGTCTCCTGCACGAGGTCCAATGCTTCGTCGGGCTCGCCGACGCAGGCCCGTGCGAGCCGGAACACCGGCTGACGATAGCGGCGGACGATTTCGGCAAAAGCAGCCTGTCGACCGGCGATGCTGAGCGTCGCCAGCTCTCCGTCAGACAGCGCGGTCCAATCGAGGCTCACCCCTGACCGTCGGTGAGCGCCTTCACCACCGCGTCGTCAAACTGGGAGGTCTGGTCGGGGCGTAGAAGCTGCCGCATCGCGAAAATGTGGGCGAGCGTCGCCTTTTGCATTTCGCCCATCGCAGCATGGCTCTGATCGACCGCGGCTGTGACCCGCGGCCCATTGCCGTGCTCGGCTTCGATCGCCTCGGCCAAGCGGGCGTTGGCGGCCCGCAGCTCCAGCTCCAGCGCGCGCCGCTGGACCGCGAACCGATCTTCCAGCGCCTTCAATCGGGTTTGTTGGTCGGCATCGAGCGCGAGCTTGTGGTGCAACACCTCGTGGAGCGCCGTGCCGGGCTGCTCGGGCTGGGGCAACAGCGCACGCCCGACGAACACCCCCCCGATCGCCGCGAGGAAGGCGAGAAGGACGCAAAAGACGAAGCGACGCGTCGAGGTCATGGCTCGCCGATCAGCAGGCTTGAGGGCGCGAGCGGCGAAGCGCCGCCAAGCGGGGTGAGCGATACCGCCGAGCTGGCGGATGCGGGCAACTCGGCGCCGATCATACCCATCGCCATTGCCGCAACCGTTACCACGCCAAGGCCGAGCCCGGCCTGATGCACGACCGGCCGCGTGCCGATACGGGCGAGGACCCGCGCCTCGATACCGTCCAGCGCTGCCGGGGCGGGTGCGTCCGCCAGCCTCGCCAATGCTCTGTCCAGATCGTCCATGTTTTCCACTCCACCCCTCTAACATCCGTTACGCATGGCTGCCCATCATCCCTCATGTCGCCGATGAGGGGTCGGCGATCGGGCCGCGTAAATAGGGCACGAACCCCACGGAGTAGCCCTATGCGTCGCGTCTTCCTCCCTGCTGCCCTGGCCCTTCTCGGCATTGCCGGCGTTGCCCAGGCTCATCCCAAGCTCCTGTCCGCCTCGCCCGCGCCGAACGCGACCGTCACCAAGCCTGCGCGCGTGACGCTGCAATTCAGCGAGAAGCTGATGCCGAAGTTCTCGGGCGCCGACCTCGTTATGACCGGGCATGGCGGCACCGAACACGCGCCGATGAAGGTCGCCGCAGTGGCGACGGTCGGCGGGGACGGCCGTACCCTCATCGTCACGCCCAGGGCGCCGCTCGCCGCGGGTCGCTATAGCGTCGCATGGCATGTCGTCTCGGCCGACACGCATCGCGTCACTGGCAATATCGCCTTTGCGGTGAAGTAGGTGGAAGCCGACTGGCCGCTGATCGCGATCCGTTTCGCCCTCTATCTGGCGCTGGGCGGACTGTTCGGCCTTTCGGCTTTCAGCCTCTATGGGCTTCGGAGAGACGAGCGTGGCAACGCGTTCGCCCTGCGGGCCTGGCTGATCGGGTTGGGAATAACCGGCCTCATCCTGTCGTGTGTCGCCATGGCCCTGCTTGCTGCCGCGATGGCTGGAACGCCTGCCTGGCCGATCGACCATGATGCGATCTCGATGATCCTGTCTGGCACCTCGATCGGGACGACCTGGAAAGCGCGCATGGTTGCGCTGGCCTATGCTTCCCTCGTCGCCTGGTGGGGACCGAAACGTCCCCTCGCGCTCGTCTCCGCGACTGTTGCGGCAGGCATTGCCCTGACGACGCTGGCCTGGACCGGACACGGTGCGATGGACGATGCCGTGACCGGTTGGGTGCATCTGGTGGCAGACGCGACCCATCTGCTGGCGGCAGGCGCGTGGATCGGAGCACTTCTGGCGCTTGGCCTGATGATAGCGTGCCCCGCACACCGCGTTGACGCTGCCCATCTCAGGCTGACGCATCGGGCTCTCGATGGCTTCTCATTGGCCGGGACGATCTTCGTCGCGACGATCATCGTCTCGGGGCTGGTCAATGCGTGGCTGCTGGTCGGCATCGGCAACCTGTCGAGCCTCGTCACGACGCTCTATGGACGCCTCCTTCTCGCAAAACTCGCGCTGTTCGGCGTGATGCTGGGGCTGGCGTCGCTAAACCGCTTTTGCCTCACGCCCGCATTCGGCCAGTCAATTGCGACATCCGATCATCAAGGCGCGATCAGACAGCTCCGTCGCAGCCTTGCCGTCGAAACAGGGTGCGCCGTTGTGATCCTCGCACTCGTCGCCTGGCTTGGAACACTCGCACCCCCCGCCTCGGGGATGTGACCGGCGCTTGTGCCGCATGAGAGGTGTCACAACCGAACGTGGCTGTTGAAAAAGTCTCTCGTACGCTGACCCCCTCGCCACTGGAGTGGTGTTTTGAAGCTAGCCGACAGGGGCGAGGCAGTGATAGTCTCATCACTGGTCCAATCCGCTGATATACGCTTCAATTAGCGAGGGTTATGATTGGCTCTGGCCGGAGCAATCTTGGGCTGGAGGGCCGAACCAGTGAATTCCGTCGAGCGCCGACTAAACGCCATCGTGTCGAACTCGACGATGGCGATCTTTCTGATGGATGATCGCCAGCACTGCATTTTCATGAATGCAGCGGCCGAGGCGTTGACGGGCTACCGGTTCGACGAAGCGCAAAACCGTCCCCTCCATGATGTGGTCCATCATCAGCGGCCGGATGGAAGCCACTATCCATTGGAAGAGTGTCCGATAGATCGGGCTTTCCCCGAGCATGATCGCATGCAGGGCGAGGAGGTGTTCGTTCACAAGGACGGGCATTTCTACCCCGTCGCCTTCACCGCCTCCCCGATCATTGGCGATGACGGCCGTCCCATCGGAACGATCATCGAAGTCCGGGACCTCACCGAAGAAAAGGCGCGTGAGTCCGCCTTGCGAGAAAGCGAAAGCCGGTTCCGCAACATGGCGGATCACGCGCCAGTGATGATGTGGGTGACGGACCCGTCCGGCTCCTGCACCTACCTGAACCGTCAATGGTATGATTTCACGGGTCAGACGCCCGCCGAGGCCGAAGGCTTTGGCTGGCTCGAGGCGACGCATCCGGATGACCGCGCGCGAGCACATGACGCCTTTGTGGCGGCGAACAGGGAACGTCGACCCTTCCGTGTGGAATATCGGCTGCAGCATGTCTCCGGCGGCTACCGCTGGGCGATCGATGCCGCGAGTCCCCGCTTCGGGGATGACGGCCAGTATCTTGGCTATATCGGTTCGGTCATCGACATCCATGAACGCCGCGAGGCGGAAGAGCGGCTGGCGCTCAGCGAAGAGCAATTGCGATTGGCGCTGGAGGTAGCGGAGATCGGTCAGTGGGACGTCGATCAGTCCACCGGTCGCATGTTCTGGCCACCAAGCATCAAGGCCATGTTCGGCATTTCGCCCGACGTGCCGGTAACGTTGGACGATTACCGCGACGGCCTGCATCCCGACGATCGCGAAAAGACCCTCAGCGCCTACGCCTCTGCCAGCGATCCCGATCTTCGCACCTTGTACGACGTCGAATATCGCACGATCGGCAAGGAGGACGGCGTTATTCGCTGGGTCGCGGCCAAGGGTCGCGGCCTCTTCGATGCGCAGGGTCACTGCTACCGGGTGATCGGCACCGCGATCGACATCACCGTCCGCAAGGCGGTGGAGATCCGCTTGCAGCAGTTGAACGAACAACTGGAGCATGAGGTCGCGCAGCAGACCGCGGAACGCAACCGGGTCTGGGAAATGAGCCCCGACCTGTTGGCGATCATGGGCTTTGACGGGTTCCTGAAGGCGATCAATCCCGCTTGGGAAACGACACTCGGGCGCGATGCCGCAACGTTGTTGGCTATGTCATTCCGCGAACAGGTCCATCCAGACGATCACCAGGCCGTGCAAGCCGTGATGGAAAGCCTGCAACGCGGCGAAAAGATTGAACGGTTCGAGGACCGGCTTGCGCATGCCGATGGCAGCTGGCGGTGGATTTCCTGGACCCTCGTGCCCGAGGGCGACGTGTTCTACGCCGTTGGGCGAGACGTCACGACGGAACGCGAGGCGGCCCAGGAACTGATGCAGGCGCAGGAAGCCTTGCGGCAGAGCCAGAAAATGGAAGCGATGGGCCAGCTGACCGGTGGGGTCGCGCACGACTTCAACAATCTGCTGACGCCGATCGTCGGATCGCTCGATCTGCTCCAGCGCAAGGGCGTGGGCGGCGAACGCGAACAACGTCTCATCGAAGGGGCGATCCAGTCGGCCGATCGTGCCAAGGTCCTGGTGCAGCGCCTACTCGCCTTTGCACGCCGGCAGCCACTGCAACCGGCTGCGGTAAATATCGCCGGACTGGTAGAGGGCATGGCCGATCTGCTCGCCAGCACAACCGGGCCTCAGGTCCACGTCGTCGTGGAGGTGGCCGATGATCTGCCGCCTGCCAGAGCAGACGCCAATCAGCTTGAAATGGCGTTGCTGAACCTCGGCGTGAATGCGCGCGACGCCATGCCGCAAGGGGGAACGCTTCGGATCAGTGCCACGCGCGAGAGCGTACGCGTGCCCCGCGGCGCTCTCAAGCGTGGTCACTACATCCGCCTTTCGGTAGCCGATACCGGGATGGGCATGGACGAGGCGACCATCGCCCGCGCCGTTGAACCGTTCTTCTCAACCAAAGGCATCGGCAAGGGGACGGGCTTGGGCCTTTCGATGGCGCATGGGCTCGCCGCGCAGCTTGGGGGCGCCTTAACCCTCAGCAGCCGGGAAGGTGTCGGCACTAACGTCGAGTTGTGGCTGCCGATCAGCGCCACGATCCCCGAAGGCGACATTGCGCCGTCCAATTCGACGCCGACGAGCGTCGATCGAGGCTTGGTGCTGCTGGTCGATGACGAAGAAGTCGTTCGCGCGAGCACGGCAGATATGCTCGAGGAACTCGGATACGAGGTGCTGGAGGCAGAATCTGGAGAGGCAGGGCTGGCGTTGGTTGCGCAGGGCACCGTCCCCGATCTGCTCGTCACCGACCATCTCATGTCCGGCATGAGCGGGGTGGAGCTCGCCCAGACGTTGCGAACCGCCTTGCCGGATCTGCCGGTCCTTATCGTATCCGGCTATGCGGATGTGGAAGACTTATCACCCGGACTAGCGCGCCTCACGAAGCCGTTCAGGAGCGCGGAACTCGCGGCATGCCTTGCTCGGATTACGATCTCGAACCGCGAAGCGTAACGCCGCCATGTGATTCCTACGGGGCCCGCAACAGAGATATCGTAACACGTGATGCGGCGGAAGCCGGATCATTCGTATAAATCGACAACAGCTGCGACGTAGCGACAAGCGAGCCAGAGAAGTCGGAGACCGCCGGCGCGGTGAGTAACGGCTAAGTGCCGGAGAAGCAATTAGTTAAGGTAATCCGTGCTAGCAAGGTCGCCAGAAGCCACGACCGCGATATCGAAGGTTTAAAGGTGCATCAGAATATTGATAATCTAGGTCAGCATGATGCCCACAACCGCTACGCGCAAATGCTTTCGAACTCAGCCACTGCCGCGATCTGTGCGGGATCCGACAACCTGATCATCTCCTGGAACGCCGCCGCCGAAGAGCTGTTCGGATACGAGGCTGAGCAGGCTGTCGGCAAGCCGCTTTCAATCATCATTCCCGAGAGGCACCGCGCAGCGCATAATGCGGGTCTCGCGCGGGCGGTCAAAGCGGGAAGGGCCCGACTTGCGCGACAGGCTGTCGAGATCCTTGCTCTGCACGCGGACGGGCATGAGGTTCCGATCGATCTATCCCTGTCGATGTGGTTCGAGGCGGGAAAGCCGATGTTTGGCGCTCTCATCCGTGACGTGACGGACCGGAGCCGAGCGCGACGACGCCTGGAGCATCTCGCCCATTGCGACATGCTAACGTCACTTCCCAATCGCAACGCGCTGCAGGCGAGGCTGACCGACGCGATCGGCACGTCACCGTGCGCGCTGATGATGCTGGATTTGGACGGATTCAAGCACGTCAACGATAGCTTAGGTCACGCTATCGGTGACGAACTCCTCGCTGCCGTCGCTACCCGGCTTTGCAATGCTTTAGGGGATGGTGGTTTCGTCGCACGGCTGGGCGGTGACGAGTTCGCGATCCTTATCACCGATTGCGCAGACCCCATTTTGCTCGATCGAATTGCCGCACGAATCTTCGCGAGCTTTCAAACATCATTCGAACTTGCAGGACAATCGGTCTTTGTCGAGACAAGCATCGGTATCGCCATGACGCCGAACGATGCCGTTAGCGCCGGACAGCTGCTATCGAGTGCGGATCTCGCGCTTTACAATGCGAAAGGCGAAGGCGGCGGGACGAGAACGTTCTTCGCACGAGCAATGCAAACTCGCTCCGAACAGCGGGTGCGCCTCGGCGTCGAACTGCGAGCGGCTCTGGCCCGGCATGAATTCGAGCTTTGGTACCAGCCACAAGTGTCGCTCGCTGACGGGCATCTGGTCGGTGTCGAGGCTCTGCTGCGTTGGCGCCACCCCGTTCACGGGTTGCTGCAGCCTCATGCATTCATCGACGTTCTCGAGAAAAATACGGTTGCAGAAAGCGTCGGTGACTGGATCATCGATTCGGCATGCTCAACTGCAGCCGAGTGGAAACGTCGCGGGCTCGGCAATGTCAGGATGGGGGTAAACCTCTTCCCGGCGCAGCTTCGCTCAGATCGCCTGTTCGAGACGGTCACCTCGGCGCTCACCCGTCACGATCTGCAAGCGCATCAGCTCGAGCTGGAAATTACCGAGACCACGGTACTGCGCCACAGCACGCAGTCGACCAAAGCCCTGCGCAAGCTGAAGGCAAGAGGAGTAGGAGTGGCATTCGACGATTTCGGTACAGGGTTCGCGTCGCTGAGCCTCCTTCAGAAATACCCGCTGACCCGCTTAAAGATCGATCGGAGCTTCGTGGCGCAAATCGACCGCAAAGCGGGTGATGCTGCGATCGTCGGTGCCGTGGTCGCTATGGCGCGAAGTCTTGGGCTGACCGTCATCGCCGAAGGTGTCGAGTCCGGCGGTCAGGAAGATGTCCTGATCTCGCTCGGCTGCGACGAGGCCCAAGGCTATCGCTACGGACGACCCATGACGGCTGAGGCGCTCGCCGGGCGATATTTGCGCCCGGTCGAGCAGGCGGCTGATCGAGGCGCCCATTGTGATCAGGACTCATTGATAACAACCAGAAGATGACCGTAGCAGCGAGGACGACGGTGGAGAAGAAGGCGATAAGGCAGCGGTTTTAGAGGGGGTATGGTAATCATGGTTAAGCCAGTCAAACGACCCTGATCGGCTGTGGCAGGTGCAAGATCGGGCGTTCCCAATTGGACGAGCGTCGGGCCGTTCAGAGGGAGATCCGCACGATCGATGGCAAGACCGGGGCCGTCTCCCAAAATCTGTTCCCGATTGCCGTTTCCCAAAACTGGCCATTGTACACGGAAAAACGGGGCGGCCCTTCGGTCGCGTCCGCAAGAAAAACGACCGGTTTTCTGGCGACCGAGGATTTTGCCTCCTCAGCGCATTCCGGCAATCGGAAAACCCGTTGCGGAAACCACCGGCACATTGCAGGGGGTCGGATGTCTTTTCTGGCGGGGTAACAATGCTCATCGGATATGTGAGGGTGTCCAAGGCTGACGGCTCGCAGACGCTGGCACCTCAGCGCGATGCGTTGCTCGCTGCCGGCGTCGATCCCTCGCGGATATATGAAGACCTCGCGTCAGGTCGGCACGACGCCCGCCCCGGCCTGACCGCTTGCCTCAAGGCATTGCAACCCGGTGACACACTTGTCCTTTGGAAGCTCGATCGTCTTGGGCGCGACCTCCGCCATCTAGTCATCACGGCCGAGGCGCTGCGCGAACGCGGCATCGGGCTGAAGGTGCTGGCGGGCGCCGGCGCGCAGATCGACACCACGACCGCCAACGGCCGCCTCGCCTTTGGCATCTTCGCAGCGTTCGCCGAGTTCGAGCGCGAGCTCATCGCCGAGCGGACACAGGCAGGACTTGCCGCGGCACGCGCGCGGGGACGTATGGGCGGGCGGCCGCGCAAGATGGACAAGGCTACCCTTGCGATGGCGATGGCTGCGATGTCCGATCGCAACGCAGTCGCTGCCGACGTCGCTCGCCGCCTCGGCATGACGACCACGACGCTCTATATGTACGTGAATGGTGACGGCACGCCCAAGGCGCCGGGCCAAGCACTGATCGACGGTGTGCCGTACCGCAAAGAACGAGTGCGCGCCGCGTGACCGTGCGCGAAGCCCGTCAGCGATCAGGCATATTGTCGCGGTGGCGATACGATCACGTCATGCTCGATCGACCGGGCCGATATGGCCGCCGGGGTCAACGCTGCGGGAACGCACCTGCCTCGCCTAGGCTTGCCGGTCAGGCGCTGTGGTCGTGCCAGGATCATCAGGTTCATCACCGCCGCGCCGATCAGGAACTCTTCCTCCGCTCCCCGAATGCCGCGCAGGTGAAGCCGCCGCATGCCATGCTTGCCTTTGGCGTCGGCGTAGAACCGCTCTACCCCGCGCCGCAACCGCATGGATCGCTTGAAGAGCCCGGTTTCCAGCTCGGCTCTGGCGAGATCCCGGGCGTCCTCATTGTCGAGACGAACCAGCGTGCGACGTCGCGCCTTGGTGCATGTCTTCCGAAGCACGCAGCCTTCGCAGTCCCGTGCATCGGCAGCATAGCGGTGTACGCCAGTAGGCAGATGGAAGGTTTAGTGCCGGATCGTCTTGCCGATCGGACAAGTGAAGCTGTCGGTGTCACGGTCATAGCTGAATGCCGTTCGCGGCAGCTTGCCCTTCGTCTGCTGCGTGCGGTCGATTACCGGGATGTGCGGGATCGCGCCCTGATCTCGCACGAAGCCAAGGAAGCCGGCGCTGCCGTAGGCCTTGTCGGCAGCGACCCGTTTGGGGCGGTAGTCAAAGCGATCGGCGGCTCGCTCGAGCATGACCCGGCCGGCATCGACCTCCTCGGCAAAGCGAGCCGGCGTCGCCTCGACGTCGAGCGCCACGCCGCTCGGCGTGTCGACCAGCGCATTCAGCGCATAGCCGAACCGCGCGCGCCCCGGGCGCGCCGACCAGGCTGCGGCGGGATCGGTTCGCGAGACGCCTTCGAAATCCTTCGACCCGCCGGGCTTCGTGCTGACACTGCCCTGATCGCTCAGCCACTCCCGGACGGGACGACCGGCGTTCGCTACATAGGGCAAATAGCCGGGCACGGTCTTGCGCTGCCAGCACGCATCGGCCTCAATGAACGAGGCGTCGATCGCGGCGTCCTTGCCTCCGATCAGACCCTCCCCGATGCAGCGGCGCACCGTGGCCTCGAACAGCTGCCGGAAGACGCCGGCATCGCGAAAGCGACCATGCCGGTTCTTGCTGAAGGTCGAGTGGTGCGGGACTTTATCTCCCGGCGTGAGACGGCAGAACCAGCGATAGGCAAGATTGTAGCGCAGTTCCTCACACAGGCGCCGCTCGGATGTGATCGCGTAAATGCGGCCGATCAGGGTCATGCGGATGAGCAGTTCGGGGTCGATCGATGGCCGCCCTCGAGTGCTGTAATGACCGGCCAACGCTTCCCTAGATTCGGACGTGTCGAGACACCGGTCGATGCGGCGCAAGAGGTGGTCGGCGGGCAACAAGGCTTCTATGGTGCGGCTGGACGCCCCTCCCCGCCCACTGCGACACGCTGGTCCCATCATAGCGGCGCTCCTCACGGTAGGGGTGAAACGAAGGAGCAACCCGGCATGTCCGGCATTTTTCAACAGGCCCGAACGGTTGTGACACTCACCAGCGCCGGTCGACGTGGCTAACCGGCAGCATCGTATTCCCATTTAATGCTGTTGCTGCGATTTCAGGAAGCCCTTAGCTTTCCCGAAATTCGATCCTAATCGGACAAGCCCAAGCTAAGGTTTGCCCTCCAATCCTTGTCGTATGGCGCGCTCGATTTCATCCTCGCTGCGGCCACCGTTGATCGCCAATCGATCATCGAAGATGAAGTGGGGCACGGAACGCACGCCCTTTCGACTGGCTTCCGCAGATTCCTGCTCGACACGGTGGTGCTCGATTTGATTGAGGGCAATTGCTCGCGCCTCATCGCGATCGAAGCCGTTGGCTGCACCGATTTCCGCGAGGATATCGGGATCGGAGGTGTTTTTCGCCTCGAGGAAGTAGGCGTTGCTGATGGCAACCGCGAGCTTGTGTTGCGTGCCACGCTCGCGAGCTGCCGAGATGAGCGCGTGCGCGGGTTGTGTAGGATAGGCCCAGGGTTGCCGGCTTAGGTCGAGGCCCAAGCCGGACGCGCGGGCCTCCATCTCGGGTCTTGCAAACGCTTGCCGGGGATCGGTCACACCATAGCGTGAGCGAAGCATATCTGGGATGTGAACCCCCGCTGCCGGCGCATCCGGCATCAGCAGCACCGGGTGATGTTCGATATCAACCTTTAGTTCGGAGAACCGTTCGGCCAAGACCTTATCAAGGCGATACATGCCCAAAATGCACCAAGGGCATGAGACGTCGGTATATAGATCGATCTTCAACATGGCCTTTCCCCATCAAGCACTGGGCAGCGGCGGAAGGATCGCCTCGTTCCGGTCACGCTTCGTGGTGAGTTGCCAGATGGCGTCAGCGATGGTGGCCGGTTCGATGATGGGGAACCTGGGGTCCAGTTTGCGACCTCCTGCCGTCGCGGCACGCATCCCGGTCGAGTTGTTGATCATCGCACCGATGCTGACGGTACCGGCAAAGACGCCTTTTTCGCCCAACTCGGCATGAAGGGTATGGGTGTAGTTGCGGGCTGCTGCCATCAGCGGCGCCGCGCCGCTGAAACCGGGCGTCGGAAACACGGCACCCAAGCCACCTACGAGGACAATGGCGCCTCCGCCGCGGGCAAGCATCCCCGGCAACAGAGTATGAGACACTTCGATCGGTGCGAAGGCGAAGATGTTCGCCATCGACTGAAGGGTAGCCGCATCGAGGTCTGCGGCGGCAACGAAGCTGCCATCAGACGGCAAGGGGCAATAAACAGCGACGTCGACCGAGCCGAAGCGTTCCTCGATGGAGTGGACCAGTGCTGGAATGCCGGCAATATCGGTCAGGTCGAAGGGGAACGCTGCGGCAGTGATGCCGGCTTTCCCCAGCTTCGCAGCGCGCTCTTCGAGCGCTGCGCTGTCGCGAGCGACGAGCGCCACTTGATACCCCTTTTGCCCATAGTATTCGGCAAGGGAGTTACCGAGGCCCGGTCCAGCACCGAAAACGGCGAGAGTTTTGCTAGCGGTCATGATGCCCCTGTCGCTGGTATGTTTCAGTGACCAAACCATCTATCCTGACCAGCAGTCTTCACAAGGACGCATATTTTTGAGGCTAGGTCACATGGATATGACTGTTTCGCCGGATCAGCCCGGCGATAACCCAAACTGCCGCAGGGTCAGCGCTGTTCTCAGTCGGCTTGGCGACAAATGGACGATACTCGCCGTCACGATGCTTGTTGAACGCCCGAGGCGCTTCAACGAGCTTAAGCGACTAATTGGTGGTATATCCCAACAGATGCTCACGCGGACTCTCAAATCCCTAGAGCAGGATGGAATGGTTTTGAGAAAGGTATATCCTACCATTCCACCTAAAGTAGAATACAGCTTGACGACTATGGGTCAATCTCTGTCCGAGCCGCTACTACAATTAGCTAGTTGGGTACTCAAAAATATTGAGCAAATAGAAAGTAAAAGGGCGAGCCTCAAAATTCATAATGATGAGATATTTTGAAAAAGGAGGTTGCGGACCTGCCCGTGGCGCAGCCTGTCCCGTTTCACCATCCCAAAGGGAATGTCCCGGCGGTTTCCGTTGTTGCCTCTTCCGCCTGCGCCATACGATCACAAGTCTGAGAGCATATTCAGCAGCAGTGGACGCAGGCGGCGAAGTTCACCACGGTGAGTAAGCGCAAGCGCGGCGATCTTGTTTGCCCCGGCCGGAGTCAACACTACGGTCACGCTTCGGCGATCAGTCGTGCCGGCCGTTCGCCGTACCAAGTCGAGTTTTTCCAATCGATCGATGAGACCGGAGGCGCTGTGCGGGCGTAGCCGGAGTTGATCGGCGAGTTCTCCGACCGGCAATGCAAGATCGGGCGATGCGCGCAGCGCCAGGAGAGCCTGATGCTGCTGCGCGGTGATGCCGGCGGCTACGGCCGCGTCTTCGCTGAAGGACAGGAACGTGCGCAATTGCCGTCGAAACCCGGCGAGAGCGCGATAGTCCTTGTCGCTGATCAGATCGTCCATGGCATCGATCATGGCATGAAAACGACCGGTTAAGAAATATCGTAGTACGATATAACTGCCGGTAATGATTTTTCATCCGTCTCGTCCGCTCCGCCTCGCCGACCACACCGCCGACCGCCGCATGCTGATGCTCGCCGGTCTGGCGCTCGTCATCGGCAGCGGTGGTGCTGCAGCAGCCTGGCTGCTGTTGAAGCTGATCGCGCTGGCGACCAACCTCGCCTGGTATGGCCGCGCGTCGTTCGCATCGGTGTCGATCGTGCCTGCGGCGCACGGCCCGCGCACGCTGTTGGTGCCGATTGCGGGCAGCCTTGTCATCGGGCTGATGGCGCGGTTCGGGTCCGACAAGATTCGCGGCCACGGCATTCCCGAAGCCATCGAGGCGATCCTGTTTGGGCAGAGCCGGCTCTCGCCCAAGGTCGCGGTGCTCAAGCCGGTGTCGGCGGCCGTCTCGATCGGATCGGGTGGTCCGTTCGGTGCAGAGGGGCCGATCATCATGACCGGTGGCGCGATCGGCTCGCTGCTGGCGCAATGCTTTCACCTGAGCGCCGCTGAGCGCAAGACCCTGCTGGTGGCGGGCGCCGCGGCGGGGATGACCGCGATCTTCGGCACGCCGGTCGCAGCGATGCTGCTCGCGATCGAGGTGCTGCTTTTCGAATGGAAGCCGCGCAGTTTCGTGCCGGTGACGGTCGCCGCTCTGGCCGCGATCGCGTGGCGCCCGTTGATGATCGGCAGCGGGCCGATGTTCCCGCTCGTCGCGCGGATGACGATCGATGCGACGACGCTGGTCGGTGCGGCAGCTCTGGGCGTCGTCGTCGGCGTTCTGGCCTCGTCGCTGTCATCGGCGCTGTACAAGATCGAGGACGGCTTCCATCGCCTGCCGGTCCATTGGATGTGGTGGCCGGCACTGGGGGCGCTCGTCGTTGGGATCGGCGGGCTGATCGATCCGCGCGTGCTCGGCGCGGGCTACGACAATATCCAAGCGCTGCTCGACGGATCGATGGTGGTACGCGCGATCGTGCTGCTGCTGGTCATCAAGGCGATGGTATGGCTGGTCGCGCTAGGGTCGGGTACGTCCGGCGGCATCCTTGCGCCACTATTGATGCTGGGCGGCGCGGTCGGTGCGCTGGCGGGGCACTGGCTGCCGGGCGGTGTAGGCCTGTATGCACTGGCGGGTATGGCGGCGATGATGAGCGCATCGATGCGCGCACCGCTGACCGCAGCCGTCTTCGCGGTCGAACTGACGGGTCGCCTCGATGCGCTGCCGGTAGCGGCAGCGGCAAGCATAGCGGGCTATGCGATCGCGGTGCTGGTGCTCCGCCGGTCGATCCTGACTGAGAAGATCGCCCGGCGTGGCCGTCACCTTAGCCAGGAATATGCCGTCGATCCGCTGAGCCTCGTCCGGGTCGGGGAGATCATGACGCGTGATCCCGATACGCTGCTCGCCACCATGTCGGTTGCGGACGCTGCCGTGTTTTTCGGAGATGCCCCGCATCGCTCCTACCCAGTCGTAGATGGCGATAGACGGCCGGTCGGCCTCGTATCGCGCGCCGATGCGCTACGCTGGATGGATTCGCCGCCCGATCCGGCTGCGACGCTGGGCGATATGGTATCGGATGCTTCCCTCTCCACCGTTCCGCCGACCCTGCCGGTCGATCGCGTCGCCGAACTGATGCTGGCCAAGGACATCGGCCGGGTACCGGTGGTGGATGACGGCGGCATGCTCGTCGGTCTGATTGCCCGCCGTGATCTGCTCCTTGCGCGAACTGGCTGGCACAGCGACGAGCGCGACCGGATGCGGTTTACCGGTCGAAAAGCGCAGTGAACGCGCTATCCGGATCATCAGCGCGCCTCTGTCCGGTTTTGCCGAGGTATGAAAAGACGCCGCATGACGCGGCAGGCCGAGATGACGACATGTCACCTGATGCCGGTCACTTAGAGGGGTATGGAGCACGATGCGGGCGATGAGAAGTACGCTGTCAGACCGGCAGGCGGTCTGGGCGTTTGTGCTGGGCTGCATCGCCGTCACCTTCGGCGTGTGTGCGCACCTGCCCATGTTCGCTATGGCCCGGTCGATGCACTATCGCCTCGCCGGCATGCCGATGGACAGCATGATGCTGGTCGGCATGGCGTTGATCGTGCTGGGGACGCTGACGGCCGCCTATGGCCTCCTGCCTCGCAACGTAGCGGCCCAGCGTACTGCGGCGGCAGACATCATCGTCGCACCGCCGGAGGACGCGGCGTTGGGTCCGGCGCATTGGGGGCTGATGGCGGTGCTGGTCATCGCGCTGGTGATCGACGTCATGAAGCCCGCCTCGCTCGGCTTTACCGTCCCCGGCATGGTCAGCGAATATGGCGTGCCGAAGAAAACCGTCTCGCTGGTCCCGTTCTTCGCGCTGGCGGGCACGGTCGTCGGATCGGTACTGTGGGGCTGGATCGCCGACCTGTACGGTCGCAAGGCGTCGATCCTGTTATCGGCGGTGATGTTCGTCGGCACGTCGATCTGTGGCGCGATGCCGAGCCTCACCTGGAATATCGCCATGTGCTTCATGATGGGTGCCGCGGCTGGCGGGATGCTGCCGGTGACCTATGCGCTGCTCGCCGAGATGATGCCGAGCCGCCATCGGGGCTGGAGCCTCGTCCTCGTCGGCGGACTGGGGGCGGTCGGCGGCTATTTCGCGGCCAGCGGCATGTCGGCGGTGCTGCAACCGATCTTCGGCTGGCGGATCCTCTGGCTGGCGAATTTGCCGACCGGCTTGACCCTCGTCGTCCTCGGCGCCTTCATCCCGGAGTCCGCCAAATTTCTGCTGGCGCGTGGCCGGACGAGCGAGGCGGAAGAGGTGATGCGGCGTTTCGGCGCGAAGGCGCAGCGGGCGGGTCCGGCACAACATGCGCAAAAGGGCGTGTCGGATGCGCTGACCGGAATCAGCCTTTACGGCAAGCTGGCAGCGCTCAGCATGTGCGCCCTGTCATGGGGACTTATCAACTTCGGCCTGCTGCTCTGGCTGCCGGCCGACTTGGTCGCACAGGGCTATTCGGTCGGCGTGTCGAGCCGATTGCTCGCCGAGAGCGCGCTGATCGCATTCCCGACGGTCTTCGTCGCCGCGCTGCTGTACAGTCGGTGGAGTACGAAGGGGGCGCTCCTGGCGATGACGGCCATCACGCTGGCCGGACTGCTACTGGTCCTGCGCCTGGAACTCGCTGGGGTCGGCAGTCCGGTTCTGCCGGTAGCGCTGCTGATCGTCGGGACGAACGGTATCATTGCGATCGTCCTGCCCTATGCTGCGGAAAGCTTTCCGCTCCGGGTGCGTGCCCGTGCGACGGGCTGGGTTGCCGCTTGCACGAAGGGGGGCGGACTGCTGGCGCAGGGTCTGACGATCAGCGGCATAACCTTGTCGATGGGACGCTCCTCGCTGCTGGTCATGGTGCCGACCGCGCTTTCACTCCTGCTCGTGGCCGTATTCGGGCGTGAAACGCGCGGGCGCGACCTTCGGGAGCTCGACGCGACCAATGGCCCTTCCATTTCTGTCGAGCGGTAGAAAATGCATGGCGCGTCCATTCAAACCGCTGTGGGTGATAAGCCGACCAGCGTTGTCAGTTGGCTTTGATCGTTCTCGAAACTGATCGTTTTCGAAACGCCGGCAGGCACAGCCTTCGGTCATCCAGTGTGTTGGCGGACATACTCGCCCAGGCCGCGCGCAATGAGTTCGTCATTGGAGAGGCGAGGGCCTCGCTTCAGGCGCTGATCGCTGAGTTTGCGGCGATCGAGCTTCGGCCCGGGTGGTACGGGCGAGGGGGCCTTGAACATCCCGCCGGGCTGAGCGGTACGCGCGGGCTCGTGGTTGTTGCGCTTGGCGTGGTGCGGCTGCACCTGCTGGATGGCGTGTGCAAGCGCCAGCGCCGCGTCGAGGTGCTTGTTGTCGATCACCGGCGCCTGGTTCACCCTGCGCATCTTGTCGAAGATCCGATAGGGCAGGGCCTCTCCCTCGTGCTGGATCTCGAGCCGTCCGTCCGGGTACTCGCACACGTCGACCTTCTTGCGCGCGAGCCCCTGAGCGACCGGGGTCGGCTCCAGAATGAACATCGCCTTGTTGTAGTGGAGGGTGAGGGCGCCGGTGACGGTGCGCTTCTCGCGCCATACCATCTCCGCTTCAAGGTTCTCGTGGATGGCCAGCGGCCGATGCAGATCGCGCGGGTCGAAGGGCGCCTTAGCGAACCGCTGGTTGTGCTGCGCCATGTAGGAGGGGAGGAAGGCGTTGGCTTGGTCGATGGTGTCCATGCGGTGGAGCCGCATCGCCTTGACGAGCCGGTCCTGCAGCGTCGCATTGGCGCGCTCCACGCGGCCCTTGGCCTGCGGCGAGTTCGCGCAGATCAGGTCGATGTTCAGGCGGTCCAGCGCACGCCCAAGATGAGTCATCCCGTCGCCGTTCGCCGAGGCCGTGTTGTTACGGAAGGCGCTGTGCTTGTCCGTGTAGAAGGCGACCGGCTTGCCGTGCCGTTCGAGATACGTCCGCGTCGCGCGCATGTAGGAGAAGGTGCTTTCGCTCTCGACCATCTCCAGGTGCATCAGCTCGCTCGTGGCGTCGTCGATGAACACCAGCAGCGTGCATTGCGGCCCGCGGTCCTCGAACCACCAGTGCTTCGAGCCGTCGACCTGGACCAGCTCACCGCGACAGTCGCGCCGGTAGCGGGGCTGGTACGGGCGAGGGCGCCTGGCGGCGCGATCCTTCCAAAGCCCGGCTTCCATCATGATCTGCCGCAGTGTTTCGCACGACAGGCCGAGGCCGTGGCGCTCGGCGAGGTACTCGCGCGCGAGCGTCGGCCCGAAGTCGGCATAATTTTCTCGCACCAGCGCGACCACCTCGGCGCGGAAGGCATCACTGTAGCGCCGATTGCTCGGCCGCCCACGCTTGCGCGACACGAGGCCCGCAGCACCTTCGTGTCTCAGGCGATCGAGCAACCGGTAGATTTGCCGCCGCTGGAGGCCCAGCAGCTCCATCGCGTCCGGGATCCGGATCTCGCCGCGGTCGAGCCGCATAAGCGTGTCGAACCGGGTGATCTCTGCAGCACTCATCGTCAGCACCGTCATACCATGCGCGTCCTCGTTGCCGAGGAAGGCTATGACACCGGAGGCCCGCTGCAGAACCGCTGTGCCATTTCTAACTAGCGGGAGTGTGCCATTTGTACGTTGCGTCTACACTACGTGTTGCCGCCAGTTAGAAAAGACACATTCTCCGCCAGATAGAAATGACACCGCTTCGTGGCAGCGGGGGCAGCGTGGAGCCCCCCAAGCAGCGCAGCGCTGCCCCCGCTGAGGCATTGTCCTCTCGGCTCCTGCGCCCTTGGACCCGCTGCGACAGCGGCGGGCTCGGTCACACCGCGCGCGCTTTCCCACGAGGATCGGTAGATGGAAATGCGCAGGCGTTCCCAAATCCCATCTCGAAGCCGATTTTGAGAAATCTGAAACTGGCTCAATCCAACCGAACAGGTAGCGCGGAACCATATATCTGCTATGCTGGATATATGGAAAAGGATTTGGCTATAGCTGCGCTTGGTGCGCTGGCGCAGGGAACGCGCCTTGATGTGTTCCGCCTGTTGGTGCGGCACGAGCCGGACGGCATGGCTGCGGGTGATATTGCCCGTCAGCTCGACGTGCCGCAGAACACCATGTCCTCGCATCTCAGCATTCTCGCCCGCGCGGGCTTGGTCCGCTCCGAACGCCATAGCCGATCGATCATCTACCGCGCCGACCTCGACGGCCTGCGGACGCTGACCCTGTTCCTCGTCAAGGATTGCTGCGCCGGCTCGCCCGAACTGTGCGCCCCGCTCATCGCCGAGCTCGCCCCCTGCTGCTGAAAGGACGCCCCGTGGCCGTCGATATCGTCATCTACCACAATCCCGAGTGCGGTACGTCGCGCAACACGCTGGCGATGATCCGCAATGCCGGCATCGAGCCGCATGTGGTCGAATATCTGAAAACCCCGCCCTCGCGCGCGCTGCTGGTCGAGCTGATCGACCGCGCCGGCATGACGCCCCGCAAGCTGCTGCGCGAGAAGGGAACACCCTATGCGGAGCTGGGCCTGGGCGACACGTCGCTGTCCGACGACGCGCTGGTGGACGCGATGATGGCGCATCCGATCCTCATCAACCGGCCGCTGGTCGTCTCGCCGCTCGGCGTGAAGCTGTGCCGGCCGTCCGAAGCCGTCCTTGATCTGCTGCCGAGCGGCCAGCTCGGCGCGTTTGCCAAGGAAGACGGGGAACAGGTGGTCGATGCTTCGGGCCAGCGCGTCGCCTGATGCTCCTTGCCGTCCTGATCTTCGTCGCGACGATCGCGCTCGTCATCTGGCAACCCAGGGGCCTCGGCATCGGGTGGAGCGCGATGGGCGGGGCGGTCGTGGCGCTGCTCGCAGGCGTCGTCACGCTGTCCGACGTGCCGGTGGTATGGGGCATCGTCTGGAACGCGACCGCCGCGTTCGTCGCGATCATCGTCATCAGCCTGCTGCTCGATGAAGCCGGGTTCTTCGAATGGGCCGCGCTGCATGTCGCCCGCTGGGGCGGGGGGCGCGGTCGCCGGCTGTTCGTTCTGATCGTGCTGCTCGGCGCTGCGGTGTCCGCGCTGTTCGCCAACGACGGGGCCGCGCTGATCCTGACGCCGATCGTCATCGCCATGCTGCGCGCGCTGGGGTTCAAGGACAAGGCGACGCTGGCCTTCGTCATGGCGGCCGGGTTCATCGCCGACACTGCCAGCCTGCCGCTGGTCGTATCGAACCTCGTCAACATCGTGTCAGCCGACTTCTTCAGGATCGGGTTCGGCGACTATGCGGCCGTGATGGTGCCGGTCGATCTGGTGTCGATCGCGGCCACGCTGGGGGCGCTGTTGCTGTTCTTCCGGCGCGACATACCGGCGGACTATGACGTGGGGGCGCTGCGCGCGCCGGGTGAGGTGATCCGCGATACCACGACGTTCCGCGCGGGCTGGATCGTTCTTGCGCTGCTGCTCGCCGGCTTCTTCCTGCTCGAACCGCTCGGCGTGCCGGTCAGCACCGTGGCCGCTGCCGGCGCGATCCTGCTGCTGGTGATCGCGGGGCGGGGCCATGTGATCTCGACGGCCAAGGTGCTGCGCGGCGCACCCTGGCAGGTCGTGATCTTCTCGCTCGGCATGTACCTCGTCGTCTACGGCCTGCGGAACGCAGGTCTGACGGATCATCTGGCGGCGCTGCTCGATCGTACCGCGCAAGGCGGAGTGTGGGGCGCCGCATTGGGTACGGGAGTGATCGCGGCCATCCTGTCATCGGTGATGAACAACATGCCGACCGTGCTGGTAGGCGCGCTCTCGATCGACGCCACCCACGCGACAGGCGCGATCAGGGAAGCAATGATCTACGCCAACGTGATCGGCTGCGATCTCGGCCCCAAGCTGACGCCGATCGGCTCGCTCGCGACGCTGCTGTGGCTCCACGTCCTCGGACAAAAGGGCGTCAGGATCGGATGGGGCTATTACTTCCGGGTAGGCGTCACGCTTACCGTGCCGGTGCTGCTCATCACGCTCGCGGCGCTCGCGATCAGGATCAGCATCGCGTGACGGCATTGACCATCACTACGCTCGAACCTGCCGAGCTGGCCGAGCTGGCATGGTTTCTCGACGCCGCGAGCCTGCCGAGCGCCGACCTCGCCGAACCTGACCGCCTGTTCTTCCGGGTCGAGGCCGATAGCCTCGTCGGCTATGGCGGGCTGGAGGGCGAAGGGGCCGACCGCCTGCTCCGCTCGATCGTCGTCCTCGCCGATCGCCGCGGGCATGGCCTGGGCCGGGCACTGGTCACCACCCTCGAACGACAGGCGCACACCCTTGGGGTACGTCGCCTCCACCTCCTGACGACGACGGCCGCGCCGTTCTTCCGGACGCTCGGCTATGCCCACGCCGATCGCGGCGCGGCTCCCCCGGCCATCGCCCGATCGCGCGAGTTTACCGCGCTATGCCCGGCGTCGGCCGTCTATCTCGTGAAAGCTCTCTGATGCCGCTCCGCACACTCGCCGATCCCGATACCCTGCCGGCGCTCGATCCCGCCTATGTCATACAGCGGCCGGCGCTGGGGCTTGGCCCGCTCGATTCCGCGCCGCGTATCCTTCTGCTCTATGGTTCGCTGCGTGAACGGTCCTTCTCCAGGCTGTGCGTCGAGGAAGCGGCGCGCCTGCTCCGGTTCTTCGGCTGCGAGACGCGCATCTTCGATCCATCGACCCTACCGCTACCCGACCAACATGCCGGCGACGACCATCCGGCTGTCCACGAGTTGCGCGAGCTGTCTCTATGGTCGGAGGGTCAGGTGTGGTGCAGCCCTGAGCGCCACGGCCAGATCACTGGCATCATGAAGCTGCAGATCGATCATCTGCCGCTGGCGATGGGCGGGATGCGCCCAACGCAGGGCCGTACGCTGGCGGTGATGCAGGTGTCGGCCGGCTCGCAGTCGTTCAACAGCGTCAATACGCTCCGCGTGCTGGGTCGCTGGATGCGTATGGTGACGATCCCGAACCAGTCGAGCGTCGCCAAGGCGTTCAACGAGTTCGATGACGCCGGGCGCATGAAGCCGTCCAGCTACTATGACCGGATCGTGGACGTGATGGAGGAGCTCGTGCGCTTCACGGTGCTGCTGCGCCCGCACACTGCCCAACTCGTAGATCGCTATTCGGAGCGCAAGGAAGTCGGGGTGCCGATCGACACCGCTAAGGACCTTTCCAGCATCGCGACAGTGCCGCAATCCTGACGGGCTTCGCCAAGAGTTGCGTACATGCAGCCTAGACCCGCCTTCCGCCGGCCAAATCGGGCGGCGACGTGATCGCTTCCATAACCCGGCAATCCGCGATCCTGCCGCCCTCACAATCCCGTGTCGCAGCCGCCAACGCGTCCCTGAGCGCCATCAGGCGGCCAATGCGGTCTTCCACGCTCGCAAGGTGCCGGCGGGCGAGCGAGCCTGCTTCCTTACAATCCTGATCGGGGTTGGCCGACAAGGCGATCAGGGATCGAATTTCGTCGGTCGAGAACCCCAGATCACGGGCATGCCGGATAAAGGCGAGCTGGCGAACCTCCGCATCACCGTAGGTGCGGCGCCCACCTGCCGTGCGCGCAGCCTCCGGCATCAGGCCGATGTCTTCATAGAAGCGGATCGTGTTGACCTTGGTCCCGGTCCTTTTCGCTATGTCGCCAATCATCAACACCTTGCGATCCTCGCGATTTTCCGGTTGCTCCTACAGTGACTGTAGATCGTAACGGAGCGGGATGAGCGCAAGCGAATCCTCTACGTGCGGCTGCACGGGCGATACGAAACGTGCGGAGCGCGACCCTGCCTATCGTCGTGCCCTATGGATCGTCGTACTCCTGAACCTCGGCTTCGGGCTGATCGAAATCGTCGGTGGGTTCATCGCCGACAGTCAGGCGCTCAAGGCCGATGCCCTCGACTTCATCGGCGACGGCGCCATCTCGTTGTTCGGCCTCATCGCGCTGGGCTGGGCTGCGGCAGCCCGCTCAAGGGTCGCTCTTGCCCAAGGCTTGTTCCTCGGAACATTGGGGCTGGGTGTCATCGGCTTTGCCATCTGGCGCGCGATGAACGCCGTGGCACCCGTCGCCGATCTGATGGGCGGCATCGGGATCGTTGCCCTTATCGTCAACGTCAGTGCGGCGCTCGTCCTGTCGCGGTTTCGTGAAGGCGATGCCAATGTACGGGCTATCTGGCTGTTCAGCCGGAACGATGCGCTCGCCAACATCGCCGTCATCATTGCCGCCGGCCTGGTGGCGTGGACCAGAAAGGCATGGCCCGACCTCGCGGTCGCCGGCGTCATCGCGATCCTGTTCCTGCACTCCGCTTGGGAGATCACCCGAGGTGCGTTGGCAGAATTGGGTGGCCGCTCATGAAGGTCGAAAGCAACGCTAGCTCGGTAGCGTCCGATGATCGCGGGTTACGCAGTGCTCATGGAATGATAAGGAGCAAGCTCATGCGCAAGCTGCTGCCCTTTCTCGCCTGTCTGATGCTGGTCCTGACCGGCTGGGCGGGCATGGCGCAGGCTACGGAAAGCGTCGGGTGCGTCGAGACCTCTCAGGTCAATACGATCATGCACATGGCTGGCGACTGCGACGAGGTGCCCGCCGATGCGGACAAGGGCTATCCTCACCATCACACCGTCTGTCACGGCCACCATGTCGCTGCACCGGCTGAGCATAGTGTCGACGTCGCTCTGATCGACAACTGGGCCGAATTTGCGAGCCACAAGGTTCCGCTCTGGCTTGCGCATCAGAGCGACCCGGCGCTTCGACCGCCACAGGCCTGACGACGCACTGGGCGCCTCCCGGCGCCTGAGACTGGTTCGTCAGGAGCATCTACAATGAAGCGCATGATAGCGGCCGTGCTGGTCGCGACAGCCTGTGCGTCGAGCAACTCGGCACAGGCACAGGACACGGAGGTGTCGGCACCGCCGCTGACCCTTGATGAAGCACTTACCGCGGCCGGCGCGATATCGCCGGCGGTCGAGGTCTCCCGATCGGGCATTCAGGCGGCACAAGCGCAACGCTCGATCGCCGGATTGCGGCCTAATCCGTCGCTCGACACGATGAGCGAGAACGTCGCCGGCACCGGTATCTACAAGGGACTGCGCTCGGCCGAAACGACGGTCGGCGTATCCTTGCCACTCGAACTCGGCGGCAAGCGGTCGGCGCGCGTCGCGGTCGCCAATGCGCAACTCGACCGCGCTTCGCTCGAAGCGGCGATCATTCAGGCCGATCTCCGGTTGCGGGTCACGCAGGCCTATAATGATGCAGCGGCGTCGCAACGCAGGGTAGTCACCGCCCGCGAACAGGTCGGGATCGCAAACGAGGTACTGCGTGCAGCACGGGTCCGCGTTGCAGCCGGCCGCGCCTCACCGCTCGAAGAGCAGCGCGCTGACGTAGCTCGGCTGAATGCGGAAGGGGCGGCCGAGCGCGCGGAGCGATCCGCCCAAGTGGCGCTCGGCAATCTTGCCCGGCTGATCGGGCGCGGCGCCAGCTCGCTGGATACAGCCTGGTTCGCCCGTATCGAAGGCGCAGGGCCACGGTTGCCGGTGCGCAGTGAAGGCACGCTGACGGCCGCGGCGGTTCAGGCCGATCTCACCACGGCGACGGCGCAGGTCCGCCTTGCCCGAAGCCAGCGGGTTCCGGACGTGACGATCAGCGCGTCCGCACGCAGGCTTGCGATGACCAACGATACGGCTGCCGTGGTTGGCCTGTCAGTGCCGCTGCCGCTCTTCAACAATGGCCGCGCGGCCGTCGATCTGGCTTCTGCCCAACGAACTCAGGCGGACGCGCAGCGCCGCCTCGCGCTGCTCGATGCGGAACAGGCCATCGCTTCGGCACAGGGCGACGTTGCGAATGCAGCGACGACCGCCCGTAATGCGACCGGACCGACGCTTGCCGCGGCGCAGGAAGCCGCCCGGATCGCGCGTATCGGCTACCGCGAGGGCAAGTTCGGACAGTTGGATCTCCTGGAGGCTGAGCGCACACTCGCTGACACCCGTGCGGCCGCGATCGACGCGCTGGCCGCCTATCATGACGCACAAGCCCGGCTGGAACGGCTCGCCGCCCCGGCGCCTACCGATGCGAAGGACGCACGATGAAAACCAAGCACGCGCGGACCATGCTGTCCGCTTTGCTTCCGCTGGCGCTCGTTGCGTGCGGCGGGGCCGAAAAGAAGACCGACGACATGGCCGGTATGGAGGGCATGGAGAAGGGTGAAGGGGCCGAGAAGAAGGCGGATAAGGATGCGGTGACGCTCACGGCTCGGCAGATCGCCGATGCCGGCATTGAGGTCGCCCGCCCGACCGTGGGCGGGGTCGCCGGCGCCATCGAGTTGCCCGCGCTCGTCCAGGGCGATTCCCAAGGCGTCCAAGTCGTCTCCGCGACCATCGGCGGTCGCTTGGTCGCGCTCACGCGCAACCTCGGCCAGCCTGTCCGGCAGGGTGACCCGCTGGCGGTGATCGAGAGCCGCGAGGCCGCTTCGCTGAAGGCGGAAGTCGAGGCCGCTCGCGCCCGCGCCGCATTGGCGCAGTCGAACCTACGGCGCGAACAGCGGCTGTTTGCCGAGCGTGTCTCGCCCGAACAGGACCTGGTGGCTGCGCGGACCGCGGCGACGGAGGCGGGAATCGCGCTGCGTCTCGCGCAGCAGCAGCTCGGTGCCACGGGGGGCGGTGGTGGTGCCCTCAACCGCATCGCCATGCGCTCGCCGATCTCAGGTCAGGTAATCGCCCGTCCGGCCGTCCTCGGCCAGACCGTCGATGCGAACGCCGAACTCTACCGGGTCGCGAACCTCTCGCGGGTGACGATCACCGCCTCGGTCTCGCCCGCGGATGCAGGCCGTATTCGGCCGGGTACGCGGGTCGAGGTAACCGCAGCCGGTCGTAGACAGGAAGGACGGGTGTCGTTCGTGTCCCCGGCGCTCGATGACAGCACGCGCCTCGTGCCTGTCATCGCCACGCTCGACAATGCGGGGAACACCTGGCGGGTGGGCGAGCCGGTGACGGCGAGCTTCATGCTGCCCGCCAACGGCGATCGTAGCGTCTCGGTCCCCTCCACGGCAGTGCAAAGCATCGAGAACCGCACCGTCGTCTTCGTCCGCACCCCGACCGGCTTCCACGCGACCCCAGTCACGGCCGGTCGCCGCAACGGCGATCAGGTCATCATCAGCTCCGGCCTCAACGGCCAGGAGCGGATCGCCACGACGAACTCGTTCACCCTCAAAGCCGAACTCGGCAAGGGTGGCGGGATGGACATGGACTGAGCCCATGATCTCCCGCCTTGTCACCTTCTCGGTCGAGCGGCGCTGGCTGGTCCTGCTGCTGACCCTTGTCGCCGCGCTCGCGGGCGTCTTCGCCCTCCAGCGCCTCCCCATCGATGCCGTCCCGGACATCACCAACAATCAGGTGCAGGTGAACGTCCTCGCACCCTCGCTGTCGCCCGACCAGATCGAGCGGCAGGTCTCGTTCACGATCGAAACTTCGCTCAAGGGTATTCCGGGTCTTGCCTATACCCGGTCGCTCAACCGCAACGGCTTTGCCCAGATCACTGCCGTCTTCACCGACGCGACCGACATCTACTTTGCCCGCCAACAGGTCGCCGAACGGATGCGGATGGCCGAGGAACGGCTACCGCAGGGCGTCATGCCCGAGATGGGGCCAATCGCGACCGGCCTCGGCGACATCTTCATGTGGACCGTCGAGTTTCAGGAACTCAACCGTGTGAAGCATCGGGATGGCGAACCCGGGCTCCAGCGCGACGGCAGTTACATCACTCCCGAAGGCGAACACCTCGTCAGCGAACGCGACAAGGCGACCTACCTCCACACCGTCCAGGAGTGGATCGTGTCGCCGCAGCTCCGCGGGACCGAAGGTGTCGCCGGCGTGGACTCGCTGGGCGGGTTCGACCGCGAATATCTGGTCATTCCCGACCTCCAACGCCTGGCATCGATGCAGCTGACGGTCCAGGACCTCGCTACCGCGCTCGAGCGCAGCAACACCAGCATTGGCGCAGGCACGGTCGATCGGAACGGCGAAGGGCTGTTCGTCCGCTCGGACGCGCGCGTTCGCACCGCTGATGAGCTGTCACGCACCGTCGTCGCGAGCCGCGAGGGCGTACCGATCGTGCTCAATCAGGTGGCGACCGTGAAGGCCGGGCAGGGCATCCGCACCGGCTCGGCATCCGAGAACGGTCACGAGGTCGTCGTTGGCACAGCCGTGATGCGTATCGGCGAGAACAGCCGCACCGTCGCGACCGACGTCGGTGAACGGCTTCAGGCCATCGGCCGATCGCTGCCGACCGATGTCGTGGTCAAGCCGGTCCTCGATCGTACCAAGCTCGTGAACTCCACGATCGCGACGGTTGCCCGCAACCTCGCCGAAGGCGCGGTGCTGGTCATCGTGGTGCTGTTCGTGCTGCTCGGCAATTTCCGGGCGGCGCTGATCGCCGCGATGGTGATCCCGATCACGATGCTGCTCACCGCCACGGGGATGCTGCGTGCCGGTGTCTCGGCCAATCTGATGAGCCTCGGCGCGCTCGACTTCGGTCTGATCGTCGATGGCGCGGTCATCATCGTCGAAAACGCACTGCGCCACCTCGGCACGCGCCAGCACGAAACCGGGGGTGTACTCCCACTCAAGGAGCGTCTCTCAATCGTGGCGGCGTCCGCCCGTGAGATGATCCGGCCATCGGTCTATGGGCAGGCGATCATCATCCTCGTCTACGCACCGCTGCTCACCTTCAGCGGCGTGGAGGGCAAGATGTTCGAGCCAATGGCGCTCACCGTCATCATCGCGCTCGTCTTCGCCTTCGTGCTGTCCCTAACCTTCGTACCGGCGGCCATCGCCGCCTTCCTCGCCGGCAAGGTCGAAGAGAAGGAAAGCCGGATCGTCGTCTGGCTCAAGCACCGCTACGAACCCAGCCTCGACGCCGCCATGCGGCGTCCAAGCGTCACCATCGGCGGGGCGCTTGCCGGCGTCTTGGTGGCGGCACTCGCTTTCACGACGCTGGGTCAGGAGTTCCTACCGCAGCTCGATGAGGGCGACATCCTCGTCCAAGCCTGGCGTCCGCCCGGCACGTCGGTCGAGCAAAGCCAGCGTATGCAGTTCGCGGTCGAGAAGACGATCAGCCGTGAGCCCGAAGTGCAATATGCCTTCTCGCGGACGGGCACGTCCGAGATCGCCAGCGATCCGATGCCGCCCAACGCGACCGACACGTTTGTGATGCTGAAACCTCGCAAGGAATGGCCGGACCCCAGCCTCCCCAAGGAGGAGCTGGTCGAGCGCATCGAGAAGAAGGTCTCGACCATCCCGGGGAACGGCTACGAGATTACGCAACCCATCCAGATGCGCTTCAATGAGCTCGTCGCCGGCGTGCGCGGCGATATTGCGGTCAAGGTGTTCGGCGACGACTTTGCCAGCATGAATGCGACCGCGATCCAGATCGCGGACGCGATGCGCAAGGTGCCTGGCGCAGCGGATGTCCGGGTGGAGCAGACCGAAGGACTGCCGCTTCTCGACATTCGTCCCAACCGGGACGCGATGGCGCGGGTCGGTGTTTCTGCCGGCGATGTCCAGGA
Source organism: Sphingomonas citri (assembly GCF_019429485.1). Lineage (GTDB taxonomy): Bacteria > Pseudomonadota > Alphaproteobacteria > Sphingomonadales > Sphingomonadaceae > Sphingomonas > Sphingomonas citri. Next base: position 19,049 of record NZ_JAHXZN010000009.1, on the reverse strand, counting down.
CGTCGTTGCGGCAACCGTAGGTGGCAAGCAGGCCGGCGTGATCTTCGAGGGCGACGCCCGCTTCCCGGTCGTGATCCGTCTCAGCGAGACGGCACGCGCCGATTTGCAGACCCTTGGGCAGATACCGGTGCCAACGGCGAGCGGATCGTTCGTGCCGCTCGCCAGCGTTGCGGACATCGGGCTCGGCGATGGGCCGAACCAGATCAGCCGGGAGAACGGCAAGCGGCGTGTCGTCGTCCAGGCCAATGTGCGTGGGCGAGACGTTGCAGGGGTCGTCGAGGAGGCGCAGGCCAGGATAGCGCAGCAAGTTGCCTTACCGGCCGGCACTTACCTCACCTGGGGCGGGCAGTTCGAGAATCTTGCCAGCGCCCGGGCACGCCTGACGATCGTGGTGCCGATATGCTTCGCCGTCATCATGCTGCTGCTTTACGGTGCGCTCGGATCGGTGCGCGACGCGGCTCTGGTCTTCACCGGCGTGCCGCTGGCGCTGGTCGGCGGTATCCTCGCGCTCGTACTTCGCGGTCTGCCGTTCTCGATCTCTGCCGCAGTCGGATTCATCGCGCTGTCTGGTGTGGCAGTGCTCAACGGCCTGGTTATGGTGTCATCCATCCACGACCTGATGCGGGCCGGAATGGACCGCGCGCGGGCCGCCCGCGAGGGGGCGTTGCTTCGGTTGCGACCTGTTGCCATGACCGCGCTCGTCGCAAGCCTCGGCTTCGTACCGATGGCGCTGGGCCACGGCGCGGGGGCCGAGGTGCAGAAGCCGCTCGCCACTGTTGTGATCGGAGGCCTGATCTCGGCTACTCTGTTGACCTTGTTCGTCCTACCTACGCTCTACGCACGCTTCGGCGGATGGCGCCCGGTTGAGAATGACGCTGAAGAACCGGGCATCGTGCCTGCGGGAATCCACCTATGACCCAGAACGAGAAGAAGACGATCATTCCGCTGGCTGCGCGTGCTGCGCTGGCCAGCGTCAGCATGGCAAGCTTTCTGCTGTTGCTTAAAGCCTATGCCGCCTGGCGCACGGGATCGGTGTCGATGCTCGGGTCACTCGCCGATACCGCCCTCGATCTGCTGGCATCACTGGTGACGCTCTACGGGGTCAAGCTTGCTGCTGAGCCCGCTGACCAAGAGCACCGTTTTGGGCACGGCAAAGCGGAGGCACTGGCAGCGCTATTCCAGGTCGCCCTCATCGCGGCATCCGCGATGGCGATTCTATGGCGAGCGGTGCAGGCTTTCAGCGGTCAGGAGCCGGCACAGGAAGCCGGAACCGGTATCCTCGTGTCCGTCATAACGATCGGCGCGACGCTCGTGCTGCTCGCCTATCAACGTAGCGTGATCCGGCAAACGGGGTCAGTCGCGATCGTTGCCGACAACGTCCATTATCAGGCTGACGTGACGCTAAGCGGCGCCGTGATCGTCGCATTGGTGCTGGATCAATATGCCGGGCTGAAGGGTGCCGATCCGGTGTTCGGCATCGGTATCGGATTATGGCTAGCGTTCGGTGCTTTCCGCGCGTCCAGCCAGGCGATCGACATGCTGATGGACCGCGAGTGGCCGGAGGAGCAGCGCGCGGCCTTTCTGGAGGTTGCCGCAAAGCAGCCGGGGCTTCGTGGCATTCATGATTTCCGGACTCGTCACGCCGGCACCCGTGATTTCGCGCAGTTCCACATGGAAGTTGACCCAAGCCTGACGGTTGCTGCCGCGCATGACCTAGTTGAGGCCATGGAACGGACGCTGCATCGAGCCTTCCCCAAAACGGAGGTGCTGATCCACCTCGATCCTGAGGGCCATGTCGATACGGACGATGAGTTGATGGAAGCCGACGTGACTCCTCATTGGTTCGGCAAGCGGATATGATCCCCTCATTCTTGGAAGGATCGAGTTTCGGAATCTGCCCCACAGACTGACGAAACTGGCGCAGACGTAGTCTCTCGATCAGGCGGGCAGATCATGATCTATTTGGGCATCAAGGCGGCAATCTCTGGGGTGCTTATCGCCGTCGCCTCGGAGCTGGCGAAACGCTATCCTGGTTTTGGGGCGCTGATCGCGTCGCTCCCCCTCGTATCGGTGTTGGGCATGATCTGGCTGTGGAACGCGAAGCCAGATGCAGATAACATGGCTGCGCACTCTGCGGCGACGTTCTGGTACGTCCTGCCATCACTGCCGATGTTTCTCGCCATTCCTGTTCTGCTGCGCCATGGTCTGCCCTTCTGGCTGTCGCTGGGTCTAGGGTGCCTGCTGACGATCGTCCTCTATTCCGCGATGACGTTCATCGCACCAAAGTTCGGTCTCCGGCTGTAGTGGCGACGGCGAGGTCGTTTCCGCGTAGATGGCCTTCTCGTAAACGAACCCGTAGCGGGAAGGCGGCACTGCCGATCGCGCCGAAAGGCGTCCGAGACGTCCGCTTTCCCAGAAGCTGTTCCCGATTGCTCTTTCCCGAAACTAGCCGTTGAGGATAAGGAAACGGGAATGATCGCGCTGAACGAATGGCTGCTTGCGGGAAGCGAGTTAGCCCGCCTGACCGTCCGGGTCTGGCAGGAAAGCCGTCTGGCTGCTTTCGGGCGGTAAAACCATACATGCAGACGATCGTTAATCAGGTAAGCAGCGGCCGTCGTGCGTTCCCGAAGGGCCGTTTAGGCGGACTAGCGCATCTCTCTGCGCGCCGCCCTGCCTAGATCGCCAATTCTGCCCCGAGGTGTTGATGTGGTGGCAGTCGCCGCCTCCAGCCTTTCCATCATGCGCGTGAATACGCCGAGCTCACCCCGGAGCTGATCAAACTGTGACCAGGATGCCGACGATTCTTGACCTATCGTGTGAATAAAAAGCCGACTACAATAAGAAAGATGGCTCCCTCAATCAATCCGAGCAGCACATGGCCAGCTGCGCGGAAAAATCCAACGTGCAGCACTCGAGCGAACCAACGCGTCTCGACGACCCAATAGTTCAGGATGGTCGCCGCCGCGAGCCAGTGTCCGATGGCACGAGCGGTTGGATGAGGATCGGTGCCGAGGCTGGCACTCAGTCCCGTTCCGAGCGCGAAGATCGCCGCAGGGTAGCATTGCTGGTAGAAGGGCTGCTGCAGTGACGTCCGATTGAGCCCGCTACCGAGAAGGCGCACCATGCGTGCCGCGAGGAATAGCGGGAACGACGCGAATACGACGACGCGGAGCACCAAGGCGCTAGCATTGTCGTTCACGAGGTCCGCGAGGCCGTGGTGATTGGCAATGATCTTGTCGGTCTGTCCGAGCGCGGTGGCGACGGTATGGGCCAGCAGCAGCGCCAGCGCGAGGAAGAGCGGCGGGCTGAGCACGGAGCCATAGCGCTTCTCGTCGGGTAGAGTAGCTTCCGCTTCGATCTGCATCATGATGCCGAGCGGAGTGAAGAGGGCGCGCCACAGCGTGAGAGGGAAGAAGAGCAGCCAGCTCATGACCTCGTAGAGGAGCTCGTCGAGCGAGTTGAGCCACTTCATGAAATCCATGGTGCACCGTCGGCCATCGCGCCTGCCGGTGCAATATCCGCTTGCAAATCAAAGGGCGAACCTCTCTGATCCGGATCAAGCGGCAGGGATGAACGGCATGCGCAGATCATGGATCGCAGCGCTCGCGCTGATCGCGGTCACGGCGCCCATCGTGCCGGCGCAAGCGCAGGGTGCCCGCGCCAGTTCGGCCACCGAGTTCGCGCGCATGGCCGAGCGGCTGAAGCCGGGCGAATGGGTCTGGGCGCCCGGCGTGGCCCCCAACGGTCAGATCGTCGTCTATGTCGACCTCTCACGCCAACTCGCCACTGTCTATCGCAACGGCGTCCGCATCGGGGTCAGCTCGGTCTCTTCGGGCAAGCCGGGCCACGAGACACCGACCGGCGTGTTCACGATCCTGCAGAAGGACGCGAAGCATCGGTCGAGCAAGTACAATGACGCGCCCATGCCGTTCCAGCAGCGGCTCACCTGGGACGGTGTCGCGCTTCATGCCGGCGGGCTGCCTGGCTATCCCGAGAGTCACGGCTGCGTGCATCTGCCCTATGGCTTCTCGCGCGAGCTGTTTGGCATCACGTCGCTCGGGGCGACCGTCGTCATCGACGGCGACGCCGCGCGGCACGTCCGCACCTCCGACACGAGCCTGCTCGCACCGTTCGATGCCAAGGGACGCCCGATCGAGCCCACGCTGCTCGATCGCGAGGAGTTCAGCTGGCGGCCGGAGCGCGCGCCGAGCGGTCCGATGACGGTGATCGTGTCTAAATCCGATCGCCAGGTGGTCGTCATGCGCAGCGGCGTCGAGATCGGGCGCAGCGTCGCGACCGTGAACGACGACGACCCCGGCAGCCACGTCATCACGCTGACACGTGGCGCCGACGGAGCGCCGCGCTGGGTCTATATCGGGCTACCCGGCCACGAAGAGGAGGCAGGACGCTCGCTCGACGAGGCGGTGATCAATCGCCTGCGGCTGCCGCGCGGCTTCTACGAACAGGTCCGAGTCGCGCTGCGGCCGGGGACGACGATCCTGATCACGCAGTCGCGCGTCGGGTCGAGCGGCGGCGAGCCGCTGACGGTCATGGATGCGGTGGTGCCGCAGCCATGACGCTCAACCGCCCGGTCAACTACAGGCCGGCGAACAGGGGAACTGCCATGTCTATCAATCGCGTCGCGCCGCTCCTCGCCGCCACGCTGCTATTGCCCGCGGTACCAGGCACCGCGGCGGCGCAGACGACCGGTCTCGAGGACATGGTGGGCGCGCGCGCCGGCCAGGCAGAGATGGAGGTGCGACGCCGCGGCTATGTCGACATCCGAACAGAGAAGGGCGACGACCGCGGCTATACGTATTGGTGGAACGCCGACCGGCGGCAATGCGTCACCATCGCGACGATGGACGGACGGTACAGCTCGATCCAGCCGACGCTGCCGCCCGACTGCCGCAAGCCGGCCAATCTACGTCCCAACCCCAATTACACCGGACAACCTGCCACGCGCCCGCCCGCGGGCTACGAACCCGACCGTGGCTATGCGCGTCCCCCGGAGCGCCAGCAGACGGCGCCCAGCTACGTCGGCGGCGTGCCGCCCGTCGTCGACGGCCGTGACGTTGACCTCGGCCTCGTCTGCTTCGGCGACGGCACCAAAGCCGGCATCGCTAGCGGAACCACCTGGACATGGAATCGAGACAAGAACCGGTACGACTACGGCCGCTACAACGAGACAACCACCGAGGTGTTTGATGCCTCGCTGATGGTCCAGACGTGGGAGGGCGGAGGGCGCATCCGGCTCCCGCGGTCGCTGATCCCGCCGCTCAACTCGCGCGGGCATGACGGCTGGTGGGACCTCTACGACGTGGTCGAAGGTCCTGACATCATCCGCGCAAGCTACCGGCTGAACGGGCTCAACAAGCCCAAGCTGGTGATCGATCGCCGTACCGGCCGGATTACGGTGGAAGGTGCGGGAACCTACGGCTTTCGCGGCACGTGTGACATGATCGGGCACGAGGCGCGGCGCTTCTAGCGCCGCATGCCGGCCGGCTCGTTGCCGCACATTAGCGCCCCTGGCATCGCGGCAGATCGACCGCACCGCGTGCGATCGTCACACGAGGGAGATCGGCGCGGATGAACTTCGTGCAGTGGCTCGCCTCGCTCGACGCCCTGCTGTACGAGCTGATGGACTGGCTTATCTTCTTCCCACTCACGCTGTGGAAGATCATCCGCCATCCGCTCGACGCCATGGCCTATGCGGAGCAGCAGCTGCTGCTGGAGCCCGAGCGCCAGTTTCGTGGGGCCGTCAGTCCGCCCGTCATGCTGATACTGACGATCGTCCTGGTGCAGGGGGTCGGGATCGTGGTCGGCGAGGGCACGAGCCCTATCGTCGGGAGCGGGCACGGGCTGGCCGCGCTGGTGAACGACGACACCACGCTATTGCTGCTGCGCCTGGTCTTATTCGGCCTGTTCGCACTGGTGCTGGCCACACGTAAGGTGCATCGCAGCGGCGTAGAGCTCGACCGTGATACACTGAAGCCGGCGTTCTACGCGCAATGCTATGCCATCGCGCCATTTGCCATGCTGGCGAGTGGCGGCCTGACCATCATCACCGCGCCGGCCGAAGGCGTGGTCCTGCCTATCCTCGGGACCGCGGCCTTCCTGACGGCCTTCCTGTACTACGGCGTCCTTCAGGTTCGTTGGTTCAGCCGCGAACTCCGGCAGTCGTTCCTGCGCTCGCTGGCGGACGCCGCGATCGGCATGATGGTGAGCATCGCGCTGACGATCGGCCTGGGGCTGCTCTTTCGATGATCTGGGCGGGCTTGCTGCCGATCGCTCAGCTCGTCGGGCCGGTGCCGCCTCCCTTGCCGCAGCAGACGGCCGACTGTGACCGACCAACCTACGCGACCGACATGTTGGTCTGCGGCGACCCGACGCTGCGCGCGCTCGATCAGCGCTTGCTGTCGAGGCTGACGAGCGGGGTACCGGGGGCGACAGGTGCTTCGTCTAGCTTGATCGAGGCGCAGGAGGAGTGGTTCAAGCGCAGCCGACGATGTGCTTTCGAGCGGGATCAGCGTGACTGTGTCGAGGCAGCCTATGAGGAGCGGCTCGCCGTTCTGACCGCTCCGTCCACGTCGGCGATCGAAGCCGGCACCTGCCGCCTTGGAGACAAGGGTCACGCCCGTCTTCTGGTGGACGGAGAAAGGCTGATCATATGGCGAGATGGAGCGGTAATCGCAGTGGCCTTTCGGATGCGCGACGAGTGGCATACCTTCATGACCTACCAGCGCACGAACACGAGCGTGACGATCCGGGATCTTAAAGGTCGGGCCATGGCACACTGTCGAACTGCCAGGCCTAGCCGAGCGCGCTGATCCCGGCCTGTGCGGCAGAGCGCACGCGTAACCCCCCACCGTTCTTCCGCTTCTTCTATTCGCCCGGCGTCGCTGAGCCGGCGCCCCGATGAACCACTGTTTCCGCTCTGGACGCGATCTCGGCCCTGACCTAGGCGTGATTGATCCAGCGCCAAGGAAAGCCGTCATGCGTCGATATGTCGTCACCGCGTTGATCAGCGCCGCCGCGATCGTTGTTCCAGCGGTCGTTCACGCGCAATCCACCGGCCTCGACGATCTGGTCGGCGCTCGCGCGGGCCAGGCGGAGGGCGAACTGGAACGACGCGGCTATGTGAAGTCTGGGGGCTCGCAGGGTGACGACCGCAGTTACGCCAATTGGTGGAGCGCCGATCGGCGGCAATGCGTGACGATCGCGACCGCCGATGGTCGCTACGTGTCGGTCACCCCGACCCCGGCACCCGATTGCGGCACGGCGCCGTCGCGGACACGTCGGAACCGGTCGCGATCCGATGACGCGCCTCGCACAACCGGCAGCACCGCGCCAGGCGACCTGCCGCGCCTGTGCAAGGGCGAGGCTGCTGCTGCCTTCAATCGACGGCCGGGCGAGATCACGACCAACCTACCCATTCGCCGCTCGGAGGGCGCTACCGTGTCCGGGTGGTTCGACGGTGATCGTGGCACAACCTTCTTCACGTGCCGGTTCGATCAGGCTGGCCGCTTCGTCAGTGTCAATTGACGACGTGGATGCTTTACGGTCACCTCGACCTCCGATTGACCGCTGATAGGCCTCGACCAGCTAGTACCCTGGCTAGCGCGCTCGAGCTTCTCGCTCGAGTACGGAACCTGACTGTGCAGAGCCGGCGAGACTGGTTCGTTGTTCGCTGAGCTTGCCCTCTCGACCGTTCTCGTGGTCGCGACGTCGATTTTTCACGGACTCGGCCTGCTCGTGATCGGGCGCTCGTTGCGAGCTCTCGACCGGGGCAAACGAGACGCCGAACTGTCGCCGCTGTCGGTGACGGGAGCGGCCTACATCTGCGCGGTGGTGCTCGGCCTGCTCGCGCTCTCCGGCCTGGAGATCTGGTTCTACGCCTTCGTCTATCTCGCGATCGGGGCGGCAAGTCCGCTCGCCGACGCGGTTTATTTCTCGACGATCACCTATGCCGCGATCGGCTTCTCCGACTCGTCGCTCGCGGCGCCGTGGCACTTGGTCGGTGCCATCGAAGGTATCAACGGGGTGCTGCTGCTCGGCTGGTCGGTCGCCTTTCTCGTGTCGGAGCTGCAACGCCTGCGACATCGCTGACGCCGACGGAGGACATCAGCGTGCGCTGCGCCAACCAAGCTGGCTGAAGGTAAGCGTGATGCCCAGCGTGTGCCCGGTCACACCGGAACCGCGGATCAGGGAGGCGTAGGCACCGATCCCGACCCCGGGGTCGACCGGATAGTCGAGGCGAAGCGTGCCGCCGATCTCGCCGAGACGCTGGAAACCGAACTGGTTGCTCTTGTCCCCGAACAGCTCGGTAGCGCGGCCGAAGACGCCGGCGAAGAACTCGCGCTCGCCGACATAGACCTTCGTCGCCCGCTCGATGCCCGCCCTGAACGTGGCGACCCCGGCCGATCCACGCGGTTGCAGTCCTCGATCAGTGACCGTGTCGTCGATGGAATGATAATAATTGTAGCGCGGCGCGAGGGTGAGCCACGTATCCTTGAAGAGCAGCGTGCGATAGTCGATGCGCACCGCTCCGCCTATGAACGTGCTCTTGAGTTCGGCGTTGTTCAGCAAGCCCTCGTAGAGATCGTAGAAGCGCGCCGCGTCGGGCCCCGTGAAGGTGCTGTCGATGCGAAGTCTCGATCGACCCGCCAGCGCGAGCGCCACGATCCTGACGTTGTGCGTCGCCGGGATGGCGGCACCTACGCCAAGGACCATCGATCGGCTTCGATACCGCAGATCCGTGCGGAGGAAGTCGGAGCCGGTGCCGAACTCCTCGCGCTGCGTCGAGTTGGTCTTGCCGAGGGTGAACTCGACATAGGGCGAGGTCAGCAGGTTGCCCTGATCGTCCCACCGGCTGAAGACATGGGAGGCGTGCAGGCGGCTCGACTTGATCCTCTGGTCCTCGGAGGAGAATGTCGCTTCCTCGGCGCCGGGGGTCTGGCTGATGAGGGACAGCGTCTCAAGGCCGCGCCCGAGGTTCAGCGAGGCCGCGAGATCACGCAGGCCGTCCGCGATCGTCTGCCCATCCGACAGGGTCTGCGCCTCGACTGACCCGGATCCCGCGGCACTCCCCACCACGGCGAGAAGAAGCAGGCCCAGGCGCGTCAGACCACGCGTGACTGGTGTCGCTGATGGCCGACGCTGCGGCAGGGCGCGAAAAGACGAGCGTCTATCGAGAGACATCGGATGTGTTATGGTCAGTCGGACTGCCTTGCGCCAGTACAAAACGCTTGTCAGCGAAGGTGCAGCAGTCTTCACTCGATCAACGCTCTTCTCCGAGATCGATGGAACAGGATGATGATCAGACCCACGTCGCTGCTGCTGGCTGGCATGCTCGCAATGCTGCTCGTCGGCTGCGCCTCGACCAAGGGGAAGGCGCCGGCGCCGCTTTATGCCGGCCCTCCCTCCCCGCACTTCGACGGCCGTGAGTTCTTCAACCCGGAGGACAAGACCGCGCTGGCGAACCCCGGCGGAGGGCGCATGCAGGACGGCGAGATCCTCTCGCTGATCAAGCACCGCGGCAAGTGGCCGCGGTCGGTACCGATCAACCGGTCGGTGCCCGCCCCGCGCGTCGACGGCGACCAGCTGCGCGTGACCTGGATCGGGCACGCGACCACCCTCGTCCAGACGCAGGGTCTCAACATCCTCATCGACCCCGTGTGGGCGCACTTCAACTCGCCGATCCAGGTCAGGGTGCGGCCCAGACCACGGGGCCCGGGAGTGCGGCTCGAGGATCTGCCGAAAATCGACCTGGTGCTGATCAGCCACACGCACATCGACCACCTCGACATGCAGGCGCTCAGATACATCTACGATCGCGACAAAACGCAGATCATCGGCGGGCTCGGCATCGACAATCTGCTTCGCCGGAACGGCATGAAGGCCATCGGCGGGGAATGGGGTCAGACGATCCCGATCAAGACGGGAGTCGACGTGGTGGTCAACCGCGCGCACCACTGGAGCGGGCGCTGGATCAACGACCACAACCTCGTTCTCTGGGCCGGATACACCATCGTTCTGCCTGGCGGAAACATCTACTATGCCGGGGACACTGGTCCTGGCGACTGGGCGTGGGTCGCCGATGCGCTGCGCGCACGTCCCATCAGGCTGGCGATCCTGCCGATCGGCCCGACGCACGTACATTCGCGCCAGCCGGAGTCGCACATCACCGCGCCGCAGGCCGAGGCGCTCTGGGAGAAACTTGGGATGCCCTTCGCGCTTGGCGTTCACTGGGGAACGATCGAGATGACGGATCAGGAGATCAACGGCTCTCCCGACATGGTCCACTTACTGATCAAAAAGCATGGCCGACCGCAGGATCGGTTCCGCACGATCGAGGCGGGCGACTCATGGGATGTTGGCTCGACGATCCAGGAGCCGCGCCCGGCCGACGAGACCTGCTGCGAGCTCGACGTAGACAATTCGCCGCTGTCGCGGTGAGGGCGACGGTCATTCGTCCAGGCGCCGGTGGCGAGGATCAGCGCACGGCGATGGTCAGGGTGTACGCTGCGGTCTCGCCGCGCCGCGCGGCGTTTCGCATGAGGTATACCTGTACCGTGTAGGTGCCAGTCGAGGGCAGCGTGCCGCCGAACTTGTTGCCAGCGACCGAGCCGTTGAACAGTGCTTCGTCCTTGCCGGGCTCTGTCACGTTGAAGTAGTTCGATCCGTTGGCGGTCGTCAGCCGAACGGTCATCGTCTGCCCGGCGCGGGCGGATACGGTGTAGTTGACGCTCTCATAGCCCCGTAGACTACCTTTGATGACCTTCGCGCTTGCACCTTTCGTGAACTGCACCTTTATGGTCCGGCTGCCCTCGTCGGCGATCACCGGCGATACGAGCAGCAGCGCGGCGCCGAGGGGCATCAAGGTTCTCATGTCTGGTCCCTCGCTCAATCGGTGATGCCCGGTAGGTTGGCCGAGTAGCTTTCTGGACTGTCGATCGTCCGCAGCCATTTGACCGACGCGACCCGCCAGCGTGGGTCCGCATGCCTCAGCAGCGCGAAGGTGCCTGGGAGATGCTTGGCGCCGTAGGTGACATAGATCAGTCGACGCGGCTCCGCCAACAAACGCTGCGAGAGGACGCGATTGCGATAGTCTAGGATCAACGGGTCGAGCGGTAGCCGGTTGCCGGCATCGTTCGATCGCGTCATCGCGCGCGTCATGAAGCCGCGGCACAGGACACCGGCCATCTCTCGTTGTCCGTCCGTCCCGCGGCGCAGCCAGCCGACGATGCGATCGAGCCCACCGGTATCGGGCACATCAGCCGCCTCGGCCGTCCCCGCGGCGAACTTCGGATCGCTGGCGATCAGGCGGCCATATTCGGCACGAAGCTGCGTCGTGTCCACGTCGGCGATTACGTGGTTTCGAGGATGCACCAGCGAGTCGTTGACCACCACGCGCAGATAGTCGCTTTGGAAGTCGAGGCCGCAGACCTCTCCGAGTTCGCGATAGGCGGTCGTCAGATCGCGTCCATGCGTCGCCACCTGCTCGAACCAGCGATCGTTCGCCGGAGTGGAGGGCGCGACACCCTCGTAGTAGAGCACGTACCCGCGCGCCAGCGCGTCCTCGAGGTCGAACGCTACTCCCTTGAAGAAGCGTGACGCGGCGACGTGCTGCATGCCCTGGAAGACGATGCGCTTCTCGCCGTTGGTCAACGTCACCTGCGGCACCAAAGCGGGCGCCACCTGCGTGATCGATGCGAGATAATAGACCGGCGCGGCGAGGAGCGCTGCCAGCAGTATCGAGGTTGCGATGGAGAGAGGAAGCCACGCCGTGAACAAGCGCCCCGTCGTCACGAAGCGGCGCCACAGCCAGGCGATCGGCAGCGACAGCACGGCAGCCAGGAGGACCGTCAGCGGTAGGGCGAGCCAGAATGCCTGAAGCAGCACCGGTGCGGCCAGCAGAAAGGCCAGGGCCGCGATGAACCAGAGGATCGTCGTCAGCCGCGTCCACCATCCTGCTCTTGCCGTGGACACCGCCGGTTCTCCCGATGAGGCCATCCTTGGTCAGTCTCCGCACTGCGTCGGGAAAGTGGCATTCTGTCAGGTAGAATTTGGCTGCTTTAGCCGATCCTCCCGAACGAAGCCTCGTCTCCGGCGCGGAGCCGAACGAACCGTGGCTAGCTCTTCCAGACCAGATGTTTGGCAGCCCCGCTCGCGCGTTCCCGCACTGCCGCCGAGCAGAACGCCTCATGACTGTTCGCCGCGATGGCGACCTGTCCCCCGAACATCATGCCAAGCGCCAAGGTGGCCGTGCGTTCCACCTCGACTCTCTGCGCCGGCGAGAGCGCCCGCGGCTTACCGTCGACGCCGTCGTAGATGAGGTCAAATTCGTCGGCGTAGGCCTTGGGGTCGATCGAGAAGCCGCGGCACGTCGCAGCCACCGCCTGCTGATGACCCAGCGCCTGGAGCATGGCGACGTGGCCCTCGTCGAACCGTCCGGTGAGCACCGAGCGAACCGCGTCGGTGACGGCGAGGTCCATGGTGACGGCTGCCGGAGGCGGCTTCCTCGCAGCGGCCGGAGGAGTGCTGGCCGGAAGCGAGGAGGAGAGCGCGGTCGCGGCTAGGATCGCGACGATCCCGTGGCGCATGGTCAGTACCCCCTTCTGTAGGGATCATAGGCGAACTCGCGGTCGGTCCAGCCGTAGGAGAATTGGCCGCGCACATAGCAGCGGCGCTGAGTACGGTAACAATTTACGTCACGTCCCGGCGAGTAGACGCCTCCGCCATAGCCGCCGCCATAGCCGCCGCCATAGCCATAACGATATGTATCGCGCTGGTCCGCTTCTCGCTGCCGGTTCCTGGCAGCCACTGCCACCGCGATGCCGAGAAGGCCGACACCGAGCGCCACGCCAGCGGCCGTGTCGTCGCGATCGCGATGGTGATCATGCCCGCGGTGCCAATCGTCCCTGCCTCGCGCCACAGCGGGCGACGGAGTCACGACGGCGGCAGCGGCAACATGCAGCACGACTTTGGTGAGCATCCTCATAAGGCTTCTCCCAATCCGACGATCAGCGTAACATGTTCAAAGGTGGCGGCAAAGCTAGCCGTGTTCGGATCTTGGAGGCAAAGCTAGCTCGGAGGGCATCCGATCGCTCCACCTCGGCTTGGCCCGTCTGCACCTACCTGCGACTTGCTCGTTCGTCGTCGACAAGGGGGTAGAGTTCGCGATCCTCGCGATCGATCCGCTGTGCTAAAGCGTCAAGGATGGTGTAGGTAGCGAGCCGGTACGCAGGCCATTCGCTGGTGACCATATCCGAGGACCATCGTGCGATATAGTCTCGAAAGCGCTGATCCAGATCGCCCATCTCGCGCTCGTATAGAGCAGCCAAGCTTGCGATCCGATGGTCAGCGTGGGCGATAAGGATAGGGTAGACGTGCCGGTCTTCATGGGCGAGGTGTACCGCGAGCCTGTAGCCGAGCCTCCATTTGGCGCGCGCAAGCGCCTCCATATCTGGCGTTGGTCGATCCACTTCGAAGCGTAGGGCGGCTGCACTTTCCTTGAGCGACGCGTGCTGCTTGTCCAGCATGGTTCTCGCTATGGTCATCTCGTCTCCGCGCGTTGGTGGTGGACGCGATATCGCGGCGAAGCAGTTCAAGGTCTTGTCAGCAGCGGCAGACCGGGCGCAAAGTGTTGAGCGTCATGCCGAGCACTCGACACCTGCCGTCAACGCGATCTTACCGCGCCGCCGTCCGCGCGATCGTCACCGCCATACAGCGGCGATACGGTCTCAACGACGTCAACTTGGCCGACCGGCTCGGATGCTCCGCGGGCACGGTCCGAAATGCGAGGTTGGAGCACAGCAATCTCGATGCGGTCACGCTGGCGAGCTTGGAACATCGCTTCGGAGCCGGGACGCTCGATCCGTTCCTGGCGCTGGGTGGCTCGCGCGCGACGCCGCTCCTGGATAGCCTGCCTGACGTGGATCCGATATTGGACGTCGTGGCGGCGCTGCACCGGTTGGTAGAAGCCCAGCACGCCGACAGCGACCATGGCTATCTGATCACCCCGCAGGAGCTGCTGGCGATCCTGCGTGAGCTGCGCGATGCCAGGCTTGCGCTGGATCTTCTCATCACGCTGGCGGAGCCCGGCCTTGAGGCCGCCCCGCCGGCGACCCGGCGCTGGTTCCGCGAGACCTTCGCGCATGAGGTCGGGTCATCGTCTGTGGCAGCAGCCCCGCTTAACGATGACGATCGTGCGCGATCTGTACCTCCAGACTTCATCGACCGAGCGACCAGCCTGTCATTGGACCAGCTCGCCGCGCACTATGAAGTTCCTGATCACACTATCAAAGAGTGGTTGAGGTCGGAGGACGAAGATCTGCTTCGAGCGCTCGACCGCAAACCTTCCATCTGAAGATCGGCGCTTGAAAAGGTTGACCATGGGGCATCGTTTGCTGCCTGGCAACGCGACAGACCAACCGCCAAGTCGGTGTAGTTCCCGTCGGCTCGCTCGAGCCGCAACATCCTCAGAAGGCTACCGAGATGCCGACCCCCCCGCCTCGGCGCTCGATCCAGGGCGAAACTAAGATAGGGTCGCTTCTTTTGGAGACTATGAGAAGGCTGCTCGCACTGCCTAGCGCAGCGCCGGCGATAACGTCATGTACAAAGTGCTTGTTCGCCCTCACGCGTGCAATGCCGACAAAGCTGGCCACAGCCAGTGCTGGAGCGCCAAGCTGCCAGCCATATCTCCTTTTAAGGGCCATCGCCGCAGCGAAAGAAACAGAGGTGTGCCCTGATGGAAAGCTAAGATTGTCCGACTTATCGGGCCTCCGTTCGTGAACGAGCTCCTTAAGAGCCCAGGTGGCCGAACCCGCAGCAAGCATGGCGCCGCCGTTCTCCAAGTCGCCTCGCCAATCTGCTTTGATCGCAGGCGTAAGCAAAGCTGCGACTACAAGCCCATCTCTGCCGATATCGCTCGCGGCGCCCCAACCGCTTGGCCCAGCATACACCGGGGTGGAGAGCAGCAGCGTTGCACCTGCCGCTGAGCAAATTGGAAATCTAAGATTGCCTCGCATCCACTGCACTCTCACTGAAGTGTGCTCTTACATTTGAGACCTGTCTGTGCGGAAAGGGAAGGGCTGATCGTGCGTCAAGCGTCCACCGCGAAGGCAGTTCGAGCTGCAAACGGCTCCATGGCGACCACGCCACGCACAAGTCTGATAGTGTCACATGAACGAGTGGCAGGTTTCGGGACGTGGCTGAAAACCCTTGAGCGACCGTGTTTGGGCGGGTCCGGACGCTAGCGAGCGTACTCACTAAGGCCCCGCGCAACCAGGTCCTCGTTGGAGAGACGCGGCCCACGCTTGAGCCTGCCGTTGCCGAGCGTACGACGGTCGAGCTTCTGGGCGGATGAAGCCGGGGAGGGCGCCTTGAACGGTCCGACGGGCTGCGCGGTGCGCGCCGGCTCGTTGTTGTTGCGCTTGGCATGGTGTGGCTGAGCTTGCTGTATCACGCGGGCGAGCGCCAGCGCCGCGTCGAGATGCTTGTTGTCGACCACGGCGGCCTGGTTCACCCGGCGCATCTTGTCGAACATGCGATAGGGCAGGACCGTGCCCTCGTGCTGGATCTCGAGCCGGCCATCCGGGTACTCGCACACGTCGACCTTCTTCCGCGCGAGCGCCTGCGACGCAGGGGAGGGCTCGAGGATGAACATGGCCTTGTTGTAGTGCAAGGTGAGGGCACCGGTGACGGTGCGCTGCTCGCGCCAGACCAGCTCCGCTTCCAGGTCTTCATGGATGGCAAGCGGCCGGTGAAGGTCGCGCGGGTCGAACGGCGCCTTGGCGAACCGTCGATTGTGCTGCGCCATGTAGGAGGGGAGGAAGGCGTTGGCTTGGTCGATGGTGGAGATGCGCTGTAGCCGCATCGCCTTGACCAGACGGTCCTGCAGCGTCGCGTTGACCCGCTCGACGCGTCCCTTCGCCTGCGGCGAGTTTGCGCAGATCAGCTCGATGTTGAGCCGGTCCAGCGCACGCCCGAGGTGGGTCATGCCGTCACCCTTCGCCGAGGCCGTGTTGTTGCGAAAGGCGCTGTGCTTGTCGGTGTAGAAGGCCACCGGCTTGCCGTGCCGCTCGAGATAGGTCCTCGTCGCGCGCATGTAGGAGAAGGTGCTCTCGCTCTCGACCATCTCGACGTGCATAAGCTCGCTGGTGGCATCGTCGATGAAGACCAGGAGCGTGCATTGCGGACCGCGGCCCTCGAACCACCAGTGCTTGGAGCCGTCGACCTGGACGAGCTCGCCGCGGCAGTCGCGCCGGTAGCGCGGCTGGTACGGGCGAGGGCGCTTGGCCGCACGGTCCTGCCACAGTCCCGCCTCCAGCATGATGCGGCGCAGGGTCTCGCACGACAGGCCGATGCCATGGCGCTCGGCGAGGTACTCGCGCGCGAGCGTCGGTCCGAAGTCGGCGTAGTGCTCACGCACCAGCGTGACCACTTGGGCGCGGAAGGCGTCGCTGTAGCGCCGGTTGCTCGGGCGTCCTCGCTTGCGCGACACCAGGCCGCTGGCGCCGTCCTCTCGCAGGCGGCCCAGCAGCCGGTACACCTGCCGTCTGGCCAAGCCGAGCAGCTCCATTGCGCCCGTAACCCGGATCTCGCCGCGGTCGAGCCGCATCAGCGTGTCGAAGCGGGTGATCTCAGCAGCACTCATTGCCAGCACCGTCATACAATGCGCGTCCTCGTTGCCGAGAACGGCTATGACACCGGCGACCCGCTGAGAGCACCGCAGAGTGCCATTTCTATCTAGCGGGCTGGTGCCATTTGTACTTAGCGCTTACACTACGTGTTGCCGCTAGTTAGAAAAGGCACATCCTGCGCCAGATAGAAATGACACCCCTTGGTAGCAGCGGGGGCAGCGTGGAGCCATCCAAACAGCGCAGCGCTGCCCCCGCTGATGCGATCACCTCTCGGCTCCTGACCCCGGACCCGCTGCGCCAGCAGCGGGCTCGGTCACGCCAGTTTTCGAGCGCTCGAGCTTTCCCGAAACTCCGTCTCCGATGCCGCATTTCGGGAAAAGGCAATCGGGAGCATATTTCGGGAAAATCAGCCCCCGATCCGCGAGGCGTAGCCGGTTTGCGGCCCAGGATCTCGATTGACCTTCCCAATCGGGAAGGCTGATAACCGGCTCACCCATGGAATAAACCCGGACGAGCGTCGTCTATGCTTTCAGGACTGATGCGCCGGAGGCTTATGCGTAGACGATATTGGATGCTCGGTCTGACTGCTTCGGCCCTGCTCACAGGCGCAGTCGCGGCCGCCCCTGCCGGTGGTTACGCCAGCATGGTGGCTGCCGCGATGGACCGGATGATGGCGGGCATGATGGTCAAGCCGTCCGGCGACGTCGACCGCGACTTCGTCACGATGATGCTTCCGCATCATCAGGGTGCCATCGATATGGCGGTGGCGGAGCTTCGCTACGGCCACAACGAGCAGCTCAAGCGCATCGCGCAGGAGATCATCATTGATCAGCAGCAGGAGATCGCCGCCATGAAGCTGGCGATCGGTCAGCCGCTACCCCCTTCGACGCCAGCCCCGACGCAGGGCGGCGACCACCACAGCCATATGGAGCACTGACATGATCCGGACCATCCTGCGCTCGGCCGCCTTGCTGATGAGCGCCGCACCGGGGATCGCCATGGCCCAGCAGGCGCCATGGAACGCCAGGGACGTACCCGTCAGCCACCGCGACCGCGTCTATGCGTCCGAACAATTCTCCAACACGGTGTCGGTGACGGACCCGGCCGACAACCGGCTGCTCGGCGTCATCAAGCTGGGCGATCCCCAGCCGATGAACTTTTCGCCGCTCTACAAGGGACAGGTGCTGGTCCACGGCCTCGGCTTCTCGCCGGACGGGAAGACCTTGGCGGTCGTGTCGATCGGATCGAACGCCGTGTCGTGGATCGACACCGCCACCAACACCGTCAAGCACACGACCTATGTCGGGCGCAGTCCGCACGAGGCGTTCTTCACGCCAAACGGCAAGGAGGTGTGGGTTACGGTACGCGGCGAGGACTATATCGCCGTGCTCGACCCTACGACGTACAAGGAGACGGGGCGCATCAAGACGCCCGGTGGTCCGGGCATGACGATCTTCTCTCCCGATGGCCGGTACGGCTATGTCTGTTCGTCGTTCAATCCGGTGCTGGCCGTGTTCGATGTCGCGACCCACGCGCAGGTCGGACAGGTGGCACAGCCAAGCCCGTTCTGTCCCAATATTGCCGCGACGCCGGACGGCAAGCAGGTGTGGTTCACGCTGAAGGACATCGGCAAGACGGTCGCATTCGATGCGAGACCACCCTTCGCGATCCTGAAGGTGCTGGATACCGGGCCGATCACCAACCATGTCAACTTCGCCCGCACGGCCAAGGGGCAGTTCGCCTATGTGACGGTCGGCGGAGAGAATGCGGTGAAGGTGTTCCGCACATCCGACTTCGCGCCCGTCGCCACCATCCCGGTCGGCAAGATGCCGCACGGTGTCTGGCCATCGGGCGACGGCCGGCGCATCTACGTCGGGCTGGAGAATGCCGATGAGCTCGCCGCGATCGACACCGCTGGCAACACGGTCGTTGCCACCGTGCCGGTCGGACAGGCACCGCAGGCGATCGCCTATGTGTCGAACGCAGTTCCGACAGGCCCCGGCACCGACAATCTCCAGCCGCTCGGCACGGCCGGCAAGGCGTTGCATCTGACCATGGGGCCGATCGGCGGCAAAGGTACAGCAAGCAGCATCACCCTCTTCGACCAGGGCATCATTCAGGTCGTGCAAAGTGCCGTTACCGGTTTGCAGCCCAAAAAGCCTTACATGCTCGTGCTGACCGCCAATGCGGACGGCAGTGGTGCGGTAGAGCCGCTTGCGAACTTCATGAGCAACCCGGCAGGTGCGGCGATCGTCAACGCATCGGGTCCGATCCGGCAGATCGTTCAGGGCAGCACCGCGACACCCCGGCGCTTTCTGGCGGTTGCGGAGGTGGTGAACGGCGCGCCGGGGCGCATCGTGCAGGTGCAGCGCGACTGAGATGGACCCGCTTGCCGCCGCGATC
>NZ_JAHXZN010000008.1 GCF_019429485.1 Sphingomonas citri | reverse complement strand
GCGGATCAGTGGAAGGCGACCGTCACCAAGATGCGTGAGGTGTATAAGGCGCCAGTGGCCGAGAAGGACGTCGATGCGATCGTTGCTTATCTCACCGCTATGCCGAGCCAGAAGGTGGCACCCGCGATCGGCAAGGCGCAGGACCCGGACCCCAAAGTGGCTCCTGATGTCTCAGGTGGAACCGGCTAACCGATCTACTTCCATAATCCCGAAATACCATCGTTTTTGAGACGCTGGCAGGCGTAGCTCCGGGTCATCCTGTTTGCTGGCGGACATACTCGCCGAGGCCGCGCGCGACGAGTTCGTCGTTGGAGAGGCGAGGGCCTCGCTTCAGGCGCTGATTGCCGAGTTTGCGGCGGTCCAGCTTCGGCCCGGGTAGTACGGGCGAGGGGGCCTTGAACACCCCGCCGGGCTGAGCGGTACGCGCCGGTTCCTTGTTGTTGCGCCTCGCGTGGTGCGGCTGCACCTGCTGAATGGCGTGGGCGAGCGCCAAGGCAGCGTCGAGGTGCTTGTTGTCGACTACCGGCGCCTGGTTCACCCGGCGCATCTTGTCGAAGATCCGATAGGGCAGGGCCTCACCCTCGTGCTGGATCTCAAGCCTTCCGTCCGGGTACTCGCACACGTCGACCTTCTTGCGCGCAAGCCCCTGTGCGACCGGGGTCGGCTCCAGGATGAACATCGCCTTGTTGTAGTGCAGGGTGAGGGCGCCGGTGACGGTGCGCTGCTCGCGCCAGACCATCTCGGCTTCGAGGTTCTCGTGGATGGCGAGCGGCCGATGCAGATCGCGCGGATCGAAGGGCGCCTTGGCGAACCGTCGATTGTGCTGCGCCATATAGGAGGGGAGGAAGGCGCTGGCTTGGTCGATGGTGTTGATGCGATGAAGCCGCATGGCCTTTACGAGCCGGTCCTGCAGCGTCGCGTTGGCCCGCTCTACACGCCCCTTCGCCTGCGGTGAGTTCGCGCAGATCAGGTCGATGTTCAGCCGGTCGAGCGCGCGTCCGAGATGGGTCATCCCGTCGCCATTCGCCGAGGCCGTGTTGTTGCGGAACGCACTGTGCTTGTCCGTGTAGAAGGCGACCGGCTTGCCGTGCCGCTCGAGGTACGTCCGCGTCGCGCGCATGTAGGAGAAGGTGCTTTCGCTCTCGACCATCTCGAGGTGCATCAGCTCGCTCGTGGCGTCGTCGATGAACACCAGCAGCGTGCATTGCGGGCCGCGGTCCTCGAACCACCAGTGTCTCGAGCCGTCGACCTGGACCAGTTCGCCGCGACAGTCGCGCCGGTAGCGGGGCTGATACGGGCGAGGGCGCCTGGCGGCACGGTCCTTCCAAAGGCCGGCTTCCATCATGATCTGCCGCAGCGTCTCGCACGACAGGCCAAGGCCATGGCGCTCGGCAAGGTACTCGCGCGCGAGCGTCGGCCCGAAGTCGGCATAGTTTTCTCGCACCAGCGCGACCACCTGGGCGCGGAAGGCATCACTGTAGCGCCGGTTGCTTGGCCGCCCGCGCTTGCGCGACACGAGGCCCGCAGCGCCTTCCTGTCGAAGGCGGTAGAGCAGCCGGTAGATTTGCCGCCGTTGGAGGCCCAGCAGCTCCATCGCGTCCACGATCCGGATCTCGCCGCGGTCGAGCCGCATCAGCGTGTCGAAGCGGGTGATCTCAGCAGCACTCATTGCCAGCACCGTCATACCATGCGCGTCCTCGTTGCCGAGAACGGCTATGACACCGGCGACGCGCTGACAGCACCGGCAGTGCCGTTTCTATCTAGCGGAGTGGTGTCATTTGTACTTAGCGCTTACACTACGCCGGATCGATAATAATGCTTATGTTAAATAGAGGACGTGTCTTATGACCTTCGAGACAGCGCTCTATAGCATGACGATGCTTGTGACATCAATCAACCTGGTCGCGGCACTCGGTCTGACGTTCATTCGGGCGCGCACGCTCCATCACCTTATTTTCGGTGTCGTGCCCGCGCTCGGCTCGTTTGCCTTTGCGCTCGCGTCATTGCTGCTGGATGACGAGATGCAAGCCGGCGTGGCTCAGGTCATCGCCCTGGTACTGCTGGGTGTATCAGCGACCTTGGCGCGCAAGCTCCCGCCGAGGACCGACCTCTACGACAATAAGCGCTGAAACGAAAACAGGGCCGAAGCCGATAGCAGCGGCCCCGACCCCGTCATCCAAAGGATCCTCCGTCGAAACGGTGGATGGACTGGAAGAACGCAGGCGCGTCGAATCCGGTCCGCTCCCTTTGCTATACCGATCCGGCTCAACAATCCATGAACGCCGGCGCACGCCCGCGTCCCATCGTCGCACCACCAAGGATTACGCCATGAGCATCATCGCACCCGCAGCGCGTACGCTTGCCTCGTTCGACAATGCCTATGCCGTGGCTGTGCAGCTGCGCGAGGCGACAGGCGTCGATCAGTTCGTGGTGCGCACCGGCAACCCGGTCCAGCCGTTCCGCGTCTCGCGTCGCCGGCCGCAGGCGCCTGAGACGATGCTCGCCCAGGTCGCCTGACGACCCACAATCAGTCAGCCGCGGAGACCCGAGCCATCAGCTGCGCCGCGGTCACGCCCTCGCATAGTGCCTCGTCGGTGACGTACCGGATCGCCAGCTTCTCCTCGCTGACGACGCGTGCCATGCGCGCGCGCCGGTAGGTCAGGCTCTTGAGCCACGCGAGGTCCTCGAGCGCGAGCTCGAGCGGCGTTGTGTCCAGCAGGTGCCAGATCCGCATCTGATACGGGCTCTGATCCTTGAGGATGTCCGCCAGGTCCTCGTATCCGCGACCCTGCTCGACGCCGTTGCTGAGATCCGTGGCCAGCGCGGCGAACGCCTCCTCGAGCTGGCACACCGACAGGTACGCCACGTCCAGGCCGATCCCGACCGTCGCGCCAGCCATGACCCGACGATCGACCGACAGCTCGCGATCGTTCAGCGCATCCTTCAGCGGCAGATCGTAATCATAGCCGCGCATCGCGTCCTTCAACTTCATGGCCGTCCTCCTGTGGCGCGCATTGAACATAACGTGAACGGGGTGCGCAAGTCTTTTTCTGCCCAGCTACGGCGCTAAAGCAGGCGCTGGAGAGTGCGTCAGTTTTCAAAAAACTGCTGGTGCCTAGCAGCTTCAAAGGCGCGGAGGATCGGTCAATGCTAAGGTCAGTGACGTGCCTTACTGCAGCTGCGATGCTGATCGCTCCGACGGGCAGGCCCGTCCCGCCGAATGGTGTCGCGCTTGCGTATTACAAGCAAGCGCTTGGGTTGATCAAGCAACACCATCGAAAAAGCAGTAAGGCCGACTGGGCGATGATCGAGCCACGCGCACGAGCTCTGCTAGCCGCAGCCAAGCAGCCGTCCGATACGTACAGGGCGATCAGATTTCTCCTAGCTAGCCTGAACGAGCCTCACTCGTTCTTAGCTGAGCCCGAGTCTTCATCGGGAGAAAAGCCCAACAGGCAAAGCGAGGCGACCGCGGGGCCGATGCCGACCGCGACGTTACCGATGTCAAGGCTGGTGGAAAATAAGTTTGGCTATCTATACCTTCCCGGACTCAACACATTAGGATCTGATGGGCCAGCGTTGGGGCTTCGATACTCCTCAACTCTCCGCACCGCTCTCCTCGATATGGACAAGCATAACCTCTGCGGCTTTATCGTAGATCTCAGAGGAAATAACGGCGGAAATATGTGGCCTATGCTGCAAGGGTTGGACCCGCTACTCGGCGGACCGCCGTTTGGCTATTTCGTACTTCCGGATCGAACCAAGCAAGAATGGACCCGTCGCGCGGGAAACATCGTCTACTCGGCTGTTTCAACTGGAGCAACGTCACCCACGTTTTCGCTTCGGCATGCGTCAGCTCCGCTGGCGGTCCTGATAGGGTCGCAGACAGCTAGTTCAGGCGAGATGGCGGCGATTGCCTTCATCGGCCGCGCGAATACCCGCATTTTCGGAAGCCCTTCAGCCGGCTTCACATCGGCGAATAAGGTCTATCGTCTATCCGATGGCGCTGCCCTCGCACTCACGGAGACGGCGGTGCAAGATCGGTTTGGGAAGGAATACGTTGGACCAATCGTGCCCGATGAGCAGGTTGATGGCTCCGATTTAGAGTCGGTTGTAAATAATTGGCTATCAAGCCAGTGCACAAAAGCGACTACCGGTGAAAACTCTAAGTGATATCAGCGGTGACATTCTCCACCACCGGCTTCGAGGTAAACGCTATCACCATTCTCTTGACCGCCGGCACGCTGATCGCACTGGCGATTGCCGTCTGGAACGCCGTCGTCGCTTTCCGACATGCCTCGCAGCCCCACGACTGGCGCGTCGACCGTAGCGGGCTGCCGCAGCCGGCGAACGGCAGTCAGCTGCTCATCCTCGGCGCCGCGGCCTCGATCTCGATGATTGTGCTGCTGCTAGCGCAGGCGCCCGCTAGCGGCCTCCTCGCGGTTCTGCTCGGTTGGTCGATCGCCTTCGCGGTGTTAGCCACGCGGAACCGGCGTCGATCGCAAGCCTGGTTCAACGGCCGCGACGGCTTCGGCCGATAGGCTCGCGGCGAGGCGCCTCACACCGGGACAAGGGTACGACTTATAATCGCGCGATAACGGGCCCTTGGGAGCGATCAGGGGGTTCAAGGATGATGGTCCCTTCCACTACCCCTTACGCGCTCGTTGTCGACGACGATCCGATCATCCTCATGGATGCCTCTGGCATCCTGGAAGACGCGGGGTTCCGGACACACGAAGCGAACGACGGTGACGCCGCGATCCTGATGCTGCCCGAATACGCCCATACTATCACCCTGCTCTTCTCCGACGTCGACATGCCGGGTGACACCGATGGCTTTGCCTTGGCGCGACACGTCGCCGAGCTCTACCCGTGGATCGAGATCGTGATCGCGAGCGGCCGCGTGAAGCCGGAGGACGGCGATCTGCCCGACAAGGCGACCTTCCTGAGCAAGCCTTTCTCCACGCCCATGGTCCACCAGCACCTTCGCGCCATACTGCCGGACGGCAAGAAGCCGGAGCCGCTACGGAACGCTGTCTGATCGGAGGCAACCCCGGTTGGCTTCGATGCCGAGTGCGGTATGTTCGTTTTGAACTCAACGGGAGCGACGATCATGGCCGAGCCTGACAGAGCACGTCTCGCTATCCCCGAGACCAGCCGCCGGGATCACCTCAAGTCCGTCATGAACCTCGTCGACACGGCCTACTGGTTCGCGGTCGTCGCCCTGCTCGTCTACGCAGACGTCGACCCGTGGGTATGGGGAGCGTCCGCCATTATCGTCGTCCCGATCTACGTCTTCGGCCTCGGCTATCTACGGGCGCGCCTCGGCGTGTTGCGGAGCAGCTGACCCATGCGGCGAGAGGCATTCGTCGGCATCGGGACGGGCCTCGCCTGTCTTTGCGCCGCTGCCGCTATGTGGTGCTTCTTCAACCTGGCGACGGTCTCCTTGAGCGAGCAGCGTGCCGCGCAGGTGCTGGCGCAAGCCGGCCCGAAGGGAGCCGCTGCTTATAGCGCCGCGTGGGCCGACGGCCGGCTCACCCGCAACGACATGCGCGAGTTGCGGGAGGAGGCTGGCCGCGACATCGACGCCTGGATCGCAGCGCCCCATCCACCGGGCGTTCGCTAAATCGCTGCGCACCGCGTCTTCGGCATCCTTACGTCACGTCAGGAACCCTGGAAGACCATCTTGATCGTCGCCGGCGCCCCATTCGTCAGCACCGCCAAGCGCTCGCGCACCGATACATCGTCCTCGCCGGGTAGACCCGCCATGGCCCAGTCGCCGAACGCCCGCTCCGCTTCCGCCGTGTCGCTCAGCACCTCGACCTGCGAGTGCCGGTTGTCATGTCGAATGCGCTCGAAAGTGGTCGCTACGCTCTCGGGCGGGCCTTCGAGCACCTGCGCGAACATGCCTTGCTTCGCCAGCAACAGGCCGCTGATCCCGTCGATGCCGTTGTTCGCGCGGCTCACCCGCAGGATGTCCACCAGGTCGTGATCGTTCGCGCGGCTGGTGTAGATGAGGCGGCGCAACGCGCCGGTGTCGTTCGAGGCCATGCGCCCTATTTAGGAGCTTCGCGGCTGATTTGGAGCAAGATTGACGGCAGTCGAGTTTCCCCGCTCTGCAGCCTGCGCTATCGATGATCGCAGGGAGAACGGCAGCATGGATCAGCACCGCAGACATCCCGGCCGAGATCCGGTGATCGACCTCGAGCGCCGCCTGCGAGGCATCACTGATCGCTACACCTGGAAGCGCACGTTCCTATTTGCTGCCCTGCTCGTCTGGCTCATGAGGTCCTACGGCAGCCTGGCCGACGACGTCGCCGGCCAATCCTACATCGGCGTCTGGCTACTGGCGGCGATCGGATGCTGGACCACGTCGGGTTGGCTCCTCGACCTCCCTCGCCTGCTCTTCCCCGACGTGCAGGCCTTCCAGCACCTGCGCCGGCCGGCGCCGCGGCAAAACCTGTCAGGTGAGGCATCATGAAAACAGCCGTAATCCTGACTGTCCCTGCGGTAGCCGCCGTGCTGATCGCCGGCGCTACATACGTCCACTCGATGAAAATCCTCCTGCGTAACCGTAGCCGTACGAGCAGATGATCGGCTTTTCATTCCTACACATCGGACTCAATCTGGCTCCTGGTGCCTTTCGACGCCTGCGAAGAGCAAATAACGGGTCTTGTCGGACTGAGAGGACGCTATGTTAGCTTTGATTGTCATTTTTTTCGCCGGTGTCTCTACCGCTGACGCACTCACGCCGGCAGTGGTTTGCGAAGTCGGCCGCGTTGCGCTTCGAGACCTCGCGATTCCTCACTCAAAATCGGGTGACACCTCCTACTATGTTGACGTTGACCCGACCCATCCGGGCCTGTTGACGTCCTGTCCTGAGCTTCGCGAGATGCTTCCTGCGGGGTATTCAGCCGCGGATAACGCGGCGTGGTCACGCGCCAATGTTCACGCTTCTGTACCCGGCAAGCCCATTCCACCTACGTTCATCTACAGCTTCGGCGTTCCCAAGGTTTCTGCCGATGGGAAGTCCGCAACTGTCGAATGGAGCTACACTTGCTCGGGCTTGTGCGGAGGAGGTCTCGTGTCGCGCTATGTTCGGACGTCGCAGGGCTGGCGCCTCGACGGCAAACCCCAGATGAAGTGGGTCTCTTAGGAGCTTAGCTCCAACGGCTTCACGCTTCAGCTCGCCATCTGAGTTGCAGGGCCACCCCGCCCGATGGGCGGGGCCGGGCTCTAGTCGGCTAAAGCCGACCGGAGCCCCGCTGAAGCGGGTCTCCGCCGCAAGCGGTCACGATCCCTTGTCCGGGTCCCGAGACGCCTCCACGGCGCTCCTGAGGCGTCTGACGCGGATGCGCGGCGCTGCCCCCTGCCCTCTCCTCACGCGGCCTATCCAGCTCGGCGGGCACCGCCGGCAGCCTGCGGCTGGGGAATCATGCGCTTGCGCGCATGATGATTGTTTGTTGGGCCAATGATCTCATCGCACCCTTCGCCGTCTCTCAGTGTCTCTGCGTGCCAGACCCGTCCGACGGGGTCGGCGTCAAAGGAGAATTGCCAGCAGAGCTGGCAATGCTTTTATTTGTTTGAAGACGCCTCAACAAGAATAACGGTTTCTACCGCTAAAGCGGCAGACACTCCGTGATTCGTGTTGACCCCGCCGGCCGTGCCTGCCTCTTGAGCCCCTGCGAGGACGGCTCCGGGTGCGATGAGATCACAGGCCGGGGCTACGCCCCCCAAACATCGTTCCTATTCATCTGAATTGCTCGCTACCGCGATCAATGCGTATTTGATTTGATTAGTTACGCTCCCTAGTCGGGAGCTATTTGTGCTCGGACTCACCAAGTACGATGACTAAGGCGTCAAGAAATCAATGCGCTTCAATGCCTGGAAGGGAGAGGGTAAAAGAAAGATGTCGGGAGGGGAAAGGCCCCAAGCCCAGACAACAGGGGGACAGGCCCCCGCCTAGATGGAGTAAGTGCTATGAACATCGGTCAGTTCGCCGTCGTCAAGGGTCAGCTTCTCGGCTCGATCGCTACCGCCACCATCGACCTGCCGCGCCTCGGCCTGCGCGCGACCAACAGCACCAACGAGCGCGCGCCCGCCTTCGAGATCATGGTGCTGAACGTCGCCAAGCGCTGGGTGCAGATCGGCGCGCTGTGGGAGCTCAAGAGCAACAGCACCGGCGAGGTCTTCTTTCAGGGCAAGCTCGACGACCCCAGCCTGAGCGAGCCGCTGCAGATCATGCTCTTTGGCAACATGGAGGAAGGTTACCGCGTCGTGTGGAACCGCCCCGAGCCGCGCCAGTCCAATCTGGACGGCAGCCGCAGCAACCGCCGCGCCGCCCGCACCACCAACGCCGACGACTTCGCGGGCAACGCGACTGACGATGGTCAGATCACCGACGAGCAGGTCAACGACCCGGATTACGTCCCGCAGATGTAACCACCACCGAGACGGGCGGGGAGAGGGGTGCAACCCTCCCCCAGCCCTAGCCGAAACCACCCTGCCAAAGGATTTGCAGCCATGACGAACGGCCCGACCTCCCGCCGCTTTACCAGCTTCGCCGCGATGGGCGAAGCCCTGAACCCCGCCGCCCGCAACGACACGCCCGATTGCAGCGCGCAGGACGACAGCGCCGAGCACGACCAGCGCGCGACCGACACGGCCGACGATGCCGCCGAGAGCCACGCCGAGGCGACCGCCACCACCAACTTTCAGGACGCGTTCGGCGACGTCGGCGCGCTGTCCATGGTGGAGTTGGGCGGCGAGCGGCAGGAATTGGACATGCCCGAGCCGATCGAGGCGCAGCACGATTGCGCGGCGATCATGGCAACCTTGTTCGACCTGTTCCGCGACACCCGCCTAGAGGCGAGCGCGCAGTCCATCGCGTGGGGCTTCGTCAATTCCTTCCACTACGAGGCGCAGAAGCTCGAGCGCGAGGAGGACCGGCTTTGCGCCGAGCTTTCCGACATGACGCGCCGCATGGACCCTTCCGAGATCTTTGCGGTGGAGATGGAGGAATTGCAGCTTCGCGCCCAGACCAAGACCGAGCAGCGCGCCGCCATCGAATGCATGCGCGACTATGCCGCCGACTGCTACCGCGCGCAGACCGGCCACCCTTGGTCCCCGGCGCGCGGCTCGAAGGTATCGAGCGGCGGAACGGCAAGCCAGATCGCCGCAATCGACTTCCTGAAAGCGCGCGCGACCGACCACCGCGAGAAGCGCAATCCCACCGGCCCGCTTGTCGTCTTCTCGGGCGGTCAGGAGTGGCACGACTGGCAACAGCTTTGGGCGAAACTCGACCAGATCAAGGCGCGCGTGCCCCACATGACGCTTTGCACCACCGCGCAGCGCAAAGGCGCCGACGCCATCGCCGCGTCATGGGCCGCGAGCCGCGACGTTACCCTGATCGCCTTCACCCCGAACACCGCCCGCTATGGCAAGCGCGCCGGGTTCGTTCGCAACGAGCAGCTGGCCAACCTCAACCCGGTTGAGGCGGTTGTCTGTCAGGGTTCCGGCCTTCAATCCAACCTGTTGCAGGTGCTGAAAGCCGCCCGCATCCCCACTCACGCTTTCCGGATCGACGGACAGGCCCCCGCCCCCGTCGCAACCCAGCGCGCCGCGTTCGGTTGACCGGCCCGGGCGGCGCGCTCCCCCTCGCGCCGCCCTCCCCTTTCCTTGGCAGGAAAACCCTCAGGCCAGCGTCGGGCGAGCCCCGGCGCTGGCCCCTTTTCGCCAGTGTCGCTTTGTGGGGGAAACCCTACTGGTTTCCCCCACGCCAGGTGATCGGCCGCGCGACGCCTTGGCGCGGCCCCGGCGGGCCGCACCTGGTCGCCGCGCGCCCGATCACCTTCCCCCTTCCGGTAAGGCGCTGCCGCAGGTTTGTGCGGCGTACCGACGAGCTTAACCACGCCGGCTAACCCGCGAGTAGCGTCCCGGCAGTAGAGGCGGATCGTTCACGACCGACCGAGGGGTGGCGGCCCGGCCTTTCGGCGACGCGATCCCAAGCACGCGCCCGGCCGCTTGGCGACCGCACCCCGCTGAAAGGGGTTTCGGGTCGGCCGTGAACAACCCTCCGGCCCCACCCCGCTCGCTCGCTTCGGTCCGGCCCTTCGGCCTGCCCTTGCTACGCCTCGACCGAGGAAGCGCCGGTGCGGGCATCGAGCCCGCCCCGGCGCTGCTGCCGCGGGGGAAAACTCTCTCTCAAGTCGTCCCAGTCTGTCGGTCGGGGCGGCGAGCCTCAAGGACGGCGGGGCCCCACCATTTTGCTACGCAAAATCGTGACCCCCACCGCCGCTAAAGCGGCCGCTTACGCGGTCCTTGACCCCCGCCGCCCCGACCGACGCGTGAGCATCGTCACAGAGACGAAGGAGGAACAGACATGCAGGTCACGTTGTTTCAGGCCCTGATTTCGGCTAATGTCGCCGAGGATGTGGCTGCTCGTGCAGTCGCCGCTGTCGAGGAACACATCGACATGAACGTCGGGTACGCCATCAAGCCACTGCAAGCCGAGATCGCAGCAATGCGCACCACTATGGATGCGCGGTTCGGATCAATGGAGGCCAAGCTGGAAGCAGGCCTCAAGGGCATGCAGACCTCGATCGACGGCCTCAAATGGTTCCTGATCCTGCAGGGCACCGCACTGGTCGGCATCGCCAGCTACGTGCAGCTGGTGAAGTAACTTAGCGGGGCCGCGAGGCTCCGCTACCTGCCTTCGAAAACAAGGGCTGCTCGGGCGACCGGGCGGCCCTTTTTGCTGCCCACTTGGCACCTGCCCCGGCCCGGCTCGCTCGCATCGTTCGGCCCCTCCGGGCCGCCCTCGCTACGCCTCGGCCGGGAAGCGCCAGGGCGGGCATCGAGCCCGCCCTGGCGCTGCTGGCGCGGCCTTAAGCGAAGGAGCCCCCGCGAATCCGCAGATAGCCGTCGCGCCCCGCCTAGCGGGCGGCACATCCTCGCCGGAGAGGAGGGAGAAAGAGAGACGCGGTTTCAACGAAGGAGGTCGAGATGACCATCACGTTCCGCGTCGACGACGGCCACAACATCCTGTCGCCCTCCCCTGCCGTCATCATGCCCGACCAGCTCGGCGCATTGCGCGATCTGCTCGGCCGCCACGTCGTGCGCAGCGGCGTCGCCATGGTGGTCCCGATCCACGGCGATCCGGCGTCCGGATCATTCGAGATCGAAGTTCGCGTCTGCCCGCTCGCGCTCGCGTCGATCGCACGCTGCTTCGACTGGGACCCGGCCGTCATCACCGTCGTCGACGAGGCGCAATTCCTTGGCCGCCGCGCGCGCATCTGGCAGTCCGAACCGGGCGGCGACATCAGGCTCGGTCTTGGCCTGAACCCCGACGCTGCGCCCGAGCTGGAGGTCGCCAATGGCAACGCCTATGCGATCCTCGCCAGCCTCGGTCTGGACGAGGAAAGCTGCGGTGCCGTGCCCATGTCGGAGGTCCGCCAGCGGCTCATGGATCCGCGCATCCGGCGACGCCTCGACGACGACCCGCACATGACCCGCTACGTCGAAGCGCTGACCACCATGGCGGCGCTGAAACCCGTCGACGGCGAGTATCATCTCGCATGGGCCTGACGGCCCCGCTCGACACTGACAGCGGCCACCGGGACGCCCAGCCTGACGGCTGGCGCGTCCCATTTTTTTGCCTGCAAATCTCAAGCCGGCTGCGCCTCGTTTCCGAGCGAAAAAAGAATGGCCGCACAGGGTAGCAGCCCCGTGCGGCCATCGCCGTGACCATCGGTCTCGAACCGGCTCAGGCTGTCGCCGTGAGCCGCTTCTCCACCTCGTCGACGCCCAGCGTCTTCACCGCCTTCATCAGCCCCTCAAGTCGATCGAGCGGAAGCTTCAGTAGCCCTGCCCTCTCGACCGTTCCGACAGCCGCCTCGCGGACCTTCGCCGCATGCGCCTGACGGCGCTCGGCGATCTTCCGCTCGTCGGCTTCGATCGCGGCCATTTCAGCGTCCAGTGACTTCGCCATAGTCTTGCCTTTCGGTCAGGCTCATCGGCTTCTGAACAACACCGTTATACCGGTCACGCTCACGATCTGGAAGCCACCTCGCAGCACTTGCGATCAACCTCGGAGACGACCCATGAAACAGCCTCGCCATCGCCTCAGCGACCCGGCGCGCAGCGCCCCTCATAACCAGCCATTCCGCCTCACGGCGGGGCAGATCCCGGCGGAGGACCGGGCCACGCCCGGGACCTCATCGAAGGACCTAGGGGGTCAAAGCAACACGGAGGATTCGGGACTACAGTAGTGCACACCCTACGCAAGCTTCGCTTGCCGTTTTTCCCAGTTTTCTGCGGTTTTTAGGGCTGTCGGAGGGCGATCCCATTCGACTACGTTTCCGATCCCAAACGATCCCACTGTGGAAATGGCGGAAAAGCGCCATTTCTGCGGGATCGAACGGGATCGGTTTTTCCTGTTTGACCCACGTAGGACTTGCCAGGACACCCCAAGATCTCGTATGACGACCGGGCCTAAGAGCTCACCAGCCTCCCTGCTAGGAGGTTGGATTGAAGCGCCCTTTCATACAACGAACCCTTCGGTTCGATCCGCAGCAGTTTGCACGGCTGGAGGAGCTTGCTGAGCAGCAAGGGCGCTCAGTCTCAGACATGTTGCGCCTCGCAATTGCGCAGTACATCTCAGGTCAGCAACTCCTGTCTGCGAGCGATCTGCGACACCTCCGGGTAGCGGAATATACGCAGGTCGCGCTCGACGCGATCATCCGGGAAGAACACCCGGAGTTGCGCGATACGCTGGTGCTCGAGACGGACCGCCGCATGGAGCGATACCATGGCGCGCGATGACCCCAAGAGCGTGCGGCGCGACATCCGCAACAACCGCCTGGCGATCCCGCAGGAGCACCATTCCTCGCGCGGCGACACGCCCCGCAACTCGGGCAATTTCACCCGCGGGTCGCAGCTCCTGAACACCCAGGTGCTGATGTGGCTGCAGGGGGCCAAGCTGCCGGTCCTGATGTGGCTCGGCGTGTTCGCCCTCGCCTACGTCATCATCCTGTCCATCACCCTCGACGAGA
Source organism: Sphingomonas citri (assembly GCF_019429485.1). Classification (GTDB taxonomy): domain Bacteria; phylum Pseudomonadota; class Alphaproteobacteria; order Sphingomonadales; family Sphingomonadaceae; genus Sphingomonas; species Sphingomonas citri. Next base: position 141,697 of record NZ_JAHXZN010000008.1, on the reverse strand, counting down.
ACAACGTGCAGCTCATCTGCATGCGGATCCTCTCGGGCCTCTGGAACTGGGTCGCGCTCGACAATCTGAAACAGGTCGACTTGCGCATGCCGGACAACAGCCTGCACCGCACGATCATGGGCTACGTGCCCTACGTTCCGGAGGTCGCCCGCGCGTGGGACAAGGCGGTCCGAGGGGTGCTCGGATCGATGATGATTGCCACCTGCGTGACGGTGCCGCTGGCCATCTGGTTCGTCGACTTCTCCAAGCGCCGCGGCAAGGCGATGATCCAGGAGCGCCACGAGCGCGGTGCCATGCTGGTCGAGCGCAACCTACTCTACGCCGAGATCGTCCAGCACAATAAAATCGAGTTCGTGAAAGAGGCTCAGACCCTCTTCCCGGGTAAGACCGCGAAGGAGGTGCTGAAGCTGCCGTTCGGGGCGCGGAAAGCCGGCGGCATCCACCACCCCTATTACATCGCCGGCATCCCCTACCCGCATCGCCTCGAGCAGTCCCATACGATGCTGCTCGGCACCACCGGCTCGGGCAAAACCACGGCGCTGCGCAAGCACATCCAGCAGATGCGCGAGCGCCAGGACAGCGCCGTCGTCTTCGACCTGACGGGGGCCTATGTGGAGGCCTTCTACGACCCCGAGCGCGACACGATCCTGAACCCGCTCGACACGCGCTGCCCGGCCTGGTCGATCTTCAACGACTGCAGCACGTACAGCGAGTTTACCGCCGCGGCCGCCGCCCTGATCCCGTCGGATGGCGGGGCGGCTGAGCCCTTCTGGGCGCTCGCCGCGCGCACCCTGTTCATCGAGATGTGCATGAAGCTCATCGACAAGAACATGATGTCTAACCAGGCGCTGGCCGACAACCTCATGACGGCCGACCTGAAGCAGGTCCACAAGCACCTCGCCAAGACCATCGCGGACCCCATCACGGCGCCGGAAGCGGCCAAGATGGCAGAGTCCATCCGAGCCGTTTTCAACACCAACGCGCAGGTGCTGCGCTTCCTCCCCGACACCGGTCCGAGCTACTCGATCAGGGGATGGATGACCGGCGAGAAAAAGCCCGGCTCGATCCTCTTCATCACCTCCAACTACACCGACCTCGAGATGAACCGGGCGCTGCTGACGCTGTGGTCCAACCTCGCGATCCACTCGCTCATGACGATGGCGAAAACCCGGTCGCTCAGGACCTGGTTCATGTTTGACGAGCTGGGCGCGCTGCACCGCCTGCCGGCGATCGAAAGCGGCCTGCAGACCGCGCGAAACTACGGCGGGGCGATGATCCTCGGTCTGCACTCGTTCGACAAGCTCGTTCAGGTCTACGGCGAGGAAAACGCGCGCAACCTGTCGTCACTCGCGCGCACCAAGCTGATCCTCGCCGCAGCCGACCTCGACACTGCCGAGCAGTGCGCACGATACATCGGGAACCGCGAGATCCGGCAGATGGATGAGGGGTATAGCTACGGCTACAACAGCACCCGAGACGCCTCGACCCTGACGCCCCGCAAGCAGATCGAGCCGCTCGTCATTCCCGACGACATCACGAACCTGCCGTCGATGCACGGCTTCATCAAATTTCCCGACGGTTTTCCCGCCGCGCGCATTCAGCTCGAGTGGGAGCATTATCCCAAGGTCGCCGAGGGCTTCGTGCCCCGCAAACCGGACAAGCCGGACGACGCCGGGTCGAGTGTGCGCGGATGTGGAGGCAAGCCGAAAGGTGGTGACGACGACGGCGGGCGTGGGGAGTCGCTGGCGCTGACGGAGGACGAGGTGACGCCCGCGAACGAGGCGAACAACCTCGCCGCCAGCATCCTCTCACAGCCGACCGAGGGCGAGCTGGACCGGTCCAACGACGGCCTGTCGCTCGATGCCACAGCGCGGGGTAGCAGTGACACCCGTGCCGCATCTTCGAGCGAGCGTTCCAGCGAAGATGATCGCGACGAGCGGGCGCAGTCGATGAACGGCCAGAGCGTCACGCCGCAGCCCGAACATCGTGACCGCGGCGACCGCCTGTCGATGGACGAGCGCTCCGAGGATCTGTCGATCCGGGAGGCACGCGACGCCTTCCCCGATGAGATCGACGACGGCCTGGGCATGGGCGACTGACATGCACTCGATCGCAAGCGTGAAGTCGGCCTCCGGCGCGGCGAAATACTTCACCAAGGACGACTATGTCGCCGGTGCCTATTACACCGACGAGAAAGCCGGCGAGGTCAGCCTGTGGGGCGGTGAAGGCGCGGCCGCAGCCGGCCTCACCGGTACCGTCACGCAGGAGGCGTTCAGCAAGGTCCTGCACGGCGAGCTGCCGTCGGGCGAGAAGGTCGACCAGCGCGCCGGTCGCCGCACAGGCTACGACCTCACCTTCTCGGCGCCGAAGTCGGTGTCGATCATGGCCTATATCGCTGGCGACAAGCGCATCCTTGGTCCCGACGGCGCGCACACCAAGGCGGTTCAGCAGACGATGCGCTGGGTCGAGAAGAACCTCGCCGAGACCCGCATCACCAAGGACGGCAAGACCGAGACGGTGAAGACCGGCAACCTGGTCTATGCGCTCTTCCAGCATGACACGAGCCGCGCGCTCGACCCGCAGGCCCACATCCACGCGATCACCGCCAACATGACGATGGGACCGGACGGCGAGTGGCACGCGCTGCACGCCGACAAGATCTGGGCCAACAACACCCTCATCGGTGCGATCTATCACGCCTACCTGCGCAACGAGCTGGAGAAGCTCGGCTACCAGCTGGTCGCCAGCGGCAAGAACGGTACGTTCGAGATCGTCGGCGTGCCGAAGGAGGTGCTCGACACCTTCAGCCAGCGTCGTGAACAGATCCTCGATAAGGCGGCCGAGCTCGGCATCGTCTCACCCAAAGGGCGCGACGGCGTCACCGTCACCACCCGAGATCCGAAGCTCAGCATCGAGGATCGCGATGGCCTGGTGCTCGAGTGGATGAAGGAGGCCGCAGAGAAGGGTTTCGACGGAAAGGAGCTGCTCGACAACGCGACGCGGCTCGCTGCCAAAATGGAGCAGCGTGAAGGCGCCGGGCCGATCGCGCGCAGCTACCACGCCATCGCCGACGCCGTGAAGGTCGCGCGCGACACCGTGTCCGGGATGCTGCGCTCGCCGGATCCTTTGATTGATCGCGGCATCGTTCGCCTGTCGCAGACCCCCGGTCAGGCGGGCGCGCAGATTGCTGTCGCCTCAGCAATCCGCAGCCTCAGCGAGAACGAGGCTGCCATCGAGAAGAACCAGATCGCCAAGAAGGCGCTCAACTACAACATATCCGGAGTCACGATCGAACAGGTCGAGGCCCGTATCGAGCAGCTGATCGAGAAGGGCAAGCTGCTTCCGGGAGAGATCCGCCACGAAGGACGGATGGTGGAAGCCGTGACGACGCCGGAGGCGCTCAGGACCGAGGAGAAGATCCTTGAGCGGGTCGAGGCAGGCAAGGACAGCGGAAAGGCGCTGGTGGCGCCCTCAGAGGCTCCAGACCGCCTGCAGGCCGCCTCCCCTCACCCGCTTAACGAGGGACAGCTCGCAGCCGCCACGCTGATCGTCTCCACCACGGATCGTGTCATCGCCGTCCAGGGCATCGCCGGTGCCGGCAAGTCGACCATGCTGCAGGCGGTCGCGCGCGTCGTGGAGGCCGAGGGCAAGTCGGTGCTCGGCCTCGCCTTTCAGAACAAGATGGTCACCGACATGAAGCAGGGCATGGCGCGGCCCGACGCCATTCCCACGCGCGAGATGTCGGTCGATCAGATGGAGGCGGTCGGCGTCAGCGCTGAGACGATCGCTCACTTCATCTGGCACAACGAGAAGCACGCCACCAACCCGAACACGCCCGCAGCGCAGGCTCGGCGCGACGAGCTGAAGGACACGGTTATCGTCGTCGACGAGACGTCGATGGTGTCGAACGATCAGATGCTGAAGGTGCTGACGATCGCGGAAGCGCTCGGCATCGAGAAGATCGCGCTCATCGGCGACCGCCAGCAGCTCCTCCCCATCAACGCCGGCAAGGCGTTCGCAATGATGCAGGCGGCCAGGATCGGCATGGCGCGCATGGATGAGAACCTGCGTCAGCAGACCGACCAGCTGAAGACCGTGGCCGCCCTCGCCAACGTCGGCCGATCTGGCCGGGCGATGAAGGTGCTCGGCGATAAGGTGGTTGAGCACGAGGATCCGGCCGCCAAGGCGTCGGAGCTGTGGCTGGAGCTGACACCCGCGGAGCGGGCGGAAACCGCCATCTTCGCTTCCGGCCGCGCCACCCGAGCGGCCATCAACAAGGCGGTGCAGAAGGGCTTGCTGGATGAGGGTACGCTGAAGGGCGACGGGCTGTTCGTCACCGTCATTCAGAACGTCAACCTGCCGAAGGAGGACCTCCGATATGCGCAGTCCTATGAGAAGGGCCAGCGGCTCGAGGTGAAGGGCTATGTTGCCGAGCTCGACCTCAAACGTGGCTCGGGCGAGGTGACGCGCGTCTTTGCCAACGGAAAGGTCGAGCTTCTCAAAGACGGCCAACGGATCAGGTTCGATCCGCAGAAGATCGACCCCATGATCGGTCGGGACCGCATGTCGCTCGCCACGCTCGAGACGATCAAGATCCACGAAGGCGACCGCATCCGCTGGACCGACAACGACAAGGAGCGCGGCATCGACAATGCCTCGCTCGCGACGATCACCGGCATCGAGGGCGGCAAGGTCACCGTCGAGCTGGCGAACAAGGAGAAGCTGACGCTCGAGAAAGGCGATCCGATGATGCAGCGGATGGACCTCGCCTACTCGCTCAACATGCACATGGCGCAGGGCGTGACGACCAACAAAGCCATCACGGTGATGCTCAGTTACGAGCGCAACCTCTCCAATCAGCGCCTCTTCAACGTCGGCGTCACACGCATCCGCCTCGACCTGACCATGGTGGTCGACAATCAGGATAAGCTCGAGCGCCAGCTGGATCGCAACCGCGGTGACAAGACTGCGGCCTTGGAGAGCCTGGGTCGCCTCGACATCGACGGCACCTCTTCGCGGAACCAGGCGGCAGACGATGCCCTGAGTGCCGCGGCCGCGTCACTCGACCATGATGAGGTCGGCAAGACGCTCATCGACGTTACCAGCCTCGATCTCACCGACCTGCCCGACATGGGCAAGTCGGAGACGGATTACTCCTATCCGAAGCAATTCGACGCCGACACATCCTCTACCGATCGTAAGATCGGCGAGGATCACGAGAAGCCCGCCGAATTGCGCAAAGATGACGAGCTCGGGTTGCGGCCGCTCAACATGGACGACCTGAGCGCCCTGCCTGCGATGCCCGCAATTGCCGACCAGATACCCGGATTGCCGCAGAAGCACCTTGGCCTGGACATGTGAGGACCGACATGACCCTTATCGTTGAAGGCACTTTAGACACCCTCCCGAAAGCAGTGCTGCGAGATTTAGTCGAGCTGGCGCGGCGCGATGGCGAGCGCCTTGTCATCATCGACAATGGCTACGATCTGCCGTCGACGATTGCCGATCCGCAGATCGACCTCCTGCTCGACCCAGCGCTCGGAAATTGGGACTTCTTCGCCGACCACCTATCGCATCAGGATTTCGCGCGAGCGGCAGACGCCATCACGGCGTCGCCGAACGGAGGGCTGTTCTTCCATCAGGTGACCGCGCTGCTGGTTGAGGAGTTCCTGCACAGCGAAGCCGGCGAGCCGGCCGGCAGTCTCGCCGGTGTGCGGCAGCGGGCTTTATCGCTTCAATCCCATCAGGTGAGATCGTGGCTTGAAGGCCTCGAGCTTGCATCCGGTGACGAGGCGGATCGCCTGTCCTTCTCTGTGCTCGCCTACCTCGTCCTGAGCTGCAGCTTTTGCACGTATGAGGGCAAGCGGCCTCGCATCTCGCTTCGGCGCTGGTTGGACGGAGCGCCCGGCAGCATCCTGTTCATGGCATGCGGACCAGGCGGGCGCGATCCCATGATCGCCGCGGCGATCGCGTGCATCGTCGAGCTTGAGGCAGCTGCTGGTCGCACCGTCCATCTCGCGGGAAAGCGGGACGAGACCGGCCGGAACATCGCGGCAAGACGCGCCCTGCAGATGTCCGGAGGTGGCCAATGGACCGGTCGATAGCTGTCCTTGTCGCCATCGTATGCGTCATCGCGATCTTGAAGGCGCTCGGCGCGGGGAACCTGTTCGGTCCGCCGCGACCGGTCGCCAAGCGCTTCCTGACGCCGCGCGAGACAGCGATGCTGACGACGCTGGAGCGTGCCCTGCCCCACTGCCGCATACACGCCCAGGTTGCGATGGGCGCGTTGCTGCAGGTGCCGACCAACCCGCTGCGCAAGCGCAAGCTGTCCGATCGCAACGCATTCTCGCAGAAGATCGTCGACTTCGTGGCACAGGACCGAGCCACTGGCGCAATCCTCGCTCTGATCGAGGTCGACGACCGCAGTCACCATGCCGGGCGCGACCGCGTACGTGACGAGATGACCGGGCATGCGGGTTACCGGACGCTCCGCATCCCCGGCCGCGTCCAACCCAACTACCACGACGTCGTCGCGATCGTAGGCCACCTCCGCCTTCCGATCTCGCCGACCCTCGATGGTCAGCCCGCGTGACGCGCGTTGTTGCCAACGATGTCGCTGAAGGCGGTGCCGACCTGGCGGAGCTGGCGGCCGAGTATCGTACCCTCGCCTTCAAGATCATGGAGCGATCGAACGTCGCCGCGGCTCACCTCGTCCTCGCCGCTGCCACGCTGGCGCCCGAGTGTGAGCAGGAGCGTGAGGTCGCGGACTATTTTCGGTGAGGTGGTCGCTGCATTTGCCGACCAGCTGGCTGCGATCCACCGCCGCAGGCGCCTGCAGCACTTCGACAGGAGGAGCAGCTCGATGGGCCTCGATGACCGTGACTACATGCGCGAGCGCTATCGAAAGCGTCAGGGCCTCGACCAAGGCGAGACGACCTGGAACGACAAGAAGGCACGGCGTGAGCAATCCAGCGCCGGCTACAAGAAGGCGGTGCCGCTCGGTAGCGCCAGCTGGATCAGTAAGCCGATTAAGACGAAGAGCAGCGGGAGCGGAGGCGGTGCCTGGTTCGCAGCCAAGAACCGCGGCTTCGACTATCAGAAGGGGCGCTTCCGCCCTCCCCCTCCCCTCTTCAAGCCGCACCCGTTGCAGGGATTGGTGCTGCTACTGTCAGCGGTCGGCATCCTCATCCCGGCCTATCGTGAGGCAAAGCGGGCCGGCTGGTTCCCGGACAGAACACCAGAGATCGCGTTCCCGGCAACCGGTACCGTCACCGTGAGCAACGACGTCAACCCGCGCAGTGCGACCTCGCGGATGACGGTCGCAACCGACCAGGCCAACGCCGTCGTCCAGCTTTTCAAGCCGGAAACAGACGCTCACGTTATCTCGGTCTATGTTCATCGTAACGATGATGTCACAGTCCCCGTGCCTCCTGGCACCTACCGGATGAAGATCATCGAGGGGGACAAATGGCACGGCACGACGAGCTATTTTGGGCCGTCGACGACGTACGAGACGGTCGTGCGACCGATGGTCTTCACCCGCCGGCGCGGCGCCGGGATCGATCTTCATCGATCACCGGCCGGCACTCTCCATACGAGCATCAACATCAAAGATCCAAAGCCACTGAATTGAACCAAGGGAGGGTACAATGCACAGGACACTCGCACTCATTTCGCTGCTGGCGCTGACAACGGCGCCGGCGCTGGCACAGAAGACCGGCAAGGGCGGCATCGGCATCGACGAGACCACTGAGGTGCCGGGATGCGACCGTTCGCTTGGGACGATCGCGCTGGTTGAGGAACGTGCGGCAGGCGGCCCCGAGGAGGGCCTGCCGCCCGGTCTCGCCGCTATGATGCGGATGGCGCAGGCGCAAAATGGGGGAAGCCAGCGTGTCGACCCCCTCCCCCTCCTAAAGCTGCTCGTAGCGCAGTCGGGTTGCTTCCAGGTGGTCGACCGCGGTGAGGGCTTCGACGCTCTCCAACGCGAGCGCCAGCTCGCTGCCGGCGGCTCGGTTGCCGGAGCGAACAACCAGGCGACGCTCAAGGCGGCCGACTACCTGCTCCAGGCGAAGGTGCTCTACTCGGACAACGACTCCGGTGGCAGCGGAGGTGGGCTCGGGTCGATGTTCCCCGGCGGCCTCGGCTTCAAGCAGAAGGTCAAATCGAGCCAGACCATGCTGACACTGGTCGAGGTGAAGACCGGCATTCAGCAGGCGATCGCGACCGGGTCGGCTCGAAAGAAGGACATCTCCGTACTTGGTGGGGGCCTCCTCAATAACGCCGGCGTCGGCGCACTCGGCGGAACCTACACCAGCACCGACATGGGCAAGATCACCTCGCTTGCGATGCTCGATGCGTTCCGGAAACTGACAACGGAGGCGCAGTCGCGGATTGCTCCCGCATCAGCGCCAGCCCCTGCCCCAACCGCGCCGAGCACAGGCGCGTCAATCTCTGCGAGCAGCCCGGCGGCACCGGCCGTTGTCGCCCCGAGGCAGTGAAGGGAAAGGAGGAGAGGAGAGGACGGATGGTCGATGTGCCGTCCGGACCCACCCTCCCCTCCCCTCCGAACCAACGGCGCAGCGATGAAGCCGCAGGCTCGCCAACACGATCTATTTCAGTCGACGACAGTCAGCTGGTGCGATGGCGCGGTGTCGAAGGCGCCGGAGTGGCCGGCTCCGCCCATCGCCATACGACGCGGCTTCACGGCCAAAGATAATCGCCCCTGTCAAAGGGTCGCTCATCGGCCGGTTAGGATCGGAGGGGAACATCTCACGTGCCGGGGCCGCTCGATGCTCTTCTGCGACCCAGCATGCTACGAAGCGGTCGGCCGGTCGGACGCAAGGAGAACGTCGCAACGCTGTCCTGAATTACCATGCTCGCCCTCATCGCGACAGCGCACGGCATTGTGGAAGGTCTTCTACGTCCTGGCCGCCAGGTAGCACATTGAAGCCATCTCGATCCTGCAAGCGGAGTTGCGAGCTTTTTCAGTTGGACAAGCCTGGTGGCCGAAGATGTCGCCCGCCTCATCGTCTCCCTGCCGCGATTGTAGCCCGGCGCGAGCCTCTTCTCCGGTGTCATTGCCGCATGCACGCTCGTGCGCGATAAGGTAGGCGGCCGAGGCGAAGCTCGGACGCCCCCCTGCCCCGCCCGCCCTTCCTCGCCGTTTTTGCCGTTCCGCGGCCACGGCCGCCTACGACCTGCCCAGCGGCCGCGCTCCCAAACAGCAGATAAGGTTCTGATGCTCGACAAGTCCGATCGCACGACAGCGTGGCTCGCAAATCGTGCAGCACTGTTGCATAGTCGTACGCTTATCGCCTCCGCCACCCGTTCGGCGCGAGTGACTCAAGGTTGTCGAAGCACCTTCATCTTGGCGTATCTCGCGTCCTGACCCCGCAAGCTCATGTTTTATCTTCCATAACGATGCTCCGCACTCTGCGCTCCAAGCTCCGCAAGCTCCGCACGCCCCGCACGCTCCGCAAGCTCCGCACGCCCCGCACGCCCCGCACGCCCCGCACGCTCCGCACGCTCCGCACACTCCGCACGCTCCGCAAGCCTCGCACGCTCCGCACGCTCCGCACGGCCCGCACGGTCCGCGCGCTCCGCACGCTCTGCACGCTCTGCACGCTCTGCACGCTCCGCACGCTCCGCACGCTCCGCACGCTCCGCACTCTTCGCACGCTCCGCACGCTCCGCACGCTCCGCAAGCTTCGCACGCTCCGCACGCTTTGCGCTCTGCGCTTTGCGCTTTGCGATCACCCCGCGTGCTTCGTGTATAAAGCGCGCACTGCGGCCTCTGCGCGCCCCGCGCGCTTCCCGCACATCTCCGGCGATTCGGTCACCCCTTGCGCTCGCCGCGCTCGTCAGGTTGCCCACTCTCCTCACCCTCTTAGCGCATTATGCACCCTTCCCGGCCCTCGCGAGCCTCGGGCCCCTTCGCGCTCCCCGCGGCCCATCGCTCGCCCGGACACAGCGCCCGCACGCTCCGCGCGCTCGGGGCGCTCTGTGCGCCCGCCTCGCTCCGTGTGCTCGCCGCGGTTCTTTCTGGCGTTCGCGCGCTCTCTGCGGTTCTTGCAGTCGCTGCCAGCCATGCGCTCGCTTCTGCCCACGCGTTCTCTGCGCTCCGCCTGCTCCCTGCGCTCCGCCTGCTCCCTGCGCTCCGCCTGCTCCCTGCGCTCCGCCTGCTCCCTGCGCTCCGCCGGCTCCCCGCGCTCCGCCTGCTCTCGGCGCTCCGCCCGCTCCCTGCGCTCCACCCGCTCCTTGCGGTCCAACCGGCCCCTGCGCTCCACCCGATCCGTGCGCTCTGCTCGCTCCGTGCGCTCCGTGCGCTCCGCTCGCTCCGCTCGTTCCGTGCGCTCCGTGCGCTCCAATCGCTCTGCTCGCTCGGTGCGCTCCGCTCGCGCCGCTCGCTCCGTGCGCTCGCGGCGCTTTGCGCCCTCCCCACGACTCGGTCGGTTGGCGTGCGCCGGATAGACGTGCGCTGGGTCACGCTGCAGGCACTGAAGGTCCTTTGTGGTTTAAAAGAGCTGCTACCAATTTACTCGTACTACGATTCATCACGTATCGTAATAAGCGTTTTGACGAGTTGTAGCGAAGAAGCAGTTCTCACACTTGTTGCCGCAGCGCTCACAGCGCTCACAGCGCTCACAGCGCTCACAGCGCTCACAGCGCTCACAGCGCCCACAGCGCCCACAGCGCCCACAGCGCTCACAGCGCTCACAGCGCTCACAGAGCTCACAGCACCTACAGCGCTCACAGGGCTCGCAGCGCTCACCGCGCTCACAGGACCCACAGCGCTCGCAGAGCTTACAGCGCCCACAGCGCTCACAGCGCTCACAGCGCTCGCAACGCTCGCAGCACCCACAGCAGTCACAACACCCGCCGCGCTCACAGCGCTCACAGCGCTCACCGCGCTCGCAGCGCCCGCGGCCCTCGCAGCGCTCGCAGGGCTCACAGCGCTCGCAGAGCTCACAGCGCTCGCCGCGCTCACAGCGTCCTCGGTGCTCACAAAGCTCACAGAGCTCACAGCGCTTACACTGCTCGCATGAGGCGCCCAGGAGAAATGGGGCATTGGCTTGGCCGCGGAGAACGGTTTTTCGCGTCTCGAGCAGACCCGGCGCTCGACGGAACTGGTTCGGAGCTTCTGAGCGGCGCCAATAAGGAAGTGAAGCTATCAGTCGTGGATCGTTGGTAAGGCGAGGATAGGCCGATCCGCTCCTAGGCCATCGATCCCGCTAAGAACGTCACAGGCTACTGGCGCCGTGTGCGCGGGGCGCGCAAGCAACGCCTGCAGGAGCCGATTTGTCAGGGGTAGGGGGGGGGCTCTTCGCGACAGGCACTTGGCGGCGCTCCGTACCGTCTTCTCGAGCCGCCGTAACCGCGCGCTCCGCTGCGGTCGCGAGAACCGCTGTGACGCGCGGAACCGCCTGAACCGCTGTGACTTGTGGAACTGCCAGAACCGCTTTAACGCAGCGGATCGCCACGTGAACGTGCAAGTTGGAGGTTCGAATGCCCGTCATCACGCTGCTGTCACCCAAGGGCGGGGTGGGTAAGACTACGACCGCACTGCTTCTTGCCACAGAGCTCGCAGCGCAAGACGCGAAGGTGATCCTGGTGGACGCCGACCCGAACTTTCCGCTGTCGAAATGGGCAGCGCTGAAGGGCAAGCCTGACAACATCGAGGTGGTTGAGGAGATCGATGAAGAGACGATTATCGACACGATCACCGAAGCACGTAGGCGCGCCAAGTTCGTCATAGTCGACCTGGAGGGCAGAGCCTCCGGCCGAGTAACGAACGCGCTCCTCGTCTCCAATCTCGCGCTGATTCCGATGCAAGGATCGGCGCTCGACTCCAACGAAGCAGCTCGTGCCTTCAAGAACGTCAAGCAGGTTTCGAAACATCGTGATAAACCGCTCAAGTTCGCGGCGGTACTAGCTAAGACCCAGGCATCCGAACGCCTATGGCCGCGCGACCTCAAGCAGATCATTGCCGGCCTGCAAGAGGCTGGCATTCCTGTGATCAGCACCGCACTGGCGGATCGCGGTGCGTTTCGCGCGCTGTTCAGCTTCGGCGGCACGCTCGCGACGCTGAAGGCGACGGACGTCGGCTCGCTCGCCACCGCCCGTGCTAACGCGGCAGCTTTCACCGTTGATGTGTTGACCCTTCTCAACGAAAAGGCACCGGCATGACTAAAGGCAGCACTCGCCCCGGACTCGCAAATTTCGCACTCGACGAAGATGATGACATTCCCGTGCCGACGGCAGAACAGCGCGCAGCCGCGCAGCAAGGCGGGGAGCGGCTTGGATTCAAGTCCGAGCCTGCTGATACGGTATCGAAGCCTACGGCCGTGCCTTCGCCGGTTCGAGCTGCCATCTACACCGCGAACTTTCACATCCGCACGACGCCGGAGGATCGCGACCGTTATGACGAGTTCGCGTACCGGCACCGAATGAAGAAGGGTGAGGCGATGAGGCTCCTTCTGGATTTGGCTGAAGAGGCTGAGGCGGCTCGCAACAACGGTAGCTAGGAGTTTGCGAGTAAGGGGAGCGTTCTGGAGAGCAGGGGAGGGGGGAAGCAGACAGCTGATTTTCAACTCGCCTCTCCCGTGGCGGGCCGGGCGAATCGAACGGTAACAGCGGAGATATCCGAAGACCGGAAGCGATCGTCTGCCTGACGGCGGATCGGTGAAAGCGCCTCTTCACCGCTACTGCCGGCTGCAACGGGGGGTGGCACCCTCGCAGCTGCGCTGATCTGCGGGCGCACGCGGTACTGCTTTTGGTCCTGAACCTCATAGCCCAAGGTAGCGCTCGCATCGGGTCAGCGTGGGCCGTGCGTTGTCGTCGGTCAGCTTCGCAGTGGCGTCGCCCTCGACCGGACGCGAATGCGGGTGTCCCTCCGACGGTTTCGCTGTTCGAGGCCAATCAAGAGGATCTCATTTTATACGCAGGCGTGAGCGCCGATCGTGGCAGGCGCGGGGCGGCTAGGAAGCGCATGAGGTATATGCTTCGAGCGCTTGCAAGTTCGATGGCTCCGGTGGGCGAGTATGAGTAACTGGTGCTGGGCACGCGGCGACTGTTCCGCTTTGCCATCTCGGCTGTCGCACCGACGGAGCGCCGCGCGGTTAGATAAGCGCCGCCGACACCATTATTGGCGTTGATAGCCGCCTCTCTGCTGCGGAGCGTTCTTCCGGTCAAACCTGCCGTTCAGCCGGCAGGGAAGGGGGTTCGACTGCCGGACCAAATGGGAGAGCTTCCCGTCCGCTATCGGGCGCGTCTGCCGGGAAACCGGCCGTTCGTTCAGAGGGCAGGGGAGGGGGCGCGATTGCCTGCCGAGGGTGGTTAGCGGCCGGTCCGCTTTCGAACGGTCGGCCGGGAAAACCGGCCGTTCGTTCAGGCGGCAGGGGAGGGGGCCCGAGCGCCGGCCGAGGGTGGTTAACTGCCCGTCCGCTATCGGGCGTTCGGCCGAGAAAACCCGCCGTTTGTTCAGTAGGCAGCGGAGGGGCTTGAGCGCCTACCGAGGTTGGATAGCTGCCCGTCCGTGTGTGGACGCCCCTCTGGATGCAAGGGGGTGCTGCAGAGATTTTAGCGCGCGGGTTCAAGTGCTTCCGTGTGTCCGGCCTGTCGATGCAACCTTCATCACGGCTGCTGGCCTGAATGGAGATCGCGGATCGGGTCCAAACCGCTTTCGCGCGCTCGAGGCGCTTGGACAGCGCACTGGTTATCCCGATCCCGTCTTCTGACCGTTGCGCCATTCCTCTCTGCTGACCTTCCCTCGCGTCCCTAACGCCTCAAGCCTCGACGGTCACGCCGCGGCCGGAGCTCTGTAGGTACCGCCGTGCGCCATCAGCGCCCAGACAATCCGTGCCATCTTGTTCGCGAACGCGACGGTGACCAGCATGCGCGGCTTGCGCGCGAGCATGCCGGCTAACCACGCACTGGCCTTATCGGGCTTGCGCGCCGCGACCTTTGTTGCGGAACTTGCCCCCAGGATCAGCAGCCGTCGCAGGCTGCGCTCGCCCATCTTGGTCGTTCGGCCTAGCCGTTCCTTGCCGCCGCTTGAGTGCTGGCGCGGTACGAGGCCGAGCTAGGCTGCGAAGTCGCGTCCCCGGCGGAAGGTGCTGGCGGCCGGCGCTAGCGCCACCAGCGCGGTCTCGGTCACAGGGCCGACACCGGGGATCGTCATCAGCCGCTTCGCCACCGGATCCGCCTTAGCTCGGCCAGCGATCTCACGGTCGAGAAGGGCGATCTGCGCCTGTAGTGCCTGCGAGCTCTGCGAGATGACGGCCAGTACTGGCCGCGCCTCGGCCGGCACATCGGACGACGGGTCAGCGACGATCTCGACGAGCTTGCCAACGTGCCCAACACCCTGACGAACAACGTAGCCGAACTCGTTGAGGTGCCCGCGCAGGGCGTTGATCAGCTGTGTTCGCTGGCGCACGAGCAGGTCGCGTGTTCGGAACACGACCGCCGAAGCCTGTGCTTCAGCGCTCTTACCTTGAACAAACCGCGTCGTCGGTCGCTGCGCGGCCTCACAGATCGCCTCCGCATCGGCCATGTCGTTCTTCTGCCGCTTGACGAACGGCTTCACGTACGCCGGCGGAATCAGCCTAGTGTCGTGCCCAATCGCAGCGAGCTCACGCGCCCAGTAATGCGCACTCGCGCACGCCTCCGTAGCCACCACGCACCGCGGCAAGCCCGAGAAGAACGGCAGTACCTGATCTCGTCGTAGTTTCTTGCGGAACACGACCCCGCCGCTCGCATCCGCGCCGTGGACCTGAAACCGACTTCGCCAGATCGATGCCGACTGTGCTAACCTCACTCTCGGACGCCTCCTGCAGTGGTGCTTCAACACCTCCACTTCTGGCACATCGATGCCGTCAGGGGGCGTCCACCCCAACGCTTTCGGGCGTACAATCAACGAAGCCGGCCATTCGTTCAGCAGGCAGGGGAGTGGGCTTGAGCGCCTGCCGAAAATGGATTACGCCCTTCCGCTTTGAGGCGGATTTACGTAGAAAGGCCGTTCTTCAAGCGTGCAGGAGAGAATAGTGTTCAAACCCGCGCACACAAGATCAAGCTGTCGTTTCGGAGCGAGCGCGCATTTTGCGGCAAATCTGTGAGATACCGCAATCGTCTATAACATAAATGTGCTAATCGAGTTATAAGCACTTGGTAGACCTTCTTGGAGACAGACGGCGCGAGCCTAATCCACTACGGTGGCTTTAGGTTTACAGATCTGTCAGGATCTACGCGCACATGAAACCCTTCGCCTTGAAAGCCGAGATGGCAGTCGTGCCGTGACGTTGCGGATGAACGAACGGCGGTGCTGCGAAGCAGCATGCCGAGCGGCGAAGCTTTCGGCGCGTAGTAGCAACCTAGATGGTCTTTTCTATCTCCTAATGTAGCGCCCTATGATTAGTTATTTAGTGCAACTTAGATGGGTTTCGCGACGCACGATTGAGAGAGGGCGCTGGGGAGTGTGTGCCGCACACGCCGTCGTCTACCTTGCGTGCCAACGGCCTCTCCTTTTCGCCAAGGGCCGACCGGGGGTACACGGATCCGTTCCCGATGTATCGATAGTCAGGCTCAATCTAAGCGCGCTTTGCCGGGCTTGGATCGCTTAGTACCGTGGATGCCAATCTAATGACGCCTCTGCCCCAGCTCCAGCATCAGTGCGGCGAGGCTGGTCGATACTTCGGGAACGCACGTTGTCCGTAGAAGGGCTCGGTTATGCGTCGGCTCGCAGGCGTTTGTCGCCAACGCGTCGCACAACGCTAATGAACTCTGCTCAGCAATCAATCAGAGTGCACACGAGAAATCTACCTTGATCTACGTTCCAACGTTAGGGGAAGGATTAGGCTAGGTGGATTGCCAGCGCCAAAGCCACCTCAAGCAAGCTTACCCGGGTTTACGAGATTACGCTAATTCGCCATAACATCGCTATGGACCCGCGTCGCAATCCCTTCGCCCCCGGCGCCGGCACGCCGCCGCCCGAGCTCGCCGGGCGCGAGCCGCTGCTCGAGCGCAGCCTCGTCGCGCTCGACCGCATCCGCGCCGGGCGGCCGGCGCGCTCGACGATCTTCTACGGGCTACGCGGCGTCGGCAAGACGGTGCTGCTCGGTGCGGTGCGCGACGCGGTCGAGGCCGAGCGCATGCTGGCGGTGACGATCGAGGCGCCCGAGCAGCGCTCGCTCCCCGCGCTGCTGGCGCCGTCGCTGCGCGCGGGGCTGCTGCGGCTCGATCGCGGTGCCCGGGCAGGGGAGGGGGTGCGGCGCGCGCTGCGCGCGCTCGCCGGCTTCGCCAAGCTCAAGGTGAAGTACAGCGACTTCGAGGTCGCGCTCGATCTCGAACCCGAGCCCGGCCTGGCCGATTCGGGCGACCTCGATCTCGACCTTGCCGACCTGGTGGTGGCGGTGGGCGAGGCGGCCCGCGAGCGCGACAGCGCTTTGGTGCTGATCGTCGATGAGCTGCAATATGTCGCCGAGGACCAGCTCGCCGCGCTGATCAGCGCGCTTCACCGCGCCAACCAGAAGCGCCTGCCGGTGACGCTGGTGGGGGCGGGGCTGCCGCAGCTGCTTGGTCAGATGGGGCGCGCCAAATCCTATGCCGAGCGCTTGTTCGAGTTCGTCGCGCTCGGCCCGCTCGACGGCACGGCCGCGGCCGACGCGATCCGGCTGCCGATCGAGCGCGAGGAGGAGACGATCCGGCTCGAGGCGGTAGCCGCGATCGTCGCCGACACGCAGGGCTATCCCTATTTCCTGCAGGAATGGGGCAAGCACAGCTGGGACGCGGCCGAGGCGTCTCCGATCACCGCGGCCGACGTCGCCGCGGCGCGCGCGGCGGCGCTGGCCGAGCTGGATGCCAGCTTCTTCCGCGTCCGCTTCGACCGGCTCACCCCGGCGGAGAAACGCTACCTGCGCGCGATGGCGACCCTGGGGCCGGGGCCGCACCGCTCGGGCGACGTGGCGGAGGCGCTCGGGGTCAAGGTCTCCTCGGTGGCGCCGACCCGCAACAGCCTGATCGCCAAGGGCATGCTCTACAGTCCGGCGCACGGCGACACCGCCTTCACGGTGCCGCTGTTCGATCAGTTCATGCGCCGCGTAATGCCGGGGGAAGGGGGTTAGACGGTAGCGTTCGGCGCGGCGTCGACCGCCCGGAGGATCGCGCGCCCGTACGCCGTCTTGGCGAAGCGTTCGCCCGCGGCGCGCGCCTGGTCGGCGGAGATGAAGCCCATCTCGAACGCGATCTCCTCGAGACAGGCGATCTGGATGCCCTGGCGGTGCTGGAGCGTGCGGACGAACTCCGACGCCTCGAGCAGGCTGTCGTGCGTGCCGGTGTCGAGCCAGGCGTAGCCGCGCCCCATCTGCTCGACGTGGAGCTCGCCCGCCTCCATGTACAGCCGGTTGAGATCGGTGATCTCCAGCTCGCCGCGCGCCGAGGGTTCGAGGTCGCGGGCATAGCCGACGACGCGGTTGTCGTAGAAGTAGAGCCCGGTCACCGCGCAATTCGACTTCGGCACGGCGGGCTTCTCCTCTAGGCTGATGGCGCGCGCGTCCGCGCCGAGCTCGACCACGCCGTAGCGCTCGGGATCCTCGACGCGGTAGCTGAAGACGGTGGCGCCGTGCGGCCGCGCCACCGCGCGCGCGAGCAGCTCGGTGAGATGCGCGCCGAAGAAGATGTTGTCGCCGAGCACCAGCGCGACGGCGTCGTCGCCGATGAAGTCGGCGCCGATGGTGAAGGCCTGCGCCAGCCCCTCGGGTCGCGGCTGCTCGGCGTAAGCGATGCGCAGCCCCAGCGCCGCACCGTCGCCGAACAGCCGCTGGTAGTTGCCGAGGTACTCGGGGCTGGAGATGATCAGGATGTCGCGGATACCCGCCAGCATCAGCACCGACAGCGGGTAATAGATCATCGGCTTGTCATAGACCGGCAGCAGCTGCTTGTTGACCGCGAGCGTCGCCGGGTGGAGCCGCGTGCCCGACCCGCCGGCGAGGATGATGCCTTTCACTTCGGTGCTCCGATCAGTTCGTCGAGGATGTCGCCCAGCGCCGCCTCCCAGCGACGCGGGTGGATGCCATAGGCCGCGCCGATCGCGCCGAGGCCGAGCAGCGAGTTGGCGGGACGGCGCGCGGGCGTGGGATAATCGGAGGTGGCGATCGGCGTCACCGCCGCGCTGGGCCCGCCGCGCCGCGCCGACTGGCGGAAGATTTCCTCGGCGAAGCCCGCCCAGCTGGTCGCGCCGGCGTTGCTGAAGTGGAAGGTCCCGGTCGGCGCCGTCGCGTCGTCGGCAAGCCGCACCGCGATCCGCACCAGCGCCGCGGCGAGGTCGGCCGCGGCGGTCGGGCTGCCGCGCTGGTCGGCGACGACGCGCAGCGTGTCGCGCTCGGCCGCGAGCCGCAGCATCGTCCGGACAAAATTGTGCCCGCGCGCCGACATCACCCAGGCGGTGCGGACGATAACGTGGCGCGCGCCGCTGGTGCGCACCGCCAGCTCACCGCCGAGCTTGGACGCGCCGTAGACGCCGAGCGGGGCGGCCGCGTCGTCCACCTCCCAGGCGCCGTCGCGGTCGCCGGGGAAGATGTAATCGGTCGACACCTGCACCAGCGGCACCGCGGCACTCGCGCAGGCGGCGGCGAGCGCGGCGGGGGCGAGCGCGTTGACCTGCCAGGCGGCGACCTGGTCGCTCTCGGCCTTGTCCACCGCGGTATAGGCCGCGGCGTTGATCACCGCCGCCCAGCGTCGCCCGGCTACCGCGCCCGCGATCGCGTTGAGGTCGGCGAGATCGAGCGCGGCGCGGTCGAGCGCCACCGCGGCGAAGCCCTCCGGCCAGGCCGCCCGGCGCAGCGCCTCGCCGAGCTGGCCGGCCGCGCCGGTGACGAGGACCGCGCGCGTCACGCCGCGCCGCGCCGCTCGGCCGCCTTCGTCGCGACGAGCGGGCGCCACCAGGCCTCGTTGTCGAGATACCAGCGGACGGTCTTCTCGATGCCGCTCTCGAACGTCTCACGCGGCTGCCAGCCGAGCTCGTCGCCGATCCGCGTCGCGTCGATCGCGTAGCGCTTGTCGTGGCCGGGGCGATCCGCCACCGAGGTGATCTGCGCGGCATAGCTGGCGCCGTCGGCGCGCGGGCGCAGCCGGTCGAGGATCGCGCAGACGGTCCGCACCACCTCGATGTTCTGCTTCTCGTTGTGGCCGCCGACATTGTAGGTGCGGCCGACCTGCCCGCGCTCGAACACCGCGCGCAGCGCGCGCACGTGATCCTCGACGTAGAGCCAGTCGCGCACCTGGTCGCCCGCGCCATAGACCGGCAGCGGCTCGCCGCCGAGCGCCTTGACGATCATCAGCGGGATCAGCTTCTCCGGGAAGTGATAGGGTCCGTAATTGTTCGAGCAGTTGGTGATCAGCACGGGCAGGCCATAGGTATGCCCCCAGGCGCTGACGAGATGGTCCGACGCCGCCTTGCTCGCCGAATAGGGCGAGCGCGGGTCATAGGGCGTGTCCTCGGTAAACAGCCCCTCGGCGCCAAGCGAGCCGTAGACCTCGTCGGTCGAGATATGGTGGAAGCGGAAGGCGGTGCGCGCCGCCTCGTCCAGCGCAAGCCAATGCGCGCGCGCCTCCGCCAGCATAGTGTAGGTGCCGACCACGTTGGTCTGGACGAACGCGCCCGGGCCGTCGATCGAGCGGTCGACGTGGCTCTCGGCGGCGAGATGGGTGATCACCTCGGGGCGGAACTCGGCGATCGCGGCGCGCACCGCCGCCGCGTCGCAGATGTCGCCCTGGACGAAGCGATAGCGGTTCGAGCCGGCGACGCGCTCGATCGTCGACAGCGTGCCGGCGTAGGTGAGCTTGTCGAAGTTGAGCACCTTGTGCTCGGTGTCGTCGATCAGATGGCGGACCAGCGCCGAGCCGATGAAGCCGGCGCCGCCGGTGACGAAGATGCGCATGGAACGGTCCTCAGGCGAGCGGCGTCAGCGGACGGCCGTCATAGTCGAAGGGGCTGTCGAAGGCGGCGAGCGTCGGCTGCGCCCGATCCTTGGCGCTCAGCTCGGGGACGATCCCGGCGGGGATCGGCCAGTCGATGCCGGCGCTGTCCCAAGCGATGCCGCCGTCCTGCTCGGGCGCGTAGGTGTCCGAGCATTTGTAGACAACCTCGCACTCGGGCTCGAGCGTGACGAAGCCGTGCGCGAAGCCGACCGGGATGAAGAGCTGGTCGCCGTTGGCCGCGCTGAGCTCGGCGCCGACCCACTGGCCGTAGCTCGGCGAGCCGCGGCGCAGGTCGACCGCCACGTCGAAGATGCGCCCGCGCACGCAGCGCACCAGCTTGTCCTGCGCCCGCGGCGGCGTCTGGAAGTGCAGCCCGCGCAGGGTATAGGCCGGCACGGAGAGCGAGTGATTGTCCTGCACGAAGGTGCAGCCGATGCCGAGCGCGGCGAAGGTGTCGCGATTGTAGGTCTCGGTGAACCAGCCGCGCGCGTCGCCGAAGCGGCGCGGCGGAAGGAGGCGGACGGGCGCGTCACTCATAAGGGGAGCTGGTAACCGGGGAGCTGCGACGCGTCCATAAGCTTCGTTTTGCCTCACTCACCCACGATCGGTGAGCAGCCGCACATAGGCCGCTCCTATCTGGCTCCAGGTGTAGCGAGCGCGCGCGATCGCGGCCATGCGTTGCCCCTGCTCGGCGCCGCCGATGGCGACGGTCGCCGCTACCAGGTGCTGCAGCGACCCGGCGTCATTGAAGAATAACGCGGCATCCTCGGTCGATTGACGGTTGAATACACAGTCGAAAGCCAGGATGGGCCGACCGAAGTGCATCATCTCGACGAGCGAGGGATTGGTGCCTCCGGCGGAGTGGCCGTGGACGTATAACGAGCTGCCGGCGCGGATCGTGTGCAACGTCGCCAGGTCATAGACCGGGTCGACGATGCGTATATGGGGGGACGCGGCGTAGCGCTGCTTGAGTTCGCGGCCGAACGCGCTGCGATCCCAGTTCCCGATGAAGACCAGCGGGAGGGCGGGATCGGTGGCGAATGCCTCGAGGATCATGCTGACATTGTTCTCGGGCTCGATCCGGCACAGCGCCAGCGCGTAATGCTCGGGCAGCCCCGGATAAGGGGCCGGGGCGGGCGCCAACGCGTGATCACCCCCGTAAGCGATCAACACGCTGTCTCGACCGTAGGACTGCCGCACGTGCTCGACGATCGCGCCGTTGTCGGCGATCACGGCGTGGGAGAAACGCGCCGCGATCCACTCCGAGGCGTGCAGGATCAACTTGGCCGCGCCCCGCCACTTCTCGCGCTTCCACTCGATTCCGTCTATGTTGGTCACCACTCGTGCGCGGGTAAGAAGGCGCACAAACGGTACCGCCCACGCACCGGAAACGCCCAGCAGCAGGATCGTGTCGACGCCTTCGCGGAGTGCCGCCGCCATGCTCACCGCGTCGTAGATCAGGCTGGACGCGTTGTTAGCGTCCAGGTTGACGTAGCGCATCGCGGCACCGTGATAGACCGGCGGCCGCTCGGCGAAGTGACGGGCGCTGCAATAGACCGTGAGCGCGAGCGGCGACCCCTCGCGCTCGTTGTACCTAACGAGATGCTCTGCCAAGGTTTCGAAGCCGCTATATGCAGCGGGCAAGCCGACCGTGCCGACGATCGCCACCCGCGGCGTCACGCGTTTACCAACCATCGTGTCATTTGCCTCCGATCGCCCGAGACGTCGTTGATGTGACGCACCGGCGGGTCAGCGCGGCCAGTTTGCGCGCTCGCGACGCTCCCTATCGGCCACGCCCGTCGGCGCCAAGAGGCCGGCGTATCGCGATTGAGCTGGCGGGGCGATTCGGCTAAGCGGACGGCATGAGCGTTCTCCTCCTGGAACTCAACGAGATCAATTTCGAGCAGGTCCAGCGCTACGCCGCGAGGGGGCAGCTCTCGGTGCTGGCCGGGCTGATCGAGCGCCACGGCCTGTGCCGCACCACGTCCGAGCGTCGATACGAGGAGTTGGAGCCATGGATCCAGTGGGTCACTGCTCACACCGGGCTCACGCTGGCCGAGCATGGCATCTACCGCCTGGGCGACGTCGACGAGCGCTCGCCCGACCAGATCTGGGAAGTGCTCGAGCGTCAGGGTGTCCGCGTCGGCGCGATCAGCCCGATGAACGCGGTCAACCGTTGCACCGACGCCGCCTTCTTCATGCCTGATCCTTGGACGACGTCGAAGATCACGGGGGAACGGCTGACGCGCCTCTATCCCCCCGTCGCCGCGGCGGTGAACGGCAACGCCGACGCGCGGATCACGCCCAGCACCGCACTGCGGCTGCTCACGGGTCTGGTCAGCAACGCGTTGCCTGGCAACTATGGCGGCTATGTCGCCGATGTCGCCGCGGCCGTGCGCGGACGGTCGTGGCGCAAGGCAATGTTGTTGGATCGTCTGCTCGCTGACGTGTTCGTCCGCGAGGTGCGGACGCACCGGCCCGGCTTCGCCTCGCTGTTCCTCAACGCCGGCGCGCACATTCAACATCACTACCTTTTTAATTCCGCGGTTTACGAGGGCGGGCTGCGCAATCCCGACTGGTACGTCAGCCCCGACGCCGATCCAGTGCTCGACGTTTATTCCCTGTACGACGCCATCGTCGGCCAGATCCGTCGCGCCTTTCCGCAGCACCGGCTGATGCTCGCGACGGGACTGCACCAGGATCCGCACGGCCAACTGACGATGTACTGGCGGCTGCGCGAACACGCCGCCTTCCTGACCGCGGCCGGTGTGCCATTCGCGCGGGTCGAGCCGCGGATGTCGCGCGACTTCGTCGTCTTCTGTGACGACGCCGCGCAGGCAGAGGCGGCGCAGCAGCGGCTATCCTCGATCACCTCGCAGGAGGGTGAACCGCTGTTCACCGTCGACAATCGCGGCGACAGCCTCTTCGTCGAGCTGACCTGGTCGGCCGACATTCCCGCCGACTTCGTCTATCGTCGCGGCAACGAGACCATCAGCGGCCTGCGCGAGGCGGTGGCCTTCGTCGCGATCAAGAACGGCGAGCACAACGGCGAGGGCTATCTCGTCGACACCGGGCGTGCCGCGGGCGACGCCGTCGCCTTCCCGCTCACCGAACTGCCAGCGCACATCGCGAGCGCGTGCGGCGCACGCTGGGAGCGTGCCGCCGCCTGACGACTCGGCCGCGCGGCGCTGGCGCCTCGAGTACAGAATCTAGATCACCACCGTCGAAAGCGCGATGACCGTGTCGGCCGGCACCTCGACTGCGCGGTCGGTCGGATTGCGCAGCGCCAAATCGACCGAGTACCAGCCCGCCACGCCCTCGCGATTGTCATAGAGCACATGGTCCTGCTCGGTAACCGTGCCGAGCACGGCCCGCGCGGGACCCTCGCCCAGCACGTCCGCGGCGGCGGTGCAGATCACCATCTGCCGCGCGTTGACCGGCGCCGCGGCCAGCTCGATCGGGTAAGAGGCAATCTCGATCGAGCGCGCCTTCGCGACCCTGCCGGCCGGCACGAACAGCCGGAGCGTGCGGAAGCGGCGCGTCTGTCGCGGCGCTAACGCGACCGCGTCGGGCAAGCGAAAGATGTAACCGCCCTGCTGCTGCAGCGCGGCGGCGCGGAAGACGCCGATCGAGCGATCGCTGGCGACGGA
Source organism: Sphingomonas citri (assembly GCF_019429485.1). Lineage (GTDB taxonomy): Bacteria > Pseudomonadota > Alphaproteobacteria > Sphingomonadales > Sphingomonadaceae > Sphingomonas > Sphingomonas citri. The sequence continues at coordinate 118,076 of NZ_JAHXZN010000008.1, read as the reverse complement.
GCCGGAGAGGGTCTGCGCACTTGCGGCATCGGCCCACACGGACACCCAATAATCACGGCCGAGGCCGCCGAAGGAGCCCTGGACGTGGACTGCGATGCTGTCCCGGATCGTCGCCGCACCCGACAGCAGGTTCTGATTGCCCGTGCGCCAGAAGGGCACGCCGACGGCGCAGGCGAGATCGACGTTGCTGCACCCGTTCACCGCGATGGCGCCGCCGCTCGGCTCTTGGATCTCGGTGGAGAGATGCACGTCGCGACAGCGATTCAGCGTCAGTGCGACGTGCTGCGGATAGGGCGGTTCGCCGCGGAAGGCGCCGGCGCGGGCGAGTAATAGCCCTGCGGCGGAGACATTGGAGCAATCCTCCAGGACGATCTGGTCGCCGCCGCTCTCGAAGACGGTCACGGCGTTCAGCGTGATGAACGTCGTCTCGCGCATATAGATGGGCGTGCCGCTCCCGTGGAACAGGCGCAGGTTCTCGAGCCGCAACCCGTCGCATCGGTGCGCCTCGACCACGCCATCACAGTGGATCGAAACGATCGCCTCGCCGATACGCGCGTCACGGACGGTGTAGACCTTTGAGGTGGGCGTGCCGAAGCGAAAGACGCGGCGACAATCGCTCGCGGACCAGTCGCTAATGCTCGGCATCTGGGTGTCGGGGGAACCGGCGCGCTGATTCGCGTCGATCGCGACGTCCAGGCCATGAAAGGAGACGTCGCGCGCCTCGAATTGCGAGGACCCGGTGATATCGACGCCGACCGCGCCCTTCTGCTGTCCCGCGGGCCAGCCCCAGCGCGATTGGCGGCCGCCGATCGCCTTGATCGCGATGCCCTCGATGGTGCTGCTGTTGCTGCCAGTCGCGTCGAAGGCGAGCGTCCCGTCGACCAGTATCTCGGAGCGCACGACAGTCGGAAAGGCGGCCTCATCGTAGGGTTCCCACGCCGACTTGCCGGTGCCGACGATACGCTGTCCGCTCCCGAGCTTCACCGCGCTGCCCAAGCGGTAACGACCGGGCGGGACGAACAGGTAGCGCGTGGCGGCGAGGGCGCGGCGAAACGCCGCGCTGTCGTCGGTCACACCGTCCCCGATGGCGCCGAACTCGCGCACCGAGGCAATGTCGCGGCCGCTATGACCCATCGGCGTTGCCGGACCGAGCGCCGCCGAGGAGAGCGTCGGCGCGGCGGGTACGCCGCCGAGGAAGCCGGTGACGATCGAGCGGCGCGTTGCTCGTAGAGGATCCCACATCATCTCGCTCCGTCGTTCGCAATTCGGGCGGGCGCCCTTCAGGATCCATCGCGCGCGCCGGCGTCACGCCAGAACGGGACGAGGTAGCGCAACTGGGTCAAGCCGAGCGCACGATGCCATATCGTCGGGCCATGTGTCGCCATCGCGACGCCGAGGCGCCACGCGAGCGGACCACGCCCGGGCAGTGGCGAGCGGTCGGCCCGCTCGTTCACCACCGCGGCGGCGACGGGGAGATCGGCGATGAACGCTCGCGCCTGGACGTTGACCGCCCGCGACAACGTCGCCGCGCGCCGCACGTAACCGATCGCGGAGCGTCGACGCCCGGCGCCCAGCACGTTGCTGTCATGCTGGCGGTAGAGCCCGAGTCGTTCGGGTTCGAACTCGACGCGGCCGAGGTACGTGGCGAGCAGCACCAGCGCCCAATCGTGCATCACATAGTGTTCGAGCCGCTGATGCTCCAGCATGAGCGCGAGGAGTGCCGGGGTGGCTGCGATCGTGTGGCCGATCACCGGACTAGCGATCATCAGTCGAGCCGGCTCGAGGTCCCGCGGCAATCGGAACGGACGACCTTCGTAGAAACTTGGCCGCAGCTCGCGCAACTCGGCGTCGCAGAGGATAACGTCGTGGAAGGCGAGGATCCGGTCGTCGACGCCGCGTCGCGCGGCGGCCACCCGGGCAGCCATTCGGGCCGTCTTCTGCGGCAGCCAGACGTCGTCTTGATCACTGAGGAACACGAGGTCGTCGTCGGCGCAGCGCGGCACGATCTCCGCGAGCGCGTGGCGAAACGACAGCGTCACACCGGGGGCATGGTCGACCAACCGGACGTCTAGCCTGGGCCACCGGGGCGCGAGGCCCGCCAGCAACGACCGCGTCGCGTCGGTCGAGGCGAAGTCGAACACATGGACCCGGTCGACCGGTAGCTGCTGCTCCATGATCGACGCGAGTTGCGCCTCGAGGAAGTGCGCGCCGTTATGCGCGCACATGACGACCCGGATCATCGCTTCCTCACGCCCGCGGCGGCACCACCTCGAGCTCTGGGAGGGGGAATAGCAGCGTATTCCCGGCGAGCTCACGCGACGCCACGAAGAAGTCGCGGAAATGCCACGGCAGCACGAGCAGATAGTCGGTCTTGTCGCCGAGCAGCTGCTCCTGCGGAACAATCGGGATCCAGGTTCCCGGCGTCACGCAGCCGAACTTATCCGGGTTGACCTCGCCGACGGCCGTGATCGTATCGGGACTAAGCTGACAATATTGCAGCAGCACGTTGCCCTTGGTCGAAGCGCCGAGCGCGGCGACCGTCTTGCCCTCCGCGCGCGCTGCGGCGACGAAGGCGGTGAGTTCCTCACGCAGTCGACGGGTGCGCTCGGCGAAGCGATGGTAGACCTCGAGCGAGTTGATGCCGTCGCTCTCCTCCCGGCTGAGCAGAGCCGCGACCGTGGCAGGCAGCGGCGCGCCATCGGCCTTGCCCGCCGTCACCGAGAAACTGCCGCCGTTGACGTCGTTGAACTCGACGTCGCGGATCGCCAGGCCGGCACGTTCCGCCATCCAGTGTATCTGCCGGAGCGCGTAGAACTCGATATGCTCGTGGCAAACCGTGTCGTAGGAATTGCGCGCGAGCATGGTCGGCAGATAGCTCTGCTCGAACACCCAGACGCCGTCGTCCTCCAGGATCCCTTCGATCTCGCGCATGAAAGCGAGCGGGTCCTCCAGGTCGTAGAACATCGAGAAGGACGTGACCACACGCGCCTTGCGGCCGGGGAAGCGTTCGCGGACGAGACGCTCCGTGAAGAAGTCGGGAATGACATCGACGTGAGGCTTGTAATATTGGTGGAACTTCGCCGCCGTAGGGTCGATGCCGACCAGTGTCACGCCGTCCGCCGGGTAGAAACCCAGCGTGGTGCCATCGTTGCTGCCGATGTCGACGATCAGGTCGCCCGGGCGGATCAGGTCGAGATCGGTGATACGGCGGACCTTGGCCTCTAGATGCTTGACCATGCTCTGGTTCAGACCTGAGCGATAGCCGTAGTTCTCGCCATACATCTCTTCAAGGTCATAGCTGCGGTCGAGCTGGACCAGTCCGCAGGTGTCGTCGCCGACGCATTTGACCAGAACGAGCGGGCCGCCGGTCAGCTCAAAATCCTCCCCGCGCGGGAAGGTGCCCGTCAGGCGCTGCTCGCCGAGGTCAAGGACCGGCTCCAGCCGCTCGTTGCCGCAGATGCGACATGCTTTGATCGGATCCGTCACGCCATCTTCCCTTCTTGAATGCCTGCCCGCAAGGCGAGCAGGTCGGCATCCACCATGTTCTTGATCATCGTCTGAAATCCTATGCGTGGTGCCCAGCCGAGGCGGGTGCGCGCGCGCCGCGCGTCACCCATCAGCTGGGCGCCGTCGGGTGATCGCCGCAACGCCGGGTCGACGCGGACGTGCCGGTTCCAGTCCAGCCCGACATGAGCAAAGGCGATCTCACACAATTCGGCAACCGAGTGCGTCTCGCCGCTCGCGACGACATAATCATCCGGCTGGTCGGCTCGCAGCATCAGCGCCATGGCGCGCACGATGTCGGCGGCATGGCTCCAGTCACGCCGCGCCTCGAGATCGCCGAGGACCAGCTCGTCCGTCGCTCCCACCGCGATGGCGGCGGCCGCGCGCGTGATCTTGCGCGTGACGAAGGCGGCAGGGCGGCGCTCACTCTCATGGTTGAAAAGAATGGCGGAGCAGGCGAACGTCCGGTCGCGCTGCCGCGCCATGCCGATCAGCTGATGCGCCAGCAGCTTCGCCGCACCATAGGGGCTGCGTGGGGTGAAGGTGGTGTGCTCGTCTTGCGGGCTGGTTCGCGCGATACCAAACATCTCGCTACTCGACGCCTGACAGAAACGGGTCGGGGCGCCCCGGATCGCGTCGAGCACGCGGGCGACCAGAACTCCGTTGATCTCGGCGATCTCGACGGGCCGATCGTGCATCCCCGAGCCGGTCGAGAAGGCGGCGAAATTGTAGATCTCGTCCGGGCAGAAGCGGTCGACGAGCGCCGCGATCGCGGCCGTGCTGTGCAGGTCCACATCAGTCAACTCCGCCGCGCCGCAGCCGCTCGCGCCAAGGCGCGCGCGCGCGGAGGACGGATCGCGCGACGTGCCGACGACGCGATAGCCCTCACCGAGCAACAGCTCTGCGAGATAGGAGCCGTCCTGCCCGGCGATACCGAATATCAGCGCGGTGCGAGGCATCACGCCGGATGCTTTGACGGAGATTGCGCCGCCATACGGCGGCTGAGCGCGCTCGCGAAGCGGCTGTTCCAGGCGAGCGCATAGCAGGCCGGTCGGTAACGCCCGCGCATGGCGAGCAGGAACGACAGCGCGAGCACGTTCGCGAGGCGACCCGGCAGCAGTGCGAGCGCGAGCAGACCGAGGCGCCAAACGCCGACGCGCCGCCCGCCGAAGAAGCGCCGGTATTGGCCAAGGTCGTACGAGCCATTGGCGCGGAAGCCGAGCATCTTACGCGGGATCTGCCACGGTCGGACAGGGGTGACCGCGGCCTTGGCGGCATCGGAGAAACCTGGGAAACGCCAGATCATCTCGGGCCACATAAACATCCAGATCTCGAACCCGCGCGCGCTCCACATCGCATTGCCGAAGCGGATCTGGATCAGCGGTTCGCCGAGCAGGATCACGCGCTCGATCGGCGCCTGAAAGATGACGCCGACATGGATGAAGAGGGAGCCATAATAAGGCTGGCGCGCGCGGCTCAGCCACAACGAGCGACGGATCACGGTGCCACCGATAAACGACAGCACATCGCCGGCGTCGGCGAGAAAGGCGTTCCCGTCATCCGCGCCATAGCGGCGTATCCCCGAGAATCCGAAACGCCGGGTCTGCAGCATCGCCGCGCAACGGACATCCAGGATCTCGGCGTCTACGACCAGCAAGTCGGGATCTTCGTCGAGCAAGCCGAGCACCCGGTCGACGGCACCGTCCTTGAGCAGGTCGTCGTCGGTCATCAGCCAGACATATCGGCCGCGCGCATAGCCGACCGCTTTGTCATAGTCGGCGTCTACCCCCGAGTTCGTCTCCTCGCGAACGTAGCGCAACTGCGGCCAGTCACGCGTGTAGCTTGACATCACCGCAGGGGTGTCATCGGGCGAGGCGCCGTCAACGACGATCAGCTCGACGTCGGGCCGAAGCTGCGGGAGGATCGTGTCGAGCGTCGCCGCGATGAAGTTGCCGCGTTTGAACGTCGCCATACAGATCGAGAGCAGCGGCTCAGTCACTCGATTGCCCCCGCAACGAGCGCAGAACGTGGCCAATCGCGCCCCCGACTCCGGGGAGTGCCAACAATCGATCGGAGAGGTTGCGTCGGATCATCAGACCGCGCGCGCGCACCATCGAGGTGCGATAGGCCTGCTCCGGCCGCTCCCCTGCGACCGCGTCGCCGCGCGCGGCATACCAGTCGTTCACACCGGTGCGTCGGAAGCGGACGTAGCCCTGCCGCTCCAGGAGCCCGCGTAGGCCGTTGCCGAAGAAGATCGAATTGTCCTCGATGATCAGCACGCGCGGGCGCCAGCGCGCCAAGTTGAAGCCTGCCAGCACTGCCGCCTCGTGGCCCTCCACGTCGATGGAGACGAAGGCGATCTCGCCCGGCGCGACGCCGGCCTGCTCCAGGATCTCGTCGAGCGGCGCCGTGGCCACCGCCACCTCGCGCACCGTGAGGCCCTGCCGCCGTATCCCGTCGCGCGCACCGGGTTCGATACTGGAGACCGCGTGAGACAGATCGGCGCCCTCCGCCAGCATCAGCGTGGTCGTGCCGCGCGCCGCTGAGGCGGCGCCCTCGAACAGGAAGGAAGCGCGTTCCCTTCGTAGCCGGGCGCAAAGGTCGGGATTGGGCTCGACGAGCACGCAGCGCCAGCCGATCCGCTCGAAATAGAGGCTGACGCTGCCCGTGACGCCGTCGTTGGCGCCGACGTCGACGCACACGCCGGCGCCGCCGTCGCGGAACATGTCGGCCAGCAGCCGGTCCTCACCGAACTGCCCGTAAAATTGCTCTGCCACGACCCTCATAATCCTATGTCAGTCCAGCCCTGGCGCGCCTCATCAAGAGCCGCCCTTCCGGCATCAGCAGCACATTCGTCGCCGCTGCTCCCGCCGCACCGACCAAGCTCACCAGCAGACGCATCACGTCGCTGCCCGCGATCGGTATCACCGCCGCCGCTGCAAACCCGAAAGCGACTGAAATGGCAAGAGGGGGCCCGACCGCCTTCGTCGCCCATCGCCGCCCCTCGCCGGGCAGGATATGCCGGTGCGTCAGCCAGGTGCCGAGCACGACATAGCATAAGTGAAGTACCAGCCAGGCGGCGGCGACACCGAACGCGCCGCGAGCGAGCGCCAGGACGATGACCAGCGGGAGGAACACGAGGGACAGGCATAGGTTGATCGTCAGCGGCAACGTCGTATTCCCCATGGCGAGTTGCAGCGCGTAAGGAAAGTACATGATGCAGTGCGCTGCGGTGCCGAGACAGAGCAGCACGACGATCAGCGACGTCTGCTGCACGATCATCGGGTCATGCACCCACAGCGTGAGAATGCTCGGAGCGCCGACGACGATGCACATCGCAGCGGGGAGGATCAGTGACAGGAACAAGCGCGTCGACGAGTGATATTGACGCGACAGCTCGTGCTCGGAACCCGCCTCTACCAACGAGCAGAACTGCGGATAAACCACGTTGAACGCCGGCGTGATCAGCCGGTAGAGGATGCTCGTGAGTGCGGTGGCGATCGTGTAATGCCCGACCTGCACCAGCGTGGCGGTGCGCATCAATACGACCTTGTCGATCTGCGAGAACACGATCCCGGTCGCCGCCACGCCCGCCATCCCGGCCGAGAAGCGCCATATCGATCGGATCGCCGTCCAGTCGAAGCGATCGGTCGCGTCCTGGCCGATCGCCCGTCGCGCGGCATGGCGCATGGCGAGCGAGTGGAGCAGCCCGACGGCCGCCTGCCAGAGAAAGAAAGCGCGAAGTGAGGGCTCGATAAAGGCCAGCACCGCGACGGCCCCGCCGTTGCCCAACGTCGTCGTCGCGATGGTGATCGCGCTGGCCAGGTCGATCCGACGGGTGCCGTTCAGCACGCCGGTGTACAGCGTCGAGGGCCAGCGCAGCCCGACGGTGACCGCGCTGAGCGCGAGCGCCAACGTGACCTGACCAGTGGGCAGCGATCCAGCGTGAAGCCAATTGCGCGCGATCCACGGCGCCATCGCGGCCAGAAGCGCCGCGACCAGACAGCCCCCGACGACGAAGAGGACAGACATGGAGTGGACGAGGCGCCGCGCCGCGGCCATGTGGCCGCTGACTCCGGCGCGAGCGACCTCGCGGCTGACTGCGGGGGAGAGGCCGAGATCGAGCAGCACGAAGAGGCTCTGCAGCGTCAGGTGAACGCCGATCATCCCATAGGCTTCGATCCCGAGGTAGCGGATATACCACGGTACCACGAGTAGGCCGATCAGCGCGGTCCAGCCGGAGCTCGCCACCCCGGCGATAAAATTCCGACCGCTCGTCACGATCGTCAGCTATGCAGACCGTGCTGGCGCAGCAGTGCCTCGCGTTCGGCGCCGCGGCGATCAGACGCGACCATCTCGCGCACGAGTTCATCGAAACTGGTGCTGGGCTGCCAACCCAACGCCTCGTGCGCCAGTGTCGGGTCGCCCAGCAGCGTCTCGACCTCAGTGGGACGAAAGTAGCGCGGATCAACCGCGACGATGCGACGGCCGGTGTCGTCGAGCGCGACTTCATCCAAACCCTCGCCCTGCCACGTGAGTGGCATGCCGAGTTCTCTAAACGTCGCACCGACGAAGTCACGCACCGTATGCTGTACCCCCGTGGCAATCACGAAATCGCGCGGACGATCCTGCTGGAGCATGCGCCACTGCATCTCGACGTAATCGCGTGCGTGGCCCCAATCGCGTCGCGCGTCCATGTTGCCGAGGTAGAGACAGTCCTGCAGACCCAACTTGATCCGTGCCGCACCGCGCGTGATCTTGCGCGTTACGAAATTTTCGCCGCGGACCGGGGACTCATGATTAAAGAGAATTCCGTTGCAAGCAAAAATATCGTATGCTTCACGGTAGTTGACGACCGTCCAATAGGCGAACATCTTGGCCACGGCATAGGGCGAGCGCGGGTAGAAGGGGGTCGTCTCGCGCTGCGGCACCTCTTGGACCAGGCCGTACAGCTCCGAGGTGGACGCCTGGTAAAAGCGCGTACGCCGCGCCAGTCCGAGCGCGCGGATCGCCTCCAGCAGCCGAAGGGTACCCAATGCGTTGACGTCGGCGGTATATTCTGGCTGCTCGAACGACACGGCGACGTGGCTCTGCGCGGCGAGGTTGTAGACCTCGTCCGGTTCGATCTGCTGAAGCAGCCGGATCAGGTTGCCGCCGTCGGTCAGGTCGCCGTGGTGGAGGAAGAGACGAACTTGTTCTTCGTGCGGGTCGCGGTAGAGATGGTCGATCCGATCGGTGTTGAAGCTCGACGACCGCCGCTTGATGCCGTGAACGACGTACCCTTTGCTGAGCAGCAGGGCCGCGAGATAAGATCCATCCTGTCCCGTGATCCCGGTGATCAGCGCCGTCTTCGTCTTCTGCATTATCAACCAGCCTTGCTCAAACCCAAACGGCGGCCCGCGCCGTTCCAAATAATACAGCAGGAAGACAGCACGGTGTGGAGCGCGCATGTTCCTGTCACCGGACCGGAGCAGGGCCTTATCGGCGAGGCTCCTAGCGAACAAGCGTCATTGTTGGAGCTCCGGACCGGTCGGCGGATCTGGTTCGACGCGGAACAGCAGCTGACAGGTGAGATACCAGGATGGCAGAAAGAGCCAGGGATTGTTGAAGCCGATCAGTGCGTAGGTTGCAAACCGGGCATAGCCGCGGAGCGATTGCTCCGCGGCAGATAGAAACATGGCGAGGATGAGCAGCAGTATCGCCGTCGTGGCGGCGGGGCCGAGCTGGAGCACCAGCATCGGTAGCTGCATCTCAATCTGATAGGGTTGGTCGCGGTCGGTCGAAAGGTAGGGAATGAAGGTGCCCCAGCCCCAACCACTCCAATTATCCTGAAGCAAGCTGAGAATGACCTGGAGCTGGAGCTGCTTCGCGCTGAGGCTGAGGTCGATGTCGGGCCGAATCACGGGCAGGTAGATGAAGAGCAGCACCGCGCTCCCCACCGCCGCGATCGCCGTCGCGACCTTGATGTGAGGCGGACTGCGAAGGATGTAGGGCGCCATGAGATTGGCCGCGAGCAGTGCCATCACCACAGCACTTCGAGCGATTAGGACAACGAAGAAAGTTACCGCCGCCAGAGTTGCGAGCTGCAACCAGCGGCGACGGAAGGTCGACAGAAGCGCAATTGCGGCGAGGCTCGAGGACTCGAAATAGATCCGGTAGGTCACGCCGTCACTGCCCTCGATACGGTTCAGACCGCGAAATCCGTACAGATCGACATCATAGACGAGAAAGTAGATGCTCAGAGCGACATTGAACAACGTGAAGTACGTCAGCAATTTGCGAAGCAGACGCGGGTCACGGCGGACGCCGTAGTTGAGCGCTGGCATGGCGAAGACGAACAGCATGAAGCCGATCAGGTGGACTTGGTCATATCCGTTACCGAATTGTGTAAAGTACACCAGCAGCCCGACCACGCCGAGGGCGAGAGCCAGCATCAGGTCGCGGCGGTAGCGCGTGTCCCCGCTCCCGACCAGCAGCAACCCAGGAACGACAAACGCTTTCTGCGAGACCAAGAGGAGCAACGGCCAGGCGTTGGTCAGCAGCGGAAAGGCCATGGCCCGAACCGTCGGCCAAAGGGAGGGCGCGACGGGGGCGGCGGGCGCTACCGACGCGTTGGACGGCAGGGAGAGCAGCCCCGGCGCCGGCAAGGCGGCGTTATCGGGCACCGAAGCCGCCGATCATCGTGGGGATCGTCCGCAGCGCGATGATGATGTCGAGCCAGGCAGAGAAATACTTGATGTAGTAGAAATCGTACGACAGCTTCTGGTTGATGGCGTCGAGATCGGTCACGTGTCCCTGCTGGACCTGCGCCCAGCCGCTGATCCCGGGCCGAACGATGTGACGGTAGCTGTAGAACGGAATCTCGCTCTCGTACCAGCGCGACAGCGGCACCGCCTCCGGTCGCGGACCGATCCAGCTCATCTCGCCGCGAAGGATGTTGACGATCTGCGGCAGCTCGTCGAGCCGGGTACGGCGCAGCACCCGACCGATGCGGGTCACCCGATCGTCGTCGCTGCGTGTCATTGCGTCCTCGCGAGCGCCGTGCTCGTCCGCGATCGCGTCGCGCGGGCGCATCGATCGGAACTTGACCATCCGGAAGGTCTGGCCACGATATCCCATCCGCTCCTGCCGAAAGAAGATTCCGCCCGGTGAGTCCAGAGCGATGATCATCGCGATCATGGCCATTGGACCGAGCAGTAGTGGCAACAGCAATACCACACCGACGAGGTCAAGCAGCCGCTTAACCCGGCGATAGGCGTGGTTGGGCAGCAACGAGCCGAAACTGTTCTCCGACAGATGCTCGATCGTGACACGCCCTGTGAGCGACTCGCGCAGCAGTTTAGAATGATAGACGGTCCGCCCACTGATCGCGGCCTCGGCCAGCATCCGTTCCCAAGCGGCGGCGTGATCATGGCGAAAATCTGCGACGATGAGGCACGGCTCATGCTGCGGTACGACAGGGGTGTCGAGCATCATCCAGCGCGCCTCGTCGATGTCCTGGAGCGTGTCGGCGTCGCCGCCAGGCACGACAGAGAAGATCGGCTTGACGAGCCGCTCGGTCAGGAAGGCGAGGCCGAAGGCGGTGAGCACCGCGACCACGAAGCTGCTTGTTAGCACCACCCGGCTGTAGACCAGTCTCAGGCCCAGGATCCCGACGAGAACGATGCCGTAACTGGCCGCGAGCGACGGTAGGATCATCGAATAGGACCGCATGCCCGGAAAGTCGTCGACGCGGCGCAGGATCATCAGCCCGGTCAACGTCGCTATCGCCGCTGCCACGACGCTGTTCAGAATGGCCCGGTTCGACTCCGCGGTAATAAAGCCGAGATAGACGTACAATCCCGGCGCCGCGACTGAGAGCGCCCACATGAGCACGATCTGGAAGCGCAATCGCCGAACGATCGTCATGTTCCGCATCGGACTTGCGACGATCTGCTTGGTCATTAGCATGAACGGTTCCACTCGCGTTCATCTGGCACGATCGAGCCGACCGATGCCATCTCTAAAGGTACCCACCAGTGCGCCAGTGCAGCCTCAGCCGCGCTATAGGCGCGTCCTCACGCGTCGACCAGGCTAGCGCCCCATTCGTTCATCCCGTCCGTCGCCCTGGCGCAGTACTCGCGCCTGGCCATATTCAGCTGATGCATCGCTTGCACTCGAATGATGTCAACCTCTCGGTGCCATGGGGAACGCATAGCCACTACGCCTCGTGCGGTGCTCACCATACGGCGCCGCGTGGTAGGGCAGCTGCGTCGGATGCGCAACCGGCACGTGATGCCACACGGCAGGAGAGTGCCGCCTGTTTCAAGCACGACAGACGTTGCGATCGCTCGCGCAAGATCCTAGGCGAGAAGCCATGTCCTCAGCGCATCGGTCCAGACTGTCCGGCAAGTTCAGCGTTTCGCTTTGTCTTCTCGCCGGCCTCTTGGCGGGGCTATGGCTCGCCGGTGGTGCGTCGCGCCCGGACGTTTTGGGGCAGGCGATCGTGCGCGGCGCGGCGTGGCTGTCGCTGATCACCATGTCGCTAATCGGTGAGCGTCCCGCAATGCGGCGCGTGGCCCTGCCGGCTGTGCTGCTCTCACTCGTAGCGCTGCTGCCGCTGCTGCAGCTCATTCCGCTCCCGGTCGCGCTGTGGCAATCGTTGCCCGGACGCGACCTGTTGCGCGAGGCGGCAGCGGCCAGCGGGCAGTCGCAGCCGTGGCGTCCGTGGTCGATGGTTCCGGCGGCCACTGCCAACGCGCTCGGTGCGCTGATTGTCCCCGCCGCGGTTCTGGTACTTACGGCGGGGCTGCGTGAGCGCGAGCGCGGCCATCTGCCCGCGATCCTCCTGACGGTCGTGCTGGCTGGAACGCTGGTCGGCCTCCTCCAGGCATCGGGGGCGGGGTTTGGCAATGCCCTGATCAACGGCACGCCAGGCGACGTCAGCGGTACGTTCGCCAACCGCAACCACTTCGCACTGTTCGTCGCGATCGGATGCGTCGTGGTGCCAAGCTGGGCGTTCAACGGTGGGCGGCGCTCCGGATGGCGCGGTCCGGTCGCCCTCGGGCTCATGCCCTTCTTCGTGCTCACGCTGCTGGCGACCGGCTCCCGCGCCGGTCTTGCGGTCGGCGCGATGGCGGTGGCGCTGGCACTGGTGCTCGCCAGGCAGGGACTGCGGCGCGAGCTGCGCCGTGCGCCGCGGTGGGTTCTTCCGACCACCGTCGCCGCGCTTGTCGCGGTCCTGGCCCTGCTGATCGGCATCAGCATCACCGCGGACCGGGCTCAATCGATCAATCGGCTCGTCACGATCGACGCCGCGCAGGATACGCGCTTACGCGCGCTGCCGACCGTGCTGAAGATGGTAACGGACTATTTTCCGGCGGGAACGGGATTCGGCAGCTTCGATCCGATCTTTCGCGCCAATGAACCTTACGCGCTGCTTAAACCCACCTTCTTCAATCACGCGCACAACGACTTCCTCGAAATCGTGTTGGACGGTGGCGCGGCGGGGCTGGTCGTCCTAGTAAGCGCGCTGGTGTGGTGGGCCATGTCCGCCGTGCGCGCCATGCGGGCGCCCATGCCTGACGCGTTGCCGGCGCGCACCGGCGCGGCAATCTTGCTGCTGATCATGGTTGCCAGCGTCTTTGATTACCCGGCGCGCACGCCGCTGATGATGGCGGTGATCGCGCTGGCCGCCTCGTGGCTCGCCTACGCGCCGCCCCCGGCCGAATAGTGCGCCGGTGGCCGCGCTTTACCGCGCCGGTGGCTGCATCTATAGCGGCCCAACTTCGGCCAGTCTGGAACCCCGCCTAGCACATGCGTAACGTTCTCATTGCCACTATCCTCTCGGTTGCCGTGGTCGGATGTGCGGGGCGGCCGCCGCTGCAGTCAAACCAGCGGCTTACCGTGATACCGGATACTGGGCTCCCGGCACCCGATCGGAATGATCTCACCGCGGGCGATCGCCCCTCGCTGATCGGCCCGCTCGACACCATTCAAGTTGACGTTTTCAACGTACCCGAGCTCAGCAGCGACATGCAGGTCGACGCCAGCGGGCGGATTTCGATGCCGCTGGCGGGCACGATTGACGCGCGCGGCAAGACCTCGGCGGAGCTAGCGCGCGCGATCGAGAGCGCGCTTCGGGGCCGATACGTTCGCAATCCTGAGGTGACGGTCAATATCCGCAGTTCGGTCAGCCAAGTCGTCACGATCGACGGACAGGTAGTGGAGCCGGGTCTGTATCCGGTGACGAACCAGATGACGCTGCTGCGAGCGATCGCCTCCGCGAAGGGCCTTTCGGAGTTTGCCCGGCAGGACGACGTGGTGATCCTACGAACGGTAAACGGCCGCAAGCTGGCGGGCCTATACAACATCGATGCGATTCGGCGCGGTTATTATGACGATCCATCCATCTACGCCAACGACATCATCATGGTCGGCGACTCGCCGCAGCGTCGTCTCTTCCGCGATTTCGTGTCGCTGTCTCCGCTTCTCGCAGGGCCGCTCATCGCGGTACTCCAGTAAGGCTGCCTAGGACTGTCATGAACGTGGCTTCGACCAACTTTGTGCCCGCGTCGGGACTCAATCCGCCGAGCCCGACCAGGGTCGAGGCCGAGCGCTTGCCTCTGCTCAAGCAATATATGCGCGTGGCCATGCGGTGGCGCTATGTCATCATCGGTATCACCGTCGCAGCACTGATGCTGGGCTTGGTCATAACTCTTCTCATGACTCCCAAATATACCGCGATCACCACGCTCGAGGTGTCGCGCGAGTCGAACCAGGTCACCAATTTCCAGGGGGTCGAGCGCGAGACCAGCGTCGCCGATCAGGAGTTCTACCAGACGCAATATGGGCTCTTGCGGTCGCGGGCATTGTCCGAGCGTGTCGCCAACCAGCTGCGTCTCGTGGATGATCCCGAGTTCTACACCCGCTTTCGCTATTCTAGTTCCAAACCGGCGTTTGATCTCGTCGGCGGCCGCTACCCGGCATCGGGCCGTCCAGAGCGCCAACGGGTGGCGGGTGAGATCTTGCTGAAGAACCTGTCGGTGAACCCGACGCGACTGTCACGCCTGGTCGACGTGGCGTTCACCAGCCCGAACGCGATCTTCTCTTCTCAGGTCGCTAACGCCTGGGCAGACAATTTCATCCAGACCAATCTGGAGCGAAAGGTCCAGGCGACGGCTTATGGCCGCGACCTTCTGCAACGCCAGCTTGCGTTGCAGAAGGAGAAACTCGACCAGTCACAGCGTCAGCTCGTCGGCTACGCCTCGGCGCAGCAGATCATCACACTGCCCGCACAGTCGGGCGGCGACGGCAAGACCGCGTCGGAGCGCTCGATCGTGGTCGACGACCTCGCCGCGCTCAACGGCGCCCTCGCGACGGCGACCACCGACCGTATCCAGGCGCAGGCGCGCTACGAGCAGATCGGACGATCCGGCGCCTCGACCGAGGCTCTGCGGAACCTCGCGATCAACTCTCTGCGGCAGAGGCGCGCGGAGCTGGCGGCCGATTATCAGAAGCTGATGGTGCAGTTCGAACCGGGCTATCCCGCCGCGCGCGCGATCCAATCCCAGATCGATCAGCTCGACCGTTCCATCGCGCGCGAGGAGAATCGCGTCACTGGATCACAGCTGGCGGACTATCGTGAGGCGCGTGAGCGAGAGCAGGCTCTCCAGACCAAGGTCAACCAGCTTAAGAGCCGCTATCTCGACGTGCGGCGCCGCAGCATCCAGTACAACATCTACCAGCAGGAGGTGGATACCAATCGCGCGCTGTACGACGGCCTGCTTCAGCGCTTCAAGGAGATCGGCGTCGCCGGCGGCGTCGGCATCAACAACATCGCGATCGTCGACACCGCTGACGTGCCGCAGCGTCCCTCGAGCCCCAAGCTCGGGCTCAATCTCGCGCTCGCGCTGCTTCTCGGGCTCGGGCTCAGCGCCGCCGTCGCATACGCGCTTGAGCAGATTGACGAGGCGATCGCCGACCCCGCCGAGATCGAGCGGCGGCTCGGCCTCCCGTTGCTCGGCTCGGTTCCCAAGGTCGCGACGAGCACGCCGCAGGAGGCCCTGCTCGACCGCAAGTCCGACCTGTTCGACGCCTATCTGGCCGTGCAGACCAATCTCGGCTTCACCACCGAACATGGTGTTCCGCGCTCCTTCGTCGTGACCTCGACTCGCCCTGCCGAGGGTAAGTCGACCACCGCCTTCGCCCTGGCGACGACGCTGGCACGCGCGCAGCGGCGTGTGATCCTGGTCGACGGCGACATGCGCTCGCCCTCCGTCCATCATCTCGGCAACGTGGATCATGACCGCGGGTTGAGCAACTTCCTGGCGGGCGAGGAGGAGATCGCACCGCTCACCTTCACCATGGCCGAGCTCGGCTTCACCGCCATGTCGGCGGGTCCGATCCCGCCGAACGCCGCGGAGCTGCTCACCGGCAATCGTCTGTCGGTACTGATCGAGCGACTGCTGGAGACGTATGATCACGTGATCATCGACTCCCCGCCGGTGATGGGGCTGGCCGACGCGCCGCTGATCGCCAGCCGCGTGGAGGGCGTGATCTACACGGTGGAGTCGCACGGCATACGGTCGAGCCTGGTGAAAACCGCGCTGAGCCGCCTAGCGAGCGCTAACGCACGCATCTTCGGTGCAGTGTTGACCAAGTTCGACGCGCGCAAGGCGCATTACGGCTATGGCTACGATTATGGCTATGGCTACGGTCGCAGTGACGGTCAGTCGGCTCGTGCGCGCGCCGGCTGATCGAACCGCGCGCGAACGGCGCGCCGGGGGCCGCACCAAGCGCCGCCTCGTACGTGGCGCAATCGCCGTCGCGCTGGCGGTGACGGGCTGGATCGGCGTTTCCGCGTCGCTTGGCCGAGCCCTCTCGCGCGGAGACCTGGCGACGGGCCATGCGCTCGCGCCGGCGAACGCGCAGATCACCGGCCGACTCGCCCAGTCGCTGATCCGCGAAGACTCGGGGCGACGGGGCCGTGATCGCGAACGGGGGCGGGCGCTCGCGCTGGAGGCGCTGCGGCGCGACGCCACGGTCGTGCCCGCGGTCGTGACGCTGGGCCTCGATGCCGAGCTCGCCGGCGATCGCACGCGCGCGCACCGTCTCTTCGCCTACAGCGAACGGCTCTCGCGCCGTGACCTGACCACCCAGCTTTGGGCGCTCGAAGATGCGGTCGGGCGCGGCGACGTCGGCGGCGCGCTGCGGCACTATGACATCGCGCTGCGGACCTCACCCGAGAGTGCCGACCTGCTGTTTCCAGTGCTCGCGGCAGCGAGCGCGAACGCGACGGTCCGCGCCCCGCTCGTGCGCCTGCTCGCCGGCGCACCTACTTGGGCAGCGCCGTTCGTCAGCTATGTCGCGGACCATGCAGATGATCCCCTCGCCGCGGCGCAGCTGCTCCGCGCGGCGGGCGACGCGGGATTCGTCGTTCCCGCGAGTGCGCGTGCCGCTGCGGTGACGGCGCTCGCCCGCGCCGGCTATGTCGAGCAGACGTGGAACTTCTACGTCGCGGGACGACGCAGGCTCGACCGGCGGCGCTCTCGTGATCCACGCTTCACCGCCGACACGAGCGCGGCGACGCCGTTGGACTGGACCCCGGTGGAGAGCCCGGGCATCAGCGCCTCGATCCAGCGCGGCGACCGGGGAGGCGTCTTTGAGGTCGCTGCACCAGCGAGCGCTGGGGGCGCCGTTCTCCGGCAGCTACAGCTGCTTCCTCCTGGTCGATACCGGCTGATCGGCCACGGCGCGGGCATCAGCCAGCCTGACGGCGAGCGCCCGTACTGGTCGGTCACCTGCCACGACGGGCGCGAATTCGGTCGCGTCGATCTACCCGATCTGTCCCGCACCGGGGGTCGGTTCGGCGGCAATATCGTGATTCCGTCGGGATGCGGTATCCAGATGCTGCAGCTCATCGCGCGGCCGGTCAGCGCGGCGAGCGGGCTGTCGGCGCAGATCGATCGTGTACAGCTGGAGCCGGCGGCGTGAGGACCCTCCGTGGATGGTGCCTGCTTGCGGCGGTCGTGTCGCTCCTCGGCGCGGCGCCTGCCGCCTCCCAGGAGAGCGGGCGCGACGATCCGTCGCCGCCGATGGGCCGAGTCGCGAGGTCGACCGCCGGCGCCGTAGGCCAGCGGCAGACGCGGCTCCAGTCAGCAGCGGGGATTGCGCCCACAGCCCGTGTCGCGAGTCGTATCCAGAACCGCATCGAGACTCGGCTGCACACCCGGATCGACCGCGGCTATGACCCTTTGATGGGCGGCGCCGCCGCCTATCGGGCGGCCGAGCGGGAGGTGCGCAGTGCGGGCCGGCGGGACGACACGCGGTCGGCACCGCCCGCCCGTACGCTCCGGCCAGCTAGCGACTAACGCCGTATTTACCACTGCGGCGCTAGCAACGCCGGCATGGATTTAAGCCTCCCTGCTCCCACCGCGACTCGGCTCGACCCGGCGGCGCGTCCCTTCTGGCTGGGTCTTGCCATGGGCACGGTGCTGCCGGTGATCGCGGGCATCCTCTTCGCGACCTACGATCTCGCGGCACGGCCGATCGTCGTGCAGAACGCACAGCTGTGGGGCTATGTCTATCTCGCCGGCGAGATTGCCTTGATCCTCCATGCCCAAGCGCGCGGCCTCGACGTTTGGTCGATCGCGCGCGCGCTGCCGCGCTGGGCTCAGGTCGCACTCACCGCCTTTCTGACGACCTTCTGGATCAGTTCGGTGACCGTGTCGCGGCTACCGTCCTGCTCGATCATGCTCTGCCTCGCCTGGACGATTCATCTGCTGTTCGCCGCTGGCCTGTTCCATCTGATGCGTGACGTGCCGCAGGTCGCGCTGGCGCGCTTTTGGCCCGGCTTCGTCGTCGGCCTCGTGTCGCTGACCTTGATGATCGTGATCCATTTTACCTTCCTGCCGGCGTGGCTCGTCGGCCATGAACGGTCGGTCGACTGGAAGGTCGCCATACCGGGCTTCATCAACGTTCGACTGTTCGGATCCTGGACCGGCGCGGTATTCGCAGCACTCCTCGGCCTGGCCTGGCTCTCGCCGGGGCGAGGGCCGGCCGCGCATCGCCTGTATGCCGCGGCGGCGTTCGCCTTTGCGCTCACCTTCTGGACGACGACGCGCGCGGCGCTGCTCGCAGACCTGTGTGTCCTCCCGATCGCGTGGTTCGTGGCGGGAGCACCGCGCGCGCGCGCTTTCTGGTCGATCCTGCCGCTCTACTTGGTGGCCGGCGCGCTCCTGACGCTCCCGTTCCAACCCTATAACGACCCCTCATACACCTTCTTCGAAGCGAACAATTTTACCTCCGTCGATGGGTTCGCGACGGGTCGGCTGAGCTATTGGTCGGCACTGCTACGGCTCGCCCTCGACCACCCGCTGCTGGGAAGCGGGATGATGGCGAGCTGGTGGCTGCTTCCGCCCTTCTACATCCACCCGCATAACGTCGTCGTCGAGTTCCTGCTCAATTGGGGCATCGTCGGCGGCGCGGCGGCTGGGTCGCTGCTCGCCGGCGCCGCCTGGCACGCCCATCAGGCCGCCGCGCGAGCATCGGCGCTGTTGCCCGTCGTCCTGATGGTGGACGTGTTGGCGATCGAGGGATTGTTCGACGGCATGTTCCACTTCGCCCAGTTCGTCATGCTGATCCTCGGCGGTCTGGCGACCTGCCTCGCGGCCACGCGCGGCGTAGTGGCAGACTGAGCGAACCGCGGGGATGTTGTCTCGTCTTGGCGTCACTGCATCATTGGGCTAGGCAGAACACGAAGGTGCGGTCGACATCGTCGCGCGAAGGCGCTGGATCGGCGACGATTTCTCGTCGATCGGCAATACGCGGCCATCATTGTCGAGGCGTCGCTTCTCTTCACCGATGCGGGTAGCGATGAGGACGATGATGGTCACATGATCTGGCGGCTCTGGCCGCCATCTACGAGCGCGATGGCTATGTCGTGTTTGACCTCGACATACCCGATTTCGACTCGGTCGCGAGCCAGATCGTCGACGGTCTCGCGCCGAAATTCGACGATACGCACCGGATCGAGAACGCGTGGCGGACCAATCAGGTGGAGCGTCAGCTCGCGACGCACCCGCAGATTCTCAAGACCCTGCACTATCTTTATGGACGCGAAGCCTTCCCGTTCCAGACCTTGAACTTCGACCGCGGCACCCAGCAGGCAACGCACAGCGACACGATCCATTTCGACAGTGAGCCGGAGGGATTCATAAGCGGTGTCTTGAGTGGCACTTGAGGACATCAGCGCGGCGAACGGCCCGCTTCAGTGTTATCCCGGGTCGCACAAACTGCTGCAGGTGACACTGGCCGGCTTCGGCGTCACGTTGTTGAACGGGCGAAACCCGTATGATCTGTACCGTACGGTGTACGAGCCCGGCATCGCCGGGGTTGTCGCCCAACACGGTCCCGAACCGCACGAGGCGCATCTGCGCAACGGACCGGCGCTGGTCTGGTCCGCCAACCTTGCTTCACGGCGGTCGGCCAATCCTTCGATCCAGGCCGGACACGACACAGGCAGGTCACCCATTCCTACGTCGAGGGCTGCAGCTATCCAACGCTCTTGCTGTCCGACGCCGCGAAAGATCTACCTCGGCGCTACCCGGTTAATATCGGCGCCGGTCGGAACGTCTGTGGCGTGAGCGAAGGGAAGCCGATCGCAGTGCCAGTGAGCTAGCGCGTGAAAAGCATGGCGAAGAACGTTTTGTAGATTGGAACGCGGTACCGAAGATAGGCGGTGATGCTGGTCGGTCGCTTCTCGCCCGACCGGGGAGTGGTCGCCGGTGATGTCGCTAAGAGTGTGATCAGACCGCCCCCATCATCGGCCGGAGCCTCGCCGATGATGGGGGCAGCAGCGGCTCAGAAGCGCAGCCGCACCCCGGTCGTGATCGTCTCCTGGTGGTCGTCGCGCCCGGTCTGCGCCGTGGCGGCGCTGAACAGGTTGACCGCGGCGCTCAGGCGATAGTCGACGCCCGCCGCGGCGGTGCCCACCACTGACGCGCGCGACGCGCCGGCCGCGGCGAGCCCGAGCGGCCCCCCGGCGAAGCCCGCCAGCGCGTCGACGCGGCGCCCCTCGACTTGGTGGCGCAGCCCGAACGCGACGTGCGGGCGGAAGCGGGCGTCCGAGGCGTCGTCGCGCGCCAGCGCCAGCCCGGCGTCGACGAAGCCGGCGACGTGGCGCTCGCGCGCGACCTGGAGCGCAAACGGGCTCGCCCCGTCCTCGCTCACCCCGTCGCGCGTGGTGCGCACATAGGTGACGCCGACGCGCGGGCGCAGCGTCCAGTCGCCCCCGACGGCCAGCGTTTGGTGCAGCGACGCGTCGCCGACCCAGCTGTGCAGCCCGTAGCGCGCGCTCGCCGCGACCGTGCCGGGCAGCGCGCGATCGGTGCGCGCCTCGCCGCCGTCGTACAGCAGCGAGCCGCTGAAGCCCCAGCCCGCCGGCGCGGTGTAGCGCGCGTGCACGCCGGCCACGACGCCGTCGGCGCGCGTGCGTGCGCCCAGCGCGCCGATCTGCTGGCGGCCGTTGAGATAGCCGGCGAAGGCGCCGACCATCCAGCCGCGATCGCCGTAGCCCAGCCCGCCGAGGAAGCCGTAGCTCTGCGCGCGCGCGGCGCTGCTGCCGCTGGCGGTGTCGCCGGCCAGCCGGTGCCACTGGCCGACCGTCTGCGCGAAGGTGAACGCGCCCGCCTCGGCGCGGTCGGTCGCGAAGGCGCCGCCGCGCGCCACCTGCGCCAGCGACAGCGCCTGGTCGACGCCCAGCTGGGTCGCCGAGGCATAGGACTCGGGGGTGAGCCGCGCGAAGGCGCGCGCGTCGGTCGCGCCCGCGGCGTCGAGCAGCGCTGGCACCGCGGCGAGCAGCGCGGCGTCACGCGGCGCCGCCGCGAGCGCGGCGTTGACGTAGGCGACGCTGTTGGCGACCTGCGGCGCCAGGCCGGTCGGCTGGGCGAATTGCGCGAGCAGGCGCAGGCTCCCCGCGTCCTGCAGCACCAATCCGGGCTGGCTGCCGGGCAGCTGCACCGTCGTGAAGGCGCCGTTCACCCCGCCGCTGGCGGTGATCAACTCGTAGCTGGTGCCCGCGCGCAGCGGCGTGTCGGAGACGAGCTGCAGCGTCGCGCCCGACGCGATCGACACCGCGCCGTTGACCACCAGCCTGTCGTACACGCTGGGCGTGATCTCGAACAGCGCGGTCGCGCCGCCGGCGAGCGCGACGTTGCCGTTGACGGTCATCGTGCCGGGCGAGGCGCCGGGGCTCAGCGTGCCCGCGATCGCGAGGTTCGCGTCGACAGTGCCGGCCGAGCCGAAGGTGGCGCCGCGCGCGACGGTGATCAGCGGCGCGCTGATCGTCGAGCCTGCCAGCCCGACCAGCCGCCCGCCGGTGACGTCGAGCTGGCGCAGCGCCGCGGCGCCCGCGACCGTGGCATAGCCGCCGGTCACCGACAGCTGCTCGACGTCGGTTAGCCGGGTGAAGGCGATCGGCGTCGTCGCGGTGCCGCCGGTGACAGTGATCGTGTCGGTGCCGGCGCCGCCGTCGATCGCGCCGCTGAAGCTGCCCGCCAGCGTGACGCGGTCGTCGCCGTCATTGAGGAAGATGTCGCCGACGATGCGGCCGGTGTTCTCTATCCGGTCGGCAGCGTCGCCCAGATCGATCGAACCGACGATCGTGCCGCTGTTGACGATGGTGTTGCCGTCGTCGCTGCCCTGGATCGCGCCGGGAAGATAATAGGTTGAGCCCTCTTGCTCATACCAGTTGCTGTAGGCGATCGTCTCCCCCACGCCGCCGCGGATCGTCCCCGCGTTAGCGAGCGTGAATGTGCCAGTCTCGGCGACGATCGCGGTCGAGCGCGCGCCCATCGCCACTATCACCCCGCTTGCGGTATTGGTGACGGACATCGCGGTATCGGCGGTGCCGTTGAGCGTGAGTGCGGTCGCCGGCCGAAAAATGCCGGACAAGTAATAGGGGTAGCCGACGTCGGCGAAGGCGCCGCCGCCATTGGCGCGGATGGTGCCGCTGTTCGTCACCGCGATCCTGCTCGCCGCATTACCCGGGGCGTTGCCGTAGACGCTGAGCTGTACCGCATTACCCGCGCCGCCGGTGGCCTCGATTGTTCCCTGATTGTCGAGCGACAGCGCCGTCTCGCGCGGCAGGTAGGTGCTCGCAGCCACCTGCAGCGTCGCCCCGGCCGCCGACATGGTGCCGCTGTTGCTGAAGTCGAGCGCCAGCGTGCGGAGCTCGGGCGTGAACGACGCGCCGTTGTCGCCGCCGCTCAGGATCGTCGCGCCGCGAATCGTGCCAGTATTACGCGCGGTCAGCGCCACGTCGGTGATGAGGTTCAGTGCCGCCGGTTGCTGCCACTGGGCGCCGCGGGCCGCGCTGATGCTGCCCTCGTTGGTGAAGTCACGCACCGTGCCGCTGATCGTGCCGGTGACGTTGCCGCGGTTGACTAGGCCGGCGAGCGTGCTGACCTCCCCGCCGGGCAGCAGCTGCGCGCTCGTCGCGAAGATAGTGCCGTTCAACGTCGCGGTATTAACGATGGTGGCGTCGCCCGAAAGTAGCAGGTCGGCCGTTAGCGCCGTGTCGGCGCGCAGCGTCAGCAAGGTGCCATCTCCGGTCGCGCGCGCGCCCTCGCGCTCGAAGCTGGCGAGCAACGGCGCGCCCAGCGTCACGTTCCCGCTGCTTCCACGCGCGTGGACGAAGGTGTCGGAACCGTCGCCTGCGTCGATCGTGCCGCTCACGCCGGTGTCGTCGTTATAGCTGACGAATTGGTCGTCGCCGCTGCCGAAGTGTAGATCGCCCGCAATCGTCCCACCCTGCGCGACATAGGTCACCGGGCCGTAGCTGATACCGTAGTCGTTGAAGCCGAGCAGCACGTCGCCGGTGATTGTCCCTGCGTTGGTCAGCGTGCCGCCGTACATCCGCACCGCTGTCCCGTTGCCCGCGATGACGCCGCCGGCGCGATTGACGATCGTATCGGCATAGCTGCTAGTGATCACCGCGGTCGTCGCAGTGCTGACGAGCCGTCCGCTATTGTCGATCGTCGTGCCGTAATATTGGCCGCGAACCGCCGTACCGGCGACCTCGATCGTCCCGGTGTTGAGGAGGTCGAGCCGACCGTAGCCGCCGGTGATGCCGTCCGAGGCCGCGCTGCCCTCGGCCTGGCGGATCGCACCGGTGTTGACGATGCGTCCCGCGCTAGCGGCGCTGACCGCGCCGCCGAGCAGGATCGTGCCCGCGTTGGTGAAGGTGTCGCGCTCGCCCAGGATCACCGCGGTGCCGGGATAGAGGTTGGCGTTCGGCGCGCGCACCAGCGTCAGCGTGCCGTGGCTGGTGACCGCCAGCGCGCCGGACGCAGCCTGCTGCTCACCCGGCGCATAGCTCACGAAGCCCGAAGTGATCGCAGGCGAGGCGCCCGCGACGATATCGCCACTGAGTTCTACGCTGCCATCGCCGGCGAACTGGAGCGGCGCGTTGGCACCGGTCAGCGTCAGCGCCGCGCCATCGAACAGGTCGTATCCAATCGAGACGAAGCCGGCCCGGGCTGCAGCGTCCGCGGTGCGCGTGTCGCGGACGCGATAATGCAGCGTGCTGTTGGTGGCGCTGACCGTGCCGTTGATCCCCGCGAACGTACCCGCGCCACTGCCCGCGAGCCCCACCACCAGCGTGTCGCCGCCGCCCAGCGTCAGGTTGCCGTTGAGGACGCCGCCCTCCGCGGCAAAGTAGCGATTGCCGTTGTAGCTGTCGGGGCGGGTGTCGCGGCCGAGCACGACGTCGCCGTCGATCGTGCCGGCATTCACCACCGTCGCGTTATAGAGCGAGCCACCGCCCTCCGGGCCGATCGCAAGCGTGCCGCTGCTGATCCGGCCGCCGGCGCGATTGTCGATGCCACCGTACCAGTCGAGCCGGACTGCGGTACCGTCCGAGCTGATCGTCCCCTCGTTGACGAGCGACGTCGACAGCCGCACGCCGGCGACCGCGCCGCTGATAGTGCCGCTGTTAATCGCCTTATCGCCGTAGGATCCCGACAGGGCGACACCGATACCGGCGGTCGAGCGGATCGTGCCGCTGTTGGTGAAAGCGACGCCGAACGCCGACACCCCGGTGCCCGCAGCGGTGATCGTGCCACTGTTGATGAAGCGTTGTGCAGCGAAACCGAGCGAGACGCCGTCGCCGGCCGCCTCGATCACTCCCTGGTTCTCGATCGTCTGCGCCGACACGTTGATCGCATAGCTGCCCCCGGCGGTGGTGCGCACCGTGCCGGCGTTGACGAAGACCGGTGCATCGAGGCCCAAGCCGCTGGTCGTGATCACCTGCGTGCTGCCGATGAGAGTCGTCCGGTTGACGATGGAGCCCGCGCCGGCAAGCTGGACCGGGCCGTTGAAGCCGTCGCCCAGGGTCGCGGTGACGCCACTCGCCACGTTCAGCCCGAGCTGCTCGAAGTTGGTCGGCAACGCCACCGCGCCGAGCGTCGCGTCGGTCTCGACGTCGAGGCGAAGCGTATCAAGCCCGGCGCCACCGTTGATCGCGCCGGTCACGCCGGTGCGGATCGCACCATCGACGTAGCGCGCGAGCAGCACGTCGTTGCCGTTCCCGAATGTGAGGCTACCGTCGATCGTCCCGACGCGTGAGTCGATCGTGCTGGTCTCTGAGGTGCCGCTGTCAACAACGACCGCGCCGACGATCGTGCCGCGGTTGATCAGTGAGAGCGGGCGGCTGACGTTGATCGCCGTACCGCCAACTCCGGTGATGGTACCGTCGTTCGTGATGTTGGCAACATGACCTGTGATTCCCGCGATTGCCCCTGATCCGCCGTTGACGACGCTCACCTGATTGTAGGAATAGCTGCTGGTCTGCGGCAGATCGACGATGATCGCTGCGCCGGCGTTGCCGCTCATCAACCCGGCATTGGTAACGACCGCGCGCGCGGTGGCGCCGTAATTGGCCGGACTGAGAGAGACGCTCAGCGCGTGCGCGCCGCCTACGCTCGCGCCGGCCGCGATGGCGATAGTGGCCGACGCCGATGGGGGATAGGCTGAGTAGATATAGCCCGGCGGGCATGGGACCGGGGCGCCCGGCAGGCGGTCGTCGCAGGCTAGATTGTACGGCGCGCCGACGTCGAGCCGGATGCCGGCGTGGCTGCTGCCGTCGATCTCTCCGGCGATCGATAGCGTGACGCCGGTCGCAGCCACGTCGATGGCGGCATAAGGGCCCGTGCGAACGATCGCGTCGCCGCTGACACTCACCGTCGAGCCGGGTGTCGTCACCACGAGACCGTCTGGATCGGTCCCAGCGCAGGTCGTCGTGGCGTTAGCGATCGTTGGATCTGGGTTGCATTGCGCCGCCGCGGGGCTGCTGGCCATACCGATCGCCACGACGCTAGCGCCGAGTGCGAGCGACCACCGGCGCATACGCACCGAACCTTGAATTCTCATTATAGTTAAGCCCCCCGGACACTCACGCGAACCCCATCGCGCAGACGAGGGCTAATCAGCCGACTTCCTCGCGTCCAGAGAGATTTGGCTCACATTGACGAGCAATTGTGCCGCGCCGAAGCGATCGACCGGGAGCTTATTTCTTCCCAGCGCCTCTCGCCGTGTTGCTGCCAAGCAGCCGCTGCTTCAGCCTGACAAGCCTCGGAGTAAGCGCGGCGATCGTACGCTTAACCGAACCGGCATCGGACGGCTGCCACCGCGTCGTCGTGGACAGACGGGCGAGCCGGCCCTCATCGGCCTCGCGCGAGTAAGCATAGGCTGCGATCGAATTGCGATACGAACCCGGCGGGAAGGAGGTACGCTTGTAGCCATGCAGCGTGAACGACTTGGTCAGCATCAGCACCAAGCGGTTGTAGAGCGGCTCAATCGCGCTCGCCGCGCCCGTATCAGCGTGCTTTAGATCCAGTGCGCCGCCGTGCGCGGGCGCCCAATCCTTGTTCATATAGAGCAGGATGTTGAGCTCGCGGACCCAGTCCTTCTCACCAGGATGACGCTCGAAATCGGCGTGCATGTCGAGGAACGAGCCCGATCCGCCGCGGTGCACGCCGCCGCCCGTGAAGTTCGCGTCGACGAATAAAGGGCGCCCGTACATCGCAGTCAGTGCGGCGCCGAACTCCTCCGATAGCAGGAAACGCTTGAGTTCGGCCCCGTGCGGTCCGATCGCCTCCAAGGTCGGATACTCGAATTTGTTCTTGGCGAAGATGTAGTCGTTCGATTGGCTGAGGTCTTTCAGCGCTAGGATCTCCTGGTGCAGGCCGGCGGCGAAAGCCTCGGGCAGGAAATCGTCCAAGATAAGAACTGGGAACGGATCCGCATCGTGGAACCGAGACGACGCCATCGCGGCACGAGCGGCGTCGGACAGATGAAGCGGCGCCGTCGCGGGATGGCTGCTGGTCGATCCTATCATCGCGACAATCCTCGTTGACTCTGCGCAGAGCGCCTAAAGGCATTCGCTGCGATTGGCTAGTTGCTATGCGCCGGACCGGGGCACGTCCGTCGGCGGGCGACATGACCGTGGAAGGACGTGGCGTCGAGCCGGAAGCAAGCCGATGGCGATCATGCGCGGGTCGCGACCAGGGGATCGAACACCGCGCCGCCCGCGGTGTCGAATACCTCGCTGTCATATTGCGGGTCGGCGTTGCCGTTGACCCTCGCCGACAAGGTCAGCGCGAGCGCGGGCGGCACGGTGAGCGCGGCGGGGCTGAGCGTCGCCATCAGCGCGTCGAGCGCCTCTCCCTGCTCGACCGCGGTGGCGCGTGTCGGCGGCGGGGCGCTGTCGCTCGCGGTGGCGTAGCTGTAGTGGACCCCACCGAGCGTCTTGCCGATCGCCGCCACGGCGTAGCGGTGGAACAGCCACAGCGGCACGAAGCTGCGGCGCAGGTCGGCGAGCGGCGCGCCGGCGTGGAGCACGCCCGGGCCGAAGCGCGCCAGCGCGACGCGGCGCACCGCCATCACGTGCGCGAGGTCCGCGGGTGAGTCGGTGCCCTCGGCCCACATGCTGTCGCCCGGCACCGCCAGGCTTGAGTCGCGCCCGTCGATGTCGGTGAGGTAGCGCATGCCCGCGCGCTGCGCCGCGTCGGCCTTGGCCGCGGCGGCGACGTCGGGGTCGGTGCCTGCGGCGGGCTGGCCGTAGAGCCAGTCGACGGTGAACTTGTCCCACGCGCCGATGCCGCTGGCGTAGGCGTCGGACAGGTCGATCGCGTCGCCGTTCAGCGCGATCTTGGCGAAGGGATAGTCCATCACCGAGGCGCGATCCTGCGTGCTCGCCGCGAAATTGTGCGCGAAGCCGAGCGCGTGGCCGACCTCGTGCGCGCCGAGCTGGCGGATCCGCGCCAGCGCGACGCGAACCGGATCGTTGGCGGTGCCCTTGTTCTCCTCGGCGGTACCGACCAGCCCCTCGAAGATCCAGATGTCCTGGCGCAGCCGCAGCCCCTCGAGCACGACGTTGCCCTTGATGATCTCGCCGGTGCGCGGGTCGGTGACGCCGCCGCCATAGGACCAGCTGCGCGTCCGCCGCTCGTTCCAGTTGACCATGTTGTAGCGCACGTCCTGCGGGTCGGCGTCGGCGGGCAGCACGCGTACCTGGAAGGCGTCGATGTAACCGGCCGCGTCGAACGCCTGGTTCCACCACGCCACGCCCTCGGCCAGCGCGGTGCGGATCGGCTCGGGCGCCTTGTTGTCGATGTAGAAGACGATCGGCTGGCGCACGCGCGAGCGCGCCGCGCCGGGGTCGAGCTTGTCGAGCCGGAAGTGGTTGGCATATTGCTGCAGCACCGGCGCGCCCAGCGGCGTGTTGAACTCGTACACCGGCGTCGCGAAGGTGCCCGAGCGGATGTCGAAGCGGCGCGGCACGAAGCCCGGCGCGGGCAGCCGCACCAGCGAGTGGTGGACGGTGAAGCTCACCTGCCGTCCGTCGGGTGCGATCGTGTCGACCTCCTTGCCCGGTGTGTCCGAGGCATAGGTCTGCACCGCCTCCATCTCGATGTTGTCGGGGAAGGCCTTGACCGAGCCGGGGTCGACCGCGCTCAGCGAGTCGACAAGCTTGAAGCCCTTCGCCGCGGCGTTGAGCTTGTCGGCCAGCCGCATCGTGTCGCGCAGCAGCAGCGGGGCGAGGTCGACCGTCACCGCGCCGTCGGGCGCGGTCGCGGCGACGTCGAGCATCGCGACCGTGCTGAACGGGAAGTCCGCGCTCGCGCCGCGCCGCTCGAGCGCGTCGCCCGAGGAGCGGTAGCGCGGGTTCTCGAACACCACCGCCACCTTCTTGCCGAGCCGGCGGAAGGCGAGCAGCTGGGTGTCGCCGACCATGCCGTGGTCGATCCGGATCGGCGCCGAGCCCAGCCCGGTCTTGAGCGCGGTGGCGTAGAGGAAACGCGGCGAGACCCCGTCGCTGTCGGGAGCGGGGACGGTGACGAGCACCTGGCCGGTGTCGCGCTCGACCCTGACCGGGAGCAGGGTCGGTGCGGTGGCTGGTACCGGCGTCGCGGGCACATGCTGGGCGAGCACGGCGGGGGCGGCGACGCTCCCCGCGAGCAGGAGCGACGCGCCGAGCGCGCGGCGGAGACGGTCGGTGCTGGTCATGCGGGCCCTTCGTGTAGCGACCCGATCGAGGCTAGCACGCCGCACGCCGCGCATCCCGCCTCTTCTGCAGGGGGGCGCGACTGGCCAGAATGGAGGTTTGCGACACTGGGCTCCTGCAGGCGCAGGAGCACACTCGCGCTTCCAGACGGCGGATCGTCCTCTACTCGGTCGGCGCCGCGGCATTGCCGGTGGCCGCGTCGTCGCCTTCCGCCGCGAGGGTGGCGGCGGGCGCGGGCGCGGGCGGCGCGACATGCACCTCGACGCGGCGGTTCTTCTGGCGGGCGACGGGGTCGTCGCTGCCGTCGGGGTGCGCGTTGGGGACGAGCGGGGTGGTTTCCCCGAGCGCGATGACGGTCATTCGGGCCGGGTCGATCCCCTTATCGGCGAGATAGTCGCGGACCGTCTCGGCGCGGCGGCGCGACGCGCGCAGGTTGGCGCGATCGTCGCCGCGCGAGTCGCTGTGACCTCGCAGCGTGAAGGCGCCGCCGGCGCGCGCCGCGGGGCTGGCGACCAGCGCGTCGAGCGCCGCCGTCGCCTCGTCGGTCAGGATCTTGCCGGCCTCGTCGAAGCCGACCACGGCGTCCTCGGCGCGCGGCGCCTCTGGCTCCGACACCGGGGCGGCGACCTCCGGACGCAGGATCGACCTGGGCGGCGCCACCGCCTCGGTGTCGTTGCCGGGCGCGGCGACGTTGTCGGCATGGTCGGCCACCTCGGCGACGTCGGCGGCATTGCCGCGGTCGCGCGCGGGCGGCGACGAGCAGGCAGCGAGCGCGAGCAGCAGCGCCGCCGCGCCGGCCTCGATCGCCCCGATCCGCTTGACCCCGGTCCCGCTCATACGCTCACCTCCTGCTGCGCGCGTCGCACCCCGGCGGGCGGACCGAAGCTGATGATCGTGTCGCCTGACTGCGGCACCGGCCGGCTGGCGTGCGAGAAGAAGCGCATCGGCGCGCCCTTACGCAGCAGCAGCAGCATGTCGGCCTCGTCGGCCAGGTCGGCGCGCGCGGTCTCATAGTTGAACTTATCGGTGATCCGCGTCTTGCGGAACGCCCAGCCGTCGTCGACGCGGCGGACGATCTCCTCGACGCCATGCCCGCTGGTGAAGAGCGCGCGGCCGCGCAGCGAGGCGGGCAGCGCGCGGCGATCGTCCTCGTGCGTGCCGGCGCCGAGCTGATACACGTTGTCGCGGCCGAGCTCGGGGGCGAATTCGTTGCACACCAGCGCGTTATACGCCTCATTGTCGGTCGTGGCGACGAGCACCTGGTAGCGCGACAGGTCGAGCCGGTCCTCGGTCGCCTCGGCGAGGATCTCGCCGTGATAGGTGTCGATCCCGCCGCGCCGCGCCGGCGCGAGCCGCTGCCAGCTGGTGTCGCAGATCGTCACCGGCACGTCGAGCTGGCGCAGCTGCGCCGCGAGCGCGATGCTCCACGGCGTCGCGCCGACGATCAGCAGCCCGCGCTCGGTCGGGCCGGTCACCTTGAGCCAGCGCGCCACCGCGCCGATCGAGAAGCCGTGCGCCACGATCGTCGCCACCACCACCGCGAAGGACAGCGTGACCAGGATCGAGCCGTCGTCATAGCCGAGATTGCCCAGCCGCAGCGCGAATAGCCCCGAGATCGCCACCGCGACGATGCCGCGCGGCGCGATCCAGGCGACCAGCAGCCGCTCGTTCCAGGGCACGCGCGTGAAGGCGAGGCTGAGCAGCACCGTGGCGGGTCGCACCAGGAACAGCAGCGCCAGCAGGAAGGCGGCGAAGCGCCACTCGAAGCGCTCGAGCACGCCCAGGTTGAGCGTCGCCGACAGCAGCACGAACACGCCCGAGATCAGCAGGACGGTGACATTCTCCTTGAACGGATGGATGTCGCGCAGCGAGTCGAGCCGCAGGTTGGCGAGCGCCACGCCCATCACCGTCACCGCCAGCAGCCCGGTCTCCTGCTGGACGAGGTTGGACACGACGAAGGTGCCGATCACCGCCACCAGCAGCACCGGCGCTTTGAGATATTCGGGGACGTGCCCGCGCGGGAAGGCCCAGGCGACCGCGCGCGCCGCGCCATAGCCGATCAGCCCCGACACCACGCTCGCGGCGAGCAGCGACAGCAAAAGCTGCGGGATCGTCACGCCCTCGCCGGCGCGGCGGAGATACTCGTAGGTGACGACGCCGCACAACGCGCCGATCGGGTCGTTGACGATCGCCTCCCATTTGAGGATCGCGCGCGGCCGCGCGGCGATGTTGCTCTGCCGCAGCAGCGGGAGCACCACGGTCGGCCCGGTGACGACGAGGATGCCCGCGAACAGGATCGCGACCGGCCACACCAAGCCACCGATATAGTAGCAGGCGAGTGCGCCGAGCAGCCAGCCGACCGGCACGCCCACCAGCAGCAGCCGCGTCACCGCGCCGTCGGTGCGGCGCAGCTCGCGGAAGTTGAGGCTGAGCCCGCCCTCGAAGAGGATGATCGCGACAGCGACCGAGACGAGCGGCTCGAGCAGCGCGCCGAAGGTGCGATGCGGGTCGATCAGGCCGGTCACCGGCCCCGCGACGACGCCGGCGACGAGCATCAGCGCGATCGCGGGCCAGCCGGTGCGCCACGCCACCCATTGCGCGCCGATGCCGAGCGCGCCGATCAGCGCGATGACGAGTGCCTGTTGTTCCATCCGATGCGCATACGCGTGACGGCGCCGAAAGGAACCGTGCCCGCGCCCGTCCGCGGCGGCGCGCGGCTCAGTGGAGCGCGCGCAGTGCCACGTAGCGGTGGACGCTCGCCGGCGCGACGTCGGCGAGGAACAATGCCGCGCGCGCGCATACTAGCGCCGGGTCATGCACCGCGGCGTGCAGCGCGTCGCGCAGCGCCGCCACCAGCGCGGGGGGCGTGGCGCGCGCGGTGACGAAGGGCAGCGCGGGGGAAGAGCGGGTGAGCGCGAGCTGGCGCAGCCCCGCCACCGCCTCGGGCTCGTCGCGCGCCAGCGCCGCATAGGTGACGGCGTCGACCGCGGCCACGTCGGCGACGCCGTCGCGCACCGCGGCGGCGCTGGCGCGGTGCGAGCCGGTCGCCACCAAAGCGGCGAAGACCTGGTCGAGCGGCTCGCCCGCCAGCGCGGCGCGGAACAGGTTGGCGCCGGTGTTCGAGGAGAGCGCGTTCACCGCGGCGCGGCGGCCGCGCAGCCCCGCCAGCGTCGTCGCCGGATCGTCGGCGCGCACCAACACGCGGCTGGCGTGCCGCCCTGGCGCGCAGTCGGGCACCGCGTAATGCGGCACCGCGACCACGCGCAGCGCGAGCGCGGGATCGGTCACCAGCGGGTAGCCGCAGCATTGCGCGAGCAGCAGCCGCGGGTCGCGCCAGATCGCCTCGACTGGGCGGGCGCGGTCGAGCGCGTCCGGCGCCGCCACGCCGCGCGCCTCCAGACGCGCCGCGATCGCCTGCCACAAGGCGTCATTGGCCCAGCGCTGCGCCGGGTGGTCGTACATGCCGAGCGAGGCGACCGCGCCGCTCACCGGGGCGCCGCGGCGGGATGGACCAGCCGGTCGTGCGCGCGCAGCGCGAAGCGGCGCACGATCTCGCCGTAGCTGCGGTGGATCCGCCCAGCCTGCGCTTCCAGCCGTGCGGCGTGGCGGCGCTGATAGGCCGGCAGCCGGTACCAGGCGAGCCCGGGCCGGTCGTGGTGCGCGGTATGGAGGTGGTTGTTGAGGTACAGCAGCCCGAGCACGCCGCCGCGCGCCACCGTCGCGGCGCGGCTCGGCCCCGGCAGGTCGGCGCGATGCTCGGCGAAGGAGCGCAGCAGCGTCAGCGCGAGCCCGGGATAGACCATCAGCAGCGCGTAGCGCGCGACGCCCAACCCGGTCCACTCGAGCCAGGCCACCAGCGGCGCGACCGCGGCGAGATGCGGCGCCCAGTCGCGCAGCACCGCGACGGGCGCGCCCCGCAGCCGGCGCGCCTCGTCGATCGCCACCGCCAGCACCGCCAGCGGCGGACCGAGCACCAGCCGCCCGAGCAAGGTCGCCTGCGCCGCGGCGAGCGCGCGGGGCAGACCGGTCCCGGCGACGTAGCGCGACTCGGGATCGTGGCGCGGGTCGGTGATGTGCGGGCTGCGATGGTGCGCGCGGTGGCTGTCGCGGTATACGCCGTAGGGCAGCCACAGCGCCAGCGGCACCGCGCCGACCGCGCCGTTGACCCAGGCCCAGCGCGTCGGATGGCCGTGGATCGTCTCGTGCTGGAGCGAGCCGTGCCATGCCACCAGCCACCCGCCCGCCGCCACCAGCACGGGCCAGGGCAGCAGCGCGTGCCAGAAGGTCAGCGCGAGCCAGCCGCCGTAGATCAGCGCCGCCAGCGCCACCGTCGGCCACTCGAGCGCGCCGCGCCGCGCCGGGTCGCCTCCCTCCGTCGTCGCCTGCTCGTCGGACATCGCCACCTCCGGCCGCGATCATCCACCAAGCCAGTAGGAGTTGGAATGACTATTTCTGGTGAGGCGGATAGGAGGGCTATGCGGCGCGTGCCCGGTCATAGGCGAGCGCGGCCTCGGCGAAGGCCCGCTCGTGCGCGAGCGCCCAGCTGCACAGCGCCTCGAACGGCGCGCGCAGCGAGTGGCCCAGCGGGGTGATGGCGTAGACGACGCCGATCGGCGCGGTCGGGATCACGCTGCGCGTGATCAGGCCGTGGCGCTCGAGCCGCTTGAGCGCGTCGGCGAGCGACTTGTGCGTGATGCCGTCGAGCCGCCGCTTGATCTCGTTGAACCGCGCGGGCTCGGGGCACAGCACCGTCAGGATCATGATCGTCCACTTGTCCGCGATCTTGTCGAGCACGGGGCGGATGCGCGGCACGTCCATCATCGCCTGGCACGACAGCGCCGCCAGTTCGGTATCGCTCGCCATATCTACTCACCTCCGGGTGCGTTCTTGATAGCAGATATGCGTCGTATATCTACCCGCCCTCCATGACGAGGAAGGACGGACGATGACGCGGATGGCAGGCAGGATCGCGCTGGTGGTCGGCGGCGCACGGGGGATCGGTCTCGCGACCGCGCGCGCGCTCGCGGAGGAGGGCGCCACGGTGGTGCTGACCGGGCGCAAGGAGCAGGAGGTCGCCGCGGCGGCCGCGGGGATCGGCGGGGCGGCGCAGGGGATCGTCGCCGATGCGGCGGCGCAGGCCGATCTCGCGCGCGTCGTCGCTGAGGTGCAGCACCGGCACGGGCGGATCGACGCGCTGGTGCTCAACGCCGGCCTGTCCGAGCCGGCGACGCTGGCGGAGGAGACCGCCGAGCACGTCGACCGGCATTTCGCGGTCAACGTGCGCGGCGCCTTGTTCGGGTTGCAGGCGGCGCTGCCGGCGCTGCGCGACGGCGCCGCGGTGGTGCTGGTCGGCTCGATCGCCGCGACCATGGGGGTGACGCCGTACAGCACCTATGCCGCGACCAAGGCGGCGCTGCGCTCCTACGCGCGCAGCTGGGCGGCCGAGCTCGCGCCGCGCGGCATCCGCGTCAACGTCGTCGCGCCGGGGCCGACCGACACCGACATGATGGCGGCGGTGCCGGACGAGACGCGGCGGGCGCTGGTCGCGCCGATCCCGCTCGGGCGCATGGCGCGCGTCGACGAGGTCGCGGCCGCGGCGCTGTTCCTGCTGAGCGACGCCGCCAGCTTCGTCACCGGCGCCGAGCTGTGCGTCGACGGCGGCATGCGCCAGGTCTGATCGCCGGCGAGAAGTCGCTGGCCCCGTGCCGCCGCGGACCGGGGTCGCGCGGCGGCACGGGGCCGCCGGTCAGAAGCGGAACGCGGCGGTGGCGCGCAGCGAGTGCCAGCGGAACTTGTCGTCGCTGCGGATGAAGTCGGTGCCCGACGCGCTGCCGCCATTGTTGGCGTTGGTGAAGGGCGTACCCGCTGGCCCGGCGGCGCGGACGACATAATCGTCGTCCCGATACTGGTGATAGATGTACTCCAGCCCGATCGAGAAGTGCCGGCCGAGCCGCTGCTCGACGCCGCCGCCCCCCTGGAAGCCGAACTGGTTGCGCTTGCCGCTGCCCTCGAACGTGTTGGTCATGTTGGTCGAGCCGAAGGCGCGGTCAATCCGCGCATAGCCCGGGCCGAAGGTGCCGTAGAACAGGGTGGTGTCGTTGGGGGTGTAGCCGGCGCGCGCGCGCACGCCCGCCTCCCAGTCGATCCCGCGGTTGAAGACGTAGCTCGCCGGCGTGCTCGAGAAGGCGCTCACCCCGTCGGTGATGTTGGTGGTGCCGAACTCGCCGACCACGCCGACGACGATGCGGCCGCGCTGCGCGTCGAACCCGACCCGGCCGTAATAGGCCCAGTCGTCCTTGTCGTTGGTGCAGCGACCGCCGTTGGCCGGGCTGAGCTGGTTGCTGGCCTGGCCGCCGCAGAAGCCGGGACCGAACGCGTCGGCGCCCGAGCCGGTGCGCACCACGTCGCCATATTGCCCGTCGAGGTTGCGGTCGAACAGCACGCGCGAGCGGCCGCCGTCGTTGGGCTGGACGTCATAGCCGCCGGCCGCGCCGACATAGACGCCGCTGAAGCCGCCGTCGCTCTCCTGCGCGGTCGCGGGCAGCGCATAGGCGGCGAACAGCGCCGCCGCGGTCAATCCGATCACCTTCATGTCTCACTCCCTCGTGAATCAGCGGGGAGGAGGCGGTGGCCTCCTCCCTGTCGTCGTCATCCCCAGCGTGCGGCGGCCGTGCGGCGCGCCCGGCGCCGCATCAGGGCAGCCCCACCCGCAGGGTCGGGTTGGGGTTGTTCGTCCCGTTGGGGAAGAAGCCGCCCCCGTTCTGGTTGGCGCCGGTGGCGTTGAGGTAGACGATGTTGTGCACCTGGCGGCTGTTGCGGCTGTAGGCGATCGCGTCCGAGTCGGCGGGGACGAGATTGGCCGCGCCGCCCGAGCCGGTGAGGCCCTGGTCGGTGTCGCCGCCCTGGTCGAGCGCGTCGCGCGCGTCCGAGATCTTCCCCGCCGCGGTGACCAGCGCGGGGGCGGCGATGCCCTTGGCGTAGAGCACGGTGCGCACCAGCCCGGCGTGATAGGCCTCGGCCGCGAGGATGCCAGCGGCGGCCTCGAGGAAGACCTTGCTCGACAAGAGCGGCGCCGCACCCTTGTAGGCGGTGACCCCGACGTCCTCGAACAGATAGGCGCCGAGCAGGAAGTTCTCGGGCGAGGAATAGGGGTTGAACGTGTCGCTCGCGCCGATCACGCCGGCCGCGCGCGCCGCCGCGGTGAAGGCGCCGCTCGCGTCACCCGAGATGTTGATGTTGGGCATGGCGATCGCGGCGGAGCCGAGCGCGGCGCGCAGGAAGGCGACGTGCGCGGCCTCGTCCGCGGCGATCTCGCGGGCATAGGCGCCGACCAGCGCGTCACCCGAGAAGTCCACCTTGGCGCCGCCGGTGACGCTGCCGCCCGCGGTGCCGGTGCCGCTCGCGGTCAGATTGGCCGCCAGTCCGCTGCCGTTGACCGCGTAGAGATAATATTGCGCCTCGAGATACTCGAGGTTGAGCGCGAGATTGAGGATGTCGCTGTCGGTCACCGCGGCGGGGGTCGGCGTCGGCGTCGGCGTGGGATTGGGAGCGTCGTCGTCCCCGGAGTCGAAGCAGCCGGACAGCAGGCTGATCCCGCCGAGCGCGAGCGTGCCGCCGCCCGCCACCTTGAGGAAGCGGCGCCGCGCCGCGCGGCGCGTGTCTGCGGCGGCGAGCAGGTCGAGGGCGTTGCGATGATCGATCATGTGCGTGGTTCCTGTGACAAGGGAGGGACGGGGCAGGGGAGCCGCCGCACGCTCACGTGGTCGATCGGATGTTGCCGTTGACGCCGTTGGGGAAGAACCCGCCCATCGTCGCCGTCGCGGCGTTGAGGTAGACGATGTTGAGCACCTGTCCGGTGCTGCGGCTGTAGGCCAGTCCGTTGACGTTGAGCGGCGCGATGTTCGAGGTCAGCGTCGCCCCGCTGCCGCTCGGCATGATGCCGGCATCGTCCTTGGGCGCGATGCCGCGGATCAGATCCTCGGTCGGGCTGCCGTCGAGCGCGTCGCGCGCCGCCGAGATCTTCTCGGTCGCCTCCACCAGCGCGGGCACGCCCTTGGCGTACAGCGTCGTGCGGACGATCGCGGCGTGATAGGCCTCGACCGCGAGGATCCCGGCCGCGGCCTCGAGGAAGGTCTTGTTGCTGAGCAGCGGCGCGGCGCCCTTGTAGGCGGTGACGCCGACGTCCTCGAAGATGTACGCGCCGAGCAGGAAGCTGGTCGGGTCGGCATAGGGGTTGAACACTCCGCTCGTGGAATCGACCACGCCGGCGGCGCGCGCCGCCGCGGTGAACGGGCCGTCGGCCGCGCCCGAGATGTTGATGTTGGGCATCGCCACCGCGGCCGAACCGAGCGCGGTGCGCAGGAAGTTGACGTGCGCCTGCTCGTCCGCCGCGATCTCGCGCGCATAGGCGCCGACGGTCGGATCGGTCGTGAAGTCGACCTGCGCGCCGCCCGTCACCGTGCCGCCGGCGGTGCTGCCGCTGCCGGTCAGCGTCGCGGGCAGCCCCGTGCCGTTGACCGCGTACAGATAGAATTGCGCCTCGAGATACTCAAGGTTGAGCGCGAAGTTGAGCACGTCCGCGTCGGTCACCGCGGACTGGGCCAGGGCGGGATCCGAGTAAGCAAAGGCGGAACCGACCGCGGCGGCGCCGAGCGCCGCGGTGAACAGGGCGCGGCGGTCGTGGCGTCGCTGGGCGCGTGCCTCAAACGCGTCGATGACCAGATCGTCTTCATTCATTGTGGCATCTCCCTAGGCTCACAGGAGAGGGCGATGTCCCCACGCGCGAGCGCCGAGAGATACGGCGACGGGATCGAACGGGATGTCTTGGGACACGAATGTTTATATTTCCGCGCTCGGGAACTTCTTCGGTCCGCGTGCGTGTCGGCGCATGCTGACCGTTCGCGAATGACGTCGAGATACTGCGCCACCCGCACCGGTCATGCTCGATCGCGGGCGACGACGTTCCATCGCGGCAGAACCCCGTCATCATGAGCTTAGTCGTGCGGGCCATCCGGAGGGCAAATGAGCAGCGGCCAGTACGCTAGCCAAGACCCAGAAGCAGACGACCCCGCTTCCTTCCCAGCTTACGGCCTTCGGTCGCCGGTTCATCCGCGCGTCGCGACCGCTTCTGATGGCTGAACCTGCGGAGTCGATCGCCGAGAATAAGCGATCGTCCATGAAGCAGGCTGTGCGAGTCCTAGTTTGCGCCGGACGAGCGGCGAACCGCTTGTGCAGCAGGCTCAGGCAAGGGGCGAGCGGCATCGCTGCGTCGGACCGTAGACGCCACTCCGGACTCGTCGAAATACAGAACCACGATCGTAGCGATCGGTGCGGCGGTGAGAATCAGCAGGAAAAGGCCCATCAGCCATTCATTGGTCGCCAGCGGCCGCGAGAAGCTAGCGCCGGGCTGCATCGACGGGTAGGGCCGCATCGGGCGCCTGCCAGTTTTCCTGGGCTGAAACGGGCGGTTCGCCGTCGCTCGGTGGGCAGACGGCCTGATCCGCGAGCGATCATAGGCGGCGCGTGCTTCGTTTTTCCCCAACACGGCGTAGGCCTCGTTGATCTCCTTAGCACGCGCAGAGACGTCCAAACCGGGGTTGGCATCTGGGTGATATTGACGAAGCAGCGCTTTCCACGCCGCATGGATAGCGTCGCGACTGGCCGTCGAGGGTACCCCAAGGACCGAGTAATAATCGGGTGAAAGAGCCATAGCTCTTCATAACCGGGCCTTCTTCGGTGATGCAACGCGCGGCCGTAGGTGCCAACAGTTCGATCGCCGACGATCCGATCCACCTCGTCGTGCTTTCGGCGCCGCCGACTTGTTATCACTCTCCCTCATTCGGTCACGCAGCGGTCCTACCTGCCCGTCAGCGTCAGCGCCGGGTTCCATCCCGGAGTGAGTACAGCAAGACTAGGCAACTGATTTTTCAGGCGTTCGGAACGACGATCGTGTGATCTGGTTGAATAACCGAGGTCGCTGACACGCGTGGTACCTCGTCGTGGTCGCCTGACCCAGGTCGCACGCGTGCAGTGATGGGTCATGCGGCATGGATCAGAAAAGTGCGCCTCTCGTCGAGGCGCTTGCGAGCATCGAGCGCAACCCGCCCGTCGGGTTCGGCGCACCCGGCCACAACCAGGGCGCCGCCATGCCGAACGGTCTTCGCGGCCTGCTCGGCCGCCGGCTGTTCCGCGCGGACGTGCTCACACCGAAGGGGCTGGACGACCGCACGGAAGGCGCGCTCGCCCTGCAGCGCGCGCACGAGATCGCCGCGGAGGCATGGAACGCTGATTTCTGTCGCTTCGTCACTGGCGGTTCGACGCAGAGCCTTCATACGGTGATGGCCGCGGTCGCCGCTCCAGGGGAGACGATCCTGATCGCGGCGAACGCGCACAAGGCGGAACGCACCTACGCTCTCGCGGCCGGGCTGGATGCCATCATCGTCCCCGTCATCATAGATGCCGAGCGTGATATCGAGCACGGGGTTGCGCCGGAGGTGCTGCGCGCAGCGCTGGCGAGCCATCCCGCCGCGCGAGCGTTCGTGCTCGTCAGCCCGACCTATTATGGCGTGACGAGCGACATCGCCGCTCTGGCCGACATCTGCCACGATCATGGCATTCCCCTGATCGTCGACGCGGCGTGGGGCGGCGCTTTCGCCTTCTGCACCGTGCTGCCCGACGACGCGCTGACGAAGGGTGCTGATGTTGCCGTCTACAGTGCCCATAAGACGATGGGAGCGTTGGCACAGGGATCGGTGATCGTAGCCAAGGGAGCGCTGATCGATCGGCAACGCCTGTGGATGGCATATGAGCTATTCGAGACGACGAGCCCGTCGGTACCGATTCTTGCCTCGCTCGATGCGGCCCGGCGCGATCACGCGCTGCGCGGCGAGCAGTTGTGGTCCGACGTGGTCGCGCTGGCCGAGGGCGCTCGCGAGCGGATCGCGGCCATGACGCCGTTGCGCGTGCTCGGCCCGGCGGAGCTGCCCGCGGGAGCCGACCTCGACGTGACCAAGATCCTGATCGACGTATCGGCGTTGAGCGTCGCCGGCTACGCGGTCGACGACTGGCTCTACGCGCACCATCGCGTGAGCGTGGGCTTGTCCGACGCACGACACCTTCTGGCGGTGATCTCCCTCGGCACTACCCGCGCCGATCTTCGAGCGTTGGAGCATGCGCTCAGCGATCTCCTCGCCCGTCTCGAGGCCGAGACTGACTTGCTGCCACCGCTGGGATCGATACCGTCGGTCGCGACGCTGTCGGTTGACATGGCCATGCCCGGACCGCGCGCGCTGAACGGCCCGGCGGAGATGGTGCGATATGAAGACGCCGCCGGACGGATCGCGGCGGAGATGATCGCCCCGGCACCGCCGGGCGTGCCTCGGCTCGTTCCAGGCCAGCGTATCTCGGCCGAGCACGTCGCCTGGCTGGTGGCGCAGCGTGACGCCGGTGCCTTCATCATGGACCCGGTAGATCCGACCGAGGCCACCCTGAGGGTCGTCAGCTAAGGTGAAGCTTATCGTCGATCGAGCGGGTACCTAGCATCCGACCACGGTCGGCATCGCACGCGACGCCGGTAACGCTTGTGGCAGACGCTGGTCCAGACGAGGAGCAGACGAGCGGATCGGCGGCAGCCGAGCGCTTGTGCAGGCTGACCTCAGCGAGCCGATCGCCACTCGCATCGTGCCGCGGGGGCGACGCGCAGCCTCATCACCGCCTCGCCACTCGCCCTGCTCTCGGCCCGAACGACGGTGGCACGGTACGCGTCGCCCAGGAGCGGTCCGGCTGACGCGCCATGGTGAAGGAGAGCGTGGCGCCGCGGGTCACCGCGTCGGCGGGCAGCCAGGCGCGGTCGCTCGCATGGCCGTCGACGCGCAGCCCGGTGACGTACGGCGCGTCGGGCGCAGCGCCGGGCGCGTCGATCACCAGCCGGACGCCGCCGGGGCGCTCGACCGTCGCGCGCGGGAACAGCGGGCTGCCGATCACCAGCTCGGCGCGCGGGATAGAGCGGGTACAGGCCCAGCGCCGACCAGACGTACCAGGACGACATCTGCCCCAGGTCGTCGTTGCCGGAGATGCCGGCGGGCGTGTTGGTCCAGATCTGCCGCATCGCCGCGCGCGCCGTCTCCTGCGTCTTCCACGGCTCACCGGTGAACAGATAGGTCCAGGGCGAGGCGATCAACGGCTCGTTGTCGAGCTCGGCGTGGAGCGGCCCCGCCTTCGTCACCGCCAAGCCGCCGTCGGGCGCGCGAAAGAAGGCGTCGAGCCGGCGCGACGCCGCGGCACGGCCGCCGAGCACGTCGATCAGCCCCGCCGGGTCGAACGGCACCATCCAGAGATATTGCGCCCCGCTGCCCTCCACCATCTCCTCGTCCAACGACGGATCGAAGCGCGGCCAACTGCCGTCGGCGCGCCGCGGCTGGAGGTAGCCGCCCGCGGGTGTCGCCGCGGGATTGTACAGGTTGCGCCACCAGCCCGAGCGCGCGCGGAACAGCTTCTCGCCGGCGTGGTCCCCGGCGTGGCGGGCCAGCTCGGCGAGTCCGAAGTCGGCCGCGGCGAGCTCGAGCGTGTCGGACACCGTGCCCCAGCCCGGCGCGCCCACGGGCATGTAGTGCAGCTTCAGCCACTGATCGAGCCCGGGCCGCTGCCCGACGCACAGCACGGGGCAGCCCTTGCGGTCGAGGTCCTTGGCGCTGGGTACCGTCGCGGCACGACGCAGTGAGGCATAGGCACGCGCGAGGTCGAACGAGCGCCCCCCGAAGGCGTAGATGGCGGCGAGCGAGGGTGGCGACGGGTCGCCGTTCATCACGCCGGTGGCGCCGGTGAGATGCGTCCAGCGGTCCCACGTCCCGCCATTCTGCTCGGCCTGGTTGAGCAGCGACTGGGCGATGTCCGACCCGCGCTGCGGGTCGAGCAGCGTGACGAGCTGTAGCTGCGAGCGATACACGTCCCAGCCCGAGTAGTTCGCATATTGGGCCTGCTGCCGCGGCGCGAGCGCGTGCA
The DNA here is from genome assembly GCF_019429485.1 of Sphingomonas citri. Lineage (GTDB taxonomy): Bacteria > Pseudomonadota > Alphaproteobacteria > Sphingomonadales > Sphingomonadaceae > Sphingomonas > Sphingomonas citri. The sequence goes on along the minus strand of NZ_JAHXZN010000008.1, from coordinate 76,027 downwards.
CCGCGGCGTCGAAGCCACGATAGCGACCGTCGACGTCGCTGTAGAGGTTGGGCGTCATCAGCGCGTGGTACAGCGCGGTGTAGAAGACGGTGCGCTCATCGCGCGCGCCACCCTCGACTCGGATGCGGCCCAACGCCTGTTCCCACGCGGCGCGACCGGCGGCCTGTACCGAGTCAAGGCTGGCGCCGGCCGGGCTCTCGCGTTCAAGGTTGCGGCGAGCACCCGCCTCGTCGACGTACGACACGCCGACGCGCATCGTCACCGCGCGCGCGGCGTCGGGGGCGAAGCTGACCCAGCCGCCCGCCCCGCGCCCCACGGGCGGGTGACCGCGATCGCCATAGCCGGTGCCCCCGCCCCCGCTCGACGCGCCCGCGCTGACGCGGTCGTCCCGCCACGTCCCGCCGACGGTGAAGGGCTGGTCGAACTGCGCGACGAAGTGGAGCGTGTAGTAGCTCTCGCGCCGGTCCGCCGCGAGATAGCCGCAGAAATTGCCCGAGGTGACGGTGCCGCTGACGGTGCGGGCGGCGGGATCGATGCGGATCGTGGAGTCGCTGCTGCCGACCTCGCTGTCGGAGGTGCGGAACAGGAGATTGGCGGGCTTGTCCGCGGGGAAGGCGAAGCGGCCGATCGCGCTGCGCTCGGTCGCGCCGAGATCGACCGTGACGCCGTTGTCGAGGGTGACGTGGTAGGCGCCCGGCGAGGCGCGCTCGGCGGCGTGGTCGAGCAAGCTGGCGTAGCTCAATCCCGCCTCGACGGAAGCGGGCGAGCGCTCGACCGGGATCGTGACCGGCATGATCGGGACGTCGCCGCTCGCGCCGGCGCAGCCCGTGCCCGAGACATGGGTCAGGCTGAACCCGCGCACGCCGTTGCCGCGCCACTCGTAGCCGCCCGGCGCCGCGATCGGCAGCCGCTTGCCCGGCAGCGGCGTGAGCTCGGGGCTTAACGCGACCATGCCGAACGGCCGTGTCGCGCCGGGAAAGACGTTGCCGCCGTTGGTGGTGCCGATGAAAGGGTTGACGTCGGCGACGGGCGTCGATGGCCTGCCCTGCTGCGCCACGGCGAGTCCCGTGAGGCTCAGGCAGGTGGCAGCTGCCAGACCATAGCGGACCATCGCCGTCTCCGGATATTTAAGAAAGACGGCTATCTTAAGCTGAGCACAGGCTCGGTCAACCGAGCTCTTCGCGCTGAAACGACGTCGCTTTTAAGTCGCCCGCGGACGGGCACGAGCCTCAGCCGAGGCTGCGGTAGCTGGCGGCAAGCAGCCCGAGGTTCGCGCCGCTTGCGAATGGTGCGTTGCCTTTCCCTCCCACTCTACCGGATCGAGCAGGCGCGTCGCCAATGGACCACGCGCCTGCTCGCCTGCGTAATCAGGACCACGGGCGCTGGTGAAGCTGCACCGCTGACGGCGGGCGCGTTCGGGGGCGAATGACACCACCTTAAATGTCTTTTCCGACCTATGTGCGGCACGGCTGGTGCGGTCTGCTCCAGCGGCGTCGGCGCGCCCCGTTCGCGCCGGGCCGACGTCGACCGGGCGGGTCGGTCTCGCCACCAGCATAATCATCGCGACCCCGCCGCGCGACGATGGTACGCGTCCCTCGCGTCGGCAATCATCTATCGCCGCCCGCACCCGTGCCGGCGGCGCGGAAGGAAATCGCCGCGCCGAGCCTCTCAACCGTCAGCGGCACGAGCGAGGAACCGGAAAGGGCGAGATGGCGAGCGGGACGGCAGGGGGCGCGATCGACGCCGCGCGCAGGCGCCAGACCGCCGTCTGGGTGGCGCGCGAGATCCTGCCGCACGAACATCGCGTGCGCGCCTGGCTGCGGCGCGCGGGCGCCGCCCCCGAGGATTCCGACGAGCTGATCCAGGAGGCCTATTGCCGGCTCGCCATGCTGGAGGCGGTCGATCACATCGACAGCCCCTACGCCTATTTCTTCTCGATCGTGCGCAACCTGCTGGTGCGGCGGCTCAAGCGCCAGCGCATCGTGCCGCTCGAGACGATCGCCGAGATCGACGCCTATCACGACGATCGCCCCTCGCCCGAGCAGCTCGCGGCGGGGCGGCTGGCCTATGGCAAGGCGCTCGACCTGATCGCGCGCCTGCCCGAGCGCTGCCGCCGCATCGTCCAGCTGCGCAAGATCGAGGGCTGGTCGCAGCGCCAGATCGCCGAGCATCTCGGCACCACCGAGAAAGCGGTCGAGAAGCAGGTCTGGCTCGGCGTGCGGTTCCTGCGCCAGGCCTGGAGCCAGGCCGAGCAGGACGCGGACGATCTGATGGGCGAGCACGAGCAGCGCGGAGGGCGTCGGCGATGACGGGTCCGGTGACAGGTTCGGGGAACAGGCAGAGCGCGGGCGCGATCGCGGACGAGGCGGCGGCCTGGGTCGCGCGGCTCGACGCCGAGGGCTGGTCGGCCGCGGACGAGGTGCTGCTCGAGCAATGGATGGCGGCCGACCCGCGCCGCCGCGGCGCGCTGCTCCACGCCCAGGCCTGCTGGGTCGCGCTCGACCCGCCGGCGCCGCGCGCGCGCGCGACGGTGCGGCGGCGCGGGCTGTTCATGGCGGCGGGCGGCGCGATCGCCGCCTCGGTGGCGGGCGGGTTCCTGTGGCTCGCCGGGGGCACGACCTATCGCACCGAGATCGGCGAGATCCGCCGCGTCCCGCTCGCCGACGGCTCGACCGCGACGATCAACAGCGACACGCAGATCGAGGTGACGCTGGCGAGCCGCCGGCGCGAGGTCCGCATCGCCAGCGGCGAGGCGTGGTTCCGCGTCGCCAAGGATCCCGCGCGGCCGTTCGTGGTCGAGGCGGGGCAGGTGGTGGTGCAGGCGGTCGGCACCGCTTTCTCGGTGCGGCGCCGCGACGGCGGCGCGGACATCATCGTGACCGAGGGCGTGGTGCAGGTCTGGGCGGCGCAGGCCGACGGCTATCGCACCAGCCTGGTCGCGGGGCAGAGCGCCTTCTTCGGCGACAATGCGGCGGTGCGGATCAGCGACGGGCCGCCCTCGGCGGTCGACCGCGCGCTGGCGTGGCGCTCGGGCGCGATCGACCTGAGCGGCCAGACGGTCGCGCACGCGGTCGAGGACTTCAACCGCTACAACCGCCGCAAGCTCGTCCTCGCCGACCCGCGGCTCGCCGGCGAGCAGATCGACGGCATCTTCCGCACCGACGATCCGGAGGGCTTCGCCAAGGCGCTGCACGACAGCTTCGGGGTGCCGCTCGACACGTCCGACGCCGCGGCGATCCGCATCGGCCACGCGAACATCGTATCCGACGCGGAAGGAACTTCCTCGCCCATGTCTCTCCACCAGCACGGGAAAGAAACGAGACCGTGAGGAGTGGAATGATGGGGGGAATGAGGCGGCACCTGTGGCTCGCGACGGGCGCGGCGATGGTGGTGGCGGCGCAGCCGGCGATCGCGCAGGCCAAGCAGTTCGACATACCCGCGCAGCCGGCCGAGAGCGCGATCACCGCGCTCGGCCGCCAGGCCGGGGTACAGATCGTCGCGGCGCGGTCGTTCAGCCGCGGCAAGCGCACCAACGCGGTGCGCGGCGCGATGAGCGTCGACGCCGCGCTCACGCGGCTGCTCGAGGGCACCGGGCTGCGCGCCCAGCGCAGCGGGCCGCAGACCTATGTCGTGCTCGGCCCGGTCGCGGCGATGTTCGGCCCGGTGAGCGCGCCGGCGAGCGCGAGCGCGCGGCAGGTGGCCGCGGGCGAGCCGCAGCTGCCCCCCGGCGTCACCACCGACCAGCCCGCCGACGGCGCGACCGGCAGCACCACCGCCGCCAACGTGCCGGCTGAAGGCCAGGCGGAGGAGCCCGCGCGCGACGTCGTCGTCACCGGCTCGCGCATCGTGTCGAGCGGCTTCACCGCGCCGACGCCGACCCAGGTGCTGAGCTACGAGGCGATCACCAAGAACGCCCAGCCCAACGTCTTCACCACGGTGGCGCAGCTGCCCGCGCTCCAGGGCTCGACCGGCGCGACCGTCGGCGCCAACGGCACCTCCACCGGCGTGCAGGGGCTCAGCACGCTCAGCCTGCGCGGGCTCCAGCCGATCCGCACGCTGACGCTGATCGACGGCCAGCGCGTCGTCGGTGCCAACGTCACCGGCGTCGCCGACGTCAGCCTCTTCCCGCAGCTGCTGATCGAGCGGGTCGACGTCGTCACCGGCGGCGCCTCGGCCTCCTACGGCTCGGACGCGGTCGGCGGCGTGGTCAATTTCGTCACCAACACGCGCTTCACCGGCTTCCGCGCCAACGTCATGGGCGGCATCAGCACCTACGGCGACGACGCCAACTGGACCGTCCAGGCGGCCGCGGGCAAGTCGCTCGCGGGCGACCGGCTGCACCTGATCGTCAGCGGCGAGTACAGCCACGAGGACGGCATCCCCTCGGCCGGCTTCGGCGTGGGCAACGATCCCAACGGCGACGGGCCCAACGGCCGCACCTGGCTGGTCGCGCGCGGCGTGCAGAACCGCGGGATCACCACCGACGGGCTGCCGCAGTATCTCGTGCGCGACCACGTCCAGTCGACCCTGTTCGGGCGCTACGGCCTGATCAACGCGGGCCCGCTCGCGGGCACCGCCTTCGATGTCAACGGCAACCCGGTGCCGTTCCGCTACGGCACCGGCTGTCTGCCGGGCTCGTGCATCGGCGGCGATCTCAGCGGCAGCGTCACCAACGGCAACAGCTTCAAGTCCGAGATCACGCGGCTCAACTCCTACGGCCGAATCGGGTTCGACGTCGATCCCGACAATGAGATCTACGCCACGCTCAACGTCGCGCGCGTCGACACCAGCAACACGCCCAACCCCGGCTCGGCGCAGGACAACCTGACGATCCAATGCTCGAATCCGTTCGTGCCGGCGGCGATCCAGTCGGCCTGCGCGGCCAACGGCATCACCAGCTTCCGCTTCGGCACGGTCAACCCGATGTTCGACTTCATCGACGTCAACACGCGGCGGCACCAGTACCGCGGCGTGGTCGGGGCCAAGGGCAAGGTCGCGGCGTTCGGCACCGACTGGCGCTACGATGCCTATTACGAGCACGGCACCGGCATCACCGACATCAATGTCAACAACATCCCGCTGATGCCGCGCTACCGCGCCGCGATCCAGGCGGTGCGCGGCGCCAACGGCGTGATCACCTGCGCCGACCCGGTCGCGGTGGCGAGCGGCTGTTCCCCGCTCAACGTGTTCGGCGGCCAGGCGCCGACCGACGCGACGCGCTACTACATCGAGCCGCAGAACGGCCCGTACCAGCACACCCGCCAGACCCAGGACGTCGCCAGCTTCTCGGTCAGCGGCGAGCCGGTCGCGCTGCCGGCGGGGCCGCTCGCGGTCGCGTTCGGCGCGGAGTTCCGCCACGAATTCTACCGCGTCACCGCGGACCCGTACGGCAACGGCGTGCTGACCGGGAACGGCTATACCGACGACTACCCGGCGGACCCGCTGCTCAGCCAGCAGGGCGGCAACTGGTATGCGGGCAATTACCGCAACGGCAGCGGCGGCTATGACGTGCTCGAATCGTACCTCGAGCTCAACGCGCCGCTGTTCGACAGCGAGTCGATCGGCCGCGCCAACCTCAACGTAGCCGGGCGCGCGACCAACTACAGCACCTCGGGCACGGTCTACACCTGGAAGGTGGGCGGCACCTGGGACACGCCGCTCGACGGCTTCCGCCTGCGCGGCGTGACCTCGCGCGACATCCGCGCACCCAACCTGTCCGAGCTGTTCGCCGCGCCGGTGACGAGCAACCGCACCGGCACGATCGACCCGTTCAACGGCAATCGCTCGATCACGGTGCTGCAGACCACCACCGGCAACCGCGCGCTCACCCCGGAGATCGCGCGCAACACCGAGGTCGGCTTCGTGCTGTCGCGCGCCAGCTGGCTGCCCGGCTTCAGCCTGTCGGTCGACTATTTCCGCATCAAGATCGACGACGCCATCTCCGCGCTCGACGCGCAGACGCAGATCAACCTGTGCTACGGCGGCGTGCAGTTCACCTGCGGCTCGTTCGACCTGAGCAACCTCGACTCGGCGTACGTCACGGTGCAGCCGTTCAACTTCGCGTCGATCTTCACCGACGGGCTCGACATCGAGGCGAGCTACACCACCAAGCTCGACGGCATCGGCCTGCCGGGCCGGCTCAGCCTGCGCGGGCTGGCGACGCACACGATCAACTTCGTGCAGGACACCGGCCTGCCCGGCACGATCCCGCGCCAGCTCGCCGGCACCAACATCGAGGCAACCGCGGTGCCGCACTGGAAGGTGCTGGCGTCGCAGGACTGGAGCACCGACACGGTCAGCTTCACGGTGCAGGAGCGCTGGTTCAGCGCGGGCGTGTTCTCCAACGAGAACATCGTCTGCCAGACGAACTGCCCGGTCTCGACGGTCAACCACCCGACCTACGACTATAACCGCGTGCCGGGGGCGCTCTACGTCGACCTCGCGGCGTCGTACCGCTTCACCCCGGCGTTCCAGGCCTATGCCAAGGTCGACAACGTCTTCAACCGCGACGGCGAGACGGTGCCGGGCAACATCACCACGCCGACGCTGTACGACGTGGTCGGCCGCGCCTTCCGCCTTGGGCTAAGGGCGAACTTCTGACCGACTCGGTTCTCCCCGCATGGCGGGGAGGGCCGGATCCGGGTCGGTATGGACAAGAAGCTCGTCGATCCCACCCGGCAAGGGGAGGTGGCAGGCCGAAGGCCTGACGGAGGGGTGTCGCGGGTGGTGAGTCCTTTCGCCCTCGCGGGCGGCGACGCCCCTCCGTCGCGCTGCGCGCGCCAGTGCGGGCGAGATGGTGCCCCCCAGGCACCATCTTGGCTTGCCGGGGGCAAGCCAAAGCCCGCGCTCCCCTTGCAGGGGAGGATCAGCTGATTGCCAGTACACTCTAGGAATTGTCGCCATGCTCCCTCTCCTGCTGATCGCGGCGCAGGCCGACACCGCCGCACCCGCGATCGAGCGCGCGATCGCGGCGATGTCGCTGGAGGAGAAGGCCGCGCAGCTCGGCAACGCAGCGCCGGCACTGCCCGCGGCCGAGCTGCCCGCCTATGATTATTGGAGCGAGGGGCTCCACGGCCTCGCGCGCAACGGCGTCGCCACCGTCTTCCCCCAGGCGATCGGGCTGGCGGCGAGCTGGGACGTCGACCTGCTGCGCCGCGTCGGCGACGTCGTCTCGACCGAGGCGCGCGCCAAGTACAACGCGCTGCCCCGCGGCGCGGCGCGGCCGCGCTTCGCCGGGCTCCACCTGTGGTCGCCCAACATCAACATCTTCCGCGACCCGCGCTGGGGCAGGGGGCAGGAGACCTACGGCGAGGACCCGTATCTCACCGGCCGGCTCGGGGTCGCCTTCGTCCGAGGCGTGCAGGGGCCGGACCCCGCTTCCCCCAAGGCGATCGCGACGCCCAAGCATCTCGCGGTCCATTCCGGCCCCGAGGCCGGGCGCAACGCCTTCGATGTCGACGTCTCGCCGCGCGACATGGCGGAGACGTACACGCCCGCCTTCCGCCTCGCGCTGACCGAAGGCGGCGCGCTGTCGACGATGTGCGCCTATAACGCGCTGCACGGCGTGCCCGCCTGCGCCTCGACGGCGCTGCTGAACGAGCGGGTGCGCGCGCGCTGGCGCTTCGGCGGCATGATCGTCTCCGACTGCGACGCGGTCGGCTATATCGAGAGCTTCCACAACTACCGGCTCGACCTGCCCTCCGCCGCCGCGGCGGCGCTGCGCGCGGGCACCGACCTCGACTGCGGGCCGAGCTACGACGCGCTGCCCGCGGCGGTGCGGCAGGGGCTGGTGAGCGAGGCCGAGATCGACACCGCGCTGCGCCGCGTGCTCGGCTCGCGCGCCGCGCTCGGCATCGCCTTCGGGCGACGCAGCCGGTGGGACCGCATCCGCCCCGACCAGGTCGACACCCCGGCGCACCGCGCGCTTGCTGTAGAGGCAGCCGAGAAGTCACTGGTGCTGCTGACGAACAAGGACCGGCTGCCGCTCGCGGCCGGCACCCGGCTGGCGGTGATCGGCGCCAACGCCGACTCGCTCGACGTGCTCGAGGCCAATTACCACGGGACCGCCGCGGCGCCGGTGACGCCGCTGGAGGGCATCCGGGCGCGCTTCGGCGCCGCGCGCGTCCGCTACGCGCAGGGCAGCGTGCTCGCCGAGGGCGTCGCGGTGCCGGTGCCCGAGACCGCGCTCTCCGCTGATGGCCGGCCAGGCCTGCGCGGCGAGTATTTCCGCGGCGCGATCGCGGGTGGTCGCCCGCTGCTCACGCGCCAGGACCGCGTCATCGACTTCGACTGGGACCGCGCGCCGCCCGCGCGCGGGCTCGAGGACCGCGGCTACGCGGTGCGCTGGACCGGGCAGCTGACCCCGCCCGCGCCGGGCACCTACACGCTGCGGCTCGAGGTGCCGCGCTGCTTCGATTGCGACGGCCACGACCCGGTGCGGCTCTGGGTCGACGGCAAACCCGTCATCGCCGATCGCGGCAGCGACGAGGGGGTGGAGGCGAGCGTCACCTTCGCCGACGCGCGCCCGCGCGCGCTGCGGGTCGAGCTCGACCATGTCAGCGCCGACGGCGGCATCGGGCTGCGCTGGGTCGCGCCCGCCGCGGCGCAGCTGGCCGAGGCGGTGGCCGCGGCGCGCGACGCCGACGTGGTGGTCGCCTTCGCCGGCCTGTCGCCCACGCTCGAGGGCGAGGCGCTGCGGCTCGACGTGCCCGGCTTCGTCGGCGGCGATCGCACCAAGATCGAGCTGCCCGAGCCGCAGCGCGCGCTGCTCGCCGCGCTGGCGGCGACGGGCAAGCCGCTGGTGGTGGTGCAGATGACCGGCGCCGCCATCGCCGATCCCTGGACCAAGGCGACCGCCGACGCCGCGGTCGCGGCCTGGTATCCCGGCCAGGCTGGCGGCACCGCCATCGCGCGGCTGCTCGCGGGCGACATCAGCCCGAGCGGGCGGCTGCCGGTGACCTTCTACGCCGCCACGCGCGATATGCCGGCGTACATCGACTATAGCATGAAGAACCGCACCTACCGCTTCTTCACCGGCACGCCCTTGTACCCGTTCGGTCATGGGCTGAGCTACACGCGCTTCGCCTATGCCGCCGCGTCGCCCGCGGCGGTGACGATCGCGGCGGGGGCCGGGCTCGGCGCCGCGGTGCGCGTGACCAACACCGGCGCGCGTGCCGGTGACGCGGTGGTGCAGGCCTATCTCGCCCCGGTCGCGCCGCAGCCGCAGGGGCGGACCGTGCCGGTGCTGCAGCGCCAGCTCGTCGGCTTCGCGCGCGCCTCGCTCGCGCCGGGGGAGTCGCGCGAGGTGCGGCTGACGATCGACCCGCGCTCGCTCAGCCTGGTGGCGCGCGACGGCACGCGCGCGATCGTGCCCGGCGCCTATCGGCTGTTCGTGGGCGGGGGCCAGCCCGGCGACGCCGACGGCGCCTGGACCGAGCTGACGATCACGGGCGAGCGCACCGTCCTGCCGGAGTGAGCGCGTCGGTACGGTGCTTCACACCAGCGCGGACAGCCCCAGCGTCAGCACCAGCGCCACCACCGAGATCAGCGTCTCGCACACCGTCCAGCTGCGGATCGTGTCGGCAACGCTGAGCCCGAGATACTCCTTCACCAGCCAGAAGCCGCCGTCGTTGACGTGGCTCAGCACCACCGATCCCGCGCCGGTGGCGAGCACGAGCAGCTCGGGCCGCACCCCCGGGTTGGCGGCGGCGAGCGGCGCGACGATCCCCGCCGCGGTCGCCATCGCCACCGTCGCCGAGCCGGTCGCGACGCGCATCAGCGCCGCGATCAGCCAGGCGAGCAGCACGACCGGCACGTGCAGCTGCGACGCCAGCGCGACGATCGCGTCGGACGCGCCGCTGTCGGTCAGCACGCGGCCGAACCCCGCGCCGACGCCGACCACCAAGGTGATCATCGCGGTCGGCGCGAGGCACTCGTTGGTGTAGCGCTGCAGCGTCGCCGCGTTCAGGCCGCGCGCCAGGCCGAGCGTCCAATAGCTCACCAGCACCGCCGCGAGCAGCGCCACGACGGGCGTGCCGAGGAAGCGCAGCGCCTGGTCGAGCGGCGTGCCCGGCGCGGCGAGCGACGGCGCGAGGCTGCCGAGCAGCATCAGCGCGACCGGCAGGAGGAGCGTCGCCAGCGTGATGGCGAACCCGGGCAGCGCGCGATCGAGCACGTCCTCCGCCGCCGGCGGGGGCGGCACCGCGGGAGCGAGCCGCGGCACGACCCACCGCGCGTAGAGCGGCCCCGCGACCGCCGCGGTGGGCACGCCGACGATCAGCGCGAACAGCACCGTCAGCCCGACGTCGGCACCGTAGGCCTGGGTCGCGAGCATCGCTGCGGGGTGGGGCGGCACCATCGCGTGCACCACCGACAGCCCCGCCGCCATCGGCAGGCCGAGCCGCAGCGGGTGCTGGCGCAGCCGCCCCGCGACCGCGAAGACGATCGGCACGAGCAGCACGAAGCCGACCTCGAAGAACACCGGCAGGCCGACGATCAGCGCCACCGTCATCGCCGCCCAGTCGGCGCGGCGCGCGCCGAACAGGCCGATCACGGTGCGCGCGACCCGGTCGGCGCCGCCCGACTCGACCATCATCTTGCCGAGGATCGTGCCGAGCCCGACCACCAGCGCGATATGGCCGAGCGCGCTACCGACCCCGGCCTCGAACCCCTTGACGATATCGGCCGGCGCGATGCCCGCGACCAGCGCGAGCGCGAGCGACACCAACGTCAGCGCGACGAACGGGCTGAGCCGCGCGCGCACGATCAGCAGGATCAGCAGCGCGACCGCGCCGGCGGCCTCCAGCAGCAGCAGCGTGCCGCCGCTCACTCAGGGCTGCTTCCAGGCGACGCAGTCGACCTCGACCTTGCAGTCGACCACCATCTGCGAGACGACGCAGGCGCGCGCCGGCGGGTGGGCGCCGAAATATTCCTTGAAGATGCGGTTGAACGACATGAAGTCGCGCGCGTCGTCGAGCCACACGCCGCAGCGCACGACATGCTCCGGGCCGTAACCGGCTTCCTCGAGGATCTTGAGCACGTTGCGGATCGCCTGGTGGGTCTGGGGCACGATGCCGCCGTCGATCACCTCGCCGTCGACCATGGGTACCTGGCCCGAAACGTAGAGCCAGCCGTCGGCCTGGACCGCGCGCGCGAACGGCAGGTGCTGCCCGCCGGTGCCGCTGCCGCCCTCGACGCCGTAGCGCTTGATGCCGTCACTCATCGATGATGTCCTTCTCGTTGGTTCTTCTCAAAATCCTCCCCGGCACGGGGAGGATCTGTTCTGCCCTGCCTCACTACCGCGCCGCGCCCGGGCGCCGCAGCAGCCGCCCGCCGCGCTCGCCGGTGACGCCGCCGCGATCGAGCGTGGCGACGCCGTTGACCCACACGCCCAGCACCCCCTCGGCGGCGCGCGCCGGATCGTCGTAGCTGGCGCGATCGAGCACGCGCGCGGGATCGAACAGCACCAGGTCGGCGGCGAGCCCGGCGCGGACATAGCCGCGGTCGCGCAGCCCCAGCCGGTCGGCGGTGAGCCCGGTCATCTTGCGGATCGCCTCGGGCAGCACCAGCAGCCCGCGCTCGCGCACGTAATGCGCCAGCACGCGCGGGAAGCTGCCCCACAGCCGCGGGTGCGGGCGCGGGTCGCACGGCAGCCCGTCCGAGCCGATCATGGTGAGCGGGTGCGCCAGGATGCGGTCGACGTCGCTCTCCGCCATGCAGTGATAGACCGCCCCGGCGGGCTGGAGCCGATGCGCCGCCTCGCGAAGGTCGCAGCCCCAGTCGGCGGCGATGTCGGCGAGCATGCGCCCGGCCTGGTCGGGTGCCGGCTCGGACCAGGTGATCAGGATCGGTGTCTCGGGCACCACCTGCTTCAGGTCGAGCGTCGAGGAGCTCGCCGTGTAGGGATAACAGTCGCAGCCGGTCGGGTGCGTCGCCGCGGCCGCCTCGAGCCGCGCCAGGATCTCGCCGCTGCGGCCGTACTGGCTCGCCCCGGCGCATTTGAGGTGCGACACCACCAGCGGCGCGGCGGCGTGGCGCGCGATCGCGACCGCCTCGTCGATCGCGGGCAGGATCGCGGCGCCCTCGCTGCGCAGGTGCGTGGCGTAGAGCGCGCCGGTGTCGCGCAGCGCCGCGGCCACCGCCATCACCTCCTCGGTCGAGGCGTGCGCGGCATTGGCATAGGCGAGCCCGGTCGAGAGGCCGAAGGCGCCGGCGTCGAGCGCGGCGGCGAGGTCGGCGCGCATCGCCTCGCGCTCGTCCTCCGCGGCGTCGCGGTCGAGCCGATCGAGGCGGCGCGCGCGCAGCGCGGTGTGGCCGACCAGCGCGACCACGTTGGTCGCGGGCATCGCCGCGTCGACCGCGGCGGCGTAAGCGGCGAAGTCGACGTAGGCGAAGTCGCCGGGCGCACCGAGCAGCACCATCGGATCGGGCAGGGCGTCGCCCGCGCGGCCCGCGCCCGCGCTGATCCCGCAGTTGCCGACCACCACGGTGGTGACGCCCTGTGTGATCTTGGGCGTCATCGCCGGCGCGGTGATCGCGACCAGGTCGTCGTGGGTGTGCGCGTCGATGAAGCCGGGCGCGAGCGCGAGCCCGCGCGCGTCGACCGCGTCCTCGGGCGGGATGTCCGAGGCGGGAGCGACCGCGGCGATGACGCCGTCGCGCACGGTCACGTCGGCGCGGTAGCCAGCGGCGCCCGAGCCGTCGTACAGCTCGGCGCCGGCGATGATCGTCTCGGTCATGGCTCCTCCCCGTCGCGATGCCGTCGACACTGTCTCCTGCCGCGTGATTAATGTAAACATTTTTAGGTATCTGGGAGACACAAGGTGGACGAGCTGAACAAAGGGGTCGGGCAGGGCGGCAGCGGGTGGGACCTGCTGGCGGGCGACGTGCCGCTCCCCGCGGCGGTGCTGAGCGGCCCCGACATGGCGCACAATCTCGCCTGGATGCGCGCCTTCATCAATTCCTACGGCCTGGCGCTGGCGCCGCACGGCAAGACCACGATGGCGCCCGCGCTGTTCCGCCGCCAGCTCGACGCCGGCGCCTGGGGGATCACGGTTGCGACGAGCCAGCAGGCGCGCGTCGCCGCGGCGCACGGCGTCGAGCGCGTCCTGATCGCCAACCAGGTGGTCGGCGCGGCCAATGTCGCCGCGGTGGCCGAGCTGGCGGCGCGTCCCGGGCTCGACCTGCTCTGCCTGGTCGACAGCCCCGCCGGGGTGGCGCAGCTCGGCGCGGCGTGCCGCGCGCGCGGCGCCACGCTCGACGTGCTGATCGAGCTCGCGCCCGAGCGCGACCAGGAGGGGCTGCGCTGCGGCGTGCGGGACGCGGCGCAGCTCGACGCGGTGCTCGCGGCGCTGGCGGACTGGCGCGGCGCGCTGCGGCTCGCGGGGATCGAGTTCTACGAGGGCGTGCTCGCCGACGAGGCGTCGGTGCGACGCTTCGCCCGCCGCGCGGTGGCGACGGTCGAGCGGCTGGTGGCTCAGGGCGCGGTCGAGCGGTGCCCGGCGATCCTGACGGGGGCGGGCTCGGCCTGGTACGACGTGGTCGCGGAGGAGAGCGCGGCGGTGACGCGCGGCGGCGCGGTGCAGGTGGTGCTGCGCCCCGGCTGCTACATCAGCCACGACGACGGGCTGTACCGCGTCGCGCAGGAACAGATCCTGCGCCGCAATCCCGTCGCGCCGGGGCTGGGCGAGCCGCTGCGGCCGGCGCTGCGGGTGTGGGCGGCGGTCCAGTCGATCCCCGATCCGGCACGCGCGGTGGTGGCGATGGGCAAGCGCGACGTCGCCTTCGACGCCGGCCTGCCGCGCCCGGCGACGCGCCATCGGCCGGGAGAGGACGCGCGCCCGGGCGCGGCGCCGCCGCACTGGACGGTGACGGGGCTGATGGACCAGCACGCCTATCTGGCGATCGCGCCGGGCGATGATCTCGCGGTCGGCGACGTGATCGCCTTCGACATCTCACACCCGTGCCTCACCTTCGACAAATGGCGGCGCATCTTGGTGGCGGACGCGGAGCACCGCGTCACCGAGGTGATCGAGACGTTCTTCTGAGCGCGGGCAGCATGATATTCAAAAAATGTTAATAATAGGAAGGTTGAGCCTTACAACGGCATCTTAGAGCTAAATTGCAAAGACCATGACGGAAACGTGGCCAGTGGAAAATTGAATGGCAGTCTTGACGTGCTTTTGCGATCGTCCGTCAGCACCCGTAAGCTTGGCTTATTTCATTAGCTGCAAGCTCGGTGAGATCACTTTTAAACCGCTAAGATACATGTTCTAACATCGTTGCGGAAGATTACTTGCCGCTGTCAAGACTCGGCAGCGCCAAATAGCATCAGCATCCACTGGCCTGATCCAAGCATTGATTAGTTCTGAGTCGGATGTTACGTTTGATGCCGATGTCGCCTGCTGTATGGGAGCAGATATCGTACGATCGGAGTGTGCATAACATGCGGTACATAGCTACGATGGTAATGCTTGTTTCATCAGCGCAAAAATCACGGGGGATCGGGCCGAGAGTTAATTTCATATTCTTTGTATTGTTGTTTGTCTTTCTACTGTACTGGCGATACAGCACCTTAATCGTTCTTCACGACCACGAAGGAATGATAGATGCAGCCCTTGCTATCTTAGGCAGCATCTGGATAGTTATCACCCTTGTAGTCGGGTGGGTTTCGATGCGTACAAATTGCTTACATAGCCGTGAACCGTGCCCCACCCCGCCGGACTCCGGCCTTGAAGAGGCAGATGTCACCGCCGCGGCGATGGACCGGCGGGATGATCCCTGACGATGGAGAACAACCCTATCCTCGAGAAACGTCTGACGATGCACCGATTTCAGGCGCACGATGCAGTGGCGAACCACGGTTGCGAACGTCCGCAAGCGGAAAATTTTAAGGAGCAGCCGCTCTCGAGTCGGTGATTTGCGAATCGCCGGCACTGGCTGACCCCGGTCGCTTTCGCCGAGAAGAATATTGGCTGCGAAAAGCTGGCTGTGGATAAAGCCGTGCTGCGACGTGCCTGGTTCGTCTGGGCATATATGGGTCGCCATCTACCGACGATCTGCACATTGATCGTCAGCCGTTCACTACTGGATCCGGATCGCGTTGAGGTGCCGTGACGGTCGGTCACCTTCAGCGGTACGGTTGCACCCTGAAGATAGGATGCAACGACGGTCGACCCGTCGATGAGTCATGTGCCACAGCTAGCTGAACGGTCAGCGATCAACCACTAAACTGGCGACGCAATTTCGCGCCGCCAGCCTTAATCGACTCAATTGCTGTCGGAATCGTCTCCGTCGTCCGCGATGATGATGATGCCGGCGATCACTGCGGCCGCGGCCACGGCAGCGACGATAGCGCCGCCGCCACCCAACATCTCGCTCGAGCGGCTGGCGGAGGAGGCGGCGCGCCCAGATTTGGCGACAGATAGCGATGCGGCCGGATTTGCCCGTGCCGCGAGAGCGGGCGCGGCGGCGAGGGTCAGCGCGGCAGTGGCGCCGAGAAACTTCACGATCATGGTCGTCTCCTTGGTGGGGCGGTCGGCGTTGTGCCAGATCCGAAGTACCCCACTAGCAGACGGAGACGTGCGGCCGATACCTTTATGCGGCGACAATCATCTTTTCATCCGCAATGAACCAAGGTTTCGCACAAACCGCTCCGTCCTGCCCCTCGAGAACAAGATCATAGGGGCTCATCATTGCGTAGACTGCTTGCTTCCACCAGCCTGTCCACTTTGATTGTCACCGGCGTAGCGTCGGCGGAGACCGCCATCGACACTCGCCAGACCACGTCGGTGCGCACCTCCACCGTGAAGGCCGGCGCGCGCGATGACCTGCGGATCGGCGCCAACGGCGCCGTCGTGCCCACCAGCGGCGTCGCGGTGACGATCGACAGCGACAACAAGGTCGCCAACGGCGGCCTCGTCCAGATCACGGACGCCAGCGACGCCACCGCGATCCTTACGCAGGACAACGTGCGCGGCGACATCGCCAACACCGGCAAGCTGATCCTCGACGAGACCTACGCGCCGGCGGACGCCGACAAGGACGGCGATCTCGACGGTCCCTTCGCGAATGGCGCCCGGCGCTACGGCATCCGCACCGCCGGCCGGTTCACGGGCAACATCGGCAACGCCGGCGAGATCATGGTCGAGGGCAACGACTCCGCGGGCATCTATCTTGGCGGGGCGGCCACAGGAGACGTCACCCACGACGGCAAGACGACCGTCGTCGGCGACCGCTCCGTCGGCGTGCGACTGGACGCCGTGAGCGGCAGCGTGACGCTCGGCGGCACGATCACCGCGTCAGGCCAGGGCGCGGTCGGCGCACGGCTCGACGGCGATGTCGGCGGAGCGCTCACCGTGCAGGGGCTGATCGGCGCGACGGGCTATCGCTACACCTCGCCGCCCACGGGCGCATCGAAGCTCGACGCCGACGACCTGCTCCAGGGCGGGCCCGCGCTGATCGTCGCCAGTAACGTGGGCGGCGGCATCGTGCTCGGCAATGCCACCGGCAAGGTCGCCGACGTCGTCAGCTTCGGCGGCGCGCCCGCCTTCCAGATCGGCACCGCCGGGCGTGCGGTTACGATCGGCGCGGTCTCGGGCAAGACCCCCGCGGCGGGGCTGGTGATCGACGGCAAGGTCACCGCGGACGGCGTCTACGCGGGCGTCGCGTCGAACTCGCTGGCGATCGGCGGCCTCGGCGGCGCCGTCACGATCACGGGCGGCGTGGCGGTGGGCGGCAGCGTCCAGGCGGGGGCGAGCGGCGGCAACGCCACCGCGATCCGCTTCGGCGCCGGCGCGACCACGCCCGAGCTGCGCGTCGGCGGCCTCGTCAACGCGGCCGCGACGGGCGGTGCGACCCAAGCGATCGCGGTGTCGGTCGAGGCGGGGGCCTTGCTCCCCGCGATCCGCAACAGCGGGACGATCCGCGCCGGCGCGGGCACGGCCGCGACCGCGATCCTCGATCGCTCGGGCACGCTGCTGCTGGTCGAGAACAGCGGGGCCATCGTCGCGAGCGGCGCCAGCTCCGCCAGCGGGAACGTCGCGATCGATCTCTCGGCGACGACCTCGGGCACGGTCGTACGCCAGGTGGTGGGCGCGAGCGGCGCCACCGCCCCGTCGATCACAGGCGTCATCCGCTTCGGCAGCGGCGACGATCTGCTCGAGGTTGGGGCCGGCACGGTCGCCGGCGACGTGACGTTCGGCGCTGGCAGCAACCGGCTGACGATGGCGGGAGCGAGCGGCTACGCCGGCACCGCGACCTTCGGCGCGGGTGCCGACACGCTCGCGATCTCGGGCACCGCCAAGTTCGCCGGCACCGCTGACTTCGGGGGCGGCGCGGATCGCCTGACGATCGCGGGCACCGGCGTGTTCGCCGGCCGTCTCCTCAACGCTGGCGGCGCCGCCGTCAGCGTCGCGGCGGGCGGCGGCACCTTCGCGCCGACCGGCGCCACCAGCATCGGCTCGCTCGATCTCGGCGCCAAGTCGGTGCTGAGCGTCGGCCTCGACCGCGCGAACCCCGCCGCCAACGTCATCCAGGTCGCCGGCGCCACCACCATCGGCACCGACACCAAGCTCGCGCTGCGCGTGACTGGCGGCAGCGACGTCGCGGGCCGTTACGTCGTGCTCACCGCGGGCACGCTGACCGGCGCGTCCAATCTGTCGCTCACCACCGAGAACGTGCCCTTCCTCTACAAGGGGGCATTGGTGACGACGCTGCCCAACCAGATCGCCGTCGACGTGATCCGGAAAGCGACGGGCGAGCTCGGCTTCAACCGCGCTCAGGCGAGCGCCTTCGACGCGATCGACAAGGCGCTCGGCGGTGACGCGAAGCTCGCCGCGGCGATCCGCGGCATCTACGATGGAGGCGAGTTCCGCGGTGCGGTCGATCAGATGCTGCCCAACTACGCTGGCGGCGTGTTCGAGGGCGTGACGCTCGGCTCGCGCGTCGCGGCACGACAGCTGCTGGAGCCGAGCGGCCGCTTCACGGAGGAGGGAAGCTGGGGTGCCTGGCTCACCCCGCTCGGCTGGGACTCGTCGAAGGCGACGCGCGAAACGCTCAGCTACGACGTGAACGGCTGGGGCTTCTCGGGCGGGCTCGAGCGGAAGACCGGCATGGGCAACATCGGCGTGTCACTGAGCTACCTGTCGGGCCGCGACAGCGAGGGCGAGGCGCTCAACCGCGTCGACCACAAGCAGTACGAGCTCGCCGGCCACTGGCGCGGCCACTGGGGCGGCCTGTCCGCCAGCGCACGGGCGTCGGCGGCGTGGATCTCGCTCGACAGCGTGCGGCGCTTCGACGGCGCGATCGGCAACGAGGCGGTCAGCCGCCGCGCCACCGCCGACTGGAACGCGCAGCTCTACTCGGGCGCGGCGGCCGTCGCGTACGAGCACCTGATCGGGCGCATCTCGCTGCGACCCACGGTCGCGCTCGACTACTACCGCCTCAACGAGGATGCCTATCGCGAGAGCGGCGGGGGCACCGCGATCGACCTCGCAGTGCGCGAGCGCACCAGCGACGAGCTGGCGTTGACCGGCAGCCTCGCCGCTGGCCTGAACATCGGCGGCTCGAACCGCTACGACCAGTGGACCAGGCTCGAGCTCGAGGGCGGCTGGCGCGAGCGCGTCGCCGGCGCGCTCGGCCAGACCACGGCCAGCTTCGCCAACGGTACGGCGTTCACGCTAGACCCCGAGGCGCGCGACGGCGGCTGGGTCGCCAAGGCGCGCGCGGTCACCGGTACCAGCGAGGTCAGGCTCAGCGGCGAAGCTGCCGCCGAGCGCCGCTTCGGCGACGTCGCGCTCTCCGCACGCGCCGCTCTCCAGTTCGCCTTCTAGGCGAACCGCACGTGCATCCCCCTGCCACGTGCGGACTACGGGAGCTCCACCCGTCCACCCCTAGCGGGTGGAGCTCCTTCTCTCTTCGAGCGACGACGGCTAGGGACGCGCTGTTTCCAAGACCACAGACAGTGAGACCCATGCCCCCGACCGGGCTCGAAGCCGTCTACCTCGACAACCGCGACCGGCTCGTCCGCTTCCTCGTCGCGCGCGGGGCGGGCGATGCGGCGGAGGACCTGTTGCACGACCTGTGGATCAAGGTCTCGGCGCGACCGAACGGACCGATCGACAACCCGCTCTCCTATCTCTTCCGCGCCGCCGACACGCTGATGATCGATCGTCACCGCTCGCGCATCAAGGCGCAGGCGCGCGACCATGCTTGGAGCGAGGCAAGCGCGAGCGAGGCGGCGACGGGCGAGCGCGTCGTCGCTGCGCGCCAGGAGGTGGCGCGCGTCGCACAGGTGCTCGCCGATCTCGGCACGCGTCGGGAGACGGTGTTCCGCCGCGCGCGCATAGACGGCGTATCGCAGCGCCAGATCGCCGCCGAGCTCGGCGTCAGCCTCAGCACAGTGGAGGCTGACCTCCGCGTCGCCTGCCGCGCGCTCGCCGCCCTGAAGGAAGAACTATGACCCGGATCGACGAGGAAGCGGTGGACTGGGCGGCGCGCGTGGCGGATCGCGATTTCACCGACTGGGACGGCTTCACCACCTGGCTCGAGGCCGACGCCGCCCGTTCGGCCCGCTATGACGCCGCGGTTCTCGCGCTCGCAGGCGCCGAGCGCACGGTGGCGCAGCTGCCTGCCGGTACTTCGGTGGTGGCCACAGCGTCGCAAAAGCCTGGCCCGGCCCGCCCTCATGCCGGACGCTGGCTTGGTGCCGCAGCGGCTGCTGCCGTGATCGGTGCGATCGGAGTCACCGCCTGGCAGGAGCGGGCAAAGCCCTACGCCGTGGAGACCCGCGCCGGAGAGCAGCGCGTCCTGGCGCTCGCAGACGGCAGCTCGGTGATCCTCGCTGGGGGGTCGCGGGTCATGCTCGATCGCGCGGATCAGCGACGTGCCATCGTGGAAGCCGGTGAAGCGCTCTTCCGCGTCCGTCACGATGCGGCACGGCCCTTCCGCGTCGACGCGGGCGGCCTCGCGCTGACCGACATCGGGACCGTCTTCGACGTGAAGCGTGCCGGCGCGCTGACCCGTGTCGCGGTCTCTGAAGGCGCGGTGCTCGTCGATCCCGACGGTGCGGCCCTGCGTCTTGATGCAGGCGAGACGGTCGTTGCGGAGGGTGATCGCCTGGTGGAAGGCCGAGTGGCGGTGTCGGACGTTGGGGCGTGGCACGAGGGCCGCTTGGCCTATGACGGTGCCCCGCTCGGCGAAGTAGCGGCGGACCTGTCACGCCAGCTCGGCCGTCGTGTGCGGGTCTCGCCGGCAGTGGCGACCCGGCAGTTCCAAGGTACGCTGGACCTGCCCAGCCTGCGCTCCGATCCGGCGACGCTGGGGGCGCTGCTCGACGTGAGGGTGCATGTCGACGCATCAGGCTGGACTCTGGAACCACGCGAGTGAGAGGGGCGGAGGGCAGATGTCCTCGTCCCTTCCCGACTGAAACAGAAGTGCCCGCAAGACTCATATTGCGGCAGGTTCGGCGCGCTCTCCTGTTCTCGCGGCTGGTGCCGCTTGCGATGGCTGCGGCGCTCTGGGCGGCCCCCGCGGCGGCACAGGTCCTGTCGCTCGATCTGCCTGCGGCGCCGCTTGGCCGGCAGGTCATAGCGCTCGGGCGTGCGGCGCGGATCAGCGTAGTGGTGCCTGACCGCCGTCTCTGGGCCCGTCCGGTTCCGGCTCTCCACGGCCGATACGATCCCGCCGCCGCTCTTCTCACTATCGCCAAGGCGGCTAGCGCCCGCGTCCAGCCGATCGGTGCGGCGAGCTGGAGGATCGTCCCGACTACGATCCCGGCGCCAACGCCGCGGCGACTGCCTGCCGACAGGGTTTCGCAAGCCGAGCCTGCTCCCGACGACGTGATCGTCACCGCGAGCAAGCGTGAGATCCCGCACGAGCGCTTCGCCGGGGACACGCACCGCGTCGAGGGCGTCGAGCTCAAGCTCGGCGGCTCCGGCGGCACCGACCGGCTGACCACTCGCCTCGCCAGCATCGCCTCCACCTACCTGGGTGCAGGGCGCAACAAGCTCTTCATCCGCGGCATCGCCGATTCGAGCTTCACCGGCCCTACGCAGGCTACGGTCGGCCAGTACCTCGGCGACCTGCGTCTGAGCTACAACGCGCCCGATCCCGACCTTAGACTCGCCGACCTCGCCGCCGTCGAGGTGCTCGAGGGGCCCCAGGGAACGCTCTACGGTGCAGGCTCGCTGGGCGGACTGATCCGCCTCGTGCCGAACGAGCCCGATCTGGCAGCGAGCTACGGCAGCGCGACGCTCGGCGGCGCGCTCACGGCGCACGGTGCGGGCAGCGCCGACGCGCAGGCCACCCTCAATCTTCCGATCGTCGATGACCGGCTCGGGCTCCGTGTGGTTGGGACAGCCGCGCGCGAGGGCGGCTACATCGACAAGCCGGCGCTGGGACGCACCGACGTGAACGCCACCCGCATCTACGGCGGCCGCGCCGCGGCGCTGCTGCGGCTGGGGGACGGCTGGAGCGCCGAGGTGATCGCCGTGGGGCAGCGCATCCGCGGCGCGGATAGCCAGTATGCCGACCGGGACGCAGCGCCGCTGACGCGGGACGCCATGGTCACGGAGGGGTTCCGCGCGGACTTTGCGCAGGCGCAGCTGGTGCTCGCGGGGCAGCTCGGTGCGGTACGGCTGCGCTCCACGACGGGTGTCACTGCGCACGACCTCACCGAGCGCTACGACGCCACGCCGCCCGGCGGTCCGCCACAGCTCTTCGCCCAGGCCAACCGCACGCGGATGACCGCCAACGAGACCCGGCTGTGGCAGTCCGCGCCCGACGGCTCGGGCTGGCTCGCCGGCTTCAGCTACGTCCGCAACGACACACGGCTCCGACGGCTGTTCGGCGCGCCCGACACTCCGCTGCCGACGACGGGCGTCGCCAACCGCATCGACGAGACCACGCTGTACGGCGAGGCTGGCGTGCGGATGCTGCCGGGACTGCTCACCTCCGCCGGTCTGCGCGTCACCCGGACCGAGCTCGGCGGGGCAGGCGAGGACGTCCCGGAGTTCGCGCTGGCGGCCGCGCGGGCGACGTCAGCGAGCAGGCGTCAGACGATCGCGCTTCCGGCCGCCTCCGCGCTCATCGACCTGGCGCCGCACACAAGCCTGTTCCTGCGCTATCAGCAGGGCTTCCGTCCCGGCGGCATCGCAATCGACGGCGACTACGTCCGCCGCTTCCGCGACGACCGCGTGGCCACGATCGAGGCCGGGGTGCGCACGGGTCGGCCGCGGCGCGATGCCCTCGACCTCGCGGTGACGGTTGCGCGCACGTCCTGGCGGGACATCCAGGCCGACTTCATCGATCCGTCAGGGCTGCCGACGACGGCCAATGTGGGGGACGGGCGACTGTGGACCATCGAGGCGACTGCCGGCGCCGTCCCGATTGCCGGCGTCCGCGTCGAGACTGCGGCGACCTTCAACGACAGCGAGATCGACGAACCCTCCGCGGATCTAGTCCACGCCCTTACCGCAGGTGTCGCGTCCGATGTCGCCGACGCGCGCGCGCAGGTGCTGGCGCGGCTTCGACAGATCCCGAACATCGCTCGGATCACGACTCGACTGGGCGTCAGCTACGACGGGCAGTTCGGGGCACGGGCGCTCCGGCTCGACGGCTGGCTGCGTTACGTCGGCCGCTCGAGGCTGGGCGTCGGACCCGTGCTTGGCCAAGCGCAGGGCGACTATGTCGACACCGGGCTTACCGCACGCCTGGCGTTCGGCCCGGTGGCCCTGACGGCCGGCGTGACCAACCTCCTCGACACGCAGGGGAATCGCTTCGCGCTGGGAACTCCCTTCACGACCGGGCGCGAGCAGGTGACCCCGCTGCGGCCGCGCACGCTGCGCGTCGGCGTCGACGCGAGCTTCTGAGGTGCGCATGACGAGACCCACCGAAAGTTGCGAGCCTGCTCGGCCGCTGATCCGAAACGCGCTTGCCAGCGGCAGGACCTTCAGGTGGCCTGCACCGGCGCTCTGCGTGCTCTTGGCGATGGTCCTCTACGTCGCCTGTCTGCCGCTCTCCAACGGCGACGTCCGGGAGCACCTGCTGCACTGGACCGCTTACCTCATCGAACATGGACGCTTCGCGGCGCTGGGCGACGGCTTCTCCGAATACGCGCCGCCCTACCTCTACCTGCTGTCGCTCGGCACCCTGCTTGCGCCGCTGACCGGGCAGCTGGTCGCGATCAAGCTGGTGTCCATAGCCGGCACGCTGTTTCTGGCGGGCTGCATGCGATGGCTGCTCGCCGCAGTCGTGGACAGGGACACCGCGCGGCGCGGCGCGCTGCTGCTCCTCGTCATACCTACGGTCGTAGCGAACGGGCCGGCATGGGGGCAGTGCGACGCGCTCTACGCGGGCTTCGTACTCGTGGCGGTGGGCGGGGTCGCGCGCGGACGTATTGCGCTCGCCATGCTCGCGACCGGGGTGGCGGTGTCCTTCAAGCTGCAGGCCGTCTTCATAGCCCCCCTTGTCCTTGCGACGCTGCTGGCATCACGCGGACGCTGGTGGACGCTGGCATTCCTGCCATCCGCTTTCGCCGCCATGATGGTACCGGCGTGGCTCGCCGGCCGTCCAGCTCTTGATCTCGCCCGGCTGTACGTGACGCAGGGCGAGTACTTCCACGACCTCGCTCGCTCAGTGCCGAACATGTGGCAGGTGCTTCGTGCGTTGGCGCCGAACCTGCCCTACGGCCCGGGCGTGGTTGTCGGCCTGATCGTGGCGGCAATCGCCGTTGTGCTCGTCGCCCTTGCCGCGCGTGACCGGCTCGACGATCCGCGCCGCGTTCTGCTGGTGGCGCTCACCGGCGCGATGCTAGTGCCTTACGTTCTGCCCAAGATGCACAACCGCTATTTCTTCCTCGCGGACGTGCTGTCGTTCGCGTACGCGAGCGCCTCGCCCTCGCCGCGCGCTGCACGGATCGCCGTGCTGGTGCAGCTGGCGTCATTACTCGCCTATGCGACGTTCCTCGTCCATCTCATGGGCGGCGCCTTCGTCGGAGCGCTTGTCATGACCTGCGCCCTGATCATGACGATCCGCGAGTTCGACGCCAAGGTGGCGCCGCTCGGGACAGGCCTGGCCGTCACGCCGGAGATTCAGGGACGTACCCGACCTGAACTGCGCCGGCGCAGACCGAACACCGCGAGGTAGAGCACGATCGACGTAACGCGATGATATACGTACTCTCAAGCCAGATGTCGGTCGTGTCGCCAGATCAAGTCAGCCGGGCGGCCACGGACAGAGCCCCGAACGGTTAGGCGCCGACATGAACGAATGTCCGGAACCATTCGGTCGGCAGATTGCCCTGAGTGACCGCTAGTGGGTCTTGAGCAGAGAGGAGCACGGGTGAGGGCGCGTTGCCCGCCGGCCGCTTTCTGCAGATGCTAGCGGCTGATCGACTATCGCGGTCGATGCGGACGTACACGCTTCCGAAGCTCAAGACTGTGTAAGGCACACGTCCCATGCTGAGAGTGCCTCCCGCACGCGCGCGAGCGCGGCCGCTTCTGGCGCTGCTTCGCCCATCAGGGACCAAGCACCACTGATCGCGAAGGAGCAGTGACCGTGGACTGTGGCGATGAGCGAGCGCGACAAGGCGGCGACCTCGTCATCGACCTCGCAGCCAACGGCACGCGCGATCTCCTCAACGACGATTCGGGTCAACAACGCCCGGCCGGTCTCGTCCGCCTCAGTCAATCCACCATCAGGGGGCAGGCGGTGATCGAAGATCGCGGTCCACAAATGCGGGTGCTCGCGCGCGAAGCCGAAATAGCCATCTACCAGCGCTGCGATTCGATCGCCGTCCGGACCGACAGCATTCAGCCGCTCGCGTAGCGACGCCGCCCAATCCTTAAAGCTGCGCGTGTTGATCGCCGCCACCAGCCGGTCGGCGGTGCCGAAGACGTTGTGGATCGTGCCGATGGAATAGCCAATCCGGCGCGCCACCTCGCGCGCCGAGAAACCGGCGAGCCCGGTTTCTGCGATCAGAGTCGATCCGGTTGACAGGATCAGCTCCTCGAGCTCGGCACGGCTATGGTCGGATCGGCGTCCCATGAAATGGATGTACGTCACAAATTGAGCACTGTCTATTTCTTATATTGAGCGATGCTCAGTTTGTGATATCGTCAGCCGAATCGAGGAGGTCGGCGATGTCGCTGCTGCTGTTGATCGTCTGTTCCGTGGCTCTCGCGCTGCTCTGGCAGGAGGTGCGGCGCCTGCGCGACCGCATCGAAACGCTGGAGGCCGCAGGGCAGGCGCTGGTGGTATCGGACTTGCCGAACGAGAGCGTTGAGGTGATCCGGTCACCCGCGCTCCAGCGGGCCGCTGTCGTGCGTCCCGCCCCTGAGCCAGAATTCGGATTTTTAGCTGCGGTGCGTGTTCCCATAATCGAACGCCCGCAGCTACCTTTCGAGGTCGCGGATGAATGGGAGGCCGAACGGCAGGACGTCCCAGCGCCGTCGTCATCGAGGTTTGAGGATGTGTTCGGCCGGCGGCTACCGATCTGGGCGGGCGGGCTGACGCTGGCGGTCGCAGGCGTGCTGATCGTTCGGTATTCGATCGAGGCGGGGCTGCTGTCGCCGTGGGTGCGGGTCGTGTTCGGGCTGATCTTTGGCGCCGGGCTGATTGGCAGCGCGGAACTCGCGTTACGCCGCGACGCGTCGATCCGCGATCCGCGCGTGCGCCAGTCGCTGGCGGGCGCCGGCATCGCGACGCTCTATGCGGTGACATTGGCTTCGGCTCATCTGTACAACCTGATCGGTCCAGGCTCGGCGTTCGCCGCAATGGTGTTGGTGACCGTGCTCGCCAGCGCGCTGTCCGTGCGCTTCGGTGCGCCGAGCGCGCTGCTCGGGCTGGCCGGCGGCCTGGCGGCGCCGACGTTGGTCGGTGCCGGCGAGCCGAGCGTGCCGCTGCTGACGCTGTACCTCGCGCTGACGGTCGGCGGATTGTGCGCGCTGGGGCGGCAGCAGCGCTGGTGGTGGCTGGGGGCGCTGGCGCTGGCCGGCGGGTTTGGCTGGGGGGCGATGCTGATCCTCGGCGGCGCGCTCGATCTCACCGCGGCGCTAACGGTCGGTTTCTACACGCTGGCGCTGGCTATCGCGCTGCCGCTGCTGCTCACGGGCGAGCGTGCCGCGCTGCTGCGGGCGGCGTCG
This sequence comes from Sphingomonas citri, assembly GCF_019429485.1. GTDB lineage: Bacteria > Pseudomonadota > Alphaproteobacteria > Sphingomonadales > Sphingomonadaceae > Sphingomonas > Sphingomonas citri. The sequence continues at coordinate 49,886 of NZ_JAHXZN010000008.1, read as the reverse complement.
AGCGCGCTGGGCTGCGCGCAGCTTGCCGCTCTGGTCGCGCTGGGCGGCTTCGCACCCCTGCACTGGGGCTTGTTCGGCCTGATCTCCGTCGCAATCCTGTGGCTGTCGCGGCGGGAGGCGATCTTCGTCGACCTGCCTGCGCTGGCGCTGGGCGTGGCGCTCCTGCTCGGCTGCGCCTGGCCGTCGCCGAGCGGCTGGGAGATGACGGCGCTGCTCGTCGCCCTGGTCGCGATCCATGCGGTGCCTGCCGCACTGCGCGTGTGGCGTCAGGACGCGCGCCCGGTCGATGCGCCGATGGTGGCGGCGGTCGCGGTCGCGATCGGCGTGTTGCCGGCGCTGCACTTCCACGCGGCTGTCGTGACGCTGGTCGGCGTGGCGCTGGCGGCCGGTGTGGCGGCACGCGGGTGGCGCGTCGCCGGCCGCGCCGATGACGCGCGCTTCGCGACGCTGGTGATCACCGCGGCGGGACTGACCGCGCTGGCGGCCGTGCAGCTGTTGCCCCTGGCCGCGTGGGCGTCGGTGGCCGCGCTGCTCTGCGCCGGGATGATGGCACTGGCCGATCGGGCCGGCGACCGGCGGATCGAGCGCGCCGCTTGGGCCCTGGGTGCGGCGACCCTCGCGGTGCTGGCAATCGACCCGGGCCTCGGCCGCGCGTTCGGCGGGGCGGGGGACGGCGACTTTGCGTCCTGGATCGTGCCGGCATGCGTCGCGGCCGGCATGGCGGTGCGATCGCGCGGGCTGCGCGCCACGGTGATCCAGCCTGCAACGGTCGCCCTCGGCTATGCTGCGGCGGCACAGCTGGTGCCGGCCACGGTAATGCCGCTCGTGGCGGCGGCGCTGCTGACGGGACTCGCGATGACGCGTCGCGTCGCCGTGCTGCCGGCGAGCGTGGCGGCGGCGTGCATCGCGCTCGGCTGGTCGGTGATGCCGGCGCTCGCATGGGCACGCACCGCCGTGATCGCCGCGAGCGGCGCGATGGTCCCGGCCGGCGACTGGCCCGCCTTGCTCGACACGGCATCGCGGCTGGCGTGCCCCGGCGCCGCGCTCCTCGCGGCGGCGTTGCTCCTGCCGCAGCGTGCCGAGGTGCGCCGCGCCGCAATCGGGGTTGGGGGGGCTCTGCTGGGCATCACCGTGCATGTCGCGCTTCAGCATGCGGTTGGGATCGACGGCGAGGCGAGCTTCGTCGCGCGTACGACGATGGCGGACGCGCTGTGGGAGACGCTGCTGGCGCTGGCCGCCGTCGGCGCCTGGCGTCTCGGCGTGCGGGACGCGGCGCCGGTGCTGGGGGCAGCGGCGCTGGCGCATGGCCTGTGGTTCACCGGGCTGGTCCTCAATCCGCTGGTCGTGCTTCAGCATGCCGGACCCTGGCTGGCGCTCTCCTATGCCGTGATCGGGGCGATCCTCTGGGCGACGCCCCGTATCGTGCCGGGTACGGGCCGGGTGCGCGACGGGGCGCTGATGGGGGTGATCGTCGTTGCCGCCTTCACGCTGCTGCGTCAGGCGAGCCATGCGCCGATGCCGCTCTGGACGGGCACCGACGCCGGAGAGCAGATCGCGCGCTCGATCCTGGCGCTGGTGCTGGCGGGGGCGTTTCTGGGGATCGGTATCCGCCGGCAGGCGCGGGACTGGCGGCTTGCCAGCCTGGCGCTGATGCTGATCGCGGTGGTCAAGGTCTTCCTGTTCGACGCGGCAGGGCTGGACGGGCTGGCCCGGATCGCCTCGTTCGCCGCGCTCGGCTTCAGCCTGATCGGGGTCGGCTGGCTTTACAGCCGGTATTTGCCCGACGCTTCCCGTTAAGAAATCAACGCTATCGCCTCGTATCAAGGGGAATTGCAACTATGTCCGCACCAGATCTGTCATTGCTGGGCAAGCGCCGTTTCGCGCCGCTGTTCGCCGTCCAGTTCCTCGGCGCGTTCAACGACAACCTGTTGAAGTTCGCGATGCTCTTCCTCGCCAACTTCACGCTCTATGTGGCGGCGCCCGCGCGTGCCGAGCTGTTGGCGACCGTTGCGACGGGGCTCTTCATCCTGCCCTATTTCCTGCTGTCGGGCCTTGCAGGGCAACTCGCCGACAAGTGGGACAAGGCGGTGCTGGTGCGCGCGGTCAAGGCGGCGGAAGTCGGCATCATGCTGCTCGCGCTGTGCGGCTTCTGGTTCCAGTCGGTGGCGGTGCTGCTCGGCTGTCTGTTCCTGATGGGCATTCACTCGACGATCTTCGGCCCGGTGAAATATTCGATCCTGCCGCAGCAGCTCGGCTCCCACGAATTGATGGGCGGTACCGGATTGATTGAAGCGGGTACCTTCCTGGCGATCTTGGCAGGTCAGCTCGCAGGCGGGCTGATCCCGGTGTGGGCGGCGGGGATGGTTGCGGTCGGCGTCGCGGTGCTCGGCTTCGTCGCCAGCCTTGCCGTGCCGAGCGCACCGTCGGTCGCGCCCAACCTGCCGATCGAGCGCAACGTATGGCGCAGCACGATGGAAATCCTGTCCGCCGCCCGTTCCGGCCGTGGCGTGTGGCTGGCGATACTGGGCATCAGCTGGTTCTTCTCGGTCGGTGCGATCCTGCTGTCAGAGTTCGCGCCGCTGGTCAGCGGCACGCTGGGCGCAGGCGCCGGTGTCGTCACGCTGTTCCTGCTCGTCTTCTCGGTGTCGGTCGCGCTGGGGTCTCTGATCGTCAACAAGCTGCTCGGTGGCGAGGTGTCGGCGCGCTTCGTGCCGATGGCAGCGCTGGGCATGGCCGCATGCCTCGTCGAATTGTGGTTGGCGACGCGCAGCTTCGCCGTCGTTCACCCGGGCGCCGACGTCGCCGCGTTCCTGTCGATGTCGGGCAGCTGGCCAATTTTGTTCGGACTTGTCGGGCTGGCGATATCGGGCGGCATCTTCATCGTGCCGCTCTACGCGATCCTTCAGGTCCACAGCGATCCGGCGGAACGCTCGCGGGTCATCGCAGCGAACAACGTCGTCAACGCCTTCGTCACGGTGGTCATGGTGGTCGTGGTCACCGCGCTGCTGAAGCTTGGCACCAGCGTTCCGGGGATCATCGGCGCGATGGGGTTCGCGACGCTGACGATTGCGCTGATCTCCTGCTGGCTGCTGCCGGACACGGTGTTCAAGGCGCTGGTCCGCGGACTGCTGGTGCTGTTCTATCGTGTCGACGTGCATGGCGCGGAAAACATGCCTCAGCCGGGCGAGCGCGCGGTGGTCGTCGTCAACCACGTCTCGTTCCTCGACGGCCTGCTGCTTGCGGCGTTCCTGCCCGGCAAGCCGACCTTCGCGGTGGCGACGAAGATCGCCAGGGCATGGTGGGTCAAGCCGTTCCTCGGCATGTTCGACGCCTTTCCGGTCGATCCGACCAATCCGATGGCGGCGAAGGCGATGGTCAAAGCGGTGCGCGAGGGTCGCACGCTGGTGATCTTTCCGGAAGGGCGCATCACGGTGACGGGCGCGCTGATGAAGGTGTTCGACGGCCCCGGCATGGTCGCCGACAAGGCCGATGCGCAGATCGTACCGGTGCGAATCGCCGGTGCGCAATTCACGCGCTTCTCGCGTCTCAAGGGCAAGGTGCGGCTGCGCGCCTTTCCGAAGATCGACCTGACGATCCTGCCGCCGCGGCGGTTTGCGGTCGAGGGCGACACCGCGCGCCAGCGCAGGGCCGCGGCGGGGGCCAAGCTGTACGACGTGATGAGCGACATGATCTTCGCGACCTCCGACGTCGACCGCACGCTGTATCAGGCGCTGCTCGATGCCAAGGACATCCACGGTGCCAAGCGCCCGGTGGTCGAGGACGTCAAGCGCGAGCCGATGAGCTATGCACGGTTGGTAACCGGCAGCATCGCGCTCGGCCTACCTCTGGCAGCGACGACGCAGCGGGGCGAGGCGGTCGGCGTGCTGCTCCCGAACGTCAGCGCCGTCGCGGCAACCTTCTTCGCGCTGCAGGGCATCGGCCGCGTGCCGGCAATGCTGAACTACACGGCGGGCCTCGCCAATCTGAAGGCGGCCTGCACCGCGGCACAGGTCCGCACGATCGTGACGGCACGCGCCTTCGTGCAGCAGGCGAAGCTCGGCGAGGTAGTGGACGGGCTGGCGGCGGCCGGGCTTCGCATCATCCTTCTGGAGGATCTGGGCGCGAGCATCGGCACGTTCGCCAAGCTGCGCGCCCTGATCGCGACGCGCTGGGCCGGGCGCCGGCATCGCCGCTTTGGCGTCAAGCCGGACGCGCCGGCGGTGATCCTGTTCACCAGCGGATCGGAAGGGCTGCCCAAGGGCGTCGTCCTGACCCACCGCAACCTGCTGTCGAACTGCCTGCAACTGTCGGCACGGATCGACTTCAACTCCGCCGACGTCGTGCTAAACGCCTTGCCCGTGTTCCACAGCTTCGGCCTGACCGGCGGCACTCTGCTGCCGATCCTGTCGGGGGTGAAGACGCTGCTCTATCCGAGCCCGCTGCACTATCGGATCGTCCCGGCGCTCGCCTACGATGCCAATGCCACGATCCTGTTCGGCACCGACACCTTCTTGTCGGGCTATGCGCGGATGGCGCACGGCTACGACTTCTATTCGCTGCGTTACATCTTCGCCGGCGCCGAGCGTGTCCGCGACGAGACGCGGCGGACCTATGCCGAAAAGTTCGGGCTGCGCATCCTGGAGGGTTACGGTGCGACCGAGGCAGCGCCGGTGATCGCGGTCAACACGCCGATGCATTTTCAGGCGGGCAGCGTCGGGCGCCTGCTGCCCGGCGTCGAGGCGAAGATCGAGCCGGTGCCCGGCATCGAGGAAGGAGGGCGGCTGTCGATCCGTGGACCGAACATCATGGCCGGTTACCTGAAGGCGGATGCGCCCGGCCTGCTTCAGCCGCCCGAAGACGGCTGGCACGACAGCGGCGACATCGTGACAATCGATGCCGCAGGGTTCGTGACGATCAAGGGGCGGTCCAAGCGCTTCGCCAAGATCGGCGGCGAGATGGTGTCGTTGCCGGCCGTCGAGGGTTATGCCGCCCGGCTCTGGCCGATTGCCGAGCATGCGGTGGTGACGCGACCAGATGCTCGCAAGGGCGAGCAGCTCGTGCTGTTCACCACTTATTCGGAGGCGACCGCCGGCGCCCTGCAGCAGTGGGCTCGCGCGAACGGCATCGCCGAATTGTTCGTGCCGAAGGATGTCCGCCTCGTCGATGCGCTGCCGGTCCTGGGCACAGGCAAGCTCGACTATGTCACGATGACCGCCCGTGCCGCGGCTCTCGGGCGCACCGATTGGGCGGACACAGCCGATGAGGAGACGGTATGATCGGGCGTAGCGGGCAACGAGTGGTCGTTCCACGTGGCGTGGTTCGCGAGCGTACCGGTCCACTCACATCAACGAATGGCAGAAAGCGGGCAGCTGCAAGTGGCGCACGAATGACCGGAAATGGGTCTTCTCAGCCGCGGAGCGGCTGAACGCCTCGTCGCCCATCCGACTGATCCCATTTGGCCCGAATGCTGAAGTGGTGGACCTCATGATCGAGCGACGCGGTGTAGTCCTCGACCGCGTGCTTCGTCGCGGCGTAGATTTCCATATTCGATGTCGGCATCAGGCCAAGACCGAGCTGACGCTGACAATGCGTCCGCCCTGCTTCGCACGCCTGACTGGCCGTCTGGCTTGGGTCATGCGGATCAAGCCGAACGCATTCACCTGGAAGAGCGCCCGCGCCTTGTCGACCGACGTCACCTCGGCGTCTCCGGCGAATTCCCGCCCTTCCCTCGGGCGTCGAAGACCAGCAGGGTCGATGTCGCCGTCGCACACAATCGCCCGGAGGCGTCGTGGAGCGTGGCCTCCGCGAAGGCGGCTCGGCGGGTCATGGATACAAGTCGCCCGACTGCACGGACCGTGCCGCTGCGCGGCGTCAGCGGACGGAGGAACGACGTCTTTAACTCCAGCGTGGTGTATGCCTGGCCGGCCTTCAGTCCGGTGTGCGCGGCGATGCCGCAGGCGCTGTCGAGCATCGCGGCTGCGTAGCCGCCATGGACCGTGCCCATGGGATTCAGACAGCTGTGGTCCGGCGTGCGCTCGAAGACGGCATGACCGGGTCCGGCCTCGACCAGCGATACCGCCATCTTGCGACCATAGGGCGGCTGCTGCCCGTCTTCGAGCATGGCGCGGACCTGATCGAGGCCATTCGGCCCGTCCGCCTCATCCACCGAACTTCTCCTTCGCCACCGCCGTCGCGGGCGACCAGCCGCCGCCGAGGGCGCGGAACGATGCGATCGCGCCGCGGCTGGCGGCGGCGCGGGCCTGCACCTCGCCGTCGCGCGTCTCGAGCAGTCGGCGGTCTGCGTCGAGAACCTCGACCAGGCTGACGACGCCGCCCTTGTAGGCGGCGAGCGACGCGGCCTGGGCGCGCGACAGCGACGCCTCCCCTCGGCCGAGCGCCGCGGCACGCGCTTCCTGCTGAACCAGTGTCGAGAAGGCGTCCTCGACATCCTGTGCGGCGCGCAGCACGGTCTGGCGGTAGGCGGCGAGCGCTTCCGCGTTCCGTCCCTTCGCCGCCTTCACCTCCGCGTCGATCCGTCCGAAGTCGAAGAGCCGCCAGCGCAGGCCGAGAAAGCCGCTCGCCTGGATCGAGTTGCCGCCGAACAGCCCGCCGGCGGCGGTGGTCGCGGTGCCGAGCAGGCCGCTCAACGAGAACTTGGGATAATATTCCGAGATGGCGACGCCGATGCGTGCGTTCGACGCCGCCAGCGTGCGCTCGGCGGCGATGATGTCGGGCCGGCGTCGGAGGACGGCCGCCGGCCCGCCCGCGGTTGAGATCGCCGGCGCCGCGGGAATCGGCGCGGCGACCGCGAGAGTGATGCGCGAGGAGCCCGGCTGGTCGCCGAGCAGGACATCGAGGGCGTTCATCGCCTTGTTGAGCTCGTTCTGCAGCGCCGGCACCGACGCGCGGACCTGCGCCAGCGCACCTTCGCTCTGTCGCAGCTGGAGTTCGGCGGCGACGCCCTTCCTGAACTGCAGCGCGACGATGTCGGTCAGCCGGTCCTGCGTTTCAGCCTGCGCCCGGGCGATGGCGAGCCGCGCCTGCAGTCCGCGGATCGTGACGTAGGTGTCTGCGGTCTGCGCGATGACCGCGAGCCGTGCGGCAACGGCGCTGGCTGCCGACGACTGCCAGTCCGCGCGGGCCGCATCACGCGCGGCGTCCTTGCCGCCGAACACGTCGAGTTCCCAGCTGGCCCCGAGGTCGAGCTGATAGAGCTCGGTCGAGCGCTCGAATTGTGGAAACGCGCTGCCGATCCGGCCGACCGGGGTTTCAAGCGACTGATAGACCTCACCTGCCTGGCCGCTCACCTGCCCCGATGGGAGCAAGGCCGCGTTGGCACCCTTGAGCGCGGCCCTTGCCTGCGTGACGCGCGCTGCGGCCTGCTGAAGGTCGAGGTTCTGCGCCAGCGCGCGTTCCACGAGCGAGGTCAGCGTCGGGTCGTTGAAGGCACGCCACCAGTCGACGAGGTCCGCCGCCGGCATGCCGGCCATCCGGATGTCGACGGCACCGGCCGTCGGAAAGACCGCCGGCGCTGACGAGGCGGGCTCGACGTAGCGGGGACCGGTTGCACAGCCGCCAGCTGCGAGAGCGAGCGGGACGGTGGCGAGGAGAAAGATGCGCCGCATGGACAAACCTCAAGCGATGAGGTGTGACTAATGGCCGTTCTGGTCACTGTTTGTCAAGCGTCGGTCTTGCGACTATATGGCGGACATGACAGCCACTGCCTCCCAGCCCACGTCTACGCGAGGACCAGCCGAGCACACCGTTCGCGACCAGATCGTGGACGCCGCGAACGAGTGCTTCGCTCGTTATGGCTACGGTAAGACCACCGTCGCCGATCTAGCCCGGGAGATCGGTTTTTCGAAGGCCTACATCTACCGGTTCTTCGAATCTAAGCAGGCCATCGGCGAGGCGATCTGCAGCTCGCGCCTGGATCGGATCGTCGCCGCGACCCGCGCGGCGATTGATGAGGGTGGCAGCGCGACTGATCGTTTCCGGCGCATGTTTAAGAGTTTAACGACGCACAGCGTCGAACTTTTCTTCGACGATCGCAAGATCTACGACATCGCGGCCCATTCCGCCGCGGAGCAGTGGAACTCGGCCCGGAGCTATCGCGAGACGTTGAAGGCGATGATCCTGGAGATCGTCCGGAGCGGGCGCGACAGCGGGGAGTTCGAGCGCAAGACGCCGATCGATGAGACCTGCCGAGCGATCTATTACGCGATGATGCCGTTCGTCGATCCGCTGCACCTCGAGCGCAACCTCGACCTGCTTCCGGATGCGCAGCAGGAGGTGGCGAGCCTTATCCTTCGCAGCCTTGCTCCGTAGCCTTTCCATGTGACCTATTGACAGATTGGTCACAAGACAACAGTCAGGCTCCCGAACCTGGGAGGACTGATTCGTGTCGCAACGGTTACCGATCCGCACCGCGGGCGTGGCGCCGCTCATCGCATTGGCGCTCGCCGCCTGCGGCAAGGAGGAGGCGGATCCCCGGACGCTGTCGCCGCTGGTCCGGGTAACGGTCCCGTCATCCGGCGCAGGGACCGGGCGCGAGTTCACCGGCGTGGTGGCCGCCAGGGTTCAGAGCGACCTGGGGTTCCGGGTCGGCGGCAAGGTCGTGCAGCGCCTCGTCGATGCGGGGCAGGTCGTCCGGCGCGCCCAGCCGCTGATGCGCATCGACGCGAGCGACCTCGCGCTGGCGAGCCAGGCGTCGGCCGGGACGGTCGAAGCTGCCCGCGCCCGCGCACGCCAGACCGCCGCGGACGAGGCGCGTCTCCGCGATCTGGTGGGCGCGGGCGCGGTGTCGGCCTCCGCCTACGACCAGGCCAGGGCGGCGGCCGATGCGGCGCGCGCCCAGCTTGCCTCGGCCACCGCGCAGGCGCGCGTGGCCCGCAACGAAACGGGCTACAGCGTCCTGCTCGCCGACGCCGACGGGACGGTCGTCGAGACGCTGGCCGAGCCGGGCCAGGTGGTCGGCGCGGGCCAGGTCGTCGTGCGGATCGCGCGCTCGGGTCCGCGCGAGGCGCTCATCCAGCTTCCCGAGACGCTGCGGCCCGGCATCGGATCGACGGCGCAGGCGCGCACCTATGGCGGGGCGACCGGCGCGGCGACCTTGCGTGAACTGTCAGATGCCGCCGACCCGGCGACACGAACCTTCGCGGCACGCTACGTGCTGGCGGGTGCTCCAGCTCGGGCGCCGCTCGGCTCGACCGTCACCGTCGCGCTAGCGCAGCCGGGCGCCGCAGCTGGGACCGAAGTGCCGCTGGCCGCGATCACCGACAACGGGAAGGGCCCCGGCGTCTGGGTCGTTCGCGCGGGCAAGCAGCCGACAGTGGCGTGGCGTCCGGTCCGGATCGCGACGGTTGGAGAGGAGAGCGCCGCGCTGTCGGCCGGCCTGCGCGCGGGAGAAGCCATCGTCGCGCTCGGGGCGCACCTGCTCCACCACGGCCAGCCGGTGCGGATCGCCCGGCAGGTCGCCGCAAAGGATGCGGCTCAGTGAGCGCCGATGCTAACCGCGCGTCCGACGCGCAGCCGAGCCGCTGGAACCTCTCGGCGCTCGCCGTCCGCGAACGATCGGTGACTTTGTTCTTCCTGATGGCGATCATCATGGCGGGCACCATCGCCTTCATGAAGCTCGGCCGCGCCGAGGATCCGAGCTTCACGATCAAGGTGATGACGGTCGCCGCCGCATGGCCCGGCGCCACCGCGCAGGAGATGCAGGATCAGGTCGCGGAGCCGATCGAGAAGCGTCTGCAGGAGCTGCGCTACTACGATCGCGCCGACACCTTCACGCGGCCCGGCTTCGTCTTCATCACGCTTTGGCTGAAGGACACGGTGCCGCCCGAACTGGTCCCGGAGCAGTTCTACCAGGCCCGCAAGAAGCTGCAGGACGAGCAGCGCAACCTGCCGCAGGGGGTCGCCGGTCCGTTCCTGGACGACGAATATGGCGACGTCACCTTCGCGCTCTACGCTCTTAAGGCGAAGGGGGAGCCGCAGCGCAAGCTCGCCCGCGAGGCCGAACAGCTGCGGCAGCGGCTGCTGCATGTGCCCGGCGTCAACAAGATCAAGATCCTCGGCGAGCAGCCCGAGCGCATCTACGTCGAGTTCTCGGAAGGTCGGCTGGCGACGTTTGGCGTCGAGCCGCGTGCGATCCTCGATGCGCTCGGCAAGCAGAACCTGCTGACCCCGGCGGGCTCGGTCGAGAGCAAGGCGCAGACGGTCACCGTCCGCCTCGACGGCGCGTTCGACGATCTCGCCAAGATCCGCGACCTGCCGATCGTCGCCAATGGCGCCACGCTGCAGCTGTCCGACATCGCCACGGTCAAGCGCGGCTATCAGGACCCGTCCGCCTTCAAGATCCGCAGCGAAGGCGAGCCGGCCCTGCTGCTGAGCGTCGTGATGCGCCAGGGGTGGAACGGACTGGAGCTCGGCAAGGCGCTGGGTGCCGAGGTGAAGAAGATCCAGTCGGAGCTTCCGCTGGGCATGAGTTTAACGCCCGTCACCGACCAGGCGGTCAACATCCGGGCCGCGGTTGACCAGTTCATGAAAACCTTCCTCGAGGCGCTGGCGATCGTGATGATCGTCAGTCTCGTCAGCCTCGGCTGGCGGGTCGGCATCGTCGTCGCGGCGGCAGTGCCGCTCACGCTCGCGATCGTCCTCGTCGTCATGTGGGCGACCGACCGCGTGCTTGACCGCATCACGCTCGGCGCGCTGATCCTCGCGCTCGGCCTGCTCGTCGACGACGCCATCATCGCGATCGAGATGATGGTGGTGAAGATGGAGGAAGGCTACGACCGCATCAGGGCGTCGGCCTATGCCTGGAGCCACACGGCCGCGCCGATGCTGGCGGGCACGCTCGTCACCGTCATCGGGCTCATGCCGGTGGGCTTCGCGCAGTCGAGCGCGGGCGAATATGCCGGCAACATCTTCTGGGTGGTCGGCTTCGCGCTGATCGCCTCGTGGTTCGTCGCGGTGATCTTCACCCCCTACATGGGCGTCAAGCTGCTGCCCGACATCAAGCCGGTCGAGGGCGGACACGCCGCCATCTATCAGACGCCGCGCTATCAGAAGGTGCGCGGGCTGATCGCCTGGGCGGTGCGCCGCAAGAAGCTCGTCGCGCTTTCGACGCTCGGTGCGTTTCTGATCGCCGGCGTCGGGATGGGGCCCGTCAAGAAGCAGTTCTTCCCGCAGTCCGACCGGCCCGAGCTGCTGGTCGAGGTCTACATGCCCAAGGGCAGCGCGCTCGAGGCGACCAGCCTGGCCAGCCGCGAGGTTGAGACATGGCTGCGCCGCCAGCCGCAGGCGAAGATCGTCACGAGCTATATCGGCCAGGGCGCCCCCCGCTTCTTCATGTCGCTCAACTCCGAGCTTCCCGATCCGTCCTTCGCCAAGATCGTCGTGCGGACCGACGACGAGGAGGAGCGCGACGCGCTGAAGGCGAACCTGCGCCGAGCGGTCGCGGACGGTCTCGCCCCGATGGCGCGCGTGCGGGCGACCCAGCTCGTGTTCGGCCCGCCGTCGCCCTTCCCTGTCGCCTTCCGCGTGAACGGCCCCGACCGCGACCAGGTGCGCGCCATCGCGGAGCGGGTACGACAGGTGATGCAGAACGATCTTATGATGCGCACCGTCAACGTCGACTCGGTCGAGCGTGCGCCCGCGATGCGGCTGGTGCTCGACCAGGATCGGCTGCGCGCGCTCGGCCTCACATCGGCGGACGTCGCCAATCAGCTCCAGTTCCTGCTGACCGGCGTCACCGTCGCGCAGGCGCGCGAGGACATCCGCACGGTCGACATCGTCGCGCGGTCCGCCGGCGACGAGCGGCTCGATCCCGCGCGGATCGGCGACTTCACCTTGGTGGGCGCGAACGGCCAGCGGGTTCCGGTCAGTCAGGTCGGTCGGTTCGAGGTGCGGATGGAAGACCCGATCCTCCAGCGCCGCGACCGCGTGCCGACGATCACCGTGCGCGGCGACATCGCCGACGGGCTCCAGCCCCCCGATGTGTCGACCGCGATGATGGAGAAGCTCCAGCCGATCATCGCGTCGCTGCCAGCCGGCTATCGCATCGACATGGCGGGTTCGATCGAGGAAGCGGGCAAGGCCAACGCCGCGCTCGCGCCGATCTTCCCGATCATGATCGTGTTGATGATGGTCGTCATCATCCTGCAGGTGCGCAGCCTGTCGGCCATGGCGATCGTGCTGCTGACCGCACCGCTCGGGCTGATCGGCGTGGTGCCGACGCTGCTCGTCACCGGCCAGCCGTTCGGGTTCAACGCGATCCTGGGGCTGATCTCGCTCGCCGGCATCCTGATGCGCAACACGCTGATCCTGATCGGTCAGATCCACGACAATGAGAAGGCCGGCATGACCCCGCACGACGCGGTAGTGGAGGCGACGGTGCAGCGCTCGCGCCCGGTCATCCTGACGGCATTGGCTGCGGTGCTGGCCTTCGTCCCGCTCATCGAGTCTGTGTTCTGGGGATCGATGGCGGTGACCCTGATCGGCGGGACGCTGGGCGGGACGGTGCTGACGCTGGTCTTCCTGCCGGCGCTCTATGCGCTCTGGTATCGGATCACACCGGACGAAGGCGAGCGGCCCGCGTCGGCATCCGCTGCCCCGGCCTTGGCCTGACGCACGATGTTCCACCGCCCGGTCACCGCAGCCACAACCGCGGGCCCGACGCCTCCGCCGTCACCGCTTCTCTCGCCGATCGAGCGTCAGGTGGTGATGCTCGCGCTGCGGGACGAGCCGGCGACGATCTGCCCAGGGGGTGCGCTGCGACGCTTGGCAGACCTCCTGTTCGGCGTCCGGCGGGCGAACCCGCTTGCGGATCCGAGGCTGGAGGCGCTGCGGCGGTTCTGCATCGGACGGAGGCTCCGATTAAGCGACGCAAGGCGCGCCTCGGTCATCGCCGAGTGCGTCCGCTGCGGACTAACCGAGGATCAACTCGCGGTCGCAGCAGCTCTCAGCGACGTGGCGTCCACATCACCGAGAGGAGCATGGACATGAATACTTCGCCGGTTCGCACGTCGATCTGGGGTCGAGCGGTCCGCTGGCTCGACCTCTGGGCAAAAGCGCTGGACACGGACGTGCACGAGATCACGTCCCAGCGCATCCACGCGCTGGAGCGTCGCCTCCAAGAGGTCGAGGCGGCGTTGCCCACCGCGTCCCCGCCGGACCGCGATCCGGCATGAACATGGTGCCCTCCGCGCGATCTTCGATCGAGGAACTCGTCACCGCGAAATGGGGCATTGCGATCCTGCGAACGCTGCTGGCCGGCCCCGCGCGCTTCTCGGGCCTGCGCGAGGCCATTCCGGGCGTTTCGGCGAACATCCTGGCCGCGCGCCTTCGGCTCTACGAGCAGGCGGGCCTGGTCGAGCGTGTGCGCCTGCCTGAGCCTGCCGACCGGCAGGTATACAGGCTCACGCCGCGCGGCGCCGGGTCTCGCGCCGTCATCGACGCGATCAGCGACTGGTCCGCGCATTGGGACCGGTGCGGCGACGTGTTAGGCCAAGAGCATCCGACGCGTCTATGACGATTCCGACCCTGTCCGTGCCGTCTTCGGCCAAGGCCGGAGTGCGCTCGGCGATAATCTTGGGGCCGATCCCTGTCACACTCGCGCGCGTCATCGCGCCCATGATCGCCTTACTCCTGGCACAGACCGCCATCGGAGTGGTCGAGAACAACTATACGTCCCGCCCGCGCACAAACGCGCTTCTCGGTGTCTCGGTTGTGTTCTCGGTCTGAATGCTGATGACAATACTCCGACGAGCGGCATCGACGGTGGGCTCGCATCGGCGATCGCGCGCGTGATACGCGGTGGCCGCGACGCCAAGAATCCCGCTCTGCCCCGCGGTCGTCCCAGGCATCGTAGTCAGCGCCATCTGAACTGGCCTGGCTTGGCTGTTGGGCCGTATCCGTTATGCGGCCCTGGGCACCTGCAGAGCTTCCTCAGCCTGGGCTTTCCCGTTTCGCCGTTCCAATCGAGACGAGATCAGCGCCTAACGGAATTTTTCCAACAGCCACGTCCGGTTGTGACACCAACGCGCAGCCGGTGGTTTGCTGCGGCGTTCGGGATGTCAGAAGACCGCGTCAGATCGTCTGCCTGAGGGATAATGGGCTGTCTAGTGCAGATCCACCATCCGCATCTGGTTCGTCGCTGCCGAGATGAATAAGCGTCCGCTTCTGGGAAGGGGAATAAGCTGATGAATGACCGAAATTGGGTCTTAGCTGGGCTCAAGGCCGGTCGCCCATGCCGGCAGCACCACTCGTGACTGGGCGGCAGGGGGTTCAACCAACAGCGCGACCAACCGGCCTGCTTGCAGGGTGGCATCGACGCGGGTGCCGTGCGGCGCGTGAAGGCGAAAGTCGACGTCCCAATCGCGTGGCCAGGCGGGGAAGAGGTGGATCAAGTCGCCGGGCGTCTGCATCAGCATCTCCTGTAGACCGATCATCCCCGACCCGCCCCAGTTATGATCCGGCGCCCAGTCGTGACCGGGACCCCAGAAGGTCGGATAGCGACGGCCCGAATCGTCCAACTTGCGCGCGGTGAGCATGGCAGCCTCGTCGGTCAGGCCGAGGCGGGCGCAGAAGATCGCGTCCTGGTGCCAGCTCTTGATGTCCTTCTGCGCAGCCGTGTCGACGCCATGGTGCCAGGTGTCGACCGCGAGTTGAAGGTTGGGCAGGCCGACGCCGAAGCGATGGTATGGAAAAACCGGGTACAGCTGCGGGATTTCAACATTCTGGATACGGTCCCATAGCGCAGCGGGCGCGATCACCTGACGGCCGCTCATGCGGCGGGTCGGGAGCTTCGGCAAGGTCGTGCGCAGGGCGGCGTAGCGCTCCCGGAGCGCCGTGCCGAGCATCCGCTCGGGCAGGGCGAGCAGGGCGGCCAGAACCGCGTCCAGGCCGGCAATTGTGACGGTTGAGTTCAGCGTGTTCTTGTAGGTCTCGCACGCGGTGCCTGGAAAGAGGACCAGTTTGCCGTCGGCACCCAGCTCGGAACCGGTGATGCGCGCATGCTCCCGCCGATAATGCTCGTCGAAGAAGGTGAGGCAGCTGTCGATGAACGCGAGGTCGCCCGACACATGGGCGCCGGTGAAACGACCGACCTCGAGCATCATGAGGCAGAATTCCAGGACGGTGTCCCAGAGATAATCGACGAAGGCGCTGTCCTCGACCCCGGGCATGCGCGTGGCGGGCTTGTTCCAGGTCCGCTGCCAGCCCCACTCCTGCCCGCAGCAGAGGCCAAAATTCTCGATCTGCTCGACGAAGCACGCGCCCTTGTGCCCCCAGTAATGCTGCGTCCGCAGCTCCGCCGTGCGGCGGAGCCGACGGTAGAAGTCGAGTTGCGGTCGCATGAGGTCGGAGTCGCCGCTCTTCAGCATCGGCCAATGGACCAGCCGCTGGTTCTGCGCGGTGAACTCGCCGCCGCCCCAGGCGCGATAATCGGGTGAGAGACGCAGCTCGGGCTGGGTAAACTCGGGATCGACCGTGAAATTGCCACCATTGAACTTGGTCGGCCAGGCGCCGCGCGCGTTGGTGCCAAGCTGGTGGCGGAAGAGCTGGTAGTTGCGCCCAATGCGCCAGGGCTGGCTGTTCGGCCGAGCGCCGCCGGGTTCGACCACGATCCAGCTGCGCTCCCAGAAGGATCGCCACCATCGTCGGCTGCGCCGGCGAGACACTGCCGCGCCCGAATCCGACATAGCCAGCCGGCGCAGGCCCGCGATCCACTCATCGCGCGTCGGCGCCTGGGCGACGTGACAGAAGAGGCGGAGCTCGTGCCGGCGCTGCGGGCGGCGGCTGCCGAGCGTCCAGCCGATGAAAGCGGTGCTGCCATATCGTCCCTCCACCGTCCCGGCAGGAACGAACCCGTCGCCGTGCAACAAGGCGCCGAAGCCCAGCCCGGCGAGCGGGTTCCACAGCTGATCCTTCACCTCATCCAGGCCCTGCTGCTCGATGAGCAGGTCGAAGACGCTGTTGTCTCGATTGTGATGGAGGCTGAGCACACCACCCTCCGCGAAGCCGACCTCATCGGCATATTGGCGCGGCGTGACGGGCGCGCCATCATAGGCGCGGTGCATCGACATTTCGGCCGGCAGATAGTCGCGGTCGTGGGTTCGCCAGCTTTCCCAGGTCGCCGTCATGGCGACAGGGGCGCTGCTCTCGACCGCGACGCGGACGATCGGTGACGCGACGTCCGCCCACAGCGTGACGACGAGGTCGCCGCAGGTCACCACCATCTCGCCCGTCACGAGGCTGAGGCGCTGCTCGAAGGAGGCGCCGCGGCCGAACGGCGACGGATCGAAGCGGAGCCGCGCGCGGCCGAGCTTCAGATAGCTGTTGGTCTCGTCGAAAGCGCCACTGCGGGCGACGTAGAACAGCACGTCATCGCCCTCGACCCACACGTTCAGCCCGATATCGCCCGCCCCGCAGGGCATCGACTCGCCGGCGTCGCGGCTGGCGCTGCGCCACACGGGATCATAGTCGGCCATGCGTCGATCGAGCGGATCGACATCGTCTTGCCGCCGCTCGGCGCCTGCACCCGGCCGCGCCGAAGCGACCACGGCCATCGCCGTCAGGCCCGCGAGTGTCGCGCGTTTCGCCTTATCCATGGCGCAGTGTCGCGGCTGTTCAGCGGCGAGGCAAGGACTGACGCTCGGGGGCTAGTAGGTTGCGCGTAGGGAGACGCCGAAGCGGCGATCGTTAAGCGTATATTGCAAGGGCTCGGTCGGCGTGCCGATAAACGTCTCGTTCATTCGATTGTTAAGGTTCACCGCCTCGACCGACAGCGCGACATGCGCTGTGATGTTGTAGCTCACCGACGCGTCGAGGCTGGCATAGGGCGCCTGGATCTGCGGTTGGCCGTTCGCGCCGCTGCCCACCGTGGTGTCGAGGTAGCGGCCGCGCCAATTGTACGCCAGCCTCGCGCTCATCGGGCCGCGTTCGTAGAGGCCGACGATATTGTAGCTGTGCTTGGACAGTTTCTCGAGCGGCACCAGTGTGGGTATCGTGCTGCCGGGTGTCGCGAAGGGATTCTGCACGCTGCTGTCGACATAGGTGTAATTGGCCTGAAGCCCCAGTCCGCCGAGCAGCCCGGGCAGGAAATCGTAGAATTGCTGATACGCGACCTCGAAACCCTTCACCTTGCCCGACAATGAGTTGATCGTGGTGCTGATGTCATAGGGAACGCCGCCGAAATCGCGCACCACGCGCCCGCTAGTGAGGAAGCCGGCGACATCCTTGTGGAACAGCCCGGCGGTGAGCGAGCCGGCACGCGCGAAATACCATTCGAGCGAGGCGTCGAACTGGGTCGAGCGGATCGGGTCGAGCAGCGGGTTGCCCGACGAGCCGCCGGGCCGTCCGGTCGAGGGATTGACGACGTTGGGCGGCCCCAGCGTCACGTTGGTCGCCATCTGGGTGAAGTCGGGGCGCGCCATCGCCTTGGCGAAGGCGAAGCGCAGCTGGAGCTGATCGGTCAGCAGCGCGCGCAGGTTCACGCTCGGCAGCGTGGACAGATAGCTCTTGCGCACCGTGATCGGCGTGAGGTTGGCAGGGTCGGTGGGGTCGAGCGTGTTATCCTGCGGGAACAGGTAGCCCACCGAGGAGGTGCGCGTGCGAATTAGGCGGATTCCCGCGCTGCCGTCGATCGGCACGCCCAGCAGCTCGGTCGCCAGTCGCGCGCTGGCGTAGCTGGTCAGCGTCCGCTCGGTCTGGCGGTTGATCTCGGCCGGGTAGAAGCGCGCGCGCCGCTGCGCGCCGAAGATGCCGAACGTGTCGGTCAGGCTCGCCGAAACGCTGCCCGGCGGGAAGCCTGGATAGAGCACGCCGTCGACGGTGCGCCCCTCGAAGAAGCCGGGTGCCGGGCCTCGGACGATCAGCTGCTCGCGGTCGGAGCTGTACGGGATGTAGCCCGCGCCGGCAGGGGCCGCGCAGCTCTCCGAATTGCCGCTGGTGAAGGTGCAGAAGCCCACGCCATAGCCGCGCAGGGTGACGTTGCTGTCGGCGTAGCGCACCCCCGCGGTGATCGACTTTACGATCGAGTCGACCGGCTCCCACTTCAGGTCGTAGCGCAGCGCGAGCTGGTCGGTGTCGTTGCGCGTCAGATAATCGGCGAGATAGGCGAAGCGATAGCGCGACGGGTCGGTCAGCAGTCCGGGATCGCTGACGGTCCAGCGCGGATCGCCCGCGATGTTGAAGTCGACGATGCTCTTGTTCGGCGTTGCCGAGGGCAGCTCGCTGGGGTCCCGGAATTGCGAGATGACGAAGCCGTTGCCGTCCACGTCGTAGCTGGACTTTAGATATTGCGCGTCGAACGTCGCCGACAGGGTGTCGGTTGCCTGCCAGGCGAGCCGCGCGGTCAGATTGGTGTTCTTGGTGTTCAGGTCCTGATCGTATCGCGCCGACTCGAAGACCATATTGTCGTAGGAGCCGCTGGTGACGCGCCCGTCGTCGGCATAGCCGAAGCTGGCGCCGGGGGTGGCGATCGGGTTCTCGCCATGGGTGATATTGTAGAAATAGCGCCCCGTGCGCAGGAAGCGGTAGCGGCTGTGCAGCGCCTGCAGCGTGAGCCCGAGCCGATCCGATATCGTCCACTGATAGGCGCCCGCCAGCGTGAGCCGCTCGCGTGAGCCGAGCTCGTCGTAGATCTGGAATCCGAGCGGCGCGCGCGCACCGGCCGGCGCGTCGGGCAGGGTCCCCGCGGTCACGTCGAAGAAGGGCTGCACCAGCAGCGCGTCCTGGCGGTACTTGCTCTTGCTGTAGATGCCGTTGAGGAGCAGCCCCATCTCGCCCAGCCCGGTTTGCCAGCGGTTGCTGTACAAGGCCGAGCCGGAGCCGCCCCAGGCATCGGCCAGATCGTAGTAATTGGCGCGCGCGGTGGCGTTGATCACCTCGCCTTTCTGGTCGAACGGCAGCCGCGTGCGCAGGTTGACGACGCCGCCGATGCCGCCCTCGATCACCTCGGCCGAGGGGTTCTTGAACACGTCGATCCCGGCGAGCAGCTCCGGTGGCAGCGCCTCGATGTCGAAATTGCGTCCGCCCGAGGCGGAGTAGGTGTCGCGGCCGTCGATCAGCGTGCGCACCTGGGTGAGGCCGCGGATCGCGATCGCCGGCTGGGTGCGATGGTCCACGTCGGTGCCGCCCTCGCCGTAGCGGCGCTGGATCTGCACGCCGGTGATGCGCTGGAGCGACTCCACCGTGTTGGCGTCGGGCAGCTTGCCGATGTCCTGCGCCTGGATCGAGTCAACGATCTGGTCGCTGTTGCGCTTGAGCTCCTGCGCCGAGTCGAGGCTGGAGCGCACGCCGGTGACGACGATGTCGCCGACGGCGCCACCGTCGTCGGCGGGCGCCTGGGTGGCGGTCACGGGGGGTGAGCCGGTCTGCGCCGCGGCGCCGCTCGCTATCACCGCGCAGAGCGCGATCACCGATCCGCCGGTCCATTGTACGCGCCGCGCCGCCATCTTCCCCTCCACCTCGTCGCCGGCTGTGCCGCCGGCATCGTCACGGCATAAAATGCGTATGCCCTTTCGTCAATAAGTCATACTTCTGCTCTGCGCGCTGCCGTGCTCTTACGCGACGCTTCCGCTTGATCGTCTGCATTTCACGATTTATTGTATGACATAAATCGCGAGAGGGTGAGCTATGAGCGACGTGGATGCGGCATCGATGATCGACCGTCGCCGGCTGGTACAATCGCTGCTCGCGGCGCCGTTCCTCGGCGTGCCCGCGTCCACCGCCGCCGCGTCGGGCGAGCGGGGCCTCGTCGGCGTGTGGCGCCGCGCGCTGGACCCGGACGACCGCGGCGTCGCGCAGCGCTGGCAGGGACGCCGGCTGGCGGAGACGTTGCCGCTACCGGGTAGCCTCGAGCAGCATCAGGTCGGTCGCGCCGTGTCGGTGGATACGCCCTGGACCGGTGACATCAACGATCGATCCTTTTTCACCGCGGCTGATTACGCGCGCTATCGCGCGCCGGGTAACGTCCAGGTGCCGTTCTTCCTCCAGCCCGACAGCTGGTACCGCGGCCCCGCCTGGTATCAGCGCGACATCGAGGTGCCGGCCGAGTGGCGCGGCCGCCGCGTCGAGCTGTTCCTCGAGCGGCCGCATTGGGAGACGCGTGTCTGGGTCGACGATCGCGCGGCCGGGCACAGCGACGCGCTGCACGTCCCCCACGTCCACGACCTCGGCGTGCTGGCGCCGGGCACGCACCGGCTGACGATCCGCGTCGACAATCGAATGATCGTCGAGATCGGCCACAACGGCCACGGCGTCACCGATCACACCCAGGGCAATTGGAACGGCATCGCCGGGCGGATCGAGCTGCGCGCGCGCGATCGGGTGGCGATCGAGCGCGTCGAGCTCTCGCCGTCGCTCGCCGCGGGCGAGCTGCGCGTGCGGGCGCTGCTGCGGCGCGAGGCGGGGGCGCCGGCGGTGGCCGCGGTCGAGGTGCGGCTCCAGGGCGCGACGCATCGCGCGCCGGTCACGTGGCGCAGCGGCGAGGGCGAGGCGCGGCTCGCCATCGCCGTCGCCGCGGCGGACCGCGCGCCCTGGGACGAGTTCGACCCGGTGCTCCACGAGGTGACCGTCCACGTCGACGGCGGCGAGCAGTGGCAGGGGCGGTTCGGCTGGCGCGAGCTGGTCGGCACGCCCGACGGTTTCGCCATCAACGGCCGCCCGATGATGTTCCGCGGCGCACTGGAATGCAGCATCTTCCCGCTGACCGGCCATCCCGCGACCGATCCCGAGAGCTGGCGGCGGATCATGCGCCGGATCAAGGAATACGGTCTCAACCACCTGCGCTGCCACAGCTATTGCCCGCCAGAGGCGGCCTTCGACGCGGCCGACGAGGCGGGCGTGTACCTGCAGATCGAGACGGTCTGGGCCAATCAGTCGACCCATATCGGCAGCGGCCTTCCGGTCGATCGCTGGGTCTATGCCGAGACCGACCGCATCCTCGCCGCGCACGGCAACCATCCGTCCTTCGTGCTGATGACCCACGGCAACGAACCCGGCGGAGGCAAGGCCGCCGACGGCGAGAAGCGCCGCGACGCCTTCCTCGCCGATTACGTCCGCCACTATCGCGCGCTGGACGACCGGCGGCTGTGGACCTCGGGCTCGGGCTGGCCCGAGATCGGCGAGAACCAATATCACGTCACCCCGACGCCGCGGGTCCAGGCCTGGGGCGAGGAGCTGCGCTCGCGGATCAACCGCGCGCCGCCGGAGACGGTGACCGACTATCGCGACTTCGTCGCGCGCCACCGCGTGCCCGTGATCAGCCACGAGATCGGCCAATGGTGCGTCTATCCGAACCTCGACGAGCGGCGCAAATATACCGGCTATCTCAAGGCGCGTAACTTCGACATCTTCGCCGACCGGCTGCGCGACAATGGCCTGGAGGAGCTCGCGCCCGCGTTCGTCAGCGCGTCCGGCCGGCTCCAGCTGCTCTGTTACAAGGAGGATATCGAGAGCGCGTTGCGCACGCATCGCTTCGGCGGCTTCCAGCTGCTCGGGTTGCAGGACTTCCCCGGCCAGGGCAGCGCGCTGGTCGGGGTGCTGGACCCGTTCTGGGACGACAAGGGCTATGTCACGGGCCAGGAATATCGGCGCTTCTGCGCGCCGATCGTGCCGCTGGCGCGGCTGCCGCGGCGCGTGCTGCGATCGGGCGAGCCGCTCGCCTTCACCGTCGACATCGCGCATTTCGGCGCCGCCCCGATCGCCGCGGCGAGGGTGGGGTGGCGCGTCGTCGCCGCCGACGGCGCCGAACTGGCGAGCGGGGCCTTTCCCGAACGCGCGCTCCCGCTCGGCAACGCGCCGCTCGACCTCAGCGCCGCGCCGCGGCTGCGGACCGAGCGCGCGACCGCTGCCAAGCTGGTCGTCACTGTCACCGCAGCGGGGCAGACGATCGCGGAGAACGACTGGGACATATGGGTCTATCTGGCCGCCCTGGCGCCGACACCGCGCGTGCGGCGCGCCGACCGGATCGACGCCGCACTGCTGCGCCACCTGGAGGAGGGCGGTACCGCGCTGATCGGCCTGCCGCCCGAGCGCGTCGCGAACCACGCGGATCGCCCGGTCAAGCTGGGTTTCTCGAGCATCTTCTGGAACACGTTGTGGACCGAGCGCCAGGCGCCGACGACGCTCGGCGTGCTCTGCGACCCGGCGCATCCCGCGCTCGCCGACTTTCCGACGACGCCGCACAGCGACTGGCACTGGTGGTACCTGATCCATCGTGCCGGCGCGCTCCGGCTCGACGGCCTGCCGCGCGGACTGACCCCGATCGTGCGCGTGATCGACGATTGGTTCACCGCGCGCCCGCTCGGGCTGATCGTGGAGGTCGCGCTGGGCAAGGGGCGCGCGATCGTCTGCGGCTTCGCGCTCGATGGCGCCGGGACGGACGATCCCGTCAGCCGGCAGCTCGTCGCCAGCCTGGAGACATATATGGCCTCGTTCGCCTTCCGTCCCGCCACGCGGGTGACCGCCGCGCAGCTCGCCTCGGTGACAGCGTGACCGCGCGGCTACGGCGCCTCGCGCTGGCGACCGCGACGACGGTCGCGCTCGCCGCCCCCGCTGCCGCGGTGGTGCAGACCGCTGCTGCCGACGCGCCGCGCTGCGCCGCGCCGGTCACGATCGCGCTCGCCGCCGACTGGGCGCACCCGCGCACGCGCTTCCGCGGCTGGGGCACCTCGCTCGCCTGGTTCGCGAGCACGACCGGGGGCTGGGTCGACCCGGTGCGCGAGCGGCTCGCCGACCTGCTCTACGGCCCGGACGGGCTGGGTTGGACGATCGCGCGCTACAATATCGGCGGCGGCCGCCGCCCCGGCACCCCGCCGCTGACGCGCCCCAATGCCAACATCCCCGGCATGTGGAAGATGCCCGCCGGCGCCACCGGGCGCGACTGGTGGCGCGGCGACGACCCGCGGCAATGGGATTGGTCGGCCGACCCGGGCCAGCAATGGTGGCTCGACGCGGTGCGCCGTCGCGTGCCGGCGGACGTGCGGGTGATCGAGGCGGCGGCTTATTCGCCGCCCTGGTTCATGACCGTCAGCGGCGACGTCGCGGGCGCCGGCGCCCGATACCAGCCCAACCTGCGCCCCGGCTTCGAGCCGCAGTTCGCCGATTATCTCGTCCGCGCGATGCAGGGGCTGGAGCGGCGCCACGCGATTCGCTTCCACAGCATCGCCCCGCTCAACGAGCCCAACACGCCGTACTGGGTCGCGGGCAACCGGCAGGAGGGCAATTACGTCGACCCCGCTGGGCAGGCGCGGCTGCTGCTGGCGACCGCGCGCTCGCTCGCCGCGCATCGCTCCACCGCGATGCTCTCGGCGATGGACGAGACCAACCACGACACGTTCGTGAAGGACTGGACCGGCTACCCCGCGGCGGCGCGCGCAGTGGTGCGCCAACTCAACGTCCACAGCTACAGCACGACCGGCGCGACCGGCCCGCGCGACATCGCCGCGGTGGCGGGGTTGCCGTTGTGGATGTCGGAAGTGGATCTCTCCGCGCCCAACAGCGTGCAGGATTTCGAGGACCGCTCGTCCGCGCTCGCGCTCGGCGAGCAGATCGTGCTCGACCTGAAGCGGCTCGAGCCCGCCGCCTGGGTGATCTGGCAGGCGGTCGAACCCAGCGCGGCGCCGGGCGAGGCCGGGTCGAACTGGGGGCTGCTGCGCGCCGACATGTCGGTGCCGCGGCCGCGCGACATGACCGTCCACCTCACCGCCAAATATTGGGCCATGGCGGGGTTCAGCCGCCATGTCAGGCCGGGTGACCGGCTGGTGCGCAACGACGATCCCGACACGGTGACCGCGCTCTCCGCCGACGCGCGGCGCGCGGTGGTGGTGCACGTCAACCATGGACCCTATGCGCGCCGGATCGACGTCGCTACGTCGGGCCTGCCGGGCCGCTGGGCGGTCGGCGAGCGCTACGCCGACGCGCGGCGCGGCGCGGCGGACGGATGCGCCGGCACGTCCGCGCTCGCGCGCGAGCGTGCGATCACGACCCTGGTGCTGCGGCGGCGCGACTGATCGTCCACCGGGTAATCGCGACGCGCCCCCTCACGCGCGTCCGACGCGATCCGGCGCTCAGCGCCAGTCGCGCTCGATCTGCTCCAGCGTCTTGCCCTTGGTCTCGGGCAGCGTGCGCAGGATGAAGGCGAAGCCCAGCGCGCAGATCACGCCGTAGATCCAGAAGGTCACGCCCGTGCCCGCGGCGGCGTTGATCAGCGGGAAGGTGTAGGTGAGCAGGAAACACGCCGCCCATAGCGCCGTGGTGGCCACCGCCATGCTCGCACCACGCGCCTCGCCCGGGAAGATCTCCGCCAGCGCCACCCAGGTCACCGGCGCGAGCGTCATGGCATAGACCGCGATCGCCGCGACCACCAGCAGCAGCAAGGGCCAGCCCTGTACCCCCGCGACATAGCTCGCCCCCAGCGCGGCGTAGATCAGCGCCAGTCCGACGCAGCCGAGCAGCAGCAGCCGGCGCCGTCCCCAGCGTTCCACCGTGGCGAGCGCGACGAAGGTGAAGACGCAATTGACCGCGCCGGTAATGACGATGTTGAACAACGTGTCCGACACGGCATAGCCCGCGCCCGCGAAGATCTCCTGCGCGTAGTTGAAGATGATGTTGATGCCGCACCATTGCTGCAGCACCGCCAGGACCACGCCGATCACCAGCACGCGGCGGAAGCGCGGCTCGCGCCACACCGCACCCAGCGTGCGACCGGGGGCCGTCGCCAGCGCGCGGCGTATCTCGGCGACCGCCGCTTCGGCGGGGTTGCCCTCGCCGAGCCGGCGCAGCACCGCCTCGGCGCCCGCCCAGTCGCCGCGCCGCGCGAGATGGCGCGGGCTCTCGGGGATCAGCAGGCAGCCGATCAGGAAGGCGACCGCCGGCACCGCGGCGGCGGCGAACATCCAGCGCCAGCCGTGCGTCCCGTTCCACGAGGCGGCGATGGCGGCGGCCGAGGCGCCCGCGGGGACGGGCTGCGCGATCAGCCAGTTGACGATCTGCGCGCCGAGCACGCCGAGCACGATCGCGACCTGGTTGAGGCACACCAGCCGGCCGCGGCTGCGCGGCGGCGCCACCTCGGCGATGTAGAGCGGCGACAGCCCCGAGGCGATGCCGATGGCCACTCCGCCGGCGATCCGCCACGCGACGAAGGCGCCGATCCCGCCCGCCGCGGCGGTGCCGAGCGACGACACCGCGAAGATCACCGCGGCCAGCGCCAGCCCGGGGCGGCGCCCCCAGCGATCCGCGAGCGCGCCCGAGAGGCTGGCGCCGACCAGGCAGCCGATCAGCGCGCAGCTCACCGCCCAGGCCTGCTGCGCCGGCGAGGTCAGCGCGAAGCTGGCCTCGTAGAAGGGCTTGGCGCCGCCGATCACGACCCAGTCATAGCCGAACAACAGGCCGCCCAGCGCCGACACCGCGGCGGCGAGCCAGACCGCGCCGCTGGCGCCGCGATCGCGCTCGGCGTCGTCGGCGGGCGGGGCGATGTCCGCGAGGTGCATCTACAATCTCCCCATGCGGCCGCCGTCGGCCACCACGTCCTCGCCGGTGATGAAGCGCGCGGCGTCCGAGGCGAGGAACGTCGTCACCGCGGCGACGTCCTCGGGCCGGCCGAGATCTTCCGGAGCGATCGTCTCGACGCCCGAGCGCAGGTTGGGGCTGGCGTGGAGCATTGGCGTGTCGATCGCGCCCGGCAGGACCGCATTGACCCGGATCCCCAGTGGCCGACCCTCGATCGCGGCGGAGCGGGTGAGGCTGACGAGCGCGGCCTTGGCAGCGGCATAAGGTGCGACCAGCGCCGAGGTGCGCCGCGCGTGGACCGAGGCGACGTTGACGACGCACCCGCCCGGTCGCATCCGGCGCAGCGCGTGGCCGGTGAACAGCGCCGCGCCGACCAGGTTCACGTCGAGCAGCCGACGCCAGTCCGCCGCGTCGAGCTCGGCGATCGGCTTGTAGATCATCATGCCCGCGACGTTGACGATTACGTCGAGCCGCCCGAACGCACCGACGGTGGCGTCCACCGCTGCCGTCACCTGCGCCGCGTTGGCGACGTCCGTCACGCACGCCGCGACGGCGATCGCGCCGGCGGCGGCCAGCGCGTCGGTGTCGGCGGTGTCGGCGGCGCGCGAGTCGACCAGCATCACCGCGGCGCCCTCGCGCGCGAAGGCGGCGGCGACCGCGCGGCCGATCCCACCCAGCCCGCCAGTTACGATCACGGCCCGCGCGCTCACCATTCGCGCAGCTCCCCGTCCGGGCCGCGCCAGGCCGGGTTGCGCCATCGGTGCGGGTCGCGCGCCATCGCGCGCACCGCATGTTCGTCGACCTCGATGCCGAGCCCCGCGCCCTCCGGCACCGCGACGCCGCCGGCGGCGATCCGGAACAGCTCGGGATTGCGGATCAGCGTCGTCAGGTCCTCCGAGGGGCCGTTGTAATGGATGCCGAGCGACATTTCCTGGATTACGAAATTGGGCGTCGCCGCGGCGAGGTGGAGACAGGCGGCGAGCGCGATCGGTCCCACCGGGCAGTGCGGCGCCAGCGCGACGTCATAGGCTTCCGCCATCGCCGCGATGCGGCGGCACTCGGAGATGCCGCCCGCGTGCGCCAGGTCGGGCTGCGCGATGTCGATCGCGCCGCGCTCGAAGAAGGGACGGAAATCCCAGCGGCTGTAGAGTCGTTCGCCGAGCGCGAGCGGCACGCTGGTGAAGCCCGCGAGCTGGGCCACCACCTCGGGATTGTCGCCGAGCACGATCTCCTCGGCGAACAGCGGGCCGAGCGGCTCGATCGCGCGCAGCACGGTGCGCGCGAGTGGGCGGTGCACGCGCCCGTGGAAATCGACGCCCACGTCGATACCGGTCTCGCGCACTTCGGAGAGGCGCCGCGCGATCGAGTCGATCCCGCCGATGCCGTCGAGCCAGCCGAGCGCCTCGGTGCCGTTCATCTTCACCGCGGTGAAACCCTGCGCGCGCCGCTGCCGCGCCGCCTCGGCCACGTCGGCGGGGCGGTCGCCGCCGATCCAGGCGTAGACCGGGATCCGGTCGCGCACGCGCCCGCCCAGCAGCTGATAGAGCGGCACGCCCAGCTTGCGCGCCTTGATGTCCCACAGCGCCTGGTCGATCCCCGCGATGGCCGAGAGCAGCACCGGCCCGCCGCGATAGAAACCGAGCCGGTGGAGCAGCTGCCATGCGTCCTCGATCCGCGCGGGATCGTGCCCGATCAGCCGGTCGCGCGCGGCATCGAGCGCGCCTGCGACCGCCTCGGCATGGCCTTCCAGCGTCGCCTCGCCCCAGCCGACCGCGCCCTGTACCGTCTCGACGCGGACGAACAGCCAACGCGGCCGCACCGGGAACCACTCGATCCGTCCGATTCGGTCGCCCGCCTCGCCGCCGTCGCTCGCTGGAGTACCGCTGGTCACGCCTTCGCCCCCTCCGTCGCCATTCCGGCGCATCGTCCCCACGGAGCATAGAGCCAAGCCGCGGCAAATCAAGAAAAGTATGACTTATGCGGTGATCAAGCGTGTGGCCGTCGCGGCACCATCGGTTATGATGCGACGATGGAACAACTGGAACGCGAACGTGCGGCGAGCGGCGGTGACGGTCTCAACGTCACCCGGCGGATCGCCAATGACCTGGGCCGCGCGATCGTGACGCAGCGCTTCACCGCCGACACGGGCTTCCCGTTCGAGTCGCAGTTATGCGAGCAATATGGCGCCAGCCGGTCGGTGGTGCGCGAGGCGGTGAAGATGCTGACCGCCAAGGGCTTGCTCCGCGCTCGCCAGCGCGCCGGCACGGTGGTGCAGCCCGAAGGCAGCTGGAACCTGCTCGATCCCGACGTGCTGCGCTGGTTGATGGAGCGCGACTTCTCGATCGACCTGCTGATCGATTTCACCGAAATGCGCATGGCCATCGAGCCGCGCGCGGCGGGGCTCGCCGCCAACGGCGCCTCCGGTCCGCAGCGGGCCGCGATCGTGAAGGCGATCGACCGGATGTTCGCCGCCGAGCAGGGCGAGGACGATCCGCTCGAGGCCGATATCGCCTTTCACCGTGCCGTGATCGAGGCGAGCAACAACCGCTTCATGCGTCAGTTCACCGACCTCTCCGAGGCGACGCTGCGGTTTAGCATCCGCCGCACCAACGCGTACGCCGGGGTCAGCCGGGCGAGCGCGATCGACCATCGCCGCGTCGCCAACGCGATCGTCGAGGGGAATGCGCGGGGTGCCTCCTCGCTGATGCGCGAGCTGATCGACGGCGCGCTGCGGCTGTTGCTGGAGGCCGGAGGGCATCCGGCACACGACTCCTTCTAGGGCGGCCTCCCTCCCGCCATGATGCCACCGTGCTATTGCCCACGCTGGAGCATGATCGGGTCGCAGATGGGTCAGACCTCAGCCGCGCCGCCACCCGCCGGGGGTGAAAGCGCGGCGCAGCGCGGCGTCGCGTGAGGCGACGAAGCGTCGTGTCACCGGCGCGTCGGGCACCGCGCCGTCGAAGCCGTGGTAGGCGCCGTCGAGCACCATCAGATCGGTCGATACGCCCGCATCGATGAGCCGGTGTGCATAGTCGATGTCTTCGTCGACGAAGAGGTCGATCGAGCCGACCGCGATGAACGTCGGCGGCAGGCCAGCGAGATCGGGCACGCGCGCTGGCACGGCGCCGCTCGGCACGACAGAGGACCCTGCCGCCACGCCGAGCAGCGCGCCCCAGCCGAAGCGGTTCTGCGCCGAGGTCCAACCGATCTCGCCGATACCCGTTCGCGGCATGCGACGGCTGCCCGTGCGATCATCGAGCATGGGATAGACCAGAATTTGCGCCACGAGCGAGACCTCGCCGCGGTCGCGCGCCGCCAGCGCCAGCATCGCCGCGTGGCCGCCGCCGGCGCTCTCACCCATCACAGCGATCCGCGAGCGATCGACCCCGAGCGAATCCGCTTCGCGGTGGAGCCAGCGCAGCGCCGCCTCATTGTCGTCGCGTGCGCCCGGGAAGCGGGTCTCGGGCGCCAAGCGATAGTCGACGGTGACGATGACGCAGTCGTGCGCGCGTGCGATCGTCTGCAGCTGCGGGAAGGTGTCGTCGGCGCGCATCAGCACATAGCCGCCGCCGTGAATGTGGAGGATGGCGGGTCGGCGCGTGCCGGGCTCGCCCTGGTTGATGACATAGAGGCTGACCGGCGGCGCGCCGGGAACACCGGCGATGCGGCGGGCGGCGATCGGCGGTGCGGGAAGCGGTCGCGGCGTGATGATGGAGTTGCGCGCGGCCGCGAGGGTCGCACGCGACAGAGGCGTGCCACCGAGATCGACACGGCCGCGCAGCGGCGCACGAAGGTCCGGGTCTACCGCGGCGATCAAACGGTCGAGTTCGGAAGGTCGGACCCTCGTCGGGATCAGCATGGTCGCCGCCCCGGCGACGAGCGAGCGGCGGGTCAGCGTTCTGTCGAGCATCTCTATACCGCTCTCGCCCTTAAAATCATACATTAAGTTACTTAGGGCTGAATGCGATGACAAGCGCCTCCCCACAGGCAGTGCGGATCAGCCGGTCCGCACCCGGATACATGTTCGCGCGGCTATGCGCTGCTCGCCGTCCCAGTGCTCTGCTGTGCGTTCGCGGGCAGCAAATTAGTGCCCTGATCGCGACCTTGCTGTGCAATTAAAAGCTACGATGATAGCAATCCCGTAGCATTACTCAAGGTAAAGGCCAGCGCCAATGAGGTGCCGGTCTATGGCTTTGCGAGTAGATGAAAAGGGTCTCGACATTGCAGCTCTTTGTAGGTCTTTCTTGGTGATGATTCCGCGAAGATTGTTTGCCCCGTTCGTCGTTATCGATGTGCGATCGGCGATCAAACGCCGCGCCGCCGAGCTCATTGTCGACACGGCTCGGGTCAGCAATGCGCGTTGATCGTCGCTGTGATCAAGCGGATGTTGGCAGCCGGCGGACACCACATTTCACTCCACCGTGATCGAATCGAGCGCCAACCGTTCATGCAGTAAGGTAGCGAGGCACCGAAGCTTTGCTCCTATCGAGTTGTGAGCAGAGCATTGCCTGAGCAGGGGTTGCACGGGGAAGCGCAATCGATCACAGCAAGGTTGCAGGCAAACCATCGACGACGTCTTCGAGGCATTTCGCTTTAGGCTGAGCTTAATCTTGGGTGCACTCGCTCTGCAGCTCGCGTTGCAGGCCATCAACGATGACTAATCACCTGGTCGGTGTGCCACTCAGCAAGCGGGCAACTAAGTCGTTGATGGCCGCCGCCGTCCTGGGCGCTGGCCGATCGCAACCGTCAAGTCGCGTGCCGTTTCAATCAAGGTTTTAACTCGTGCCTCGGCCAACGCGCCGTCGCGCGCAGCGATCGCTTCGTAAACGCGTAGATGGTCAACGGTTGAATTGTTGATGATTCCTGGCTCGCTCAGCTTGTACATCGTCGTTAGTCGCACCGCTGTCGTGATTGCGATCGACAGCGTGGTTAAAAACGCGTTGTCGGCAAGGCGGATTATCGCTTCATGGAACTGCTTGTCGGCGTTCTGCCATGCCTCGCTCGACGGCTCGTGCGAAACTAGCCCGTCCATCGCGGCGCGCAGCTCGCGGAAGCTCGGCTCAGTCCAGTTCGCCGCCGCCAGCCGTGCCGCGGTCGGCTCGACCATCAAGCGAAGCGCGAACAGATCGGCGATGAAGCGCGGGGCGGGCTCCCTCGCGAACATCCATTTAAGGACGTCGACGTCGAGGAGGTTCCAGTCGGCAGGCTCGGTCACCCGCGTGCCGACCTTCGGTCGACTTCGAACCAGGCCCTTTGCTGCGAGCGTGCGAATGGCTTCGCGGTAGGCGCTGCGCGACACCTGCATCTGTCCGCTTGCCTCATCTTCGTTGGGCAGCGTGTCGCCGGGAACATAGTCGCCCCCCAGAATCGCGATGCCCAACCGCTCGGCAACGGCGTTGTGCGGGCGGGTTATCCGCGCCGCATCGGAATCGGCGTTGATCGGCTCGATTGCCAGGATCGGCTTGGACGTCCGACGGGTCTTGGAAGGCATAGTGGACATTGGTTTACGCCGTTGTTGCCAATCGTTTGTAGCCGCCCGCGTATTTACACACCATAGCCTCGCGCAGCCTCACTCCTCGATCGACAGGCTGATCTTTCAAAACCTTAAAACTCAGGGTATTGACGACCTATAGGAGAGGCCGTGATGATAAGTAACGACGACGGTATGCGGTTGAGCCGGCGAGGCATGATGAAGGGTGGCGCATGTGGCGCAGCTTCTCTGCCGCTGATGGCGCAAGTGACGACCGACGGTCAGTGGGCTGAGCTCGACCCCCTTCGCAGCTTTTCGCACGACGCTTTCACTGTGGATCCCGCAAGCGAGACCGCGTCGCGGATGCGCGTCAACCTTGCCTATCTGCTCTCGATTGATCTCGACCGACTGCTCTACAGCGTCCGCAGCTATGCCGGGTTGTCGACCCGATCGGCGAAGCCATATGGCGGGTGGGAGGCGCCGACATGGGGGTCGCGCGGCCACTTCATCGGCCACTACCTGTCCGCGGTCAGCAAGGCCGCAAAGTCGATGGCGGCGCTCGATCCCGAGGCGGCGCGGGGTCTGGCAGCGCGCCGTGACCGATTGGTGGCCGATCTGCATCAATGCCAGCAGGCGATTGGCCGTTTGCAGGGTGAGGACGCGCCGGGCCGCTTCGGCTATCTCAACACCCAGTCCACCGCTCAGTTTGATCGCCTAGAGGCTCTGAAGCCGTGCGACGTGCCCTATTACCAGATCCACAAGTTTATGGCCGGTCTACTCGACGCCTATCTGATCGGCGGCAATCGTCAGGCGCTGTCGGTCGCCACCGGCATGGCCAACTATTTCGCCTGGCGGATGTCGCGGCTCGACGCGGCGCGCATCGCCGCGATGACTGAAACGCGCCGTTATCAGGGGCAGACGCCGAGATTCTTCATGGAATTTGGCGCGATGCAGGACGTCTGCCTGCTGCTCTGGCGCCAGACCGGCAACCCGGCGCATCGCCGCCTAGCCGCGTGTTTCGACCGGCCTTGGTTCCTGTCGATGCTGGCTGAGGACCGTGACGAGCTCGGCCGCAATGCCCAGCACGCCAATACTGAGATCGCCAACGTCATGGGGCTGGCGCGGCATCACGAGACGACGGGCGCCCCGGCCTATCGCGATGCGACGCTCAATTTTCTTCGCTGGATGCGCGAGGGGCATGAGTTCGCCAACGGATCGGTGAGCGGGACGAGCGACTATCCCGCGCCACTCGATTACGGCGCCGAGCTGTTCGGCACTCCCGGCCTGACGTTCCGGCAGGCGAGCGTGGCCCCGTCCGCACGGGGCGTCGGCAGCGTCTCGAGCGCCGGGCACCGGGAATGCGGGGAGAGCTGCTGCAGCCACAACCTCAACCGCGTAACCGCCTATGCGCTGCGTGTGACCGGCGACGCACGCTGGGGTGACGCTTATGAGCGGCGCTACGTGAATGCGGTACTTGCACAGCAGCATCCGGCAAGCGGGATGCTGGTCTACAACCTCAATCTCGCGCCCGGTTCGGTGAAGAAGTTCGGCACCGCGGAGGACAGTTTCTGGTGCTGCTACGGCTCGGGGGTCGAGGCCTATGCCGAGCTGCCCGAGAATGCCTTCCTTCATCGCGGCGCCGAGGCATTGTATGTCGTGAACTACGTACCCGGCACGCTCGACTGGCGCGCCGCGGGGGTCCGCGTAACGCAGGAGACGCGGTTTCCCGCGGACGGGCGGATCGGGCTGCGCATGGCGATGCCGGCCCCCCGCCGCTTCGCGCTTCACGTGCGGATCCCGGCTTGGGCGAGCGGCGCGGCGGTCCGCGTGAATGATCGTGCCGTGTCGAAGGTCGTTACGCCCGGTGCCTTCCTGCCGATCACCCGCGTATGGCGCGACGGCGACCGAGTCGAGATCGATCTGCCCTTCGCCTTGCGGGCCGAGCCGATGACCGACCGCGCCGACATGGTCTCGCTCCACCACGGTCCCAATTTCCTGGTGGGCTGCGCAGACGGAGAGGTCACGTTCACGGGCGCTTCCGACGCGCTGCTGCGCGCCCTGCGCCCGGCGGCGGAGCCCGGATCTTTCGATCTTACCGGCGCGTCGCCGGTCCGGTTCCGACCGCTGCACCGCGTCGTCGATCATCGATATGCAGGCTATACGCGCTTGATCGGGGAGCCCGAACAACGGCTCCTCGACGAGCTGACGATCGGCGATGCGCACTCGCAGGCGCTTCACCGGCTCACCACCAACCGGGTTCGTTTCGGGCAGGCGCATGGCGAAGCCTGGATCGAGGGCGACGAGGCGATCGACATGACGCTTGCCGTTGATCCGGTGCGGAAAACCTTTCTGACGTGCCGCTATTGGGGTGGCGATGCGGGCGACGCGACCTTCGCGCGGCTGTTCGACATCGTGCTTCCCGACGCTGGCGCGGTGGTGGTGGCGACCCAGTCGCTGGCGCGCGAGGCGCCGGGTAAGTGGCACGATGTCACCTATCCCCTGCCGCCAGAGCTCACGAAGAACCGCAAGCGCGTGACGATCCGGTTCCTCGCCAAGGGGTTCGAGCGGGTGCCGGGCCGTGCCGGCCGGCTCTTCTCCCACGTTCGCACATTTCGACTTGCCTGATTGACAAGCGCAATACTCTGAGGATAAGCAGACTTTCAATACTCTGAGGATTGCCCCACTAGAGGGACGGCCGGACGAGGGGAGAGGTCATGCGCACATCCTGGTTGCTGTCGGTTTCCGCGCTGTCGGTCGTCGTTGCGCCGGTCGCGCGTGCACAGTCCGGCACGGTCGATCTGGTGCCGCCGACGAGCCAGGATGCGCCCTCGGCCGAAGCGGCCGAAGCCGCCCCCGCCCAGGACATCGTCATCGTCGGCCAGCGCGCCAGCCTGGTCCAGGCGGCCGATATCAAGCAGCGCGCCGATCAAGTCGTCGACAGCATCGTTGCCGACGATATCGGCAAGTTTCCCGATACCAGCGTCGCCTCCGCGCTTCAGCGCATCCCCGGCGTGCAGGTGGCGGTCAACAGCCGCAACGAGGTCGGCGGGCCGATCATCCGCGGTCTGGACGACATCCTGACGACGCTTAATGGGCGCGAGGTGTTCACCGGTGCCGGCCGCGGGTTCGCTTTCGAAGACCTGCCCGCCGAGGCGCTGGCGCAGGCCGACGTTTACAAGTCGAGTTCGGCCGACCTAATCGAGGGCGGCGTGGCCGGTGTCGTCAATCTGAACCTTCAGAAACCGCTGCGGCTCAAGGCTGGAACGACGCTCGCGGCGAACGTCCGGGCCATCTACGGTGAACGGGTCGGTCGCACCAGCATCACCGCGAATGTCCTTGCGGCCCATCATTGGGACGGTGCGGGCGGCGAGTTCGGCGTGCTCGTGAACGCGTCGGTCCGGCAGTATCAATACAGCCGCCAGACGCCGTTCAACGACAATCTGCTCGCGCGCAATATTCCGGGCGTCGGCGGCGTCATCCTGCCCGCTGCGCAGACGGGTTTGAACGCCAACGGCCACTATACGCGGCCACAGGGCAATTTTGCTCTCCAGTGGAAGCCATCCGTCGAACTCGAATTCTACATCGACGGGCTGTACGCCGGCGACCGTACGACCCGCGCCGACAACTATATCCTGTACGACAACGTCTCCGCACAATCGATGACGAACGTCGACCTGTCCGACGATTGCAGCGATTATCAGGTGGGTGGAAACGGCTTCTACAGCCCCACTGGCAGCGTCGGGCGCTATTGCGTGGCGCGCGGCTTCACCGCCAACAACCTCAACGCGCTGACCGCGACCGAGGCGCATCGGAACCGGACGGACAATTATCAGCTCGGCGGCGGCGTCAAATATGACTCGGGTCGCCTGCATTTGATGGCGGACCTGTCTTGGGTCAGATCGGTGACAAGCGACGAGGGTTTCCGGGTGCTGATTGGAAAACCGATCGCGTCGGTCACCGTGCGCACGAACGAGGGTGGACAGCCGCTGGCCGACGCCGTTGGTCTGCCGCTGGCCGATCCGAGCGATTTTCGGTTTACCTACGGTCTCGACGATTCGTTCTCGCGCGCGGCGGCCACGCTGAAGGCGGCCCGCTTCGATGCGCGTTACGATGTCGGCGGTATCGTGGATGAACTGCAGTTCGGCGGTCGGATCGCCGAGCGCAAGGCGGAAGTAAGTGGCTATTATCAGGGCGGCGGTGCACCCGGCGGCGCTTTCGCCACGCCAATCTCCAACTACGACCTCGGCAGCGGCTTTCTCGGAGCATCGTCGGTCGCCGGTTTCGACGGCGGGGCGACTTTCAGCGTCCCGCGCACGGATTACCTGCTCGAGGCCGCCAACCAGGACGTGATCCGCGCTGTCTACGGTCTGCCCGCTGGCCGCCCCGTCGATCAGGCCGAGCGCGGCTATTCGGTGAGGGAGCGAACCTACGCCGCCTATGGACAGGTGCGATACGACGTGCCGATCAGCGGCGCGTTGTCGCTCGATGGCCTAGTCGGCGTGCGGTTTACCAAGACCGATCGCGACATCGCCGGCGCCGGACGGGTATTCGACGACGCCGGCGGCTCCTCGGTTGTTGCGGTCGCACGCAGCACCAGCGATTCCGACTTCCTGCCGAACGCCAGCGCGAGGCTCAAGATCGGGAGCGACCTGCAAGCGCGCGTCACCTATGCGAAGGCGATCAGCCGGCCCGGCTTCGGATCACTGAATCCGGGCATCAACTATACGCTGTCGACCAGCGACTACATCCTGAACTCCGGCAGCGCAGGCAATCCCGACCTGCGACCGCAGAAGTCAGACAGCTATGACGCGACGCTCGAATATTATCTCGGGCGGCGAGGCTATCTGGCGCTCGGCGCCTATCGCAAGAACATAACCGATCGTGTGGTCGGGCAGGTCGCGCGCGAGACGATCGCGGGTATCGAGTACAACATCAACCGACCGCGCAACGTCGGCTCCGCCACGCTTCAGGGAATCGAAGCGTCGGGTCAGGTGTTCCTCGACTTTCTGCCGGGTGCGTTCGGTGGATTGGGCGTGTTCGCCAATTACACCTACGCTGACAGCGAGGTGACGACACCGGGCGATACGCTCGAAGGCTATGCGCTCACCGGGGTATCGAAAAACAATTATAATGTCGGCCTGCTTTACGAGAAATTCGGCCTCTCCGCCCGCGCGGTCTATAACTGGCGCTCGGCCTACAACCTCTACGAGCAGACGCAGGGCCAGGACGTTCGTCCGGTCGATACCGGCGTCTACTTCACGCGTGCCCAGCCGCAGGGGCGCCTGGACGCCAGCATCAACTACGATGTCGGCCCGAACATGACGATCACCTTCGACGGGCTCAACCTGACTGGTGCGAAGACTCGGACATTCCGCAGCTACCAGGACGAGGTGCTGGTGCCTCGCGACTATTCCTATGATGAGCGATCGTTCCTGATCGGCGTGCGGCTGCGCTACTGATGAGCGACATCGAGCCGGGACGATCGCGGGTGACGGCGACACTCGGGCGGCTGGCGCTCGCCGCGCCGGCAGAGATCGCGACGGTAACCGCGCTGTCCGGCGGCGTGTCGGCGGATGTCTTCCGCGTCGACCTGCACGGCAAACCACCGGTGTGCGTGAAGTTCGCGCTCGAACGGCTGCGCGTCGCCGCGCGGTGGACGGCGCCGCTGCATCGCGCCGCTGCCGAGTTCGAGTGGTTCCTTTTCGCACGGCCGACCGCCGGTGCGGCCGTGCCCGAACCGCTCGGTTATGACGCCGCCGGTCAGGCGGTGGTCACTCGTTTCCTGCCGCCGGCCGATTTTCCGGTGTGGAAGGGCGAATTGCTGACCGGGTTGGTCGACCCGGTATTCGCCGGTGCCGCCGGCGCACAGCTAGCCGCCATCCACGCGCGGTCGGCCTTCGCTACGGACGTCGCAGCGCGCTTTTCGAACGAGAAGGATTTCCGGCGGCTGCGGACCGATCCTTATCTGCGCGCCACGGCGCGGCGCCACCCCAACCTCCTCGCGCGCCTGTCCAGTCTCGCCGATCAGCTCGACGCAGCGCGGACCGCCCTCGTGCACGGCGACGTCAGTCCGAAGAACATCTTGCACGGCCCGGCGGGGCCGGTGTTCATCGATGCCGAATGCGCGACCTTCGGTGACCCGGCATTTGACATCGCGTTCCTCCTCAACCACCTGGCGATCAAGTCGGCGCTGCTGCGATTGCCCAGGGCCACGCTGTCCATGGCGGCCGCGGCGGCCTGGAAAGCCTATGCGGAGGGCGTCACCTGGGAAGCCGTCGCTGCGATCGAGACGCGCGTGCTCGATCTGGTGCCCGCGCTGACCCTGGCGCGCGTCGATGGGATGTCGCCACTGGGATATCTCGATGAGGTGGAGCGCGTGCGGTTGCGTCGGCTCGGTCGCCGCCTGATCGCATCGCCGCCACCCGGTGTCGAGGCGCTGCTGGGAGCCTATGCGACATGAGCGGCGCTGATATCCGATCCGTCCGGGGGCGCCGCATCTACGATTCACGCGGACATCCGACCGTCGAAGTCGAGATCGCGATTGAAAGCGGGGCGGTCGGACGAGCGGCGGCGCCTGCAGGCGCATCGTGCGGGAGCGGCGAGGCGGTTGAACTGCGCGACGGCGGCTCGCGCTTCGACGGCAAGGGCGTCGATCGAGCACTGACGGCGCTGTCGAGCCGGGTCGCGCCCGCGCTGCACGGCCTTGACGTGCGCGATCAGTCGGCGTTCGATGCCGTACTGGCCCGGGTCGACGGCACGCCGAATTTCGCCGCGATCGGCGGAAACGTCGCGGTTGCGGTGTCGCTCGCGGGCACTCACGCCGCCGCCGCGCATGCACGCGTGCCGCTCTGGGCGCATCTTGCCGCGACGTCGGGTGCGCCGCCGCTGCTGCCGCTGCCCGAGGTGCAGATCTTCGGCGGCGGCGCACATGCGGCGCGGCGGGTCGACCTTCAGGATTTCATGGTGATGGTTCCCGGTGCCGACACCTTCGCGGAGGCGATGGCCATCACGGCGGGTGTCTATCACGCGGCGGGCGCGCTGATGGAGGAACGCGGCCTGCGGGCCGGCGTCGCCGACGAGGGCGGCTGGTGGCCCGCCTTCGGCACCAACGAGCAAGCGCTCGACATGCTGATGCTCGCAATTGAGCGCGTGGGCGAAGTACCGGGCGAGCGCGTCGTCATCTCGCTCGACATCGCCGCGACCCAGTTTCGCGGGCCGCACGGCTATCGGATCGACGATCGGCACCTTGACGCCCCGGCATTTTCCGAACGCATTGCCGGGTGGCTGGAGCGATATCCGATCGTGGCGGTCGAGGACCCCCTGGCCGAGGACGAGGTCGCCGCCTTCACGGCGTTCGGCGAAGCACACGGATCGCACGTGCTCGTGGTCGGCGACGACTTCCTTGTGACGAGCGCGGAGCGCATCGCGGCTGCCGGGCGGGCGTGCAACACCGCACTCATCAAGGTCAATCAGGCAGGGACCGTTTCGCGGGCCTTCCAGGCGGTCCGCGCGGCGCGTGCCGCCGGCTGGCGGACGATCGTCTCGGCCCGCTCGGGCGAGACCGAGGACGTGTCGATCAGTCATCTGGCCGTCGGCTGGGGCGCCGATGTGCTCAAGGTCGGATCGATCGCGCGATCCGAACGCACCGCCAAGTGGAACGAGTGCCTGCGCATCGCCGACGCGCTGGGCGACGCGGCCTTCATGGGCGGTCGCCCGCTCGCCGGGACATGGTGGCACAAGAGAGGGAGTGACGCATGAAGCTGATGAGGATCGGCGCCGTCGGCAGCGAGCGGCCCGCCGTCATTTCCGACGCGGGCGATGCGCACGACGTGTCGGCGCTGATCGGTGATCTTGTTCCCGAGGCGATCAGCGACGATCTGGTCGGACGGCTCGCCGGGTATCGCGACCAGCCGGTGATCGACCTCGCCGGTGCGCGGATCGGAAGTCCGCTGGCGCGGCCGGGCACGATCTGGTGCATCGGCCTCAACTATGCCGACCACGCGCGAGAGGCGGGGGCGGCGATCCCGGA
The DNA here is from genome assembly GCF_019429485.1 of Sphingomonas citri. GTDB lineage: Bacteria > Pseudomonadota > Alphaproteobacteria > Sphingomonadales > Sphingomonadaceae > Sphingomonas > Sphingomonas citri. The sequence goes on along the minus strand of NZ_JAHXZN010000008.1, from coordinate 10,872 downwards.
CGAGCCGGTGGTGTTCAGCAAGGCGGCAAGCGCACTGGCCGGCCCGAACGATACCATCCACTGGCACGCGTCGATGACGAAGCTGGACTGGGAAGTCGAACTGGGCATCGTGATCGGCCGCCCGGCGCATCGGGTTCCCGAGGATCGCGCGCTCGGCCACGTGCTCGGCTACACGATCGTCAACGACCTGTCCGAGCGCGCGTGGCAGATGGAGCGCGGCGGCCAATGGATGAAGGGCAAGAGCCATCCGGGCTTCTGTCCCGTCGGTCCGTGGATCGTCACGCGCGACGAGGTGCCAGATCCGCAGGCATTGTCGCTCTGGCTGGACGTCGACGGCGGGCGCATGCAGGACGGCAACACGCGCGACATGATCGCCGGGGTCGCGCGCATCATCTCGTACCTCAGCGACTTCACACGGCTGATGCCCGGCGATCTGATCTGTACGGGCACACCGGCGGGGGTGGGGGCGGGCGTGAAGCCGCCGCGCTTCCTCGGCCCGGGCGCGAAGCTGCGGTTGGGGATCGACGGGCTGGGTGAGCAGCGCCAGCAGGTCGCGGGCGCGTGAACGCGATCGACCTTGCCGGGCGGGTCGCGGTGGTGACGGGCGGTGCGCGCGGGATCGGGGCGGCGGTGTGTGCGCGGTTGCGCGCGTCCGGCGCGGTGGTCGTCGCCTGGGATCTGGATACGAGCGACGACGGCCTTGCCGTGGACGTGACGTGCGAGCTGAGTGTCGCGGCGGCGGCGGCGGAGACGGGCGCGCGCTGCGGTGGGATCGACATCCTCGTCAATTGCGCCGGGATCGCCGGCCCGACCGCGAACCTGTGGGACTATTCGCTGGAGGACTGGCGCCGAGTGCAGGCGGTCAATGTCGACGGCACGTTCCTGGTGAGCCGCGCGCTGGTTCCCGGCATGATCGCCCGGAATTATGGCCGCATCGTCAACATCGCCTCGATCGCCGGCAAGGAAGGCAATCCCTGTGCCGCCGCCTATAGCGGATCGAAGGCGGCCGTGATCGCCATGACCAAGTCGCTGGGAAAGGAGCTCGCCGCCTATGACGTCGCCGTCAACTGCGTCACTCCGGCCGCGGCGCGGACCCGCATCTTCGACGCCGTGACACAGGAGTTCATCGACTACATGCTCGCAAAGATCCCGCGCGGACGTTTCCTCGAGCTCGACGAAGTGGCGGCGATGGTGGCGTGGCTCGTCTCGGCAGAGAACAGTTTTTCCACCGGCGCGGTCTTCGATCTGTCGGGCGGACGGGCGACCTACTGAACAGGAGCGGCGATGCGGTTCTCCACTCTCGATCTGGCGATCGTCGGCGTCTATTTCGTGTTCATCTTCGGCCTCGCACAATGGCTGTCGCGCGATCGCGGCGAGGGACCAAAGACCTCCACCGATTATTTCCTGGCATCGAAGAAGCTGCCCTGGTGGGCGATCGGCACCAGCCTGATCGCGGCAAATATCTCGGCCGAGCAGATCGTCGGCATGTCGGGATCGGGCTATGCGATCGGTCTGGCCATCGCGTCCTATGAATGGATGGCGGCGCTGACGCTACTGGTGGTCGGCAAGTTCTTCCTGCCGATCTTCCTGAAGAACGGCATCCACACGATGCCGCAATTCCTGGAGCAGCGTTACGGTCCGTCGATCCGTACGCTGATGGCGGTGTTCTGGGTCGGACTGTACGTCTTCGTCAACCTGACCAGCATCATCTGGCTGGGATCGATTGCCGTGTCGCAGGTTTCGAGCCTTGACCAGGATGTCGCGCTCTATGGCCTCGCCGCCTTTGCGCTCCTTTACCAGTTGCGCGGCGGTCTGAAGGCGGTGGCGCTCACCGATGTCGTCCAGGTCACGCTGCTGGTGTTCGGCGGCTTGACGATCAGCGCCATGACGCTGTCGCAGATCGGCGAGGGCAGCATCCTCGCGGGCGCGGGGCGGCTGATGCGAGCGGCGCCGGGGCACTTCGAGATGATCCTTCATTCCGACAATCCCTTCTACCGCGACCTGCCGGGGATCAGCGTAATCGTCGGCGGCATGTGGATCGCGAACCTCGCCTATTGGGGTTTCAATCAGTACATCATCCAACGCGCACTTGCCGCGAGATCGCTGGCAGAGGCGCAGAAGGGCGTGATGCTCGCGGCCTATCTCAAGCTGCTGATGCCGTTCATCATCGTGCTGCCTGGTATCGCGGCGGTAGTGCTCGCGCCGGGGCTGGACAAGCCCGATCAGGCGTATCCGACGATGATGCGGCTACTGCCGCCGGGCCTCCTCGGGCTCGTCTTCGCCGCGCTGACCGCCGCGATCATCGCGTCGGCGGCATCAAAGATCAACGCGATCGGCACCATCGTCGCGCTCGATCTGTTCGGCCGCCGGCGCGCCCGCCCGGATGCGGTTACTGGAGCCTCGTCTGCGCATCAGGGCACCGCCGCGGAAGATCGGCGACTTGTGCTGGCCGGGCGTGTGACCGCCGTCATCGCCACGCTCGTCGCGGCGGCGACCGCACGGCCGTTGCTTGGCGGAGCGGACCAGGCGTTCCAGTTCATCCAGGAATATACCGGCTTCTTCACGCCGGGTATCACCGTGATTTTTCTGCTCGGCCTGTTCTGGCGGCGCGCGAGCGAGGCGGGGGCGCTGGTCGGTGCGGTGGGGTCGCTTCTGCTATCGATCATGCTCGCTCGGATCTGGCCTTCCCTGCCGTTCATGGACCGCTGGCTCGTCGTCTTCGTGCTGGCGCTTGGCGCGACGGTCGCTGTATCGCTGATCGTTCCCCAGCGCCGTGCGATTACGGTCGACGTCGAGAACGTCTCCTACGCGTCGGCCCGATCGTTCAATGTCGGCAGTGCCGGCGTGATCCTGATCCTGATCGCTCTTTATGCGGCATTCTGGTGATTCAGCCGACAACCAGTGGAGGCCTTGGTATGCCTTTGACCATCGGGGGGAAGCGGGGCAATGCCCGGGCTCTGGTGCACATTCTGCTGTTGGCCGCAGCGTTCATCGCCTGGCCGACGAGTGGGACGAGGGCGCAGCGGCCGAATAAGGCCGAGATCGCCGACGTCGTCGTCAGTCCGGCTTCGGAAGGCGTACCGATCAGCCGGAATATCTATGGTCAGTTCTCAGAGCATCTTGGCCACGGCGTCTACGGCGGCCTGTGGGTGGGGCCGGACTCGTCCATTCCGAACACCCGCGGCTTCCGTAACGATGTGGTCTCGGCGTTACGGGCCTTGGAAGTGCCGCTGCTGCGCTGGCCGGGCGGCTGTTTCGCCGATAAATATGACTGGCGCGACGGCATCGGTCCGCGCAAGCGGCGGCCCAACCGGGTGAATACCGCTTGGGGCGACGTTCCCGAGACAAACGCCGTGGGCACCCATGAGTTCATGGACTTGCTCGATCAACTCGGCGGCACGTCGGCCTACATAGCCGGGAACATCGGCTCGCTCACCCCCACCGACATGGCGCGCTGGATGGAGTATATGACCGCCGTCGGTGGCTCGACCCTCGCGAAGGAACGGGGTAAGAACGGCAGCAGGGTGCCGTTCCGCGTCGCCTTTTTCGGCGTCGGCAACGAAAGCTGGGGGTGCGGCGGCAACATGACCGCCGAAAAGGCGGCGGCGACCACACGGCGTTACGCTGCCTTCTTCGCCACCGCGCCCGGTACCCGCACGATCCGTGTCGCGGCCGGCCCCAATGTCGATGACTACCACTTTACCGAAGTGATGATGCGTGACGCCGGGGCGCGGTATTTCGATGCCTTAAGCCTGCATCACTACACCTTTGCCGGTACCTGGGAGCGAAAGGGGTCAGCGATCGGGTTCAGCGAGGCCGAGTGGGGCTCCGCCTTGCGAAATGCACGCCGCATGGAAGAGCTGGTGACGCGTCACAGTGCGATCATGGACCGGTACGATCAAGAGCAGCGTGTCATGCTTGCCGTCGACGAATGGGGGAGCTGGTTGGACACGCCGCCCGGGAAGGATCCAAATCTGTATTCGTGGCAGAACACATTGCGTGATGCGCTAGTAGCGGCAATCACGCTCAACGTCTTTCATCGGCACAGCGATCGCGTTCGTATGGCCACCATCGCTCAGATGGTCAATGTCGATCAGGCCATGATCCACACGGATGGCCCGCGCATGTTCCGGACGCCAACCTACTGGGTGTTCGACCTCTACAAACCATTCCGCGGCGCGACACCGCTAGCGTCGGTTACCGGGGGGCCAAGGTATCGTGTCGGCGCCATTACGTTGCCGGCGGTCGACGCCTCGGTAGCTCGCGCCGAGGACGGGATAATCTGGATTTCCCTGGTGAACCTGGATCCGACGCGAGCGCGCAATGTGCGGCTGACGATACCTGGCATGTCGTCGCCGTGCGCATTGGTCGGCCACATCCTTACCGCCGAAGCGATGGATCAGCATAACGATTTTGACGAGCCAGATCGCCTAGTGCCCGCCAGATTTTCAGCGACGCTGACGACCGGCGGCATCGTAAGCTTGCCGGCTAAATCAATCGTCGTCGGAAGGTTGTCGCTTAGTGGGTCCTAAGGCCGGGCTGCCGGTGCTGTCGGTCGCGGACGTTTCAAGCTTTGCAGCTTGGCGTTGAGGGGACGATTGCCGCGGGAGCCTGGCTGCGGTTCGCAAGAAGGCTACGATGGGCTCCTTCGACGCTAATGCACCTGTGGCGCTCGCCGGGTTAAGAAGGGCCATGCCTTGCCCGCGCAAGCCAGCAGTCCGTTCCGCTACTTCAACTCGTCGCCCGGGATGGTCCGGCCGTGGTGCTGCTCTACGTGTGCTTTCCGCTGTCGAGGCAGAACGTGGAGGACCTGCTGTTCGAACGCGGGATCGACATCTGCCATGGAATCGGTCAGGCTGTGGAGAAGCAGGTTTGGTCCGCTACTCGCGGGCGAGGTGCGGCGCCAGCGGGTGAGCAAATGCGCGGCCTTTGCAAATGGCGCTGCACCTGGATGACATGTACGTGCCTCTGAACGGCAATCTGGCCTACCTGTGGCGCGTGGTGGATGACGAGGGCGAGGTCCTCGAAAGCTACGTCACCAGAACGCGCGACAAGAAGTCAGCGCTCGCTTTGATGAAGAAGGCGTTTAAGCGCCACGGCTCGCCTAAGGCGATCACCACCGAAGGTCTGCGCTTCTACGGTGCGGCGCTGATCGGACTCGGCAGCCGCGAGAAGCAGCGGGTGAGGCGCTGGGCCAGACGAAACGTGAACGAACGACTGCTTTCGAGCAGGGCAGATAAAGCCGTGAACGTCCGTGTGTAGACGCCCCACCGGATACAAGGGGGTGTTCGGAAGATTTGATCGCGCGGGTTCAGGTGCTTCCGTATGTCCGGCCTGTTATGCAGCCATCATCACGGCTGCTGGCCTGTATTGATATCGCGGACCGGGTCCAGACCGAGGTTGCGCCCTCGAAGCGCTCGGACATTCTACTGGTTTTCCCGATCCCGTCTTCTGACCGTTGCGCCATACCCCTCTACTGACCTTCCCTGCGTCCCTGACGCCTCAAGCCTTGGCGGCTACGCCGCTGCGGCCAGCGCTTTGTAGGATCCGCCGTGGGCCATCAGCGCCCAGACGATCCTCGCCATTTTGTTCGCGAGCGCAACGGTGATCAGCATGCGTGGCTTGCGAGCTAGCACGCCGGCCAGCCATGCACCGGCTTTATCAGGATTGCGCGCCGCGACCTTCGTCACTGAGCTCGCGCCGATGATCAGAAGCCTGCGCAAGCTACGCTCTCCTATCTTCATTGTCCGCCCGAGGCGATCCTTGCCGCCGCTGGAGTGCTGTCGGGGTACCAGCCCGAGCCAGGCGGCGAAGTCGCGCCCCCGACGGAAGGTGTTGGCAGCGGGCGCCAGCGCCACCGGGGCGGTCGCTATCACCGGGCCGACGCCGGGGATCGTCATCAGCCGCTTCGCCACGGGAATCAGCGTTCGCACGGCTCGCAATCTCGCGGTCGATCAGGGCAATCTGCATCGGCAGCGCTTCTAGCCCTTGCGCAATCACGACCAGCACGGGTCGCGCCTGAGCCGGGATGTCGGAGGTGGGGTAGCCTACCACCTTGATCAGCTTGCCGACGTGCCCAACACCCTGACGCACGATGCAGCCGAACTCGGTGAGGTGGCCGCGCAGGGCGTTGATCAACTGGGTACGTTGACGCACGAGAAGGTCGCGGGTCCGGAACACCACCGCCGATGCCTGCGCCTCCGCGCTCTTGCCTTGGACGAACCGCATCGTCGGGCGCTGTGCCGCCTCGCAGATCACCTCCGCATCAGCCATGTCGTTCTTCCGCCGTTTGAAGAACGGCTTCACGTACGTCGGCGGGATCAGCTTAGTGTCGTGCCTCAATGCGGCGATATCGCGCGTCTAGTAATGAGCGCTTGCGCACGCCTCCAACGCCACCACGCATCGCGGCAATGTCGAGAAGAACGCCAAGACCTCGTCACGTTGCAGCTTTTGCGGATTATGACCGCGCCGCTCACACCCGCGCCGTGATCTTCGAAAACCGACTTGGCCAGATCGATGCCGACTGTGCTAACCTTGCTCATGCACGCCTCCTGCAGTGATACTTCAACACCTCCACTCTAGCACATCGATGCCGTCAGGGCGCGTCCACCCCAACGAAGTTGGGAGGCCGACAGGCGGCCCGGAGTGACCGGAGATGAGTCCTCGGCACGAGAGAGTAGGAGGTCGCACGCGCCCACTGATACCGGTTGGCACTCCTGACGCTACCAAGCTCGAGGTACTCCGCCGACTCTCTTGGCAGCGGCGGCCTCAACCTCGTTTAATTCCGCTTGCGTTAGCACGCCGGCGCTAAGCACCTTGCGCATCAGCTCGTCTAGCAGCGCGGCGAGGAAGTGGACTTCGGCGCGCTCTGACTCAGTGTCTTCACCGTCTGCGTTCACCTGCATGCCGCGGCTCCCTCAATCGTTGAATGGGATCCAGGCATGACCTGGCAGCGTAGGGCACGCAAGAGGCGCGAACAGATGACGGCAGGCTCATGTCCGAACGCGACTGAGGCGCCACGCGTGACCGCACCTGGGTCTCACCAACAGAAAGTTTAGAGCTCCAAAAAACACACAGTAAATCGGAGGGGGGCGATCAGATCGCTGGACAGCGGATTTCCCGCCTCGCTAGACCCAAAGAATGACTATTATGACCTCCGAGCCAAGCGCGCATGCGCCCGACACCATTGCGCTCGCCGCGGAATTGACAGCGGCCTGGCTCACCAATCCACACACGCGTGCAAGCTCGGCCGAGGTACTCGCCTTCCTGAAGTCGATGCATGAGGCTGTGGAGGGTTTGTCGAGCCGCACTTCGGTCGCAGACGCCACGTCGGCGGAGGAGCATATCCCGGCGGTTTCGGCCCGCAAGTCGCTCGCTGATCCGGATCGGATCATCAGCATGATAGACGGCAAGCCGTACGCCAGCTTGAAGCGGCATCTCGCGAGCCACGGGCTCACGCCTGCTGAGTATCGCGAGCGCTTCAAGCTCAAGTCAAATTATCCGATGGTGGCACCGGGCTACAGTGAGCGGCGCCGCTCACATGCGAAGCAGATCGGACTGGGGCGAAAGGCTGCGACCTTGGTGGAGAGCGCCGGTGCTGCCATCGAACAGGTGGCCGAGAAGATCGTCGGCAAAGCGGAGAAGGGCGGCAAAGAGGCGCTTGGCGCCGCGCGCAAGACGCTGGGTATCCGCACCTAAGCTCGCTGAGCAAGGCGCCTTAGCGACTTAGCAGCCGGTTGAACGACACGCCGTCTGGTTAAACGTGGGTCCTCGAAAAGGTCGCGGATGGCTCGGCGCCGGAACCTGTTCCACCAACGTTGCCAGCGGTGCTCCGCAGCATCGTGAACTTGGTGACAACGCTGGCAGAGCGCAGCCAGGTTGGAGCGGGCATTGTTGCCGAGATCGTGGTCGAGATGGGCGCAGGCCAGCACGACCTTGATCGATCGCACAGACGAGAGTGCGAGATAGCCTAAGAGCGGAACTCGTCTTCCCAGATGCGATCGCCAGCACCCGGCGTCCGCGTCCCACCACCTACCATCTCCTAGGTGGATGATCCTGCGCAGGTGAGGGCGGCTACAGTGATCGCACCGCGAGCGTGCGCGTTTGAAGCGTACCGCTGCCGACAGCTGCTCCCAGTCAATGGGGTAGAGCCAGCGGTTCTCGGGACGTATCGACATTCCGATTCTATGAGTCAGCGAGCGCGAGAACAAAAGGGAAAAGTGACGCTATGACGGAAGAGCAGCTGGCGGTGGTTGCCGCTGTTGTTAGCCGGGCACCTGACTGGATCCGCCGGGATTTTTCATCCACCAACCCGGCCTTGCGGCAAAGGGCTGAGGAAGCGCTCGCCGCTATGCTCGCGGCAGCAATACGGGGCGTTTAGTGGGCAAGGAAAGGCGGGCGTGAGGCGGGCGGGCGTACGACGACGATAGACATGAACAAGCGGCTGGAGTTGGGAAGCGGTGAGGGCGCGGGAAACGGCCGTTTCTGGGTCCTCGCCACGAGCGGAGAGGGGACCGGGAGCGCTCAAAGGTAGCCTTTTCCGGCGCGGAGCGTCACGACTCGCCGCCGCGGGCGGGAAGGGAGACGTGTTCGTTGATTACGAAGCCTCGCGACGAGGCATCATCCACCGCGATACATCGGTCGTCGGCAGCGACATGCGGTGCTACGCTTCCGCTGTCACTCCGCTAGGTGAGGCATGTACAGCGATGCTGGTGTGGCTTGTTCTACAAGCGGCTGTCGTAGGTCCTGTGCTAGATCAACGGAAGCCGCCCGTGCGTCCCTGCGCGAGTGCCCCCGCTGCGGGTGAGGTGGTGGTTTGTGGCCGTGCCGTCGACCAAGAGACATTTCGGCTCCGCGCACTGCCGGAACGCTACGATCAGAACCCAGCGGCCCTGCCAAAAGCTGAGACCTCGATCCTGGGCGGCCGGGCGAAGCTTGCTGCGGAGGCTGAGCAGGCTGGCGTAGGCGGCTTTGTCAGCAACCGAAGCATGGTGCGCCTTAAGATCCCTCTAGGGAAGTAGTGAGCGCGCAACTTGAGGGTGGCAGTCGATCTTTACCATGCGCGCTCGGCGACCCCAAAAGCGGCTGGAGCGCAAGCCTCTACGGTTCAGGGCTTCTTCGGCAGGAGCAGGTCAATTACCTGCTTGATCGGGTCGAGCGGGCCGGGGAGCGGCTTCTTGGCGGCATCGTCCGCCGCCTTCTGCGCCGCCTTGGCGGCGTCGTCGGCTGCCTTCTGGGCGTCCTTCGCCGCTTTCTCCTGCTCCTTGGCGGCGTCGGCCGCGGCCTTGGCGGCCTGATCGGCAGCTTCCTTGAGCGCCTTCTCCTGCTCCTTCGCGGCCTTGTCGGCGTCCTTCGCCACCTTTTCGGCGTCCTTGGCGGCTTTGTCGGCTTCGGCCTTGGCGGCCTGGTCGGCCGCTTTCTGCGCCTGGTCCGCGGCCTTGGCCGCCTCCTGCGCCGCCTTCTGCACGGCGGCGTCGGTCAGCGCCTTGGCGGCGTCGCGCGCCGCCTTGTCACCCGCGGCTCGCACCGCCGCCGCGGCAGCGTTGCTCGCGCCCTGTGACGCCGCCTGCGCGGCTGCCTGGGCCTGCGCGGCCTGTGCCTGTGCCGCCGCGGCGGCCTGCGCCGCGGCCGCGCTCGCGGCCGGATCAGCACTCTGCTGCGCCTCGGCCGCTGCCTGCGCCGCCGCGGCGGCCTGACGCGCCGCCTCCGCTGCCTGCGCCATCGTCGCGGCATTGGCCTCAGCCTGCGCCTGCGCGGCGCTTGCCGCTGCCGCCTCCGCCGCCGCCCGCGCCTGTGCCTCCGCCTCGGCCGCCTGGCTCGCCGCGAGCTGCTGCTGCGCCGCGAGCGCGTCCTGCGCGGCCTTGGCGCTCTGCTCGGCCTGCGCCATCGCCGCGGCACGCGCGGCCGCGGCCTGCTCCTGCTCGGCACTCGCCTGCGCCGCGGCCAGTGACGAGGCCGCGGCCGCTGCCTGCGTTGCCTGAATCTGTTGTGCCGTGGCGGCCGCCATCTGCTCGGCTGCCGCCTTCGCCGCGGCCGCCGCGGCCGCCTGCGTCGCGCTCTTCTCGGCCGCGGCGCTGGCAACGGCCTGCTCGCTGCGCGCCGCCGCGATCTCGGCGGCCATCTCGACCGCCTTGACCGTCGTGGTCGACGCCTCGGTCGCGGTGCGGGTCGCGCTCGCCACGGCGGCGAGCGCCGCGCTGGCGCCGCCCGCGGCCGCGGTGGTACCCTGGACGAGCCCCCCGGTGGTGTCCGCCAGCGCCACCGGCGCGGCATAGACCGTCTCGCTCACCGCGACGACCGTCGGCGCATCCGCCGCCGGCGCGACGCTCGCCACCGCCGGCTCCGCCGTGATGGCGGGGGCGGCGGCGAGCGCCGTCGGCGCCGCCGCCTCGGTCGCGGCGGGAGTCGACTCGGGCGCGGCGGCGGTCTCGACCGCGACCGGCAGCGCCGGCACCGGCGCCTCCTTCGGCCGCGCCGGCGACTCGATCACGCGGCGCACGCCGTCGCGCTCGATCGCCATGCGAAAGCGGTCGTCCGCGCCGACCTGCGCGACGGCGCCCGGGGTGAGCAGGTCGTGCGCGCCGCCGTCGCTGGTGGCGACCTCGACTGCGCCCTCGATCACCTGCAGCGCGCTGCCGGCGCCGCCGACGCTGACGCTGAAGGTCGTCCCCTTCACCACCGCGGCGAGGTACGGCGTCTGCACCTCGAAGTGCGGCGTCATCTTCTTCTTGATCATGAAGACGACATTGCCGAACTCCTCGACGATCCGCGTCATCCCCTTGGCCTCGGTCGCGGCGGGCAGCGTCAGCCGCGAGCCCGGCGCGACCAGCATGAACTCGGTGCCGCGCACCAGCACCGCGCGCGCGCCCTTGG
>NZ_JAHXZN010000007.1 GCF_019429485.1 Sphingomonas citri | reverse complement strand
TGGTCCACGCGCTCACCGGGCGCGGCGCGGTGACGCAGAAGATGCTCGAGCGCGCGCTGCTGCTGGTCGGCGACGTGCCCGGTATCCGCGTGACCGACACCCGCTACGTCCGTCAGGACGGTTTCGGCATCCTGCTGGTGACGATCGCGAGCGACCGCGCCAGCGCCTATGCGCAGCTCGACAATCGCGGCAGCGCCGAGGTCGGCCCGGTGCGCTCCACCCTGCTCGCCAGCCTGCGCGGGCTCGCAGGGAACGGCGACGAGCTGTCGCTGATCGTCGCGCAGACACCGTTCGAGCCGAGCGAGTTCGCCTTCCTGCGCGCGCGCTACGCCGCGCTGGTTGACTCGGCCGGCTCGATACTGGCGGTGGCCGGCTCGGTGGCGCGCTCCAATCCGGGCGCGGCGCTGGCGCCGCTCGACGTCGTCGGGCGCAGCGCCGACCTGTCGGTGAGCTACACACGCGCGCTGGTGCGCACCCGAGCGCGCAGCCTGTGGGGCAATGCCGAGCTGCGCGCGGTGACGGTGACCCAGACGCTCCGCGGCGCGCGACTGCGGCGCGACCGGCTCGCCACCGCGACCGCCTCGCTCAACGGCCAGGCGACCGTCGCCGGCGGCACGCTGCGCGGCGAGCTCGCCGGCGTGGTCGGGCTGCCGCTCGCCGGGGTGAGCCACGCCGGCGACGCGCTGCTGTCGCGCGCCGACGGCGACGCGCGCTTCGTGCTGGCGACGTGGCAGATGGACTATACGCGCCGGCTCGGCGGACCGTTCAGCGCGGTGCTGGCGGGGGCGGCGCAGCTCGCCTCGCGCCCGCTGCTCGCCACCGCCGAGATCGGGCTCGGCGGCCCCGGCTTCGCGCGCGGCTATGACTATGCCGAGCGCACCGGCGACCAGGGCGCGATGGCCTCGGCCGAGCTCCGCGCCGACGCCGGGCGCGTGCTGCCGGGCGTGATCGACCGCGCGCAGGGCTATGCGTTCATCGACGGCGGTCATGTCAGCAACCTGCGCGACGGGTTCGGCGGCGGGACCCTGGCCTCCACCGGGCTGGGCGTGCGCGCCGGCGCGGGTCGGCTCGACGGCATGGTCGAGGTCGCCTTACCGCTCAACGCCGACCGGTTCGACACCGGCAACCGCCGGCCGCGCATCTCGCTGCGGCTGTCGCGGGTGTTCTGATGCGGGGTCGAAGGCAAGTTGAGCCACGTGTGGTCGCGAGCGTGGCACAGCTCCATCTCCTTACCGCAGCGACCACCCCGGCGGACGCCGGAGTCCAGGTGGGAAACGTTGGGGTAGATTCACGGCGGTTAGCTCAACTGGACCCCGGCGTGCGCCGGGGTGGTGCTTGGGGGAGAGCGGACGGCTTGGTGCAAGCTGCCATGCTCGCGGCCAGGGCGGGAGCGACCCTTCCCACGACCCGCCAGGCTTGCTCCACGTGCTGAGCCCTCGCCTTCGCGCCCCGCTGCGTCATCGCCGCGCGCTCGCGCTCGCCGCCGCGCTCACGCTCGCGCTGCTCACCGCGCTCAGCGGGCTGGGCGCGCGGGTCGATCGGCTGCTCGACCCGCCACGCGCCGCCGCCTGGGTGCGCGCGCCGAGCGGGCAGGTCGTCGTCGTCGAGATGGACGCCGCCAGCGTCGCCGCGATCCGCGAGTGGCCGTGGTCGCGCGACCATTACGCACGCGCGATCGACCGGCTGCGCGCCGCTGGTGCCGCCTCGATCACCTTCGACGTCGACTTCTCCTCCGCTGGCCCCGGCGCGGGCGACGCCGCGCTGGCGCGGGCGATCGCGCGGGCGCCCGGGCTGGTCGCGCTGCCCACCTTCGCACAGCGCGCTCGCTCGGGCGACCGCCGCACGATCGACTCGCTGCCGCTGCCCGCGCTGCGCGCCGGCGCCGCGCTCGCCTCGGTGAGCATGCAGCCCGACGCCGACGGCATCGTCCGCCGCGCGCCGTTCGGCACCGTCACCGCGGAGATGCCACGCCCGTCGCTCTCCGCACTGATCGCGCATCGCTCGGGCACGGCCGACACGTTCTTTCCGATCGACGGCGGGATCGACCCGGCGCGGCTGCCGCGGCTGAGCTTCGTCGCGGTGCGCGACGGCCGCTTCGACCCGGCGGCAGTGCGCGGGCGCGACGTGCTGATCGGCGCGACCGCGATCGAGATGGGCGACCGCTACGCCACGCCGCACTGGGGCGTGATCCCCGGCGTGATGGTGCAGGCGCTCGCCGCCGAGTCGCTGCTCGCGGGCGTGCCCGGCGAGCGCAGCAGCGTGCTGCCGCTGCTGGTGGCGTTGCTGCTCGCCGCGCCGCTGCTGCTGGTACGGCGCGGCGCGGTCGCGGCGGGAATGGCGCTGGCCGCTCCGGTGATCCTGTTCGCGCTCGCGGTCTGGGCGCAGGTCGCGTGGCGAGCCGTGTTCCCGCTCGCCCCCGCGCTGGTGCTGGTGGTCGCCGCCGGGCTGGCGCGGATCGCGCTCGACCTCGCCGGCCGCTTCGACCGCCAGCGCCGCGTCGACGAGGACACCGGCCTGCCCAACCGCCGCGCGCTGCTCCTTCACAGGGACGCCGCCGCGCCGGTGCCCTTACTGGTGGCGTCGCTCGGCAACGCCGACACGCTCGTCACGCTGCTGGGCGAGCGCGCCGGGCACGACCTGCTGCTGCGGGTCGCCGACCGGCTGCGCGCTACGGTGGGCGCGACCGTCTACCGAGTCGGCGAACGGCTGCTCGCGGTCGACGCGCCGGGCGACGACATCGAGGCGCTGGTGGCGGCGCTGCGCGCGACGCTGAACGAGCCGGTCGAGATCCTCGGCCGCCGCACTGACGCCGCGGTGCATCTCGGCGTGTCGGCTGGGGAGGGCACGATCCACGATCGGCTGGTGAGCGCGACCCGCGCGGCCGAGGAGGCCGCCGCGGCGGGCGCGTTCTGGCGCCACGCGCACGTCGATGCCGAGGCGCTGGAGCGGCGATTGGTGCTGATGGGCGAGCTCGACCAGGCGATCGCCGATGGCGAGATCGAGGTGCACTACCAGCCCAAGCTCGCGCTCGCGACCGACCGGGTTGCCAGCGCCGAGGCGCTGGTGCGCTGGCGCCACCCGACCCGCGGGATGATCCGGCCCGACCTGTTCATCCCGCTCGCCGAGCAGGCGGATCGCATCGGCGCGCTGACACTCCACGTGCTCGCGCGCGCGGTCGCCGATCTGGCCGATTGGCGCGCGCGCGGGCACGACGTCTCGGTCGCGATCAATCTCTCCGCGATGCTGATCGCCGAGCCGGCGTTCAGCGCCGCGGTCGACACGCTGCTCGATTCGGGCGCAGTGCCGCCCGACCGGCTGATCTTCGAGGTGACCGAGTCGGCCACGCTGGCCGATCCGGAGCGCGCTGCCGCCCAGCTTCGCCACTTCCGCGCCAAGGGCGTGGCGATCTCGATGGACGATTACGGCACGGGCCAGTCGACGCTGACCTATATCCGCGAGCTGCCGCTGTCCGAGCTCAAGATCGACCGCAGCTTCGTCCAGCACGCGCATCTCAACCCGGCGGACGCGCTGATGGTGCGCTCGACGATCGACCTCGCGCAGGGCCTCGGACTCAAGGTCGTGGCGGAGGGGATCGAGGAGCCCGGCTGCCTCGCCTTGCTGCGCGACGCCGGCTGCGACCTCGTGCAGGGCTATCTGATCGGGCGGCCGATGGTCGCGGACGCCTTCGTCGCCACGCTGGAGCAGCGCGCCGCGGCGTGAGGCGGGATCCGCCTGGCGCGCGCGGACCGATCGCTCATCCCAGCGCGCGGCGGTACAGCGCCAGCGTCCATGCCACGCTCTGCAGGAACAGCGCCGGATCGTAGCGCGGCCCCTCGTCGCGCAGGAAGGCGTGCGGCGCGTTGACCTCGTGCCACTCGTAGCGCGCTCCCACTTCCTCCAGCCGAGCGCGGATCGTCTCGCGCCCGGCGAAGGAGACGTGCGGGTCCTGCCGCCCCCAGACGAACATCGCCTCGGCCTGGAGTGCGTCCATGCGCGCGAGGCTGTCGTCGGCACGGCCCTCACCCAGCGTGCCCGAGTGAATGTCGGTGGCGTAGAAGCAGGCGGCGGCGCCGACGCGCGGGTCGAGCGCGGCGCGATAGGCGAGGTGTCCGCCGAGACAGACCCCGAACGTGGCGAGCCGCCCGTCGCACGCCGGGTGCGCCGCCAGCGCGGTGAGCGCGGCGCGCGAGTCGGCGTCGTAGCACGCGACCGGCTTGGTGAACTTGAGCGCGTTGCCGCGGTCGGTGCCGGGCTGGTCATAGGCGAGCACCGTGCCGGCGGGCTCATACTCGTGGTACACCTCGGGCACGGCGACGACATAGCCGTTGCCCGCCAGGAGGGTCGCGAGTCGGCGGATCGGCGCGGTCACCTGGTAGATCTCGGAGAAGAACAGCACGCCGGGGAATCGCCCGTCGATCGCCGGGCGGAACAGGTGCGTGCGCATCGTCCCCGAGCCGGGCACCGCCACGTCCTCATATTCGTCGCTGCGCACGATCATGGTCGCTGTTCCCTGGCTGTGGCGCGCCGCTGTGGCAGCGTGGCGGCGGTGGGACAAGGCGTGCGGGCAATAGTAGGTCCGATCGGCCGGGCATCTCACCCCTCCCTGTCATTCCCGCGGGAGCGGGGATCCAGACGCACAGGTCCTCGCGGGAGCCGCGGCGTCAGCGTCTATGGATGCCCGCCCGCGCGGGGAGGACGGGAGAGGGCAGGCGGAAGCCTCAAGCCCTCTTCTCTTGCCAATCGACACTATGCTCCATAAACGCTTCGTATATTCACCCGTATGAGGATCACCGCGATGGGCATCATCAAGATCGGTGACGAACTGCACGCCGAGGCGCGCCGCGCCAGCACGGTGATGTGCCGCTCGATCAACGCCCAGGCCGAGTTCTGGATGACGATCGGCATGCTCGCCGAGGCCAACCCGACGCTGAGCTTCAACGAGATCGTCCGCCGCCAATATGAGTCGGCACAGCTGCGCGCCGTCGCCGCCTGAGATGGTCAAGACGCCCGACGAACTGGCGCTGATGCGGGTCTCCGGCCGATTGCTCGCCGCGGTGTTCGAGATGCTCGACCGCCAGCCGCTCGCCGGCCTGTCGACGCTCGCCATCAACGATCTGGTCGAGCGCTACATCACCGTCGACCTGCAGGCACGCCCCGCGAGCAAGGGGCAGTACGGTTTCCAGTACGTGCTCAACGCATCGCGCAACCAGGTGGTGTGCCACGGCGTGCCCCACGCCGCCGAGATCATCCGGGACGGCGACATCGTCAACTTCGACATCACGCTGGAGAAGAACGGCTATATCGCCGACTCGAGCAAGACCTACGCCGTCGGCGCCGTTGCTCCCGCGGCGCGGCGGCTGGTGCAGGTGGCACAGGCGGCGATGTGGCAGGGGATCGGCGCGGTCCGCCCGGGCGCGCGGCTCGGCGACGTCGGCGCCGCGATAGAGCGCCACGCCAAGAAGAACGGCTATGCGGTCGTGCGCGAGTTCTGCGGCCACGGCATCGGGCGCGAGATGCACGAGGAGCCCCAGGTGCTCAACTTCGGCCGCCCCGGCACCGGGCCGGTGCTGCGCGAGGGCATGGTCTTCACGGTCGAGCCGATGCTCAACCAGGGCAGCCGCCGCGTCGACACGCGCGACGACGGCTGGACCGTGGTGACGCAGGACGGCAAGCTCTCGGCACAGTTCGAGCATACGGTGGCGGTGACCGCCGGCGGCGTCGAGGTGCTGACGCTGCGGGGTGACGAGCGCCGGGCGGCCTAGATCGTCGCAGGCTGCGAGCCGGTTCGTGCTCCGGCGAAAACCGGAGTCCAGGGCCGAAAGCGATCATTCCGTGACCCTGGACTTCTACTCGCACGTCAGATCGTGGTCGGGTGAGCGACGGCCGCGAAGACTACGCCACCGCGACGGGCGCCTCCTCGGCCTCCTCGCTCTCGGCCGCCTGACGCGCCCACATCGAGGCGTAGAGCCCGTCGCGCGCGAGCAGCTCGGCGTGGGCCCCGCGCTCCACCACGCGACCCGCCTCCAGCACCACGATCTGGTCGGCGTGGACGATGGTGGAGAGCCGGTGCGCGATCACGATCGTCGTGCGCCCGCGCTCGATCGCGGCGAGCGTCTCCATGATCTCGCCCTCGGTTCGGCTGTCGAGCGCGCTGGTCGCCTCGTCGAGGATCAGCAGCGGCGGGTCCTTGAGCAGAGTGCGCGCGATCGCCACGCGCTGCTTCTCGCCCCCCGACAGCTTGAGCCCGCGCTCGCCGACGCGCGTCCTGTAGCCCTCGGGCTGGCGCTCGATGAAGCCGGCGATCGCCGCGCCGCGCGCCGCGGCGGCGACCTCGGCCTCGCTCGCACCCTCGCGGCCGTAGGCGATGTTGTAGCCGATCGTGTCGTTGAACAGCACCGTGTCCTGCGGGACAATGCCGATCGCGGCGCGCAGCGTGTCCTGCCGCACGCGCGCGATGTCCTGCCCGTCGATCGTGATCCGGCCCTGGTCGACGTCGTAGAAACGGTAGAGCAGCCGCGCCAGCGTCGACTTGCCCGCGCCAGAGGGACCGACCACCGCGCAGGTGGTGCCCGCGGGCACGTCGAGGTCGATCCCCTTGAGGATCGGCATGCCAGCGTCATAGCCGAACGCCACGCCCTCGAAGCGGACATGCGCGTCGCGCACCGCCAGCGCGGGCGCGTCGGGCGCGTCGACCACCTCGGGGGCGGTGTCAATCAGATCGAACATCGCGCCCATGTCGATCACGCCCTGGCGGATCGTGCGATACACCATGCCGAGCAGGTCGAGCGGGCGGAACAGCTGCGACAGCAGCGTCGACACCAGCACCACGTTGCCCGCGGTGAAGCGCCCCTGGCTCCACCCCCAGGCGACCCAGGCCATGCCCGCGGCGAGCATCAGGTTGGTAATCAGCGCCTGGCCGATGTTGAGCCACGCCAGGCTGTTCTCGCTCTTCACCGCGGCCTCGGCATAGGAGCGCATCGCGCCGTCGTAGCGCTTGGCCTCGCGCTCTTCGGCGCCGAAATACTTCACCGTCTCGAAGTTGAGCAGCGAATCGACCGCATGCGCCACCGCGCCGGTGTCGAGGTCGTTCATCCGCTCGCGCAGCGACGAGCGCCAGTCGGTGACGACGCGCGTGAACCAGATGTACAGCGCCACCATCGCCAGCGTCGCGACCACCAGCGGCCAGCCGAACTTGACCTGGAAGATACCCAGCACCAGCACCAGCTCGAGGATCGTCGGCGCGATGTTGAACAGCAGGAAGTAGAGCATCGTGTCGATGCTCTTGGTGCCGCGCTCGACCACCTTGGTGACCGCGCCGGTGCGCCGCTCGAGATGGAAGCGCAGCGACAGCCGGTGGAGATGCCGGAACACGCGCGCCGCGAGCCGCCGCGTCGCCTCCTGACCGACCTTCTCGAAAACGGTGTTGCGCAGATTGTCGAACAGGGTGGTGCCGAAGCGCGCCGCGGCATAGCCGACCACCAGCAGCACGATCAGCGTCACCGGCGTGGTCGGCACCGCCATGCCGTCCACCGCGCCCTGGAGCGCGAAGGGGGCGCCATAGACCTGCACCAGCTTGGACGCGACCACCAGCGCCAGCGCGCCCGCGACGCGCAGCTTCATCCCCGGCGAGTCGCTTGGCCAGAGATCGGGGAGGAAACGGCGGAGCGTCGGCAGCAGCGGGCGCTCGGTGCCGGGGGCGGCGGGACGGTCGGGAGGCATGTGGCTGAGATGTCGTGTGCCGGAACGGGAGCGTCAACCGCCGGGTCAGAATCGGAACGCCGCGCCGCAGCGATCGTTTTTCACGACGAACGGAGGCGGTGATGGACGCGGTGTTCTACGTGATGGCGATCATGGGCTGCGGCGACGGCGCGAGCGCCTGCGCCGAGGCGCGCGTCGCTCCCGCGCATTACGCGACGGTGCAGCAGTGCGAAGCGGCGATGGCCGACGTGCTCGCGCGCAACACCGACCTGGATTTCCCCGTGGTCAGCGCGGCCTGCCGGCGCAACGGGGCGCAATGGGTCGATCGCGGCGGATTGGGCAAGCGGCACGGGTGAGCGAGGCTCCTACCACGCGCGGCACCTAAATCCTCCTCGTCCGCGGCGAGGGTTGAGCGGTCCTATCGCACCGCCGTCACGAAATAATCGAGCGCGGTCGAGCTCCCCAGTGCGAAGCCCTTCGTCCCCAGCGTCAGCCCGGTGACGTCCACCACCCGCAATCCCGCCTCCGCGATCATCGCACTCAATTCATCGGGCGTCAGGAACTTGTCCCAGTCGTGCGTGCCGCGGGGAATCTGGCCGAGCGCTTCCGCCGCCTCGACCAGCGCGGCGCGCGACAGCCAGGTGCGGTTGGGCGTGCTCATCACCAGCAGCCCGCCCGGCGCCACCGCGTCCGCCAGCCCCGCGACGAAGGCGCGCGCGTCGGCGACATGCTCGACCACCTCGAGCGACGCGACCAGGTCGAAGGTCTCGCCCGCCACCGTCTCGACCCCGCCGGCGCGATAGTCGATCGTCAGCCCGCATCGCGCGGCATGATCGCGTGCCACCGCGATGCTTTCCGCCGCGGCGTCCACCGCAGTCACCGCCGCGCCCAGACGGGCCAGCGGCTCGGCGAGCAGCCCGGCGCCGCAGCCCATGTCGAGCGCGCTCTTTCCCGCCATAGGCACGAACGAGCGGTCGTCGAGGTCCCAGTGGCGGTCGACCGCGGCGCGCAGGTAACGCAACCGCACCGGGTTGAGCCGGTGCAGCATCGCCGACGACCCCGCCGGGTCCCACCAGTCGCGCGCCAGCCGACCGAAATGGGTCGCCTCCTTCGCCACCACCGAGGCGTGATGCGGCGAAGTGGTTGCGGTTGTTACGCTTGCGTCGGTCATGCGCGCTTCCTATCAGGACGCCCCTCTTCACCCAAGGCGTTTGGACACGGCATTGGCGCGGATCGTCATGAAGTTCGGCGGCACCTCGATGGCGGGCATCGAGCGCATCCGCTCGGTCGCGGCGCGGGTGAAGCGCGAGGCGGCCGCGGGCAATCAGGTGGCAGTGGTGGTCTCGGCGATGGCGGGCGAGACCGATCGCCTGGTCGGCTTCTGCCGTGAGGCGTCGCCGCTGTACGACCCGCGAGAATATGACGTCGTCGTCTCCGCGGGCGAGCAGATCACCAGCGGCCTGCTCGCGATCGCGCTCCAGGCGATCGACGTGCCGGCGCGCTCGCTGCTCGGCTGGCAGCTGCCGATCCGCACCGACACCGCCTTCGCCAAGGCGCGCATCGACACGATCGACACCGACGCGCTGGAGGAGAGTTTCGCCGCGGGCGCGGTGGCGGTGATCCCGGGCTTCCAGGGCGTCGCGCCGGGGCAGCGCATCACCACGCTGGGACGCGGCGGCTCAGATACTTCGGCGGTGGCTGTGGCGGCGGCGATCCGCGCCGACCGCTGCGACATCTACACCGACGTCGACGGCGTCTACACCACCGATCCGCGGATCGTGCCGCGCGCGCGCAAGCTCGCCAAGGTGACTTACGAGGAGATGCTCGAGCTCGCTTCCGTCGGGGCCAAGGTGCTCCAGACCCGCTCGGTCGGGCTGGCGATGAAGGAGAAGGTCCGCGTCCAGGTGCTGTCGTCGTTCACCGACGCGGACGCACCGATGGCGGACACCTTGCCCGGGACGATGATCGTGGGCGAAGAGGAGGCAGCTTTCAAGGAGAATGGGGACGTGGAACGCCAGCTCATCACCGGCATCGCGCATGACAAGAACGAGGCCAAGATCACGCTGACGCGCGTGCCCGACCAGCCCGGCACGGTGGCGAGCATCTTCGAGCCGCTGGCGGCGGCGAACATCAACGTCGACATGATCATCCAGAACATCGCGCACCAGAGCGCGAGCAACGGCGCCAGCAGCACCAGCGCCACCGACGTGACCTTCACCGTACCCGCCGCCGACCTAGCGCGCTCGATCGAGGCGCTCAACCAGTCGCGCGAGGCGATCGGCTTCGGCGAGCTGATCCACGACACGCGCGTGGCGAAGATCAGCGTCGTGGGTGTCGGCATGCGCAGCCACGCCGGCGTCGCGAGCACGATGTTCACCACGCTCGGCGCGCGCGGGATCAACATCCAGGCGATCTCGACCAGCGAGATCAAGGTCTCAGTGCTGATCCACGAGGACGAGACCGAACTCGCCGTGCGCGTGCTCCACACCGCTTACGGGCTGGACGCCGAGGCGGCGTAAGCGCCGCCGCTCGGTCACTAAAGAAAGCGCGTGGGCTGACCTTCACCCTGCCGTCATCCCGGCCTTGTTCCGGGCTGACGACACCTTGCGCAAGGTTCGCTCAGCAGGAACTCAGCTCCTCACACTCCCACCCGCTCCCCCGGCAACGTCGCCTGGAAGCCGAGCGTGGCACGACTGCCCGGCGTGCCGGCGACGTCGGCGATGAGGTACAGCGGCCGCCGCTTCGCCTCGATGTAGAGCCGGCCGAGATACTCGCCGATCATGCCGAGCACGAACATCTGGATCGCCGACAGCACCACCACCACCAGCATGGTCGAGGTCCAGCCCTGCACCCGCTCGCCGCTGAAATAGCCGTAGCCGATATAGACCAAAAGCAGCAGCGAGCAGCCCGCCAGCATGACCGACAGGTGACTCGCCCAGCGCAACGGCGCGGTGGAGAAGCCGGTGACCGCATCCAGCGCCAACCGCATCATCTTGGCGAGCGGGTAATTGGTCTCGCCGGCGTGCCGCTCGGCGCGATCGTATGCAAACGGCACCTGGCGGAAGCCGACCCAGGCGACCATGCCGCGGATGAAGCGCGCCTGCTCGGGCAGCGACAGCAAGGCATCGAGCGCACGGCGCGTCATCAGCCGGAAGTCGCCGGTATCGAGCGGGATCGGCGTGTCGGTGACGCGGTCGAGCACGCGGTAGAAGGCCGCTGCGGTCGCCTTCTTGAAGAAGGTCTCGCCCTCGCGCTTGCGCCGCACCGCGTACACCACGTCGGCGCCGTCGCGCGCCATGACGGTACGCATGTCGGCGAGCAGCTCGGGCGGATCCTGCAGGTCGGCGTCGATGATCAGGATCTGCTCGCCCGCGCACAGGTCCAACCCGGCGGTCAGCGCGAGCTGGTGGCCGTGGTTGCGCGACAGGTTGATCGCGACCACGCGCGGATCGGCCGCGGCGAGCCGCTGCATCGCCGCCCAGCTGCCGTCGCGCGAGCCGTCATTGACCAGCACGATCTCATGGTCGTCGCCGACCGCCGCACGCGCCGCGGCGCTGACGCGCGCGTGAAGCAGCGGCAGCGTCGCCTCCTCGTTGTAACAGGGCACCACCACCGACAGCGCGGGGCGGGGCCGCGCGGTCGCGAGCGACCGCGGGAGGTCGGGGAGAGCGGCGGCCGGCGGCGTGATCGCGGGCGGAGGCGCGGGCGGGAACATGGGTCTTCGCCATAGCTTACCGTCACTCCTTCGTCACGACCTTTACCAGCCGACCCGGTGTGAGCCGGACGTCGTCGTCGAGCGCGTTGAGTGTCAGGAAGCGCTCGCGCTGGAGCGAGTCATACGCCATCTGGCGCGCGAACGTGTCGACCGTGTCCCCCGCCTTGACGGTGCGGATGCGGATCCGCTTGCCCGCGCCTTTCGCATCATAGGCCAATCCGTCGAGCGCGCGCAGGAAGGCGGTGTCCTCGGGCGGCGGGTCGAGCATCGGCTTGCCGGTCTGCTGCGCGAGCTGCGCGGCGCGGCGGACCCGGTCGGCGCCGTTGGGGTGGGTCGAGGCCCAGGTGGGCAGCTGCTGACCGCTGCGCCCCGCCGCAGCCGACTGGAGCCCGGTTTCGGCGTCGAGCGAGGCGAGCATGTCGGCGGCGGCATAAGGGTCGTAGCCCGCCGCGGTGATGTAGCGCACCCCCAGCGCGTCCGCGGCATATTCCTGCTCACGGCCGTAGCGCAGCGTGTAGAGCTGCGCCCCGCCGCGCGCGACCGTGCTGGCGAGTTGCCCCGCCGCGCCGTTGCCCGCGACCGCGCCGACCACGCCCGCGAGAACGCCGCCGATCGTCGCGGTGCGGTTGCGCGAGGCGCTGTGGCGCGCCGCGACATGCCCCACCTCATGCCCCAGCACCGACGCGAGCTCGGCCTCCGAGTTCATCAGCGCGAGCAGCTGGCGCGTGACATAGACGTAGCCGCCGGGGATGGCGAAGGCGTTCTCGACCGGCGAGTCGAGCAGCGTGATGGTGAAGTCGCTCTGCGCGTTCGAGAGGCCCGACTGGACCGCGACGCGCCGCCCGACGCGCTCGACCAGCGAAACCTGCGGCCCGCTGTAGCGCCCGCCGAATTCCTTGACGAGCTGCGGATCGGCCTGCGCGCCGGTGGCGCGGTCCTGCTGCGAGATCGACTGCGCGGCCGCGGGCGCCGCGGCCACCAGCGCGGCGGCGAACATGAGCTGTCGGTACATGGCTGGTCCTCCCGTCGCGGCATCAATGCCACAGCCGGCGAGCGGTTGCAGCGGGTCGGCGCCGGCGGGTGAACCGATCTGGGGAGATGGCGGGGCGTGTTGCTCCCGTACCGAGTGGCCATCGGTCTTAGCCGCAATCTCTGCGTGGCTCGCACGCGGCCAATCCTAGCGTCATCCTGAACTCGTCTCAGGATCCACCCTTCCGCGCATGCCTGAGCGGCGGAGTAGGTGGCACGATGGATCCTGAGCCGAGGTCAGGATGACGGAAGAAGGAGAGTCGTGCACGGGCCGTAACGCCCGCCGATCCTCACACCCGCTCCGCCGCGTTGACCGCCTCGGCGGCGCGCAGCGCGGCGAGCAGCCGCATCAGCTGGTGCGCGTCGTGCACCTCGACGTCGATCAGATTGGTGTGGAAGCGCGAATCGCGGTTGTCGAGCCGCAGGTTGATGATGTTCGCCTTGTGCTGGCCGATGATCGTCGCGAGCATGCCCAGCGCGCCGGGCTCGTTGCGCACCTCGACCGAGATGCGCGCCGTCGCCCCCTCGGTCGCGTCGCCCCATTGCACGTCGATCCAGTCGGTCTCGTCGTCGGAGCGCTCGGCGAGGTCGGCGAGCACGCCGCAGTCGATCGCGTGCACCTCGATCGAGGCATCGGGGCGGCGCAGGCCGATGATGCGGTCGCCTGGCACCGGGTGGCAGCATTCGGCCAGCTCGTAGGCAACGCCCGGGGCGAGCCCCTCGATCGAGATGGCGCTCGACTGCGGCGGCGCCTCCGCCACGTCGGCCCCCGCCGAGCCGGGCATCAGCGCCTCCATGACCTGCGCGTCGGAGAGATGTCGGCGCGCGATCTGCTGGAACAGCGCGGCATCGTCCGGCAGCTTGAGCCGCTTGAGCGCTTCGTCGAGCGCGCTGTCGGCCAGTGCCGCGGGCAAGCGCTGGACGATATCGTCGAACAGCTTGCGCCCGAGCGCGATCGTCTGCTCGCGCTCGGTGTTGCGCAGGTGGCGGCGGATCGCGGCGAGCGCCTTGGCGGTGATCGCCACCTTGAGCCAGGCGGGCTGCGGCGTCTGCGCCTTGGAGCGCAGCACCTGCACCTGGTCGCCGTTCTCGATCACGGTCGAGAGCGGCACGACGCGGCCGTTGATCTTTGCCCCCACCGCCTGGTCGCCGAGATCGGTGTGGACCGCATAAGCGAAGTCGATCGGCGTCGCGCCCTTGGGCAGCTGGATCAGCTCGCCCTTCGGCGTGAAGGCGAAGATTCGATCCTGGTACATCGCGATGCGGGTGTGCTCGAGCAGCTCCTCGGGCGTCGCGGCGGTGTCGAGGATCTCGACCAGGTCCTTGATCCAGTCCTGCTGCGAATCAGGGCGCAGCGCCGCGGCGCCGCCGACCGACTGTTTGTACGCCCAGTGCGCCGCCAGCCCGAACTCGGCCTCGGCATGCATCGCGGGGGTGCGCAGCTGGATCTCGATGCGGCGGTTCTCGGCGTGGATCACGCTGGTGTGGAGCGAGCGATAGCCGTTGCGCTTGGGGGTGGAGATGTAATCCTTGAACCGCCCCGGCACCATCGGCCAGCGGCGGTGGATGATGCCGAGCGCGCGGTAGCAATCCTCCTCGGTCGGCACGATCGCGCGGAACGCCATGATGTCGGACAGCTGCTCGAAGCTGATGTGGCGCTCCTGCATCTTGCGCCAGATCGAATAGGGGTGCTTCTCGCGCCCCGATACCTGCGCCTCCACCCCGGCGCGGCCGAGCAGCAGCTTCAGCCCCGAGCCGATCTTGGCGATGCGGTCGCCGCCCGACCCTTCCTTGAGCTGCTCGAGCCGCTTGGTGATCGACTGATACGCCTCGGGCTCGAGCTGTTCGAAGGCGAGCGTCTGCATCTCCTTCATGAACTCGTACATGCCGATCCGCTCCGCGAGCGGGGCGTAGATGTCCATCGTCTCCTTGGCGATGCGGCGGCGCTTCTCCGGCTTGGGGATGAAGTGGAGCGTGCGCATGTTGTGCAGCCGGTCGGCCAGCTTCACCAGCAACACGCGGATGTCGCCCGACATCGCGAGCAGGAACTTGCGCAAATTCTCGGCGGCGCGCTCGTTCTCGGTCTGCGCCTCGATCTTGCTGAGCTTGGTGACACCGTCGACCAGCCGCGCGACGTTGCCGCCGAAGATCCGTTCGATCTCCTCGGGCGTCGCGACCGTGTCCTCGACCGTGTCGTGGAGGATCGCGGTGGCGATCGTCTCGTCGTCGAGCCTGAGCTCGGTGAGAATGCCGGCGACCTCGATCGGATGGCTGAAATAGGGATCGCCGCTGGCGCGCTTCTGCGTCCCGTGGGCGTTGACCGAGAAGACATAGGCACGGTTCAACATCGCCTCGTCCGCCTCGGGATCATAGGCGAGCACGCGATCGATCAGTTCATATTGCCTCAGCACCTATCCAATGTGCTTACATCCACGGTGACAATGCAACAACGATGCCGAAAAAAACGTGTCGGCGTGTTGCTTGTCGTGCCGCGCGGCTATCGCGGGCGCGGCCGCCGGGTTAGCGTCGCGCGACGGAGTGGCGTGTGGAACAGCGGCGTTTGCGCGAGAACCTGACCGAATGCAGCCTGCCCGCCGCGCTGGAGGCGATGGGGGAGCGCTGGGCCTTTCTGATCCTGCGCGCCGCCTTCAACGGGCTGCAGCATTTCGAGGAGTTCCAGCAGGAGCTGGGGATCGCGCGCAACATCCTGGCCAACCGGCTCGCACGCTTCGTCGCGCACGGCATCATGGAGCGCGGCGCGGTGCCCGAGGATCGCCGCAAGGTGGTCTACCGCCTCACCGACAAGGGCTGGGCGCTGCTGCCGACGATGGTGGCGCTGCGGCAATGGGGCGAGCGCTGGGAGACCGGTTGCCCCGCCTCGCCGGTGCTGGTCGACGTGCGCGACGGGCGCCCGATCCGCCCCGTCGCGGTGCTGAGCCACGACGGCCGCGCGCTCGGCCAGGGCGAGCTGCACTGGGCGCTGCTGGAATAGCCGGGCCTAGCGGATGAAGCTGCCCTCGTTGGGCAAGGTCGCCTCCTCGGCCGTCGGCATCTTGTTGAACAGCGCGCGATCCTCGGGTCCGAAGGCGTAGCGCCAGATCACGAACAGATAGGCGCCCATCGTCGCCACCACGCCGACCGACACCTGCATCCAGCGCCATCCCGGCGGCAGCAACGTGAACGCGCCGCCCACCGCGCCGCCCGCCAGCGCCGCCCATAGCAACGGCCAGCGCATCGGCGACACCGGCGCGCCGAGCAGCCGCCCGAGCACGCGCGCTTTCACGAACGAGGTGAGCAGCAGCACCAGCAGCAGCGCCACCGGCGCACCCGCGGCCTGCTCGGTGACGCCGTAACCGGCGTCGCGGATCAGCAGGATGAAAGCGAAGGACAAAGCGATCTGGATCACCAGCATCGTCGCCGAGATCAGTAGGTTGCGGTGACGGGCAAGGTACACCAGCGCCGATTCCGCCACCGCCCCGGTGGAGGCGCACACCTCGGCGAACAGCAGGAACACCATCGCCGCGGCGCCGCTGGTGAACTGCGGGCCGATCGTCGCCATCACCGCCTTGCGCGGGATCGAGGCGGTGAGCGCCAGCGCGAGCTGCGCCGCGATGATCCAGAACGCCACCTGGCGCACCTGACGCGCGATCGCGCCGAGATCGCCGCGCGCGATGCTCCGCGTCACCACCGGCCCCAGGATCGGGTCGAAGCTGGTCTTGAGCCGCTGCGGCAGCGAGGCGACCTGCTGCGCCATGTAATAGATGCCGACGACGTTGGGCGCGAACAAGGTGCCGAGGATGAGCCGGTCGACGTTGCGGCTGCCCCACTCGAGCGCGTCGGCACCGGCGAGCGGCGTGTTGGCGCGCGCCATCTGCCACAGCACGCTGAGGTGCGGCGACCAGCCGCTCGGCACGCCGTAGCTGCGCAGCAGCGGCACGATGCTCGCGGTCAGTGCCGCCACCATCGACGCGACATAGGCGAGCACCAGCCCGTCCTTGAGCGTGAAAAAGGAGAAGAGAAAGGCGAAGATCGACAGCGTCCACGGCTCGACGATCGCGCGCGCGGTGACGCTGGCCTTGACGTCGTGGCGATAGGCCAGCGCGGCGAGGCTGACGTCGCTCAGCGCGGGCGCGAGGATGATCAGCGGGAAGAAGCGGTCGAGGCCGCCGATCGCCGAGTTCGGGTACATCGCCTGGGGAAAGGTGAACAGCACCGCGCTGGCGATCAGGCTGGCGACCAGCGCGAGCGCGAGCGCGTCGAACACGACATGGTTGTGCGGCCGCTTCGCCGAGGACAGCGCCTGCGCCAGCCCGCGCTTGAGCCCCAGCGTCGCCACCAGCGCGGCGAGCTCCACCACCACCACCGCGATCGCGAACCGCCCCACCAGCGCCGCGCCATAGAGGTGCCCCGCGATGAACAGGAAGGGGATGCGCGCGCCGAGCTTGAGGATGAACCCCGCGACATTGGTGCGCCCGCCCTTGGCGAGCGCGGCGATGTCGTCGGGCTGGTCGGTCGCGGTCATGCGGGGCGGGGCCTTGTCTGCCGGGCCCACGCAGAGCGGTAACCTCTAGCGCTGCCGTGCTCCCGGGGACGCGGGAGCCCAGGGCCGCGAACGCCGACGCGTGCGGCCCTGGGGTCCTTCGTGCGCAGGAACACGGACAAAGACGCGCCGCCGGCTGCCGGTCGTCGAGCCCTCAATGCGCCGCCCCCCAGCTCGCACCGACGCCGATCTCCACGCCCAGCGGCACGTCGAGCGTCACCGCCGGCTCGGCCGCGGAGGCCATCACGCGCTCGATCACCGGGCGCGCCGCGTCGACGTCGCGCTCGGGCAGCTCGAACACCAGCTCGTCGTGCACCTGGAGCAGCATCCGCACATGCCCCAGCCCGGCCGCCGCCAGCGCCGGCTCCATCCGCGCCATCGCGCGCTTGATGATGTCGGCGCTGGTGCCCTGGATCGGCGCGTTGATCGCGGCGCGCTCGGCGCCCTGGCGCTCGTGCTGCACCTTGCTGCGGATGCGCGGGAAATGCGTCTTCCGCCCGAACAGGGTCGTGGTGTAGCCGCGCTCGCGCACCTGCGTCAGCGTCTCCGCGATGTAGCGGTTGATGCCGGGGAAGCGCTCGAAATAGCGGTCGATCATTGCCTGCGCCTCGTCGGCGGAGATATCGAGCCGCCCGGCCAGCCCCCAGCGCGAGATGCCGTAGAGGATCGCGAAATTGATCGTCTTGGCGGAGGCGCGCGTGTCGCGCGTCACTTCGCCGAACAGCTCCTGCGCGGTGAGGCTGTGGATGTCGTCGCCGCGCGCGAACGCCTCCTTGAGCTGCGGCACGTCGGCCATGTGCGCGGCGAGGCGCAGCTCGATCTGCGAGTAATCGGCGGCGAGGATCACGTTGCCCGCGTCGGCGACGAAGGCGTCGCGGATCTGGCGCCCGGTCTCGGTGCGGATCGGGATGTTCTGGAGGTTGGGATCGGTCGACGACAGCCGCCCGGTCTGCGCGCCCGTCAGCGAGTAGCTGGTGTGGACGCGGCCGGTGGCGGGGTGGATCTGCTCCTGCAACGTGTCGGTGTAGGTGTTCTTGAGCTTGGTGAGCTGGCGCCAGTCGAGCACGCGCGCGGCGATCTCGGCACCCGGCGAATCCTTGTCGGCGGCGAGCCGCTCCAGCTCGTTGACGTCGGTGGAATAGACCCCGCTCTTGCCCTTGCGCCCGCCCTTGAGCCCCATCCGCTCGAACAGCACGTCGCCGAGCTGCTTGGGGCTGCCGATCGTGAAGGGGCCGCCGGCGAGCGCGTGCACCTGCGTCTCCAAGCCCGCGATCTGCTGCGAGAACTCGTCGGACAGCTGCGCCAGTCGCTCGCGGTCGACCTTGATGCCGTGGCGCTCCATCCGCGCGATCACCGCCACCAGCGGGCGGTCGACCATCTCGTAGACGCGCGTCGCGCCCTCGATCGGCAACCGCGGCTTGAAGCGGCGCCACAGCCGCAGCGTGACGTCGGCGTCCTCGGCGGCGTAGCGCGTGGCGGCTTTGAGATCGACCTCGTGGAAGCCGAGCGCCTTCTTGCCCGTGCCGACCACGTCCTTGTAGGCGATACAGCTGTGCGAGAGGTGCGTCGCGGCGAGCTCGTCCATGCCATGGCCGTGGCGCCCCGCGTCGAGATCGAAGCTCATCACGATCGTGTCGTCGTAGGGCGCGACGTCGAGCCCCAGCCGCCCCAGCACGATCAGGTCATACTTCAGATTGTGCCCGATCTTGAGCACGCTCGCGTCCTCGAGCAGCGGCTTGAGCCTGGCCAGCGCGAGGTCGCGGTCGAGCTGCGCGGGCTTCTCCGCGAACATGTCGCTGCCGCCGTGGCCGAGCGGGACATAGCAGGCCAGATTGGGCGCGAGCGCGAGACTGACCCCGACCAGCTCGGCCAGCATCGGATCCTTGGCCGTGGTCTCGGTATCGATCGCGACCCAGCCCTGGTGCCGCGCGACCTGGATCCAGCGGTCGAGCGCGGCCTCGTCGACCACGGTCTCGTAGCCGTCGTGGTCGCAGGCGGGCTCGTCGTCCTCAGCGGGGGCGCCGACGGTCTCGGGCTGCGTCGCCTCGGCGACCTCACCGAGCCGGGTGAGCAGCGAGCGAAACCCGTGATGCTCGAGGAAGGCGCGCAGCGGCGCCTGCGGGATGCCCTCGGCGGGCAGCGCGAGCGACTCGAGCGAGTCGGGCAGCGGCACGTCGCAGGCGAGCTCGACCAATTGGCGGCTCATCCGCGCCGCCTCGGCGTGCTCGATCAGATTGTCGCGCAGCTTGCCCTTCTTCATCTCGGGCGCGGCGGCGAGCACCGCCTCGACGTCGCCGTGCTCGACGATCAGCTTGGCCGCGGTCTTGGGCCCGACCCCGGGCACGCCGGGGACGTTGTCGACGCTGTCGCCCATCAGCGCGAGCACGTCGCCCAGCTTGTCGGGGCCGACGCCGAACTTCTCCACCACCGCTTCGGGGCCGAGCCGGCGGTTGTTCATCGTGTCGAGCATGTCGACCGAGGGATCGGTCATCAGCTGCATCAGGTCCTTGTCGGAGCTGACGATGGTCACCTGCCAGCCCTGCGCCAACGCGGCCTTGGTGTAGCTGGCGATCAGGTCGTCCGCCTCCCAGCCCTGCTCCTCGATGCACGGCAGCGAGAAGGCACGCGTGGCGTCGCGGATCATCGGAAATTGCGGGACGAGGTCCTCGGGCGGCGGGGGGCGATGCGCCTTATACTGGTCGTACAGCTCGTTGCGGAAGCTGGACGAGCTCTTGTCGAGGATCACCGCCATGTGCGTCGGTCCGTCGGCCTTGTGCAGCTCGTCGGCGAGCTTCCACAACATGGTGGTGTAGCCGTAGACCGCACCGACGGGCTCGCCGTGCTTGTTGGTCAACGGCGGCAGCCGGTGATAGGCGCGGAAGATGTAGCCCGATCCGTCGACGAGATAGAGGTGCGGCATCGCGCTGCCCTAAACCGGATTGGCCCTGTGGGAAACCGGGGTTGTGGTCGGCGTGATCCTCCCCGGTAAGGGGAGGTGGCAGGCCGCAGGCCTGACGGAGGGGTGATCCGGCTGGTGAGTGTCGCCGGACTCACCTCTGGCGATATCGCTCCGTCAGCGCTGCGCGCTGCCAGTGCGGGCGAGATGGTGTCCCCCGGACACCATATTGGCTTGCCGGGGGGAAGCCAAAGCCCGCACTCCCCCTGCGCGGGAGGATCGATCGTCCGCGAGACGCCCCCGCCGCCAACTCACGTCCCGTCCTCGTCGCCGCCGGTCGCGCGCGGCTGCGCGCCGGTGAGCGCGGCGCAGACGTTCTGGATCAGCTGCTGGCGTAGCCGCATCGGCGCGGCGGTATCGCCGATCATCACCGCGATGGCGTAGCGGCGCCCGTCCGGCGCGGTGAGCAGGCCGACGTCGTTGAAGCCCGCGTTGCGCGCGCCGAAATCCTGCCCGGTGCCGGTCTTGTGCGCCACCTTCCAGCCCGGCGGCGTGGCGGCGCGCAGCCGCGCGTGGCCGGTGCGCGACGCCGCCATCGTGTCGAGCAGGATCCGCGTCGAGGTCTCGCTCAGCAGCTCGCCGCGCGCCAGCCGCGCCAGCGCGCCAGCGATCGCCACCGGCGCGGCGCCGTCGGGCGGGTTGTCGATGTAGCGCTGCAAGGCGGCGCGGCGCACCGCCGGGTCGAGCCGGGCGCGTGCCGCCTCGAAGCCGCGCCCCAGCGCCATCGACTGGCTCCACGTCAGCCCCGCGGTGCCGCTCTGGAGCAGCCGCTCGCCCGGGCCGAACTTGATCGCGCCGAGCTGGTGCTTCTCGATGAAGCGCCGCACCGCGGCCGGGCCACCCACTACCGTGAGCAGCCGGTCGTTGGCGGTGTTGTCGCTCTGCGTCAGCGCGCGGGTGAGCAGCCCCCCGACCGTGGTGCGATAGCCGTTGGCGCCGACCAGTCCCGCGATCGGCTGGTGGAACAGCGTGAGGTCGTCGCGCGTGACCAGCACCGGGTCGTCGAGCGTGAGCCTTCCAGCGTCGCGCTGCGACAGCACCGTCATCGCCACCCAGGTCTTGCTGACGCTCTGCTGCGGCAGGCTGAGATCGCCGCCTTGCTGCACCACCCAGTCCTCGTCGACCGCGACGATCGCCGCGCCCGCCTTGCCCGGGAAGTTGCGGATGAGCTGCTCGATACGTGCCTGGAGCGCGCGGGGCGCGGCCGAGCGGCGCGGCGGCGGAGGTGGCGGCACGACGGCGAGCGGCACCGGGATCGACACGAGCGGCCTGGGCGGCGCCGCGGGGATGAGCGCGGAACCTGCCCCGGCGCCGCAGCCCGCGATCAGCAGCGACCAGGCGATGATCGCGGCCCGGCGCCCGAAAGTCTTACTACCCATGTCCGCCGCCACCAACCCCGCTTGACTCGCGTCTGTGGACAATAATGGCGCGGACACAAAGTGCTGCGACTCGCCGCTGCGACGATCCTTGGCCGCGGCGCGACGAACGGTGCGGCGGGGGTCGGGCGCGACCGGCTCCATGGCTCAGGCGCGCGGGACCAGCACGGTGTCGGCGGGCGCGTCGAGCGTGTCCGGCCAGTCGAGCGTATAGTGCAGCCCGCGGCTCTCGTGCCGGTGCAGCGCCGAGCGGACGATCAGCTCGGCCACCTGGAGCAGGTTGCGCAGCTCGATCAGGTCGGGGGTGACGCGGAAGTGGCCGTAATAATCCTCCACCTCGCTGCGCAGCAGGTCGATGCGGTGCTGCGCGCGCTCGAGCCGCTTGGTGGTGCGGACGATCCCGACATAGTTCCACATGAAGCGGCGGATCTCGGTCCAATTCTGCTTAATCACCACCTCCTCGTCGGAATCGGTGACGCGGCTCTCGTCCCACGCGCGCACCGCGGGGGGCGGCGGCAGCGCGTCCCAATGCTGCGCGATATGCTGCGCCGCCGCCTCCCCGAAGACGAAGCATTCGAGCAGCGAGTTGGAGGCGAGCCGGTTGGCGCCGTGCAGTCCCGACTGGGTACACTCGCCCGCGGCGTAGAGCCCGGGCAGGTCGGTGCGGCCGTCGCGGTCCACCACGATCCCGCCGCAGGTGTAATGCTGCGCCGGCACCACCGGGATCGGCTGGGTCGTCATATCGATGCCGAGCCCGAGCAGTTTCTCGTGGATGTTGGGGAAGTGCGCGCGCACGAAGTCGGCGGGCATGTGACTGATGTCGAGGTGGACGAAGTCAAGCCCGTAGCGCTTGATCTCGGCGTCGATCGCGCGCGCCACCACGTCGCGCGGGGCGAGCTCGAGCCGGTCGTCGTACCACGGCATGAAGCGCCGCCCGGTGGTGGGGTTGATCAGATGCCCGCCCTCGCCGCGCACCGCCTCGGTGATCAGGAAGTTCTTGACCTCGAGATGGTACAGGCAGGTCGGGTGGAACTGCATGAATTCCATGTTGGCGACGCGCGCGCCCGCGCGCCACGCCATCGCGATCCCGTCCCCGGTGGCGCCGCGCGGCGCGGTGGAGAAGAGATAGGTCCGCCCTGCCCCGCCGGTCGCCAGGATCGTCGCGCGCGCGGTATGCACCTCGACCGCGCCGGTGCGCCGGTCGATCGCGTAGACGCCCCAGACGTTGCCCGCGCCCGAGTAGCGTTCCTCGTGGCGGCTGGTGGCGAGGTCGATCGCGACCTGGTCGGGCACGAGCGTGATATTGGGATGCGCCTCGGCGGCGCGCTGGAGCGCCTCCTGCACCGCCCAGCCGGTCGCGTCGGCGACGTGGACGATGCGGCGGTGCGAGTGGCCGCCCTCGCGCGTGAGATGGAGCGCGCCGCCTTCCTCGGCGAAGGGCACGCCCAGCGCGCGGAGCCGCGCGATCGCGGCGGGCGCGCGCTCGACCACGAACTCGACGATGGCGCGATCGTTGAGCCCCGCGCCGGCGACCATCGTGTCCTCGACATGGTGCTCGAACGTGTCGCCGGGTTCGAGCACCGCGGCGATCCCGCCCTGCGCCCAGGCGGTGCTGCCCTCGTTGAGCGCCCCCTTGGCGAGCACGGTCACGGTGAAGCGATCGGCCAGGTTGAGCGCCGCCGTGAGCCCGGCCGCGCCCGAGCCGACGATCAGGACATCGCTCTGCGTCATGCACTTAGCCCGCGAATGTTGCGAATGTTGAGCCGCTGGCGCGTGTCGCGCGAGATGTGAACGTTGAGTCGGCGGCGGGGGCGCGGGTGACGGTCGGGCTCGGGGCAGGACATGACGCCCATGTGGCACAGCTACGGGCAGTTAGGACAGCGCGAGTTGCTCCTCCACTCTTCCCCGGCACGGGGAGGAGTTGCTGCGCCTCACTCCTTCGCCACCACCTTCGGCAATCGATCGATCGGCTCGACCGTGATGTCGCGGAACCAGGTCTCCGCGCCCTCGGACTGGAGCTGGACGCTGCCATGCGTCAGCGGCGTGCGCTTTCCTGCGGCGTCGACCGTCGCCAGCCCCTCCACCACCATCACCGGCACGCCGTTGACGACGTGCACCGCGCGGTCGCCGAGCACGTAGAGATCGAGCGTGTTCCACTGTCCCGCCGGCCTCTCCGCGTCGCGCGCGTTCTCGACGTTCCAGATCAGCGTGCCGTTGACGATCTCGACCGGAGCGCCGCCGACCCGGTAGCGCACGGGCGGCGAGACGAGCGACGGGTCGAGCGCGGCGGTGGTGCGCAGACGCACGTCGCGCCCTACCGCCACCGCCATGCCGGTCGAGCCCTGCATGATCTCGAACTCGACCGAGGGCTGCCACGTGCCGAACACCGCGCCCGGTGCGCCATGGGTGTGGTAGAGCAGCCCGTTGTTGGGCGGCTGGCCGAGCCGCGGCGCCCAGCGCTTGGCGCCCCAGCGATAGTGTAGCCGCAGGTGGTAGTCGCGCAGGTCGGCGTCGTGGACGAGCGCGCCCCAGGTCTCGCCCTTGACCCACAGCGCGGGGCGGCCGTCGATCCGGCGGATCGCGAAGTCGCCGGCGGTGTCGCGCGTGGTGCCGATCGACGTCGCGCCGGGCTGGTTGCGATAGGTCACCGACGGGTCGGGATAGCCCAGCCACGGGTGCCAGCCGGCGAGGTCGCGCCCGTTCAGCAGCGCGCGTGCCTTGCCGGTGGCGCGCGGCACGTCGACGAGGACGAGCGTCTGCGGGCGCGCCACGGTGTTGCCGACGATCGCGCGCGTCTGGGCGAGCTGCTCGGGGGTGGCGGGCGCCTGCGCGGCGGCGGGGGCCGACAGCGCCGCGACGGCGAGCCCCATCAAGATCGGTCGCACGCTGTTCCCTTCCCGTGGCGTTGTTTGCCGGGAGGTATCGCAGGCGCACGTCGCGAGAACAATGGGTTGTGGGAACGTTCCCGGCGACGATGGCTCGGCTCTAGCAGCAGAGCCTTGCCACGAAGGAGCACCATTTACGCGAGCCATGCTACGGCAGCGTGTCCCCCTTGCTCTCCACCGTCATTCCCACGAAGGCGGGGATCCATACACGCTGACGTCTCGCCTCTTGGCGGAACCTGCTCGTCTGGATCCCCGCCTCCGCGGGGATGACGAAAGTGGATGGTGCGAGAGATGGAAGGTCAGAGGTAATGTGGGGCTGCGCGCCGCGCGCCGCGCGTCCGCGGCGGTGTCCGCGCAGCCTCGATGTCTCGCGATCGCCGCCCCGTCTCGACCGTCAGCGCAACACCCACTCGCCCAGGAACACCACCGCGTCGGCGGCGAATTGCGCGAGATAGACGGCGGCGGTGAAGGCGGCCGCCGCCCCGACCACCACCGCCCCCTGCTCGCCGACATGTTTGATCGTCGTCATGGCACATCCTCTCCTCTGCGGAGCCGGTGCCACGATTCCCGGGGTCGCCCGGCTCGCCTCCTCATATAGCGATTCGTTTCGGGCTTGACCATCGTGCGGCGCAGCATGGGTGCGGCGAGCGGAGCGGGCCGTCGCTCACGAAAAAAGGCCCGGTATGTCGCCATACCGGGCCGAGGAGCGTCCGCAGGAGGAACGTCGTGGGCGGGCGGCGGCGTGGGGCGCCGCCCGCGAACTCGTCAGTAATTGTAGGCGCGCTCGCCGTGCTCGTTGATGTCGAGCCCTTCGCTCTCGACCTCGAGCGAGGGACGCAGCCCCATCGTGGCCTTGAGCCCGAGGAACAGCACCGCCGAGACGCCGCCCGACAGCACCAGCGTCAGCACCACCGCCTTGATCTGGGTCCAGACCTGCCCGGCGATGTCGTAGCTGCCCGCGACCGAGGGGAACTGGGTGTAGTCGATCCAGCCCTGGCCACCGAGCGAGGGTGCCGCGACGATGCCGGTCCCGATCGCGCCGACGATCCCGCCGACGCAGTGGATCCCGAACACGTCGAGCGTGTCGTCGTAGCCGAGCTTGTTCTTCACCGTGGTGACGAAGAAGAAGCACACCGCGCTCGCCACCATGCCGAGGATGATCGAGGTCATCGGCGCGGCGAAGCCGGCGGCCGGGGTGATCGCGACCAGCCCCGCGACCGCGCCCGACACGCCGCCGAGCAGCGACGGCTTCTTGTGCACGACCTGCTCGATCACCGCCCAGGCGACCGCGGCGCCAGCGGTGGCGACGAAGGTGTTGATGAAGGCGAGCGCGGCGGCGCCGTTGGCCTCGAGGTTCGAGCCGGCGTTGAAGCCGAACCAGCCGACCCACAGCAGCGAGGCGCCGATCATCGTCATCGTCAGCGAGTGCGGCGGCATCGGCTCGCTCTTGTAGCCGTGACGCTTGCCGATGATGAGGCAGCCGACCAGGCCGGCGATGCCCGCGTTGATGTGCACCACCGTACCGCCCGCGAAGTCGAGCGCGCCCCAGCCGTACAGCAGGCCGGCGTCGGTCGGCGCGTCGGCGAGGAAATCCGGGCCGGCCCAGTACCACACCATGTGCGCCATCGGGAAATAGACGATCGTCAGCCACAGCACGACGAAGATCAGCAACGGGGTGAACTTCACCCGCTCGGCGAAGGCGCCGACGATCAGCGCCGGCGTGATGCAGGCGAAGGTCATCTGGAAGCAGATGAAGGCATATTCGGGAATGTAGACGTTGTTGCTGAAGGTCGCCGCGGCCGAGCCGGGGCCGACACCCGCGAGGAACGCCTTGGAGAGCCCGCCGATGAAGGCGTTGCCGCTGGTGAAGGCGAGGCTATAGCCCCAGCTCACCCAGACGAGGCTGGCGACGCAGACGATCATCAGCACCTGCATCAGCACGCTGAGCATGTTCTTGGTGCGCACCAGCCCGCCGTAGAAGAGCGCGAGGCCCGGCACGGACATCATCAGCACCAGCGCGGCCGAGATCATCATCCAGGTGGTGTCACCCTTGTTGACCATCGTCGCCATCTGCTCGGCACTGGGCGCGCGCACCGGTCCGGCGGCCTGCGCCAGCGCGGGCACCGCGGCCAGCGCCGCGATCGTCGCCACCGCCCCCGCGGCGGCGATCTTTCGTGAAAGTGTCATCCCTTTCCCCCTCACAGCGCGCTGTCGTCGGTCTCGCCGGTGCGGATGCGCACCGCCTGGCCGACGTCGAGCACGAAGATCTTGCCGTCGCCGATCGCGCCGGTGTTGGCGGCGGCCTGGATCGCCTCGACCACGCGGTCGGCAATGTCGCTGCCGCAGACGATCTCGATCTTGATCTTGGGCACCATGTTGGTGCTGTACTCGGCGCCGCGGTAGATCTCGGTCTGGCCCTTCTGCCGACCGAACCCCTTCACCTCCGACACCGTCATCCCCGCCACGCCGACGCCGGTGAGCGCTTCCCTCACCTCGTCGAGCTTGAACGGCTTGATGATCGCTATGACCAGCTTCATCGCGCCCCCTTTGCGTTTACCCGCGGAGACGCTTCGCAAGGCGCGTGCCAGTTGTGGGGGAGATGCTGTGGGAGCGCAGATCGACCGAGACGAGGGCGCCTCGGTTCGTTCCGCCGCCGCGCCACCCTTCGTCATCCCCGCGCAGGCGGGGATCCATAGACACTAGCGTCTCGGCTCTAAGCGCCAGCGTCAGCGTGTCTGGATCCCCGCCTTCGCTGGGACGGCGAGGTGGGTGGTAGAAAGAGGGTGAGGGATCTGGACGTGACGACGTTGCTGGCGAGCGCTTGGCCAAACAGCCCGTTAACCACTGTTAAACTTTTGTGCACCGCCACAGGCGTGCCTAAAAATCAGGCACCCGCCGCCACGAGGCGCGCCGCGGCGAGATCGTCCTCGTCGACCATCACGCGCACCGGGATCAGCAGCCAGCTCCCGTCGGCGATCGAGGCGCCGCCGTCGAACGCGAGCGCGTCGATCCCCTCGGACTCGAGCCGGCCGATGAGGATGTTGGCGAGGTTGCGGTCGTAGCGGCCGAGCTCCACCAGCGCCATCAGGCGGGCACCACGGTCGGGTTGCGCACCGGCAGCCCGTCGATGCTCGCGGTGCGCACCGCATATTTGGCGAAGCGCGCCGTATCGGGGTTGGCGGCGTGGTATTTGTTGAGCGTGGCGCGCTCTTGCTCGAACCTCATGTGCGGCACGCCCCAGCCGCACGAGGTCTGCACCTGCTCCACCGCCACGACGAAGATCTGCCGCGTCCCGGGCAGCAGCGTGAAGCGGGTGGCGAGCGCGCCCCACTCGGCGTCCTGCGGCAGCACCGCGCGTCCGCGTCCGTAGAGGCGGAGGATCAGCGCCGGATTGTCGAAGGCGCAGAACATGATCGTGATCCGGCCGTCGGCGAGCAGGTGCGCGTTGGTCTCGTTCCCGGAACCGGCGACGTCAAGATAAGCGACCGTCGCGTCGTCGAGCACGCGGAACGTGTCCATCCCTTTGGGGCTCAGGTTGATCCGCGCGTCCACCGCGGCGGTGGCGACGAAGAACACCGGCTGGCGCGCGACGAAGGCGCGGTGCTCGGCGGTGAGCGCGGGAAAGAACTCGGCCATGGTGAGCTGGCTCCGGTTTGACGCGCCTGGGGCATGCGCATAATCTACGCGCATGAAGCATGATCGCATCGCCTCGGGCAAGCGCCGATCGGTCAACATGACGATCGACACCGGCGTCGTCGCCGCCGCGCGCGAGGCGGGGATCAACCTGTCGCAAGTGGCCGAGGCCGCGATCAGAGAGGCTGCACAGGCGGAGCGCAGCCGTCAGTGGCGCGAGGACAATCGCGAGTGGATGGAGGCGAACAACAAGTGGGTTGAGGAGAACGGCCTGCCGCTGGAACGCTATCGTCTGTTCTAATGGCCAAGTTCGACGTCTACGAGACGACGCATGGCGGGCTCGTCCTCGATTGCCAGGCCAACGTGCTGAGCGGGCTCAACAGCCGCTTCGTCGTGCCGCTCAGCGACGACCCGGGTCACGAGACGCCACGCGGGCGCCCCGATCGCCGGCTCAACCCGCGCTTCCAGATCGACGGCCACTCGTACACGATGCTCACACATCTTGCCGCCGCCATACTCACCACGGAGCTGCGGTCATGCCGCACGTCGTTGGCGGCGCACGATTACGAGATAGGCGCCGCGCTCGACATGCTGATCTCCGGCTGCTAGCGCCGCACGCTCACGCCGTCCCGCCGACCGTCAGCCCGCCGATCAGCAGCGACGGCTGGCCGACACCCGCGGGGACGCTCTGCCCGCCCTTGCCGCACATGCCGACGCCCTCGTCGAGCGCGAAGTCGGTGCCGACGCCCTGCACCTTGGTCAGTACGCTCGGCCCGTCGCCGATCAGCGTCGCGCCCTTGATCGGCGCGCCGATCTTGCCGTCCTCGACCAGATAGGCCTCGGTGCAGGAGAAGACGAACTTGCCCGAGACGATGTCGACCTGCCCGCCGCCGAACGACTTGGCGAAGATGCCGCGCTTGACCCGCGAAAGCAGCTCGGCGGGATCGTCCTGCCCCGCCTTCATGAAGGTGTTGGTCATGCGCGGCATGGGCGCGTGCGCGAAGCTCTCGCGGCGGCCATTGCCGGTCGGCGCCACGCCCATCAGCCGCGCGTTGAGCCGGTCCTGCATATAGCCGCGCAGGATGCCGTCCTCGATCAGCAGCGTCTCGCTCGTGGGCGTGCCCTCGTCATCGACGGTGAGGCTGCCGCGGCGGTCGGGAAGCGACCCGTCGTCGACGATCGTCACGCCCGGCGCGGCGACCCGCTCGCCGATCCGTCCCGAGAAGGCGCTGGTGCCCTTGCGGTTGAAGTCGCCCTCCAGCCCGTGGCCGATCGCCTCGTGGAGCAGGATGCCGGGCCAGCCCGCGCCGAGCAGCACGGTCATCTCGCCCGCGGGCGCGGCGACCGACTCGAGGTTGACCAAAGCCTGCGCGAGCGCCTCGTCGATCGCGCGATGCCAGGTCGCGGGATCGAGCAGCGTGTCGTAGAGATAGCGCCCGCCCAGACCGAAGCTGCCGGTCTCGCGACGGCCGTTCTGCTCGGCGACGATCGAGACGTTGAGCCGCACCAGCGGGCGCACGTCGGTGGCGACGAAGCCGTCGGGGCGGACGATCTCCACCACGCTCCACGTCCCCGACAGCCCGACCGAGACCTGCGCCACGCGCGGGTCGCGCGCGCGCGCGGCAGCGTCGATCGCCTGGCACAGGGCGACCTTGTCGGCGAAGGGGACGAGATCGAGCGGGTCGGCGTCGGTGTAGCGGCGCTGGTTGGTGCGCGCGGGCGCGGCGGCGCGCGGCTGCATCGAAGGATCGATCAGCCGCATCGTCGCGGCGGCGCGCTCGATCGCGGCGGCGCTGAGCTCGTTGGCATGCGCGAAGGCGGTCATCTCTCCGGAGACCGCGCGCAGCCCGAAGCCGGCGTGGGTGTCGTAGCTCGCGGTCTTGAGCCGGCCGTCGTCGAAGCCGAACGCCTCGGCGCGGCGATATTGCAGGTAGAGCTCGCCGTCGTCGGCGCGGTCGAGCGCGGCGGCGGTGAGCCGCAGCGCCGCGTCCGGGTCGAGCGAGTCGCGGTAAAGGAAGGAGCGCGGGTCTGTCATCGTGCCAAGATAGGGGCGCGGGCGGTCCGGCGCCACTCATGAGGCGGGGTGGGAGTAGCGGCTTATCGATCCTCCCCTGCAAGGGGAGGTGGCGGCGCGTCAGCGCTGACGGAGGGGTGACCCAGCCCGCGAGGATGGCGCCACTCGCCACCGGCGACACCCCTCCGTCACGCCTTCGGCGTGCCACCTCCCCTTACAGGGGAGGATCCCGGAAGTGATCCAACCGTCCGCGCAACATGTCCGCTTACTGCGGGCTGGCGCCCTCGGCGATGTCGGGCAGCTGCCCGTGGTCGGCGCCGTCCGCAGGTCCGCCGATCAGCACGAAGCGGCGGTCGCAATAGCCGCAGTCGACATAGCCATGCTCGTCGATCTGGAGCCACACGCGCGGGTGGCCCAGCGCGGCGCCGCCGGGGATGTCGCTCGCGCCGTCGCAGGCGACGCGGGGTTGCGAGACGCGGACGAGTTCGGGCGGCGGCAGCATGGCCGAGGCGATTAGCAAGCGCCGCCGCCCGAGACAATCCCGCCGCGTCCGCGCCATGCAGGATTGGCAAGCCCCGCGCGCGCGCCTACCTCCGCGCGCATGACCGACGCCGCCATCGCCATCCGGGACCTGTGCAAGACCTACGCCGGGGTTGGCGGCGCGCCGGGCAAGCGCGCGCTCGACGGGGTCAGCTTCGAGGTGCCGCGCGGCTCGATCTTCGGGCTGCTCGGCCCCAACGGCGCGGGCAAGTCGACGCTGATCAACATCCTCGCCGGGCTGGTCAACAAGACCAGCGGCAGCGCCGAGATCTGGGGCTTCGACATCGACGCGCACCCGCGCAACGCCAAGGCCTCGATCGGGATCGTCAACCAGGAGATCCTGTTCGACCCCTTCTTCACCCCCGTGGAGACGCTCGAGATCCAGGCCGGGCTGTACGGCGTGCCCAAGAAGGAGCGGCGCTCGATGGAGCTGCTGCGCGCGGTCCACCTCGAGGACAAGGCCAACGCCTACGCCCGCACGCTGTCGGGCGGGATGAAGCGGCGGCTGATGGTGGCCAAGGCGATGGTCCACGCGCCGCCGGTGCTGGTGCTCGACGAGCCGACCGCGGGCGTCGACATCGAGCTGCGACAGCAACTGTGGACCTATGTCCGCAGCCTCAACGACGCTGGCGTGACGGTGGTGCTGACAACGCACTATCTCGAGGAGGCCGAGGAGCTGTGCGATCGCATCGCCATCATCAGCGGCGGCCGCGTCATCGCCAACGAGCCGACCGCCGAGCTGGTCGGCAAGGCGCAGGAGAAGGTGGTCGCGGTCACCGTCGACCGCGACGTCGCGGTGGTGCCCGAGAACGCCTGCTTCGGGAAGATCGCGCTCAAGGGCACGCGCACGCTCGAGATCACCTACGCCAAGGATCGGGTGAACGCGGGCGAGGTGCTGGGCGCGGTGCAGGCCGACGGCTACGGCATCGTCGACGTCTCGACCAAGGAGGCCGACCTGGAGGACGTGTTCCTCAACCTGACGCGCGCGGCGAGCGGGCGCTAGCGGCCATCCCCCGCACGGACGCTTGAGCCACCGCGCCCGCCCGCGTAAGCGCGCGCGCATGAGCATCATCCCGATCCGCCGCGCGCTCCTGTCCGTCTCCGACAAGAGCGGCATCGTCGACCTCGCCACCGCGCTCGCCGCCAAGGGAGTAGAGCTGGTCTCGACCGGAGGTACCGCCAAGGCGCTGCGCGACGCCGGGCTCGACGTGCGCGACATCAGCGACCTGACCGGCTTCCCCGAGATGATGGACGGGCGCGTCAAGACGCTCCACCCCAAGGTGCACGGCGGGCTGCTCGCGGTGCGCGACGACGCAGCGCACGCCCAGTCGATGCGCGAGCACGACATCGGCGCGATCGACCTCGTCGTCGTCAACCTCTACCCGTTCGAGCAGACCGTCGCCAAGGGCGCGGCGCGCGACGAGGTGGTGGAGAATATCGATATCGGCGGCCCGTCGATGGTGCGCTCGGCGGCGAAGAACCACGCCTTTGTCGCGATCGTGACCGATCCCGCCGATTACGCGCTGGTGGCGCGCGGCGAAACCGACCTCGCCGAGCGGAAGATGCTCGCCGCCAAGGCCTACGCGCTCACCGCGGGCTATGACGGCGCGATCGCGCGCTGGTTCGCCGGGACCGACCAGGGCGAGACGTTCCCCGCGACCCTGCCGTTGACCCTGCGCCGTGCCGGCGAGGCGCTGCGCTACGGCGAGAACCCGCACCAGCAGGCCGCCTTCTACGCCGCGTCGGACGGCGTCGCGGGCATCGGCCAGGCCCGGCAGGTCCAGGGCAAGGCGCTGAGCTACAACAATTACAACGACGCGGACGCGGCACTGGAGCTGATCGCCGAGTTCCGCGACGCGGGGCCGACCTGCGTCATCGTCAAGCACGCCAACCCGTGCGGCGTCGCCACCGCCGCGACGCTGGCCGAGGCCTATCAGGC
This sequence comes from Sphingomonas citri, assembly GCF_019429485.1. Classification (GTDB taxonomy): domain Bacteria; phylum Pseudomonadota; class Alphaproteobacteria; order Sphingomonadales; family Sphingomonadaceae; genus Sphingomonas; species Sphingomonas citri. Next base: position 169,678 of record NZ_JAHXZN010000007.1, on the reverse strand, counting down.
CGCCTTCGCCTGCGACACGGTGAGCGCGTTCGGCGGCATCATCGCGGTCAACCGCACGCTCGATCGCGCCACCGCCGAGGCGATCACGGGCATCTTCACCGAGGTGGTGGTCGCGCCCGACGCCGACGAGGACGCGCTGGCGCTGTTCGCGGCGAAGAAGAACCTGCGGCTGCTGCTCACCGGCGCCCTGCCGGATGCGCGCCGGGACGGGCTGACCGCCAAGTCGATCGCGGGCGGCTGGCTGGTCCAGTCGCGCGACGGGGGTGCTGTGGCGCGGGCCGATCTCAAGGTGGTGACCAAGCGCCAGCCGAGCGAGCAGGAGCTCGCCGACTGCCTGTTCGCCTGGACGGTGGCCAAGCACGTCAAGTCCAACGCGATCGTCTATGCCAAGCATGGCGCCACCGCGGGCGTCGGCGCGGGGCAGATGAACCGGCTCGAGTCGGCGCGGATCGCGGCGTGGAAGGCCAAGGACGCCGCCGACAAGGCCGGCTGGGCCGAGCCGCGCACGATCGGCTCGGCGGTCGCGTCGGACGCCTTCTTCCCCTTCGCCGACGGGCTGATGGCAGCCGTGGAGGCGGGCGCCACCGCGGTGATCCAGCCTGGCGGCTCGATCCGCGACGAGGAGGTGATCGCCGCCGCCGACGCCGCCGGGCTGGCGATGGTGTTCACCGGGATGCGCCACTTCCGCCACTGAGATGGTGGGGCATGCGTGCTAGCGCGCCCGTGTTCCTGCGCACGCAGGAACCCAGGATCACGGAGCGCGACGCCCGCGGCGCTGGGCTCCTGCTTCCGCAGGAGCACGACCGGTACAAGGACCGAGCATGAGCGACGACGCGTACGTGTACGACGAGGAGAGCGGCGAGTGGGTCAGCGCCGCCGCGCTGGCGGAGAAGGAGGCCGACGCGGCGATGGTGGAGGTGCGCGACTCGGTCGGCAACCTGCTGTCGGACGGCGACCAGGTGACGCTGATCAAGGACCTCGACGTCAAGGGCGCGGGCCAGACGCTCAAGCGCGGCACGTTGATCAAGTCGATCCGACTGACCGGCGACGCGCAGGAGATCGACTGCAAGTTCGACGGCATCAAGGGGCTGGTGCTGCGCGCCGAGTTCGTCCGCAAGCGCTGAGATGAGCTGGCCGCCGCGCCTCGACCCGAGCTGGGGGGCGCCGCTCGCCGCGGCGCTGGCCTGCCCGACTATGACGGCGCTGCAGGCCTTCCTGCGCGACGAGGCGGCAGCGGGCAAGGCGATCTTCCCGCCCGCGGCGGCGCGCTTTCGCGCGCTTGAGCTGACGCCTTTGTCGGCGGTGCGCGTCGTGATCCTGGGGCAGGATCCGTACCACGGGCCGGGTCAGGCACATGGTCTGGCCTTCTCGGTGCCGCCGGGGGTCAAGCCGCCACCGAGCCTCGTCAACATCTACAAGGAACTGGCGAACGACCTCGGCGCCGCGCCGCCGCGTGACGGCTCACTCGAGCATTGGGCGCGGCAGGGCGTGCTGCTGCTCAACACGGTGCTGTCGGTGGAGAGCGGTCGCGCCGCCTCGCACCGCGCGCGCGGCTGGGAGGCGTTCACCGACGCGGTGATCCGCGCGGTCGCGACGAAGGAGGAACCGGTGGTGTTCCTGCTGTGGGGCGCGCACGCGCAGGCGAAAGTAGGGCTAGTGCGCGCCGTGGACGCGGCGGGGCGCCACTTGGTGCTGTGCGCGCCGCATCCCTCCCCGCTGTCGGCGTACAAGGGCTGGTTCGGCGCGCGGCCGTTCAGCCAGGCGAACGCGTTCCTGGAGGCGCGCGGGCGGGGGCGCATTGCCTGGTCAGCTTGAGCACGCGTTGCAGCTTTGTACAGAATATTGTACGCCGCGGGCATGGAAACGCTCACCGTGTCCGAGACCCGCGCGAACCTGAAGGCCGTGCTTGACCGGGTGGTCGCTGATAAGGCGCCGCTGCAGATCGTTCGGCCAGCCGGCGAGGGTGTGGTGCTGGTGGCGCAGAGCGAGTGGGAAGGCATGCAGGAGACCATGCACCTGCTCTCCTCCCCGGAGAACGCGAGGCGGCTGCTGGAGGGGATCGGGCGCTTCACTGCTGGCGAGGGCGAGGAGCACGAGTTGCTCCGTCCTTGAGGATCGTGTTCGATCGCGACGCGTGGCTCGACTATGTGGCGTGGCAGAACGAGGACGCCGCGACGGCACAGCGGATCAACGCGCTGGTCGAGGATGCGAGGCGCCATCCCTTCGCGGGGCTCGGCAAGCCGGAGCCGCTCAAGCAGAGCCTCAGGGGCTGGTGGTCACGACGGATCAGCGGCGAGCACCGGCTGGTCTACCGGGTGAGCGGTAGCGGTGCGACACAGGCGCTCGAGATATTGAGCTGTCGCTACCACTACCGATGAGACCGTCCCGCGGTCGGAGGAGGTCCGGCCGCGGATAGCATCAGTCGTGCTCGCGCCCACCCGCGCCGACGTACACCTCCCCGCCCGTCTCCTTGAACCGCTCGCTCATCGCCGCCATCCCCGCCTCGGCGTCCTCCGCGGCGACGAAGCTCGCCACCGGCGCGTTCTGCTTGGCGGCGAAGTCCCGAACCTCCTGCGTGATCTTCATCGAGCAGAACTTGGGCCCGCACATCGAGCAGAAATGCGCCGTCTTCGCCCCCTCCGCGGGCAGCGTCTGGTCGTGGTACGACTCGGCGGTGTCGGGATCGAGCGACAGGTTGAACTGGTCGCGCCAGCGGAACTCGAAGCGCGCCCGCGACAGCGCGTCGTCGCGCAGCTTCGCCGCGGGGTGGCCCTTGGCGAGGTCCGCCGCGTGCGCCGCCAGCTTGTACGTCACCACGCCGACCTTGACGTCGTCGCGGTCGGGCAGCCCCAAATGCTCCTTGGGCGTGACGTAGCAGAGCATCGCGGTGCCGTACCAACCGATCATCGCCGCGCCGATGCCCGAGGTGATGTGATCATAGCCCGGCGCGATGTCGGTGGTGAGCGGCCCGAGCGTGTAGAAGGGCGCCTCGCCGCACGCCTCGAGCTGCTTGTCCATGTTCTGCTTGATCTTGTGCATCGGCACGTGACCGGGGCCCTCGATCATCACCTGCACGTCCTGCGCCCAGGCGCGCTTGGTCAGCTCGCCGAGCGTGTAGAGCTCGGCGAACTGCGCCTCGTCGTTGGCGTCGGCGATCGCGCCGGGGCGCAGGCCGTCACCCAGCGAATAGGCGATGTCATAGGCCTTCATGATCTCGGTGATCTCGTCGAACCGCTCGTACAGGAACGATTCCTTGTGATGCGCCAGGCACCATTTCGCCATGATCGAGCCGCCGCGCGAGACGATCCCGGTGACTCGCTTGGCCGTCATCGGGATATACGGCAGCCGCACGCCGGCATGGATGGTGAAATAATCGACGCCCTGCTCGGCCTGCTCGATCAGCGTGTCGCGGAAGATCTCCCACGTCAGCTCCTCGGCGATCCCGCCGACCTTCTCCAGCGCCTGGTAGATCGGCACCGTGCCGATCGGCACCGGCGAGTTGCGGATGATCCACTCGCGCGTGTCGTGGATGTTGCGCCCGGTGGAGAGGTCCATCACCGTGTCGGCGCCCCAGCGGATCGACCAGACGAGCTTGTCGACCTCGCTCGCGACGTTCGACGCCACCGCGCTATTGCCGATGTTGGCGTTGATCTTGACCAGGAAGTTGCGCCCGATCGCCATCGGCTCGCTCTCGGGGTGGTTGATGTTCGACGGGATGATCGCGCGCCCGCGCGCCACCTCGTCGCGGACGAACTCGGGGGTGACGTAATCGGGGATGGCGGCGCCGAAGCTCTCGCCGTCGCGGACGTACGCGGCGAGCATCTCGCGCCCGAGATTCTCGCGCGTGGCGACATATTCCATCTCGGGCGTGATGATGCCGCGCCGCGCATAGTGCATCTGGCTGACGTTGGCGCCGGCTTTGGCGCGCAGCGGGCGCTTGTTGACGTTGGGAAAGGGCTGGACGCCGCCCGAGCGGTCCGGGCCGAGCTGGCCATTGTCCTCGGGGCGGATCTCGCGCGCGTCATAGCGCTCGACGTCGCCGCGCGCCTCGATCCAGGCGGTGCGGCGCGCGGGCAGGCCCGCCATGATGTCGATCGCCGCCGCCGGATCGGTGTACGGGCCGGAGGTGTCGTAGACGTTGAGCGGCGGCTCGCCGCAGCCGGGCTCGAGCTGGATCTGCCGCATCGCCACGCCGAGCGGGCCGACGTGGATCTTGCGCGAGCCGCGGATCGGGCCGGTGGTGACACCGATCTCGGTGCGGGCGGGGACGTCGGCCATGCGTCTTCTCCTCTCATCGCGGGGGAAGACGGTTGGCCCGGGGGACGCCGCTCCACTCCCTACGCCGGTGTCAACCGGATCAGGTTCGGCGGGTCGAGGGCTGCTACCCTCCTCTCAACCGCGGCATCGGCGGTCCCCCGGGGAAGGCTCCGTCATAGCCGGATCGAGCGGACAAGCAAAGGGCCGCGTCCGGCTGGCGGACGCGGCCTTCGCTCGCTCGCTGCGGCCCCGAGCAGAGCGGGGCCGGTCGTGTCAGGCGGTAGCGCCCGACGTGCGCAGCGCCTCGATCGAATTGTTCGTCCCCGCCGGGAAGAAGCCGCCGCCGATCCCCGCCGTGGTGCGCAGATAGGCGATGTTGTGCACCTGCGCCGACGAGCGACTGTAGGCGATCGCGTTCGAGTCGGCGGGCACCAGATTGGCGGTGCCGTCGCTGTTGGCGATCCCGGCGTCGAGCGTGGCGCTACCGTCGAGCGAGTCGCGTGCCGTGGCGATCGCGTTCGCCGCCGCGCGCGCGGTCTCGCCACGCGAGAACAGCTCGGTGCGGATCAGCCCGGCGTGATAGGCCTCCGCCGCCAGGATGCCGGCGGCGGCCTCGAGATAGGTCGCGCTGGTGATCAGCGGCGACGCTCCCTTGTAGGCGGAGACGCCGACGTCCTCGAACAGGAAGGCCGCGAGCAGGAAGTTCTGATCGCTCTCGTAGGGGTCGAAGGTGCCGCTCGTCTTGTCGACCAGCCCGGCGGCCCGCGCCGCGGCAGTGAAGGCACCGGTGGCGCCCCCGTCGATGTTGATCGCTGGCTGCGCGATCACCAGCGTCGATCCCGCCGCGGTGAGCACCGCGCGCAGCGCGGTGACGTGCGCGATCTCGTCGCCCGCGATCTCGCGCGCATAGGACGCGATCACCGGGTCGGTGAAGGTCACCTGGCGGCCGCCGGTGACGTCACCGCGCGTACCGACCGCGCCGGTCAGGCTCGCGTCGGGCAGCCGCCGGCCGAACGCCGCGATCGAGTAGAATTGCGCTTCAAGATATTCGAGGTTGAGTGCGAGCTGGAGGATGCCGACGTCGGTGGCGACTCCGCTGGTGCTCGGCGTCGGGGTAGGCGACGGTGTCGGCGTTGGCGAGTCGTCGTCGTCGTTGCCGCAGGCGGACAGCAGGCCGAGCCCGCCGGCCGCGGCGGCACCGGCGCCGGCGAGCTTGAGGAAGCGGCGGCGCTCGGCACGCCGCTCGTTGGCGAGCTCGAGCGCGGCGAAGACGGAATCCTTGATCATGATGACGGTCCCTCTGTCAGGGCGATACGGGAAAGGCGATCGGGGGCGCGCACGCGCCTCAGGCCGATGCCGCGCTCGTCTTGATGTTGCCGTTGACGCCGGCGGGGAAGAAGCCCCCGCTGCTCACCGCCGCGGCGTTGAGGTAGACGATGTTGAGCGTCTGCCCGGCCGTGCGGCTGTAGGCGATGCCGTTCTCGTTGAGCGGCACGATGTTCGACACGGTACCGTCGCTCGTCGTGGTCGGCGCGATGCCCTGGTCGTCCTCGGCCGCGATGCCGCGCACCGCGTCCGTGGTCGCGGTCTTGCCGTCGAGCGTGTCGCGCGCGTCGGAGATCGCCGTGGTCGCCTCGATCAGCCGGAGCGACGGTGTCGCCAGCCCCTTGCGGTACAGCACCGAGCGGATGATCGCGGCGTGATAGGCCTCCACCGCGAGGATGCCCGCCGCCGCCTCGACGAAGACCTTGTTGCTGATCAGCGGCGCCGCGCCCTTGTAGGCGGTGACGCCGACGTCCTCGAAGATGAACGCGCCGAGGAGGAAGTTCTCGTCGGAGGCGTAAGGGTCGAAGCTCTGCCCGGCCTGGATCAGCCCGGCGGCCCGGGCGGCCACGCTGAACGCGCTGGTGGGGCTGACGCTGAGGTCGATCGCGGGCTGCGCCGCGCGCGTGGTATCGCTGAACTGGCTGCGCAGGAAGCGCACGTGCGCCAGCTCGTCGGCCGCGATCTCGCGCGCATATTGCGCCACGAGCGGGTCCTGGAAGCTGACCGCGCGCCCGCCCGTCGCCGCCCCGGCGGTCCCGACGTTGCCACCGGTGTCGGCCGCGGCGAGCGCCGCGCCGGTCGCCGCGAACGAGTAGAAGTTCGCCTCGAGATACTCGAGGTTGAGCGCGAAGTTGAGCACGTCCGCCTCGGTGAAGGTGGCGGTGGGCGTCGGGCTGGGCGAGGTCTGCGCCTGCGCCGAGGCGGCGAGGGCGGTGGCCCCGATCGCGGCCGCGCCGGCGACATGGGTGAAGAAGTCGCGGCGCGACTCGCGGCGGCGCGCGCGCGCCTCGAGCGTCTCCATCGACGGCTGGCGATCCGGCATGACAGGCCCTTTCCTAGTTGTCCCGACGCGCCGTGCTTGCCACACTTCCTAACCGACGTCAGGTTACGGCAGATACGACGGAGCGACGCGAAGGATGCAGCGAGTGGCGGAATATTCGGGCGCTGCCAAGCCGTGACCGCGGCTCCCTCCGACGCGGCGGCGCGGCGCGCCGAGCTGGTGCGGGAGCTGCTCGCCGTGGCGATGGAGGACCGTGACGCCTTCCAGCGGCTGTATCGGCTCACCTCGGCGAAGCTGTTCGGCATCTGCCTGCGTATCTGCGGCGAGCGACAGGCCGCGGAGGACGTGTTGCAGGACGTCTATGTGCAAGTGTGGCGCCGCGCCGGCGGCTATGAGCCCGGCCGGGCGAGCCCGATCACCTGGCTGGCGACGATCGCGCGCCACCGCGCGATCGACTGGCGCCGCCGCCAGCACGCCACCGCGCCGCTGGCCGAGCCGGGCAGCGCGGCCGAACCCGTCGATCCGGCTCCGCGCGCCGAGGCCGCGCTGCTGGCGGAGGAGGAGCGCGCGCGGATCGCCGACTGTCTCGAGACGCTCGAGCCGAGGCCGCGCGACGCGGTGCGCACCGCTTTCTACGACGGCATCACCTACGCCGAGCTGGCGGCGCGCGACGGCACGCCGCTGGGCACCATGAAGAGCCTGATACGCCGCGCGCTGCTGCGGCTGCGCGAGTGCCTGTCCGATGACGCCTGACGACCAGGCCCTCGCCGCCGAGCTGGCGCTCGGCGTTCTCGACGGCGCCGAGCTGGCCGCGGCGCGCGCGCGGCTGGCGGGCGATCGCGCCTTCGCCGCCGAGGTGGCGCGCTGGGAGGAATGGCTCGCACCGCTCGCGCTGGCGTTCCCCGAGGCACCGCCGCCGCCCGACCTGGAGGCGCGCGTCCTCGCCGCGATCGACACGCCCGGCGCGGCGCCGCGCGCCGGCTGGCGCCGCTGGGGCGCGCTCGCGCTCGCCGGGCTCGCCGCCGCGGTGCTCGCGCTGGTGGTGGGGCCGTTGCGCGCCCCCCCGCCGCCGCCCGTGCCGGTGCCGGCGCGCCCGGCGCCGGCGCCGCTGCTCGCCGCGCTCACCGTTCCCGCCGGCGCCGAGGCACCCGGCCGCGCGCCGCTCGCCGCGGCGGTCGACCGCACCAGCGGCGAGGTGCGGATCGCCGCCGCGACCGTGCCGCGCGGCCGCAGCGCCGAGCTCTGGGCGATCGCCGAGGGCGGCGCACCGGTCGCGCTCGGACTGCTCGACGCGAGGCGCCCGACCCGGCTGGTGGTCGCGCAGGCGCAGCGCGTGCTGCTGCGCGCGGGCACGACGCTGGCGGTGTCGATCGAGCCGCCGGGCGGGTCGCCGGGCGCGGCACCGACCGGCCCCGTGGTCGCGGCCGGCGCGCTGGCGGAGGGATGAGCGGGGGCGTCAGACCGAGCCGCGCCCCCGACGAGATGGCCTGACCCGCGCGCGCGGCGACGCTATACGGCGCGCATCCTCTCACGCGGACGGAAGCGACCATGACCGACTCCCCCTACGACACCCCGCTCGGCCTCTATATCGCGGGCGAGTGGATCACCGCCGGGCGTGACACGCAGGAGGTGCTCAACCCCGCCGACGGCCGGGCGGTCGGCCACGTCCCGCTCGCCACCGCCGCCGACCTCGACCGCGCGCTGGAGGCGGCCGAGCGCGGCTTCCGCGCCTGGCGCTCGACCGCACCGCAGGAGCGCGCCGCGGTGCTGGCGCGTACCGCCGCGCTGGTGCGCGAGCGCGCCGACCAGCTCGCGCGGCTGGCCACGCTGGAGGAGGGCAAGCCCTTCGCCGAGGCCAAGGGCGAGGTGCTGGCGACGGCGGCGCTGCTCGACTTCCACGCCGGCGAGGCGGTGCGGATATACGGCCGCGTGCTGCCGCGGCCGACCGGCACGCGCTCGCTGGTGCTGCACCAGCCGGTCGGCCCGGTGGCGGCCTTCTGCGCGTGGAACTTCCCGGTGATGAACCCGGTGCGCAAGCTGTCGCCCGCGATCGCGGCGGGCTGCTCGGTGATCCTCAAGCCGAGCGAGGAGACCCCCGGCGCCGCGGTGGCGATCCTGCGCTGCTTCCAGGACGCGGGGCTGCCCGGCGACGTCGCGCAGCTCGTCTTCGGCGTGCCGGACGCGGTGTCGCGCCACCTGCTCGCCTCGCCGGTGACTCGCAAGCTGAGCTTCACCGGCTCGGTGCCTGTGGGCAAGCACCTGCTCAAGCTGGCCGCGGACACGGTGATGAAGAGCACGATGGAGCTCGGCGGGCACGGCCCGGTGCTGGTGTTCGACGACTGCGACCTCGAGCGCACGCTCGACACGTTGGTGGCGCACAAGTTCCGCAACGCCGGCCAGGTCTGCGTGGCGCCGACGCGCTTCCACGTCCAGCAGGGCATCTACGAGCGGTTCGCGCAGGGCTTCGCCGAGCGCACCAAGGCACTGAAGCTGGGCAACGGGCTCGACAAGGCGACGCAGATGGGGCCGATGGCCAACCAGCGCCGCCCCGAGGCGATCGCCGGGCTGGTCGAGCAGGCGGTCGGCGCCGGCGCCAAGCTGCTCACCGGCGGCGCGCGCGGCGAGGGCGAGGGCTTCTTCTTCACGCCGACGGTGCTGGCCGACGTGCCGCTGTCGAGCAGCGCGATGAACGAGGAGCCGTTCGGCCCGGTGGCGCTGATCGGCTCGTTCGCCAGCGCCGACGACGCGATCACCGAGGCCAATCGCCTGCCCTACGGCCTCGGCGCCTATTGCTTCACCGAGAACGGCCGCCTGCAGAACCGGCTCGGCGACGAGATCGAGGCAGGCATGGTCGCGATCAACACCGTCCGGCTGAGCTGGGGCGACGCGCCCTTCGGCGGCGTCAAGGACAGCGGCTTCGGCTCGGAGGACGGGCCCGAGGGGATCGCGGCGCACCTCGTCACCAAGGCGGTGCACATCGCCTGAGCGGTCTAGCGAACTGCCCACCTTGCCCTGAGCGACGGGAGGCGGGAGCGTCCACGCCCCCTCCCCCGTCATCCCGGCCTTGGGCCGGGATCCGACGCGCCCCGCGCACAGCAGACGTTGCCCTCGCGGAAGCTTGGATCCCGGCTCACGGCCGGGACGACGAGAGATTATGCCAGACGCACCTCGCGTGGAGCTCGGCGATTCCTCAGAAGGTGTAGCCGATCCCGAGCGCGGCGAGCCACTGGTTGCGCGAGCCCGCCACCGACACCACCGGCGTGTCGCCGAAATCGTTCAGCATGCGCTTGTAGGTCACCCCGCCGATCGCCTTCCAGCCGCGCAGCAGGTTGCCGGTGAGCGAATAGGTACCCGCGATCCCGACGGTGTAATGCTTCCACCCGCCGCGCGTGCGGTACTGCGGCAGGCCGCTCGCCGCCGACTGCGCCGCGTCGACGTCGAAATAGGTCCGCGCGAAGCCGCGCTCCACCTTCTCGGCCGAGGCGAACAGGCCCACGCCCGCCTTGAGGCTGAGCGGGGTGAAATAGTTGACCGACGGACTCCAGATGCCGCTGCGATGCACGCCGCTGACGTCGTGGCGGTAGCTCAGCGAGGCCGAGAGCTTGTCGTACGGGCTGGTGAGAACGCCGGTCTTGCCCAGACCGACATAGCCGCCGAGCTCGATCGCGGTATCGCGCTCGCCGAGCGCGCGGACGCGCGCGTCGTCGATCGACTTGTTGTTGCTGCGATTGAAGTTGACCACGCCGATCGGTCCGGCCTGCACGTCCCAGCTCGGCCCGCTCGGATTGGGGATGAGGTCGACGGAGGCGCGGTTGCCCAGCAGCGTGAACGAGAAATTGTGGAACGAGCCGATCGCCGCCGGGCCGGGGACGAGGCGATAGTCGTTCGATCCTTCGTAATCCGGCAGATAAGCGCCGGCGACCGCCACCGTGATCGTGTCGCCGACCACGCCCGGATCGGGGGTCGGGTTGGGCTCGGCCGGGACGCTCTGCGCCTGGGCAAGCGCCGCCGGCGCGGCGAGCAGCCCGCCGCCGGCGAGCACGGCGGCGAGGATCGCGTGAGAGAGGACGCGCAAGATGTTGAACCCCTGATGGTCTGATGTCGGGCGCGTAACTGATCGGGATCAGATTAGCTCCCGCACCGGATCGTCAGAGGATGTAGTGCATCTTCACCTGTTGCGCTTCTGCATCACTCGCCAGCGTGAAGCGCGCTGCCTTGAAGCGCGGCGGCCCGAAGCGGATCGCGGGATTGTTCGAGAAGCCGAAGCCTTCCTTCGGTATGCCGGCGAAGGTGTCGAGCTTGGCGTTGCCGTTCTCGTCGTGGATCACCGCCACCGCATAGTCACCGCGCGGCAGCGCCGCGAAGCGCAGGCTGTGTTGTCCCGCGGGGATCGAGCGGGTCACCGCGTCGCGGTCGTCGACGCAGCGCGGGAAGTTCGCCGGGTCAGCGGTGAGGCACACGCGGATCATGCCCTTCGCCGAGCGCATCTGCGCGATCGACACGTCGAGCGAGCCCACCGGCGCCGCGCTCACCAGCGGTGCCGCCACCAGCGCCGCGAGCAGCGCGCGCGCGCGCCTGCTGGTGCGAACGCGTGAAATCGCCGAGCCCGTCGTCCGTCCCGCAGAGACGGTCCCAGAAGCGGAAGTAGAGACCATAATTACACCCGTACCGCTCGTGATGCCGCTGATGATGGCTGGCGGTGATGAGCCAGCCGCCGAGGCGCCCCCCCCACATGAACTTCGGGAAGATTTCCCAACCCATATGGTTGGTTACCCCCATAACGGTCATGATCGTCAGCACCAGACCGAGCGCGGCGACATGGATCGGAATCACGAGCACCAGTAGCGGAATGGCAACAGCCCCGCTCACCGCCTCGATCGGGTGGAAGGCCATCGCCGCCCAGGCGGTCGGCGGGCGGCTGGCGTGGTGGACCGCGTGCGCCAGCTTGAACACGCGCGGGCGGTGCATCCAGCGGTGCGTCCAGTAGAACCAGGCGTCGTGCGCGACGAGGTACAGCAGCACCGAGACGGGCAGGTACCAGAGCGGATAAGCGTGGACGTCCTCGTAGATCCGAGTCCAGCCGTGCGCCTGCCAGCCCCAGGCGAGCACGCCCGCGGGCACGCCGTAGATCGCGGCGGAGGCGAGGCTCCAGCCGATCTCGCGCCGGATCTGCGGGTCGAGCCCGGCGTAGAGGTCGCGGTGGCGCCACCGCGTCGCCAGCGCGAAGCCGCCGCTGGCGAGCAGGTAGCGCACCCCGACGATGAGCGTCATCGCCAGCGCCGACAGCGAGATAGCCACGATCGCGTCCATGGCCGAGGCTTCTAGCCTAGCGCCGCCGCGCGCGATAGGCAGGGCCATGCCCGTCCGCCCCGATGACATCGCGCTCGCCCACCGCCTCGCCGACGCCGCCGGCGCGGTGATCCGGCCCTACTTCCGCCAGCCGGCCGGGCTGGAGCTCAAGGCCGACCGCTCGCCCGTCACGCGCGCCGACCGCGAGGCCGAGGAAGCGATGCGGCGGCTGCTCGACGCCGAGCGCTCGGGCGACGGCATCGTCGGCGAGGAACACGGCACCAAGGAGGGGGTCACCGGGCGGCAGTGGGTGCTCGATCCGATCGACGGCACGCGCAGCTTCACCGCGGGGCGCGCGATCTTCGGCACGCTGATCGCGCTGGTCGAGGACGGCTGGCCGATCCTCGGCATCATCGACCAGCCGGTGCAGCGCGAGCGCTGGATCGGTGTCACCGGCCGACCGACGCTGCTCAACGGCTCCCCCGCGCGCACCCGCGCCTGCGCCGCGCTGGAGGGGGCAATCGTCGCCACCACCAGCCCGCACCTCTTCGCCGAGGGCGACGTGCCGCACTATATGGCGCTGGTCGCGGCGGCGAGCGGCGGGGCGCCGCGGCAGGGGCCGGTCTATGGCGGCGACTGCTACAATTACGGGCTGCTGGCGAGCGGCCACCTCGACGTTGTCTGCGAATCAGGGCTGCAGCTCTACGATTTCGCCGCGCTGGTGCCGGTGGTGGAGGGCGCGGGCGGGCGAATGTGCGACTGGAACGGCGACCCGCTCACCAGCGCCAGTGCCGGGCACGTGCTCGCGATCGGCGATCCCGCGCGCACCGACGACGTGCTCGAGGCGCTGCACGGGGTGCAGGAGCATGAGCACGGGCACGATCACTAGAGTCGTCTTCGCGGGGCAGGGTGGAGCGACCTTCCGATCATCGTCCCCTGGAAGGGGAGGGTCGAGGAGCTTCCTTGATCAGGCCGCACCATGGCCCTCCGGAAGAGCAGCGCCCGCCTCACCCCTCGTCGCGGAGCGGCCGTGCCAGCAGCGCGTCGATCACCGCGCGCACCGGCGCGCCGTCGAGCAGCGCGCACACCGCCGCGGTGATCGGCATCTCCACCCCCGCCGCCGCCGCGGCCTCGCGCAGCACCGGCGCGGTATAGGCGCCCTCGGCCACGGTGCGGCGCTCGGCCAGCAGCGCCCGCGCCGGCTCGCCGCGACCGATCCCCGCGCCGAGCGAGAAGTTGCGCGAGGCGGTCGAGGAGCAGGTCAGCACCAGGTCGCCCAGCCCTGACAGGCCGGCGAGTGTCTCGGCGCGCGCGCCCTTGGCGAGGCCGAAGCGGGTCATCTCGGCGAAGCCGCGCGCGATCAGCGCGGCGCGGGCGTTCTGCCCCAGCCCCGCGCCCTCGACCACGCCGCAGGCGATCGCGAGCACGTTCTTCACCGCGCCGCCGATCTCGGCGCCGATCACGTCGGCGCTGGCATAGGGGCGGAATTGCGGCGCGGCGATGAGGTCGGCGACTCGCGCGCGCGCCGCGGTATCCTCGCCCGCCAGCGTCACCGCGGTGGGCAGCCCGCGGGCGACCTCGTGCGCGAAGGTCGGGCCCGACAGCACCAGCACCGGTGAGTCCGGATGCTCGGCGGCGGCGACCTCGCTCATCAGCAGGTGACTGCTCGCCTCGATCCCCTTTGAGGAGACCACCAGCGGCTGCGCGCGGGCGGGCAGCGCCGTCAGCACCGAGCGCATCGCCTGCGCCGGGGTGACCATGAGGTTGACCTCGGCCTCGGCCACCCAGGCGAGATCGGTCGTCGCGCTGATCCGCGGCGACAGCGCGGCGCCGGGCAGATAGGGGGCGTTCTCGTGGGTCGCGTTGATCGCCGCCACCAGCGCGGGGTCGCGCGCCCACAGCCGCACGTCATGGCCGTTGCTGGCCGCCACCTGCGCCAGCGCGGTGCCCCAGGCGCCCGCGCCGATCACGCCGACCGTGCTCACGCCTTCACCCCCGCACCGCGCACCTTCTCCGCGTCCCGGTCGAGCGGCCAGCGCGCGCGCGCGGCGACGTCGAGCGGGTCGGTCAGTCCGGCGGCGAGGCGCTCGGCGCCGGCCCAGGCGATCATCGCGGCATTGTCGGTGCACAGCCACGCCGGCGGCGCGACGAAGCGCAGTCCGCGCTCGCCCGCGAGGCGCTCCAGCGCCGCGCGCACCGCCCCGTTGGCGGCGACCCCGCCCGCCACCACCAGCGCGGTGGCCTCCGCGGCGCGATCCATCGCACGGCGGGTACGGTCGAGCAGGCAGTCGACCACCGCCGCCTGGAAGCTGGCCGCCACGTCCGCCGCGGGGTGGAGCGGCGCCATGCGGGCCACCGCGGCCTTCAGCCCGGCGAAGGAGAAATGCGGCTCGACCGAGCCCTTGAGCGGGCGTGGCAGCGGCACCGCGCGCGGGTCACCGTCGCGCGCCGCCGCCTCCACCGCCGGGCCGCCGGGGAAGCCGAGCCCGAGGATCTTGGCGGTCTTGTCGAAGGCCTCGCCCGCGGCGTCGTCGATCGTGGTGGCCAGCCGGCGATAGTGCGCCACGCCCTCGACCAGCAGCAGCTGGCAGTGCCCGCCCGAGACGAGCAGCAGCAGATAGGGGAAGCCGAGATCGGCGTCGGCGAGCCGCGGGCTCAGCGCGTGGCCCTCGAGATGGTTGACCGCGATCAGCGGCTTGCCCGCGGCATGCGCCAGCGCCTTGCCGGTGACGAGGCCGACCATCACGCCGCCGATCAGCCCCGGGCCGGCGGTGGCGGCGACCGCGTCGACGTCGGCGAGCGTCACCCCCGCGTCGGCCAGCGCGGCGGCGACGAGCGGCTCGAGCGCCTCGACGTGCGCGCGCGCCGCGATCTCGGGCACCACGCCGCCGAACGGCCGGTGCGCCGCCTCCTGCCCGGCGAGGCGATGCGCCAGCACCTGGCGGTCACCGGTGACGAGCGCGGCGGCGGTCTCGTCGCACGAGGATTCGAGCCCGAGGATCAGCATGCGCGCGCTCTAGCCGCTGCGCACGCCGTTGTCGAAGGTGCGATACCGACGACGTCGTATACCGCGGCTCGTCGCGATCCGCTTGTGAAGCCGGGCCGGGTTCCTCTAACGACCGCTTCTTCGAAGCTGCCGCCCGGATTACCGCTCCTTTGCCCCAAGTTTTCAAGCTCGGCACCCGCGGCTCGCCGCTGGCGCTCACCCAGGCGGGGATGGTGCGCGACGCGCTGCGCGCGGCGCACGGCTGGGACTCGATCGAGATCGTCGTGATCCGCACCACCGGCGACCGGGTGCAGGATCGCGCGCTCGCCGAGATCGGTGGCAAGGCGCTGTGGACGCGCGAGCTCGACCGCGCGCTGCTGGCCGGCGAGGTGGACGCCTGCGTCCACTCGATGAAGGACGTGGAGACGCTGCGCCCCGCCGCCATCGCCGTGGCGGCGATGCTGCCGCGCGCCGACGTGCGCGACCGGCTGATCGGCGCCGCCAGCGTGTCGGCGCTGCGCGAGGGCGCGTCGGTGGGTACCAGCAGCCCGCGCCGTGCCGCGCAGCTACGCCGGCTGCGTCCCGATCTGCGCCCCATGCTATTCCGCGGGAACGTCGACACAAGGCTGGGCAAGCTCGCCGCCGGCGAGGTCGACGCCACGCTGCTGGCGGCGGCGGGTCTCGATCGGCTCGGGCGCCACGACACCGGCACCGCGATCCCGCTCGACCAGATGCTACCCGCGCCGGCGCAGGGCGCGGTCGGCGTCGAGACCCGCGCCGAGGGCGCCGCGCATGACGCCGTCGCCGCGATCGACGACGCCGCGACGCACCGCGCGGTCGACGCCGAGCGCGCGCTGCTCGCCGCGCTCGCCGCCGACTGCCACTCGCCCGTCGCCGCGCTGGCGGTGCACGACGGCGACACGCTGCGGTTGCGCGCTGAGCTGCTCAGCCCCGACGGTGCCGAGCAGGTGTCGGGCGAGGCGCGCGGCGATGACCCGGTGGCGCTGGGCGCGCGGCTCGCCGCCGAGCTGCTCGGGCGCGCGCCGCCCGCGATCCGCGCCTTGTTCGGCTGAGCCGCGGT
This sequence comes from Sphingomonas citri, assembly GCF_019429485.1. Taxonomy (GTDB): domain Bacteria; phylum Pseudomonadota; class Alphaproteobacteria; order Sphingomonadales; family Sphingomonadaceae; genus Sphingomonas; species Sphingomonas citri. Next base: position 153,739 of record NZ_JAHXZN010000007.1, on the reverse strand, counting down.
GCCGCGCACCGCCCTGGTGCTTCGCCCCGAACCGGGCAACGCGCACACGCGCGCCGCGCTCGCCGCGGCGGGGATCGAGGCGCGCGCGCTGCCGCTGTTCCAGGTCGAGTCGCGCGCCTGGGAGGTGCCCGACGTCCGCGACTATGACGCGCTGCTGATCACCAGCGCCAACGCGGTGCGTCACGCCGGCGCCGGACTGGCCCGACTCGCGACGCTGCCGGTGGTGGCGGTGGGCGCGGCGACCGCACGCGCAGCGCGAGCGGCGGGGCTCACGGTCGAGCTGGTCGGCAGCGGCGACGCGGCCGGCGCGGTGGCGCAGGCGCAAGCCTATCCGCGGCTGCTTCACCTCGCCGGCCGCGACCGCGCGGGCAAGCTCGCGCTGCCGGCCGTCACGGTCTACGCCAGCGTGGCGGTGACGCCGCCGGCCGAGGCGCTGGCTGCCGCGCTCGACGCGGTGGTGCTGCTTCACTCGCCGCGCGCGGCGGCCCGTTTCGCCGCGCTCGCCGCCGGGCTGCCGCGAGAACGGGTCCGCGTCGCCGCGCTGAGCGAGGCGGTGCTCGCCGCGGCGGGTGGCGGCTGGCAGACGGGCGCGGCGGCGCGCGCGCCGACCGACCTCGCTTTGGTGGAATGCGCCGCCGGGCTCGCGATTGACCCGTGAAGCGCGCGCGGAGATAAGGATGCTCGGCGGCGAGGATGCGCGAATGAGCGACGGGATGGACACGGCGCAGGGCGCGCAGCGATCGCGGATGGGGCCGGTGCTGGTGATCGCGGTGATCGCTTTCGCGATCGGGCTCGCGCTGATGGCCTATGCCTCGCGCAACGCGCCCGGCCTGTTCGGCCGCGCCGCCGCGCCGTCGGCTGCCCCTACCACGGCGCCGACCGTGGCGCCGATCACCCCCGATGTCGCGACGCTGGCGCTGCGCGAGGCCGCGCTCGCGGCGCAACTCGCCAACCTCGAGGCGCGCGCGGCACGGATCGACGGCGAGAGCGCGCAGGCGGAGAGCAATGCGGGGCGCGCCGAGGCGATCCTGATCACCTTCGCGGCGCGGCGCGCACTCGATCGCGGCGTCGGGCTCGGCTACCTCGAGGGCGAGCTGCGCCGCCGCTTCGGCGCCGCCTTCCCGCGCGAGGTCAACGGCGTGATCCGCGACTCGCGCGCGCCCGTGACGCTGGAGGACCTGCGCGAGGGGCTCACCGCCGCGGCGCCGACGCTGCTGGCGCAGAAGAGCGACTGGTGGGCCGGGATCGGCAGCGAGCTGCGCAGCCTGGTGGTGATCCACCGCGCGGGCACGCCCTCGCCGCTGCCCTCCGACCGGTTGGCGCGCGCGCGGCGCCAGCTCGGCACGGGCAACGTCGAGACCGCGCTGGCGGAGGTCGAGCGGCTGCCCGGCGCGGCCGAGGCGAGCAACTGGATCGCGGCGGCGCGGCGCTACGTCGAGGCGCGCGCCGCGCTCGACACGCTCGAGTCGGCCGCGATCACGGGCGCGGCCACCGCCGCCGCGGGCGCGGCGCGGGCGGAGGCGGCGCCGGGAGAGTAGCTCAGGCCTGCCTTACCCCAGCGCCAGTGCCTCGGCGATCAGCCGGCGGCTGTTCTCCACGCCGTACAGGGCGATGAAGCTGCCCATCCGCGGCCCCTGGCTGGTCCCGAGCAGCGTCTCGTACAGCGCCTTGAACCAGTCACGCAGCTCGGCGAAGCCGCCCGCCTCGCCGAACGAGGCCTTGCCGATCTCATAGACGATGTTCTGTATGTCCTCGGCGCTTGCCGCCGCCGGCAGCGCGGCGAGCGCGGCGTCGAGCCGCTGAAGCGCGGGCACCTCGACCCCGACGGGCGCGCGGCGGTGGAGCGTCGGCGCCACGAAGTCGCGCGCATAGGCCAAAGCATGGCCGATCAGCCGGTCGAGCGCGGGATAGGTCGCGGGCGAGGCGTCGGGCACGTAGTTGGCGAGATAGCCCCACACCTGCTCGCGCGTCGCGTCGCCCCCCATCACGCCGACGAGGTTGAGCAGCAGCCCGAAGGTGATCGGAAGCGTCTCCTCGGGCACCTTCCCGTCGTGGATATGATGCACCGGGTTGCCGAGCCGCTGCGCGATCGGCTGCGTGGGGTAGTTGCCGCGGAACTGCCAGTAATCGTCGACCGCGCGCGGGATCACGCCGAAGTGCAGCGCCTTGGCCTTCTTGGGCTCGCGATAGGCGAAGAAGGCGAGGCTCTCCTCCGGCCCGTAGGTGAGCCACTGGTCGAGGCTGAGCCCATTGCCCTTCGACTTGGAGATCTTCTCGCCCTTCTCGTCGAGGAACATCTCGTAGTTGAAGCCCTCGGGCGGGCGGCCGCCCAGCACGCGCGCGATCTTGGACGATTGCACCACCGAGTCGATCAGGTCCTTGCCCGCCATCTCGTAGTCGACGCCGAGCGCGACCCAGCGCATCGCCCAGTCGACCTTCCATTGCAGCTTGGCCTGGCCGCCCAGCGCCGACTGGACGATCCGCTCGCCGCTCGCGTCGGTGAAGGCGATCGTCCCTGCCGCGGCGTCGATCACCTCGACCGGCACCTGCAGCACCACGCCGGTGGTGGGGCTGACCGGCAGCACGGGCGAATAGGTGGCGCGGCGCTCGGCACGGAGCGTCGGCAGCATCACGTCCATGATGCCCTGGTAGTGGCGCAGTACGCCCTTGAGCGCCTCGTCGAAGCGCCCGCCGGTGTAATAGTCGGTCGACGACACGAACTCGTACTCGAACCCGAACCGGTCGAGGAACTGCCGCAGCATCGCGTTGTTGTGCGCGGCGAAGCTGTCGAACTTGCCGAACGGGTCGGGAATGCGCGTCAGCGGCTTGCCGAGATGCTCGGCCAGCATCGCGCCGTTGGGCACGTTGTCGGGCACCTTGCGCAGCCCGTCCATGTCGTCGCTGAACGCGATCAGCCGCGTCTTCTGGTCGGACAGCGCGTGGAAGGCGTTGCGCACCATCGTCGTGCGCAGCACCTCGTTGAACGTGCCGATATGCGGCAGCCCCGAGGGGCCATAGCCGGTCTCGAACAGGATCGGGTCGCCGCCTGGCTTGCCGTCGGGCCAGCGCTTGAGCAGCTTGCGCGCCTCCTCAAACGGCCAGGCCTTGGACTCGAGGGCGGCGGACGCGAGCGCGTCTGGGCGAAGATCGTCGGTCATGGTGCGCTGCGACGTAGCGAGACGCGCGTGCCATGGCTATATCGTCGCGCATGTCCTGGTGGGCCGCCCTTCTCTTGTTCCTCGTCACCGTCGCGCTGATGGAAGGCTTCGCCTATGTGATGCACCGCTGGGTGATGCACGGGCCGGGATGGTTCCTGCATGCCAGCCACCATCGCGCGCGCCCCGGCAACTGGGAGCTCAACGACCTCTACGCCGCGATCTTCGCGGTGCCGTCGTTCGTGATGATCCTGGGCGGGGTGCAGCTCGGCTGGTGGCCGGGCTTCACCTGGATCGGCGCGGGGATCGCGGCCTATGGCGCGATCTACTTCGGCTTTCACGACGTGATCGTGCACAAAAGGCTGCCGACGCGATACCTGCCCAAGTCGGCTTACATGAAGCGCATCATTCAGGCGCACCGGCTGCACCACGTGGTCGAGACCAAGCATGGGACGGTCAGCTTCGGCTTCCTCGTCGCGCCCCGCCCCGAGTCGCTCAAGGCCGAGCTCAAGCGCCGCGGCCGCGCCGGGGTGCGGCGCTCGACCGGTGCCGAGCTGGTGTCCGACCCGGCCGAACGCTGAGGCGGACCGGCCGGCGCGACGCGCATCGGTCGCAAACGATCGCACTCACAAGCCGCACAACAGGTCTCGACAAAGAAAACTACCGCGCGGTACAAAAAAGCCGGTTGACCCACGTCAGGTCGCTTTCTATACCAGACGGTATCGAAACGACGGTGGCCGCGTGCCCCCGTGCGATCGACGGAGCCGTTATGGATCCTCTTTCCATCCTCGAGTGTGCCGCGCCCTGATTCGGGGGCGGCGTCGCGTAACGATCTTTCCCTCTCCGCTCGCCGGGCACGTGCCCGCGTGACCGGACACGTCCGCCCTCGCCCGACGCGCTGCGTATCCCGCGCGTCGGAGCGCGGTCGGCCGCCCATCGCACAGGATACGTCTTCATGGCCGATCGCGCCTGCCTGAACCGTCCTCACGCCGTCGAGGAGACGCGCGCATGAACATGCATACCGCCATCGACCCCGCCGACTCGGTCGAGGCCGCGCCCGCGCCGCGCGCCAGCGCCGCCCGTCGCGCCGCCTGGATCGGCCTCCCGCTCGTCGCGGTGATCGGCGCCGCCACCTTGCTCCACCGCGAACAGCCCGCGGTCGCCGCGCCGCCGGCCCCCACCGTCACCGTCGCGCCGCCGCTCCAGCGCACCGTCGCCGAGTGGGACGATTACGTCGGCCGCTTCGAGCCGAGCCGCTCGGTCGAGGTGCGCCCGCGCGTCTCGGGCGCGATCAGCGCGGTGCATTTCACCGACGGCGCCACCGTCCGCGCCGGGCAGCTGCTCTTCACCATCGATCAGCGTCCCTTCGCCGCCGCGCTCGCCGAGGCGCAGGCGGGTGTCGCGACCGCGCGCAGCGACCTGCTGCTCGCGCGCGCCAACCTCGACCGCGCCGGCCGGCTCGTCGCCGAGGACGCGGTCTCCAAGGGCGAGCTCGATCAGCTCACCGCGCGCGTCCGCGCCGCCGGGGCGCAGCTCGCCGCCGCCGAGGCGCGGGTCCGCGCGCGCGCGCTCGACATGGAGTTCACCCAGGTGCGCGCGCCGATCGCGGGCCGCGTCTCGGACCGGCGCATCGACCCCGGCAACCTGGTCGCCGGCGGCGACACCAGCGGCACGCTGCTCACCACGATCAACGCGCTCGACCCGATCTATTTCGCCTTCGACGGCTCGGAGGCGCTGTTCCTCAAGAACAAGCGCGCGCGCGCCGCGGGCGTCTCCGCGCCCGAGGTCGACGTGCGGCTGCAGGACGAGGGTGACTATCGCTGGCACGGCCGGCTCGACTTCACCGACAACGGGCTCGACTCGCGCTCGGGAACGATCCGCAGTCGCGCGGTGCTGCGCAACCCGGACCAGTTCCTGACGCCGGGCATGTTCGGCAACATGCGGCTCGCCTCGGGCGCGACGACGCGCGCGCTGCTCGTCCCCGACGCCGCGGTGCAGACCGACCAGGCGCGCAAGACGCTGCTGACCGTTGGCGCCGACGGCACCGTGACCGCCAAGCCGGTGACGCTCGGCCCGGTGCTCGCCGGCCTGCGGATCGTGCGCAGCGGGATCTCGCCCAGCGACCGAGTCGTGATCAGCGGCACCCAGATGGCGATGCCGGGCACCAAGGTGCAGGTCCGCTCGGGCACGATCGCGCCGGCGAGCGGCGGCGACGCCCCGCCGGGCGCGGCGCCGATCACCGGCGAGGCCACCTTCACCTCCTGACCACGGCGGCGTCGGCGCCGTCCCCCGATCCGTCGCTTCCCAGCGGCCCCTATCCATCCTCGTACCCGGGGAGCCTGCCATGCGCCTCTCGCGCTTCTTCATCACCCGCCCGATCTTCGCGGGCGTCATCGCGGTGATCATCACCATCGTCGGCGCGATCGCCTATTCGGGTCTCCCCGTCGCGCAATACCCCGACATCGTGCCGCCGACGGTGACCGTCACCGCCAATTACCCCGGCGCCTCGGCCGAGACCGTGGCGGAGACCGTCGCCGCGCCGATCGAGCAGGAGATCAACGGCGTCGACAACATGCTGTACCAGTCGAGCCAGTCGACCGGCGACGGCAATCTGACGATCACCGTCACCTTCAAGATCGGCACCGACCTCGACGCCGCGCAGGTGCTCGTCCAGAACCGCGTCGCCGTCGCGGTGCCGCGGCTGCCCGAGGAGGTGCAGCGGCTCGGCGTCGTGACTCGCAAGACCAGCCCCGACTTCCTCATGGTCGTCAACCTGATCTCGCCCGACAAGTCGCTCGATCGCGGTTACATCTCCAACTACGCGCTGACCCAGGTGCGCGACCGCCTCGCGCGCATCGACGGCGTCGGCGACGTCCGCCTGTTCGGCAGCCGCGACTATGCGATGCGCGTGTGGATCGATCCCGGCCGCGCCGCCGCGCTCGACCTCACCGCGGGCGACATCGTCGCGGCGCTGCGCGCGCAGAACGTCCAGGTCGCGGCGGGCTCGCTCGGCCAGCCGCCCTATGGCAACGGCAACGCCTTCCAACTCAACGTCGAGACCCAGGGCCGGCTGGTCGACCCCAACCAGTTCGCCGACGTGGTGATCCGCACCGACGGCAGCGGTCGCCAGGTACGCGTGCGCGACGTCGCGCGCGTCGAGCTCGGCGCGCAGGACTATAATTCGAACACCTATCTCTCCGGCCAGCCGACCGTGATCGCGGCGGTGTTCCAGCGCCCCGGCTCGAACGCGCTCGCCGCCGCCGAGAAGGTGACCGCCGAGATGGAGGCGATGTCCAAGTCCTTTCCCAAGGGCCTGGAGTATCGCGTCATCTACAACCCCACCGAGTTCATCGCCCAGTCGGTCGACGCGGTGATCCACACCTTGTTCGAGGCGATGGTGCTCGTCGTGCTCGTCATCCTGGTGTTCCTCCAGAAGTGGCGCGCCGCGATCATCCCGATCGTCGCCATCCCGGTCTCGCTGGTCGGCACCTTCGCGGTGCTCGCCGCGGTCGGCTACTCGCTCAACACGCTCTCGCTGTTCGGGCTGGTGCTGGCGATCGGCATCGTCGTCGACGACGCGATCGTCGTGGTCGAGAATGTCGAGCGCAACCTCGAGCAGGGGCTCTCCCCGCTCGAGGCGGCCAAGGTGTCGATGGACGAGGTGTCGGGCGCGCTGGTCGCGATCGTGCTGGTGCTGTGCGCGGTGTTCGTGCCGACCTTGTTCCTCACCGGCCTCTCGGGCGCCTTCTACCAGCAGTTCGCGGTGACGATCGCCACCGCGACGGTGATCTCGCTGGTGGTGTCGCTGACGCTCTCGCCCGCGCTCGCCGCACTGCTGCTGCGCCCGCACGAGGCGCACGGCTCGGGCAACCGCGTCACCCGCGCGCTGCGCTCGGCCGGTGACTCGTTCAACCGCGCGTTCGAGCGGCTGAGCCTGGGCTATGCCAATCTCACCGCCAAGCTGGTGCGTGCGCCGAAGCGGATGATGGCGGTCTATGCCGGCCTCATCGCCGCGACCGTGGCGCTGTTCTGGGCGACGCCGACCGGCTTCATCCCCGCGCAGGACCAGGGCTATTTCCTCACCGTGGTGCAGCTGCCCGCGGGCGCCTCGGTCGAGCGCACCGACGCGGTGGTGCAGAAGGTCGCCAAGCGCATCCTGCCGCTCGCGGGGGTGAAGGGCGTCGTCATGCTCGCGGGCTTCGACGGCCCGTCGCAGACGCTCGCGCCCAACACCGCCGCGGCGTACGTGCCGCTCCAGTCCTTCGCCGAGCGCGAGAAGCTCGGCGTCACCTTCGCGGGCATCATGCAGAAGACGCGCGAGGTCACCGGCGACATCGACGAGGCGCGGATCCTCGTCGTGCCCCCGCCGTTGATCCAGGGCATCGGCTCGGCCGGCGGCTATCGCCTGATGGTGCAGGATCGCCAGGGCGCGGGCTATCAGGCGCTCGGCGCGGAGGCGGGCAAGCTGATCGGCGCCGCCAACCAGACCGAGGGGCTGGCGCAGGTCTACACCTTCTTCAACACCGCCACGCCGCGCATCTTCGCCGACGTCGACCGCGCCAAGTCGGACCTGCTCGGCGTGCCCCCGGCGCGTGTGTTCGAGGCGCTCCAGGTCTATCTCGGCAGCGCCTTCGTGAACGACTTCAACCTGATCGGCCGCACCTACCGTGTCACCGCCCAAGCCGACGCGCCGTTCCGCTCGACCCCGGCGGACATCGCCAACCTCAAGACCCGCTCGGCCTCGGGCGCGATGGTGCCGATCGGCTCGGTCGCGACCTTCCAGGACCGTACCGGCCCGTACCGCGTCACGCGCTACAACCTCTATCCCGCGGTCGAGGTCGACGGCGACACCGCGCCGGGTTACTCCTCGGGCCGCTCGCTGGTGACGATGGAGAAGCTGGCGCACGACACGCTGCCCTCGGGCTATGGCGCCGAGTGGACCGGCATCGCCTTCCAGCAGAAGGCGGCGGGCAACACCGCCGGGATCGTCTTCGCGTTGGCGGTCGTGTTCGTCTTCCTGGTGCTCGCGGCGCAATATGAGAGCCTGCTGCTGCCGCTCTCGATCGTGCTGATCGTGCCAATGTGCCTGCTCGCCGCGATGACGGGGGTTAACCTGCGCGGCATGGACAATAACGTGCTGACGCAGATCGGGCTGGTCGTGCTGATCGCGCTCGCCGCCAAGAACGCCATCCTGGTGGTCGAGTTCGCCAAGCAGGCGGAGGAGCGCGACGGTGTCAGCCCGGTCGAGGCCGCTGTGCAGGCGGCACAGGTGCGACTGCGGCCGATCCTGATGACCAGCTTCGCCTTCATCCTCGGCACCGTGCCGCTGCTGATCGCGACCGGCGCGGGCGCCGAGCTGCGCCAGGCGCTGGGCACCGCGGTGTTCTTCGGGATGATCGGGGTGACCGGCTTCGGGCTGATCTTCACGCCGACCTTCTACGTGGTGTGTCGCGCGCTCGGCGCGCGGCTCGCCCGGCGCCGGCTTGCGCGCCGCGACGACGACGCCGCGCTCCAGCCCGCCGAGTGACTCCTGCTACGGAAACGAGAGAGACGATGATCAAGCATTGGCTCGCCGCCACCGCCACGCTGGCGCTCGCCGCCTGCGCCGCCGGCCCCGACTATCGCGCCCCCGCCACCGCGGCGAGCGCGGCCGCTCCCTTCCTCGGCACCGGCGGGCCGACGCTCGCCGCCGCGCCCGACGATCACTGGTGGCGGCTGTACGACGATCCCGTGCTCAACGGGCTGGTCGAGTCGGCGCTCGCCGCCAACACCGACGTGCGCGTCGCCACCGCGCGGCTCGAGCGCGCGCGCGCGTCGCTCCGCGAGGTACGCAACGATCGCACCCCGCAGGCGACGCTCGGTGCCAGCGGGACCTACAACCGCTTCTCGCAGGCGCAGCGCCCGCCCGGGGTGAGCGGTGAGACCTGGCTGATCGACGGCGGGCTCGACGTCTCCTACGAGGTCGACCTGTTCGGCCGAGTCTCGCGCGGGGTCGAGGCGGCGCGCGGCGACGTCGCCGCGGCCGCCGCCGACGCCGACGCGGTGCGGGTCGCGGTGGTGGCGGACACCACGCGCGCTTATGCCGACGCCGCCGCCGCGGCGGCGCGGATCGCGGTGGCGGAGCGGATCGTCGCCTTGCTCGACCGCCAGGTCGGCACCACCGAGCGCCGCACCGAGGCGGGGCTGACCACCCCGCTCGACACCGCGCGGATCGCCGCGCTGCGGGACCAGCGCCGCGCCGACATCCCCTCGCTCGTTGCCGAGCGCCAGGCGGCTTTGTTCCGGCTGGCGACGCTGACCGGGCGCACCCCGCAGGAACTCCCTCCGGTGGCGGGCGAGCGCGCCACCGCGCTGCGGATCGAGCAGGCCATCCCGGTCGGCGACGGCGCGGCCCTGCTCGCGCGCCGCCCCGACGTGCGTGCCGCCGAGCGCCGCCTCGCCGCCGCCACCGCGCGGATCGGGGTGGCCACCGCCGACCTCTACCCGCGCATCACTTTAGGCGGCTCGGTCGGGCAGACCAGCACCGGCTTCGGTAACCTCTTCGGCGCGGGGCCGCTCAACTTCCTGCTCGGGCCGTTGCTCAACTGGGCGGTCAACCCGGGCAAGGCGCGCGCGCGCGTCGCCGGCGCCGAGGCCGACACGCGCGCCGCGCTCGCCACCTTCGACGGGACGGTGCTGACCGCGCTGGGCGAGACCGAGACCGCGCTGTCCAATTACGCGCGCTCGCTCGAGCGCCGCGCCGCGCTCCAGCAGGCGCTCGGCCAGGCCGATCGCGCCGCGCGGATCACGCGCGCGCAACGCCGCGAGGGGCAGATCGACAGCCTGTCGCAGCTCGACGCCGAGCGCACGCTCGCCGACGCCCAGGCCGCGTTGGCTTTGCAGGACCAGCTGGTGGCGGACGCGCAGGTCGACCTGTTCCGCGCGCTCGGCGGGCGCTGGAGCGCGGCGTGACGTGAGGTCAGCGCTCGAGCAGCCGCAGCGTCGCGGGATCGGGTGAGTCGAAGAAGGCGTCGAGCGTCTCGCGCACCGCGTCCGGTGCACCAGCCCGGTCGAACAGCGTCAGCGACGAGCGCAGTTTGATCGCGTCGATCCCGCCCATGATCGCGGCGGCGTCGTGGCCACGGTGCGCCAGCAGCGCCGCGGCGCTCTCGGCGTAGCGTGCCCCGAGCAACGGGTGCGCGAGATAGGCGCGCGCTTCAGCGAGGTCACGGATGGCGTAGCGCCGCGCCATGTCGCTGTGGCCGAGGCCGGCGATCTGCGGGAAGATGTACCACATCCAGTGGCTGCACTTGGCGCCGGTGCGGAGCTCGGCGAGCGCGGTGGCATAGCTGGTCGCCTGCGCGGCGACGAAGCGATCGAGTGTCGGGTCGGCGTTGCGGTCCATGCCGCGGGCAACGCGTGCCGCACGACGCGGTGCCGTGATCAGGCGATCACGGCACTCGCGACGTCGACGTAGATCAGCAGCGCGGTGGTGGCGAAGCTGGCGGCGGTGAGCAGCAGCGCGTGCGGCAGCGAGGGCAGGCGGGTCATCGTCACGGCTCCGCTCAGGCGATCGGCAGGACGGGGACGGCGGCGCCGACCATCAACGCGGCGACGGTGAACGCGGCGACGACGGTGGCGAGCGGGCGGGCGAGATCGGCGAAACGAGCGGTCATGGTGGGTCTCCCTGGTGGGGCTCGGCCGGGACATCCGGTCGATGCCAGCCACTTTGCAGGAGGCGTGCCAAGTCGAGAAAACGGCGGAAATAGGCGGCTTTCTGATGAGGCGGTCAGTGGGATGGCGGATTCCGCCTGCGTGATCCGGCGGGATTGGCCAAAGGTTGGCAGCGTCCGGTGGGACTTGTTCTTTGAACGCGCCCCCTTTCCGTCATTCCCGCGAGGGCGGGACTCCAGACGCACAGCGCCGGTGGTGGAGCCGCGCCGTCAGCGCGTCTGGATTCCCGCCCCCGCGGGGATGACGGGGGAGGTGTCGCGCCCGTCAGTCGAGATGGCGCACGGCGCTCGTGGCATGCGGGCGCAGGCGGGTGGCCGTCGCCGGTCCGCTCAGCGGGGTCGCTCCTGCGCCGAGCTTTGACCCTACCGTGACCACCGCGCCCAGATCGCGGTCGGCAGCGCCAGCCCGCGCGCTTCCTCGCGCACCGCCAGCTCGCCCGCCTCGATCGTGCCGGGCAGGTCGGCGAAGGCCTGGCGCAGCATCTCGCCGATCGCCAGCGCCGACATGCGCACGGCATAGACGGTGAGGAACAGGTAACGCGACTCGGCGTCGAGCAGCCGGCGGCAGTCGGCGATCAGGCCGGGCAGGTCCTCCTCCAGCCGCCACACCTCGCCGGTCGGCCCGCGGCCGTATTTGGGCGGGTCGAGCAGGATACCGTCATAGCGCCGCCCTCGCCGCACCTCGCGCGCGACGAACTTGGCGGCGTCGTCGATGATCCAGCGCACCGGCGCGTCGCTCAGCCCCGAGAGCAGCGCATTGCCGCGCGCCGCCTCGACCGACTTCTTCGAGGCGTCGACGTGCACCATCCGCGCGCCCTCGCTCGCCAGCGCCAGCGTGCCCACGCCGGTATAGCCGAACAGGTTGAGGCACTCGGGCGAGCCCGTTCCGGCGAGCCGCACGCGCATCCACGCCCACACCGGCGCCATGTCGGGGAAGAAGCCGAGGTGGCGGAACGGCGTGGTCTGCGCGGTGAAGCGCACCTTGTCCCACGTCAGCGGCCAACCCTCGCGCGGCACCGGCTCGCTGAAATCCCAGCGTCCCCCGCCCTCCTCGTCGCTGCCCGGCACGAAGGCGCCGTGCGCGCGCCAGTCGTCGCGCGCCGGCGCCCAGAGCGCCTGCGGCTCGGGGCGGATGAAGCGGAAGCGGCCGTAGCGCTCGAGCTTGCGCCCGTTGCCCGAATCGATCAGCCCGTAATCGGCCCAGGGCTCCCCGGTGAGCGTGACGAGGTCCATGCCCCTCAGCCGCGCGGGACGGCGTGCGCCGCGACGTGCGCGCTCACCGCGGCATAGGTGGCGTCGAGCGTGACGCAGCGCTCCTCGCGCTCGAACAGGTCGCCGACGCGCGCCGGCAGCGACGGGCGCACCCCGGTGGCGCGCTCGACCGCGTCGCCGAACTTGGCAGGGTGCGCGGTGGCGAGCGTCATCATCGGCACGTCGGGCGCGAGGTGACGCCGCGCCGCCGCCAGCGCGATCGCGGTGTGGGGGTCGATCACCTGCCCGGCACGCTCGCAGGCGTGGCGCATCGCCAGCGCCATGCCGTCCGGGTCGACTCGCTCACCGACGAACAGCCCGGCCGCGCCCTCGCGCTGCGCGTTGCTCAGCCGCATCGCGCGCTCCGCCTCGAAGCCGCGCATCTGCGTCGCCAGGGCGCCGCCGTCGCGCCCGCCGAGATCGTACAGCAGCCGCTCGAAATTGCTCGAGACCTGGATGTCCATCGATGGCGTCGCGGTCGGCACCACCTCGCGGCTGGAATAATCGCCGGTGGTGAGCGCGCGCGCGAGGATATCGTTGACGTTGGTGGCGACCACCAGCTTCGCCACCGGCAGCCCCATGCGCGCCGCGACATAGCCGGCGAAGACGTCGCCGAAATTGCCGGTCGGCACGCTGAACGCCACCGCGCGTGCGGGTGCGCCGAGCCGCACCGCGGCGTAGAAGTAATAGACCACCTGCGCCATCAGCCGCGCCCAGTTGATCGAGTTCACCGCGGAGAGGCGGAAACGCCCGGCGAAGGCGGCGTCGTTGAACATCGCCTTCACCAGCGCCTGGGCGGTGTCGAAGTCGCCGCGGATCGCGATATTGTGGACGTTGGGCGCGCCCACCGTGGTCATCTGCCGGCGCTGCACCTCGCTCACGCGCCCCTCGGGGTGGAGCATGAAGATGTCGATGCCCGCGCGCCCCGCCACCGCGTCGATCGCGGCCGAGCCGGTGTCGCCGCTGGTGGCGCCGATGATCGTCAGATGCTCGGTCGTGCCGGTGAGGAAGCGCTCGAACAGCAGTCCCAGCAGCTGGAGCGCGACGTCCTTGAAGGCCAGCGTCGGCCCGTGGAACAGCTCGAGCAGCCACTGGTCATGGTCGAGCTGGACGAGCGGGGTCACCGCGTCATGCGCGAACCGGCCGTAAGCGGTGTCGCACAGCGCGCGCAGCTCGTCCTCGCTCAGCGATCCCGCGACGAAGGGCGCCATCACCGTCGCCGCGGTCTCGGCGTAGCTCTTGCCCGCCAGCGCGGCGATCTGCTCATCGGAGAGCGTCGGCCAGCTCTCGGGAACGTAGAGCCCGCCGTCGGCGGCGAGGCCGGCGAGCGTCGCGCCCGCGAAGTCGAGCGTGGGGGCGGTGCCGCGAGTGCTGACGTAGCGCATGGGAAAGGTCGCCTAGAGCGCGGCGCGCGCGTGCGCAACGCTCGCCGACTCACCGAGGCTATGGATTGCGCGATGCAACCTTATTAGCAGAGGTCGGATGGCACTCATCGACGTCTTCCTCAGCCGCGCGATCAAGCGCGGGCGCCTCACCCTCACCAAGCCCGACGGCAGCACCGCCACCTTCGGCAGCGACGATCCCGCGCTCAAGCCCGTCGCGATCCGCATCACCGACCGTTCGGTGTATCGCGCGCTCGTTGCCGACCCCGCACTCGGCGCGGGCGAGTCGTTCATGGACGGCAAGCTGATCGTCGAGCAGGGCGATATCCTCGACCTGCTGCTGCTCGCCACCGCGAACAGCCGCTGGGAGAATGGCGTCAACCGGCTCGCCGCCAACCGCTGGCGCACGGTCAAGGGCCAGATCCGCCATCGCCTCACCGGCAATCAGGCCAAGGCGTCGAAGCGCAACGTCGCGCATCACTACGATCTGTCGGATCGGCTGTACGACCTCTTCCTCGACGCCGACAAACAGTACAGCTGCGCCTATTACACCGATCCGACCAACTCGCTCGAGCAGGCGCAGGCCGACAAGAAGGCGCATATCGTCGCCAAGCTGGCGCTCAAGCCGGGCATGCGCGTGCTCGACATCGGCTGCGGCTGGGGCGGCATGGCGCTCTACATCCACGCCAAGACCGGCGCCGAGGTGCTGGGCATCACGCTCTCCGAGGAGCAGCTCAAGGTCGCGCGCCGCCGCGCCGAGGAAGCGGGCGTCGCCGACAAGGTGAAGTTCGAGCTGATCGACTATCGCGCGCTGGAGGGGCCGTTCGACCGCATCGTCTCGGTCGGCATGTTCGAACATGTCGGCGTGCGCAACTTCCGCACCTATCTCAGCAAGTGTCGCGACCTGCTGACTCCGGACGGCGTCATGCTGCTCCACACGATCGGGCGCGCCGACGGGCCTAACTTCACCGACAAGTTCACCGACAAGTACATCTTCCCCGGCGGCTATATCCCCGCGCTATCCGAGGTGCTGGAGGCCAACGAGTTCATCCGCTGGTTCGTCACCGACGTCGAGGTGCTGCGGATGCATTATGCCATGACGCTGCGCGCCTGGTACGAGCGCACCGTCGCCGAGCGCGACGCGATCGTCGCGCTGTACGACGAGCGCTTCTTCCGCATGTGGACCTTCTATCTGGCGGGCGCGATCGTCTCGTTCACCAACGGGCCGCTGGTGAACTACCAGATCCAATTCAGCCGCGATCGGTTCGGCCTGCCGCTGACGCGCGACTACATGATCGAGGAGGAGCGGCGGCTGCGGGGCGCGTAGGAACGGTCACGAGGCCCTATCGGTCGTGCTCCCGCGTAAGCGAGGGCCCAGCACCGCAAGCGAAACCTCCCGTCATTCCGGGCTCCTGCGTCCGCAGGAGCACCGGACGGCGTCACTTCTTCGGCGCCGCCCCGCCCTTGGCCACACCGTCCGCCATGGCGCGGGCGCGCGCGGCCTCGGCGGCGTCCACCTTCCCGTCATGGTTGAGGTCATAGGCCGAGAAGACCGCACCCATCAGCTGGTCCGACTCCGCGCGGCTCAGCCGCCCGTCCTTGTCGAGATCGCCGCGCGCCATCACCAGCGCCGCGACTCGCTTGGCATGGACCGCGTCGAGCGTCTTGCCGCGGATCTTCATCTTGGCCACCCGCCCTTCCAGCTCGGCGAGCGAGAGATAGCCGTCCTTGTTCGTGTCCGACGCGGCGAACTCGGAGTCGAGCTTGGCGGTGGCGGTGGCGCGAGTCTCCTGCCCCATGGCGGCGACCGTCAGCGCCGGCGTGGCGAGCAGCGCGACGAGCGCGGCGGCGAGCGTGGTGTGCGTCCTCAGCATGCGCGGCGGCTTGGCGGCGGGCGCTTGTACGCGCGGTGAACGGTCGCGCGCGGCGCCACTGCAGTTGCCTCTCGCGGCGCGCTCGCGTAGCGCC
The DNA here is from genome assembly GCF_019429485.1 of Sphingomonas citri. GTDB lineage: Bacteria > Pseudomonadota > Alphaproteobacteria > Sphingomonadales > Sphingomonadaceae > Sphingomonas > Sphingomonas citri. Next base: position 138,271 of record NZ_JAHXZN010000007.1, on the reverse strand, counting down.
CGCGCGCGAAAGGAGCCTGCCCCATGACCGACCAGATCAAGCGTGTCGTCCTCGCTTATTCCGGAGGACTCGACACCAGCGTGATCCTGAAATGGCTCCAGACCGAATATCAGTGCGAGGTGGTGACCTTCACCGCCGATCTGGGCCAGGGTGAGGAGCTCGAGCCCGCGCGCGCCAAGGCCGAGCTGATGGGGATCAAGCGCGAGCACATCTTCATCGACGACCTGCGCGAGGAGTTCGTGCGCGACTACGTCTTCCCGATGATGCGCGCCAACGCGCTGTACGAGGGGCTCTACCTGCTCGGCACCTCGATCGCGCGGCCGCTCATCGCCAAGCGCCAGATCGAGATCGCGGCGCAGGTCGGCGCCGACGCGGTGAGCCACGGCGCCACCGGCAAGGGCAACGACCAGGTCCGCTTCGAGCTCGGCTATTACGCGCTCAACCCCGACATCAAGGTGATCGCGCCGTGGCGCGAGTGGGATCTCACCAGCCGCTCCAGGCTGATCGAGTTCGCCGAGGCGCACCAGATCCCGGTGAGCAAGGACAAGCGCGGCGAGGCACCCTTTTCCACCGACGCCAATTTGCTCCACACCTCGTCCGAGGGGAAGGTGCTGGAGGATCCGTGGGACGAGGTGCCCGATTACGTCTACTCGCGCACGGTCAATCCCGAGGACGCGCCCGACACCCCCGAGACGATCACGATCGACTTCGAGCGCGGCGACGGTGTCGCGGTCAACGGCGAGGCGTGCTCGCCCGCGACGCTGCTGGCCAAGCTCAACGAGCTCGGGCGCAAGCACGGCATCGGCCGGCTCGACCTGGTCGAGAATCGCTTCGTCGGCATGAAGAGCCGCGGCATGTACGAGACGCCGGGCGGCACGATCTACGCGCTGGCGCACCGTGGCATCGAGCAGATCACGCTCGACCGCGGCGCCGCGCACCTCAAGGACGAGCTGGCGCCGCGCTACGCCGAGCTGGTGTACAACGGCTTCTGGTTCTCGCCCGAGCGCGAGATGCTCCAGGCCGCGGTCGATCACTCGCAGGCCAAGGTGACCGGCACGGTGCGGCTCAAGCTGTACAAGGGCCAGGCGGTGGTGACCGGGCGCAAGTCGCCGCACTCGCTCTACTCGGAGAAGGTGGTGACCTTCGAGGACGACCAGGGCGCCTATGACCAGCGCGACGCGGCGGGCTTCATCAAGCTCAACGCGCTGCGCCTGCGCCTGCTCGGTCGGCGCGATCGGTGACGATGCGGGAGGGGCGGACGCGGTAAGCGCGTTCCTCCCTCTTCCTCGCTCCCGCCACTCCACTCATCCGTCATCCCGGACTTGTTTCGGGATGACGGCAGGTGAGGGGCGTTCCGGTTTGCGCCCGAGCGATCAAGAGCGTGAACAGAGGCTGGCGACCACCACCTCAGAACAGCGAGAGGTCGGCAGCGTCGAGATGACGAGGCTGCCCCCCCCGCTACGCCACGATCGTCCGCGCGCGTCCCTGCTCCTTCGCCCGGTAGAGCGCGGCGTCGGCGCGCGCCACCAGCGCGGCGCGGCCTTCGCTCGCCGCCCCCGCCGTCACGCCCGCCGAGAAGGAGACGGTGCCGATCGGTTCGCCGGTCTCGCGCACGCGCAGCCGGCGTTCGCCGATATGCGCGCGCACCCGATCGATGCGCGCCGCCGCCTCGTCGGGGGTCACGCCCTCGAACAGCATCGCGAACTCCTCGCCGCCGTAGCGCGCCACCAGGCAGCCGCCCTCGTCCGCCAGCGTTCGCGCGACGGTGCGGATCACGCGATCGCCCACGGGATGGCCGAAGCTGTCGTTGATCCGCTTGAAATGATCGATGTCGCACATCGCGACGATCACAAGCGCCCCCGGCGCGAGCGCGGCGAAGGCCTCGTCGAAGGCGCGACGATTCGGCAGTTCGGTCAACGGATCGGTGCGCGCCGAGCCGCGTGCCTCGTCCAAGGCGGCGCGCAGCTCCTCGGTCTCGCGGCGCGTGCTCTCCAGCTTGGCTTCGGCGTGCTGGACGCGCTCGATCATCGCCGCGGTGAGCCGGCTGATCTCCTCCACCCCGGCGCCGGCGCCGACGTCGCGCATCTCGGCCGCCGATCGCGCCAGATCGCGGCCGAAGTCGTTGGCCTCGGCGTGCGCGATCCGCACCGTGTCGCCGAAACCGTCGAGCTGATGGAGCACGCGCTCGATCATCGCCTCCTGCGTGGCGGCGTCGGCGGTCATCTCGGCATCGTCGGCGAGCGCCGCGGGCGCCCCGCCCAGCGCCGTGCCGCCGAGCTGCTCGATGTCGCGCGCGGTCAGCCGCACGCCGCCGTCGGTCAGCTCGGCGACGCGGCGCGCGATCAGCCCGTCGGGCTGCGCGATCACGGCATAAGCGAAGGCATAATGCGCCGGTTCGGGGCTGAGCCGGTGCGCCGACAGGAACGCGCCGACGCGGGTGAACAGCCGGTCGCCCGCCGTCGCCTGCCGCCCGTCGACCGCCCTGCTCGCCACCCGCTCGCCCCCGATCGGCTCCTGTCGAGCCGCGCCTCGCCCTGACCGGCACGCCCCCACGCGCCGACGGCGCGCCACCCATCGCGACCCGCCGGATCGGGACGCTAGCGCCCGACTCGCTAAGATATGGTGACTCGGCGTTGACCGCGCCGAGTCCGGCGCGATCAGCCCTGCTTGAGCTTCTGCACCGCGGCGAGCGTCAGCGCGACATGCTCGGCGGGGTTCATGTCGTCGTGGACGAAGACGACCTTGCCGTCGCGGCCAATGACGTAGCTGGTGCGACTGGTGACGCTCTTGCCCTTTACCGCGCGGCCGAGCGCGACGTCATAGCCCGCCACCACCTTGGGGCCGGCGCTGGCAACCGCGAACTTGCCCGCGCACTCGCTCGACGAGAAACGCTGCAGGTCCTCGACGTTGTCGGCGGACATGCCGATCACGGTCGCGCCCGCGGCGCGGAAGGCGTCGACCTTCTCGGCGAAGGCGCGCGCCTCGGCGTTGCAGCCCGAGGTGAAGGCGGCGGGGAAGAAATACAGCACCACCGGACCGCGGCGGAGCTGCTCGCGCAGGCTGATCGGCACCACCTTGCCCGCGATCGCGCCGCGGGTGGAGAAATCGGGCGCCGCGGCGCCGGGCTTGAGCGTCGCCGCGGCCGGCACGGCGAAGGCGGCGGTGAGAGCGGCGGTGACGGCGGTGAGAACGGCGCGGCGCATGGCGGTCGGCTCCAGCAGGATGAGGCATATCCTGTAGCGCGCTCCTGCACGGTAGGACAGGGGCGGCGGCGGGGCTGTTCCAGTCCTCTCCGTCATCGCGTGCTTGACCCGGATGACGGCGCGGGTGGCGCGCCCTCGCATCACCGTTACCTCCGCCCTCCTCCTTCCCCCCTCCGGCACCTCACCGGGCTTCCCCGCGGGGCTGCGATAGGTTAGCGCCGGACCATGCCCGCGACCCACAGATGTGACCTGGCGATCGTCGGCGGCGGGCTCGCCGGAGCGCTGATCGCGCTGGCGGTCCACGCGCGTCATCCCCTGCTCGACGTCCGGCTGATCGAGGCGGGCGAGGCGATCGGCGGCAACCATCTCTGGTCCTTCTTCGGCGGCGACGTCGCGCGCGCCGACCGGCACCTGATCGCGCCGCTGGTGGCACATGCCTGGCCGAGCTACGACGTGCGCTTCCCCGCGCACGCGCGCCACCTCGCGCAGGCCTATTACTCCGTTCGCTCGACCGGGCTCGACTCGCACGTCCGCGCCACGCTGCCGCGCCGCGCGCTGATGACCGGGCGGCGCGTGCTGGCGTGCAGCCCCACCGCGGTGGTCTTCGCCAACGGCGACCGGCTGACCGCCGCCGGCGTGATCGACGCGCGCGGCGCCGGCGATCTCGCGGCGCTCGACTGCGGCTGGCAGAAGTTCGTCGGCCATGAGCTGCGCGTCGCCGGGGCACACGGCGTCACCCGCCCGGTGGTGATGGACTCGACCGTGGCGCAGATCGACGGCTATCGCTTCGTCTACCTGCTGCCCTTCGCCGCCGACCGGCTGCTGGTGGAGGACACCTATTACAGCGACTCGCCCACGCTTGACGTCGCCTCGGTGGCGGCGCGGGTGGAGCGCTACGCCGCCGACAAGGGGTGGAGCGTCACCGAGACGATCCACCGCGAGCAGGGCGTGCTGCCGGTGGTCTATGGCGGCGATTTCGAAGGCTATTGGCGCAGCGGCGGGAGCAAGCTGGCCAAGGCGGGCGTTCGGGCGGGGCTGTTCCATCCCACCACGGGCTATTCGCTGCCCGACGCGGTGCGGCTGGCGCAGCTGGTCGCGGCGCAGCACGACTTCTCGGGTGCGGCGCTCCACGATCTCACTTACTCCTATGCGGCGCGGCTGTGGGCGGCGCGGCGCTTCTATCGGATGCTCGACCTCATGCTCTTCAAGGCCGCCGACCCCGACCAGCGCTACCGCGTGCTGGAACGCTTCTACCGCCTGCCGGCGCCCTTGGTGGCGCGCTTCTACGCGGCGCGCTCGACCGCGCTCGACAAGGCGCGTGTGCTGAGCGGCCGCCCGCCCGTGCCGCTCGGCCGCGCGATCGCCGCGCTGCGGGGCGCGGCATGACGCGCGCGGTGGTGGTCGGCGCCGGCTTCGGCGGGCTGGCGCTAGCGATCCGGCTGCAGTCGGCCGGAGTCGAGACGATCGTGCTCGAGTCACGCGACAAGCCCGGCGGGCGCGCCTATGTGTGGCAGCGCGACGGCTTCACCTTCGACGCCGGGCCGACCGTGATCACCGACCCGGCCTGTCTCGAGGAGCTCTGGACGCTCTCGGGCCAGACCATGGCGAGCGACGTCGCGCTGGAGGCGGTACAGCCCTTCTATCGGCTCAACTGGCCCGACGGCACCAATTTCGACTATACCAACGACGACACGGTGCTGCGCGCCGAGATCGCCAAGCTCAACCCGGCCGACGTCGCCGGCTACGCGCGCTTCCTGGACTATTCCGCCGGCGTCTACCGCGAAGGCTATGAGAAGCTCGGCAATGTCGCGTTCCTCGACTTCGCCTCGATGATCAAGGCGGCGCCGGCGCTGGCCAAATACCAGGCGTGGCGCTCGGTCTACTCGATCGTCTCCAAGTTCGTGGCCGACGAGCGGCTGCGCCAGGCGTTGTCGTTCCACACCCTGCTGGTGGGCGGCAACCCAATGACGACCAGCGCGATCTACGCGCTGATCCACAAGCTGGAGCGCGACGGCGGCGTGTGGTTCGCGCGCGGCGGCACCAACCGGCTGATCGCGGGCATGGTGGCGTTGTTCGAGCGGCTGGGCGGCACGCTGCGGCTGAACGACGCGGTGACGCGGATCGAGACGCTGGGCGACCGCGTCACCGCGGTGGAGACCGCCAGCGGCTGGAACACACCGACCGACATGCTCGCCGCCAACGCCGACATCCTCCACGTCTACCGCGACCTGCTGCCCGGCTCGGGCGCGGCCAAGCGGACCGCGGCGAAGCTCGAACGCAAGCGCTACTCGCCCTCGCTGTTCGTGGTGCACTTCGGGATCAAGGGCAGCTGGCCCGGCATCCCGCACCACATGATCCTGTTCGGCCCGCGCTATAAGGGGCTGCTCGACGACATCTACGACCACGGCGTGCTGAGCGAGGATTTCTCGCTCTACCTTCACCACCCCACCGTGACCGACCCGAGCCTCGCGCCCGAGGGCTGCTCGACCTTCTACGCGCTCGCGCCGGTGCCGCACATGGGCAAATACACCGGCGACTGGGAGACGGTGCGCCCGATCCTGGAGCAGCGCATCCTCGACGAGGTCGGGCGCCGGCTGATCCCGGACATCCACGACCGGATCGTCACGAAGTTCAGCTACGCGCCGACCGACTTCGCGGCGGACCTCAACGCGCATCTCGGCAGCGCCTTCTCGCTCGAGCCGGTGCTGACGCAGAGCGCCTATTTCCGCGTCCACAACCGCGACGACTCCATCCCCAACCTGTATTTCGTCGGCGCGGGCACGCATCCGGGCGCTGGCATTCCCGGCGTGGTGGGCAGTGCGAAGGCGACCGCGGCGCTGATGCTCGGGCGGTAAGGGACGACGATGATCGCCGCATTCGCGACGTTGCTTGCGGCGATGCAGGCGCAGCCAGCTTCGATCGCCACACCGCCGGAGGTCGACAGCCGCCCTGGACGACCGCTCGGCGTGTCCCCCTACCCTGCCGAAGCGCTGCGACGTCGCCAGGAGGGCACGACGGTCTTGTCGCTGCACGTAAGCGCGAAGGGCCGGGTCACCTCTTGCGCCGTGTCGCAGAGCAGCGGCGCCGGCTCGCTTGACCAGGCGGGTTGCACCTTCGCGCGCACCCTGCGCTATCGCCCGGCGCGCGACGCGAAGGGCAACGCTGTGCCCGCGGAAACGAGCTTTCCCATGCACTGGCGCCTGCCGCCGCGGTGAGCGCGTCGCGCGTGGAGACTGCCCTCACTCACGGCCGCTCGCCCCGCGCGCGGCGTTGCGTGACCGACGCGCGATCCCACCAGGCACGCTCGAGCAGCAGCGCGATCCGCGCCTCGTCGCCGGTGCCGTAGCGCACCAGCACCGCCGGCCAGCCGCGGTAATGGTCGGTCTCCCAGAAGGTGGCGGGATCGGTCTCGATCAGCATCTCCTTCTCGATCAGCGCGACGTGGAGGACGAAGCTGCCGCGGTCGGGCGCGGTCGTGGCGGCGAGCATTCTGCCGCGCAGCAGCAGCGCCGGCTTGCCGTAGCTGGTGCCGAGCACCACCCCGGGCAGCGCGAGCCCGGTCGCGACGACATCGTCCCAGTCTCTCATGGCGCGTCTCTCCCGCGGGCAAGCATAGATCGACTGCCCCGATCTGGCGATGTCACGGTGACGAGCGCCGCCGCATCTGCTTCGCTGCGTGCTGAGGGAGATCGTGATGCCCGCCAACCTGTTGCTCGCCGCGCTGGTGGCGACCGCCACCGCGGCACCGCCGTCCCGCTGCGGCGCGCACGCTGTCACGGTCGGGACGATGCGCGCGCTGCCGGCGGCGGCGCGGCTCGAGCTGTCGCGCTACCTCGCGCCCGGCGGCATCGCCGACGCGGGGCAGCGCCATGACGCGATCGACGTCCGCCACCCCGGCGTGCCGCGCCACCGCTTCGTCCGCGCCGACCGACGGGGCGACGTCTGGATCGTCCGCTACGAGTCGGGCGGCATCGCCGCGCGCTGGGACAGTGTCACGCTGGTGCCCGTCGTCGAAGACAGTCGTCCGCCGCGCTACGTCGCGCGCGCGGGTGACGCCTGCCCGGCCCCGCCCGCCGCGACGGCATCGCACCGCTGAGCGCGGGAGCGGCCGCGCGCGCCATTGCCCCGGGCACGCGCTTCCCCTAGCGCTCGCGGCATGAAGCGCCTCGCCATCTACTGCGGCTCCGCCACCCCCGCCGACACCTTCTACCTCGAGCTCGCGCGCGAGGTCGGCCGAGTTCTCGCCGAGCGCGGCATCGGCGTCGTTTACGGCGGCGGGCGGCTCGGGCTGATGGGCGCGATCGCCGATTCGGCGCTGGCGGCGGGCGGCGAGGTGATCGGCGTGATCCCGCAGGCGCTGGTCGACGCCGAGGTGGCGCATCGCGGGCTCACCGAGCTCCACGTCGTGCCCGGCATGCACCAGCGCAAGCAGCTCTTCACCGACCTCGCCGACGGTTTCGTGACGCTTCCCGGCGGCACCGGCACGATGGACGAGCTGTGGGAGGCGCTGAGCTGGGCGCAGCTCGGCTACCACGCCGATCCGGTCGGGCTGCTCAACGCGCGCGGCTATTACGACGAGCTCGTCGCCTTCTGGGCCAAGATGGGCGAGGTCGGATTCCTGCGCGCGCAGCATCGCGAGCTGCTGATCGTCGGCGAGACGCTGGAGAAGCTGCTCGACGCCATGGCGGCGCACGCGCCGACCCAGCCGATCGTCCGCATGGCCGCCAGCGACCTGTGAGCGCGCTTCGGTGAGGGGGGTCGCGTGACCGACGCGCGCGCCGCGCTGGTGGCCACGGCGCGCGAGTCGATCGCGCGCGGCTCGAAGAGCTTCGCCGCCGCGTCGCAGCTGTTCGCGCCGGAGATACGCGAGCGCGCCTGGCTGCTCTACGCCTGGTGCCGGCGTTGCGACGATCTCGTCGACGGGCAGGATCACGGTCATGACCGTCGCGCCGTCGCCGACGCGCCCGCGCGGGTCGCCGAGGTGCGCCGGCTCAGCGCTGCCGCGCTCGCGGGCGAGCCGACCCGCGATCCCGCGTTCGACGCGCTCGGCGTGGTCGCGCGCGAGACGCGGCTGCCACATCGCTTCGTCACCGACCTGATCGACGGCTTCCAGCTCGATGCCGACGACTGGCATCCACGCTCCGAGGCCGACCTGTACCGTTACTGCTACCATGTCGCCGGAGCGGTGGGGTGCATGATGGCGGTGGTGATGGGCGTGCCCCCCGAGGACGAGGCGACGCTCGACCGCGCCTGCGACCTCGGCCTCGCCTTCCAGCTCGCCAATATCGCGCGCGACATCGAGGAGGACGATCGGGTGGCGCGCTGCTACCTGCCCGACGAGTGGCTCGCCGAGATGGACGTGCCGCCCGGGCAGCACATGAAGCCGCCGTTCCGCGACCGGCTGGTGGTGCTGGCGCGCCGGCTGGCGACTCGCGCCGAGCTGCACGAGGCGAGCGCGCGCGTCGGCACCAAGGCGCTGTCGTACCGCTCGGCCTGGGCGGTGCTGGCGGCGGCGGGGATCTACGGCGACATCGCGCGGCGCGTGGCGGCGCGCGGGGCGCACGCCTGGGACCATCGCGTCACCACGAGCAAGCGCGAGAAGCTCGAATGGATCGCGCGCGCGGCATGGCAGGCGGCGCGGCGGCAGCGGATCGCCGACACGCCGCGCGACCCGCGGCTATGGACCCGGCCGCGATCATCGCTGCTCACGTAGCGCCGAGCCGTGCTCCGACGCACGCTCGAGCCCGAAGCCACATGCGTCATCGCGAGGCGGAAGGCCCTCCCTCGATGGCGCAACCAACACGGGCGCGGGTCATTGATCCAGGTGAGAGGAGCCCGCACCCGATGACGAGATACGCCCTGATCGCCCCCTTGGCCGCCCTGGCCCTCGCCGCCTGCGGCGACCGCGTCGAGGAACATGCCGACCGCACCGGCAACGCCATCGCGGGCGAGATCGGCGCCGCTGCGGACAATGTTGCCGACAGCGTCGACTCGCTCACCGACACGATGGCGAACCAGGTCGACGGCGTCGCGGCGCGCTCGCTCGACCGCGCCGCCGACCGGATCGATGACGCCTCGCGCCGGCTCGAGAGCGACGTGCGCCGCCACGCCGACCGTGCGCGCGACCGCGCCGGAGACGCGCTCAGCGACGCGGGCGAGCGGCTGCGCGACCGCGACGCGCCCGCGAACAACCGGGCCGATGTTCCCACCGCCGACGAGCGGCGATGAGACGGGCTCAGCCGGCAGGCCGCGTCACCGCCGCTTGCGGGTCGGCTTGGCCTTCGACGTGGATTTGGGTTTCGGCGCGGCCTTGCAGGGGAAGGCTTCCTTGAGGCCCTGACGCACCACGAAGGCGGGTGCCGCGCTCGACTTCTTGCCCTGCTTCCGAAGATATTTGCGCGCCGCCGCGGTGACCGCGACGTTGGAGCTGCGATCGGGCGCGGGGCAGATCTGGCGCGCGCTCGACAGCGCGTCGAAGGCGGCGAGCATATAGCCGGTGCAGAAGTCGGCGGTGGGATCGTCGTCCTTGCCGCGGCAGAGCTCGACCAGCTGGGGCGTCGTCAGCGAGCTCACCACCACCGGGCGATCCGCCGCGGCGAGCAGCGCCGCGAGCAGCAGCGCACTCACCGTGCCGCGCCCGACCCGGTCGCCGCGTCGGCCGCGGCGAGGTAAGGCAGCAGCCGCACGCGCGGGAAGACCTCGTCGAGCGGCTTCACGTCGGGCGTGATATAGACGATGCCGCCGCGCTTCTCGAATTGCGGGCGGAGCTTGCCATTGTAGAAGCGCGCGCCGACGTTGATGCAGCCGAACGAGATGCGATTGTCCTCGGGCGAGGGCGACAGCAGGCGCTCGACGCGATGCTCGTTCTTGTGGAGGCTGGTGACGACGTGCATGGCCACCGCATTGGCGTAGTCGACCCACAGCACGCGCTGGCGCCCGAAGGCGCGGCCGAATTTTGTGACGAAGCGACCGGCGGGCGTGGTGCGCTCGGCCGGGCCGATATCGTCGAGGTTCTTGGCGCCTACACCCGGGGTGGAATCGTCGCCGATGCCGACGCCTAGCAGCACCGGCGTCTCGCCGAGGAAGTCGCCGTTGGCGGCGAAGAGATACAGCGTCGCGTCGGGCTTATCGATCACCGCGTAGGGCAGCTTGCCGTTGTCGTGCGCGGCGGCGACCCAGGCGATCATCCGCTCGGCATTCTCCGATCGCGGCATCGCCGGCACCGGCTCGGCCGGCACCGCGACGGGCTTGGCCGCCTTGGCGGACTTGCGGGCCGGCTTCTTCGCCGTCGTCTTGGAGGCTCCGGCCCTGGTGGTCGCCTGCTTGCGCGCAGACGATGCCTGCGGTGCCGCGAGCGCCGTACCCGACAATGCCAGCGCCGCGATCGTCGCGACGATCATGCGACCCGCGCCACGGAGCGGACGGTCGGCCATATCGATGATGGTCGGCCGTGCCGCCCCGCGACGCGCGCGCATCGTGTCGTCGTGGCTCAGCCGCGCGGGCGACGCGCGCGCTGCTGCTGGAGCTGCTGCATCTGCTGCTCCGACGCGTCGACACGGGTGCCGAGCTGATCGATCCGCTGGCTGTTCTGCTGCGCCTGGGCGGCAGCGGCCTGTGCCTGGGTGAGCGCCTGGCCCGAGGTGCCCTCGACCGTGCGCAGGCGGCCGTCGAGGCCGTCGATACGCTGATTCACCGTGGCGATCTGGTCACGGACGAAGCCCTTGGAGGCGCAGCCGCCGAGCCCGACGGCGCCGACCGCGATCAGCGTCAGGGCCGTGACGCGGGGAAGGTTCGAACGCATCTACTTACCTCTCGTACCAAAATGGACAGATAGCGCGAATGCGCATGGGCAGGAGAACGTTCCGGCGCCTGAACGAAACGTTAATAGATGGTAAACGGCGCGGTGACCCGAGGCGGGACAGGTGCCGTGACGAGGGTCGGGCCGACACGTTCGTCATGAGTCGGGCAGCGGGCTCGCATCCATTCCGCGGCGCAAGGCGTTGGCCGAGGACTAGCCACCGCGCGGATCCCGGACCTACATCACACTCATGCTTACCCCCGACCAGGCGCAGGATCGTGCCACCGACATCGTCCGTCGCGCCCGCGCGGCGGGCGCCGACGCCGCCGACGCGGTGTTCGCCGCCAACGCCTCGAGCGAGGTGTCGGTGCGACTCGGCGCGCTCGAGGACGTCGGCCGGTCGGAGGGCGCCGACCTGGGGCTGCGCGTGTTCGTCGGGCAGCGCTCGGCGAGCGTGTCCACCTCCGATCTCTCGCCCGAGTCGCTCGCCGTCCTGGTCGAGCGCGCGGTGGCGATGGCGCGCGAGGCGCCGGAGGATCGTTGGGCCGGGCTCGCGCCCGAGTCGCGGCTGCTCCACGGCGCCGCGCCGCTGCTCGATCTCGCCGACCGCGACGAGCCAGATCCCCCCGCGCTGCGCGACGCCGCCGCGCGCGCCGAGGCGGCGGCACGCGCGGTCGACGGCGTCACGAACAGCGAGGGCGCGGGCGCGGCCTGGGGGCGGAGCGTCTGGGCGCTCGCCACCAGCCACGGCTTCGCCGACGCCTATGAGGCTACCAGCCACACGCTCTCCGCCAGCGTGATCGCGGGGGCGGGCGGCGCGATGCAGCGCGACTATGGCTTCCACGCCACCCGACACCGCGCCCACCTCGACTCGCCCGAGGCGATCGGCGCGCTGGCAGGCGAGCGCGCCGCGGCGCGCGTCGGCGCCGGGCGCGCGCCGAGCGGCGCGATGCCGGTGGTGTTCGACCCGCGCGTCGGCGTCAGCCTGCTCAGCCATCTCAGCGGCGCCATCTCGGGCAGCGCGGTGACGCGGCGCACCAGCTTCCTGCTCGACTCGCTCGGCACCGCGATCCTGCCCGCCGGCGTCAACGTGATCGACGACCCGCACCGCCCGCACGGGCTGCGCTCGCGACCGTTCGACGGCGAGGGCCTGCCGGTCTCCCCCGTGTCGATCGTCAGCGACGGCATGCTCGAGACGTGGCTGCTCGACAGCGCCTCGGCGCGCCAGCTCGGGCTCGAGCCGACCGGTCACGCCTCGCGCGGCATCGCCGGCGCACCGGGCGTGACGACGAGCAACCTCTACATGGAGGCGGGCCACGTACCGGTAGAGACACTGATCGAGGACATCGTCGAGGGGATCTACGTCACCGAGCTGATCGGTCAGGGGGTCAACCCCGTCACCGGCGACTATAGCCGCGGCGCCGCCGGCTTCCTGATCGAGCGCGGCGCGCTAGGTCGGCCGGTGATCGAGTTCACCATCGCGGGCAACCTGAAGGACATGTTCCGCGGGCTGACGCCGGCGAACGATCTCGTCTTCCGCCACGGCGTCAACGTGCCAACGCTGCGGATCGAGGGCATGACGGTGGCGGGTGGCTGACGCCGCGCTGGCCGACGCGGTCGCGGCGATCGCACGTGAGGCGGGGCAGATGGCGTTCGCGCGCTGGCGCACCGACTTCGCGCGCTGGGAGAAGGCGCCCGGCAGCCCGGTGTGCGAGGTCGACATCGACGTCGACCGCATGCTCCACGCGCGGCTGGGCGCGCTGCTGCCCGACGCCGGCTGGCTCTCCGAGGAGACCGCCGACCGACCTGACCGGCTCGCGCGCGAACGGGTCTGGGTGGTCGACCCGATCGACGGCACGCGCGACTATATCCGCGGTCGCGCCGGCTGGTGCGTATCGATCGCTCTGGTCGAGCACGGCCGCCCGGTGATCGGCGTGCTCGATGCGCCCGCGCGCGGCGAGGTCTGGTTCGCGCGCGCCGGCGCCGGCGCCACCGTGGCGCGCGAGGACGGCAAGCGCTTCGACCTGGCGGCGGGCGACCGCCACGACTTCGAGGGCGCGCGCGTGCCGGTCGACGCTCTGCCCAAAACCGATCGCACCTTGGTGGCGGTGGAAAAACCCAACTCGATCGCGCTGCGGATTGCGATGGTGGCGAGCGATCGTGCCGATCTCGTCGCGACGCTGCGCTGGGGCAATGAGTGGGACATCGCCGCGGCGGTGCTGGTGGCGAGCGAGGCTGGCGCGACGGTGAGCGACGCGCTCGGCGCGCCGATCCTGTTCAACAAGCCCGACCCGCGCGCTTACGGCGTGCTGGTGACCGCGCCGGGCATTCACGCCGCCTCGGTGAAGCATCTCGCCGGGCGCGCGCGCGCGGTTATCGGGTAGCGGCGGTGAAGCCGGTCGGCGAGGGGGACCAGACGCCTCGGCTTATACTGACTTATACTGCCGTCATCCCGGACCTGGTTCGGGATGACGGAAAAAGGAGGATGGGCGCTAGCCCCCCTCTCTCGCCTCAACGCCGCTGGTCACGCCGATGCATCGGGCGCCAGCGCACCGCCGCGCAGATCACGGTGGGCCAGAACAAGGTGTTGATCACGTCGGGGATCGTGTCCCACCAGCGCCACGAATGATAGTGGAGCCGGTCGAGCACTTCGTTGCCGAGCTCGGCCAGCGCCACCACCGACAGCGGCACGAAGGTGCCGAGCGAGCGCCGCGTCACCAGTCGTGCCAGGATCAGTACCGCCATCCCCGCGTGAATGTGCAGCACCGTGTCGGTCGTGCCGGTGCCGTCGCCAATCCAGTGGATGACGCGCGCGTACAGTGCGGGAACGTCGATCATCGCGCGCGTCCGAGAGCCGCGCTCAGCCCTGCTTCTGGCACGCGACGATCGCGGTCACCACGCTGATCGTCTCCTGCGGGTCGCGCACGCGGACGCAGTCCACGCCCGCCTCGTGCGCCGGATAGTCGTTGCCGCCCGGGAAGATCGCGTCGCCGATGAAGAGCATCTCGCCGAGCTGGATGCCGCTCTCCGCCGCCAGCTTGCGCAGGCCATAGCCCTTGTCGACTCCCTCGCGCGTGATGTCGATCGAGGTCGCGCCGCCCATGTTGATCGCCAGTCCCGGCAGTCGTTGGCGCAGGTCGGCCTGGATTACCTTGCGCTTGGCGAAATCGGGGTCCCAAGTCTCCTTCGCCTCAAGCGGGGCCTGCTGGCCGAGCGCGGAGAAGGTGATCTGGCTGCCGCGATCCTCGATCCGCTCGCCCCAGGTCTGCTCGGGGACGAAACCGGTCGCCTCGAGCGACTGGCCGAAGGCCTGGATGATCTTCTGCTTCTCGGCGTCGTCGAACAGCTCGGCGTAGACCGTCTTCCACGCGCCGTCGCGGTGGACGTACAGCTTGGTGCCGGTGGTCGGCATCAGCCACAGCCGGTCGCGGTCGGCGCGCTCGGGCAGGCGGCTCGCCACCTGCTTCTCGAACTGGGGCCAGTCGCCGCCCGAGATCACCGCGACGTCGGCGACCGTCAGCAGGTCCGCCAGCGTCTCGCCCATGTCGTCCTTGAGCGCCTGTTTGCTGAGCGCGAGGGTGCCGTCGAGATCGAAGGCGACGAGCTTCTTCATTCAATGTCTCCGCGGCAGAACAATCGTTTCGATGGCGTGCGCTACGCCATCCTGGTCGTTCGCGCGAGTCACCTCGCGCGCCGCCTTTCTCACCGCTTCGGGCGCGTTGCCCATCGCGATCGGCAGGCCGGCGCGGCGCAGCATCGGCAGGTCGTTGGCCTGGTCGCCGATCGCGGCGGTGTCCTCCAGCGCGATGCCGAGCGCCTTGCTGAGCGCGGCGATGCCGTCGCCCTTGTTGGCGCCCTTGGCGGTGACGTCGAGGTAATAGACCTGCGACTGCGCCACGGTGGCACGGTCGCCGATCGCGGTGTGGACGCGCGCGTAGAGCGCGTGGAGCATCGCCTCGTCGTCGCTGACGAAGGTGAGCTTGTCGGCGCGGTCGAGCAGGGCGACGAGATCCTCCGCCACGACCGGCTCCTGCGCCGAGCTGCGCCGCTCGCTGCTGGTGTGCGGCCCGTCGGGGTCGGTAGCGTACCAGCGGTCGTCGGCAAACAGCCAGGTGTCGACCTCGAACTCGGCCGCGATCGTCAGCGCCTCGCGCGCGACATCGACGGGGAGCGTCTCGCGGTGGACGATCGTGCCGTCGCGCCGGAAGATGATCCCGCCATTGAAGGCGGCGACGTCGCCGTCGAAGCCGAGCTGGTCGAGCAGCGGGCGGATGCCCGACATCGGCCGCGCGCTGATCAGCGTGAAGGCGACGCCCTGGTCCTGCAGCTGCTTCACCGCGGCGATGGTCGCCGCGGTGAGCTGCTTCTCCTTGTCGACTAGCGTGCCGTCGACGTCGGACACCAGCAGTCGGATCGGCATTATTGCGGCATCTCGACGTGGCCGCCGAAGCCGAAGCGCATCGCCGACAGCGCCTTCTCGCCGAACGTATGCTCGACGCGGCTGCGATAGCGCGCGAACAGGGCGGTGGTGAGGACGTTGACCGGCACCGCCTCCTCCATCGCCGCCTCGATCGTCCACTGGCCCTCGCCCGAGTCGGCGACGTTGCCGCTGAACTTCTCGAGGTGCGGGTCGCTCGCCAGCGCCTGAGCGGTGAGGTCGAGCAGCCAGGACGAGATCACGCTGCCGCGCCGCCACACCTCGGCGATGTCGGCGAGGTTTAGATCGTAGCGCTCGTCCTCGGGAAGCTTCTCCGAGGCCTTGCCCTTGAGCACGTCGAAGCCCTCGGCATAGGCCTGCATCAGGCCGTACTCGATGCCGTTGTGGATCATCTTGACAAAATGGCCCGCGCCCGCCGGTCCGGCATGGATGTAGCCGCGCTCGGCGCGGTCATCGATCCCCTCGGCGCGGCCGCGCGTGCGCTCGATCGAGCCCGCGCCCGGCGCCAGCGCGGAGAAGACCGGGTCGAGATCGCGCACGACCTGGTCGGGGCCGCCGATCATCATGCAATAGCCGCGTTCCAGCCCCCAGACGCCGCCGGAGGTGCCGACGTCGACGTAATGGACGTCCTTCTCGGCGAGCGCCTTGGCGCGGCGGATATCGTCCTTGTAGAAGCTGTTGCCGCCGTCGATCACGACCTCGCCCGCGCTCGCGCCGCCGGCGATCTGGTCGATCACGCCGTCGGTCACCGCGCCGTGCGGCAGCATCACCCACCAGATCGCCTCGGCACCGCCCTCCTGGCAGCGCGCGCGCGCCTCGTCGAGCGAGGCAGCGGCGATCGCGCCGGCGTCGGCGAGCTTGGCGACCGCGTCGGTGTCGCGGTCATAGGCGACGATCTCATGCCCCGCCTGCATCAGGCGGCGTGCCATGTTGCCGCCCATCCGGCCGAGGCCGATCATCACCAGTCGCATTCCGCTACCCTCCTCGCTCGCCGCTGAATCGCGCGGCACCGTCGCTAGGTTCCGCGCCGCAGCATGTCGTCCTCCCGCTACAATGAGAGAACATGCGCGCGGCGCCCCGCATCCTGCTCCTATTCGGCACCCGGCCCGAGGCGATCAAGATGGCATCGGTGATCGCGGCGCTGCGCCGTCACGCGGCGGTGACGGTGCGCGTCGCGGTGACCGGCCAGCACCGCGAGCTGCTCGACCAGGCGCTCGCGGCGTTGCAACTGGTGCCCGACGTAGACCTCGACCTGATGTCCGCGGGGCAGCCGCATCGCGCCCTCCTCGGCGCGCTGATCGAGTCGATCGCGTCGCTGCTCGAGGCGGAGCGGCCGGCGCGGCTGGTGGTGCAGGGTGACACGTCCAGCGCCTGGGCCGGGGCGATGGCGGCCAACCTGTGCGGCGTACCCGTCGCGCATGTCGAGGCGGGACTCCGCAGCGGCGACCTCGCCGCGCCGCGCCCGGAGGAGGGCTGGCGCAGGGCGATCACCGCTGTGGCGGACTGCCACTTCGCGCCCACCGCCACCGCCGCCGCCGCGCTCGCCGCCGAGAACGTGCCGCGGGGTGTGATTCACGTGACCGGCAACAGCGGGATCGACTCGCTGCTCGCCATGGCGGCGCGAGTCGGCGCATCGCCATCGCTCGGGGCTTCGGTGACGTCCTTCGTCGCCGCGGCGGGCACGCGCCGGGTCGTCACCGTGACGGTGCATCGGCGTGAGAAGGACATAGCCGCGGTAGCGAGGGTGGCGCGGGCGGTATCGATCCTGGCCCGGCGCGACGACGTCGCGGTGGCGCTGCCCACGCATCCTGCGCCGCAGGCGCTCGCGCTGGCGCGGCTGCTGGCGCACGAGCCAGGGGTGACGGTGCTGCCGTCGCTCGACTATCCGGCGATGGTGCGGCTGCTCGGCCTGAGCCACCTGCTGCTCACCGACTCGGGCGGACTGCAGGAAGAGGCGCCCGCGCTCGACCTGCCCGTGCTGGTGCTGCGCGACACCACCGAACGGCCCGAGGGAGTCGCAGCGGGTTGCGCCTGGCTGGTCGGAACCGACCCGGCGCGCATCGTCGCGGCGGCGACGCGGCTGCTCGACGACGCCGCCGCGCACGCGGCGATGGCGCGCGCGCGCAACCCTTACGGCGACGGCCGCGCCGGCGAGCGCATCGCGGCGATCCTCGCCCGGCTGCACGCCGGCGACGGGAGCGACTAACCCCGATGCGCCCGCCGCGACGGCGGCCCCAAGCATTTCTGCGCTTGCCGCGCGGCCCTCCCGCGTCGCACATCGGTCGCGATGACGCCGGGACATGCGATGGGGGTACGCGCGACGTGGACTGGCTGAGCACGCTCGCGGGCTTCCTGGTGGGCGCCATCGTCGGATTGACCGGCGTGGGCGGCGGGTCGCTGATGTCGCCGGTGCTGATCCTGCTGTTCGGCGTGGCACCCGCCACCGCGGTCGGCACCGACCTGTGGTTCGCCGCGATCACCAAGCTGGTCGGCGGCGCGGTGCATCACCGCCGCGACAATGCCGACTGGACGGTGGTGCGCCGGCTCTGCCTCGGCAGCCTGCCCGCGGTGGCGATCACGCTGTGGTGGCTGTGGAGTCATCACGAGCGCGCCGAGAGCGGCGGGCTGATCGTGCGCGTGCTCGGTGCGACGCTGGTGATCTCGGCGCTGCTCACGCCCTTTCGCGCCGCGCTGGCACGCCGCTTCGCGCGGCGCGAGGGCGCGCGCACCGAGGCGCTGCTGCGCTACCAGCCGGCGCTGACGATCGCGGCGGGCGCGCTGCTCGGCACGCTGATCACGCTGACCTCTGTGGGCGCGGGCGCGCTCGGGGCGACGCTGCTGCTGCTGCTCTATCCCTTCCGGCTCACCGCCAAGAGGCTGGTGGGGACGGACATCCTCCACGCCGTGCCGGTCGCGCTGCTCGGCGGGATCGGCCACGCGCTGATCGGCAACATCGACCTGCACCTGCTCGGCGCGCTGCTGCTCGGCTCGATCCCCGGCGTGGTCGTGGGGGCGCAGCTCACCGACCGTCTCCCCGAGCGGATCGTCACCCCGCTGCTCGCGGTGGTGCTGCTGATCGTGGGCGTGCGGCTGCTCGCCTGAGCTGAGCCGAGGCCCGCCGCGGCGACGCGCCCGATCCTCAGCGCGGCAGCCGGATCTCGAACAGGGTCGGCCACCGCTTGCCGGTGACGAACAGGCGGCGCTGGGCGGCGTCCCAGGCGATGCCGTTGGCGACCGCCTCGGGGTCGCGCGCGCCCACCTCGGCGACGATCGCGCGTAGGTCGATCACCTGAGTGACTCGCCCGCTCGCCGGGTCGATCCGGACGATCATCGGCTGGTGCCAGACATTGGCGAGGATCGTGCCCTCGACCCACTCCAGCTCGTTGAGCTGGTCGACCGGCTGACCCATATAGGTCACCTTGAGCGTCCGCTTCACCGCCAGCGTGACCGGATCGTGGAAGGTCAGCGTCGCGCTGCCGTCGGAGCGGATCAGCGCGGTGCGATCGCTCGTCAGCCCCCAGCCCTCGCCGCTGTAGCGCGCCGTGCCGAGCGGCCGCAGCGTCGCCGCCGCCCAGCGATGCGCGATCCCATCATGCCAGGTGAGGCTGACGAGCTGGTCCTTCCACGCCGCCAACCCCTCGCCGAACTGCGCCGGCGGGATGACCGCGCGCTTCACCACCTTCCCGGTGGCGAGCTCGACGCGGCGGACATCGGAGCGGCCCTCGAGCCCGACGCTCTCGTAGAGTGCGCCGCCGTGCCAGATCAGCCCCTCGGTGAAGGCCTCGCGATCGTGCGGGAAGCTCGCGACGACGGTGGGCACCACCACCGGGGGTCGCGCCTCGGCGGCGGCGGGTGCCGCCTGAGGCGCGGGCGCGGCCGACGCCGTGGCGGGGAGCGAGAGCAGCAGCGCGAGCGGCGCGGGGACGTACCGGCGGATCATGCGCGCAGCGGTACGCGCGCGCGCCGCGACCGGCAACCGCGCTGGCCGTCCGGTTCGCGCCGACTCAGTCGCCCTTGCCGGGCTCGGGCGAGAAGAACTTGTCGAACTTGCCGTCCTGGCCCTTGAACGAATCGGCGTCGGGCGGGGTCTGGTCGAGCTTGCGCGTGACGTTGGGCCATTGGGCCGAGAAGGTGTTGTTGAGCTCGAGCCACTGCTCCAGCCCGCTCTCGGTGTCGGGCAGGATCGCCTCGGCCGGGCATTCCGGCTCGCACACCCCGCAGTCGATACACTCGGACGGGTTGATGACGAGCATGTTCTCGCCCTCGTAAAAACAGTCGACCGGGCAGACTTCCACGCAGTCCATGTACTTGCAGCGGATGCACGCGTCGGTGACGACGTAGGTCATGATCGGGATATCCTCGCTTCTCGCGCGCCGCTTTTGCGCCGCATCACGCCCGCGTCAACGCTCGTCACCGCGTTGCGACCCGTTCTCACCCGCGCCGGCGACCAGTTCCTGGTAGCAGGCCTGCGCCTCGGGCGCCGGTCCGCGCCGCCCCGGCAGCGCCTCGACGCGCAGCACGCGCACCCGTCCGGCGTGGTAGAAGGTGAGGATGTTGCCGACGCGCACCGGCGCATGCGCGCGGTCGATCGCGCGCCCGTCGATGCGCAGCCGGCCGTCGCAGGCGAGCGCCTGCGCGACGTCGCGCGTCTTGGCGAGCCGGGTGAACCACAGATAGCGGTCGAGCCGCATCGCCTCGCCGCCGCTCACCGCCGCACCAGCTCGGCCAGCGCGGCGAAGGCATTGTCGGGCGCTGGCCGCGACTCACGCGCGCGGGCACGGCCGCGCCAGACATAGTGCGGCGGCCCCTCGGCGCTGACGGACGCGGGGCGGAAGCCGAGCTCGGCCATCAGCCGCGCGATCGTCGCCGACTCCAGCCCGATCGACACCGCCAGCGCGGGATCGGGTGCGAAGGGGGCACGGCCGTCGGCGGCGCGCGCGTCGTGCGCGGCGCGCGCGACGCGCTCGACCAGGTCGATCCGCACCGCCTGCGCGCCGAGCGGGCGATAGCCCATCAGCGGCACCGCGCCCGCGCTGCCGCGCGGCAGCGTCGTCGCGCCCGCGCGCGGCAACGGCGGCGCGGGCGTCCCCGCCGCGGCGAGCAAGGCGCGGCGCCACGCCTGCGCGCCGGGCTTGAGCAAGCGCGGGTCGAACAGATCGAGCGCGCCGATCGTCACGCCCTGGCGCCGCAGCCAGTGGCGGTCGCCGGCGCTGAGCGACTCGATCGCGGCGCGCAGCGGCAGCCGCTCGGCGAAGCCCGCGCCGCTCTCCAGCGCCGCCGCGACGCTGCGCAGCGCCGGGCTCGCCGCGGGCGCGCGCGCCGCCTCGGCCGCTGCCGCGACGCTGCGCAGCGCGCGGCCGATCGCCGCCGTCAGCCACGCGCGCAGCCGAGTCGCGATCGACTCGCGCACCGCCGGATCGAGGCAGTCGAGCGCCGCATCGAGCGCGAGTTGCGGCCGCGCCAGGGACGCACCGCGCTTGAGCCGCGCCACCGCCAGCCCGTCCGCCAGGATCACGCCGTCCTCGTCCAGCGCGAAGCCGCTGTCGTCGCGCGCCACCAGCGCGTCGGCGCGACGCCGCCGCTCGGCGCCGAGCCGTTTCTCCGCGGTGGCGAGCAGCAGCCGCTTGTCCGCGGCGGTGGCGTCGGGCGCGACGATGAAGCGGAACCCCTCCAGCCGCCCGATCGCGTGCGTGTCGATCGTCACCTCGCCCTCGGCGTCGATCTCGACCGGCAGCGCGCCCACGCCGCTGCCGATCTTCTTGGCCAATGCCGTGGTACGCTTGTCGACGAAGCGCTGGGTGAGCTTCTCGTGGAGCGCGTCCGACAGCCGCTCCTCCACCGCCAGCGTGCGCGCGGCCCAGTGCGCCGGCTCGGCCAGCCAGTCGGGCCGCTGCGCGATATAGGCCCAGCTGCGGATCGCCGCGATCCGCCCCGCGATCGTCTCGACGTCGCCCTCGACGCGGTCGAGCCGCGCCACCTCGTCGGCGAACCACTGGTGCGGCACGTACCCTTGCGCGAGATAGCCGAACACGCGCCCGACGAATCGCGCGTGCGGGTCGATACCGAGCTTGGCGAAATCGGGGATGCCGCACGCCGCCCACAGCCGCGCGACGTTGCCGCGCGCGCGGTCGCGCACCCCCGCCTCCTCGGCGAGCCGCTTGAGCACGCGCAGGTCGGTCGCCTCGGGCGCGGCGCGGAGGCGCTCGTGATCGGGGCGACGCGCGAGCGAGGCCAGCAGCGCGTCGATCGAGGAGAGGTCGGGCGTGCCGTCGCGCCAGTAGAGCCAGTCGAGCCGCGGGAAGCGGTGCGCCTCGATCGCGGCCACCTCCTCGGGCTCGAACGCCTCCGGCCCCTCCTCGGTCAGCCCGCCGAACGTGCCGTCGCGCTGGTGGCGCCCGGCGCGACCCGCGATCTGCGCCATCTCGGCGACGGTGAGGCGACGGCGCTGCTGGCCGTCGAACTTGGACAAGCCGGCGAAGGCGACATGGCCGACGTCGAGATTGAGCCCCATGCCGATCGCGTCGGTGGCGACGAGATAGTCGACCTCGCCCGCCTGGAACATCGCCACCTGCGCGTTGCGCGTGCGCGGGGACAGCGCGCCCATCACCACCGCGGCGCCGCCGCGCAGCCGGCGCAGCATCTCGGCGGTGGCATAGACCTCCTCGGCCGAGAAGGTGACGATTGCCGAGCGCCGCGGCAGCCGCGACAGCTTCTTGGCGCCGGCGTAGCTCAGCGTGGAGAAGCGCGGCCGCTCGATGATCTCCGCCTCGGGTACGAGGGCGCGCAGCACCGGGCGCAGCGCCTCCGAGCCGAGGATCATCGTCTCCTCGCGCCCGCGCGCGCGCAGCAGCCGGTCGGTGAAGACATGGCCGCGCTCGCGGTCGGCGCCGAGCTGCGCCTCGTCGAGCGCGACGAAGGCGACGTCGCGCTCGAGCGGCAGGCTCTCCGCGGTACAGAGGAACCAGCGCGCGTCCCGAGGGACGATGCGCTCCTCGCCGGTGATCAGCGCGACCCGCTCCGGCCCCTTGATCGCGACGACGCGGTCGTACACCTCGCGCGCCAGCAGCCGCAGCGGGAAGCCGATCATGCCGCTGGCGTGCGCGCACATCCGCTCGATCGCGAGATGCGTCTTGCCGGTGTTGGTCGGACCCAGCACCGCGATCACGCGCGAGCTGTCGTGCGGGCGAGGGGTGAGCGACATGACCCAGACTACATCGGGTCTGTGTCCACCGGATGCAATCGCGCTCAGTCTCCGGCGCGGCCCGCCGCCGGACACGACCGGTCCGCCGCAGCGATCACCGTGGCGGGACGCGGTTAATTTGACTTTAGCACCTCTTCTCCACAACGCTGCCACCCAAGCGCCGGAGGGGTAGGTCCGGCGCGTGACGGAAGGCGGCGGCCGACGTGTTCTTGCGCGACGATCAGGGCATGGAGCTGGCGGGCGCCGGCGGACGCGGCAACGGTCGCGCGTTCGGGCGCCAGCTGGTGCCGCTCGCCGAGCGCGGCGCGCTCGACCGCGCCCGCGTCGCGCTGGCACGCATCGACTGGGTCCCGGACCTCGGCCAGGACATCGGCAGCCGCACCTGGTGGCGCGGCCTCGCCACCTGCGCGGCGCTGTGCTGGGGGGCGTGGCAGCTCAACCCCGGCCTGCCCGCGATCACCGGTGACCGCGCCGTACCGGGTGACCGCGCCAGCCTGGAGGAGGCGCGCACCCAGGGGATCGCGCCGCTCGCGCTCGGCGCCACCACCGGCCGGCGCATGGCGGCGACCGCGCTGGTGCGCCCGCTCGCCGAGACGCCCGAGCGCCCGCAGATCGAGCTCAGCGCCGCGCTCGCCGACGGCGACACGCTGCGCACCGCGCTGCAGCGCGCCGGGGTCGGCGGCGGCGAGGCGGGGCGGATCGCGGGTCTGGTCGGCGATGCGGTCGCGCTCGACTCCCTCAAGCCGGGCACCGTGCTGGCGCTGACGCTCGGTCGCCGCCCGACCAAGTTCCAGCCGCGCCCGCTCGAGCGGCTCGCCTTCCGCGCCGCGTTCGACCTCAAGCTGGTGGTGCAGCGTGCCGGCGAGGGGCTGGTGCTCGATCGCCAGTCGATCGCGATCGATCGCACGCCGCTCCACGTCACCGGCACGGTCGGCGCCGGCCTCTACCGCTCGGCGCGGGCCGCGGGCGTCCCGGCGCGCGTGGTCGAGACCTATATCAAGGCGATCGCGGCGCAGCTGCCGATCGGACAGCTCGCCAGCGACGACCGCTTCGATATCGTCGCCGACCAGGCGCGCGCCGCGACCGGCGAGGTCGAGGTGGGTCAGCTGCAATACGCCGGGCTGGCGCACGGTCGCCGCCAGCTGCGGCTGGTGCGCTGGGGCGACAAGGACGGGGAAGGCGGGCAGATGCTCGATCCCTCGGGCACGATCGAGCGACGCGGCGCGATGGGGATGCCGGTGGCGGGGCGGATCACCTCCACCTACGGGATGCGGATGCACCCGCTGCTCGGCTTCATGCGGATGCACAAGGGCACCGACATCGGCGCGCCCTACGGCAGCCCGATCTACGCCGCGGTCGACGGCGTCGTGCAGTTCGCCGGGCGCGCCGGCGGCTACGGCAATTTCATCAAGCTGGCGCACGGCGGCGGGCTGGTCACCGGTTACGGTCACATGAGCCGCTTCGCGGTGGCGCAGGGCGCGCGCGTGCGGCGCGGGCAGGTGATCGGCTATGTCGGCTCGACGGGTATCTCGACCGGGCCGCACCTGCACTGGGAGGTGTGGAAAAACGGCCAGACGGTCAACCCGCGCACCTTGTCGCTGTCGAGCGTGCAGACGCTGCCGGCCGAGACGATCCGCGCGATGCGCGCCAAGATCGCGCGGCTGATCGGTTAGATGCGCGCGGGCCGGCGGCTCAGCCGGTCGCGCTGCGCCCCGCGATCGCGCGCGCGTCGGTCACGGTGGCGGTGCCCGAGTCGTCCAGCGTGATCAGCCAGGCGGACTGGTCGTCGCAGGTGGCGACCCAGGCGGCCTTGCCCGCGACCGGGTCGGTCGGCACCGAGCGGTCGACCTGCTGGCACGAGCGGCCCGCGTCACGGATCGCGCGGAACAGCGCGACGTTGCGCTCCTTCTCGTTGAGCGCCTGCATCTTCGCGACATAGTCGCCGCGCGGCACCGCGGCGGTGGCCTGGTTGGCGGTCTCGCCACCGCCGCAGCCGGCGAGCGCGAGCAGGACGGGGAGGGCGAGCGGGAGGAATGGGCGCGCGATCATGGCGGCACGCTAGCAGATCGCGGCGCGATGGCGCCAGTCCGGGGCGTTCTCCGCCGCGGCCGACCGGCGGCGCCATATACAAGTAGCTGGTGTCACGATACCAATGCGCTGGATTCGTAGGAGTAAGTGATGCGTACACCGCGGTGGGTGGGCGCGCTCGCGCTGGCAGGGATGCTGGCGGGGTGCGGCGGCGGCGATGATCGTGGCAGCGCTGCCGCCCCAAGCGGCGGATCGGCCGCGGTGGGCGGCGGCACCGGCAGTAGCGGCAGTACCGGCGGCTGCACGCTGCGCGCGCGGCAGGACTGGGCCTTCTCCATCCTCAACGAATGGTATCGGTACCCCGAGCTGCTCGCGAGCAACGTCAACCCGGGCAGCTACACCACGCTCGACGACTATGTCGACGCGCTCACCGCACCGGCTCGGGCGCAGAATCGCGATCGCTATTTCACCTATGTCACCTCGGCGTCGGCCGACGCGGCCTATTATGCCTCGGGCAAGACGGCCGGCATCGGCGTGCGGCTCGCGCTGACCGCGAGCAACCGGCTGTTCGTGCGCGAGGCGTTCGAGGACACGCCCGCGTTCGCCGCCGGCATCGATCGCGGCACCGAGATCCTCGCGGTCGGGACCTCGACCGCCAACCTCCGCGACATCAGCGACATCATCGCCAAGAACGATTATGACGCGCTCAACGCGCCGTTCGACGACACGACGCCGGGCAGCGCGCGCGTGTTGCGCGTCAGCGACGCCGCCGGGACGCGGGTGGTGACGCTCACGACCGCGAACTATTCGCTGGCACCGTTATCGTCGCGCTACGGCGCAAAGGTGCTCGACTCGGGTGGTCGCAAGGTCGGCTACATCAACCTGCGCACCTTCATCGCCAGCGCCGACGACCAGCTGCGCAGCGCCTTCGCCACCTTCCGCTCGCAGGGGGTGACCGATCTGGTGATCGACCTGCGCTACAATGGCGGCGGACTGCTCGCCACCGCGGAGACCTTCACCGACCTGCTCGGCGGCGGACGCTCGACCTCGGACGTGCAGGCCTACACCAGCTATCGCCCGTCCAAGTCGAGCCAGGACCGGATCCGCTATTTCCGTCAGGAGGCGCAGGCGATCGCGCCCACGCGCGTGGCCTTCATCGGCACCGGTGCGACCGCCTCGGCGAGCGAATATGTGATCAACGCGCTGATCCCCTACCTTCACAGCAGCGTCGCGCTCATCGGCAGCAACACCTACGGCAAGCCGGTCGGCCAGATCCCGTTCGACAATCCCTCGTGCACCGACGACCGCCTCCTCGCGGTCTCGCTCGCGCTGCAGAATTCGGCGCGGCAGGGCGATTACTTCAACGGCCTCGCCACCAAGGTCGAGGCGAGCTGCCAGGCGGACGACGACGTCTCCCATGCGCTCGGCGATCCCGCCGAACTCTCGCTGCGCACCGCGCTCGATTATATCGCCGGGCGCAGCTGCACCCCGATCGGGACGAGCGCGAGTGCGAGCCGCTCGACTCAGCTGTTCGCGCCGGCCAACCGCCCGCTGATCGCGCCGCACCCGAACGCGGCGCAGCGCGACCAGCCCGGCCTGTTCTGATCGTCCGGAGGCTCAGTCCTTCGGCGCGGCGAGCTTGGCCTTGAGCCCGGCGAGCGCGCCGAAGGGGCCGGCCTCCTCCTCGCTCAGCACACCCGCCTCGCGTAGCACCGCCTCGGCGCGCGGGCTGCGCGGGAACGGATCGAGCGCCAGCGCCATCGTCTCCGCGGCGACCTCGCCGAGATCGACCCCGCCGCCTTCGAGCTCGACCGTGTCGATCGAGTCGCTGCCGAGCTCGATCTCGTCGTCCCCCCCCGCGCCCGGCGCGACGAAGCGCAGCAAAACGGGCTCGTCGATCGTCGCGGGCATTGGGTCACCCGTGACCGAGCAGGCTTGCACCACCGCGGCGCGGACGGTGCCGCGCACCAGCACGCCCGCGGGATCGCGCCGGACCGCGAACGCGCCTTCGAGACGCTCGACCCCGACCAGGTCGAAGCGGTGCGCCAGCGCGGCGCGCTCGTTGGCGTCGGCCGTGATCGTCACGGTGCGATCCTCACCGCCGATCGTGTCGAGCCGCTCCAGGCGGGAGAATTCGGTCGTCACGCCATTCGTCCTTCCATCAGTTCGGGCACGCCGAGCAGGTCGAGGTCGCGGCGCAATGCCTTTAGCTCGCCGCGCACATGCGCCAGCGCGGCGGCGTCGGGCTGCGCGCCGCGGTAAAGATTGCGGACCAGCGCGGCGTCGAGCGCGCCATCGTCCGGCGCGGCCAGCCCCTCTCGGTAGACGCCGAGCCGGCCGCCCAGCATGCCCATCATCTTGCCGACGTGCTTGCCCACGACCATGTCGCCGAAGCCGATCTGGCGCACCTGCGCGTCCATGTCGTCGACGAAGCGCTCGGTCAGCCGCACCGAGCCGTCCGTCCCGTCGGGCACCTGCTCGAGCCGGAGCAGTACCATCGCCAGCACCGCCGCGACCATGTCGAAGCGGCCGTCGAGCGTGTCGGGCACCGCGCCGTCGAGGTACCAGTGCGGCTGGCGCGCGCGCGCCACCACCGCGTCGTACAGCGGCAACGCCTCATCGCGGGGCCCACGCCGTCGCAACCACCCACTCAACCAACCCACCTGACGCACTTCCTCTCGACCGACCGGCGCGACGCTTGTCTCGTCCCGCACGGCGGCATATTGAGGCGCGAGGCCGCAATGTCCACGCGCGCGTGCCGCGCGGACAAGCGGCTGGGTTTCCGCGGAGTATCGATGCGCCCCCTTCTACCTCTCGCTTTGGCTGCCGGCGTCCTCGCCGCCGGGTGCACGCCGCTGCGCTCGCACCAGGGCTATATCGTCGATGCCGACCTGGTGAACTCGATCCAGCCCGGAGTCGACAACCGCCAATCGGTGCTCGCCACGCTCGGTACGCCCAGCTTCGCGAGCCAGTTCAACCAGGGCGACTGGTATTATGTGTCGCGTGACAGCCGCAACCTGGCGTTCACCCCGCCCAAGCCGCGGGACCAGCTGACGATGCAGATCAGCTTCGACCAGGCCGGCAACGTCACCACGGTGCGCAAGTCGGGGATTGACCAGGTTGTCTCGCTCAAGCCCGACGGCAAGACGACCCCGACGCTGGGTCGCAAGCGCGGCTTCTTCCAGGACCTGTTCGGCAATATCGGCACGGTCGGCGCGGCGGGTGCGGGCGGCGGGGGCGGTCCCGGCGGCGGCAGCACCGGGCCCTGATCTCGCCAGGGCTGATCTCGCCGAGATGAGGCGCGCTGGGGCCGCCCGACGCCGCGGTGATCGAGTAGGACACCTACAAGACTCGGGTGCATAGCGAGCGCCCGAGTCCGTCACTCTTCAATCGCGGTTCGGCCGCGTCGCCACGAACGCCGCGACGCGGCCAGTACCGGCTTGGGGTCGGCACCGGTCCCGAAAGGGGGAAAGGGACCGCGGCGGCTAACGCGCGCCCGGTCGCTTTGTTCGCCACGGTGGACGCTTTCTCGCGAGCGTTGCCGATTCGCCACACTTCCGCAAAAAAATTTGCCGCAGATCAAGGATGCGCTGGCGGGGGTCGCCGATGACCGCGCTCGGCCTGATCGATCGCGGCGCGATCGAGGCGACGTTCTTCGCCGCCGCCGTGCTCTTCGTGCTTGGCTTGGACGATGTGCTGCTCGACCTGATCGCAGTCGCGGTACGACGTGCCGACCAGCACGTCCCCACGGTGGCGAGCGTGCGACATCTCCGCTTCGCGGTGTTCATCCCCGCGTGGCGCGAGGAACAGGTGATCGGGGCGATGCTGCGAGCGACGCTCGCGCGCTATGATCATCCCGCTTACCGCCTCTACATCGGCTGCTACCCGAACGATCCCGCCACCGCCGACGCGGTGCGCACGATCGATGATCCGCGCGTCCGCCTGGTGGTCGGAGACCATGACGGCCCGACGACGAAGGCCGACTGTCTCAATCAGCTGTGGCAGGCGCTCACCGCCGAGGCGGAGTCGCGCCCTCACGCGGTGGTGCTCCACGACGCCGAGGACATGGTCCACCCGCTCGAGCTGCGCGTGACCGAGCAGGCGCTGCGCGGCGCGGCGCTGGTCCAGTTGCCGGTGCTGCCGCTGATCGATCCGGCGCGGCGTTGGCTGACCGGCCATTACGCCGACGAGTTCGCCGAGACGCACGCGCGCGACCTCGTGGCGCGCGCCGCGCTCGGCGCCGCGCTACCGCTCGCCGGGGTGGGCTGCGCGATCCGCTACGACGCGCTGGAGCGGCTCGCCGGCGCCACCGGCCTGCCGTTCGCGGCGGACAGCCTCACCGAGGACTATGAGCTGGGGCTTCGCGCGGCCTCGCTCGGCATGGCAGTACGGTTCGTGCGGCGGCGTGACGCCGGCGGCGGACTGATCGCGACCCGCGCCTACTTTCCCGACACACTGACGCACGCGGTGCGGCAGAAAGCGCGCTGGATCGGCGGCATCGCGCTCGCCGGCTGGGACCGGACGGGATGGGGTGCACCGCGCGCGACCGAACGCTGGATGCGCTGGCGCGACCGTAGGGCGCCGCTCGCCGCCACCGCGGTGGCGACGGGCTACCTCGCGGCGACGCTCGCGGCGGTGGGCCTGCTCGGTCACCACTGGCGCGGTGACCCACCGACGGCGACGGGCCATGGTCTTCGAGCGCTGCTCGCCATCAACGCGATCCTGCTCGGCTGGCGGCTGATCGCACGCGCTCGACTCACGGCCGCGGCTTATGGCTGGCGCGAGGGACTGCGCGCGCTACCGCGGATCGCGGTCGCCAATGCGGTGCTGATGCTGTCCGCGGGGCGCGCGCTGCGGCTCCACGTCGCGGCCCTGCGCGGCGCGCCGCCGCGATGGGACAAGACCGCGCATCGATTCCCGGACCTTCCATGAGAAAGGGGCGCGCGCTGCGCTGCTGGGGTCTGCTGCTCGCGCTCTGGGTGAGCGCGCGCGCGGCGTGGCTGTGGCGCGACGGCGTGGTGCCGCGGCGATCGGCGGCGATGGTGGGGTCGACTGCCGACCTTCCGCCGGTCGCATCATCCCTCACGCGCCGAGGAGCGGCCGCGACTGCTCGGGCGGAGGCTCAACCTCCCGCGCCGGCCTTCAACGATCAGCTCGTCCACATCTCTCCGTCGCGCCCGCTCGCATCGCGTCGGCCGGCGCGTCTACCGGCGTTGATCACCGCGGTGGAGCGTGCGGCAGGGCACGTGCCGGCCCCGCTCTCCGCTCCTGTGATGGCAGGGCAGCCGCCGTCGGCGGAGGCGATCGTGCCGCAGGTCCGGGGCAGCACCCTCGTCGAAGCCGCAGGTCGCGCACCTCGCTGGTCCCAGACCGGCTGGCTGCTGCTTCGCGGCGGAGCGACGACGAGCACCGCCGCGCCGCAACTGGGCGGGGCGCAGCTGGGGGTTCGCGTGGCTCGGGCGCTCGACGACGAGGGACGCCTCGCGGCCTCGCTGCGGCTGGTGTCGGCGCTTCAGGCGCGCGAGCGCGAGGCGATCGCGGCGGTCGAGTGGCACCCGCGCGCGCTGCCGTTCCGGATGCTGGCCGAGCGCCGCATCGGCGTCGTCGGGCTGCGTAGCGGCTGGGGTCTCAGCGCCGCGGGCGGGATCAGCGACCTGGAGCTGAGTCACGGAGCCCTGCTCGACGGCTATCTCCAGGCCGGCGTGATCGAGCGGCGCGGCGGCTACGCCGATGGCGCGGTGAGTCTCGAGCGCCCACTGGCACAGAACGGCGACGCGACATTGCGGCTCGGTCTGGGAGCCTGGGGCGCGGCGCAGCGCGGCGCCCAGCGGCTCGACGTCGGCCCGACCGCGACGCTTCGGCTCGGGCGCGCCCGCGCGACGCTGGCGTGGCGCGCGCGCGTGGCCGGAGACGCTCAGCCGGCCTCGGGCGCGGCGCTCACGATCGGGATCGATCATTAGCGCGGGAACGCGCGGTGGCGTCGGCGCGTCGAACCGGCTAGCGGCTGGACGCGCCATGGACATCTACCTGCCGATCGCGAATCTGTCGGTGAACGCGCTCGTGATGATCGCGCTCGGCGCGGGCGTCGGGCTGCTCTCGGGCATGTTCGGCGTGGGCGGCGGCTTCCTCACCACCCCTCTGCTGATCGTCTACGGCATCCCGCCCACCGTCGCCGCCGCCTCCGCCGCCACGCAGGTGACCGGCGCGAGCGTCTCGGGCGTGTTCGCGCATTTCCGCCGCAACGGCGTCGACACCCGCATGGGCACGGTGCTGGTGATCGGCGGCGTGCTCGGCTCGCTGTTCGGCGCCTGGCTGTTCCGGCTGCTGCAGCGCTGGGGGCAGATCGATACGACGATCGCGATCACCTATGTGCTGCTGCTCGGCTCGATCGGGCTGCTGATGCTGCGCGAGGCAGTGAGCGCGATCCTGGTGGCGCGCGGTCGCCGCGCCGCGCCGCCGCGCCGCCGCCGCCATCATCCGCTGGTCGCGTCGCTGCCGTTCCGGATGCGCTTCTACGCCTCCGGGCTGTACATCTCGCCGCTGGCACCGCTGCTGCTCGGCTTCTTTACCGGTATCCTGACGATCCTGCTCGGGGTTGGCGGCGGTTTCGTGCTGGTCCCGGCGATGATCTACCTGCTCGGCATGGCGACGTCCGTGGTGGTCGGCACCAGCCTGTTCCAGATCCTGTTCGTCACCGCCGCGGCGACGATGGTCCACGCCACCACGACGCGCGCGGTCGATATCGTGCTCGCCGCGCTGCTGCTGGTCGGCTCGGTGGTCGGTGCACAGGTCGGCGCCCGCTTCGCCGCACGCGCGCGGCCCGAGTATCTCCGGCTCGCGCTGGCGATCATGGTGCTGCTGGTGGCGGGGCGGATCGCGCTGGGGCTCGGCTGGCGCCCTGACGAGATCTACGCGGTGGAGCTGTCGTGAGGCGCGCCGCCTGGGCGCTGGCGCTCGCCGCGCCGCTGCTTACCGCGCAGAGCAAGCCGGTGCTGGTGCCCGACGTGTCGCAGCGTGACATCGAGATCGCGTACAGCTTCACCGGCGCCGAACTGCTGCTGTTCGGCGCGATCCTCTACCCCGGCGGCCGCGTGCCGACGGGCGAGCGCCCCGCGGACATCGTCATCGTGGTGAAGGGGCCGACCCAATCGATCACCATCCGCGAGAAGGAGAAAGTGGCGGGCATCTGGGTCAACGCGGGGCGGCTGCGGTATCGTTCGGCGCCTTCCTTTTACGCGCTGACGTCGTCGCGCCCACTGGGCCAGCTGGTCGACGCGCGCACCCGCGCGATTTACGAGCTCGGGCTCGATAGCCTCCAGCTCTCGCCCGCCTCTGCCGCACCGACCGAGGTGCAGGACCGCTTCACCCGCGGGCTGGTCGAGCAGCGCCGCCGCGCCGGACTGTTCTACGAGGCGCCGGGCGCGGTCGAGATCACCGACGGCGTCCTCTATCGCGCACGAGTCGCGATCCCGGCGCGCGTGCCGGTCGGGCGCTTCACCGCCGAGACCTTCCTGATCCGCGACGGCCGCGTGCTCGCCGCGGCGGTGCGCGACATCGACATCCGCAAGTCGGGCTTCGAGCGTTTCGTCGCCGCCGCGGCGCAGCGCCACGAGATCCTCTACGGCCTGGCGGCGGTGGCGCTGTCGGTGCTGCTCGGATGGGCCGCGGGACGATTCGCGCAGCGCGCCTGAGGCGCCCGCATCCATCCTATCTTTACGAAGCTTCCGTACCGCTGGCCTTCGCGGTTTCGGAGAGAAAAGTAGCTTCGTATGAACGACATCGTCGGCCAGGGCGAGTTCCGCGCGGCACTCGCCGCGGCCTTCCCGGACGCGCCGCTCGCGGCGCCAGCGCCCGCCGGCCCGGAGCCGCTCGGCTATGTGCTCGAGATCGCCGGCGGGCAGGGCGAGCTGGTGCTCGACTCGCCCGCGCTCGCCGCCCTCGCCGATCACCCCGACCCGCTGGTCGCCAGCGCGGGGCAGGTCGGCGGCCAGCTCAAGGTGCGCGCCGGCGCGATGTGGCTGGTAGCGACTGTGCGAACGGTGCGGCTGGCCCGCGGCCAGGCCGATCAGGTGATCGCCGCGATCGACTTCATCGGTGAGGGCGAGGTCGAGCGGCTGACCGGCCACCTCCACCATTTCCGCCGCGGCGTGACCGCCTTCCCGCTGCCGGGCGCGGAGGTGTTCGCGGTGAGCGGCGCCGATCTCGAGCAGGTCCACGCCGCCTCGGGCCGCGCCGCGATCGCGATCGGCACCGTCCACCCGACCCGCGACGTGCGCGCCTCGCTCTACGTCGACTCGCTGCTCGGCAAGCATTTCGCGCTGCTCGGCTCGACCGGCACCGGCAAGTCGACCGCGGCGGCGCTGATCCTCCATCGCCTGTGTCACCTGGCACCGCAGGCGCACGTGGTGATGATCGATCCCCACGGCGAATATGGCGCCGCCTTCGCCGGCGAGGGCGCGCTGTTCGACGTCTCGAACCTGCAGATGCCGTACTGGCTGATGAACTTCGAGGAGCATTGCGAGGTGCTGCTCACCAGCGCGGGTGCGGAGCGCCAGGTCGACGCGGACATCCTCGCCAAATGCCTGCTCGCGGCTCGCGGCAAGAGCCGGCTCGGGCAGGAGATCGCGCGGCTGACGGTGGACGCACCGATCCCCTATCTGCTCAGCGACCTCACCCAGATCCTCCAGCAGGAGATGGGCAAGATGGACCGCGCCGGCGATACCGCGCCCTACCTGCGGCTCAAGAACAAGCTCGACGAGCTCAAGGCCGATCCGCGCTACGGATTCATGTTCTCCGGCATGCTGGTGGCGGACACGATGGCGGGGTTCGTGCAGCGCATCTTCCGCTTCTGCGGCGACGGCAAGCCGATCTCGATCATCGACGTCTCGGGCGTGCCGAGCGAGATCACCGCGGTTGTGGTGGCGGTGCTCAGCCGCATGGTGTTCGACTTCGCGATCTGGTCGCGGGCCGAGCCGCAGCGCCCGATCCTGCTCGTCTGCGAAGAGGCGCATCGCTATGTCCCCGCCGGGCGCGAGGAGCGCACCGCGGTGGGTCGCATCCTGGGCCGCATCGCCAAGGAGGGGCGCAAGTACGGCGTGTCGCTCGGCCTGGTGACGCAGCGTCCGTCCGACCTCGCCGAGGGCGTGCTCTCGCAGTGTGGCACGATCATCTCGATGCGGCTCAACAACGAGCGCGACCAGGCGTTCGTCCGGGCCGCCATGCCCGAAGGGGCGCGCGGCTTCCTCGACGCGCTGCCCGCGCTGCGCAATCGCGAGGCGATCGTGTGCGGCGAGGGCGTGGCCATCCCGATCCGGGTCGCCTTCGACACGCTCGAAGAGGGCAAGCGACCCGCCTCCGACGATCCGGTCTTCTCCGAGCTATGGCGCGAGGGCGGCGGCGAGGAACAGATCGTCGCGCGCACGATCCAGCGCTGGCGCGGTCAGGGGCGCTGAGCGTCGGGGCGACCACCGCCATGCACCATCTCACCCGTCGGTATCTCCGCTGGCGCTGAGTCCGGATCGGGCATACCATCTTTGTCATGGAGAGGTGGCTCGCGCTCATGCTGGCCAGCATCGCCCTGCCGGCGTCGGCGCAGGCGGGAGCGCCCTCCCCTGCATCGACGGCGGCGCTCGGGGTCGTCCCGGTGACGCTTCCCGATGACCTGCCCGCCGACGCCGGCGACGCGCTCGACTTCCTCACAGCCGAGGATCGCATGACCGTCCCGGTCGAGATCGCCGGCGCAGGGCCCTTCCCCTTCATCATCGACACCGGCGCGCAGCGCAGCGTGATCTCGCGCCAGCTCGCCGCGCACCTCGGTCTCGCTACCGGGCGCCGCGTGCGCGTGGTCGCGATGGCGGGGACGAGCGAGGTCGACACCGCCATCCTTCCCACCCTGTCGGTGAGCCCCAAGCCGGTCGCCAGGGTCGGCGGCGAGCGGATCGAGGCGCCGATGTTCGAGGCGCGTCATCTCGGCGCGCCGGGCATGCTCGGGATCGACACGCTCCAGGGGCAGGCGCTGACAATCGACTTCGACGCGCAGCGGATGCAGGTCACGCCGTCCAGCAAGCGCGAGCGGCTCAAGCGCGAGCCCGGCGAGATCGTGATCCAGGCGCGCAGCCTGTTCGGCCAGCTCGTCGTCACCAGCGCCACCGTCGCGGGGCGGCGCGTGCGCGTCGTGCTCGATACCGGCACCAGTGTCAGCCTCGGCAATCTGGCACTGCGCCGGCTGCTGGCGGGCCGGCGCGGCGAGACCACGGTGCTGACCAGCGTGCTCGGGGTGCAGATCTCCGCCGACTATGCGCTGCTGCCCGAGATGACGCTGGGGCCGGCCAAGATCCGTGCGCTGCCGATCGCCTTCGCCGATGCCGCGCCGTTCCGAGTCTTCGGCATCGATGACAAGCCAGCGCTGATGCTGGGGATGGACGCGCTGCGGCTGTTCCGCCGCGTTCACATCGATTTCGCCAACCGCGAGCTGCGCCTCCTCCTGCCGCGCGACCTGCGCCGCAGCGGCTGAGCCCCGTTGCGCCCCGCCCTCTTCGCTGCGAGGCTGGCGGCGGACGGACGAGGGAGGATCGATGCGCGGGATCGGGATGGCGGCGCTGCTCGCCGGGCTGCTGGTGGGGACGATGGTGGCAGGCAGCGCGACGGCGCAGGCGCGTCCGGACGAGAGGGCCTTCTTCGATCTCTACCGCGAGATGGTCGAGACCAACACGGTGGTCAACGTCGGCAGCTGCACCCAGGCGGCGGAGCAGGTCGCGGCACGGCTGAAGCGCGCGGGCTATGCTGACGCGGACGTGACGCTCTTCTCCACCCCGGAGCACCCCAAAGACGGCGGCGTCGTCGCGGTGCTGCGCGGCAGCGACGCGGCGCTGAAGCCGATGCTGCTGCTCGGTCACCTCGACGTGGTCGAGGCCAAGCGCGCCGACTGGCAACGCGACCCGTTCAAGCTGGTCGAGGAGGACGGCTATTATTACGCGCGCGGCGCGGTGGACGACAAAGCCATGTCCGCGATCTGGGCCGATGCGATGATCCGCTTCCGGACGCAGAACTACCGGCCGAAGCGCACGATCAAGCTGGCGCTGACCTGCGGCGAGGAGACCACCTTCGCCTTCAACGGCGCGCAATGGCTGGCGCAGCACCGCCCCGAGCTGATCGCGGCCGAGTTCGCGCTCAACGAGGGCGGCGGCGGGCGGCTCGACGCGAAGGGCAAGCGCCAGCTGCTGGCGGTGCAGGTCGGCGAGAAGGCGGCGCAGAACTACACCTTGCTGGCGACGAACCCGGGCGGGCACAGCTCCACGCCGGTGCCGGAGAACGCGATCTACGAGCTCGCCGACGCGATCAAGGCGGTGCAGAACTACGAGTTTCCGGTGCGGTTCACCGACACGACGCGCGCCTATTTCACCGCAACCGCGCAGCGGGTCGGCGGCGAGCAGGCGGCGGCGATCACGCGGCTGCTGGCCAACCCGCAGGACCGCGCCGCGGACGTGATCGTCAGCCGCGACAAGGTGATGCACTCGACGCTGCGGACCACCTGCGTGGCGACGCTGCTGAGCGCGGGCCATGCCGAGAACGCGCTGCCGCAGCGCGCCACCGCAAACGTCAACTGCCGCATCTTCCCGGGCGAGACGGTCGACGGCACGCTCGCCAAGCTGCGCGCACTGGCGGGCAGCAAGGTGACCGTCACCGCCAACCAACCGATCCGCCCCACCGCGGTGCCGCCGACGCTCGACCCGAAGATCATCGGCCCGATGGAGGCGCTGGCGAAGAAGCATTTCCCCGGCGTGCCGCTGCTGCCGACGATGTCGACGGGGGCGACCGACGGGGTGTTCCTCGAGGCGATCGGCATCCCGGTCTACGGCGTGCCGGGGACCTTCCTCGACCCAGATTTCAACGGCGTGCACGGGCTCAACGAGCGCATCCGGGTCGTGTCGCTCTACGCCGCGCGCGACTATCTGTTCGACCTCGCCAAGGCGTATGCGGGCTGACGACAAGAATAAGCGAGGCGCCATCAACGCATCACCCCGGCGAACGCCGGGGTTTAGCTGGGAAGGCCGTGGTAAGACCCACATCCGTTCCGTAGCTGGACCGCGGCTTCCGCCGGGGTGACGAAGTTGTTGGGGTTATCCTGGCCCGATCAGCGCGGCCCGGAGACGCTCACCCCATCCCTCGCGAGCGCGGCGGCGCTCAGCGGAAGAAGACGTGGTTGCCGATCGAGGCGACGCGCTGGCCGGCGGCGCGGCCCGTGCTGCGGTGGTGGAAATAGAGCGCGTTCGACGCGTCGGTTTCCCAAGCGTCCTTCATCGCGACCTTGGCCACCGCCATCGCGGTGCGCCAGTCGTCGTTCGACGGCGCCGACGGCATCACGCCGCCGCGCACGAAGGAGAACTGACCCTTCTGGGTGATGACGTCGCACACGCTGCCGCCGAAGCGACGCGACTTGGTGCGGTTGAGGATCACCTCGGCGACCGCGAGCTGACCGCTCAGCGGCTCACCGCGCGACTCGAAATAGATCGCACCGGCGAGGCAGCGCATGTCCTCGTCGGTGTTCGACGGGATCGACTGGTCGGCGACCGCGGCAGCGAGGGTGGGATAAGCGACCTGCTCGTCCGCCTGGTCGGCAGCGGCCTGGTCGAGGATCTGGTCGGCGTTGTCGGACGCCGGCGTCGCCGTCGCGGGAACCGCGTCGGTGACGGCGAGCTGGCTCGCGGTGACACCCGGGAGCGTCGGCACTTCGGCGGCGAGGCCGGGCGCGCTCTGCAGGGCCAGCGAGACGATCGAGGCAGTGAACGCTGCGAAAGCTGCAGCGCGGGAACCTAATGGCATTCCACGTCTTGTTTATGCGGTGGGTACGCGGAAACGGTCGCTGAACCAGCGTTAGCTGCTCAAAAGACCGACCGGGTGCCCCCCCGACTGCGTCACCGTTCGGGATCGCACCCCGCATCGGCACAACGCCTGTTGTCGATCCCATCTCGCTACGGGCGATGGGTTAACAGCGTCAATCGACCAGCATCGTTTCAGCGACGAACCGTTCGGCGTCCGGGACGTCCAGTTCGATCACCCAGAGGTCGGGGTCACGACGCCGTCGCAAACGCCAGTATTCCTCCACCGCGGCCGAGTCGCCGTCGTCGGGCCCGGCGGCGATCAGCACGTCGCGGTCGTCGATCCCCCGCATCCGCTCCACCGCGCGCAGCGAGCGGCCCTCGCACAGCAGCACTAGCACCGCCCCGGACTGCGCCTCACCCGAGGCGCGCACCACCGCCATGCCCCCGCTGTCGTTGACTCGCCTGAGCAGCGCGCCGACCGCGAGATGGGTGGGCAGCCGCGCGCTCACGCCGCGGTTGCCGCGTAGCCGGGCAGGCTGGCGAGCGCGATCCGCGAGCGCATGAAGGTACCGGTGCCGCGCGCCACCTCCTCGCCGTCGGCCGCGATCAATCGCGCTTCGGCGACGAAGACGCGGCGCTGGCCGCTGACCCAGCGCCCCTCCGCCACCACCTCGCCCTCGCCGAGCGGGCGGGTAAGCAGCAGGCTGAACTGGGTGGTGAGCAGGAAGCGGTCGGTCACCAGACTATTGCATGCGTAGAAGGCGGCATCGTCGAGCATCTTGAAATAGCTGGTGCCGTGCGCCGCACCCGCGGCGTGGAAGTGGCGCTGGTCGACGCGGAAGCGGATCCGCGCGACGCCGGGCTCGACGATCTCGAGCCGCGACTCGAATAGACGGTTGATCGGCGCCGCCGCGTACAGCGACTCGAGCGCGCGGTGATGCGCCGCGGCTCCCTCAGGCGGCGTCACGCGTGTCGTCCGCGGTGAGCAGCGCGTAGATCGCGTCGGGCGAGCCCGCGCCGCGCAACTTGGCGACCAGGGTACGGTCGCGGAACCGGCGTGCGACGCGGGCCAGCGCCTTCAGATGCTCTCCTCCAGCGTGGGGCGGCGACAGCATCGCCACCACCACGTCGACCGCGACGTCATCGACCGCGGCGAAGCCGAGCGGCTGCGCCAGCCGCGCCACGATCAGCGCGACCCGCTGCATGCCCGCGAGCCGCGCGTGCGGGATCGCGACGCCGCCGCCGAAACCGGTCGACCCCTCCTTCTCGCGCGTGGCCAGCCCCTCGGCGACGGCGCGTGCGTCCAGCCCCACCCACGGCGCCGCGAGCACACCGAGCTGGGTGAAGAGGGCCTTCTTCGACGCCGCGGGCAGTCCCACGACGACGAGCTCCGGCACGAGCAGGTCGCTCAGGTCAGTCGCCATGATCGATGCCAAGTAGGCGGCCGCGCGCGCCTCAGCCAGCGCGCTGCGGCTCGACCCATCCGATCGTGCCATCGCCGCGGCGATAGACCATGTTGTACGAGCCCGTGCCGGCATTGCGGAACAGCAGCGCCTGGGTGTTGCGCAGGTCGAGCATCATCACCGCGTCGGAGACGCTCGCGTCGGGCACGTCGACGCGGGTCTCGGCGATTACCAGCGGCGCGTCGCCGGCCTCGTCCTCGTCGGTCGATTCGGCGAAGAGCGTGTAGCCGGCATTGTCATAGCCGTTGCTGTCCTTATCGGCCTCGGCCGCGGCGTGCGCGGGGGCGCGATCCTTGAGGCGGCGGACATAGCGGCGCAGCTGCTTCTCGATCTTCTCGGCGGCGCCGTCGAAGGACAGATGCGCGTCATGCGCGTCGTGGCGCCCCTTCAACACCAGCCCGCGCGTCACGTGCGCGACGATGTCGCAGGTGAAGCCGTTGTCGTGCGGGCCCTTGCCGAAGGTGGTCTCGGCCGAGATGGCGCGCGCGAAATATTTGTCAGCGATACCCTGGAGCCGGTCCTGCACATGGGCCTTCAGCGCGTCGCCGATCGCCACCTGGTGACCTGATACCCGGATATCCATCATCTCTTCTCCATCGTTGCCGGTCGAGCCCCTGCCCGGCTGGTGCTAAGCGCGTCATCCGGACGCGTCGGCCCCCCACAGGGGTTCTTTGACCCCCTTCAGAAACGCGGCATGCGCGGCCAGTTCCGCCGCATTCGCCGAAAAGAGCCGCGGCGGCCGCGCGCGCGCCGGCGCCGGCACGCTGCTGGCGGTCGCGGCGGTCACCATGATCGGCTCGCTCACCAGCCCGAGCCCGATCTGCCGGCCGCCCTGAAGTTCGACATAGACCTGCGCGAGCAGCTGCGCGTCGAGCAAGGCGCCGTGGAGCACGCGGTGCGAGCGATCGATGCCGTAGCGGTTGCACAGTGCGTCGAGCGTGTGCTTGGCGCCGGGGTGGCGCGTGCGTGCGAGCTGAAGCGTGTCGACCATGCGCGAGCGGCACACCGCGGTGCGGCCGCAGCGCTCGAGCTCGCCGTTGAGGAAGGAGAAGTCGAACCCCGCGTTGTGCGCGATCAGCGGCGCGTCGCCGATGAACTCGAGCAAGGCGTCGACGCCGAGCGCGAACACCGGGTGCTTGGAGAGAAAGTCGATGCGCAGCCCATGGATGCGCGCGGCCTCCTCGGGCATGTCGCGCTCGGGATGGAAATAGGCGTGGAAGGTGCGCCCGGTCTCGCAGCGGTTGACCAGCTCGACGCAGCCGATCTCCACCATCCGGTCGCCGCCGACGAAGCTCAGCCCCGTGGTCTCGGTATCGAAGACGATCTCGCGCATGCGCAGCGTTATCGACCCGCCGCGGCGCTGGCGCAAGCGATCAGGCGCAGCACCGCCGCGCGCGTCTCGGCGAGCGGCACGTCGGTGGCGATCACCGCGTCGGCGCGCGCGCGCTTCTCGGCGTCGGGCAGCTGGCGCGCGAGGATCGAGTCGAGCTTGGCCGCGGTCATGCCCGGTCGCGCCAGCGTACGCTCACGCTGCACCGCCGGCGCCGCGGACACCACCGCGACCTGGTCGACCGCGGCGTCGCCGCCGGTCTCGAACAGCAGCGGGACGTCGAGCACCACCAGCGGCGCGGCAGCGTGGCGCGCGAGGAAGGCGGCGCGCTCGGCCGCGACCGCGGGGTGGACGATCGCCTCCAAGTCGCGTAGCGCGACTTCGTCCCCCAGCACGGCGGCGCCGAGCGCGGCTCGGTCCACCCCTGCCGCGCTGGTGGTCCCCGGAAAGCGCGCCGCGATCGCCGGGACCAGCGCGCCGCCAGAACCCTGCAAGCGGTGGACCACCGCGTCGGCGTCGAACACGGGCACGCCCGCCTCGGCGAACATCCGCGCCACCGTGGTCTTGCCCATGCCGATCGAGCCGGTGAGTCCGAGCACGATCATCGCGCGCTCACGCCAGTAGCAGCGCGCGCAATTGTTCGTCGCGCTCGCGCGGTGGCGCGGCGCCGAAGAACAGCTCGAACGCGAGCGCGGCCTGGCCGATCAGCATCTCCAGCCCGTCGACCGTGTCGAGGCCGCGCGCGCGCGCGGCGGCGAGCAGCGGCGTCTCGAGCGGGGCATAGACGATGTCGTAGACGAGCGCATCGTCGGGCAACGGATCGAGGTCGAGCGCCAGCGGCGGCTGCCCGGCCATGCCAAGCGCGCTGGTGTTGACCAGCAGCGCGGTGTCGGGGCGCAGCCGCGCCTCGAGCGGGAGCGCGTCGCCCTTGAGCCCGAAGCCGGCGAGCAGCGCGGCACCCTTGAGCGGCGTGCGATTGAGCAGGGTCACGCGCCCTACCCCCACCTTCGACAGCGCGAACAGCACCGCGCGCGCTGCGCCGCCGGCACCGACCACCGTGACCGCCGCGTCGGCGAGATCGAGGTCGGCGATCGGCGAGAGGAAGCCGGCGGCGTCGGTGTTGGTCGCGGCGAGCTTGCCCGACTCGTCGCGGAACACGGTGTTGGCCGCGCCGATCGAGCGGCGCACCCCGCCGGGATCGGGGACATGGTCGAGCGCCGCCACCTTGTGCGGCACGGTGACGTTGCAGCCGCGCCAGTCGGGGTCGCGCGCGCGCGCCGCGAAGAAGCGGCCGAGATCGTCCGCGGCCACCCGCTCGGCGCGATAGTCGCCCGCGATCCCCAGTGCCTCCAGCCAGAAACGGTGAATCAGCGGCGACTTGGAGTGGTCGATCGGGTCGCCGATCACCTCGGCATAGGGAGTCGTCACGTCGGCAGCACCTCGCGCGTGCGGAGAAAGTCGAGCACCGGCAGCAGCGGCATGCCGAGCACGGTGAACTGGCTGCCCGAGACCTTGGCGAAGAGCTGCACGCCCGGCCCCTCGATCCGGTAGCAGCCGACGCAGCCCGCGATCGCTGGCCACTCGGCATCGAGGTAGGTCTCGATGAACGCGTCGGACAGCCGCCGCACGGCGATCCGCGCGGCATCGACGACGCGCCACACCGGCCGGCCATTCTCCGCGATCACCGCGGCGCTGACCAGATCGTGGTGCCGCCCCGACATGCGCCGGAGGTGATCGCGCGCTTCCTCGCGCGTGGTCGGTTTATCGAGCACGCTGCCGTCGTCCAGCACCGCGAGGCTGTCCGACCCGAGCACCAGCGCCCCGGGATGGCGCGCCGAGACCTTGAGCGCCTTCAATTCAGCGAGCGCGTCGGCGAGATCGCGCGGACGCGCGCCGGCCATCGCCGCCTTGAGCGCGGCCTCGTCGGCGTACGCCGGCTCGGCGGTGAAGGGCACGCCCGCGGCGGACAGCATGGCGGTGCGCGAGGCGCTCTGCGAGGCGAGGATCAGCATGTCGGTCAGTCCGTGGTGCGGGTGGCGGTGCCGCGGCGCTCGTTGACCAACGCGATGATCGCCGCCGCGGTCTCCTCGATCGAGCGCCGCGTGACGTCGATCACGGGCCAGCCGTTATCAGCGAAGATGCGGCGCGCGAAGGCGATCTCGCGCGCCACCGCGTCCTGGTCGACGTAGTCGGTCTCGGGCGCCTGGTTGAGCGAGAGCAGCCGGTTGCGGCGCACCTGGATCAGCCGGTCGGCACTGGTCGTCAGCCCCACCACCAAGGGATAGTCGAGCGCGAACAGCGAGGCGGGCGGCGGACTCTCCACCACGATCGGGATGTTGGCGGTCTTGTAGCCGCGGTTGGCGAGATAGATCGAGGTCGGCGTCTTGGACGAGCGGCTCACCCCGGCGAGGACGATATCGGCTTCCTCCCAGTCCTCGT
Organism: Sphingomonas citri; assembly: GCF_019429485.1. Lineage (GTDB taxonomy): Bacteria > Pseudomonadota > Alphaproteobacteria > Sphingomonadales > Sphingomonadaceae > Sphingomonas > Sphingomonas citri. The sequence goes on along the minus strand of NZ_JAHXZN010000007.1, from coordinate 95,550 downwards.
GCGCGATCCCGTCGTCGTGCGCGATGGTGAACTGGATCGCGTCGACGCGCGCGAAATAGGCCGCGTCGAGCACGTGCTGGCGGCCCGGGCGCGCCTTCGCCTGCTGGCCGAGCAGCATCGACAGCGCGTCGTTGACCGGGTCGAGCGGCGCTACCGTCGGCAGGCCGAGCGCGCGGCAGCGATTCTCCAGCGCAGCGCGAGTCACCGGGTTCACCAGCGTGAACACCACCAGCCCGGGGTTCTGCGCGATCTCCTGGAGGATGCGGTCGAGGTGCATCTCGGTGCGCACCATCGGCCAGAAGTGCCGCACCGTCTCGACGTCGTCATATTGCGCCAGCGCCGCCTTGGCGATGTTCTCCAGCGTCTCGCCGGTCGAATCGGAGAGCAGATGGAGGTGGAGGCGCACCATCCTCAGCCGCCTGGGGATCGAACTGTGGACAACATGGGGACGGGCGCTAGCGCAACTCGCCCGCGCCGCCAAGCGAACGCCGCGGCGGTGGATGAATCCGATTCCATCCACAATCTCGTCCGCAGCCGCGATGTTCCTCCACAGCCTGTGGATAGCGGGGACGAGGCGCGCCGAATCGCTGACGCCGCGTCGGACTCGCGCGGTCAAGCTGTTGGCATTTCCGGTGACGGCGGATTAAGCCACCGCAACCCACGTGCCATCCGCATCAACAACCTTCTTCGAGATTCTATTATCTGAAGGGGGCGAGGACGATCTCACCCGTGCCCACTTCCCCGATCGAGACCATCAAACCGCTGTTGCGCACGTTGCAGGGCGAGCGGCAGGAGCGCCCGCCGCTGTGGCTGATGCGCCAGGCCGGGCGCTACCTGCCCGAATATCGCGCGCTCCGGGCCGAGAAGGGCGGCTTCCTCGCGCTCGCGACCGACCCGGAGGCCGCGGCCGAGGTGACGCTCCAGCCGATCCGCCGCTTCGGCTTCGACGGCGCGATCCTGTTCTCCGACATCCTGATGGTGCCCTGGGCGCTCGGACAGGAGCTCAGCTTCGGCGCCGGCGAGGGGCCGCGGCTCACACCCGCGCTGGTCGACGCCGCGCTGGCATCGCTCGAGGCGGCGCCAGCGCGGCTCGACCCGGTCTACGCCACGGTGCGCGGCGTCGCCGCCGCGCTGTCCCCAGCGACGACCTTCCTCGGGTTCGCCGGCTCACCCTGGACGGTGGCGACCTACATGGTCGCGGGCCAGGGTAGCCGCGACCAGGAGGAGACGCGGCTGTTCGGCTATCGCGATCCCGCGGCATTCACCGCGATCATCAAGGCGGTGGTCGCGTTGACGGTCGACTATCTCGCCGCGCAGCTCGACGCCGGGGTGGACGCGGTGCAGCTGTTCGACAGCTGGGCGGGAAGCCTTTCGCCCGAGCAGTTCGAGCGCTGGGTGATCGCCCCCAACCGCGCCATCGTCGACGGCCTGCGCGCGCGACGCCCCGGCGCGACGATCATCGGCTTCCCCAAGGGCGCCGGCGGCAAGCTCCCCGCCTACGCCGCGGGCACTGCGGTCGACGCGATCGGACTCGACGAGACGGTCGACCCGACCTGGGCTGACCGCGTGCTGCCGGAAGGGCTGCCGGTGCAGGGCAACCTTGACCCGCTCGCGCTGCGCGTCGGCGGCGCCGCGCTAGACCGCGGCATCGATCGCGTGCTCGCCGCCTTCCCCGAGCGGCCCCACGTGTTCAACCTGGGCCATGGCATCGGCCAGCACACGCCCGTGGCGCACGTCGAGCATCTGGTCGCGCGCGTCCGCGGCGCGTAAGGGCGGAGCATGACCATGGCGGGTTTCCTTGGCGCGACCTACGATTGGGTGAAGGCGGCGCACCTCATCTTCGTGATCTTCTGGATGGCGGGCATGTTCATGCTGCCGCGCTATCTCGTCTATCACCAGGAAGGGCTGGCCGACCCGGCCGAGGCGGCGCGCTGGGTCGAGCGCGAGGGCAAGCTGCGCGCGATCATCCTCACGCCGGCGATGATCCTGGTGTGGATCCTCGGCATCGCGCTCGCGCTCAACGCCGGCATTGCCGACGGCGCGCCGGGGCTGGGCTGGCTCCACGCCAAGATCGTTTTGGTCGTGCTGCTGTCGGGTTATCACGGCTGGGCGGTGGGCTATGCGCGCAAGCTCGCCGCTGGCCGCGCGACCCTCTCAAACCGCGCGTTGCGGCTCGTCAACGAGGTGCCCGCGATCGCCGCGGTGCTGATCGTCATCCTGGTGATCGTGAAGCCGTTCTGAGCCGCGCGTGCCGGCTTGACTAAGCCGCGGCCGACTCTTACCTCGCGGTCACGGCGTGACCGGTCCCGGTCTCCCGCCTCCTCTACAGCTTCGTATCTCGAGCGTATTCGCCGGCCGAGCTTCCCCCCACTCCCGAGCACATCGGACACGTCTACATGCATCTGAAGGATTTGAAGAAGAAGGCCCCGGCCGACCTCGTGCAGCTCGCCGAGGAGCTCGGGGTCGAGGGCGCGTCGACGCTGCGCAAGCAGGATCTGATGTTCGCCATCCTCAAGGTGCAGGCCGAGAACGGCGAGCAGATCATGGGCGAGGGCACGATCGAGGTGCTGCCCGACGGCTTCGGCTTCCTCCGCTCGGCGCAGGCCAATTATCTTGCCGGGCCGGACGACATCTACGTCAGCCCCAACCAGGTGCGGAAGCACGGCCTGCGCACCGGCGACACGGTCGAGGGCGAGATCCGCGGGCCCAAGGACGGCGAGCGCTATTTCGCGCTGGTGAAGATCACCCAGGTCAATTTCGAGGACCCGGAGCGCGTCCGCCACCGCGTCAACTTCGACAATCTGACGCCGCTCTACCCCGACGAGCGACTCAAGATGGAGATCGAGGACCCGACGATCAAAGACCGGTCGGGCCGCGTGCTCGACGTGGTCGTGCCGATCGGCAAGGGCCAGCGCTGCCTCATCGTCGCCCCGCCGCGCGTCGGCAAGACGATCATGATGCAGAACATCGCGCGTGCGATCAGCCACAACCACCCCGAGGTGTTTCTGCTGGTGCTGCTCATCGACGAGCGCCCCGAGGAAGTCACCGACATGTCGCGCACGGTCAACGGCGAGGTGGTCTCGTCCACCTTCGACGAGCCGGCGACGCGCCACGTGCAGGTCGCCGAGATGGTGATCGAGAAGGCCAAGCGCCTCGTCGAGCACAAGAAGGACGTGGTTATCCTGCTCGACAACATCACCCGCCTCGGCCGCGCCTACAACACCGTGGTGCCCTCGTCGGGCAAGGTGCTGACCGGCGGTGTCGACGCCAACGCGCTGCAGCGCCCCAAGCGCTTTTTCGGCGCGGCGCGCAACATCGAGGAGGGCGGCAGCCTCACCATCATCTCGACCTCGCTGATCGACACCGGCAGCCGCATGGACGAGGTGATCTTCGAGGAGTTCAAGGGCACCGGCAACGCCGAGATCGTGCTCGACCGCAAGGTCGCCGACAAGCGCATCTTCCCCGCGATCGACGTCGGCAAGTCCGGCACCCGCAAGGAGGAACTGCTGGTCGAGAAGGACAAGCTCAGCAAGATGTGGGTGCTGCGCCGCATCCTGATGCAGATGGGTACCGTCGACGCGATGGAGTTCCTGCTCGGAAAGATGAAGGATTCCAAGACGAACGACGATTTCTTCGACTCGATGAACCAGTAAGCCGCTTTCGCGCCCGCGGTCTCTCGGGGCGGGCGTGACAGGCGGGTGAAAGCTCGCTCCGATTATCAGGTGGTAACTTTTCGCGGGCGGTGCGTTGGTTCGACGTGCCGCCCGCTCGTATCTTCAGGGGAGTGACGTCGTGAGCCTGATCGCCATGCTGGCCGCCGCGGGGGCGGCTGTCGCGCCCCAGGGACCCGGCTCGCTCGGCGACATCTGGCAGCATATCGTCGCCGACTTCTCGAACCTCGGCGATCCCGCCGCGCTCGCCGCATTCGGCTCGGTGCTGATGATCGACCTGGTGCTGGCGGGCGACAATGCGATCGTGGTCGGCGCGCTCGCCGCCGGCCTTCCCTCGGACCAGCGCAGGAAGGTGATCCTGATCGGCATCGGCGCCGCGCTGGTGCTGCGCATCTTCTTCGCGCTGATCGTCACCTGGCTGATGGGGATCGTCGGGCTGATCTTCGCCGGCGGCCTGCTGCTGCTGTGGGTGAGCTGGAAGTTCTGGCGCGAGATCCGCGCCGGCGGCCACCAGCCCGACGCCGAGGGCAACGGCGACGCCGCCGTCGCGCCCGCGCGCAGCTTCGTCGGCGCGGCCTGGGCGGTCGCGGTGGCGGACGTGTCGATGAGCCTCGACAACGTGCTCGCCGTGGCGGGCGCGGCGCGCGAGCATCCCGGCATCCTCGTCGTCGGCTTGCTGCTGTCGGTCGCGCTGATGGGGCTGGCGGCCAACTTCATAGCACGGATCATCGATCGCTACCGCTGGATCGCTTATGTCGGCCTGGCCGTCATCCTCTTCGTCGCGGGCAAGATGATCTACGAGGGCTGGGTCGGCGCCGAGAACACACCGGGCATCGCCTCGCTGCTCGGCTGATCGGATCGCGCCGGGTTCACGGCGCGTTCAACGCCTCCGCGGCAGGACCGGCCTGTCTGACAACGGAGTGACGATGCGTACTTTCCTCGTGCCGCTGGCGGCGATCGCGGTGGCCGCCGCACCGGCCGCCGCGCAGGGCAACGATCTCGCCGCGGTCCAGCGCTTCCTCGCAGCGGCCGAGACGATGACCGCCGATTTCAGCCAGACCGATCGCAACGGTCGCGTTCTGACCGGTGCGCTGACGCTCAAGAAACCGGGCAAGATCCGCTTCCAATATCAGAAGGGCGTGCCGCTGCTCATCGTGAGCGACGGCAAGGCGTTCACCTTCATCGACTATTCGGTAAAGCAGGTGCAGCGCTGGCCGATTGGCAACTCGCCGCTCGGCGTGCTGATCGATCCCAGCCGCGATATCTCGCGCTATGCCAAGGTCGTGCCGTCGCCCAACCCCGACGTCCTCTCGGTCGAGGCGAACGACCCCAAGCATCCCGAGTTCGGGCGGATCACCATGGTGTTCGCGCGCGACGCCAGCGCGCCGGCGGGGCTGATGCTGCAGGGCTGGGTCGCGCTCGACAGCCAGGGCAATCGCACGACGATCCGGCTCAACGGGCAGAAGTTCAACGCGCCGGTGAGCGACGGCGCGTTCCGCTGGACCGATCCGCGCCGCCAGGGTCGCAGCGGCTGACGAATTTCTACAATCCGTTCATCTGACTGACAGCTTAATTGTCCTAAATAAGAGCCGTGGGGGCGGACGCCTCGGGGATTTTCCCCCTGTTGCCCTGAGCCCTTCTCCCCCGCTTGCGTGATGAACGCTGTGTCGGCCCTCGCTCCATGCCCCCGGAGCGGGGGCCTTTCACGTTCCGGCCGGCAGGGTGTTTGCGCGACGCGATCGACCGCCTATGTCGCGCCGCGTGAAGATCGTCTCCTGGAACATCAACTCGATCCGCTTCCGCCTCGACATCGTCGAGCGCTTCCTGCGCGAGGCCGCCCCCGACATCCTGTGCCTGCAGGAGACCAAGGTGATCGACGCCGACTTTCCGGTCGCCGGGTTCCGCGCGCTCGGCTATGACCATGTCCTGCTCAACGGCCAGCGCATGCACCACGGCGTCGCGATCATCAGCCGCGTGCCGATCGAGGCGGACGAGCGGCTCGACTGGCAGGCCAATCGCGAGGCGCGCCACCTCGGCGTGCGGCTGCCCGGCGGCGTGCGGCTGGAGAACGTCTATGTCCCCGCCGGCGGCGACGTGCCCGACCGTGAGGTCAATCCCAAATTCGGGCAGAAGCTTGATTTCGTCGAGCGGATGACGCGCTGGTCCGAGACGCTGAACGTGCCCACCATTCTCACCGGCGACTTCAACATCGCGCCGCTGCCGAGCGACGTGTGGAGTCACAAGGCGCTGCTCAAGGTGGTGAGCCACACGCCCGTCGAGGTCGAGGCGCTCGAGCGGCTTCGGTCGTCGAACGACTGGGTCGATCTCGGCCGTCACTTCCACCCCGCGCCGGCGCGGCTCCACACCTGGTGGAGCTATCGCTCGCCCGACTGGACCAAGAACGATCGCGGCCGCCGGCTCGACCATATGTGGGCGACCGCCGACGTCGCGCGCACCGCCACCTCGCACACCGTCTTCGAGCCGTGCCGCAGCTGGCTCAAGCCGAGCGACCACGTCCCGATCATGACCGAGTTCGCCTGGTGAGCCAGGCCAGCGCCGACCCGCGCGACGCCGCACGCGCGATCGACGCGATGCGGCGCGGCTGGCCGATCGCGCTCCACGCGCCGGGCGAGCCCCCGCTGGTGCTGCTCGCGGTAGAGACCGCCGATGCCGCGCGGCTCGCCGCCTTCGCGTCCGACGCGGACTATGCCGTGCTGATCTCGGCCGGGCGCGCGGAGACGCTGACGCTGACCAACCAGCGCGCCGCCGCGGCGCCCGACCAGCCGGTGCTGATCGAGCGCGCCCCGTGGTTCGACATGGCGCTCGCCACCGCGCTCGCCGACCCGCAGCTCGACCTCGCCACACCGCTCAAGGGGCCGTTCCGCACCGCCGCGCTCGCGAGCCCGGTCGCAGGCGCCGCGGCGCTGCGGCTGGCGCGCGTCGCCGGGCTGCTCCCCGCCTTCTTCACCGGCGGGGTCGAGCCGGCGGTGGCGATCGACGTGGCCGCGATCGACGCGCACGAGGACGCGACCCGGCTCGCGATCGCGGTGCGCGCGCGGCTGCCGGTGGCCCAGGCGGAGGACGCCGAGATCGTCGCCTTCCGCTCGCCCGAAAGCGCCGACGAGCATGTCGCGCTGCTGATCGGCCAGCCGACCGGCGGACCGCCGCTGGTGCGGCTGCACAGCGAGTGCCTGACGGGCGACGTGCTCGGCAGCCTGAAGTGCGACTGCGGCCCGCAGCTCGACGCCGCGATCCACCGTATCCGCGACGCCGGCTGGGGCATCCTCCTCTACCTGCGGCAGGAGGGGCGCGGCATCGGGCTGGTCAACAAGCTGCGCGCCTATGCGCTGCAGGATCAGGGCTATGACACGGTGGACGCCAACACGCGGCTCGGCTTCGCGGTGGACGCGCGCGACTTCGGCGTGGCGGCGCGGATGCTGGTGCTGCTCGGCCAGGAGCGCGTGCGATTGCTGACCAACAATCCTGCCAAGGTCGCGGGACTCGAGGCGGCAGGGGTGACGGTGGTGGAGCGGGTGCCCCACGCGCTGCCGGCGAATCCTCATAACGCGCGCTATCTCGCGACCAAGCGCGATCGGACCGGCCATCAATTCTGAGTCTCCGGGTGCGATCAGGTCGGGTCACGCGACGGCGCGATCAGGAAGGTGTTCTCACGCGGCGGCCCGAGGGCGCTGAGCTGTATCGCGCGCGTTCACGTGACCTCGTCTTGACGACACCCAGCGCCGACGCTCCGCGTGAACCAATCCCCTTCGCGCCTTCGCGTCTTCGCGTGAGCCAATCAGCAGCCGCTCACACCGTCGCGCCCATCAGCAGCTTGGGCAGGTCGCCGCTCTCGCCGCGCGCCTCGCTCATGAAACGGTCCTTGAGCGGCGGGATGCGGTCCACCGCGCTGATCCCGAACCGGCGCACCGCGCTCGCAGCCTTGCCGGGAATGCCGAACAGCCGCGTGAGCGTGTCGGTCGCCGCCGCCACCATGAAGGTGTCGAGCCCGCGCCACGCCTCGTAGCGGCGCAGCAGCTGCGCGTCGCCGGCGTCGAGCCCGAGCCGCCGTCCCTCGACCAGCACCTCGACCAAAGCCGCGACGTCGCGATAGCCGAGGTTCACCCCCTGCCCCGCGATCGGGTGGATGCCGTGCGCCGCGTCGCCCACCAGCACCAGCCGCGTGTCGGTCACGCGCGCGGCATGGTGGAAGCCGAGCGTGTAGCTCGCGCGCGGGCTGGCGTACGACAACGCGCCGAGGAAGCCGCCCATGCGTCGCTCCGCCTCGGCGAGGAAGCCGCGGTCGCCGAGCTTGAGCATGCCCGCCGCCTGGTCAGCCGCGACCGTCCACACGATCGCCGAGCGGTGCCCGATCTCGTCGTCGGGCAGCGGCAGCAGCGCGAAGGGGCCGGCGGGGTAGAAGATCTCGTAGGCGACGTTCTCATGGCTGCGCTCGTGGTGGAACGCGCCGACGATCGCGGCATGGTGGTACTGCCAGCGCGCCACCGCGATCCCCGCCGCCTCGCGCGTCGGCGACTGGCGCCCCTCGGCGGCGACGAGCAGGTCGGCGGTGACGGAACGTCCGTCGGACAGCGTCGCGCGCACGCCGTCCTGGTCGCGTGCCACCGCGGTGGCACGCGTGTTCATGCGGAGATCGACCAGCCGCGCAGCGGAAACCGCCTCGTACAAGGCGCGGCGCAGCAGCCGGTTCTCGTACATCGTGCCGAGCGCGGCGTCGTCGGCGGCAGGGACGAAGTCGAGCTTGCCCGGCGCCAGGCCGTCGCTGACGCGGATGTGGCGGATCGGGCACCCCTTTCCGCGCAGCGCCTCGCCCACCCCGATCGCGTCGAGCATGCGATGGCTCGCGCTGGCGACCGCCGAGGCACGCCCGTCGAAGCCGGCGGCGAGCATCACCGCGGGGTCCGCGGGGTCGACGACGATGGCGGAGAGGCCGTGGCGGTCGAGCGCGACCGCGAGCGCGCTGCCGACCAGCCCGCCACCGAGGATGAGCACGTCTGCGTGGTCCATGGCGCTTGCCCTACAGGGTCGTGCGCGTGGGCGAAAGGGCGGGTCTCTTGACGCGGACTCGCGCTGGGCGGACAATGTACGCCGGGCATTTCAGACATCGCTGAGGACGGGAACAGATGGCGAGCAGGGCCGACGCGCCGCTGTGGCGCGAGACGGTGAAGGCGGGGGCGCTGCGCAGCGGCGCGCTGATCGTCGCGGTGGCGCTGGTCGCGCTGACGCTGGCGATGGCGCTCGCGCTCGCCAGCTATCGCCCGAGCGACGCCGCCTTCAACACCGCCGCGGGCGGCGTCGCGGGCAATCTGCTGGGCGCGCCGGGCGCCTGGTTCGCCGATCTCGCGCTGACGTTGTTCGGCCCCGCCGTGGCGTTGCTCCTGCCGGTCCCGCCGCTGGTGGCGGCGCGGCTGTGGCGCGAGCAGCCCGCGGGCGCATGGCCGCGGATGCTGCGCGGCACCGCGGTGGCGGTGGCGCTGATGGCGGTGGCGCTCGGCTGCGCCGCCCCGGGCGCGGTGCCCGCGCTGCCGTTCGGCTGGGGCGGCGCGGTCGGCTTGGGCGTGGTCGCGGCCACGCGCTGGGCGCTCGGGCTGGTCGGCGACGCGCAGGTACGCTGGTGGGGCGTGGTCGCGCTCGGCGTGGTGAGCGGTGTCGGCGGCGCCTTCCTGTGGGGCCGCAGCCTCGAGATCGACTTCGCCCGGCTCGCCCCGCGCGGCGGACTGCGCCGCGCGCGCGGCGACGCGGACGAGGCGTTCGATGAGGCAGACGCCCCGTTCGATACCGCCGCCGCGCCGGCGTTGGCGCGTCGTCCCGCACCGCGCGCCGTGGCGGAGCCCAGCGACCGCCCCGCCCCGGTCATCAGCGAGCGCGCGCTGGCACCCTCGGCGGCGGCGCCCAAGCCGCAGCAGCGGCTCGACCTGCGCGACAGCTACACCTTGCCGGGGCTTGACCTGCTTACCCCCGCGCCGGCCAACCAGAGCAACCCGGTCGACAAGGCCGCGCTGGAGCGCAACGCGCGGCTGCTCGAGACCGTGCTCGACGACTTCAACGTCAAGGGCAACATCACCGAGGTCCGCCCCGGCCCGGTGGTGACGATGTACGAGCTCGAGCCCGCGCCGGGGATCAAGGCGACCCGCGTGATCTCGCTCGCGGACGATATCGCGCGCAACATGTCGGCGATCTCGGCGCGCGTCGCGACCATCCCGGGGCGCACCGTGATCGGCATCGAGCTGCCCAACACCAAGCGCGAGATGGTCTCGCTCCACGAGCTGGTGGCGAGCCAGGCGTTCGAGGACCAGTCGGCGCAGCTCCCCGTCATCTTGGGCAAGAACATCGCGGGCGATCCCGTCATCGCCGATCTCGCGCCGATGCCGCATCTGCTGGTCGCGGGGACGACCGGGTCGGGCAAGTCGGTCGGGCTCAACGGCATGATCCTGTCGCTGCTGTACCGGCTGACGCCTGACCAGTGCCGCATGATCATGATCGACCCGAAGATGCTCGAGCTGAGCATGTACGACGACATCCCGCACCTGCTCTCCCCGGTGGTCACCGATCCGGCCAAGGCGGTGCGCGCGCTCAAATGGGCGGTCGAGACGATGGAGGACCGCTACCGCCAGATGTCGTCGGTGGGCGTGCGCAGCCTCGCCTCGTTCAACGAGAAGGTGCGCGCCGCGCGCGCCAAGGGCGCGCCGCTCGGCCGCCGCGTGCAGACCGGCTACGGCGAGAACGGCCAGCCCGTCTACGAGGAGGAGCAGCTCGACTATGACGTGCTGCCGCAGATCGTCGTCATCGTCGACGAGCTCGCCGACCTGATGATGACCGCGGGCAAGGAGGTCGAGTTCCTGATCCAGCGGCTGGCGCAGAAGGCGCGCGCCGCGGGCATCCACCTGATCATGGCGACGCAGCGCCCCTCGGTCGACGTCATCACCGGCGTGATCAAGGCCAACCTGCCGACGCGCATCTCCTTCCACGTCACCAGCAAGATCGACTCGCGCACGATCCTGGGCGAGCAGGGCGCGGAGCAGCTGCTCGGCCGCGGCGACATGCTCTACATGCCCGGCGGCAAGGGCATCGTCCGCGTCCACGGCCCGTTCGTCAGCGACGACGAGGTGCGCGCGGTCACCGACCATTGGCGCGCGCAGGGCCAGCCCGATTACATCGAGTCAGTCACCGAGGAGCCGGCGGAGAGCTTCGCGCTGGAGGGCGCGCCGACCGGCGAGGACTCGGCCGAGGACCAGCAATATCGCGCCGCGGTGGCGATCGTGTGTGGCAGCCAGAAGGCTTCGACCTCGTGGCTCCAGCGCCAGCTGCGCATCGGCTACAATTCGGCGGCGCGGCTGATCGAGCGGATGGAGAAGGAAGGCGTCGTGAGCCGGCCCGACCATGTCGGGCGGCGGGAGGTGCTGCGCGACACGGACGGGAACCAGGTGTGAGGTGATGCGGGTGGCTGCGCGGGAAGGCTGCTTCGAGGCACCTACAGCGCTGACGTTCCGACGCTTCTAAGGAGCGCTTCCCTCTCCAGAAGGAGGAAGAGCGGGACGCGTCAGCCGCCCCCTCAATCCACCCGCATCGCTTCCGCCGCCAGCGCCTCGGCCTCGATCAGCAGCGAGTCGTCGGCGCTGCCCGTCGCCACTTTCTCGCGCCCGATCAGCGTCAGCACCGGCACCGCCAGCGGGGTGACGCGCGGCAGGTCGACGTGGACCATCGTGTCGGCGGCGCGGTCGAGCAGGTCGGCGAGCCGGCCCACGTCGGTCATTCGCGCGCGCGCGTCGGCCCAGGCGGCCTGGAGCAGCACGTGCCCGGGTTCGTACTGGCGCAGCACGTCGTAGATGAGGTCGGTCGAGAAGGTGACCTGCCGCCCCGTCTTGCGCTTGCCGGGATGCTGGCGCTCGACCAGCCCGCCGATCACCGCCACCTCGCGGAAGGCGCGCTTGAGCAGGTGCGAGCGCTCGACCCACTCGACGAACTCATGCTCGAGGATGTCGGCCGAGAACAATGCCGCCGGATCGGTCACGCGCTCCAGCCCGTAGCAGGCGATCGCATAGTCGTTGGCGACGAAGCCGAGCGGCTTGAGTCCCAGCGTCTCCATCCTCTTGGTCACCAGCATGCCGAGCGACTGGTGCGCGTTCCAGCCCTCGAAGCTGTACGCGACCATGTAGTGGCGCCCCTCCCTCGGGAAGGTCTCGACCAGCAGTTGCTCGGGCGCGGGCAGGGTCGAGCGGCGCGACTGGATCTCGAGCCAGTCGCGCACGTCGGCGGGGAAGCGGTGCCACTCGCCCGGCTCGGCGAGGAAACGCCGCACGCGCGAGGCAAGGTTGGTAGAGAGCGGCATGCGGCTGCCGCCGTAGGTCGGGATCCGCGCCGGGCGGCTGGTGGCGCGGACGATCAGGTCCTCGGTGTCGATCTTCTCGACCTCGAGGCTCAGCCCGGCGAAGAAGAAGGTGTCGCCGTGGCTCAGCGTCGCGGCGAACCCCTCCTCCACCTTGCCGAGCGCGCGGCCGTTGCGGAAGCGCACCTTGAGCATCGTCGCCTCGACGATGATACCGGCGTTGAGCCGGTGCTGCGCGACGAAGCGCGGGTGGCTGACGCGCCATGTCCCGTCGGCGTCCTGCGTCAGGCGCTTGAACCGGTCGTACGCCTTGAGCGAATAGCCGCCGTCGCGGATGAAGCCGAGCACGCGCTCGAACAGTTCGTCGCGCAGCGCCGTATACGGGAGCGCGGAGCGTACCTCGGCCAGCATGGCGCGCTGGTCGAACGGCGCGGCGCAGGCGCACGCCATGAGATGCTGCGCCAGCACGTCGAGCGCGCCCATGCGGAACACGTCGGCATCGAGCTCGCCCGCCTCCACCGCGTCGAGCGCGGCGCGGGCCTCGAGATATTCGAAGCGGTTGCCCGGGACGACGATCGCCTCGCTCGGCACGTCGAGACGGTGGTTGCTACGCCCGATCCGCTGCAGCAGCCGCGACGAACCCTTGGGCGCGCCCATCTGGATCACGCAGTCGACATCGCCCCAGTCGACGCCGAGGTCGAGGCTGGCGGTCGCCACCAAGGCGCGCAGCCGCCCCGCCGCCATCGCGCCCTCCACCTTGCGGCGCGCCTCCTTCTCCAGGCTGCCGTGGTGGATTCCGATCGGCAGCTGCATCGCATTGGCCTTCCACAGGTCCTGGAAGATCAGCTCGGCGAGGCTGCGGGTGTTGCAGAAGACGATCGAGGTCCGGTGCGTCTCGATCTCGGCCATCACCTGCTCGGCGGCATAGCGGCCGGAATGGCCCGCCCAGGGGACGCGGTCCTCCGGCAGCAGGATGGCGATGTCGGGGTCGGGGCCGGGCTCGCCCTCGACCAGCGCGACCTGGTCGATGTCGCCGTCGGGCGCGAGCCACGCGCGATAGCCGTCGGGGTCGGCGACCGTGGCGGAGAGCGCGACGCGGCGGCACGCCGGCGCGATCGTCTGCAACCGCGCCATGCACAAGGATAGCAGGTCGCCGCGCTTGCCGGTGGCGAACGCGTGAACCTCGTCGACCACGATCGTGCGCAGTCCCGCGAACATGGTGAAGCTGTCCGGATAGCTCAGCAGCAGCGACAGCGACTCGGGCGTGGTCAGCAGGATCTGCGGCGGGCGCACGCGCTGGCGGGCCTTGCGGTCGGACGGCGTGTCGCCCGTGCGGGTCTCGACGCGGATATCGGCGCCCATCTCGTCGATCGGGGTGACGAGGTTGCGCTGGATGTCGACAGCCAGCGCCTTGAGCGGCGAGACGTAGAGTGTGTGCAGACCCTCGCTCGGCGTCTCGATCAGCTCGGCGAGCGTGGGCAGGAAGCCGGCAAGCGTTTTACCGGCACCGGTCGCGGCGATCAGCAGCGCGTGGCGGCCGGCGTGCGCCTCGTCGAGCATGTCGATCTGGTGCCGGCGCGGCTGCCAGCCACGACGCGCGAACCAGTCGGAGAGGAGCGGGGGGAGCGCGGTCAAGGTCCGTGAGATGTAGCGACGCGGTGGGGTCGGGCAAGGTGCTCTGGTGTTTCGGGTTCTGCCCCCCGCCCCCTATCAACCGCGTCACGGCGTGCGCGCGCGATCCTCGGCCGACTGTTCCTTGTACAGCGCGCGCGTGGCATCCTCGGTGCGCGCCTCCTCGTGGCGGCTGCGACGATTGCGCAGGATCGCGAACAGCAGTGCCGCGACCAGGATGATCGGTCCGGCGATCACCACGAAGCTCCACAGGCCATCGCCCGCCATGTCACTCTCCGTCCGCTGTTTCTTGCCTCCGCCAACGTCCCCGCGGTGAACTTCGATCCGCCGCCGCGGTTGTTCCGCCATGGCGACCCGCGCACCGACGCTCGGCGACTGGCTCGAGCCGCACCCCAACGGCATCTACGTGCGCCCGGCCGACGCCTGGATCGATCCCTCCACGCCCGAGCCGCGGGCGCTCGTCACGCACGGCCACGCCGACCACGCGCGCGGCGGCCACGGCGAGGTCTGGGCCACGCCCGAGACGCTCGCGATCATGGCGGCGCGCTACGGCGAGCAGAACGGGCGCCCGGTCGGCTACGGCGAGGCGATCCGGCTCGGCGAGGTCGAGGTCGGCTTCGTTCCCGCCGGCCACGTGCTCGGCTCGGCACAGATCGTGCTCGACCACCGCGGCGAGCGGGTCGTGGTCTCGGGTGATTACAAGCGCCGCGCCGACCCGACCTGTGCGGCGTTCGAGCCGGTGGCGTGCGACGTCTTCGTCACCGAGGCGACCTTCGGACTCCCCGTCTTCCGCCACCCCGACACCGGCGACGAGATCGACAAACTGCTCGAGCGGCTCCACGCCAACCCGGAGCGCTGCGTCGTCGTAGGCGCCTATGCGCTCGGCAAGGCACAGCGCGTGATCGCGGAGCTGCGCGCGCGCGGGCATGCGGCGCCGATCTACCTCCACGGCGCGCTCCAGCGGTTGTGCGATCTCTACGAGGAGCTCGGCGTGCGGCTCGGCGAGCTGCGTCCCGCAACCGGGGCGGCGAAGGCAGACATGGCCGGCCATGTCGTGATGTGCCCGCCCTCGGCGCTCAACGACCGCTGGGCGCGTCGCCTGCCCGACCCGATCACCGCGATGGCGAGCGGCTGGATGCGCGTGCGTCAGCGCGCGCGGCAGAAGAACGTCGAGCTGCCGCTGATCCTCTCCGACCACGCCGACTGGGACGAGCTGACCGCGACGCTGGCCGAGATCGCGCCCAAGGAGGTGTGGGTGACGCACGGGCGCGAGGAGGCTTTGGTCCACTGGTGCATGACTCGCCAGATTCGCGCGCGCGCGCTGGCGCTGTCGGGGTTCGAGGACGAGGACGACTGAAGCGGGGGGCGGCGGCGGTCTCCTCCGTTCAGGCGCCAGGTTGCGCCCGACAGTCGCACGCGCTTGCCCCCGCCCTCGTCAGGCGATTAGACAGCGTCACTCACGTAAATTGGGGGAATATCATGCGCCTCGGTCTCGCCGCCGCCCTGCTCGCCGCCGCCGCTATGCCCGCCGCCGCGCAGGAGAAGGACGTCGCGCCGTCCAAGCAGTCCGCCAAGACCAACGCCGAGGCGCAGAAGGCGGCGGTCGAGGGCGCCTATGCCAACGCCCCAGTCGACGAGCGCGAGGAGCGCTCCAAGGGCGCGGTGACGGTCGGCGGCCGCAAGCTCGGCTATACCGCCACCGCGGGCACGCTGACGCTGCGCGATCTAGAGGGCAAGCCGACCGCGTCGATGTTCTACACCGCCTACACGCTCGACGGGACCAAGCCGGGCACGAAGCGGCCGATCACCTTCTTTTACAACGGGGGCCCCGGCAGCCCGACCTTCTGGCTTCACATGGGCTCGTTCGCGCCGGTGCGGCTTCAGACCGGCAACCCCGAGTTCATCCGCCCGGCCCCCTATGACTTCGGCCCCAACCCCTACACCCTGCTCGACAAGACCGACATGGTGTTCCTCGACGCGATCGGCGCGGGCTATTCTCGCCCGCTCGGCGACATGAAGCCGGGTGCCTTCTACGGCGTCGACGAGGACGCCGACGCCTTCGCCAAGGCGATCCTGCGCTATGCCACCAAATACGGCCGGTGGAACTCGCCAAAGTTCATCTTCGGCGAGAGCTACGGCACGCTGCGCTCGGGCGCGTTGGCCTATCAGCTGCAGGACCGCGGCATGGCGCTCAACGGCGTGGTGCTGCTCAGCTCGATCATGAACTACGGCTATCGCCAGCCTGGGCTCGACCAGGTCTATCTCAACTATCTGCCGAGCTATGCCGCCACCGCCTGGTACCACAACCGGCTGGCGAACCGACCTGCCGACGTCGCCACGATCGTCCAGCAGGCGCGCGACTTCGCGGTGGGGCCGTACATGTCGGCGCTCGCCAAGGGACAGAACATCTCCGACGCCGAGCGCGATCAGGTGGCACAGCGGATGAGCGAGCTCATCGGCCTGTCGCCCGACTTCATCCGCCGTGCCAATCTGCGGATCGACCTGCCCCGCTTCCAGAAGGAGCTGCTGCGCGGCACGCGCCAGACGGTCGGCCGCTTCGACTCGCGCTACATCGGCACCGACAGCGACGCCGCCGGCGAGCGCCCGGAGACCGACGTGTCGTCCGACGCGATCTCGGGCGCGTTCATCGCCACCTTCACCGACTATGTGACCCACCAGCTCGGCTACAAGACGGACATGCCCTACCGTCTCTCCGCGCGCGACGCCGCGGGCTGGACGTGGAACTGGAAGCACGAGTCACCGCTGCGCGGGGCGGGGCCGCAGAACAACCCCAACACCGCGATCGACCTGGCCGCGGCGATGCGCGCCAACCCCTATCTTCAGGTGCTGTCGATGAACGGCTGGTACGACATGGCGACACCCTTCTTCGGCACCGAGAACGACCTCGGTCACATGATGCTCGAGCCGAGCCAGCGCGGGAATCTGCGCTTCGTCTATTACCCCGCGGGGCACATGACCTACCTCAACCCCGAGGCGCTGGTGGCGATGAAGCGCGACCTGTCGGACTGGTACGACCGTGCGCTCGCGGTGGCCCGCTCGGACGCGCCGCCGGCACGGGGCGCGGTGTCGGCGGCGGAGGCGCCGGGGTCTTCGCCCAACTGAGCGCGCGCCGTTCCCCTCCTGCCAACATCCTGAGCGTGTCCCAAGATCCATCATCCCGCGAACGCTTCGGCGCCTGATGGTGTGGCAACGTGGATCCTGAGCCGAGTTCAGGATGGCGCCAACTGGGAGGGTGCGAGCCACGGCGAGAGTCAGCTAAGCTCCTGTCCGCCAACGCCGAAGCACATTTACTAAGCTCTTAACCATGGGCAGAGGCGGCGCATGCCTGCCCTGCCCTCGCGCGCGCTCGTCGCGCTCCTCGCCGCGCTCGCGGCCACCCTGCCGAACCCCGCCTTCGCCTGGGGCAAGACCGGCCACCGCGTCGTCGCGCAGATCGCCGACGCGCGCCTGACCTCGCGCACGCGCCAGGCGGTGAAGGCCATCCTGGGCGTGGAGACGCTCGCCGAAGCGGCGAACTGGCCCGACACGATGAAGTCCGACCCCTCGCCGTTCTGGCAGCGCCAGGCGTCGCCGTGGCATTACGTCACTGTACCCGCGGGCAAGACCTACGCCGACGTCGGCGCCCCGCCAGAGGGCGACGCGGTCACCGCGCTCACCCGCTTCAGCGCCACGCTACGCGACCCGCGCACGGCGCTCGCCGAGCGGCAGGCCGCGCTGCGCTTCGTCGTCCACATCGTCGGTGATCTTCACCAGCCGCTCCACACCGGCAACGGTACCGACCGCGGCGGCAACGATCGCAAGGTCACCTTCTTCGGCCGCGCCACCAATCTCCACTCGGTATGGGACTCGGCGCTGGTCGACGACGAGCAGCTCTCCTTCACCGAGATGTCGGCGTGGCTCGGCGCGCGAGTCACGCCGGCGGCGGCACGCGACTGGGCTTCCACCGATCCGCGCGTCTGGATCGCCGAGAGCGCCGCGTTGCGCGACCGGATCTACCCCGCGGCGGGGCAGGACACGCTGTCCTACGCCTATGTCTACGAGAATACGCCGCGCATGGAGCTCCAGCTGGAAAAAGGCGGGGTTCGGCTCGCCGCCTATCTCAACCAGCTGTTCGCCGCGCGACCTCGCTGACTCAGAGCAGCGCCAGCGCGCTCAGCTCGGCCGCGAGTGCCGGGGGCAGCGCCGCGATCCCCTCGCCCGCCGCGCCGCCGAGATCGACCGGCGCGTCGCCCGCCTCGAGGTAGCGCCAGCCCTGGTGCGCGCGGCGCGGCAGGGCCAGCACGAGCCGCAGTTCGGGATCGATATGGATCGCCACGCGCCCACCCTCGGCCTCGCCGAAGCGCAGGATCGGCGAGCGCGCCACCAGCTGGTGCTTGATGATCCAGTAGAGCGAGCCCTGTCCCGCTACTTCCTCGTGGCGCTTGGGCAGGTAGCGGGTGGTGAGGAACACGGGTCCGGCGGCGGCACGCGCGCGGAGGCGCTCGGCGAGCAGGTCGACGCTCGCCGCGCCGAACGCGACCTTGGTGAGATGGAGCGGCATTCTCTCGCCGATGTGGGTCAGCCGCCGAGGCCCCACAAGGTGGCGAGGCCGAGGAAGGAGAGGAACCCGCCCGTGTCGGTCAGCGTCGTCACGAATACCGCGGAGGATACGGCGGGATCGATGCGGAACCGGTCCAGCGTCACCGGCACCAGCACGCCACCCAGCCCGGCGAGCAGGTTGTTGATCACCATTGCCAGCGCCATCACGAGCGACAGCTGCTCGTCGCCGTAGACGATGTAGCTGCCCAGCCCGACGAGACAGCCGAGCGTCGCGCCGTTGACCGCGGCGATGCGAAGCTCGCGCATGATCATCCGCGCGGTGTTGGTGTCGGTGAGCTGGTTGGTCGCGATCGCGCGCACCACCACCGCCAGCGTCTGCGTCCCGGCGTTGCCGCCCATGCCAGAGACGATCGGCATCAGCACCGCGAGGACCGCGTAACGCGCGATCGCGCCCTGGAAGAGCCCGACGACCGACGCCGCCACCATCGCGGTGGCGAGGTTCACCACCAGCCAGGTCAGCCGCGTCTTCACGGTGAGCCGGATCGGCTCGTTGATGTCGCCCTCGCCCGCGCCGGAGAGCAGCAACGTGTCTTCGCCGGCTTCCTGCTGGATGATATGGACTACGTCATCCACCGTGATCATGCCGACCAGCCGCCCCACGCCGTCGATCACCGCGGCGGAGATCAGCGCATATTTCTGGAAGCGGAGCGCGACCTCCTCCTGGTCCATGTCGACTGGGATGAGCGTCTGCTCGCGCTGCATCACGTCGGCGATGGCGACCGAGCGTGGCGCGCGCAGCACCCAGCTGAGCATGCAGGTGCCGACCGGGCGATGCGCCGGATCGACCACGTAGATCTCCCAGAAGTCGGTGGTCAGCCCGTCGTCGCGGCGCAGATAGTCGAGCGCGTCGCCCACCGTCCAATGTTCCGGCACCGCGATCAGGTCGCGCTGCATCAGGCGACCGGCGGATTCCTCGGGATAGGACAGCGCCTCCTCGATCGCGGCGCGATCGTCCGGTTCCATCGCGCGGAGGACCTCGCGCTGGTCCTCCGGCTCCATGTCCTCGATGATCGCGACCGCGTCGTCGGTGTCGAGCTCGCTGGCGATGTCCGCCACCTGGCGCGCGTCGAGCGCGTCGATCAGGCTCTCGCGGACGTAGTCGTTCATCTCCGCGAACACGTCGGCGTCGACCAGGTCGGCGATCGCGGCGGCGAGGTCGCGGCGACAGTTCTCGGGCGTCAGCTCGAACAGGTCGGCGATGTCGGCGGGGTGGAGCGGCTCGACGAGCGCGTGCGCCTCGGCGACGTCGCCGGCCTGTACCGCGTCGATCACGGCGCGGACGAACTCGGGCTTGAGCCGGTCGTCCTCGTCCATCCGGTCGTCGGCGGCCTCGATCGGATCGGCCAGCTCGCTCTCGCTCATGCGCCGCCGCCTCCTGTTCGTGCCGGACCGCACCGCCCTACCGCGCGTTCGCACCATTTGCCAGCCGCGCGCCCAGCCACTAACGCGCCCGCATCGTACCGAAAGGATCTTCCATGGCCGATACTTACTCCACGCTGACGATGACGCTCGAGGGCGGTGACGTCACCATCCGGCTTCGCCCCGATCTGGCACCGGAGCATGTCGCGCGCATCGCCGAGCTGGCCAATGACGGCTTCTACGACGGCGTCGTGTTCCACCGCGTGATCCCGGGCTTCATGGCGCAGGGCGGCGATCCCACCGGCACCGGCATGCACGGCTCGGACAAGCCCAACCTCAAGCAGGAGTTCAGCAAGGAGCCGCACGTGCGCGGCACCTGCTCGATGGCGCGGACGATGGACCCGAACTCGGCCAACTCGCAATTCTTCATCTGCTTCGACGACGCGCGCTTCCTCGACGGCCAGTACACCGTCTGGGGCGAGGTGACCGAGGGCATGGAGCTGATCGACGCGCTGCCCAAGGGCGAGCCGCCGGCCAATCCGGGCAAGATCGTGTCGATGAAGGCGGCGTAAGGCCCTCTTCGCGCGAGAGGGGGCGTGATGGGCGGTGACGCGCCATCGCGCTTCCCGTCGCATCGGGCGGCGCCGTTCCTTGCGCCCCCTTCCGTCATCCCCGCGACGGCGGGGATCCAGACGCGCGGCGACCGCGGCTCGAACCGCGACGGTAGCGCATCTGGTTTCCTGCCTTCGCAGGAATGACGGTGGTCGGGCGCCCAAGATGATGATCGAGAGGCGAAGGCGAGCGCCTCTACCGTTGTCTCTCCCCCCTCACTCCTGCCGCAACGTGCGGATCAGCCAGTCGCGGAAGAGTCGCACCGGCTTGGTCTGCAGCGCGCGCGGGCGGCAGGCGAACCAATAGCTGTACGGGCTGGTGACATCGATGTCGAAGAGCCGCACCAGCCGCGGATCATTGGCGTCCTGGAAATGGTTCTCGTGCATGAAGGCGATGCCGAGCCCCTGCGCCGCCGCCTCGAGAATCAGCGCGCCCGAGTCGAAATAGTCGATCGCGACCGAGTCGACCGCGGGCACGCCGGCGGCCTGCGCCCAGGCGGCGTAGGTGTCGGGCATGTCGCGGTGGAGCAGGATCGTGTGGCCCTCCAGCTGCTCGGGGGAGCGTAGCGGACGCGGCCCCTCCAGCAGCGATCGCGCGCCGATCGGATAGACCATGTTGCGGTCGAGCCGCTCCGAGTAGAGCAGCGGATCCACATCGCGCGCCACCACGATCACCGCGTCGAGGCCCTCGCCCAGCCGTCCCAGCGCGTTGCCGCCGGTATCGATGTCGAGGTGGAGTTCGGGATGCGCGATGCGCAGCTCGCCCAGGCGCGGGAACAGGCGCTGTGAGGCGTAGAGCGGCAGCACGCCGAGTCGCAGCCGAAGCACCTCGCTGCCGCTGGTCATCGCCTCGATCGCGTCGGACAGGCCGTCGAGCACGGGCGCGATCGCGGCCAGCAGCCGCTCGCCGTCGGTGTTGGGCACCATCGCCTGGTGGCGCCGGTCGAACAGCGGGCGCGTGAGGAAGCGCTCCAACGTCTGGATCCGACGACTGAGCGCTGGTGGCGAGAGCGCCAGCTCCTGCGCCGCGGCCTTGATCGAGCCGAGGCGAGCGACGGCGACGAACGCCTCGATCGCGGTCAGGGGCGGCAGGCGGCGCATGGTCGGTTCAACTTCGGTCCTGCGCCGGAAGATGGGACCCACACGCCTCGGCGCAAGCGTGCGAGCGAGTTCGAATGCAATTTTTGCAACTATAGCGCTATCATTCGCACTTGCACAATGGTTTGTTGCCGCGCATCTAGGGCGGGCCTTTCAGGCATCCTCTCCTAAAAACTTTCATAGGCCGCTCCTCGTTGAGCGGCCTTTTTTTCGTCTTCGTCAGACCCGTGGCGGCGAGTGTCACTCTCGCAATCCGGAACCCTGGCCCTATCTCCTGCGCTCGACCGCGCGAGCGAGGAAGGGCAGCAGGATGGCGGACGCCGAACCCCGAGTGATCAAATTGCAGGTAGCGAACGCGCGCCCCGAGGACAGCGGTCGCGGCATCGCGCATCTGCCGCGCTCGGTGCTCTCCGCATTGGGCCTGACCGACGGCGACGTGGTCGAGATCGTCGGCAAGAAGACGACCCCCGCGCGAGCCGTCGGTCCTTACGCCGAGGACGAGGGTCTCGAGATCATTCGGATCGACGGCCTACAGCGCGCCAATGCCGGCGTCGGTTCGGGCGATTTCGTCGAGGTGCGCCGCGTCGAGAGCAAGGCGGCGACACGAGTCGTCTTCGCCCCCGCGCAACAGAACCTGCGATTGCAGGGCTCGACCACCGCGCTCAAGCGCACCTTCTTCGGCCGGCCGCTGTGCGCGGGCGACGTCGTCGCCACCGCCGGGCATCAGCGCGTCTCGAACATGCCGCCGGGCATGGAGCGCTACATCAACGCGCCCGCCTACGCGCTGCAGGAGATCCGCCTCTCGGTGGTGTCGGCCAGCCCCAAAGGGGTCGTTCACATCGACGAGAACACCGAGATCGAGCTGCGCCCCGAATATGAGGAGCCCGAGGCGGCACGCCGCGCCGATGTCACCTACGACGATATCGGCGGCATGGCGGCGACGATCGACCAGCTGCGCGAGATGGTCGAGCTGCCGCTGCGCTATCCCGAGCTGTTCCAGCGGCTCGGCGTCGACCCGCCCAAGGGCGTGCTGCTCCATGGCCCGCCCGGTACCGGCAAGACGCGGCTGGCGCGCGCGGTGGCGAACGAGTCGGATGCGCAGTTCTTCCTGATCAACGGCCCCGAGATCATGGGCTCGGCCTATGGCGAGTCGGAGCAACGGCTGCGCAGCGTGTTCGAGGAGGCGACCAAGGCCGCGCCCTCGATCGTCTTCATCGACGAGATCGACTCGATCGCGCCCAAGCGCGGGCAGGTCTCTGGCGAGGCGGAGAAGCGCGTCGTCGCGCAGTTGTTGACGTTGATGGACGGGCTCGAGGCGCGCGCCAATGTCGTGATCATTGCCGCCACCAACCGCCCCGAGGCGATCGACGAGGCGCTGCGCCGCCCCGGCCGGTTCGACCGCGAGATCATCGTCGGCGTGCCCGACGAGCGTGGCCGGCGCGAGATCCTCGGCATCCATACGCGCGGCATGCCGCTGGGCGACAAGGTCGACCTCGACGAGCTGGCGCGGACCACCTTCGGCTTCGTCGGCGCCGACCTCGCCGCGCTGACGCGCGAGGCGGCGATCGAGGCGGTGCGGCGGATCATGCCGCGGCTCAACCTCGAGGACCGCAGCATCCCGCCCGAGGTGCTCGAGACGCTGGCGGTGACGCGCGAGGATTTCCTCGGCGCGATCAAGCGCGTCCAGCCCTCCGCGATGCGCGAGGTGATGGTGCAGGCGCCGACCACGCAGTGGAGCGACGTCGGCGGCCTCGACGACGCGCAGATGCGGCTCAAGGAAGGCGTCGAGCTGCCGCTCAAGGATCCGGACGCGTTCCGGCGGCTCGGCATCCGTTCGGCCAAGGGCTTCCTGCTCTACGGGCCGCCGGGCACCGGCAAGACGCTGCTCGCCAAGGCGGTGGCGCGCGAGGCGGAGGCGAACTTCATCGCCACCAAGTCGAGCGACCTGCTGAGCAAATGGTACGGCGAGAGCGAGCAGCAGATCGCCCGGCTGTTCCAGCGTGCGCGTCAGGTGGCGCCCTGCGTGATCTTCATCGACGAGCTCGACAGCCTCGTCCCCGCGCGCGGCGGGGGTCTGGGCGAGCCGCAGGTGACCGAGCGCGTGGTCAACACCATCCTCGCCGAGATGGACGGGCTCGAGGAGCTCCAGTCGGTGGTGGTGATCGGCGCGACCAACCGGCCCAACCTGGTCGACCCGGCGCTGCTGCGACCGGGACGCTTCGATGAGCTGATCTACGTCGGCATGCCCGACCAGGCCGGGCGGCGGCGGATCCTGTCGATCCAGACGCAGAAGATGCCGCTCGCCGATGATGTCGACCTCGACGCGGTGGCGCGCCGCACTGAGCGCTTCACCGGTGCCGATCTGGAGGACGTGGTGCGCCGCGCCGGCCTGATCGCGCTGCGCGAGTCGCTCCAATCGCGGCAGGTGACCGCGGCGCATTTCGACCGAGCGCTGGAGGAAAGCCGCGCCAGCGTCACGCCAGAGGTGGAGCGCGATTACGAGCAGATGGCGGCGCGGCTGAAGCAGGAGGCCAATGCGATCCAGCCGCTCGGCTTCATCATGCCGGGCCAGCTCACCCCGCGTGGGCCGAAGGGTACGGACTGAGTTCGAGATCCTCCCCGCCGCGCGGGGAGGATCTAGACGTCGCCCAATCGCCAGCGGTAATCCCGCGTTACCGACGCGACCGTCACCGCGAAGTCGTCATACCAGCGCTCCCGCCCCTGCTCACGCGTCGCGGCATGTTCGGGATGGTCGCGCCAGGCGATCGCGCTCGCCTCGTCTGCCCAGTAGCTGAGCGTGATCCCCAGCCCGTCCGCGTCGCGCACGCTGTCGACACCACGATAGCCCGGCTGTGCCGCCGCGAGCGCGTCCATCCGCGCCGCCGCCGCGGCATAGCCTGGCTCGTCGCGGCCGTTCCGGTGCGAGACGAACGTCACCACGACCTGCCCGATCCGCTCGCCGCCGTCCCGCATTCGCCCGCTCCCGCTGCGCCAACGGCCGGGCGAATAGGCGCTTGGGGGCGGGCCGCAACCCCGCTATGGCAACCCGCGCGCTTGCAAGGCGTTCGTCATCGGGGTGACACGCGACTGTCACCTTCAAGGTTCGGGAGCGACATCTTTCCACATGCCTAGTTCGACCAACGCCATGCGGCGCAACCGCAGCAGAGCCGCCGGCGTGCCCGGTCCCTGGCAGATGTTCTTCACCGGGTTCCTCAAGCATCCCGTCATGGTGGGGTCGATCATCCCCTCTTCGGACCGGCTGATCGCCAAGATGCTCGGCCCGGTCGACTGGGCGAACTGCAAGCTCTTCGTCGAATATGGTCCCGGCGTCGGCACCTTCTGTCGCCCGATCCTGGAGAAGATGGCGCCCGACGCGACGCTGATCGCGATCGACACCAACCCCGATTTCATCCGCTACCTGAATCACACGATCACCGACTCGCGCTTCGTCGCGGTCCACGGCTCGGCCGCGGACGTCGAGGCGATCGTCCGGGAGCATGGCCATGAGGCGGCGGACTATGTCCTCTCCGGCCTGCCCTTCTCGACGCTGCCCGATGGGGTCGGCCCCGCGATCGCGGCCGCGACGCAGCGCGTGATCCGCACCGGCGGCGCCTTCCTGGTCTACCAGTTCAGCCCCAAGGTCCGGGACTTCATCGCGCCGCACTTCGCGCGCATCGACCACGACATGGAATGGTGGAACGTACCGCCGGCGCAGCTCTACTGGGGCTGGAAGGACTGAGGCGGGTGGGCGCCGCCCGCTCGGCGTCCTCCTGAACTCGCGGCAGGACCCACTCGTCCGAGAGCACCGTCGGCGGTTGAGAATGCGGCACGGTGAATCCTGAGACGAGCTCAGGATGACGGCAGCGAGTGGGGCGTCGTTTGCGCTCACGCCCCACGCGTCGGTGTTGGCTTCACGTGAAACACCCCGCGTCACCGCTCCCGCGTCGCGGCGAAGCGCACCTTGGCATAACGATCGGCGATATAGCCGACCTCCCACGCGCTCTTCGCCAGGAACACCGGGTTGCCGTCGCGGTCCTTCGCCATCGCGCCGCGATTGAGGTCCATGAAGTCCTTGAGCGCGGCGGGGTCCTCCGCCGATACCCAGCGCGCGGTATCGAATGGCGCGGGCTCCAGCGCCGCCGCCACCTTATATTCCACCTCGAGCCGCGACAGCAGCACCTCGAGCTGGAGCTGCCCCACCACGCCGATGATCCAGTTGGACCCGATCTCGGGGTAGAAGACCTGCGTCACCCCCTCCTCGGCCATGTCGTCGAGCGCCTTGCGCAGCTGCTTGGTCTTGGTCGGATCCTTGAGCTGGACGCGGCGCAGGATCTCGGGCGCGAAATTGGGCAGCCCGGTGAAGCGCACGTCGGCGCGCTCGCTCAGCGTATCGCCGACCCTCAAGGTGCCGTGGTTGGGGATGCCGATGATGTCGCCGGGGAAGGCCTCGTCCGCCACCTCGCGGTTCTGCGCGAAGAACAGGATCGGCGAGTGGACCGCGATCGGCTTGCCGTGGCCGGTCGGCGTCAGCTTCATGCCGCGCTTGAACGTGCCCGAGCATAGCCGCATGAACGCGATGCGGTCGCGGTGATTGGGGTCCATGTTGGCCTGAACCTTGAAGACGAAGCCGGTGACCTCGTCATTCTCCGGCGCGACCGGCGCGGGCTCGGCCGGCTGCGGGCGCGGCGCAGGGGCGTGCTCGGCCAGCGCCGCGATCAGCTCGGCGACGCCGAAGTCCTTGAGCGCCGAACCGAAATAGACCGGGGTGAGATCGCCGTGGCGATACGCCGCGGGGTCGAAGGCGGGATAACCGATCTGCGCCAGTTCGATCTCCTCCTGCCAGCGCTCGGACAGAGCGGGCGAATCCTCGACCGTGCCGAGGAAGGCGCGGCTGTCGCCCTCGGGGCGGCTGATCCGGTTGGACGCGAGGTCGAGCACGCCCTCGAACTCCCCACCCATGCCGATCGGCCAGCTCATCGGCGACACGTCGAGCGCGAGCATGTCGGCGATCTCGTCGAGCAGCTCGAACACCGGCCTGCCCTCGCGGTCGACCTTGTTGACGAAGGTGATGATCGGCACCGAGCGCAGCCGGCACACCTCGAACAGCTTGCGCGTCTGCGGCTCGATCCCCTTGGCGGCGTCGATCACCATCACCGCCGAGTCGACCGCGGTGAGCGTGCGGTACGTGTCCTCCGAGAAGTCCTCGTGGCCCGGCGTGTCGAGCAGGTTGAAGGTGATGCCGTCATGCTCGAACGTCATCACCGAGGAGGTGACCGAGATGCCGCGCTGCTGCTCGATCTTCATCCAGTCCGAGCGCGCGCGCCGATTCGCGCCGCGCGCCTTGACCTCGCCGGCGAGATGGATCGCGCCGCCGAAGTACAGCAGCTTCTCGGTCAGCGTGGTCTTGCCCGCGTCGGGGTGGGAGATGATCGCGAAGGTGCGGCGAGGCGAGGTCATGCGGGGATCCGGGTCGGGGCGCGCGCGGCGCGAATGTTGAGAACGTTGAGTCGCTGGGCGGTGTCGGGCTGGGCGGGAGCGCGAATGTTGCGAATGTTGAGTCGCTGGCGGATGGGCGGCGGTGGCGGGAAGGGGCGGTGGGGCGAGGGAGCGCCCCGCCGCGGGTGCCGATAGCAAAGCGCGGCGATGTGGGACAGGGGCGGCGCGGTGGATGGCTGGCGCGCGCTTGTCTCCGTCGCGGCGGCGCTTCGAGACGAGGCTTCGACAGGCTCAGCCTCGCCTCAGCGCGAGCGGTCAGAGTGTGTAGCCACGGATGTTGAGGCGGCACAGCTCCGCTTCTCCGTGCTCCACTCCCCCGTTCGTGCTGAGGAGCCGCTGAGCTCGTCGAAGCGGCGTCTCGAAGCACCTGGCACGCTGATACGAGCGCGAGCTTGGGCTGTGCGCCTGCGAGGCTTCCACGGATGGAAGGGCGCGCCTGCCGCCACCCTCACTCCTCCGCCGGCTCGCCGCGCCCCTTGAACCCCTGCGCCACCACGAACCACTCGACCGAGCCCTTGCGGCTCGCGGGCGGCTTGGCGTGCTTCACCGCGGTGAAATTGCGCTTCATCTCCGCCACCAGCGCCGAATCGGCGCCACCCGCGAACACCTTGGCGACGAAGGTCCCGCCCGGGCGCAGCACGTCGACCGCGAAGGCGAGAGCGGTCTCCACCAGCGCCATGGTGCGCAGCGCGTCGGTCTGCGGGTGCCCCACCGTGTTGGCGGCCATGTCGGAGAGCACCAGGTCGGGCGCGCCGCCCAGCGCCGCCATCAGCTCGCCCGGCGCGGAATCGTCCATGAAGTCCATCTCGAAGATGGTGACGCCGTCGATCGGGTCGACCGGCAGCAGGTCGATCCCCACCACCGCGGCGCCCGGCGCCTGGCGCCGCACCACCTGGCTCCACCCGCCCGGCGCGATCCCGAGATCGACCACGCGCTTGACGCCCTTGAGCAGCCCGAAGCGCTCGTCGAGCTCGATCAGCTTATAGGCCGCGCGGCTGCGATAGCCCTCGGCCTTGGCGCGTCTGACATAGGGGTCGTTGAGCTGACGCTCGAGCCAGCGGGTGGATTGCGCGCTGCGGTTGCGCGCGGTCTTGACGCGTTGGCGTCCCGCTCCCGTGCCCCTCACGCGTCGCTACGTCCCGTCACGTGAGTCACGCCTCGGTCTCCATCAGTCGGCGCAGGATGCCCTCCCGGATGCCGCGATCGGCGACGCCGAGGCGCTCCGCGGGCCACAGGTCGAGGATGCCCTCGAGGATCGCGCAGCCCGCCACCACCAGGTCGGCGCGCTCGCGGCCGATGCAGGGTAGCTGCGCGCGCTCGCCGAGCGACATCGCCGCCAGCTCCTGGCTGATCTGGCGCATCGCCGCGGCCGGTGCGATCAGACCGTCGACCTGCGAGCGGTCGTAGCGCTCGAGCCCGAGATGGACGCTGGCCAGCGTCGTCACCGTGCCCGAGGTGCCGAGCAGCCGCGGCGGTGTCGCCGGGCGCGGCAGCCGCGCGGCGAAGGGGGCGAAGCTCTCCGCCACCAACGCGCGCATCCGCTTATAGGCGCGCGCGCGCTCCTCGGCCGAGGCACCGCCGCCCGCGCTCTCGGTGAGCGAGACGACGCCCCAGGGGGCGGAATGCCAGTCGCGCACCACCGGGACGGTGGTGTCGGCGTCGATCAGCACCAGCTCGGTCGAGCCGCCGCCGATGTCGAACACAAGAGCCGGGCCGCTCCCGGGCTCGAGCAGGGCGTGGCAGCCGAGCACCGCCAGCCGCGCTTCCTCCTCGGCCGAGATGATGTCGAGGTGGATGCCGGTCTCGGCGCGGACCCGCGCGATGAAGTCGGTGCCGTTGCTGGCGCGGCGGCACGCCTCGGTCGCGACCGAGCGCGCCAGCGTGACGTTGCGGCGGCGCAGCTTGTCGGCGCAGACGCGTAGCGCGGCGATGGTGCGCTCGATCGCGGCGTCGGACAGCGCGCCGTTATGCGCCAGCCCCTCGCCGAGCCGGACGATGCGCGAGAAGGCGTCCACCACCGCGAAGCCGTCGCCGTGCGGCCGCGCGATCAGCAGCCGGCAGTTGTTGGTGCCGAGGTCGAGCGCGGCATAATGCCGCGCGCCGCCGCGCGCGGAGCGCGGCTGGGGTCGGGCCGAACGGGCAGGGGCGTCTCCCTGCCGGCGCGGCAATTGGGCGGGGAAGTCCACCATTGCCGTCAAGCTCTCTCGTCTCTTCCGGACGCGATCGGCGCGCGACGCGCGATCACCCGGTGCTTGGTGGTAACGCTACACGTTGCGGTGACGAGCGGCAAGGCGGCCATTGACAGCGCCGCGCGCGCCTTCTAGTTGCGCCCCCCTGTTGCCCCGTCGTCTAACGGCAAGACTACGGACTCTGACTCCGTCAATCGTGGTTCGAATCCACGCGGGGCATCCAGTTACCTGACAGCCGAGATCGCGATGACGCGCTGAAGCTGACGTCGGCGGTCGCGTCGAGGTCGGATGGCGCCGAGCCGCTCCGACAGGCTGCGGCGCCCCAAGTCTTGGCTCTCTTTCAGATGTGGTTCGCGGCGATGCGGCCATCGGCGGGTGTCTCGCGAC
Organism: Sphingomonas citri; assembly: GCF_019429485.1. GTDB lineage: Bacteria > Pseudomonadota > Alphaproteobacteria > Sphingomonadales > Sphingomonadaceae > Sphingomonas > Sphingomonas citri. Next base: position 66,143 of record NZ_JAHXZN010000007.1, on the reverse strand, counting down.
GCAGGCGGCGCCGCGACAGCCATTGGCGTCGGCGCACTACAAGGCTGACGCTCATGTCAGGCCGCCGATCGAGCACGCGACCGGCCGTCTCAGAATCGGAACGCCGTCCCCACGTACACCGCCTGGCTGTCGCGGCGCTCGTCGTCGATCCGGGTCAGCCGGTCGCGCTCGCTCTTCAGCCGCATGCCGGCGGTCAGGTCGAGGTTGCGGGTGAGCGAGTAGCTGCCGCCGACGTCGAGCGAGTAGGACTGCGGCTCGGCCACCGCGCGCGCGGCGCCCGGCAACGCGCGATCGCTGCTGGCGCTGACCCGTCCGGTCCATTTGCTCGCCGAGTAGCTGAGCGCCACGTCCGCGGCCTCGCGCCCGCCCGGCAGCGCGCCGAGATCGACCTTGGCGAGATCACCCGAGACGGCGAAGCGCTTCCAACCGACCGCGACGCCGAGATTGTACGCGATCGGCGCGACGCCGACGGTGGCGGGCGTCGCCGAGACGAGCCGCGCCTCGTCACGCGCCGTCGACGACGAGCGCGCGCGTACCGCGACGGTGACCGCGCGATTGCCGCTGCGCGACTCGGACGGGGTGAAACGGAAGCCGCTGGCGTCGAGCCCGCCGCGCGCGAACAGGGCCGCCAGCTTGGGGTCCGCGGCGGAGGGTGTGAACGATCCCGCAAGTCGCGGCAGACCGGCGTCGCGGCGCGCCGACTTGGGCGCCGCGTCGGGGGCCCCCAGCGCGGGGACAGCCAGCAGCGCGGCGACCAATGTGGCCCCCGAGACACATGCTGCGATGTGGCGACCTGCGGCCACGATCTCGTCCATCCCCTTTATGCCCGGCGAGTCTGCACGCCGGCCTCTGGAGCGGGCGTAACAGGATTCCGTTCCTTGTCCATCGGGCCGCTGGCTCTTTTCGGAAACTCTGTTGCACTATGTCCACAATGAGGCGCGCTTGCCCGGCGTGAGGGCGGCGGGTAGAGCAGGCGCGATACCCCGTTTTCGCCCTGAAGGACCTTGCCGATGCTCCGCCCCTCGCGCCTCGCGGTTGGCCTGTTCGCCGCCCTTGCCCTGTCCGCCTGCGGCGGCAAGGCGGCGCGCCCCGAGGGTGACCTCGCGGCGTCCAAGGTCACCACGATCGGCGTCAACAGCTATCTGTGGCGCGCCTCGCTCGACACGCTCAGCTTCATGCCGTTGCTGCAGACCGATTCCAACGGCGGCGTCATCGTCACCGACTGGTACGTGAACCCGCAGGTGCCGACCGAGCGGATGAAGGTGACCGTCTCGATCCTCGACCAGGACCTGCGCGCCGACGCGGTCCGCGTCGCCGCGCTGCGCGAGATCAGCCGCGGCGGCCAGTGGATCGCCGCGCCGGTCGAGGCCGCGACGACGCAGAAGCTCGAGGACATCATCCTCACCCGCGCGCGCGACCTGCGCCGCGGCGCGATCACCGGCTGAGGCGCGCCCAGCCGATGGCGTCACGCTTCAACGCGCTCAAGGCCGACACGCACTGGCAGCAGGTGTGGGACGAGTCGCAGACCTTCGCGGCGCGCGATGACAGCCCCAAGCCGCGCAGCTACGTGCTCGAGATGTTCCCCTATCCCTCGGGGAAGATCCACATGGGGCACGTACGCAACTACACGATGGGGGACGTGCTCGCGCGCTTCCGGCGGATGACCGGGCATGAGGTGCTCCACCCGATGGGATGGGACGCCTTCGGCATGCCCGCCGAGAATGCGGCGATGGAGAAGAAGGTCCACCCCGGCGAGTGGACCCGGCAGAACATCGCGGCGATGAAGGCGCAGCTCAAGCGGCTCGGCTTCGCGCTCGACTGGTCGCGCGAGCTCGCCACCTGCGACCCGAGCTATTACGGCCACGAACAGTCGCTGTTCCTCGACTTCTACCGCGCGGGCCTGGTCTATCGCAAGGAATCGGCGGTCAACTGGGACCCGGTCGACATGACCGTGCTCGCCAACGAGCAGGTGATCGACGGGCGCGGCTGGCGCTCGGGGGCGCTGGTCGAGAAGCGCAAGCTGTCGCAATGGTTTCTGCGCATCACCCGCTTCGCCGACGAGCTGCTCGCCGGCCTCGGTTCGCTCGAGCATTGGCCCGACAAGGTCCGGCTGATGCAGGAGAATTGGATCGGCAAGAGCCAGGGGCTGCAGTTCCGCTTCGCGCTCAGCGACGGCGAGAGCGTCGAGGTCTTCACCACCCGGCCGGACACGATCTTCGGCGCCAGCTTCGTCGCGGTCGCGGCGGATCATCCGATCGCGCAGGCGCTAGCCTCGCGCGATCCCGCGGCCGCCGCTTTCATCGAGCGCTGCAAGCAGGGCGGCACCACCGCGGCCGAGCTCGAGACGCAGGAGAAGCTCGGCTACGACACCGGGCTCACCGCGGCCCACCCGCTCGGCGCGGGCGAGCTGCCGGTGTACATCGCCAATTTCGTGCTGATGGAATACGGCACCGGCGCGGTGTTCGGCGTACCCGCGCACGACCAGCGCGACTTCGAGTTCGCCAGCAAATACGCGCTGCCGATCCGACGTGTCGTCGCCGACGGCGAGCGCAGCGACGCCGCGTTCGACGGTACCGAGGCCTATACTGGCCCAGGCCATCTGGTGAACTCGCACTTCCTCGACGGCCTCGCCGTTGAGGAGGCCAAGCGCATCGTCATCGAGCGGGCCGAGCGCGAGGGCTGGGGGCAGGGCTCCACCGTCTACCGCCTGCGCGACTGGGGCGTCAGCCGCCAGCGCTATTGGGGCACGCCGATCCCGATCATCCACTGCTCGGCGTGCGGCGAGGTGCCGGTGCCGCGCGAGCAACTGCCGGTGGCGCTGCCCGAGGACGTCAGCTTCGACGTGCCGGGCAACCCACTCGAGCGCCATCCTTCGTGGAAGCACGTCCACTGCCCGCAGTGCGGCGGCGCGGCGCTGCGCGATACCGACACGCTCGACACCTTCGCCGACTCGTCCTGGTACTTCATCCGCTTCGCCAGCCAGCCCGAGGATCGGCCGTTCGACCGCGCGCAGGCCGAGCGCTGGCTGCCGGTGGGGCAATATATCGGCGGGGTCGAGCATGCGATCCTCCACCTGCTCTACGCGCGCTTCTGGACGCGCGCGCTGCGCCATGTCGGGCTGATCGACCTGGCCGAGCCGTTCACCGGGCTGTTCACCCAGGGCATGGTGACGCACGAGACCTACAAGGCGGCGGACGGCCGCTGGCTCGCGCCCGAGGAGATCGGTGGCGGGGTCGAGCTCGCCACCGGCGCGCCGGTGATGGTCGGGCGCGTCGAGAAGATGTCCAAGTCGAAGAAGAACACGGTCGACCCTGCGCCGATCGTGGATCAGTACGGCGCGGACGCGGTGCGCTGGTTCATGCTCTCCGACTCGCCGCCCGAGCGCGACCTGGAGTGGAGCGAGAACGGCATCGAGGGCGCGTGGCGCTTCGTCCAGCGGCTGTGGCGGCTGTTCGATGCGCTCGGCGAGGGCGAGGCTGGGAAGGGCGCGGACGCCGCGCTCGACCGCAAGCTCCACCAGACGATCGCGGGTGTCGCCGCCGACGTCGAGGCGCTGTCCTTCAACAAGGCGGTGGCCAAGCTGTACGAGCTGGTCAACGCGATCGAGAAAGCGGCGCCGTCGGCCTCGCGCGACGCCGCGGTGCGCACGCTCGTCCAGCTGGTCGCGCCGATGGTGCCGCACATCGCCGAGGAAGCCTGGGCGCTGCTCGGCGGCCAGGGGCTGGTGGCCGACGCGCCCTGGCCGAAGGTCGAGGCCGCGCTGCTGGTCGAGGACGAGGTCATCGTCGCTATCCAGGTCAACGGCAAGCTGCGCGACACGCTGACGCTGCCGAAGGGGCTCGCGCGCGAGGACGTCGAGGCCGCCGCGCTCGCCAATGACAAGGTAGCGCGATTGCTCGAGGGCCGCGCGCCCCGCAAGGTGATCGTGGTGCCCGACCGGCTGGTCAACGTCGTCGCATGACTCGCGCGCTGCCCGGCCTACTTCTGCCCGGCGTGATCGTGCCGCTGTCGCTCGCGCTGGCGGGCTGCGGGCTCAAGCCGCTCTACGCCGGCGGCACGTCCAGCCCGGTCGCGGCGACGCTCGGCAGCGTCGACGTCGCGCCGATCCAGGGCAAGTCGGGGTGGCTGATGGCCAACGCGCTGCGCGACCGGCTCGGCGCGATGGGACAGGGCGGTACCGCCGCCAGATACCGGCTCACCGTGCGGCTCGACGACGATATCGTCGGCCTGGGCACGCGGACCGACGACTCGATCGCGCGCGAGCGGCGGACGCTGCGCGCGCGCTACCAGCTGATCGACGCGGCGCAGGGCACGGTGGTGGTCGACGCCACCGCCGGCTCGGACGCGGGGATCGACGTGGTCGGCTCGGAATATGCCACGATCGCGGCCGAGAACACCGCGCTGGAGCGGCTGTCCGAGACGGTGGCCGATCAGATCGTGGCGCGGCTGGCGCTCTACGCGCGGCGGACGCAGCCGCCGGCGCCATGAAGGCGACCGAGGCGCGGCTCACCGCCGCGCTCGACCGGCCGCCGGCGGACCTCCGCCTCTATCTGCTCCACGGCCCGGACGAGGCGACCGCACAGGCGCACGCCGCGCGTCTGGCGCGGGCGCTGGGGCAGGGCGCCGAGCGGGTCGATCTCGACGGTGCGACGCTGCGCAGCGATCCGGCGCGTCTCAGCGACGAAGCGGCGGCGATCTCGCTGTTCGGCGATCCGCGCTACATTCGCGTCACCAGCGCGGGCGAGGAGGTGCTGGAGGCCGTGGCCGCGCTGCTCGATCTCGAGCGGGCGGGCAACCCGGTCGTGGTGATCGCGCCGTCGGTCAAGTCGACCGGGAAGCTGGTCAAGGCGGCGATCGACTCGGATCGCGCGCTCGCCTTCGCCTGTTATCCCCCCAACGCGCGCGACGCCGCCGCGGTCGTGGCCGAGCTGGGGCGCGCCGAGGGGCTGCGGATCGCGCCCACCGCCGTGCAGCGCATCGTCCGTGCGAGCGACGGCGATCGCGCGGTGATGGCGCGCGAGGTCGAGAAGCTCGCGCTCTACCTCGACGCCGCGCCAGACCGCCCGGCCGACGCCGACGAGGAGGCGCTCGACGCGGTCGGTGCCGACATCGCCGAGGGTGAGATCGGCGACGTGGTGCTCGCCGCGACGGGCGGCGACGTGCCCGCCCTGGTCGAGGGGCTGCGACGGATGGCGGGGGCGGACAGCTCGCCGATCCCGCTGCTACGCGCGCTCGGGCGGCGGCTGCTGGCACTCGCCGACATGCGCGCCGCGATCGATACGGGCGAGGGGGTGGAACAGGTGATGAAGCGCCACCGCGTCTTCTGGCGCGAGGAGGCCAGCACCGCCGCGGCGCTGCGGCGCTGGCGCGTGCCGGCGCTCGCTGCCGCGCTCGCGGCGGCCCGGCGCACCGAGCGCGAGGTGATCGCCGCCGGCCCGGCCGGACGCGTGGTGATGGAGACCTTCCTGCTGCGGCTGGCGCAGCGGGTGGCACGCTAGAGAAGGCAAGGGCCGGGGCAGCGGCCGGGGGTAGGCGACTCGCTGCACCGGCGGTCTCGGTCGTCGAGGACGAACCGTGCTACGGTACGCGCGACGGCCCAGGGTGCCACAGATAAGGACGTGGCTCTACTGCGCTATGGTGACCCTGAGACTTCGAGAGCGGTGTCAGGTCCTGTGGATCATATCCGTTCGCCGCTCAGCCGCTGACACACCATGTCGAGCTGCTCCAGCGAGCTATAATCGAGCGTGATCGAGCCGCGTCCGTCCTCGTTGAAGGCGATATGTACCTTGAGCCCGAGCAGGTCGGCGAGCTGGTTCTCCAGCGCGGCGATGTCGGCGCTGCCGGCGCTCGCCGGCGCCATCCTGCGCGCGCCGCCGGTCGTCTCACGCGGAGCCGCGTTGCCACCGCGCTTGTCGCTGCTGGCGAGCTTCTCCGTCTGGCGCACCGAGAGACCTTGCGTCACGACCTGATCGGCGAGTGCGATCGGGTCATCGGCGCTGACCATCGCACGCGCATGCCCCATCGTCAGGGTGCCGCTCACGACGCGGGATTGGACCTCGTCGGGCAGGTCGAGCAGGCGGAGCAGGTTGGCGACGTGGCTGCGCGACTTGTGCACCGCGCGAGCGAGCGCGTCCTGCGTGTGGCCGAACTCGTCGATCAACCTTTGGTAGGCGCGCGCCTCTTCGATCGCGTTGAGGTCCTGCCGCTGGATATTCTCCAGCAGCGCGATCTGGAGCGTCTCGCTGTCGCTATATTCGCGGACGACGACCGGCACTTCATGCAGCCGGGCGCGCTGCGCCGCACGCCAGCGGCGCTCACCCGCCACGATCTGATAGTCATGGCCATGCGGGCGCACGATGATCGGCTGGATCACGCCGCGCTCAGCGATCGAGGCGGCGAGCTCGTCGAGCGCCGTCTCGTCGAAGTGGCGGCGCGGCTGCTCGGGATGCGGCGCGATCGCCGAGACCGGGATCATTCGTACCGCGCCGCGCGCCGGCGCTTCGCCCGCCTCGCGCTCGTCCTGCGCCACGTCACCCAGCAGCGCGTTCAATCCGCGCCCGAGACCACCGCGCGCGCGTCGCGCTCCTGCATCACTCATGCTGCTACATTCTCCTCTCGCGGCAGGCGCTGGATCAGCTCGCGTGCCAGCGCGATATAGGCTTCGGATCCGCTACAGCGATGATCATAGATCAGCGCAGGCAAACCATGGCTCGGCGCCTCCGACAAACGAACGTTGCGGGGGATGACAGTGTCGAAAACGACCTTGCCGAGCACCGCTCGTACGTCTGCGGAGACCTGCTCGGTGAGCCGATTGCGACGATCGTACATCGTCAGCGCGACGCCTAGGATCGACAGTGACGGGTTGAAGCGCGACCGGATCCGCTCGACCGTATTGAGCAGCTGGCTGAGCCCCTCCAGTGCGAAGAACTCGCACTGGAGAGGAACGAGAAGCGCGTCCGCCGCCACCATCGCGTTGATCGTGAGCAGGCCGAGCGAGGGCGGGCAGTCGATCAGCACGACATCCCAGCTTCGGTCAGCGCGATCGATCGCGCGACGCAGGCGATGCGTGCGATCGCTCGTCTCAACGAGCTCGATCTCGGCACCCGAGAGGTCGACGGTCGCGGGGATGACGTCGAGTTGGGGAATGCCGCTCGGTACCGAGGCCTCCGCGAGTCCGGCATCGTCGAGCAGCACGTCATAGGTCGAGCGCTCGCGCTGCGCCTGCGCGATACCGAGACCGGTGGAAGCGTTACCCTGTGGGTCGAGGTCGATCAACAGAACGCGGTGCCCCGATGCGGCCAACGCGGTCGCGACGTTGATCGCGCTGGTGGTCTTCCCGACCCCGCCTTTCTGATTAGCGATGGCGATGCAGAACATCAGACAGAAACTCCGTCAGCAAGGACGATGAGCGATTCAGCGTCGGTGAGGCTGTGTTCCACGTGGAACATACCCTGCCATCGCGATCGGACGAGATCAATCTCGTCGGCTGCCCCGCGACCGCGGGGAAGTACGAGCCGCGTCTGCGCGTCACGTAGGTGACGGGTCATGCCGAGCAGATCTTCGAGCGAGGCGACGGCGCGCGCTGAGATCACAGAGAAGGCTCGAGAAGGAAGGCTCTCGACCCGGCCCTTGACGACACACACATTGCCTAGCCCGAGTTCATCGCGCGCGGCGGTGAGAAACTCGACCCGCCTGAGGCGCGGTTCAATCAGTGTGACAGGTCGATCACTCAGCAGAGCAATAACCATGCCCGGAAGACCTGCGCCGGTGCCAACGTCCAGCCACTCGCCCGTTCGATCAGCAAGAAGAAGAAGCTGCGCAGAGTCGAGCAGATGGCGTGACCAGATCTGCGCCACGGTCGCGGGCGCGATTAAATTCTGTCTGGCGTTCTCCTGGATCACCAATGAACCAAACCGATCCAGCCGGAGCGCCGCGGCCTCGTCGAAATGGGAAACGACCCATGCTCGCGCCTCTTCCTCGGTCACGCGCTTTTCCGTGCGTGGAGCCATAAAGCCGACAATGCCGCCGGCGTGACACCCCGAACCCTTGACGCCTCGTCCAAGGTGGTCGGACGAGCGATGCTAAGTCGCTCGATCATCTCTGTAGAGAGGCCGGGTATGGCGTGCAGCGCCTCGGACGAGGGGATCCGGACGTCGCGATCGGCGCGCATTCTCGCTATTTCCGCGGCTTGGCGCTCAAGATAGGGTGCGTAGCGTAAATCTTCTGCGATCTCGCTCGACACGTCGGGGTCGACCTCCCGTCGGTCTCCGAGCCGAGCCCGATCGCGCATCTCCTGCCGCCGCTCGAACGATGCACGTCGTTGCTCACGTACCGCACCCGCTGCGATCCCCAGCCCGGTGAGCCGGCTCTCCGCATTGTCCGCTCTCAGCGCGAGCCGGTATTCGGCGCGCGCGGTGAGCATCCGGTAGGGCTCACTCACGCCTTGCAGCACCAGATCATCTACCATCACTCCCATATAGCCGGCGGCGCGGTCGCAGATGAAAGACTCGAGCGAAAGCGCGTGCGCCGACGCATTGAGCCCGGCGATCAGACCCTGTGCGGCGGCTTCCTCATAGCCCGTGCTACCGTTGATCTGCCCCGCGCAGAACAGGCCAGGGAGGGCATGGAGTGCCAGCCGGTGATCCAGCGAGCGCGGATCGAGGTGGTCGTATTCGACCGCATAGCCATAGGTCGTGATAAGCGCTCGCTCGAGCCCCGCGATTGTCGCGAGCAATCGCTCCTGCGTCTCGCGGGAGAGGGATGTCGATATGCCGTTGGGGTAGACAGTGTGATCGTCGAGACCTTCGGGCTCTAGGAAGACCTGGTGCCCGTCGCGATCGCCGAAACGATGCACCTTGTCCTCGATCGACGGGCAATAGCGCGGCCCGCTACCTTTGATCGCACCGGCGAACAGGGGCGAATCAGGCAGTCCGGCCCGAATGACGTCATGCCCCCGTTCGTCGGTGCGCGTGATCGCGCAGGCGAGCTGGGGCAGCGGCGGGTGAGCATTCGGCAGGAAGGACATGCGCCACATGTCTGCGTCGCTCGGTTGCCGTTCGAGCCGGGCCCAGTCGATCGTCCGACCGTCCAGCCGCGGCGGCGTTCCCGTCTTCAGTCGAGTGATGGGAAGATCCAGCGCGCGCAATTGCTGGCTCAACCGATGGCTCGCCCGTTCATCGACCCGCCCGCCGTCGAGCCGCTCTGCTCCGCGGAAAAGTCGGCCCCCTAGGAACGTGCCGGTCGCGATCACCACCGCGCGGCTTCGCACCAAGGAGCCGCTCTCGAGGCGAACGCCGGTGATCGAACCGCCGACCGTCTCCAATTCCACGGCCTCGTCTTGGATGATCGTCAACGAGGCGTAGTCGAGAAGTTGCGCCTGGACCGACTCTCGATAAAGCCGGCGATCGGCTTGGACCCGCGGACCTTGCACCGCGAGACCCTTGGAACGATTGAGCATCCGACGATGGATGGTAGCGTGGTCGGCCGCGACGCCCATCAGCCCGTCAAAGGCGTCAACCTCTCGAACAAGATGCCCTTTGCCGACCCCGCCTATGGAGGGATTGCAGGACATTGCCCCGATCTGCGCGACGCACTGAGTCACGAGCAGAACCGTGGCCCCGCGCCGCGCGGCAGCGGCAGCTGCCTCGGTGCCGGCGTGCCCGCCGCCGATCACGACAACGTCATACTGTTTCACGTGGAACAACTCATTTGCCGAGGCAGAAGCGTCCGAAGAGCGCATCCAGCATCGCCTCGGTCGCGTCTTGCCCCACTAAACCTCCCAGTAGCCGTCGTGCAACGCGCAATTCTTCCGCGCTCATTAGCGGTTCAATTTCGCAAAGTGAGTTCGACAGCGAGTCAGTGACGCCGCGGAGGGCATCGCGCTGCGTTTCCCGCAACGCAACATCGGACCTGAGGGTCAGCTGCTCGCGCGCGTGCGAGGCAAGTAGCTCCCAGAGCCGGTCGATCGATCCGGCACTTTTTGTGGAGACAGATATGTCACCGCCAGGCTCGTGCGCCAAATCCGCCTTTGCAGTCACGTGAACTGCACCCACGGGCGCTGTTGCACGCTCGCCAAGCCAGAGGATGACGTCAGCCTGAGCGCTCAGCGCGCGCGCCCGATCAATACCGATCTGCTCCACGACATCATCGGTGTATTCGGCGAGTCCGGCAGTGTCGCACAGACGGTAGGGGATACCCGAGCGCACGACGTGCGCTTCGATCACGTCACGGGTCGTCCCGGCGATGGGCGTCACGATCGCCGCGTCGCGACCGAGAAGTGCGTTGAACAGGGATGATTTGCCCGCGTTCGGCGGCCCGGCGAGTACCACCAACAGACCGTCGCGCAGCCGCTCCACCGAAGGTTGAGCGAGTAGCGCGACCATCTCGTCACGTACGGCCGCGACGACGGGGCGCCAGGCATCGACGCGGTCGTGGGCAATATCCGCCTCTTCGTCATAGTCGATCGTGGCCTCGATCATGGCAGCGGCACCGCTGAGCGACCGCAGCCAGCCAGCGAGCGTCTCGCCTAGCATACCGTCGCTCGCCGCCAACGCGGCGCGGCGCTGATCCTCTGTCTCCGCTTCGAGAAGATCGGCCAGCCCCTCTGCCTGGTGAAGGTCGATCCGGCCGTTCGTCAGCGCTCGGCGCGTGAACTCGCCCGGCTCGGCCTGCCGCAAACCGGGCTGGTCGGCCAGCGCTGCGCTGACCGCCGCGACCACGGCGCGCCCACCATGAAGGTGCAGCTCGACGAGATCCTCGCCCGTCGCGCTGTTCGGCCCGGGAAACACGAGCACCAGCGCACGGTCCAGCGGAGCGCCGTCGCTGCCGCGGAGTGTCCTCACGGCGGCGCTACGCGGCGGGGGCAGCGGCCCCGCCAACGCCGCTGCCGCCGCCAGCGCATGGCGACCGCTGACGCGCACGACCGCGATCGCCGCGGGCGGCGCGCCACTCGACAGCGCATAGATCGTGTCAGCGTCCACTCAGCCCGACTTGCCGTTGTTGGCCGCGAAAAGCTGACGCCAGAAGTCCATTCCCGCATCGCCTACGGGAGTCCAGCTCCGCATCATCGCGGCCACGGTCTCGGGCGCGACGCGGCCGTCGAGCGCCTCGCGCATGCGCGAGAGATACAGGTCGTGCAGCGGGGTGAGATCGGGCAGGCCCATCATCCGGCGCGCCTCCTCGGGCGTGCAGTCGAGCTCGATCGTCACCTTCATCGCCGCGGCTCCTTGAGCGCGCCCCACGGGCGCGATAGCGTGGCACCGCTTATGCCCGTGATCGTCGAGGCTCCGCAACGTCCGCGGGGTAGCGCGGCGGGCGCCAGGAGAGAGCCCCCGCATGACCGCCCTCGCTACCATCACCGCGCTCGACGGCGGTGACATGCCCGCCTATCGCGCCGATCCCGCCGGCACGCCGCGCGGCGCGATCGTCGTGATCCAGGAAATCTTCGGCATCAACGCGGGCATCCGCCGTAAATGCGACACGCTGGCCGAGGCCGGCTATCTCGCCGTCGCGCCCGACCTGTTCTGGCGGATCACGCCGGGGATCGAGCTCGATCCCGATGTCGCGCCCGAGATGGAGCGCGCGCTGGCGCTGATGGGTGAGTTCGACCAGGACGGCGGCGTCCGGGACATCGAGGCGGCGATCCGCTACGCACGCGCCGAGAGCGGCAAGAAGGTCGGCGCGGTCGGTTACTGCCTGGGCGGCCGCCTGGCTTATATGACCGCGGCGCGCACCGACGTCGACGCGAGCGTCGGCTATTATGCCGTGGGGATCGACGGGCTGCTCGGCGAGAAGCACGCGATCGCGCGCCCGTTGCTGCTCCATATCGCCGGCGCGGACGGCTTCGTCGACGCGGCGACCCAAGGGGCGATGCACGAGGGGCTCGACGATCACCCGCGCGTGACGCTCTATGACTATGCCGGGGAGGATCACGGTTTCGCCACCGAGTTCGGTCGGCGCCGCTCGGACGCCGCGGCCGAGCTGGCCGACGAGCGCACCGCCGCCTTCTTCGCCGACCATATCGGCTGAGGCGCGCTCAGCCAGCGCGCCTGCCCCAGGCGTCGATCGCGGCATAGCCCGCGAAGCCGAGCGCGCGCAGCCGGAGCCGGTAGCGGCGCTCGTCGACCCCGCCGAGCGCGATCGCCGGAACGGGCAGCCCGCGCGCGATCGCGGCGGCACGAAGCGGACCGAGCGCGCGCGCGCCGGGGTGCGAGCGCGTGGCGAAGACGGGCGAGACGAAGACGAGCGTCGCGCCCGCGCGCACCGCCGCGATCGCCTCGCGACGCGTATGCGCGGGCCAGGTCACCAGATCGCTCCCGCGCCGCGCGTGACGGCCGCACTCGCCGCGGAAGGGGGTGGCGCCCGCGCGCACGAGCACCAGCCCGCGCCGACGCGCTACTGCCGCGACCCGCGCGAAGAGCCGCGCTCGCGCGGGCGCGGGCGTGGTGTGATGGCGGAAGACGATCCCGCCGCCGCGCGGCAGCCGCTCCAGCGCGCGCCATAATGTCTCGCCCTGGCGCTCGTCGGTCATCAGCCAGCGGTCGGGGTGGCGGGCGCGCATCGCGCCACCTATAGCGCCGGGCATGATCCAGGACGACCTCTCCCGCGACGCCGAGGCGCGGCTCACCGCGGTGCGCGACCGCATCGCGCGCGCTGCCGGAGTCGCGAAGCGCGCGCCCGCCGACGTGACGCTGATCGCGGTATCGAAGACGCATGACGCCGCGGCGATCCGCCCGCTGCTCGCCGCCGGGGTGCGCGACTTCGGCGAGAACCGCGTGCAGGAAGCGCAGGCGAAATGGCCGGCGCTGCGTGAGGATAATCCCGACGCGCGGCTCCATCTTATCGGGCAGCTGCAGTCGAACAAGGCCGCCGACGCGGTCGCGCTGGCGGACGCGATCCACTCGGTCGACCGGCCCTCTCTGGTCGAGGCACTGGCGCGCGCGATCGCGGCGCAGGGGCGGGCGCCCGACTGTTTCCTCCAGATCAATATCGGTGCCGAGCCGCAGAAGGGCGGCTGCGCGATCGACGAGCTGCCCGCACTGCTGCGTCAGGCGCGCGACGCCGGTCTCCCGATCGCCGGGCTGATGTGCATCCCGCCCGCCGAGCTCGAGCCGGCGCCCTATCTCGCGCTCTGCGCCAAGCTGGCGCGCGACCATGACCTGAAGGGACTGAGCATGGGCATGTCCGACGATCTGGAGACCGCGGTGACGCTCGGTGCCACACACGTCCGCGTCGGCTCGGCGCTGTTCGGGGCGCGGCGATGAGCGTCGCGCCGCCGATCGAGGCGCTGCTGTTCGATTTCGACGGCGTGCTGATCGAGAGCGAGGCGAGCGGCAACCGCCATCTCGCCGATTATCTCACCGACGCGGGCCATCCCACCTCGCCCGAGCAGGCGATGGCGCAGTTCATGGGTCTGTCGGGCGCCGACTTCACCGGCGCGGTCGAGCGCTGGATCGGGCGCCCGCTGCCCGACGACTTTCGCGCCGCGCGCCATGCCGAGGACGAGCGTTGCCTGGCCGAGGGGATCGCCGAGGTGGCTGGGGCGGCGGCGTTCGTGCGCTCGCTGCCCGCGGAGCTGCCGCGCGCGGTGGTGTCGTCGAGCCGCGTGCGCTGGATTCGCACGCACCTGCAGCACCTCGGGCTGCTCGAATCATTCGGCGACCATCTCTATTCCGGAGCGGAGCATGTCGCGCGTGGCAAGCCCGCGCCCGATCTCTACTGGTACGGCGCGGCCCGGCTGGGCGTGCCGATCGAGCACTGCGCGGTGATCGAGGACTCGCCCGTCGGTGCGACCGGCGCGGTGGCGAGCGGCGCCTATGTCATCGGGCTGGTGGCGGCGTCGCATTGCGCGCCCGATCACGCCGAGCGGCTGCGCGCGATCGGGGTCGACGCGATCGCGCGTGACTACGACGAGGTCGCCGCGCTGCTCACGCGACTGCGCTCAGGCGGCGAGTGGGAAGCGCAGCAGTCGATCGGGTAGGGCGACCAGCGCTTCGGCGGGACCGCCCGCGGCGCGGACGATCTCGGGATGGGTCGCGTCGAGGCCGCCGGTGAGCGATCCGAAGGCAGGGAGGATCAGCTTGCGCGGGCCGGCGATGAAGCAGCGCCGCGCCACCAGCTTGCCGCGCACGCGGACGCGCAGCTTCGGGTGAAAATGGCCCGACAGCTCGGGCCGGGTCTCGGCGCGCGCCGCCTCGTGGCGCAGCACGACCCCGTCCACCAGCGCCTCGTCGACCGCCTCGCCGCCGCAGCGGTCGACATAGACGCGGTCGTGGTTGCCGGTGATCCAGGTCCAGCGCGTCGCGCCGGTGAGTCGGGTGAGCAGCGCACGCGCGTCGGCGGGGAGGCGATCGCATCCCTCGACGTCGTGGAAGCTGTCTCCGAGGCACCACAATTCCGCCGGCGCGAGCGAGTCGACCAACGCGGCGAGGTCGGTGAGGGTCGCGATCGAATCGTAGGGCGGGAGCATCTGCCCGCCGCGGGCGTACCAGCTCGCTTTCTCGAGGTGCAGGTCGGCCACCAGCAGGGCGCGCCGTGCCGGCCAGTAGAGCGCGCCCTGCGGCAGCGCGCACCAGTCGTGCCCGGCGAAGGCGAGAGCGGCGAACGGAACGGGAACCATCGTGCGCCGTCCATGCCCGAGCCGCCGCGCGCGTTCAACCATTCGCGTGCGACTTGCGCGGCGCCAGGGCTTTGCCAGCGTTCGCTGGATGTTCTATCGTGGGCGAATGCTGACCACCCCCGAATCCTGCGTCGACTCACCCGGCCCGATGTGTGCCGCCGACGTCGCGCGCGGCGTCACGCGGATGCTGCTGCGCCACGAGCTCACCGCGATCGCCGAGGTGCCGCTCGACGGCGGGCGCCGCGCCGACCTGATGGCGCTCGACCAGCGCGGACAATTGGTGATCGTCGAGATCAAGGTGTCGCGCGCCGACCTGCTCGGCGACGCCAAATGGCAGGACTATCTCGCGCACTGCGACCGCTTCTACTGGGCGGTGCCGGCTGGCTTCGACGCCGCGCCGATCGACGGCGCCGCCTTCCTGCCCGAGCGCACCGGGCTAATCGTCGCCGACCGCTACGACGCCGCGATCGTGCGCGAGGCGCGAACCGAGCCGCTGCCGGCGCACGTGCGCAAGCGCTGCACGCTCGCCTTCGCGCGCCGTGCCGCGCGCCGGCTGATCGCGGCGCACGATCCCGAGGCGGTGCAGGGCTTCTGAGCGGAGAGCCGGCGCCCCGCTCCGCCGCTCACATCCGCGGGCCGGCCACCGCGCGCTGGGTCTTGGCCGGCGTCTCGTCGAGCACCTTGGCGATCGCGGTCGAGCGCGTGTCGCGCTTGGCATAGTCGCGCGCCGACATGCCCGCGACATTGTCGGGCTGGTCGGGGTTGCCCCCCGCCGCCAGCACCGCGCGTACCAGGGACAGGTCGCGGCGCTGCACCGCGCGGATCAGCGGGGTCTCGCCGCTGCCGTCGGCGAGATTGGCGTTGGCCTTGGCGTTGGCGAGGATCTGCACCATCTCGGGCTGGCCGGCCTGGACCGCGAGCATCATCGGCGTCTCGCCGTCGCGGTCGCGCAGGTTGGGGTCGGCGCCCTTGGCGAGCAGGTAGCGCAGATAGGCTGAGTCGCCGCGCTTGACCACGATATGGAGCGCGCCCTCGCCGGTGGTGACGTCGCGCGTGTTGATGATCGTCTGGCCGGGCTGGTCGAGCGTGGCGATCACCGCGTTGCCGTCACCCTTCCGGATCGACTCGAGGAATTTGTAGCTCTGCGACTGCTGCTGCGCCGCGGCGGGGAGGGGGAGCGTGCCGAGCGGGAGAAGCAGCGCGGCGGCGGGGAGCAGGCGGCGGATCATGGGTCGGGCGGTCTCGCGTCGGCGGAGCGGAAAGGGTTGCGGGCAGCGCTATAACGCATCACATCTGCCGCCACCATGAACATGCGTCGTCACCTCGCCGCCGCGCTCGCGCTCGGGCTGGCCGGAACGGTCGCGGGCTGCTCGAGCGAGCCGGCCGCAACCCCGCCGCTCGCCGGCGCGCGCATCGGCGGCGCCTTCGCGCTGACCGACCAGGACGGGCGCGCACGGACCGATCGCGACTTCGCCGGCCAGTACCGCATCGTCTATTTCGGCTACACCTTCTGCCCCGACGTCTGCCCCACCGACGTGCAGAACATCGCCGCGGGGCTGCGGCTGATCGAGAAGAGCGACCCCGCGCTGGCGGCGCGGATCACGCCGATCTTCGTCACGGTCGACCCCGCGCGTGATACGCCCGCCGCGCTCAAGCGCTTCGTCTCGGCCTTCCACCCGCGGCTGGTCGGGCTGACCGGCACGCCGCAGCAGATCGCCGCCGCGGCCAAGACGTTCGGCATCTATCACGCGCGCGGCAAGGGCAACGCCGACGGCTATCTGATGGACCACAGCCGCCAGATCTATCTGTTCGATCCGCAAGGCAAGCCGCTGGCGCTGCTGCCCGAGGGGCCGCCGCAGGCGATCGCCGACGAGGTGACGCGATGGGCGCGCTGACGGGGCGCTTCTGGGAGGACGTGCCGCTCGACCGGCTCGACCGCGCGCAGTGGGAGGCACTGTGCGACGGCTGCGGCAAATGCTGCCTGCACAAGCTGGAGGACGAGGATACCGGCGAGCTGATCGCCACCAACGTCGCCTGCCGCCTGCTCGACCGGCGCAGCGGGCAATGTTCCAACTATCGCCACCGCCGCGCCTATGTGAGCGAGTGCGTGCGGCTGACGACAAGCAACGTCGACTCGATCGACTGGCTGCCGTCGACCTGCGCCTATCGCCTGCGCGCGAACGGCGAGCCGCTGCCCGACTGGCATTATCTGGTCAGCGGCGACCGCGAGGCGGTGCACCGCGCGGGCGAGTCGGTGCGGGGCTGGACGATCAGCGAGGACGACGCGGGCGACCTCGAACATCATATCGTCGACCGGGAGCTGTGATCCGGCGGTGACCGGCGCGACGATCCCGGCGGACTCGATCGAGCTGGTCCGTAACCCGCGCGCGCGGCGGACGAAGCTCTCGTTCGATCCGACCAGCGGGCGCGTGCGGCTGACGCTGCCGCCGCGCGCCTCGGCCGCGAAGGCGCTGGCCTGGGCGGTCGGGCAGCGCGCCTGGCTCGACGCGCAGCGCGCGCTGCTGCCGCAGCCGCGACCATTCGTGCCCGGCGCGACGCTGGGGGTCGACGACGCGGCGCTGACGATCGTCTGGCGAGAGAAAGCGCCGCGGCTGCCGCGCGTCGAGGGCGATGAACTCGTCGTCGGTGGCCCGGCCGAGATGGTCGAGCGGCGCGTCGCGGCATGGCTGCGGCGCACGGCGCTGGCGCTGCTCGAGGAGGATACCGCGCATTACGCCGCGCTCGCCGGCGTGGCCGTCAGCGCGGTGAGCGTCGGCGACCCGCGCGGGCGCTGGGGCAGCTGCGCGCACCATGGCGCGATCCGCTACAGCTGGCGGCTGGTGCTCGCGCCGCGCCCGGTGCGCCGCGCCACCGCGGCGCACGAGGTGGCGCACCGCGTCCACATGGATCATTCGCCGCGCTTCCACGCTCTGGTCGCCCAGCTCTACGGCCGCGATCCCGCGCCCGAGCGCGCCTGGCTACGCGCGAACGGCGCCGCGCTTCACTGGTATGGGCGGTCACCCGACGTGTCGCCGGACGGCGCGCGCGGCGGCTGACCGCGCGGGGCGGCGCGGTCGCGGCCCTGATCGCGCGCCTGATCGCGCTGGGGCCGGCCGGTGACCCGATCGAGCCAGTCCTGGTCGAGCCGCTGCGCCGGCGCCTGTGATGGGGCGTCACGCGGGTCGGCGCCGTCATCCTGGCCGGCATCGTCGTCGCGCGCACGCGGTACCGGCTGAACCACCGGCCGCTCGGGGCCGAATACCGGCGCCTGCGGATCGGCCGCTGCGCCGGGATCGATCGGGAGGCCGTCGTCGCCGACGAAGCTGCTGTTGTCGGGCGCGCCGTAATAGCTCTCGGCGTCGGGCTCGAGCTGTGCCTCGGGCAGCGTCACCTGCGTGTCGAACTGCTCGATCGGGCGATTGGCCACCGCCTGGCGCATGAACTGCGCGAAAGCGCGCGCCGGGGCGGTGCCGCCGTGCAGGCCGCCGACCGGCTTGGCGTCGTCGCGCCCCATCCACACGCCGGTGGTCAGCCCCGAGGAGAAGCCGAGGAACCAGCCGTCCTTGCTGCTGGTGGTGGTGCCGGTCTTGCCCGCCACGGGGCGACCGATCTGCGCGGCGCGGCCGGTGCCGGTATTGACCGTGGTCTGGAGCAGGTCGATCATCTGCGCCGCGACATTGGGCGCGACCAGCACGTGGCTGCGATCGACCTCGTGGCGGTAGATCTCCTCGCCCTCTGCGGTCACCCGCGTGATCCCGAACGGCGTCACCGCCACGCCCTTGTTGCCGACGCTGGCGAAGGCGCGTGTCATGTCGATCACGCGCACCTCGGAGGTGCCGAGCACCATCGAGGGATGCGTGTTGACCGCGGTGGTGATGCCGAAGCGCCGCGCCATGTCGGCCACCGTCTGGAAGCCGACCGCATAGCCGAGCTTGGCCGCGATGGTGTTGAGCGAGAAGGCGAAGGCGGTGCGCAGCGTGACCTCGCCCGAGAAGCGGCGCGAGTCGTTGCGCGGGCTCCAGCCGTCGATCGTCACCGGCTCGTCGATCTCGCGGTCCTCGGGCGTCCGCCCGGCCTCGAGCGCGGAGAGATAGACGAACAGCTTGAACGCCGAGCCCGGCTGGCGCTGCGCCTTGGTGGCGCGGTTGTAGTTGGAGGTGACATAGTCGGTGCCGCCCACCATCGCGCGGACCGAGCCGTCGCGGTCGAGCGCGACCAGCGCGCCCTGCGTGCCCGCGGGAGCGTTAGCGCGCACCGCCTCGTCGGCGGCGCGCTGCATCGCCGGGTCGAGCGTGGTCCAGACCTCGAGCGGTCGCTCGGTCTCGTCGATCAGCAGCTCGAGCTGAGGCAGCGCCCAGTCGGTGAAATAGCGCACGCTGTTCTGCCGCGGGGCGGGCGCGAGGCGGACGTCGTTGGGATCGGCCGCGGCGGCCTGGCTCGACGTGATGAAGCCGTTGCGCACCATCTGCTGGATCACCACGCCGGCACGGCCCACCGCGGCTTCTGCGTCGGCGGTCGGGGAATAATTCGACGGTGCCTTGACCAGCCCGGCGATCACCGCCGCCTCGGTGAGGCTCAGCTGGCTCGCGCCATGGCCGAAGAACTTCCGGCTGGCGGCGTCGATCCCGTAGGCGCCGCCGCCGTAATAGACCTTGTTGAGGTACAGCTCGAGGATCTGGTCCTTGCTGAATTTGCGCTCAAGCGCGAGCGCCAGGATCGCCTCGCGGAACTTGCGGCCGAACTTCTTCTGGTTGTTGAGGAAGACTGTGCGCGCGAGCTGCTGAGTGATAGTCGAGCCGCCCTGCACCCAGTGGCCACGCTCATAGCGGACCCCGACAGAGCGGACGATCCCGATCGGGTCGACGCCGAGATGGCTGCGGAAGCGCCGGTCCTCCACCGCGACGGTCGCGTCGGTCATCACCGCTGGGATGCGATCGTAGCTCAGCCACTGGCCATAGCTGGGCCCGAGCGAGACCAGCACGCTGCCGTCGGCGGCGTGCACCCGCACCATCTGGCCATTCGGCGATGATTTGAGCGACTCGAAGCTCGGCAACTGCGAGCGCGCGATATAGACAGCCACGACGAGCGCGCCGACCGCGAGCACGGCGAGCGCCAGCAGCGTCTTGAGCGCGACGCCCAGTCGCCGCCGCCACGGGGAGCGCGCCGGGCGCGAGCGGGAGGTGCGGGAGGGGGCGCGGGCCATGGCGTCGGCCCTGGCGGATAGTGGCTTGAGGCAGGCTTAACAAGCGGATTGGCGCGCGATTAACTCGCTGCGGTGATCGGAGGAGCCGTCGTCGTCTTCGTCGCGTCCGGGCGCAGAGTGCTTCGAGGCGGCGCTTCGACGGGCTCAGCGCCTCCTCAGCACGAACGGAGGGGGCAACACGGTGCCGCCCCCTCATCGCCCCTTTAGCACTGAGCAGAAGCTGAGCAGGTCGACGCCCCATCGCGAAGCGCCGCCATGCGCCTACTCTCCCCCGATCCGCGTCCAGCGCGCCAGCCTCTCGAGCATCCCGGCGCGGGCGAGCGGCGCCAGCAGCGGCGCGGCGAGCGCCGGATGCTCCGCCAGCGCGCGCACCGCCCCCGCGACCGCGAGCGGTGCCCCCGCGCCGCGGGCGAAGCGCGCCTGCCACGATGCCGCCGCCATCGCGGCGCCGTCGTGCCACGCTCGCGCCGCACTCATGCCGCTCGCCAGCGCGATCCCCATTCCCTCGCCGGCGAGCGAGGGGATCACCGCGGCCTGATCGCCGAGTCGGAACAGGCCGGTTTCGCCCGATCTCGCGCGCCATCCGTAGGGCACGTTGGCGACCGCCTCGATCGGACCGTCCCCAGCGCCGCCGAGCCGCTCGCCCAGCGCGGGCGCCTCCGCGGCGAGCGTCTCGAGCAGGCGCGCGGGGGTGCCCGCCGCGCTCAGCCGCGAACGGCGCAGCGCGAGGCAGATGTTGGTGCTGCCGTCCTCCTGCCGCACCACGCCGGCATAGCCGCCGCGGAACAGGTGGAGCTCGACCGCGTCGCCGACCAGCCGCGCCAGCATGGGCGAGTCGACGCGGCGCGTGCGGAGGCCCAGCGCCGGATCACCTTGCGGCACTGGCCGCGCTCGCCCGCGCACGTCATGCTTGCCGCTCGCGAGGAACAGCGCCTCGCTCGCCAGCAGCGCGCCGTCGGCGGTGCGAACCGCACCGTCCTCCACCGCGCGCGCCGCGACGCCGCGCTCCACCGCCGCGCCCGCCGCCACCGCGCGCGCGAGCAGCAGCGAGTCGAGCCGGCGGCGCGAGACGCCGCGCGCGGGCGCTGGCAGCGGCGCCTCCACCACGCGCCCCGCGGCGAACAGCCGCACACGCCGCACCACCGCGGGGCCGAGCGCCTCGGCGTCGACCCCAAGCCGCTCCACCGCCGCCAGGGTGCGCCAGCTGAGGAAGCCGCCGCACAGGGCGTCGCCGGTCTCGCGCGTGCGCTCGATCACCAGCGCGCGCGTACCGCCCTGCGCCAGCGCGATCGCCGCGGCGGCGCCGGCCGGCCCGCCGCCGAGGATCAGCGGCGCTCGACGCACAGCCGGAACGGGAAGGCGCGGTAGACACGCGCGTCGCGGACGCCCGCGGCGGCGAGCAGCGGGGGCCACTCGTCGGGCCGGTAGCTGCGCGCGATCGAGACGTGGCCGTCGTGGCGCACGATCGGGTGCCAGCCGAAGCCGCGTGCCAGCAGCGGCCAGGCGCGGTAGGCGACAGCGTGGCGGTGCAGGTCGTTGACCAGCCAGCCGACGCGCGCGTGCCGCTCCATCCAGGCGAGAAAGGCGACCAGCTCGTCGCGCGTCATGTGGTGCGCCACCAGGCTCGACACGACGAAATCCCACGGCTCGTCGCCGAGCGCGCGATAGTCGCCGACACGCCAGTCGATCGCGAGCCCGGCCGGGCTGTGCGCCAGCGCGGCGGCGCGGCTGCGCTCGTTCTGGTCGACGCCGACGAGTTCGAAGGCGACGCCGCGCCGCTGCCCCCAGCGCGCGATCCGCCGCAGCATGTCGCCGTCGCCGTAGCCGACGTCGAGCAGCCGGTAGCGTCCGCCCGGCCGGCAGGTGCGGCGCAGGAACGCGAGCGTGGGGCGCGCGGCGAGCGTGACGACGTTGACCCGGGCGAGATCGGCCACCACCGCGGCATAGGTCTCGGGCGCGAGGTCGTCCGCGTCCATCAGCTCGTCCGCGATCCGGCGCTCGGCGAGCAGGGACGCGCTCACGGCGCGGTGCGGAAGGCGATCCCCTCCGCCGCCAGTCCCGGCCCGAAGGCGAGCGCCACGCCGTGGCGCACCGGCGTGCCATGCAGCACACGCGCGAGCACGAAGAGCAGGGTCGCCGAGGACATGTTGCCGCAATCGTGCAGCACTGCCCTCGACTCGGCGAGCGCCTCGGGCGGCAGCGCCAGCGCCTGCTCGACCGAGTCGAGGATCGAGCGGCCGCCGGCATGCACCGCCCAGCGGTCCACCGCCACGCCGCGGGTGAGCAGGTCGATCAGCGCCGGGTCGCGCAGCGCGCCGCCTAGGCGGCCGGGCACCTCGCCCGAGAGATGCATCGCGAAGCCGCGATCGGTGATGTCCCAGCGGATCAGCGAGTCCGTCGCCTCCAGCGCCGCGCTGAACGGCCGCTCCAGCACGAGCCCGCCCGGCGCGGCGGTGACCAGCGCGGCGGCGGCGCCGTCGCCGAACTGGAGCATGGCGAGCAGCGGCTCCAGCTCGTCGCTCGCCTGGAGATGGAGCGTCGACAGCTCCACCGTCACCACCAGCACGCGCGCCGCCGGCTCGGAGCGGACGATGTGACGCGCGGTGCGCAGCGCCACCACCGCGGCGTAGCACCCCATGAAGCCGATCAGCGTGCGCTCCACCGTCGCCGCCAGGCCGAGCCGCCGCGCGATGATTTGGTCGACCCCCGGGGCGACGAAGCCGGTGCAGCTCGCCACGACGAGATGCGTGACATCGTCGAGCGCGACCTGCTCGGCCAGTGCGGCGACCGCGGCGAGCGCGAGCGTCGGGGCAGCCGCGGCGTACAGCGCCATGCGCTCGCCGGTCCCGGGCAGCGTCTCGGCGGCGTAGAAGCCGCCCGCGGCGACCGGCGAGCCCGCGCTCTCGGGCAGCACCGACCAGCGGTGCGCGATGCCCGCGCGCGCGGCCATCCGCTCGAACAGCCGCGCGGGCCGCTCAGGCAGGCGGTCGCGTGCCCAGTCGACGAAGGCGGTGTGGATGTCGTGCGTCGGCGTCGCGGTGCCGATCGCGTGCAGGTACGCGGTACAGGTCATGCGCGAGACATAACGCCTGGTAGCGGCGCTCGGCGCCGACGTCTGGCTGCTCCCGCCTGGGACGAGCCGCGCGGGCCGGCCGGCCCGCGGCTCCCGCGCCTAGGCGGGAAGGTGGTGCGGTCGAGAAGACTCGAACTTCCACGTCCTTTCGGACACAACGACCTCAACGTTGCGCGTCTACCAATTCCGCCACGACCGCACGTGATGTCCGCCGGGGTGTGCCCGGCGGCTGGCAGGAGCGGGCCCCTAGCAAAGCCCTGGGGGGCTGGCAACACGCTTTCGTCGTCCGACTCAGCTTTCCTCGCCGACGAAGCTGAGGTCGAGCCGCTTCGAGGTGGCGGGAACGTCGACCTGCGCCGAGTTGAAGTCGAGCGCGCCGTTGGGCAGCAGGGTGCGCTGCTGCGGCGTGATCGTCCAGCTGAACACGATCTTGCCCTGCGCGTCGCGCAGGTCGGCCCGGATGTCGGGAACGCGCTGGCGCGTCGGCGACGGGTTGGTGATCTGCCCGCTGACCGCGAACAGCTCCGAGCCATTGGCCATCTTGCGGCGCTCGATCGGGTGATCGACGATGCGCAGCGGCAGCTCGGCGGGCCCGATCGAGAGGCCGACCTGCTGGGCGAGCCCCGGCGCGGTGGTCCACAGGATCACCGCCACCGCGGCGAGCATCAGCAGCCCGGCGGCGAGGCTGGCGATCGTGCGCATTCGGGCGGTGTTGCGTTCGGGCCGAAACGGCGGGCGATGCGCGAAGGCGTCGTAGCCGGCGGCGACCGCGGAGGGCTCGGGATCGGCCTCGACCAGCGCGGGTGCGATCAACGGCGGCGGGGCAGGGGGTGGCGCGGGCGCCGCGACCGGCTCGGCGACGCGGGAGGCGGGAACGCGCGCCGGCTCGGGCTCGGGCTGGGGCTCGGGCGGGTAGCTGTCCGGCGCCGCTGCGCCGTGTGACGCGAGCGCCTCCTCGTCCTCGACGTCCTCGACCAGCGGTTCGTCCTGCGGTTCCTGGTACCAGCTGTGGCGGCAGTTGGCGCAGCGCACGGTGCGGCCGGTCGTGCCGACCGTGCCGTCCGGCACCTGATAGCGCGCGCGACATTCGGGACATTCGATGATCATGGCGGGCCACCGGCAGGAACTGATCGCGATTCTAAGCACGTGCGAGCCACCTGAGGCAAGCGGCCCGTCGCCAGCTTGATGCGCGCGGGCCTGCGTGCGATGGCGGCAGGGCGATGCGCAGGCGAGAGGTGGTGAGCGGCCGGGTGGCGGGGATCGTCCAGTTCGAGAATGTCGGGCTGCGCTACGGCCAGGGCGAGGAGGTGCTGCGCGACGTCACCTTCGCGCTCGCGCCGGGAGAATTCTATTTCCTCACCGGCGCGAGCGGCGCGGGCAAGACCTCGCTGCTGAGCCTGCTCTACCTCGCGCAGCGCCCCAGCCGCGGCATCATCCGGCTGTTCGGCGAGGACGTGGTGACGGTGCCGCGCAAGCGCCTGCCCGGCTTCCGGCGCCGCATCGGCGTGGTCTACCAGGACTTCCGCCTCGTGCCGCACCTCAGCGTCGCCGACAATGTGGCGCTGCCGCTGCGCATCGCCGGGGCCGACGAATCCGACGTCGCCGAGGCGGTGCGCGAGATGCTCGCCTGGGTCGGCCTGTCGCACCGCGCCGCGGCCTCGCCGGAGACGCTGTCCGGCGGCGAGCAGCAGCGGGTCGCGATCGCGCGGGCGGTGGCGGGGCGGCCCGAGCTGCTGCTGGCGGACGAGCCCACGGGCAATGTCGACGAGGCCATGGCCGACCGGCTGATGCAATTGTTCGCCTCACTCAACGGGCTCGGCACCACCGTGGTGGTGTCGACGCACGACCCGCAGCTGCTGCGGCAGGTGAAGGCGGCGCAGCTGATGCGGCTGGCGGACGGGCGGCTGCTCGACCCAACCGGTGCGCTGCGCTTCCCACCGGCACGTGTGAGCATGGCATGAGCGCGGCGACCGCGCGCTTGCTCGACCCGGCGCGCGCGGGCCGCGCGATGGTGGGCGTGCTCGCGATCATGCTGTTCCTGACGCTGCTCGCCGTGGCGGCCGGGATCGGTGCGGGGCGCGGCGCGGCGGCGCTGGGCGCGCGGCTGAGCGAACGCGCCACGGTGCAGCTCACCGACGCCGCCCCGGCCGCGCGCGCGGCGGCGGCGGCGCGCGCGCTGGCGGCGCTGCGATCCTCTCCCACGGTGACGCGCGCACGCGCGGTGCCGCGCGGCGAGCTGGCCGAACTGGTGGCACCCTGGCTCGGCAGCGCGGCGGACGATCCCGATCTGCCGATGCCCGAGCTGATCGATCTCGAGCTCGCGCCCGGCGACGAGGCGCTCGCGACGGTGCGCTCGGTGCTGCGCCGCGTCGCGCCCGGCGCCGTGATCGACTCGCACGGTGCCGCGGTGGCGCCGTTGGCGCGGCTGCTGCGGATCGCCTCGGCGCTCGCCGCCGCGATCGCGGCGCTGATGGTGGCCGCCAGCGCCGCGGTGGTGGTGCTGGCGGCGCGCGCGGGGCTGGAGGCCCATCGCGCCACGATCGCGGTGATGCACGGGCTCGGCGCGACCGACATGCAGGTAGCGGGTCTGTTCCAGCGCCGCGTCGCGCGCGATGCGGCGAGTGCCGCGCTGGTCGCGACCGCGGCCGCCGCGATGACCGCGGCGCTGCTCGTACGCCCCCTCGCCGCCGATATCGGCGCGAACGGCGACACCGTCGCGCTCGGCGCGCAGGGCTGGGGCGTGCTCGCGGCGATGCCGTTCCTCTTCGTGGGCTTCGCCGCGCTGGTGGCACGCCGCACCGTCACCCGCGCGCTGGCACGAACGCTGTGATCAAGCGGCTGGTCGCGCTCGCGCTGCTCGGCTGGGCGCTGGGCTTCGCGCTGTTCATGCTGGCGCTGCCGGGCACGCCCGACTCAGGCTTGCGCACCGACGCGATCGTGGTGCCGACCGGGGCGGCGGGGCGGATCGCGCGCGGGCTCGACCTGCTCGAGCAGCGGCGCGCGCGGCGCATGCTGGTGACCGGCACCGCGCCGGGCGTGACGCGCGCCGATCTCGCGCGGATCAGCGGTCATGCCGCCACCTTCGCCTGCTGCGTCGACCTCGGCGCCGAGGCGGTCGACACGCGCGGCAACGCCGAGGAGACCGCGGCCTGGGTCAAGGCGCACGGTTATCACTCGATCCGGCTGGTCACCTCCGACTGGCACGCGCGCCGCGCCGCGCTCGAGCTCGCTGCCGCGCTGGGCGATAGCGTGAGCGTGGCGGTGGAAGGGGTGCCGAGCGAGCCGACGCTGGCCCAGGCGGTGAACGAATATAACAAGCTGCTGCTGCGCGCGGCGGTGTTGGGGTGGGAGCGGGTGAGACGGTGAACGCGCTGAGATCCTGGCTCTTCCGGCTGGTGTTCTACGCCGGCTCGGTGCCGATCGTGCTGGTGGTGCCGATCGTGGCGCTGTTCGGGCAGCGCGCGATGGTGCCGTACGCGCATCTCTGGTCGGGGTATCACCGCTGGGCGGCGCGCGCGCTGCTGGGCGTGCGGACGCGCTTCGAGGGCGAGCTGCCCGCGGGGCCGGTGCTCTATGCCGCCAAGCACGAGGCGATGTACGAGACGGTCGAGCTGCAGCCGCTGCTGCGCGGCCCGGCGGTGGTGCTCAAGCGTGAGCTGTGGAACATCCCCTTCTGGGGCTGGGCGACGCGGGTCTATGGCGCGATCCCGGTCGATCGCGACGCCTCCGCCGCGGCGCTGCGCCAGCTCGTGCGCGACGCGAAGGTGGCGCGCGAGGCCGGGCGATCGGTGATCGTGTATCCCGAGGGCACGCGCGTGCCGCATGGCGAGGCACCGCCACTGCGCTCGGGTTTCGCGGGACTGTACAAGGCGCTGGGCTATCCGGTGGTGCCGATCGCGCTCGACAGCGGCCGACTGGGGCTGCGTGCCGGCACGGTGACGCCGGGCGAGGTGACGATGCGGCTCGGCGCGCCGATCCCGCCGGGGCTGCCGCGACGCGAGATCGAGGCGCGCGTGCACGCGGCGATCAACGCGCTGAATGCGCGGGATGCGAGCGCGGGCGAGGCTTAGACGTCGAGCTTAGCCGCCGGCGTCATCCTGAGCTCGCCTCAGAAGTCACCGTGCCGCACATCCGAACGCCGCCGCACTCGCGGGCGGGTGGATGCTGAAACGAGTTCAGCATGACGCCAGCCGGGAGGGCGAGCCCTCAGTCGTGCCGGCGCCCGAAGTCGGCGGCGGCGTCGTCCTGGCCCTGGTCGACGATCGAGCGGCGGATGGCGCGCGTCCGGGCGAAACGGTCGTACAGCGCGTCGCCGTCGCCCCAGCGGATCGCGCGCTGCAACTGGCTGAGGTCCTCGCTGAAGCGCTGCAGCATCTCCAGCACCGCCTCCTTGTTGGCGAGGAAGACGTCGCGCCACATCACCGGGTCGGACGCGGCGATGCGGGTGAAGTCGCGGAAGCCGCCGGCGGAGAATTTGATCACCTCGGACTCGGTCACCTGGCCGAGATCATCAGCGGTGCCGACGATCGTGTAGGCGATCAGGTGCGGCAGATGGCTCGTCACCGCGAGCACGCGGTCGTGATGATCCGGCGCCATCCGCTCGACGTCGGCGCCGAGCCGGCGCCAGAACTCCTCGACCCGCGCGACCGCGAGGGAGTCGCTCTCGGCGAGCGGCGTGACGATGCACCAGCGGCCGCGGAACAGCGAGGCGAAGCCCGCCTCCGGGCCGCTCTGCTCGGTCCCTGCCACCGGGTGCGCGGGCACGACACGCTCGGGCGGCAGCACCGCGGCGAGCGCCTGCGCCACCGCGGTCTTGCAGCTACCGACGTCGCTGACGATCGCGTCGGCGGGCAGCTCGTCGGCGAGCTCGGCGGCGACCGCGGCCATCGCGCCGACCGGCACGCACAGGATGACGAGATCGGCGTCGGTCACCGCCGCGGCGGCGCTGTCGGCGACGTCGTCGACTAGCTCGATCCGGCGCGCGGTCTCGCGCACCGCGGCGCTGGCGTCATGCCCGGTGAGCCGCACCGTCGGCAGATATTGGCGCACCGCGCGCGCCACCGACGAGCCGATCAGCCCGAGCCCGATTACCGAGACGCGGCTGAACGGCAGCATCAACCGCGCTCGATCCCGGCGTCCGCCGCCTCGGCATGCACCGGGGCGGTGCCGCGCTCGACCAGTGCGCGCAGCGCCGCGGCGACGCCGCGCGTCTCGGCCTCGGTGCCGATGGTGATGCGCAGCCCCTGCGCCAGCCCCTGGCCGGGCAGCCAGCGGACGATATAGCCCGCGTCCATCAGCCCCTTGTAGGCCGTTTCGGCGGTCAGCGCGCCCTCGAACACCACCAGCACGAAGTTCGCCTCGCTCGGGATCGCGCGCAGGCCGGCATTGCCCAGCCTGGCGATCTCGTCGGCGAACCAGGCGCGCCAGGCGGCGTTGTGCGCGCGCGTGTGCGCGACGAAGGCGCGGTCCTCGATCGCGGCGACCGCGGCGCGCTGGCCGCCGATGGTGATGTTGAACGGCAGCCGGATGCGGTGGAGCGCCTGGACGATGTCGGCATGCGCATAGCCCCAGCCGATGCGCTCCGCGGCGAGCCCGTGGATCTTGGAGAAGGTGCGCGTCACCAGCACGTTGCGCGCGGTGGCGGCGAGCTCGAGGCCGCCGTCGTCGTCCTCGTCGGCAAGATATTCGGCATAGGCCTGGTCGAGCACCAGCAGCACCGTCGGCGGCAGTGCGGCGTGGAGCCGCGCGATCTCGGCGCGCGGCGCGAAGGTGCCGGTCGGGTTGTTGGGATTGGCGACGTAGACGACGCGGGTGCGCTCGCTGACGCACGCGAGGATCGAGTCGACGTCGGTGGCATAGTCGCGGTCGGGCGCGATCACCGGGGTGGCGCCGACACGCCGCGCCGCGATCTCGTACACGGCGAAGCCGTAGCGGACGAAGATTACC
Source organism: Sphingomonas citri (assembly GCF_019429485.1). Lineage (GTDB taxonomy): Bacteria > Pseudomonadota > Alphaproteobacteria > Sphingomonadales > Sphingomonadaceae > Sphingomonas > Sphingomonas citri. The sequence goes on along the minus strand of NZ_JAHXZN010000007.1, from coordinate 37,304 downwards.
TCATCGCCCGGCCCGGCGAAGGCGCCCGCGGCGAGGTGGAGGATCTCGTCCGAGCCGTTGCCGTAGATGATCCGCGCCGGGTCGAGCCCGAGGCGCGCCGCGATCGCCTCGCGCACGATCGCCCCGCTCGCGTCGGGGTAGCGCTCGAGCGAGTCGGCGGCCGAGGCGAAGGCGGCGCGCGCCGCGGGCGAGGTGCCGAGCGGGTTCTCGTTCGAGCTGAGCTTGGCGACCGTGCGCCCGTCGTCGGTGGTGGAGCGCCCCGGGACGTAGGGTGCGATGTCCATGATCCAGGACTTGGGGCGGGGCGCGTCACTCATGCGCGATCGGGTAGCGGGTGTGAGGCGCGTGGGGAAGGGGGCGGGACGTCACAGCTCCTGCCGCACCTGCGCGTGCGCGAGCAGCGCGAACAGCCCGGTGCCGCCGATCACGTTGCCGATCAGCGCCGGCAGGATTAGCCCGACGAGCGCCTGTGCGAAGCTCACCTCGCCCGCGAAGGCGAGCAGCCATGCCTCGCCCGAGCCGGCGACGACGTGCGCGAAGCCTCCCAGCGCGATGAAGTAGGTGAGGACGAACACCACCCAGAATTCCTGTCCGCGCGACGAGGGCAGCGCCCAGGGCACCGCCGCGATCAGGAAGCCGGCGGGGATGCCGAGCCGCAGCGTCGCCCAGAAGTCATGCGCGAGCAGCTCGCGCGACGTCTCCAGCATCGCCACGCCGCCCTCGGGCGAGCCGATCAGGCGGTGGTGGACCAGCCCCGCGATCAGCAGCGTGCCGAGCAGATTGGTGCCGAGCACCAGCGCCCACAGCCGCAGCAGCCGCGCGAGGTTGCCGAGGCCGGGATGGGTCGCCACCGGGATCACCGCGGACAAGGTGCTCTCGGTGAAGAGCTGGAGCCGCCCGAGGATCACCACGAGGAAGCCCAGCGTGTAGCCGACGCTGGTCACCAGCGGCGTCCAGCCCGCCTCGGGCAGGTCGCGCGCGATCAGCGACTTGCCCAGCACCGAGGCGCTGATCGCCACGCCGCCGGCGAGCCCGGACCAGACCAGCGACCAGCTCGGCCGTTCCAGCTCCTCGTCGCCCGCGCGGCGGATCACCTCGTGGATCACGCGCGGGCTGGCGGCCTGGCGCTGCTCCACCGCGGCGCGCTCGTCGGGATCGAGGTCGATGTCGCGCTCGCGCGCCGCGGCGTCGTCCGCCATGAAGGGCCTCCCGCGTCGGGCTGACGCTGGGCGCCAACGCGGCGCGAGCGCGCGCGGGTCCGGCTCGACTTGGGCGGGGCGGCGCGGGTAAAGCGGCTTCCCGATGCTCACCACGCCCTCCTCGCTGGACCAGCGCTTCGGCCTGTCGCGTCACGTCGTGCTGCCGGGGCCGTTGCGGCTCGACGGCGGCGCTTTGCTCGCGCCGGTCGAGATCGCCTATGAGACCTACGGCACGCTCGCGCCCGACGGCGGCAACGCGCTGCTGATCTGCCACGCGCTCACCGGCGACCACCACGTCGCCTCGGCGCATCCGCGCACCGGCAAGCCGGGCTGGTGGCAGCGCATGGTCGGACCCGGTCGCCCGATCGACACCGACCGCTTCTTCGTGGTCTGCGCGAACGTGCTGGGCAGCTGCATGGGCAGCTCGGGGCCGGCGAGCGGCGACGCGGCGACCGGCCGGCCCTATGCGATGGCCTTCCCGGTGATCACGATCCGCGACATGGTGCGCGCGCAGGCGCTGCTGCTCGACCATCTCGGTGTGGCGAGGCTCGCCGCGGTGGTGGGCGGATCGATGGGCGGGATGCAGGCGCTGAGCTGGGCGGCGACCTTCCCCGACCGGCTCGACGCCTGCCTCGTCATCGCCTCCACCGCGCGCCACACCGCGCAGAACATCGCCTTCCACGAGGTCGGGCGCCAGGCGATCATGGCCGACCCGAACTGGTCGGGTGGGGACTATTACGACGGCGCGCCCCCCGCCGCGGGGTTGGCGGTGGCGCGGATGGCGGCGCACATCACCTATCTCTCCGAGGCGGGGCTGACCGAGAAGTTCGGCCGTCGCCTCCAGGCGCGCGAGCAGAAGTCGTTCGGCTTCGACGCCGATTTCCAGGTGGAGAGCTACCTGCGCCACCAGGGGCTGGCCTTCACCGACCGGTTCGACGCCAACTCCTACCTCTATATCACCCGCGCGATGGACTATTTCGACCTCGCCGAGGAGCATGGCGGGCTGCTTGCCCACGCCTTCCGCGCCGCACGCGCGCGCTTCTGCCTCGTCAGCTTCGACACCGACTGGCTGTACCCCACCGCCGAGTCGCGTTCGATCGTCCAGGCACTGGTGGCGGCGCGCGCGCCCGCCAGCTTCGTCGAGCTCTCCAGCCCCTATGGCCACGACGCCTTCCTGCTCGACTCGCCCGAGCTCGACCGCGTGATCGGCGGCTTTCTGGGGACCGGCGCGTGAGCCTGCGCCCCGATCTCGCGATCATCGCCGCGCACGTGCCGCCGGGCGCGCGCGTGCTCGACGTCGGCTGCGGCGACGGCGAGCTGATGAAGGCGCTGCGCGACACCAAGGGGGTGGACGCGCGCGGGCTCGAGCTGGACCCGCGCAACGTCGCCGCGGCGGTGTCGCGCGGTCTGTCGGTGATCCAGGGCGACGCCGACACCGACCTCGCCGGCTATCCCGACCAGAGCTTCGACTACGCCATCCTGAGCCAGACGCTGCAGACCGCGCGCGCCCCCGACCGCGTGCTCGACGAGCTGCTGCGGATCGGGCGCCACGCCTTCGTCAGCTTCCCCAATTTCGCGCACTGGCGGGTGCGACTCTCGCTGCTGTGGGGCGGGCGGATGCCGGTGACGCGGCTGCTGCCCGAGCGCTGGTACGACACCCCCAACATCCACCACCTCACCATCGACGATTTCCGCGCGCATCTCGCCGAGCGCGGCATCGCCACCGAGGCTGCCTGGTTCCTCTCGGGCGACAAGCGCACCGGCGGCGCGGCGGCGAACTTCCTCGCCGAGCACGCGGTTTTCCTGCTGCGTCGGAACCCCGCCGATTGATCGGGGTTAACCCGAGCCAACCAGCGGAGTGATCGAAGCGACGTCATGCCCCAGACCGCGCTCATCGTGGAGGACGAGATCTTCGTCGCGCTCGACCTCGAGCGGATCCTCGAGGACGCGGGATTCGTGGTCGCCGCGATCGCGGCGGACGCGGAGAGCGCCTATCGTGCCGCGCCGGGCTGTCAGTTCGCCTTCGTCGACGTCAATCTGCGAGACGGCGCGACGGGTCCCGTGATCGCCGAGCGGATCGCGCGCGAGCACGGCGTGAAGGTGGTGTTCGTCACCGCCAACCCGGGCCAGATCACCGATCCCGGCAGCGCGCTCGGCTATATTAGGAAGCCCTTCAACGATGAGGCGATCCTCAGCGCGGCGCTGACCGCGACCGAGATGGCGCCGGCCGACGCGGCGACCCCGCCCGAGTTCGTCAGGTGGCCGCGGCGCGGCTGAACGCGGGCAGCGGTACCGTCACCACCAGCTCCAGCCCGTCCGGATGCCAGGTGCGAGTCACCGCACCGCCGAGCTGACGCACCGCGCTGAGCTCGATCAGCTGGCTGCCGAAGCCGCCGCCCGGCGGGGGCGAAGCGAGGCTGGGACCGTCGCGCTCGCGCCAGTCGAGCCGCACCGTGCCGTCGCCGCGCGCCACCGCGAGATCGATATGGCCGTGCTCGGCCGACAGCGCGCCATATTTGCTCGCGTTGGTGGCGAGCTCGTGGAACAGCAGCGCCAGCGGCGTTGCGGCGCGATCGTCGACCGCGACGTCGTCGCCGCTGATCGTGATCCGCTCGCCCGGCGCGCGCTGATACGGGGCGAACAGCTCGGTGAGCAGGCCGCGTAGGCTGTCCTGCGCGAGATGCGGGCGCGACTCGTTGCTGTGCGGACGGACGAAATCGTGCGCGCGGCCCAGCGCGATGATGCGCTGGCGCAGGTCGTTGGCGACGGTCGCCAGTTCGGGATGCGCGCGCGCGGCGAAGTGGATCAGCCCCGAGATCACCGAGAAGATGTTCTTGATGCGGTGGCTCAGCTCCTGGCTGACCACCTCGCGTTCTTCCAGGGCGAGTTTCTGCTCGTGGATGTCGGTGCAGGTGCCGAACCAGCGCGTGATCGCGCCGTGGCGATCGCGGATCGGCAGCGCGCGGCCGAGCACCCAGCGATAGGTGCCGTCGGCATGGCGCAGCCGATACTCGATCTGATAGGCCTCGCCGGTCTCGAGCGAGTGGCGCCACACCGCCCAAGCGCGCGCCTGATCGTCCGGATGGAACATGCCGTTCCACTCGTCGCCGTCGGTCGTGCCCTCGGGCATGCCGGTGAACTCGTACCAGCGCGCGTTGTAATAATCGTGATAGCCGTCGGGCAGCGTCGACCACACCATCTGCGGCATCGTGTCCGCCAGCGTGCGGAAGCGCGTCTCGCTCTCGGCGGCGGCGCGGCGCGCCTCGCCCGCGGCCTCGCGCCACGCCGCGTCGTCGCGTGAGCCGCGCAGCCGCGCCATCACGTTGGCGGCGAGCACGCGCAGCCCGTCGCGCTGCAGTGCCGTCAGCCCTTCGGGGCGCGGCACCATGTCGAGCACGCACAACGCGCCGAGCGGGACGCCGTCGTCGGCCACCAGCGGCATCCCGGCGTAGAAGCGCACTCCAGGGTCGCGCAGCAGCGGGTTGCCGAGGAAGCGCTCGTCCGCGGTCAGGTCGGGGAAGACGGTGACGTCCTCCTCCCACATCGCGTGCGCGCAGAAGGACTCCGAGCGCTTGGTCCCCTCCATGTCGGTGCCGGTCGACGCGAGGAAGGTCTGGTCGGCCTCCTCGATCAGCGTGATCAGCGCCACAGGCGCGGCGCACAGTTGCGCGGCGAAGTCGGTGATCTGGCGCAGCGCGGCCGAGCGGCGCAGCGAGGCGAGATGAAGCGAGTCGATCGTGGCGCGGCGCCGCGCCTCGTCGACCCGCCAGCCGCGCGCGGCGAGCCTCGACGCGCCGCGCTCGCTCGCACCGGTCTGCGCCGCGCCCGCGCTAAGCTCGCCCATGGCCTTCGCGCCTATGCGGGTGAGGAACCGCCGAGAACCGCGACGTGCCCGATGTCTGCCGTGCGATCAGGAAGGTGATACGTGAACCTCGCGTCAAACTCTGGAGATACCGGTCACGCTACCACGCGAAGCGCGGCTTAACGAGCGTTAAGCGGGTGTCGTGCTTCATCGTCAACGTCCGGCGCGGGAAAACGGTGCAGACCTCGCCGTCGCGGCGCACGGGCGAGACTCACCCGGCCGACTGGTCCCGATTCGGAATGACGGGGCATCGCCCTGTCGGGCCGACACCGGCGAAAAAAGGAACCGCGGACCGCCGCTTCGGCGTTGCGCCTCTGGGGTCGGGCGTCCCCCCGTCGCTCGACGACCAACCGGCCGGCTAGGTCCGGTCGACCAGCTGCCAATAGGTCGCGTAACGCTCGTGCGCGATGCGGTGATAGGGGATGAGGCGAACCTCGCGACGATCGGCGGCGGCGATCGTGAACTCCAGCGGCGCCCCGGTCGGCCGCACCGACCGGGCGAGCGACGCGGCGTCACCGGCGAGCGACGGTGCGGTGAACGGAGCATCGTTGTAGCTGCCGTAGCGGCGCTCGTTGACCACGATATCGGAGCCCGGGGCGAGACCGTCGCGCCCGAGCGCACCCGCCAGCACCAGCGGCCCGTACAGGACCGCGGCGATGCCGGGCGCCGCCGGCGCCTCCTCCACCGTCACGTCCATGGCGAGGCGTAGCTCTACCCGGTCGCCGTCGCGCCAGGTCCGCGTCAGCGCGAGAAAGCGTCCGGGCGCACGCGAGCGCAAGACCTCGCGGCCGTTCACCCGGACGATCGCCTCGCGGCTCCAGCGCGGGTGGCGCAGCTGGAGCGTCAGCTCGGTCGGGATCGCGAGCGTCCAGCGCAGCGCGGTGCCGGGCTGCTCCGGGAAGCTGGTGGTCTGAGTCAGCGTCGCGCGCCGCTCGGCCCAGCGCACGGCGGAAGGGATGAAGAGGTTCACGTACAGCGAGCGATCGTCGTGGAAGTAGATCGAGTCGCGGTATTTGACGTGATTCTCCATGCCCGTGCCGGTGCAGCACCAGAAAGAATCCTCGGGTGTGTGGTACAATTTCATGTAGCCGGGGCGGGCGCCCTGGAAATAGGTCGCCATGCCGCTGTCCGGGTCCTGCGAGGCGAGGATGCCGTTGTACAGCACGCGCTCGTAGAAGTCGGCGTAATCGGCGCTGGGTTCCTGCAGGAACAGCGCGCGCGTCAGCCGCAGCATGTTGTGCTGGCAGCAGGTCTCAGAGCCCTTGGCGGAGAAGACGTGCTCGGCGAAGGCCGCCACCGGGAAGAAATGCTCGTTGTCGCCGTGACCGCCGGTCGCGAACGAGCGCGTGTGCGCGACCGTGCGCCAGAAGAAGGTGGCGGCGTCGCGGTAGCGCGCCTCGCCGGTGGCGGCATAAAGTCGCTCGAAGCCGATGACCTTGGGGATCTGCGTGTTGGCGTGGAGCCCGTCGAGGTGATCGCGCTGGCGCGCCAGCGGCTCCAGGATCGCCTTGTGCGAGAAGCGCTGCGCCAGGGTGCGGTAATCGGCGTTACCTGTCATCAGATAGAGGTCGGCGAGGACCTCGTTCATGCCGCCATGTTCGGTCTCGAGCATGGCCTCGAACTGCTGGTCCGACAGCGGGCGCGTCGCCACCACCGCCCAGTCGGCGAACCGGATCAGCACCGCGCGCGCGCGCTGGCTGTCGGCCAGCAGCGCCGCGTCGCGCAGTCCGGCGAAGATCTTGTGGAGCGTGTACCAGGGCACGCCCGTGATCGGCTCGCCGCGGAGGTGCGCCGCGACCAGCGCCGGTCCCTTGGGGAAGGCGCAGACCAGGCCGGTGCCCGAGGCTTGCTGGCAGGCGGCGAGCTCGTCCGCGATATAGTCGACCCGCTCGCGGAAGCGCGCGTCACCGGTCGAGCGCCACGCCAGCGCGCAGGCGGTGAGATAATGGCCGAGCGTGTGGCCGTGGCAGTTGATGTCGGCCCAGGTCGGCTCCGATTCCCACCCGCCATAGACCGGCGCCTTCGCGTTCAGCCCCGCATTCACGCGGAAATTGTGCAGCAGCCGGTCGGGTTCGAGCCGTAGCAGATAAGCCTCGGTCATCCGCTGCGCGTGGAGGAAGGGACCGTCGGCGAGATCGACGTCGCGCAGGTCGAAGGCGCGCAGCCGGTCCGGGACGGCTGCCGGGAGCGGCGCCGCAACTGCGTCGAGGGCGCTCGCCGTCAGCGGCAACACGGCCGCGCTGGTGAGAAAGCGGCGGCGCGAGAGCGCGCGCGCCTTTCTGACGTCGATCATCCTAGCGCTCCGTCCTGCCGCTCGTTCGCGAATACCGTCCCACGATCACCCTCGTCGCACGATGGCATCGGTGCCGTCCATCTGCCCAGTCGTTCAGGCGAGCAGCACCCGCCGCACCTCGCCGTCGGGATCGTCCGCCATGCGGCAGTGATCGTCGAGGATCATGGTCTGGCAGCGGCTCGGGTCGGTCGCCTGCCACGCCAGGCCGGGCTGGCTGGGATTGCCCGTGCGGGCGAACTGCGCCCAGGCGGTCGCGGTCCGGCGCGCCAGCGCGCGGGCGGCCGGCGTGTTGCCGGTCCCTTGGTCACACAGCGCGGTGTTGTCGAAGCAGAAGGCGAGCTCGGCGGTGTGCCAGGCGCCGCACTGGCCGTCGAGCTGAGGCGACTGCCACGTGAACCAATATTGGTAGGCGGGCGCGCCGCCCGCGTCGTGGCGCAGCTTGACCATGCGCTGCACGTTGTTGCGCTGCGCGTAGCCGCCCACGCCGTAGGAGAGCGTCCGAATGCTCTTGTTCGGCTGCGCGCGCTTCATCGCGGCGACCAGCGCCTCGGCCTTCGCGGCGCCGAGATCCTTCGTGAGCGAGGCGCGCCACTCCGCCTCGCTGGGGTTGGAGCTGTACGACATGCCCTCCTCGCTGACCGAGCCGATCAGCAGCGGCACGTCGCGCGCCTGGGCCGGCGCGGCGTCGTGGAACGAGCGCAGCGTGACCGTCGCCTCGTCGAGCGTCGGACCCCAGCCCACGCGCGGCGACGCCCCGGGTCCCATGGCGAACCAGAACGAGCGACGCATCGGCCCATTGATGTCGCCCGCCACCTTGTTGCTGGCGTCGAACAGGCGCTGCCACGGCATCGCCTGCAACGCCGCCAGATCGCGCGGGCCGACGCCCAGCTCCTTCACCACCCGCCGGGCGTAGTCGCGCGACTGGTCGCGGTCCGGGATGTTCCCGCCCCCGCCCGACTGAACCGCGGCGCGGTGTACCATGCCGCGGGTCGAGGGCATGCCGAGCAGCGTGGTGACCTTCGATCCGCCGCCCGACTGGCCGTAGATCATCACTTTGTCGGGATCGCCGCCGAAGGAGGCGATGTTCTCCTGCACCCAGCGCAGCGCGGCGACGCAATCGGTCATGCCGACGTTGACCGACCCCTCGTACGCGCTGCCGCCGACCTCGGTCATGTCGAGGAAACCGAGCACGTTGAGCCGGTGATTGATCGACACCTGCACCACGTCGTGGTGGCGCGCCATCTGCGCCCCGTCGTGCGAGGCGAGTTCGTAGGAGGAGCCGAAGCTGAAGCCGCCGCCGTGAAAATAGACCATCACCGGCCGGCTGCCGCTGAGCGACGGCGTCCAGACGTTGAGCTTGAGCATGTCCTCGCCCTGGAAGCCGTCGGTCCATTGCTGCAGGAAGGTGTGCTCCTTGGCGCGGAAGCTGTGCGGCGTCTGGGGGCAGTTGGCACCGTAGGCGAGCGCGGGATAGGCGTCCTGCCACGGCGTCGGCGGCTTGGCCGGCAACCAGCGGTTGGCGCCGCCGGTACCGTCGCCGTAGGGTATGCCCTTGAAGACCAGCACCTCGTCCGAGACGTAGCCGCGCACCGGGCCATAGCGGGTGCGCGCCATCGCACTCCGCGGCGTGCTACAGCGGGTGGCGGCGGCGGCCTCCCGGCGCGGCGTCGCGGCCTCCAAGGGGGCGGAGAGGGCGGCACTGGCGGCAGCCCCGCCCAGCAGTGCCGCGCGCCGGTCCATCGTGACACGTGGTAGCGTCATCTCCGCGTCTCTCCCCGCCGCCGTCCGACGTCCTGGTATCGTTACCACCAGCCTGCGGAAGCGGCGGCACGTCGTCAAGTGGGGGCGGAGACGGAATAGCGCGATCGCGGTCGCCGACCGATCCGGGCGACGTGCCGCCCGCGACCGGGCCGTGGAAACGACGAAGGGGAGGAGCGCCGTTGAAGCACCCCTCCCCCCCGAACGGGCCTATGAGTCGACGATGGACCCTCGATCAGACGGCCTGACGCGGCCGGAAGGTCACGCGACGGCGGCGCATCGCGTAGCCGACCACGCCGAAGCCCATGATCATCATCGCCCAGGTCGCGGGCTCCGGCACCGCCGAGCTCAGCGGCGCGAACGTCGCCTGGCCGCCATAGGCACCGTTGCCGCGCGAGATGCCGTTTACGACGAGGCGGTTCAGCTCACCCGCGACGATCGGCACGTTGTTGACGAAGGCGACCTCAAAGGCGCCGCCGGCGGTGCGCGTGATCTCGGCGGCGACACCGTTGATGAACACCGAGGTGAAATCGACGTCGCTGACCGAGCCGAGGTCGGTCACGCTGGTCGTCACCGTGCCGCTGCCCAGACCGTCCGTCGGCAGGGTGAAAGTGAAGGTGTCGGTGAACGCCCCCGCACGGATACCGCGGTTGAAGAAGGCGCCCGAGAAGGAGCCGCCGGCGCCCGGAGTTGCCCTGAAGTTGCGCGAGCCCACCGGGAAGGTGGCGGCGGCGGCCGATGAAGCCACCGCGGTCGAGGCGGCTGCCACCAGGGCGATAGCCACGAGATTCTTCATACGGATTCCTCTTACGTCACGTCAGCAGGACGCGGCGCTCGGCCGCGGAGCGGCGTCCCTGCCAGCCGCTTCGCAAAAGGTTAACTAAATAATAACGCCGTCGCTGCTTTCTTCGTCACTGCGGCTGCAAAAGCACGGTCGGCATGAGCCGTCGAGCTGATCACAAGGCCGTCAAGGATCAGCGTGAGGGCGGTTCATCCATCTTCGATGCCGGCGGGCGTCACGCAGGGCGACACACTGAACAGAGGACATCTTGTCGATGACAGCGCGTCCGCGAGGGCGAAGGGAGGGGAGGACAAGGGACAGCATTCGCGCCGCGGTGGCGCAGCTTGGCACGCGAAGCGGCTCGCCCGACGCCGTACGGCGTCGGGGCGGACCGCTCGCACGAGCTTCGATTTAGACCTTGAGCCCCTTGGCCATATTGAGGTGCGCGGTGACGGTCGGCACCAGGTCCTGCGCGAACGTCTTGAGCGCGGGCACGTCACCCGAGGCGGCATAGGCCTTGAGCACGTCGAGCGTCTGCTGGTGCGCCGTTGACTGCGCCGCGGCATAGGCGCTGTCGAACGCACTACCCTTCGCGGCGCGCAGGCTCTCCACCGTCTGCTGCTGCTCGGCGCTGAGCGTCGCGACCGGCTGGATCGCGGGCGACAAGCCCGCCGCCACGGTCTTCAGCTTGGCGGTGGATGCCTCGTGCGCGTCGATCATCGCCTTGGCGAAGCGCTTGACCGCGGGCGAGGAGGCATTGGTGAGCGCCAGCCGCGAGGTCTCGATCTCGAAGGCGTCGCTGGCGGCCGCGGTGTTGGCGAAGCTCTGACCGGCGCTGGCGGGCGCGGCGGCGGTGGGGGTGGCGGTCGCCATCCCGGTCGCGTCGAGGTCGCTTCCGTTCGTCGCGCCGGTCTGCGTCGTGTCGTTCCCGCGGCTACATGCGCCGAGCGCCAGCACGGCGGTGGCGGCGAGTATCGTCGTACGAAGGCTCATGGAATCGGTCCTCTCCGAAGCGTCTCGGCGTAAGCGCCTGCGCGCGCGCAACGTTCCGGGAACGAACGCGATCGCCGGCGCCCCACAGTGATGCCGTGGGTCCACGCCCCTACGCCCAAGCAATCGGCGCTGCCGGCCGCGGCGTCGACGACCCTTCTTCAGGTCCTCACGCTACCTCGACTCAGAATGGTTATTCCGGGGGAGAGGTGTAACTGTATGTAAGAACAGCCCCTCTCCCTCTCGGCGAACCGGCCTTGCACTGCATCACGTCGGCACCTCGTTGTAACTATCCGACGCATATGCGCCGATTTTCACATGAACGCTTATAGCCTTATCCTGATCCTGTCACGGCGGCGCGCGCTCTCACCTTCATCGTCCTTGTCAGGTGTAGGAAGCCGGATCCTCCTCGTCGGAGACGATCGCAGGGTCGCCCTCGTCGTGGCGAGCGTCCCGGGCGCGACGCTTGGTGAGATGCCTTCGAACTCGTCGCGCTTCGGCCATGGCCGATCCGCGAACTCGTCCTAGTCGTCGTCGAAGATGATGTCGTCCCCAATCGCAATCTCGATGTCGCCCTTGTGGCCTGGGATCGTCAGGTGCTGGGCGATCAAATCTTCGAGCCGCCTGCGTCGCGCCTTCAGCGCCTCGATCTCCTGGTTCACTTCCCGCCGGGCATCGCTGCCGCCGGCGAACTGGCGTCGGACCCATGGGTCCGTGCCGGTGACGTGAAGGCGGATGGATCGCTGATGGGCCGTAACGCCCGTGATCGCGATGTCGACCCGATTGAGCACCGGATGCGAGGTCACGCCGCTCAACGGCCGCCCCGCCACGGCGGTGGCGAGAACCATCGGCAGGTCGGGTCGCAGTCGGATTTCGAAGCGGTCTCCGTCTTGCGGCAGTGATGGACGACCACCCGTTCGTCGGGCATCAGGGCGTCGATAAACACGGCGTCGAGCGTGCTGTACCCGCTCAGCCATGGCAGCTCTGCAGGAGCGAGGTGTGGTGAATAGGTCCTCCAGAGCTTGGTCTTTACACAGGACGACGTGCAGGGCGACCATTGTTGCAACGGTGCCCGTTCCGGAGCTTTCAAAGGCCGCAACATCACGGGCGTCGACCCCAGCCCGCGCTGCAAGTTGCTCGACGGTCATACCTCGATCCTGTCGCCGCTTTGCGGCGCGGCGACCAAGTGCGTCCTCAGCTGGCGCCTGGATCCGGTACTCGTGTAGAGGATCGTCCCTCGTTATGACGAGGTCAGCATCGTCGGGTCCGACAAGTCGCGTTTCGCCTGTCGCCACAGCTTCGTCCTTTCATCGGGATCCCGGATCCCGATCAGCGTCGAGAACGGGCTGTTCGATCGCAGCAGACGACCTTCCGGGCTGTCTTCGAGCATGCGCGTTCGAATTTCCGACCAGGACCTGCACAGAATGAGCCGCCACAGCCGTTGCCCAGTCGTGCCGCCGTCACGGCCGATCGCCGCCTCGATGGCACTGCGAGCCTGATCGACGAGACTGCCGTCGACGTCGATCAACGCGGCATACGCTTCGTGCGATAGAAGACGCGTGCGTTCGGCTATGTGGTGCGCGTTCATGACGTCCATCTCTCGCTTTGTCGACGTAGGAGAAATCGATTATACTGTCGATCGATTGCCCTAGCCGGTCCCATCTACTTAAGGCTTGAGGCGTTGTTTAGGTTAAGGGCTATACAAATTATAATACGCTCTGACAGGAACAATCTTACTTGAGTTAATCTAATGGAAACCTTATCACGGCGTCTGACGCGAAGTATTGGAGGGTCGTGGAGCTAACACGCGAACGGTTGCTAAAGCGGCGCCAAATGATACCCGCCGCATAGCTCGCGTCTACGACTGAGCTGGAAACAAGCCGGAGCCTTGCGACGGGGGCAAATGCGAGCGGAGACGGGAAACGAGAGATCGTAGATTACTAAAATCCTTCATGTCTGCAATCGCTTGATCTTCGGGGTTGTCCTTCGAATCGAAAGGGATCATCGGACGAAGCCCCAATCCCGGACTGATCTCGACGGTTAATGTTTCCAATAAGGCGGATCGTCGCGTGCCGAACCAATGCCAAGTTGGTTGCACACCAGCGCGCCGATAAAAAGCGTTCTCCGGAGGTTCTCCATAGCAGTTCGCTTTGTCCAGCATCACTGTTGCAAGTCGTTTATTGAGCAACAAGGCTGCGCGGCGCAAACCAGCCTTATTCAGCGCCTCTGCATCCGGATGGAAAGCAGGAACCTCTCGGATGATTATGCTACCTGAACAGATGTCACCGTTAGGTTTGAGAACTGCCCATCCTATGGTCGGGCGGCCTCGTACATCTTGGATGTGAAAGCATCCGACTTCAAAATCCGACGGCTGCGCTTCTGCGCCCTGCCGGGTGAGTTCATGTCGGGTCGCCATTGATGAACTACCTCCCATCGAAAGTGAGAGGCGCCGGCGAGCCGGGTGTTCGTAACTTGGGCGCACGGTCCAAGCGCCGCCGCTTTTAGGCGAGCGCCTTGGACATGTGCGTCGGCCACCCGGCCACGAAACTCGTGACCGGCGCGCGACATTGGAGGTTACGACGCCTCACTGTCGGGACGTACCGACAAGCGATGCCGGTATGGATTTGACGACCGATAAGCGCAAGGGACATGCTGATGGCCGCGTCCCAAATCCCCTTCCCGCTCGGTCCTAACATGCATACGCAGCCATAGCACGGTGCCTGCGTAGAAAGCGTGTGCTACGCTCCACGCGATGGAGCCATCGATCGTGAACAGCACCTCCCTGACGATTGCTATCCAGCGTGAACTGGCGGTGATCGCAAGCCTTTTGAAGGCAGGTGCAGATAGGTACGATGAGCGTATCGTCAAAGGCCGCGCGCGGGTTACCGAACTGGCACTAGCAAGAATGAAGGCGGTGCCCTGAAACGGGGCGAGGCAGTTGCTATGCTGATTGCATTCGTGACGTGCGCGATCAACAAGGCGAAAGCTCGGACGACTTACATAGAGCTGAAGAGGCCGTCAGGCCGTGCGCACCGTCCTTACGCGAGGAAGTCTGTCTGATTTCTTGCGTTCTGTCCGTAGTAATACGAAGGCAAATATCGTTAGGTTAGGACCTGCGTATTATCGCCCTTTCCGAGCAGATTCCTAGCTCCTTTGCCTTCTCCAATTCCAGTTTCCTCTGCTTAGACCGTGCCGACATCCCAAAAACGACTGACTTTCGGACAAGTACGCGATCCTCATTGCGTAAGCTCACGTCTTGTCTTCGCAGGTCAACTGCGACTGAGGAGGTGATCGCCGGAAACGCGTCCTTCTGATTGGTCAACCGGAAGATGGTCAGTCGCTTCCGCATCGGTTCAAGTCGCACGATGTGCCCATCATCGACCTCGCCAGAGAGGTGGATCGCGCATCCTGCATAGCACCGCAGCTGACCGCTGAGTTGTTCCAGTCGTTCGGCATTTATCAGAAGGCGCTGATCTTCATCCAATGCGCCCAGACCTTTGTCCGCGCACTCGCGCATGGCGGCGACCGTTCGTGTAGGGTCGGCGAGCGCGTGGAGATACTCCAACGCCTCTTCGGCAAGCTGCTGCTGGCTGCCGAAATGCGTGCGGATGTCGCGCACCATGGACGGGCTGGGTCTTGCCGCTGACTTGGTTCGGTTGAGAGCACCGAGCGCGTGATGGACCAGTAGGTCCTCGCGAGAGTCGCGCCCTGCCTGCTCAAAGGCGTCGCAGTCCAAGGTCGAGGCAACGCATGTGTCCACCGCTCGCGCGAAGGAGACGCGTTCACGGGCCAGGACATCATGGACGCTCGAGGGCATCTCCTCTGCGTGCGGGAGGCGGCCCCGACGCAGCGCGAACTCCGCCATAGCGGCCAATGCGGCCTGGATGCGCTCATGCAGCTCAGGCCGGGCGATGACGGCCTTCCGGCTTCGTCCGGTTGCATAGCCTGAAGTCGATGACCGGCGACCGCGGCGGCGTTCGAGAAGGAACTCCTGCTCGTCTTCGGGCGCGCGGAAAGCGACGAAGATCCCCGGTGCCAAAGCGACCGGCTCCACCCCGACAGCTCGTGCCAGGACGGCCCGAATCTCGGCGTGCTGGTAGTATTTCTGGAAAGTGCCGCGGGATGTGAGATACCCGTCGCCGAACGGGCGCAGTCCGTCCAGTGGTACGGCGCCGACGATCATGACCGAGACAATTAGCGCCTTCTGGGAGATCGACCACGCGCGTTCAAGCGCAGCTTGCCGTTCCGCCGTGTTCTCGATGACGTTCAGGACGAAGCCCAGGTTGACGATCTCGGCCTCGACGACCTGTTCGTGCGGCGCGAAGTGCGGATCCCAGCCCCGTGCTTCCACGCCGGCTGCAGTCAGCGCGCGCAGATCGTCGCCCTGACCGCAGCCATAATCGAAAACTGTGATGCCCTCTTTCACGAGCCCGTGCCGCACAGCGAGCGACATCGGTTGCGACAGCGTGTGTCGCACCATCGCCGTCCTGTGCCGATGCACGAGCGGAGCGGTGTTCATGCTGCGCGGACCTCGTCGCCGATGGCGGCGAGACCGAACTTCGCCAGGCGCTCGCTCCACTCCATTGCGCGACCGATGCGGTGGTTGTCTCTGAATGCTCCCTGCTCATCCAGCGACCGGGTGGTAGCCGCCCAGCGTTTCACACGGACGTCCGCCGGGTTGAGCAGCAGCTCCTTGCGATGCAGGATCAGCGGATTCAAGCTGCTCCTATAGGAGATGCGGCTGACCTTCCCTGTTTTGAGGTTGACGCGGGTCGCTTCCAGCAGCGCTGGGAACGCCGACAGGTCAAAATCCTCGTATTGCATCAACCCGACCACCTGGGGCTCGAGGCGCGCCACATTCCAAGCATGATCCGATGCTCGCGCCACAGCGTCGGACAGGGTCGCGGCCGAAATTTCCGAGAGATCGCCGATCGCGTCCCGATGAATGTAGAGAGCACCCCGGACCCGTTTACCGACCATCCGCTACTCCGCGGCCTCCTGTCGGGCTTCTGACCATGTCGCGATCACGGCTTCGGCCAGATCCTCAACCTCATCGTCGCCGATATATGGCACTTGCAGGTACGTTTTCTCGTCAGTATCCAGCTTGGCGATTAGGTGTCCCTTGCCGAGCAGCCGTTCCGCGCCCTTCTCGTTTAGCGCGATCTTAGAGCTTCCCTCGTCCCCCAGTCGGAGGATGAGCTTGTTGCCCAAGTTCGTCCTCAGCTGCATTGTCATGACCTGATTGTCGGCCCGCTGGTAGATCATAAAGAGGTGGAAGCCCGCCGCCCGCGACTTGGTCGCAATCTTGTTGATCAAACCGTCGACTACATCCTTAAAGTTGTCGTCCTGCATCCAGTTGGCGACCTCATCAAAGAAGATCACGATACGTGGCATGCGACGGCCGGAACCGACCCGCCGATTGTATTGATCGATGTTACGGACGCCCTCCCTGCTGATCTCCTCGTAACGCTCATCCATGTCGGTGACGAGCCGGGCGAGCAGCGCCTTGGCGTCCTCCTGGTTGTCGATGATGCCGCCGCGCAGGTGCGGGAGGCGCCGCGCCCACGCGTAGTCGACGCCTCGCTTCGGATCGATCAAGTAAAGCTCCAGGTCCTCGGGCGCATTCAGTGCGCAGAGGTCGAGGAGCACGTTCGTGACCAGGATGCCCTTGCCGCTGCCCGTCGTGCCCGAGATGAGGCTGTGTGGGGCCGCTCGCTCCTGGCCGTCGTATTCGGCGCCGAGCGGCAGATAGCAGAGACTGCCGTCGTCCTCCTTTTCTCCTAGGAGCGGCGCGGCCCTCTGTGCGGTCCCACTTGGCGCATCCACCCGCCTGAGCCATGCGTCGGCGAGATGCAGGATGGCCCGCGCGGGGCGACGTAGCCCGATGGCGATCCGTCCGGGCATCGGCGTCACCCGGATGATATCCAGCCCGTAGCGGGTCAGCAGATCTGTCTGCCTTCGCTCGAGCCAGCCGACAGTGAGGGTCCGGCCGCCAACATAGATAAGGCCGGTGTTCGGCGTAAGCCGCTGGTCGAGGATCGGCGCGTCGACCCCTTCCTCCTGCAGGGCGCTGCGAAGCGCGGCGATCTGCTCTGCAAGCCAGGCCTCCGCCTTCTCCTCGTTCCGCCTCTGGCTCTGGGCCGCAAGCACCGCGTGGATCTCCGCGCTCCAGGGCGGCGCCGCGGCGGCCGGTGCCTTAGCATCATCTACCGTCCGCACCGTTTCGGTCGTGGAGACAGCGGCCAGCTCCTCCGAGTCACTGGCCGACGCGACGGCCGGGCCCTCGTTCTCGACGCTGCCGATGTCGTCCGCGAGCAATTGCTGCCCGGCTTCAGCCGACCCGGGCTCGCCCACGTTCATGCTGGGCCATCCGGCGGGAACTGAGAGTAGCGGGGTTGCCGAGGGCTCCATCAGGTTCCGCAGCGCCGATGCCGTGGTCGAGCGGGCGAACACCCACTGGGCGAGGCGACGCCTGTTGGCGAGCGGCCGGTCCTCGTCCGGCAGCTTAGGCATCTGCTCGTAGACGGCGTCCAGCTCGTGGCTGAAGACGACGGAATGACCATCGACGGTGATGGGATAGTCGCCCGACCGAAGGCCCTCGAGCCATTGGTCCTGTGTGATGCCGCCCACCTGGTCGAACGGGTCCATGTGCTCCAGGACCATGTCTGCGAGCCTGTTGCGCCAGATGGCGGGATCGATCGTCGCGTCGGTGTCGAGCAGGCGGTGGCTGAGCGCGGCGAAGGTCGATTCGAGTTGGCCGGCCGACCTCTTACGCTGCTCCATGAGGGCGTCCTGACCGACATACTTGGCCTCCGCGATGACGATGCGGATCTCGGGCCCCGACGCGCCGACCGAGAAGTCGATGGCGATGATGTCCGCGATTTCCCCGCTCAGGTCGAGCCATCCTCTATAGTCGTCGAGGAAGAACCATCCGGTGCGGTTCTCCCGTCCGACCGCGAGCATGCGCTCGAGCTCGCGCTGGGTCAGCACCAGCCCCATCAGTTCGCTCGCGTAGTTCGACCACTGTGCGCCGCGCATCACGACGCCGCCGGACAGGCGCGAGGCCCGGATGAAGATCTCCCTCCGCAGCTTCGCCCGCGTCGAGTCGTCCGCGTCGGGCAGGATCACGTCCAGGCCGCTGGATAGGCAGTCACCCAGTTCCTGCTCGGAGATCTCGGCGGAGACGATCACGTTGTGCGTGGAGCCGGGCACGCTGAAGTACTTGATGATCCGCCGCTCGTCGGTGGATACGAGCCGACGGTCCGCGACCCGGTCGAAGGTCATGACCCAGTGGCCGAGGGCGTGAGCCTTGGCGAGAACCTCGGCCACGTCGCCCGACATGAACTCGACCTCCTGAACCGGAAGCCACGGCTCGGAATGCCGGACGGCATCACGGGTCGCGACGGCGCGCAGCGCGTCGACGTACGCGCGTCCGGCAGCTGGCTGGCGCGGCGCGGTCAGGTAGAGCGCCGAGGTGGTGTTCCCCTTCTTGAAGGGCCGGCGCTTGGACCTGGAGGTGGGAACATAGGTGTCGAGGGTCATGCGACTGTCGGGCATCTCTCCGCGCGTCCACCGCACACGACTGCTTCGCGAGATCACGTCCTGCAGGAGCACGATGTCGTTGGCCTTGAGCCCGCTCTCCCGGGTGAGCGTGTCCGGGCTGAAGATGCCGACCCTGAGCCGCGACAGGAAGTTCCGGGCCGCCTCGCTCGCCAGGCTGGTGTCGATCTCGTGGCTGATGCGGCGGTTCTGGCGCTCGTAAACCTGGCGCAGTCTTTCCGTGTCGTCGTCGGTCACGACGAGCTCGCAGCGGATTTCGGGATCGTCCTCAATCCGGCGCGCCAATCCATTGGCCATCGCCAGCGGCAGGTTCTCGGAATCGGCGTTCAGGATGACGACGCTGAAGTTGGCGCGCTCGTGTGGACGGAGCTTCAGATACTCGTCGCCCACCCGTTCGAACGCGGTCACGGCCCCGTCGGCGGGCTCATCGGTCAGGCCGTGGTGCGAGGTGCCCGACACGGTCTCCAGCAACGAGCAGTCAGCTAGCGAATCCGTTTCAGCGAGGAGGTGGTCGTCGTGTTCCTGCAGCACGGCGACGTCGCCGTAGTAAGTGCGCGTCAGCGACGCGGCACGATCGTTGACGAAGTCCTCGACGCTGGCGCGTTTGCCGCCCGAGCTGGTCACGACCTGCTTGACCGCATCGGCGAGCTGACGTGCCTTCGCCCCGATCTCGGCGAGGCGCAGCGGGTGCCAGGCGGTCAGCAGGGCTGCGGGGCGTTCCCCTTCGATCGAGATAACCCCGATGCTAGTGAGCGGGGCGAGCAGGTTCCTGATCGAGACCTCCTCGGGCGCGTTGTCGAGCACGGCGTCGAGAAGGTCGCCGTATCTCTCGGCCTGGGTGATCAGCTCGTCCGAGCCGATTCCCTCGCCGCGAAGCAGGTCTTCCAGGGCGGCACCGTAGGAGCCGTGAAAGGCCGCGAAAGCCTGAGCGATCTTGTCTGCCCGGTCGGGGGTGAGCACGCCATTTCCCCGGATCTCGTCCAGGGCGGTTGGCCACGACTGGTCGATCCGGAACTCGGCCCGGCCGTCGTTCGCCAGCAGCCCGTCGCTCTGGTTGAACGCGTCGTTGATGCTGGCGCGCTCGGCGAGGTTGATGGACGCCCCGATCGTGCCGCGCGCCGAGCGGTTCTGCTGAATGTGCCCAGTGAGGAGCCGAGTCGCGTCCTCAGGCAGCTGCGGCCGGATCCGGCGCAGATCCTGCGGAAACGAAAGACCCAGCGCCTCTGGCGCGGGCTTCCAAACAAGTTGCGCGCGCTGCGCCTGCGGCTTCGCCGAGGTGCTGCCCAGCACGGCGTCCAGCTTGTCCGCGGAAACGAGGAAGGCCTCGAACTCGAGCTCCACCGCCTCCTTGCTGCGCGAGGAATTGTCCTCCTTTACGGCGTCCCAGTCGACCGTCCAGCAGCGGCCGAAGTCCAGGATCGCCTCGGGTTCCAGCATCTCCTTCAGCCCGCGGTATCGGTCGCGGAGGAACCGCAGGACGCGGGTGTTCTTGTCGCGCTGCCAGAAGTCCATCTGCTCGCCGCCGCGGAGGCGCACCACCAGGACCCGGTCGGCATCCTCCTGATCGGCGTCGTCGCCTTCAGGCACCGCCCTGTGCGCCAGCTTCAGCAGACCCTCGGTGAGGTCCCGCGCTTCTACCGGCGCCCGAAAGACGAGCCGCTCCCAGCGCTTGTACAGCTTCGGGTCGGTTGCGAGCCGGGCGCGGTGGTCGGCGAAGAAGCTGTCGATGTCGTCGGACGGCTTCGCCGTGTCCTTGACCAGGTCGGTAAGCAGCTGCTGCTCCGACGGCTTGAGGGCGTTGGGGAACTGCGCGTCCAGGAACTGCTGCGTCTCAAGGCCGAAGTTCGGCTTCACCTTGCGCTTGGCGTCGGTGAAGAAGGGCTCGATCGCGTCCCAGCCGAGTTCGGCGACCTCGGCCTGTGTGGTCGTCCAGCCGCCATCGCGAACCGCTCGGTCGGCGAGCAGCGCGCCTAGCTTGATCACGACGTCGGCCGGCAGGGCGTTCTCCGTCTCCATCTGCTCCAGACGTCGCTTCAGCTCGGTTCTGTTCAGCGGATCGCCGTCCCGGGCCTTGAGGTAGAGGGCGGGCTGCGCCTCGTCCAAGGCGCCGCGGAAGAACTTGGTCGCGTTCTCGACGCTGTCGGTGAGCTTGAGCCGGGGATCGCCGCCGTTCCGGGGAAGACGAAGTGCGGGGAGCGCCGCGCGGACCGCCTTCTCCGGCGCGAGCCCCTGCGTCCCGCCGATCTGCGCGCCGACTCGCTCGACGAACTCGGCAATCGTGACGACGTCGTGCGCGGCGCCGGCGGCGAGCGTTCCCTTCAAGGCTATGGCCACCTGCTCCCGGATCGTCTCCGACGCCATCGGAAGACCCTCGATCGCCCAGGCCAGCGGATCCTGAAGCAGCCAGGCCTCGTCGATCTTCGAGTTGTGTGAGAGGGTCGGCTCCGTCGCCTTCACCATGTCAGCCGGGACCGTGCACACAGTGAGCCGCACGCCCTCCGTGGCGTGGTTGCGGTGCCAGGGCGCGGTCTGGTCGGAGACGGTCGCGGGTGACACGTCGCCCTCGACCAAGCGCGGATGGATGAACATCTGCACCTGACCGGTAGGCATGGTCGAGTTCGCCACGTGGCGCGCGATGGCGCTGACGACGGGCTTCTCGAGTCCCACGACGCAGAAGAACGCCCGGTCCTGCACGTCCTCGGTCGCCTCTCGCAGGCGTCGGGCCGCGACGCGGCCGATCAGTTCATGCGTGGACAAGTTCATCGGTTCCTGCCGTTTGTTCGACGTCGTGGAAGGGGTTGACCACGAACGCGCAGTCGTCGGACTTGCGGTCGACGAACCCGAGGACGCGGAGGCGCTCCTCCAGGCGTCGCTCGTTTTCCTTGAGGTCCGCCAGCGGAGCCGGCAGCGCGCCCGAGGTAATCTGGAACGCCGTGCGGGTCTCCTCGGGACCTACGACGATGTTGTACCGGCGCATGATCAGATCGAGGAAGTCGCCGAACTCCATCGGCGTGGTCACGTTCGCGAGCACGAGCGCCTCGAGGAAAGCGTCGTTCGGCGCGTACCACGTTCCCGCACGGCGCGCAGTGCGCAGAAGGCCGATCTGCTTGACGTGATTGTGGAAGGTGGCGCCGATGTGGTGCCCCTTGGCACGCTGACTGTCGGCCCTCAGCTCGGCGAGCTGGTTCTCGGGCGAGGGCATGGTGTCGGGGTTTGGGTTTCGCTGCGGCGACCAGAAGAACCGTTTAGCGAGCAGGTCCGCGGCCTCCTTGCGCCCTGCGTCGCTGGCCAGCACCGCTTTCCACTCTTCCGATGCCGCGAACGCGTCGATGAAGCTCTCCGCCGCCTCGAACGGCAGCGTCCGGTGCCGCTTGTATTGGTTGGACGACAGCTTCCGGATTGCGTTGTTGCCGGTCGCCCCGACCACGTCGAGGAAGAAGGGAGGCAGGGCCACGCCGTCACCGACCGTGTCCTGCGCGCGCTCGAGAATGTAGAGCGCCTGGATCAGCCCGCTGACCCGCTCCAGCGGATCGAGCACGTTCTCGACCGGTATGCTCGACAGCGACAGAAGCGCGACCCAGTCGTCAGCCAGTCGGTCGTAAGAGCGATGGGTGGGCATCGGCAGGTAGCCAATCGTGGTGTTCGCGTCCGCGTCGCTGTCCGGCCCGGCGAGCCGTCCGGCGAGACGGTTCCAGACGCTGTTCGTGCCGAGAAGCCGCGCATCCAGAAGCGCCTCCACCTCTCCGGCCCGGCTCGACCGATTCAGCATCAGGTAGAGCATCTCGCCCGTACGACGCATGAACTTGCGGTCAAGCGAGTTGTCCGAGTTGACATCCGGGAACACCATTGCGCTGCCGAGCGGCAGCACGTGGCGCGACGTCCAGCGCTTACTGGTAAACGCCTCGATCTCCGACGTGCGGAGAAGCTCCACGCTACGAGCCATCGCCTGGAAGTTGTCGAAGCTGGCTTGCAGGTTACGCAGTTCCAGGCCCTCGTAGTCGCGGTCGACGGTGGCGAACCAAGCCGACCACTTCGCCTTGTCGTCCGCGGCCTTGCCTGACGCGATCCGGGAGATCTCCTTGTCCCGGAAGAGGAGGTGGCGCAGCTGGTTGTTGAGCGGGATGCCGTAGGCGACGGTCTCGTGCTGGGGGCCTTCGACCTGTTTGACGCCCTCGAAGATGGGCAGGCTTCTGCGCTTGCGGTCGAAGCAGATGTGCAGGCATTCGGTCAGGGTGAGCCACGGCGACTGGTCGTCGTAGAAGAGCAGCCCCCAGATCGCGTACTCGCACCACAGCTTCACGCTGCCCATCTTCTGGGTCTCGGGAACGCGCATGGCGCCCTCGGCGAGCTGCAGGTGGTGGTTTTTGGCAGCCATATCGTCAGACCTCGATCACGCTGGGCTGGATCTCGCCGTTGCTGCCGAGCCCGAGGATGCGCACCGCCTCGCGCCCGTTCTCGTCCTCCTCGTCGAACATGGCGCGCAGCGACGATGTGGTGCTGAGCGCAAAGTGCCGGATCTCCTGCTGGCACTGCCGCGAAAAGCTGGCGGGGAGACTGCCGTTCGCGACACGCATCAGGTACTCGAACAGGAGCGGACGGAGCTCGAGCGATCGGATTGGCGGCCCGGACATGAACTTCGGGAGCGCGATCCCGAGCGTCGGTCGGCAGGTCACCGGATCGAGCGTCAGCCGCACGCTCACCCCCGACGTGGTCACGCGGTCGACGCCGCTGATCGTCGACACGCGGCCCGAGGGGTCGTCAGTTCGGCCGATAGTGCCCGCGAACCAGAGCCGGTCCTCGTCGTTCGTCATCATGCCGCTGAACGCGCGATTCAGCCCGCGGACGAGCTGACGGGTGAACGGGTCGATGACCTCCTTGCCCTTCTTGCTGATCAGCGCATCGAGCAGGTCGAGGTACTCGCCGCCATGCTGGAAGATCGTCAGCCGCCAGGGGCTGGCTGCTTCCAGTGGCGGCTTCTCGGGCAGCCGGAAGAACGCCCGCCGCCGCTGCGTCTCCAGCGCAGAGCGGAACTCCCGGACGACGCCGGTCTCGGCCCCACCCAGCGCGAAATAGGTCTTCCGATGCGGCGTGAACAAGTCGATCCCGTACGTCGGCTCCTGCTCAAAGATCATGTCGTGCAGCGCCTTGGGCTCTCCCTGCACGAGCATCGCGTCGATCAGGTTGTTCGTCTCGTAGCCGACGCCAAGAAGCTCGAAGACGTTGAACACGCGGTTCGCGCGCC
Source organism: Sphingomonas citri (assembly GCF_019429485.1). GTDB lineage: Bacteria > Pseudomonadota > Alphaproteobacteria > Sphingomonadales > Sphingomonadaceae > Sphingomonas > Sphingomonas citri. The sequence goes on along the minus strand of NZ_JAHXZN010000007.1, from coordinate 13,619 downwards.
GGCGCTCGGGACGGAGGTTCAGGCCCGCTGCGTTGTTGTAGGGGTTGGTGCACCCGTATTCCTTTTTGGCCGCCCGCTTGCGCGCGGTGGCGCAGTCGAGGAGCGGCCGGTCCGGATTGCGGGCATCACCGAGCAGTATGTTGACCACCAGGACCAGCAGCTGTCGGATGGGCACGTGCTGGTCGTTTGCGGCGGCCAACCTGAGCGACTGGCGGATGCGGTTTCTGAAAGACGATGGCGCATCCCCGCCGTCGAGCAGCAGCGCGCGGTTGAGCTGGATTGGGCAGGGATTGCCGCCGTTGGACGAGGGGCATGCGTCGCACGCTCCCCAGCCCGGATGCTCGAGCACGGCATCGAAGATGCCGTCGACCACCTTCTCGCTCCACGTCCGGCTCAGGTTGAAAAGGCGCAGGGAGAGACCGACGAGATCCTCGCGCTCCTCGCGGAGCATCTTGGCGATGCTCTGCTGAAGACGCCGCGAACTCGCGGCCGCCCCTGGCCTCTGGGCGGCGTCGCGGAAGTATTTCAGGAGCTGCCCGTCGTTGGCGGCGACGAGGTAGAGCCTTTCGGGCGTTTGCCCAAGGAGCGCCGCGGAGAGCGCTTCCAGCTCAGCCTCCTTTTCCGTGTCGGAGATCTCACTGAGGTCGCGGATGATGCGGAGCTCGCGCCCTGGCGCGAGTTCGAGCGACAGCACGCCGGCCTCGCCGGGCCATTCCGCCTCGCGTCCTGGGAACCGCTCCATGAAGAACTGCCGGATGTGGAAGGTCTTCCCGTCCCCCGCGGTGCCAGTGAGGATGACGTTCAGCCCGTCATCCAGCAGCGTGCGCTTGACGTCGTCGAGCCGGGCCGCCGGAGTCGTGATGCCCTGGACGCCGTAGGTCCGCTCGGCCTGGCGCACATTCTCGTCGCAGAGGCTGTCCGAGGTAGCGATCGGACCGAACGTCCGCAGGAAGTCGACCAGCTGGTTGTCGGTCTGCGTCACAGGTGGCACACGGCGCAGCCGTCCTCGCTCTTGGCGCGCACCGTGCGGCGCGGCATCCGCTCCACATCGTCGAGCGACCGACCGTCGACCCATGTGTACTGGCGGCCGCGCTTGATCGTCTCGTAGCGCTTGGCCCGCTCGTAGAGTTCGGGGTGCCGCTCCTTCAGACCCTGCCACTCGCCGATCTGCTGGTAGAAGCAGAAATAGCATCCCGACCGGCTGCGCCACTCGTAATAATCCGGCAGTCCGATGCCCGCGCTGTCGAGAATGCGGCTCACCTCGGCGATGTCGATCGCGTCGTCGCGATATGGATAGACCGGGGTGATGTTCGGGCGCTCCGAGATGACGACCGGCTTCGCACCCGCTGTGCCCGTGCCGAGGTATCCCGATCGATTTTCGTCAGCGCGGATGCCGATGTAGGAGTAGGCCCTGTCCGTTCCGACGAAGCGCTCGAAGGGCGCAATCTTCATGACCCGCGTGCACCAACGCGCTCGCGGGCTGGGAAGAAAGCCGGCGAAGTGCTCGAAGAGCGCGACGTCGAAAGCGGTCCGGCCTGGCTTCTCCGGCACGTCGAAGAGGTCCATCGCCGACACACGGTGGATCTCTATCCCCAGCACGTTTTCAAGCCGGTCAAGATAATCGTACGTCTCGGGAAGCTCGACGCCAGTGTCTGAGAAGACGTACTCAAACTTCACCTCGGGATTGCGTTGGCGAAGGTAGACCGCGAGCGCAGACGAGTCCTTTCCTCCAGACACGGGAACAATGTGCCGCGCGTCCTTATCCGCGATCGCCTCGTCGATATGGGCAATCGATATGGTCATCGCGCTCCCCCCTGCCTCTTGAACCCCGGCCCCGATGTTTCGGGCAGCTGATCAATCTTGGCAAGTAGTAGGTTCAACTCATTAACTTTTGCTAAGATGATCGGACGCAGATCTTCCTTTGGCTCTGCCGTGTCGAGCGCTGCGGCCTCGATGCGTTCCCGCGTTTCCCGGAGCGCCGCACGGAACTGCACGGCGGTGCGGTCGTCCCACTTGTCCAGGCTGCGCTGAAGGAGGATCGAGCTCAGCGATGCGGCAAACGACTTGGGTGAGAAGCGGCCGTTGGCCGTCTCGACTGCCTTGCGCAGAACCGCCTTGTCGCTGATCCTCAGATCGCCGCGCTCGTCCATGGCCGTGGCGTCGAAGCATGTCGCCCAACCGCGGACTGCGTCGAGCAGGCTTGACTGGTCGCCTCCGGCGCGGAACGCCTCCTCGACCGTCTGCATCGCCTCCTCGGCGAACTCGTCGGCGAGACCGTCGATCCTCTTGCGAGCCCTTTCCAGTGTGCTGATGATGGCACCGTCTGGCCCCTTGGCGCCAAAGGCCCCGGGGATGCCGGTCAACAGAAGGTCGACCGGATCCTTGCTGCCGTCGATGGCACGCAGGAGCGCCTTCGCGGACGCGTCCAGCTTCTGGGTTCGCTTGGATCCTTCGGGGACCGCCATCCGCCAGCGGGCGATTGCGTCGAAGGCCGTGCGGAAGAGTTCGTCGTCGGCTTTGGGATGCTCGTGGCTGAACGCATAGGAAAGCTCGCGCAGGTAATTGATCAGCTTCAGTTCGGGCTGTTCGACGCGGACGGCGATTGAATCTGACGCGGTGACGAGTTGATCAAACTGGAAGCCGAGCAGGTCAGGAAGGTAGACACCGTCCTGGTAAAGGGCGACCGTCCGGGCAAAGCGCTTGTAACCCGCCGCGATGAGAATGGGCAGCACGGCCCTCGGCACGCCGTTGGGCCGTCCGGTAAGCGTGTTGATCAGTCCGGTGAGCGACTTGCCGCGCGACGTGGTCGGGTCACGGAAGAAATGGGCGATCTCCAGCCAGGCGGCATGCAGTCCTTTTTCCTCGATCTCGTCAGGATCTGCGAAGCGCCAGTTCGCACCATCCTGCAGGTGAAGCCCGGTCCGTTCTAGCACCGTGCGATATATGGAGCCCTCGGCGCTCTTGTCGTCCGGTCCATAGCCGAGGCGTTCTCGCGCGTGCTGCTCGAGAATGGCGCCGACCACACGAACACGGGCCGTCTGCATCGTGCGCGACGCATGTTCGCGCATCAGCTGCTCGTTCGCGATCGCGGGCGTCAGCCCATACCAGTTGTCCAGCAGCTGCGAGGCCGCCATCGATGCGGGCCGGTCCCCGGATACAGGCAGCCGCTCGCCTGCCGACCACCAGGTCGCGCTCCCGCCCCGTGGGTCGAGAAGCGACCGCATCAGCGCAGCCAATTGCTCGAAGGCAACCGACTCCAGCTCGTCCAGTTCGGTCGAAACCATGGGATCGCTGGCGAGGAAGTCCCGATCCGCGCGCAGCGCCTCCAGTGCGAGCACCTCGACCGCCGCGCTCTCGACCTCGACGGGCCTCGACGGGATCACGAGAATCGTGCCCTCATGTTCCATCCTGCGGGCCGCAGCGGTTGCGACCCCGATTTCACTCTGGTTCCGGGCGAGGACGTACTCGACCCGCGGCACGGCGCTCTCCTGCAGCCCGTCGATGTCCGCCGCCGCGACATAGCCACCGGCAAAGAAGCGGTTCACGCCATAGCGGGCGTTATGGCCAGGCGTGCGCAGGTTCGGCGCCGGGAAGCGCTCCTCAAGGAAGCTCTGGAGGTCGAAGCCGATCGCCTGCCGCTCGCGCTCCTCCTTCACGCGGAGCGAGACGTCGATGTCGGCGCCATGCCACACCGCCACGTCGTCGTTGTGACGCCGCCAGAGCAGGAGGTTGGCCTCCAGAAGATCGTCGATCGCCTTCGAGATCTCCGCCGGCCCGGTTTCGGGCCGCAGGAGCGCCAGCTCCAGCACGGACCGGGGCAGCCGGCGCCTTTCGCCGCTTGTCCCCAGTTGGAGCACACATGCGGCGGCGAGCGCCTCACGCTGGAGCGGGCTATGCGCGCGGGAGCGCGCGCTCTCCGTCTCCAGCCACCGTCTGTAGGCGCCGCCGATGCCGACATCGCTGCGCAGCGCGTCAGCGAAGGCGGTGTAGACCTCCTCGATCCCGACCGTCTCGTTGAGGTCCGTCTCGCGCAGGAAGGCGAACAGGCTGCGCTCGTTCTGGCCGACACGGGCGACGAGCGTGGGCAGGATCTGCAGGGCGCCCGGAGTCAGCGGACGCGCGTCCGCGAGCACCTGTGCGACCTTCGCATTGTCGGCCATGTCGTCGAGCCAACGCGCCGCGCGCACCTTGTCGATGACCCCGGGCGGCGTCTTCTCCTTCGACGCCGTTGGACGGAGGCCTCCAACAACATGTGCGATCAGCTGGTAGATCTCCTGGCTGTCCTCGACCATGCGAACCGCGGCGAAGCGACCCTCGACCTTGCGCCACTCGCTGCGCGTCGTCTCGTTAAGGCGAGCGGCGTAAGCCAGCAGGTTCTGGTGTAGCAGCAGCGTCAGGCTCATCGTCGGACCGCTCGCCCGGACGCATCGCTCGGCCAGCCGCTGCAGGATGTCGAGCTCGTCGGGCCGGCCTTCGCCGACCAGGCCTTCGAGATGGCGCCCGAACTCGTCCCAGATGATCGAGACGTGATCCCATCCGCCTTCGCGGAACGCCTTCCCGAAGCCCTCCACGGTCTGCGGTGCCTTGGCCATCCCCGCCGACCTCGCGATCACTGCCAAAGGATCGGATTCGAAACCGGAGAGCACAACCACCAAGCCCCGGCGACGCGAGTCCAGTCGATCCCGGATCTGGTGTCCGATCTCCGGCGCCAGATCGTCGACTGCGTCGACCATGCTGGCAACGACCTGCCGGTCGGCTTCGCCGTTGCGTACGGCGAGGGCCGCGACGCCTGCGGCAAGGCTCTTACCGCTGCCATACGGCGCGATGACCATCGTCGCGGCGTTGGGCTGCAACACAGCGCCGAGTACGGCCGCGGCGCGACGGGTCGGGCGATAATGACTAAAGCGGCTCGGCTCGCCGAGATCCTCGGCAAGGCTCATAGATCGGAAGAAGTTGTCCTCGATCACGCCGCCTTCGCCTTCGCCGCCGTCTTCGAGGTCTCGATCCGCTCGTAGAGCTCGCCTAGCCAGGATGCGGGTGCGCGCGGAGCGAGGACCAGCTGCCGCTCGCCTGCGGACGTTTCCACGCCAATCCCGTCGTCCCACCGCCTCCTCCCGATCTCTCCAACCATCTCCTCGATGGCATCCAGTCCCATGCACAGCACTCGTCCAGGCCCACCCCGGGCCGACGCCAGATCCCTGAGTGTCAGCGCCGACTTCTCCATGTCGGCCGCCAGCAGGCTGGCCGAGGCGAGGAACGCCTCGATGGGGACGGCGTGGGGGTTCCTGGTCCGCTCGAAGCGGTTGACCGCATCATGGCGGATTAAAAGTCCGAGTTCGCGCAGGGGGCAGGCGCCGACGTCATCCGGATCCACCACATCGACACCAGGGCGCGCCCCGTAGGAGCTGATAAGACAGGCAATCTCGCGCTGTGCCGCCGCCGGCGTCGCCGGGCGGATCGCGTGGCTCCGGGTGTGTTGGAGGAAGGCGTCGATGCAAGCGATGCGGTCGAAAATCCGGTCGTGATAGTCGTTGAAGAACCACGACCAAACAGTCCCCTCGCGTCGCGCCATGGCTAGGTGCAGGAACCACCACGTGCCCGGGTATTCGAAGAAGGGATCGTTCTGCTGGATCGACAGCGCGAGCTCGCTGGCCAGCATCGGGCCGCGCGCGTTGTCGCGCTGGTCGCCGAGACCGGTCACGTCGAGCCAGTAGCCGAGCGAGTCCACCATCTTCGATCCGAGCCCGAGCTCGTCCGCGGTCTCGGTGTTGGCGACGAACGTGCCGTCGCGCACCAGGCGGCCGACGCCCTTCGGGAGCCAGCCGTATCGCACCGGGAAAGTGGCGTGGCCTCCATACTGGAAGCGGATGGGCTTGCTCATCGTGCTCTACTCACTTCTCGGCAGACGCGCTCAAAGGCGGCGATCGCCCGGTCGATCTCATCCACGGTGTTCAGCGGGGAGGTGGACAGGCGAACCGTGGAGAACGCTTGAGCCTCGGTCAGCCCCATGGCGATCAACACGTGCGAGGGTCTCGGACGCATGCTGGAGCAGGCGGAACCCTGCGAGACGAGGATACCCAGCGCGTCCAGACGCGCCACTATCTCCATCGCGTCGCGACCCTCGAAGCGGATGCTCGTCGTGTTGGGCAGCCGTGGGGATCCTATGCCATTCACAGCCGCGCCGTCCACTCTGGCCACGATGGAGGCTTCCAGGCGGTCGCGAAGCATCCGCATCTTGTCGACATCGGCGTCCAGCTGCTCCGCGCGCTCCGCGCAGGCCGCCCCCATCCCGGCGATTAGCGGCAAGGCTTCAGTTCCAGCACGCCTGCGACCTTCCTGATCGCCCCCGTGCAGCAGCGGGTAGACGCGGTCCTCGCCATCAGACAGCAGGATGGCCCCAACGCCCATTGGGCCGTGCAGCTTGTGGGCGGAGACGCTTGCCGCATGCGCGCCGCCGTCGCCAAGCACCAGCGGCAGCTTGCCGAACGATTGTGCTGCGTCCGTATGGAAGAGAATGTCGCCGCGCTTGGCGACGAGGCATGCGATTTCGTGGATGGGTTGGACGACGCCCGTCTCGCTGTTCGCGGTCTGCACCGAGAGGATGATCGGGCCGGAAGTCGAGTGGAGATGCTTCTCTAACTCATCGAATGCGATCAAGCCGTCCCCACCGACCGACAATCGAATCAGGGAGACCCCGTCACGCTGAAGCGCCGCCGAGGGGGATAGCACGGACGGATGCTCGACTGCCGTCGTGATCAACGTAGCTTGCAGCGTCCGGGCGGCGTGCAGCACGGTGTTGTTGGCCTCCGTGCAGCCCGATGTGAAGACCACGCCGTCATCGAACACGCCCTCGGCTAAGAAGGAAACCGCGTCTCTCGCGCGCGTGATAGTAGCGCGCGCTTCGGCTCCTCCGGCATGACCACTGGAGGGATTCGTTCCGGCGACGAGCCCCGCCATTACCGCGTCGGTCACGCGTCGTGTGACTGGTGCATTAGCGTTCGCATCCAGGTTGATGAATCCCACCTCCGCCAGGCGCGTCGGATCAGGGCTCGCGCAGCCCATTTCCTCCTTGCTCAAGACATTGCCGAACATCGTGCTTCCCCATCTCAGACCCGCTTATAGGTTGGCCCCCTGCGGCCCGCCAAGCGATCTGGCGCAGGTGACGAATAGCTGCCATCAGGCATGATGGAACCTCAAGGAGCGAGGTGTTCCTATTGTGTTCCTTGAAGCGTAAGTTTGGTGCCTTCGTCAACGCAAAAAGACTAGCTGGGCCGCCTCATGCAGTCCGGACATCCAAGGGCTAAATCCTCGCGCATTGAACCGGCATGCACAGGCTGATCAGGCGCCGGTTGCCGAGCCGCAGGGCATGCCTATGCTGAGGTGAAGGGATGCGACATGCCGAAGCGACTGAGTCATACCGAGACATTCGAATTCTATGGCGTGGTGCCGAGGAACACGCGCTGGAGCTGGTCTGGACGCAGCCCCGACGGCCTCCGTGTCGCCGTCACCCTCTGGCAGGATCGGTTCGAGGATGGCGGTCGGACATACCGGAGCTGGAAAACAGATCGACCGGGCGAATGGCGTTCACGGCCTGGTTTTGTCGAGTTGATCGACAACCTCGTCTATGCGCGCGATCAGCTTAATGGGAGGGTTCATGTCATTTTGGCCATCGCGAAGGACAAGGTCGTAACCCCGAGATCCATCCTGCGGTCTTTCGTACAGCCGGACCTAAAGATGAAAGTCATCGAATTGGACGAGGTGGAGGGCACATTCGTCCTCGAGAGGATCGAGCCCGATGTCCTCGGATCCATCGATCGGCCGATAGCGGCAGAGTGAGCCGGTAAGCTCCCTTTTGGAACGGCATGGCTGATAGCCGGGTCGCCCTCCGGGATGTCGTAGATGACCGAATTGCACCGCATAGTCGATCCAATGGGCGGGTGCCTTTGCCGAAGCACTCGAGCAGATCGTTGGGGGCCGAGCGTGTATAACCGTTCGATCGCGGCGAGGTCTGACGGTAGATCGAACAGCGCCGCGAACTGCGCCGAAGACAGGATTTGGGCGACCATCTTGACCCTATGCCCCCTGCTGTCACACAATCATGCCGTGACGACGTTGACGCGACATAGCCGGAGTGACAGGTTAAGTGACAGAAAGGCGCCTGGTTCCGGTGCTATCTCAATATGTCACGCGGACGCTCGGGGCTGTTGAAAAAGGCCGGGTGAGCCGATCACGTTCCTGACGGGTTCCCTGCTTCGATACATCGGGAGCAGCGGCCATGATGGGCAAGCAGCAGCGAGGCGGCAAGGGTACAAGGTGGCGGGCGCTTGCGCGATGATCCCCGCCGATCATATCCTACGCAGGATAGACGGGCTGATCGACCTGGGTGAACTGCGCGATGCGCTCGCCCCCTCATTACAGTCGCCGTGGGCGTCCCTCAATCGCGCCTGAATTGCTGGTCCGCATGGCGCTGATCGCTCGCCTCTATGCCATCACGTCGGAGCGCCGGCTGTGCGAGGAAGTCTGCTTCAACCTCGCTTATCGCTGGTTCTGCCGATTGCTGCTCGACGCGCGGGTGCGTCGGGGCGTTGAGCGGGTCTTTGCCGATGCGAAGAGTAAGCGGGGGCTTACCCGGCTGCGCCTTCGCGGCCAGCGCGGTGCCGAGGAAGAGTTTTTGTTGGGTGCGGCCATTGCCAACCTCGTGCTGCTGGCCCACCCCGACGCATGACCGGCACGGACCCGCCGCCCGCCCCCGGTGCCGGAACGGATCGACCACATGGCCCGGATCAGCCGGGGCCGGTTCGAGCAATCCTACTACGCGACGATCTTCTGACACCGATTAGCCAAGTTCGCGCTCGGCCGCAGGGAAATGGCGATAGAAGGTAGAACGGCCGACCTGTAGCAGCTTCGCGACCTTCGCCGGTTTGTCGCCGGCCTTGAGCAGCTTGCGGGCTGTGTCGAGCATGTCGGGCGTCATGACCGACTTGCGGCCTCCGCCCGTGCCGCCCTTTGCCCGTGCCGCTGCCAATCCGGCGATCGTCCGTTCCTTTATCAGTTCGCGCTCCATCTCCGCGACGGAAGCGAGGATATGAAACAGCAGCCGGCCCGATGGGGTGGCCGTGTCGAACCCGTCCGTCAGCGATCGGAAATCAATCTTGCGAGCGGACAAGTCCGCCGCCAGTTCGATCAGGCCCCCGATCGATCGGCCAAGGCGATCGAGCTTCCATATCACCAGCGTGTCACCGGCCCGCACGAAGTTGAGAGCTTCGGTCAGACCGGGCCGGTTCAGCTTCGCGCCGCTCACCTTGTCGGTGAACAGCTTTTCGCAGCCGGCCTTGGTCAGCGCATCGGTTTGTAGCGTCAGGTCCTGATCGGAGGTCGAGACACGCGCATAACCAACCAGCATGAGTCCCGTTATCCCATCTCAAACAGCTATTTCGGGACTCCTATTTCGGGAACATATTTTGGGAAAGCCCCGGCGGGAATACAGCGGATTTTTGTGTCGGTGTCGGCCGTCCCGTTGGAGGTTCCTTTACGGGAACGCCGATCAGGCTCTGGTTAGCTCAGTTTTGCGCGTGATAGTCCAATGCTCCAGTCGTTTGTAGACGATCACCTTGTCGCCGATCAGATCTCCATGCCGGCGACAGAAGAGGTCGAGCTGATCGCGATCGCCGACCAGTTCGACACAGATCGTCAGATGCGGATCGGCAATTTCCGAGCCGTTCTCCCGGATCGGTTCGTGATTGCTGAAGCCGTAATGGGTATTTTGCGCGACGGCGTTGATGATGCCGTCCGCCTTCGCGGTGCGAATCAGCTCGCGATAGAGCGGCTTTGCCCCCCAGAAGCGACGCGGGCCGATCTTGTCGGACGGTTTCAGATAGATGCGCAGCATCCCGACTTCGCGGTGATGGACGGTGAAACGATTGGGCATGACGGGCTTTCGACAGGAAACAGGATCAGGCGCGCGTGCGCCGGCGAGAAGCGCGGTGCGTGCGGGCATCGCGCAGGGTCGCGTCGGGTGTGAGGTGTGCGGCAGGTACCTTTGGCACAGCGACGCGCTGCGACAGGTAGATGCCGTTGTGGCCTGAGCAGAGGTAGGCGACGAAGCACGCGACTGCGATCGGCACCGTATAGGCCGCGCCGAACAACTCGATCCCCATGAACGTGCAAGCCAGCGGTGTGTTGGCCGCGCCCGCGAACAGCGCGACGAAGCCGATCGCTGCGAATAGCCCCGACGGTACTCCGAACATCGGCGCGAGCGCATTGCCGAGCGCCGCGCCGATAAAGAACAGCGGCGTGACCTCGCCCCCCTTGAAGCCCGCGCTCAGGGTCACGACGGTAAAGAGCAGCTTCAGCGCCCAGCTCCACGAGTGCGTATCGGGACCAAAGAAGCTGGCGATGGTCAGGCTGTCCGGTGTCGCGGCGAGCGTACCCAGGCCAAGATAGTCGCGGGTTCCGAGCAGCCAGACCAGCGCAATCACGGCCAGCCCGCCGATAACGGGTCGTAGTGGGCCATAGGGGATCACGCGCTTCAACCATCCGCCCAGCGCGTGATTGGCCTCGGCAAAGGTCAGCCCGGTCAGACCGAAGGCAATGCCGGCGACACCGGCCTTGGCGACGAGCAGCGCGTCGACCGGCACCAGCGCATCGACATGGTAGACGCCGTGATGAATGCCCCAGGCAAGACAGGTCCAGTCACCGACCAGCGCCGCGACCAGGCATGGCACCAGCGCGCGATACTCGACCCGACCGATCGCCAGCACCTCCAGTGCAAAGACCGCGCCCGCAATCGGCGTCCCGAAGACCGCGCCGAACCCAGCCGCGATCCCGGTCATAAGGAGGGTGCGTGTCGCTTCCGCATCCAATCTGAGCGCGCGTCCAAACCCGCTGGCAAGACTGCCGCCCAACTGCACGGCGGTGCCTTCACGTCCCGCCGATCCCCCGAACAGATGTGTCACGACCGTGCCGAAGAAGATGAGCGGAGCCATGCGCAGCGGCACGCCGCCCCCCGGTTCGTGGATTTGCTCGACGATGAGGTTGTTGCCGCCTTCGACCGAGCGCCCTGTCAGATGGTAGAGCAGTCCGACCACGAACCCGCCGATCGGCAGCAGGTAGAGCAGCCAGGGAAAGGCGAAGCGAAGCCGGGTTACGGTGTCGAGGCTCCGCAGGAAGGCCGCGCAGAGCGTTCCCACCGCTGCGGCCATCGGGACCAGGATCAAAGCCCACCGCAGTACCGACGTGGCATGGGTGCGGCGATCGCGAATGAACGCTGCCATGTTGAACTGGTCATAGAGATTGCGAAATGTCGCGCGCACGATTCCTCCTTGCTGCCTTGCGGCGCCTGGTAGGAATCATCGGCCCTTGCGAGGGCGGTTCGACCGAATGGCCCGGCGGAAATCCATCGCCGTGCCTGCGCATATGCTGTCCGACCGCGACCCGGTCAACCAACCGCAGAAGCATGAGACTATCATTTTGGTGAGGACCGATAAAATGGCTTTGGCCACGGAATAAACCCCGACGAGCATCGTCTACGCTTTCGAGACCGATGCGCTGGAGGCTTATGCGTAGACGAGATTGGATGCTGGGTCTGACGGCTTCGGCCCTACTTACCGGCGCAGTCGCGGCCGCCCCCGCCGATGGCTACGCTACCATGATGTCTGTCGCGATGGACCGGATGATGGCGGGCATGATGGTCAAGCCGTCCGGTGACGTCGACCGCGACTTCGTGGCGATGATGCTTCCGCATCATCAGGGTGCCATCGATATGGCGGTGGCGGAGCTGCGCTACGGCCATAACGAGCAGCTCAAGCGCATCGCGCAGGAAATCATCATCGATCAGCAGCAGGAGATCGCCGCCATGAAGCTGGCGATCGGCCAGCCGCTACCGCCTTCGACGCCAGCCCCGACGCAGGGCGGCGACCACCATAGCCCTATGGAGCACTGACATGATCCGGACCATCCTGCGCTCGGCCGCCTTGCTGATGAGCGCCGCACCGGGCCTCGCCATGGCCCAGCAGGCGCCGTGGAACGCTAAGGACATGCCCGTCAGCCACCGCGACCGCGTCTATGCGTCTGAACAATTCTCCAACACGGTGTCGGTGACCGACCCGGCCGACAACCGGCTGCTCGGCGTCATCAAACTCGGCGATCCCCAGCCGATGAACTTCTCCCCGCTCTACAAGGGACAGGTGCTGGTTCACGGCCTGGGCTTCTCGCCGGACGGGAAGACCTTGGCGGTCGTGTCGATCGGATCGAACGCCGTGTCGTGGATCGACACCGCCACCAACACCGTCAAGCACACGACCTATGTCGGGCGCAGTCCGCACGAGGCGTTCTTCACGCCGGACGGCAAGGAGGTGTGGGTCACGGTCCGCGGCGAGGATTATATCGCCGTGCTCGACCCCACGACGTACAAGGAGACGGGGCGCATCAAGACGCCCGGTGGTCCGGGCATGACGATCTTCTCTCCCGATGGCCGGTACGGCTATGTCTGCTCTTCGTTCAATCCGGTATTGGCTGTGTTCGATGTCGCGACCCACGCGCAGGTCGGACAGGTGGCGCAGCCAAGCCCCTTCTGCCCCAACATCGCCGCGACGCCGGACGGCAAGCAAGTGTGGTTTACGCTGAAGGACATCGGCAAGACGGTCGCATTCGATGCTCGGCCACCCTTCGCGATCCTGAAGGTGCTGGATACCGGGCCTATCACGAACCATGTCAATTTCGCCCGCACGGCCAAGGGGCAGTTCGCGTATGTGACGGTCGGCGGAGAGAATGTGGTCAAGGTGTTCCGCACGTCCGACTTCACGCCGGTGGCAACAATTCCGGTCGGCAAGATGCCGCACGGTGTTTGGCCATCGGGCGACGGCCGGCGCGTTTATGTCGGGCTAGAGAATTCCGATGAGCTGGCCGCGATCGACACTGCCGGCAACACGGTCGTCGCTACCGTGCCGGTCGGACAGGCACCGCAGGCGATCGCCTATGTGTCGAACGCAGTTCCGACAGGCCCCGGCACCGACAATCTCCAGCCGCTCGGCACAGCGGGCAAGGCGCTGCATCTGACCATGGGGCCGATTGGCGGCAAAGGTACGGCAAGCAGCATCACCCTCTTCGACCAGGGCATCATTCAGGTCGTGCAGAGTGCCGTTACCGGTTTGCAGCCCAAGAAGCCTTACATGCTCGTACTGACCGCCAATGCGGACGGCAGCGGCGCTGTAGAGCCGCTTGCGAACTTCATGAGCAACCCGGCAGGTGCGGCGATCGTCAACGCATCGGGTCCGATCCGCCAGATCGTTCAGGGCAGCACCGCGACACCCCGGCGCTTTCTGGCGGTTGCGGAGGTGGTGAACGGCGCGCCGGGGCGCATCGTGCAGGTGCAGCGCGACTGAGATGGACCCGCTTGCCGCCGCGATCGAACCGCTGATCCCCGGGCTGCGCCGCTATGCCCGGTCGTGGTTGCGCGACCGGGTGATGGCGGATGACGTGGTGCAGGATTGCCTGGAGCGCGCGGTCGGGCGCTGGCGACAGCGACGGGGTGCGGAGGTCCGCCCGTGGGTCTATGCGATCCTGCACAATTTGTTGGTCGATCATCAGCGGCAGCATAGCCGGCGAGGTACGGCGGTTCC
>NZ_JAHXZN010000006.1 GCF_019429485.1 Sphingomonas citri | reverse complement strand
GCCGAAGTTGAGGTAGCGCTCCAGATACAGCGCCGTCATGTCGATGTTCGCAGGATTGTCGAACCACGCCCGGCTGCGCAGCGCCGGCGGTGTAGTGCTCTCAGTCATCGCTCGCTCCGGGTCAGCGCGCCGTCGAGACGCGGAAGACCATGATATGATGGTAGGGCTTGCCCGGATCGACGCGCGCCGAGCCGAACGCCGGCTGGTTGGGGGTGTCCGGGAATTTCTGCGGCTCCAGCGCGATGCCGTCGCCCATGCGATAGACGTGGCCCGACTTGCCGATCAGCGAGCCGTCGAGGAAGTTGCCCGAGTAGAATTGCACGCCCGGCTCGGTGGTGAGCACCTCGAGCACGCGGCCGGACACCGGATCCTCCAGCCGCGCGGCGAGCTGCGGCTCCTTGGTGGCGCCCTTGTCGAGCGCGAAATTATGGTCGTAGCCGCGGCCGATCACGATCTGCGGGTCGCGCCCGTCGCGCACGCCCTCGCCGACGATACGCCCTTGGGTGAAGTCGAACACCGTGCCCGCCACCGGCTTGAGCTCGCCGGTCGGGATCAGCGTGGGGTCGACCGGCGTGTAGCGCTTCGCCGGGATCGTCAGCTTCTGCGCGTAGATGCCGCCGACCGAGCCCTCGCCCGCCATGTCGAAGAGCGCGTGGTTGGTGAGGTTCACGATCGTCGGCGCGTCGGTCTTGGCGCCGAGGTCGATCGTCAGCGAACCGGCGTCGTCGAGGCTGTAGGTCGCGGTGACCTGGAGCGTGCCGGGATAGCCCTGGTCGCCCGCCGGGCTGGTCATCACCATGGTGACGCTCGCCCTGGGTCCGGACTTCACCTCGGTGATCTTCCAGATCACCTTGTCGAAGCCCTTGGTGCCGCCGTGGAGCGAGTTGGTCTTGTCGTTCAGCGGCAGCTGGTAGTTCTTGCCGTCGAGCGCGAACTTGCCGCCGCGGATGCGGTTGGCATAGCGTCCGACGGTCTGGCCCCAGAAATTGGGCTTGGTCACGTAGCTGGCGGCGTCGTCGTAGCCGAGCGTGATGTCGGCCACCTTGCCGTCGCGCCCGGGCACGTTGAGCGACTGGAGCGTCGCGCCGAGCGTCATCACGCGCGCGCTGACGCCGTTGCTGCCGCTGAGCACCACCGCCTCGATCGCGGTGCCGTCGGGCAATTGGCCGAACGCCTCGCGCTTCGCGGTCGCGGCGTCAGCGCCCACTGCCGCCAACAGGCTGCCGGCCGCCATCGTCCACCCGCTCCACGCAGCCCATCTCACCATTGCCGACCTCTCCCGAACGTCCTAGCGCACGCGCCTCAACACCGCCGTTCTGCGGCGTTTCCGCATTGACCCGGCGACCACCCGGAATATAGTCAGACATATCGAGCACGCGCAACCCAGTTCCGCGCGTCACAAGGAGAGGATGATGGCCGGACCACCGATTTCCAGCGGCGCTGTCGCGACGGGGGGCGGAGGGGCCGTCTCGTATCGCCCCGCGCTCGCGCTGCTGGCCTCGCTGTTCTTCATGTGGGGTTTCATCACCGTCCTCAACGACATCCTGATCCCGCACCTGAAAGCGGTGTTCGACCTCAACTACACCCAGTCGCTGCTGATCCAGTTCGTCTGGTTCATCGCCTACGGTGTGGCCTCCTTTCCCGCCGCCAAGCTGATCGAGCGGATCGGCTACAAGAAGTCGATGGTCGTCGGCCTGCTGATCATGGCGGTGGGTGCGCTGGGCTTCGTGCCGGCGTCGCAGCTCGCCTCCTACGGCTTCTTCCTCACCGCCCTGTTCGTGCTCGCCACCGGCATCACGCTGCTCCAGGTCGCCGCCAACCCCTATGTTGCGGTGATCGGCCCGCCCGAGAGCGCCTCCTTCCGGCTCAACCTGGTGCAGGCGTTCAACTCGCTTGGCACCTTCGTGGCGCCCACCTTCGGCGCCATGCTGATCCTGTCACGCTCCGCCTCGGGCACGAGCGAGGGCGGCACGACGCAGCTGAGCGCGGCGCAGCGGCTCGCCGACGCGCAGTCGGTGCAGATGCCCTATATCCTGATCGCCGGCGTACTGGTGGTGATCGCGGTGACGATCGCGCTGTTCAAGCTGCCCCAGCTCGGCTCGGCCACCAACCGCATCGCCGCCGACGAGCGCCGCCGCCACTCGCTGTTCCAGCACCGCAACCTGGTGTTCGGCGTGCCCGCGATCGGCCTGTACGTACTGGCCGAGATCTGCGTCGGCTCGCTGCTGATCAGCTTCATCCAGCAGCCGCAGATCGCCAACCTCAGCGCCGCCGATGCCAGCGGCTATCTCACCCTCCTGTGGGGCGGGATGATGGTGGGTCGCTTCGTCGGCGCCGCGATCATGCGTTATATCGCGCCGGAGAAGCTGCTGGCGTTCAACGCTTTGGTCGCCTTCGTGCTGGTGATGACCGCGGTGCTGTTCACCGGCCATATCGCGATGTGGGCGCTGGTGCTGGTCGGGCTGTTCCACTCGATCATGTTCCCGACGATCTTCACGCTGGGGATCAAGGGCTTGGGTCCGCTCACCGAGGAGGGCTCGGGCCTGCTGATCATGGCGATCGCGGGCGGCGCGCTGGCGACGGTGCAGGCGTGGATCGCCGACCATCACGGGCTGAGCATCTCGTTCCTCGTTCCCGCGGCGTGCGAGTTGTACGTACTGTTCTATGCGGTGTGGGGCTCGCGCCCGACCAACGCCTTCCCGGACAGCGCGGCACAGGAGACCGCCGCCTGAGGGTGGCGGCACGACACCGATGGTTTCGTGGGCGGCCGGCGTTCCCTCGGGGGAGCGCCGGCCGTTCGATTTGGGTCACGCACGAGGATGCGTCACCATCTGTCTGTGCTGAGGAGAGGCCGAGCGTGTCGAAGCCTTGTCTCGAAGCGGCGCCGCGCCGGACGGTGCTTCGAGACGCCGCTTCGGCGGGCTCAGCGGCTCCTCGGCGCGAACGGGGCGCCCCTTAGCACGAGCGGGGTGACATAGCGGACGCACGTTATCGCGCCCCGTTCACCCGTTCGCGCGCGCTGGTGGCAGCGGCTGGCCCGGCACCTCGACCGCGAAGCTGAACAGCCCGCCTGCCTCGGGCTGCGCGGCACGCTGGGCGTCGTCGAGGCCGATGCTCGCGGTCGTGACATAGGCCGTGCGCAGGTCAGGCCCGCCCAGCGCGACCTTGGTCACGTTGGACGCCGGGATCCGCACCTCGCGCAGGATCGCGCCCGCAGGCGAATAGAGCCGCGCGCGCCACCCGCCCCACAGGCCGACCCAGACGTTGCCCAACGAATCGACCGTGACGCCGTCGGGGTGGCCGTCGATCGGGTCGATCCGCGCGAAGTCGCGCATCGTGCCCGTCGTGCCGTCGGGCGCCAGCTCGACCGCGTGGATCACCCCGCCGACCGTGTCGACGTGATACAGCGTCCGCCCGTCGGGCGCGATGCCGGGGCCGTTGGTGATCGCCACCGCGGGGATCGCGGTCGCCACCGCCGCGCTGCCGTCCCAGCGGTGGACGCGCCCGGTCGGGCCGCTCTCGCTGTCGTCCATCGAGCCGAAATAGATCGAGCCGTCGGGCGCCACCGTGGCGTCGTTGAGGCGGTTGCCGGGCAGTTCGGGCTCGACCTCGGCGAGATGCGTGAAGTCGCCGGTGTCGGGATCGAAGCGCGCCAGTCCGGTCTGCAATCCCGCGATCAGCGCGCCGTCGTCGGCGGGCAGCACCCAGCCGACCTGCGCCGGCGCGTCCCACTGTGTCACGTCGCCGCTCGCGGGATCGTAGCGATGGACCCGGCGCCGCTTGATGTCGGTGAACCACAATACGCCCCTCGCGGGATCCCACGCCGGCCCCTCGCCCAGCAGTGCGCCGCCGCGCCACAGCGTCGTCACCTCGTCCGCCATCGTCCGCTCTCCTTCTGTTCTGTCGCCGGTCAGCACCGGCACCGGCTTGACCTGATCGCACAGCGGTTTATGTCTTACAAATAGATTAGGAGGGATGCGTGGCGGGCGACTATATCGCCATCGACTGGGGCACGACCAACCGCCGCGCGTGGCGCGTGGCGGCGGACGGGACGTTCGGCGAGGCGCTGCGCGACTCGCGCGGGGTGCTCGCGCTCACCGCCGACGATTATCCCGCGGAATTGGCGACGCTGCGCGCGCGGCTCGGCGACCTGCCCGTGATCGCCGCCGGCATGGTCGGCTCGAACCGCGGCTGGCGCGAGGTGCCCTATGTCGACGCCCCCGCCGACCTCACCGCGCTCGCCGCTGGCGCGCTGCACCTCCCTGACGCCGGCGCCTTGCTGCTGCCCGGCGTCGCGCTGCGCGGCGGCGAGCGCGCCGACGTGATGCGCGGCGAGGAGGTGCAGGTGCTCGGCGCGCTCGCCGCCGGTCTCGCCCCCGCCGACGCGCTGTTCTGCCAGCCCGGCACACACAACAAGTGGATCGCCACCACCGCCGGTCAGATCACCGACGTCGCCACCGCCCTGACCGGCGAGCTGTTCGCGCTGCTGCGCGGCCACGGTATCCTCAGCGCGATGCTCGACGGGCCGGTCGCCGACGGCGCTGCCTTCCGCGCCGGCGTGGCGCGCGGTGCGGGCGCGCGCGACCTCACCGTCGCGCTGTTCGAGGTGCGCGCGCGCGTGCTGCTCGACCGGCTCGACGCGGTCGACGCTGCCAGCTTCGCCAGCGGCGTGCTGATCGGCGCCGACGTCGGCGCGCGCAGCGACCTCAAGGGCCGCCCGGTTCAGCTGCTCGCCAGCGGCGACCTCGCCACGCTCTACGCCGCCGCGATCGACTCGTGCGGCGGCACCGCTCTGGCGCTCGACAACGAGCGCGCCTTCGCCGCCGGGATCCACCGGCTGTGGGAGATGACCCGATGACCGACCCTCTCGCGGCCTTCGACGCCGCCTTCCGTCAGGCGCCGCTGGTGGCGATCCTGCGCGGCCTTACCCCGGCCGAGGCGCCCGCGGTGGGCGACGCGCTGGTCGAGGCGGGCTTCACCCTGCTGGAGGTACCGCTCAACTCGCCCGAGCCGATCGAGAGCATCCGACTGCTCGCCGAGCGGCTCGCCGGGCGCGCGATGGTCGGTGCCGGCACCGTGCTCACCACCGACGACGTCGCGCGCGTGCAGGATGCGGGCGGCACGCTGATCGTCTCGCCCAACACCAACCCCGAGGTGATCCGCGCCAGCGTCGCCGCCGGGCTGGTGTCGCTGCCCGGCTATTTCACGCCGAGCGAGGGCTTCGCCGCGCTCGCCGCCGGCGCCACCGCGCTCAAGCTCTTCCCCGCGGACGGCACCACCCCCGCCTTCCTCAAGGCGCAGCGCGCGGTGCTGCCCAAGACGACGCGGATGCTCGCGGTCGGCGGCATCACCCCGCAGAACATGGCCGAGTGGCGCGCCGCGGGCGCCGACGGCTTCGGGCTCGGCTCCAACCTCTACCGCCCCGGCAAGTCGGCCGAGGCGGTGAGCGAGGACGCACGCCAGTATATTACCGCGCTCAAGGACCTCGCATGAGCTTCACCCGCCTGCTCCAGCACCGCGGCGACGACGGTCGCCGTCGCGTCATCCTCGCCGAGGGCGACGCCGCCTACTTCCTCGACGGCGTCGCCACGACGCGTGAGCTGGCGCTGGACGCGATCGCGCGTGGCACCACGCTCGCCGCGGCCGCGGCGGCGCGCCGCACCGACGAGGCGGTCGATCTCGCCGCCGAGCTCGACGCCAGGCGCCTGCTCCCCGCGATCGACCATGAGGACGGCGCGCGGCTGCTGCTCGCGGGCACCGGGCTGACCCATCTCGGTTCGGCCGAGGGGCGCGACAAGATGCACAAGGCGGCGGCCGACGCCGCGCACCAGACCGACTCGATGCGGATGTTCCTGGAAGGTGTCGAGGGCGGCAAGCCCGCCGCGGGCGCGGTCGGGCAGCAGCCCGAGTGGTTCTACAAGGGCGACGGCCAGTCGCTGGTGGCACCCGAGGCGCCGCTCGCCTCGCCCGCCTTCGCGCAGGACGGCGGCGAGGAGCCCGAGCTCGCCGGCATCTACCTGATCGGTGACGACGGCACGCCCTATCGCCTCGGCGTCGCGCTCGCCAACGAGTTCAGCGACCATGTCACCGAGAGGCACAACTACCTGTGGCTCGCGCATTCCAAGCTGCGCCAGGCCGCGCTCGGCCCCGAGCTGCTGCTCGGCACGCCGCCTGCGGACATCCGCGGCACCAGCCGCATCGTCCGCGATGGCGCGACTTTGTGGGAGAAGCCGTTCCTAACGGGCGAGGACAATATGTCGCACCACCTCGCCAACCTCGAGCACCACCACTTCAAATATGCCGGCTTCCGCCGCCCCGGCGACGTCCACGTCCACTTCTTCGGCACCGCGACCTTGTCGGTGGCGGATGGCGTAAAGACCCAGCCCGGCGACGTGTTCGAGATCAGCGCCGCGCCCTTCGCGCTGCCGCTGCGCAACCCGCTGACCGACGCGCCCGACGCGCCGGTGCAGGTGCGCGCGCTGTGAGCGCCCGCATCCGCCTCGCGCTGGTCGGCATGGGCAAGATCGCGCACGACCAGCACCTGCCCGCGATCGCGGGCAACGACGACATCGAGTTGGTCGCGACGGTCAGCCGCCACGGCGAACCGGTGGGTGGCCTGCCCTTCTTCCCCAACGTCGAGGCGCTCGCCGCGAGCGGCGTCGCGGTCGACGCGGTCGCGCTCTGCACCCCGCCGCAGGTGCGCCGCGCCATCGCGCAGTTCGCGATCGAGCAGGGCTGGCACGTCTTCCTGGAGAAGCCGCCCGGCGCGACGCTGGCCGAGGTCACCGCGCTGCGCGACGCGGCGACGACGCGCGGCGTCAGCCTGTTCGCCAGCTGGCACTCGCGCTACGCCGACGGGGTCGAGCCCGCGCGCAGCTGGCTATCCGGTCGCGAGGTGAAGCGTGCGACGATCACCTGGCGCGAGGACGTGCGCGTCTGGCATCCGGGACAGGACTGGATCTGGGAGCCCGGCGGCTTCGGCGTGTTCGATCCCGGCATCAACGCGCTGTCGATCGCTACACGGATCCTGCCACGCCCCTTCTTCGTCGAGACCGCCGAGCTGGACGTGCCGTCGAACCGCGCCGCACCGATCGCCGCGCGAGTCGCCTTCCGCGACACCGCGGGCAGCGCGATCGCGATGGATCTCGACTTCCGCCAGGAAGGTCCGCAGCACTGGGACATCGAGGTCGAGACCGACGCGGGCACGCTGCTGCTCGCCAAGGGCGGTTCGGTGCTGACGATCGACGGCAAGGAGGCGGTGGCGCACGACGCCGAGCTGCACGGCGAATATCCGGGCCTGTACCGCCGTTTCGCCGAGATCGTCCGCGCCGGCGAGTCCGACGTCGACGTCGCGCCGCTGCGGTTGGTCGCGGACGCGTTCCTGCGCGGGCGCCATATCGCCGTCGAGCCCTTCGTGGAGTGAAGGGCGGCGCGGACTGCCCGCGGACTGCCTCGCCCTGTTCTCCCGCACAGGCGGGAGCGCGGGGGCCGAGGGCGGCGCGGGCCTTTTTCCGTTTGCCTCCGGGTTCCCGCGTTCGTGGGTAAGCAGGGGAGTTCCAGCCTCTCCCTTGGTTCACGCGGCAACGCGTGCCTGATCCCGTCACCCCACCAGCTGCGCCACGTCGATGGGTATGCCGCGACGCCGCAGCTCGACCGTGACGCGCGCCTCGCCGCGCTCGGGTGCATGACCGAGCGCGGCGCCGGCAGCGACCGTCGCACCACGCCGCACCGACGGCACCGCGATACCGGTGACCAGCGTCTGCCAGCCCGCGCCGTGATCGATGATCACGATCGTGCCGTAGCTGCGGAAGGCGCCGACGTAGCGTACCACGCCGCCCGCGGGCGCGATCACCTCTGCGCCACGCGGCACCGCCAGCGTCAGCCCACGCGAGCGCACGCCGTTGTCCGACAGCTCGCCCAGCCCGGTGACGAGCCGACCGCCCGCGGGCAGACGATAGGCCGGCGGGAGCGAGCGACGCGCGGTGATGCCCCCAGGTGGACCCGGCAGCGCGATGAGGTCGCCCAGCACCGCCTGCGCGCCGCCCAGCGCGGCGATGCGGTCGGCGGTGTCCCGTGCGGTTTCCTCCAGCGCGAGGGCGCGCTCGTCGTCGTCGCTCAGCGCGGCGAGCCGCTCGCGCGCCTCGATCAGCCGCGCCCGCTCGGCGGCGAGCGCGCGTTCGGTCGCCGCCGCACTCGTCGCGAGCGCGCGCGTCCGCGCCAGTGCGCCGCGCAGTGCGGCGGTGCGGCGTCGCAGCCGCGGCGTCGCGGCGGCGAGTACCGCCTCGACGTGGACGAGATCGGCGACGCTGCCGGGGCGCACCAGCAGCGCGGCGCGCGGCCGTCGCGCCACCGCCGCCACCGCGGCGACGAGCCGCACGATCGGTCCCTGCTCGGCGGCGAGCGCGGCGCGCTGCCGCGCCAGCTGCGCCGCGATCGCGTCGGCGCGGGTGCGCTCGGCGGCGATCTCGGCCTCGGCACCGGCGAGCTGCACGCCCGCGCGCCGCGCCGGCACGTCGGGCAGTGCCGCGGCGGACGGCGCCAGCAGCGCGAGCGCGAGCGCCGCGCCGGCGCGGGACACGCGCACCGGCTCAGCCCTCGCGATGATAGGGGTGGTTGGCGAGGATGCTGGTGGCGCGGAACAATTGCTCCGCCAGCATCGCGCGCGCGAGCAGGTGCGGCCAGGTGGCGCGGCCGAAGGAGAGCAGCAGGTCGGCTTCCGCCCGCTCGGCATCGCCGAAACCGTCCGCCGCGCCGATCAGGAAGCGCGCCTCGCGCACGCCGTCGTCGCGCCAGCGCCCGAGCGTCGCGGCGAAGGCGGCGGACCCGAGCGTCTCGCCCTTCTCGTCGAGCAGCACGCGGCGGCCCTGCGCCGGCCGGTCGGGCTCGCGCCCGCCGCGGTCGGGCAGCTCGCTCAGCCGCGTCGGCCAGGCGATCCGCTTGAGGTACCGGTCGACCAGCTCGGCCTCGGGCGAGCGCCCGATCCGTCCGCGCGCGACGATGTGGAGCAGCATGGCGCGAGGTTAGCCGCTATGCGTCGCGGCGTCATCCGATGTGTGTGGCGAAGGATCGATCCTTCCCTCGCAGGGGAGGACGAAGGGCAGTCCTATGCCATTCCGGCAGCGGGCGGCGCGTCGCCGAACGACCACATCCGCTCGAGATTGTAGAAGCTGCGCACCTCGGGGCGGAAGAGGTGGACGATCACGTCACCGGCGTCGATCAGCACCCAGTCGGCGCTGGGCAGCCCCTCGATCCGCGCCGAGCGGCCGGTCTCGCCCTTGATCTTCTCGGCCAGCTTCGACGCCATCGAGGCGACCTGGCGGGTCGAGCGCCCGCTGGCGATCACCATATGGTCCGCGATCGACGACTTGCCCGCGAGCGGGATCGAGATCGTGTCCACCGCCTGGTCGTCGTCGAGCGATTGCAGGACGAGCTGGTGCAGCGCCGCGGCCTGGTCGGCGTCGGCGGTGCGATGAACGGGGTCAGTGGCGGACAAGGTGGCTCCTCAAGATGCCGCGGACGCTGCGGCGGGCGTGTCGACTGTGGATATGGGATCGGCGAAACGAACGTGCCAGGCAGGGTCGGCGGCGCGAAGCTGCGTCGCGGACGTCGGGTCAGGGCGGAAACGTAGCAGCACCAGGGCTGGCACACTCCACTCGGTCCACTTCCTCGCCTGGCGTGCGGGCCGCCGAAAGCGCCGCAGCCAACCCATCGCGGGGGCCGCGAGGGCGGGCGCATCATAACCCGGACGCGCCACGACCGCAATCGGCATCGTCCGCGCGATCGTGCGCCAGCGCTGCCACTCGTGGAACTGCGCGAGATTGTCCGATCCCATGATCCACACGAAGCGGGTCCGCGGGTAGCGGCGTGACAGCTTGGACAAAGTGTCGGCGGTGTAGCGCGTGCGCAGTCGCGCCTCGATGTCGGTGGCGCGGATCGGGGCACGCCGCGCCATCGCGCGGGCCGAGGCGAGCCGCGCCGCCAGCGGTGCCATGCCGCGGCGCGGCTTGAGCGGATTGCCCGGCGACACCAGCCACCACATCTCGTCGAGCTCGAGCGCGCGGATCGCCGCCAACGTGAGGTGGCGGTGGCCGCGGTGCGCCGGGTTGAACGAGCCGCCGAGCAGCCCGATGCGGCGGCTCACGTCAGCCCCGCCTGGTCGCCGCGCGCCGGCGCGGAGCGAGCGCCCGCGTCGTCCTCGCGCCAATCCTCGCGCTCATGGTACACGCGCAGCACCTCGCAGCGCTGCGCGGCCAGTCGGTAGTGGATCAGATACGGCGTCCCGAGCACGCGCAGCACGCGTGTGTCGCGGCGGTGGCGCCGGCCACCGTGAGGGAAGTCGCGCAGGAAGTCGGCACGCCGTCGGATCGCGGTCACCATCGCCAGCGCGGTGGCGGGGGAGACATGCTCGTCGAGCCAGGCGTCGATCGCGATCAGATCGTCGAGAGCGACGCGCGCCCACACCACGGGCACCGTACTCGGGGCGAGCGCACTGGCGCGGCGACGGGCAGGCGGTCCGCTCCACCAGTTCCTCACGCGGCCGACGTCGTCGCGCGCGGCGTGGCCGCGACCGGCGCTAGCCGCATCGCGCGCGATGCCGCGCGATCATCGCCTCCAGCGCGCGCATCACCTCGTCGTGGTTGACCGTCTCGCCGCGCTCGACCTGATCGATCCCGAGCTGGACGAAACCGTCGACCGCCGCCTCACGCGCCACCGCGTCGCGGATCGCCGAGGCAGCGAAGGCCGCGCTGGTGATCCCGCGCGCTGCCGCGATCGAGTCGACCAGCGCCACGGTCACGTCGTCGAGCTCGGCGGTGATCGCGCGCGAGTTCACCCGCGCACCTGGCCGGTGCCGCGCCCCAGCCACTTGTAGGTCGTCAGCCCTTCGAGCGCGACCGGGCCGCGCGCGTGCAGCCGACCCGTGGCGATACCGATCTCGGCGCCGAGCCCGAACTCCGCGCCGTCGGCGAACTGGGTCGAGGCGTTCCACAGCACGATCGCGGAATCGACTGCGGCGAGGAACCGCTCCGCCACGCGCTCGTCCGCGGCGACGATCGCGTCGGTATGATGCGAGCCATGTCGCGCGATATGCGCGAGCGCACCGTCGAGCCCGTCGACCACCGCCACCGCGGCGATGGCGTCGAGATATTCGGCGTCCCAGTCGCTCGCCTCGGCGGGCGCTACCGCCGGCAGCAGCGCCCTCGCCGCCGCATCGCCGCGCAGCGCGCAACCGGCGTCCGCCAGCGCGGCGAGCAGCGCGGCGGCGTGCGGCCAGGCGCGATCGATCAGCAGCGTCTCCATCGCGCCGCACACGCCGGTGCGGCGCAGCTTGGCGTCGATCACCACCGCGCGCGCCATGGCGGGATCGGCCGAGGCATGGACGAAGACGTGGTTGACCCCGTCGAGATGCGCCAGCACCGGCACGCGCGCCTCGGCCTGGACGCGCGCGACCAGGCTCTTGCCGCCGCGCGGGATGATCAGGTCGATCGCCCCCTCGGCCGCGAGCATCGCGCCGACCGCCGCACGGTCGGTAGTGGGGACGAGCTGGACCGCGTCGGCGGGCAGACCGCCCGCCACCAGCCCCTCGACCAAAGCGGCGTGGAGCGCGCGGTTGCTCGCCACCGCCTCGGAGCCGCCGCGCAGGATCACCGCGTTGCCCGAGCGGACGCATAGCGCCGCGGCGTCGGCGGTCACATTGGGGCGGCTCTCATAGACGATGCCGATCACGCCGATCGGCACCCGGACGCGGCTGAGCGCGAGGCCGTTGGGGCGCGTGGTGCGGTCGATCACCTGCCCGACCGGGTCGGTCAGCGCGGCGACGGCGGCGACCCCCGCCGCGGTCGCCTCGAGCCGCGCGGGATCGAGACGGAGCCGATCGATCAGCGCGGGCGAGAGCGCGTTGTCGCGCGCGCGCGCCACGTCCTCGGCGTTAGCGTCGAGGATCACCGACGCCTGGTCGCGCAGCGCGGTCGAGGCGGCGTGCAGCGCGCGTGCCTTGACCGCGTCCTCGGCCGCGGCCAGCGCGTGCGCGGTGGCGCGGGCGCGCGCCGTCATCGTGTTGATCAGGACGGGGATGGACTGCGGATCGAGCATCGCACGCGGCGTAGCACGAGGGCGCCGCCGCGCCCAGCCGGTGCGTCGAACTACAAGGCGGCCGCGGTGAGCGGCACCTCGGGGACACAGGCACCGTCGCGCGCCGCGGCGACGGCGGGGGGCTTGGCACGACCCATCGTCCAGTTCGCCTGCAGGCGGACGCGCGGGTTGGGCGCGCACCAGATCTCACCCGTCTCGTTGAGAGCGGTGACCCAGATGAGGTTATGTTCCTGGCCGTAGTCGATCACCGCGAAGGCGTAGCCGGCGCCGCGATCGAGCACATGGACCGGGAGCGGCGGATCGAGTTGCTGGAAAGACATGGGAAAAAGCGCTCCGTTGCCGCATCTTAACCCATGCAAGCTTTTCCTGGTTCCGCACCCTGGCGGCCCGCCCGCGCGATCTTATATCGCGCGGCATGGCCGACATCCCGCTCCACCGCCGCCGCTTTCTCGCGCTCGCCTCGCTCGGCACCGCCGGCGTCGCGCTGGTAGGATGCGGGCGCCAGGCCGAGGCCGCCCCCGAACGCTTCGCGGTGAGCAAGACCGACGCGCAGTGGCGCCAGCAGCTCGGCCCCGCTGCCTATGACGTGCTGCGCCACGAGGGCACCGAGCGGCCGTTCACCAGCCCGCTCAACGACGAGCATCGCGCCGGCACGTTCGCGTGCAAGGGCTGCACCGCGCCCCTGTTCTCGTCCAAGACGAAGTTCGACAGCGGCACCGGCTGGCCCAGCTTCTACGCGCCGCTGCGTGACGCGGTGGCGACGCGGACCGATCGCAGCCTCGGCATGGCGCGTGTCGAGGTGCATTGCCGGCGCTGCGGCGGCCATCTCGGCCACGTCTTCGACGACGGCCCGCCACCGACGGGCAAGCGCTATTGCATGAACGGCGTGGCGATGACCTTTCGGGCGGCCTGAACCGAGCGCGTCGCGCTGCCGGCCGCCGACCGCGCGATCCGCTCAGTCCCCGACGACCGGCAACGCGCCCGCGACCGGCGCGGCGGCGGTGGTCGCGATCGTCATCGGCGCGAGCGGTGCCTCAGTGTCGGGCACCGGCGCCTTGTCCGGATAGATGAAGCCGGCGAGCGGGTAGCTGCTCGTGCCGAGATCGCCGTTGCCGGCATACCAGACGCGCACCGCACTCCAGTCACCCGCCGGCGAGACGTCGATCGCGCGGACGTCGCGTTCGATCCCGCCGCGGCGCGACCAATTGGCGTGGGT
The DNA here is from genome assembly GCF_019429485.1 of Sphingomonas citri. Taxonomy (GTDB): domain Bacteria; phylum Pseudomonadota; class Alphaproteobacteria; order Sphingomonadales; family Sphingomonadaceae; genus Sphingomonas; species Sphingomonas citri. The sequence goes on along the minus strand of NZ_JAHXZN010000006.1, from coordinate 207,337 downwards.
GAGCAGCACCTCGCGGTCGCTCACGACCCGGCTCACCATGGCGACGTGGCCGATCGGCATACCGCGGGTCGCCTTGAAGGCCATGACCGCGCCTTCGACCGGCACGTGGCCGCGCTCGTAGCGGCCGGCGGCCTGGCCCCACCAGGTGTTGGCGTTACCGCGGATCTCGATGCCCGAGACCTCGCGCGCGAAGGGGACGCACTGCAGGTAGCGTGCCTGCGCCGGCGCCACCGTCATCAGTGCGCACGATACCACCAGCGCGAATCGCGCCGTCAGAGCCTTTGATTTCACGGGTGACCCCCCGGTCTCTCGAAACTGATGAGTTTCTGCTAGGCGGCCAATCCCGACCGAACAAACGCTGCCGGAACCTTTCCGGACGAGTCGAGTTGCCGCGGCGGTGAGCCGAACGCGACCGTCCCGAAAAGGACAGCAGCGCTGTCCCGCAGTGTGAATCGACGGTTAAAATCACCCTCTTACTGCCGCCGAATCGCCGCATTCGCCGATCGTCGCAAGCGCGCGAATGCCTCTGAGCCTCACGTCTGCACCATATTCCTCGGGACAGTATGTGCCGTCATCGGTCTCGGCACGGCATTTTAGAAGATCGGGTCTGCCGCGCCGCTTGTGGGATGCCGAAGGCCTGCGTAGGATCAGCGTACCCGCAACAGTCGATTGCCTCCTCATGGCCCTGGATCCCGATACCGTCGCCGCGCTGATCGACACCGTTCGCCGCTACGTCGCGGAGCGGCTCCGCCCGCTCGAGGCGCAGGTCGAGGCCGACGACGCCGTGCCCGACGCCGTCGTCGCGGAGATGCGCGACATGGGCCTGTTCGGCCTGTCGATCGCCGAGGATTATGGCGGCCTCGGCCTCACGATGGCGGAGGAGGCGCGCGTCGCGATCGAGATGGGGCGCACCACGCCGGCGTTCCGCTCCACCTTCGGGACCAACGTCGGGATCGGGAGCCAGGGACTGGTGCTCGCCGGCACGCCCGAGCAGAAGGCCGAGTGGTTGCCGCGCATCGCCACGGGCGAGATCGTCACCAGCTTCGCGCTGACCGAGCCCGGCGTCGGCAGCGACTCCGGCGCGGTAGCGACGCGCGCGGTGCGCGACGGCGACGTCTACCGGCTCTCGGGCACCAAGCGCTACATCACCAACGCCGACCGTGCCGACCTCTTCACCGTGATGGCGCGCACCGGCGACGCCCCCGGCGGCCGCGGCGTCTCGGCCTTCCTTGTCCCGCGCACGCTGCCGGGCGTCTCGGTCGGCGAGCCAGAGAAGAAGATGGGCCAGAAGGGCGCCAAGGTCGCGGACCTCCACCTCGACGACGTCGCCGCGCCCGTCGCCAACCGGCTCGGTTCGGAGGGAGAAGGCTTCAAGATCGCGATGCGCGTGCTCGACCGCGGGCGGCTCCATATCGCCGCGGTATGCGTCGGCGTCGCCGAGCGGCTGATCGCCGACTGCGTCGCTTATGCCAGCGAGCGGCGCCAGTTCGGCAAGGCCATCGCCGAGCACCAGCTGATCCAGGCGATGATCGCCGACAGCAAGACCGAGGCGCTCGCCGCGCGCGCGCTGGTGCTCGAGACCGCCGCGTCGAAGGACGCCGGCATCGACGTGGTGCTGGAGAGCGCGGCCGCGAAATATTACGCCAGCGAGATGGTCGGCCGTGTCGCCGACCGTGCGGTGCAGATCTACGGCGGCGCGGGCTATATCGCCGACTACGGGATCGAGCGGCTGTACCGCGACGTGCGGCTGTTCCGGATCTACGAGGGGACCAGCCAGATTCAGCAGCTGATCATCGCGCGCGAGACGCTGAAGCGCGGCGGGTGAAGAGGGTTTTCTACGTAGAACGTCGGCGGCGAGAGGATATCGTAAGCGTCCGCCCCCTCTCTCCGTCATTCCCGCGAAGGCGGGAATCCAGACGCGCAGGTTCCCGATGGAGCCGCGACGTTAGCGCGTCTGGATCCCCGCCTCCGCGGGGCTGACGATGGTGGGACGCGGCACGGCGGACGACCGTGGCCGAAGCTCGGCGACGACCAAAGAGGAAGAACTCCCTATCCCCTACGAAGGAGAGGCACATGAACACCGACCATCTGTTCCGGCTCGACGGCCGGGTCGCGCTCGTCACGGGAGGGAGTCGCGGTATCGGGCGCATGATCGCCGCGGGCTTCGTGGCGCAGGGCGCGACCGTCTATGTCTCGAGCCGCAAGGCCGAGGCGTGCGAGGAGACCGCCGCCGCGCTCGGCGAGCGCTGCCATGCGCTGCCGATGGACGTGTCGACCGTGGCGGGCTGCCGCGCGCTCGCCGCGGCGCTGGGTGAGCGCGAGCAGCGGCTCGACATCCTCGTCAACAACGCGGGCGCGGCCTGGGGCGTGCCCTTCACCGACTTTCCCGAGAGCGGCTGGGACAAGGTGATGGACCTCAACGTCAAGTCGCCCTTCTTCCTGACCCAGGCGCTGCACGCGCTGCTCCGCGCCGGCGCGGCGGCGCACCCGCCGGCCAAGGTGATCAACATCACGTCGGTCGACGGGCTGCGGCTCAACCCGTGGGAGACGTACAGCTACCAGGCGTCGAAGGCGGCGCTGATCCATCTCACCCGCCGCCTCGCGGCGCGGCTGGTCGAGGACGGCATCCACGTCAGCTCGATCGCGCCAGGCGCGTTCGCCAGCGAGATGAACCGCGCCGCGCGCGACCACGGCGACGCGGTGGCGAAGCGTATCCCGGCGCGGCGCATCGGCGAGGCCGAGGACATGGCGGGCACCGCGATCTTCCTCGCCTCGCGCGCGGGCGACTATGTGGTGGGCGAGACGATCGCGGTCGACGGCGGGCTGGTCAACGCCTCGCTGGGGGGCGGCATCGACGCCTGAGCGGGGCAGCGCGGAGCACGACCTCGCGCACTAACCCATCCGTCCGGCTCGCGAAGCGATCGAGCCTGTCGAGATCGCGTCTGGAGAACGCGCCGCTCGGGGCGCCTTCTCGATCGGCCGTCTCGACAGGCTCGACGGCTGTTCGAAGCGAACGGGAAAGTGGAGGCGGCGGGCAGAGACGTTGTCACGGCAGACCGTCCGGAACGCGCCCGCCCCCCCACCCGTTTTCGCGACGAAGGAGACGGTGCATGGACGAGGACGACACAAAGCCGACCGAGCTGACCGAACGGCCCAATCTCTCCACCGAGCACCAGCGCGAGGGCGACGCGCGTCGCCCCAGCGACACGCTCGACAAGGGCCAAGCGGAAGGCGAGACGATCCCGCGAAAGTCGTCGCTCCTGGGCGACAACTGATCCGACGAGGATCGATCGCCATGGCAAGCCGCGAAGGAACGTCCTTCCGCTGCGTGGCAGCTAGGCGGAGGGTAGAGGCGAGCCGCGGGCGCGAGCTCCTGCCGACCCTCCCAGCGTTCTGATCCCTGCACACGTGCTCCGTCGAAGGCCGGAGCGCAGGGACATCATCACCACCGCCAGCCGCTCCGGGCGCCTGGATGCGGGGGTGCTCGGATAGGCGAAGGGGGCAGGCGCTAGCGCCAGCCATCACAAACGTCGCCGATGTCGTGAGTGGGAGGCTTCTGTTGCCCGGTGCCTCCCGTACCGCTGGAATCCCCTTCTGTTGCCCGGTGGGGTCCGACCGCGCTTTCTTGGTGTAACGTCAGGCCGTTAGGCCGTCAGTTACGCCGCAATCGCGAGTGCTTCGTTGTCGTTGGCACTTGTGTAATGGGCCGTTGCGGTGGTCCCATTCCGAGCGAAAACAGCGCTTTTCAACACACGTCGATCCTGGTTCGGCCCCGTCAGCGCGGCTGCGTGCAGCCGCGGTGGTGGAGCCGCCGGGTACTGCCCCCGGGTCCGCTGCGCCTATTGTACGCCGCAGTTTATCGCCATAGCCGGGTAGAACCCGACACGAGTCATATAGGCGGACGCGGATCGCGGGAAAAGCCCCGGATGGCCATTTGCCCGCCACAATATCCCTGTATATACTGCGTTATGCTCACCCAGCGGTCCCGTTACGCCCTTCGCTCCATGCTGTTCCTGGCGGGCGCGCCGGCCGGATCGCCGCCGATCCCGATGACCCGGATCGCCGCCGAGGCCAACGTCCCGCGCAAGTTCCTCGAGCTGATCCTCGCCGACCTGCGCGACGCCGGGCTGCTTCACAGCCATCGCGGCAAGATGGGCGGCTACGTGCTGTCGCGGCCGGCGCATCTGATCTCGCTCGGCGAGGTGATCCGCGTGATCGAGGGGCCGCTCGCGCTGGTGCCCTGCGTCAGCCGCACCGCCTATCGCTCGTGCAAGGACTGCAAGAGCGAGGCCGAGTGCGCGATCCGCCACGCGATGATGCGCGTGCGCGACGAGACCGCGCGCATTCTCGACGGCACCAGCCTGGCGGACGCCACCGCGAACCAGCTCGCCGCGGCCTGAGGCCGGCGCGCGCGCGTGCCCCTATTCCGTCATCCCCGCGCAGGCGGAAATCCAGAAGCGCTGACGTCGCTCCTCTTGCCGCATCGTCCGCGAGTCTAGATTCCCGCCTGCGCGGGCATGACGAAGTGTGGGTAACCGGGCTGCGGTGCGGCGCCGCCCGCCTCCCCACTAGACCCACCGCCACACCCCGCTTACCCAATCGGTCATGACCGACGCGCCGCTGCCCAGCACCGAGACCGACGCCGCCGCCGAGCTGGAACGGCTCGCGCGCGAGATCGCGCACCACAACGTTCGCTACCATACCGACGACGCCCCCGAGATCAGCGACGCCGCCTATGATGCGCTGGTCCGCCGCAACGCCGCGATCGAGGCGGCCTTCCCCGCGCTGGTCCGCGCCGACTCGCCCAGCCGCCAAATCGGCGCCGCGCCCGCCGCGCACCTCGCCAAGGTCGCGCACGCGCGGCCGATGATGAGCCTCGACAACGCCTTCGCCGACGAGGAGGTGGAGGAGTTCGTCCGCCGCGTGCGCCGCTTCCTGCGCCTCGGCGACGATGAGCCGGTCGCGCTCACCGCCGAGCCCAAGATCGACGGCCTGTCCTGCTCGCTGCGCTACGAGGAGCGCCGGCTGGTCCAGGCGCTGACCCGCGGTGACGGCACCACCGGCGAGGACGTGACCGCCAACGTGCTGACGATCGACGACATTCCGCGCACGCTCCCCGACGGTGCGCCCGCCGTCTTCGAAGTGCGCGGCGAGGTCTATATGGAGAAAGCCGCCTTCGCCGCGCTCAACCAGCGGCTCGCCGCCGAGGCCGAGGCGAGCGGCAAGGAGGCGCGGCGCTTCGCCAACCCGCGCAACGCCGCCGCGGGCTCGCTGCGCCAGAAGGACGCCGCGGTCACCCAGGCGCGACCGCTGCGATTCCTCGCGCACGGCTGGGGCGAGGCCAGCGCGGTGCCCTGCGACACGCAGGAGGCGATCGTCGCCGCGCTGCGCGCCTGGGGCTTCCCCATCGCCGGCGCCTTCGCGCGCTGCGACGACGCCGCGGCCGCGCTCGCGGTGTATCGCGCGATCGAGCACCAGCGCGCCGACCTCCCGTTCGACATCGACGGCGTGGTCTACAAGGTCGACCGGCTCGACTATCAGCAGCGGCTCGGCAGCGTCGGGCGCGCGCCGCGCTGGGCGATCGCGCACAAATTCCCTGCCGAGCGCGCCGAGACCGTGCTCGAGGCGATCGACATCCAGGTCGGCCGCACCGGCAAGCTCACTCCCGTCGCGCGGCTTACCCCCGTGACGGTCGGCGGCGTGGTCGTCACCAACGCCACGCTGCACAACCGCGACGAGATCGCGCGGCTCGACGCGCGTGTCGGCGACCGCGTGCTCCTCCAGCGCGCCGGCGACGTGATCCCGCAGGTGGTCGAGGTGCTGCCGCGCGACGCCGAGCGCGCGCCCTATGTCTTTCCCGACCATTGCCCAATTTGCCACAGCGAGGCGGTCGCCGAGGAGGGCGAGGTCGACGTGCGCTGCACCGGCGGGCTGATCTGCCCGGCGCAGCGGCTCGAACGGCTCAAGCATTTCGTCGGCCGCGGCGCGCTCGACATCGACGGGTTGGGCGAGAAGACGCTGGTGGAGTTCGTCGACCTCGGCTGGATCGCCGAGCCCGCCGACATCTTCCGCCTCGCCGCGCATCGCGAGGAGCTGGTCGGGCGCGAGGGTTGGCAGGCCAAGTCGGTCGACGCCCTGCTCGCCGCGATCGAGGCGCGGCGCCAGCCCGACGCGGCGCGGCTGCTGTTCGGGCTGGGCATCCGCCATATCGGGATCGTCACCGCTCGCGACCTGCTCAAACATTACGTCACGCTGCCCAAGGTCGCCGCGCTGGCGGACGAGCTGATCGCGCTGCGCGAGCGCACGACGGCCGCGCTCGGCGAAGAGGAGGGCCGGCTCCGGACCCGGCTCGACAAGGCGATCGCCGAGCTGATCGGGGTGGACAATATCGGCGCCGCGGTCGGCCATGCACTCGCCGACTTCTTCCACGAGCCGCACAATCGCGCGGTGTGGGACGACCTGCTCGCCGAAGTGGCGCCGCCCGACTTCCGCGTCGAGACCGTCGCCTCTGAGGTGTCGGGCAAGACCGTGGTGTTCACCGGCACGCTGGAGACGCTCAGCCGCGACGAGGCCAAGGCGCAGGCGGAGTCGCTGGGCGCACACGTCTCGGGCTCGGTGTCGAAGAAGACCGACCTGTTGGTGGCGGGGCCGGGCGCGGGATCGAAGGCGAAGAAGGCGGCCGAGCTCGGCATTCGCGTCGTCGACGAGGCGGGATGGATCGCGATCGTCGCCGCCTCGGGGTGAGGGATCAAGGGCGCGGGGGCGGGTCACCGCTGTCGTGCTCCTGCGGACCCAGGAGCCGAGGGCCACGGACGCTATCACTCGGCGCTATGGGCTCCCGCGTGCGCAGGAGCACGGTGAGAAGCGGCGGTCGCGACAGACCCGACCCATCGCCCGACCACCGTTTTGCCGCTTGCCCTATCCCCTACCCCCTGCCGTCATCCCGGACTTGGTCCGGGATCCACTCGTCCGCGTGCCCGCCGGCCGGAGAGTATGCGGCCCGGTGAATCCCGGACCAAGTCCGGGATGAAGAATTGTGGGGAACGCAGGGCCCACTCAACCCAAGAAAAAAGGGCGACCCGCAGGCCGCCCCTCCCTCATCTCATCCCATCGTTCGACACCTCACGCCCCGGCGGGCGACGCGCTCCCGAACGGGCCCGACGGACGCTTGGTCTTCGGGATCGACGTCCCCGCCGCCGGCACCGCGGGCGCCTTGGGCCCCTGGTCGGCGCGGCCGATGTCGTCGCCGGCGATCAGGCGCTTGATCTCCTCGCCCGTCAGCGTCTCATATTCGAGCAGCGCGCCGGCGAGCGAGTGGAGCTGGTCGAGATGGTCGGTCAGCACCTGCTTGGCGCGGTGCAGACCACCCTCGACGATCGCCTTGATCTCGTCGTCGATCAGCTGCGCGGTGGAGTTGGACATCCGCACCGGCTGGCTCGACGAATAGCCGAGGAAGCTCTCGCCCTCCGGCTGGGCATATTCGACCGGCCCGACCTTGTCGGACATGCCCCACTTCGTGACCATGTCGCGCGCCAGGCCGGTGGCATATTGGATGTCGCCGCTCGCGCCGCTCGACACCTTGTCGTAGCCGAAGATCACTTCCTCGGCGACGCGGCCGCCCATCGCCACCGCCAGGTTCGCGTACATCTTGTCGCGATGGTAGCTGTAGCTGTCGCGCTCGGGCAGGCGCATCACCATGCCCAAGGCGCGGCCGCGCGGGATGATCGTCGCCTTGTGGATCGGATCGGACGCCGGCTCGTGCAGCGCGACGATCGCGTGGCCCGCCTCGTGATAGGCGGTCATGCGCTTCTCGTCCTCGGTCATGACCATCGAGCGGCGCTCGGCGCCCATCATGACCTTGTCCTTGGCCTCCTCGAACTCGGCCATCGCGACCAGGCGCTTGCCCTTGCGCGCCGCCATCAGCGCGGCCTCGTTGACGAGATTGGCGAGGTCGGCGCCCGAGAAGCCCGGCGTACCGCGCGCGATCACCCGCGCGTCGACGTCGGGCGCCAGCGGCACCTTCTTCATATGGACCTCGAGGATCTTCACGCGGCCGTCGATATCGGGGCGCGGCACCACCACCTGGCGATCGAACCGACCCGGGCGCAGCAGCGCAGGGTCGAGCACGTCGGGGCGGTTGGTGGCCGCGACGATGATGATCCCCTCGTTGGCCTCGAAACCGTCCATCTCGACCAGCAGCTGGTTGAGCGTCTGCTCGCGCTCGTCGTTGCCGTTGCCCAGACCCGCGCCGCGGTGGCGACCCACCGCGTCGATCTCGTCGATGAAGACGATGCACGGGGCCGACTTCTTGGCCTGCTCGAACATGTCGCGGACGCGGCTGGCGCCGACGCCGACGAACATCTCGACGAAGTCCGAGCCCGAGATGGTGAAGAAGGGCACGCCCGCCTCGCCCGCGATCGCGCGCGCCAGCAACGTCTTGCCGGTGCCCGGCGAGCCGACCAGCAGCGCCCCCTTGGGGATCTTGCCGCCGAGGCGCGCGAACTTGGTGGGATCCTTGAGGAAGTCGACGATCTCGGTGAGTTCGGCGCGCGCCTCGTCGATGCCGGCGACATCGTCGAAGGTGACCTTGCCTTCCTTCTGCGTCAGCATGCGCGCGCGGCTCTTGCCGAAGCCCATCGCGCCGCCCGCGCCGCCGCCCTTCTGCATCTGACGCAGCACGAAGAAGGCGATGCCCAGGAACAGCAGGAACGGCAGCGACTGGTAGAGCAGCACCATCCAGATCGACGGGCCCTCCTCCGGCTTGCCCGCCACCTCGACGCCCGCCTTGCGCAACCGCTCGATCAACCCCGAGTCCTGCACCGGATAGGTGCGGAACTTGTCGCCGTTCGAGAAGCTGCCGGTGATGATGTCGCGGCTGACGTTGACGTCCTTCACCGTGCCCTCGTCGACCTTGTCGAGGAAGGTGGAGTAGGCCACGGTATTGCCCTGCGCCGTGGTCGTGCGACCGTCGAACAGCGTCACCACCACCGCCAGCGAGAGCAGCACGCCGACCCAGATCAGCAGGCTCTTCATCCAGGGGTTAGGGTTGCCGCCGCCGCCATTGTCGCCGCCGCCGTTCCCGCGCTGCCTGTCGTTGTCGTTCATCGGGTACCTTTCCAACGACAGCAATGTAAGCCACGACGGGTTAATGGCAATGGAACAGCGTCGGTCAGAGTGATCGGCGCGGCGGTGCTACGCGAAAAATCCAGCCTTCCTCGTGCACTTCTACCTTCACGCCGGCGTGGGTCGCGCCGCGCCGTGCCGCCAGCGCGTCGAGCAGTGGCTCGATATTGGACGAATCGGTGAAGGCGGGCAGACCGATCGCGTGCTGCGCCCGAGTCGCGTGGAGCGCGCGGCGGAGGAGCCGACGGCGCAGCTCGCGCGGCTCGCCGGCGACCGCGAAGGGGCGGTCAGGCCCGCGCCAAAGCTCACTCCACAGCCGCTCGGTCAGCCGCGCGATCGCCTCCTCCGCCTCGGCGAGAAAGCCGACCGAGGCGGCGAGCGCGGCCGGATCGAGCGCGGGCATGGCGGCGAGCGCGGCGCGGACGCGGGTGCGATCGTGCCGCGGGTCCGCGTTGGACGGGTCGTCGACGAAGGGCGCCCCGGCCGCCTCCACCAGCGCGCGCAGCTCAGCGCGGCGCCACGCCAGCAGCGGGCGCAGCAGCAGCGTCCCGCCCTCCCGACGCGCCGCGCGGATCGCGCTCAGCCCGGCCAGCCCCGAGGCACGGTTGAGCCGCATCAACAACGTCTCGGCCTGGTCGTCGGCATGGTGCGCGGTGAGCAATGCGTCGACCCGCTGGCGCGCGGCCCAGTCGGTCAGCAGCGCGTAGCGCGCCTCGCGCGCGCGGCGCTGGAGCGAGCTGCCGGTGATCGGCGTCGCGGGGGCGAGCGTGGCGTGCGGCACGCCGAGCCGCTCGCACAGGCCTGCGACCATCGCCGCCTCATCGGCGCCCGCAGCGCGAAGCCGATGGTCGACCGTCGCCGCGACCACCTCGCCTGGCAAGGCCGCGGCGGCGAGCAGCAGCAGCGCGACCGAGTCCGGCCCGCCCGACACCGCCACGCCGACCCGATCGACCGCCGCCACGTCGTGCGCGCGCGCGAACCCGCGGCGCAGATCGTCGATGAAGCGCGCCACCGCCGCCGCGGGCAGCGGCGCCACGCTCAGCTCACTTGCACTTGGCCGCGGCGCGCGCCTTGGCGACGTCGGCCTTGAGCCCGGGCGAGATCTTGCTGCCGTAGACGTCGGTCAGCTCGCCGTAGACCTTGCAGGCGTCCGCCGGCTTGTCGAGCTTGAGCAGCGCGGTGCCGAGGTAATAGAGGCTGTCGGGCGCGCGCTCGCCGTCGGGAAACTTCTTGTAATTGTCGTAGAAGGCGATCGACGCCAAGCTCGGCTTGCCCTCGTCGAGATAGGAGCGGCCCAGCAGGTTCTGCGCGAAGCTGGCGCGACGGTGCTTGGGATAGGTGGCGACCACCTTCTTCAGCTGCGCCTCGGCGGCGGGATAGTCGCGCGCCTGCCACAGGCGGTAGCCGGCGAGATAGGCGTCCTCGGCGGGATCGCCGCTGCTGGGCGCCGCGATCGCGTCCGACGCGCCGCTCACCGGCTCCGGTGCCTGCGGCACGGTCACACCGGAGCCGCCGACCGCGTCGCCCCCCGCCGCCGGCGCGGGCGCGACCGGCTGCGTCAGCTTGGCGTCGGTCGCCTTGCGATAGTCTTCGAACTGCTGCTCGAGCTGGCGCAGCTTATATTGGGTCTGCTCGATCTGCCCGGTCATGCTCGCCATCTGCTGCTCGAGCGAGGTGACCCGCGCGGTGATGTCGGTCAGCGCGCTGGTGGCCGGCACGCCAGCGGCGTCGACCGGGGCGGTCGAGGGCGCGATCTGCGGCTCCACCATCGCGCCGGCGCCGCCGGGGAACACCTTGCGCTGCACCGCGCGCATCTCCGCCTCGAGCTTGCCGACGCGGCCCTCGATCTGCGCCGCCGCCGGCGTCGCGGCCGATCCCGCCATCACCAGCGCCAGCGCGCTGCCCGCCATCCACTTCGTCATCATGTTCCGTCCCCGGTGCGCACCTGTCGCACCCCTCTATAGAAGCGAGCTGTCGCCACGGTGAAGCGCGGCGTGGTCGACGCCTGCCTGACGTCGGGCCGATCTACCTTATCGCGTTCACCGCCCGCGCATCACCCTACCCGTCATCCCGGACTCGATCCGGGATCCATCCTTCCGCGCACGGAACAGTCGCGGTGTCCGCGACATCGACCCCGGATCAAGTCCGGGGTGACGAACGGACAACGGAGCTGTCACTCGACTCGCTCAGGCCACCCTGGCGCCGCACCGAGCAACCCGCCCTCACCGCGCCACGTCACGGAACGCCGCGAGCTGCCTCGCGTCCCCCGGCGGCGCCGCCGCGGTCGCCGGCGGCGTGGCACTCGCGCTCGGCGCCGGCGCCGGCAGCCCGCGTGCGGCGAGCGCCTCGGCGCTGATGCCGACGTCCCTGATTGCGCGCTTGCCGTCGCCCAGCGGTGCCACCTCGCGGCCGTCGACCGTCACGGTGAGCTGGTCGGGGCGGCCGACGTTGATCATCGGCCGGTCGGTGCCGGCAGGCACCTCGAACGACTGGCCCGGCTGCATCGTGCCCTCGAAGAGCCGCTGCTTGGCGCCGTCGTAGACGCGCATCCACACCTCGGTGCGCGCGGTCAGCACCACCTTGCCGGTGCCGGCCGGGGTCGGCGCGGGCGGTGGCACCTCCTTGCTGGAGGCGACCTGCGCGCTCGGCGTCGCCTCGGGCGCCTGCTCGGCGGTGCCGCGGAACATGCCGGTGGAGAGCCACAGCACGCCCAGCACCAGCACCGCCAGCGCGAGCCCGGCGGCGACGATCACCAGCCCGCGCGAGGGCGCGCGCGACGGGTCGGCGATCTCCTCGATATGATGCTGGCGCAGCGGCATCGCCCCGCGCGCGAGCTCGCCGCGGATGGCGCGGCCGACGTCGGCCTGGTCGATCCCGACCGCGCGAGCATAGGCACGCGCGAAGCCGGAGGCATAGGTCGGCGAGGGCAGCAGGTCGAGCCGGTCCATCTCGAGCGCCTCGAGGAAGCGCTGCGTCACGCGCGTGCGCGCCGCGACCTCGGCCAGCGACAGCCCCTGCGCCTCGCGCGCCGCGCGCAGCCGCGCGCCGACCGAGCCGGGCGTCGGTGCCTGTGCGGGTAGCTCGCCGTCGCTCATTCTTCTCTCCGCCCCACGCCCACAGCGTTCATGCGGGCGTGCGTTCGTGTTTCAAACACGAGCAACAGTGTCAACAGAGGGGCTTCACCCGATCCGACTCGGTTCGTCGCGACCTCACGCCAGCTCGACCCCGCGCTCGGTCGCCCAGGCGGCGAGCGCGCCGCGCATGTCGCGCGGCGGGCGGACCAGCAGCTCGTCCATGAAAGCGGTCAGCGCGGCGCGATCGAGCGTGCGGATCATCGCCTTCACCGGCCCCACCGCCGCCGGCGTGATCGATAGCCGGTCGAGCCCGATCCCGATCAGCGCCATCGCCTCCAGCGGCCGCCCGCCCATCTCGCCGCACACCGCCACCGGCACCCCGGCCTCGCGCGCGGGCACGATCACGCGGCGCAGGAAGCGCAGGATAGAACCCGACAGCCAGTCGTAGCGGTCCGCCAGCTTGGGATTGGCGCGGTCGGCGGCGAAGAGGAACTGGGTGAGGTCGTTGGTGCCGATCGAGAGGAAGTCGATGTTGGGCAGCAGCACGTCGAGCTGATAGGCGAGCGCGGGCACCTCCAGCATCGCACCGTAGCGCACCTCCAGCGGCAGGCGCTTGTTGCGCTGGTGAAGGAAGGCGCGCTGCGCCTCGAACAGCGCCTTGGCCTCGTCGAACTCCCACGGCTCGGACACCATCGGGAACATCACGTTGAGGGTGCGCCCCGCGCCCGCCTCCAGCAGCGCGCGCGCCTGCGCCTTCATCAGCCCGTCGCGCTCCAGCGCGAGCCGCAGCGCGCGCCAGCCCATCGCCGGATTCTCCTCCTCGCCGGTGTGGGTCAGATAGGGCAAAGCCTTGTCGCCGCCGATATCGACGGTGCGGAAGATCACCGGGCGCGATCCCGAGGCGTCGAGCACCTCGCGGTACAGCCGCTGCTGGCGCTCGCGCTGCGGCAGCGTCGCCGAGACGAGGAACTGGAACTCGGTGCGGAACAGACCGATCCCGTCCGCGCCGGTGAGGTCGAGCACAGCGACGTCGTCGCGCAGCCCGGCGTTGACCATCACGGTCACGCGGTGGCCATCACGCGTCTCGGGCGCGAGGTCGCGCAGCGCGGCATAGGCGGCCTTGCGCTTCTGCCGCGCCGCAACCTTGGCCTCGAAAGCCTCCTCCATCGCCGCGGTCGGTCGCACCGTCAGCGTGCCCTCGGTGACGTCGAGCAGCAGCGCGTCGCCCTCGGCGATCAGCCGGCGGACGTCGCGCACGCGCCCGAGCACGGGCACCCCCATCGCACGCGCCACGATCGTGACGTGCGCGGTGAGCGAGCCCTCTTCCAGCACCACGCCCTTGAGCCGGCGCCGATCATATTCGAGCAGCTCGGCCGGCCCTAGATTGCGGGCGATCAGGATCGTGTCCTGCCGCAATCCGAGCTGCGCCGCGGTCCCCATCTGCCCCGACACGATGCGCAGCAGCCGGTTGGACAGGTCCTCCAGGTCGTGCATGCGATCGGCGAGCAGCGGATCGTCGATCTCGCGCATGCGCTGGCGGGTACGCTGCTGCACCCGCTCGATCGCCGCCTCGGCGGTGAGCCCGCTGTCGATCGCCTCGTTGATGCGGCGTGCCCAGCCCTCGTCATAGGCGAACATCTTGTAGGTCTCGATGACCTCCTGATGCTCGTCGCCGACGCCGAACTCGGCCTCGCGCGCGATGCGGTCGATCTGCTCGCGCATCTTGTCGAACGCGGCATAGACGCGGTGGCGCTCGGCCTCGGTATCCTCCGCGACGGTATGCTCGATATGGATGCGCGGCTGGTGGAACACCGCGCAGCCCACCGCCATGCCGTCGACCAGTTTCTGCCCGCCGATCCGCGTCGACCCGGTCGACTGCGGGCGGTCGCTCGGGCCGCCCTGGTCGATCAGCCCGGCGTTGGCGATCAGCTCGGACAGCACCATCGCCACCGTCTGCAGCGCCTCGATCTCGACGTCCTCGTACTTGCGCGGATCGGCGTGCTGCACCGCGAGCACGCCGACCGCGCGCTCGCGGCGGATGATCGGGACGCCGGCGAAGCTGTGGTAGCGATCCTCGCCGGTCTCGGGCTTGTAGGCGAAGTCGGGGTGGCTGGCCGCCTCGTCGAGGTTGAGCACCTCGTTGTTCTTGGCGATCGTGCCGACGAGGCCCTCGCCCAGCGCCAGCTTGGTGACGTGCACCGCCTCGGGCGCGAGACCGCGCGTGGCGAACAGCTCCAGCACGCCCTCGCGTAGCAGGTAGATCGAGCACACTTCGCTATCCAGCGCCTCGCCGATGATCTCCACCACCGAGTTGAGCTTGGCCTGCGCGTTCGACCGAGCCGCCATCACATCGTGCAGGTTGACCAGGATCTCGCGGGCGGAGCGGGCGGCAGAGACGGGCATGCCGAGGGGCTAACAGACCGACGGCCTGGGTGCCACGCAGCATTTTCTTGGGTGCGGCGCAGCGCGCCCAAGCCCCGCTCGCCCGATTGAAACGGAAAGTTGCTGGCGAAGCGCGGTCAGCGATCGCACCTCGGCGCGATGAAGACTCCCTCCTTCACCGCGCAGGTGTTCGCCGGCATGGCGATCGGCGTCGCGCTCGGCTTCGCGGCGCGCGATCTGCCCGCGCTGGCGGAGGCGCTGCGCCTCACCGGCGACAGCTTCGTCCAGCTGCTCAAGGCTTTGGTCGTGCCGCTCGTGTTCACCGCCATCGTCGCCTCGATCGCGGCATTGCGCGACCTCGGCAATGCCGCCCGGCTTGCCGGGCAGACGCTGCTGTGGTTCGCGGTCACCGCGCTGATCGCGGTAACGATCGGGCTCACGCTCGGCACATTGCTCGAGCCGGGCGTGCGCAGTGGAGTCGATCCGTCCGCCGCCGCGCTGCCCGCCACCACTGGCTCGTGGCTCGACTTCCTGCGCGGGCTGATCCCCGGCAATTTCCTCGGGATCGAGGCGAGCACCAAGCTCGCCGACGGCGGCGCCACGACCAAGCTCGGGTTCAACGTCCTCCAGCTGATCGTCGTCGCCATCGCGGTCGGCGCGGCGGCGGTCAACGTCGGCGAGGCGGGGAGCGCCTTCCTCGCCGCGAACGCCTCGCTGCTCGCGATCTTCCGCCGGCTGCTGCGCTGGGTGGTGAAGCTGACCCCGATCGGTACCGCCGGACTGATCGGTACCGCGATCGTGCGCTACGGCTGGTCCTCGCTCGCGGCGCTCGGCAGCTTCGCCGGGGCGGTGTATCTCGGGCTCGCGCTGGTGTTGTTCCTCGTCTACCCCGCGCTGCTCGCGCTCAACCGGCTGTCCGTAGCGCGCTTCTTCGCCACCGCCTGGCCCGCGATCCAGCTCGGCTTCGTGTCGCGTTCGTCGATCGCGACTCTGCCCGTCACCGAGGAGGCGGCCGAGCGCGCCGGCGTGCCGCGCGACTATGCCGCCTTCGCCGTCCCCTTCGCCGCGACCACCAAGATGGACGGCTGCGCGGCAGTCTACCCCGCGGTGGCGGCGCTGTTCGTCGCGCAATATTACGGCATCGCGCTGCACGCCTCGGACTATGTGCTGGTCGCGCTGGTCTCGGTGATCGGGTCGGCCGCGACCGCGGGGCTGACCGGCGCATTGGTGATGCTGACGTTGACGCTCACCACGCTGGGGTTGCCGCTGGAGGGCGCCGGGCTGCTGCTCGCCGTCGACCCGATCATCGACATGGGCCGCACCGCGGTGAACGTCGCAGGGCAGCTGCTGGTGCCGCTGATCGTCGCCAAGCGCGAGAACTTGCTCGTGCCCGACGGCACGATGTCGCCGCTGCCCCGACACGAAACGGTACCGGCTTGATCAAAGTGAACTCCTCGCCGCCTGCGACGTTCGTGGGCGGCAGAAGGAGACACATGCCATGAACAAGGCCCTGCTCGCCGCGCTGGCGCTCGCCACCGCCACCACCCCGATGCTCGCCCCCGCCGCGCAGGCGCAGCGCAGCGACCGCAATCGCGACTATCGCTGGCATGGTGACGACCAGAACTGGGATCCGTCGCGCGACTATCGCCGCGGCAGCAGCCGGCGCGAGCGGGCGCTCGGGCGCGACGACCAGATCTACCGCGGGCGTGACGGTCGCGCTTATTGCAAGCGCAACGATGGCACGACGGGTCTGGTGATCGGCGGCGTCGGCGGCGGCGTGCTGGGTAACCTGGTCGGCGGTGGCACGCTCGGCACGCTGCTGGGCGCGGGCGGCGGCGCGCTTCTCGGCCGCTCGATCGATCGTGGCAAGGTGAAGTGCCGCTGAGGTGAGGGTGCTGCTTCGCTGAATCGACACCTTTCGCCTCTCCCCTCCCCTTTAGAGGAGGGGCCGGGGATAGGGGGTTCCACGAGCGTGTCGCCCGTGAAAAGGCCACACCCCAACCCCTCCCCTGCGGGGAGGGGTCATCTCGGGTAGGCGCGCTGTCGCACTCCGATGCTGCCCCGGCGGGGTCGCTTGCTCAGATCCCGCCCTCCTCCAGGCTCAGCAGCGTCGCATTGCCGCCCGCGCTGGTGGTGTCGACCGACACCGCCCGCTCGGCGCAGAAGCGGTAGAGGTACAGCGGCCCACCCGCCTTGGGCCCCGTCCCCGACAGCCCCTCGCCGCCGAACGGCTGCGACCCCACCACCGCGCCGATCATCGAGCGATTGATATAGAGGTTGCCCACCGCCGCCGCCGCCTCGGTCACCTCGGCCGCGCGCGCGATGCGGCTGTGCAGGCCCATCGTCAGCCCATAGCCCTTGGCGTTGACCCGCGCGATCGTCTCCTCCAGCGCGCCCGCCTTCCACGTCGCGACGTGGAGCAGCGGCCCGAACCACTCGCGGTCGAGCGCCTCGACCGAGTCGAGCCGGATCAGCGTCGGCGGCACGAACAGCCCCTCCGCTGGCGCCGCCACCGTCTTCACCCAGCGCGCGCGCGCCTGTTCGCGATAGGCCATCAGCCGGTCATAGGCGGCGCGGTCGATCACCGGGCCAACGTCGGTGCGCGGGTCGCCCGCCTCGCCGAGCGTCAGCAGGTCCATCGCGCCAGCGAGCATCTCGATCAGCCCCTCGGCGATGTCCTCCTGCACCAGCAGCAGCCGCAGCGCCGAGCAGCGCTGCCCGGCCGAGCGGAACGCGCTGGTGACGACGTCCGCCACCACCTGCTCGGGCAGAGCGGTCGAGTCGACGATCATCGCGTTGATCCCGCCGGTCTCGGCGATCAGCGGCACGATCGGGCGGTCGTCGTCCGCCAGCAGCGCGCGCGCGATCGACCGCGCGGTCGCGGTCGAGCCGGTGAAGGCGACGCCCTGGACGCGCGCGTCACCCACCAGCGCGGCGCCCACCTCGGGTCCGCCCGGCACCAGCACGAGCGCGTCGCGCGGTACGCCCGCCTCATGCGCCAGCGCCACCGCCGCGGCGGCAATGCGCGGCGTCTGCGGCGCGGGCTTGGCGACCACGGTGTTCCCCGTCACCAGCGCGGCAACGGTCTGGCCGAGGAAGATCGCGAGCGGGAAATTCCACGGCGCGATCGTCGCCCACACGCCGCGCCCCTCGAGGTGGAGCGTGTTGCGCTCGCCGGTCGGCCCGGGCAGCTCGACCGAGCCCAGCGTCGCACGCGCCCGCGCCGCATAATAGCGGCAGAAATCGGCGGCCTCGCGCACCTCGCCGATCGCGTCGGGGATGGTCTTGAATGCCTCCTGCACGCAGATCGCCATCAGCCGGTCGCGGTCGCGCTCGAGCAGGTCGGCGAGCCGGTCGAGGCAGGCGGCGCGCCCCTCGACCGAAGTCGTCTGCCACGCCGGGAAGGCCGCGCGCGCCCGCGCCACCGCGGCGGCGACGTCGACGGTCGGCGCGGGCGCCGGCTCGGTCATCGGCCGGTTCACCGCGGCGCGCGTGTCCTCCAGCACGACGCGGTCGCCCAGGTCGAGCCCGCGCGAGTTGCGCCGCTCGGCGCCGAACAGCTCGGCCGGCAGCGGGATGCTGGGGTGGCGCGTGCCGCCGGCCGACTCGATCTTGGCGACGGGATCGGCGAGGATGTCGGCCTCGCTCAGCCTTGCGTCGGCGAGCTGGTGGACGAAGCTGGAGTTGGCGCCGTTCTCGAGCAGCCGCCGGACGAGATAGGCGAGCAGGTCGCGGTGGCCGCCGACCGGCGCGTAGATGCGGCAATGGTAGCCCTGGTCGCGCACCAGCCGCTCGTACAGGCCGTCGCCCATGCCGTGGAGGCGCTGGAACTCGAAGTCGCGGCCGTTGCCCGCCCATTCGACGATCGTCGCCACCGTCAGCGCGTTGTGGCTGGCGAAGGCGGGGCGGATGTAGCGCGCGTCGAGCATGTCGCGCGCCACCGCGAGGTAACTCACGTCGGTCGCGGCCTTGCGCGTGAACAGCGGGTAATCGTCGAGCCCCTCGACCTGGGTGCGCTTGATCTCGCTGTCCCAATAGGCGCCCTTCACGAGCCGGACGTTCATCAACCGGCCGAGCGAGTCGGCCCAGGCCACCACCGGGCGCGCGCGCTTGCCATAGGCCTGCACCGCCATGCCGAACCCGTCCCAGTCGCGCAGCTGCGGGAGAGCGGCGACCGCGCCGATGATGTCGAGGCTCATCTCGAGCCGCTCGCTCTCCTCGGCGTCGACGGTGAGCGCGATGCCACGCGCCGCCGCCTGGAGCGCGAGCGCCTCCAGCATCTCGGTCAGCGCAGGCACGCACTCGTCCCAGCGCGCCACTTCGTAGCGCGGGTGGAGCGCGGAGAGCTTGACCGAGACCGAGTGGCCCGCCTTGGGGTCACTGCCGACCGCGTCGATCGCGTCGACATAGGCTTGGAAGTAGCGCTCGGCGTCGGCGCTGGTGCGCGCCGCCTCGCCCAGCATGTCGAAGCTGGCGGTGAAGCCGCGATGCTCGGGGCGGCGCATCCGCCTCATCGCCTCGTCGATGGTGCGCCCCATCACGAAGATCTCGCCCATCATCCGCATCGCCGCGCCTACCGCCTGGCGCACGAACGGCTCGCCGGCGCGGCTCAGCAGCCGCTTGAGCGGCCCGGTCTCGCCCTCGCCCACCAGCGCGCGGCCGACCACCAGACCCCAGGTGGCGGTGTTGACCAGCCGCGAGTTGGACTGGCCGGCGTGCGCGCGCCAGTCGGCGTCGCCGAGCTTGTCCGCGATCAGCAGGTCGGCGGTCTCGGGGTCGGGCACGCGCAGGAACGCCTCGGCGAGGCTGAGCAGCGCGACGCCCTCGGACGAGTTGAGGCGATATTCCTGGAGGAACTGGTTGACCCAGCCGCGCGCCTGCGCCGCGCGGAGGTCGGCGAGCAGCCCCGAGGCGGTGTCGACGATGCGGGCGCGCGAATCGGCGCCCGCCGCGGCGCGCTCCAGCAGCGGCTTTAGAACATCGGGTTCGCTCGCGCGATGGAGCGCGCGGAGCTGGGCGAGAGTGGATGACGGTACGGCAGCGGCCATCTTCGTGCTTTCGGTTCGTTGTGTCTTGCGGGCACGGCGGCGCCGCGCCTAGACAGATGCGCGCGCTGTAGCGCGTCGCATGGCGGAGGGGAATCGCGGTGACGGCCGAGGAGATGAGCCAGGCGGTCGGGCGCGAGAGCGTCTCCGACTGGGTCGAGGTGACCCAGGCGATGATCGACCGTTTCGCCGAGGCGACCGGCGACCACCAGTTCATCCACGTCGATCCCGAGCGCGCCGCCGCGACGCCGTTCGGCGGGACGATCGCGCATGGTTTTCTGACGCTGTCGCTGCTGCCGCTGCTGGCGGCGCGCACCCCCGACGCGCCGCGGCTCGAGAGCGTGACGATGGGGGTGAATTACGGGGGCAACAAGGTGCGCTTTCTCGCGCCGGTGCCGTCCGGGTCACGGGTCCGCGCGCGGTCGGTGCTGGCCGACTTCGCCGCGAAGCGGCCCGGGGTGTATCAGTACACCACCGCCACCACGGTCGAGATCGAGGGGCACGACAAGCCCGCGATGGTGGCGGAGTGGATCACGCAGGTGTTCGTGTGAGGGGCGCCGCTCCCCTCTCCCCTTCCGTCATCCCGGACTTGGTCCGGGATCCACCGTGCCGCTTACTCATCCGCCGTTTGGCGCGCGGACGGGTGGATCCCGGACCAAGTCCGGGATGACGGCAGTGAGTGCAACGGCTGCCTCGAACCTCACCCACTCTCCGACCCTCACCAAAGGACCCTGCCCATGCGCTCCGCCGTCATCGTCTCCACCGCCCGCACGCCGATCGGCCGTGCCTATCGCGGCGCGTTCAACAACACGCCCTCGCCCACACTCGCGCATCACGCGATCGCCGCCGCGGTCGAGCGCGCCGGAATCGACCGCGCCGAGATAGAGGACGTGATCCTCGGCGCCGCGCTCCAGCAGGGGCATCAGGCGAGCAACATCGCGCGCACCAGCCTGCTGCGCGCCGGGCTGCCCACCAGCGTGCCCGGCATGTCGGTCGACCGCCAATGCGCCAGCGGGCTGATGGCGATTGCGATCGCGGCCAAGCAGATCGTCGTCGACGGGATGGACGTAACGATCGGCGGCGGGGTCGAGAGCATCAGCCTCGTCCAGACTCCCGAGATGCGCGTCGCGCCCGACAAGGAACTGCTGGCGATGCACAATGACATCTACATGCCGATGCTCCAGACCGCCGAGATCGTCGCGGACCGCTACGGCATCGATCGCGAGGCGCAGGATCAGTACGGGCTCCAGTCGCAGCAGCGCACCGCGGCGGCGCAGGCGGCGGGCCGGTTCGACGACGAGATCGTCGCGGTCACCGCCACCAAGGCCAATGTGAACAAGGAGACCAAGGAGGTCAGCCACGAGGAGGTGACGCTGTCGCGCGACGAGGGCAACCGCGCCGACACCACGATCGAGGGGCTGCGCGCGCTCAAGCCAGTGGTCGGGCCGGACCGACACGTTACCGCGGGCAACGCCTCGCAGCTGTCCGACGGCGCCTCCGCCAGCGTGCTGATGGAGGAGCGGCTCGCCGAGCGGCGCGGGCTCACCCCGCTCGGCCGCTATGTCGGCATGGCGGTGGCGGGCACCAAGCCGGACGAGATGGGGATCGGCCCGGTCTATGCGATCCCCAAGCTGCTCGAGAAGAACGGGCTGACGATGGACGACATCGGCCTGTGGGAGCTCAACGAGGCGTTCGCGGTGCAGGTGCTCTACTGCCGCGACAAACTGGGCATCCCCAACGAGCTGCTCAACGTCAACGGCGGCGCGATCTCGATCGGTCATCCCTATGGCATGTCGGGCGCGCGCATGACCGGCCACGCGCTGATCGAGGGCAAGTGTCGCGGCGCCAAGTACGTCGTGGTGACGATGTGCGTCGGCGGCGGCATGGGCGCGGCGGGACTGTTCGAGGTGCTGTGAGGTCGCTGGCGTCGCTGAATGAATATCCTCCCCTGCAAGGGGAGTGCGGGCTTTGGCTTGCCCCCGGCAAGCCAAGATGGTGTCCGGTGGACACCATCTCGCCCGCACTGGCAGCGCGCCAGCACTGACGGAGGGGTGACCCGGCCGGTGAGCGGCGCCGGACTCACCAGCGGTGACACCCCTCCGTCAGCCCTGCGGGCTGCCACCTCCCCTGCAAGGGGAGGATCGGTCGTGCATCACTATCAGCGCCGGGCCCAGCAACGGCTGCGGTTGTCACTGCCCCGAATACGGGTACGCAGGAGCAAGGCTCAATCAAGCTCCTGCAAGCAGCTCCGCCACCGCCATCACTTTCCCGCGAAGGCCGCGCGCAGGAAGCCGTCGCTCTTGCGCAGCATCTCGGCGCGCGCGCGGTCGTCGTCGAGCTGGTGGTCCAGCCCCTCGTACACCACCAGCGTCGAGGCCTTGCCCGCCCCGCGCAGTCGTTTGTCCATCAGCTTGGACTGGCCCACCCCGACGTTGAGGTCGCGGTCGCCGTGGAACAGCAGCACCGGCGCCTTGAAGCGGTCGGCGTGGCGCGCCGGCGAGCCCTTGCCGATATTCTCGCCCGAGCCGATCTGGCGCTCGACCATGGCGTGGTTGCTGAAGCCCTCGCTCTCCTGCTTGGTGCGGCCCAGGTCGGTTACGGGCGCGATCGCCACCACCGCCTTGAACAGGTCGGGGTCGACGACGTTGCTCTGCAACGCGGCATAGCCGCCGTAGGACCAGCCCAGGATGCCGAGCCTGGCCGGATCGGCGATGCCCTGCTTGACCAGCCAGCGCCCGGCGTCGCTGACGTCGCCGATCGCCAGCTCCCACGAGCGGAAGCCGTTGTTGGCAAACCAGGCGTCACCGTAGCCGGTCGAGCCGCGGAACTGCGGCTGCAGCACCGCATAGCCCGAGGCGGCGAAGAACTGGACGAGCCAGTCGAAGCCCCATTCGTCGCGATAGGCCGGGCCGCCGTGCGGCATCACGATCGCGGGCAGCCCCTTGGTCGCGCCGCCCGGCGGCAGCGTGAGATAGCCGGGCACCATCGTGCCGTCCGCCGCGGGGAACTTGACCGAGGTCATCTGGCCGAGCGGCACCCCCTCCAGCTCGGGGCGCGCCGCGATCAGCGGGTCGAGCGTGCGCTTGGCCTTGGTGTAGAGGTAATACATGCCGGGATCGACGTCGCTGCCGGCATAGACCAGCAGCCGGCTCTCGTCCGCGGTGGCGCCGACCAGGCCGATCAGCGGCGACTTCGGCAACGCCTTCGCCAGCTTGGCGGCGAGCGTCTTGTACTCCGGATCGAAATAGTCGGTCTGGCGGCGATCGGTCACGTAGGTGGCGCCGATCACGCGCCCGTGCCGCCCGATCCGCGCGATCCCGCCGACATCGACCTCGGGATTGCTCCACACCAGGTCCGCCTTCATCGAGCCGTCGAGCGCCACGCTGTACAGCGCGAGCCGCCCGTCGAGCCGTCGGGTCGCGAACGCCACGTCACGCGTGCCGTCGACCGCGAGCGGCTCGAGCACGCTCGGACCGTCCTGGCGCGAGGTGCTGAACGGCTTCCACGCGTCCTGGCCGGTCGGGCGGTAGCTGTAGACGGTGTCGCCCTTGAGCTCGCCGTCCTCGCGCCGCGGCATCGTCTCGCGGACGCGGATATGGCCCTGCCCGTCCGCGAGCCAGTCCTCGGCGTCGGACACCGGGCGCTCGATCAGCTGCGCCTTGCCCGTGCTGCTGTCGACCAGCTCGACGCCGAGCCCGTCGCGCGACACCGAGCTGGCGTTGAAGCCGTCACCCCGCTCGGGGATGAAGTCGCGCTGCATCAGCACCCAGCCGTCGCCCGCGCGCCAGTCGATCACGTCACCGTCGAACTGGTTGAGGCGGGTCGCGCCTAGCCGGCTCTTGCGGCCGAGGTACAGCGGGTGGCCACCGTCGGCGTCGAAGGCGAACAGCCGCGAATAGCCCAC
Source organism: Sphingomonas citri (assembly GCF_019429485.1). Taxonomy (GTDB): domain Bacteria; phylum Pseudomonadota; class Alphaproteobacteria; order Sphingomonadales; family Sphingomonadaceae; genus Sphingomonas; species Sphingomonas citri. The sequence goes on along the minus strand of NZ_JAHXZN010000006.1, from coordinate 183,809 downwards.
CTGCTTGTCGTAATAATCGGCGACGCCGCGGAACTTGCAGACCAGCCGCGCGGAGGAGGCCCAGCCGCACATCGACGGGGTCAGTCGCTCGCCGTTGCCGAGATCGACCATCTCCTCGCGCTGCTTCGCGACGTCGATCAGCCGCACCGCGCTACCGCGCCCCTGCGTCGCGCTGATATAGGCGATGTGCGCGCCGTCGGGCGCCAGGCTGACCTGCCCGACATGCTCGCGCGCACCGAAGCGGCTGGCCAAGTCGCCCGCCGCCGGAGCGGCCGGTACCGCCGGTGCAGCCGACGCGCCGTCCGTCGCCGCCGGCGCCGCGATCGCGGCCTGGCCGGCGAGCCCCGCGAGCAGCGCACACAGCGCCGCCCCCGTCTTCCCCCTCATCTCATCTTCCCCCGTTTCCCCGTCACAAATCTATCCGGCGCCGCGCGCGCCGCAAGGCCCGCGTGGACAGCGCTGACCCAGCTTGGCATGAGGCGCCGGTATCCCCCCGGAGTACGACCATGCGTCTGCGTCTCTCGTCCTTGTCCCTGCTCGCGCTGGCCGCGGCGAGCGCCGTCGCGGCACAGACCGTGCCGACCGCGTCGATCGCGGAGCAGACACTCAAAGAGGTGACGAAAGAGTTATCCTCGGATGCTTATGAGGGACGCGCGCCCGGTACCGCGGGCGAGGAGAAGACGGTCGCCTATCTGGCGAAGCGCTTCGCCGCGGCGGGGCTGACGCCGGGCAACAAGGGCAGCTGGTTCCAGGACGTGCCGCTGGTCGAGCTGACCGCGCGCAACGTCTCGCCGCTCGTCTTCAAGGGCGCGGGCGCGCCGCTCAGCCTGCAGTACGGGCCGCAGATGGTGGTGGGCAGCCACCGCATCGCCCCGCACGAGGAGGTGAAGGACAGCGACGTCGTCTTCGTCGGCTATGGCGTCAACGCGCCCGAGAAGGGGTGGAACGACTATGCCGGGGTCGACGTGCGCGGCAAGACGGTGCTGATCCTGATCAACGATCCAGACTGGCGAACGCCCACGGTCGGCGGTACCTTCAACGGCCGCGCGATGACCTATTACGGCCGCTGGACCTACAAATTCGAGGAGGCGGCGCGGCAGGGTGCTGCGGCCGCGCTGATCGTCCACCAGACCGAGCCCGCGGCCTATGGCTGGAACGTGGTCCAGTCGAGCTGGACCGGCGCGCAGCAGGTGGCCGACGCCGCCGACGGCCATGCCGACCAGAGCGCGGCGATCGGCTGGATCCAGTACGACCAGGCGAAGGCGCTGTTCGCGCGCGAGAAGCTCGACTTCGACGCGCTCGCCGCCGCGGCCGCGCGCGAGGGCTTCCGCGCGGTGCCGCTCAAGGGTGTGACGGCCTCGGTCTCGTTCGACGAGACGGTGCGCAAGCACATGTCGCGCAACGTCGTCGGCGTGCTGCCGGGCAAGACCCGCCCCGACGATTACGTCCTCTACAGCGCACACTGGGACCATCTCGGCCGGTGCGAGGCGGCACCCGACGGGGACGACATCTGCAACGGCGCGATCGACAATGCCAGCGGCACCGCCGCGCTGGTCGCGCTCGCCGAGGCCAATGCCAAGGTCGGGCCGGCGGCGCGCAGTCAGGTCTTCGTCGCGGTCACGGGCGAGGAATCGGGGCTCCTCGGCTCCGAATATTACGCCGCCAACCCGATCTACCCGCTCGCGCGCACGGTCGGCGGGGTCAACATGGACGCGCTGTCGCTCGCCGGGCCGGCGAAGAACGTGGTGGTGGTCGGCAAGGGCAAGTCCGAGCTCGATGCCTACCTCGACGCCGCGCTCAAGGCGCAGGGGCGCTACGCCTCGGACGAGCCGACCCCGGAGAAGGGCTTCTACTATCGCTCGGACCATTTCAGCCTCGCCAAGCGCGGCGTGCCGATGATCTATTTCGACGCGGGCGACGATCTGGTGGCGGGCGGCAAGGCCGCGGGCGCCGCGGCGGCGAAGGACTATGAGGAGCACCGCTACCACGGCCCCAAGGACGAATATGACCCGAACTGGAACTGGGCGGGAACGGTGCGCGACGTGCAGCTCTATTACTCGATCGGGCGCGCGCTGGCCGAGAGCGACGCCTGGCCCAACTGGGTCGCGGGCGACGAGTTCCGCGCGATCCGCGACCGCAGCCGCGCCACCGCGCGCTGAACAGGAGTGACCCACGTGTCCCGTACCCCGCTGCCCGAATGGGCGCCGCACCAAGCGGTGTGGATCGGTTTCCCGAGCCATCCCGAGCTTTGGCAGGACGATCTCGATCAGGCGCGCGACGAGGTCGCCGCCTTCGCGCGCGCGGTCCATGCCGAGGGGCGCGGCGAGCAGGTGCTGCTCGTCGCCGCCGACGCCGAGGCGGCCGCGGCGGCGCGCGCGCTCGCGCCCTTCGCCGAGGTGCTGGTCCAACCCTTCGGCGACATCTGGCTGCGCGACACCGCGCCGATCGTCGACGGTGACGGGCGCGCGCGCGACTTCCAGTTCAACGGCTGGGGCGGCAAATACGACCTGCCCGGTGACGACGACATCGGCGCCCGGCTGGCGCGCGCGCGCGGGCTGATCGTGCTGCCGTGCGAGTGGGTGCTCGAGGGCGGCGCGATCGACGGCGACGGCACTGGGTTGGTCGTCACCACCGAGCAGTGCCTGCTCAACCCCAACCGCAACCCCGCGCTGACCAAGGAAGCGGTGGAGCGCCGGCTCGCCGCGGACCTGGGCTATACGCGCGTGCTGTGGCTCGGCGACGGGCTGCTCAACGACCATACCGACGGCCATGTCGACAATCTGGCGCGCTTCGTCGGGCCGAACCGGCTGGCGCTGCCGGTCGGCGCGGAGAACGACCCCAATTGGCGCGTCTACCAGGACGCCGCCGCGCGCGCTCGTGCCGCTGGCGTGGAGGTGGTCGAGATCCCCTCGCCCGGCCGCGTGCTGCGCGACGAGGAGGTGGTGCCGGCGAGCTACATGAACTTCTACATCGGCAACGCCGCGGTGGTGGTGCCGGTGTACGGCACGCCGCAGGACGAAGCGGGCGTCGCCGCGGTGCGCGCGCTCTTCCCCGACCGCGAGGTGATCGGGCTGCGCGCCGACGCGATCCTGACGGGAGGCGGCAGCTTCCACTGCATCTCGCAGCAGATACCGGCGTAAGAGTGGAGCGGGCGGCGCGCGGGGAAATGGCACGGAGCCGTGTCGCCGCTGACAGCAAGCCAGCGGCCCTTCGCCCAGCGTCCTGTACCTCTCCTCCTGTCCCTCCCGCCCTTGCCTCTCCGCCCTGCCTCTCTGCCCTTCCGCCCCCCCACACCCGCATCGTCATCCCCGCGAGAGTGGGGATCCATAGGCGCTGACGTGCCGGCTCTTGCACGAGCGTCGGCGTGTCTGGATTCCCGCCTCCGCGGGGATGACGATGCCGGTGTGGGGATCGAGAGGACGGTGACGAGGAAGTGGGGGCGGGGCATGACAAGGCGGGCGCGGATCAGGCGTCGCCTCCCTCACTCAAACCACCCCCGTGACGAACGCCGCGCCGCAGCCTAGCCTTGCCCCACAACAACAGGGGGCAACATGCTGAGAACACTCGCCGTCACGCTCGCACTCGCGCTCGCCGCGGGGGCCAGTGCGCAACAACCGGCACCCGCCGCGGCGTCCGCCACGCCCGCGTCGGCGCCCGCGCTGGTCTACGTCCACGCCGGCCAGCTGCTCGACCGCCCCGGCGAGCGCCCGCGCGGCCCCAGCACCGTGATCGTGCGCGACGGCGTGATCGCCGAGGTGCGCGACGGGCTCGTCCCGCCGCCCGCGGGCGCGCGCCTGGTCGACCTGTCGCGTGAGTTCGTCCTGCCCGGGCTGATCGACATGCACGTCCACCTCTGGGGAATCGGCGGCGACCCGCTGCGCGAGCGGCTCACCCGGCTCAATACCGATTCGGCCGACGACCTGATGACGGCGGTGGTCAACGCGCGCCGCACGCTCGAGGCGGGCTTCACCACCGTGCGCGACCTCGGCGGCGACCCGCGCGGCATCCGCGCGCTGCGCGACGCGGTCGAGCGCGGCGACGTCTCAGGGCCGACGATCGTCAACGCCGGCTCGATGATCTCGGTCACCGGCGGGCACGGGGACGGCGGCAACGGCCTCGCCGAGGAATGGGCCGACGCGGTCCACGCGCACCAGATCAACGTCTGCGACGGGCCGGACGACTGCCGCCGCGCGGTGCGCGCGCAGGTCGGGCTGGGCGCGCAGGTGATCAAGTTCGCCGCGACCGGCGGCGTGCTGTCGAACGTCGCCGGTGGCCTCGGTCGCGCGATGACGCCCGAGGAGATGCGCGCCATCGTCGAGACCGCGCACGCGCTCGGTCGCAAGGCCACGGCGCACAGCCACGCCGCCGAAGGCACCAAAGCGGCGCTCGAGGCAGGCGTCGACTCGGTCGAGCACGCCAGCTATCTCGACGACGAGACGATCCGGCTGTTCAAGGCGCATAATGCCTATCTGGTACCGACCGAGATCGCCCCGCTCGCCGCGCTCGCGCAGGCGCGCGCCGGGGCGCTGCCGCCCGCCACCATCCCGAAGGCCGAGGCGGCCGCGGCGGCGCTCCACGCCAACCACAAGAAGGCCTGGGCGGCGGGGGTGAAGTTCGCCTTCGGCACGGACAGCGGCGTGTCGCGCCACGGCGACAATGCGACCGAGTTCGCGCACCTCGTCGACCTCGGCATGACCCCGGCGCAGGCGATCCGCAGCGCCACCGTCGCGGCCGCCGACCTGCTCGGCCGCGACGACCTGGGCGTGATCGCACCGGGCAAGCGCGCCGATCTGATCGCGGTCACCGGCTCGCCGCTCGACGACGTGCGGCGTCTGGAGGCGGTCGACTTCGTCATGCACCGCGGGGTGGTGGCGAAGGGGGGTGAGCGGAGCGGTGCACCCCCGCAGCGTTGATCCGTGCTCCGGCGGACGCCGGAGCCCAGGATCACGGACGGTATCGCTTATGACTCTGGGCTCCTGCGTGCGCAGGAGCACGCTGATCCTTCGAGGCAGACGGATCATGCCCGGGCCGCTCGTGCTGAGGAGGCACTGAGCTTGGCGAAGGGCCGTCTCGAAGCACCTGATGCCGCAGACGGTAGAGGCGCTTCGAGACGCGACTTCGACGGGCTCAGCCGCTCCTCCGCGCGAACGGAGCGCCCCTCCCTCACTGCGTCCGCACCGCCACACTTGAGCCGGCGCGCGCACCCGGATAGACGCGCCCCCTCACCCGATCAGGGTCGAACCTCGTCGTCCGCCGCAGTGCGATTCGCCTGCGCCCGCGGGCGGCGTCATCTTTTCGAGGAATACAGCGACATGGCGGAAGAGCGGGGCGAAGGCATGGGCGGCGGCGCGGTCGCGGCGGACGAACTGCGGCTGCTGATCGAGCGCGCCGAGCGGCTCGAGGAAGAGAAGAAGGGCATCGCCGACGACATCAAAGACGTCTTCGCCGAGGCCAAGAGCCGCGGCTATGACGCCAAGGCGATCCGCCAGATCATGAAGATCCGCAAGCAGAAGCGGGAGGAGTACCAGGAGGAGCAGTCGATCCTCGAGGTGTACATGCAGGCGCTCGGGATGCTCTGATCGCCGGAACGGGTCACGATCGCTGTCGCGTTAACGCCTTCTTCGCGCCGCCGGTGGCATAGCCGCCTCCTGGTTCAGCGATGAGGGAATGCGACGACGGTGCTCGCGGCGCTACAATCTGGCTTTCGCCCGCGCGAGGAGCGGATCACGGTCCTGATCCCGTCGCGGATGCGGCTGGGGGCGAAGTGGGTTGACGTCGTCATTCACAACGTCTCGTCGCGGGGGCTGATGGGCGGCTGCGACGAGCCCCCCCAGCCCGGCAGCTATATCGAGATCCGTCGCGGCACGATCGTGATCGTCGGCCGCGTGCAATGGGCCAAGGGCCGCTTCTTCGGCATCAAGTCGCAGGAGCGGCTCTCGGTAAAGGCGCTGGTGGACGAGCCGCGGCTCGCCAGCCGGCCGCAGCAGAAGGCCGAGCCGGACGCGGGCGAGCGCCGTGCCGAGCGCCGCCTCGCGCACGAGGCGCAGATGGCGCGCAAGGTGGAGCGATCGCGCGCCTTCGCCTCGGCCTTCCAGTTCATCGTGATGGCACTCGTCGGCGTGACGCTGGCGGTGATCGCGGCGCAGGGCGTCTACGGGCTGCTCTCGCGACCCGCCGACGCGATCGGCGCGGCGCTCGAGGGCAGGTAGCGACGCAGCATGCTCCTGCGCACGCGGGAGCCAAGGACTGCAATGATGCCGCCTGGGTCCTGGGTTCCCGCCCCCGCAGGAACACCGTTTCCATCGATGCCACGCCCGCGCCCGAGCCTGTCGCTCAGCTCGGCGTGATCGGTGGCGACTCCATCTCGGCGCGGATCTCCGCCACCAGATCTTTGCGGCTGAGCTTGCCGATCATCGTCTTGGGCAGCGCCGCGCGCACCACCACGCGGTCGACTCGCTCGTGCTTGCCCAGCTGTGGATTGAGCCAGTCGCGAAGCACAACGCCGTCGATCGCGCCCGCCTCCTCGGTCAGCGTGACATAGGCGCGCGGCACCTCGCCGCGATAGGTGTCCGCCATGCCGATCACCAGCGCCTCGCGCACCGCGGGATGATGATAGAGGATCGCCTCGATCTGGCTCGGAAAGACCTTGAAACCGCCGACCGCGATCATGTCCTTGAGCCGGTCGACGATGGCGATGAAGCCGTCCGAGTCGATCGTGCCGACGTCGCCAGTGCGCAGCCAGCGCCGCCCCTGCGCATCGAGCGCGAAGGTGGTCGCGTCGGCGTCGGGACGATTCCAATAGCCCGCCATGATCTGCGGCCCCAGCGCGACGATCTCGCCGGGCTCGCCCGGCGGCGCCTCGCGCGTGGCATCCTCCTTGTCGACCAGCCGAATGCGGGTGGAGGGCAAGGGCTGCCCGATCGTGCCGGGCTTCTGCGGCGGGTCATAGGGATTGGTGGTGAGCACGCCGGTGCTCTCCGACAGGCCATAGCCCTCCACCAGCGTCGAGCCGGTCGCCGCCTCCCAGCGCGCCTTGAGCTCGGCGTTGAGCGGTGCGCCGCCCGAGATGCAGACGCGCAGGCTGGTCAGGTCGGTCTTGGCCAGCGAGGGGTGATCGAGCAGCGCCTGGTACATGGTCGGCACGCCCGGCAGCGAGGTCGGGCGCGTCCGCGCGATCGCGGCGAGCGCCTGGCCGGCGTCGAAGCGCGGCAGCAGCACCATCTCGCCGCCGGTCACGATCGTGCGGTTCATCACGCAGGTGTTGGCGAAGACGTGGAACAGCGGCAGCACGCCCAGGATGCGGTCGGTCTGCTCCCGGTGCGGGTCGAGGCAGGCGACCTGGCGCGCGTTGGCGGAGACGTTGGCGTGGGTCAGCATCGCGCCCTTGGGCACGCCGGTGGTGCCGCCGGTGTACTGGATCAGCGCGACGTCGCGCTCCGGCGCGATCGCCGCGGGAGGCAGCGCGCCGTCGTTGGCGATCAGCTGCGAGAAGGCGAGCACGCGCGGGTCGGCCGGGCGCGGCGCCACCTCGCGTCGCTTGAGCAGGCGATAGGCGACCGACTTGGCAGGCGGCAGCACGCCCGCGACCGAGCCGACCACCAGCCGCTCGAGCCCGCTCTTGTCGAGCACCGCCAGCGCGTTGGGCAGCAGCGCGGTGGCGGAGAGGGTGAACAGCAGCCGCGTGCCTGAGTCCTCGACCTGATGGCAGAGCTCGTCGACGGTGTAGAGCGGCGAGAAGTTGACGACGGTGCAGCCCAGCCGCAGCGCGCCGTGATAGGCCGCGAGATAATGCGGCGTGTTGGGCAGGAACAGGCCGATACGATCGCCTTTGCCATAGCCGAGCGCGGCGAGACCGGTGGCGACCCGCCGCACGCCGTCGGCGAGCTCGTCGTAGCTATAGTGGCGCCCGAGGAAGTCGATCGCGGGGCGCTGGCCGTGCTGGCGTACCGAATCCTCGAACAGGTCGATCATCGACCGCGGCGCGAAGCCGGTGGTCCAGGGCACCGGGTGGCGATAGGCGTCCTGCCAGGCGTGCTCGTCCGTCATTGACATCGCTGTAAGCAACCGCGCCGCCAGCGACAAGCGGTCAGCGTACCAGATATTCTCCGAGCAGGACGACCGCCGCGGCGAGCGGCCGCAGCGCGGGGGCGGCGTCGGCCGTCACGCGGGGCAGATGCGCGCCGTCGGCATGGATCGTGAGCGTGCCGATCATCGGCGTCTCGCGCTGCGCCATGGCGAGCAGCAGCAGCGCCAACCCACCGATCACGGCGCGGCGGCGACGAAGGTCTGGCGGCTGGGTCATGGGGGCCTCGCTGTGGTGTGCGCGGAGCTTAGCGCGACTGTGCCGATGCGGGAAGCGGGGGTGTAAGGAAGCGTCGCGTGCGGCCGCCGGAAGAGACGTAGGTTTGCCTGGAGCCGGCATCATGCCAGTACGGCGCCCTCTTCGCCGTTGCGTCGCCGGGGTCCGTCGAGACGCTCGTCGATCACCACGCCCGATTCCTCCTCCGTCATCCCTGCAAAGGCAGGGATCCAGACGCGTCGAAGGACGTGAAAAGAACGGAACGTCAGCGTGTCTAAATCCCCGCCTGCGCGGAGATGACGGGTGGAGGGATGGGACAGCCACTTCTCGACAGGTCTTCTGTACGAGGCGCCCAGCTCGGATCAGTCAGGCTCCCGCCGTCCACGCCGCACCGCGCCACCATGGACCCAGCCCTAGCTGTCGCCAGCTCCCGACTATGCCGCCGCGGCCCAGCGCACGCGGTCGCGCCCCGCGGTCTTGGCGGCGTAGAGCGCGTCGTCGGCGCGGCGGTAGAGCCGCTTCCATTCCGCCTCGGTCGCGATGGTGCCGCGCTCGCTGCCCAGCGAGGCGGTGACCGCGAGATCGAAGGGCATCCGGGCCGCGCGCACCGCGTCGAGGATCTGGTCGGGCAGATCGTCGCGCCCGGCGCCGGTCAGCACCGCGAACTCCTCGCCGCCGACCCGGGCCACCAGCGCGTCGTCGGGCACCACCGCCAGCAGCGCGCGCGCGAAGACGCGCAGCACCTCGTCGCCGCCGTCGTGGCCGAGCGTGTCGTTGACCTGCTTGAAATGATCGATGTCGATCAGCACGAGCAGCTGCGGCTCGGCGCGCCCGATCGCCTCGCGCAGGAAGCTGCGACGGTTCATCAGACCGGTCAGCGGATCGCTGTCGGCGAGCAGCCGCGCCAGCATCTCCTGCTCGCGCGCCGCGTCGCGCTCCTCCACCACCAGCTTGATGCGCCACGCGATCACCAGCGCGCTGCACGATGCCTCCAGCGCCATCGCCAGCAAGGTCGAATTGTCGATGAAGAAGTTCCAGCGCACCAGCCCCGCCGCCTGTGCGATACGCAGCCCCGCGAACGCGAGCGGCGTGCCCCAGGCCAGCATGAACACGCGCGCGTGCGGCGTGTCGGCGCGCCACCCGCGCCACAGCAGCGGCAGCGCCAAGGCGGCCACCGCGGCGAAGCTCGCGGTCAGCGCGGCGTCGAGCCAGTGCGATGCCCATGGCATCAGCGTGCAATAGAGCGTCGCGGTCACCAGCACCGCACCGACCGACAGAGTCGCCGTGCGCCCGACCCAGCCGGCGAACACGCGCGGGTGGAAGAAGCGCCGCGCGAACAGGATCGCGAAGCTGAGCGCCAGCGCCAGCAGCGCGGTGTTGAGCCGCAACCGCAGGTTGTTGTCCATGCCGGTGAGCTGGCCCAGCAGCCCGGAGGAGCTGACGCCATAGGCGAGCAGGCACAGCACCATCGCGCAATAGGGCGGGTGGAAGCGCTGGCGCAGCGCCGCGCCGAGCGCGAGGTTGGACATCAGCAGGGCGACGCACAGTCCGGCGAAGGCGGCGTAGAAGGCGGCCATCGCCACCTCCATCCGGGTCGACTGCGCCGGCGTGGCGACGCGAGGGTCGATGACGATGCCGCGCGTGACCGGCGCACCGCGAACATGCCACAACAGCGCGACCGGCGCTGCGGCATGATCCGGCAGCGCCAGTTCGAACACCGCGCCGAGCTTGAGCCGCTGCCACGCGTTCGCGCTGGTAAAGCCGGTCGCGCGCGTCGCACCGTCGGCGTAGCGGACGTGGAGCGTCGCGGCGTCCTGCCAGACGCTGGCGAAGCGGATCAGCGAGCCGCGCGCGATCGAAGGAAGGCGCGGCGCGAGCACCCAGTAATCGCCCGGTCCGGCGCTCCGCTGGTCGCTGGTGCAATCGAAGCCGCGCGGGTCGTCGAGCACCGCCGCGGCGCGTTCATCGGGCAGCGCGCGGCGGAAACAGGTGGCGAGCGGCGTCCCCGCCAGCGCCGCGGCCGGGGGCGCGAGCGCGACCCAGGCGGCGAGCAGCGCGAGCGCGCGCGCGATCCAGCGGATGACCTTCCCCCCGTCCATGACGACCGGCGTAACAGGCCGAACCCGAAGGGAAGGTTAACGGCGCGATCATATGTTGCGCGCTTCGGGGCGACGGAGCGTGCACCGCTGCCGCACCTGTCCCGGCGATGTCAGACTATGTCGCTTCACTCGAGCGACAGGCAACGCGAGGCAACGCAGCCGCCGCCACAAAGGCTGTGCCCCGGCGGAGGCCGGGGCACAGTTGGGGGAACGATCATGGCTCTCACCACCACCTTCCTACCTGGGCCCCGGCCTCCACCGGGGAACGATGTTGCGCGTGAGGAGAGCTTAACCCGCACGACGGCGGCGGAGAACGCTCGTCCCCCGCCCCTCGTCCGCCGACCCTCAGCCCGCCTCGACCGGCGCGGCCTTGCCGCCCTTCTTCTTGCCCGGCTTCTTCGGCGCGGCGGGCTCGATCGCGAAGGAGAGCGCGCCCTCCTTGAGCCGCACCGTCACCTCGCCGCCGTGGACCAGCTTGCCGAACAGCAGCTCCTCGGCGAGCGGCTGCTTGATCTTCTCCTGGATCAGGCGACCCATCGGGCGCGCGCCGTAGAGCTTGTCATAGCCCTTGTCGGTGAGCCATTTCTTGGCCTCGTCGTCGAGCTTGATGTGGACGTCGCGGTCGGCCAGCTGGAGTTCCAGCTGGAGGATGAACTTGTCCACCACGCGCGCCACCACCTCGGGCGGCAGATAGCCGAACGGCACGATCGCATCGAGCCGGTTGCGGAACTCGGGCGTGAACATCTTCTGCACCGCCTGCTCGTCCTCCCCCTCGCGGGTTAGGTTGCCGAAGCCGACCGTCTCGCGCGCCATGTCCGCCGCGCCCGCGTTGGTCGTCATGATCAGGATGACGTTGCGGAAGTCGACGGTCTTGCCGTGCTGGTCGGTGAGCCGCCCGTTGTCCATCACCTGCAACAGGATGTTGAACAAATCGGGGTGCGCCTTCTCGATCTCGTCCAGCAGCAGCACGCAGTGCGGGTTCTGGTCGACCGCGTCGGTCAACAGGCCGCCCTGGTCGAAGCCGACATAGCCCGGGGGCGCACCGATCAGCCGGCTGACCGAGTGGCGCTCCATATATTCGCTCATGTCGAAGCGCTGGAGCGGGATGCCCAGGATCGTCGAGAGCTGCTTGGCCACCTCGGTCTTGCCGACGCCCGTCGGGCCGGTGAAGAGGTAGTTGCCGATCGGCTTCTCCGGCTCGCGCAGCCCGGCGCGCGCCAGCTTGATCGCCGACGACAGTTTCTCGATCGCGGCATTCTGGCCGAACACCACGCGCTTCAGGTCGGTCTCGAGCGTCTCGAGCTGCTTCTTGTCGTCGGTCGACACGCTCTTCGGCGGGATCCGCGCCATGGTCGCGATGACCGCCTCGATCTCCTTGGCGGTGATCGTCTTCTTGCGCTTGGACGGGGGCACCAGCATCTGCATCGCGCCGACCTCGTCGATCACGTCGATCGCCTTGTCGGGCAGCTTACGATCGTTGATGTAGCGCGCGCTGAGCTCCACCGCCGACTTGATCGCGTCGGGCGTGTACTTGACCGAGTGATGGTCCTCGAACGCCGAGCGCAGCCCGGCGAGGATCTTGATCGTGTCCTCGATCGAGGGCTCGTTGACGTCGATCTTCTGGAAGCGCCGCAGCAGCGCGCGGTCCTTCTCGAAGTGGTTGCGGAACTCCTTGTAGGTGGTCGAGCCGATGCATCGGATCGTGCCGCCCGACAGCGCCGGCTTGAGCAGGTTGGACGCGTCCATCGCGCCGCCGCTGGTCGCGCCCGCGCCGATCACGGTGTGTATCTCGTCGATGAAGAGCACCGCGTGCGGCAGCTTCTCCAGCTCGTTGACGACCGCCTTGAGCCGCTCCTCGAAGTCGCCGCGATAGCGCGTGCCCGCGAGCAACGCGCCCATGTCGAGCGAGTAGATCACCGCGGGCTTGAGCACCTCGGGCACATCGCCCTCGACGATCTTGCGCGCCAGACCTTCCGCGATCGCGGTCTTGCCCACGCCGGGATCGCCGACATAGAGCGGGTTGTTCTTCGAGCGCCGGCACAGGATCTGCACGGTGCGGTCCACCTCCGCCATGCGGCCGATCAGCGGGTCGACCTTGCCGGTCTTCGCCTTCTCGTTGAGGTCGACGGTGAACTGCTTGAGCGCGCTCTCGCCCTTCTTGCCCGACGTGTCCGCCTTCTCCTTCTTCTCCTCCTCGGCCGCGCCCTTCACGCTGGTCGCCTCGGGGGTGGCGGCGCCCTTGCCGACGCCGTGGCTGATATAGCTGACCGCGTCGAGGCGGCTCATGTCCTGCTGCTGCAGGAAGTAGACCGCATAGCTCTCGCGCTCGGAGAAGAGCGCGACCAGCACGTTGGCGCCGGTCACCTCGTCGCGACCCGACGACTGGACGTGCAGGATCGCGCGCTGGACGACGCGCTGGAAGCCCGAGGTGGGCGAGGGATCGGTGGCGGCGTCGACGCGCAGCGCGCCGAGCTCGGTGTCGAGATAGTGCGCAACCGTGGTCTTGAGCTCGCCGAGGTCGACGCCGCACGCGGACATCACCTGGCTGGCGTGCTCGTCATCGATCAGCGCGAGCAGCAGGTGCTCGAGCGTGGCATATTCGTGACGGCGCGAGGAAGCGGCCTCGAGCGCCTTGTGCAGCGTGGTCTCGAGAGCGCTGGCGAATGAGGGCATCAGATTACTCCTAGCGGGCCGCGTGAGGACACGCGGCCCATCGTCACGAATGTCGTGATTGAGTGGCCCCGCATCAAGCGCTGGCCGTCCGCACCGGGAGCGATCGTTCGCCAGCCCAGTGCGCCAGCGTTCATCGCTTGAATAGCGCATCCGCGCTTGCACGATGGTTAACGGCGCCATCTATTTTGCGCCGGATCCGCGCGATCTCGCCTTCCAGCGCGGCGGCGCGCGCCTCCAGCTCGGCGACGGAGAGCCGATCGAGATCCTCGCGCAGCAGGGCGGCGAGCGGGTCGTCGCGCTGCGGGCCGAGGATGTCGTCTAGGTCCATGCGCGGATCGTCCTACCGGGGCGGCGCGGAGTCAAGTCGCGGCGAACCCGCGCGGCGGCGCGCGCGTTGACGCCCGCGCCGCCCCGGCCATAAGGCGGGGAAGACGCCAGAATGAAAGGGTTGCCCGAGCGATGACCGACCTGCCCGAGGTGATGCTGGCGATCGATCCCGCGGAGTCCGGCGGCCCGGAGGTGCTGGTGCCGGTCGAGCGCGCGGTGCCGCGGCCGGGTGCGGGCGAGCTGCTGGTGCGAGTCGCCGCGGCGGGGGTCAACCGGCCCGACGTGATGCAGCGCGAGGGGAAGTACCCGCCGCCCCCCGGCGCGCCGAGCGTGCTCGGGCTCGAGCTGGCGGGCGAGGTGGTGGCGCTCGGCGACGGGGTCGAGCCGGCGCTGCTCGGTCAGCCGGTCTGCGCGCTCGTCGCCGGCGGCGCCTATGCCGAATACGCGCTCGTGCCCGCGGGCCAGGTGCTGCCCGTGCCCGCGGCGCTGTCGCTGGTCGAGGCGGCGGCGCTGCCCGAGACGCTCTTCACGGTGTGGACCAATCTGTTCGAGCGCGCCTTCGCGATGGAGGGCGACACGGTGCTGGTCCACGGCGGCACCAGCGGGATCGGCACGATGGCGATCGCGCTCGCCAATCTGTTCGGACTGGAGATCATCGTCACCGTCGGTTCGGACGAGAAGGCCGCGGCAGCGAAGCGGCTCGGCGCCGACCACGCGATCAACTATCGTAGCGAGGATTTCGTCGCGCGCGTCCGCGACATCACCGAGGGGCGCGGCTGCGCGGCGGTGCTCGACATGGTCGGCGGCGACTATGTGCCGCGCAACCTCCAGTGCCTCGCCGAGGACGGCCGCCACGTCTCGATCGCAGTCCAGCGCGGCGCCAGTGCGACCGTGCCGCTGTTCGAGATCATGCGGCGGCGGCTGACGCTGACCGGCTCGACGCTGCGCGCGCGCGACGCCGGCTTCAAGGCGCTTGTCACCGACGAGATCGCGCGCACGGTGTGGCCCTTCGCCGCGGGGGGCAAGCTCCGGCCGGTGATGGACCGCAGCTTCCCGCTGGCACAGGCGGCCGAGGCGCACCGGCGGATGGAGAGCGGCGATCATATCGGCAAGATCGTGCTGACGATGGCGTGAGACGCTGGGGGCGGAGGGAGTGGGGGAAGTGCGACCTCGCCTCCTCCCCCGCCGTCATCCTGAACTCGTTTCGGGATCCACGATGCCACGCACCTATCGGCTGAGGCGCCTGCCTACCAGTGGATCCTGAGACAAGCTCAGGATGACGGCAGTGGAGGGGGGAGCGCCGGCGGCTCACCACTTCCGCCCCTCCCCTCAATCCTCCGCGATCAGGCTGGTCTTCCCCGTGTCGCGCATGCGCAGGTAGACCAGCAGCGACACGCCGATCATCACCGTGACGTACCAGTAGAAGCCCTGCTCCCAGCCGTGCTGCTTGAAGCTCAGCGCGACATATTCCGCCGTCCCGCCGAAGATCGTGTTGGCCAGCGCATAGGGCAGCGCCACGCCCAGTGCGCGGATGTGCGCGGGGAACAGCTCCGCCTTCACCACCGCGTTGATCGACGTATAGCCCGTCACGATCACCAGCGCTGCCATCACCAGCAACCCCGCGACGGTGGCGTCGCGCGTCCGCTCAAGGGCGGAAAAGATCGGATAGGTGAACAGCACGCCCGCCACGCCGAACGCCACCATCAGCGGCTTGCGCCCGATCCGGTCGGACAGCCCGCCCGCGACCGGCTGGAGCAGCATGAAGACGAACAAGGTCACCGCATTGATCTGGGTCGCGGTCTCCTTGGAGAAGCCCGAGGTGTTGACCAGGAACTTCTGCATGTAGATCGAGTAAGCGTAGAAGGCGAGCGTGCCCCCGGCGGTGAGCAGCATCACCAGCGCGGTCTCGCGCGGGTGGCGGCGCAGCAGCGTGCCGAAGCCCGACTTGGGCGCGTCGCTCTTCTTGGCCTTCTCGAAGCTCTGCGTCTCCGCCAGCCCGCGGCGCAGCCAGAACACCACCAGCGCCAGCACCGCGCCGATCGCGAAGGGGATGCGCCAGCCCCAGCTGGTCAGCGCCGCCTCGCTCATCAACGATTGCAGCACCACCAGCAGCAGGATCGCGAGCAGCTGCCCCGAGATCAACGTGACATACTGGAAGGACGAGAAGAAGCCGCGCCGCTCCTTGCCCGCCATCTCGGACAGATAGGTCGCGCTGGCGCCATATTCGCCGCCCACCGACAGGCCCTGCATCAGCCGCGCAAGCACCAGCAGCGCGGGCGCGCCATAGCCGATCGTTTCGATCCCGGGCGCGCAGGCGATGATCAGCGAGCCGGTGCACATCAGCGTCACCGACAGGGTCAGCCCCGCCTTGCGCCCGCGCCGGTCGGCGTAGATGCCCATGATCCACGCCCCGATCGGCCGCATCACGAAGCCCACCGCGAACACCGCCGCGGCGCTCAGCAGCTGCGCGGTCGGGTCGTCCTTGGGGAAGAAGTGGCCGACGAAATAGAGCGTGAAGGCGGAATAGACGTACCAGTCGAACCACTCGACCAGATTGCCGGTCGAGCCGCCGATGATCGACTTGAGCCGGCCGGAAACGGGGGCGGTGCCGGGTGCGGTAGGCGGCGCGGCGGCCATGGCGTCTCTCCTTGTCATAGGTGGTTTATTGCGCGTCGGTGCCGGCGCCAATCCTCCCCGCTCGCGGGGAGGGGGACCGCTCGCGAAGCGAGTGGTGGAGGGGGCTCGCCACGAAGCGCGACGCTTGCGGCCCCCACCTCCACCAGCCTGCGGCTGGCTCCCCTCCCCATGCCGGGGAGAATTTCGGGGTGCCCATCAGAACCGCAGGCTCAGCCAGGCGGCGAGGAAGTCCGAGCTGTGATACCCAGCGCGCGTCAGCGCGTCCTTGGCGATCAGATGCTCGTAGCGACCTGTCACGCTCACCCGCGGCGTCACCGCCCAGATCGCCTGGACGCGGATCAGGTCGGCGATACGCTTGCCCGCGACGTCCTGCGTGCCGGCGAAGGCGGCGCCCGAGGCGCGGTACACCGCGTCCTTCTCGGTCGCGCGCCATGCCATCGTGTACTCGCCCGTGACGCGCAGCCGCTTCACCGGGCTGAACGAGACGTTGGGCGAGACCGACATCAGGTTGGTCGGCGTCAGGAACAGCTGATAGCTGTAATAGATGTTGTTGCCGTACAGCCCGCTCGCGGTGCGCAGCGTGCCGCCGTCGTAGCTGCCCCCGCCGCTGGCATAGTCGAGGTGGACGCCGACGCGCGGCGCGCTCGTCGCCGCGCCCAGCCGGTAGGTCTGCGCCACGAACGCCTGCCACGCGCGGATCGGCCGGTCACCGAAGGTGCCGCGCTGGTGGTTCACCGTCCAGTCGAGCGTCACCGGCCCGGCGTCGCCGTAGAGGTGGAGCCCGTAGAACATCCGCTCCTCGCGCGCGACCGCGCCGTTCGAGGTCGCGGCGCGATTGCGCAGCCGCCACACGAACGGATCGAAGAACAGCTTCGACCCGCCGAGGACCTCGCCGGGCAGCGCATAGCCGAAGGTGACGCCGCTGAAGCGCCGCCCGCCGTCGGTGCGATCGTCGCTCAACCCCTGCTGGCCGTAGTTCACGTAGCGCAGGTCGAACAGGTCGGCGCGCACGCGCTTGCCGCGCGCATAGGCGCGGACGCCGTCGAGCACGAAGTGGAGCGTGGGGTCGTCGCGCACCGAGGTGAGCAGGTTGGGCCCGTCGGAGAATTCCTGCCGCCCCGCGCGCACGCCCACGGACGCGCCGCCGATCGTGCCATAGACCTCGCCGAAGCCCTGCGACAGCGTCAGCGCGTTGCGCAGGTTGCCCGCCGGCGTGCCGAGGTTGACGCCATCGACCCGCGCCTTGGCGAGCTCGCCGAAGACGCGGACATGCTCGCCGAGGTGGAGGTCGGCACCGGCGAAGACGCGCAGCCGCTCCTGTCGCTGCGCCTCGCGGTCGCGCAGGTCGGGGTTGGTGGTCGCCTGGACGCGGTAGCGGATCTCGCCCGAGAGGGAGAGATAGACCTTGCCGTCCTCCGTCAGCGGCAGGAACTTGAGCCGGTCGAGCGGGTCGTCGCGCTTGTCCGCATCGGCCATGGCGCGCCAGTCCTCGGCCCAGCGCGAGACGTTATACTTGCCCTGCGCGGTGCCCTCGCCGATCCCGGCGGCGGGATATTCGGACGCGATCGGCGTCGCGGGCGCGGCCTTGCCGCCGCCCGCCTGCGCCCGCGCCGGCGCCGCCGCCAGCAGGGCCGGGGCGAGCAGCGCGCTCGACATCAGTGAAACTCGTATCATGACCTCTCCACGGGCTGGCGGCTCGACCCGGCGTGACGGCGGCCATCGCTCTCCCGGCCATCGTACGTCGCCGCGATCGGGCGGGCGAAAACACGCTCATCCTAGGATTTCCGCGACTCTCCGCGCGGCGAGGCGCGAGTTTCCGCGTGGTCTCGGCGACCCGGATGCGGTATCCCGCACGCGTGTTCCCGCCGCGTCGCCCCGGTCTGCTGCTCGCCGCGCTCGCGGTCGTGCTGCTCGGCGCGCTGTTCTACCTCGCCGCGGCGCACGTGACGCGGCAGCGCGCGCTCGACCGGGTGGAGGACGAGGCGCTGCGCACCGCGCGCCAGCAGGCGCGGCTGATCGACAGCGAGCTCGCCAAATTTCGCCTGCTGCCGATCGTGCTGAGCGAATATGGCGACCTGCGCGACGCGCTGGTGCAGGGCGCCGCCTCGCGCGCGGCGACGCGGCTCGACGACAAGCTCGCCTCGCTGGCGCGCCGCACCGGCGCGCCGGTGATCTACGCGATCGACTCGCGCGGTCTCACCGTTTCAGCCTCCAACGCCGCCGGCGCGCAGAGCTTCGTCGGCCACGATTACCGCTTCCGCCCCTATTTCCAGCAGGCGATGCGCGACGGCGCCGCGGAGCATTTCGCGCTCGGCAACGTCAGCGGACGGCCCGGGCTGTTCATGGCGCGGCGGATCGACGGCGGCGCGGGCCCGCTCGGGGTCGTGGTGGTGAAGGTCGAGTTCGACGCGATCACGCGCGCCTGGGCCAATGATCCCGGAGAGACCCTGCTCGCCGACGAACGCGGCATCGTGCTCGCGGCGACCGACCCGCGCGCCGCGCTCCACGTGCTCGCGCCGCTGCCGCCCGCGACGCTCGCCGCGATCCGCCGCACCGGACAGTTCCTCGACCGCCCGCTCGCGCCGACCGGCTACCGCTTCACCGGCCGCGACGTCACCGCGCCCGGCGGCGCGCCGCTGCGCCTCACCACGGTGCCTGCGGCACACCCCGGCTGGCGGCTGCTCCACCTCGTGCCCGTCACGCGCGCGCTGCGCGACGCCGCCAATCTGGCGCGGCTCGCCACCGCCACCGCGGTGCTGCTGCTGGCGCTGGTCGCGGCGCTGTGGCTGTGGCGGACCAGCCGGGTCGCGCGCGCGGCGGCGGATCGCGCCCGGCTCGAGCAGGCGGTGGCGGCGCGCACCGCCGAGCTCAGCGCGGCGATGGCGCGCCGCGAGGATGCCGACCGCCGCTTCCGCGCCGCGCGCGAGGAGCTGGCGCAGGCCAACCGGCTCGCCTCGCTCGGCTCGATCACCGCGGGGCTGGCGCATGAGATCAACCAGCCGGTAGCGACGATCCGCACGCTCGCCGAGAACGCGCGCCACCATCTCGCGCAGCAGCGCACCGAGCGGGTCGCCGCCAGCCTCGACAGCGCGGTGGCGCTGACCGAGCGGATCGGCACGATCACGCAGGAGATGCGCCGTTTCGCCCGGCGCGGCAGCGGCACGGCGGGGCCGATCGCGCTCGACGACGTGATCGACGGCACGCGGCTGCTGGTGGGCGACCGGCTGCGCGCGGCGCGCGTCGCGCTCGACTGGCCGCCACCGGGGCAGCCGAGTGTCTTCGCCGGGCGCGTGCGGCTGGAGCAGGTGCTGGTCAACCTGATCAACAACGCGGTCGACGCGCTCGCCGGGCGCACCGACCCGCGCGTCGCGCTCACCGTGACGACGAGGGAGGAATGGGTGGAGCTGACCGTGGCGGACAACGGGCCGGGGATCGACCCGGCGCTGGGCGACGAGGTGTTCAGCCCGTTCGTCACCGGGCGCCCCGACGGGCTCGGGCTCGGGCTTGGCATCGCCCGCGACATCATCGCGCAGTTCGATGGCGCGCTGCGGATCGTTCCCTCCCCGCTCGGCGGCGCGGCGTTCCGCGCGACGGTGCGGCGCGCATGAGCGAGGTGCCGCTCCGCGTCGTGCTGATCGACGACGACGAGGGCCTGCGCACCGCGCTGGCCGACAGTTTCGCGATCGCCGGCATCGACGTCGAGCCGTACGGCGACGCGCGCGCCGCGCTGGCGCAGCTCGACGCCGATTTCCGCGGCATCGTCGTCAGCGACATCCGCATGCCCAGGATGGACGGCCACGCGCTGTTCGAGGCGGTTGCGGCGCGCGATCCCGAGCTGCCGGTGATCCTGATGACCGGGCACGGCGACATCGCGATGGCGGTGGCGGCGCTCAGACAGGGCGCGTTCGACTTCATCGCCAAGCCGTTCGCCGCCGACCATCTGATCGCCAGCGCGCGCCGCGCGCTGGAGATGCGCCGGCTGGTGCTGGAGAACCGCCGCCTGCGCGTCGCCGCCGCAGAAGCCGAGACGCACTACCCGCTGATCGGCGACACCCCCGCGATGGTGCGACTGCGCGACACGATCCGCCAGCTCGCCGACGTCGACGTCGACGTGCTGGTCGAGGGCGAGACCGGGACGGGCAAGGAGCTGGTCGCGCTGCTGCTGCACCGCTGTAGCCACCGCCGCGCGCGCCAGTTCGTCGCGGTCGACTGCGCGGCGCTGCCCGACGCGGTGGCGAACGAGGCGCTGTTCGGCAGCCGCGCCCAGCCCGGCCGCGTCGCCGACGCCGACCGCGGCACGCTCTTCCTCGACGAGATCGACAGCATGTCGCCCGCGCTCCAGGGCAAGCTGCTGCGCGTGGTCGAGGAGCGCGAGCTGCCCCAGCCCGGCGGCGCGCCGCGCGTCGTCAACCTGCGCGTCGTCGCCGCGGCGAAGACCGATCTCGCTGCCGCGGTGGCGGAGGGCAGGTTCCGCGCCGACCTGCTCTACCGGCTGGAGACGGTGCGGCTGCGCATCCCGCCGCTGCGCGAGCGCCGCGCCGACGTGCCGCTGCTGTTCGCCTACTTCCTCGGCGAGGCGGCGGAGCGGTTCGGGCGCGAGCGGCCCAACATCGATCCCGCGGTGGAGGCGCGGCTCGTCGCCGACGACTGGACCGGCAACGTCCGCGAGCTGCGCAACTATGCCACGCGCGTCGTGCTCGGCGTGGCCGAGGGAACGCCGAGCGCGGCCGACCAGCTGCCGCTCGCCGAGCGCGTCGACCGTTTCGAGGCGGCGACGATTCGCGCCGCGCTCGACCGCGTCCGCGGCGACGTCGGCGCGGCCGCGGCCGAGCTTCAGGTCCCGCGCCGCAGCCTCTATGACCGCCTCCAGCGCCACGGCATCGAGCCGGCGGCGTTCCGCCAGCGCGAGTGATCCTGCCCCGATGCGTCTCCTGTTCCTGCTCGCCTCCTTTCTCCCCGCCGCGCTGCTCGCCGCCGCCCCCGCCGCGGCCGAGCCGACATTGCTCGAGGTCGACCAACGGCTCGCCGCGATCGCGTGGCGGCTGACGACGGCCAACGCGCCCTTGTGCCGCGACCAGCAGCCGGTGATCGGCGCCACGCTCCACGCCGCTGACCAATACCCCCCCGCGCTGCGTGTCGCCTTCGCCGCGCCGGTGACGATCGAGCTGGTGGTGCCGGGCGCCCCGGCGGCGAGCGCGGGCGTGGCGGCGGACGACGGGCTGATCGCGGTCGACGGAACCGCGGTCGCGGCGCCCGCCGGCGGTGACTCGGCGACGAGCGTGACCCGCGACGCGGCGCAGGCGCTGCTCGCGTCGCACCCGCCGACCGCACCGCTCGCGCTGACGCTGCGCCGCGCCGGCGCCGACCGCTCGGTGACCGTGCAGCCGCGCGCGGGCTGCCGCGTCGAGTTCGAGGTGCTCGCGGGCGACAAGCTCGGCGCCTCGTCCGACGGTCGCGTGGTGCAGGTCGGCGGGCGCTTGTTCGAGCTGTTCGGCGACGATCAGGTCGCGGTGGTGGTCGCGCACGAGCTGGCGCACGCGGTGCTGCGCCACCGCGCGCGGCTGGAGGCGGCAGGAGTCAAATGGGGGCTGTTCGCCGAACTGGGTCGCAACGGCCGGCTGTTCCGCCAGACCGAGACCGAGGCCGACCTGCTCGGCGCCTATCTGCTGCGCAACGCCGGCTGGGACCCGCAGCTGGCGGTACGGTTCTGGCGCGAGGAGGGTGGCAAGATCGACGGCGGCTTCTTCCGCAGCCGCACGCACCCATCCGCCAAGGCGCGCGCCGACGCGATCGCAGCCGAGCTGGCGACGAAGCCGGCGGACGCGCCGCTGCCCTATGCGCCGCCGCTGCTGGCGCAGCGCGACGCGCCACTGGGGTGAGCGACGGCGAGGTTCGCGACCGGGGTGAGGCTCATCTTGTTCGGGGTGAGACGCCACCCTCATCAACTATCGTCATCCCGGACTTGGCCCGGGATCCACCGTGCCGCCTACTCAGCAGGCGTCGCTCTCGCGGAGGAGTGGATCCCGGACCCAATCCGGAATGATGGAAGAAAGTCAGATGCGCGCAGCAAGCAAGCGGATCATGCGCGCCGCGGCAGGATCATCCCCCCGAATCGCGCTCGATATCCGCACCCACCGCCGACAGCTTCTCCTCCAGCCGCTCATAGCCGCGGTCGAGGTGGTAGACGCGCGCCACGCTCGTCTCGCCCTCCGCCACCAGCCCGGCGATGATCAGGCTCATCGAGGCCCGCAGGTCGGTCGCCATCACCGGCGCGCCGACGAGGCGATCGACCCCCTTCACCACCGCGGTGCGGCCGTGCACCTGGATGTCCGCCCCCATCCGCGCCAGCTCGGGCACGTGCATGTAGCGGTTCTCGAAGATCGTCTCGGTCAGCACGCTGGCGCCCTCGGCCTTGCACAGCATCGCCATGAACTGCGCCTGCATGTCGGTCGCGAACCCCGGATACGGCGCGGTGGAGAGCGTCAGCGGCGCCAGCTTCCCCTCGCTGCTTACCACGATCGAGTCGCGTCGCTCCTCGATCCCGACGCCCGCCGCGCGCAGTGCCTCCAGCGTCGCGCCCATGTCGGCGGCGTTGACGTTGGCGAGCTCGACCGTGCCGCCCGCCACCGCGGCGGCGCAAGCATAGCTGCCCGCCTCGATCCGGTCGGGCATCACGCCGTAGGTGGCGCCGTGCAGCTCGGCGACGCCCTCGATCTCGAGCGTCTCGCTGCCGATCCCCTCGATCCGCGCACCCATCGCGACGAGGCAGCGGCACAGGTCGACGATCTCGGGCTCGCGCGCGGCGTTCTCGATGCGGCTGCTGCCCTTCGCGGTCACCGCCGCCATCAGCACGTTCTCGGTCGCGCCCACCGACACGATCGGGAAAGTGTAGCGGCCGCCCTCCAGCCGTCCGCCCGGCGCGGTGGCGGTGACATAGCCGGCCGACATCTCCAGCTCGGCGCCGATCGCCTGCAGCGCCTTGAGGTGCAGGTCGATCGGGCGATTGCCGATGGCACAGCCGCCCGGCAGCGACACGCGCGCCTGCCCCGCGCGCGCCAGGATCGGGCCGAGCACCAGGATCGAGGCGCGCATCTTGCGCACGATGTCATAGGGCGCCTCGGTGGAGGTGAGCTGGCCGGCGCGGATCGTCATCACGCGGCCGAAATCCTCCGGCCGGCTGCCCTCGATCGTGGTCGAGGCGCCGAGCTGATTGAGGAGATGGCCGAAGCCGTCGACGTCGGCGAGGCGCGGCAGGTTGCGCAGCGTCAGCGGCTCGTCGGTGAGCAGGGCGCAGGGCATCAGCGTGAGCGCGGCGTTCTTCGCGCCGGAGATGGGAAGACGACCGTTCAGGCGGTTACCGCCGCGGATGAGAATGCGATCCATCGCGCCGCTCTATCGAAGCCCCGCGCGGTCGCCAAGGATGAGCGAACATGGTGAGGACCACGTGCGCTTGATCGGTTTTAATGCACGTTGGTCGATCCCCCGCGTAACGAACGCGCAGATCAAGGGGATATCCACCGGGTGCCAGCGCGTAGCCTCGCCGACAGGATCGGCGACATGATGATCCTCACCGCGCCTGAGCGTGCGGCGCTCGACCAGCTGGGCGAGCGCGAGCGCTCCGTCCGCAAGGGGATGACGCTGGTGCGCGAGAATGAACGCTCCACCGAGCTGTACGCGCTGAAGAGCGGCATGCTGATCGCCTTCGTCCTGCTGGACGACGGCAGCCGGCAGATCCTGCGCTTCATCTTCCCCGGCGACCTCACCGGCATGGCGGTGATCGCGTTCGGCAAGGCGCCGCACGCGCTCCTCGCGCTGGCGGACAGCGTGGTGGTGCCGATCGACCGCACGCAGGTCGCCGACATCGTCTTCCGCTTTCCCCGCGTCGCGCTCGCGCTCGCCGCGCTGGAGCAGGTCGAGCGCGCGACGCTGACCGACCGTCTCGCCGGATTGGGTCGGATGTCGGCGCGCGCGCGGGTCGCGGCGGTGCTGCTCGACCTGCGCGACCGCATCAGGCGCCAGGACGAGAACACCGGCGACACCTTCGCGCTAGGGCTGACGCAGGAGGAGATCGGCGACGCCACCGGACTGACCGCGGTGCACGTCAACCGCATGCTGCGCCAGCTCGAGGAGCAGGGGCTGATCGCACGCTCGGGCGGCCGGGTGACGCTGCTCGACGAGGCGCGGCTGATGCGCAGCGCCAACCACGTCGACCGGCTCGCAGCGGTCGACCTGAGCTGGCTGCCGGGCCCAAGCGAGGCGTAGCGCGGGGGCGGCGCTCGCTCGCCTCCTCGTCGCCGTCGTCCTGAACTCGTCTCAGGATCCATCGTGACGCGCGACCAGCGGCCGGCGCGCTCGCGGGGCGGTGGATGCTGAACCAAGTTCAGCATGACGCCAGCGCAGGGAGCGAGGCCGTCGCGGCATACTCCGTTCGCCTCGCGCTACCGTCGCACCCCGCTCGCCGCCAGCTCCGCATCGATCGCCGCCACCAGCCGCGCCAGCCCCGCCGCGTCGCGTGCCTCGGCGCGCAGCGTCAGCGCCGCCTGCGTGTTCGACGCGCGCAGCAGCCACCAGCCGTCGTCGACCGACACCCGCACCCCGTCGGTGCGGTCGACGCGCGCGCCGGCGGCGTCGAGCCGCGCCGCCACCTCGGCCACCACCGCGAGCTTGCGCGCCTCGTCGACCGGCACGCGCCACTCGGGCGTGGTGCAGCGCGGCGGCAGCGCGGCGCGCAGGTCCGCGAGCGGCTCGCCCGAGCGCCGCACCGCGCGCAGCAGCCGCACTGCCGCGTAGAGCGCGTCGTCGAAGCCGTAATAGCCGTGCGCGAAGAAGATATGCCCCGACAGCTCGCCCGCGAGCGGCGCGCCCACCTCCTTCATCTTCGACTTCATCTCGCTGTGCCCGGTGCGCCACATCAGCGCCTTGCCCCCCAGCGCGGCGATGCGATCGAACAAGGCGTCGCTCGATTTCACGTCGGCGACGATCGTCGCGCCGGGCAGCTCCTCGAGCAAGGGCGCGGCGAGCAGCGCGAGGATCTCGTCGCCCCACAGCACGCGGCCGGCGGCATCGACCGCGCCGATCCGGTCGCCGTCGCCGTCGAAGGCGAAGCCCAGGTCGAGCCTCTCGCGCGCGATCAGCGCCTTGAGGTCGGCGAGATTGGCCTCGACCGTCGGGTCCGGGTGATGGTGGGGGAAGCGGCCGTCGATCTCGCAGAACAGCAGATGGTGCTCGCCCGGCAGGCGCGCGGTGAGCGCGCGCACCGCCTCGCCCGCGGCGCCGTTGCCCGCGTCCCAGCCGACGCGGAGCGGCCGCCCTTCGTGGCGCTCCGGATCGCCCGCGAGCAGCCGGTCGATATAATCGGCGCGAACGTCGCGCTCGCTCACCCCGCCCTGCCCGCTGGTCCAGTCGCCCGCCGCGGCGAGCCGCGCGAGATCGGCGATGTCGTCGCCGAAGAAGCTGTCGCCGCGCAGCACCAGCTTGAAGCCGTTGTCGTCGCGCGGATTGTGGCTGCCGGTCACCTGCACCCCGCCGTCGACCCCGAGTGTCGTCGCGGCATAATAGAGCATCGGCGACGGCCCCAGCCCGACGCGCACCACGTCGACCCCGCCCTCGCTCAGCCCGCGCACCAGCGCCGCCTCGAGCGCGGGCGAGTGGGTGCGTCCGTCATAGCCGACCGCGACGCTGGCCCCGCCCGCGCGCCGCAGCCGGGTCGCGAAGCTGCGTCCGACGGCATAGGCGTCCGCCTCCGACAGGTTGGTGCCGACGGTACCGCGCACGTCATACTCGCGCAGGATCACGGGGTCGAAGCGATGGGGCACGGCGATGGTCCGGTCAGTCGCGGCGCAGGCGCGCGAGCAGCGTGTCGCGCGCGGCGTTGGCCTGGCGCGCGCGCTCGGGCGAGCCGCCACGATCGGGGTGGATCTCGGCGATGAGGCGGCGGTGCGCGGCACGGATCGCCGCCTCGTCGGCGTCGTGGGTGACACCGAGCAGCGCGCGCGCATCGGCCAGCGGCGAGCGCTGACGCTTCGGCGCGGGCCGGAGGAAGCGCCACGCGGCGTAGACGATCGCGATGAGGAGGAGCCATTTCAGCATGGGCGGTCGCCGAGGCTGGCGGGCGCTCGATCCGGTGGGCCGGGCGCGACGACCGACAATGATCGTGCCTCGCCCCACCGATTGGCGTCATCCTGGACCCGTTTCAGGACCCACCCGTCCGCGATCACCGCCGCTCCTGGGTGCGCGGCACGGTGGATTCCGAAACAAGTTAGGGATGACGGAAGGTGGTTGGAGAGGGCGCTTGCCTCGCACGCCACGTGCTCCTGCGCATGCAGGAGCTCAGGGCCACGCAGCGCAACGCCCCAGCTCCTCCGTTCCTGTGCGCGCAGGAACACCGCTTCGCCCAGCGCCCTCACGCGAACAGCGGCATCGTCGACTCGGGCAGCGCCAGCGCCGCCATCATCTCGCGCAGCTCCTGGCGCGCGGCGACGTGGCTCAGCCCCATCCCGCCGAACGCCTTGGCGTCGAGCAGCGTCAGCCCCTTGGGGAAGAGCTCGCGGTAGATCACGCGCTCGCCCAGCCCCGGGATGATGCGGAAGCCGACGCGCCGGGCGAGCTGGTCGAGCGCCTCCGACACGCGACGCATGTTGCGCGCCTCCAGATATTGCAGGCGGTTGCGCAGCACGACCCAGTCGATCGTGGTGCCGTCCTCGCGCGCGCGCGCCTTGCGCGCGTCCCAGATCAGCTCGGAATAGAAGCTCGGGCGCGTCACCTTGTAGGTCTCGGGATCGACCTGGCCGATCAGGTCGAAGTCGACGAAACTGTCGTTCATCGGCGTCACCAGCGTGTTCGACAGCGCCGCCGCCAGTCGCGCCGCGGGATCGTCGCGCCCCGGCGTGTCGATCACCAGGAAGTCGTAGCCGTCGGTGAAGCGCTGGTAGAGCTCGGCGAAGATACCGTCGGCGCGGCCATCGCCGGTGGCGTGATCGGGCAGCGGCAGGTCGATCGCCGAGCGCTTCACCGTCGACTCGCGGTTCTCGAGGTAACGGCCGAGCGTGCGCTGGCGATGGTCGAGGTCGATACACGCCACGCGCGCGCCCTTGGCCGCGAGCGCGATCGCGACATGCACCGCGGTGGTGCTCTTGCCCGTCCCGCCCTTCTCGTTGGCGAAGACGATGACGTGCGTGCGCCCCCCCGGCGCCCCCGCGCCCGGGCTCTCGTCGTGCACGCCTGCAACGGTATCGGACAATTCGTCGCATCCCTGATTGATCGCGGTTCGTCGCGACCATAGAACCCGACGCCGCGAGTTTCGAGGGGTAACGGGTGGAGATATATCGGGAGCTCGCCGGGCTCCGCGCGGCGCTGGCGGCGGCGCGCGCGAGCGGCCGCGAGGTGGCGCTGGTGCCGACCATGGGGGCGCTGCACGCCGGCCATATCGCGCTGGTCGAGGCGGCGCGCCGGCCGGGCACGACGTTGGTGGCGTCGATCTTCGTCAACCCGCGCCAGTTTGGCGCGGGCGAGGACCTGTCGCGCTACCCGCGCAAGGAGACCAGCGACATCGCCATGCTCAGCGAGGCGGGCTGCGACCTGCTGTGGCTGCCGCCGGTGGAGCAGATGTACCCCGACGGCTTCGCCACCAATGTCTCGGTCGGTGGGGTGAGCGAGGGGCTCGACGGCGCCGCGCGGCCGGGTCACTTCGACGGTGTCGCCACCGTCGTCGCCAAGCTGTTCAACCAGGTCCGCCCGACCCGCGCCTATTTCGGCGAGAAGGACTTCCAGCAGCTCGCGGTGGTACGGCGCATGGTGGCGGACCTCGACTTCGACGTCGAGATCACCGGCGTGCCGACCCAGCGCGAGGACGACGGGCTCGCGCTCTCGTCGCGCAACGTCTATCTCTCACCCGAGGAACGCCAGAGAGCGGTGGCGCTGCCGCGCGCGCTCGGCATCGCGGCCCGCGCGATCCGCGGCGGCACCGACCCGGCCAAGGCGCTCGACGACGCGACCGCCGCGCTGACCGCGGCGGGGTTCGAGGTCGACTATGTCGCGCTGGTCGACGCGGAGACGCTCTCGCCCGAGCCAGCGGCAGGGCGGCGCCGGCAGCTGCTCGCGGCGGCGCGGCTCGGCAACACGCGGCTGATAGACAATCTCGCGGTCGATGCTGGATAAGTTCGACTGAAGTCGCATTAACCGATTAACCAATTAGAGACTCGAATCAGCGAAAACACCCTCATTCCAAGGATTAGAGGGGTAGTCCGAGATGCTGACCGATTTCGAGGGCGCGCTGCTCGCCCGCCGTACCGCCGAGGCGACCCGCGGCAACGAGGACGCCGCCTACGACCTGGGCGTGGCCTATTCGACCGGCACCGCCGGCGCGACGCTCGACCTGATCGAGGCGCACAAGTGGTTCAACCTCGCCGCAGCGCGCGGCCACGAGGCCGCCGCCGCCGCCCGCGCCGAAGTGGCCGAGGACATGACCGCGCGCGAGATCGCGACGGCGCAGCGCGCCGCGCGCGACGTGCTCGCGCTGGGCGCCCGCCGCGCCGCCTGAGCCACGCTCGCCCGAGGCGCCCGGTCGATGACGGCGCTGACGGATGGTGTGAGTGAGGGCGAGAGACGCTCGCGCCCTGCCCTGTTCCGTCATCCTGAGCTTGTCTCAGGATCCGCCGTGCCGCCAAGTCAGCGGCGAGCGGGAAGGCGGACAAGTGGATCCTGAAACGAGTTCAGGATGACGGCTGCGGAGGTGAGCTCGACGCCCCCGCGAGCTGACTCATCGCGATCGGGCCGGCCTCGCGCTCCTGCGGACGCCGGAGCCTAGAGCCATGAAGACGCTACCCCGCGGCCCTGGGCTCCGGCATTCGGCGGAGCACGGCTCACGCGCGATCGAGACGGCTGGCGCTACGTCTTCGCCGCCGCCTTCTTCGCGGGCGCCTTCTTCGCGGGCGCCTTCTTCGCCGCCGCCTTCTTCGCCGGCGCCTCCTTCGCTGCCGCCGGCTTTTTCGCCGGCGCCTTCTTCTTGGCCGGCTTCTTCGCCGGTGCGGCGGCGGCGCGGTCGTCGATCAGCTGCGCTGCCTCCTCCAGCGTCAGCTGATCGGGCGCGATCGTCTTGGGCAAGGTCGCGTTGGTGGTGCCGTCGGTCACGTACGGGCCGTAGCGCCCTTCCATCAGCCGCAGCTCGGCCTCGGTGCGCGGGTGTGCGCCAAGCACCTTGAGCGGCGCGCGCGCCGCGCCGCGCTGCGGCCGCCCGCCGCCCGCCGCTGCCTCGGCGAGCTTCACCACCGCGGCGTTCATGCCGGTCTCGAACACCTCGGCGGTCGACTGCAGCCGAGCGTATTTGCCCTCGTGCACCAGATAGGGGCCGTAGCGCCCGATGCTGGCCGCGATGTCCTTGCCCGTCTCGGGGTGCTGGCCGATCACGCGCGGCAGGTGGAGCAGCTTGAGCGCCATCTCCAGGTCGAGCTCGCCGATGTCCTTGGGGATGGAGGCGCGCTTGGCGTCCTTGCCGTCGCCGAGCTGGATGTAGGGGCCGAACCGCCCCGACTTGCGCTCGACCGGCAGCCCCGTCTCGGGATCGTGGCCGAGCTGCTCGGGCGTGGCGTCCTCGCCCGCCTCGCCACCCTGCGCGAAGCGGCGGGTGTATTTGCACTCCGGATAGTTGCTGCACGCGATGAACGCGCCGAACTTGCCGCCGCGCAGCGCCAGGCTGCCGACGTGGCACGCCGGGCACAGGCGCGGGTCGGTACCGTCGGCCTTGTCGGGGAAGAGATAGGGCGCGAGGAACTGGTCGAGCTGCGCGGTGACCTCGCTCGGCTTCTGCTCCATCACCTCGGCCGTGCGCGGCTTGAAGTCGCGCCAGAACGCCTCGAGCACCGCCTGCCACTGAGCGCGCCCGCCCGAGACGTCGTCGAGCTCTTCTTCCAGTCCGGCGGTATAGTCGTAGCCGACGTAGCGCTCGAAGAAGCGCTCGAGGAAGGCGGTCACCAGCCGTCCGCTCTCCTCGGCGAAGAAGCGGTTCTTCTCAACGCGCACATAGGCGCGGTCCTTGAGCGTCTTGATGATCGAGGCATAGGTAGAGGGCCGGCCGATCCCCAGCTCCTCCATGCGCTTGACCAGCGACGCCTCGGAGAAGCGCGGCGGCGGCTGGGTGAAATGCTGCTCGGCCTCGACGCCCTTCTTGGCCGGCGAGTCGCCATCGCGCAGCCGGGGCAGGCGCCGGGCGTCCTCGTCCTGGCTGTCGTCCTGTCCCTCCTCGTAGAGCGCGAGATAGCCGGGGAAGAGCACCACCTGCCCGGTGGCGCGCAGCACGTGCCGCCCGGTGCCGTCGGCCAGCTCCACCGTCGTGCGCTCCATCCGCGCCGAGGCCATCTGGCTCGCCAGCGCGCGCTTCCACACCAGGTCGTATAGCCGGGCGTGGTCGCCCGAGCCGACGCGGTCGCGCGAGAAGTCGGTCGGGCGGATCGCCTCGTGCGCTTCCTGCGCGTTCTTCGCCTTGGTCTGGTACATCCGCGGCTTGTCGGGGACATAGCCGCCGTCGTAGCGCTGCGCGATCGCGGCGCGCGCGGCGGAGATGGCGCTGCCGTCCATCTGCACGCCGTCGGTCCGCATATAGGTGATCGCGCCGTCTTCGTAGAGCTGCTGGGCGATCCGCATCGTATGGTCGGCGGAGAAGCCGAGCTTGCGCGCCGCTTCCTGCTGCAGCGTCGAGGTGGTGAAGGGCGGCGGCGGGTTGCGCGTCGCCGGCTTGGTCTCGACCGACTGGACCGAGAAGTTGCCGGCCTCGACATCCGCCTTGGCGCGCAGCGCGTCGCCCTCGTTGCCGATCGAGAGCCGGTCGAGCTTTCGCCCTTCCCATTGCACCAGCCGCGCGACGAAAGGTGTGCCGTCCTGCTCGAGGTTCGCCGTGACCGACCAATATTCCTGCGCACGGAACGCCTCGATCTCGCGCTCGCGCGAGACGATCAGCCGCAGCGCGACCGACTGGACGCGCCCCGCCGACTTGGCGCCGGGCAGCTTGCGCCACAGCACCGGCGAGAGCGTAAAGCCGACGAGATAGTCGAGCGCGCGGCGCGCGCGATAGGCGTCGATCAGGTCGGTATCGAGCTGGCGCGGGTTGGCCATCGCCTGCGTCACCGCGGGCTTGGTTATCGCGTTGAAGGTGACTCGCTGGACGTCCTTGGGCAGCGCCTTGCGCTTGGCCAGCACCTCCTGGACGTGCCACGAGATCGCCTCGCCCTCGCGATCGGGGTCGGTGGCGAGGATCAGCCGGTCGGCGCCCTTGGCGAGATCGGCGATCGCCTTGAGCTGCTTGGCCTTGTCCGCGTAATTCTCCCATTCCATCGCGAACCCCTCGTCGGGGTTCACCGACCCGTCGCGCGGCGGCAGGTCGCGGATATGGCCGTAGCTCGCGAGCACGCGATAGTCGGAGCCCAGGTACTTTTCGATGGTCTTCGCCTTGGCGGGCGATTCGACGATGACGAGCTGCATAAGCGGTCGGTAGCGGTCCTTACGTGTACGCGCGAGGGTGGGTGGCCGGAGCGGGCACGTCAAGCGAGGGAGGTGACGTGCAGTGAGGTGGTGGAGGGGGCTCTTCGCGAACGCTGCGCTGCGTGGAGAGCCCCCCACCACCCGGCTACGCCGGTCGGTCCCCCTCCCCTTGCAGGGGAGGAATGGCTCGCCTCACCGCGTCGGCACCGGCGTCTCGCCACCATAATCGTAGAAGCCGCGCCCGCTCTTGCGCCCGTACCAGCCCGCCTCGACGTATTTCACCAGCAGCGGCGCGGGGCGGAACTTGGGGTCGCCGGTGCCCTCGAACAGCACGCGCGTGATCTCCAGGCAGGTGTCGAGCCCGATGAAGTCCGCCAGCGTCAGCGGCCCCATCGGGTGGTTGAGCCCGAGCTGGCAGGCGGCGTCGATGTCGGGGATCGTCGCGACGCCCTCGCCCAGCGCGAACACCGCCTCGTTGATGTACGGCATCAGCACGCGGTTGACGATGAAGCCCGGCGCGTCGCTGGCGTGGACCACGCGCTTGCCCAGCCGCGCGGCGAAGCGCTCGATCGCGGCGACGGTGGCGTCCGCGGTGGCGAGGCCGCGGATCACCTCGATCAGCCCCATGACCGGGACGGGATTGAAGAAGTGGACGCCGATGAAGCGCGCCGGGTCGGGCGCCGCCTGCGCCAGCCGCGTGATCGGGATCGACGAAGTGTTGGTCGCCAGGATCGCGTCCGCGCACAGCACCTTGCCGACACCGGCGAAGATCGCGCGCTTGATTTCCTCGCGCTCGGTCGCCGCCTCGATCACCAGCGCGCAGTCGGCCATCGCGTCATAGCCAGCCACCGGCTCGATCCGCGCCAGCGTGGCGTCGCGCGCGGCGGCGTCGATCTTCTCCTTGGCGACGTCGCGGTCGAGCCGCTTGGCGACGCCGTCGCGTCCCTTGGCGGCGCGCGCCTGGTCGACGTCGGCGAGCAGCACGTGCGCGCCCGCCGCGGCGGCGACCTGCGCGATCCCCGCCCCCATCTGCCCCGCGCCGATGACGCCGATCCTGTCCATGTCCGTCTCCCGTGCGGCGCGCGCGCCTGTGCTGCCGGCGCCGGCTCGGTGGCTGCCGCTTCTCGGCGAGCGCTGTAACGGCAGGGGAGCGGGAGGTGAAGCGGAACGGCGTGACAGGCCGCCGCGTCAGCTAGGATGCGATCGATCGACGCCGAACCGTGCTCCGGCGAACGCCGGAGCACGGTGGCGGTACGTCAGCTCAGGCGGACAGCTTCTGGCTGAACGCGTCGGCCGGCTTGAGCTGGTCGATGCGGTCGGCGTTCATCACCTTGTCCCACGCCTTGACGAAGTCGCGGACCATCTTCTCCTTCGAGTCCGACTGGGCATAGACCTCGGCCTGGGCGCGCAGCTCGGACTGCGAGCCGAAGATCAGGTCGACGCGCGTCGCGGTCCAGGTCGGCGCCTTGGTCTTGCGGTTCATGCCCTGGAAGCGGTTGTTCGACTCGGTCGCGACCCACTCGTTCTCCATCGTCAGCAGGTTGACGAAAAAGTCGTTGCTCAGCACGCCGACGCGGTCGGTGAACACACCCTCCTTGGCGCCGAACGCGTTGGCGCCGAGCACGCGCAGGCCACCGACCAGCACGGTCATCTCAGGCGCCGACAGCCGCAGCAGCTGCGCCTTGTCGACCAGCGCCTCCTCCGGGGCCATGAAGGCGCCGTCCCAATAATAGTTGCGGAAGCCGTCGGCCATCGGCTTGAGCGCCTGGAACGAGTGCGCGTCGGTCCACTCCTCGCTCGCGTCCATGCGGCCGGGGGTGAACGGCACCTCGACGTCGACGCCGCCGTCGCGCGCCGCCTTCTCCACCGCCGCGGTGCCCGCCAGCACGATCAGGTCGGCGATCGACACCTTCTTGCCGCCGGTGGCAGCGGCGTCGAACTCGGCCTTCACCTGCTCCAGCTTCGGCAGGATCTGCGCGAGCAGCGCCGGATCGTTGACCTCCCAATCCTTCTGCGGCGCGAAGCGGATGCGCGCGCCGTTGGCGCCGCCGCGCTTGTCCGAGCCGCGGAAGGTCGAGGCCGAGGCCCAGGCGACCGACACCAGCTGCGGCACGGTGAAGCCGAGGCCGAGCAGCTTGGCCTTGAGCTCGGCGATCTCGCCCGCCTCGATCACGGGATGGTCGAGCGCCGGGATCGGGTCCTGCCAGATCAGCACCTCGTCCGGCACGAGCTTGCCGAGATAGCGCTCGCGCGGGCCCATGTCGCGATGAGTCAGCTTGAACCAGGCGCGCGCGAAGGCGTCGGCGAACTCATCGGGGTTCTCGAGGAAGCGACGAGAGATCTTCTCGTAGATCGGGTCGGCGCGCAGCGCGATGTCCGAGGTGAGCATCGTCGGGCGGTGCTTCTTGTTCGGATCGAACGCGTCGGGCACGTCCTCCGGCGCGTCCTTGGCGATCCACTGGTGCGCGCCGGCGGGGCTCTTGGTCAGCTCCCACTCGAAGCCGAACAGATTCTCGAAGTAGCGGTTCGACCATTGCGTCGGCGTCTGGCTCCACGTCACCTCGAGCCCCGAGGTGATCGCGTGCGCACCCACGCCGCTCTCGAACTTGCTGCGCCAGCCGAGCCCCTGGTCCTCGATCACCGCGCCCTCGGGCTCGGCGCCGATGAACGACGGGTCACCCGCGCCGTGCGTCTTGCCGAACGTATGGCCGCCCGCGACCAGCGCCACGGTCTCCTCGTCGTTCATCGCCATGCGGCCGAACGTCTCGCGGATGTCGATCGCCGAGCGCGCCGGGTCGGGCTCGCCGTTCGGGCCCTCGGGGTTGACGTAGATGAGGCCCATCTGCACCGCGCCCAGCCCGGGGTGGAGCTGGCGCTCGCCCGAGTAACGCTCGTCGCCGAGCCAGGTGCCCTCGGGGCCCCAGAACAGCTCCTCGGGCTCCCAGGTGTCGGCGCGGCCGCCGGCGAAGCCGAAGGTCTTGAACCCCATCGACTCCAGCGCGGCATTGCCGACGAGCACGAACAGGTCGGCCCAGCTCAGCGCGTTGCCGTACTTTTGCTTGATCGGCCACAGCAGGCGGCGGCCCTTGTCCAGGCTGGCATTGTCGGGCCAGGAATTGAGCGGGGCGAAGCGCTGCTGCCCGCCACCCGCGCCGCCGCGCCCATCGGTGATGCGATAGGTACCCGCCGAGTGCCAGGCGAGGCGGATGAACAGGCCGCCGTAATGGCCGAAATCGGCCGGCCACCAATCCTGCGAGTCGGTCATCAGCGCCTTGAGGTCGGCCATCACCGCGTCGAGGTCGAGCGTCTGGAACGCCGCGGCATAGTCGAAATCGGCGCCCAGCGGGTTGGAGCGCGGCGAATGCTGGTTGAGCGCGGTAAGGCTCAGCCCCTCCGGCCACCAT
Organism: Sphingomonas citri; assembly: GCF_019429485.1. GTDB lineage: Bacteria > Pseudomonadota > Alphaproteobacteria > Sphingomonadales > Sphingomonadaceae > Sphingomonas > Sphingomonas citri. The sequence continues at coordinate 148,899 of NZ_JAHXZN010000006.1, read as the reverse complement.
TCGCGATTGCCCTGGCGCTTCGAGCGATTGCCCCCGCCGTGCCCGACGACCGGGCAGCCGCCGCCCACTTCACCCGTCTTCGCGTCCATGCTCGCTCTCCTCAGCATCGTGGCCCGCGCGCTCCTGCGCGGCGGTACGCCACCGTTAACGAGGGGATAGGACGTTCCGATGACGCGAGTAAAATCGATTAAAGGCGTGGCTTTGAAGGAGTGGGTCGATCAATGGAGCAATCCTCCCCGGCAGGGGGAGGGGGACCGCTCCCCGCAGGCGAGCGGTGCAGGGCGCTCTCCGCGAATGCGTCGGCTCGTGTGCGGAAGCCCCCCTCCACCAGCTGCGGCTGCTCCCCCTCGCCGGGCCGGAGAGGATCTTGGGGCCCCCGCGACCCATTGCATCCCCCGGCCCTTGGCGTCACCACGCGCGGCATGACCGCGCTTCCGCCCCCGCCCGCCGACCTGCTCCACGGCGCCAGCCTGTTCCTCGACTTCGACGGCACGCTGGTCGACATCGCCGACACCCCCGACGCGGTCGCGGTCGCGGAGCATGTCCCTAGTCTCCTCGCGCGCCTCATCGACGCGCTCGACGGTCGCGTCGCGATCGTCAGCGGACGCCCGGTGGCGGAGGTGCGCGCGCTGCTCGCCCCCGCGCTGCTCACCGTCGCCGGCAGCCATGGGCTGGAGATCGCGGGCGCCGACGGCGGCTGCTACGCCCCCGAGCGCCCGCCCGCGCTCGACCGGGCGCTCGCCGCCGCGCGCGATCTCGCCGCGCACCATCCCGGCGTGCTGATCGAGGACAAGCCCTTCGGCGTCGGCCTCCACTATCGCCAGGCCCCCGACGCCGAGGCGGCGGTGACCGCGCTCGCCGACGAACTCGCCGCGACGCACGACCTCAAGGTGCAGCACGGGAAGATGGTGGCCGAGCTGCGCCTGCGCGGGCGCGACAAGGGCAGCGCGCTCGACCTGCTGATGGCGGAACCCGCGCGGCGCCACACGCGTCCTGTGTTCATGGGGGACGACGTGACCGACGAGGCGGGCTTCGCCGCCGCGCGCGCCCTGGGCGGCGCGGGCGTGCTGGTGGGCCCCGCGCGCGACACCGCCGCCGCCTATCGGCTCGACGACGTCGCCGCCGCGCTCGCCTGGCTCGCCGCCGCCTGCCCCTCCCCTCACCCGACGGAGACGTGATGACCAACCTCGACCTGTGGCCGATCGGCAATTGCCAGGTGAGCGCGCTGGTGGACCGGCAGGGGCGCTTCGTCTGGGGCTGCGTGCCGCGCGTCGACGGTGACCCGCTCTTCTCCGCGCTGCTCGGCGGCGAGGCGCCCGACAGCGGCTATTGGGGCATCGAGATCGAGGACAGCGTCTCGGTCGAGCAGGAATATATCCGCAACACCCCGATCCTGGTCACGCGCCACATGGACAGCCACGGCGGCGCGATCGAGGTGATCGACTTCTGCCCGCGCTTCCAGCGCGAGGGGCGTACCTATCGCCCGGTCGGCTATGCACGGATCATCCGCCCGGTGGCGGGCAGCCCGCGTGTCCGCGTGAAGCTGCGCCCCACCTGCGGCTGGGGCGGCGGCTGCCGCGAGCAGATCGGCGGTTCCAACCACCTGCGGCTGCTGCTCGACACGATCGCGCTGCGGCTCACCACCACGGCGCCGATCGCGATGGTGCAGGGCGAGCACGCCTTCCGCGTGGAGCGCCCGCTCCACTTCTTCCTCGGACCGGACGAGAGCTTCCAGGGCGACCTCGCCAGCACCGTCGACCTGATGCTCTACCGCACCACGCAGGAGTGGCAGGGCTGGGTGCGCGGGCTCGCCGTGCCGCTGGAATGGCAGGAGACGGTGATCCGCTGCGCGATCACGCTCAAGCTCTGCCAGCACGAGGAGACCGGGGCGATCGTCGCGGCGCTGACCACCTCGGTCCCCGAGCACGCGAACTCGCAGCGCAACTGGGACTATCGCTACTGCTGGATCCGCGACGCCTATTACACCGTCCAGGCGCTCAACCGGCTCGGCGCGCTCGACGTGCTGGAGGGCTATCTCGGCTACCTCCGCAACATCGTCGACGCCGCGCGCGGCGGGCATATCCAGCCGCTCTACGGCGTGCTCGGCGAGCCCGAGCTGCCCGAGCGGATCGAGGAGCAGCTCGCCGGCTATCGCGGCATGGGGCCGGTGCGCGTCGGCAACCAGGCAGCCGAGCAGATCCAGCACGACGCCTATGGCCAGATCGTGCTGTGCTCGGTCCACGCCTTCTTCGACCATCGCCTGTTCCGGCTGAGCGGCGTCGAGGATTTCGAGGCGCTGGAGCGCGTCGGCGAGCGTGCCTGGGCCTATTACGACCAGCCCGACGCCGGCCTGTGGGAGCTGCGCACGCGCCAGAGCGTCCACACCTATTCCAGCGCGATGTGCTGGGCGGCGTGCGACCGGCTCGCCAACGCCGCCGAGCGGCTCCGCCTACCCGAGCGCGAGGCGGTCTGGGCCGAGCGCGCGCAGGTGATCCGCGATCGCATCGAGAGCGCCGCCTGGCGCGAGGAGACGCGGCGCATGTCCGCCACGTTCGCCGGCGACGACCTCGACGCCAGCGTGCTCCAGCTGCTCGACCTGCGCTTCCTCGAGGCGGATGATCCGCGCTTCCTCGACACGCTCTCCGCGATCGAGACGGGCCTGCGGCGCGGCTCGACCATGTTGCGCTACGACACCGAGGACGATTTCGGCCTGCCCGAGACCGCCTTCAACGTCTGTACCTTCTGGCTGATCGAGGCGCTGTACCTCACCGGCCGCAGCGACGAGGCGCGCGCCCTGTTCGAGGAGATGCTGACCCGTTGCACCGCGGCCGGGCTGCTCTCCGAGGACATCGATCCCCATAGTGGGGAACTGTGGGGCAACTATCCGCAGACCTATTCGCTGGTCGGCATGATCAACTGCGCTGCCATGCTGAGCAAACCGTGGAGTAGTATCCGTTGAGCCGACTGATCGTCATCTCGAACCGTGTCACCGCGCCCAAGGGTTCCACTTCGGGGGCGCAGGGCGGGCTGGCGGTGGCGATGGCGGCGGCGCTGCGCGACCGCGGCGGGCTGTGGTTCGGCTGGTCGGGCGAGCAGACCGACCATTTCAACGGCCATATCAACTTCCAGCGCAACCAGGGCGTGACCACCGCGACGGTCGACCTGGAGGAGCAGGATGTCCAGGAATATTACGACGGCTACGCCAATCGCACGTTGTGGCCGCTGTTCCACTATCGCATCGACCTGGCCGAATATGAGCGCGAGTTCGCCGGCGGCTATCAGCGCACCAACCAGCGCTTCGCCGACACCGTCCGCCCGCTGATCGAGCCCGACGACCTGGTGTGGATCCAGGACTATCACATGTTCCCGCTCGGCGCCGAGCTGCGCCAGCGCGGCTGCCGCAACAAGATCGGCTTCTTCCTCCACATCCCCTGGCCACCGCGCCGGCTGCTCGGCACCCTGCCCAACGCGCGAGAGCTGGTCGAGACCTTGTTCGCCTATGATCTGATCGGCTTCCACACCGCCGAGTGGCTCGACTCGTTCCGCGACTTCGCGATCCAGGACATGGGCGCCACGGTCGACGAGCACGGCGTGGCGCGGCTGGGCGACCGCTCGGTGCAGCTGATTGCCTGCCCGATCGGCATCGACGCCGCCGAGTTCGCCGAGATGTCGAAGGGCGTCCCCGCCCGGCTGGCCTACCGCCGCATGCGCGAGAGCGCGACCGGGCGCGACATGATCGTCGGCGTCGACCGGCTCGACTATTCCAAGGGCCTGGAGGAGCGTTTCCTCGGCTATGAGCGGTTCCTGATCGAGCATCCCGAGGAACGCAAGGAGGTGTTCCTCCTCCAGGTGGCGCCGCCCAGCCGCGTCTCGGTGGAAAGCTACCAGCGCATCCGCACCTCGCTCGAGCAGATCTCGGGGCGGATCAACGGCGAATACGCCGACGTCGACTGGGTGCCGATCCGCTACGTCAACCAGGGCTATCCGCGCGACCAGCTCGCCGGCATCTACCGCGCCGCCAAGATCGGGCTGGTGACCCCGTTGCGCGACGGCATGAACCTGGTGGCGAAGGAATATGTCGCCGCGCAGGACCCGGCCGACCCGGGCGTGCTGGTGCTGTCGCGCTTCGCCGGCGCGGCCGAGCAGATGCTCGAGGCGCTGCTGGTCAACCCGTACAGCGCGGAGGAGGTCTCCGACGCGATCTGGCAGGCGCTGCGCATGCCGCGCGACGAGCGCGTGCGCCGCTGGGAGGCGCTGATGGCGGGCGTCCAGTCGCAGGACGTGACCTGGTGGGCGAGCGAGTTCCTCGGCGCGCTCGAGCGAGTCGAGGTGAAGGAGGGAGCGGCGTAGCGCCACCGCCGCATTTCCCTCCCCACCCCGGGTCAGACACGCCGCTGCGCCCCGCGCCGCCGCGCTAGGATAGTGAAAGGGGTCGGGAGGGGCAGCATCGACGTGCGCAGCTGGACATGGGGCCGTTGCGGCCGGTCGACCGCCGAACTCTACTTCGAGGCGTCGCCCGAGGCGATCTACGTCGTGCAGGACGGCCGTTACGTCGACTGCAATCCGGCCACGCTCCGCCTGTTCGGCCGCACCCGCGAGGAATTCATCGGCCAGCCGCTGGGGCTCACCTCGCCCGAGCTGCAGGCCGACGGCGAGCCGACCAAGGCCGCGGTCGGCGCGCTCATGAAGGAGGCGCAGCGTGCCGGCGTGGCCCGCATGCCGTTCCGCGGATTGCGCAAGGACGGCACGCAATTCCCTGCCCTCGTCTCGCTCTTCCTGGCCCAGCGTCACGGCCGCCCGGCGATGATCGTGACCTGCATCGACATCAGCGAGATCGACGCGCTGATCAATGCGCTCACGGGCGGCCTCGCGCGGCTGGCCGGCGGCGACCTCAGCCAGCCGATCGCGACCGCACTGGCGGAGCGCTACGAGCCGGTGCGCGCCGCCTTCAATCAGGTGCTGGTGGATCTCCGCGCGATCGTCACCGCGGTGCGCGAGCGGGCCGGCGCGATCGAGGCGGAGACGCAGGTGATCCGCACCGGGGCGGAGGCGCTCGCCGAGCGCACCGAGCGCCAGGCGGCCGCGCTGGAGCAGAGCGCCGCCGCCTTGCAGGAGCTCACCCGCGATGTCGCCGCCGCGGCAGAGGACGGCACGCGCGCCGATCAGCTCGCCGCCGAGGCGAGCGCGGCCGCGGCGGCGAGCGGAGACGTGGCGCAGCGCGCGATCGCGGCGATGCACGGGATCGAGCGCAGCGGCGCCGAGATCGGCGAGATCATCGCGCTGATCGACGGCATCGCCTTCCAGACCAACCTGCTCGCGCTCAACGCGGGCGTGGAGGCGGCGCGCGCTGGGCAGGCCGGCCGCGGTTTCGCGGTGGTGGCACAGGAAGTGCGCGCACTGGCGCAGCGCTCCGCCGAGGCGGCGCGCGAGGTGAAGGCGCGCGTCGGCGCGGTCGGGGGCGAGATCGCCACCGGGGTGCGGCTGGTCGGCGAGACCGACGCCGCGCTGCGCCACATCCTGACGCGCGTGGACGACGCGCGCGCGCTGGTCGCGCGCGTCGCCGACAGCGGGCGCAAGCAGGCGGCGGGGCTCGGCCAGGTCAATGCCGCGGTGAGCGAGATGAGCCGGATGACGCAGGACAATGCCGCGATGGCGCAGCAGACCGACGCCGCCTCGGTCGACTTGGCCGAGCGTGCCGCCGACCTCGGCCACCAGCTGGCGCGCTTCCGGCTCGAGCGCACGGCGCGACCCTCGCCTGCCACACCGCGGCGCGCGACCCTGACCCGGCACGAGAGTTGACGCTCGCTGCAGCGCTCGATGGCCCATGACATCACGGGCCATCATGCCGACGTTTGATCGCCCGGGCGGTGCCGCTGCCGCCCGACGATGTGTCGCCGGTGAAGAACGCGCTGCTCCAGCTCGGCCCGCGTCACCCGCTCCACTCCTTCCGCCGCGTTCATCCCGCCTTACCGATCGTTAACCAGCAGATGCTAACGTCCGTTCCGACACCAAGGGGGATGTTCCGCGTGGCCTCGCAGCCCAGTATCGACAACCGGCGCGACCCGCGCTTCAGCACCGAGTGCCGCGCGATGGCGCGCGTCGCGATCTCGGTGACCATCCTCGACGTCTCCGCCAACGGGCTGCGCGCGCGCATCTCGCTGCCGCTCGCCGTCGGGACGTTGCTCAAGTTCTCGCTGCCGGGGGGCAGCGAGCACCACGCGCGGATCGCCTGGCACGACGGTGACGTGTTCGGCTGCGAGTTCATGAAGACGCTCAACTCGCACGAGCTGCGACGCGTCGTCGAGGCGAGCAGCAACGCCGCGCCGGTCGCGATCAGCGGCTGAGCGGCACCGCGCGTACCTCCACCCGACGGGCCGCGCGGTCGACGCGGACGGTGAACTCCGGCAGCCGCAGCTCGACGTCATCGGCGCCGTCCCAGTCGGAGTCGCGCATCGGCGCGCCATCGGGCCGGTACCAATGCGCGTCGTGCCGCAGCGCCGGATCGCGCAGCGCGGGTAGCGCGCGGCGCCGTGCCGCCAGCTCGGCGACGACGTCCTCCAGCGCGACGTCGCGTCCCACCCAGTCGAGCCAGGTGGTGGCATTGTCCTGCGCGTAGGCGTTGTTGTTGCCGCGCTGGGTGCGGCCGAACTCGTCGCCCGCGGTCAGCATGATGGTACCCCGCGTGGCGAACAGCGTCGCCAGCAGTGCGCGTACGTCGGCGGCGCGGCGGGCCAGCACCGCGGGATCGTCGCTCGCGCCCTCGACGCCGTTGTTCCACGCGATCTCGCCGCCGTGGCCGTCGCGATTGTCCTCGCCGTTGGCGTGGTTATGGCGCTCGGCGTGCGCGACGAGGTCGGCGAGCGAGAAGCCGTCATGCGCGGCGACGAAGCTCACCCCGCGGGTGCGCTCAGCGCCGAACACGTCGCTCGAACCCGACAGCCGCGTCGCCAGCGCGCCCATGCCGCCGTCGCCGCGCCAGAAGCGGCGCACGTCGTCGCGGTATCGGTCGTTCCACTCCCACCAGCCGTCGGGGAACGCGCCGAGCTGATAGCCGCCGGGGCCGGTGTCCCACGGCTCGGCGATCATCACGCGGTCGCGCAGCAGCGGGTCGGCGGCGAACTCGGCGAAGATCGGCGCGTCGGCGGCGAAGCCGGGACCGCGCGCCATCACCGTGGCGAGGTCGAAACGGAAGCCGTCGACGCCCGCCTGCGCGACGAAGTGGCGCAGCGAGTCGCACACCAGCGCGCGCACCCAGGCCCGCGAGAAATCGAGCGTGTTGCCGGTACCCGTGTCGTTGATCAGCGTGCCGTCAGCGGCGCGCGCGTAAGCGCTGTCGTCGAGCCCGCGCAGCGACAGCGTCGGGCCGAGCAGGTCGCTCTCGCCGGTGTGATTGAAGACGAGGTCGAGGACCGTGCCGATCCCCGCCACGCGCAGCGCCGCGACCGTCTCGCGCAGCTCGCGCAGGCCGCCGGGCACCAGCCTCGGGTCGAGCGCCATCGGCACCACCGGGTTATAGCCCCAGGCGTTGCGCAAGCCCAGCGGCGGCAGGTGGCGCTCGTCGATCCAGGCGGTGATCGGCATCAGCTCGACCGTGTCGACCCCGATCTTGCGCAGGTGCGCGATCACCGCGGGGTGCGCCAGCGCCGCGACGGTGCCGCGCTGCGCGGCGGGCACGTCGGGGTGCAGCATGGTGAAGCCGCGGACGTTGATCTCGTAGATCAGCCCGCCCGCGCGGGTGAGCGGCGGCAGGTCTAGCGGCGGCAGCGGGGCGCGCACGATCGCCTTGGGCACCAGCGCGGCGGTGTCGGCGCCGTATTCGGCCAGCCGCGGGTCATAGGCGAAGGCTCGGTCGAGCTCGGTCGCGTGCGGGTCGACGAGCAGCTTGGCGACGTCGAACGGCGCGTCGCCCTCGGCGCGGAAGCCGTAGCGCGCGCCCTCGTCCACGCCGGCGACGTGGACGCGCCAGCCATCGCCGTCGCGCACCATCGCGACGCGGTTCTCCACCTCGCCGTCGAACAGGCACAGCCACAGCGCCGCCGCGGCGGGCGCGCGCACCGCGAAGGTGACGCCGCCCGCCTCGATGACCGCGGTCACGTCACGACATCGGGGCGCTCGCGACCGGTGTGCTGGCGGATCGCGGCGAGCTGCTCGGCCGCGGCGACGATGTCGGCGAGCATATCGCCGGTCTCGGCGTCGACCGACCCGCCCGCGGGCTCGTAGCGCTCGAGATAGACGCGCAGAGTCGCGCCGCTGGTGCCCGTGCCCGAGAGGCGGAAGACGACGCGGCTGCCGCCCTCGAACAGCACGCGCACCCCCTGGTTGCGACTGACCGAGCCGTCGGTCGGATCCTCATAGGCGAAGTCGTCGGCCTCGGCGATCGTCAGCCCGGCGACGCTCGTCCCCGGCAGCGTCGTGAGCTTGCCGCGCAGCTCGCGCATCAGCGTGTCCGCCGCCGCGCTGTCGACGCCCTCGTAATCGTGGCGCGCATAATAGTTGCGGCCGTAGGTCGCCCAATGCTCGCGCGCGATCTGGTCGACGCTCTTGCCTGTCGCCGCCAGGATGTTGAGCCACAGCAGCACCGCCCACAGCCCGTCCTTCTCGCGGACATGGTCGCTGCCGGTACCCGCGCTCTCCTCGCCGCAGATCGTCGCCATGCCCGCGTCGAGCAAATTGCCGAAGAACTTCCAGCCGGTCGGCGTCTCGTACGAGGGAATGCCGAGCTTCTCGGCGACGCGGTCGGCCGCGGCGCTGGTCGGCATCGAGCGCGCGATGCCCTTGAGCCCGTCCTTGTACCCCGGCGCGAGATGCGCATTGGCGGCGAGCATCGCGAGGCTGTCCGAGGGCGTGACGAAGCGGTTGCGCCCGATGATCAGGTTGCGGTCGCCGTCGCCGTCCGAGGCCGCGCCGAAATCAGGCGCGTCGGCGGACATCATCAGCTCGTACAGCTCGTGCGCGTGGACGAGGTTGGGGTCGGGATGATGGCCGCCGAAATCCTCCAGCGGCGTGCCGTTGCGCACCGTGCCCGGCGCGAAGCCGAGACGACGCTCGAGGATCTCGGTCGCATAGGGCCCCGTCACCGCGCTCATCGCGTCGAACGCGACGGTGAGCCCGGCGGCGCGGATCGCGGCGAAGTCGAACAGGCGCTCCATCAGCGCGGCGTAATCGGCGACGGGGTCGATCACCTCGACGATCATGCCCTCCACCGTCACCTCGCCGAGCGTGTCGAGGTCGACGTCGGCGCTGTCGGCGGCGTGCCACTCGCTGAGCGACAGCGTGCGCGCGTGGATCGCCTCGGTCACCTTCTCGGGCGCGGGACCGCCGTTCGAGACGTTGTACTTGATCCCGAAGTCCTCGTCGGGGCCGCCGGGGTTGTGGCTCGCCGACAGCACCAGCCCGCCGAGCGCACCGCGCTGGCGGATCACGTTCGAGGCCGCGGGGGTCGAGAGGATCCCGCCCTGCCCTACCACCACGCGCGCGAAGCCCGCGGCCGCGGCCATGCGGATCGCCTTCTGGATGACGACCCGGTTGAGGTAGCGGCCGTCGCCGCCGATCACGAGCGTGGCGCCCTGCTTGCCCTCGACCACGTCGAACACCGACTGGATGAAGTTCTCGGCGTAGTTGGGCTGCTCGAACACGCGCACCTTCTTGCGCAGCCCCGAGGTGCCGGGCTTCTGGTCGTCGAACGGCGTGGTGGCGGTGGTGACGATCATGCGGCGAGCAGCTCCCTGTACAATGACGCGTAACGGCGACCGCTCGTCGCCCATGAGAAATCGGCCGCCATGCCGGCGCGCTGGATCTGCTCCCAGCGCTCGGCATCGGCGTGGAGGTCGGTCGCCAGTGCGATCGCACCCACCAGTGACTCGTATGTGACGGTATCGAACTGGATACCCGTGGCAACCCCCGCCGCCAGCGCGGCGGCGTTGGCGTGGATCACGGTGTCCGCCAGCCCGCCGGTGCGCGCCACCACGGGGACGCAGCCATAGGCGAGGCCATAGAGCTGGGTCAGCCCGCACGGCTCGAACCGCGACGGGATCAGGATCGCGTCGCTGCCCGCCTGGAGCAGGTGCGACAGCGCCTCGTCATAGCCAAGCCGCACGCCGACCTGGCCGGGGAAGCGCTCGGCGGCGTCGCGGAAGGCCTGTTCGAGCCAGGCGTCGCCCGAGCCGAGCAGCGCCAGTCGGGCGCCGCGCTCGACCAGCGCGGGGATCGCGTCGGCGAGCACGTCCATCCCCTTCTGCCACGTCAGCCGGCTGACGACGCAGAAGATCGGGCCGTCGCCGGGGTCGAGGTCGAACGCCTGCTCCACCGCGCGCTTGTTGGTGGCGCGACGGGTGAGCGTGGCGGCGTCGTAGCGCGCCGGCAGCGACGGGTCGGCGGACGGCGACCACACCGCGGTGTCGATGCCGTTGACGATCCCGCTGACGCGGCGCTGGCGCGTGCGGATCAGCCCCTCCAGCCCCATGCCGAAGTCGGGCGAGAGGATCTCGCGCGCGTAGGTCGGGCTCACCGTCGTGATCGCGTCGGCGGACTCGAGCCCTGCCTTCAGGTAGCCGACCCCGCCGTAATATTCGACGCCGTCGACCGCGAAGGCGAGCGCCGGCAGCGCCAGCGAGGCGAAGATGCCAGCGTCGTAGCGGCCCTGGAAGGCGATGTTGTGGATCGTCATCACCGTGCGCGGCGCGTCCGGCGCCGGCGGGGCGAAGCGGAGATAGGCCGGCGCCAGCCCCGACTGCCAGTCGTGCGCGTGGAGCACGTCGTAGCGCTCGCCCGCCACCGCGCCGCCCGCCACGTCCGCCGCGGCGCGCGCGAAGGCGGCGAAGCGGCGCCAATTGTCGTCCCAGTCGCGCCCGGCCGGGTCACCATAGGGTCCGCCCTCGCGCGCGAAATAGCCGGGTGCGTCGAGCACCAGCAGGCGGTGCCCCGCGATCTCGCCCTCGAGCAGCTGCGCCGGCGCGCCGAGCAGGTCGGGCCAGCGGTGCAGCGGCGCGCCGCCCGCCTCCAGCGCGGCGAGGACGCGCGGATAGCCCGGCAGGAAGGTGGTGACATCCACGCCGTGCGGCGCCAGCGCGGCGGGCAGCGCGCCGACGACGTCGCCGAGCCCCCCGGTCTTCACCAGCGGATAGGCCTCGGACGCGACCGAGAGGACCGAGAGCGCCATGTCAGCCGAGGCGATCGATCATCGGCTGGGTGATCAGGCACACCCCCTTGTCGGTACGACGGAAGCGCTGCGCGTCGGCCTCCGGATCCTCGCCGACGATCAGCCCGTCGGGGATGATCACGCCGCGGTCGAGCACCACCTTGCTCAGCTTGGCGCCGCGGCCGATGTGGCAATAGGGCAGCACCACCGCCTCGTCGAGCGACGAGAAGCTGTGCGCGCGCACCCCGGTGGACACCAGGCTGCGATGCACGTTCGAGCCCGAGATGATCGTGTCGCCCGCGATCAGGCTCGACACCGCCTGGCCGCGCCGGCCCTCGATGTCGTGGACGAACTTGGCCGGCGGGGTCAGCTCCGAGTAGGTCCACAGTGGCCACTCGCGGTCGTAGAGGTCGAGCTGCGGCACCACGTCGGTGAGGTCGATGCTCGCCTCCCAATAGGCGTCGACCGTGCCGACGTCGCGCCAATAGGCCGCGGGCTCCTCGGGCGAGCGGACACAGCTGGCGGAGAAGCGGTGCGCATAGGCGTTGCCGTTCTTGACCAGGTACGGGATGATGTCCTTGCCGAAGTCGCGCGCCGATCCTTCGGTCGCGGCGTCGCGGCGGAGCTGGTCGATCAGCAGCCGAGTGTGGAAGACGTAGATGCCGAGGCTGGCGAGCGCGAGATCGGGCTGGCCCGGGATCGAGGGCGGGTCGGCGGGCTTCTCGACGAAGTCGATGATCCGGTCCTGCTCGTCGACGTGCATCACGCCGAACGCGCTGGCCTCGTGCCGCGGCACTTCGAGGCAAGCCACGGTCACGTCGGCACCGCTGTCGCAGTGCTGCCGCAGCATGATCTCATAGTCCATCTTGTAGATGTGGTCGCCCGCCAGGATCACCATGAACTCGGGCGCGATGTCCTGGATGATGTCGATGTTCTGGTAGACCGCGTCGGCGGTGCCCTCATACCATTGGAACTCGCTGATACGCTGCGAGGCGGGCAGGATGTCGAAGCTCTCGTTGCGCTCGGGGCGGAGGAAGTTCCAGCCGCGCTGCAGGTGGCGGATCAGCGAGTGCGCCTTGTATTGCGTCGCGACACCGATCCGCCGGATGCCCGAGTTGATCGCGTTGGACAGCGCGAAATCGATGATCCGGCTCTTGCCCCCGAAATAGACGGCTGGTTTCGCTCGCGTATCGGTAAGTTCCTTGAGGCGGCTCCCGCGCCCGCCGGCCAGAACATAGGCCATGGCGTCACGTGCCAGCGGCTGACCTCTGCGTTCGTCCACGTCAGACTCCTCCCTGTATCGTCTTTACTGCCGCGCGTCGGCCGGTTAGGTTCGGAACGCTCGAGCAGATTCCGCGTTGCTCAGTCAGTGATGGCGTATCAAGGAACGACAATGATAAGAGAGGATCTGCAATGGATCGCGCATATCCGTATCGTTCGCCCGACGGTCTGATCCGCGGGTTGATGACGGCCATTATTCCCTCGATCCTGGCCTGGGCCATGATCATCGCGGTGCTCACGCGAATCTTCTGACCGCGGTTCACTCTTCGAACTCCAGCATCACGGTCGCCAGCGGCGGCAGGGTCACATCAGCATAGCCCGCCGCCGCGACGACGCCGCCGAGATTGCCGAGCCCCGACCCCCAATATTCCTGCGCGTCCGAGTTGATCAGCTCGCGCCAGCGTCCCTCTAGCGGCAGCGGCACGCGATAGGGCATCCGCGCCACCGGGGTCATGTTCACGATCACCGCTACCGGCGGCGCACCGGGCGCGCGACGCAGCCAGGCGAACACCGAGTTCTCCGCGTCGTCGCCGATCAGCCACTCGAACCCCTCGGCCTCACAGTCGCGCGCGTGCAACGCCCGCCGCTCGCGATAGACCTTGTTGAGATCGCGCACGAGCTTGCGCACCCCGTCGTGCGCGGACGAGTTGGTCAGCCCCCAGTCGAGCGCGCGCTCCTCGCTCCACTCCTGGCGCTGCGCGAACTCCTGCCCCATGAACAGCAGCTTCTTGCCGGGATAGCCCCACATCATCGCATAATAGGCGCGCAGGTTGGCGAACTTCTGCCAGTCGTCGCCGGCCATCTTGGTGAGCATCGAGCCCTTGCCGTGCACCACCTCGTCGTGGCTGATCGGCAGGACGAAATTCTCGCTGAAGGCGTAGACCAGCCCGAAGGTGATGTTGTGGTGGTGGTGGCGGCGGTGGATCGGGTCGCGCGCCATGTACTGGAGCGTGTCGTGCATCCAGCCCATGTTCCACTTGAAGCCGAAGCCCAGCGCGCTGGCGGCGCCCTCGTCATAGGCGGGCGTGGTCACACCGGGCCAGCTGGTCGACTCTTCCGCCACGGTGATCACGCCGGGATGACGCGCGTAGACCGCCTTGTTGGTGGCGCGCAGGAAGTTCACCGCTTCCCAATTCTCGCGACCGCCCTCGGTATTGGGGATCCACTCGCCGGCCTTGCGCGAATAGTCGCGGTACAGCATCGACGCCACCGCATCGACGCGCAGCCCGTCGACATGGTAGCGCTCGGCCCAGAACAAAGCGTTGTTGACGAGGAAGGCGGACACCTCGCGCCGCCCGAAATTGTAGATCGCGGTGTTCCAGTCGGGATGGTAGCCCAGCCGCGGATCCTGGTGCTCGTACAAAGCGGTGCCGTCGAAATGCGCGAGCCCGTGCGCGTCGGTCGGGAAGTGCGCCGGCACCCAGTCGAGCAGCACGCCGAGGCCGGCGCGGTGCGCGCCGTCGACGAAGCGCGCGAACCCCTCATGGTCGCCGAAGCGCGCGCTGGGCGCGAACAGCCCGGTGGTCTGATAGCCCCAGCTCGGATCGTAGGGATGTTCCGAGATCGGCATGAACTCGATGTGCGTGAAGCCCATCGCCACGGCATAGGGGATCAACCGCTCGGCGAGCTGGTCCCAGCTGAGATACCAGCCGTTCTCGTCGCGGTCCCAGCTGCCGGCGTGAACCTCGTAGATGCTGATCGGGACGCGCCGCGGGTCGACCGAGGCCCAGGCGTCGCGGTGCGCATCGTCCCCCCATTCGTGGGTCGGCGGCGCGGTGGTGAGCGAGGCGGTCTTCGGGCGCAGCTCGGCGGCGAAGGCGTACGGGTCGGCCTTGAGCGGCTGCATCACGCCGTCGGGGCCGGTGATGGCATATTTGTAGGCGCGGCCGGCGCCGATGTCGGGGAGGAAGATCTCCCACACGCCGGTGTCGGCGCGCAGCCGCATGCCGTGGCGGCGCGCGTCCCAGTCGTTGAAGTCGCCCACCAACGCGACGCGCCGCGCGTTGGGCGCCCACACCGCGAAATGCACGCCATCCGCGCCCTCGTGGTGGAGCAGGTGCGCGCCGAGCTTGTCGTAGAGGCGGAAGTGCGTACCCTCGTTCATCAGCAGGTCGTCGACCGGGCCGAGCACGGGGCCGAAGCTGTACGGGTCGGTCACCCACCATTCCGCCCCGCCGCCGCGCGCGCGGTAGCGCAGCGGCTGCGGATCGCCCTCGATCACGCCCTCGAACAAGCCGCGGTCGTCGACGCGGTCGAGCGTGCCGAGCGGCGCGCCCGCGAGCGTGTGCGGCTCGGCGCTCTCCGCGCCCGGTATCCAGGCGCGCGCGAACGTGCCCCCGGGCCCGGCATGCGCGCCGAGCAGAGCGAAGGGATCGGCGCTGGTGCCGTCGAGCAGCGCGTCGATCGCTGCTGCCGGCGGCCTCACAGCACGCCCCAGATCTCACGCGCATACTCGCCGATCGTGCGATCAGACGAGAACCAGCCCATGTTCGCCGTGTTGCGGATCGCGCTGCGCTGCCAGCCGTCGCGGTCGCCCCAGCGGCGGTCGACCTCGCGCTGCGCGGCGGCATAGGCGTCGAAGTCGGCCGCGACCATGAACCAATCGTGGTCGTACAGGCCGTTCATGAGATCGCGGTAGCGGTTCGGGTCATCCGGCGAGAACACCCCAGACGCGATCGCGTTCACCGCCTGCGCCAGCTCCGCCGAATTTTCGATCACCGCGCGGGGTGCGTACCCACCGGCGCGCTTCGCTGCTACCTCCTCCGCGGTCATCCCGAAGATCACGATGTTGTCGGCGCCGACCTGGTCGCGGATCTCGATGTTGGCGCCGTCGAGCGTGCCGATCGTCAGCGCGCCGTTGAGCGCGAACTTCATGTTGCCCGTGCCCGAGGCCTCCATCCCCGCGGTGGAGATCTGCTCGGAGAGATCGGCCGCCGGCACCATCCGCTCGGCCAGGCTCACGTTGTAATTGGGCAGGAACGCCACCTTGAGCAGCCCGCCGATGCTGGGATCGCCGTTGATCCGCCGCGCCACGTCGTTGGCCAGCTTGATGATCAGCTTGGCGTTGACGTAGCTCGACGCCGCCTTGCCCGCGAACAGCTTCACGCGCGGGGTCCAGTCGCGCTCGGGATGGCTCCGGATCTGGTCGTACAGCGCCACCGTCTCGATCAAGTTGAGCAGCTGGCGCTTATACTCGTGGATGCGCTTGATCTGGACATCGAAGATCGCGTCGGGATCGAGCCGCAGGCCGATCGTGTCGCGGACGTGCTCGGCCAGCGCGACCTTGTTGGCGCGCTTCACCGCGGCGAATCTCTCGCGGAAGCCCGCGTCCTCGGCGAAGGGAGCGAGCGCGGGCAGCTTCTGCGCGTCGTCGGTGAAGTCGGGCCCGATCGCCTCCGCGATCAGCGACGTCAGGGCGGGGTTGCAGCCCTGCAGCCAGCGCCGCGGCGTGATGCCGTTGGTCTTGTTGTTGATCCGGTCGGGGTAGAGGCGGTGGAGGTCGGCGAAGACGGTCGACTTCATCAGCTGCGTGTGGAGCGCCGCCACGCCGTTGACGCTGTGCGCGCCCGCGAAGGCGAGGTTGGCCATGCGCACGCGGCGCTCGCCACCCTCGTCGATCAGGCTGATCGCGGCGATGGCGCGATCGTCGATCCCCTCGGCCGCGCGCGCCTCACGCAGCAGCTTGG
This sequence comes from Sphingomonas citri, assembly GCF_019429485.1. Lineage (GTDB taxonomy): Bacteria > Pseudomonadota > Alphaproteobacteria > Sphingomonadales > Sphingomonadaceae > Sphingomonas > Sphingomonas citri. The sequence continues at coordinate 132,795 of NZ_JAHXZN010000006.1, read as the reverse complement.
CGTTGATCGCGTAGACCAATTGCATGTGACGCGGCAGCAGCCGCTCGAACAAAGGCAGCGGCCAGCTCTCCAGCGCCTCGGGCAGCAGCGTGTGGTTGGTATAGCCGAAGGTGGCGCGGGTGATCGCCCAGGCCGCGTCCATGTCGAGCTCGTGGTGATCGACCAGCAGCCGCATCAGCTCGGCCACCGCCACCGCGGGATGCGTGTCGTTGAGCTGGATCGCGGCGCGATCGGGCAGCGTGCGGATGTCACCGAAATACTGGATGTGGCGGCGGACGATGTCCTGGATCGACGCCGAGGAGAAGAAATATTCCTGGCGCAGCCGCAGCTCCTGCCCCGCCGCGGTGGAATCATTGGGGTAGAGCACGCGCACCAGGCTCTCGGCGCGGAGCTGGTCCGCCATCGCGCCCTCGAAGTCGCCGCGGTTGAAGGCGTCGAGCTTGAACGGGTCGAGGCTGCGCGCGGTCCACAGCCGCAGCGTGTTCACCCGCTTGCCGCGCCAGCCGACCACGGGCGTGTCGACCGCGACCGCCTCGACCGCCTCGCCCGGCTTCCAGTGGACGCGGCCGGCCTCGTCGCCGGTCACCTCGCCGCCGAAGCCGACGAAATAGGCGCTCTCGCGCCGCTCGAACTCCCAGGGGTTGCCGTGCGCCAGCCAGGTCTCGGGCAGCTCGACCTGCCAGCCGTCGTCGATGCGCTGGCGGAACATGCCGTTCACGTAGCGGATGCCATAGCCATAGGCGGGCAGGTCGAGCGTCGCCAGGCTCTCCATGAAACAGGCCGCCAGCCGGCCGAGGCCGCCGTTGCCGAGCGCGGCGTCGGGCTCCAGCTCCTCGATCGCGGAAAGGTCGACGCCGAGCTGCCGGAGCGCGTCGCCGACCTCGTCGCGGTGGCGCAGATTGGCGAGCGTGTCGCGCAGCAGCCGGCCGATCAGGAACTCGAGGCTGAGATAATAGACCCGCTTCGCGCCGGCGGCGTGCGCGGCCTTGGTCGATTCCATCCAGCGCTCGATGATCTCGTTGCGCAGCGTGAGGATCGTCGCCTCGAGCCAGTCATGCGGGCGCGCGGCGCGCTCGTCCTTGCCGATGCGATGGACGAGCGTGTCGATGATGGCGAGCGCGAGCGGCCCGCGCTCGCTGACGTCGGTGGTCGCGGTCAAGTGTCTGGCCCCCGGGCGATGAAGTCGATGCGGACCCTAACCCCGCGGCGGCGCGGTGGCTATGTCCGAGATGGCGGGATGATCGCTCCGGCCGCGATAGGCCTGCACGTCGAGCGCGGCGCCGAGCAGGAAGGCGTAGACGCTGATCCACAGCCAGGTGAGCACCACGATGATCGCGCTGAGCGAGCCGTAGGTCGCGCCGTAATTGCCGAAATTGGCGACATAGAGGCTGAACCCGACGTTCGCGAGCAGCCACACCGCGGTCGCCACCACCGTCCCCGGCGTCGCCCAGCGCAGCCTCGCCCCAGGCCGGTAGGGGCCGAAGCGGAACAGCAGCGACGCGCCGGTGATCACCAGCAATGCGAGCGCGAGATAGGTCGCGATCCGGATCACCACCAGCACCACGGCCGGGAACCACGGGATTAGCGTGCCGATGAAGGCGGCCAGCGCGCTCGCGGCGATGCCGGTCAGCACCAGCACCACGCCGGCGAGGACGATCGCGAAGGAGGTGAGCGTCCAGATAACGAAGCTGCGCTTGTCCTTCACCTCATAGGCGACGTTGAGCGCGGTCATCATCGAGGTGGCGGCCTTGCTGCCGCCGTACAGCGCGATCGCCAGCGCCAGGATGATGCCGAGCCCCTTCTTGCCCTGCGAGCCCGACACCACCGTGTCGAGCTGCTGGCCGATCAGCACCGCGACGTCGCGCGGGAAAGCGGCGAACAGCGCGCGGATATCCTCCTGCACCGTCTGCGCGTCGGCGAACAGGCCGTAGCCCAGCACCGTCACGGCCAGGATCGGCGCGATCGACGAGATGATGTAGAAGGCCGCGCCCGCCGCGATCAGACCGAGATTGTCGTCGTTGGAGGCGGTGTAGGCGCGCTTGAGCTGGCCCCACCAGTCGGCGCGGAAGGAGCGCCACAGGTCGGCGGAAGAGAGGTCGACTCGCATTATCCCGGGCAACGCCGCAGCGCGACGGAGGGTCCGTGGAGAATTGTTGCGCGAGGTGAACGGGTCGGGATGTCGTCGGTGCGTTGTCACTCCCGTTCGTGCTGAGGAGAGGCTGAGCGACGTCGAAGCCTCGTCCCGAAGCACCTCCGCGACCGTCGCGCCGGTGCTTCGAGACGCCACTTCGACGAGCTCAGTGGCTCCTCAGCACGAACGAGAGTGAGCGAGAGCCAGGATGCCCCGCTTCACACCGTGAAGCTCTCCCCGCAGCCGCACGCACCCTTGGCGTTGGGATTGTTGAACACGAACCCAGCGGTGAAATCGTCCTCGACCCAGTCCATCGTCGAGCCGATCAGGTAGAGCAGCGACGCGCCGTCGACGAACAGCACCCCGCCCGGCGTCTCGATCCGCTCGTCCATCGTGCTCGCCGCCTCGACATAATCGACCGAATAGGCCAGCCCCGAGCAGCCGCGCCGCGGCGTCGACAGCTTCACCCCGATCGCGCCCTCGGGCGCCTTGCGCATCAGCTCGGCGATGCGCGCCTCGGCGCTCGCGGTGAGGTTCAGCGCGGCGGGGCGCGCGCGCAGGGTGGTGACCATCACAGCATCCCCAGTTCGAGCTTGGCGTCGTCCGACATCTTCTGCGGATCCCACGGCGGATCCCACACCAGATTGACGTCGGCGAAGGCGATCCCGGGCACCGCGGCGACGCGCATTTCCACCTCGCCCGGCATCGACTCGGCGACCGGGCAGTTGGGCGTCGTCAGCGTCATCGTCACCGTCGCCTGCCCTGCGTCGGTCACCTCGACCGCGTAGATCAGGCCCAGGTCGTAGATGTTCACCGGGATCTCGGGGTCGTAGATCTCCTTGAGCGCGTCGATCACGCCCTCGTACAGCGCGCCGCCGGGCTCGTGCGGCGCCTCGCCGCCGGCGGGCTGCTGCGCCAGGAAGCCGGCGAGGTAGTCGCGCTGCCGCCTCTCGCCGCCCGCGGGCTCGACCGCGTCGGACACCTTGGCGCGCGGCGGTGCCTGCACCGTCTCGACTTCCTCGACCTTGATCGGGTCGCTCATCGTCCCTCGTCCCTATCCAAAACCGTCATCCGAAGATCCGGGCCACGCGCTCGATCCCCGCTGCCAGCGCGGCGACGTCGTCGGGGCCGTTGTACACGCCGAAGCTGGCGCGCGCGGTCGCCTCGACGCCCAGCGCCGCCATCAGCGGCTGCGCGCAATGATGGCCGGCGCGGATCGCCACCTTCGACTCGTCCAAGATGGTGCCGATGTCGTGCGGATGCACCCCCTCCATCGCGAAGGAGACGATCCCGGCGCTGTCCGCCGGCCCGAGCACGCGCACCGAGTTGATCCGCCCGAGCGCCTCGCGCGCCTGCGCCACCAGCGCGGTCTCGTGCGCGTGGATCCGCTCGAGCCCGATCCCCTGCACATAGCCGATCGCGGCGGCGAGCCCCAGCGCGCCGACGATATGCGGCGTCCCCGCCTCGAACCGCGTCGGCGCGGGGGCGTAGGTGGTGCGCTCGAACGACACGCGGTCGATCATCGAGCCGCCGCCCTGGTAGGGCGGCATCGAGTCGAGCAGTGCGCGCCGGCCCCACAGCACGCCGATCCCGGTCGGGCCGTACAGCTTGTGCCCCGAGAAGACGTAGAAGTCGCAGCCGAGCGCGCGCACGTCGACCGGCAGCCGCGCCACCGCCTGGCAGCCGTCGATCAGGATCGTCGCGCCGGCCGCGTGCGCGAGTTCGCTCGCCCGGCGCACGTCGAGCATCGAGCCGAGCACGTTCGAGACGTGCGCGAGCGCGACCAGCTTGTGCTCGGGGCGGAGCATCCGCGCCATCGCGTCGAGGTCGATGCGCTGGTCGGCGGTGAGCGGCACGACGTCGATCGCGGCGCCGACTCGCTCGGCCACCATCTGCCACGGCACGATGTTGCTGTGATGCTCGAGCGTGGAGAGCAGGATGCGGTCGCCCGCCGTGAGGCGCGTGGCGGCGAACGACTGGGCGACGAGGTTGATCGCCTCGGTCGCGCCGCGGACGAAGACGATCTCGTCGGGCGTGGCGTTGACGAAGCGTGCGACGGTCTCGCGCGCGGCCTCATAGGCCAGGGTCATATCGGCGGAGCGCTGGTACACGCCGCGGTGGACCGTGGCGTAATCGGTGTCGTAGCCGCGCGTGATCGCGTCGATCACCGCGCGCGGCTTCTGCGCCGTGGCGGCGGTGTCGAGATAGGCCCAGCCGGGGGGGATGGCGGGGAAATCCGCGACGACGTCGAGCGGGCGCGCGGCGGGATCGGCGATCAGGACGGTCATGCGCGCTCCCCAATGTTGCGGAAGTTGAGTCGGAAGGAGGGTATGCGGCGCGCGGCGCGAGGTGCCGAGCCCCTCCCCTTCAGTGGAGGGGTTGGGGTGGGGCGCCTCGACGGATGCTCCCCTCGTGGAAACGCCCCACCCCCGACCCCTCCCCTGAAGGGGCGGGGTGAGTGCGCCCGTGTCAAACGCCCGTGCCCCACGCGCGTGTCGGTGTTCGAGGAACCGCGAGTCATCACCCCCGCCCCTTCGCACCGGACCCGCGCGTAGGACAAAGTCACAGCGCGCGCTCCAGCCAGGCCGCGGCGTCCGCCGCGAACGCCGCGCGCACCGTCTCCTCGGCGATGCGGTCGAGCGCGTCGGCGACGAAGGCGTGCGTCAGCAGCGCCTTGGCGCGCGCCGCCGGGATGCCGCGGCTCTGCATGTAGAAGAGCGCGCGCGCGTCGAGCTCGCCCACGGTCGCGCCGTGCGCGCATTTCACGTCGTCGGCGAAGATCTCCAGCTCGGGCTTGAGGTTCACCGTCGCGGTGCGGTCGAGCAGCAGGCCGCGCAGCGACTGCTCGCCGTCGGTCTTCTGCGCGTGGCGCGCCACCTCGACCGCGGCGGCAAGGCTCGCCTGCGACTGGTCCGCCGCGACCGCGCGCCACAATTGGTGCGACTGGCCGTTGGGCTCGGCGTGGCGCACGCGCACCGCGCACTCCTGCTGGAGCCGGTCGCGCGTCAGCAAGGCACCGCCGAACTCGGCGTAGCCGCCCTCGCCCGCCAGCGTCAGCGCGGCGTCGACTCGCGCGCCCTGGTCGCCCGCCGCGAGCACGGTGCCGACGAAGCTCGCCGCCTGGCCGAGTGCGATCTCGTCGCGCAGCGAGACGAAGCCCGCCGCCTGGGTCAGCCGCACCGCGCGCGACAGCCGCGCGCCGCGCCCGAGCCGGACGCTGGTGAAGCGGTTCGACCAGCCCGCGCCGACGAAGCTCTCGATCACCTGCGCGACCGCGTCGTCGCCGAGCTCGATCGCGGCGCCGAGATGGTTCTCCGCACCGGTGGCGACATGGACGATCTGGACCGGGTCGGCGACCGCCCGCGCGTCGAGCCGCAACGTCCAGCCGCGCGCGGCGCGTCGGCCGAGCGGGTGGTCGCTCGGGGCGATCGCGCCGACGCTGACTCGGTGCAGCTCGCTCGCGCCTTCGTCCAGCTCACCGTCGACGAACAGGAGCTTGGCGCCGGGCAGATCGAGGAACTGCGCGTCGGGGCGCGCGACGGGGGCGAGCGCGGCGGCCGCGGCGATCCCGCCGAGATCGGCCCAGCGCCACGCTTCCTCGCGGTTGGAGGGGAGGTCGAGCACGCTCATGCGGCGGATCTCCGCCGCGTACGTTGAGGTGAGGACGCGAGGAGACACATCACGCCGCCACCTCGGCATAGCCCTCACGCTCGAGCTGCTGCGCCAGTTCCGGCCCGCCCGAGCGCGTTATGCGCCCGTCCGCCAGCACGTGGACGCGGTCGGGCCGGACATAGTCGAGCAGCCGCTGATAGTGGGTGATCAGCAGCACCGCCTTGTCGGGCCGGCGCATGATGCGGTTGATGCCGTCGCCGACCACGCGCAACGCGTCGATGTCGAGGCCCGAGTCGGTCTCGTCGAGGATCGCGAACCGGGGATCGATGATCCCCATCTGCACCATCTCGTTGCGCTTCTTCTCGCCGCCCGAGAAGCCGACGTTGACCGGGCGCTTGAGCATGTCCTGCTGGAGCCCGAGCGCGTCGGCCTGCGCGCGCGCCACCTTGAGGAACTCCGCCCCCGACAAAGGCTTCTCAGCCCGGACCGCGCGCTGCGCGTTGAGGCTCTCGCGCAGGAACTGGACGTTCGACACGCCCGGGATCTCGACCGGGTACTGGAAACCGAGGAACAATCCCGCGGCGGCGCGCTCGTGCGGCTCCTTGTCGAGCAGGTCCTCGCCGTTGAACGTAACCGTGCCGGCGGTCACCTCATAGCCGGGCCGCCCGCCGAGCACATAGCCGAGCGTCGACTTGCCCGCGCCATTTGGGCCCATGATCGCGTGGATCTCGCCCGCGTTCACCTGAAGCGTGAGGCCCTTGAGGATCGGCTTGCCGTCGATCTCGGCGTGAAGACTGTCAATCGTGAGCATCGTCATCTCTCTAGCCCCTCCCCTGCAGGGGAGGGGTTGGGGTGGGGCGCCGCCGCGGGGGGACGGCCGGAAGCTGGGCGAGCAGCGCGGCGAGCACGCCGTCGAGGTTCCGCATCACGTCCGCGTTGGCGAAGCGGACGATGCGATAGCCGAGCGCGCGCAGGTCGGTGTCGCGCGCCATGTCGGCTACGGAGTCGGCATGGGTGTCGCCGTCGACCTCGACGATCAGCCGCGCCGCGGGGCAGAGGAAATCGGCGACGTAGCGGCCGATCGCGGCCTGGCGGCGGAACTTGAAGCCGCCGAGCTGCGCGCGAGCCAACGCGGACCAGAGGCGCTTCTCGGGTTCGGTGGGGTTGTTGCGGAGCGCGCGCGCGTTCACTTGGACGCCGGCGATGGCGTTCGCGGAGAGGCCCCACCCCCGGCCCCTCCCCATAAGGGGAGGGGAGTTGAGGCGCCGGTTCTCGTCCCTCGGCGTCACCCCACGCTCCCCTCGAGCGAGATCCCCAGCAGCTTCTGCGCCTCGACCGCGAACTCCATCGGCAGCTGCTGCAGCACCTCGCGCGCGAAGCCGTTGACGATCAGCGCCACCGCCGCCTCCGCGTCGAGCCCGCGCGACATGGCGTAGAACAACTGGTCCTCGCTGATCTTCGAGGTGGTCGCCTCATGCTCGATCTGCGCCGAGGGGTTGCGCACCTCGATGTAGGGCACGGTGTGCGCGCCGCACTGGTCCGACAGCAGCAGCGAGTCGCACTGGGTGAAGTTGCGCACGCCCTCCGCGGTCGGCGCGACGCGCACCAGCCCGCGATAGGTATTGTCCGACCGCCCCGCCGAGATGCCCTTCGACACGATCGTCGAGCGCGAGCCCTTGCCGAGGTGGATCATCTTGGTGCCGGTGTCGGCCTGCTGGCGGTTGTTGGTCACCGCCACCGAGTAGAACTCGCCAACGCTGTTCTCGCCCGCGAGCACGCAGCTCGGATATTTCCAGGTGATCGCCGAGCCGGTCTCGACCTGGGTCCAGCTCACCTTGCTGTTGCGACCCTGGCAGAGCGCGCGCTTGGTGACGAAATTGTAGATGCCGCCGACGCCGTTCTCGTCGCCCGGGTACCAGTTCTGCACGGTCGAATATTTGATCTCGGCGTCGTCGAGCGCGACCAGTTCGACCACCGCGGCGTGGAGCTGGTTCTCGTCGCGCATCGGCGCGGTGCAGCCCTCGAGATAGCTGACGTAGGCGCCCTTGTCGGCGACGATCAGCGTGCGCTCGAACTGGCCGGTGTTCTCGGCATTGATGCGGAAATAGGTGGAGAGCTCCATCGGGCAGCGCACGCCCTCGGGCACGTAGACGAAGGTGCCGTCCGAGAAGACCGCCGAGTTGAGCGTCGCGAAATAATTGTCGCGCTGCGGCACCACCTTGCCCAGCCACTTGCGAACGAGATCGGGGTATTCGCGGATCGCCTCGCTGATCGACAGGAAGATCACCCCCGCCGCCTTGAGCTCCTCGCGGAAGGTGGTCGCGACCGAGACCGAGTCGAACACCGCGTCGACCGCGACCTTGCGCGCGCCCTCGACGCCCGCGAGCACTTCCTGTTCCGCGATCGGGATGCCGAGCTTCTCGTAGGTGCGACGGATCTCGGGGTCGAGCTCGTCGAGCGAGGCGATCGTCTTCTTCTGCTTAGGCTCGGCGTAATAATAGGCGTCCTGATAGTCGATCGGCGGCACGTTGAGCTTGGCCCAGTCGGGCGCCTGCATCGTCTGCCACAGCCGGAACGCCTTGAGCCGCCAGTCGAGCATCCACTCGGGCTCGTTCTTCTTGGCGCTGATGTAGCGGACGGTGTCCTCGCTCAGCCCCTTGGGCGCGAAGTCCTGCTCGATGTCGGTGGCGAAGCCCCACTCATACTTCTTGGCGACGGCCGCATGGGCCTCGGCGTTCTTCGTGGCCATGTTATGCCTCAACCTTCATCTGTTCGGGCGCGGGCGCGGGCGCGGCGGCCAGCGACGCCAGCGTCACCCCCGCGAGCGCGCCGCGGACCGCCTGATTGACCGCGTTCCAATGCGGCTTGACGCGGCAATTGCCCTCGATCGCGCAGTCGTGCTCGGCGGCGTCGACGCACGCGGTGAGCGCGATCGGCCCCTCGACCGCCTCGACCACGTCCGCCAGCGTGATCGTCGCGGGCGGGCGCGCCAGCCGGATCCCGCCGCCGGTGCCGCGCGTGCTGTCGATCAGCCCCGCCGCCGCCAGCCGGCTGACCAGCTTCTGCGCGGTCGGCAGCGGCACGCCGGTCTCCTCGGCGAGCGACGTGGCGTTCATCCGCGCCAGCCCGCCGCAGTGGCGCGCGGCGGCGGTGAGCAGCACCACGGCATAATCGGTCAGGCTCGAGAGGCGCATCGTCCCACATTCGGTAGTTGCGATCGACTCTCAAATCGGAGTAGATCGTTCCGATTGCCATGTGGCCGTGCCTCGGGGCGAAATCAACCGCGATCAGGGCAAAAAAAGGGCCCGGCAGTGGCTGCCGGGCCCTTGAGGAAAGAACTTCCGTTCGGAAGCCCTTCGGGTCGCAGTCGCGTTATGCACACAGCTCGTCGCGCAAGGATTGGATAGATTCATCTCGCTCAAGACGATTTTTTACAAATCGCGCGACTTGATCTCGCTTCGGGACGCGACGACAGACGCGATATGGCGATTTCCTCCCTCCTCCACCGCGCCGCGCTGGCGCTGCCGCCCGAGCGCGCGCACGACGTCGCGCTCGGCGCCCTGGCGCGCTGGGGTGCGCTCGGCGGACCATTGGGCGGCCCGATGCCGCGACTCACGACTCGAGTCGCCGGCATCGACTTTCCCAACCCGGTCGGGCTCGCGGCCGGGCTCGACAAGGACGCGCGCGCGATCGCCGGGCTGATGCGGCTCGGCTTCGGCGCGGTCGAGGTCGGCACGCTCACCCCGCGCGCGCAGCCCGGTAACCCGCGCCCGCGACTGTTCCGGCTGGCCGAGGACCGCGCCATCATCAACCGCATGGGCTTCAACAACGGCGGTCTCGCCGCCGGCGTGGCGCGCGCCGCGGCGGCGAAGCGCCACGACGGCGTGCTCGGCATCAACGTCGGCGCCAACAAGGACGCGGCCGACCGCGTCGCCGACTATGTCGCGGGGGTGAGCGCGGCGGCGCCGGTGGCGGATTACGTAACGATCAACGTCAGCTCGCCCAACACGCCGGGTCTGCGCGACCTGCAGCACGGCGCCGCGCTGGCCGAGCTGCTCGCCGCCTGCGTCGCCGCGCGCGGCACCACGCCCTTGTTCCTCAAGGTGGCGCCCGATCTCGAGGCGGCGCTGGTCGACTCGATCGCGCGCGCCGCGCTCGACGCGCGGGTGGACGCGCTGATCGTGAGCAACACCACGGTGAGCCGCCCGCCGCTGCGCAGCGCGCACGCGGGCGAGGCCGGCGGGTTGTCGGGCGCGCCGCTGCGGTCGCTCGCGGCCGAGCGGCTCGCCGACTTCCGCCGCGCCACCGGCGGCGCGCTGCCGCTGATCGCCGTCGGCGGGATCGGCAGCGGGGCGGAGGCCTATGCGCGGATCCGTGCCGGGGCGAGCCTGGTGCAGGTCTATACCGCGCTGATCTACGACGGGCCGGGGTTGCCGCGGCGGATCGTGTCCGAGCTGGCGGCGTGCCTCGCGCGCGACGGCTTCGCGAGCGTGACGGAGGCGGTGGGGGCTTAACCTACGATCCTCCCCTGCAAGGGGAGGATCTTGGTTCGCCTGGCGCCTTACGCCTCCTCTTCCTCCTCCTCGTCGGCGCCGAGTTCCTCGGTCAGCGCGGCGAGGATCGCCTTGTTGAAGGCGGGGATGTCGTCGGGCTTACGGCTGGTGATGAGATTGTCGTCGACCACGACCTCCTCGTCGACCACTTCGCCGCCCGCGTTCTCGAGATCGGTGCGAATCGACTCGAACCCGGTCAGCCGGCGCCCGTCGATCACGTCAGCCTCGGCGAGCAGCCAGGGCGCGTGGCAGATCGCCGCGACGATCTTGTCCTCGTCCATGAAGTCCTGGACGATCTGCACCGCCTTGGCCTCGACGCGCAGCTTGTCCGGGTTGGCGACCCCGCCCGGCAGCACCAGCGCGTCGTAGTCATCGACCTCGACCTCGTCGAGCGTGAGGTCGGGCGTGGCGGTCTCGGCCTGGTTGATGTCCTGCTTCATGCCCTGGATCGGATCGCGCTTGATCGAGGCGAGCGTGACGGTGACGCCGGCGGCTTCCAGCGCCTGGCGCGGCTCGAACAGCTCCACCGTCTCGAAGCCGTCGGCGGCGAGCATCAGCACGCGGGCTTGCGACAGGTCGGCCATGGGAAATCTCCTGATACGTGTCGGTACGACGCGGTCCCAACCCCGCCGCCGGGCACCCGTTCCGGAACGATGCGGCAGCCCGCGCATTTCCCGCGACATGAGTGCACCGGCCGAGCGAACCACCGTAAGCGGCTGCCACATCGTGTATTTCGATGACGGCGAGCCCGGCATCACGCGCCGGAAGACGCGTCACGACGCCTGGGCCTATCACGACGCGGACGGCAAGCGAATCACCGACCGCGACGAGATCGACCGGCTCAACGCGATCGGCCTGCCCCCCGCTTATACCGACGCCTGGTTCTGCCCCGACCCGAGCGGCCACATCCAGGCGGTCGGCTGGGACGAGAAAGGCCGCAAGCAATATCGTTATCATCTTGATTACCGCGCGCAGCAGGAGGCGGCCAAATACGACCTCTGCGCCCCGTTCGGTCGCGCGCTGACCAAGTTGCGGGCGCGCGTCGAGGCCGATCTCGACAAGCGCACGCACAGCAAGGAGCGCACCGTCGCCGCGATCGTCAAGCTGCTCGACATGGCGGCGCTGCGCATCGGCAACGAGACGTATGCCAAGACCAACAAGAGCTACGGCCTGACCACGCTGCGCGACCGCCACGCGCAGATCAAGGGCAGCACGCTGGCGCTCCAGTACAAGGCCAAGTCGGGCAAGATCCGCAAGCTGCGCATCACCGACGGCAGCCTCGCGCGCTTCGTCAAGAAGTGCCAGGATCTGCCCGGGCAGAAGCTGTTCCAGTACGTCGGCGACGATGGCGCGCCGCACGCGGTGACCTCGTCCGACGTCAACGCCTATCTCCGCGAGGCGATGGGCGACGGCTTCACCGCCAAGCATTTCCGCACCTGGGGTGCGAGCGTCGTCGCGTTCGAGGCCCTGGTTGAGGCGCCCGCGCCGATCGGGCTCAAGACGATGCTCGAGCCAGTGGTGGAGCGGCTCGGCAACACGCCCGCGATCGCGCGCAAATCCTACGTCCATCCCGCCTTGATCGAGCTCGGGAAGGACAAGGCGGCGCAAGCCGCGTTCCGCCAGACGCTGCGGCTGCCCCGCGCCAGCCAGTATCTCACCCGCACCGAGCGCGGGCTGATTGCCTTCCTCGAGCAGACCGGCGCGTGCGAGCTGAAGGCGGCCTGAGATGAGTGACAGCAAGGCGGCGGCGGTCAAGCCGGCCGTGTCGATCGATACGGGTCGCGTCGGCGACCAGGCCCAAGCCCTGCTCGGCGCGAGTGTCACCTGGCTGCAGCAGCATTGGCTGCAGATCCTGGTCGCGCTCGGTGTCGGCGTGGCGCTCTCGCTGCTGCTGTTCTGGCTGCGCGCCTTCGGCCCGCGGCTGGCGCGGCGGAGCGCCTCGGGCAAGGGCTGGTCGGCGGTGCTGGGGCGCGCGGTGGAGCGCACCAACGCCTTCTTCATCATCATGCTCTCGGCGCGGCTGGTGAGTGGCTATGCCGCGACCCCGCCCGAGCTCGACGCGACGATCGCCTTCCTGTTCAAGGTGGCGGTCACCTTCCAGGGCGCGATCTGGGCGCGCGAGCTGATCCTCGGCGCGATCGAGCACCGCACCCGCGGCGAACATTACACCGGCGAGGCGCTGATGAGCGCGATGGGGCTGATCCGCCTCCTCGTCAGCGTCGCGGTGTTCGCGATCGCTTTGGTGGTGGTGCTCGACAATCTCGGGGTCAACGTCACCGGGCTGGTCGCGGGGCTCGGCGTCGGCGGCATCGCCATCGGCCTCGCCGCGCAGGGCATCTTCGCCGACCTGTTCGCGGCTCTGGCGATCATCTTCGACCGCCCGTTCCGCCGCGGCGACAAGGTCAGCTACGGCACCACCAGCGGCGTGATCGAGTCGATCGGGCTGAAGTCGACGCGCATCCGCGCCTTCACCGGCGAGCTGCGCATCATCTCGAACCGCAACCTGCTCGACAAGGAGATCCAGAACACGTCGCTGCGCGACCACATCCGCGTGTCCTACACGATCGGCGTCACCTATGAGACGCCGCCCGACACGCTGGCGCGCGTGCCCGCGATCCTGACCGAGCTGGTCGAGGCGGAGGGCGCCAAGGTGGCGCGGTGCGGCTTCGAGACGTTCGGCGCGTCGAGCCTCGACTATGCGCTGCAGGTCGATACGCCGGGAGACGACTGGGCCACCGCGCACGCCACGCGCGACCGGCTGATGGTGGCGATCATGCGCCGCTTCGCCGACGAGAAGATCGGCATCGCCTACCCCACGCAGACCACCTACACCGCCGCACCCGATGGCACCCTGGTGATGCCCTATGCGGAGGCGGCGCGGGGCTGAGGGGGGGAGTAGAAGCCCCTCCCCTTCAGGGGAGGGGTTGGGGTGGGGCCTGTCCACCAAGGCTGCGCCCGCGGCGACGCCCCACCCCCAGCCCCTCCCCTGAAGGGGAGGGGAGAAGCTAGCGCTCCGACTCCCTACGCCCTCACTCTCCGGCGGGCGCCGCGCCCACCAGCCCGGGCGCGTCGGCGACGAAGCGGTCGAGCACGCCGTCGGCCACCTTCACCGTGCCGTCGAACCGCGTCGCGCCGGGGATCGTCTTGACCGCCGCCGCCTGCGCCGCGAGCCGCCCGGCCGCGGCGAAGTCGCGCGACGCGGCCGCGCTGCCCTCCAGCGCCGCGCCCAGCCCGGCCGCGGTGAGCTGGAGCGCGCGGCCCCACAGCGCGGTCGCCTCGAGCCACGGCGCCGCCTGCGCCGCGAAGCCGGGATCGGTCACGCCGGCGCGGATCGTGTCGGGCGCGGCCGCCAGCGCGTCGGCGCGCGCCGCCAGCGCCGCGATCGCCTCGCGCCGCGCGCCATCGTCGCCGTCCGCCAGCGCGAAGCGGACGCCGTCGAGCAGTGCCTTGAGCCGCGGCGCCTGCTCCTGCCACGGCTGGCTGCCGAAGGTGGGGGCGAGATGCTGGGTGTCGAAGAAGTCGAGCAGCGCCGCCGCGGTGCGCGCGTCACCGCTCGACAGCGCGTCCGCGGCGAAGCGCCAGCCCTGCGCCGGGTCGTAGCCGCGGTCGTTCCACGCGAACGCCGCGACGCCCGCCACCGCGACCCGGCTCGGTACCTCCTGGTTCATCGGGTTGGAGAGGATGCCGCTGAGCTCGCCCGCCAGCCCGGCCTCGCGCCGCGCATAGGGCGCCAGCAGCAGCCGGCCGGTGGTCTGGGCATAGTCGTTGACCGGGTAATTGTCCCACAGCAGCGTCTTGCGCCCGAACGCCTTGGTCGCGGTCTTCGCGTCGCCGATCGAGATCGCGGGCGGCACCACGTCGGTGCCGGTCCATTGCACCACCACGCGCGGATCGAGTTCCTGCCGCAGCGCCGCTTTGTAGGGCGTCTCCTTGGCGTCGTAATATTCGGTCGGCACCATGATCAGCGGCGGCGCGGCGCGGTCCTTGGCGACGAGGTCGCGCTGCACCGCGTTGAGCAGCCGCGCCTGCGCGGTGCCAGCGGCGGCCGCGCCCGAGGCGCCGAACGCGGCCTCGTCCTTGGCGCAGTTCCATTTCTTATACTCGATGTCGTCGAGCGCGACGTAGAAGCTGCGCACGCCGATGCCTCGCAGCGCGTCGAACTTGCGCTCCAGCGCGGCGGCGTCGGCGGGGTCGGAGAAGCACACCGTCGGCCCCGGCGAGATGGCGTAGACGAAATTGACGTGGTCTCGCTTCGCCGCCGCGGCGAGCGTGCCCAGCTCGGCCAGCGTCGCCGCCGGATACGGCTCGCGCCAGCGGTCGCGCGCGTAAGGGTCGTCCTTGGGGCTGTAGACGTAGGTGTTGGCCTTGACGCTGGCGAGGAAATCGAGGTGGCGGATCCGGTCCTCCTGCGTCCAGGGCTTGCCGTAGAAGCCCTCGATCGTGCCGCGGATCGGCATGGCCGGATGGTCCTGGATCACCAGCCCCGGCACCTCGCCGCGGCGCACGAGCTGGCGGAAGGTCTGCGCGGCGTGGAACAGCCCGTCGGCGTCATGCCCGGCGAGCGCGATCAGTCCGCCGCCCGCGGCGTCGGGGCGCGCGACGAGCGTATAGCCCTCCGGCCGGTCGTCGGCGGTGGCGCCGGCGCGCGCGAGCGAGTCGCGCAACGCGGCGACGTCGCTCGTGCCGACGACGACGTGGAGCGTCGTCAGCGCGGCGGGCAGCCGGTTGGCGGTGGTGACCTGGGTGACGCCCGCGGCGGCGAGCGCGGCGCGTACGAGCGCCACCGTCCCGGGCGCGGTACCGGGCGCGACCACCAGCACCGCGGCGCGGCCGAGCGCGACGCGGCCGCCGGTTAGCGCCATCGACGTGGGCGCGGGGAAGATCGCGGGGAGCGTCGGCACCTGCGCCGCGGCGGGCGCCGCCGCGGTGCCGGCGAGCGCGGCGGCGAGCCACAGGGAGCGAAGGGTCCGCGTGCGTGTCATGTCGCGCTCCGGTCTCAGGTTGGTATTATGGTTGTCTGGGTAGAAGGCGCGGCGCGGCTCTGCAAGCGGTGGTGTCGCGCGGGCGGCGACGCGACGCGCGCTGGTTGGTCAGCCGCCGTCGCACCACTGGCTGCCGTCATCCTGAGCTTGTCTCAGGATCCACCGGCCCGCGAACGCCGCCGCCTCTCGCGCGGCAACGTGGATCCTGAAACGGGTTCAGGATGACGCCGGTGGAGCAGGAGCGCTCGATCCCAAATTGCCTCGCGACCACAGTTAGCGCCCGGAGCGCGGTCGCGACACCCGGGCCCGCGATGCCGACGCCTACCCCGCGGTCCCGGCGACCGCCCGCGGCGGCGGCGGCGCGGTCGCGGCGGCGACGGTGGCGGGGACGAGCTGGCCCGCGCGCCAGCGGTCATAGGCGGCGAAGAAGTCGGTGAACGGCCGCTCCAGCGCCGCCAGCCGCTCCGCCGCGAAGCCCGGCAGCGTCGCCGCCGGCACCGTCGCGATCGCGCCCAGCGTGTCCGCCGCGCCGGCGCAGAAGGCGTCGCGCGCGAGGTCCTGCGCGAAGAAATTGTAGAGCCGCGTCATCTGGTCATCGAACCGGTCCTGCCAGTCGCCGCCGCCGGCGCGATACTCGGCCTGGAGCGTCGCCTGCGCGCTGGCGAACTCCGCCTTTCGCGCCGCGAGCATCGCATTGTACTGCGCGATGATCGTCGCTTCCTGCGCGCCGCGGCAGGCGAGCGCGGCGACGTTGAGCGCGCTGCGCAGGTGCCACACCGCGCCCGCGCCGCTGAGGGCGCGGTTGGGCGTGGGATAGCTGCCATCGGCCTGGCGCGCGGGGACGTTCATCCCCGGCCGCGCGCCCGCGGGCAGCGGCGCCGGCACCATCGCCACCGTTGGCGGCGGCGCGGCCGCCGCGGTCGGCGGCGGCGCGGCATGGCGTGAACAACCCGCGAGCAGCGCGGCGATGACCAGCGCCCCGGTGATCGATGCGGCGGGCGCGCTCTGCTGGAAACGCACGGTCGGGCCCCTTCTGTTGTGTCCCCGCACCGAGCGTACGCCCGTACCGCGGCGTCGCCCACGGCAGCACGACGCGCCCGCCCGCCGTTCGCGCCCAACCGAGTCGCTTTCGCGCCAGGGCGAGTCGCACGCCGCTCAAGCCTCCTCGATGCGGCGCTCCTCCTCGGTGCGCAGGCTCATCTCGGTGAAGTCGAGCTCCTCCTGCAGCACCAGGAAGGAGTCTGCACCCACATCCTGCGCCTCGCGCAGTTCCTCGAGCCGCTCGCGCTGGCACGCCACCGCGGCGAGGCCGAGCTGGCGCTTCTCCTCGCCCGCCCGCGCGTCGCCGCCGGCGCGCATCGCATCGCGTTTGGTCGCGAGGCCGTAGCGCCAGTGATCCGCCGCCGCACCCGGCGCGTCGCCGATCCGCGCCAGCGCCGCCTCCGCCATGGCGACCCGCGCGCGCGCCAGCTCCTCGCCCAGCCCGTCGTCGCCGTCGAGCCCGAGCCAGCGCACCAGCGGCGCCAGCGTCATCCCCTGCACCACCAGCGTCGCCAGCACGACCGCGAAGGCGGTGAGCACGATCAGGTCGCGCTGCGGGAAATGCCCCGGCAGCGCGAAGGCGGTGGCGAGCGTGACGATCCCGCGCATGCCGCACCAGCCCACCACCACGCTCTGCGCCAGACCGGTGGCGGGATAGTCGCCGCGCAGCTTGGGGAAGTGGAAGGCAAGCCGGTTGTAGATCAGTACCCAGGCCATGCGGACGACAATCAGGCAGGCCACGACCGCGGCGGCGAACACCGCCGCCTCGCGCAGCCGCTCGGGCGCCATGCCGCCCACGATCGTGCGCGCCTGGAAGCCCATCAGCAGGAAGGCGAGCACGTTGAGCAGGAACACCGCGGTCTCCCACACCGCGAAGTCGTGCAGCCGCGCGCGCGGTGGCGTCACCAGCCCGGCCGAGCGCGCGATCGTCATCGCGAAGGTGACGAGGCACAGCACCGCCGACAGGCCCAGCCGCTCGGCCACCAGCCAGGCGGCGAAGCCAGAGACGAACTGGAAGATGTTACCGCTCAGCGTGCCCCAGATCAGCGGCTGGATGCGCCGCATCGCCAGCGCGAGCAGGTAGCCGAGCAGCACCCCGCCGGGCACCGCGACGCCGACGCGCAGCGCCAGCCCGCCGTCGACCCCGCCGTGGCTCTCCACCAGGATCGCGGCGGTGTAGAGCAGCAGCGCCGAGGCGTCGTTGAGCAGGCTCTCGCCCTTGAGCACCGCGACGGTGCGGCGCGGCATCCGCACGCTGCCCGAGATCGCGGTCGCCGCGGCGGCATCGGGCGGAGCGACGATCGCGCCGAGCGCCAGCGCGGCATAGACCGGCAGCCCGGCGAGCGCGACGCCGAGCCAGGTCACCGCCCCCGCGCTCAGCAGCACCGCCACCAGCGCCAGCGCGGTGAGCGGGCGCCACAGCCGCATCACCGTGCCGACCGGGAAGTCGAACGCGGCGTCGATCAGGATCGGCGCGATGAACAGCGCGAGCGCGGTGTGCGGGTCGAGCGCGATCGTCGGCGCGCCGGGCAGCCAGGCGAGCGCGACGCCCGCGGCGGCGAGCAGCGCGGGATAGGGTATACTGGTACGGCGCGCTAGCTGGAGCAGCAGCACCGCGACGCCGAGCAGCGCGAGCAGGCTCTCGAAGAAGGTCACGGCGCGCTCCCCTGCCGCGCCGGCTCCCGCGGCGCGCCTGCGCAGCATGGCCGATCGCGCGCGACCGCGCCAGCGGATGGTGGCGGGCTTCCACAAGGCTGAGAACGGCACGTAGCGCCCCGACCGCGAGATCGTCGCCGTGCGATACTTATCGAACCAGCTTCGGAAGCGGGCCACCCCCGCCCTCGCCGGCGTCATCCTGAGCTCGTCTCAGGATTCACGGTTGCACGGGCGCCACCGGCAGCTGGGATCGCGGCAGGGTGGATCCTGAGACAAGCTCGGGCGACGGGGGCAGGCGGCGGGGAAGCGAGCCGTCGTTCCCCAACCGCGACCTTCGTCGCAATTCCTCCCCTGCCTTCCGTCACTTACACTCTAGAAGCCGGGTCGCACGCCGCGCGGGCGGCGAGGAGAGGCCACCGACATGTCAGCCCATCGCCTGCTCGCCCTTCTCCTGCTCGCCCCTCTCCTGCCAGCGGCGCTCGCCGCTCCCGCCGCGGCGGCGCCGGCGCGCGGCGTCTCCGCCTTCGTCACCGCGCCGCTCGACCCGCGCGCCACCACGGTGCGAGGCGTCGGCGACGGCCGCGCCGACGACAGCGAGGCGCTGCAGCAGGCGATCGACGCCGCGGCCGACCAGGGCGGCGGCGGGATCGTCTTCCTGCCGCAGGGCCGCTACCGCATCACCCGCACGATCTTCCTGTGGCCGGGCGTGCGGCTGTTCGGCATCGGCGCGCGGCGCCCGGTGATCGCGCTCGGCGCGAACACGCCGGGGTTCCAGAAGGGCGTCGCGCACATGATCGTCTTCGCCGGCGCGCGCCGCTCGGGCGCGGGCGGGCGCAGCGAGGGCGGGCGCGTCGGCGCCGCGCCGCCGCGCCGCATCCCCTTCCCCGTCGCGGGCAGCGTGCCGTTCGACCCCGCCATCGCCGACGCCAACCCCGGCACCTTCTACTCCGCGATCAGCAACGTCGACGTCGCCGTCGGCCAGGGCAACCCGGCCACCGCGGCGATCCGCTTCCACGCCGCGCAGCACGCCTCTCTCAGCCACATGGACTTCGATCTCGGCCCGGCGCTGGCGGGCCTGTACCAGGTCGCCAATGTCGCGCGCGACCTGCGCTTCCGGGGTGGCCGCTACGGCATCCTCGCCGAGAAGCCCTCGCCGGCCTGGCCCTTTACCTTGCTCGATTCCACCTTCACCGGCCAGCGCGACGCCGCGATCCGCGAGCACGAGGCGGGGCTGACGCTGGTCAACGTGGCGTTCCGCGACACGCCCGTCGGCGTCGAGATCGATCGGGGCTACGGCGACTGGCTGTTCGGCCAGGACGTGCGCTTCGAGAACGTGTCGCGCGCGGGCGTGATCGTCTCCAACGAGAACAACGCCTACACGCAGGTGACGTTCGAGAACGCGCTGGCGCGCCGCACCCCGGTGTTCGCGCGCTTCCGCGACAGCGGCACCGAGCGGCGCGGCGCGGAGGCCAGCTATCGCGTGTCCAGCTTCAGCCACGGCCTCGCGGTCGACGGCTACGCCACGATGGGCACGCCGCGCACGACGATGGCGGCCGAGCGGCTCGCCGCGCTTCCGCCGCGCCGCGCCGACGCGATCCGCGCGCTGCCCGCGACGCGCGCGTGGTTCAACGCGCGCGACGCCGGCGCCAAGGGCGACGATCGGAGCGACGACACCGCGGCGCTGCAGCGCGCGATCGATGCGCACCGCATCGTCTACCTGCCCGCTGGCCGCTACGTGGTGAGCGACACGCTGCGGCTGCGGCGCGACAGCGTGCTGGTCGCGCTCCACCCCAACCTCACCCAGATACTCTTGCGCGAGAACACCCCCGCCTATCAGGGTGTCGGCGCGCCCAAAGCGCTGCTGGCGAGCGCCGACGGCGGCGACGCGATCGTCAGCGGTGTCGGCCTCGCCACCGGCGGGATCAACCCGCGCGCCACCGCCCTGCTATGGACCGCGGGGGCCGACTCGCTGGTCGACGACGTCAAGTTCCAGGGCGGCCACGGCACCGACCTCGCCGGCGGGGTGCGCTTCAACCCGTACAACGCCAACGCCACCGGCGACGCCGATCCGGCCAAGCGCTGGGACGGACAATATCCCAGCCTGTGGGTGACGCGCGGCGGCGGTGGCACGTTCAGCGGCCTGTGGACGCCCAACACCTACGCCCAGGCGGGGCTGTACGTCTCCGACACGACCACGCCCGGGCGCGTGTACCAGATGTCGTCCGAGCACCACGGTCGCGTCGAGATCGCGCTGAACCGCGTGGCGAACTGGGAGCTGATCGCGCCGCAGACCGAGGAGGAGGGCGGCGAGAGCCGCGACGCGGTCGCGCTCGAGATACGCGACTCGCACGATATCCTCGTCGCCAATCTCCACGCCTACCGCGTCACCCGCACCGCCAAGGCGCTGCCCGCGGCGGTGACGCTGTACGGCGCGCGCGACGTCCGTTTCCGCAACATGCACGTCAACGCCGAGAGCGGGCTGGCGACGTGCGACGAGAACGGCTGCGCCACCTTCCTTCGCGCCAACAAATTCCCGTACGAGAACGCGATCGTCGACGTGAGCGGCGGCGGGCAGGTGCGCGAGCGCGAGTTCGCCGCCTTCGACGTGCCGGCGAGCCCCGCGGTTGCCGCGGCGCCCGAGGTCGGCGGCGCGGTCGAGAAGCTCGCCGGCGGCTTCGACGCGGCGGGCGGCGGCACGGTCGCGCCCGACGGCACGCTCTACTTCGTCGATCGCATCCAGCAGCGCATCTACCGCTGGTCGGCGGCGCGCGGGCTCGGGATCGAGCGCGACACCACGCTCGACGCGGTCAGCCTCGCCGCCGACGACGCCGGCGACCTGCTGGTGCTCTCGGCGGCGGGGCGTGATGGCACCGTCTCGTCCTTCCGCCCCGGCACGAGCGAGCTGGCGCTCGACGTGATCGCGCCCACGCCCGTCGCGGCGGGCACGTCGCGCGTGCTGCTGCCCGGCGCCTGGTGGGTCAACGGCGAGTTCCGCGACCAGTACAATCCGGCGACCGATCGCTTCACCACGCTGGCCGAGCTGTTCGCGCAGGACGTCGCCGCCGCACCGACGCGCGCCGCGGTCTCGCCGGACGGCACGCTCGCGCTGCCGACGTGGCGCGTGTTCCAGCAGGGACCACCCGACTTCCGCGCGCGGCGCTTCTCGCACGCGCTCGACAGCTACGGCCTGGTCGCGGCGCGCGTGGGCGAGCGCAGCTACGCCAGCAACGCCTCCGAAGCGCGCACCTACAGCGCGCTCGTCGGCGCCGGCGGCGCGCTGACCGACCTGCGCGTCTTCGCCGATCGCGGCGGCGAGAGCGTCGTCGCCGACGCGCGCGGGCGCGTGTACGTCGCCAACGGGCAGGTGTTCGTCTACGGCGCGGACGGGGCCGCGCTGGGCCGGATCGACGTGCCCGAGCGCCCGCTCCAGCTGCTGCTCAGCCGCGACGGCACCGCGCTCTACGTGCTGACGCACCACTCGCTGTACCGCGCGCGGCTCTGAGCCGCGGCGCGTGCCTGCGCGTGCACGCGCGCGCCGCGCTCACCAGAAGGTCGCGTACAGCGCCACCAGGATCAGCACGAGCGCCAGCGCGCCGACGTTGAACGCCGCGCTGGTGGCATAGCGCACGTCGCCGGTGACGATCGTGTCGCGGTCGTCGCGCCGCGGCGTCGCCAGCGAGGCGCCCACCGCCAGCGCCAGCGCGATCAGGAACACCAGTCCCATCCGGTCCATGAACGGCAGCCCGGGCAGCAGCAGCTTGAACCCCCAGGAGAGCAGCACCGAGGCGATCGCGGCCATGATCGCACCGGCCTCGTTGGCGCGCTTCCAGAACAGCCCGAGCAGAAAGATGACCGTGATGCCCGGCGTGAAGAAGCCGGTGAACTCCTGGATGAACTGGAACGCCTGCTCGGACGAGCCCACCAGCGGGCGCGCGGTGAGGATGGCGATCACCGTCGCCACCATCGCGGCGACGCGGCCGACCAGCACGAGCCGCGAATCGTCGACCGCGCCGTCCTCGGCCGCGGACGGGCGGCGCTTGAACTTGGCCCAGACGTCGAGCGTGAAGATGGTCGCGATTGAATTGATCTTGGAGGCGGTGGAGGCGATGATGGCCGCCACCAGCGCGGCGAAGACGAGGCCGAGCAGCCCGGTCGGCAACAGCCGCATCATCGTCGGATAGGCCTCGTCGGGCTTGGCCAGCCCGGGCGCGAGCACCACCGCGGCGATGCCGGGCAGCACGATGATGATCGGCATCAGCAGCTTGAGGAAGGACGCGAACAGCACGCCCTTCTGCGCCTCGGCCAATGACTTGGCCGCGAGCGCGCGTTGGATGATGTACTGGTTGAAGCCCCAGTAGCTGAGGTTGGCGATCCACATCCCGCCGATCAGCACCGACAGGCCCGGCAGGTCCATGTAATGCGGGTTGTCGCGCGACAGGATCATCTCGAAATGCTCGGGCAGCTCGCGCGTCAGCCGCGCGAAGCCCGCGACGAGGCCCGCGCCCTGGCCCAGTTCGCCGAGCGTGAGATAGGCGATGATGAGGCCGCCGAGCACCAGCAGCGTCACCTGCACGATGTCGGTCAGCGCCACCGCCTTCAGCCCGCCCTTGAGCTGGTACAGCAACGCGAAGGCGCCGAGCACCACCAGCGCGATATTTTGGTCGACGCCGGCCACCTTGGTCACCGCGATCGAGCCGAGCCAGATGATGCTGGTGAGGTTCACGAAGACGTAGAGGGCCAGCCAGAACACCGCCATCAGCGTCCGGATCGAGGGGCCGTAGCGCCGCTCGAGGAACTGCGGCATCGTGTAGATCTCGTTGCGCAGGAAGATCGGCAGGAAGAACTTGCCGACGATCAGCAGCGTCAGCGCCGCCATCCACTCGTACGAGGCGATCGCGAGGCCGATGGCATAGCCCGAGCCCGACATGCCGACGATCTGCTCGGCCGAGATGTTGGCCGCGATCAGGCTGGCGCCGATCGCCCACCACGGCAGGTTCTTGGAGGCGAGGAAATAGTCGGTGGTGTTCTTCGGCCCGGCGCCCGCCTTGTCGCGGCTGACCCATTGCGCCAGCGCGAAGATGAAGATGGCGTAGGCGACGACCACCAAGACGTCGATCGTGGCAAGCTGCACCCGTGTCTCTCCCCATCCGCCGCGCATCGCGTGTCGCGCGCATTTGTAGGTCGCGGCGGTTGGCTGTCCACCCGTGTCGTGAGCGGGCGCTTTCTCGCGACAAAGGTTGCGGCGTCGACACATGCCGCAATCCTGCGATGCGGCGTGCCCGCCACCACGGGGCGGAGGTCGCGGCGTTCCCGTGCTGTCCGCACCTCGCGTCGCCCGTTTCTCCTCCCGGTGAGCGGGCGGCGCCTTACTCGACCGCGGCGGGGAGAAGACGATGACGACCCTTCTGCTCGCCGCGGTCCTTCTGGCCGGCACCGCGCCCGAGGCCGCCGTGCCGGCACCGCCGCAGCGCGTGCGCAGCGTCGCGCTCGCGCCCGGCGAGGCCTGCCCCAGGCCCGCCGGCGACGAGGTGGTGGTGTGCGCCCCGCTCGACGAACCCTATCGTATCCCGAAGCCGCTGCGCCGCGCCGAGATCGCCGCGAAGAACCAGAGCTGGGTCAATCGGGTCGCCACCATGGACGAGGTCGGTCGGGTCGCCGGCGGGCTGCCGAACACCTGCTCGGCGGTGGGTACCGGCGGGCAGACCGGCTGCACCCAGTCGATGATGCGCGCCTGGGCCGCGGATCGCCGCCAGCTCGCGCGTGAGAGCGCGGCGGTGCCGTGAGAGCATCGTGCGGTCACACGCGCAGCGTCGATCGGCACGACGTCTTTGCCGCCGGCGAGCACGATCGCGCCCTCCTACGTCTGACGTCATCCTGAGCTTGTCTCAGGATCTACCCGTCCGCGTAGGCAGCGGCCGGAGCGCTCGCGCCACGGTGGATCCTGAAACGAGGTCAGGATGACGCCAGAAGAGGAAGCGACCGTGCGACGCATCAACGCCCCGCCGCCCTCCCCTCATCCCACCGGCATCGACTTGGCGGTGGGCTCGGCGTGCGCCAGCGCCTTCTCCTCGGCCTCGTGCGGGCTCGCCGGCAGCCGGCCGCGGCGCCAACCGCCGTGGAGATAGAAGCCGATCATCAGCAGCATTGAGCCGACCGAGCCGGCCGGAAAGCTCCACCAGATCGCGTCCGCGCCCCAGCGCGGCGACAGTCCCGCCGCCATGCCCAGCCGCAGCGGAAACATCGCCACCGCCAGGATCACCAGCGGGCCGATCACCGCACCGTTGGCGCGCACCGTGGCGGACAGCACCATCGACACGCCGAACAGCACGAAGCTCCACCCGGCGATGAGGTTGATCCGCGCCGCGATGTCGACCGCGCCGCCGTCCTGCCCGAGGAACAGCCACAGCACGTGGCGGTCGAGCAGCGTCAGCAGCGCGACCAGCCCGCCGGTCAGCGCCAGGTTGGTGAGGATACCGGTGCGCGTGATGCGCCCGACCCGGTCCCACCGCCCCGCGCCGATGTTCTGCGCCGCCATCGCGCTCACCGCCGCGCCCACCGCCATCGCGGGCATCTGGACGTAGGTCCACAATTGGTTGGCCGCGCCATAGGCCGCGGTGGTGGCGGTGCCGTGGCGGTTGACCAGCCCGATCATCGCCAGCGCCGAGGTGGAGACCACCAGCATCTGCAATCCCATCGGGATACCCTTGGCGACGATCGTGCGCAGCAGCGCGGGCTCGGGCAGGACATAGCGCCACTCCGCCCCGCGCAGCCGCACCGGCAGGTCGCGGCGGTAGATGTAGCCGAGCAGCGCGAGCAGCGCGACGGTGTTGGCCAGCAGGGTCGCCAGCGCCGAGCCCTCGATCCCCAGCGCGGGCAGCGGCCCCACTCCCCGGATCAGCAGCGGGTTGAGCGCCACGTCGATGGCCGAGCCCAGCGCCATGAACTTGAGCGGCGTGATCGAGTCGCCGGTGCCGCGCAGCGCCATCGTCAGCAGCACCGAGAGGAAGCCCGGCGGCATCGCCACGAAGATCACGCGCATATAGGCGAGCGCGAGCGGGTAGACCTCCGCCGGCGTGGCGAGCGCCCGCAGGATCGCGGGCGCGGCGAACCAGCCGACCAGCAGCGTCACCGCCGACACGCCCGCGAACAGCCCGAGCGAGGTGCCGAGCACGCGCCGCACCGCGTCGAGGTCGCGCCGCCCCATGTTCTGACCGATCAGGATCGTCGCCGCCATGCCGAAGCCGAACACCGCGGCGATCAGCAGGAACATGATGATGTTGGCGTTGGTGGTCGCGGCCAGCGCGCGCTCGCCGAGGAATTGCCCGATCCAGATCGCGTTGATCGAGCCGTTGAGCGACTGGAGCACGCTCGAGCCGAGCGTCGGCAGCGCGAACAGCAGCAGCGTGCGCCCGATCGGCCCGGCGGTGAGGTCGCGCTGCGGCGGTCGCGCCATCGGTCCTGCTCCTCCCCTTCCCCCGCGCCGGCTGTAGAGCCATATCGCGCCGCGCGATAGCGGGCGTCAGTCGACGAGAAAGGCGGCGAGCTCCTCCGCGCTGCCGGTCGGGAAAGCGGCGCGGAGATGGTCGAGGAAGGCGGCGACGCGCGCGCTCAGCAGCCGCCGCGTCGGGTAGAGCGCCCATAACTGGATGGGGGCGGCGTCGAGCTCGCCCCACAGCGCCAGCCGCCCCGCGGCGAGGTCACGCGCGACCAGCGAGATCGGCAGCCGCGCCGCGCCGACGCCCGCCAGCGCGGCGTCGCGCACCATCACCAGCGAGGACAGGCCGAGCACCGGCGCCACCGCGACCGATACGGCGACGCCGCCGGGGCGCAGCCGCCACTCTGCTCCCTCGCCCACGGCGCCGCGCACCACCGCGGGCGCGCGCTCGCCCGACGCGGGCGGCGCCACGCCGGGCGCCGCGACCACCACCAGCCGGTCGCGCAGGAAGGGGCGGCCGACCAGGGCAGCGTCGGGGGCGGGGTCGACCCGGATGACGAGGTCATAGCCTTCCTCGATCATGTCGACCGCGCGATCCTCGCTGGTCACCTCGAGCCGTACCTCTGGGTGCGCCAGCGCGAACCCGGCCGCCAGCCGTCCCATCGCGGTCTGCGCGAAGAGCAGGGGCGCGCTCACCCTGAGCCGCCCGCGCGGCGAGCGCCCGCCCGCCGCCACCGCCGCGGCGGTCTCGTCCAGCTCGGTGAGCAGCGCGGCGGTGCGCTCGTACAGCGCACGCCCTTCCTCGGTCAGCCTGAGCGCGCGCGCGCCGCGCTCGAAGAGCCGCAGGTCGAGCGCCGCCTCGAGCTCGGCGACGCGGCGCGAGAGCGTCGCCTTCGGTCGCCCCGCGGCGCGCGCGGCGCGGCCGACGCCGCCGTGGCGGGCGACCAGAGTGAAGTCGGCGAGAGCGAGCAGGTCCATCGAGTCTCCCGGCACGGTGTCTGATCCTCCCTGCAAGGGGAGGTGGCAGCGCGTCAGCGCTGACGGAGGGGTGTCGCCGGTCGTAAGTCCAGCGACACTCGCCGGCCGGGTCACCCCTCCGTCAGGCCTGCGGCCTGCCACCGCCCCTCGCAGGGGAGGATCAATCCAATCTGTCGCTTAACCTCTTACCGCCCAAGAGCCCGCCGGCGATACGACGCGGCGCTCAGAAGCCGATCGACGCCCGCGCCGCGATCCGGTCGCCGGCGTGGTCGAGCGCGGCATAAGGGGAGATCACCACCGCGTCGTCGCTGATGTCGGTGCCGGTATAGACGAGCGCGAGCGTCACCGGGCCGGTGATATGCTCGAGCCCCACCGACCAGTCGCGATAGCTGCCGGTCGGCCGCAGCCGCGCCGCGCGGATCGGATCGTCGACGCTGCCTGAGGAGCGGCCGAGGCTGGCGGCGAGCGTCCAGGGCGTGGCCGGAATGCCGACGCGCCCGCGCACGCCGAGATAGAGATTGTCGCCGCCGATCGCGCTCTGCGACGGCGCGTAGCGCGCCTCCGCGCCCGCCTCGATCGGGCCGAGCGTGTAGCTGGCGCCCGCACCGAGCTCGCCATAGTCGAGCGACCCGCGCGCGCCGGTGAAGAGATGGCCGGTGACGAAGCCGTCCAGCCGGAACCCGCCGGCGAGTCTGCTATAGCCGAGCGTCGGCTCGATCACCGCGTCGGCGCCGCCGTGGCGCGCGTCGCCGCGCGTGCCCGTGACCCGCGCGCCCAGGTCGATGCCGGAGGGCAGGTCGATCCGCGCCCAGGCGGCGGGGGCGAGCTGCGAGTCGCTCCAGCTCAACCCGCGACGGCGCTCGTCGGTGGCGACTTCTACGCCGGCGTGCGGCGCGAGCTGCGCCGCCGCCGGGGAAATGAGGGCGGCGCCGGTCAGCGCCGCCAGCAGGAAGGGACGCTGCCGCACTCAGCCGCGCACCCGGTCATGCGCCGCGTCGAGCTCGGCGACCAAGGAGTCCTGGTCGCGCGCCGCGACGGCGAGCAGATGCTCGCGCATCGTGCCGCTGCGGGCCGCGACGTCTTGCGCGATCGCGTCCTTCTGCGTGGAGCACCAGCCGGGGCGCGAGCCGGTCAGCGGCTTCTCGGCGCTGACGGTGCGCGCCAGCACGTGGCCGGCGGGATGACGCGCCTCGCGCTGCACCGCGACCGAGGCCTGCCAGGCGCAGCGTAGCGCGCTGGGGCGGCCCGGCGCACCGACCGCGCCGACCTGGCGGTGAGTCACGCTGACGTCGCTGCGGTAGGTCACGTCGACGCGCTGGCCGCGATGATCGAGCTGGACCTGATGGGCGGTGTCAGGGGCGGCGGCGGGCACCGGCTCGGTCGCGGTGAGCGCCAGGGCGAGCCCGGCGATGAGGGGAACGTACATAGTCTTCTCCTTGCGCTGCCCCGGGCCATGCTGCCCGGTGGCATCACCGAGATGAGGGCGTGCGCGCCCGCTTCAACGAAGCGGGGCGCGGGCGCAATGATTCATCACAGGCGATACGGCCAATGTTGCTGGCGGCGGGTCGGAGCGACGCCAGTGCGACGGTTGTGCGCGCCGCGGCGGCGCGGCACAGTCGGCGCGATGCCCTACGCCCCCGCTCTGCCCACCATCGCCGAGGCGATCCAGGCCTCGCTCAGCCCGGTGTTCATGCTCACCGGCATCGGCGCGCTGCTCAACGTGCTGACCGGACGACTGGCGCGCGTGATCGATCGCGCGCGCGTGCTGGAGGAGCGCCACCCCGCGCTCCAGCGCGACGACCGCACCCGCGCCGCGGCCGAGCTGCGACGGCTGGCGCGGCGCATGAAGGTGATCAACGCCTCGCTGTTCCTCGCAGTGGCGAGCGCGGTGGCGACCTGCACCGTGGTGGGCATGCTCTTCGTCGGCGCGCTGACGCGCTATCACATCGGCCAGTGGGTGGCGTTCAGCTTCATCCTGGCGATGTCGCTGCTGATCGCGGCGTTCGTCGCCTTCATGGTGGAGGTACGGCTGTCGATCCACGCGATCCGGGTGCGCGACGAGTTGCTGCGGTAGGGACGGGAGGCACGCGCGCTCCTTTGCGACGGCGAGCGGGCTCACCCCTCCCCTTCAGGGGAGGGGCCGGGGGGTGGGGCGCCTCCGCATAGGTTACGCTCGCGGAGAGGCCCCACCCCAACCCCTCCCCTGAAGGGGAGGGGCGAACATCGACCAGCTTAGGGTCACGCCTCACCCCATCCACCGGCGTCATCCTGAGCTCGTCTCAGGATCCACTGTTCCGCGCACGCCTCGGCACTTGGGTGTGCGGCACGGTGGATCCTGAGACGAGTTCGGGATGACGGCGGTCATAAGCCGCGGTGGCCTCGCCGCCCCGCCCCGCCCTACCGCGTCGGGTCGATCAGATACTTTTCCCCCGTGGCCTTGCGCTCGTACGCGCGCAGCACCTCGGGATCGAGCGCCTCGGCCAGGCCGATCGTGCGGGTGTAGCGGCTGGCGAAGGTGGTGGTCAGCTCGTTGACCACGCGCTGGCGCATCCGCGCCACCGTCTCGCGTCCCGCCTTCTGCAGCCACGGCGTCAGCAGGAAGCCCGAGACGCTCCACTGGAAGCCGAACGCCAGCCGGTTGAGCGTGGTCGGCGCCGTGTCGAGCGCGCCGTAGATGTACAGCTGCTTGAAGACGTTGGAGCCGTAACGGCTGTACTCGGTGGCGCGGCGGTTGGCGGCCTGCTCCATCGCCTGGACGACGTCGCTGCCGAGCGTGCCGCCGCCGATCGCGTCGAAGGCGATCGTCGCGCCGGTCTCCGCGATCGCGTCGGCGAGACGGCGGCGGAAGTCCTCGGCGCGGCTGTCGAGCACGTGCGTGGCGCCGATGTCGCGCAGCAGCGCCGCCTGCGCCTCGCTGCGCACGACGTTGACCAGCGGCACCCCGTCGGCGAGGCAGATCTTCTGGAGCATCTGCCCGAGGTTCGACGCCGCCGCGGTGTGGACGATCGCGTGATGCCCCTCCTGCCGCGCCGTCTCGACGAAACTGAGCGCGGTCAGCGGGTTGACGAACATGGCCGCGCCGTCCGCCGCTTTGGCGCCGTCGGGCAGCGGCACCACGTCGCGCGCGCGCAGCTTGCGATATTGGGCGTACATCGCGCCGCCCATCATCCCGACCGTGCGCCCGAGCAGCGCCTGTGCCTCCGGACCCGCTGCGATCACTGTACCCGCGCCCTCGTTGCCGATCGGCAGCGACTGGCCGAGCCGCGCGCGCACCCCGCCGATCCGCTCGCGCGGCACCTGGAAGCGCAGCTCGGGCCGGTCGGGGCTGCCGCCCTTCTCCAGCGTGGCGACGTCCGCCGGGCCGAGCAGCAGCCCGAGATCGGAGGGGTTGATCGGCGCCGCCTCGACCCGGACGATCAGCTCGTCGCCCTGCGGCGGCGACAGCGTCACCGGTTCGAGCGAGAGCGTCAGCGTGCCACCCTCGTCCACGGTCGAGCGCAGTTCCAGCCCGGTCACCTCGTCCATCCTCGCCTCCTGTCCTGTCAGGGGTCGGGGATGCCGGTGCAAAGGTTTGCGGTCAAATCCGTTCTCATCCGCGCGCGGCTAATGTAGCGCGACGGCATGTTCGACCTCGACGCCTATCTCGCCCGCATCGAGCTACCCGCGCGCCCCACCCGCGACGCCGCGGGGCTGGCGCGACTCCAGCTCGCGCACCGGCTCACCATCCCGTTCGAGAATCTCGACGTGCGGCTCGGCCGCGGTATCGCCATCGACGGCGAGTCGGTCGCGGCCAAGCTCGTCGGCTCGCGCCGCGGTGGCTATTGCTTCGAGCACAACCGGTTGCTGCTCGACGCGCTCGACGCGCTGGAGATGGCGGCGCGCCCGCTGCTCGCGCGCGTGTGGCTCGGCGCCGAGGCGACCCCGCCGCGCAACCACGCGCTGTCGCTGGTGACGATCGACGGCGCCGAGTGGATCGCCGACACCGGCTTCGGCGCGAGCTACGCGCCGGTGATGCCGCTGGTCGCCGACCAAGAGGCGACCGCGCCCGACGGCGCGCGCTTCCGGCTGGCGCGCGAGGAGGACGGCGGCTGGCTGCTGCTGCGCGACGGCGATCCGGTCAGCACCGACGGGCGCACCGCGCCGGGTTGGAACGGCACGAGCTGGCAGCCGCAGTACAGCTTCACCACCGAGGCGGTGCACGACAGCGACCTGGCGATGGCCAACCACTGGGCGATGAGCGCGCCGTCGAGCCGCTTCACGCAGCGCGCGGTGGTGAGCGTCGTGCTGCCGCACGGCTTCGCCGCGCTGACCGACCGCCGCTACCGCCGCCGCGCCGCGGGCAACACCGCCGAGGGCGAGATCACCGACCCGCGCGTCTATCGCATGCGGCTCAGCCTGATGTTCGGGATCGACCTGGCGAAGGAGGAGGTGGCGGCGCTGGGGCTGTTCTGAGGGGGAGGGGACAGAGATCCCGCCCCTCATCGGGAGGTGGCAGCGCGTTCGCGCTGATGGAGGGATGACCCGGCCGGTGACGATCGGTGGACTCTCCGCCGGCGACAAACCTCCCTCGCGCGGCGCGCGCCACCTCCCCTTTCAGGGAGTTATGGTGGCTCGCCGCACCCTTGAGCCCCCTATCGCATCCCCTGCTCGCGCAGCCGCGGGTGGTCGGGCGGCAGCGGCGGGGCGAAATCCTCGCGGCGCCAGATCGCGTCGGCGGGCTCCTCGGGGTCGGGCCGCGCGAAGTCGACATAGCCGAAGTAGGTCGCGATCAGCCGCTCGCCGGGATCGGTGATCGCGGTGCGACCGTGCAGGAAGCGCGTGTTGTCGAGCATCAGCACGTCGCCGTTCCGCCACTCGACCGGTACCATCAGCCGATCGCCGACCGCCTTGATCGCCTGCAGCCACGCCTCGGGTACCGGCCGCCCGTCGTCGAGCACGGGATGGTCCGGCCGGTTGTTGTTGAAGCGCGCGAACAGCAGGAAATTGCCGAAGGCGGGCGCGTCCGCGAACATCGGCCGGTGCAGCGCCGGGCGCGAGAAGAAGCGGACGATCGTGCCGTCGGGGAAGCGCCGGAACTGATAGGGGCAGGCGGGCGGCGGCGCGGCGAGCTGCGCGTCGCTCGGCGTCTCGGTGCCGAGCCAGTAGCGCAGCAGCGACGGCCAGACCGGCTTGATGTACAGCAGGCGGCGGTGCAGCAGCCCGGCGCGCACCGGCTCGGGCAACTCGCGCGCCAGCGCGACGCCGTCGCAGATCGTCGTCTGCCCGCCGCGCGTCGGCGCGGAGAGGCAGGCGAAGAAGGCGGCATCCGGCTTCCACGGCTCGCGCGACAGCTCCGGGTGGAGCGCGAAGGCGCCGGTGCCGCCGTCGACGGTGTGGATGTTGGCAGCCGGATCGATCGGCTTGCGGCCGGGACTCTCGTTGACCACGGCGGTGCGACAGAAACGCTTGGCGAAGTGGCGGAACGAGTCGACGTCGGCGCCGAAGCCGCGGAACAGCAGCGCGCCGTGCGTGCGATACAGGTCGATGACCTGGTCGCGGTCGAGCGCGGCAAGCCGCTCGGCGCCCCCGGCCACGATCAGGACATGAGGGCGGCCCGGCCCCGGCAGCGTGATATCCGGCATAAGTTGCTGGATTAGCGAGGAGCGACCGTCCGCGCTATAGCGTGCCATGGCCCTGACGCTCGCCGACCTGTACGCCTCGCCCGACCATTATCTCCAGCGTTTCGAGCGCGACGCGGCGGTGTTCGTGCCGATGGACCGCGCCGCCTATCACCGCTCAATCTTTCTCGACGCGCGGATCAGCCCCGCCGCGCCGCAGGAGATGCGGCTGCCGGTGGCGATGCTGCGCGATCCGCCAGCGCCGCGCGCGACCGCCTGGATCTTCCACGTCGCGCATTGCGGCTCGACGCTGCTGGCGCGCGCGCTCGACTCGCCCGAGGGCGGGTTGGTGCTCCGCGAGCCGCAGGCGCTGCGCCAGACCGCGCTCGCGCCCGATCCGGCGCGGCTGGCGCTGGTCACCGCGATGCTGGGCCGGCGCTACCGCGACGACGCGCCTACGCTGGTGAAGGCCAACGTGCCGGTCAATTTCCTGCTGCCCGCGCTGGCGGCGGCGCAGCCGGACGCGCGCGCGATCCTGCTGTACCTGCCGCTGCGCGACTATGCGCTCGCGATCCTGCGCAGCGACACGCACCGCGCCTGGCTGCGCCGCGTAACGACCGACCTGGCGCCGCACCTGGGCGACCTGGCGGGTGCGCCCGACGCCGTGCGGGCGGCGCGGCTGTGGTCCGCGCAGATGGCGCGCTTCGCCGCCGCGCTGGCGGCGTGGCCGACCGCACGCTCGCTCGACGCCGAACGCTTCTTCGCCGCGCCGGGGGAGGTGCTCGTCGCGGCGGGGCGGCAGCTCGCACTGCGGTTGGAAGACAAGTGGCTGGAGGACGTGGCGGCGGGCGAACTGTTCGCGACCTACTCGAAGAACCCGGCGCAGGCCTTCGACAATGCGGCGCGCGTGGCTCGCCGGGCCGCGCTGCAGCGCGAGCTGGCGGAGGAGCTGGCGCTGGCGGAGGCGAGCGCGGGTGACGGCGCGGACGCGCGCGCGGTGGAAGCGGCGGCGCTGGGGTGAGCTACTGAGATCCTCCCCGGCCCGGGGAGCGGACCGCGCCGCGAAGCGGCGTGGTGGAGGGGGGCTTCCGCGGGCGTTGCGCTACGTGGAGAACCCCTCCACCAATCGCCTGCGGCGAACGGCCCCCTTCCCCGCCGTGCGGGGAGGATCTAGGCTTCGCGCCCCTCCAGCATCGCCACCATGTCCGCCGCGAGCAGCGACAGCGTGTCGTCGCGCGCGCCCATCACCACGATCCGGTCTCCCGGCAGCGCCACCGCGACGCAATGCGCCGCCGCGCTCGCGCGATCGGGGATATGGATCGCCTGCCGCCCCGCCACGCCCACGTCGCGCGCCACGTCGGCGCTGGTCACCTCGCGCGTCACCGTGCCGCCCTGGTAGACGGGGTCGGGCAGCACCAGCAGGTCGTCCGCCGCGAGCCGCGCGGCGAACATCGCCGCCAGCTCGGCGCGCATCACCTTGAGCGGGCCGTAGCCGTGCGGCTGGAACAGCACGATCAGCCGACCCGGGAAGGCGTGGAGCGTGTCGAGCGTCGCCGCGATCTTGTCGGGATTGTGCCCGAAGTCGTCGATCACCGTCACGCCAGCGGCGCTGCCGACGAGGTCGAAGCGGCGGCGCAGGCCCTCGAACCGCTCGACCCCCGCCACCGCATCATCGAGCGACACCCCCGCCGCCAGCGCGGCGCCGATCGCCGCCAGTGCATTGGCGACGTTGTGGCGCCCGGGCACCTGCAGCGCCACCGCACGGCGTTCGCCGCGATGGTGGAGCGCGAAGCCGACCGCGAACGGCGCCTCCTCGACCCCGTCCGCGTACAGGTCGGCGCCCGCGTCGCGGAGCGAGAAGCGAGTCACCCGTGGGGGCGGGAGGCGCAGCGCCAGCGTGGCGGCGTCGGCATTGTCGGCGTTGATCACGGCGCGATGCGCCTTGGCGAGGAAGTCGCCGAACAAAGCGTTGAGCTCGTCGAGCGACTTGTGATCGAGGCTGACGTTGTTGAGCACCGCCACATGCGGCGCGTAGAGCGCGATCGAGCCGTCGCTCTCGTCAACCTCGCTGACATAAGCGTCGCCCTGCCCCACCAAGGCGCTGGCGAAGGGGCGGTCGGCGCGCGCGACATGCTTCATCACCGCGCCGTTCATCACCGTCGGGTCGCGCCCCGCGGCGCCGAGGATCGCGGCGATCATGCCGGTGACGGTCGACTTGCCGCTCGTCCCCGCGACGCCGATCGGCAGCGCGCTGGCGTTGAACAGCCGCGCGTTGAGCTCGGCGCGCGACAGCCGCCGGCAGCCGAGCCGCGCCGCCGCCACCATGTCTGCCACGGTCTCCTCCACCGCGGCGGAGGCGACGACGATCTGCTCGGGCGCGGTGACGCCGCTGCCGTCCTGCGGGAAGAGCGCGATGCCGAGCGCGCGCAGCGCCTCGAACTTGGCGGGGACGCGGCCCTGATCGAGTCCGCGGTCGCTGCCCGCGACGGTCGCGCCGCGCCCGCGCAGGATCATCGCCAGCGGCATCATCCCCGATCCGCCGATACCCACCAGGAAGAAACGCTGGTCCGCCACGTTGCCGTCATGCATGGCGCCGGGCTATCCGCCTTCGCTTGGCGGGTGGCAAGCGGGAGTGTCAGAACTTCGCCCTGCGGCGCTCAGAATTGCTGTCCGGTCGAGCGGACACCCGCCAGAAGGGCGCGAGTCGCGACACAGGGTGGTCCCAAGAGAATGTCACCGCTGAGATGCCACCGTGCGCCGCCGGTGAACCGGTCGTCGCCGATGAGCCGCACCACCCGCACCCCGCCAACGAGCCCGCCCAGATAGTACCAGACGATTGTCTCTTGCCGTCCCATATAGGCGCGGAGGAACTGCCGCTCCGGCGGGCTCGTCGCCGCAGCTACATCGTTGAGTCGAAAGGGTGCGTCCCTCTCCGCGATGCGCAGATGCTGACGCGCGAACTCATCCGCAATCGCCGGCGCCGCGTTTAGCCGCTCGACCCGCCTGTATTGCTTGCCTAGACGGCAGATAGGAAGGGTAAGCGAGGGAGGACGGCGCACGACTTCGATACCGCCTTGCGCCAGCGCCAACGACACCAGCGGGAGCGCGGCAAGAAGAATAAGCATGAGCCGTCCTCCAACGTTCTAATTACTTGGATCGATTAACC
The DNA here is from genome assembly GCF_019429485.1 of Sphingomonas citri. Taxonomy (GTDB): domain Bacteria; phylum Pseudomonadota; class Alphaproteobacteria; order Sphingomonadales; family Sphingomonadaceae; genus Sphingomonas; species Sphingomonas citri. Next base: position 97,644 of record NZ_JAHXZN010000006.1, on the reverse strand, counting down.
ACAGCTCTGATCCCCCCGCGAGATCGAAAAGGTTGTAGAGGCAATCGAGTCAGTGTTTGTATATTTTCCATCACCATGCGTGGTGCGGCCTGCCTCAAACTTAGTGCCAAAGTAGCCGTTGTATTCGGTGGCAATCTTGTTCGCCTTCTCAATTATATCCATTTCAGGAGATCCGGGCGAAGCGGCATGACAGATCTCGTGCGCTAACGCCAGAATCGCGGGAACAGACTTAGTCACTCCATTTTCATCCCAGCTAGGGTAAGAGAAGGGATTCCACGACACTGTGTTGCTTTGGGTATCAAACAGATCCTGTTTGCACCATCCGCCGTATCAATCCTGATGAGATTAAAGGCTGCGTTGTTTGAGTGCGCCTGGTCGATCACCTGCCTGGCGGTGGAGGAGCCTTCATACAGCTTACTCATGGCCTCGTCGAACCCGCTCTTCGCCGGCTGACACCATGTACGACCGCTTACTTTGAATGTCGGTGGCGTGGGTGTACCGCCGCCGATGATGATCGGTGTGCCGACTTCAGCGGCGGGTGGCGGGTTCTTCCCGACGACCACGACCTCCGGCCCAGGCTCGGTGCCTTCCTCGCATGGCTGACCATCTGGCTGCGGACACGGACCGGCTCCGGCTGTGTGATACACCGATTCCGAAGTATCTACCTTAGTCATCACTATGCCTCGCTCACTTGATGAGGCTGAAGCAATTGTACATCTTTGGATGAAGATTGCACTTATATCTGCGGTTAGGAAACCGTTTACTATGGGATCACGGCATCTTCAAAGTGGTAATTTCTCTCGTTCGACCGCCGAACCGCACCCACGCAGGATCATCGCCAGCGGCATCATCCCCGATCCGCCAATACCCACCAGGAAGAAACGCTGGTCCGCCACGTTGCCGTCATGCATGGCGCCGGGCTATCCGCCGTCGCTGGGCGGGTGGCAAGCGGGAGTATGCGCGATGCGGATCGGAGTGCTGGCGGCGAGCAGCGTCGCCAACCCGGACGTGATCGCGCCGGTCTCGGCCTTCGCCGCGATCGCCTTTCCCGAGATCGACCTCGTCTTCCACCCGCAATGCTACGCGCACGAGGGGCATTTCGCCGGCTCGGACGCGGTGCGCGCCGCCGCCTTCCTCGAATATGCCAACGATCCCGCCTTCGACGGCATCTGGTTCCTGCGCGGCGGCTATGGCTCGAACCGGCTGCTCGCGACGATCATGCCGCGGCTGGGCGAGGCGGCGCGGCGCAAGACCTATCTCGGCTATTCCGACGTCGGCTTCCTGCTCGGCGCGCTCTACGCGCGGCGGATCGGCCACCCGGTCCACGGCCCGATGGCGAGCGACATCCGGCGAAACGGCGGCGACGCGACCGTGGCGCGCGCGCTCGGCTGGTTCGCGCGGCGCGACCGCGCCGGGCTGGAGCCGGGGCTCGACGGCCGCCCTGCGGCGGCGTTCAACCTCTCGATCCTCGCGGCCTTGGTGGGCACGCCCTACCTCCCCGACCTCGCCGACCATGTGCTGATCGTGGAGGAGGTGTCCGAGGCGATGTACGCGATCGACCGGATGCTGTTCACGCTCGGCAACGCCACGCAGCTGCGCAGCCTGGCGGGCGTGCGGCTCGGCGCGGTGACCGCGGTGAAAGAAAACGAGCCCGCATGGGGCGAGCCGCTCGACGCGATGATGAGGCGCTGGTGCGGCGAGCTGGGGGTGCCGTATCTCGGCCGCGCCGAGGTGGGGCATACGCAGACGAACCGGGTGGTGCCGTTCGGGGTGGCGTGAGGAGCGGTCCTCGCTGATCCACCACCTTCCCTCTTGCTGTTCCCCGCCGAAGGCCGGGGCCCAGGTGGGGGACGCCAGAGAGTCTCACGACGGCCTTCCCGCCTGAGCCCCGGCCTTCGCCGGGGAACGGGTGATGCGGTGAAGCGCAGCGCCCTCACCCCCATACGACAACACCCGGGCAGCGCGTGCTGCCCGGGTGTCGCTCGTCTCGTGCGAGACGGATCGGCGGACCGACCCTGACCGATCCCGCGCCGACCAAGCCGGCGCGGGGCCGTCAGCGGCTTAGAAGTCCATGCCGCCCATGCCGCCCATGCCGCCGCCGGCGGGCATGGCCGGGGCCTTGTCCTCGGGCAGCTCCGAGACGGTCGCCTCGGTGGTGATCAGCAGGCCCGCCACCGACGCGGCGTTCTGCAGCGCGGTGCGCACCACCTTGGTCGGGTCGATCACGCCGGCCTGGACCAGGTTCTCGTAGGTATCGGTCGCGGCGTTGAAGCCGAGCGAGGTGTCGTTGCCGTCGAGCAGCTTGCCCGACACCACCGCCCCGTCGTGACCGGCGTTCTGCGCGATCTGGCGGACCAGCGAGGTCAGCGACTTGCGGACGATGTCGACGCCACGCGTCTGGTCGTCGTTCTCGCCGGTGAGGCCCTCGAGCGCCTTCGACGCGTACAGCAGCGCGGTGCCGCCGCCCGGGACGATGCCTTCCTCGACCGCGGCGCGGGTCGCGTGCAGCGCGTCGTCGACGCGATCCTTGCGCTCCTTCACCTCGACCTCGGTCGAACCGCCGACCTTGATCACCGCGACGCCGCCCGCGAGCTTCGCCAGACGCTCCTGGAGCTTCTCGCGGTCGTAGTCCGAGGTGGTCACCTCGATCTGCTGGCGGATCGCCTCGGTGCGGCCCTTGATCGACTCGGCGTCACCCGCACCGTCGACGATGGTGGTGTTGTCCTTGTCGATCGTCACGCGCTTGGCGGTGCCGAGCATGCCGAGCGTGACGCTCTCGAGCTTGATGCCGAGATCCTCGCTGACGACCTCGCCCTTGGTCAGGATCGCGATGTCCTCGAGCATCGCCTTGCGGCGATCGCCGAAGCCCGGCGCCTTGACGGCCGCGACCTTCAGGCCGCCGCGCAGCTTGTTGACCACCAGCGTGGCGAGCGCCTCGCCCTCGATGTCCTCGGCGATGATCAGCAGCGGACGGCCCGACTGCACCACGGCCTCGAGGATCGGCAGCATCGCCTGGAGCGACGACAGCTTCTTCTCGTGGATCAGGATGTACGGGTCGTTGAGCTCGACCGACATCTTCTCCGGGTTGGTGATGAAGTACGGCGACAGGTAGCCGCGGTCGAACTGCATGCCCTCGACGACGTCCAGCTCGAACTCGAGGCCCTTCGCCTCCTCGACGGTGATGACGCCTTCCTTGCCGACCTTCTCCATCGCCTCGGCGATCTTCTCGCCGACCTCGCGGTCGCCGTTGGCCGAGATGATGCCGACCTGCGCGACTTCCTGCGAGCCCGACACGGGCTTGGAGCGCGCCTGGATGTCGGCGACGACCTTCGTCACGGCCAGGTCGATGCCGCGCTTCAGGTCCATCGGGTTCATGCCGGCCGCGACCGACTTCATGCCCTCGCGGACGATCGCCTGCGCCAGCACGGTGGCGGTGGTGGTGCCGTCACCCGCGATGTCGTTGGTCTTCGAGGCCACTTCGCGCACCATCTGCGCGCCCATGTTCTCGAACTTGTCCTTGAGCTCGATCTCCTTGGCGACCGACACACCGTCCTTGGTGATGCGCGGCGCGCCGAAGCTCTTGTCGATCACGACGTTGCGGCCCTTCGGCCCCAAAGTGACCTTCACCGCGTCGGCGAGGATGTCGACGCCGCGCAGGATGCGCTCGCGCGCGTCGCGGCCGAATTTCACGTCCTTGGCTGCCATGTGGCTACCCTTTCAGATGAACGAATGTTGAGAAAATTGAGCCGGCGGGACGGTCTCAGGCGATGACGCCGAGAATGTCCGACTCCTTCATGATCAGCAGGTCCTCGCCGTTGACCTTGACCTCGGTGCCCGACCACTTGCCGAACAGGATGCGGTCGCCGGCCTTGACGTCGAGCGGGGTGACCTTGCCGTCCTCGGCCTTGACGCCGGTGCCGGCGGCGACGACCTCGCCCTCCTGCGGCTTCTCCTTGGCGGTGTCCGGGATGATGATCCCGCCGGCCGTCTTCTCTTCCGCCTCGACGCGGCGGACGAGAACGCGGTCGTGCAACGGACGAAAGTTCATTGCTCTTACCTCTCTGAAGGCATGTGACAGATTTTTGGCACTCCCCAGGGGCGAGTGCCAGCGCCCCGCATATGTGGGGCGTGCCCGCGGCGGTCAACCGGGCGCGCGCGATTTTTCGGGAACCGTGCGTCAGGCCGTGCGTGCGGCCGGGTCAGGCAACAGGCCGAGCCGCGCGCGCGCCGACCAGCGCCAGATCAGCAGCGCCGAGACGACGCCGAGCCCGGCGGCGAGTCCCCACCAGATGCCGATGGCGCCCCAGCCGAAGGTGAAGCCGAGCAGCGCGGCAATGCCGAAGCCGATCACCCAATAGCCGAACACCTGAATCATCATCGGCACGCGCGTGTCCTGCACGCCGCGCAGCACCCCGGCGGCGACCGCCTGCGCGCCGTCGACCAGCTGGAACACCGCGGCGACGCCGAGCAGCTCGACCGCCAGCGCGGCGACCGCCACCTCGCGCGCCGGGTCGACATAGGCGCGCACCAACAGCCCGGGCACCGCCCACAGGATCGAGGCGCTGACCACCATCACCGCGATGCCCGACACGATCGCGACCCCGCCCGCGCGCCCGACCCAACGCGGGTCGGCGGCGCCGTAGGCGAGGCCGACGCGGATCGTCGCCGCCTGCGCCAGCCCGAACGGCACCTGGAAGGCGATCGCGGCGATGTTGAGCGCCACCGCATGCGCGTCGATCGCGGTGACCGAGATCAGCCCCATCAGCAGCGCGGCGCCGCCGAACAGCCCGCCCTCCGCCATCCAGCCGAGCGCGATCGGCGCGCCGAGCTTCGCGATCTCGATCATGCGCGGCCATTCGGTCCGCCACCAATTGCCGAACAGGTGGAAGCGGCGCAGCCGGCGGTCGGTCGACAGGATCACCGCGTAGCTCGCCGAGGTGGCGAGCGAGGTGAGCACGCTCGCGATCGCGGCGCCCTCCAGCCCCAGCGCGGGGAAGCCGGCGTTGCCGAAGACGAGGCACCAGTTGGCGGCGACCGCGACGCCGAGCGCCAGCAGCGTCACCACCAGCGCCCAGCCCGGCCGCCCCAGCGCGGCGGCGGTGAGCCGCATCAGCGCCGCCGCCACCGCGAAGGGCGCGGCGAGCGACAGCAGCCGGCAGAAGCTGCCCGAGCGCGCCGCCACCGCGGCGTCCTGCCCGGCGAGGCGAAGGATCGGCTCGGCCAGGTTGAGCAGCGCGATCACCACGAGCGAACCCGCCGCGGCCAGCCACAAAGCCATGCGGAACGAGCGCCGCACCTGCCGCACCGCGCCGATGCGGCGCCCCAACGCGGCGGCGATCAGCGGCTCGGCCGCGCCGACCAGCCCGACCAGCGCGAAGGCGAGCAGGTTGAACAGGAACACACCCAATGTCGCGGCGGCGAACTCGACCGGGCCGAGCCGCGCGACGAACACGACGTCGACCGCGAACACCGCCATCTGGAGCAGGTTGGCCCCCACCAGCGGCCCCGCCAGCGCGGCGAGCGCGCGCAGCTCGCGCTGCCACGTCGCGGGCGCGCGCTCGGTCAGCGGGTGGAGGGTGGCGGCGCCGTGCATCGCGGCGTGCCGTAGAGGAGAATGCGCCGCGGTGCACGCGGGTGTTCGCCGGGGCGCGGCGACGGGCGCCGGCGGCAGCCTCGCGGCTACGCTTCGAGGCGAGGCGTCGGCGAGCTCAGCCTCTCCTCAGCGCGAACGGAAGGCGGCCGATCCGCCACCGTTCGTGCTGAGGAGCCACTGAGCCTGTCGAAGTGGCGTCTCGAAGCGGAACCGCTACCGTGACAGCGGCTACTCCCCGCCCCGCGCCGTCAGAAACGCACGCTCGCGCCCGCGCTGAAGTTGCGCCCGACCAGCCCGGCATAATGCCAGCTGCTCAGGTAGTTCGGGTTGCTGCCATAGGCCGCCGACGCGAGCGGCGCGCGCGCGTCCGTCACGTTCTCCACGTTGAGGAAGAAGCGCAGCTGGTTGTTCACGGTCACGCCCGCGTTCAGGTCGACGTAGAGGAACGGCCGCACATAGCATTGCGTGCCGACGTCACCGCCCTTCGTGATCGGCACCAGCGTATGCTGGCACGAGAGGTCGATCACGCCGCCCACGGGCGCGATGCGATCGGCCGCGACCTGCTTGATCCGGCCCACATAATAGGCCGTCGAGGCGAGCGAGAAGGCGCCGACCTCCAGCGCATTCTGCCAGTTGCCGCGGATCCGCGGCGTGCCGCTGCCCGACGACAGCTCATACGGTCCGAGCGTCCCGGCGTATCGCTGCACCACGCCGTCAGGCGTCACCAGGTCGAGCCGGAGCACGCGGGTGGCGTCGAGACGCTCGATCAGGCGGACGCCGGACGCCAGCCGGATCCGCGCGTTGGCCTGCACGTCGAGGCCCGAGCTCACCTCGTCGTTGGCGTTGACGTACGGCACGTCGAACACGAGCAGACGCGGCAGGGCGTCGGGGTTGGCCGGGTCGGGCGCGTCGACGACGTTGCAGGCATAGCCCTTGTCCACCCTGGCGAGCGCGTCGCAGCCAGCGGCCTTGTCGGGCTGGTTGTAATAGGCCGCTATCGCCTCGCTCCGGCGCGGGCCGGTGACGATCAGATTCGACTTCCTGATGTGATAGTAATCGACGGTCAGGTCGAGCCAGCGCGCGGGCTTGATGATGGTGCCGAAGGTGAGGCTGCGCGAGACCTCCGGCAGGATGTCGGGATTGCCCCTCGCCCCGCTGCCGATGCTGTAGCTGGTGCCGTAGCTCGCGTTGCCGGCATGCGCCGCGACGAAGCTCGCCGGCGGGGTGAAGGTCGAGAAGCCAGCGTAGCTGCTGAGCGGATTGTTCTCCGCGAAGGTCGGCGCGCGGAACCCCTGCGAGTAAGTGGCGCGGAACGCGATCGGCTCGATCGGCGTGAGCTTGGCGCCGAGCTTGGGCGAGAAGTGACCATAACCCTGAGAATAATGATCGTACCGGCCCGACAGATCGACATCGAGACCGCGCGTGAACGGCGCGTCCACCTCGAAGAAGCCCGCACTCACGGTCTGCCGGCCCTGCGCCGAGGAGGTGTTCAGTCCGTAGTAGCTCAGGTCCGCATTCTGGCTGCGATTCATCAGCGTCTCGCGGCGCAGCTGGAAGCCGGCGCCGACGTTGAGGTCGCCCCCGCCCAGCGCCGTCACCGCCTTGATGAGCGATCCGCCGATCGTCGCGGCGGTCGAGTAGGACGGCGTGGTGCGGTCGGGCGAGACCTGCGCCCGCACCGCCGCGCTGTTCCGCTCCGGATGGACGAAGTCATAGGCGCCGGTGCTGATCGCGCTCAGCAAGCCCCGGATGCTGATCGCGCCGTGCTGCGTGATGCTGAAAGTGTCGCGCGCGTAGACGCCGTTGAGGCGGAAGGTGAGGCCCTCTCCCAACGTCCCCGAGATGCCGGCGGTGGCGCGGAACACGTCGACGTAGCGCTCGCTCGCCGCCGGGATATCGCCGAACAGGTAATAGATTCGCGCGGCGCCCTCGCCGGGGTGGTCGGCATAAGCGGCGGCGTAGGGATTGTTTGGGTTCAGCCTCCGGTCAGCCGCGACGGCGCAGTTCACCGCGGCGGCGCAGACATAGACCGGCAGCACGATCCCCGGATTGTTCGACGCGATCGTGGGGGAGCCGCCGAACGGCTGGATCTGGCGGATCGCGGACGGCGCGCCGGTGATGCTCAGGTCAGAGTGCGAGTAGCTGCCGCTCGCGAACATCTCGAACCGGTCGCTCAGCCGGGCGGTGAGCCGGCCGGTGGTCGAGTAACGCTGCTGGCGGGGCTGGATGATCGAATAGTCGTCGACGAGGTTGTGCGCGCAGCCGACGCCCTGCGCGTCCTTCTCGGTCGAGGTGAAGGTACCGTGCGGGCAGCCGTCCGGGTCGAGCAGCTGATATCGTTTGGTGAGCGGCGCTCCGGCCCGGCCGGCGAGCGGATCGTTGAGATCGCTCTGCGTCACCCGCGTGACCACCGCCTGGGGGTTCGCGGCAGTCAGTGAGTCGTCGTTGCGGTTGCGATCGGCCAGGCCGCTCGGACGGAGATCGAGCGTGTTGAAGGGATAACCGCGCGAGTGATTGGTGATGAAACCGTCGGACGTGTACTCGGCGTTCAGGTAGAAGTTGAAGCCCTGCTCCTTGTAGTCGCCGACCCCCGCGGTCAGCGTGGCGCGATAATGCGAGCCGTCGCCGCGCGCGGTGGTGCCGGCCTGGACCGAACCGTCGACGCCCTGGACGTTCTTTCGGCTGATCAGATTGACCACGCCGCCGATCGCGTCCGCGCCGTACGTGGAGGAGGCGCCGTCCTTCAGCACCTCGATATGGTCGACCGTGCCGAGCGGGATCGAGTTGAGGTCGACATAGGCGTTGTGCCCGTCGTCGTTGAGCGGGAAGTTGGCCGAGCGCAGCCCGTCGATCAGCACCACCGTCGATGACACGCCGAGACCGCGCAGCGACACCGCGGCGCCACCGGCCGAGAAGCCGTTGCGAAAGCCGGTCGAGATCGAGCCCGCGCCGTCGGCCGACACCGAACGGATCGCTTCCTGTGCGGTGGTGATGTTGGCACGCTCGAGCGTCGCCGCGGTCAGCACCGTGGCCGGCGAGATCAAGGTCGTGTTCGAGTCGCGGAACAGGGTGCCGGTCACGACGATCTCGCTGCGCTGCTCGGGCTCTGGCACGGCCTGCCGCTGGCCGACCTCCGGAGTCGCGGCGTCCTTCGTCTGTGCGGAGGCGGCGACCGCGGTCAGCACCGCGGCGGTGGAGATGCCATATAACAACGTCGCGCGCGCGGACTTGACCAACACCATCGAAGACTGCCCCTTTTGACCCCCGCGTGCCGCGCCGTCGCTGGTCCGCAGCGCATGCTCACCCGCCTGCGGTACGACATCGCCGTCACTGCAAAGCCGTGACGTGAGTGCTCCTTAGGAGCGGCACGGCGGGCGGCGCCGATCGAATACGAAAATTTTCGAGCGGCACCGCCGGGGCCGTCGCGACCGCGGTCGTGGCGCCTCGTGCCTGCCGGGACGAGGCCGCGACCGTGCCGGCGCGCTCCTCCGCGTGACCGAAGCTGGAAGGTCACGCACCTTGGCCACCCCAAAGCGTATTGCTCACTTCATACACGCCGGGCTAGGCTGGGGGCCGCGCGACTCTCCCGCGAGAAGGTGATAATCACGATGAAACTGGTGCGCGGCGCCTGGAAGCTGCTGGTGGGCATCAAGGACGCGCTGGTCCTCGCGGCGATGCTGCTGTTCTTCGCCCTGCTGTTCGCCGCGCTCAACGCGCGCTCGCGCCCCGGCGCGATCAAGGACGGCGCGCTGCTGCTCGCGCTCGACGGCCCGATCGTCGAGCAGCCCGAGGAGATCCAGCCCACCGCGCTGCTCAGCGGCCAGCAGATCGGCAAGCAATATCGGCTGCGTGACCTGCTGCGCGCGATCGACTCGGCGGCCCGGGACGACCGCGTCAAGGCGATCGTGCTCGACCTCGACAAGTTCGGCGGCGGCTACCCGGCGTCGCTCGGCGAGGTGCAGGACGCGCTGCTGCGCGCGCGCAAGGCGGGCAAGCCGGTGCTGGCCTATGCCACCGCCTACACCGACGCGGGCTACCGCCTCGCCTCGGCGGCGAGCGAGATCTGGATGAACCCGCTGGGCGGCACGATCTTCGCCGGGCCGGGCGGCAGCCAGCTCTACTACAAGGGGCTGCTCGACAAGATCGGGGTCAACGCGCACGTCTATCGCGTCGGCAAGTTCAAATCGGCGGTGGAGCCCTATACCCGCACCGACCAGAGCCCGGAGGCGCGCGCCGCCAGCCAGGAGCTGTACGGCACGCTCTTCCAGCAGTGGCGCGAGTCGATCGCGAGCGCGCGGCCCAAGGCGCAGGTGGCGCCGTGGCTGGCGCAGCCGGCACAGCTCGTCCAGCAGGCGCAGGGCGATGTCGCCCAGGCCAATGTCGCCACCGGGCTGGTCGACAAGCTCGGCGACCGCGTCGCCTTCGGCCGCCGCGTCGCGCAGCTCGCCGGCGGCGACGACGGCAAGCCCGCCGGCTGGTTCCGCACGATCAAGTACCAGCCCTATGTCGACGCCGCGCCGCTGCCCAAGACAGGGCAGATCGGCGTGCTCACCGTCGCGGGCGAGATCGTCGACGGCGAGGCGCAGCCCGGCACCGCCGGCGGCGACACGATCGCCAAGCTGCTCTACCAGGGCATGATCGACAACAAGCTCAAGGCGCTGGTGCTGCGCGTCGACTCGCCGGGCGGGTCGGTGCTGGCCTCGGAGAAGATCCGGCTGGCGGTGCTGGAGGCCAAACGCCGCGGGCTGCCGGTGGTGGTGTCGATGGGCGGGCTCGCCGCCTCGGGTGGTTACTGGGTATCGACCCCGGGCGACGTGATCTTCGCCGAGCCCGGCACGATCACCGGCTCGATCGGCATCTTCGGCATCATCCCCACCTTCGAGAACACGCTGAACAAGATCGGGCTCTCGGCCGATGGGGTGAAGACCACGCCGCTGTCGGGCCAGCCCGACCTGCTCGCCGGCACCACGCCGCAGCTCGACGCGGTGGTGCAGTCGGGCATCGAGCACGGCTATCGCGAGTTTCTGACGCGCGTGTCGCAGTCGCGCCGGCTGCCGGTCGAGCGAGTCAACGAGATCGGCCAGGGCCGCGTCTGGGTCGGCGGGATCGCGCACCAGCTCAAGCTGGTCGACCGGTTCGGCGGGCTCGACGCCGCGGTGAAGGAGGCGGCGCGCCGCGCCAAGCTCGACCAGGACAAGCCGCCGGTGGTCTATCTCGACAAGAAACCGGGCTTCGCCGCGCAGATCGCGCAGCAGCTCGCCAGCCAGGAGGACGACGACGACGCCGGCGCTCCCGCCGACGCGGTCGGCCAGCTGGCGTGGCAGCGTCAGCAGGCGTTCGCGGTCGCGCTCGGCGACGCGCAGCGGATGCTGACCGGCGCGACCGTGCGCGCGCAATGCCTCGAGTGCGCCGGGCTCGGCCCGGTGCGCGCCAGCGCGGCGGACCGGACCCTGCTCCAGCTCGTGCTCGCCAAGGTGGGGCTGTGATGCCCCCCGGACCGATCGCGATCCGCGCCGCCACCGCCGACGACGCCGCCGCGATCGCCGCGATCTACGCGCCCTATGTGCTGCAGGGCACGGTCTCGTTCGAGAGCGAGGCGCCCGACGCCGCGGCGATGCGCGACCGCATCCTCGACTCGGACGGCTACTATCCCTGGATGGTCGCGGTGTCGCGCGGCGAGGACGGCGGCGAGCGCGGGCTGCTCGCCTACGCTTACGCCACGCGCTTCCGCGACCGTCCCGCCTATCGCTACGTCGTCGAGACCTCGATCTACGCCGCCGGCGCGACGCAGCGCCAGGGCGTCGGCCGGCTGCTGTACGAGGCGCTGGTCGACACGCTGCGCGCGCAGGGCTTCACCCAGGCGATCGGCGTGATCGCGCTGCCCAACGACGCCTCGATCACGCTGCACGAGGCGGTCGGCTTCCGACGTGCCGGCGTGTACCGCGAGGTCGGCTACAAGCAGGGGCGCTGGATCGACGTCGGCCTGTGGCAGTGCGCGCTCAACGAGTCGGCGATCCCGCCGATCGAGCCGCGCGCCTTCCGTGACGTGGGCGTGCGACGCGACTGAGGAACGGGGCGTAGGGCGGCCTGAGCGAGTCGATACACTCGCTCAGGCGCCGGCGCCTCTGGCCGCCCGCCATAACGGGCCACTGCCCCGCTCGACTCCGCCGCCTTACCCTGGCCCCACGCTAAGTTTCCCCTGAGGCGCAGGCGCGTCGAGGGAGGCGAGCGATGGAGCATCTCACCCGGCCGTGGCGGCTCTACGGCGAGCTCGCCGGGCGCGCGACGCGGCGCGAGCTCGCCGGCTTCGACCTCACGCTGCTCGCCGCGCTGGCGCTCGCCTGGCACGCGCCCGATCTCGCCGCGCCGTGGCTGGGCGCGCTCGACCTGCGCCCCGAGATGGCGCGGGGAGGCGTGCTACTCGCGGCGCTGGGCTTCGTGCTGCTGTTCGGGGCCGCGCCGGGCGTCGCCGTGCACGCGCGCCGGTTGCATGACGCCGAGCGCTCGGGCTGGTGGCTGCTTCTCCCGATCGCGGCCCCGCTGCTGCTGCTGCCGGGCACGCGCGGCGCCAACCGCTACGGCGCCGACCCGCGCAGATCGGAGCGCGCCGCCCCGGTGCCCGCGGCCGAGAGCGTGCCCGAGCCGCTGCGCGCGGCGTGCTGATCGCGGGTTCGGCCGCCGTGTGACCTGAGGGCGACGTCCTCATGCCCCGAAGGCCGGGGCTCAGTAGGGCTGAGGGTCGCGGTCAGGTCGCCGCCGCTCCCCACCTGGGCCTCGGCCTCTGCCGGGGCACGAGCTGCGCCGGGGCCGTGTCCGCCGGAGCGACGCCGGTAACCCACCATGGCGAACCGCCTCGCCCGGCCACCGATGCCTTCCTCCTGTCGATCGCCGGCGCGCGGCTCTGCTCTGCGTTGCCGGCTGACCGACGTCTCACCCGGAGCGTCGCTCGAGCTGGCGCTGTGGAGCCGCAACCTGCTCTACGAGTAGCATCTGTTCTATCGCGAACATGGCAGGCTGCTGGCGACCGGCGGCTTCTTCGACGAGCGACGCACGGTCGGGCTGGAGATGGGGTCGCGCTTCTGACACGTGCCCCGTTGATCGCGCCGGGCCTACGCGCGCATAGCGGGTGCGTGAGAGCGGGGAGCGAGCGACGATGACCAGGCACCTACCATGGATCCTGCTCGCGCTCGCCGGCGCCGCCTGCCTCGGTGTCGTCGCGTCGGTGCGCGGCGAGCCGGTCAACGCGCTGTGGATCGTCGCCGCGGCGCTGTGCGTGTACCTCGTCGCCTACCGCTATTATGCCCGCTACATCGCGCGCGTCGTGGTCGCGGTCGACCCCGCGCGCGCGACTCCGGCGGTGCGACGGGCCGACGGGCTCGACTATGTCGCGACCGACCGGCGCGTACTGTTCGGCCACCATTTCGCGGCGATCGCGGGCGCGGGGCCGCTGGTCGGGCCGGTGCTCGCCGCGCAGATGGGCTATCTGCCGGGGACCCTGTGGATCCTCGCCGGCGTGGTGCTGGCCGGCGCGGTGCAGGACTTCATGGTGCTGTTCATCTCGATGCGGCGCGACGGGCGCTCGCTCGGCGAGCTGATCCGCATGGAGATGGGCGCGGTGCCCGGCACGATCGCGCTGGTCGGCGCCTTCATGATCATGGTGATCATCCTCGCGGTGCTCGCGCTGATCGTGGTGCGCGCACTGGCGGAGAGCCCGTGGGGGCTGTTCACCGTCGTCGCCACCGTGCCGCTCGCGATGGTGATGGGCGGCTACACGCGCTGGCTGCGGCCCGGCGCGATCGGCGAGGTCTCGGTGATCGGCGTCGTCGGGCTGGTCGCCGCGATCCTGCTTGGCCAGTCGGTCGCGGCGAGCGCGACGCTCGCGCCGTGGTTCACGCTCACGCCGGTGGCGCTGTGCGTCGGGCTGATCGCCTACGGCGCGGTGGCGTCGCTGCTGCCGGTGTGGCTGCTGCTGGCGCCGCGCGACTATCTCTCGACCTTCCTCAAGATCGGCGCGATCGCGGCGCTGGCGATCGGCATCGTGCTGCTCGCCCCGCCGCTGCGCATGCCCGCGCTCACCGACTTCGCCGCCACGGGCCGCGGGCCGGTCTGGGCCGGGCCGCTGTTCCCCTTCCTGTTCATCACGATCGCCTGCGGCGCGGTGTCGGGCTTCCACGCGCTGATCGCGAGCGGCACCACGCCCAAGCTGATCGCGAGCGAGAACGACGCCGCCTTCATCGGCTATGGCGCGATGCTGATGGAGAGCGCGGTGGCGATCATGGCGCTGGTGGCGGCGTGCATCCTCGATCCCGGCATCTATTTCGCGATGAACGCCCCTGCCGCGATCACCGCGGGCGATCCCGCCACCGCCGCCGCGGCGGTGACCGCGATGGGCTTTCCCATAGCGCCGGCGACGCTGATCGATACCGCGCGACAGGTCGGCGAGACCACGATCATCAGCCGCGCCGGCGGCGCGCCGACGCTGGCGGTGGCGATGGCCGAGATCTTCTCGCACGCGATCGGCGGCCCCGCGATGAAGGCCTTCTGGTACCATTTCGCGATCCTGTTCGAGGCGCTGTTCATCCTCACCGCGGTCGACGCCGGGACGCGCGCGGGACGCTTCATGCTGCAGGACCTGCTCGCGCTCGCGGTGCCGCGCTTCAAGGATACGCGCGGCTTCGTCCCCGGGCTGGTCGCCACGCTGCTGTGCGTCGGAGCCTGGGGCTTCTTCCTCTACCAGGGGGTGACCGATCCGCTCGGCGGCGTGAACACCCTGTGGCCGCTGTTCGGCATCTCCAACCAGATGCTCGCAGCGGTGGCGCTGCTGCTCGCCACGGTGGTGCTGTTCCGCATGAAGCGCGCGCGCTACGCCGCGGTGACGGTGCTGCCCGCGACTTGGCTGGTGTTGTGCACCGGCACCGCGGGGGTGATGAAGCTGGCCCACCCCGATCCAGCGATCGGCTTCCTGGCGCACGCGCGCCGCTTCGCCGACGCCGCGGCGCGCGGCGAGGTGCTCAAGCCCGCCAAGACGCTCGCCGAGATGCACCGGATCGTGCTCAACGACCGCATCGACGCGGCGCTGTGCGCGCTGTTCCTCGCGGTGGTGGCGGCGATCCTCCTCTACGCGGTGCGCACCTGCCTCGCGGTGCGGCGACTCGACCGGCCGAGCGTCAGTGAGATCCCGCCGGCGGGAGCGACCGCGTGAGCGCGCTGTGGCGCCGGCTGGCGCAGACCGCGCGGCTGATGGTCGGCCAGCCCGACTATGACGCCTACCGACGCCATCTCGCCGAGCATCATCCCGGGCGCGAGGCGATGACGCGCGCGCAGTTCTTCCGCGAACGCGAGGCGGCGCGCTACCGCGGCGGTGGCGGGCGATGCTGCTGAGCGGCGGCCCGCCTCCCCCTGCAAGACCTGAACTTCACGTGAAATGGTGATTAATAGCGCGTTGATCTGACGTATGGCACGGCTTAACCTGATGGCCGGCTATAGACGCGCCCCACGGGGCCGTTCCGGTGCGGTGACAGGTGCTCGAATGAGTGTTCCGGACTGGCAGATCAGCGGCACGATGGCCGCGGCACAGCGCGACGCGATCCTGGCGGCGCTGCTCGCCACCGACAACAATCTGACCCATGCGGCACAGCGGCTGCGGATCGGGCGGACCACGCTCTACCGGCTGATCAAGTCGTACGACATCCTCCTGACCGAGCGCGTGCCGCGCCGTCGCGTCGCCGCGGCGGGCGCGCCACGCGCGGTCGATGGGCATGACGGCGCGGCGTCGCGCGTGATCCTGGTGGACGGTGCGTGGTATCTCGTCCCCGGCGCCGCGCAGGCGTCGTGAGTGGGGGTTTCGATCCTCCCCTGCAAGGGGAGGTGGCAGGCCGCAGGCCTGACGGAGGGGTGTGGCGGGTGGTGAGTCCATCGGTCATCGCCACCGGGCGACATCCCTACGTCGCGCTACGCGCGCCAGTGCGGGCGAGATGGTCTCCCTCGGAGACCATCTTGGCTTGCGGGGGGCAAGCCAAAGCCCGCACTCCCCTTACAGGGGTGGATCTCCCGAGGCGGACGCTGAAACGGGATCAGCGCCCCCTTCCTCAGATCGTCCACCCGCTCCGATAGTCCCGCGTCAGCAGCGTGTTCGCGTCCGCCGCGTCGGTGATCCGCGCGGCGTTGCCGTCGTAGGTGATCGGCCGCCCCGCCCGCAGCGCGACCATGCCGAGCAGCATCGTCTCGTTGAGCGTCGTCGCGTAGGCGAACGGGCACGACGCCTGCGTCTCCCCGCGGATCGCGGCGAGCCAGTTGCGCTCGTGGCCCTGCAACCCGCCCTCGATCCGCGGCAGCGAGCGCGGCACCGCCGCGGCGCGCTCGGCCGCGCCGGCGCCGAACACCACCGGCTTCTCGCCGTAGGTCTCGTGCATCAGCATGCCCTGGTCGCCGATGTAGAGCACGCCGCCGTCGGGCGTCATCGTCACCTCGGCGGGCAAATCGTGCGGCGTCGGCGGCATCAGCCCGCCGTCGTACCAGGTGAGCTTGATCGGACCGCCCTTGGCGTTGCCGAACTCGAAGAAGGTCAGCCCCGCCAGCGGCCAGCTGCCCGGCTGCGCCGGCTGGTCGCGCGAGGCCCAGCGCGAGTGGCGCGTCTCGACCCGGGTGGGCAGGCCGGGCTCAAGCGCCCACACCGGGAAGTCGAGCAGATGTGCGCCCATGTCGCCCAGCGCGCCGGTGCCGAACGGGGTCCAGCCGCGCCAGTTGAAGTGGGCGTAATCGGGGTTGTAGCCCCAGTCGACCGAGGCCGGCCCGAGCCACAGGTCCCAGTCGAGGCTGGCGGGCTTGGCCACCGGATCGGGGCGCGCGATGCCCTGCGGCCAGATCGGGCGGTTGGTCCAGGCATGGACCTCGCGGACATTGCCGATCGCGCCGCCGCGCAGCAGCTCCACCACGCGGCGGCCGTCGTCACCCGAGTGGCCCTGGTTGCCCATCTGCGTGACGAGCTTGGGGTTCTTGCGCGCCAGCTCGGCCAGCATGCGGCTCTCCGCGACCGTATAGGTCAGCGGCTTCTGGACATAGACGTGGAGCCCGCGCTCCATCGCCATCTTGGCCGCGACCGCGTGATGGTGGTCGGGGGTGGCGATCAGGACCGCCTCGATGTCCTTGCGCTTGTCGAACAGCTTCCGATAGTCGCTGAAGCGCTCGGCCTTGTCATAGGCGGCGCGCAGCGCGACGCGCTCGGGGTTGGTGTTGCCGTCACGGCCGAGCAGCGACTTGGCGACATGGTCGAAATCGACGTCGCAGGCGGCGACGATATTCTCGCCGGTCAGCCGCGAGGCGTTGGCGGCGCCCATGCCGCCCGCGCCGATCACCGCGATGTTGATCTTGTCGCCGGCCTTGCGGCGCCGTGCCGCCTGCGCGACCCCGGGCAGCGCCCCTGCCATCGCCGTGGCCGCCGCCCCGGCCAGCCACGTGCGGCGGCTGATCCCCTCGCTGATCGTCATCGTCTCTCCTTCGCGTGCGTCGTTGCAGAGGCTTGCGCGCTCACCGGCGTCGTGCCGCGTTCCCCGCCAAGCTCCGGGAGTCGCGCCATTCGAAAGCAATTATCTTATTGTATGCGGCACGTCGGGGGACGGGGCAAGCCGATACGTTAGCGGCGCTGACGTATGGCAGGCGCAGGGGGTCCGCTTTTGCCACGGGCGGACATCCCACCTCCTCCCGTCATCCCGGACTTGTTCCGGGATCCACGGTGCCGCTCATCCTGACGTCGTTGTGCTCGCGGAGGAGCGGATCCCGGAACAAGTCCGGGATGACGGAAGAGAGTGGCGCGGTTGGCCTTTCGAAGGGGAGTGACGCCCCCCTCAGAAGCTCAGCGCCGCGCTGAAGCGCAGCGAGCGACCCAGGATCGGGCGCGCCAGCACCGGCCCGGTCCCCTGCGAGCCGATGATGCGCGGGTTGCCCTCGGTCAGCCCGATCTCGTCGGTGAGGTTGTTGCCCGTCACCTGGAGCCGGATCCGCTCCGCCACCTCGACCGACACGCCCGCGTCGAGCTGGTAGAAGCGCGGCCGCAGCTGCTGGTTCTCGGGATCGGAGAAGCGATCGCCGGTATATTGCAGCGTCGCGAACAGCGACGGGCGCAGGCTCCCCACCGGCAGCTCGTAGGACGGCGTCACGCGCCACATCCAGCGCGGCTGGCGCTGGACGCGGTTCCCGGTGTTGTCGATCGCGCCGCCGCCGGTGAAGAAGTCCTGGTAGGTGCCGTCGAGGAAGGTTCCCGCCGCCGCCAGGCTGAAGCCAGCGAACGGCCGGATCGCCCCCTCCAGCTCGACGCCGGTCGCCTTGGCACCGCCGACCTGGCTGAGCGCGACGTTGTTGATCAGCTGCGTCGTCGCCAGCCCGTCGAACTTGTTGTGGAAGACGGTGGCGTAGAGGTTGAGCCACGGCATCGATACCTTGAGCCCGCCCTCGTAGGTGTCGACCTTGGCGACGATCGTCAGCCCCTCGCGCAGATTGTCGAACTGCGGGAAGCTGTGGCCGCGGCTGTAGCGCGCGAACACGCCGACCTGCGAGGTGAAGTCGTAGTTGGCGCCCGCGGTCCACGACCAGCGCCCCTCGCGGAACGGGTCGAGCGCACGCCGGTCGCCGAACACGTTGACCGCGTTGTCGTACAGCGTGTTCGGGTTGCCATCGAGGTTGACCTGGGTCGCCGCCGGGGTGCGCAGGTTCCCGTCGACGATGTGCTTCTGGTAGCGCAGCCCGCCGTCGACGCGCAGCTGCGACGTGATCTGCAGCTCGTCGACCGCGTAGAAGGCGAGGTCCGATCCCTTGTAATAAGCGTCGACCAGGAAGCCGTCGCCGCTGGTGAAGCCGTTCTGCGTCGCGGTGCGCCCGCCGTTGAGCGTCAGGTTCAGCAGCCGCGCGCGCGGCTCGGCGGTGAGCAGCACCTGGTTGCCCAGCGCCCACTGGTCGCGCGTGGTATAATCGGCGTAGTAGAAGCCGCCGGTCAGCTTGTTGCCGCCGGCCTTCCACTCCAGCGCGGTGTCGGCGACGAAGGAGGTGATCTTCTTCTGCACGCTCCAGATGCCCGCGCGCATCACCTGCGTGTCCGCGCCCGAGGCGACTGCGCCGCCACCGTTGACGTAGCTGAGCGAGGCGACGGTCGAGCCGGCACCGCCGAGCGCGGTCGCAATCGCCGAGGCGGCGGTGGGCGGACCGTCGGGGACGAGCCCGACCGTGTCGGCGCGGCCGCCGAGATAGCTCATCCGCTCGCGCACGCGCAGGCCGTCGGCCACCTCGTAATCGAAGGTGATGCCGGTGTTGATCACGTCCGCGCCGCGGCCGTTCTCGAGGTTGACGGTGTTGCCCTGGACGTTGCGCGTCAGCCGCGTCTCCGGCCCGAGCAGGGTGCCGGTGCCCGCGTCGAAGCCGGGATAGGCGCTGATCTTGCGCCCGTCCTGGATCACCGGGATCGGCAGCAGCCACTGGCCGCGATCGTTGAGGTAGCGCGCATAGACCTCGACCGAGCCGCGCCCCTCGAAATCATGGTGGATGTTGGCGGTGACCTGCCCGCCCTTCTCGGCGCGGAAGCCTGGGTCGCGGATGCCGTTGCCCTGCGCGTAGAAGCCGCCGATCATGAAGCCGGTGTTCTCGCCGAGCGGGCCCGACACCCAGGCGTCGCCGCGCGCCTCGTCGTAGTCGGTGTACGAGAATTTGGCGAGGCCGTGGAGCTCGCTGCCGCCGGTGCGCGGCACGACGTTGACGGTCAGGCCGGGCTGGCCGTTGGAGAAGAGCGAGCCGGTCCCGCCGCGCACCGCCTCGACCCGCTGCACCGTCTCGTCGAGCCGGATCAGCTGCGAGTTCTCGAGGAACGACAGCGTCGAAGGCGGGAAGATCGGCACGCCGCCGAGCTGAAAGGTGACGAACTGCGCGTCGCCGCCCGAGGGGTAGCCGCGGACGAAGATGTTGGCGCCGTTCTGCCCGCCCGAGCTCTCAGCCATCACGCCGGGGACGGTGCGGAGCAGGTCGGCGGTGCTGTTGGGCGCGGCGCGCTCGATCGCGTCGTCGCTGAGCGTGGTGACCGCGAAGGCGGCGTCCTGCCGCCGCGTGCCGCCGCCCGCGGTGCCGACGACGATGATGTCGTCGCCCGTCGGCGCATCGGTGTCGACGATGCCGGTGTCGGGCTGCGAGCGCTGTGCGGTGTCCTGGGCAGTGGTCTGGCTGGTATCGGTCTGAGCGAGCGCGGGCGCGGCGAGCAGCGTCAGCGCGACGGTGGCGGCGCCGCTGAGCAGCCGCGTGGCGTGGGTGGACCGCATGCTTCTTCTCCCTCTGGTGCGGCGCTCGGGCGGCGCCGTTAACCACGAATGTAAGTCGCGCGGGGAGTGGTGTCGACGTGGCATGGGCCGCCGTAGAGCATTGCTGCAGAAGGGTTGTTTCTGCGCCACAGTGCGGCGCGTAAGCCCCTCCCCTTCAGGGGAGGGGTTGGGGTGGGGCGTTTCCTCAGGCGGCGCGCCCGCGGCGAGGCCCCACCCCCAACCCCTCCCCTGAAGGGGAGGGGAGTCTAGCGCGCGAGCGCCACGCGGCTACCCGACCAGCGCGACGCGGCAGATCCGGTCCGACGCCGTCAGGAACAGGCTGCGCCCGCCCTCGCCGACGCAGGCGTTGGCGATCGGCTTGCCGTTGCCGATGATGCCGAGCGGCTCGCCGGCGGGGCTCAGCACGTGCATCCCGCCCGGTCCGCTGACGAACAGATGCCCCGCCGCGGCGACGTCCATGCCATCGGGCGCGCCGGCCCAGCCCTTCGCCTTGTCCGCGCGCATGTCGCTGAACACGCGCAAGCCCGTCGGCCGGCCGCGCGTGTCGAGCGCATAGGCCCAGACCAAGGGCGCGGCGTCGTCCGAGCACGCCAGATACAAGGTGCGCTCGTCGGGCGAGAGGCCGACGCCGTTGGGAAAGCGCCGCGCGCCGTCGAGCAACGTGACGGTGCCGTCGGGGTCGAGCCGGTAGAGTCCCATCACGTCGAGCTCGCGCAGCGGCGAGTCGGGGCCGGCGGCGAAGCCGTAGGTCGGGTCGGTGAAGTAGATCGCGCCCGAGCGCGCCACCACCACGTCGTTGGGGCTGTTGAAGCGCTTGCCGCGGTAGCGCTCGGCCAGCACGGTCCGCTTCTTTGTGGCAAGGTCGACGCGGACGATCGCGCGCGTACCGCTGTCCGCGACGATCAGCCGGCCCCGGCGATCGAGCGCCAGCCCATTGGCGCCGGCCTCGCGGATCGCGGGCGGGATCGGCGTCTGCAGGCCCGAGGGATCGAGGAACGGCCGCGCGCCGTCGCGGCGCGACCAGCGATGGACGACGTTGGCGGGCACGTCGGAGAACAGCAGATACTCGCCCCTGGCGACCCACACCGGCCCCTCGGCCCAGCGATAGCCGGTGGCGAGCGTCTCGATCGTGGCGCCGGGCGGGATGATCGAATCGAGCCGCGGGTCGAGCCGCAGCACCCCCATCGGCGGCGGCTCGGCCGCGCGCGCGGCGCCGGCGAGCAGCGCCGCTGCGCCCAGTCCCGCCGTCAGCCCCGCCCCCAATCCGGCGAGCGCGGCGCGCCGGGTGAGCGCGGTCATACCAGCCGCACGCGCTGGCCCTCGCGCGCCGAGCGGTAGATCGCCTCGATCACGCGCATGTCGGCCAGCCCCTCCTCGCCCGCGACCAGCGGCTGCTTGTCGTCGAAGATGCACTCGGCGAGGTGGTCGAGCTGCGCCGCATGCTGCGCCTTGCCCGCGGGTGGGTCGCGCGGCTCGGTGCGGCCGTCGCGGTTGATCCGCATCTTCTGCCCCTCGTAGGAGGTGGCGGGCTCGAGCTCGATCCAGCCCTTGGTGCCGATCACGCGATAGGCGTTGTGGTTCGAGCTGTAGCTCGACACACAGGTCGCCTCGATCCCCGAGGGGAAGCGCAGCAGGAACGAGATACGGTCCTCCACCGTGCGGAAGCGCGGGTCGGAGCGGTCGGTCGACTCGATCGCGCTGACCTCGACGGGGTTCTCGCCGGCGAGATAGCGCGCCGCGTTGAGGCTGTAGATGCCGATGTCCATCAGCGAGCCGCCCCCCGACAGCGGCCGGTCGAGCCGCCACTGGTTGGGCTTGGCGTCGAAGCCGTGCTCCGAGGTGATGATCCGCGTCGGCCCGACGAAGCCGCTCTGCGCCAGCTGGATCGCGAGCATGTTGTGCGGCTGGAAGCGCGAGCGATAGCCGATCATCAGCTTGCGCTTGGCGGCGCGGCAGGCCGCGATCATCGTCTCGCATTCCGCCACCGAGACCGCCATCGGCTTCTCGCACATCACGTGCTTGCCCGCCTTGGCGGCGCGCACGACATATTCGGCGTGCATCGAGTTGGGCAGGATCACGTAGACCACGTCGATGTCGGGATTGTCGCGGATCGTGTCGAAGTTGGCGTAGCTGTAGCGGTGCGTCTTATGGATGTTGTACTGAGTCCCGAACTTCTCCAGCTTCTCGGGCGTGCCGCTGACCAAAGCGACGAGGCGCGAATGCTCGCACTCGGCGAACTTGGACATGATCAGCTCGGCGTAGCGACCTAGCCCGACCACGGCATAGCCGATCTTGCGGTCGCGCGGCGGCGCGGCGCAGGCGCCGCTCGCGGCGACGGCGAGCCCCATCCCCAGTCCGGTGATGATGGTGCGACGGTCGGCCTCGCGCATGTCCCTCTCCCTTGGCTATCGACGCTTTCGGCGCCGTGGATCAGAGGGTTAACAGCATCATCCGGGGAGCGCTACCATCTCCGCCGCGGTCTCTCCGCGCGCGTCGTAGCGCGCCTGCGCGGCGGCGACCGCGCCCATCCGCGTCTCCGCCCAGTCGATCATCTGGCGCAGCGCGCCAAGCAGCTCGCGCCCGAGCGGGGTGACGCGATACACCACCTTGATCGGCACGCTGCCATCGACCTCGCGCGTCACGAGACCGTCGCGCTCGAGCGAGCGCAGCGTCTGGCTCAGCATCTTCTGCGACACGCCCGCGATGCACCGCTTGAGCTCGCTGAAGCGCCGCGGCGAGTCGCCGAGCAGCAGCAGGATCAGCACGCTCCATTTGTCGCCGACGCGATCGAGCAGGCGCCGCGTCGGGCAGTCGGCGGCATAAGCGTCACCGCGCACGGTATCGCCGGGGTAACCAGGTGAGAGGGAAGTGCCGTCTTGCATGGCGCCTCGCCCTAGCCAAGTAGGTCACCGTTGGAAACCATCCACGGAGAGCGAGATGAGGGTAGCGGTGCTGGGCGCGAGCGGTCGCGCGGGCAAGGAGATCACGCAGGAGCTGGCGCGGCGTGGGCATCAGGTCACCGCGATCGCGCGCCACCCGGCGGCGATCTCCGCCGCGAACGGCGTCACCGCGCTGGCGGGCGACGCGCACGACGCCGACGCGCTCGCCGGGCTGGTCCGCGGCCATGACGCGGTGATCAGCGCGCTCCACTTCGACGTCACCGCCGAGACGCTGCTGGGCGCACTGCGCGCGGCGGGGGTGCCGCGGCTGCTGGTCACCGGTGGCGCGGCGAGCCTGCGCACCGCGGACGGCGGCCGGCTGATCGACTCGCCCGATTTCCCGGCGGCGTGGCGCGACATGGCGATGGGCGGGGTGCGCTTCCTGGAGGCGCTGCGCGGGGTGGAGGACGTCGACTGGACCTTCTTCTCGCCCGCCGCGCTGATCGAGGAGGGGCCGCGCACCGGCCGCTTCCGGCTCGGCGGCGACGAGCTGGTGGTCGACGGCGAGGGGCAGAGCCGGATCAGCTTCGCCGACTATGCGATCGCGATGGTCGACGAGCTGGAGCAGCACCGCCACCCGCGCGCACGCTTCACCGCGGCCTATTGAGGGGGCGCTATCGCTACCTCGGCGGCCGCTAGCCGGGATGCTGCCGCCGCTCCTCCTCCTCCCTTCCGTCGTCCCGGACTTGTTTCGGATGACGGAAGGGAGGAGGAGCGGAAGTGGCACGACTCACCTCAAACCGGCGCCCTCAACCGAGGGCCTTCTCCAGCTCGGCCTTGCTCATCGTCGAGCGGCCCGGCACGTCCGCCTTCTTCGCGCGCTCGTAGAGCTCGGCCTTGCTCGGTTCCTGCCTGCGCTCGCGCCGCTCCGCCTGGCCCTTGCGGCGCTTGTTCTGCGCGGGGGTCTGCTGGTTCGACGCGCCCGCCTCGCTCAGCCCGATCGCGATCGCCTGCTTGCGACTGGTGACCTTGCGCCCCGCGCTGGTCTCCAGCTCGCCCTCCGCGAACTCGTGCATCACGCGCTCGACCGTCTCCTGCTGCGCCTTGCTCTGCTTCGCCATCTCACACGCTCCTGACGCGATGCGAGCGAGAACCGGGGCGGGCGGCGGGCGGTTCCAAGATCCTCCCCGCCTACGGGGAGGGGGACCGCCGCGCGCCATCGCGGTGGTGGCGGGGGCTATCCGCTCACGCGGCGTCTCGTATGCGGAAAGCCCCCTACCATGCTGCGCATGGTCCCCCTCCCCGTGCCGGGGAGGATCTGACCCTCAGAACGCCGCGATGCCGGTAATGGCGCGGCCGAGGATCAGCGCGTGGACGTCGTGCGCGCCCTCGTAGGTGTTGACCGTCTCGAGGTTCATCAGGTGGCGCATCACCTGATACTCGCCCGAGATGCCGTTGCCGCCGTGCATGTCGCGCGCCGCGCGCGCCACGTCGAGCGCCTTGCCGACGTTGTTGCGCTTGACCAGCGAGACCATCTCGGGCGCGAACCGCCCCTCGTCCATCAGCCGCCCGACGCGCAGGCTCGCCTGCAGCCCGAGCGCGATCTCGGTCTCCATGTCGGCCAGCTTCTTCTGAAACAGCTGGCGCCCGGCGAGCGGCGTGCCAAACTGCTTGCGGTCGAGCCCGTATTGCCGCGCGGCGTGAAAGCAATATTCCGCCGCGCCCAGCGCGCCCCAGCTGATCCCGTAGCGCGCGCGGTTGAGGCAGCCGAACGGCCCCTTCAGCCCCGCCACGTTCGGCAGCAGCGCGTCCTCGCCGACCTCGACCTCGTCCATCATCACCATGCCGGTGATCGAGGCGCGCAAGGAGAGCTTGCCCTCGATCTTGGGCGTGGCGAGCCCCTTCGCGCCCTTCTCCAGCACGAAGCCGCGGATCGCGCCGTCGTGCGCGTCGCTCTTGGCCCAGATCACGAACACGTCGGCGATCGGGCTGTTCGAGATCCAGGTCTTGGCGCCCGAGAGCACGTAGCCGCCGTCCACCTTGCGCGCGCGCGTGGTCATGCCGCCGGGGTCCGAGCCGGCGTCGGGCTCGGTCAGCCCGAAGCAGCCGATCAGCTCGCCGCGCGCCAGCCCGGGCAGCCAGCGGTGGCGCTGCTCCTCCGAGCCGTAGGCGTAGATCGGGTACATCACGAGGCTCGACTGCACGCTCATCATCGAGCGATAGCCCGAGTCGATCCGCTCCACCTCGCGCGCCACCAGCCCGTAGGCGACATAAGAGGCGCCGACGCCGCCATATTCCTCCGGGATGGTCGGGCCGAGCAGCCCCAGCTCCCCCATCTCGCGGAAGATCGCGGGATCGGTGTGCTCGTTAGCGAACGCCTCGACGATGCGCGGCGCGAGCTTGTCCTCAGCGTACGCCCGCGCGGTGTCGCGCACCATCCGCTCGTCCTCGCTCAGCTGATCGTCGAGCAGGAACGGGTCTGCCCAGTCGAACCGGCCCATCTGGGTCATGCGGTGATCAATCCTCTCCGATGTCGTGCCCGGCGCCGCCGGGGTCTGCCCCCGCGTCTAGCGCAGCGCGCGCGGTTTCGGAACCGCGCGAGGCGGGCAGCGCGATCTCACAGTGGACGCCATCGTCGCGCAACGCGAAACGCGTGCGCGCGCCGAGCTGATACGGCAAGGCATGCTCGATCAGCTCGCGCCCATAGCCGCCGCCCGGCGCCGGCGCGTCGGCGACCGGATCGCGCGCGACTCCGCTCTCCTGCCAGGTGACGTGCAGCATCGGCACGCCCCCGACCGTCGCGACTCGCCAGTCCAGCGCGAGCCGCCCGCCGCGCGGCGACAGCGCGCCGTACTTGAGCGCGTTGGTGGCGAGTTCGTGGAGCGCGAGCGCGAAGGTCTGCACCGTGCTCGAGCGCAGCCGCACGCCCGTCGGGCCGGTCATGGTCACCCGCCCCGAGCCTAGCCAGTCGGCGCCGCCGAGCGACTCGAGCTCGCTCCGCGCCAGCTCGTCGAAGGTGATGCGATCGCCCTCGCTCAGCCGCGCGAGCAGCCCGTTGACCCGTGCCAGCGCGCGCAGCCGGTCGTCGAACCGGCCGGCGAAATCGTCGAGCGAGGCGCTGCTCGCGATCAGCTGGTTCGACAGGCCGCGCACGACGCCGAGCAGGTTGCGCGTGCGGTGTTGCAGCTCGGCGACGAGCACCTCTAGCCGGTCGGAGCTCGCCTTGGCCGCGGTGGCGTCCTCGCTGATCCCCCCGATGCGGTGGATCCGGCCCTCGCCGTCGCGGATCGGGAAAGCGGTGTCGCGCACCCAGCGCACCGCGCCGTCTTCGGCACGACGGATGCGGAACTCGGCGGTGACGGTCGCGCCCGCGCGGACGCGACGCACTGCGTCGAGCGCGCCGGCGCGGTCGGCGGGCAGGATCAGCCGCGCCACGCGGCGCAGGTCGTCGCGGGCGCCGACCGTCGCCAGCGGCAGGCCGTACAGCCGCTCGAAGGCGGGGCTGGCATATTCGACGCGCAGGTCGCGCGCGTCGCGCACCCACAGGGCGTCGGCCGACGCGGTGCCGAACTGCCGGAATAGCTCCTCGCTCTCGCGCAGCGCCGCCTCGGCGCGCTTGCGCGCGGTGAGGTCGATGGTGACGACCAGCAGCGAGCGCGCCGGGTCACCCGGCGCGCCGAGCGGGGTGATGCTACTGTTCGCCCAGACAACGGTACCGTCGGGGCGGTGGTAGCATTTGTCGAGCGTGGCGGTGCGCCCGCCCGCCAACGCGCGCTCCACCGCGGCGAAGGAGGGCGCGAGATAGGCCGGCCGGGTCACGTCGGCGACGCCGAGGCGCAGCAGCTCGGCCTCGCCGCGGCCGAGCAGACGACACAGCTCCTGATTGACGCGCAGGAAACGCCCGTGCTGGTCGACCTCGGACAGGCCGACCGAGGCAGCGGAGAAGATCGCGCGCAGCCGCGCGCCGGCCTCGGCACGCTCGATGTCGCGGCCGCGCTCGGCAGTGATGTCGCGTTGCACGCCGATCCAGCCCTCGATCACGCCCGCTTCGTCGCGGATCGGGTCGATCGTCCAGTCGACGACGTATCGCGCGCCGTCCTTGCGATAGTTGATGGTCTCGCCGGCGTAGCCGCGGCCGGCGCGCAGCGCGTCCTTGAGCGCGGCGAGCACCGCGCGATCGGTCTCGGGGCCCTGAAGGATCCGCGGCGTGGCCCCGAGCAGCTCGTGCTCGGCATAGCCGGTGAGCGCACACATCGCCGCGTTGACGAAGCGGATCACCGGCCCGGGGCGCTCGATCTCTGGCCCGGTGACGACGATCGCGTGACCCGTCGCCATCGCGGCGCGGCGGAACCAGCGGGCGTCCTCCTCCTCGTGCGGCGATCCGTTCATCGCGCCGGTCTACCGGGCG
The DNA here is from genome assembly GCF_019429485.1 of Sphingomonas citri. Lineage (GTDB taxonomy): Bacteria > Pseudomonadota > Alphaproteobacteria > Sphingomonadales > Sphingomonadaceae > Sphingomonas > Sphingomonas citri. The sequence goes on along the minus strand of NZ_JAHXZN010000006.1, from coordinate 70,470 downwards.
TTATACCCTACCGCCAGCGCGTTGACGGGCGTCGCGGTCGGCGGCGCGCGACGATGACGGTCGCCGCGCCGGGATCAACGCGCGCCGGACCGGGCGAGGCGCGCGGACCGATGTGGCGCGCCGGCCGCCCCTCTTCCCGGCGTCAAGGAGGATGACGGCACGGGGGATGACGACGGTAGCGCCACGAGCCGCGCCGCTCCTCAGAACTTCGCGCCCAGCCGCAGCCCGATCGTGCGCGGGGTGATCGGCACGGCATAGGGCCGCTGGTAGCACGAGCCGCACTGGATGAAGCGCGCGATCTGCCCGCGCTCGTCCCAAAGGTTCCGCGCGAACAGCTCGAGCGTGTACTTGCCCCAGTCCGCCCCCAGTGCGAGGTTGCCCGTGGTGTAGGCGGGCAGCCGGCCGATCTCCGCCGACGGGTTGGCGAGGCGGCCCGTGCCGACCTCCTCCACGCTGAGCCGGATGTCCGACGCCGCCGAGCTCTGGTGCGCCACCAGCCCCTGGAGATAGGCCTTCGCCGCGCCGATCGGGACCGTGTAGCGCGCGGTCGCGCTCAGCTTGAAACGCGGCGTGATCGGCAGGCGCCGGCCCGCCGCGGCGACCACGTCGCTGCCGTCGCCCGCGCAGGTCACCGTCCGGCACAGATCGGTGCGCGTCTTGGCGTCGGTATAGGCGCCCGAGGCGGTGAAGGAGAGCGGCCCGGCGCTGACGTTGGCGTCCATCTCGATGCCGCGGATGCGCGCGTCGGGGCCGTTCTGGATCACGGTGAAGCTGTTCTCGCCCAGGAAGGCGAACTGGAACTGGTCCCAGTCCTGCTGGTACACCGCGCCGTTGATCCGCAGCCGCCCGTCGAGCCAGGTCGTCTTCCAGCCGAGCTCATAGTTGGTGAGGAAGTCGGCGTCATAGTCGCCGACGTCGCCGCGCCGGTTGATCCCGCCGGGGCGGAAGCCCTTGGACCAGGTGCCGTAGAGCAGCAGCAGGTCGGTCGGCTTCCAGGTCGCGTTGAAGCGGTAGGTCACGCCCTGGCCGTCGGCGCGCTTGGGCACCACCGTGTTGCCCTTGACGACGCCGAGATTGGCGCAGGGGATACCGCCGACGTCCTTGGTCGTCAGGAAGGCGCTGGTGTCGCCGCCGCTGAGATAGGCGTCGCGCAGCGTGCCGCCGCCGGCGAGGTAGCAGCTCGCCAAGCCGGTGCGCGAGCTGCCCGCGGCGTTGAACGGCGACGCCGTATAGGGTCGGCCGTCCTCGGGATCGACGCCGGGATTGCGGCCGAAGCCGAAGAAGCCGACCAGCGAGTTGTCGTAGATGAAGGCGCGCCCGCCCGCGGTCAGCGTCAGCCGCGGCGTGAGGTCGTAGCTCGCCTCGCCGAACACCGCGTAATCCTTGTCGACGCGGTGCTGGCGCGTCAGCCACAGCGTCCCCGTATAGCCGTTGACCGACACGTCCGGACCCAGGTTCGGGATCTGATAGTCCTGGAAGATCAGGTTGCTCTGCCGCTGGTAGAAGCCGCCCGCGACGATCCGGAACGGCTGGTCGGCGGGCGAGGCGACGCGCAGTTCCTGGCTGGTCTTCTTGAAGTGATCGCGCCCGACGACGCGCTGCCGCGGGTCGATCGTGTTGCCGGCCGCATCCTGGTAATAGAAATAGCCCGCCAGCCCGCCGACCGACGAGTAGAGCGAGTCATAGGCTTCCGAGTAATCGGTATAGTCGGTCGACTGCTCGGCACGGCGGTCGAGATAGGCGCCGGCATAGGTCACGTCCCAGTTGCCGAGCTGGCCCTCGATCGTCAGCGCCGCCTGCGCGAACCGGTCCTTGCGGTATTCGGGGTAGAAGTGCTGCACCTCGAGGTCGCCGACCTTCGGGTCGAAGGCGTAGCTGCCGTGGCTGCGCTGTTCCTGATAGAGGAAGGTCGGCGTCGCGGTCCAATTGTCGTCGAGGTCGATCTTCAGCGCGGCGCGGCCGCCATAGGTCTCGGTGTCGTTATAGTCCTTCTCGACAAACTGGTCGTTGGTGACGGTGACGCCGCCGGGCTGGGGCAGGAAGCTGCGCGTGCCCGGCACATTGTCGATGAAGCCGGCGTCGCGCTGGTAGAAGCCGACGACGCGCAGCGCCATGCGCTCGCCGAACGGGATGTTGAGCATCCCCTCGGTGGTGTAGCCGATCCCGCCCGAGCGGACGCTGTTCACCTCACCGTCGACGCGGCCGTAGAAGCCGGCGGTATCGGGCTTGTTGGTGATGATGCGGATCGTCCCCGCCTCGCTCGACGCGCCGTACAGCGTGCCCTGCGGCCCGGCGAGACTCTCGATCCGGGCGACGTCGTAGATGTGGATGTCGAGCGTGCCGCCGATCGTGGTGACGGGCTGCTCGTCGAGGTACGTGCCGACCGAGGGCAGCGAGCCCGAGTGGTTGCCGTCACCGCCCGAGGCGACGCCGCGCATGTAGACGGTGGTGACGCCGGGCTGCGACGACTGGAACGCCACCGACGGCAGCAGCTGGGTATATTCGTTGAAGTTCGAGACGTTGAGCTGATCCAGCCGGCGCGTGCCGATGGCCTGGATGCTGATCGGCACGTTCTGGATATTCTCGTCGCGCTTCTGCGCGGTGACGATGATGTCGCCGTCGGTGGTGCTGCTGTTCTGCGGCACGTCGGCCTGGGTGGTCTGGCCCGAGCTGGTCGGTGTGGCGGCGACCTGGTCGGGCGTACCCTGTGCCGCCGCCGGGGACGCGATCGCGGCCGACGCGAGAAGCTGCACCAGCATGCGACGCTTGAAGCTCACCACCACAATGCCCCCATTGTTGCGACTGTATGACGGGCATGCTGCGCTGCGGCGGGGGGCTTCGTCAATCGGTCGGGCGACCGGTTGCGACATTTTGTTGCCGCGGCGATGCTGCGAGTGGGGCGCACCGCATGGTAATCCCTGGTGTAAGCGACACTAAGGGTCGGCGGCGCGCGGGCGACCGGGCCTTCGCGGTACCCCCGTCATCCCTGCGGAGGCAGGGATCCAGACGCGCGGACCTTCGTGAAAGAGCCGGCACGTCGGCGTGTATGGATCCCCGCCTCCGTGGGGATGACGGACGAAATTGGGCGATACGTCGCGGGCGAGAGGCCAATGGTGTGAGCGCCCCGTCACACCTGCGCCGTCAGCAACCCAGCCTGATCCATGTCGCTGTAGCCAGCGCGGTCTTTCCCCTCGAGCGAATTTCGCCTCCTCCACGCAGCGCTCCCGCGCCCCGCTCGTTGTCGCCGACCATGCAGACGATGATCGACCGCGCCGTGCCTGCCGAGGAGCCGCGCGATGCCCCGCCCGCCCCGCCCGTCCTGTGGATCGCACTCGGCCTCGCCGGGCTGGTCGGCGTGGCGCTGCTCGCGCGGCTGGTCGCGGGCGGCGCGCCGCTCGCTTGGGACCGCGCGATCATGCTCGCGCTGCGCGTGCCCGGCGACCCGGCGCAACCGGTCGGACCGCGCTGGCTGCACGCGGCGCTGATCGACGTCACCGCGCTGGGCAGCGGCACGGTGCTGACGCTGGTGGTGGCGGGGACGGTCGGGCTGCTGCTGGTTCGCCGGCTGTGGCTCACCGCGGCGCTGATCGCGGCGGCGACGATCAGCGGCTCGATCATCGCGGCGCAGGCGAAACACTGGGTCGGCCGACCGCGGCCCGAGCTGGTCGACCATCTCGTCCAGGTCACCGGGCTGAGCTTCCCGAGCGGGCACGCCACCAACAGCGCGCTGGTGTATCTCACGCTCGCCGGGCTGGTGGCGCAGGTGGCGGACGGGCGCGCGGTGCGCAGCTACATCTTCGTGATAGCGATCCTGCTGACCGGGCTGATCGGGGTGAGCCGCGTGTACCTCGGCGTGCACTGGCCGTCGGACGTGCTGGCGGGCTGGTGCGCCGGCACCGGCTGGGCGGCGCTGTGGTGGTGGCTCGGCGCGACGCTGCGGCGCTCGCTGGCGCGCTAGTCCGCGCGCGCCGTCGCGAGCAGCCGCCGCGCCGCGGCGAGGTGCGGCGCGTCGACCATGCGGCCGTCGAGCTGGAGCGCGCCCGCGCCCGGGTTCGCCGCGAACAGCGCGACCACGCGCCGCGCCGCCGCGAGCTCCGCCTCCCCCGGCGTGAACGCGGCGTTGATCACTGCCACCTGCGCGGGGTGGATCGCCATCATGCCGGTGAAGCCGTCGCGCCGGCCGCGCGCGGCATAGGCAGCGAGCCCGTCGAGGTCGCGGAAGTCGGGGTAGACCGTCTCGATCGCGGCGACCCCGGCGGCGTGCGCGGCGAACAATGCAAGCGAGCGCACCACCTTGTACGGGTCGGTGTAGCCGCCGTCGGTCTCGCGCGACGACAGCGCGCCGATCGCGGCGGGCAGGTCCTCGGCACCCCAGGTCAGCCCCGCCAGCCCCGCGCCGTCATAGTCGCCCAGCGTGAAGACCGCGCGCGGCGTCTCGGTCGCGATCGGCAGCACCGTATAGTCGCCCGGCAGCGCCGCGCGCAGCGCGGCCACGGTGGCGCGACCCTCCGCCTTGGGCAGCACCACGCCGGTCAGCGGCGCGCCCGCCAGCGCGGCGACGTCCGCGGCGAACGCCCCGGTCCCGACCGGGTTGACCCGCACCAGCAGCGCGGGTCCCCCGGGCGCCCGCTCCACCAGCGCGCGCACCGCGTCACGCGCGGCCGGCTTGGCGGCGGGCGCGACCGCATCCTCCAAGTCGAGGATCAGCGCGTCGGCGCCGAGCCCGAGCGCTTTCTCCATCCGATCCGGGCGGTCGCCCGGCACGAACAGGAGCGAGCGCCACGTCACCGCGCGCGTTCGGCCAGCTGCCGCTCCCACGCCAGCGCGTCGCGGACGATCCCCTCCAGGTCGTCGCGCCGCGGCGCCCAGTCGATCGTGCGCAGGATCGCGGCATTGTCCGCGACCAGCTCGGCCGGATCGCCGGCGCGGCGGCCCTCCAGCCGGCGCTCGATCGGATGGTTGGTGACGCGGTCCACCGCGTCGAGCACCTCGAGCACCGAGAAGCCGCGGCCGTAGCCGCAGTTGAGCGTGTGGCTCTCGGCCGGCCGCTCGACCAGCAGCGCGAGCGCGGCGACATGCGCCTCGGCGAGGTCGCTGACGTGGATATAGTCACGCACCCCGGTGCCGTCGCTGGTCGGGAAGTCGGTGCCGTAGACCGACACCGCGGCGCGCTTGCCCGTCGCCGCCTCCACCGCGATCTTGATCAGGTGGGTCGCGCCGACCGTGGACTGGCCGCTGCGCCCCTGCGGGTCCGCGCCGGCGACGTTGAAATAGCGCAGGCAGCAGTGGTTCATCGGGTGCGCCGCCGAGACGTCCTTGAGCATATGCTCGGTCATCAGCTTGGACATGCCATAGGGATTGATCGGCACCTTGGGGTCGTCCTCGGCGACGGGGACGCGCTCGGGCGTGCCATAGGTCGCCGCGGTCGAGGAGAAGATGAAGTGCGGCACGCCCTCGGCCACCGCGCTCTCGATCAGGCTGCGTGTCGCCGCGGTGTTGTTGCGGTAATATTTGAGCGGGTCGCTGACCGACTCGGGCACCACGACCGAGCCGGCGAAATGCATGATCGCGCGCACCTTGTGCTCGCGGATCACGTCGCGGACCCGCGCGTCCTCGACCGCGACGTTGACGAAGGCGGCGCGCGGGTCGACCGCCCAGTCGAAGCCGGTGACGAGATTGTCGATGACGACGACGTCATAGCCCGCGTCGAGCAGCGCGAGCACGGCGTGGCTGCCGATATAGCCGGCACCGCCGGTCACCATCACCTTGCCGTCGAGCGTCGCGTCCTGCGTCATGCCTGTCTCCGTTGCCGTTGCCGCCGCCTAGCGGCTTCCTACATGACACGCAAAGGAGACGCTTCTGATGACGGAATATGCGACGCTGGCGGGTGGCTGCTTCTGGTGCACCGAGGCGGTGTTCAAGGACGTGATCGGGGTCGAGAGCGTCGAGAGCGGCTATATCGGCGGCCACATCCCCCACCCCACCTACAAGCAGGTGTGCGGCGGCGACACCGGCCACGCCGAGGCGATCCGCGTCGGCTTCGATCCCGCGCAGGTGAGCTACGCCGACCTGCTCGACATCTTCTTCGCCACGCACGACCCGACGCAGCTCAACCGCCAGGGCAACGACGTCGGCACGCAGTACCGCTCGGCGATCTTCCCCGAGACGGTGATGCAGGAGGAGCAGGCCAACCAGGCGATCGCGCGCGCGCAGGAGGAGGTTCCGGGCAAGATCGTGACCACGATCGAGGAGTTCGGCGACTGGTACCCGGCGGAGGGCTATCACCAGGATTATTGGGAGACCTCGGGCCGGTCGAACCCCTATTGCATGGCGGTGATCCCGCCCAAGCTGCAGAAGCTGCGCAAGAGCTTCGCCGCGCGCAGCAAGGCGAGCGCGCCGGCGGCGTGAGCGAGGGGGCGCCGGCCTCGGGTTGAGGAGGTCGTCGGATGTGCCGGCCACCGATCTGATGGCCGGCCCCTTCCTCCGTCAACCCGGACTTGTTCCGGGAACCACCGTTCCGCGTGAGCGATGCCATCTGAGTACGCGGCACGCTGGATCCCGGAACAAGTCCGGAATGACGGCGGGACGAGCCTCGCGAAACATCCCTCTCGCCACCTTGGGTTCCTGCGGGCGCAGGAACACGGCGCCGCCGCCTAACGCTGCGCCGCGCGCCGCAGCCGGTCGTTGATCGCTACCCCGACGCCCGCCTCGGGCACCGGCGCCACCGCGATCCGTGCGCGCGCGCTCGCGTCGGCGCGGTGGAGCGCATCGAACAGCCGCGCCGCCGCCTCGACCGGATCGCCCGCCGCCGACAACGTATCGTCGCCCGCGACCGCGCCATAGCCGATCAGCCACTCGTCCGCCTCGGCCGCCACCGCCGCCAGCCGCAGCGGCTTGCGCGGCGCATAGTGGCTCGCGAGCTGCCCCGGCGCGCTGACATGCGCGGTCGTCCCCGGCGCGACTGGCAGCACCGCGCGCAGCATCTCCGCGGTGACCGGGCCGGGGCGCAGGATCGTCCGCCCCGCCACGATCGTCGACTCCACCCCCGCCCCGGTCGCGCCGTCGTCGAGGATCAGCGGCACCGAAGCGCCGAGGCTCGCCGCGACATGCTCGGCGCGGGTCGGGCTGATCGCGTTGCTCGCGTTGGCCGAGGGGGCGGCCAGCGGCGCGCCGCTCGCCGCCAGCAGCGCGCGCATCGCGCGGTGCGCCGGCACGCGCAACGCGATCGTGTCGAGCCCCGCGGTGACGAGCGACGCCACGCCCGCGCCGTCGCGCAGCGGCAGCACCAGCGTCAGCGGCCCCGGCCAGAAGCGTGCCGCCAGCGCGCGCGCGTCGTCGTCGAACACCGCCAGCGCCTCCGCCGCGGCGAGGTCGAGCACGTGGACGATCAGCGGGTTGAAGCTGGGCCGCCCTTTGGCGGCGTAGATCCGCGTCACGGCAGCCGAATCACGCGCGTCGGCGGCGAGTCCGTAGACCGTCTCGGTCGGCACCGCGACGATCCCGCCGGCGCGGATCGCCGCCGCCGCCGCCGCGACCGCGGCCGTGCCGTAGCGTCGGATCTCGGGGAGTTGAGCGCTCATCGCGCCGGGTATAGCGAGGGCGCACAGGAGAGAGAAATGACCTTCGTGCCCGCCATCGCCGACCAGCGCTTCGTCCTCGACCATGTCGTCGGACTCGACGAGATCGCGCGGCACGAGCGCTTCGCCGCCGCCAGCGCGGACACGGTCGAGGCGGTGCTCGAGGGCATCGGCGCGTTCGCTGAGGGCGAATGGGCGCCGCTCGCCATCGCGGGCGACCGCGTCGGCGCGCGCTGGACCCCCGAGGGCGTCGTCATGCCCGACGGCTTCCGCGCCGCCTACCAGGCCTATGTCGAGGGCGGCTGGGGCACGATCGGGGTCGACCAGCGCTGGGGCGGCCAGGGCCTGCCCTTCGTCGTCCAGGCCGCGGTGCTGGAGACGCTCGGCACCGCCAACATGGGCTTCGCGCTCGCGCCGATCCTCACCGTCGGCGCGATCGAGGCGCTGGCGCACCACGGCACGCCCGAGCAGCAGGCGACCTACCTGCCCCGGCTCGCCAGCGGCGAATGGACCGGCACGATGAACCTCACCGAGCCGCAGGCGGGCAGCGACGTCGGCGCGCTGCGCACCACCGCGACGCCCATCGAGAAAGAGGGGGGCGGCGACGGCACGTACCTGATCAGCGGCACCAAGATCTTCATCAGCTTCGGCGACCACGACCTCGCCGACAATATCGTCCATCTCGTGCTCGCGCGCACACCGGACGCGCCCGCGGGGACGCGCGGCATCTCGCTGTTCCTCGTGCCCAAGGTGCGGCTCGACGGCACGCCCAACGACGTGCGCGCGGTGTCGATCGAGCACAAGCTGGGCCTCCACGCCTCGCCCACCTGCGTGCTGTCGTTCGGCGACAACGGCGACTGCGTCGGCGAGCTGATCGGCCCCGAGTTCGGCGGCATGCGCGCGATGTTCACGATGATGAACAACGCGCGCCTCAACGTCGGCGTCCAGGGCGTGCAGGTGGCGGAGGGCGCGACGCAGAAGGCGGCGGCCTATGCGCGCGAGCGAGTCCAGGGCGCGCGCGACGGCGCCCCCGCGGCGATCGTCGAGCATGCCGACGTGCGCCGCATGCTGCTGCGGATGAAGGCGCAGACGATGGCGGCGCGCGCGCTCGTCTATTACGCCTGCGGCCAGGTCGACCGCGCCACGCTGGGCGACGCCAAAGCGCGCGAGCGGCTCGAGATGATGACCCCGCTCGCCAAGGCGCACGCCACCGATCTCGGCAACGAGGTGGCCAGCCTCGGCGTGCAGGTCCATGGCGGGATGGGCTATGTCGAGGAGACCGGCGCCGCGCAGTTCTTCCGCGACGCGCGGATAACGCCGATCTACGAGGGGACGAACGGGATCCAGGCCGCCGACCTGGTCGGGCGCAAGCTGTCGCTCGCGAACGGCGGCGCCTTCGCCGACCTGATCGCGGACCTGCGCCGCGACGCGCGCCACCCCGCGCTGGCGCGGCTGGTCGACGCCTGCGAGGCGGTCGGGCGGCGGCTCCAGGGGGCGAGCGCGGACGATCGCCAGGCGGCGAGCTATCCCTTCCTGACGATGCTGTCGGTGGCGTCGTGCGGCTGGCTGATGGAGCGCCAGGCCGCGGTGCCCGCGGCCGACGCGGTGAAGCGCGCGGCCTGCGCCTTCTACCTCGACCAGATCGTGCCCGAGGCGCTGGGGCTGGAGGCGGCGGCGAGCGCGAGCGCGGAGGTGCTGTACGCGCTGCCGGCGGGGGCATTCTAGGCGAGGCCGAGGGCGTGTAGTGGGGGAGGAGTGCTCCGCCTCCTCCTTGCTCCACCCCGGCGGACGCCGGGGTCCAGTTGGGAAAGCCGCGGTGGGTCTCAGTGACACTCCTCCTGGGCCCCGAAGTTCGCCAGGACGGTGCCAGGCAAGCGCACCCGGCGATCTATACCGCATTCCCCGGCGCGCGCCGGAGCCGAGGTGGGACGACCGTAGTGAGTCTCAGTGACGTCCCCGACCTGGACCCCGGCGTTCGCCGGGGCGGTGCGAGGGAGGTGTGTGCGATCACCTCATCCCCGTTCGCCGGCGAAGGCCGGTACCCAGTGGGGAAGGCCGGAGTGAGACCCACCGACGCCACCCAAATGGGCCCCGGCCTGCGCCGGGGCACGACCGTAGTGAGGGCCGGAGCACTGCTACCCTGAACTTCGCCTCACTCCCCCGACGGGCACCCGCTCGCCGGGTTCGGCCCCGCGCCCTCGGGATACCAGCGCGCCACCCTGCGGTCCTCGTCATAATAGCAGACCGCGCCCGTGCCGCCGTCGGGCGCCAGCGCGATCGCCCAGTTGTGCGGCCCGCAATTGTGCGGCTCGCAACCGTAGGCGAGCACGCGCCCCTCGACCTCGGCGATCGGCGTGGCGGTGACGTCGGTGTCGAGCACGCGCGCGCGCACGCCCTCGTCGGGCACCGCCGCCGCCACCGCCGCGCGCACCGCCGGGTCGGCCAGGAAGCTGCTGCCCCCCTCCACCGCGTCGGTCGGGTAGTGGCCGACGTAGCGTGCCAGCGCCGCGACAGGCGTGGCGGCGGCGCTGGGCGACGCGCTGGGCGTGGGAACAGGCGCCGTGTTGCCGGGCTGGTCGGGCTGCTGCTGGCAGGCGGCGAGCGCGGCGCAGGCCGCGAGGGAGATCAGGCGTCGCATCACGCCCGACAACGCCTCAGCCGGCGACTCGTTCGAGCAGGTCGGTCGCGTCAAGCCCGAGCAGGTCGATCCGCTCGCGGATGCGCGGCCATTGGTGCGCGACGAAATCCTCGCGCTCGGCGCGGCGCAGCCGCTCCGCCGCCCCCGCCAGCACGAACATGCCGACGCCGCGACGCACCTCGACATAGCCGTCGTCCTGGAAGCTCTGATAGGCCTTGGCGACGGTGAGCGGGTTGGCGCCATGCTCGGCGGCCAGCGCGCGCACCGAGGGGAGCTGGTCGCCCGCGGCATAGTCGCCGCGCAGGATCGCCGCGGCGATCGTGCCGCGTAGCCGGAGATAGACCGGCGAGTCGTCGCTGCTCAGCGCTGCCATGCTGCGTTAATACACTATATAACGTGATTGTCGAGCCGGGCGCGCGGTTCACTCGTCAGGCGCAGCTCGCCCACGACGATCCGAGCGTCCGGCTGTGCGGCATCGTGGAGCTGGCGCAGCCGCTCGAGCTGCTGGCGCGAGGCGGCGATCACCGCCGCCGCGGCGAGCGACCCGTCGCGGTGGAGCGCCACCACCGCCGCCTCGTCGAGCGCGGCGAGCGCCTCCTCGTCGATCGTGTAGAGACCGTCGAGCGCGTGCTCGCGCGCCTCGGCGCGGCGCAGCACCAGCCGCCACGGCCGCAGCAGCCGGTGCCGCGCGAGCGCCTCTGCCAGCGCGCGCGCGGCGGCCACGTCCTCGACCAGCCGCTGCAAGGCAGCGCGCAGCTCGGCGACCAGCGACGTCACCGCGCCGCGCTCGATGAGCGCCGCGCCACGCGCACCGATCGACGCGTCGGCGGGGTCGATCGCGAGCCCGCTGCCGCCCTCGGCGAGGCGGAAGGCGCCGAGCAGCACCGCCTGGGGCATGTAGGTGGCGTGGAAGCCGCCCGCCCCCGCGAACAGGTTGTCGCCGCCCAGCGCCATCAGCGCGACCAGGTTGAAGCGGCCGGTGCCGCCGTCCTTGGCGAAGCACAAGGGCATGTCGCACGCCGCCAGCGCGATCTCGCCGCGCCCGAGCTGCGCGATCGCGCGCCCTCGCCCTGCCGCCGCCGCGTCGAAGCGTACGGTCTCGTGGCGGGCGGGGTCGAGCGCGACCAGGCCGCTCATACCGCCTGCAACCCGTGCTCGCGCACCGCCCGGATCAGGTCGCGGTGGCGCGGCAGCCGCTGCATCGCCTCGGCGCGCGCGCGCTCGGCGCGGGCGAGATGGCGCCGCGCCAGTGCGCTCTCGGGCGCGGCGGGGTCGATCGGGGCATAATGCGCGTCGAAGCGCATGCCGTGGAGCACGTACTGGTAGCTCGGCCAGGAGAAGACCTCGCGCGCGTGGTCGAAGTCCTGCGGCGCGGGCGGCTGGGTGCGCCACAGCTCGAGCCGCTCGGCCAGCCCGTCGGGCCAGGTCGCGGGCGAGGCATTGTCGCGCCAGAAGTCGGTGTCAGTGCGCTTGGTGATCGCGTAGTGGAGCTTGAGGAACTCGATGATGCGCGCCCAATGGTGCGTGAAGGCGGCGTTGAACTGGCGCGCGGCGACGCGCATCGCGCCGCGGGTGCGCGGCAACCGGTCGGCGATCGCGTCCATCGACGCCTCGATCAGCATCAGCGCCGAGGCCTCGAGCGGCTCGATGAACCCCGCCGACAGCCCGACCGCGACGACATTGTTCTGCCAGAAGCGCTCGCGATGCCCGCCGTCGATCGTGATGCGTCGTGCGGTGAGCGAGTCGGCGGCGGGGCCGACATAGCGGCGCAGCGCCGCCTCGGCCTCGTCGTCGCCGATATGCGCGCTGCTGTAGACATGGCCGACGCCGCGGCGGGTCCACAGCCCGATGTCCCAGATCCACCCCGCCGCCTGCGCGGTGGAGACGGTGTGGCAGGTGATCGGCGCGTCCTCGCGGTCGTACGGCACCTGCAGCGCGATGGCGCGATCGGCGAACAGCACGTCGCCGCAGCGGCGGAACGGCACCGCGTAGACCCCGCCGATCAGCAGCGCGGCGAAGCCTGTGCAGTCGACGAACAGGTCGCCCGCGATCGCGGCACCGTCGGCGAGCACCAGCGCGGTGACGTCCCCGCCGTCGCCCTGCTCGACCCGCGCGACGTCGCCGAGCACGTGGCGCACGCCGAGCCGCTCGACCGCGTGCTCGCGCAGCAGCGTGGCGAACTTGCCCGCGTCGAGATGGTAGGCGTAGTTCGCCTGGCCCACCCACTCGGGCGTGGTGATCGACTTGGGCGCCAACCCGGCGTCGCAGAGCGTGGCCTGAAAATCGACCCAGGTGGCGAAGTCCGCCGCCTCCGGCGCATCGGACTGGGCGAGCCAGTGCGGCGCGAGGTCGAGTTCGGTCGCGCCCGCCGGCGGGTTGAGCGGGTGATAATAGCCCTCGCCGGGCGAATCATCGGTCCAGCCGGCGAAGCGCGCCCCCTGCTTGAACGCCGCGTCGCAGCCGCGGACGAAGTCGGTCTCGGAGATCCCGATCTTCGCCAAGGTGTTGCGCATCGTCGGCCAGGTGCCCTCGCCGACCCCGACGGTGGGGATGCGCGCGGACTCCACCAGTGTCACCGCGACGCCGCTGCGCGTGCGCTGCGCCTGGGCGGCGAGTCGACACGCCGCGATCCATCCCGCCGAGCCGCCGCCGACCACTACCACTTCAGTCACAGGCGCGTCGTCATGCCGTTGATTTGCCGACATTATCCCTCTCGAACCTCTCCGCTGCGACGTCTTTGCGTCGTTTACGTAATCGATCCCACTTGTATTTGTCAGATATATCCGTGAGACTGTTTCGACAGCACACGCATAACAAGTGTGGCTGCGATTGGGGAGGATGACGGTGGCGACCAGCTTTCGGCAAGTGACGGCGCGTGCTTTTCTGTTCTCGGGCGGCATGGGATGCGCGATCGGCGCGTTGATCGCCGCCACCCCGGTGCTGGCGCAAGAGGCGCCGCCCGCGGTCTCCGCCCCGCCCGGCCAGACCGACAATGCCGCCGAGGACATCGTCGTCACCGGCATCCGCGGCAGCATCGCCTCCTCCGCCGCGCAGAAGCGCGACGCGGTCGGCATCCTCGACGCGATCTCCTCGGAGGATCTCGGCAAGTTCCCGGACGCGAACGTCGCCGAGTCGCTCCAGCGCATCCCCGGCGTCGCGATCGACCGCACCAACGGCGAGGGTGCGCAGGTCAGCGTGCGCGGCCTGGGGCCGGCGTTCAACACCGTGCTGTTCAACGGGCGCAGCTTCGCCAGCGACAATTACAACCGCGCCTTCTCGTTCGACCTCATCCCGGCCGAGCTGATCAGCGGCGCACAGGTCTACAAGACCGCGCAGGCGCCGTTGCAGGGCGGCGGCATCGGCGCGACGATCAACGTGCAGACGCCGCGCCCGCTCGCGCTCAACGGCTTCAAGGTGATCGCGACCGGCAAGGCGCTGTACGAGAAGAACAGCGACAAGTTCACGCCGCAGGGCTTCGGGCTGATCAGCAACACCTTCGCCGACGGCAAGCTGGGCCTGCTCGCCTCGGTCTCGTACCAGCGCCGAATCGCGCAGATCGCCTCGGTCAGCAACGACGGCTATCTGCCCAACAGCTCGGTCGGGCCGAACAGCAACCCGATCGCCACGGGCGTCTACGCGCCGCGCAACTTCGACGTGAACACCGCGCGCGACGACCGCACCCGCCTCGGCGCGACGGTGGTGGCGCAGTACCAGCCGACCGACGAGCTGACCTTCACGCTCGACGGCCTGTACAACAAGTTCAAGAGCGACTCGAAGACTCGCGCGCTCGGCGCCTGGTTCGAGCCGACCAGCTACACCGCGGCGACGATCGACGACAATCGCACCGTCACCTCGCTGACCACCAACGGCAACGCCGACTTCATCTCCTCGGGCGCGCTGCGCGAGACGACGACCTGGGAGGGCGGCTTCAACGCCGAGTGGAACCCGGCGAACAACTTCAAGATGGTGATCGACGCCTCCTACTCGCGCGCCAAGAACGCGGGCGGCGGCGGCTCCTATTTCACCGTGATCGGCACGCCCACGCCCTATTCCTTCACCCAGGCGGACGGGAACGGCATCCCCACGGTCAACGGCTTCGCCGACGGCGTGCTGACCAACCCGGCGCTGGGTCGCACCCATATCGCCGGGATCAACGGCAACGACGTCACCGAGAAGGTGCAGGAATACCGCTGGAACAACGAGTGGAAGCCGGCGCTGGGCATCCTCCAGACGGTGCGCTTCGGCCTGATGAGCACGACGCGCGACAAGAGCAACGTCGCGATCACCTCGGGCGACGACGTCGGCTGCGTCTATTGCGGCTACCCGACGCTGGCGGACTCGTCGCTGCTGTCGCCCTTCACGGTGAAGGGGCTGGGCGCGCCGAGCGGCTCGGTGCCGACCACCTTCCTCACCTATGACGCGTTCCGATATCTCAACTTCCTGGCGAGCCCGGCGGCGACCTCGGCGCTCGACACGAAATACGGCCTCGCGCCGGGCACGACCGCGGCACGCTACGCCGCGACCAACGGCTACGCGGTCGCGCCGCAGCCGGGCACGCGGGTGAAGGAGACGGTGTGGGCGAGCTACGCCGACGTCGACTTCTCGGGTGAGCTCGGCAGCATGCCGTGGCTGGTCAACGTCGGGGCACGCTACGAATATACCGAGCTGACCTCGTCGGGCAGCCAGCGCCAGCTGGTCGACCTGACCCCCACGCAGGGCAACCCGCCGACCGATCCGACCATCTACGTCGGCGTGTTCGCCAGCCCGACCGGCACGCCGATCTCGCAGAAATCGTCGTACAGCAACTTCCTGCCCGCGCTGAACGCGCGGCTCAACTTCACGCCGGAACTGCAGGTCCGCTTCGCCGCCTACAAGACGCTGACCCGGCCCGCGATCGGTGACCTGGCGCCGAGCCTCGACATCGGCACGCTGCGCCCGGCCACGCTCACCGCGAGCGGCGGTAACCCCAATCTCAAGCCGTACCAGGCGAAGAACCTCGATTTGTCGCTGGAATGGTATCCGACGCGCACCACCACGCTGTCGGCGGCGGTGTTCTACAAGAAGGTGGACGATTTCATCATCCAGCTGTTCGGCGACGAGCTGTTCCCGATCCGCAACGCGGGCAACGCACAGGGCGTCGGGCTGCCGGTCGGCGGGCTGATCGTCGACCAGAACACCGCGCGCTTCAGCGTGCGGCGCCCGCGCAACGCCCAGTCGCTCGACATCAAGGGGCTCGAGCTCAACCTGGTGCACACGTTCGACTGGCTGCCGGGCGTGCTGAGCGGCTTCGGCGTCCAGGCCAACGCGACCTTCGTCAGCACCAACCGCGACTTCGACACCAGCCAGGTGGGCCAGTCGTTCGCCGCGGAGGGGATCGGCAACTCGCAGAACGCCACGGTCTTCTACGAGAAATACGGCGTCTCGGCGCGCATCGCCTACAACCGCCGCGAGCGCTTCCTGCGCGAGCTCGCCGGCGGCGCGGGCAACGAGCCGATCTTCGTGCGCGACTATGGCCAGTTCGACGGCAGCGTCGCGGTGAACGTCACGCCCTACGCCCAGGTGTTCGTGGAGGGCACCAATCTGTTCAACGCAAAATATTACACCACCGGCCGGTTCGACAACCAGCTGCTGCAATACCAGAACTTCGGCCCGCGGTACGACGCCGGCGTGCGCTTCTCGTTCTGATCGTGCGCTGCACCGCGCCGGTCCTGGCGACGTAGAATAGTCTTTTGGCCCGGAATGAGCCCCTCCCCTTCAGGGGAGGGGTTGGGGTGGGGCCTGGCCACCAGCGCAGCGCTCGCGGACACGCCCCACCCCGACCCTCCCCTGAAGGGGAGGGAGCCGGCCGGCCTTCCGTCGATACCCGTTCAGCGTTTCAGCCGCGCCGCGTGCCAGTCGAGCTGCTCGCCCATGAAGGTCGAGACGAACAGGTACGAATGATCGTAGCCTGCGCGCATCCGCAGCTCGAGCGGGATGCCCGCCGCCGCGCAGGCCTGCGCGAGCAGCTCGGGGCGGAGCTGCTCGGCGAGGAAGCCGTCGGCCTCGCCCTGGTCGACCAGCAGCTCGGTCACGCGCGCGCCGTCCTCGATCAGCGCGACCGCGTCGTGGCGGCGCTGCGCCGCAACGTCGTCGCCGAGGTAGCGGTCGAGCGCCTCGCCCCAGGGCACCTGCGTCGGCGCCACGATCGGCGCGAAGGCCGAGACCGCGCGGTAGCGGCCGGGGTGACGGAGCGCCGCGGTGAGCGCGCCGTGCCCGCCCATCGAATGGCCCATGATCGACTGGCGCGCCGCGTCGACCGGGAATTCGGCCGCGACCAGCGCGGGCAGTTCCTCGGTGACATAGGACCACATGCGGTAATGCGTCGACCAGGGCGGCATCGTGGCGTCGACGTAGAAGCCCGCGCCCTTGGCGAAGTCCCAGCGGTCCTCGTCGGGCACCTCGTCGCCGCGCGGGCTGGTGTCGGGCGCGACGAAGATCAGGCCGTGGCGCGCGCAGGCGGCGCGATACTCGCCCTTGTCGGTGACGTTGGCGTGGGTGCAGGTCAGCCCCGAGAGGTACCACACCACCGGCAGCGTCGCGCCCGGCGCGTGGTCGGGGACGTAGACCGAGAAGGTCATGTCGGTGCCGGTCGCGGCGCTGCGGTGGCGGTACACGCCCTGCGTGCCGCCGTGCGCGCGCGCGGTCGAGACGGTCTCCATGCTTCCTCCTCCGCTCAGGCGACGCGGTGGGTCGCGCAGACCTTGTTGCCCGCGGGGTCGCGCAGATAGGCGAGGTACAGCTCGCGCCCGCCGGTGACGTGGCGCACGCCCGGCGGCGCCTCGATCGCGGTACCGCCGCTTGCCACGCCCGCGGCGTGCCACGCCTCGACCTGCTCGGGCGAGGTCGCGCGGAAGCCGAGCGTCCCGCCATTGGCGTGGCTGGCGGGCTGGCCGTCGATCGGGCGCGTGATCAGGAAGCGGCCGCCGTCGTGGGCGTAGACCAGCCGCCCCCACTCGTCGATCACGCCAGGCGCGGCGCCGAGCGCGCCGAGGGTGGCGTCGTAGAAGGTCTGGGCGGCGGCGATATCGTCGGCGCCGAGCATGACGTGGCTGAACATGGTCTCTCTCCTGAACTCCTCCCCGCTTGGCGGGAAAGGGGACCGCCAGCGGAAGGCTGGTGGTGGAGCGGAATTGCCTCGCAGCGCGCCGCTCGCGGAAAACCCCCTCCACCACGCCGCTTCGCGTCGCGGTCCCCCTCCCCGTGCCGGGGAGGATCTGTCTACCTCAATACACCACCACGCTGCGGATGCTCTCGCCGGCGTGCATCAGGTCGAAGCCCTTGTTGATCTCGTCGAGGCTTAGCCGGTGCGTGATCATCGGGTCGATCTGGATCATGCCGTCCATGTACCAGTCGACGATCTTGGGCACGTCGGTACGCCCGCGCGCGCCGCCGAACGCGGTGCCCTTCCACACCCGCCCGGTGACGAGCTGGAACGGGCGAGTCGCGATCTCCTTGCCCGCCTCGGCGACGCCGATCACGATCGACTCGCCCCAGCCGCGATGCGCGCTCTCCAGCGCCTGGCGCATCACGACGGTGTTGCCGGTGCAGTCGAACGTATAGTCGCCGCCGCCGTCGGTCATGGCGATCAGGTGCGGCACGATCTCGCCCACGTCCTTCGGGTTGACGAAGTCGGTCATGCCGAAGCGGCGGCCCCAGTCCTCGCGGTCGGGGTTGATGTCGACGCCGATGATGCGGTGCGCGCCCGCCAGCTTCGCGCCCTGGATCACGTTGAGCCCGATCCCGCCGAGCCCGAACACGATCACGGTCGCGCCCGGCTCGACCTTGGCGGTGTTGACCACCGCGCCCACGCCGGTGGTGACGCCGCAGCCGATGTAGCAGCTGGTGTCGAACGGCGCGTCGGCGCGGATCCTGGCCACCGCGATCTCGGGCAGCACGGTGAAGTTGGAGAAGGTCGAGCAGCCCATGTAATGGTAGATCGGCTGACCCTTGTAGCTGAAGCGCGTGGTGCCGTCGGGCATCAGCCCCTTGCCCTGGGTCGCGCGGATCGCGGTGCACAGGTTGGTCTTCTGGCTGAGGCACGACTTACACTGGCGGCACTCGGGCGTGTAGAGCGGGATGACATGGTCGCCCGGCACCACGCTGGTGACGCCCGCGCCCACCTCGCGCACCACGCCGCAGCCCTCGTGGCCGAGCACGCTGGGGAACAGCCCCTCGCTGTCGAGCCCGTCGAGCGTGTAGGCATCGGTGTGGCAGATGCCGGTGGCCATGATCTCGACCAGCACCTCGCCAGCCTTGGGGCCCTCCAGGTCGAGCTCGACGATCTCGAGCGGCCGCTTGGCCTCGAACGCGACGGCGGCGCGGGTCTTCATGGGGCGGCCTCTCTCTGTGTGTCAGGATCGGCTGCGTCTCTATGCCGCGGGCGCGGCGGCTTCAACCGCGCACGGCCTTCTTCGCGGCGCCGTGGCTCGCTACACCGCTGCCATGACCGACACTCCCCGCCCCCTCGCCGGCCTGCGCGTGCTCGAGCTGGCGCGCATCCTCGCCGGCCCCTGGGCGGGGCAGCTGCTCGCCGATCTCGGCGCCGACGTGATCAAGGTCGAGCGTCCCGGCGAGGGCGACGACACGCGCCACTGGGGGCCGCCCTTCGTCCGCGGCGCCGACGGTAGCGACCTGTCGGCGGCCTATTACCACGCCTGCAACCGCGGCAAGCGCTCGGTCGCGGTCGACATCGCCACGCCCGCGGGCCAGGCACGCGTCGCCGCGCTCGCCGCCGGGGCCGACGTGGTGATCGAGAATTACAAGCTCGGCGGCCTGGTCAAATACGGGCTCGACGCGGCGACGCTGCGCGCGCGCCACCCGCGGCTGATCGTCTGCTCGATCACCGGCTTCGGCCAGACCGGACCCTATGCGGCGCGCGCCGGCTATGACTTCATCGTCCAGGGCATGGGCGGGATGATGTCGATCACCGGCGAGCCCGATGGCCCGCCGCAGAAGACCGGCGTCGCCACCGCCGACCTGTTCACCGGCGTCTACGCCACCGTCGCGATCCTCGCCGCGCTGCACGCGCGCGAGCGCACCGGCGCGGGCACGCACATCGACATGGCGCTGCTCGACACCCAGGTGGGGGTGCTCGCCAACCAGGCGCTCAACTGGCTGGTCGGCGGCGCGGTGCCGCGGCGGATGGGCAACGGCCATGCCAATCTCGCGCCGTACCAGAGCTTCCCCACCAGCGATGGCGACCTGATCGTGGCGGTGGGCAACGACCGCCAGTTCGCGCGGCTGTGCGCGGTGCTCGCGGTCCCCGCGCTGGCGGAGGACGCGCGCTTCGCCACCAACCCGGGGCGCGTGGCGAACCGCGCGGCGCTGCTGCCGGTGCTGATCGAGCGCACGCTGACCTGGACGAGCGCCGCATTGCTCGCCGCGCTGGAGGCGGCGGGGGTGCCGGTCGGGCCGGTCAACCGCATCGACGAGGTGTTCGCCGATCCGCAGGTGGTCGCGCGCGGCATGCGGCTGCTGGTGGAGGGGTTGCCCGGGCTGGCGACGCCGATCGTCTACGACGGCGCGCGGGCGGTCGCCGAGCGCGCGAGCCCGCGGCTGGGCGAACATGACGGGGCCGAGTGGGGGTGAAGTGTCAGGGCGGGCCGCCGCTTGAACGTGGCGTCATCCTGAGGTTGTTTCAGGATCCAAGCTGCCGCGAACTCAGTCGTGGCGGCCCTCGCGGGAGGGTGGATCCTGAAACGCGTTCAGGATCCCTCAGTGGCGAGAGGTCGCCGCCTTTCACACAGCCGCGACCCTTTCGCTCACCCCCGCGGCGGCACGCCCGCGCGGCCGGCGCGGTGGCGGTCATAGGCCTTCTTCGCCACATAGGCGCCGCCCAGTGCCATGCCGAGCGGCCCCATGCGGGTGACCGCACGCGTCGCCAGCGCGCCGACGACCGCGCCGCCGACGCCGCCGCGCCCGTCGCGCCGATCCAGCTCGCGCCCGAGCAGCGCGCCGATGATGGTCCTGATCATGCCTTCACCCTTTCAGAGATGGTGTCGCCGAGCGTCTCCAGACCCTTCAGCACGCCCCAGCCGACCGCGTAGGTGAACGCGACGGGCAGGACGATCTTGAGGACGTTGGCGGTGATCGCGCCGTAGAGCGCCCCGTCCGCCGCGCTGTCGTCGCCGGACATGGCGTCGATCGCGCCGCCGATCAGCGCGCCGATGGTGGTGGCACCCATGTGGATAGACCCTCGTCGTTGCGCTGCATCAATGCTGCGCGACGACGGCGGTTCCTCGGTGCTCGCACGTGTGGCGGCACGGCATGGGACAGCCGATCCGCAGAAGGATCGACGAGTTGGCCGTTACGTCAGCGCAGGTAAGTGAACAGCGACAGCTGCGACAGCTTGGAGAAGCTCGCCTGCGTCGCCGACAGGATCGTCATCGTCTTGGACAACTCGGTGTACGCCTGGGTGACGTCGGTGTCCTCCAGCGTCGAGCGCAGCTCGGCGCGGTCGACGCCGGCGTTGGTCAGCAGGTTCTGCTGGAGGTCGACCCGCGCCCCG
Organism: Sphingomonas citri; assembly: GCF_019429485.1. GTDB lineage: Bacteria > Pseudomonadota > Alphaproteobacteria > Sphingomonadales > Sphingomonadaceae > Sphingomonas > Sphingomonas citri. Next base: position 49,709 of record NZ_JAHXZN010000006.1, on the reverse strand, counting down.
CGCGCGCCGACCGACGCCTGCACGGTCGAGACCTGGTCGCTCGCGGTCTTGAGCGAGTCGATCGCGGCGCGCGCCTTCTCGCCGGTCGGCTCGCCGGCCTGCAACGCGGTGGCGAGCGCCGACAGCATCGCCAGCGTGTCGCCCTTGCTCGACGTGAAGATCCGCGCGGCGGTCTCGGTCGGCTGGATCGACAGGCCGTTCTCGCCGATCGGCACCTCCGACAGGCTGGGCGCGGTATTGTAGGTGAAGGTGCCGTCCTTGTTGTCGATCACGGCGGGCGTGCCCGCCGCGCTGCCGAACAAGGGCTGGCCGCGCAGGTCGTTGGTGTTGCCGAGCGACACCAATGTCGCGATCACCGACTGGAGCTGGTCGCCGATCACCTTGCGGTCGGACGCGCCGAGCGTGTCGGTCGCGGCGTTGTTCACCAGCTCGGTGGCGCGCTGCATCTGCTCGGTGATCGAGTCCATCGTGCCGTCGGCCTGTTTGAGCAGCGAGCCGGCGAGATCGAGGTTGGTCTTGAACGCGGCGGCGTCGGCGTCCTTGCGGTCGAACTCGGCGAGCTGCTGCGCCACCGCGACATTCTCGGACGGCGAGCTGATCTTCTTGCCGGTCGCGATCTGGGTCTGCAGCTTGGTCGCGGTCGTCATCAGCGCGCCCATCCGGGCGGCGGAGCGATCGTAGAGGAGGTTGCTGGAGATCTGCATGGCGGCTTACCTGATCTCGAGGATCGACTGGAAGGTCTCGCGCGCGACCTGGATCACGCGGCTGGACGCCTGATAGGCCTGCTGGAAGCGGACGAGGTCGACCGCCTCCGAGTCGAGGTTGACCCCCGAGGCCTCGGACCGCGCCGTCACCGCGCCGTCGTAGATCGCGGTCTGCGCGTCGCCCACCAGCCGGCGCTGCTTGAGCGTCGCGGCATTGTCGGTGGTGAGCGCCTGGACCTTGCTCTCGAACTGGTTGCCGGTGCGCAGCGCGGCGAGCGCGGCGAGGTTGGACGAGTCGCGCACGCCCCCGCCGGTCTTGGCCGCGGCGATCTGGCTGCCGTCGGTCAGCGCCACCGAGAAGTCGGCCGGGTCGCTGGTGTTGGCGAAGAAGGGCTTGCCCTGCGCGCCGGTGAGATCCTGTCCCTGCTTCTGCAAGTCGTTGACACTGGTGGTGAGATCGGTGGCGATCGCGCCGAGCTGATCGCGCGTGGCGGCGATCCGCTGCGCGCCCTCGATCATGCCCGCCAGCGCGCCGCCCTCGGGATTGGCCTGGACCGCGACGCCGCTCGGCTTGAGCACGTTGAGCACCGCGTTGCCGCCGGTGCGCGCGTAGCTCATCTCGCTCGCTTCCTTCGGATCGACCAGAACGGGGCCGTTGCTGGCGCCGGCGCGCACGGTGGCGCGGCCGAAATCGTCGACCTGGACGTTGACCTCGGTCAGCGCGCTCATCTGCTGGAGCAGGTCGTCGCGCTGGTCGGCCAGCCCCGCCGCCGCGGCCGAGCCCGGCTGCGACTTGACGATGCCCTGGTTGACCTTGAGCAGCGCCTGGCTCAGCCGGTTGAGCTCGCCGACCGTCTGCTGCGCCTTGGTGTCGAGCTCGGCCATGCCGTCGTCGAGCGCCTTGGCGGTGACCTTGAACGAATCGGCCAGCGTCGCGGCGCTGCCCAGCATGCCGGCACGCAGCGCGCTCGAGGTCGGCTCGGCCTGGAGCGCGGTGCTCGCCGCGAAGAAGCCGGTGAGATTGGTAGAGAGCGCGCCGCCGGTCATCGCGCCCTCGATCCGCTCGAGCCAGACGGTGCTCGCCTCGGTCTTCTTCGCGTCCGAGCTGGCGCTGCGCACCGATGCCTCGAGATAGGGGCTGCTGTTGCGCGCGATCCCGTCGACCACCGCGCCCATGCCGTTGAGCGACGAGTTCCAGCCGTTGCTGGTCTGCACCTCGCGGATCGTCGCGCTGCGCCGCACGTAGGACGCGTTGCCGGCGTTCGCGATGTTCTCCGACGTCGTCGTCAGCGCGGTCTGGTACGCGCGGACGCCCGAAGCGCCGATGGAGAGCAGATCACTCATTCCACCGGCGTGCCATGATTCCCGTTAAGATCCGGTTGAGATTGCGCCAGGAACTTGCTCATCGCGGCGCCGATACCGATCGGTTTGTGCGCCGCCATCTCCTGCACCACCTTCTGATCCGACATGTCGCGGAAGGTGGTGAGCGCCTTGCTGTCAAAGAGGGGATCGGCCAGCTTGGCCTGGCGCATCGACTTCAGCATCATGCCGGTGAAGACCGATTCGAACTGCTGCGCGGCCTTGTCGAGGTTGGCCTTGGTGGCGGTGCGGCCGAGCCCGGTGTCGAGCCCGGTCTTGCCGGTGATCGCGACGCCCCCAACACTCGCAGGGACTCCGTTGACGGGTGAGTCGCCCATCAGAGCACCACCAGCTCGGCCTTGAGCGCACCGGCCTCCTTGAGCGCCTCGAGGATCGCCACCAGGTCGGCCGGGCTCGCGCCGATCGCGTTCACCGCCTTCACCACGTCGGCCAGCTTGGGGCCGGGGTTGAGCAGGAACATCGGCTTCTTCTCCTCCGACACCTGCACGTTGGAGCGGTTCTCGAGCGCGGTCTGGCCCTGGCTGAGCGGCGCGGGCTGGCTGATGCGCTGGTTCTCGTCGATGCGGACGGTGAGCTTGCCGTGCGTCACCGCCGCGGCGCCGACGCGCACCGCCGAGTTGATCACCACCGTGCCGGTGCGCGCGTTGACGATCACCTTGGCGGGCGGCTCGGCCGAGGCGACGTCGAGGTTCTCGATCTCGCTCATCAGCGTGGCGCGCACGTCCGCGCCGGTCGGCGCGCGCACCGCGACCGACACGGCGTCGATCGCCTGCGCGGTGCCGGCACCGAACTTGCGGTTGATCGAGGCGGCGACGTTCTGCGCGGTGGTGAAGTCGGCGCGCTGGAGATTGTAGGTGACGAAGGGCGTGTCGGCGAAACCGGTCGCGACCGCGCGCTCCACCGTCGCGCCCTCTGGGATGCGGCCGGTCGAGGGGATGTTGACGACGATCTTGGAGCCGTCCGCGCCCTCGGCGCCGAGCCCGCCGACCGCGAGATTGCCCTGCGCCATGGCGTAGACCTGCCCGTCGGCGCCGAGCAGCGGGGTCAGCACCAGGCTGCCGCCGCGCAACGACTTGGCCTTGCCCATCGAGGCGACGGTGATGTCGATCCGCTGGCCCGGCTTGGCGAAGGCGGGCAGCTCGGCGGTGATCATCACCACCGCGGCGTTCTTGAGCCCCGGATTGACGCCCGCGGGCAGCTGGAGCCCGAAGCGCGACGCCACCGCCTTCACCGACTGGACGGTATATTCGAGATTGTCGTCGCCCGTGCCGGGCAGGCCGACCACCACGCCGTAGCCGGTCAGCTGGTTGGCGCGAATGCCCTGGAAGCCGCCGAGATCCTTGATCCGGTCGGCGTGGGCGGGGCCGGCGAAAGCGGCCGTGAGCGCGGCGAGCGCGAGGAGCAGCTGGCGGATCATCAGAACGGGCTCACGACCTGGAAGAAGCGGGACAGCCAGCCCTGCCGGCTGGAGCGCGCGACGTCGCCCTTGCCGGTATAGGCGATCTGCGCGTCGGCGACGCGGGTGGAGGGCACGCGATTGTCGCGGTCGACGTCGGCGGTGCGGACGATGCCCTTGATCTGGACGAACTCGTCGCCGCGGTTGAGCGTCACGCGCTTCTGCCCGCGCACCAGCATCGTGCCGTTGGGATAGACCTCGGCGACGGTGACCGAGACCTCGCCCGAGAGCGAGTTGGCCTGGTCGGCGGTGCCGCTGCCGTTGAAGCCGCGCTTGCCGCTCGAGCCCACGTCGGTGCCGCTGACGATCCCGCCGAGCGGGCCGGTCGACGGCGGGGTGAGCGAGAAGCTGCCGTCGGAGGCGAGCTTGGACGAGGCCGACTTGGAGGCGGCGGTGCGCTCCACCAGCACGATCGTCAGCGGGTCGCCGACCCGGCGCGCGCGCCAGCCCTCGTAGAGCGCGGCATAGCCGTCGGCGACCTGGAAGATCGAGCCGTTGGCGGCCGGCGGCGCGGGCGGCTGGGCGGGCGCGTGAACCGCGGAGAAATCCTCCGCCGGCTTCTTCTTGAGCACCTTGCCGAGCAACCCGGCGTGCGCCGGAGCAGGCACCAGCGCCGCGGCGGCGATCGCCCCCAGAGCGAGGTGCAGCGCGACCCGCGCGCGGCGGCGGAGAGACGTGGTCGAGGTCATCGCCGAGTCTATGACAGATTTTGGTTAACGTATTTCAGCATGTCATCGGTGGCCGAGATCATCTTCGAGTTGACCTCATAGGCGCGCTGGGTCTCGATCATGTCGACCAGCTCTTCCACGACGTTGACGTTGCTCGCCTCCAGCGTGCCCTGGCGGACGCGACCGCGGCCGTCCTCGCCCGGCACGCCGAGGTTGGCGGCACCGCTGGCGGCGCTCTCGGTGAGGAAATTGTCGCCGGCGGAGGTCAGCCCGGCCGGGTTGGGGAAGCTGGCGACCTGGATCTGGCCGAGATTCTGCGCCTGGTCCTGCCCCGGCACGGTGGCGGAGACGGTGCCGTCGAGCCCGATCGTGATCTGCGTCGCGTTGGCGGGCACGGTGATGCCCGGCATCACCTGATAGCCCTGGCTGGTGATCAGCAATCCCTCGGGCGAGCGCGAGAAATTGCCCGCGCGCGTGTAGCCGAGCTGGCCGCCGGGCATCTGCACCTGGAAATAGCCGTCGCCGTCGAGCGCGAGGTCGAGGCTGTTGCCGGTCTGGTTCATCGAGCCCTGCGTCTCGGTGCGCGACGTGCCCTGCACGCGCACGCCGGTGCCGAGGTTGAGCCCGGTGGCGTATTTGCTCTCCGCGGTCGACTGCGCGCCCGCGGCGGTGACGACCTGGTAGGACAGGGTCTCGAACGAGGCGCGGTCGCGCTTGAAGCCGGTCGTGCTGACGTTGGCGAGGTTGTTCGAGATGACTCGCATGCGCGTGTCCTGGGCGTCGAGCCCGGTACGCGCGATGTGCATGGCGGACGTGGTCATGGTCTAATCCTTCCTCAGCCCGGCAGGCGCATCACCGATGCGCTCGACTCGTCCATGGATTTGGCCTCCTTGAGCAGGTTGGCCTGGAGTTCGTAGCTGCGCTGGTTCTCGATCATGTCGACCAGCGCCTCGGTCATGTTGACGTTCGATCCCTCGAGCGCGCCCGCGGTGACCTTCCCGTCGAGATTCTCGGGCAACGTCCCGCCACCGCGCACGTGGAGCAGGTTGTCGAGCCCCTTCACCGTGTCCGACCCGGCGGAGGAGACCAGCTTGAGCCGGTCGATCACCTGCGGCTGGCCGCTCTTGTCACCTTGCGGTACGATCGAGACCGAGCCGTCCGAGCCGATCGACACCGACTCATAGGGCGGCAGCGTGATCGGGCCGCTCGATCCCATCACCAGGAAGCCGTCGCCGGTCTGGAGCGTGCCCGATTCGGAGACGGTGAAGTCGCCGCGGCGGCTGTACGCCTCGCTGCCGTCGGCGCCCTGGACGGTGAGCCAGGTGTCGCGGTCGCCCAGCGCGACGTCGAGCGGGCGGCCGGTCTGCTGCATCGCGCCCGGCGCGCGGTCGGCGTCGCGCACCTCCTCCGAGGTGGGCGCGCGCGCCGACAGCTGCGACGTGCCGTCGGAGAGGATGATGCGGTCGAACGAGACGCGGTCGGCGCGGAAGCCGGTGGTCGACGCGTTCGCCATGTTGTTGGCGATCGCGGCCTGCGCCTGCATGTGCGCGCGCAGTCCGGTCGCCGCGGTGTAGACCAGCTTGTCCACTTACATCCTCTCCTAGAACCCCGCCCCCGCGCTTACGCGCGGATGTTGAGGATCGACTGCGAGACCTGAGTCGCCGTATCCAGGGCCTTCGCGTTCGCCTGGAAGTTGCGCTGTGCCGCAATAAGGTTAACAAGCTCTTCGGTGATATCGACGTTGGAGCCCTCCAGCTGGCCCGACTTCAGGCTGCCGAAGCCCTCCGCCGCGGCGAAGCCGAGCGTCGCCTTCCCCGAGATACCAGTGGCCTGCCAATAGTTGCTGCCGGCCTGGCGCAGCCCGGTCGGCGCCGAGAACTTGGCGATCGCCACCTTCCCGAGCGGCACGATGTCCGAGTTCGAGTAGCTCGCCTTGATGATGCCCGCGTCGTCGACGGTGATGCCGACCAGCTGGCCGACCGCGACGCCGTCCTGCGTGCGCGCGCTCACCGCCGCCGCGGCCGCGGTCTGGGTCGAGCCGGTGAGGTCGAGCGAGATGCCCTGCGCGGCGGCGCCGGAGGCGGGGATGAAGTCCTCGAACTGGATCGTCTGCGCGCCCGTCAGCGCGCCCTTGGTGTCGTACACCTGGGTGATCGGCCCGGCCGAGGTCTGGCCCTGCGGCGTCAGCATCTGGTCGCCGACATAGGTGAAGACCTGCCACGTGCCGGTGTTCGGCGGCGTCGCGTTGGGCTGCCCCTCCGCGGTGCGGACGTAATAGCTCGTCATCGTCATCGGGTTACCGTTGGCGTCGTAGATGCGCGTGGCGACCGAGTTGTTGTACGTCGTCGTGTCGGTGCGCTTGAACTCGGCCGGATCCTTCACCGTGGCGGTCGACGGGATCTGCACCTTGGTGGCGACGTTGTTGGTCATCTTCGGCGTGCCGCTGGTCGGCTGGATCTGCAGGTTGGTCAGCGACTTGTCGCCGGTCGCCGTGACGTTGCCGTCGTTGTCGACCGGGTAGACCATCAGGTAGCTGCCCTGCGCGTCGATCACGTTGCGGCTCTCGTCCACGGTGAAGGCGCCGGTGCGGGTGTAGTTGACCTGGTCCGACAGGCCGGTCGACTTCACCACGAAGAAGCCCTCGCCCAGGATCTGCATGTCGAGCGCGCTCTTGGTCTGGTTCGACGAGCCGTCGCTGAACTGCTGCACGGTGCCCTTCACCGACACGCCCGAGCCGACCATCTTGCGCGGGTCGGTCGACACGTTCGACGAGATCACGTCGGCGAACGCGGTGCGGCTCTTCTTGAAGCCGTTGGTGGAGACGTTGGCGAGGTTGTGGCTGATGACCGACATGTCGGTCTGCATGGCCTGGAGACCGGAGAGCGAGGTGAAGAAGGACATGGTGTGTGCTCCTGGGGGATGGGGAAGGAGAGGAAGAAGAGGTTAGGCGACCTTGCGGACCGCGGACGGATCGACCGTGCCGAGCCCGGTGACGTTGAGGACGGGCGCACCGCCGGCGGGCAGGCTGGCGGATTCCACGGGTGCCCAGACGAGCGAGGTGGCGTCGACCAAGGTCGAGCCCTTCGCCGCCTCGACGGTGACGGTATAGGGGCCGTTCTCGATCTTGTTGCCGGCGTCGTCGGTGCCGTCCCAGCTGTAGCTGGCCTCGCCCGCCGCCTGGGCGCCGAGCTGGATGTTCTTGACGACGCGGCCGTCCTTGTCGGCGATCGAGACGTCGACGTCGGTCGCGTCGCCGGCCAGCTCGACCGCGCCGGCGATCCCGCCCGAGGTGCGCTCGTAGGCGGTCTTGCCCGCGGTCAGCACGGTGCGGCCGACATAGCCCATCGCGTCGGTGGCGGTGGTGGAGTTGAGCCGCCCGCTGATGCCCGACAGCGTCTGGTTCATCTCGCTGATGCCCGCGACCGACGAGAATTGCGCCATCTGCGCGACCATCTGCGTGTTGTCGACCGGGTTGAACGGGTCCTGATAGGCCAGCTGCGCGGTCATCAGCGCGATGAAGTCCTTCTGCCCCAGCGTCGACTTGCCGGTGGTGGCGCTGACGCCCGCGGCGGTGGTGGTGTTCGAGCGCGCCACGCCGGCCGAGGCGAAGATCGCGTCCTGCGTGGCCTTGTCGGTGGCGGAGGTGTTGGCGGTGATGCTGGTCATGATCAGCGGCCCATCTTGAGGGTGTCGAGGATCAGCGTTTTGGCGGTCTGCATGACCTCGACGTTGTTCTGGTAGGTGCGCGCGGTCTCCATCATGTCGACCAGCTCGCGCGATTCATCGACCGCGGCGTCGAAGACGTAGCCGTCCTTGTTCGCCATCGGGCTGCCGGGGTCGTAGCGCTTGGTCGGCGCCTCGCCCGCGGTGACGATCTGCTGCACGTCGGTGGTGGAGAGCCCGCTGGCCGCGTCGAAGCTGGTGCGGAACACCGGCTTCATCGTCTTGTAGGCGGCCTCCTCCGAGCCGGCGACGCCGCCGGCGTTGGCGAGGTTCGAGGCGGTGGTGTTCATCCGCGTCAGCTGCGCCGACATGGCGCGGCCGGCGACCTGGAAGATGGTGAGCGGCGAGCCGGACATCGTCTTACTCCCCCTTCAGCGCGCGCGTGATCTGGCCGATGCGCCCGTTGAGGAACGAGAGCGTCGTCTGGTACTGGACCGCGTTCTCGGCGAAGGCGGTCTGCTCGGTGGAGAGCTCCACCGTGTTGCCGTCCATCGAGGGCTGGGTCGGCACGCGATACTTCAGCGCGTCGCCGACGCCGCTCGCGCCGCGCTGCTCGACCGCGCCGAGCGCGGCCTGGAAGTCGATGTCGCGGGCCTTGAAATTGGGCGTGGACGCGTTGGCGATGTTCGACGCGAGCACGCCCATGCGCTGGCTGCGCACCTCCAGGGCTGCTCCGTGAACTCCGAACAAACTCTCAGCCACTGGCCGAACCTCCATGCGAGACGGGGATCGCCCGTCGCCTCGCGGGAATGTCAGCAAGCGGCGTGCCAATTGCTTCGTGCGGGGCGGAACGGGGCCGGAGAAGTGCGGAGCGGCAAGGGCTTGCCGGTTGCCGGTCAGGTTTGCCGGCAAGCGGGGTTGCCGGATGATTGCCGGGTGCTGGTGGCCGGGGGCCAGGAGTTTGCAGGGCCGCGAGCACTACCGTGCTCCGGCGAAGGCCGGAGCCCAGGTGGGAAGGCGGTGGTGGGACCCACGAAGGTCCGCCCAACTGGGCCCCGGCCTCCGCCGGGGCACGAGGGGAGTGGGGGCTCTCCTCACTTTCCTCCCTCCTTCCGTCATCCTGAGCTCGTCTCAGGATTCACCGTGCCGCTCACTCAGGTGCCGAGGCGCTCGCGGGCCGGTGGATCCTGAGACAAGCTCAGGATGACGCTACTGGAGGGCGTGGCTCACCCCCTCCCGCCTCCACCCCGGCGGACGCCGGGGTCCAGTTGGGGGACGCTGGTGGATCTCACAGCGGCTATCCCACCTAGACCCCCGGCGTCCGCCGGGGTGGTCTCAGGAAAAGGGTGCTCCTATCCTCCGCCACCCCCCAAACTGGCCCGCCCCTTGCAACGACGCGGGCATGACTCCCGGCATGTTCCTCGACCCCGCCGCGCTCGCCATCGTCTTCGGTGGCACCGCGCTCGCCGCGGCGCTCCGAACCCCCGCGCGCGACCTCGGCCGCGCTATGCTCGCGCTGCGCGTGCTGCCGCGCCGCCGCTTCCGCGCCGACACGCGGCTGGACCAGATCGCGGCGCTCAGCCGCATCGCCGCGCGCCACGGCGTCCACGCGCTCGACCGCAGCGTGATCCACGACGCCGACGTCGCCGCCGCGGTGGCGCTGATCGTCGACGGCGCGCAGCCGCAGGCGGTGATCGACTCGCTCGACACCGCGCGCCGCGCCCGGATCGAGCGCCACCGCCTCGTCACCGACTGCTGGACCGGCGTCGCCGAGGCCGCGCCCGCGCTGGGCATGGTCGGCACGCTGGTCGGGCTGGTCGCGATGTTCACGCGGATGAGCGATCCCGGCGCGATCGGCGCGGCGATGGCGGTCGCGCTGCTCGCTACCTTATATGGCGCGCTGCTCGCCAACCTCGTCGCCATGCCGATCGCCACCCGGCTGCGCGCCGCCGCGCGCGCCGAGGCGATCGAGCGCGCCCGCCTCCTCGCCCCGCTGGCCGAGCTCGCCGCGCGCGAGGCGCCGCGCGTGCGCGCCGGCGCCCGGCTCCACCCCGCGCCCGAGCCGGTCGCCGTCGCGGACGACGATCCCGAGGACACCGCGGCCGCGCCACGCGAGCGCGCGGCATGAGCGACGACGAGCTCCTCGCCGACGAGGCACCCGCGCGCGCGCTCTGGCTGATGACGCTGGCCGATCTGGCGCTGCTGCTGGTCGGCTTCTTCGTGCTGCTCCAGGCCAACCAGCAGCTCGACCCGCGCGCGCTCGCCGCCGGGCTGGCGGAGGGCTTCGGCGCCGAGGCGCCCGCGGCGATGCCGGTGGCGAGCTACGGCGTCGCCGGCTTCGCGCCGGGCAGCGCGACGCCCCCCGGCACCCCCGCGGGCCTCGCCGCCTGGGCGCGCGCCGAGCTGCGCGACCCGCGCGTGAGCCTCACCGTCACCGGCGCGACCGACGGCACCGCCGCCGACGTCGATCCGCGCTCCCGCAGCGCCACCCTCCTCGCCGCCGATCGCGCGCGCGCGGTCGCCGCGGCGCTGGCCAGCGCGGGCGTGCCCGACGCCCGGCTCGGCCTCGCCACCGCGGTGCGCCCCGGCCGCCGCCAGGTACTCGTCACGCTCGCCTTCGCGGGCGAACAAGGGAAAAAGCCATGATCGCCGCCTTCCTTCTCGCCGCCGCCGCCACCGGCGCCGGCTTCCAGGACACCGACGCGCTCGACCGCGCCGTCGCCGCCTTCACCGCGCGCCCGATCGGCAGCGAGGGCGGCGCGCGCGCGCCGGTCGACGCGCGGCTGCGGCTCGCCGCCTGCCCGATGGTGGCGATGTCGTGGCGCACCGAGGCGCATGACGCGGTCGTGATCGCGTGCGCCGGCCCGTCGTGGCGGCTGTTCGTTCCCGTGATCGCACCGCCGCGTGCCGCCGGCGCGGTCGCACCGCGCACCGCCGCCGCAGCGGTGCCGGTGCGCGCCGACCCGGTGATCCGCCGCGGCGACGCGGTGACGATCGAGGCGGGCAGCGACGGCTTCGCGATCACGCGCGAGGGCGTGGCGATCGGCGACGCGGCGCCCGGCGCGCGCGTCATGATCAAGGTCGACGACGCGCCGCGCCCGGTGCAGGCGGTGGCCGTCGAGGCGGGGCGCGCGACGCTGCCCGGCTGGTCCGAATGAGCCGCGATAAAAAAGTGCTAAAGTTGCGCCACGGCCCGTCGTTTTTCCCGATGTCAGCGGAGGCCGACAGGTGCAGTCATGGTGGAATCGGTAGGACCCTCAACGATCAAGGCGAACGACCTGCGGGTCGCCAGCGTGGCGCGCGTCAGCGCGCCGGCGCCGGCCGCCCCGCTGGCGGCGAACAATGCGACGACCGCCACCGCGGCGCCGCAGACGCTCGCCAAGTCGCTCGCCGCCGAGCCGCCGGTCGACGGCGACCGCGTGCAGCAGATCAAGACCGCGATCGCCAACGGCACCTTCCCGCTCTCGCCCGCGACCATCGCGGACCAGTTCATCGCACTTCGTTTCGACTGGATGGCCAATGAACAGGCGTGACGCGCTGGTGCGCGTGATCGACATGCTCCACGCCGAGATCGCGGCGCTGAAGGCGAACGACATGGCCGGGCTGGAGCGCGCCACCGGCAACAAGCTGCGCGCGATCGAGACGCTCCGGTCGCTCGGCGACGGACCGGCCGACGCCGAGCTGCGCGGGCTGGTCGAGGAGGCCGACCGGCTCAACGACACGTGCCGGATCTACGTCAACCTGATGGCGGCAAATGTGCGCCGCCGCCTGCAACTTCTTTCCGGCCAGAGCGGCGGCGCCTACGGCCGCGCCGGCGTGGCCTACGCGTAAGCGGCGCACGCCTTCATCTCACACGCTGTTCCCCGGCGAAGGCCGGGGCCCAGTTGGGTGAACCTCAGCGGGAATCACGACGGCCTTCCCAGCTGGACCCCGGCCTTCGCCGGGGAACACGTTAGCGCTCGGGGCGATCCCAATCCGCCCCCATCTGGCACGCCTCTTGCTCCACGCAGGGCATGACCGTCTCCGCGCTCACTCCGGCCACCGGCCGCGTCACCTCCGCGATCCAGCGCGCGGCGCAGCGCACCGGCGTCGACTTCAACTATCTGCTCGGCCAGGCCAAGATCGAGAGCGGGCTCAACGCCAGCGCGCGCGCCAGCACCTCCTCCGCCTCGGGCCTGTACCAGTTCGTCGAGCAGAGCTGGCTCGCGGTGGTGAAGAAGCACGGCAGCGAGCACGGGCTCGGCTGGGCGGCGGACAGCATCCAGCAGTCGGGCGGTCGCTTCACCGTCACCGGCGGCAACCGTGCCGCGGTGCTGGGGCTGCGCAACGACCCCGAGGTCGCCTCGCTGATGGCAGCCGAGCATGCCAGCGACAACAAGGACGCGATCGAGGCGTGGACCGGGCGCGCGGCGACCGGCACCGACCTCTATATGGCGCATTTCCTCGGGCTGGGCGGCGCGCGCACCTTCCTCTCGGCGATGCAGAGCAACCCGGAGCGTAGCGCCGCCTCGCTCTTCCCCGCCGCCGCGCGCGCCAACCGCGGCGTCTTCTTCGACAGCGACGGCTCCGCGCGCTCGCTCGGCGAGGTGTACCAGCGCTTCGCCGGCAAGCTGGGTGACGGCGCCGCGTCGCTGGGCGCGACCACGCCGTCCGACCGGCTGCAGTTCGCCGCGCAGGCGCTGGCGATGGGCGACGAGAACACCGTCGTCACCGGTGCGGGCGAGAGCGCGACCGACGCGCTCGCCTGGGCCCGGTCGACGCTCGGCCAGTCGACGCTCGGCCAGATCAAGGGCGCGCAGGCGCAGCAGGCCAGCCTGCTCCGGCCGACCCCCGCGAACGCGCGGCTCGCCTACATGATGCTCGCGCGGATGGGGAACTGATCCGATGAAGCTGCTCGCCAACGCGCGCCAGGCCGCGCTGCCCGCCGCGATCCTGCTGCTCGTCGTCCTCATGGTGGTGCCGATCCCGGCCTTCATGCTGGACGTGTTCTTCATCATGAACATCACGATCAGCCTCGCGGTGCTGATGGTGGCGCTCAACGCCGAGAAGCCGCTCGACTTCTCGTCCTTCCCCACGGTGCTGCTGTTCGCGACGCTGTTCCGGCTCGGCCTCAACGTCGCCTCGACGCGCATCGTGCTGGTCCACGGCCACACCGGCTCGGCCGCGGCGGGACACGTGATCGAGGCGTTCGGCTCGTTCGTGATCGGCGGCGACTATGTCGTCGGCCTGTTCGTCTTCGCGATCATCGTCATCATCAACCTGATCGTGGTCACCAAGGGCGCCGGTCGCGTCTCCGAGGTGTCCGCGCGCTTCACGCTCGACGCGCTGCCCGGCAAGCAGATGGCCATCGACGCCGACCTCAACGCCGGCCTGATCACCCCCGACGACGCCAAGAAGCGCCGCGTCGAGGTCGCCACCGAGGCCGACTTCTACGGCTCGATGGACGGCTCGTCCAAGTTCGTGAAGGGCGACGCGGTCGCCGGCCTGCTGATCCTCGCGGCGAATATCGTCGGCGGCCTGATCCTCGGCCCGGTCAGCCACGGGCTGACGATCGCCAAGGCGGCGCAGAGCTACACGATGCTGGCGATCGGCGACGCGCTGGTGGCGCAGGTGCCCGCGCTGCTGCTCTCGATCGCCGCCGCCTCGATCGTCACCCGCGTCAGCTCGGACAAGGACCTCGCCGGCCAGATCGGCGGCCAATTCGGCTCGGCGCGCACCTGGGCGCCGGTCGCGGTGATCCTGACGCTGCTCGGGCTGCTGCCCGGCATGCCGCACTTCGTCATCCTGCCGCTCGCCGCCATCGCCGGCTTCGCCGCCTGGAAGCTGCACCAGAACGCCAAGCGCCCGCAGATCGTCGAGGCCCCGGTCGCGGTCGAGCAGCCCGACCCGTCGAAGATCGGCTGGGACGAGGTGACCGAGGCGATGATGGTCAACCTCGACGTCGGCTACGGCCTGGTGCCGCTGGTCGACGAGCGCCGCGGCGCGCCGCTGATGAGCCGCCTCACCGGCGTGCGCCGCCAGCTGAGCAAGGAGCTGGGCTTCGTGGTGCCGCAGGTGCGCGTGCGCGACGACATCAACCTGGCGCCCTACACCTATCGCGTGATGCTCGGCGGCGTCTGCGTCGGCGAGGACCAAGTCTCGCCCGACGAGATGCTGGCGCTCGACACCGGCCAGGGCTTCGGCGAGCTGATCGGCAAGAAGGCCAAGGACCCGACCTTCGGGCTCGACGCGACCTGGATCTCGCCGGGCGACGCCGATGCCGCGACCGGCCAGGGCTATCTGGTGGTCGACGCCGGCACGGTGATGGCGACCCACCTCAACCACGCGCTCGGCGCGAATGCCGCCGACCTGCTCGGCGCCGACGAGGTGCAGTCGTTGCTCGACGGGCTCAAGGAGCGCGCGCCGCAGCTGGTCGCCGCGCTCGCGCCGCTGCCGCAGACCGCCTTGGTGGCGGTGCTCAAGGGGCTGCTGTCCGAGGGCATCCAGCTGCGCGAGTTCCGCCGCATCGCCGCCGCGATCTCGATGGCCGCGCAGAAGACGCACGATCCCGTCGAGCTGATCGAGCTGATCCGCCCCGAGCTGGGCCCGCTGATCATCGCCAAGCTGGCCGGCGTGCGCGAGCCGCTGCGCGTCATGACGCTCGAGGGCGGCCTGGAGCAACTGCTCGGCCAGGGGCTGCGCAGCGATCCCAGCCGCCAGGTGATCGAGCCCGAGCTCGGCCGCCGCATCGTCGACGCGCTGCAGGCCGCGGCGCAGCCGCTGATGGCCGAGGCCAAGCCGTTCGCGCTGGTCGTGCAGCCGGCGATCCGCGTCGCCGTCCGCAAACTCATCCGCACCGTTCTCCCGGATACCCCTGTCATGAGCTTCTTCGAAGTGCCCGAGGACAAGCCCGTCGAGGTCGTCGCGATCATCGGTGGCCAGCACCAGCCGCAGGCGCTGGCGGCATGAGCGCCGAGCCGATGCGCGGCGCCTTCGCCGCCGCCCAGCCCGCCCCTCTCCCCGCCGCTCAGGCCACCGCGCCGCTGACCTACTCGCGCCCGCGCAAGCGCGACGAGAACGCGCTGGTGCAGCAGCACCTGCCGCTCGTCCGCCGTCTGGCGTGGCACGTCCACGGCTCGGTCTCGACCGCGATCGAGGTGGAGGATCTGGTCCAGGTCGGGCTGGTCGCACTGGTCGAGGCGGTCGCCGCCTTCGAGGACCGCGGGCAGGTGACGCTCAAGCAATATCTCGTGACGCGGCTGCGCGGCGCGATGATCGACGAGCTGCGCCGCCACGCCGCGATGACGCGCGGCGCGATCCGCCGCAAGCGCGAGTACGCCCGCGCGGTCAACCAGCTGAGCCACGAGTTCGGCCGCGCGCCGACGGACCGCGAGGTCGCCGCCAAGCTCGAGGTCACCCCCGAGAAGCTGCGCACCGATTATGCCGCCGCCGAGGCGGTGCGGTACGAGTCGATCGACGAAGTCTATGCCGACGACCAGCCGTGGTTCGCCAGCGACACGCCCGACGCCTTCGAGCAGCTGTCCGAGGCGCAGACGCGCGACCGGCTGATCGCCGCGATCGCCTCACTGCCCGAGCGCGAGCAGATGGTGATCCAGCTCTACCACGTCGAGGAGCTCAACCTCGAGGAGATCGGCCAGGTGCTCGGCGTCGGCGCCGCGCGCGTGTGCCAGATCAAGTCGAGCGCGCACGCGCGGCTGAAGAAGGCGATGACGCGCGGCTGAGGCGGATCGCGGCGTGGCGGCGGGCGTTGCCCCGCGACCATGTCCGACAGGAGCCGCCGATGACCGACCCACGCCAGCCCGACCCCGCCGCCGCGCCGCTCACCGAGCCGGAGCGCGACCGCGACGCGCCCGCCGACCCGAGCGTCGACCAGCTTCCCGACGGCGAGCCCGAAGACAATCCCGACGACCTCGCCGTCCAGGGCGGGGAGTGAGGGCGCGCGAGCCCCTTCGAGACACCGAAGATCCTCCCCGCTCGCGGGGAGGGGGACCGCGACGCGCAGCGGCGTGGTCGATGGGGGGGGCTGCCGCAGCCGGGTCGCTCGCGGAAAGCCCCCTCCACCACGCCCTTCGGGAGCGGTCCCCCTCCCCGCCAGGCGCGGAGGATTTTGGCTACCGCTGCCCTCGTCTTCCCGCCACGAACGAGAACCCCCGCCAGCCACGCTGACGGGGGTACGGCGATGTCACTCATCTCATCCCGGCGCCGACCCCGCCATGTTCGGGGGCGAGGGGCCGGCGCCGGGCGTCGGCGCTTAGCCGAGCAGCTTCATCACGCCCTGCTGCGACTGGTTGGCCTGCGCCAGCATCGCGGTCGACGCCTGGTTGAGGATCTGCGACTTCGCCAGCGCGGTGGTCTCGGTCGAGAAGTCGGCGTCCTCGATGCGGCTGCGCGCGTCGGTCAGGTTGGTGACGTTAGCGGTCGCGTTGTTCACCGCCGACTCGAGGCGATTCTGCGCCGAACCCAGCGCGGCGCGCGCGCTCGAGACCTGCGCGATCGCGGTGTCATACTGGTCCAGCGTCGCGTTGTTGGCGGCGGTGGCGTCGGCGAAGCTCAGGTCGGTCACGGTCTTGAGGCCGCCGGCGGCGGTGAAGTCGACCGACT
The DNA here is from genome assembly GCF_019429485.1 of Sphingomonas citri. GTDB lineage: Bacteria > Pseudomonadota > Alphaproteobacteria > Sphingomonadales > Sphingomonadaceae > Sphingomonas > Sphingomonas citri. Next base: position 33,237 of record NZ_JAHXZN010000006.1, on the reverse strand, counting down.
TCAGCGTGACCTTGTCGCCCGTGTTGGCGCCGGTCTGGATGTCGAAGCCGGTCGCCGCGGCGGCGTCGAACAGCTTCTTGCCGTTGAACGCGGTGGTGGTGACGATCGAGCTGATCTGGTCCTTCAGCGCCGACTGCTCGGCACGGATCGACGAGACGTCGGCCGCGGCATAGGTGCCGTTGCTCGCCTGCACGGTCAGCTCGCGCATGCGCTGCAGCATGTTCGAGACCTCGCCCAGCGCGCCTTCCGCGGTCTGCGCCATCGAGATGCCGTCGTTGGCGTTGCGGATGCCCTGGCTCATGCCGCGAATCTGCGACGTCATCGAGTTGCTGATCGCGAGGCCGGCGGCGTCGTCCTTCGCCGAGTTGATGCGCTTGCCGGTCGACAGGCGCTCCATCGAGACCGACAGCGCCTTGTTCGCGCTGTTCGAGGCGGTGGTGGCGCGCAGCGCCGAGGTGTTCGAGTTGATCACGGTCATGGGACTATCTCCATCTGCCCGGCCCGCTCGCCGCCCCCGAATACGCAGGTGGCCGTGCCGTCTTCCCTACAAACGACCGATCCGGCGGGACTTTTAGCGCTTTTCGTGGGGAGCATCGCGCGGGCGCCGCCTCCATCCCGCGTTCATGTCGGCGAACGGTGCGAACGACGTGGCGCCATCCTGAACTCGTTTCAGGATCCACCGTGCCCCAGTCCCGGCGGCGGCGGCACCAGCGGAGGAGTGGATCCTGGAACGAGTTCAGGATGACCGCGGAAAGGGATGCCACCATGCCGCTGCGACGCCCCTGCGGCGTTCGCTTCTCCGCCACGAACGAGAACCCCCGCCAGCCACGCTGACGGGGGTCCCGCGATGTCACTCATCTCATCTCATCTCATCCCGGCGCCGGCCCCGCCATGTTCGGGGGCGAGGGGCCGGCGACGGGCGTCGGCGCTTAGCCGAGCAGCTTCATCACGCCCTGCTGCGACTGGTTGGCCTGCGCCAGCATCGCGGTCGAGGCCTGGTTGAGGATCTGCGACTTGGCGAGCGCCGTCGTCTCGGTCGAGAAATCGGCGTCCTCGATGCGGCTGCGCGCGTCGGTCAGGTTGGTGACGTTCGCCGTGGCGTTGTTCACCGCCGACTCGAGGCGGTTCTGCGCCGAACCCAGCGAGGCGCGGGCGCCCGAGACCTCGGCGATGGCGTCGTCATAGTTCGCCAGCGTCGCGCTGGTGGCGGTGTCGGCGAAGGTCAGCGCGGTCACGTCCTTCAGCTTCGAGCTGCCGGTGGCGGAGAAGTCGACCGACTTCAGCGTGACGGTGTCGCCGGTGTTGGCGCCGGTCTGGATCGAGAAGCCCGTCGCCGCGGTCGCGTCGAACAGCTTCTTGCCGTTGAACGACGTGGTGGTGACGATCGAGCTGATCTGGTCCTTCAGCGCCGACTGCTCGGCACGGATCGAGTCGGTGTCGGTCGACGAATAGGTGCCGTTGGCGGCCTGCACGGTCAGCTCGCGCATGCGCTGCAGCATGTTCGAGACCTCGCCCAGCGCGCCTTCCGCGGTCTGCGCCATCGAGATGCCGTCGTTCGAGTTGCGGATGCCCTGGCTCATGCCGCGGATCTGCGACGTCATCGAGTTGCTGATCGCGAGGCCGGCGGCGTCGTCCTTCGCCGAGTTGATGCGCTTGCCGGTCGACAGGCGCTCCATCGAGACCGACAGCGCCTTGTTCGCGCTGTTCGAGGCGGTGGTGGCGCGCAGGGCCGAGGTGTTCGAGTTGATCACGGTCATGGGAAAATCTCCGTCTGCTCGGCCCGTCCCGCCGCCCCCGAATGAGCAGGTGGCCGCGCCGTCACCGCCTCAAACGACCGCCATCGCCGGACCTTTAGCGAAAATCTTTGGCCCGGATCGGCGAGCGGTCGCCGGCGCCCCGATCCCCTCCCCTACGTACGCGCGCGCGTGGCGCGGACGCTCGCGCCCCCGGAAAAAACCTGCCGGCCACCGGCAATTATACTCCGCGTTAACCACTGGCGGCGCATTCAAGCCTTCGAGATTCGAGGGATATTTCCGATGCGTTCGATCATGCCGTCAGCCAGTGTGGAGCGCGAGCACCTGACGCTCGTGTCCTCGCTGCGCGCGCAGGGCTTCGCCATCCAGCCCGCCGCCGCCCGTCCGCAGGCGGGGGTGAGCTACCTCGTCGCCGCCGGCGAGCCGATCCCGGCGCCGGCGCGCACGCTGATCGTCGGCAGCGGCGAGCGCGAGGTACTTCCCTTCCGTGACGGCCAGCCCGCCCGCATCGCCTACGGCCATGACGACGCCGCGGTCGGCAACGCCTTCGCCCGCGCGCTGATCGGCGGCCCCGAGCTGCCGACCGCCGCCGACCCCGAGTCGCTCGCGCTGCTGGCACTGGCCGAGCGCGTCGCCCAGGCCGACATCACCGTGCTGATCAACGGCCCGACCGGCACCGGCAAGGAAGTGCTGGCGCGCACCATCCACCTCCAGTCGGAGCGGCGCGACGGCCCGTTCATCGCGATCAACTGCGCCGCGCTGCCCGAGACCATGCTCGAGGCGATGCTGTTCGGCCACCAGAAGGGCAGCTTCACCGGCGCCTCCTCGGGCGGCGAGGGCTTCTTCCGCGCCGCCAACGGCGGCACGCTGCTGCTCGACGAGGTCGCCGAGATGCCGCTCAACCTCCAGGCCAAGCTGCTGCGCGTGCTGCAGGAGCGCGAGGTGGTGCCGATCGGCGCGACCATGCCGCAGCCGGTCGACGTGCGCGTGATCGCCTGCGCCAACCGCGACCTCCAGGAGGAGGTGGCGGCGGGCCGCTTCCGCGCCGACCTCTACTACCGCCTGTCGGTCTTCCCGCTCACCACCAAGGCGCTGGCCGAGCGCGCGCAGGACATCCCCGCGCTCGCGGCGACGATGATCCTGCGCCACGCCGGCAACCGGCCGGTGGTGCCGTGGCCGAGCGACGAGGCGATCGCCGCGCTGGTCGCGCACGACTGGCCCGGCAACGTCCGCGAGCTGGAGAACGTGATCCAGCGCGCGCTGCTCTTCTGCGGCGGCGACACGATCGAGGCGGCGCACATCGTGTTCGACCGCCCGAGCGCGCCGCGGCTCGCGGCCGCGGCGGCGCCGGTCGACGACGCCACGCTCGGCCAGGTGGTCCAGCTCTCCGAGTTCGCCGCGATCCGCGAGACGCTGGCGGCGTGCGGCGGCAGCCGGATCGAGACCGCCAAGCGGCTCGGCATCTCCGAGCGGACGTTGCGCTACCGCCTCGCCAAGGCGCGCGAGCAGGGTGACGATCTCGCGTCCGGCACCCAGCGGGCGATCTCGGCATGAGCGCGGTGGGAGGCGTCGGCGGCATCGACCGTGTGATGGCGCTGCGCGCGCAGATCCTCGAGCGCAACGCCGCGCTGAGCCGCGCCGGCGCCGCCGCCCCGGCCGCCGCGCCGCAGGGCGCCTCGGCCAACGCGACCAGCTTCGCCGACACGATGCAGTCCGCGCTCGCCAAGGTGAACGACGGCCAGCAGAAGGCCTCGGCGCTGAGCGAGCAGTACGAGCGCGGCGAGACCGTCGACATCGCCAAGGTCATGCTGGCGCGCCAGGAAGCCTCGGTCGGCTTCGAGGCGACGCTGCAGGTCCGCAACAAGATCCTGTCCGCCTACAAGGACATCATGAGCATGCCGGTCTGATATGAGCAACGCTCTCACCCCCTCGCCGCAGAACCCCGCGCCGATCACGCTGGTGCCGGAGAAGTTCGCCAACCCGCTGCGCCAGATCCAGGGCGTGTTCGCGCAGCCCGCGGTGCGCCGCGCCGGCCCGATGGCGCTGATGGTCGGCCTGATCGGCGCCGCCGGCCTGGCCTGGTCGGCGCTGTCGACCCCGCCGCAGAAGGTGCTGTTCTCCGGCCTGCCCGATTCGGACAAGGCCGCGGTGACCAGCGCGCTGAGCGCCGCCAACATCACCAGCCACATCGATTCCTCGTCGGACGCGCTGACCGTCGACGAAGAGGATTTCAGCAAGGCGCGGATGCTGCTCGCCGGCCAGGGCCTGCCCAAGGCGGCGCCCGGCGGCTACGCCATCCTCGACCAGCTGCCGATGGGCGTCAGCCGCGCGGTGGAGGGCGAGCGGCTGCGCCAGGCGCGCGAGACCGAGCTCGCGCGCTCGATCCAGGAGATCGACTCGGTCGCCGAGGCGCGCGTCCACCTCGCCATGCCCGAGGCCAGCGTGTTCGTGCGCGACAATGCCGCGCCCTCGGCCTCGGTGGTGCTCAAGCTCCAGGGCGGGCGCTCGCTGAGCGACGCGCAGGTCCGCTCGATCGTCAACCTGGTCGCCTCCTCGGTGCCGGGGATGAAGCCCGACGCGGTCACCGTGGTCGACCAGCTCGGCGGTCTGCTCACCAAGTCGGGCGACGGCGCCGACGCCGCCAACGACAAGCGCATCGAGTTCCAGCGCCGCGTCGAGGACAAGTACCGCCAGCAGCTGATCCAGCTGCTGACGCCGCTGGTCGGCGCGGGCAATTTCACCGCCGAGGTGCAGGCCGACGTCAACCTCGACGAGACCAGCGCCACGCGCGAGAGCTACGACAAGGACGGCCGCCTGCGCGCCGAGACCGGCAACTGGACCGGCAACATGGCGACCGGCCAGGCGCCCGCGGGCATCCCCGGCGCGTTGAGCAACACGCCGCCGCCGGCCTCGCAGCTGTCGACGCCGCAGCCCGCCACCGGCGCGCCCGGCACGCCGCAAGCGAAGCCCGTCGCCGGTGGCCCCGCGCCCGACCCGGCGAAGCAGACCGACTCGTTCCAGCGCGCCTATGACCTCAACAAGGAGGTCTCGGTCACCCGCGCGGCGCCGGGCAACATCAAGCGGCTGTCGGTCGCGGTGCTGCTGCGCGACCCCGAGAAGGGCAAGCGCACCGCGATGGAGATCAACCAGATCAACGATCTGGTGAAGAGCGCGGTCGGCTTCGACCAGACCCGCAACGACAATGTCACGGTGATCAGCCGCAAGTTCGCCGACGCCACCGACGCGAACGACGCGCCCAAGTGGTACGACAATGCCTGGCTGCCGGTGCTGGCGCGCAACGTCACCGCGCTGATCATCGCGCTGCTGGTGCTGCTGCTCGGCGTGCGCCCAATCGCCAAGGCGCTGATGAAGAAGCGCGAGGACGCCAGCCCCGCGGTGATCGCGGCGCAGGCCGCCACCGCGGGCACTCCGCTGCTCGGCGAGGACGGCCAGCCGCTGCTCGGCGCCGACGGGCAGCCGCTGATGAGCGACGCCGGCATCGCGGTGGCGCCGCCGGTCAGCCTCGACCAGATCGAGACCAGCCGCAGCTACGAGGAGCGGATCGGCGCGGTGCGCGGCTTCACCCGCGACAACCCCGCGCGCGCGGCGCTGGCGGTGCGTGACATGATCACCGCCGAGGCCAAGTCGTGAGCGCGGTCGCCGCCGCCCCGCGCACCTTCACCGGCGTCGAGCGCGCCGCGGTGCTGATGATGCTCGTCGGCGAGGACGAGGCCGCCGCGATCCTGCAGAAGCTGGATCCCGAGGAAGTGCGCAAGCTCGGCAGCGCGATGTTCGCGGTGGCCGACGTCAGCGAGCAGGAAGTGGAGCTGGTGCTCGACGATTTCGTCGGGCGCGCGCGCGAGCGCACCGGCATCACCTTCAACCCCGGCCCCAAGGTCGAGGCGGTGATGACGCGCGCGCTCGGCCGCGAGAAGGCCGAGAGCGTGCTGGCGCAGATCACCCCGCCCGAGGCGGTGTGCGAGATCGACCTGCTCGATTGGCTCGACGCCAGCGAGATCGCGACGATGCTCGACAAGGAGCACCCGCAGATCGCCGCGGTGCTGATCGCCAACCTGGATCCCGCCGTCGGCGGCCAGGTGCTCGAGCTGCTGCCCGAGGCGGTTCAGCCCGACATCCTCCACCGCATCGCCAAGCTCGGCCCGATCACCCCCGAGGCGGTCGAGACGCTGCGCACGCTGATCGCGTCGCGCAGCGGCGGCGGCGGCAGCGGCGGCGGTCCGGTCGGCGGGCTCCAGCTCGGCGGCGCGCGCGAGGCGGCCAAGATCCTGCAGGGCGCGCGCAAGGCGACCGAGCAGCGCGTCATGCCCAAGCTGCTCAAGATGGACCGCGACATCGCGCGCCAGATCGAGGAGGCGATGTTCGTCTTCGACAACCTGCTGGAGCTCGACGACAAGTCGCTGGGCACGCTGATCCGCAACGTCGACGGCGACACGCTGACGCGCGCGCTCAAGGGCGTGGACGAGGCGGCGCGCAACCGCATCCTCGGCTGCATGTCGGCGCGCGCCGCCGACGGCATCCGCGACGACATGGAGGCGCGCGGCCCGATGAAGCTGAGCGAGGTGCTCGAGGCGCAGAAGGTGATCATCCAGATCGCGCGCAACCTCGCCAAGGACGGTACGATCAACATGGGGGCAGGTGACGACGATTATGTCTGAGGCGACGTTCGTCATCGGGCTGCCGGCACGTGCCGACGCGGCCGCCACCACGCGCGCGCGCGCGCAGTCCGAGTCCACCGGCGGCTTCACCCCCGCCGACCTGATCGCGCGGATCGAGCAGGCGTTCGGCGCGCGCCCGCCCGAGACCGCCGCGACCGCGGAGCAGCCGCGCCACTTCGCGCCGGCCGATCCGGCGAGCGACCCGACCGCGGGCTGGGACATGCTCGACCCCGAGGCGCAGCCGCTGCCCTGCCTCGAGCAGGTCGAGGCCGCGCGCGCGGAAGGCTATGAGGAGGGCTTCGCCGCCGCCACGCACGCCGCGCAGGCCGAGGCGGCGCGCGACCGCGCCTTGCTCGACGGCGTCGCCGCGCAGCTGCGTGCCGGCGGCGCGATCGACCGCGCCGCGCTGGCCGAGACGCTGCGCCGCACCGTGCTGACGCTCGTCACCGCGGTAGTGGGCGAGACCGGCGTCTCGGGTCCGCTGCTCGCCGCGCGAGTCGAGGCCGCGGTCGACCTGCTCGCCGACGCGAGCGAGTCGGCGATGCTGCGGGTCAACCCGGAGGACGTCGCGCTGCTCGCCGGGCTGCTCCCCGACACGATCTTTCCGGTCGGCGACGCCGCCGTGGCGCGCGGCAGCTTCGTCATGGAAGCAGCCTCGACCATCGTCGAGGACGGTCCGGCGCTGTGGATGGAGCAGCTGACGGCGGCGATCGAGCGCGCGGCGGTGCCCGCGTGCTGAACCGCTTCGCCGACGATTATCTCGCCACGCTCGTCGAGGCCGCGCCGCGCTTCGCCGCCAAGGTCTCGGGGCGGCTGTCGTCCTACGACGGGCTGCTGATGGAGGCGGTGGGGCTGTCGCTGCCGGTCGGCACCGTCTGCCGCATCGGCGCGGCGGGCACCGCGCAGGTCGAGGCCGAGGTGATCGGCTTCCGCAACGGCCGCACGCTGATGATGAACCTGGGCGGCCCCGCCGCGCTGCTGCCCAACGCGCCGGTGCGCCCACTCGGCGCGCCGGGCGAGGCCGAGGTCGGCGCGGCGCTGCTGGGGCGCGTGGTCGACGGCTCGGGCGCGCCGATCGACGGGCTCGGCCCGATCCGCGGCGCCGGGCGCTGGCCGCTCGCCGGGCACATGCAGTCGCCGCTCGACCGCGGCCGCGTGCTCGCCCCACTCGACGTCGGCGTGCGCGCGATCAACGGGCTGCTCACCGTCGGCCAGGGCCAGCGCGTCGGCATCATGGCGGGCTCTGGCGTCGGCAAGTCGGTGCTGCTCGGCATGATGGTGCGCGCGGCGCAGGCCGACGTGATCGTGATCGGGCTGATCGGCGAGCGCTCGCGCGAGGTCGCCGACTTCCTCGAGACCAAGGTGGCGGGCGAGGCGCGGAAGCGCGCGGTGGTCGTGGCGGTGCCCGCCAACCACTCGCCGGTGCTGCGCATCCGCGGCGCGCTGCGCGCCACCGCGATCGCCGAGGCGTTCCGCGCCGAGGGCAAGAAGGTGCTGCTGATCATCGACTCGCTCACCCGCGTCGCGCACGCCGGGCGCGAGATCGGGCTGGCGCTGGGCGAGCCCGCCTCGGCGCGCGGCTATCCGCCCTCTGCTATCGCGATGCTGCCCAACCTGCTGGAGCGCGCCGGCTCGGACGTGAACACCGGCGGCTCGATCACCGGCATCTACACCGTGCTGGCCGACGGCGACGACGGCAACGACCCGGTGGTCGACTCGGCGCGCTCGATCCTCGACGGCCATATCGTGCTGAGTCGCGCGATGGCGGAGCGCGCGGTCTATCCCGCGATCGACGTCTCCAAGTCGATCAGCCGCGTGATGAACGACATCGTGCCCGCCGAGCACCAGCAGGCCGCGCGCGCGCTGCGCCGCCATCTCGCCACCTACGAGGAGAACCGCGACCTCGTGCTGATGGGCGCCTATCGCTCGGGCAGCGACGCCGCGATCGACAACGCCATCGCCTATCACCCCGCGATCACCGAGTTCATCCGGCAGGAGACATCGCAGGTGGTGCCGCTGGCGGACGCCGCGGCCGAGCTGGTCGGCGTGTTCGGCGATGGCTGACGCCGCGCGGCTCAAGCGGCTGCATCGCGTACGCACGCTCCAGCTCGGGCTGGCGCGCGCCGACGAGGCGCGCGCGCGGGCGCAGCTGACGAGCGAGACCCAGCTGGCGCACCGCATCTGCCAGCTGGTCGACGCGGTGGCGCCGGTGCCGACCGCGGCGACGGGCGCGGTCAACCTCGCCGCGGCGGCGCATTTCCGCGAGCGGCTGCAGCGCTCGGCCGAGGCGGCAGTGAACCGCGTGCGCATGGCCGAGCAGCACGCCGAGCGCAGCGGCGAGGCCACCCGATCGGCCCGGCGTGACCAGAATGCGGTGGAGAAGCTGATCGACCGCCGGCGCGCCGAGGACGTGCGCGCCGAGATGAAGGCGCTGGAGGACGCCCCGGCGCGGGTGCCGCGGCGGTAGGGAGCGGGGCGGGGCGGCGCCTCCTGTTTCCCGGCGCAGGCCGGGGCACAGGTGGGAAGGTGTGTGTGAGAGGCACCGCGGCTCGCCCAGCTCGCCCTCCCTCACCTGCCGCCCCCGACCGATCGCCTGCGCTCGACGAGTGTCAGTCGCCGCTCACCTCGCCCAGGTCGTCCTTCAGCTTCGCCCTGACGCGCCGGCGCCGAGCGTCCCGGATCAGGTCGCTGATCTCGTCGAGCAGCACGATGCCGTCTTCGGCTTGCCCCGTCGTCATATCGGGATCGGCCTCGAACAGCGCCTTGGCACGCGCGGACATGTCGATCGCCCTGGCGTAGTCGTCCTCGCCCAGCTTCTCTCGCACGAGCTCCAGGCCATTGTTCAACTCATAGAAGTCCGCCTCGAGGAATGTTTCCGGAAAGTAACCGGTTTTCTTTTTGAACTTTCTTGGAACATACAATACCATCGGCCCGAGTTGGTCGTATATCTCTCCCAAGGTTTTTGGTATATATGGACCTGGTGTAGTGATGGAACTACGGTAAAAATATTCCTCTTCCTCGCTGTCGCTCAATTTGTAGCTTCCCTCTGGCAGGCATCACCTTCCTGCGTTGGCCTGACAATCGCGACTGAAAATGGCAAACCCCTGTGCGCGAGATCTTTCCACCTGCCGGTCAGACGTGCCGTTCATTCGGCATCCCGGCCTGCCACCCGCCACGGCTGATCTTCAGTCGCCGGTCACCTCGCCCTCATCGTCGGTGAGACCGCTCTCGTAGCGGTGGCGTCGCACCGCGTTGATCAGCTGATCGATCTCGTCGAGCAGCCGATTGCCTTCCCTCGTCTTCTCGCTGGCGATATCTGGTGCCTGTAGGAACAACGCCTTTGCGCGGCCTGACAGCTCGATGGCCTTGGCGTGAACATCCTCCCCGAGCTTCTCGCGCATACGGTCTAGGCCACTGTTGAGTTTAAAGAAACTTGATTCTAGGCTTAAATCAGGAAAATACCCTGTCCTGTCTTTGAAGTGAGGAGATTTCAGCATCATCGAGCCAAGCTGGTCCTCGATCTCGCTCAGCGCTTGCGGCACATAAGGCCGAGGATTGGTGATAGAGCTTCGGAAAACGAAATTCTCTTCTTCCTCGATCATCACCTTGCTCTCCTTAGGATATATGACCCACCTTCCTGCGACGGCTTGAAAATGACGATTGTAGATGGCTAGGTCCTATCAATGCAGGGTATTACAACCTGCCACTTAGACGTTGCGGTCTACGTGGCATCCCGGCCTGCCACCCGCCACGGCTGATCTTCAGTCGCCGGTCACCTCGCCCTCATCGTCCCTCAGCTCGGCCTTGACCCGGCGGCGCCGCGCGTCGGTGATAAGCTGGCTGATCTCGTCGAGCAGCCAGATGCCCTCCTTGGTCTTCCCGTTCGTCATATCGGGATCGCTTAGAAACAGTGCCTTGGCTCGCGCAGACAGATCGACCGCTTTAGCGTAGCTCTCAGCGCCCAGCTTCGGCTTCACTCGGCTCAGCGCGGTGTCGAGCTGATGGAAGCGCGAATCGATCGTCTGGTCGGGCAAGAAGCCTAGCCGATCGACAAAGGTCGGGGCCTCGAGCATCATCGATGCGAGCTGATCATCCAGCTCTCCCAAGTTAGCAGGGATGAAGGGCGCGCCGCTTGCCAGCGGACTTCTGAATACATAGTCGTTCATAAGGCTGCCCCCTATCGACGGAGAATGTAGCTTGTGCTTCTACCCAGCTCGCTGGGCCGGATGATGACAACCATAGACGGCTTGAAGTTAGCGTTGAAGAAACCCCGTATCTGCGCCTGCCCTCTAGTTTTTGCCGAGAGCGAGACATCGAAGGCAACGTCACCGACCCTGATATCGGGGCGACGAAATCGCCCGTTCTCGCCGACAGCCTCGTTCCGATTGAGCCTGACCGGCCCAGCGCCGGAACAATCAACTCCAGCCAAGAAGAACCGCTGCCGCAACTGCTCGCGAACGCGTTGGTCAACGAAATTTCCAAGTGCCTCTCGTTCACTCAGCCGGATCGGAAGCATTGTCAGCTTAAGACGCCTCAAACCTTCTTGGTAGGCGTCATTCGTGGCTCCTTGCGCGAACCGGTAAGTCTCAAGCTGCAGCGGCTCAAGATTGCCCTTCACCCGCATGGTCAAAACCGCGCGGTCGAAGCGGAGTCCGTCGATGAGCCGCCGCTGCCCATCTTCGCTATAAGGAAATTGAAAGGACTGAAAGACATAAGTCGGGTCTAATTGATGGATGTCGTTGAGGATCTTCTCGGCCTGCACCCGCATCAGCGCGGTTCGGACTTCTGCCCCCGGCCCAGTTATATCGAAGATCTGATCTGCCAGCCTGAGTGGTGGCCCGAGCGCTGAATGCTCGTCGACCTGCCACTCATCCAGCGTCATCGGGTCCTCGAACGCGCGGATGTTGCCGCCGCGCGTCTCGGGCGGTTCCGGCGCGCCGATCGGGATCAGCGTCGGCCCCGGCTCGCCCGGCCGGTAGACGCCGTCCGAGCGGACGACGCCGCCCTCCCCCGCGCCGCCGCCGCCCTCACCTACCCGCCCCGGCGCTCCGTCGCGCGCCGCCGCCTCGCTGCCCGGGCCGGACGTGAAGCGACCGTCGCGCGGGTCGTGCCAGGGGTTGAACTTCAGCTCGATGCCGTCGTCGCGGCGCGTCGGGATCCGCCCCGTCCGGATCCAGATCGAGAATAAGCGCCGTCGTTCGGCGGGGCTCACCCCCGCCGGTATCCATGCCCGCTCCATGTTCATCGTGTCGCCCCGCTCTGCTGACGCGGCGAGAACATCTGAGCAACATCCTCCAACAAGGCAATTGCCGATGGCGTGCAATCACCGTGCCGGGTCAGCGCAAGGAGAGAAACGGCGCGATTGGTGTGTCGAGGGGCGTTCGCCCCTACGCTGTCGCCCCGGCGAAGGCCGGGGCCCAGTTGGGTAGGCCGTGGTGGGACTTACCAACGTCTTCCAACTGGACCCCGGCTATCGCCGGGGTGACGGCTAGTGTGGGGCGAGAGGGAGCATCCTGGCAGTCAAGATGACAGCCCGATGGCCCCGCCCCGCCGCCCCCCCTACGCCTCCTGCGGGTGGTGCGGCGTGAGGATCAGCGTGCGCCCCTCGACCCGCCACGAGCTCAGCCGCGACAGGAAGTTCATCCCCACCACGTCGACGTCGCCGAAGGCGGGCGACACCACCACCGCGAGGTCGCGCGCCACCACGTTGCCGAAGCGCAGCTCGGCCAGCGCGCCCGTGTCGGCGCGGATCGTGCCGTTGGCGGTCTTGAGCAGCAGCGGGAAGGTCGCCGGCCGCACCTCCACCCCCGCCGCCGCCGCGGTGGCGGGCGACAGCGCGGTGATCGTCGCGCCGCTGTCGACCAGCAGCCGCCGCTCCACCGCCGCCCCCGGCGGGCCGAGCTTCGCGCGCACGTAGAAATGGCCGTCGGGGCTCATCGTCACGCGCGTCTCGCTGCCCGAGACCTGCTGGCTCTCGACGTCGAGCGCGGCGGCGACGCGGCCGAGCCAGGGATCGAAGCGCTCGCGTTCCACCAGCAGCGTGTAGAGCAGCACCGCCAAACCGCCCCACACCGCCAGGCTCACCAAGGTGCGCAGCAGCGGCACGCGCCGCGCCACGATCGCGGCCACCAGCAAGGCGCCGAGCAGCAGGTAGAAATGCGGGTTGGCCGAGACGTCGACGGGCATGCCCCAGATATAGGGACGCGCCCGCCGCGGATAAGGCCGCGCTGGCGCCGCGGGTCTCACGCAGCTATATACGCGCCACCATGCGCACGGCCCCGCTCACTACTAGCATCCCGGCGCGGCCCACGGCCGGCGCGCGCGTCACCCGCTGACGCGCCCCGCCGCCCGCGCCACGCCGGGCAGGCTCCCTCTTTTCGTCGCGTCACGCGCGCCTTAGGGCGTGCCCCACGGTTCTCGCAGGAAGATTCTCCATGGACATGCTCTCGATCACGCTGCCCGACGGTTCGGTCCGCGAGGTGGAGCCGGGCACCACACCCGCGGCGATCGCCGCCGCGATCGGGCCCGGGCTGGCCAAGGCCGCGATCGCGGCGCGCGTCGACGGCGAGCTGCGCGACCTCTCGCGCCCGCTGACGCGGGATTCGACGCTGGCGCTGGTGACGCAGCGCGACGAGGCCGAGGCGCTCGAGCTGGCGCGGCACGATCTCGCGCACGTGCTCGCCGAGGCGGTGCAGCATCTCTTCCCGGGCACGCAGATCACCTTCGGCCCCGCCACCGACGACGGCTTCTACTACGATTTCGCGCCGAAGGAGCGGCCGTTCACCGACGAGGACCTGCCCGCGATCGAGGAGGAGATGCGCCGCATCATCGCGCGCAACGAGCCGTTCACGCGCGAGGTGTGGACGCGCGAGCAGCTGATCGAGACGTGGCAGCGGCAGGGCGAGACCTTCAAGGCGGAATGGGCCGCCGAGCTGCCCGACCACGAGGAGCTGACGATCTACCGTCAGGGCGAGTGGCTCGACATGTGCCGCGGCCCGCACATGCCGACGACCGGGCGGCTCGACCCGCAAGCGTTCAAGCTGACGCGCGTCTCGGGTGCCTATTGGCGCGGCGACCAGAAGAACGCGATGCTCAGCCGCATCTACGGCACCGGCTGGCTCAACAAGAAGCAGCTCGACGCGCACCTTCACATGCTGCAAGAGGCGGCCAAGCGCGACCATCGCCGCATCGGCCAGGACATGGACCTGTTCCACCTCCAGGCCGAGGCGCAGGGCTCGGTGTTCTGGCACCCCAAGGGCTTCGTGCTGTGGCGCCAGCTCGAGGCCTATATGCGCCGCCGCCTCGACGCCGCCGACTATGCCGAGGTGAAGACGCCGCAGCTGATGGACGCGCGCCAGTGGGAGCAGTCGGGCCACTGGGGCAAGTATCGCGAGAACATGTTCGTCGTGCCGGACGAGATCCCCAACGTCGAGGAAGAGGGGCCGGTGCTGTCGGGCGAGGGCGATCTGATGGCGCTCAAGCCGATGAACTGCCCGGCGCACGTGCTGATCTTCAAGCAGGGCATCAAGAGCTACCGCGACCTGCCGATCCGCATGGCCGAGTTCGGCTGCTGCCACCGCAACGAGCCGCACGGCGCGCTGCACGGCATCATGCGCGTCCGCCAGTTCACCCAGGACGACGCGCATATCTTCGTGCGCGAGGACCAATTGGTCGAGGAGGTGCGCAAGTTCTGCGAATTGCTCGACAGCGTCTACCGCGACCTCGGCTTCGAGGATTATGCGGTGAAGCTGGCGCTGCGCCCCGACAAGCGCTTCGGCGACGACGCGATGTGGGACAAGTCCGAGCAGGAGCTGCGCGACGCGGTGCACGCCTCCGGCCTGTCGGAGGCGATCAAGGCGAAGTTCGAGGAGCTGCCCGGCGAGGGCGCCTTCTACGCCCCCAAGCTGGAGTTCCACCTCACCGACGCGATCGGGCGGACGTGGCAGGTCGGCACGATTCAGTCGGACCGCGTGCTGCCCGAGCGGCTCGACGCCAGCTACGTCGGCGAGGACGGCCAGCGCCACCGCCCGGTGATGCTCCACCGCGCCATCCTCGGCACCTTCGAGCGCTTCATCGGCATTCTGATCGAGCATCACGCCGGGCGCTTCCCGCTGTGGCTCGCGCCGGTGCAGGCGGTGGTGGCGACGATCGTCTCCGACGCGGACGATTACGCCGCCGAGGTCGCGGCGGCGCTGCGCGCGGCGGGCATCCGGGTGGAGACGGACACGCGCAACGAGAAGATCAACTACAAGGTGCGCGAGCATTCGGTCGCGAAGGTGCCGGTGCTGCTGGTGGTCGGCAAGCGCGAGGCGGAGGAGCGCAAGGTCGCGCTGCGCCGGCTCGGCAGCCAGGCGCAGGAGGTGGTGACACTCGACGCGGCGGTGGCGATGCTGCGTGGGGAAGCGACCGCGCCCGACCTGCGCTGAGGCGGGCGGGCGCGGGCTGACCCGTGTGGCCGCCGGCGGGAGAACGTCGGCGCGAGCGACACGCCTCGCTCGTGACCCAGAGCGGCCGACGTCGGCTGTATCACCGCTTGTCCCGTCAGGCCGGGCTTGACCCGGCATCCATGGTACCGCGTACACTGCGGCCGTCGCTCTCGCGGCGACATGGATCCCGACTCAGGCCTGCCCTGAGCGACGTCGCAGGCGGCGTTGAAGGGGCCGGGAAGACGCGTCGGTAGGTGGCAGCAAGCGCCGAGCGGGCGCACGTGCCTGACGCAAGGAGGCGAAGGTGACGATCTGGCAGCAGATCAAGGCCGGCACGATCCCGCCCCGGCTCACCGTCGCGGATGTCTACGCCCTCACCGAGGCGGGACTCCTGGCCGAGAACGAGCGTTTCGACCTGATCGACGGGGAGATCGTGCCGATGGCGGCGGCGAGGTCGAGCGACCACGAGCGAGTCAAGCAGCGCCTCGGCCATCTGCTCAATCTTAGCCTCCCGCGCGCGCTCGGGGTGTTCGTCGCGGCGGAGATCGCCTTCGCCCCGGCCGACCTGCACGAGCCCGACCTCGCCGTCTGGTCCGCCGAGATCGGCTCACAGGAGGTGCGCGGTCCGGACCTGCTGCTCGTCATCGAGGTCGCGGTCTCCTCGATCGGCTACGACCTGCGCGTCAAGGCGCCGCGCTACGCCACCTTCGGCGTGCGCGATTATTGGGTGGTGGACGCGATCCGCAAGACGATCCGGGTGCATCGCGCGCCGGTTCAGGGCGCGTACAGCGGCGTCGAGGAATACGAGGCGCACGACCGCGTGACCGCGCTGCTCCTCCCCGAGGTGAGCGTCTGCCTGGAGGAGATCGACGGCCCGCCGGTGCGACGCTGGTGAAGGACGGGGTGGCGATCCACTCGCCCCTTCCCTGCCACCCCGGCGCACGCCGGGGTCCAGGTGGGGGACGTAGCGGATAAGCCACCACGGCTTTCCCGACCGGGCCCCGGCGTCCGCCGGGGCGGTGGATGGAGCAGCTGTTCCGATCTTGGGAGAAACGTCGATGCGATCCGCCTTTCTCCTCCTGCCCCTCCTGCTCGCCGCCCCCGCCGCGGCGCAGCGCCCCGGCCCGATCGCGCCGCTGCCGCGCACCGACTCGGGCGTGGCGCCCGATCTCTCCGCCACGCGCGACAGCATCGCGCGCGAGCGGCGCGCCGGTCGCCTGTCCCGCGGGGATGCCCGCCGCGCGGAGGCCGAGGTGGACGTCAACGCCGCCATCGCGGCACGCTACGCCGCCGGCGGGGGCCTGTCCGACTCGGCACGCGCCGAGATCGACAACCGCGATCGCGCCACGCGCAGCCTGCTCGACGCCCCCGCGCACCGCCAGCCGCCGCGATGACTCGCCGCCCCTTCTAAAAGCGCGCATTCTCCCTTATATTGGCCGGCAGAACAGCCAACGGAGAATTACCTATACCTCCCCCCATGATGCGCCGGCCGATGCAGGCGCCTCCGATGAACGGGCCCCGCTTTAACGAGTGGATCCAGAGCCCCAAGGTCCGCGTGATCGACCACGAGGGCGAGAATCTCGGCGTGATGTACACGCGCGAGGCGATGGAGCAGGCGCGCGAGGTCGGGCTCGATCTCGTCGAGGTGTCGCCCAACGCGGATCCACCCGTCGCCAAGTTCCTCGATGTCGGCAAGTTCAAGTACGAGGCGCAGAAAAAGGCGAACCTCGCACGCAAGTCGCAGAAGACGCAGGAGATCAAAGAGATCAAGATGCGTCCCAACATCGACGATCACGATTACGACACCAAGATGAAGAAGGTGGCGGAATTCATCGGCGAGGGCGACAAGGTCAAGGTCACGATGCGCTTCCGCGGCCGCGAGCTGAGCCATGGCCAGCTCGGCATGAACGTGCTCCAGCGCGTCGCCGAGCAGGTCGCCGAGGTCGCCAAGGTCGAGGCCTATCCGCGCATGGAAGGCCGTCAGATGCTGATGGTGCTCGCGCCCAAGTGAGCCGATCGGGCCGCGGCCCCGCGCCGCGGCCCGCCCGCTTTCCGTAGCGTCGCGCCGCCGCGGCGTTGCGCGCGCTCCACACCCGATATTGAAAATCACCACGTCGGGCACGAAAGCGCTAGACGAACCATAGTCGTGCGCTAAGCTCTCCCAATACCGAACCTTCGAAAACGAGGGGCGGGATAACAGGACCTTGGGAGAGGGACCGCCATGCGACTGAGCAATATCCTCTTGTCGTCGGCCGCGATGATCGTCGCGGCGCCCGCGCTGGCGCAGCAGGCCAGCCCGGTGACCAGCAACGCCGCGGTCGACGGGCAGAGCGACACCACATCCAACCAGGCAGGCGACACGCGCGAGCTCAACGCCAACGACATCGTCGTCACCGCCACCCGCCGCTCCGAGCGGCTCGCCGACGTGCCGATCTCGATCAACGCGGTGAGCCAGCAGGCGCTGCAGAATTCGGGCGCGACCGACATCCGCCAGATGGCGCAGCTCGCCCCCTCGCTCAACGTCTCCTCGACCGGATCGGAGGCCAACGCCTCGGCACGCGTCCGCGGCGTCGGCACGGTCGGCGACAATCCCGGGCTGGAGAGCTCGGTGGCGGTGTTCATCGACGGCGTCTACCGCAGCCGCACCGGCTCGGGGCTCAACGATCTCGGCGAGGTCGATCGGATCGAGGTGCTGCGCGGGCCGCAGGGCACGCTGTCGGGGCGCAACTCCTCGGCGGGCGCGATCAACATCTATACCAAGGCGCCGTCGTTCGACTTCGGCGGCTATGCCGAGGGCACCTACGGCAATTACGACTTCTGGCGCGCGGCGGGCGCGCTTACCGGCCCGATCATCAAGGATGTGCTCGCCTTCCGCGTCGACGGCGTGTGGCAGAAGCGCGACGGCTTCTACAAGGACGTCGCCAACGACACCGATTTCAACAACCGCGACCGCTATTTCGTCCGCGGCCAGCTGCTGCTCGAACCCTCGTCCAATTTCTCGCTGCGACTGATCGGCGACTATACCCGCCGCGACGAGAAATGCTGCGGCGCCGTCTATGTCGACACGCGCGAGAAGATCGATCCCACGCCCGGCACTCCCGGCGACTATGCCATCAACCCGGCCGGCAACCGTATCGTCAGCGTGATGACCTCACTCGCCGCGCTGCGCGGTTATCCCGCGGGCTCGGTCTTCCCGAGCGGCAGCGACCCGTACAGCCGTCGCATCGCCAACACGCCGGGGCGCGCCTATTCGAACGTCACCAAGGATTACGGCGGCTCGGGCCAGATCGACTGGAACCTGGGCGGTGCCTCGCTCACCTCGATCACCGCCTACCGCGAGTATAAGTCGGACGGCGCGAGCGACATCGACTATAACGTGCTCGACATCGGCTATCGCCCGAACGACGGCAACAATTACCGCCAGTTCCACACCTTCACCCAGGAGCTGCGGCTCAACGGCGAGGCCTTCGGCGACCGGCTCAACTGGCTGATCGGCGGCTTCTACAGCAAGGAAGACCTACAGGTCGTCGACAACCTCAAGTTCGGCCGCGACTATGGTGCCTTCGCCGCGTGCCGCATCGTGGCGACGATCAACCCCAATGCCGCGCTGCGCAACCCCGCCAATCCCGGCTGCCTCAGCGCCGCCGGCACCGCGATCCTCTCGGGCCAGGTGCCGGGGACGACCCCGGCGTTCGGCGCGGCGACGCCGCTGCTGCTCGCCAACATCCGCCTGCTGGGCACGCTCAACGACCTCGGCACCACGCGCGACGTCTACAACCAGGACAGCCAGAGCTTCGCGGTCTTCACGCACAACATCTTCAAGCTGACCGACACGCTCTCGCTCACCGGCGGCCTGCGCTGGACGCACGAGCGCAAGAAGTTCGACGCAAGTTTCGGCAACAACAACAC
The DNA here is from genome assembly GCF_019429485.1 of Sphingomonas citri. Taxonomy (GTDB): domain Bacteria; phylum Pseudomonadota; class Alphaproteobacteria; order Sphingomonadales; family Sphingomonadaceae; genus Sphingomonas; species Sphingomonas citri. Next base: position 14,472 of record NZ_JAHXZN010000006.1, on the reverse strand, counting down.
CGTCTGCCCGCAGATCCAGACGCTGCTCGGCGCCGGCCCCGCGGGCAACCTCTTCAACAACGCGCAGCTCGCCGCGCTCACCCGCGGCATCGCCACGCTCGCCTGCACCGGCAACAGCTCGGCCGCGCTCAACGGCCGCCAGATCGCGGACGATTTCAACGAGAGCCAGTTCACCGGCACCGCGGTGCTGAGCTGGAAACCGAGCGACCGGCTGATGACCTATGCCAGCTACTCGCGCGGCTACAAGGCGGGCGGCTACAACCTCGACCGCTCCGACCTGGGCGACGCCTATAATCCAGCGACGATCGCCAACATCGACGCGGGCCGGCTGCGCTTCGATCCCGAGACGGTCAACGCCTATGAGATCGGCTTCAAATATTCGAGCCGGGCCTTCACCTTCAATGCCGCGGCGTTCCGCTCGGAGTTCAAGAACTTCCAGCTCAACACCTTCAACGGCACCAATTATGTCGTCGAGAATATCGGCTCCTGCTCGGAGAGCCTGAACGGTGCCGACCGCGACGCCAGCGCGGCGACCGGCGTCTGCACCGGCGACGTGAAATACGGCGTGCGCAGCCAGGGCGTCGAGCTCGAGGCCGGGATCTACCCGGTCGAGCATCTCGCCTTCAACATGGGCTATACGCTGGCGGAGACGAAGTATCGCCGCAACCTGGTCGGCTCGGACGCGGGCGCGGCGCTCGACCCGGCGCTGTTCCTGCTCTCCGGCGCGCAGATCTCGAACGCGCCGCGCAACGTGATCACGACGTCGCTGAGCTGGACACCGCCGATCGGCGACAGCGGAATGAGCGCGCTCTTCTACGTCGATCAGCGCACGTCGTCCGACTATAACACCGGCTCGGATCTGTTCGCCGAGAAGATCCAGGACGGCTTCACCTTGGTCAACGCGCGCGTCGGCCTGCGCGGGCGGGACGAGCGCTGGGCGGTCGAGGTCTGGGCACAGAATCTGCTCGACACCGATTACCAGCAGGTCGCCTTCAACACGCCGTTCCAGGGCGCGGGGAGCCTCGAGCAGGTGCGCAGCTTCGGCGGCGTCGGCAATCAACTGTTCTCGTCGTTCCTCGCCGAGCCCCGCACCTATGGCGTGACGCTGCGCACCCGCTTCTGATCCATGCTCGACTTGGCGCCACCGCCGAGCGCGGTGGCGTCCGCGGCTCGATCCGTCGCTCGACTCACTCGTCCCACGGCGTTCTTGTCGAATCTATTAACCTTATCTTCGTCAAATTGGGTTAATGATCTGCCGTCAACATCGGCGAATCGGTTCTGACTAGGGGCTTCTTGCGATAGAATAAATTAGCAAGATCGCCCGAGCGCCCGTGGGGGTGAAGTGATGAACGTGGACGTTCTCGGCCAGTCGATGGCCGAGCAGCTCGAACAGATCCTCTGGACCGCGCGCAGTGCGGGCAGCAGCCTCATCGTCTCGCGGAGCCAGCATCCCGACACGATCGGGATGATGATGCGCGAAGGGCTCGTGCGCGAACGTCTGGGCCATCTCGTGCTCACCCCCAAGGGCCACGCCCGCCGCCGCGAGTGCGCGCCCTACTGAACGGGATGCGCGACGACGCCGGCGGGCGGGCGCCTTCTCGCCGCCGCGACACGCCGCTCCACCGCTGATCGAGGCTCGTTTCACACCCGCGCGCGCCTGCTGGGCGCGCCCTTCGCGCGGACATGGCGCATGCATCGTCCGGAGCTCACGACCACCCACACCGCCCGAGCTCGCCCTGTGTTGGTGCGGAAGGACCCGTCGCGGCGACGGCCTCAGAAGCGCAGCGTCGTGGCGACGAACAGGCGGCGACCGTCCTCGTCATAGTCGGCGCTGACAAGCCGCCGCCGCTTATGGTCGAACACGTCGAGCACCCCCGCGCGTAGCGTCGCCGCGGCGCCGAGGCGGACGCGCGCGCCGCCGTCGAGCGTCGCATAGCCGGCGCGCTCGAGGTCGCGGCGCGGGTCGGCGAAGGCGGCGAGATACTGGTGCCCGATATAGCTGGCGCTCGCATACCAGCCGACCGACTTGCGTTCGCCGTCCAGCGTGAGATGCGCCGAGTGGCGCGGCGCGAAGATGCTGGGCAGCGCCCTGCCGCTCACGCGGTTGCGCGCGTCGAGATAGGTGTAATTGCCCGACAGCGTCCACGATCGGCCCCATACCACGCGCGCGCTCGCCTCGACGCCGCGGCTCTGCGCGCGCGCCACATTCTCGTAGCGGAAAATCGGCCGTCCATCGGGCAGGAAGCCGACGAAATTCGCGTAGGCGGGCGCGAGCGCGCGGTCGCGCGTGCGGTTCTCGATCGTGATCTGATGGTCCAGATCGGTGCGGTACAGCGTCACCGCGGCGGTGAGCGCGGGCGCGTCATAGCGCAGCGCCGTCTCATAGCTCGCGCTCGTCTCGGGACGGAGCAGCGGCGACCCGACGATGTAACAGCCGCTGGTGGCGCTGCCGCACGACACGGAACCCCAGCCCGGGCTGTTCTGCAGCAGCGTCGGCGCGCGGAAGGCGCGTCCCCAGCCGCCTTTCAGGGTCAGGCGGGCAGCGGGTTGCCACAGCAGATAAGCGCGCGGCGAGTGGTGCCCGCCGAAACGCGCGTGATGGTCGTAGCGGTCGCCGAGCGTGAGCTGCCAGCCCGGCGCGAACCGCCACTCTTCCTGCGCGAACAGCGCCGATTGCGACACCGCGGCGGCACCCGATGGTATTGCGAGGCTGGCGGGATCGTACAGCGCCTGGTGGCGGTAGTCGCCGCCGAGCACCAGCGTCTGTGCCAGCCGCGCCGCGGGTAAAGTCAAACGGGCGTCGAGTGTCGCGTCGTCGGCGCGATTGGGATGGCGCTGGCCGGTCACGTTGCCCGCGGCATTGCGGATGCGATCGGCGTCCCCGCGCACCTGCCACTCGCCCCAGTCCGCCGCGCCCGCATAGGTCAGCGCGGCACTCCCCCGCGTCAGCGGCGTGGCCCCGTGCGTCAGCGCGGCGCGTCCGAGATCGAGCGACACCGTGTCGCGCGCGCCGGGTGTCCAGGCCAGGGTGGCGTCGGCGACGTAGTCGGTTACGCGATCCAGGCCGGACAGCACCGTACCGTCGGCACGATGCGGGCGGCGATCGGCCGCGCGCACGTCATAGCCGGCATAGGCCTTCACGCCGAGCCGACCGGGCACGAGCGGGCCGCTGACGAAGCCGCCGGCCTTGCCATAGCTACCCCTGCCACGGTCCTGCTGCGCGACCAGGTCGTCGCTCAGCGAGCCGTGCCAGGCGGTACCGACCGGCCGGGTGATCACGTTGACCGCGCCGCCGATCGCGTCCGTTCCGTACAGCGACGAGAGCGGCCCGCGCACCACCTCGATCCGCTCGATCGCCTCGGCCGGTACCCAATCGGCGTCGAAGTCGTTGCCGCGAAACGCCGCATTGCCCGCGCTCACCCGTTTCCCGTCGATCATGAACAACGTGTAGGCGCTCGGCAGGCCGCGCAGCTGCACCAGCCGCTGGTTGCCGGCGCGACGCAGCGTCACGCCTTCGACCTGCTCGAGCGCGTCGGCGATGTCGCGGATCGGCCAGCACGCCAGATCGTCCGCGCTGATGACCGAGAGGCTCGCCGGCGCCTCCGCGACGGTCTGGGCGCGCGCCGCCGCGGTGACGACCACGTCGGCGGCGTCCGGCGCCGGCACACCGGTACCGGCCACCTGCACCAGCGCGGCTGCCATCGTAGCCACCAGACCCGCGCCCATCTCGCTCTCCGCTCGTCGACCGGGTGCAGGTTAGATGGCCGTAAGAATGATTCTCAATAAGCGAGCGAGCGGTTCTCGCCGCCGCGGGTAGCGTGGCCCAAAAAGAAAGGGAGGCCGGCTCGCGCCGACCTCCCCATCTCGTTCGCCGTAGCGATCGACCTTACTGGCCCGCACCCGGACCGTAGGTGATCTCCACGCGGCGGTTCTGCACCTCGCGGACACCGTCGGCGGTGTCGACGCGCGGACGGCTCTCGCCGAACGCCTCGGTGCTGATCACGTTCTCCGGGATCGCCTTGGAGGTCAGGTACGCCTTGACCGAGTCCGCGCGGCGCTGCGACAGCCCCACGTTGTACTTGGCCGAACCCGAGCGGTCGGCGTGACCCGCCAGCATGACCTGCGCGTTCTGGCAGTTCTGATACTGGGTGACGGCGTTGTCGAGGATCGACGCGGCCTCCGGGGTGATGTCCGACTTGTCCCACTCGAAGAACACGATGAACGGACCCGGCGAGCAGACCACCTCGGGCGGCGGCGGCGGCGGCGGGGGCGGAGGCGGCGGCGGCGGCGGCGGCGGCGGCGGCGGCGGAGCAGCCTCCTCCGGTGCGCCGAAGTTGTAGGTCACGCCGCCGAGCAGGCTGTGCGACCGGAAACGACCGTCGTACGAGCTGCCGCGCGCGTCGAACAGCTCGACATTGTCCGCGTTGAAGAAGCGATACTTCAGCGAGACGTCGAGGTGATCGCTGAGCGGCGCGCGGATGCCCGCGAGCGCCTGCCAGGCGAACACGGTGTCCGAGTCGTCGAGCAGCGTGTACGAGTTGGTCGGGTTCAGGCGCGCCTGGACCCGCGCCACGCCGGCGCCGCCGCCGACGAAGCCCTGCAGACCATCGTCCTCGCCGAAGTCGAGCAGGCCGTTGACCATGAAGCTCAGCGCCGAGGTGCGGCCGCCGACATTGTCATAGGTGCCCGCCGGCAGCTGCGCGGTGCCGCTGATCGGCACGCCAGCGGTGGTCCGGAAGCTGTCGACCGTCGCGCGGCGATAGCCGACCTCGGTCTCGAGGCGGAACGCGCCGAAGTCGTAACCGATGATCCCGTCGACGTCCCAACCGTAGTTGGAGTCGGTCGTGCCGGTGCCGGTGAGCGAGGTGGTCGAGCCGGCGATATCCCAATCGATATCCTCGACGATCATCGCGCCGCCCTCAACGCCGACATACCACGCCTTGTCGCGCGCGAGCGCGGGCGTGGCGAGGGCGGTGGAGGCAAGCGCCATGATCATGGCAAGCTTACGCATCATAATCCCCTTTCCATGGTGTCACTACGGACAGCGCAAACTCACTATCGGCTAGTTGGTTTCCGAACAAGCTGACAAATCCTGGGTGCTGTTGCGCGATTACAACACCGCCGCGCCTGCTCACGACGCGATAAGTCCGTGTGCGCGCAGTGCTGCCAGGATGTTGGCGAGACAGGCGCGCGCCACTTGGTCGCCGTCTCCTTGCCCCGGATCGGGGATCGCGGCGCCGCGCGCGCCGACCACCTGCTGCCCGTCGACCAGCACGCGCGCGGCGCGCACGACGCCGCTCTCCCATCCCGCCGCGGTGCAGGCGAGGACGCACTGGCGCGAACGATCCCAGGCGCGCAGCCCCTCGCGCGGCGCGACGAACTGCCAGCCCGCGCCGGTCCAGCCGGCGAGCGCGCCCGCCTGCCCCGACCAGGCGCCGCGCGGCGCATTGCCGACGATCCAGCACTGTCCCGGCAGCGGCGCGTCGGGCGGCACGTCGACGCCGCTCGCCTCCACCGCGCTGCACAGCGCGAGGTCGATCAGCGCGAGCGCCTCGTTGTGCGTCTCCTCCTTGTGCGCCTGGCCGCTCACCAGCAGCGGCAGCGCCAGCCGCGCGGTCGTGTCGTCGCTCATCGATCGTCTCCTGCTTGCCCGGGTGGTGACAGAGCATGGTCACGCGACGCCGCGGGAGAGGCGACGACCGCGCCTGCGCGCCGTCGCGTCGAGAGCGTGGGGGGCCGCCGGGCGACGCGCCGCGCGCACCTCCGCCGCGTCGCCGCGCGATCACACCCTCTCGCCTCACAGTACCAGCTCCGCCGCGCGCGAGAGCGCCAGCGTGCCCTGTTGCCGAACCGCCACGCGGCGCACGCCGTGCCCCGCCGGCAGCAGCAGCGTCGGCGCCGCCACCGTGACTCGGCGGGCGTCGTCGAGCGTCACGACGTACAGCTCGCGCTCCTCGCCCAGCGGCACCGGCGCCTCGTCCCAGCGCCAGCCGTAGCGGCTGCGGCGCACCCAGCGCAGCAGCGTCGCACCGTCCGCCATGGCGCGCGCGCGCAGGTGCACCGGTGCGGGCGGGGCCAGCGCGCTGCCGTCGAGCACGCGCTCGGCGCTCAGCGGCGCGGCGTCGCCCACGCCCGCGGCGAGCACGCGCAACGTGTCGCCCGCGCGCGCGCCCGGCGGCGCCACCGTCACACTCGTCGCGCGCTCCACCAGCACGAAGCGCGCGCCCGCGGCCCAGGTAGCCGCCGCGCTGCCGCGGCGCGCGCGCAGCAGCGTGGAGAGGCGCCAGCGCCGCGGCGCGAGCTGGCGCGCGTCGGCGAACTGCACCAGCTCGTCGCCGACCAGGGCGAGGTTGGCGCCGCGGTCGAGCGCGCGCGGCCCGCACGATTCCAGCACCATGTCGTCGTGCGCGAGCAGCAGCTCGATCGTGCCGGCGCGGTCCACCAGTGTCCCCGGCGCGCGCGCGAGCGGCGCCGCCAGCGCGCCGATCACCGCCGCCGGCGCGGTGTCGCCCGCCGCGGTCCAGCTCGCCCCGGCATCGTCGCTCACCAGCAGCGCGGCGCGACGCCAGCCCGGTGCGGTCCCCGCGGCGAACACCGTCACGCCCTCGATCGCGGGCGCGGCGTCGTCGAGCGGCGGCAGCTCGGCGAGCTGGAGCAGCGTCGCGCCGATCGCGACGTCGGGCGCGCAGCGCGCCGCCCCCGCGTCGGCGGGCGTCGCCGCGGTGGGCGCGTCGTCGAGCGCGGCGAGCTCGAGCGTCACCGCGTGCTGCTCGTAGCGCGCGCGTGTGACCCGCCACGCCGCCGCCTCGCCGTCGAGCCGCACCGCGACGCCGGGCCGCGCCGCCAGCGCGCGCGCGTCGAGCGTCACCGTCCGCGACACGCGCGCGCGCTCGGCGCGGCGCAGCGTGTCGCGTGCCAGCGCGGCGGCGCGCGCGGCGGTCAGCGTCGCGGGCAGCTCCACCGTCTCCTCGCGCCAGCCCGCGCCGCCGCGCCCCGCGTGCTGCGCGCCGACCTGATGGTCGCGCGCGGCATCGTAATACGCCACCGTCACCGCGCGCGGCGCGGTCTCGACCGGGCGGCGCAGCGTCTCGCGCGCGATCGGGTCGTCGAGCGCGAGCGTCGTGTCGCAGCGGTCGGCGAGCGCGACCCCGCCGGGCACCGCGACGAACCAGCCGCCGGTGAGGCTCGCCAGCGGCGCCAGCGCGCCCGCCACGCTGTCGCCGCTCGCGGCATAGCCGTCGACGGTGGCGTCGGGACCGGCGCCGACGATCGCGCCCGCGCCGATCGCGCGCGCGACGTCGCCGACGCGCACCGGCGCAGCGTCGGCGATCACCTCGAACGATAGCATCGGCACGCGCCCGCCGAAGTCGGCGAGCTGGAGCTGCTCGAACACCGCATAGGCGATGCCGCGGAACGCCGGCGGGTGCGCCTCGTGCGCGGCGATCAGCGGGTCGGGCAGCTGGTCCTCGGTGCCGCGATGGAGGCGGAAGCCGGTGGCGCTCTTCCAGTCGCCCGCGGCGCCGCGCAGCAGCTGGCCGTCGGCCCAGATGCGCCGCACGTCGACGATCGCCCGCGCCGACAGCGCCACCGCGAAGGAGGCGGTGTAGCCCGCGCCGCCGCCACGCCCGCTCTTGCCGTGCGCGGCGTGCGCGGCGGCGGCTGGCTCGGTCGACCACAGCAGGCTGCCGCCCACCCGCGTCACGCCGAACAGCAGCGGCAGCGGCGTGGCGTAGGCGGCGGTCGGGACGCGCGGCTCGGCCAGCCGCGGCCCGGCGCGATGGCGCGGCGCGAACAGCACGCGGTCGAGCTGGTGCCCGAGCAGCCCGCCGATCGCGCCGCCGATCGGCCCGCCGACCGCGCGGCCGAGCGTGGAGAGGACGAGCGTGGCCATGCGGGTGCGTCTCCGTGGTGTCGAGGTCGGCGAGCGAGGTTGGGGGCGCATCGTGCTCCGGCGCAGGCCGGGGCCCAGGTGGGAAGGCCAGCGTGGGACTCACCGACGTGCCCCACTTGGACCGCGGCGTGCGCCGGGGTGGTCGGTAGGGCGAGGCGGGCGGATCGATCTCGCCCGCACGGGCCGATCGCGGACGAGGCGCCGCCTTCCCCAAGGCTCCGCCCCGACGGCCGCCGGGGCCCAGGTGTGAAGACTGGCGTTGAACTCACCGACGTGCCCCGCCTGGACCTCGGCGTGCGCCGGGGTGGAAAGGATGAGGGGTGCGGAGCGCCCCCGCCCTCAGCATCGTTCCCTACCTGGGCCCCGGCCTTCGCCGGGGAACGATGTCGCGCGAGTGTCAGCGGTCGCCCCCTCACCCTCCCCAGCGCCACGCCGCCACCAGCGGCCACGGCGACTCGCCCGGTCGTTCCACCACGCGGCCCGCGGCGGCGTCGGCGTGGAGGAGACCGCGCTCGGTGCGCACCGCGAGGTGGAGCTGCGCGGGCGAGACGCGCAGCAGCAGCACGTCGCCCGGCGCGGCGCCGTCGCACGCCACCAGCCCCGGCGGCAGCGCGAGCGGCGGCAGCGTGCCGCGGCGCAGGCGATAGTCGCGCGGCAGCGGCACCTCCGCCCCGGCGCGCGCGAGCGCCACCGCGACGACGCCGACGCAGTCGAGCCCGAACGCCGGGTCACGCCCCTGCGCGCGGAAGCGCACGCCGATCAGCGAGCGCGCGGCGGCGAGGAGTGCGCTAGATCCTCCCCGGCACGGGGAGTGCGGGCGTTGGCTTGCCCTCGGCAAGCCAAGAACGTGTCCGGGGGACAGGATCTCGCCCGCACCGGCAGGCCGCAGGCCTGACGAGGGGAGGCGTCCGCACGCGGCCCGGCTCGCCTGTGGACGCCCCCCTCCCCCATGCTGCGCAAGGTCCCCGGCACCGGGTTGACCATGCCCTGCATGGTCAAGGATCGTCGGGGGGACGATCCGACCCGCTGCTCCGTCCCCGGGGATCCTGGGTGCCGAAAACTCGCGACGACCCAGCCCGTACGGGGGGTTCCTCCATGCCATACACCCCCTCACCCCGCCGGATAGCGCGTCAGCAGGTCGTTCCCCGGCACATAGGGTTCGCCGCGGAAGTTGACCGAATTGCCGAACCGCGCCGCGCAGGTGGCGAGCCGTTTGTCGCAGCCCTCGATCAGCTCCACCAGCGTCCCCGCCGCGACCGCGTGCGGCGGCGCTTCCTCCAGCGTCACGCCGGCGCCGGACGAGGCCGCGACCGCGCTCACCAGCCCCGCGTTGCCGCCGCCGAACCAGCGCAGCACGCCGCCGGCATAGGCCCCCGCCACCGGCTCCGCCGCGTCGAGCGTCACCGCCACCCCCTCCGCCGCGACCACGCGCGCGAAGCGCCGCCGCGCCGCCATCATCACGCGGCAGCGGCGGTCGCCGAGCTCGGCGCGGCAGCTCGGCGCGGTGAGCTCCACCGCGGGGCGGTCGAGCCGCGCCTGCGCGCCGCTCAGCTCGGCGGTGAAGTCGCGGTCGCGCGCGGTCACCGCGCCGATCCGCCCCTCGCCGAGCGGCAGCGGCGCCGCGCCCGGATCGCTCCAGTCGACCGCGAGGCACACCACGCGCGCGCCGTCCCAGCGCCCGTCGGCGAGGTCGCGCGCGGTGATCGCCGCGGCGGTGAAGGCGCCCTCCGCCGCCATCGTGTCGGCGTCGAGCCCGCTGCCCAGCGCCACCGCCGAGGGGGTCATTCCCGGCGCGGCGCGATACACCAGCCCGTCGATCAGGAGATCGCGGTCGTGCGCGGTCAGCGCCAAAGTGACACCGTCGCGCCGCTCGAGCCGCCAGCACAGCGCCAGCGCCAGCACCCGGTCGCTCATGCCTCGCGCAGCTCCACCAGCGGCACGCTGTGCGCGCTGCCCGCCAGATAGGTCGCGCGCACGACGCTCAGCCGGTCCTCGGCGAAGCGCACCGGCACGTCGAAATCGAACGACGCGGTCACCGCCGCGCCCGCCGCGGGCGCGTCGTCGAGCACGATCACGCCGAGCGGCTCCAGCGTGAACGCCACGGTCGCCGCCCCCGCCACCGCGACGCGCAGCGTGCCCGCCACCGGCCGCGTGATCCGGCGCGTCGCGTCGCCGTAGCGAGTCACCAGCGCGAAGCGCCGCGTCGCGCCGTCGCCGTGCCCGAGCGTCACGTCGCGCGCCTGCCAGTCGAACGGGTCGCGCAGCCGGAAGCCGCGCGCCGGCCCCTGGCGCGCGCGGTAGAAAGCGAGCAGCAGCGCGATATCGGCCTCGCTGCGTACCCCGGGGCCGACGTCGTAGCGCGTGCGCGCCTCGGCCCAGGCGACGGTGCGGGTCTCGTGCCCGCCCGCGCTGGTCGTCACCGCGGTGGAGAAGCCCGGCGCCACCTCGGCCTCGCGCCCCAAAGCGAGCGGGAACAGCACGTCGTCGAAGGCGTCCATCTCGTCCTCCCCTTGCCAATAGACCAGCCCGTCGCGCAGCACCTGCGGCAGCGCCCACAAGTAGCGCGCCGCCACGCCGCGCCGCCGCGCCGCCGCCGCCGCGGCGAGGATCGGCGCCCATTCGCCGCGGTCGTCGGCGCGCAGCACGAAGCCGGCGAGATATTCCTGCCGCTCCGCCGGATAGCCGAGCGTCGCGCCGACCAGCGCCGCGCCGCGCTCGCTCGCGCCGGTCGCGCCCGCGGTGACCCAATCGTAGTCCTCGAGCTGGAGCCAGTCGAACGCGGGCGCGGCCCAGTCGTTCGGGAGGTTCAACCGCCGCGCGCCCGGCACGGCGGGATCGAGCAAGGTCGGCAGGTAGATCAGCAGATAGGTCACGCATTCCGGCCAGTCGCCGCGCACCGCCGCCGCCAGCGCGGCGGTGGAGCGCGCCAGCGCGGCGGCGGCGCGGTCGAGCGTCGCCAGCTGCGCGGCGTCGAGCGCGCCGCGCAGCGAGGGAATCGCGACCGGCTGGAGCGCGGCGCGCGCGCTCGCGTCGTACAGGCACGGGCGCGCGTCGGCGGTGAGCCACCACCACGGCTCGCCGACCTGGAAGCGCGGCGCCAGCCCCGCGCCCACGCCGATCGCGACGAGGGCGCGCGCCACCGCCTGGAGATAGTCCATCGCCGCCGCGTGGGTCGGCGACAGCAGCGTCGAGGGCGGGTCCCAGCCGGTCAGCGCCGGGGTGCCGTCGGCGGCGCGCTGCTTCCAATCGTCCCAGCAGTGGCGGTCGAGCAGTTCGTAGGAGAGCGACCAGATCAGCTCGTAGCCGAGCTGCGCCGCGCGCCGCGCGAGATCGGCGTGCCAGGCGACGCAGGGCGCGTTGAGCGTGCCGCCGCGGCGGCTCACCAGCCAGCGCGTCTCCGCGCCCGCGCCCGCCGCCTCGAGCCGGAAATAGTGGCTCATCCCGACATAATGGTCGATCGCGCCGCGATAGCCGAGCTGGAGCGCGTTGCGCAGCAGCCGCGCCGGGGTGAGGTGGTAATGGTCGTCGTAGCCGCTCGCCACGCGCAGGTCGTGCGCGGGCACCACCACGTCGCCGATCGCCAGCACCGCGCCCGCGCCGTCGACGGTGATGCCGCTGAGCTCGACCCAGCCCTCCGCCGGCGCGTCGAGCGGCGCGGCGCTCCGGTCGTAGCCGGGCGCGACCAGCGAGACGAACATCCGGTCCACGTCGCCCGTCCAGACCGAGTCGCGGTCGGCGGGCAGCGCGTAGCCGGCGTCGAGCGCGGCGAAGTCGAGCGTCACCTCGGCGTCCTCGGGCGCGCCTTTCGCATAGTTCCACAGCCGCACGTACCAGGCGCGCACCTGCCCGGCGGCGTCGCGCCCCTCGATCGTCAGCGTCGGGCCGTCGACCTGGTCGAGCGCGCGCACTCCCGACGAGCGCCATCGGAAGCGCAGCCGGCAGGCGCGATAGTCGCGCGCGGTGTCATAGCCGAGCAGCGGATGATCGTGGTGGTCGACGCTCTCCCAGATGATCCCGGCGAGATCGTCGCGGCGGTAGAACACCGCGTCGACGCGCAGCACGTCGGGCGCGGGGTTGGTCGCCGCCGCCATCATCGGGCGCGGGAAATTAACCGTCCAGTAGCGCGGGTCGAAGCGCGTGAGCCAGTCGGTCGCCTGCTCGACGCGCGCTGTGGCGAGCCAATAGGGCATCACTCCGCCTCCTCGAGCGCGGCACGCACCGCGCGCGCCACCTGCCGCGCCGACCGCTCCAGCGCGCGCGGCGCCTCGCCCGCGTGCGCGTTGACGGTGATGGCGAGCCGCAGGTCGCCGCGGCGCGACGGCGCCGGGGTCTCGCGCAGCAGGCTCGCCCTGCCGGTCCGCTGCATCGGGAAAAACGGGATCGGCGCGCCGCGCTCGCGACCGCCGCCGCCCCCACCGCCGCCGTGGCCCAGCCCGAACAGCCCGCCGAGCAGGCCGGTGAGCAGCCCCGTCACGCCGCCGCCGCCGGTGACGCTCGCGACGCCGTCGCGCAGCGCCGCGCGCGCCACCGCGTCCATCGCCCCCATCGCGGCGCCGCGCAGCTCATCCATGCCGAGCTTGCCCTTGCGCACCGCCTCGAGCAGCGCATGCTCCAGCCCGCGCCCGGCGCGCGCGGCCCCGAGCGCGAACGGGCCCTCGACCTGGCCGCGCATCGCGTCCAGGTCGCGCGCGAAACCGGCGGTGTCGGCGCGCACGCCGATCACCAGCCGCTCGATCTCCTCATCCATCGGGGAACATCTCCTGCAAGCGCGCGCGCAGCGCGGCGTCGGGGGGCGCGGGCTGCGCGGGCGCGAGCGCGGCGCCCGGCGCGGCGAGCTCGGCGGGCGTGGCGCGCCAGAACTCGTCGGGGCGCCAGCCGAGCGCGAGCGCGGCCAGCCCGGCGAGCCGCGTCGCCGCCGCCGCGAAGGTGGCGTCGGCCTGGCTCATCGCCCCGCGAGCACCTGGCGCAGCAGCGCGTGGAGCGCGGGCGTGGCGGCGGCGAGCCCGCCCGCCACCAGCGCCTCGCCGAGCGCGTCGCGGGTGAGCGCCGCGGGCCAGTCGTGGCGGCAGTGCCAGAACAGCGCCGCCAGCTCGGCCAGCGCGAGCTGCCCCGCCGCGGCGCGCTCGACCAGCGCGAACAGCGGGCCGAGCTCCTGCTCGGCGGCGACCAGCGCGGCGAAGCTCGGGCGCAGCACCAAGGTCTCGCCGGCGACGCGGATCGCCGCCTCGCCCCTCGCGGGATTGGCGGGGGCGGGGTTCGCGGCCGGGCTCATGCCGCCACCACCGCGCCCGAGCTCTCCAGCGCCAGCGTGTAGCTGCGCTCGCCGTTGTAATCGCCGGCATAGTCGAGCTTGGTGACGAGGAAGCGCCCGGCCAGCGCCTCGCCGCTCTCGAACGTGAGCCGATAGTCGTCGAGCGTCCCCGCCAGCGCGCTGGCGCGCACCCGCGCCTCGGCGGCCGAGCCGGTGAAGATCCCCGCCGCCGCGACGCTGACCGAGCGCACGCCCGCGCCGGAGAGCAATTCGCGCCAGCCGCCCGAATCCTTGTTGGTGATCGCGACCGCCTCGCCGTTGACGCTGAGCTGCGTGGTGCGCAGCCCCGCGACGGTGCGATGGCCGCCGGCGCCGTCCGCCACCTTGAGCAGGAACGCGCTGCCTCTCTCCGCTGCCATTTCGGTTCTCCTGGTTGATGATGGTGGGATGGGTCGGGGTGCGTGATGCCGGTCAGGTACGCGACTGTGACCGGCCGACTCGCGGCGGCGTAAGCGCGCGCGGATCGCTGCCGTGCCGCTCGGACGCGTCCGCCCTCCCTCCCGTCATCCCCGCGAAGGCGGGGATCCAGAACCGCTGAGGCGCCGGCTCCTTCGCCGACATCGGCGCCGAAGGCTCGGCCGCTGAGCACGCGGGAAGAAGGCAGAGCCGTGCGCCCCGCTCTTCGATCGTGAGACCCGCGCGTCTGGATCCCCGCCTTCGCGGGGATGACGGAGGAGCGGGGATGAGGAAGGGCCGTTCGTGCTCGGCGGAGACACGCGCGAGTCGCTTGTTCCGACCGCCCGAGCGCCAGCGCCCCCCCCTCACCCCGCCCGCAGCATCCTTACGCGGACGTCGACCAGCGCGGCCCAGCGCGCCGGCGCCTCCGCCACCAGCGCGAGCCGCACCGGGGCGACGCTCACCACCTGCCACGCGCCCGCGCGCCCCGGCAGCGCGAGCAACGCCGCCTCCGCCGCCGCCGCGAGCCGCTCGGCGCGCGCGCCGCTCTCGCCCTCGTCGCGGATCATCACGCCCAGCCGCAGCTCGCGCCCGTCGAAGCTCTTGCTGCCCCAGTCGGTCGCGGCGAGCTCGCGCAGCAGCGCATAGGGCACCGCCGCGCGCGGCGCGGTACCGTCGAACACGCGCGTCACGCCGATGTCGCGCAGCGCCGCCAGCGCCGCCGCGCGCAGCGCCGCGGTGGCGCTCTCCGCCGCGGCGCTCACGCGCGCCACCAGCCGAGCCGCGGGTCGGCGAGCCAGCGCCGCACCAGCCCGCGCCCGCTCACCGCGACGCCCTCGTCGACCAGCTCGACCCGCGCGCCGGGCAGCAGCGC
>NZ_JAHXZN010000005.1 GCF_019429485.1 Sphingomonas citri | reverse complement strand
AATGCGTTCAAGCTGCCGCTGGCGACGCGCGCGCTCGCCGCGGTGCTCGCCCAGGCGGGCACGCCGGCGCAGAAGAAGGGTTGAGGCCATGAAGTTCGACACCCCCGCAGGCACCAACCCGATCGACGCGATGACAGTGGTTGGCCGCGCGCACGACCGCGTCGACGGCCCGCTCAAGACCAGCGGCCGCGCGCCCTACGCCTATGAGCACCACGAGGTCGCCGGCGACCAGGCCTATGGCTATATCGTCGGCGCCGCGGTGGCGAAAGGCCGCATCCGCACGCTCGACACCGCCGCCGCCAAGGCAGCCCCGGGCGTGATCGCGGTGGTGACCGCGGCCGACGCGGGCAAGCTCGGGAAGGGCAAGTACAACACGGTCAAGCTGTTCGGCGGCCCCGACGTCGACCATTATCACCAGGCGATCGCGTTGGTGGTGGCGGAGACGTTCGAGCAGGCACGCGCCGCGGCCGCGCTGGTCCGCGTCGATTATGCGCGCACCGCCGGCCGCTTCGACCTCGACAGCGCGCTCAAGACCGCACCGCTCACCGGCGGCGACAGCGACGAGGGCAGCGGCGCCCCGCCAGTCGATCGCACCGGCGCGTTCGAGAAGGCGTTCGCCGCGGCGCCGGTCAAACTCGACCAGGGCTACACCACGCCCGACCACAGCCACGCGATGATGGAGCCGTTCGCGTCGCTGGCAATGTGGGAGGGTGACGAGCTCACGGTGTGGACCTCCAACCAGATGATCGACTGGGGTCGGGGCGACCTCGCGACCACGCTCAACATGCCCAAGGAGAAGGTGCGGCTGATATCGCCATACGTCGGCGGCGGCTTCGGCGGAAAGCTGTTCCTGCGCGCCGACGCGGTGCTGGCGGCGCTCGGCGCGCGCGCGGCGAAGCGGCCGGTCAAGGTCGCGCTCACCCGCCCGCAGATGGCGAACAACGCCACTCACCGCCCGGCGACTCGCCAGCGCATCCGCATCGGCGCCACGCGCGATGGCATGATCACCGCGATCGCGCACGAGAGCGGCTCGGGCGACCAGCCCGGCGGCAGCCCCGAGACCGCGGTCAACCAGACCAAACTACTGTACGCCGGCAAGAACCGGCTGACCGCGATGCGGCTGGCGGTGCTCGACCTGCCCGAGGGCAACGCGATGCGCGCGCCGGGCGAGGCGCCGGGCATGATGGCGTTGGAGATCGCGATCGACGAGATGGCCGAGCAGCTCAAGCTCGACCCCGTCGACTTCCGCGTCCGCAACGACACGATGGTCGATCCCGAGAAGCCCGAGCGGCGCTTCTCCGAGCGCCAGCTGGTGCGCTGCCTGCGCGAGGGCGCCGAGCGCTTCGGCTGGTCGCGGCGCAACGCCACGCCGGCGCGGGTGCGCGACGGGCGCTGGCTGGTGGGGATGGGCGTGGCCTCGGCCTTCCGCAACCACATCAACTATCCCTCGGGCGCGCGCGTGCGGCTCGGGCGAGACGGGCGCGTGACGGTCGAGACCGACATGACGGACATCGGCACCGGCAGCTACACGATCATCGCGCAGACCGCGGCCGAGATGATGGGTGTGCCGATCGAGCAGGTCAGCGTGAAGCTCGGCGATTCCGCCTTCCCGGTTTCCGCCGGATCGGGCGGCCAGTTCGGCGCCGCCAACGCCACCGCGGGCGTCTACGCCGCCTGCGTGAAGCTGCGCGAGGCGGTGGCGCAGCGCGTCGGCGTCAACTCGGCCGACGCGCGCTTCGCCGGCGGCAAGGTGGTCTCCGGCAACCGCTCGGTGCCGCTCACCGAGGCGGCGGCGCAGGGCGAGCTGACCGGCGAGGACAAGATCGAATATGGCGGGCTCGATAAGACGTGGCAGCTCTCCACCTTCGGCGCGCATTTCGTCGAGGTAGGCGTCGATGCCTACACCGGCGCGACGCGGCTGCGGCGGATGCTCGCCGTGTGCGCGGCGGGCCGTATCATCAATCCCAAGTCGGCGCGCAGCCAGGTGATCGGGGCGATGACGATGGGGGTCGGCTCCGCACTGATGGAGGAGCTGGCGGTCGACACGCGCTTCGGCCTGTTCATCAATCACGACCTCGCCACCTATGAGGTGCCGGTCCATGCCGATATCCCGCACCAGGACGTGGTGTTCCTCGACGAGGCGGACGACAAGGCCAACCCGATGAAGGCCAAGGGAGTCGGTGAGCTCGGCCTGTGCGGGGTCGGCGCCGCGGTGGCGAACGCGATCTACAACGCCACCGGCGTCCGCGTGCGTGACTATCCGGTCACACTCGACAAACATCTGTCTAAGCTGCCGTCGCTCGCCTGAACCGAAACGCCGCCATCTGAGAACGCGTCCGCTCGACAGAGCGGGCGCGTTCTCGCGTTATCCTCCAGGCGACGACCTGTCACACAGGCGCAAGAGGCTCAAAATCCCGGAGTTTATAGCGACCGAGCCATGAAAACCGGCAGCAGCAGTGCAAAAGAATAAAGCAAATAACTGAATTAAATGCGTCATTTGGAAGACTATTGTCCGATCAATCGGCGATGAGATTATACCACCGGCTGAGTTGACAGCGTCGTTCTACTTGATAGCGTTATCACATCTGGTGACCTCACAGGGGCACCGGCCGTGCCTGCGGAAGGTTCCGCAGCAGCGCACCAGGGGGGGATGATGAAGAGCCTTAACGTCTTGTCGAAGCTTGCTCTGTCCACGTCGTTCGGGGCGCTGGCGATCGCTGCCGCGCCCGTGTTCGCGCAGGCCACTGGCGGTGAGCCGTCGGCGACCAACGCCCAGCCCGGCGGCGGCCAGGCCGTCGACAGCGACACCGCACGGTCGGGCACTGTCGCGGATCAGGAGAATGGCGCGGTCGACGACATCGTCGTCACCGGCGTCCGTGCCAGCCTCGATCGCGCGATCGCGATCAAGCGCGACTCGCCGGGCGTCGTCGACGCGATCTCGGCCGAGGACATCGGCAAGTTCCCCGACACCAACCTCGCTGAATCGCTCCAGCGCATCACCGGCGTGTCGATCAACCGCGTCAACGGCGAGGGCTCGCAGGTGGCGGTGCGAGGCTTCTCGGGCGGCTTCAACCTCGTGACGATCAACGGCCGCCAGCTGCCCGCGACCAACATCGACACCAGCGGCGGCAACCTGTTCGCGCGCGGTGCGGGCCGCTCGTTCGACTTCCAGAACATCGCCTCGGAAGGCGTCAGCGGGCTGGAGGTCTACAAGACCGGCCGCGCCTCGGTGCCGACCGGCGGTATCGGCGCGACGATCAACATCGACACGCGCAAGCCGCTCAACTCGCGCGAGACCGGCGTGACCGGCTCGATCGGCGCCAAGGCGCTGTACGACACCTCGGTGGAGAAGGCGGTCGGCGACAAGCACCGCGTCACGCCCGAGGTCTCGGGCCTGCTCAACTACAAGAACGAGGAAGGCACGTTCGGCGCGGCCGTGTTCGGCAGCTACCAGCTGCGCTACTCGGCCTCGGCGCAGTCGAACCCGAACTATTGGAACGTCATCCCGACGGCCGACTTCTTCAACCCGGGTACCTTCATCAACTCGACGACGGTGCTGGACGGCAATCGGCCGACGGCGCCCTATGTGCTGGTGCCCAACGACAGCCGCTACCAGTTCTCCGAGAACCGCCGCGAGCGCATCAACTTCCAGGGCGTGCTGCAATTCCGCCCGACCGACACGCTCGAGTTCACGGTCGACAGCCTGTTCGCGCAGAATCGCCTACGCGAGCAGCGCAGCGAGCAGACCAACTGGTTCAACCGTCCGTTCAGCGAAGTCCGCTTCGACGACAACCCGAACATGGCGACCGCGATCTTCCTGCGCGACTATCTGCCGACCAGCCCGAAGGACGAGGGTTTCGAGCAGCAGCAGGCCGCCACCAAGGCGCGGCTCGCGTCGGTCGGCCTCAACGCGAAGTGGGATTTCGCGCCGAACCTCACGCTGACGCTCGACGGCCATCACTCCGAGTCGAAGTCGTCGCCCGACAACCCCAACGGCACTACCGCCACCACCGTCGCGCTCGGCGCGCCGGTGATCGCGGGGCACTCGCTCGACTTCAGCACCGGCTTCCCGCAGCAGGCGCAGATCATCAACGACTGCTATCGCGCGACCCCGGCCGATGCGCCCAAGGGCAATTGCAACGGCGTGCTCGACATCGGTGATCTCGGCGCGGCGCCGGCGCGCACGATCATCTCGCGTCAGACGCAGCGGATCGACCAGATCCAGGCGCGACTGGGCTGGGATCTCGGCGGTGGCAGCCGCTTCGACGCGGGCGGGTCGTACACCGACTCGAAGATGCACTCGACGCAGAGCCAGACCCAGCAGACGCTGGGCGACTGGGGTCTGCAGAACCCGGGCATCATCCAGCAGCTCGCGCCCGATCTCGTTCAGCAATATTGCCTGACCTGCAAGTTCGACCACTTCAACCCGGCGTCGGAAGGATCGTCGCTGATCGCCTTCCGCGGCAACGCCATCGACCTCTACAACGTGCTAAGCCCCTATTACACGGGTCTCGGCCAGCCGCCGGCGCCCTCGGCACCCGCGGACGACACGGTGCAGGAGAAGATCTGGGCCGTTTTCGGCCAGTTCACCTGGAACGGCGAGGTCGCCAATCGCGCAGCGAACCTCGTGATCGGCGCGCGGTACGAGCAGACCCGCGTGGTCTCGGACGCGGTGCAGACGTACAACAACATCGTCTGGACTGCCGACAACGACTTCCGCGGCGATGCCAGCGGCGTGTTCACCGCGATCCGCCAGCGCGGCAAGTACGAGAATCTGCTGCCATCGGTCGACTTCAGCATCGAGCCGATCACCAACGTGAAGGCACGCGTCTCGTTCAGCCGCACGCTGGCGCGACCCGATTACGGCAACCTGTTCGCCACCGCCTCCGCGGGTGCGCCGGGTCGCCCGACGCTGCTCGGCGGCATCCCGACCGGCAGCACCGGCAATGCCAACCTGCTGCCGCTGCTGTCGGATAACTTCGACGTCTCGCTGGAATGGTACTACAAGCCGTCGAGCTTCGTGTCGGTCGGCTTCTTCGACAAGCGCGTCGCCAACTTCCTCGGCACGGGCGTGATCAACCAGAACCTGTTCGGTCTGCGCGATCCCAGCTCGGGCGCGGCTGGGTCGCGTTCCGGCACCGCGGCGGCGTTCCTCCGCTCCAGCGGCTATGACCTGAGCGACGTCAACCTGTTCACCTACACCGCGCTGCTGGTGCAGAACGGCGGCAACCAGGCGGCGGCGACCTCGCAGTTCAACGCCAATTATGTCGCCGGCCGCGGCCTGCAGCAGACCTTCGTCGATCAGGTGCTGTCGCAGATCGACATCTCGTCCGACGCCAACGATCCGCTGTTCAACTTCTCGGTGTCGCAGCCGATCAACAACCGCGAGGGCAAGATCCACGGCTTCGAGCTGGCGTGGACCAACTTCTTCGGCAACACGGGCTTCGGCTTCGCCGGTTCGTTCACCAAGGTGAGCGGCGACGTTAACGTCGATCCCTATGCCGACCCGACGGTCAACATCTTCGCGCTGACCGGCCTGGGCAACAGCGCCAACGCCACCGCGATCTACGACAAGAACGGCATCTCGGCGCGTCTCGCCTACAACTGGCGCGACAAGTACCTCGCCGCGACCAACCAGGGCGGCAACCGCAACCCGCTGTTCGTCGCGCCGTTCGGCACGCTCGACGTCAACATCAGCTACGACGTCAACGACACCATCGCGGTGACGCTGGAGGGGATCAACCTGACCAGCGAGAGCGTCAAGACCTACGGTCGCACCGAGCGGAACCTGGTGCTGGCGCAAGAGCTCAAGCCCCGCTTCCTACTGGGCGCGCGCTACAAGTTCTGAGGTTGAGGGGAGGGGGCCGCCCGCCTTTGGTGGCCCCCTTCTCTTTCCCGGTGAGCGACCGTCTTCCTCAGTGTGCCGTCATCCTGAGCTCGTTTCAGGATCCACCGTGATGCGAGAGCCTCACCGCTCGGCTGGGCGGCTCGGTGGATCCCGAGACGGGTCCGGGGTGGCGGCCCTTTTGACGTCTACGACGGTGCGAATCGTCGCTTTCGTGCTGAAATGCTCTGGTGCACAACGGCTCCGGAGAGAGCGGCATCGCCGCGTCGAGAGAGTCGCATGAACCGAGTCCTGCTCAACAACGTCGACCATGCCGAGATGCGCGTCGCGCCGCGTGTTGGTGCCGAATTCGGTGACCGCGCCAACCAGCTCCCGATCTACCCGGGCGAGTTCGAACAGGCGCAGCGCGACTTCCCGATCCTGTTCCGTCGCGACGGTGACTCGATCGACGCGATCGTGCTGCTCGGTCTCGACTCGGACGAGAACCTCTTCCTGGGCGAGCAGGGCTGGACCAGCCGCTACGTCCCCGCGATACAGCGCCGCGGTCCCTTCTCGATCGCGCTGACGCGGGACGCGGGCGGCGGCGAGGCGGGTGAGCCGATGGTCCACGTCGACCTCGACGATCCGCGCGTCGGCGACGATGCGGGCCTGCCGCTCTTCCTGCCGCACGGCGGCGACGCGCCGTATCTCCAGCATGTCTCGGCGGCGCTGCGCACCATCTACGAGGGTACGCAGCAGGCGCGCGCGATCAATGCCCAGCTCGCCGCGGCGGGGCTGCTGCGCGACGTGGTGCTCGAGATCGACCTCGGCGACGAGGGCGGCTACAACGTGCCCGGCGTGCTCGCCGTCGACGAGGGCGCGCTCGCCGCGCTGCCCGACGCGGACGTGGTGCGGCTCCACCGCGCCGGGCTGCTGCGGCTCGCGACGATGGCGGCGGCGTCGCTGGCGAACGTGTCGCGGCTGATCGAGCTCAAGAACAAGCGACGGGCAGCGGCGTGACCGCGCCGATCACCGATCGGCGCGCGCGTGAGATCGCGGCGGACGATCCGTCGGCACGCGACCTCGCCGCGCTGGTCGCCGCGGGCGAGCCGGTGGTGGTGCGCGGGCTCGTCGCCGACTGGCCGCTGGTCGCGGCAGGGCGGGAGGGGCCGCGCGCGCTGGCTGACTATCTCCTCGAGTACTACAACGGCCACCCGGTGGTGGGCTATACCGCGCGCGCCGAGCTGGGCGGTCGCTACTTCTACGACGCCGAGGTGACCCGGCTCGACTTCGAGGGCGAGCGCGTCCGCCTCGACGATTATCTCGCGCGCCTGCTCGCCGCGCGCGACCGCGACGACGCCGAGTCCTTCTACGTCGGCTCGACCGACCTCGACCTGTTCTTCCCCGGTCTCGCTGACGCCAATCCGCTGCCCGAGGCAGGCTTCGACCGCGCGCTGCGGAGTATATGGATCGGCAACCGTACCACCGCGGTGGCGCACCACGACATGTCGAACAACGTCGCAGTGGTCGGCGCCGGGCGTCGCCGTTTCACGTTGTTCCCGCCCGACCAGGTCGCCAACCTCTACCCCGGTCCGCTCGCGCCGACCCCGGGCGGGCAGGTAGTCTCGATGGTCGACTTCCGCGACCCCGACCTCGATCGGTACCCACGCTTCGCCGAGGCGGTCGCGGCGGCGCAGGTGGCCGAGCTAGAGCCGGGCGACGCCGTGGTCTACCCCGCGCTGTGGTGGCACCAGGTCGAGGCGCTCGATACACTCAACGTGCTCGTCAATTACTGGTGGAACGAGGCGCCGGCCTTCATGGATACGCCGATGAACACGCTGCTCCACGCATTGCTCAGCCTGCGCGACCGCCCCGCGGGCGAGAAGGCGGCGTGGCACGCGATGTTCGACTATTACGTCTTCGGTGACCCCGAGCGCCCCGCAGCGCATCTGCCCGCGCACGCGCGCGGCGCGCTGGCGCGGCTCGACGAGCTCGGCGCGCGGCGGCTGCGCGCGGAGCTGCTGCGGAAGCTCAACCGGTGAGGCCGGTGCGCCGTGTCGTCATCGCCGGGGGCGGCACCGCGGGCTGGCTCGCCGCCGCGATCCTGACGCGCCAGCTGGGCGCGCTGATCGAGGTGACGTTGGTCGAATCGGAGGAGATCGGCACGGTCGGGGTCGGCGAATCGACGATCCCGACGGTGCGCGCCTTCCACCAGCTGATCGGCATCGACGAGCAGGATTTCGTCCGCGCCACCGGCGCCAGCTACAAGCTCGGCATCTCGTTCGAGGGCTGGTCGCGGCCGGACGAGCACTATCTCCACTCGTTCGGCACGCTGGGCCGGTCGACCTGGATGGCGGACTTCCACCATTTCTGGCTCGAGGCGCGCGCGCAGGGCGTCGCCGATGAGATCGGCGCCTATTGCGTCGAGCATGAGGCCGCGCGGGCCGGGCGCTTCGCGGGACCGCCCGCGGCCGCGCTCAACTATGCCTTTCACTTCGACGCCGCGCGTTACGCCCGCTACCTGCGCGAGCGCTGCGAGAGCGACGGCCTCGTCCGCATCCAGGGACGGATCGAGCGCGCCGAGCGCGACGCCAGCGGGAACATCGCCGCGCTGGTGATGGCCGACGGCCGCCGGGTCCAGGGTGACTTCTTCCTCGATTGCACCGGCTTCCGTGCGCTGCTGATCGGCGAGACGCTCGGGGTCGGCTACGAGGACTGGACTGACTGGCTGCCGACCGACCGCGCCATCGCGGTACAGACCGCGGCGACCGGACCCGCGGTGCCGTACACGCGCGCGATCGCACATGACGCGGGCTGGCAGTGGCGGATCCCGCTGCAGCATCGCGTCGGCAACGGCATCGTCTACAGCAGTGCCTATCTGTCGGACGACGCGGCGCGCGCTCGGCTGCTCGACAAAATAGACGGCGAGGTGCTGATCGAGCCGCGGCTGATCCGCTTCCGTACAGGCCGGCGCGAGCGCGCGTGGGAGCGCAACTGCGTCGCGCTGAGCCTCGCCGGCGGTTTCGTCGAGCCCCTCGAGTCGACCAGCATCCACCTGATCATGATCGCGCTGACCCGGCTGCTCCAGCTCTTCCCCTATGACGGAGTGACCGAGTCGCTGGCGGCGCGCTTCAACGACATGGCGCGTCGCGAGATCGAAGGCGTGCGCGACTTCATCATCCTCCATTATCACGTCAATCAGCGCGACGAGCCGTTCTGGCAGCGGCTGCGCGACATGCCGCTGCCCGACAGCCTGGCGGCGCGGCTCGCGCTGTTTCGCGAGGGAGCCCAAGCCTTTCAGGCGAGCGACGAGCTGTTCACGGTCACGTCCTGGGTCCAGGTGCTGCTCGGCCAGCGGCTCATGCCGGAAGCGCACAATCGGGTCGCGCGCTTGATGCCGCCGGGGCGGCTCGCCGCGACTCTCGCCGAGCTCGGCCGCGACGTGACGCGCCAGGTGGCGGCGTTACCGACGCACCAGCAGTATCTGGACCGGCTCGGCATGCCCGCTCCCGCAGAATGATCGAGACGTCTTCCGTCATCCGAGGCAAGCGCCGTCTTTTTTCCGCGGCGGCAATTCGAACATGTGACGCGCATGACATCACCGCTTATCTTTATACACTCAAGTGAGGGGGGCTCGAGCCGACGTCGATGCCGAGCTTCTTTGAAGGATTGACCCGCCTAGCCCGCTGAAGCAGTCGTACGTAGGGCGAGTGATCCGGTCCTTTGACCGGAGATACCGCGTACACTCCGCTGACCATGTAACCGCAGTTTTCCGCGGTTGGTGACCCCTACGGGGCTCGAACCCGTGTTTCAGCCGTGAAAGGGCCGCGTCCTAACCACTAGACGAAGGGGCCCCTAGGGCGGCAGCTCGGTTACGAACAAAGCGCGGGGCGGTCAAGCCGGTTCGCCGCACCGCGCCTCACACCGCCCAGGCGGCGTCGTCGAGGTGGAGCTCGGCGGCACCGCGGCCGCTCCACTCGTCGATGCGCGCGCGCCCCGCCAGCCACAATCGCCGCGACGGTCCCGCGGCGAGCAGCGCCTGACCGAGCGCGGTGTCGGCGGCGCGGAAGGCCATTGCCTTGAGGCTGCGTCCGTCGTCGCCGGCGACGATGGCGCGGACATGACCGTTGCCGACCACGTCTACCTTGATCGCGCGCACCGGGCCAACCGCGACGCGCGGGGCGGGCCAGCCGCTGCCATACGGACCGCCCGCCTCCAGCGTCTCGACCAGCGCCGCGGTGACGCCGCCGGGTGCCAGCACCGAGTCGACCAGCAGCGCGCGGCCGGCTTGTGCGGTGGCGACAGTGTCGGCCAGCCGGTCCTCGATCCACTCGGCGAAGGCAGGGACCTGATCGGCCGCGATCGTCAGCCCTGCTGCCATGGCGTGGCCGCCTCCTGCCAGCAGCAGCCCCTGCTCGCGCGCGGCCAGCACCGTGGCGCCGAGGTCGACGCCGGTGATCGAGCGACCCGATCCCTTGCCGACGCCGCTCTCGTCGAGCGCGATGACGATCGCGGGGCGCCCGGTCTTCTCCTTGAGCCGGCCCGCGACGATCCCGATCACGCCGGGGTGCCAGCCGCTGCCGGCAACGACGCCGACCGCACGGTCCTGGTGGAGCAGCGCCTCGGCGGCTTCCTGCACCATCGCCTCGATCGCGCGGCGCTCCTCGTTGAGCCGGTCGAGCTCGGCCGCGAGCGTGCGTGCCTCGACCGGGTCCTTCGTGGTGAGCAGCCGTACGCCGAGATCGGCGCGGCCGACGCGGCCGCCCGCGTTGATCCGCGGTCCCAGCGCGAAGCCGAGATCGGTCGCGGTCGGCGGGCGGGTCAGTCGTGCCGCGTCGGCGAGCGCCGCCAGGCCGATGTTGCGGCGCTGCGCCATCACCTTGAGCCCCTGCGCGACGAAGGCGCGGTTGAGCCCGCGCAGCTGCGCCACGTCGGCGACGGTGCCGAGCGCGACGAGGTCGAGCAGCTCGAGCAGCTTCGGCTCGGTGCGCGCGGCGAAATGACCGCGCGCGCGCAGCAAGCGCAGCAGCGCCGCGCCGAGCAGGAAGGCGACGCCGACCGCCGCGAGATGGCCGTGCGCGGCGCCATCGGTCTCGTCGCGGCGGTTGGGGTTCACCACGGCGTGGGCGCGCGGCAGCTCGGTGGCGCATTGGTGGTGATCGACCACGATGACGTCGGCACGCGCCGCGGCAAGCGCCTCGAACGCCTGCGCACCGCAGTCGACCGTGACGATCAGCGTCGCGCCCTCGGCAGCGAGGCGTTCCATCGCCGCCACGCTGGGGCCATAGCCTTCGGTCAACCGGTCGGGGATGTAGACCCGCGGCTCGCGCCCGAGCGCGCCGAGCAGCCGCGCCAGTAGCGCCGACGAGGTCGCGCCGTCGACGTCATAGTCGCCGAACACCGCGACCTGCTCGCCCGCCACCACTGCGTCGGCGAGCCGCTCGGCGGCGGCATCCATGTCGCGGAAGATCGACGGATCGGGCATGAAGACGCGAATCGACGGCGCCTTGTGCGCGTCGAGCCCTTCGCGCGGGCAACCCCGCGCCAGCAGCAATTGGGTGAGAAGGTCGTCGGGGACGAACCGCTCGCGCTGGTCGGCCGCCAGCGCGCGCCAGCGCCAGGGCTGGCCGAGGATCGAGCGCTCGACATCGAGTACGTGACGCATCACGAAGCTCCTACCGCAGGGCACAGGGGCAAGTCACGCGCCGCAAAGCGAGCGAGAAAATTCGCGCATGAGACATTGTAACATCGTGGCGCATCACCTAATTGACGCCGCATGTCGTCGTCGCCCGTCCCTCGCAGCGAGCGCCCCGGTCGGATCGACCGCTGGGCGATCTGGCTGTCGGCGGCGTGCGTCGTCCACTGCCTCGCCACCACGGCGGCGGTGGCGCTGCTGTCGACGGCGGGCGGGCTGCTCGGCAGTCCGCTGATCCACGAGGTGGGACTGGTGCTCGCGCTCGCGCTCGGGCTGCTCGCTTTCGGGCGGGGCGTGCTGGCGCACCGGCGGCTGCTGCCGGTCATGCTCGGCGGCGGCGGGCTGGCGCTGATGGCGGCGGCGATCGTCGTGCCGCATGGGGACTCGCACGCGGTCGAGTCGCTGCTGACCATCGCGGGGGTCGTGCTGCTGGCAGCAGGGCATACGGTCAATCGTCGCGCGCACGGCTGAGCCGGCGCTTGCTGCGCGGGCATACCGCGCTTAATTTGGATCGACCATGGCGCATCGTCACCACGAACCCGAGGGCGCGGACCTCCTGGCCGCCGCGCGCAGCACGCTCGAGCGATCGGGCGAGCAGTGGACCGCGATGCGCGAGAGCGTCTACGCGGCGCTGAGCGGCTTCGCTAAGCCGGCCTCGGCCTATGACATCGCGGAGGAAGTGTCGCGAAGCCAGGGGCGGCGGATCGCCGCCAACAGCGTGTATCGGATCCTCGACCTGTTCGTCGCGGCCAACCTGGCGCAGCGGGTGGAGAGCGCCAACGCCTATGTCGCGAACGCCCATCCAGGCTGCCGCCACGACTGTATCTTCCTGGTGTGCGACGGCTGCGGCACCACCACCCACCTCGACGACGACTCGCTCACGCGCGGTTTGCGCGACGCCGCCGCGGCCTCGGGCTTCGCCGCCGAGCGGCCGGTGATCGAGCTGCGCGGGCGCTGCCGCGACTGTGCCGCCGCCACGCACTGAACCGCCGATTCCGGTAATCGACAGGCTGATGTCGCTCAGCTATTCCGCGTAGATGGCTGATGCCCCCGATACCCCGCTGCTCGACACGGTCGAGACGCCCGACGCGCTCCGCATCCTGAAGCCCGACCAGCTCCGCCAGCTCGCCGACGAGCTGCGCCAGGAGACGATCTCCGCCGTGGGTCATACCGGCGGCCATCTCGGCTCCGGCCTGGGCGTGGTCGAGCTCACCGTGGCGATCCACTATGTCTTCGACACGCCGCGCGATCGGCTGATCTGGGACGTCGGCCACCAATGCTATCCGCACAAGATCCTGACCGGGCGGCGCGACCGCATCCGCACGCTGCGGCAGGGCGGGGGGCTCTCGGGCTTCACCAAGCGCAGCGAGAGCGAATACGACCCGTTCGGCGCGGCGCACAGCTCGACGTCGATCTCGGCCGCGCTCGGCTTCGCCACCGCCAACAAGCTGAGCGGCGCCCCCGGCAAGGCGATCGCGGTGATCGGCGACGGCGCGATGTCCGCTGGCATGGCCTATGAGGCGATGAACAACGCCGAGGCGGCGGGCAACCGGCTGGTCGTGATCCTCAACGACAACGACATGTCGATCGCGCCGCCGGTGGGCGGGCTGTCGGCCTATCTGTCGCGCATGGTGTCCAGCCGCGAGTTCCTCAGCGTGCGCGAGCTGATGAAGCGGCTCGCGCGTCGGCTGCCCCGGCCGTTCCACACCTCACTACGCAAGACCGACGAATATGCCCGCGGCATGACGATGGGCGGCACGTTGTTCGAGGAGCTCGGCTTCTACTATGTCGGGCCGATCGACGGCCACAATCTCGACCATCTCATTCCCGTGCTTGAGAACGTGCGCGACGCGGCGGAGGGGCCGATCCTCGTTCACGTCGTCACCAAGAAGGGCAAGGGCTACGCGCCCGCCGAGAACGCCGCGGACAAGTACCACGGCGTGCAGAAGTTCGACGTGATTACCGGCACCCAGGCCAAGGCGCCGCCGGGGCCGCCGGCCTATCAGAACGTCTTCGGCCAGGTGCTCAGCGCCGCGGCGGACAAGGACGAGCGGATCTGCGCGATCACCGCGGCGATGCCCTCGGGTACCGGGCTCGACCTGTTCGCCAACGCGCACCCGGAGCGCTTCTTCGACGTCGGCATCGCCGAGCAGCACGCCGTGACCTTCGCCGCCGGCCTCGCCGCGCAGGGCATGCGGCCGTTCTGCGCGATCTACTCGACCTTCCTCCAGCGCGCCTACGACCAGGTGGTGCACGACGTCGCGATCCAGAACCTGCCGGTACGCTTCGCGATTGACCGCGCCGGGCTGGTCGGTGCCGACGGCGCCACCCACGCGGGCAGCTTCGACGTCACTTATCTCGCCACGCTGCCCAACATGGTGGTGATGGCGGCGGCGGACGAAGCCGAGCTGGCGCACATGGTGCAGACCTGCGTCGAGCACGACTCGGGACCGATCGCGGTGCGCTACCCGCGCGGCAACGGCACCGGCGTGGCCGTTCCCGTCGAGCCGAAGGCGCTCGAGATCGGCAAGGGGCGCGTCGTGCGCGAGGGCAAGAAGGTGGCGATCCTGTCGCTCGGCACGCGGCTGGGTGAGGCGCTCAAGGCGGCCGACGCGCTCGACGCCAAGGGCCTCTCCACCACGGTGGCCGATCTGCGCTTCGCCAAGCCGCTCGACGAGGCGTTGGTCCGGCGCCTGCTCACCTCGCACGAGGTGGCGGTGACGATCGAGGAGGGCGCGATCGGCGGCCTCGGCGCGCACGTGCTGACGCTCGCCTCGGACGAGGGGCTGACCGACGCCGGCCTGCGCATCCGCACGATGCGGCTGCCCGACCTGTTCCAGGATCAGGACAAGCCCGACGTCCAGTACGCCGAGGCGGGGCTCGACGCCGACGCGATCGTGCGCACCGTGCTGACCGCGCTGCGCTACAACGAGGCGGGCGCGATCGCGCGCGCCTGACTTGGGCGTGACCGGCTGGGAGAAGGTCGGCGCGCTCACCGCGCTGTACGTGATCGGCATGCTTTGGGCCAACTGGCTGATGGTGCGGCGCGTGCGCGGCGCGGTGGCAGCGCGCGCGGCCTGGACCGCGGCGGACTTCGATGGCTGCTTCACCGAGCTCGACCCGCGCGTCGCGCCGGCGGTGCGGGAGGCGCTCGTGCCGTACTATGGCGCCGGCGTGGTGCCGCGGCCGGAGGACACGCTGCGTCGCTTCCTCAAGCTCGATCGCGCGGAGGTGGAGGACGTGGCGCTCGATGCGGGCGCGCGGCTCGGGCTGTCGACGGCCGTCGAGCGGGACGCGCTGCTGGTGGCGGACCTGCCCGACGTGGCGGCGCTCGTGCGGTATCTCGGAGAGAGAGCGAGGCCGTCCTAGATCCTTCCCGCGAGCGGGGAGGACCTTAGGGCCGGGATCGCCGACCGCTTACGCGCGCAACTCGGTTCGCGCTCACGCATTCCGAAGTCCGCGACGCCCGAATGTTGAGTAAGTTGAGTCGATGATGCAGCATGACTCAACATCCGCGGCTGGGTCGGCGCACGTCTCCGCTATATCGACAGTGAGAAAGAGCGCTGCGATCCTCGCACGGCCTCACCGATGTAGGACAGACGAGGCTTGCCAACGACGCCTAGGCGCCGTATCGTTTAACGCGTTAAACGGAGGTGCGGTTGCTCGGCGTCAGGCTCGACACGGAATTGGAGGAGCGGCTCGCCGCGGTCGCGCGCACGCAGGGCCGTAGCAAAAGCGACATCGCGCGCGAGGCGGTGCGGCGGTATGTCGAGCTGCACGACGAGGCGTTCCGGCGCGAGGCGCGGCGCCAGTCGCAGCGCGCCTCGCGCCGCGACACGCAGCAGGACTATGCCTTCTGGGAGACGATCGAGGCGGAGGATTCGGCATGGCGGTGACGCTGGCCGAGCAGGCGAGCGCCACACCCGAGGCCGCGCCCACGATCACGCACGGCGCCATCGTCGAACTCGCCGCGCCCGAGGACGCGGCCGGCGGCCCGCGCGTGTGCGTCGTCGTGCAGGCCGACTTGTTCAATGAGACCCACGCCACCGTCACGCTCTGCCCGCTCACCGCGGTGGTGGGGGGCGAGTCGTTGTTCCGCGTCGCGATCTCGCCGCAGGAGCATACCGGGCTGATGGTCGAGTGCGAGGTGCAGGTGGACCGCATCACCTCGGTGCGTCGCCATCGCATCGTCAGGGTGATCGGCCACGCCTCGGCGACCCGCATGGAGCAGGTCGACCAGGCGCTGCGCCGCTGGTTAGCGCTTTAAGTACAATTGGATAGGGACCGAATATGACTCCGATCGTGAAGTCCATCCTCGACAAGTACGAGGCCACCAGCCCGGCCATCAAAGCCAATCTCGCCCGCATCCTGATGCACGGCAGGCTGGGCGGCACGGGCAAGCTGATCATCCTGCCGGTCGACCAGGGCTTCGAGCACGGTCCGGCGCGCAGCTTCGCCGTCAACCCGCCGGCCTACGACCCGCACTATCATTACCAGCTCGCGGTCGACGCCGGCCTCTCGGCCTACGCCGCGCCGCTCGGCTCGCTCGAGGCCGGGGCGGACACGTTCGCGGGGCGGATCCCGACCATCCTCAAGCTCAACAGCTCGAACAGCTGGGCGACGCGCAACGCGCAGGCGCAGACCGGCAGCGTCGAGGACGCGTTGCGGCTCGGCTGCGCCGCGATCGGTTTCACCATCTATCCCGGCTCGGAGGACATCTTCGAGTCGATGGAGCAGATTCGCGGGCTGCGCGAGGAGGCCGCGGCGGCGGGGCTCGCCACCGTGATCTGGAGCTATCCGCGCGGCGGCAAGCTCAGCAAGGACGGCGAGCTGGCGCTCGACGTCGGCGCCTATGCCGCGCACATGGCGGCTCTGCTCGGCGCGCACATCATCAAGGTCAAGCTGCCGACCGCGCATATCGAGCAGCCGGAGGCGCAGAAGGCCTATGAGGGCACCGACTGGTCGCACCAGGCCGATCGCGTCCGCCACGTCGTCCAGTCCAGCTTCGCGGGGCGACGCATCGTCGTGTTCTCGGGCGGCGCGGCCAAGGGGATCGACGCGGTCTACCAGGACGCGCGCGACATCCTGGCGGGCGGCGGCAACGGGTCGATCATCGGCCGCAATACCTTCCAGCGCGAGCGCGGCGAGGCGCTGGCGATGCTGGAGAAACTGGTCGCGATCTATCGCGGCGAGGGGTGAGGGGGCTCTAGCGCTTAGTCAAACTTGTCCGTCGACCCGGACTTGTCCCCAGATCCACCCGTCCGCCAGAGCAGCGCCTGCAATCTTCGCGGCTCAGTGGATTCCGGACTAAGTCCGGGGTGACGGACGGTAAGGAGATGGGCTCATTCCTCCGGTGGATCGGTGGCACATTCGTCACGTCCCCCGGCGAAGGCCGGGGCCCAGGTGGGAAGGTCGCGGTGGATCTTACTGAGCGTCCCCCAACTGGGCCCCGGCCTTCCCCGGGGCACGCGAGGCGGGGGCTGACACCGAAAGCACGACCGCTTCCCCCCGCGTTCCCGACCCGCTAGTCGCACGCACATGACAGACGACCCGCTCGGCCCGCTCGACCCTGATTTCGCCGTCAACTTCCAGCGCGACGATCGCCGGCCGCCGTGCCAGCTCTACCTCATCTCGCCGCTCGACGTTACCGGCGCCTTCCCCGACCGGCTCGCGCGCGCGCTCGACGCCGGCCCGGTCGCGGCCTTCCAGTTCCGCGTCAAGGATGTGGACCAGCACCAGGCGGCGCGGCTGGCCGAGCCGCTCCAGCGCCTCTGCGGCGAGCGCGACGTCGCCTTCATCGTCAACGACAGCGTCAGCCTCGCCAAAAGGCTCGGCGCCGACGGCGTGCACCTCGGGCAGGAGGACGGCGACCCGCGCGAGGCGCGTGCGATCCTCGGCCCCTCGGTCCAGATCGGCGTGACGTGCCACGACAGCCGCCACCTCGCGATGGAGGCGGGCGAGGCGGGCGCGGACTATGTCGCGTTCGGCAGCTTCTACTCCACCACCACCAAGGAGGTGAAGCACCGCCCCGAGCCGGTGATCCTGTCATGGTGGTCGGCGGTGTTCGAGCTGCCCGCGGTCGCGATCGGCGGGATCACGCCCGCTAATGCCGCGCCGCTGGTCGCCGCGGGCGCCGATTTCCTCGCCGTGTCGGGTGCGGTGTGGGGCGGCGACGAGGCGGCGGCGGTGCGCGCCTTCGCCGATGTGCTGGAGCCGCGCCGCGGCTGAGTCGTTACGCCTCTCACACGGTCGTGAGAGGTGGTGTCGATGCGTTCCAAGTTCCTTCTGACCGCGGCGGTCGCGGCGTTGAGCCCTCTGGCCGCCGCCGCGCAGGCGCCCGCCGCCGCGCCGCCGCTCGACCGCGACATCCTCCACGTCCAGGTGATCCTCGACCATCTCGGCTTCGCGCCCGGTATCCTCGACGGGCGCGGCGGGCAGTCGCTCGAGCTCGCGCTGCGCGGCTTCCAGGAGAGTCGCGGGCTGCCCAAGACGGGCAAGCCCGACGCGGCGACGATGCGTGCGCTCTACCCCTATCGCGCCGCGCGGCCGACCGTCACGATCAAGCTGACCGCCGATATGGTGCGCGGTCCGTTCCTCGGCGCGATCCCGCACGACTATAATAAGCAGGCCGAGCTGCCGACGCTCGGTTACCGCTCGCCGATGGAGAAGCTGGCCGAGATGTTCCATACCACCCCCGCGGTGCTGATGGCGCTCAACTCGCCCGCGACGCGGATCGCGCAGGGCGCGACGGTGACCTTCCCCAACGCGCTGCCGACTTCGCGCAACTACCCCGGCGACATCAAGCCCGAGTGGCGCCAGACGCTGACCATGCTCAACGTCGACGCCGCCTCGCCGCAGGGCGACAGCATCGTCGTCGATAAGTCCGAAGGCTCGCTGCGCGTGCTCGACAAGGCGGGAAAGCTGATCGCGCAATTCCCGGTGACGACCGGCAGCCAGCATGATCCGCTGCCGCTCGGCACGTGGAAGATCCTGGGCAAGGACTATAATCCCAAGTTCCACTACAATCCGGCCTTGTTCTGGGACGCCAAGAAGAACGACGAGAAGGCGATGCTGCCGCCGGGACCGAACGGGCCGGTCGGGGTGGTGTGGATCGATCTCTCCAAGCCGCATTACGGCATCCACGGTACGCCCGAGCCGGCGACGATCGGTCGCAGCGAGAGCCACGGCTGCATCCGCATGGCGAACTGGGACGTGGCACGGCTGACGCTGATGATCGGCAACGGCGCCAAGGCGGTGTTCCAAGCGTGAGGCGCGCGTGACGAAGCTCGGCTGGGGCATACTGGCGCTGATCGTCCTCGCGGTGGCGGGTTTCGTGTCGCTGCTCGAGCCGCGTCGGCCCAGGCGGGCGAGTGCCGGCGTGCCGGCGGTCTCCGCCACACCTGCCGCGGCGCGGACGCTCGCGGCGGCGGTGCCGGGCAAGTTGCTCGTGCCCGTCGCGGGCGTGGCGCGCGCCACACTGCGCTCGTCCTGGGGCGACGCGCGCGGCGGCGGCACGCGCGGGCACCAGGGGCTCGACATCATGGCGCCCGCCGGCACGCCGGTGCTCGCCGCCGCGGACGGGCGGATCGAGAAGCTGTTCCAGAGCGGGCTCGGCGGCACCACCGTCTACCAGCGCTCCGCGGACGGCGGGTGGGAGCTCTACTATGCGCACCTCTCCGGCTACGCGCCGGGGCTCGCCGAGGGGCAGGCGGTTCGCGCCGGGCAGGTGATCGCCTTCGTCGGCGACACCGGCGACGCCGGTCCGGGCAATTACCACCTGCATTTCGGCCTCAGCCGGATGCCCGCGGGCGCGCGCTGGTGGCAGGGCGAGCCGCGCGATCCCTATCCTTACCTTGCCGTCAGCCCCGCCAGCCGCTAGAGCCGCGCCACCCGGCGCCCCGCTCACCAGCGGCGGTGCCCCAGTTCTGTTGACATAGGCACAGCCCCATGAAGATCAGCGGCGTGGACATTCGTCCCGGCAATATCATCGAGTACGAAGGCGGCATCTGGCGCGCGGTCAAGATCCAGCACACCCAGCCCGGCAAGGGCGGGGCGTACATGCAGGTCGAGCTGAAGAACCTGCGCGACGGCCGCAAGAACAACGTCCGCTTCCGCTCGGCCGAGACGGTTGAGCGCGTCCGCCTCGACACCAAGGACTTCCAGTTCCTGTTCGCCGAGGGCGACGGACTGGTGTTCATGGACAAGGACACCTACGACCAGGTGACGCTGCCGCGCGACCTGCTCGGCGACGCCGCCGCCTTCCTGCAGGACGGGATGGACGTGGTGATGGAGCTCTACGACGAGGAGCCGATCAGCGTGCAGCTGCCCGACACGATTGAGGCGGTGATCGTCGAGGCCGACGCGGTGGTGAAGGGGCAGACCGCCTCGTCGAGCTACAAGCCCGCGATCCTCGACAATGGCGTGCGCGTGATGGTGCCGCCGCACATCAGCAGCGGCACGCGCATCGTCGTCGACGTCTACGAGCAGACCTACGTCCGCCGCGCCGACTGAGGTGCGACGTTCCCGCTCTCGACGAGGGCGGACGGGGTGAGGGGCGGCCCCAGCTAGTACCGCCCATGTTCCTCCGGCCCGGCATCCTCTCCGGGGCAGGGGGAGGAGAATGATCGCATGCCTTCCCATTCCGGCCTGTTCACGGTCATCGAGCGCGCCGCGCGCAAGGCCGCGCCGCGGCTGCGGCGCGACTTCAACGAGGTCCAGCACCTTCAGGTGAGCCGCAAGGGCCCCGCCGACTTCGTGAGCCAGGCCGATCAGCGCGCCGAGCGGACGCTGTACGACGAGCTCTCCAAGGCCCGGCCCGACTGGGGCTTCGTGATGGAGGAGGGCGGCACGATCGAGGGTGACCCGAGCAAGCCGCGCTTCATCATCGATCCGCTCGACGGCACCAGCAACTTCCTCCACGGCGTACCGCATTTCTGCATCTCGATCGCGGTCGAGGAGCCGCTCCCCAACGGCAAGCGCGAGATCACCACCGCGCTGGTCTATCAGCCGCTCACCGACGAGAGCTTCTGGGCCGAGAAGGGCCGCGGCGCCTGGCTGCAGGACCAGCGGCTGCGCGTGTCGTCGCGGCGCGACCCGTCCGAGGCGCTGGTGGCGACCGGAATCCCCTTCATGGGCCACGGCGACTTCGTGCAATGGACGCGGATCTTCGGCGCGGTGGCGCCGCAGGTCGCGGGCATCCGCCGGCTCGGCGCCGCCGCGCTCGACCTCGCCTGGGTCGCCGCGGGACGGTTCGACGCTTATTGGGAGAGCGACCTCAAGCTGTGGGACGTCGCCGCGGGCATGCTGCTGGTGAAGGAGGCGGGCGGCTTCGTCACCGACTTCCGCGGCGGCGACAAGCCGATCGAGCGCAACGAGTTCCTCGCCGCCAACGACGGGTTGCACTCCAAGCTCCACAAGATGGTGGCGCAGGCGCTGCGCTGAGCCGCCGGGCGACCGCGCCGCGTACCGGCGCGCCGCCAATTCACCTGCGATTCATTCTCACCGCCCGTGGCCTTGCCCCTCATGGGGCAGGGGTCTAGAGCGTCCGCATTCCATTCGCACCTGCGAGAGAGGCGAGAGAGACATAGTGGTCGATCTGTCGCAATATCTGCCGATCCTCCTGTTCCTGGGAGTGGCGCTCCTGCTGTCGAGCGCGTTCGTGTTCCTGCCGATGGCGGTCGCCAAGCTGACCGGCACCGCCAAGCCGACGCCGGAGAAGCTGTCCGAATATGAGTGCGGCTTCCCCGCGTTCGAGGACAGCCGCTCGCAGTTCGACGTTCGTTTTTATCTCGTTGCCATCCTGTTCATCATCTTCGATCTCGAGGCGGCGTTCCTATATCCTTGGGCGGTAAGCGTTTTCTCGCTCGGATGGACTGCATGGATCTCGATGATGATCTTCATCGCCGAACTCGCGCTCGGCCTGGTATACGCATGGAAGAAGGGAGCGCTGGAGTGGGAGTAGAGGCGCACTCCGGGCCGATCGGGCTCGTCAACAATCCCGAGCCCGCCGGCGGCATCGTCGCGCCCGATCAGGGTTTCTTCGATGGCCTCAACGGCGAGCTCAACGACAAGGGCTTCCTGGTCACGTCGACCGAGGAGCTCTTCCAATGGGCGCGCACCGGCTCGCTCTGGTGGATGACCTTCGGGCTGGCGTGCTGCGCGGTGGAAATGATCCACGTCAACATGCCGCGCTACGACATGGAGCGTTTCGGCGCCGCGCCGCGCGCCTCCCCGCGCCAGTCGGACGTGATGATCGTCGCGGGCACGCTCTGCAACAAGATGGCCCCGGCGCTGCGCAAGGTCTACGACCAGATGTCGGAGCCCAAGTACGTCATCTCGATGGGGTCGTGCGCCAACGGCGGCGGCTATTATCACTATAGCTACAGCGTCGTGCGCGGCTGCGACCGCGTCGTGCCGGTCGACATCTACGTGCCCGGCTGCCCGCCGACCGCGGAGGCGTTGCTCTACGGCGTGATGCAGCTGCAGCGGAAGATCCGCCGCGCCGGGAGCATCGAACGGTGAGGGCGCCCGCTCCCGCTTTCGCGGCGAACCTCAACGATGCGACGATCGAGTCCGCGCGCGGCGCGATCGGCGCCGGCCTGCTCGACGCGGTCGAGATCGCGGGCGAGGTGCAGCTGCACGTCACGCGCGAGGCGCTGGTGCCCGCGCTGACCGCGCTGCGCGACACGCCGGGACTCGAATATCAGCAGCTGATGGAGATCGCCGGCGTCGACTATCCGGATCGCGCGGAGCGGTTCGAGGTGGTCTATTGCCTGCTGTCGCTGACGCGCAACCACCGGCTCCACGTCCATGTCGGCGCGACCGAGGACACGCCGGTGCCATCGGTGACCGAGCTGTGGCCGGTCGCCGGCTGGCTCGAGCGCGAGGTGTATGACATGTTCGGCGTGCTGTTCGCGGGCAACCGCGACCTGCGCCGCATCCTCACCGATTACGGCTTCCGTGGCCACCCGTTCCGCAAGGACTTCCCGCTGACCGGCTTCGTCGAGATGCGCTACTCCGAGGAGCAGAAGCGCGTCGTGTACGAGCCGGTGAAGCTCGCGCAGGATTTCCGCACCTTCGACTTCATGAGCCCGTGGGAGGGCGCCGAGTACGTGCTGCCCGGCGACGAGAAGGCGAAGCTGCCGGAGGCGAAGGGCGCGCCGACCCCCGCGACCGCGACCGAGGTCCAGAAGGCCGGGGCGACCGAGACGCCGAAGCAGCCTGGCGCCGGCTCGAGCGAGCCGTACGCCAAGAAGGACGCGACCAGCACCGCCGATACGGGTGCGGGTCGCAGCGAATCCGCCGGCGCGCCCAAGCCGGCCGATCCCGACGTCGTGCCGACGAAGGGCGGAGGGCAGAACCAATGACCGACATGCTCATCGAGAAGGACCAGGCGGTCGACCGCGAGATGGATCCCGCGCTGGAGAAGATCGTCCACGCCACCGACGCCTCGCACCCGAGCGAGGGTGACGTCGCGATCCAGAATTACACGATCAACTTCGGCCCGCAGCACCCGGCCGCGCACGGCGTGCTCCGCCTCGTGATGGAGCTGGACGGCGAGATCATCGAGCGGATCGACCCGCACGTCGGGCTGCTCCACCGCGGCACCGAGAAGCTGATCGAGTACAAGACCTACGCGCAGGCGATCCCGTATTTCGACCGGCTGGATTACTGCTCGCCCGCGTGCATGGAGCACACGTTCGTGCTCGCGATCGAGAAGCTGCTGGATCTGGAGGTGCCGCTCCGCGCCCAGTACCTCCGCGTCTTCTTCGCCGAGCTGACGCGCATCTCCAACCACATGCTCAACCTGGGCTCGCACGTCATGGACGTCGGCGCGATGACGCCGAACCTGTGGCTGTTCGAGATCCGCGAGGATTGCTACGGCTTCCTCGAGCGGGCCACCGGCGCGCGGATGCACCACAATTATTTCCGGCCCGGCGGCGTCCACCAGGACGTGCCGCTGAAGCTGCTGACCGACATCGCCGACTGGCTCGACACGCGGCTGCCGCGGCTGTTCGAGGACGCGATCAGCCTGGTCGCCGACAACCGCATCTTCAAGCAGCGCAACGTCGACATCGCGACGGTGAGCCGCGAGGACGCCATTCGCTGGGGCTTCTCGGGGCCGATGATCCGCGCCGCCGGCATCCCCTGGGACCTGCGCAAGTCGCAGCCCTATGACGTCTACGATCGCATGGACTTCGACGTGCCGGTGGGCACGCGCGGCGACTGCTACGATCGCTTCATGGTGCGCGTCGAGGAGGTCCGCCAGTCGGCGCGGATCATGAAACAATGCCTCGCCGAGATGCCGGAGGGGCCGATCGCCTCGACTGACCGCAAGGTGGTGCCGCCCAAGCGTGCCGAGATGAAGCGCTCGATGGAGGCGCTGATCCACCACTTCAAGCTGTACACCGAGGGCTATCACGTCCCCGCGGGCGAAGTGTACGTCGCGACCGAGAGCCCCAAGGGCGAGTTCGGCGTGTATCTGGTGAGCGACGGCTCGAACAAGCCGTATCGCTGCAAGATCCGCCCGACCGCTTTCTCGCACCTCCAGGCGATGGACTTCATGAGCCGCGGCCACATGCTCGCGGACACCACCGCGATCCTGGGCGCGATGGATATCGTGTTCGGCGAGTGCGATCGGTGACGACGGCGGTCACCAACGAGCTGATCTACGCCGTCCTGCAGAAGATGCAGGGTGACATGGCGGAGCTGAAGTTCGACGTCCGTGACCTGAAGGTGCGGATGACGATGGTCGAGGAGCATCTCGGCAGCTCACTTATCGCGACGTCGGGCGTGAACAGTCGTCTCGATCGTCTCAATGATCGTGTCGAGCGGATCGAGAACCGCCTCGACCTTACGGAACACCGCTGATGGCCGACGCACCTACCATCCCCGACGAGGCCGAGACCCGCGCGCGCTGGGGCGCGTTCCAGTGGAACGACGACAGCCGCGCGAAGCGCGATGCGATCCTCGCGCGCTATCCCAGGGGGCGCGAGCAGTCGGCCTCGATCCCGCTGCTCGATCTCGCGCAGCGCCAGGTCGGCGCCGAGACGCAGACGCAGGGCTGGCTGCCCGTGCCCGTGATCGAGTTCGTCGCGCGCGAGATCGGCGTGCCGTACATGCGGGTGTACGAGGTCGCGACCTTCTACACGATGTTCAATCTCGCGCCGGTCGGCCGCTTCCACGTCCAGGTGTGCGGCACCACGCCTTGCATGCTGCGCGGCTCGGACGACGTGCTCGCGGCGTGCAAGAACAAGGGGCTGATCAAGGGCAAGACCACGCCGGACGGCCTGTTCACGCTCACCGAGGTGGAGTGTATGGGCAATTGCGCCTCGGCGCCGATGGTCCAGATCAACGACGACAATTACGAGGACCTCGACTATGATCGCACCGTCGCGATCATCGAGGCGCTCGCCAACGGCCAGACCCCAAAGCCCGGCACGCAGGAGCCCGGCCGCCACACCGTCGAGCCCAAGGGCGGCCCGACGTCGCTGACGGCGATGGTGACCGAGAACCACGATTATCGTGGGGAGTGGGCGTGATGGCTGAGATCGACATCGCCAGCCACACCTTGGAGCTGCTCAAGCGATTGAACAGCAAGATGGACTCGTTCGGCCTGGAATTGGGTGACCTGAAGATGCGCATGGCGTCGGTGGAGGACCATCTCTCCGGCCTCACCGTGTCGAACGCCGGGATCACGCATCGGCTGGACCGGATCGAGGGCAGGCTCGACCGGATCGAGCGCCGGATCGACCTGCGGGATGGGAACGCGTGATGCTCGCCGACAAGGACCGCATCTTCACCAACGTCTACGGCTATCAGTCGTGGCGACTCGACGCCGCGATGGCGCGCGGCGACTGGGACAACACCAAGGCGCTGCTCGAGCTGGGGCAGGATAAGATAATCGACGTCATCAAGGCGTCGGGTCTGCGCGGGCGCGGCGGGGCAGGGTTCCCGACCGGTACCAAATGGTCGTTCATGCCCAAGGAGCCCAAGCCCGACCGGCCGAACTTCCTGGTGATCAACGCCGACGAGTCCGAGCCGGGTTCGTGCAAGGATCGCGAGATCATCCGCCACGATCCGCACAAGCTGATCGAGGGCGCGCTCGTCGCTGGCTTCGCCATGCGCGCGCGGGCGGCGTACATCTACATCCGCGGCGAATACATCCGCGAGGCCGAGACGCTCTTCGCGGCGGTCGCCGAGGCATACGACAAGGGTCTCGTCGGCAAGAACGCCTGCGGCTCGGGCTATGACTTCGACGTCTTCGTCCACCGCGGCGCCGGCGCGTACATCTGCGGCGAAGAGACCGCGATGCTGGAGAGCCTCGAGGGCAAGAAGGGGCAGCCGCGACTCAAGCCGCCGTTCCCGGCTGGCGCGGGCCTGTACGGCTGCCCGACGACGGTGAACAACGTCGAATCGATCGCGGTGGCGCCGACGATCCTGCGCCGCGGCGCCGAGTGGTTCGCCGGCTTCGGCGCGGAGAACAACCGCGGCACCAAGCTCTTCCAGATCTCGGGCCACGTGAACACGCCGTGCGTGGTCGAGGAGGCGATGAGCATCCCGTTCCGCGAGCTGATCGAGAAACATTGCGGCGGGATCCGCGGCGGCTGGGACAACCTGCTCGCCGTGATCCCGGGTGGCTCGTCCGTGCCGTTGGTGCCAGCCAAGGACATCATGGACGCGCCGATGGACTTCGACGGCCTCAAGGCGGTCGGCTCGGGGCTCGGCACCGCCGCGGTGATCGTGATGGACAAGTCGACCGATGTGGTTCGCGCGATCAGCCGGCTGTCCTACTTCTACAAGCACGAGAGCTGCGGCCAGTGCACGCCGTGCCGCGAGGGCACCGGCTGGATGTGGCGGGTGATGGAGCGGCTGCGCACCGGTGACGCCGATATCTCCGAGATCGACATGCTCCAGCAGGTCACCAAGCAGGTCGAGGGCCACTCGATCTGCGCGCTCGGCGACGCCGCGGCCTGGCCGATCCAGGGGCTGATCCGCCACTTCCGCCCCGAGCTGGAACGCCGCATCAACGAGCGCAACGGAAACGGGGGCGACCTGGCCCCGATGCAGGAAGCTGCCGAGTAATGCCAAAGGTCAAAGTCGACGGAGTCGAGATCGAGGTGCCGCAGGGCGCCACCGTGCTGCAGGCGTGCGAGCTCGCCGGCAAGGAGATCCCGCGCTTCTGCTACCACGAGCGGCTGTCGATCGCGGGCAACTGCCGGATGTGCCTCGTCGAGGTGAAGCCGGGGCCGCCCAAGCCGCAGGCGTCGTGCGCGCTACCGGCCGCGGAGAACCAGGAGATCTTCACCACCACGCCGATGGTGAAGCATGCCCGCGAGGGCATCATGGAATTCCTGCTGATCAACCACCCGCTCGACTGCCCGATCTGCGATCAGGGCGGCGAGTGCGACCTGCAGGACCAGTCGGTTGCCTACGGCCGCGGCCACTCGCGCTACGCCGAGAACAAGCGGGCGGTGACCGAGAAGTACATGGGCCCGATCGTCAAGACGATCATGACCCGCTGCATCCAGTGCACGCGCTGCGTTCGCTTCGCCGAGGAGGTTGCCGGGGTCGAGGAGATCGGTGCGATCTACCGCGGCGAGAACATGCAGATCACCTCCTATCTCGAGGAGGCGGTCAGCAGCGAGCTGTCGGGCAACGTCGTCGACCTGTGCCCGGTCGGCGCGCTGACCAGCAAGCCCTATGCCTTCGAGG
Source organism: Sphingomonas citri (assembly GCF_019429485.1). Classification (GTDB taxonomy): domain Bacteria; phylum Pseudomonadota; class Alphaproteobacteria; order Sphingomonadales; family Sphingomonadaceae; genus Sphingomonas; species Sphingomonas citri. The sequence continues at coordinate 248,762 of NZ_JAHXZN010000005.1, read as the reverse complement.
CGCGCCCGTGGGAGCTGCGCAAGACGCTGACGATCGACGTCATGGACGCGGTCGGCACCAACATCCGGCTCGACAGCCGGGGCCGCCAGGTGCTGCGCTGCGTGCCCCGCGTCAACGACGAGGTCAACGAGGAGTGGGCGACCGACAAGACGCGCCACGCCGTCGACGGACTGGTACGCAAGCGGCTCGACCGCCCCTATGTGCGGCGCGACGGCAAGCTCCACCCGGTGACGTGGGACGAGGCGTTCGCGGCGATCGCTTCGGTCGACCATGGCGGCTCGGTCGCGGCGGTCGCGGGCGATCTGGTCGACTGCGAGACGATGTTCGCGGCCAAGGCGCTGCTCAAGGAGCTCGGCTCGTCGCTGCTCGAGGGGCGGCAGACGGGCATGGACTATGACACGTCCAGCCTCGCCGCGGTGAACTTCAACACCACGATCGCGGGCACCGAGGAGGCGGACGCGATCCTGCTGGTGGGCAGCAACCTGCGCTGGGAAGCGCCGCTGGTGAACACGCGCATCCGCAAGGCGATCAAGAAGGGCGCCAAGGTCTTCGCGATCGGCCCCGAGACCGAGCTGACCTACAAGGTCGAGTGGCTCGGCGCCGACCTGGCGGTGCTCGGCAGCCTGCCGGAGCGCGTCACCGAGGCGTTCGGCAAGGCGGCCAAGCCGATGGTGATCGTGGGCGGCGCGGCGCTCAAGGGCGCGCACGGCGCGGCGCTCGGGCTGGTCGAGAAGCTGGGCCTCGTGAAGGATGGCTGGAACGGCTTCAACGTCGTCCACATGGCCGCGAGCCGGATGGGCGGGCTGATGCTCGGCTACGCGCAGAAGGCCGGGATCTCAGCGCTGTACGACGCGAAACTCAGCTTCTTCCTGGGCGCTGACGAGTGCGATCACGCGCGCTTCACCGGCTTCAAGGTCTATGTCGGCCACCATGGCGATCGCGGCGCGCACCATGCCGACGTGATCCTGCCGGCGGCGAGCTATGCCGAGAAGTCGGGCACCTACGTCAATCTCGAGGGGCGCGTGCAGCGCGGCGAGCGCGCGGTGTTCCCGCCGGGCGACGCGCGCGAGGACTGGACGATCTTCCGCGCGCTGAGCGAGAAGCTCGGTCGCACGCTGGCGTTCGACACGATCGACGAGCTGCGCGCGGCGATGGCGCTCGACTGCCCCGAGCTGGCGACGCTGGGTCTCAAGACCTTCGCGTGGAACCCGCCGGCGCTCGGCGGCAGCGCCGAGGGCGTGCTCGACGGCTATCCGATCAAGGACTTCTACCTCACCAACGCGATCTGCCGCGCGTCGCCGACGATGCAGCGTTGCTCGGCCGAGCTGGTCCATGGTGAGAGTTTCGCGGAGGCGGCGGAGTGACCAGCTTCTTCAACAATTCGCTGGGCCTGCCCTATGGCTGGGCGTGGTTCCTGGCGACGATCGTGGGCATCCTCGCCATCGCGCTGCCGCTGATGCTGTCGGTGGCGATGATCATCTACGCCGACCGCAAGATCTGGGCGGCCATGGCGCTGCGCCGCGGCCCCAACGTAGTCGGCCCGTTCGGGCTGCTCCAGTCGTTCGCGGACGGACTCAAGGTGTTCCTGCAGGAGACGATCGTCCCCTCGGCGGCGAACCGCGGGCTGTTCCTGCTCGCGCCGATCATCACCTTCACGGTCGCGCTGATCGTCTGGGCGGTGGTGCCGTTCCAGCCGAGCGTGGTGCTCGCCGACATCAACGTCGGGCTGCTCTACGTGCTCGCGGCCTCGTCGCTGGGCGTGTACGGCATCATCCTCGCCGGCTGGTCGTCCAACTCGAAATATCCGTTCTTCTCGGCGATCCGTGCCGCGGCGCAGATGGTGAGCTACGAGGTCGCGATCGGCTTCGTGCTGATCTCGGTGGTGATGTGGGCGGGGTCGTTCAACCTGACCGCGATCGTCGAGGCGCAGAAGGGGTTATACGGCTTCATCAACGGCTTCGGGTTCAACCCCTTGCTGTTCCCGATGAGCGTCGTGTTCCTGATCTCGTCGCTGGCGGAGACGCAGCGCGCGCCGTTCGACCTCACCGAGGCGGAGAGCGAGCTCGTCGCTGGCTACCAGACCGAGTACAGCTCCATGGCGTTCGCGCTCTACTGGCTCGGCGAGTACGCCAACGTGCTGCTAATGTGCACGCTCAACGCGACCTTGTTCTGGGGCGGGTACCTGCCGCCGCTCGACTGGGCGCCGCTGTACGTCGTGCCGGGGATCATCTGGCTCTTCGCCAAGATCCTGTTCTTCTTCTTCGTGTTCTCGTGGATCAAGGCGACGGTGCCGCGCTACCGCTACGACCAGCTGATGCGGCTGGGGTGGAAGGTGTTCCTGCCGCTGTCGCTGTTCTGGGTGTTCCTGGTGTCGGGCGTGCTGATGTTCATGCGCGTGGGAGTTTGAGATGGGTATCGCGCAGACGATCAAGGCGTTCACGCTCTACGAGTTCGTGAAGGCGCACGCGCTGACGCTGAAGTATTTCTTCAAGCCGAAGGCGACGATCAACTATCCGTTCGAGAAGAACCCGCTGTCCCCGCGCTTCCGCGGTGAGCATGCGCTGCGCCGCTATCCCAACGGCGAGGAGCGCTGCATCGCGTGCAAGCTGTGCGAGGCGGTGTGCCCGGCGCAGGCGATCACGATCGAGGCCGAGCCGCGCGACGACGGCAGCCGCCGCACCACGCGCTACGACATCGACATGACCAAGTGCATCTACTGCGGCCTGTGCCAGGAGGCCTGCCCGGTGGACGCGATCGTGGAGGGGCCGAACCTGGAGTTCGCTACCGAGACGCGCGAGGAGCTGATCTACGACAAGGCCAAGCTGCTCGACAACGGCGACCGGTGGGAGCGCGCGATCGCGGCCAACCTTGCCGCCGACGCGCCGTACCGGTAGGCGCTCGCGTGATTTCAGGGGTCGACATGATTCTGACGGACACCACCGCGGCCACGGCCGCGGTTTTCTCGACCGCGCGCCGCCGCGGCGCCGACGTGGGGGCAGCGTGAGATGATCCAGGCCATCGCCTTCTATCTCTTCGCTATCGTCGTGCTGGTCTCGGGCGCGATGACGATCTCGTCGCGCAATCCGGTCCACTCGGTGCTGTGGCTGATCCTGGCCTTCTTCAACGCCGCCGGGCTGATGGTGCTGGTCGGCGCCGAGTTCATCGCGATGCTGCTGGTGATCGTCTACGTCGGGGCGGTCGCGGTGCTGTTCCTGTTCGTCGTGATGATGCTCGACATCGACTTCGCCGAGCTGCGCGCGGGCTTCGTGCGCTATTTCGGCATCGGCCTGGTGCTGGCGGTGGCGCTGGTGGCGGAGATCCTGATCGGCATCGGCGCGTGGAGCGCGGGCGGGATCGATCTCGCGCGGCGCGCGGCGCCGACCGTCGCGGCCAAGTCGAACATCGTCCAGATCGGTGAGCTGCTGTACACGCGCTACCTCTTCATCTTCGAGGGCGCGGGGCTGGTGCTGCTGGTGGCGATGATCGGCGCGATCGTGCTGACTCATCGCGAGCGTTCGGGCTCGCGCTACCAGGATATCGCGCGGCAGAACGCGCGGCGTCCGCAGGACGCTACGCGCAACATGCGGCCGGAGATCGGCCAGGGGGTACAGCTGTGAGCGGAGCCATGTCGGGCGGGGTCGGCCTGATCCACTATCTGGTGGTGGCGGCGCTGCTGTTCACCATGGGGGTGCTGGGCATCTTCCTGAACCGCAAGAACATCATCGTCATCCTCATGGCGATCGAGCTGATCCTGCTGGCGGTGAACATCAACCTCGTCGCTTTCTCGGCGGCGCTCAACGACCTGGTCGGCCAGGTGTTCGCGATGTTCGTGCTGACCGTCGCCGCCGGCGAGGCCGCGATCGGTCTTGCCATCCTCGTGATCTTCTTCCGCGGCCGCGGCTCGATCTCGGTCGACGATCCCAGCCGGATGAAGGGGTAATCCGCCCGTGACGTCGATCCTCTTCATCGTTTTCGTGCCGCTGGTCGCGGCGATCGTCGCCGGCTTCGCCAACAAGTCGTTCGGCGCGACGCTGCCCAAGGCGATCACCACCGGCGGGCTGTTCCTCGCGAGCGCGCTGTCGTGGCCGATCTTCATCGGCTTCCTCACCGGCGCCAACGAGGCGACGGTGACGCCGGTGCTGCACTTCATCCACTCGGGCACGTTCGACGTGTCCTGGGCGCTGCGCGTCGACGCGCTGACCGCGGTGATGCTGGTGGTGATCACCAGCGTTTCGGCGCTGGTCCATCTGTATAGCTGGGGCTATATGGCGGAGGACCCGGACCAGTCGCGCTTCTTCGCCTATCTGTCGCTGTTCACCTTCGCGATGCTGATGCTGGTGACCGCGGACAACCTCATCCAGATGTTCTTCGGCTGGGAGGGCGTGGGCCTCGCGAGCTACCTGCTGATCGGCTTCTGGTTCCGCAAGCCGAGCGCCAACGCCGCGGCGATCAAGGCGTTCGTCGTCAACCGCGTCGGCGACCTCGGCTTCATGCTCGGCATCTTCGGCACCTATCTCGTCTTCAACACCGTCTCGATCCCGGCGATCCTCGCCGCGGCGCCGTCGATGGCGGGTTCGACGATCGGCTTCCTGTGGTTCCGCGCCGACACGATGACGGTGCTGTGCCTGCTGCTGTTCGTCGGCGCGATGGGCAAGTCGGCGCAGCTCGGCCTGCACACCTGGCTGCCCGACGCGATGGAGGGGCCGACCCCGGTGTCGGCGCTGATCCACGCCGCGACGATGGTGACCGCGGGCGTGTTCATGGTGTGCCGCCTGTCGCCGATGTTCCAGACCTCGCCGACCGCGATGGGCTTCGTGACCTTCATCGGCGCCGCGACCTGCCTGTTCGCCGCGACCGTCGGCACGACGCAGACCGATATCAAGCGCGTCATCGCCTATTCGACCTGCTCGCAGCTGGGTTACATGTTCTTCGCCGCGGGCGTCGGCGCCTATGGTGCGGCGATGTTCCACCTGTTCACGCACGCGTTCTTCAAGGCGCTGCTGTTCCTCGGCGCCGGCTCGGTGATCCACGCGATGCACCACGAGCAGGACATGCGCTATTACGGCGGGCTGCGGAAGGCGATCCCGATCACCTTCTGGGGCATGCTGCTGGGCACGCTGGCGATCACCGGCGTCGGCATCTACGGCGTTGGCGGCTTCGCCGGCTATCACTCCAAGGACGCGATCATCGAGGTGGCCTGGGCGGCCGGCTCGCCGGCGGCGTCGATGGTGGGCGTGTTCGCCGCGCTGCTGACGAGCTTCTACTCGTGGCGCCTGATGTTCCTCACCTTCTGGGGTGAGCCGCGCTGGGCCGCGTCCGAGCATATCCAGCACGCGCTCCACGACGCGCACGGCGGCGCGCATGACCATGCGCATGACGCCCACCACGATCATGCGCACGACGCGCACGGGCACGAGGCGCACGCGGCCGAGCACGGCAGCGCGCACGCGCACGGCCACGACGACGCGCATCATCCCGATCCCGCGGGTGAGGATGCGGGTCACGCGCCGGCGGTAGAGTCGCGCGGGTTCAACGAGATCCCCAAGGGCACCGGCGGCTATCACCCGCACGAGAGCCCGGTGGCGATGCTGATCCCGCTGATCGTGCTGTCGATCGGCGCGGTCGCCTCGGGCTTCGTCTTCCATCACTGGTTCATCGACCCGGAGACGGCGGGCGGCTTCTGGAAGGGCGCGCTCTACTTCAACGAGCACCTCATGCACGAGATGCACCAGGTGCCGCTGCTGGTGCAGCTGGCGGCGACGATCGTGATGCTGTCAGGTCTGCTGATCGCGTATCTGACCTACATCCGCTCGCCCGAGGCGCCGGCGAAGTTCGCCGACACCTTCCAGCCGCTCTACCAGTTCCTGCTGCGGAAATGGTATTTCGACGAGCTGTACCACTTCCTGTTCGTCCGCCCCGCCTTCGCGATCGGTCGCCTGCTGTGGCACCGTGGCGACGAGGGAACGATCGACCGGTTCGGGCCCAACGGTTCGGCCTGGGTGGTGCAGGTCGGCAGCCGCGTCGCCGGCCGCCTGCAGACCGGCTATGTCTATACCTACGCGTTCGTCATGCTGATCGGGCTCACCGCCGCGATCACCTGGGCGATCGCGGGCTGAGGGGCTCCATCACGTGTCGTTCCCGATCCTCTCGCTGATGCTCGCGATCCCAGCCGCCGCGGCGGTCGCGTGCCTCTTCCTCTCCGCCTCGGCGGCGCGCTGGACCGCGCTGGCGGCGACGCTGGCGAACCTCGCGCTCGGCGTCGTGCTGTGGCTGTCCTATGACGTCGGTGGCGCGCAGTGGCAGTTCGTCGAGTATGCGCCGCTGTTCGGCCGCTTCGGCTGGGCGCTCGGCATCGACGGCTATGCGCTGCTGCTGATCGTGCTGTCGGTGTTCCTGATGCCGATCTGCATCGGCGCGAGCTGGCAGGCGATCGAGAAGCGCGTGCCGGAATATATGAGCGCGTTCCTGTTCACCGAGGTGCTGATGATCGGCACCTTCGCGGCGCAGGACCTGTTCCTCTTCTACATCTTCTTCGAGGCCGGCCTGATCCCGATGTTCCTGATCATCGGCATCTGGGGCGGCGCGAACCGGATCTACGCCTCGTACAAGTTCTTCCTGTACACGCTGCTCGGCTCGCTGCTGATGTTCATCGCGATGCTCTACATGAGCATCACCGCGGCGACGACCAGCATCCCGGCGCTGATGAACTACGACTTCCCGCCGCAGGTGCAGACCTGGCTGTGGCTCGCTTTCTTCGCCTCGTTCGCGGTGAAGATGCCGATGTGGCCGGTCCATACCTGGCTGCCCGACGCGCACGTCCAGGCGCCGACCGCGGGCTCGGTGATCCTGGCGGGCGTGCTGCTCAAGCTCGGCGGCTACGGCTTCCTGCGCTTCAGCCTGCCGATGTTCCCCGAGGCCTCGGCGCAGCTGGTGTGGCTGGTGTTCGGGCTGAGCGCGGTGGCGGTGATCTACACCAGCCTGGTCGCGCTGGTGCAGTCCGACATGAAGAAGCTGATCGCTTATTCGTCGGTCGCGCACATGGCGATCGTGACGATCGGCCTGTTCGCGTTCAACGCGCAGGGGATCGAGGGCGCGATGATGGTGATGCTGGGCCACGGCCTGGTGTCGGGCGCCTTGTTCCTGTGCGTCGGCGTAATCTACGACCGGCTCCACACCCGCGAGATCAGCCGCTACGGCGGTCTGGCGATCAACATGCCGCGCTATGCGTTGCTGTTCCTGCTGTTCACCATGGCGTCGATCGGTCTGCCGGGGACGAGCAACTTCGTCGGCGAGATCCTCAGCCTGATGGGCACCTACCAGGTCTCGACCACGGTCGCGCTGCTGTGCACCACCGGCATCATCCTGGGCGCGGCGTACATGCTGTACCTCTACCGTCGCGTCGTGTTCGGCGAGATCAAGTCGGAGGAGGTCGCGGCCATGTCCGACCTCAGCCCGCGCGAATTGTGGCTGCTCGCCCCGATCGCCGCGGCGGTGCTGTGGATGGGCGTCTATCCGGAGAGCTTCCTCGCGCCAATGCGCAAGGACACGCAGATCCTGCTCGCGCGGATCGATCGCGCACGCCCGGCAGGTGACTCGCTGCCAACCACGGGCACCGGCATCGTGCCCGCCGCCCACGCCGAAACTCACGCGCAGGGGAGCGCGCACTGATGGATTATGCCGCTAACCTCGCGATGACGCTGCCCGAGGTGGTGCTCGGGCTGGGCGCGATCGCGCTGATGCTGGTCGCTGCCTGGGGCGGGCCGGCCTCGACCAAGGCGGTGTCCTGGACCGCGGTGGCGGTGCTCGCCGGCGCCTGCGTCGCGCTGGTCGGCCCGGCCTCGTCGGGCGGGCAGGCCTTCTACGGCCTGTACCGCGCCGACAGCTTCGCCGCTTTCTCCAAGGTGCTGATCTACGTCGCCGCCGCGGTGGCGATCGTGATGGCGCCCGACTTCTTCCGCCGCACCGCGGGGGACAACCTGCGCCCGGAATATCCGGTGCTGATCCTGCTCTCCGCGGCGGGCATGGGGATGATGGTCTCCGCCGCCGACCTGCTGACGCTCTACGTCGGTCTCGAGCTGCAGAGCCTCGCTGCCTATGTGCTGGCGAGCTTCATGCGGCAGGACCAGCGCTCGGCCGAGGCGGGGCTGAAGTATTTCGTGCTCGGCGCGCTGGCGAGTGGGATCCTGCTCTACGGCATCAGCCTGGTGTACGGCTTCACCGGCTCGACCTTGTTCGACGAGATCGCGGGCGCCTATGCCGCCGCGCCGCTGACCGGCGACGCCAAGTCGACCGGCCTGCTCTTCGGGCTGGTGTTCGTCTTCGCGGGCATCGCCTTCAAGATCTCGGCGGTGCCGTTCCACATGTGGACCCCCGACGTGTACGAGGGCGCGCCGACGCCGGTGACCGCCTTCTTCGCCTCGGCGCCCAAGGTGGCAGCGATCGGGCTGGGCGTGCGCGTCGCGGTCGAGGCGATGGGCCCGGCCGAGGGACAGTGGCGCCAGATCGTGATCTTCGCCGCGCTCGCGTCGATCCTGCTCGGCGCGGTCGCCGCGATCGGCCAGCAGAACATCAAGCGCCTGCTCGCTTACTCGTCGATCAACAACGTCGGCTTCGCGCTGATCGGTCTCGCTGCGGGCACGCAGGAGGGCGTCGCCTCGGTGCTTACCTATATGGCGATCTACATCGCGATGACGCTCGGCAGCTTCCTCGTCGTGCTGCAGATGCGCGACGCCGACGGGCAACCGATCGAGACGATCGCCAGCCTCGCCGGGCTGTCGCGCACGCGGCCGGGGCTGGCGGCGGCGCTGGCTATCTTCATGTTCTCGTTGGCCGGGATCCCGCCGCTGTTCGGCTTCTACGCCAAGTTCGCGGTGTTCTACGCCGCGGTGCAGGCGGGGCTGTTCCCGCTGGCGGTGGTCGGCGTCGTGTTCAGCGTGATCGGCGCTTATTATTACCTGCGCCTGGTCAAGACGATGTACTTCGACGAGCCCGCCGGCACGTTCGGCGAGGGCGACCGGCTCGAGGGCGGGCTGATCGCCGCGGCGGCGGTGATCGTCTCGCCGCTCGGCTATCTCGTCATCCCGGCGCTGTCGGCCTGGACGCTGGCGGCGGCGGCGAGCCTGTTCTGACGCGCACGCTCCACGTACCCGAGACCGGCTCGACCAACGCCGACCTGCGCTCGTTCGCGCGCGACGGCTACGGCGAGCACGGCCTCTGGCTCCGCGCCGACCGTCAGACCGCGGGGCGCGGGCGCGAGGGCAGGGCGTGGGACTCGCCAGTCGGCAACCTCTACGCCAGCACGCTCGTCCGCCTCGCCGCGGGGGACCCGCCCGCGCCGACGCTCGCTTTGGTCGCCGCGGTGGCGCTGGAGGAGACGGTGCGCGCGGCGCTGCCCGACGCGGCGGCGCTGCGCCTCAAATGGCCGAACGATCTGCTGCTGGACGGCGCGAAGCTCTCGGGTATCCTGCTCGAGCGCGTCGACGAGTGGGTGGTCATCGGCTTCGGCGTCAACGTTGCCCATCACCCGGAACTCGCTGATCGCGCCACCACCAGCCTCTGCGCGGCGGGGGCGACGAGCGACGCCGCGACGCTCCAGAGCGAACTCGCCGCGACGCTGGCGCACTGGCACGCGCGCTGGCGCGAGGAGGGTCTCGGCCCCGTCGCCGAGCGCTGGCGCGAGCGCGCGCACCCGCCCGGCACCGAACTGCGCGCACGCCTTCCCGACGGGGGCGAGTGGCACGGGCGCTACGAGACCCTCGACCCCGGCGGCGCGCTCGTCCTGCGCTTGGCGGACGGGAGCCGGCGTGTCATGCACGCGGGCGATATATTCCTGCTGTGAGAGAGGGTGCGATGCTGCTCGCGGTCGACGCCGGCAACACCAACGTGGTCTTCGCCTTGGTCGACACCCCGACCCGCGCGATCCGCGCGCGCTGGCGCATCGCCACCGACCCGCGCCGCACCGCCGACGAATATGCGGTGTGGCTGAGCCAGTTGCTCGCGCTCGAGGGCTATAGCCGCGACGACGTCGCCGCCGTGATCGTCTCCACCGTGGTGCCGCGCGCGCTGCATAATCTCGAGGTGCTCGCCGCCAAATATTTCCGCAGCGACGCGCTGATCGCGGGGCGCGCGCCGCTCGACTGGGGCATCGCGATCGACGTCGACGAGCCGAAGAGCCTCGGCGCCGACCGCGCGGTCAACACGATCGCCGCGCACGCGCTCCACGCCGGCGACCTGATCGTGATCGACTTCGGCACCGCCACCACCTTCGACCATTCCGACTACACCGGCGCCTACAAGGGCGGGATCATCGCGCCGGGTATCAACCTCTCGCTCGACGCGCTCGTGATGGCCGCCGCCAAGCTGCCGCGCGTCGCGATCGAGGCGCCCGCGAGCGACAGCGTGATCGGGCGCAACACGGTCGATCAGATGAACATCGGCATCTACTGGGGCTATATCGCGATGATCGAGGGGCTGGTCGCCCGGATGCGCCGCGAGATCGTGCGGCCCGTCAAGGTGATCGCCACCGGCGGGCTCGCCACGCTGTTCGAGCGCCACACCGACGCCTTCGACGCGATCGAGCCCGATCTCACCATCCAAGGGCTGGCGATCATGTACGAACGCGCCCATATATCCAGGTGAACGCCCGGCCGGCGCGCAGTCCGGCCCTTCTCTCTTCCTCCCGCTTCATCGGCGCATCCGGCGCCCCGCGCGGGACGACAAAGGACTTCAATGACTCCCAACAACAAGGAACTGCTCTTCTGCGCGCTCGGCGGCTCGGGCGAGATCGGGATGAACGTCACGCTCTACGGCCATGCCGGTAAATGGCTGATGGTCGACTGCGGCGTCACCTTCGCTGACTCGCATTATCCCGGGATCGACGTGATCCTGCCCGACCTGCGCTTCATCGAGGAGCGGCTCGACTCGCTCGTCGGCATCGTGCTGACGCACGGGCACGAGGACCATATCGGCTCGCTGCCCTATCTCGCCGAGGATCTCGGCGTGCCGATCTACGCCACCCCGTTCACTGCCGGGCTGGTGCGCGGCAAGCTGGAAGAGGAGCGGATCGAGGATCGCGTCAAGATCCGCCTGGTCCACGCGCGCGAGCCCTTCACGGTCGGCCCCTTCTCGGTCGAGGTCGTGCCGCTGTCGCACTCGATCCCCGAGGCCAACGCGCTGCTGATCGACACGCCCGCGGGGCGCGTCTTCCACACCGGCGACTGGAAGCTCGATCCCACCCCGGTGATCGGCAAGCCGTCCACCCCGGACGAGCTCGCCGCCATCGGCGAGCAGGGCGTCGACGTGCTGGTGTGTGACTCGACCAACGTCTTCAACAACGAGGCCTCGGGCAGCGAGGCGAGCGTGCGCCAGGGCCTCGCCGAGAGCGTCGCGCGCGCGCGCGGCCGCGTCGTGGTCACCACCTTCGCCTCGAACGCGGCGCGGCTGCACACGCTGGCCGAGGTTGCCAAGGAGACTGGGCGGCGCCTGTGCGTCACCGGCCGCTCGCTCGACCGGATCATCCGCGTCGCCAAGGCGACCGGCTACCTCAAGGACTTTCCGGAGACGATAGACGTCGACGCGGCGATGCGGATGCCGCGCAACAAGGTGCTGATCATCGCCACCGGCGGTCAGGGCGAGCCGCGCGCCGCCCTGGCGCGGATCGCCGACGGCTCGCACCCGGTCCGGCTCGACATGGGCGACATGGTGATCTTCTCCGCCAAGCAGATCCCCGGCAACGAGGTGGCGGTGGGCCGTATCCAGAACCAGCTCGCCGCCAAGGGCGTCGAGATGGTCACCGAGAAGCAGGCGCACGTCCACGTGTCGGGTCACCCGGGCCGGCCCGAGCTCGCCCAGATGTACGGCTGGATCCGACCCGGCGCGCTGCTGCCGGTGCACGGCGAGATGCGCCACCTGATGGAGCATGCGCGCTACGGCCAGACGCAGGGCATCCGCGACGTGCTGGTGCAGACCAACGGCGATCTCGTCCGGCTCGCGCCGGGCGCGCCCAAGAAGATCGGCGACGTGCCGGTCGGGCGGCTGGTGCTCGATGGCGACGTGATCCTGCCGTCGGACGGCGGCACGATCAACGACCGGCGCCGCATCGCGGTCAACGGCCAGATCTCGGTCGGCATCGCGGTGGACCGCAACGGCCGCGCCGGCGGCACGCCCGAGGTCCGGATCCAGGGCGTGCCGGTCGAGGAGGAGCGCGAGCCCTTCCTCGCCGAGGCGGCCGAGGCCGCGGCGGAGGCGATGAAGGGCCGCGTGCGCGACCGCGAGCGGCTGCGCGAGGACGTGCGGCTCGCTGTGCGCAAGGTCGCCACGCGCTGGACCGGCAAGAAGCCGGTGATCGACGTGGTGATCGTCCAGGTCTGAGGAGGGACGGATGCGCTGGACGTCGCTGCTGGCGATCTACATCCTGTTCTGGGCTTTCTCGGTGTTCCTGGTGCTGCCGTGGGGCGTGCGTACCTCGGCCGAGATGGGCGCCGAGCACGTCCCCGGCACCGCCGAGAGCTCGCCGCACAGCTTCTCGCTCAAGCGCGTGCTGGTGCGCACCACGATCGTCGCGACCCTGCTGTTCGGGCTGTTCGTGGCGAACTACGAGTTCGGCTGGGTGACCGCGGGCATGCTCGACTTCGCCGACCCGGCCAACGCGATCTAGGGTGGGGCGCTTCCACACGCGTCACGTTCGCGGCGGCGCCTCAGCCCCGGCTCGCTCCCCTGAAGGGGAGGGGAGATCAGTTTACGTCATTCCGCTCGCGACCGCGTTCGCGCTCACCTCACCGAGTAAGGCACCGACACGCTGATCGACGAGCCCGCCGCCATGCTCGACTTGGGCTTGATCCGCACGCTCGTCACCGCCGCCTGGCTGGTCGCGTCGCCGGGGACCGGCACGTAGGTCCAGGTCGCGCCGCCGTCGCTTGAGAAGTCGATCTGGTCGGTCGTGCTCCCCGGTGAGGCGTAGGCGATCGTCGCGCCCGACGGCGGTGACCCCTCGGTCACCTGCACCACCGCGCCGCTGCCGGTACCGTCGCCGTCGAGCGCGATCGCCATGCGGGTCGCGGTGGGAACGACGAGGGTGGTCGCGTCCAGCTCGGTGGCGACCAGGTCGGGGTTGCTCAGCGTCATCACCATGCGGCGCTTGCTGCCCGGTATCGCCTTGGGGTTGAGCGTGCCGTTGACCGGATCCCAGGTGACCGCGCCTAGCGCCAGTGCCACCGTGGGCGGCTTGGGGGCGACGTAGAGCGTGACCGCGAGCGTCACCGTCTGGCTACCACTGTCGGTGGCGCCGAGCGTGCACAGGCTGCCCACCGCGACGCCGTTGCAGAAATTCCAGTCCCAGCGGATCGCGATCGATCCCTTGTAGGTGCCGGGCGCGGGGGCGGTGCCGCTCGCGAGCTTGAAGAACAGCGGTACGTTGGCGCCCTGGCTGCCGACGGTGAGCAGCGTGACTGCACCGCTCTTCATATAATAGGTCGTCGTGCCCGGCTTGATCTCATAGCTGCTGCTGGCGTTGGCGAAGAGCTGGTAGGCCAGCGTATCGGCGGCGTTGCTGGTCGAGGTGAGCTTGAGTGTCGCGCCCGACCCGATTGTCGCGCTCAGATAATTGGCGCTGAGCAGCGTCAGCACCGTGAGCGTGGTGCACTCGAACCCCGACGCGGTCTGCGCATAGGGCACCGCACCGGCCTTGATCGCGGCGGGCGAGTAGCTGCCGACCGTCACCGCCGTGTTGGCGGGCATCGTGCAGGCGAGCGCCGGCGCGGCGACGAGCGCGAGCAGGGCGGCGAGCAGGCGTACGAGCCACGGCGACAGCGGGGCGGGGGAGCGGGACGGCGCGCGCATGCGAACCGACACAGCAGAGGTTGGTTAAGCCGCAGTTAGGTGCGCGCGCTATAGGGCGCGGTTTAGACCGAAGTCGCAAAGCGGCCTGTCACGGCGAGTAGCGCGCGCCGTCGCCACCTCCGAATGACGGGCGAACGGAAGGGTGAGGTCAACGGGCGACCGCACCTGGCGTCGCCCTAGCGAAGCCGCTCGATCGCCTGCGCCAGCGCGACGTACAGCTTGCCCATGTCCGACGAGAGCAACGTCACTCCCAGCGGCGAGCCGTCGCGCTGCGCCAGGATCGTGCGGAGCATCGCCTCGAAATCGTGGATGTAGCGGTTGACCTGCTCGCGGAACGCGCCGTCCTCGTCGTAGAGCCGCGCGACGTCGCGCTGCTCGCCGCCGTCGAGCAGCCGTACCGCGCGCCGCGTGAAGACGCCGCGGTCACCCTTGAGATAGGCCGCCCAGGCGCTGTCCGAGATCTCGGGCGCGAAGGTGCGGGTCAGGTCGATTGAGGCCGAGTTGAGCGACTCGATCAGCAGCGAGGCGCGCCGCGCGAAGCTGTCGCGCTCATTCTCCTCGCCTGCCGCGCGCGCTTCCTCCAGCCGCTGGTCGATCAGCGCGATCGTCGCCTCGATGCCATCGAGCTGCTGCTGCAGCCGCTCGCCCGCGCGGTTGGTCGCCGCCACAGCCGCCTCGGCGACCTGCGCCACCTGGCGGACCTGGCCCTGCACCCCGCTCTCCACCGCGCGGCTGAGCGCGGCGGCACCCGCGCTCTCCAGCGCGTCGGCGGCCTCGGGGATCACGCGCGCGATCGCCTCGCGCGCGTGATCTGCCGCGGCCGAGGCGGTCTCCCGCACGCGCAGCAGCGCCTCGACCAGCCGCGGCGCGGCCTGTTCGGTCATGTCGTCGATCTGGCGCGAGGCATCGCCCATCGCCTCGCCGATCTCGTCGGCCTGGCTGCGCCCGCGCGCCAGCCCATCGTGGAGCCGGCTGGTGAGTGACTCGACCGTCTGGCGCTGCTCGGCGACGACCTGTGCCACCGCCTCGATCGCGTCGTGCGTGCTCTCGGCCGCGGTGACGAGCGCGAGCAGCTCGGGCTTGGCCGCGGTGATCACCTGCTTGGTCGAGGCGACGCGGCTCTCCAGCCGCGAGATCGCCTCGGGCATGGTCTCGTCCATCTCGCGCGCGGCGGCGTCGAGCGCGACGAGCAGGTGCTCGGTCGTCGAGATCGTGTGCTGCGCCGAGGCGTGGCCCGCGTCCATCGCGCGCGCCAGCGCCTCGGCCGAGGCGTGGAGTGCGCTCACCGACGCGGCGAGCTGCTGGGTGCGCTCGCCGCCGTCGCGATGCAGCGCGACGAAACGCTGGTCGACGCGCAGGATCGCATCGTCGAGCGAGTCGAACAGCTGGCGACCCGCGCCCTGCTGCGCGTCGAGCCGCGCCGCGATCCGCTCGATCACCACCTCGATCAGCCCGATCCGCTCGGCCAGCGCCTCGGCGCTCTCGCGCGCGGCATGGTCGAGCGCGGTCTGGTTGGTGCTGACCATCGCCAGCATCGCGTCGCCCTGTGCCGCGATCGCCTTGCGCGACTCGTCTATCGCGCGCGCGGTGCGATCGAGCAGCGCGTCGACCGCACCCGCCGCCGCGGAGGTGACCGCCTCCAGCCGCGCCCCGGCGGTGTGGCTGGTCGATTCCATCCGCTGCATATACGCGGCGAGCTTCTCCGCCGCGCCGCCCGCGATCGCCTCGGCGTCGCGCCCGCGCGCGACCAGCGCCGCGACCTGCGCATCGAGCCCGGCGCTGTGTTCATAGGCGACCAGCCCGGCCTGGTCGATCGTCTCGGTCAGCGAGCGCGTCTCCTCCGCGGCGCGCGGCAGCGCCGCTAGCAGCGCGTCGAGCCGCTCGTGGGCGCCGCCGGCGGTGGCGGAGAGCGCGCCGGTCTGCGCGTCGACGCGCTGGACTTCGGCGGAGAGCGTGCCCGCGATATCGGCGAGCCGCGCGGTCGCGGCATCGCCCAGCGCGGTGAGCAGGCGCACCTGCTCGGCCATCTGGGTGCGCTGCTCCTCGATCGTGGTGCCGAGCACCGCCACCGTGTTCTCCAGCGCGACCGCCTCACTGCGCATGGCGCGCGCGGTCGCGCCGAAGCGCTGCGCCTCGGCGGTGGAGGTGCGCAGCGCGGCGAGCCAGACCACGCCCGCCAGCGCGGGCACTGTCGCCAGCGCGGCGCCGAACTGCGCCAGCGCCAGCGGCGTCATCGCGCTGAGCGAGTCACGCGCGAGCCACAGCAGCGCCGCGACCCACAGCACCGCGACCGCGATCGCGACCCAACCGAGCACCGGCCGCGGGCCGCCCAGCGTAGGGCGGTCGGGAGCGTCGTCGGAGAAGAACGGGTCGGTCACGGTCGGGGCGGGCTCCGCAGACGGAAGGGAGGCGGGATCGGGCCAGCTCTCCGGCCAATGATCGGGCCAACGCGCGCCAGGCTCGGTCGCACGTGCATCGGATAGTGAAGTCGGCCCCCCGGTCATCCGCTCCATCTAACACGTTTGCCCGCATCGGGAAGCCGTCTCGGAGGGGCACAGTCGCTCGGTCCGCCGCGTCGCTGCGCCGCGTCACGGATATTGCCGCGGTCCACGCCACCCCGTAACAGCCATGCCATGCTGGCCGGGCTCCTGTTCGCGATCCATGAGGCAGAGGACCGACCGGGGACGCTCGCGGCCACGCTGCCCTTCGCCGCGGCCTCGCTGATCGAATATCAGGCGCGGCTGCTGGTGGCATGCGACGCCGCGCAGATCGTCGTCGTGGTGTCGCGCGAAACGCCGGAGCTGATGGGCGCACTGGCGCGGATCGGGCGGCGTGGCGTCGCGGTCGACGTGGTCCGCACCGCCGCGGAGGCGCTGGCCAAGCTGCACCCGCTCGCGCGCGTGGTGATGATGGCGGACGGGCTGGTCACCACCGAGGGCGTCGTCCACGCGCTGGCGGGCGAGGGTGGCGACGCGCTGCTGGTGGTGCCCGGCGCGCAGGCTTCACCGCTGTTCGAGCGCGTCGGCGCGGGCGCGGCCTGGGGAGGCGTGGCGCGGCTCGACGCACGGCGCATCGCCGAGGCGGCGCGCCTGCCCGACGATTACGATCTCCAGTCGACGCTGCTGCGCGCCGCCGACCAGGCCGGCGCTCGCCACATCTCGCTGCGGCTCGACGACATGGAATTGGGCCACGGCATCGAGCGGCGGGCGAGCGCGCTGGAGGAGCGCGGCCGCGCGGTGCTGTCGGCGTCGATGGCGGTGCGGCCGAGCTGGTTCGAGCGGCTGGTGCTGCGCCCGCTCGCGCGCGCGGTGATCCCGGTGATCGCGCGGCGCGCGATCGGCACCGGCGCGTGCACCGCCGCGGCGGGGGCGGCGGGACTGGCCGGCGGCGCCGCGATCGCGCTCGGCGCACCCGGGCTGGGCGTCCTGGTGGCCCTCGCGGCGGTGCTGCTGGCCGAGATCGCAGGTGCGCTGGCGCTGTTCCGCGACGAGCCCGCGCTGTTGCGCGCCAGCCGCGCGCTGATCATGGCGGTGCCTGCGATCGCGGCGCTGCTGCTGGCGCATGAGGTGGATCGCGAGGCCGCGACCGCGAGCGCGCGGCTGCTCGCGATCGGAGCGCTGGTCGCGGCCGGCGTGGGCGAACGCGCCGCCGTCGCCGCGCCGCGCCGGGTCTGGTGGGGCACGGCGCCGGGCTATCTCGCGATCTTGGCCGTGGCGACATTGCTCGGCTGGCCGACCCTCGGCCTCGGCATCGTCGCCGCCTACGCCGCCCTGACGCTGGTGGTCGCGGTCGAGTGGCTGCGGCGAGTGACTTAGAGCGTGGTTAAGGATCGCTCGCTAAGGGGTGGGGAGATGCCCGCCCAACCCTCTCAGGCGATCGATTCGGACCTGGCCGCGCGAGTCGCGGCGCAGGCGGCGTCGGCCGACGGCCGGGCGGGGGCACGGCTGAGCGCGACGATCGCGGACGTCTTCGCCGACGTGCGCGACCGACTCGACGAGCGCACCCGAGTGGCGATCAACCGCCTGGCCGAGACGACCGTCGCCGCGATCGAGCGCGACATCGCCGGTCACGCCGCGCGGCTGCTCGAGGCGCGCGGCTTCCCGGACGCCGCCGCGCTGCTCGCCGGCAATCGCGCGATGACGCTGCCGCGGCTGGTCGAGTCGGGGCTGATGCGTGATCCAGGGGTGATGGGGGAGATGATCGCGCAGGCACGCGTCGACCTGATCGACGAGGCGCTGGCGGCGCAGCGCGCGCCCGGCGGCACCGCGACGCTGGCTGCCGCGCTCGCGGAGAGCGCCGACGGTGTGGTGCGTGCTCGTGCGGTGGCGTATCTGGTGGCGGACAGTCGGCGTCGCCTGGCCCACGCCGATCGCCGCGCCGAACTGCCAGAGGCGATGCACGAGCGGCTCGCCTGGTGGGTGGCGGCGGCGCTGCGCGAGCGGCTCGGCCACGGCGTGCCACCCGAGGTCGACCGCGCCTTGTCCGAGGCGAGTCAGCGCAGCATCGCGGCGCACGACGACGGCGAGCGCGTCGAGGCCGCCGCGGCGCAGCTCGCCGCCGCGATCGACCCCGTCGCGGGCGCGCTGCCGCAGCTGCTGATCGACTCGCTCGGCGAGGCGCGCACCGATCTTTTCGTCGCGCTGCTGGCGCACGCGCTCGGGATCGAGTTCGCCGAGGCGCGCGGGCTGACGCTCGACGCCGACAGCGACCGGCTGTGGCTGGCGCTGCGCGCGCTCGGGATCGAACGGCACCTGATCGCGCAGGTCGGTTTCGTCCTGTGCGAGGCCGATCGCGCGCGCGACGTCGAGACCTTGCCCGATTCGCTCGACCGGGTCGCCACACTGGCGCCCGAGACCGCCGCGCGTGCGGTGGCGCCGCTGACGTTGCACCGCGATTTTCGCGCCGCCGTGCGCGCGCTCGCCCGCAGCCCGCGCGCGTGATGGCGCTGGCGACGCTGCACGCCGCGGTCGACCGGCACGACCGGCTCGCCCGCGCCGACGATGCCTTCGCCGCGCTCAACGCGCGCGCGGGCGGGCGTCACGGCGCGCTGCTTGCTATTCCCCAGGTCGCGGTGCTGGTGCGGCTGGCAAGACGGCTGCGCATCCTGGTATCGCGCGCGGTGACGATCGCCGACGGCGACCGCGACCTTGATTGCTGGGTCAAAGCCATGCCCGATGAGACCGGGGTGGCACTGACCGTCTCGCTGCTCCGCGAGCGTGCCGCCGGCCATGCCCGCGCGGGCGCCGCCACGCTGGCAGAGGTGACCGCGCCCGAGGACGCCGACTGGACCTGGGAGGTCGACTCGGAGCTGCGCGTCACGCGGCTGTCGCTCGACACCGCGGCCCGGCTCGGGCTTGATCCCGCCGCCGCGCTGGGCCGCCCGCTGAGCCGGCTGTTCGTGCTCGAGCCAGACCGCGACGGCACCATGCCGCTGCTCGATGCGCTCACCGAGCGGCGCGACTTCGCCGACCAGCCCGCGCGGCTGCACGGCAGCGGCGCGCGCGTGACGCTCGCGGGACATGTCCGACTGGATAGCGGCGGCGGCTTCGGCGGTTTCGTGGGCGCCGCCTATGTCGCCGCGCCTCAATCCGCCGCCCCGCAGCTTCGCCCGTTCGACCACCGGCTCGATACGCTGCTGCGCGGCGCGCTGGCGCGGATCATCGCCGACGCCGACGGGATCAGCGCCGGCGGCGACGGTCCGCTCGACAGCCACTACGCCGACTATGCCGCCGATATCGCCGGCGCCGGGCGCCACCTGCTCGGGCTGATCGACGATCTCGTCGACCTGGAGGCGATCGAGCGCGAGGATTTCACCACCGAGCGCGCGCCGGTCGACCTCGCCGACGTGGCGCGCCGCGCCGCCGCGTTGCTGTCGGCGCGCGCGACTGAGGCGGGTGTGACGATCGACCGCTCGGGGTGCGAGAACGAGCTGATCGCACTCGGCGAGTTCCGGCGGATGCTGCAGGTGGCGGTCAATCTGATCGCCAATGCGGTGCGCTACGCGCCGCGCGACAGCGCGATCGTGCTATCGCTGCGGCGCGAAGGCGGCCGCGCGCTGCTGACCGTGGCCGACGTCGGGCAGGGCATCGCCGCGGCTGACCAAGTGCGCATTTTCGGCAAGTTCGAGCGCGTCGATCCCGGCGAGCCGGGCGGCAGTGGGCTTGGGCTTTACATCGCGCGGCGGCTCGCCGAGGCGATGGGTGGTACGCTCACCGTCGACAGTGCCCCCGGCGACGGCGCGCGCTTCACGCTAACACTGCCAGCTGGCTGAGCCGTGCTCAGCGCTGGCGCGGGTCGAGCGCTGGCACCTGCCGCGCCGCGCCGGCCGGCTCGACTCCGGGCCGCGCGCCGGTGGGCAGTCGTTCCTCACCGCGGATCGCGCGACCGGCACGCTGGATCGCGGCGGCGAGGCGCGGGTAGATTCCGCAGCGGCAGACGTTGCCGATCGCGGCGGCGATCGCCTGCTCCGACGGCATCGGGTCGCGCCGCAGCAGCACCGCCGCGGCCATCACGATCCCGGGGATGCAGAAGCCGCACTGTGAGACGTTCTCCGCGAGCAGGGCGAGCTGGACGGGATGGGTACGATCGCGCGACAGGCCCTCGATCGTCGTGACGAAGGTCCCCTCCGCCGCGGCGAGCGTCATCTGGCACGAGCGCACCGCGCGCCCGTCGACGTCGACCGTGCAGGCGCCGCAGCTTCCCGTGCCGCAGCCGTATTTGGTGCCGGTCAGGTTGGACGCGTCGCGCAGCGCCCAGAGCAGCGGCGTCTCGGCCGGGAGGCGGTATTCGACCGCCTCGTTGTTGACCGTCAGTCGCGTCATCCGCGCTCGCGATAGGCGTCGCGGATATGCTGCATCCAACCGGCGCTGGGCTGGACGCTGGTGTTGCGCGTGCGCGGGCGACGCGCCGCGGCGATGTCGACCTGCGCGTCGAAGTGCAGCCCGGCCAGCGTCGCCTTGGCCCACATCACGCGCGCGGCGAGCTGCTCGAGCGTCCCCATCGTCACGCGGACCTCGTCGCCCTGTGTCAGCCCGGCGCTGTTGTCGACGCACGCGCCCGTGACCGAGAGGTTACGGACGCGGCACTCGACCGCCTGGGTGCCGGTGTCGACCAGAGCATAGAGGATCACGCTGCTGCGCGGTTCGCGGGGAGGGGTCGACATGCGGGCAGCTCTAGGTCCGGTATCCTAACGGGTTGCTACCCGATTCCATCGTCTCGCCGCTGGGGCAAGTCCTTCGTGTCGACTGTCTCGGGATCGTGCAGAAACGCTATGAAATAGCCCCCGATCAGTTGCCTGGCACGCGAATACTGCCATAAGCGCGCGATGGCAGGTCCCATCGTCCAACGCGACCCGACCGCGGAGTCGCTCAACCTGACGGCCTGCGACCGCGAGCCGATCCATGTTCCCGGGGCGGTGATGCCGCACGGCCTGCTGCTCGTCGCCGACGCGCTCTCGCTCGAGGTGGTCGCCGGCGCGGGAGCGATCGAGGCGCTGTTCGGCGACGACTGGCTCGGCGCGCGGCTCGATCATCTACTGGCGCAGGACGTCAACGCGCTGGCCGAGGCGGTGCCGATCGGCCCGGGTGGGACGATCCTGGCGGCACCGGTGCACGACCACGATGTAGCGCTTCACCGCACCGGCCAGTGGCTGCTCGCCGAGCTCGAGCCGATGGGAGAGACCGCCGGAGGCAGCGTCGCCGAGACGCTCGGCTGGCTCGACGCGATGGCGGCGGGATTCGAGCGCACCACCACTTTCGTGGCGCTGTGCGAGCGCGCCGCGGTGGCGTTCCGCGCGCTGACCGGTTTCGACCGGGTGATGATCTACCGCTTCCTCGACGACGAGTCGGGCTGCGTCGTCGCCGAGGATCGTGCGCCGGGACTCGACACCTTCCTCCACCATCATTTCCCGGCGAGCGACATCCCGCGCCAGGCGCGCGCGCTGTACGTGCGAAACCGCACCCGCGTGATCCCCGACGTCGACTACGTGCCCGCGTCGCTGCGTCCGGCCGGCTTCGAGCTGACCGACCTGAGCGACGTCGCGATCCGCAGTGTGTCGCCGATCCACATCGACTATCTCCGCAACATGGGCGTGTCCGCCTCGGCGTCGATCTCGATCGTCAAGGACGGGCTGCTGTGGGGCTTGGTGGCTTGCCACCATGCGACGCCGCGCCTGCTGCCGCGCGCCACCCGCGCCGCCGCGGCCGCGCTCGCTGGCGGGCTGGCGCGCCAGCTCCGCGCCAAGGAGGAGGCCGAGGCCTATCGCGAGCGGCTGGCGCTGCGCGGCGAGGAGGACGCCCTTCGCGCGCTGCTGCTCACGAGCGACTCGCCCGTCGACGTGGTGCAGGCGCGCGCCGAGGACGTCCGCCACGCGTTCGGGGCCGACGGGCTGGCGCTGGTGCGCGGCGGTCGCGCGACGACGGTCGGGATCGCTGCCGACGAGGCCGCGCTGGTGGCGCTGGCGCGGTGGCTCGGCGCACGCGACGATACCGCGCCGCTCGCGACCCGCGAGCTGGGCAAGGATTGGGCAGAGGCCGCACGAGTCGCGCCGATCGCGGGCGTGCTCGGCTTCTCGCTCGGCGACGGTGACGCGCTGCTTTGGCTGCGCGCTGAGCGGATCGAGGAGATCGAGTGGGCCGGCAACCCGCACAAGGCGGTACCGCACGACCCGCAGGCGACGCTGCGCCCGCGCGCCTCGTTCGAATCGTGGCGCGAGCAGGTGCGCGGGCGCGCGCGGCGCTGGACGCTCGAGCAGGTCGACGGCGCGGCGCGGCTGCGGCGGCTGCTCGGGGAGGCGCGTGCTGCGGCCGAGCTGCGCCGGCTCAATCGCGAGCTGGAGCGAACCGGCGCGGAGAAGGACTCGCTGCTCGCGCAGAAGGACCTGCTGATGCGCGAAGTCGACCATCGCGTGCAGAACAGCCTGCAGCTGGTCTCGTCCTTCCTGGCGATCCAGGCGCGCGACGCGGGTGCGGGTGCGGTCGCCGACCAGCTGCTCGAGGCGCGCTCGCGGCTCTCGGCGGTGGCGCTGGTGCACCGTCGCCTCTACCGCGACGATCAGATCGAGGTGATCGATCTCAGCCGCTACCTCGGCGAGCTGATGCAGGACCTACGCTCCTCGCTCGGCGAGGAATGGGGCCGGCATCTGACGCTCGACCTCGCGCCGGTGCTGATCCCGACCGATCGCGCGGTCAGCGTCGGACTGATCGCCGCCGAGCTCGTGATCAACGCGACCAAATACGCCTACCCGGCGCAGAATGGCGGCGCCATCGACGTGGTGCTGGAGCAGCACGGCCACCTGCTGCGGTTGATCGTCGCGGATCGCGGCGTCGGCAAGGTCGCCGGCGGCGACGGCGGCTTCGGCAGCCGGATGATGACCGCGGTGGTGCAGCGCATCGGCGGCACGGTCGAGTTCCAGGCCAATGATCCTGGCACGCGCGCGCTGCTCACCGCGCCGATCGAGGGCGACTGACGGCGGCTGCGGCGCGGCGCGGAGGGCGGAGCGGCGATGTCGCGGACGAGTCGGCTGTTCGAGCTAATCGGCGTGCTCCGCGCGCGAAGGCTGCCGGTGACCGCGGCCGAGCTGTCGGCCGAGCTGGGCGTCTCGCCGCGCAGCGTCTACCGCGACATCGACACACTGCGCGCGCTCGGCGCACCCATAGAAGGGCAGGCGGGTGTGGGCTATCGCCTCGGCGCCGGCTTCTTCCTGCCCCAGCTCGCCTTCACGCAGGACGAGCTGGACGTGCTGGCGCTCGGCCTCGGCTGGGTGCGCGAGCGCGGCGATCCCGAGCTGGTCCGCTCCGGTGAGAGCGCGCTCGCCAAGATCGAGGCGGCGCGCGCCAGCGGTGCGATGCCGGACGGGGCATCGCCCGCGCTCCTCGCCGCGGCCTCGCTGTCGCGGCGAGCCGATGCCGAGCAGGTCGCGGTGCTGCGGCACGCGATTGGCCGCCAGCGCAAGGTGGCGATCACCTACCGTGATGCAGCCGGCACCGCCACCGAGCGCGTGATCTGGCCGATCGCGATCGTCTATTTCGACGAGGTGCGTGTGCTGGCAGCCTGGTGCGAGCGGCGGTCGGCCTTCCGGCATTTCCGCGTCGACCGGGTCGCGGTGCTTGCGGTGCTGGACGAGCGTTACCTCGGCCGCCGTCACGCGCTGTTCGTGCGATGGCGCGAGCAGGATCGCGACTGGCGCTCGCTGCTGTCAATTTCTGACGTCCAACCCGCTTAGAGGACAGCGCACCGGCCGCTCGTACCGAGCGGCGCGATCGGAGCGACAGTCCAGATGGTAGCCTTCTCCCCCGACACCTTCGCCGCCTTCCTGGCCGACGAGGACGACTCGCCCGTCATCATGCTGAACCTCCTGCGCTTCGCCGCCGACGGCGGTCGCGAGCGCTACGCGACGTATCTGGCACTGGCGCGGCCGATCCTGGCGCGCTTCGGCGCGCGGATCCTCGTCGGCGGCGAGGGACTGCCCGTGCTCACCACCGGTGACGTTACGGGATGGGATGCGGCGCTGCTGGTGCAATATCCGCGCCGCGCCGCGTTCAAGGCGATGGTCGACGATCCCGACTACCAGCGCGCCTTTCAGGTCGGGAGTTCGGCGCTGGCCGACATCGTGCTCCAGCCGCTGCGGCCAAGGCCGGACTGGCTCTGACGAAGAGGTCACGCGCGCGGCGATCGACGCCGAGAGCCGATTTGCTCACGTCATCTATGTGCTCCCGGGAATGCCGGAGACCAGAGCCACGGCGACGACGCTCGTAGCTCTGGGCGCCTCCCTGCGCAGGAGCACCGTGCCGCGTCGGACGGCCCCGCTCCCCGCCTAATCGAAGCCGCGCTCCAGGAAGCGCTCGGCCAGCGCGCAATGCATCGCCACGCCGGTGGCGAAGACCTGCTCGTCGATCGTCATCCGCGGGTTATGGAGCGGCGGGTTGGTCTCGGGCGTGGAGCCCGGTGGCGCCGCGCCGACGAAGGCGATCGCCCCCGGCAACTCGCGCAGTACGTAGCTGAAATCCTCGCCGCCCATGATCGGCGCGGGCATCGTCGCCCAACCCTGCGCACCGCCGATCTCCTGCGCCAGTTCGCGCATCAGCCGCGTGGCGCGCGGGTCGTTCATGGTGACGGGATAGCCCTCGTCGATGCTCGACTCGACGGTGCAGCCGTGCGCCTCCGCCACGCCGCGCGCCACCTGGTGGAAGGCGGCGCGCATCGCCTCGCGCGTGCCCGGCGACAAAGTCCGCAGCGTGCCGGCGAGCTGGACCTCGTCGGGGATGATGTTGTGCGACGCGCCGGCGTGGATCTGCGTGATCGTGAGAACCGCCGGGTCGGCGACGGGCACGCGCCGCGCGACATGCTGCTGGAGCGCGGTGACGATCGCGCAGGCGACCGGGATCGGGTCGATCGCGTCGTGCGGCATGGCGGCGTGGCCGCCGCGGCCGCGAACGGTGGCGCGCACCGTGTCGGTGGAGGCGAGCAGCGCGCCCTCGCGCCCGATGAACACGCCCGCGGGCGCGTTGGGCAGGACGTGGAGCGCGAAGGCGGCGTCGGGCCGGGCGCGATCGAGCAGGCCGTCGGCGATCATCTCGCGCGCGCCGTGATGCCCCTCCTCGCCGGGCTGGAACATGAAGACGACGGTGCCGGCGAGCTGGTCGCGTCGCGCCGACAGCGCCTTGGCGGCGCCGACCAGCATCGCGGTGTGCGCGTCATGGCCGCAGGCGTGCATCGTGCCCGGCAGCGTCGAGGCGAACGGCAGGCCGGTCTCCTCGACGATCGGCAGCGCGTCCATGTCGCCGCGCAGCAGCACCGTGCGCGCGTTCGAGCCGGCACCACCGTCGCTGCGGCCGCCGCGCAGGATCGCGACGAAGCCGGTGGTCCGCGTGCTGTCGTGGATCTCGAGCGGCAGGCCGGCGAGCGCCGCCTTGGCCTTGGCGGTCGTCAGCGGGCAGTGCAGCCCCATCTCGGGCTCGGCATGGATCGCGCGGCGCAGCGCGATCACATCGGCGAGCTGCTCGGTGCCGAGCGCGGTCCAGTCGGTGGGCAAGTCGAGCGGTGGGGACATCGGGACACTCCTTCTCGCACCGATGTAGACCCGCGCGCGGCGCTAGTCGACGCGCCGCGCCGCGGTGATCTTGATCACGGGCGCGAGCATCTGTCCCTTCATCACGCCCTCGCCCAGCGTCGGCGAGGTCGGCGCGACGAGGATGCGGCGCACCACGTCCATCCCCTCCAGCACGCGGCCGAAGGCGGCGAAGCCGGGAGTGTCGGCGGTGGCGTCCATCGAGCTGAGGTCGCCGACGGTGATGAAGAAGTCGCCCGCGGCGGTGCCGGGCGTGGCCATCGCCATCGACAGCGTGCCGTCGCGGTGGCTCAGCTTGGTGAGCGTGGTCGGCTCGTGCTTGATCGGTGGCAGCGTGCGCTTGGGGTCGTTGCGCGTGCCGAACTGCGCGAGACCATAGCCGTCCGCCACCTTGACCGCGCGGTAGAAACCGATGCCGTCGAGCTTGTGCTGGTCGACGTAGCGCAGGAAATTGGCCGCGGTGATCGGCGCGGCCTGGGTGTCGACACCGACGAGGATATCGCCGGCCTCGGTGCTGAGGCGCACGCGGGTGAGCGCGGCGGCATCGGGAGCGGGTATCGGAGCAGGCGCCTGCGTCGCGGGGGCGGCGGGCGACTGCGGCGGAGCTCCGGCCGACGGCGATAGCGCGGCCTGCGCGGCGAGCAGCAGCGCCAGCGCGGCGATCATGCCGCCACCCGCGGCGCGCGCGCGATCATCACGGGCAGCGATGACGCCTTGGTCCCGCTCAGCTGGAGGACATAGCGGCCCGACTCGAGCTGGAAATCGACCATCTTGCGAATGCCCGAACAGGCCGGGCCGTGCCCGTGGGCGCTCGCCGCCAGCGCGCGGCCGGCACGCACCACGTCGATCCATGCGGCGTCACCCAGCGCGACACGATAGGTGCCGGGGCGCGCGACCTGGAACAAGGCGAGGCCGGCGGTCTCGCCCATGTCGGGCTCGCGCTGCGGCGTCACCGCCGGGGTGACCTGCTCGACCGGAGCGAGCCGCAGGTCGGTGCCGTGGCCGACCACGATCACCGGTGCGCTGCGCGTGCTCGTCCCGGCGGCGAGCGGCGCCCGTCGTGCCCAGCCCGTCAGACCGGCGGGCAGCGGCGGCCGCGACACGGAACAGCGCTGATCGGCGGCCGGCTCGGCCCCCGGCGCCTGCGCCATCGGCGCGGCCGCGACGAGCAGGGGGATCAGCAGCGAGACAGTGGACATTCTAGGCTCCATGAGAAGCCTCTCTCTACGCTCTCGCCACTCGCGCATCCAGCCCACGAGTTCGGCGTTGTGCCACTGAGGCGACCCGCGACGGTGCGATCACGCTCGTGCGAGGCTGCCGGCACAGGAGAGCGAGCATGAGCGACTCGAGCGAGGACGGCGCGGGCGAAGCAGGCGAGGGCGGCACCGGTTCGCTCGGGGGAGGCTCGTCCGGCGAGGCATGGCGCGGCGCCGAGCAGATGCGCGACGCCTTCAATGAGCATGTCGTCGATCCGGCGCGCCGCGCGGGCGAGGCGATGCGCGCCTCGGGCGAGCGGGTCGCGCAGAACGGGTCGGCGCTGGGAACGACGATCATCGACCAGGCGGAGGCGAACGCACGCGAAGCCTTCGCCGCGCTGCGTTCCGCCGCGGGCGCGCGCGACCTCACCGAGGTGATGCGGATCCAGGGTGAGTACCTTCGCGAACAGGGTCAGCGCTCGATGGAACAGGCGCGCGAGATCGGGCAGCTCATCATGCAGTTCGGCCGCGAGGCGATCCAGCCGACCGGGCGGGGCGAGGAGCCGAAGCGGGAAGAGTAGGGGCCATCCGTCCCCTGCGAGGCGTCATCCTGGGCTTGTCTCAGGATCCACCGTCCCGCGCGTCTCGCGCGATCTGATGGTTCGGCACGGCGGATCCTGAAAGGAGTTCGGGATGACGGATGTGGCTGAGGGGGCGCTTGATGTCTGAAGCCATCCTCCTGGGACGCAGGAGCCCAGAGCCACGGCGCGCCGCGGTCCGGGCCCTGAACTCCTGCATCCACAGGAGCACGGCGAGCAGATCGGCTACCGCGCCCCCGCCGCCGCGCGGACGCCGGCCGAGTCCGCCTCACCGCCCGTCGCCGTCGTTGGCCCCTGCGGCGTGGCGTCGAGGAGCGAGTCGCCGCCGAGGGTGCGGTACAGTGTCACCAGGTTGGTCGCGCGGGTCAGCTGGGTCTGCACCAGGATCTGCTGCGCCGAGTAGAGCTGGCGCTGTGCGTCGAGCGACGACAGGAAGGTGTCGATGCCGCCGCGATAGCGCGCGTTGGTGAGGTTGAGCGTGTCCTGCGCGGCCTCGAAGAAGCGGCGATTGGCGGCGAGCTGCTCGGTGATCGTGCCGCGCCGCGCGAGCGCGTCCGACACTTCCTGGAAGGCGGTCTGGATCGTCTGCTCATAGCTCGCCAGCGCGGCGTCGCGCTGCGCCACGCTATAGGCGACCCCGGCGCGCCCCGCGCCCGCGCGGAAGATCGGATAGCTCGCGTTGGGCGCGACCGAATAGTTGAACGAGCCGCTGTTGAAGAGCGTGCGCAGCGCGGTGCTGGCGAACCCGACCAGCCCGGTGAGCGAGATTCGCGGGAACAGCTCGGCGCGCGCCGCGCCGATCTCGGCGTTGAAGGCGCGCAGCGAATATTCCGCCTGCACCACGTCGGGGCGGCGCAGCAGCACACCCGAGTCGATCCCAGCGGGCAGCTCGCCGATCGTCGCCGCCGCCTGCTCGATCGAGCCGGGCAGCAGTGCCGGATCGACCGGCGCGCCGACGAGCAGCTGGAGCGCGTTGACGTCCTGCGCGAGCAGCGTCGTCTGCTGCGCGAGATCGGCCTCCGCCGTGGCGAGGATCTGCTGCGCCTGGCGCAGATCGGTGCGCGGTGCCACGCCGCCGTGCAGGCGCGCGTCGGTGAGCTTCACGCTCGCGCGCGCTGCCTCGGCGGTCTGCTGCGAGACGGCGAGCAGGCTGCGATCGGCGGCGTAGGTGAGCCAGGCGTTGGCGATGTCGCCCACCAGCGTCAGCCTAGTGGCGCGCGCCGCCGCCTCCTGCGCGAAATAGCGCGACAGCGCCGCGCTGGTGAGCGAGCGGACGCGGCCGAACAGGTCGATCTCGAAGGCGGTGACGCCGAGCTGTGCCTGGAAGGTGCTCCGCGCCGAAGAGACAGTGGTCACGCCGGTGCCGGTGCCCGTTCCGCCGGTGCCGGTGCCGGTTCCCGTCCCGCCCGTCCCGCCCGTGCCGGTGCCGGTGCCGCCGGTCCCAGTGCCGCCGCCGTTGGTGCCGGTGACCACGCCGCTGCTGCCGTTGTCGCGATAGCTATAGGCGCCGGTCGCGTTGACCTGAGGGAAAAGATCGGCGCGCTGGATGCGATATTGAGCGCGCGTCGCCTCGATGTTCGCCACCGCGACACGCAGGTCACGGTTGTTGGCGAGCGCCTGGTCGATGATCGCCTGCAGCCGCGGGTCGCGGAAGATGTCGCGGTAGGTGACGCTGGGAAGCCGCGCCTCCGATTGGCGCAGATAGGCGTCGCCGGCGGGCCAGGAGGTCGGCACCGGCGCGGCGGGCCGGACGTAGGTCGGCGCCAGCGAGCAGCCCGCCAGCGCGGTGCCGGCGGCGAGCGCGGCGAGCGCGGGGAGGCGGATCATCGGGCAGGCTCCGGCGCGGGCAGCGCGGGGTGGTCGATCGGGCGCGGCAGCTGCGGCGAGCGCTCGCCGCCGGGGGCCCCGCCGCCGCCATGACCGTCATCACCGCCGCTGCCGTCCTCGCCCTCGTCCGGGCTCGGATCGGCGCCCCGGCGCAGGCCCTTGAGGCCGTCGCGGAAGCCGCGCCGCACCAGCACGAAGAACAAAGGGATGTAGAAGATCGCCAGCACCGTCGCGGTCAACATGCCGCCGATCACCGAGGTGCCGATCGCGATCCGGCTGTTGGCCCCGGCACCGGTCGAGATCGCCAGCGGCAGCACGCCGAAGATGAAGGCAAGGCTGGTCATGATGATCGGACGAAGCCGGATCCGCGCGGCGGAGAGCGCGGCGTCGATCACGCGCTTGCCCTTCTTCTCCTCCTGCTCGGCGAACTCGATCATCAGGATCGCGTTCTTCGCCGCCAACCCCATCGTCGTCAGCAGGCCGATCTGGAGGTACACGTCGTTGATCAGCCCGCGCAGCGTGGTGAACAGGATCGCGCCGACCAGACCGAGCGGAATGATCAGCAGCACGGCGAAGGGGATAGACCAGCTCTCGTACAGCGCCGCGAGGCAGAGGAAGACGACGAGGATCGACAGGCCGTAGAGCAGCGGCGCCTGCCCGGAGGACAGCCGCTCCTGGTACGACAGGCCGGCCCAGGAGACGCTCGTCCCCGGAATCTGCCCGGCGAGCTCCTGGATCCGCGTCATCGCGTCGCCCGAGCTCTTGCCCGCCGCGGCCGAGCCTTGGAATTCGAACGAGGGCACGCCGTTGAAGCGCGACAGGATCACCGGCGCCTGGCTCCAGCCGATCCGCGCGAAGGCGGAGAAGGGCACCATCTGCCCGCTGCTGCCGCGCACGAACCATTGGTTGAGGTCGGTCGGCGCGGCGCGATACGGCGCGTCGCCCTGGACGAACACGCGCTTGACCCGGCCGCGATCGACGAAGTCGTTGACGTAGCGGCCGCCCCAGGCGGTCGACAGCGTCGTGTTGACGTCGGCCTGGCTCAGCCCGAAGGCGGCGAGCTTCTGCTGGTCGACGTCGACCTTGAGCGTGCCGACATCGGGCAACTCGGTCAGGCGCACCGCGGTGAGGGCGGGGTCGGCGTTGGCGAGTGCGAGCAACCGGTCCCTGGCGTCGTTGAACTTCTCCGCGGTCATGCCGCTGGTGTTCTGCAGCTCCATGGTGAAGCCGTTCGACTGGCCGAGGCCGCGGATCGCCGGCGGCACCAGCGCGAAGACGCGCGCGTCGCGCAATCCCCGGAACGCCGCCGAGGCGCGCGCCACGATGGCGTCGGCGGTATTCTCCTTGCCCTTGCGGTCGTCCCACGGCGTGAGATTGACGAAGCCCTGGCCGGTGTTCTGCCCGCTGACGCCGCCGCCGCCGCCGCCGCTGACGGTGAACATGGTGCGGACGTTCTTGCCCTCGCTGCCGGCGAGATAATCCTCGACGCGGTGCTGCACCTCCTCGGTGCGGGCGCGCGTGGCGCCGGCGGGAAGCTGGAACTGCACCAGCGCGCTGCCCTGGTCCTCGGTCGGCAGGAAGCCCGTCGGCAGGCGAAGGAACAGGATCGCCAGAAGCGCCACCGTCGCCGCGTAGACCAGCAGGAAGATCCACTTGCGATCGATCACCCGGCGCACGCCGGCGACGTAGCGCGCCACGCCGCGGTCGAACGTGTCGTTGAACTTGTCGCGCGCGCGCTCGAGAAAATGCGCCACCTTGGGGAACTTGCGCCCCAACCAGCTCTGCTCGATCGGATCGCCGTTCTCGTCGTGGCTCTGCTTGAGCAGGGTCGCGGTGAGCGCGGGCGACAGGATCACCGCGACCAGCACCGAAAGCACCATCGCCGAAACGATCGTCAGCGAGAACTGGCGATAGATCACGCCGGTCGAGCCGCCGAAGAAGGCCATCGGCATGAACACCGCGGAGAGCACTAGCGCGATCGCGACCAGCGCGACGGTGATCTCCTTCATCGACTCGATCGTCGCCTCGCGCGGCGTCATGCCGGGGTTCTCGTCCATCAGCCGCTCGACGTTCTCGACGACGACGATCGCGTCGTCGACCAGCAGACCGATCGCGAGGACGAGGCCGAACAGGGTCAGCGTGTTGATCGAGAAGCCGGCGACGTAGAAGACCGCGAACGTCCCCAGCAGCACCACCGGCACCGCGATCGCCGGCACCAGCGTGGCGCGCCAGCTCTGGAGGAAGACGAACATGACGATGACGACGAGGATGATCGCCTCGATCAGCGTCTTCACCACCTCCTCGATCGACAGCTTGATGAAATCGGTGGTGTCGTTGGCGAAGGCGTACTCGAGCCCGGGCGGGAAGCCCTTGGCGGCGGCGGCGACCTGCGCCTTGACCAGCTCGGCGGTCTTGAGCGCGTCGGCGCCGGGGGCGAGCAGCACCGCGATGCCCGCGCCGGGGTGGCGGTTGACGCGGCTGAACGCGTTGTAGCTCTCCGCGCCCAGCTCGATCCGCGCCACGTCGGCGAGCCGCACCGTGGCGCCGCTGCTCTGAGTCTTGAGGATGATGTTGGCGAACTCGGCGGGCGTCTGCAGCCGCGACTGCGCGGTGACGATCGCGTTCAGCATCTGCGTCGACGGCATCGGCTGCCCGCCGATCTCGCCCGCCGCGACCTCGGTGTTCTGGTTGGTGATGGCGGTGACGACGTCGCCGGGCATCAGCTGGTAGCTGTTGAGCTTCTCCGGATCGAGCCAGACCCGCATGGCATATTGCGAGCCGAACACGTTGGTGTCGCCGACGCCCTGGATACGGCCGAGCGGGTCCTGGAGGTTCGAGACGAGATAATCCGAGACGTCCTGGTTGGTCAGCTTGTCGGTGACGTCATAGACGCCGACGATCAGGAGGAAGTCCGGGTTGGACTTGCGCACCACCAAGCCCTGCTGCTGCACCTGCTGCGGCAATCGGCTGAGCGACTGCTGGACCTGGTTCTGGACCTGAACCTGCGCGATGTCCGGGTCGGTGCCCTTGTTGAACGTCGCGGTGATCGTCACCGAGCCGCGGCTCGACGAGCTCGACTGGAAGTAGAGCAGCCCGTCGATACCGGTGAGCTGCTGCTCGATCACCTGGGTGACGCTGTTCTGCAGCGTCTGCGCGTTGGCCCCGGGGAAGGTCGCGCGGATCGAGACCTGCGGTGGCGCGACGTCGGGATATTGCGCGATCGGCAGCGACAGGATCGCGCCGACGCCCGCCAGCATCACGATGATGGCGAGCACCCAGGCGAAGATCGGCCGATCGATGAAAATGCGGGACATGAGCGGTCAGCCGGCCTTGCCCTTGGCCGACGACATCTTGTCCATCTGCTCGGGGGAGGGCGCCTGTACCTTCTGCGGCGTGTCGGCCGGCACCGGCTGGAGCGGCGTCTTGGGCTTCACGTTGGCGAGGCCCTGGGTGATCACCTTGTCGCCGGCCTTGAGCCCGTCGATCACGACCCAATAGGCGCCCTGCGTCCGCTCGGCGGTGACGGTGCGCTGCTCGGCACGGTTGTTCGCGCCGACGACGTACAGGGTCGCATTGCCCTTGGCGTCGCGCGTGATCGCGGTCTGCGGCACGAGGAAGGCGTTCTGCTGGATCGACTGCGAGAAGACCGCGCGGACGAACATGCCCGGCAGCAGCAGGCCATTGGGATTGGGGAAGCGCGCGCGCAGCGTCACCGTGCCGGTGCTGGGATCGACCACCACCTCGGCGAACTCGACCGCGCCCTTGATGCCGTAGTCACTGCCGTCCTCGAGCTTGAGCGTCACCTCCGCGCGCGCGGGCACCGCCCCGCCCGAGGCGAGGCTGCGACGCAGCGCGAGCAGGTTGGCGCTCGACTGCTGGATGTCGACGAACATCGGGTCGAGCTGCTGGATCGTCGCGAGCGGGTCGGTCTGGGTCGAGCTGACCAGCGCGCCGACGGTGAACAGCGAGCGGCCGATGCGGCCGGTGATCGGCGCGGGTACGGTGGTGAAGCGCAGGTTGACGCGCGCGGTGTCGAGCTGCGCGCGATTGACCGCGATCGTCGCCGCCGCCTGGCGCTGCGTCGCCACCGCGTCGGTATAGTCCTGTGCGCTGATCGCCTCCATCTGCGCGAGCGGCTTGTAGCGGTCGGCGCGGATCTTGGCGGCCTCGTAGGTCGCCTGGGCGTTGGCGACGTTGGCGCTCGCCTGGTTGGCGCTGGCGCGGTAGAGCGAGGGATCGATCTGGTAGAGCGGCTGCCCGCGCTTGACGATCGCGCCCTCGGTGAAGAAGCGGCGCTGGATCACGCCCGAGACCTGGGGGCGCACCTCCGAGCTCTGGTACGCGACGGTGCGGCCCGGCAACTCGCTGGTTGTCGGCACCGATGTGGGCTGGACGACGACATAGCCGACCGTGACCGGGCCCGACTGACCCGGCGCGCCGCCCTTCTCCTTGGCCTTGGTTGCGTCACCCCCGCCACCGCCGCAGGCGGCGAGCGCGAGCAGCGCCGACGCCGCCGCGCCACCGATGACCTGGCGGCCCGGCCGAACCTCGATACGCATTCTCAGTCTTATCCCCGCGAGAGACTTCGGGCTGCCCCGGCGCCTAACCGCAATTTGTCGCAAATGTTTCGCAAGGGTGCCAGAATTTTCACGCCGCCGACCGGCTTTGGCGATCAGAGGTGGGCGACACGGCAGCGCTATGAAACCGATCCTGCGCTGGCTCGTTGCAGGGTGACGGGGGCTCAGCGGAACGCCGCATGCCTCGCCTAAAGGGGCGTAGTACTTGTCTTTTTCCGTTCGTCGCTCGCGCCTCCTGCTCGCCACCGCGGGCATGGCGCTGGGCTGTGCCGCCGCGCCGGCGCAGATGCAGAAGCCCGGCACGGCCCCCGCGCAGGGTCCCGACTCGCCCAAGCCGGCCGACGCCGCGCCTGCTCCCGACAACACGCCGATCGTCCCCGAGGCCGAGTTCGACGCCGCGCTGCCGCCGCTGTCTGGCGACCTGAACGCCCCGCTCGAGCCGATGCCGGCCGACGCCGCTGCGGCGCCTGCGCCGACCACCGCCGACCCCGCCCAGGCTCCCGCGCAGGCGGCGGCGCAGCAGCCGATCACGCCGGGCACGCTGCCCCCCGCGCCGTCGCAGGACCCGCAGCTCGCCCAGCCGCTCGAGCCGCTCTCCACTTTCAACACCGCCCCGCTACAGACCGTCGCCGACCCGGCGAGCGGCGATCAGCCCGACGTGCGCTACGCCAGCGAGGTGCAGGGGCTCGACCCGCTCGGACTGACCGACGAGTTCGACTCGCTCTCCGCGCTCAAGAAGGGCGGCGGCAAGGCGGACAATGCCACCCAGGTCTCGGCGCGCGCCCGCGAAGACGAGCAGCTCGCGCTGCGGCTGATGAAGTCGCTTGGCTATTATGACGGCACCGCGGTGGCGACGGTGGAGACCGTCGCGGGCACGCCGGCGAAACTGCGCGCGCTGGTCACCGCCTCGCCGGGGCAGCAGTATAAGCTCGGCAGCGTCACGGTGAAGGCCGACGCCACCCAGCCGCCCGAGCTCGTTCGCCGCGAGCTGCCGCTCAAGGTCGGCGACCCGATCGAGGCAGCGCGCATCCAGGGGGCCGAGGCCAATGTCAGCCTGCGGCTGCCGCAGCAGGGCTACCCCTTCGTCAAGCTGGGCGAGCGCGACGTGCTGCTCGACGAGCAGACCGGCAAGGGCGATTACACCCTGCCGGTCGACACCGGCCCGCGTTCCTCCTTCGGCGTGCTGCGCACCGAGGGCGATCCGGTGTTCGACCTCAAGCACCTCAACGTCTTCCCGCGCTTCGATCAGGGGCAGCTGTACGACGCGCGGCTCACCGACGACCTGCGCGAGGCGCTGGTCGCGACCGGTTTGTTCAACGGCGTCGGGGTCGAGCCGGTGCGCACCGGCGTCACCGCGGTCGACGGCACCGAGCAGGTCGACCTGCTGGTGCGGCAGACGCGCGGGCCGGCGAAGAGCCTGTCGGGCTCGGTCGGCTTCAACACCGGCGAGGGCATCAAGGCAGAGGGCAATTTCACCAACCGCAACCGCTTCCCGCCCGAGGGTGCGCTGATCCTCGGCGTGATCGCGGGTACGCAGCAGCAGGGCCTGTCGGTCGGGCTGCGCCGCCAGAACGCGGGCAAGCGCGACCGCACCGTCAGTCTGCTCGCGAGCGCCAACCACTCCAGCTACGACGCGTTCGACGCTTTCACCGGGACGCTGTCGGGGCGGGTGAGCTACGACTCGACGCCGATCTGGCAGAAGAAGTTCACCTATGCCTACGGCTTCGAGCTGGTCGGCACCAACGAGAGCGTGTTCGACTTCGACAAGTTCGATCGCGACCGTCGCACCTACGGCGTCGTCGCGCTCCCCGGGCAGGTGCTGTTCGACACCTCGGACGACCTGCTCAACCCGACCCGCGGCTACCGCCTCAAGCTCAACGTCAGCCCCGAAGTCTCCGTCTCGGGGCAGACCAAGCCGTATGCGCGCACGCTGATCGAGGGCACGGCTTATTATCCCGTGAGCGACAGCCTGGTGATCGCGGGTCGCGCGCGCGCGGGCAGCATCTTCGGCATCGCGCGCGACGACATCGCGCCGTCGCGCCGCTATTACGGCGGCGGCGGCGGCTCGGTGCGCGGCTACGGCTTCCAGCGGCTCGGGCCGCTCGAGCCGGTCGCCTCGCTCACCCCGGACTCGAGCGGCAACGTCGACCGCGCCGACCTGCGCCCGCTCGGCGGCCGCAGCATCAACGAGTTCGCGCTCGAGGCGCGCTACCGCTTCGGCAATTTCGGGATCGTGCCCTTTGTCGACGCGGGCAACGCCTATGAGAGCAGCCTGCCGAAGGGCAGCGACCTGCGCATCGGCGCCGGCATCGGCGGCCGCTTCTACACCAATTTCGGGCCGCTGCGCGTCGACGTCGCGACCCCGCTCAACCCGCGCGAAGGGGACGGCAAGATCGCGCTCTACATCTCGATCGGGCAGGCATTCTGATGGCCGAGGACACGCTCCCGACCGCCGGCGAGACCGTCGTCGTCCGCCGCCCCTTGTGGCAGCGCGTGCTGAAGTGGGTCGGCATCGCGCTCGCCGCGCTGGTGCTGCTCGTCGTCGCGATCGTGCTGGGGATCAACACCGATCCGGGCCGCCGCTTCGTCGCCGACAAGATCGGAAGCTACACCACCGCATCGGGCCTCAACATCAAGGTCGGGCGGATCGACGGCTCGCTGTACGGCCAGCTGCGGCTCAGCGACGTGCGCGTCAGCGATCCCAAGGGCGTGTTCCTGACCTCGCCGCGGCTCGACCTCGACTGGCGGCCGTTCGCCTTCGCGCGCAACCACGTCGACGTGCGTAGCGTCTCGGCCGATCTGATCACGCTGCGGCGCAACCCCGAGCTCAAGCCGACGCCGACCACGCCCGAGGACGAGAACGCGCCGCTGCTGCCCGACCTGGACATCGACATTAACCGGCTTCACGTCGGCCGCTTCGTCATGGAGCCGCCGGTCGCCGGCGCGCGCCACGTCGCGCGCTTCGATGGGCAGGCGCACATCGCCAATCGCCGCGCGCAGCTCGTGGTGGACGCCACCACGCTGCGCGCCCCCGGCGTCGCCGGCGGCGACGTCGCGCGGGTGCGGCTCGACGCGGTACCCGACGACAACAAGCTCGACCTTGACGTGCGGCTCACTGCTCCCGCCAACGGGGCGGTGGCGCAGCTCGCCGGCCTCAAGGCGCCGCTCACCGCGACGATCGGCGGGCGCGGCAGCTGGGCGTCGTGGCAGGGGCGTCTGCTGGCGAACCTCGGCGGCGGCGAGCTCGCCAACCTCGCCATCTCCGCGCGCGACGGCCATATCGAGGTACGCGGCCCGACGCGGCCCGGCCTCTATATCGAAGGGCCGGTAGAGCGATTGACCGCCCCCGCGCTCAACGTCGCCGCCGACGTGACGCTGGCCGAGCGCCGCGCGGACACGCGGATCAAGCTCGCCTCGCAGGCGCTCGCGGTCGACGCGGGCGGGTTGCTCGACCTCGCCAACAGCCGCTTCGGCAATTTCGCGGTCGACGCCAAGCTGCTGACGCCGGGCGCGATCATGCCGGGGGTGAGCGGGCGCGACGTGCTCGCGCGCGTGGTGCTCAACGGCGCCTTCGCGACGCCGACGGTCGACTATAAGATCCGTGCCGCCGCGCTCGGCTTCCAGCAGACCTCGGTCCAGGACCTGTACGCCGAGGGGCAGGCGCGGGTGAACAGCGACCGTATCCTGGTGCCGGTCCACGCGCGCGCGCGCCGCATCGCCGGGCTCAACGCCGCGCTCGGCGGGCTCACCACCAACGCGCGCATCGACGGCGACCTCGCCATCGCCATGCCCAACATCCTGTCCGACAATCTCCGCATCCGCTCGGACACGATCGACGCCACCGCGATCATAGCCGCGAACACCGCCACCGGCCGCTACACCGGCGGCTTGCAGGGTCGCGTCAACAACTTCCGCGTCGACAGCGTCGGCGTGATCAACGTCCAGACCGACGCCAAGCTCGTGCCCGGACCGAACGGCGGGTTCGGCATCACCGGCAAGGTCGCGCTCCAGACCAAGCAGCTGTTCAACGAGGGCGTCCGCAATTTCCTCGGCGGCAATGCGGTGATGAGCACGCGCTTCGGCTACTCGCCGACCGGCGTGGTGACGTTCCAGAGCCTGTCGCTCAACGCGCCGCAGTTCCGCGTCACGCGCGGGCAGGGACGCTTCGATCCCGCCAACGGCGCGCTGCTGGTCGACGCCGATGCCTATTCGACTCAGTACGGCCCGCTCTACGCGCGCGTGACCGGGTCCTCGACCGCGCCGGTCGTGCGGCTGCGTGCGCCGCGGCCGGGCGTGGGGATCGGCCTCGCCAACCTCGACGCGCGCGTGGTCGGGCGCGGCGGCGCCTATCAGGTCAACGCCAGCGGCGGCACCAACTACGGCGCCTTCACCGCCGACGTGCTCTTGACGCCGGGCAGCCAGGTCGCGGTCGATATCCGCCGCGTGCTGTTCGCCGGCATCGACTTCGCCGGTCGCGTTGTCCAGACCGCGGCAGGCCCGTTCGCTGGGCAGGTGCGCTTCGCCGGCAACGGGCTCAACGGCAATGTCGCGCTCGGTGCGGAGGGCAAATATCAGCGCGCCAGCGTCGACGCGCGCGCCGCGGGCGCGACGATCCCGGGTATGGCGGGCTTCAGCATCGGCCGCGCGATCATCACCGCCGACGCGGTGCTCTACGACAAGCCGCAGATCGTCGCCGACGCGCAGGTTGCCAACCTGCGCTACGGCGCGACGCTGCTCCAGGCCGGTCGAGTCAAGGTGAACTACCGCGACGGCGCGGGCACCGCGCAGGCGCTGTTCAACGGCTCCAACGGCGTGCCCTTCCGCCTCGCGGTCAACTCGCGGCTGTCGCCCAGCCTCTATCTGGTCGCGCTGAGCGGCGCGGCGAACAACGTGGGCTTCCGCACCGCGCAGCCTGCGCGGATCGTGCCGGCGAACGGTGGTTACCGGCTCGAGCCGGCGCGGCTCGACTTCGACAAGGGCTCGGTGCGGCTCGCCGGTCGCTTCGGCGGCGGCGCGACGCAGGCACAGATGCGGCTCGACCGGCTCGACCTGTCGCTGATCAGCGCGCTTGTCCCCAACCTCGGCGTGAACGGCCAGGCGACCGGCAGCCTCGACTATGTGCAGGACAAGGGTGAGGCGTTCCCGCGCGCGGACGCGCGGCTCAACGTCACCAACTTCACGCGATCGAGCCTGGTCGCGGTGTCGGAGCCGGTCGATGTCGTCTTCCAGGGCCGCCTGTCGAGTGCGGCGGGCGAGGGACGCGCGCTGATCAAGCGCGCCGGCACGCCGGTCGGTCGACTGGTGGCGACGCTGACCCCGACGGGCAGCGGCAGCTGGACGACTCGGTTGATGCAGGGGCCGCTCGGCGGCGGGATCCGCTACAACGGGCCGGCGGGGGTGCTGTTCAGCTTCGCTGGCCTGGCGCAGCAGCAGCTGACCGGCCCGATGGCGATCGCGGCGGACTTCGGCGGCACCGTATCGGCGCCGCGTGTGGTCGGCCTGATCCGTGCCGACAATCTCACCTATGACAACGAGGTCTATGGCACGCGTCTGACCAACATGAAGATCGCCGCGCGCTTCAACAACGACCGGCTCGAGCTGCAGCAGCTGCAGGCAAGAGCCGGGCAGGGAACGGTGCAGGCGCAGGGCAATGTCGGGCTCGCCGCGGCGCAGGGTTTCCCGCTCGACGTTCGCGTGGTCATGCGTGACGCCCAGTTGGCGCGCTCCGACGCGCTCGGCGCCACCGCCAGCGGCGACATCCGCATCCAGAACAGTGCGAGCGGCGGACTGATCAGCGGGCAGATCAACGTCCCTAACGCGCGGTACGAGATCATCCGCCAGGGCGCCGCCGAGGTGCCCGAACTCACCGGCGTGCGCAAGAAGAGCGAGGTCCTCGCCCAACAGGCCGCCGTGGCCGCGGCCAAGGCGGCGGGCCAGCCTCCCGCGCCGGCGTCACCGCCGGGGCTGTTCAAGCTCGACCTGCGTGTCCGTGCCGACAACCAGCTCTACGTCTCGGGCATGGGGCTCGAGAGCGAGTGGCAGATGGACATGCGCATCGGGGGTACTTCGGCGGCGCCGGTGATCAACGGTGGGCTCGACCTGGTGCGCGGTACCTATTCCTTCGCGGGCAAGCGCTTCGAGGTGGAGCGCGGCCAGGTGCGCTTCCGCGGCGGCGCGCTGACCGACCCGGACATCAACATCCTGGCGACCACCACCAACGACAATGTCACGTTCAACATCGCGATCACCGGCACTGGCCAGCGCCCGCAGATCGCCTTCACCTCGACGCCCTCGCTGCCGCAGGACGAGGTGCTGAGCCGCCTGCTCTTCGGCACCAACCCGGAGAATCTCTCCGCGACCGAGGCGATCCAGCTGGCGAGCGCGCTCAACTCGCTGCGCGGCTCCGGCGGCGGGCTCAACCCGCTCGGCAAGCTGCGTTCGGCCACCGGATTCGACCGGCTGCGCATCCTCGGGGCGGACGAGGCGAGCGGGCGCGGCTCGGCGCTGGCCGCGGGCAAATATCTGACCGACGACATCTACGTCGAGATTGTCACCGACGCGCGCGGCTTCACCGCGACGCAGCTGACGATCGCACTGACGCGGGCGATCAGCGTGCTGTCGCAGGCGGGATCGTTCGGCGGGTCGAACGTGCAGCTGCGCTATTCGCGCGACTTCTAACGCGGGCGGGTGGGGCAGCGCGGGAGCGCCATCTTCTGGCATCCAACACCCGCCGCGTCATCCCGTACTTCTTCGGGATCCACCGTGCCGCGTACTCAGGGGTGGCGATACCTGCGGGACGGTGGATCTTGAAACGAGTTCCGGATGACGCCTAAAAGCGAAGACGTGTTCCGCTCACTGGCGTCGCCGCTCGCAGCCGCTATTTCCTCCTTGTAAAGGGAGAGGCGCGGTGGAGCGGTATGACGTCATCATCATTGGCGCCGGCCTCTCGGGGATCGGCGCGGCCTGCCAGTTACGGCGGCGGCTCCCCGACCGACGTTTCCTGATCCTCGAGGCGCGCGCCGCTATCGGCGGCACCTGGGACCTGTTCCGCTATCCCGGCATCCGCTCGGACTCGGACATGCACACGCTCGGCTATGGCTTTCGCCCCTGGCGGGCCGCCGAGGCGATCGCGGACGGCCCGGCGATCCGCACCTACATCGAGGAGACCGCGCGCGAGGAAGGGGTCGCCGATCACATCCGCTTCGGTCATCG
The DNA here is from genome assembly GCF_019429485.1 of Sphingomonas citri. Taxonomy (GTDB): domain Bacteria; phylum Pseudomonadota; class Alphaproteobacteria; order Sphingomonadales; family Sphingomonadaceae; genus Sphingomonas; species Sphingomonas citri. The sequence continues at coordinate 207,448 of NZ_JAHXZN010000005.1, read as the reverse complement.
CGTCACCGCGGCGGACTGGTCGAGTGCCGAGTCGCACTGGACGCTCACGGTCGAGCGGGAGGGCGCGCAGCCGCTGACGCTCGCGTGCGACTGGCTCCACGCCTGCACCGGTTATTACGCCTATGATCGCGCGCATCGGCCCGCTTTCGACGGGGAGGAGGAGTTCGCGGGCACGATCGTCCACCCGCAATTCTGGCCCGAGCGGCTCGACTATGCCGGCCGGCGCGTCGCGGTGATCGGCAGCGGCGCGACAGCGGTGACGCTCGTGCCCGCGCTGGCGCGGACGGCGGCGCATGTCACGATGGTGCAGCGTTCACCCAGCTACGTCGTGGCGCGGCCGGCGCGCGACCGCGTCGCCGACCGTCTGCGGAAGCTGCTCCCGGTACACGCCGCTTACGCCGTGACGCGCTGGAAGAATGTGCTGCTCGGCCAATTCTTCTACCGGTTGGCGAGGGCGCGGCCGCGTGCGATGGCGCGGCGACTGATCGCGATGGTGGGACAGGAACTCGGCGCCGACTATGACGTCGCGACCCATTTCACCCCACGTTACGATCCATGGGATCAGCGGCTCTGCCTTGTCCCGGACGGTGATCTCTTCGCCGCGCTGCGCGAGAGGCGCGCCAGCGTCGCCACCGGGACGATCGATCGTCTCACCCGCGACGGCCTGCTGCTCGTCGACGGCACCCATGTCCCGGCTGACCTCGTCGTGACCGCCACGGGCCTCGAGATTTTGCTGCTCGGCGGCCTCGTTTTGTCCCGAGACGGGACGATCATCGATCCCGCCGGGTCGCTTCAATACAAGGGGATGATGCTGTCCGACGTGCCGAACCTCAGCTTCGCCTTCGGCTACACGAACGCATCATGGACGCTGAAGGCGGACCTCGTCGCCGGCTATCTCTGCCGCCTGCTCCGCGCGATGCGACGGCGTGGGGCGGCGAGTGCGACGCCTCGGGTGCAGGTCGGCAGCGTCCACGAAGTGTCGTTCGCGAATCTGAGCTCGGGTTATATCCAGCGCGCGCTGTCGTCGCTGCCGCGGCAGGGGCATCGCCGGCCGTGGCGGCTCAACCAGAACTACGCGCTCGACGTGCTGGCGCTTCGCTTCGGCTCCGTCGCCGAGGAAATCGAGTTCGCCGCGGCCGGAGCAGGCGTCCGGGCGTAGATATCAGGTCATCCAATACTTAGGCCCGGTGGCGGCGACCAAGTCGCGGCGCACGCCGGGCCTGTGATCTGCTTACCAGGGACGGATCGTCGTGCCGACGAAGCCGACCAGGGCGAGAACGAAAGCGAGCATCGTACTTCTCCGGTTACCAGGGGCGGATGGTGGTGCCGACGAGGCCGACCAGCGCGAGAATGAAAGCGAACATCACGAGCCTCCGATTACCAGGGACGGATGGTGGTGCCGACGAAGCCGACCAGTGCGAGAACGAAAGCGAGCATCGATCTACTCCCGATTACCAGGGGCGAATGGTGGTGCCGACGAAACCAATCAGCGCGAGTACGAATGCGAACATGGGTCTTCTCCCTATTTATTGCTCAACCCCCCCGAAGGGTAACGCGCAGGTAACGCTTTTTTCACCACGTCTCAATGGCATTAACCAGCGGTTAACCCAAAGTGGGACGTACTTAAGCTATTCATTAAGCTGGCAGGCCTACGGTGGCTCCGGAATGGATATGCCTTGCCTCTCTGAGCCGTCCGGACCGGACGGCGCCGCACCCGAGGGTCAGCCCTCCGGCGTTGGTCACCGCGGCGAACTGCTGGCGCGACTGCGCGACTTCGCCGTCGTCCGGCGGTCGCTCGGGGCGGGTGCGGCGGGCGAGTTGGTGTCCGACGCGGCGGCGCGACTGGCCGGCACGCTGCCGCTGGCGCGAGTCGCCGCAGTAGGGCAAGATGTGATACGTGTTAAATGCGGTGGCGCGCTCGACGAGGTGGAGCATGTTTCAGCGGCAGTGCGGGCCTTCTTCGATCCGGCGGACGGGCGGTGCGACGATTCCGCGCGCCACGGCTGGGCGGTGGGCAGCGCGATCGCCGCGCCCGAAGTCGACGACGTGACGCTCGCCGAGACCAGCGAGGCGGCACTGGTGCAGGCGCTGGCGTCCGCCGGCGGCGAGATCGTCGGCGCCGCGCTGGTCGCCGGCCAGGATCTGGCCAGCGAGCTCGATCGCGCGCTCGCCGAGGATGAGATGGAGCTGTTCTACCAGCCCAAACTCCACGTTCGCCAGCAGGTGATCAAGAGCGCCGAGGCGCTGATCCGCTGGCGTCACCCGACGCGCGGGCTGATCCCACCGGCCGACTTCATCCCGTTGGCGGAGGAGCGCCGCCGCGTCGGACCGCTCACGTTATGGACGGTCCGCCGCGCGATCCAGGACCAGCGCCGACTGCGGCGGCTCGGTCATGACGTGCGCATCTTCATCAACATATCGGGACAAGTGCTGGCCGACGCCGCCTTCGCCGAGGCGGTGTGCCACTATCTCGCCGCGGCGCCCGACGCTCGGCTGGGCTTCGAGATCACCGAGACCGCGGTGATCCGCGATCCCGAGGGCGCGATCGCCAATCTTCAGCGCTTCGCCGCTATCGGGATCACCGTGTCGATCGATGATTACGGCGCGGGTCTGTCGAGTCTGGCCTATCTCAAGCAGCTGCCCGCGCGGGAGCTGAAGATCGATAAATTGTTCATCACCGGCATCACCAGCTCGCACCGTGATCCGCTGATCGTCCGCTCCACCATCGACCTAGCGCACGCGCTCGACATGGAAGTGGTCGCCGAAGGGGTCGAGACGCATGCCGCGCTGGCGCTGCTCTCGGTGATGGGGTGTGACATGGTGCAGGGCTATGTGCTCAGCCGTCCTGTCGAGCTGGAGACGCTCGCGGGTTTCCTCGCGGAAGAGCGTCATCACCGCGCCTCGGCCGATACGCGCGCCTCGTTCACACGACTGAGCGCGACGTGGAAGCGCGCCTGAGGCGGCTCGTCGTCGCGGCCGCGGTGGCGTTCGCCCTCGTGACGGGGGCGGGGGCGGCCTCGGCGTCCGGTCAGGATCCGCTCGTCGCCCGAGTCCAGCAGCAGATGCTGGTCGATCCGCAGGGTGCGATCGCGCTGGTGGAGCAGGCGCGGCAACCGCTCGGCGCGGCGGCGACCCGTGCCGATTACACGCGCTCGGCGACGCTCAACTGGCTGGAGGCCGAGGCGTACACGCGAATCGATCAGCCGCGCCGCGCCTTGCAACTGCTCGCGGTGGCACAGCGCCAGGTCGAGAAGGCCGATCAGCGCGCGCATCTCGCCGCGGATATCCTGCTCTCGCAGGGCGGAGCGCTGACCGATTCGGGACAGATCACCGAGGCACTCGGGGCGTTGCAACACGCGCACGATCGCTACGTCGAGCTGCACGATCAGCGAAGCCAGGCCAAAGCCTTGACCTACATCGCGCTCCTCTACCGCAGCGCGAATGACCATGCCACGGCACTGCGATACTTCTCCGAAGCGTCCGAGCGTTATTCCGACGATCCGGGACTGACCGTCGCGGTCGAGAATGGCCGGGGCCAGTCGCTCACCGCGCTCGGACGATACGCGGAGGCGGAGGCGGCGTTTCGACGGACGGTCGGGGCGGCGACGGCACTCCGCAGTCCCCTCGCGCTCGCGCAGGCGCTCAGCGGTGTCGCCGAGGCCGAGCTGCGGCAGGGGCAGATCGCGCGCGCGCGTCAGACGATCGAGCGCGGCCTCGCACTGACTCGGCAGGACGGCGCCGAGGTGCAGCGCCCGCAGTTCGTCGCGCTCGCCGCCGAAGCCGCGTTGCAGGCCCGCGACCTGCCGCGCGCGCGCGAGCTGATCATGGAGCGCTTCGCGGGGGTCGATCCCGAGAGCACCTTGATCGCCGACCGCGACGTGCACGACATCGCCTATCGCATCTACGTCGCGAGCGGTGACTCCGCCGCCGCACTGACGCAGCTGCGCGCGGTCAAGCGGCTCGACGACCAGGCGACCGAGATTGCCCGCTCGAACAGCGCCGCGCTTGCCGCCGCGCGGTTCGACTATGCCAACCAGGAGCTGCGGATCGCGCGGCTCAAGGCAGCCGATCTCGCCAGATCGGTGGCGTTCGAGCGCCAGACCGCGCACACCCAGCGGCTGCTGCTCTACGGCACCGTCGCGGGGACGCTGCTGATCATCGCGCTGCTCGCGATCGGCCTGTTCACGATCCGCCGCAGCCGCAACGAGGTGCGCGCCGCCAACGCCGACCTCGCCGCGAGCAACAGCGAGCTCGCCAAGGCGCTGCGTGCCAAGACCGAGTTTCTCGCCACCACCAGCCATGAGATCCGTACCCCGCTCAACGGCATCCTCGGCATGACCCAGGTGATGATCGCGGACGCGACGCTCGATACGGCAACGCGGGACCGGCTCGGCATCGTCCATGGCGCCGGCATGACGATGCGCGCGTTGGTCGACGACATCCTCGATGTCGCCAAGATCGAGACGGGTCGGATGACGATCGAGACCGTGCCGCTCGACCTGCGCGCGGTGCTCGCGGAATCGACTCGGCTGTGGCGCGACCCCGCGCGCGCCAAGGGGCTCGCGTTCGACGTCGACGCTGACGCCGCGCCGCACTGGATCATGGGAGATCCCGCGCGCCTGCGGCAGATCATCTTCAACCTGCTCTCCAACGCGGTGAAGTTCACGCCGGCGGGGCATGTGGCGCTGCGCCTCGCGGTCGCGGGCGACAGGCTGCGCGTGACGGTGGCGGACAGCGGCATCGGCATCGCCGCCGAGGCCCAGGAGCTGATCTTCGAGTCGTTCCGCCAGGCAGACGCGGGGACGACCCGGCAGTTCGGCGGCACCGGGCTCGGGCTGGCGATCTGCCGCAATCTGGCGCGCGCGATGGGCGGCGACGTCACCGTGACGAGCCGGTTGGGGGAAGGTGCGACCTTCGTGCTAGACCTACCCTATATCGCCGCCGCGGGGGTGGAGCAGGAGGAGTCAGCGATCGCGCTGGTGGTGATCGAGCGCAACCCTATCACCCGTGCCATGTACAAGACGCTGTTCGACGGCCAGGGCCCGATCCTCTTCGCCGACGGCGACGAGGCCGCGGCGGCAGTGGCGCGCGCCCGTCCCGATCGTGTGTTGGTCGATGCCGCGTCGCTCTCTCCCACCGGGCTGGCCGCGCAGCTGGCGGCGATCGTCGCGGCTGCCGAGGGCGCGCCAGTGGCGCTGCTCGCCACCGCCGAGATCGCGGCGCGGCGCGCCGAATGGGCCGCGTCAATCACCCATGTTATCGAGAAACCGATAGCCAAGAAAGCGTTGGTCGCGGCAGTGCTGACCATGCCTCGCGCGACCGTGCGCGACGCCGCGTGATGTGCTAGGATCATTGTGAGAGAAGAAGCCGGGTCGCGTTGCCGAAGGGGGAGGGGTTCTCGGAAGTGACGGCTTTGACGGCTCTGTTCATCGAGGACGACCGGATGAACCGGCGCGTCGTCCGCGACATGCTCGATGTCGCCGGCGTCGCCATGGTCGAGGCCGAGAGCGCGGAGCTCGGTCTCGAGCTGATCGACCGCGACGACTTCGACGTGATCCTCGTCGATCTGCGCATGCCGGGCATGGATGGCATCACCGCGATCCGCCACATCCGCGCGCGACATGACGTCAAGGCGCGGCTGCCGATCATCGTCGTCACCGCGGACACGGCGGTCGACCTGCGCCAGCGCTGCCTCGAGGCGGGCGCGGACGACGTCATCTTCAAGCCGGTGGCGATGGACGCCCTGTTCGATTCGATGGGTCGGCTGCTCGCCGAGGACGACGACGACGAGCTGATCTGAGACGGTCATCGTGACCGGTCGGCGACTGCGACGGCTTGCCTAGGGCAGGAGCTTCGCGATCGTCGTAAAACGCCTGAGAGCAGTGGAACGGCTCATGCCCCTGGCGCGCGTTCGCCACCGCCGCGCAGCGCCGCCGCCAGCGACGCGCTCGCGCTGCCGCGCCGCGCCGGCTTGGGCTGGTCGGGTGATGGCGCCCAGCCGGTAAGGAAGACCAGGTCGAAACGCTCGCGCACGCGGCCGTCCGCGTCGGCGCGCGCGGCGAAGGCGCCGGCGGCGCGCGCCAGCGTGTCGCGGCGCAGCGGGTGGCGATCGACCAGCGCATTGTTCGACGCCATGCCGCGCAGATCGTCGAGCAGTCGCCCGAGCCCGCCATAGCCGACGCTCAGCGTCTCGACGTCGGCGACCGGCAGCGCGAACCCCGCCCGCATCAGCAGGTCGCCCGCCGAACGCACGTCGACCAGCGGGTGAAGCCGCGCCACCGCGCGCTCCTCGGCGCCGCGGAAGGCGGCGCGGAGCTGCGGCAGGCTGCTCCCGCCGACGAAGGCGCCGAGGAAAAGCCCGTCGGGGCGGAGCGAGCGACGCGCCAGCGCGAGCGCGCCGGGCAGGTCGCTGACGCCGTCGAGCGTGCCGGCGGCGACGATCAGGTCGAACGACTCGTCGGCGAAGGGTAGCCGGTCCTCGTCGCCCTGCACGCCCCCCGCGGCGCGCGCGAAAGCGAAGCCGGGATCGACCCGTGCCACGCGGGCGCCGGGTCGCGGCGTATATTCGCCGCGGAAGCAGCCGAGATCGAGCACGTCGGCGAAGTCGCGCTTCACCGCGTCGAGCCGATCGGCGATGCCGTCGAGCATCGCGGCACGGAGGAAATCGTGCGCGCCGAAGTCGGCGGCGGCACGGTCGCGATGCCGGCGGCGCGCGGCACGGTCGAAGATCTCGGGAGGCTGCATGGGTCGCCCGACGGCTTGTGCCCGCTCGCGGCGCCGCCCACAAGCGCGACGTGCTCACGCGGCTGATCGATCAGGTGCTGCCGCCGCGCTGCCCCGGCTGCGGCGCGATCGTCTCGGCGCAGGGACGCTTCTGCGCGGACTGCTGGGCGACGCTCCACTTCCTCGGCCCGCCCTGGTGCGAGACGTGTCACCTGCCGCTCGGTTCGACGGTCGGCGCTCGCGCGCGGTGCGATGACTGCCGCGCCGCACCGCCGCGCCATGCCGGGGTCCACGCCGCCGTCGCTTACGGTGAGGTGGCGCGCACACTCGCGCTGCGGCTCAAGCACGGCGGTCGCGCGGCCTACGCCGTCACGGCGGCGCGGCTGATGGCGCGCTGGGTGCCCGCCGAGGCGACGCTGCTGGTGCCGGTGCCGCTGCATCGCTGGCGGATGTGGTCACGTGGCTACAACCAGGCCGCCTTGATCGCCGCCGCCGTCTCACGGGTAAGCGGCGTGGCGTGGCACCCGCGATTGCTCGAGCGCCACCGCGCCACGCCGATGCTGCGCGAGCGAGGCGCGGGCGAGCGACACCGCGCCGTGGCGGGTGCCTTCCGCGTGCCCGAGCGTCGCCGCGCGCGGCTCGCTGGCGCGGATGTCGTGCTGGTCGACGACGTCTACACCAGCGGAGCCACCGCCGACGAGTGTACAGCGACGCTGCTCGCGGCCGGCGCGGCGCGGGTGACGGTGCTGGTGTGGGCGCGCGTGCTGCCGCGAACCGATTGACAGCGCGGGGGGGCGACCACAATTAGGTAGCATGGCACGGGTCGAGATCTACACCAAGGCGTTCTGCCCTTACTGCTCGCGCGCGATGAACCTGCTCGCGAGCAAGGGCGTGTCGGTCGAGGAGACCGACATCGGGGTACAGCGCGACAAGCGCGCCGAGATGATCGGGCGCGCGTCCGGTCGCTCGACGGTGCCGCAGATCTTCATCGACGGCGTCCATGTCGGCGGCTCGGACGATCTCGCCGCGCTGGAGCGCGCGGGCAAGCTCGACGCGATGCTCGCCGCCTGAGCGGGGAGTGATCGTCTTCGATCTCCGCTGCGCGAGGGCGCACGTGTTCGAGGCGTGGTTCGCCTCGACCCCGGCATATGAGGAGCAGCGCGAGCGTCGCCTCGTCGCCTGTCCGACCTGCGGTGAGACCAGCGTGGAGAAGGCCGTGATGGCGCCCAACGTCGGCGCCAAGGGCAATCGCGGTTCCGTTGAGGCGCGATCGGCGGCGCCGGCCGACGCGCTCCGCAAGCTGGCGGCACTCCAGGCCGAGCTGCTGCGCCGGTCGCGCTGGGTCGGCAGCGACTTCGCCGCCGAGGCGCGCGCCATGCACGAGGGCGAGCGGCCCGAAGGCGCGATCCACGGTCAGGCGAGTGCGGCTGAGGTCAGCGAGCTGGTCGAGGAGGGGGTTCCGATCGCACCGCTGCTCTTCCCCGTGGCGCCGCCCGATCAGGTCAACTGAGCCCCTGTGCCGCGCGATCGGGGATCACCAATCGCAACGCGGTGCCGCCCGGCCGGTCACAGAGGCTGAGCGTACCACCGATCTGCCGCGCCAAGGTTCGCGATACGCGCAGTCCCAGGCTCGAGGCGGCGTCGAGCGCGAAATCGGGCGGTAGGCCCTCGCCGTCGTCCGCGATGACGAGCGCGATCGCACCCGCCTCGCGGGTCACCGTCACCGCGATGCAGCCGCTCGTCCGACCAGTGAAGCCGTGCTCGACCGCATTGGCGATCCCCTCGGCGAGGATCAGCGCGAGCGGTATCGCCACATCGGGCGCGAGGACGATCCCGGGCGCGACGCGCAACATGTGGCGAAGTCCCGGTTTGCCCCCCGCTGCCATGACGTCGTCCACCAGCTGCGCGAGGAAACTATCGAGCGCGACCGGGCTGCCGTCGCTGCCATAGAGCTGGCGCTGGATTCGCCCGATCAGCTCGAGCTTGAGGGCGGCCTCGCTCAGGGCGGCGCGAGCGAGCGGATCGCCCACGTCCCGCTCGTGATGGTGGAGCACGGCGCCGACCATCTGCAGGTTGTTGGCGACGCGATGCTGCAGCTCGCGGAAGAGAAGCTCGCTGCGGGCCGCCAGCGCCTCGTTGCGCTCGCGCTCGTCGCGCAGGCGACGGTTGGCACGCTGAAGCCACAGGATCAGCAGCACATCCAACGCAACCACGGCGAAATAGAAGAACAGCGCGATCCACGTTCCGCCCTGCACGACGAAGCTGCGATACGGGGGGATGAAGTAATACCAGGCCAGCAGCCCGCACAGCAGCCCGGCGATCGCCCCCGCACGCGCGCCGAAGAGGAAGGACGAGAGGATCACCGCCGGGAAGAAGGTGAGATAAGGAAAGCCGGGAGGGAAAAGATCGTCGAGCGCGAGGCGCAGTCCTGCTGCGGCCAGCGAGAGCGTCACCGCGCCGAGCAAGCCGACGAGCCCTCTCCCGCTGCCATACGGCAGGCGGTCCATTATGCGAGGGCTCGCCCCCATCTGTCGCTTGCCCCCAAGCCCGGTTGATACCGTCGTGGCCCTGTCTACCAGCGCGGCGAGAACCTGTCATTGCTCGGTCACATGAGCCAGATCAGTCATCGGGTGATCCAAGTCAGTCGCTTGTTTTTGAACGCTTATCGAGCCGCGACGTTGACCCGCTCACGTGCTCCACGGTGCGTGTCGAAGGAGGTCAGGTCATGCCGCTCGAGACGATCAAAGGTGAGCCGCGCGGCGCCGTTATGCTCTTCGTCGTCGGCGTGCTGGTCGCGCTCCTCGTCTATGCGGTCAAATGGCGCCTTGCGCCGGCGAGCGGACCGGACAACGTGCTGGTGTTCGCGCTGGTCGGCGGTGCGATCGGCTGCGCCGTGGCGGTGGTGCGCGACTGTCGGGAGCGTGGGTGATGGGTGGCGACGGCTTCCGGTTCTACGGCACCGCCGATCGCCAGAACAACCAGACGCCGCCTGCTGGCGGCATGCGCGGCGAGGGGAATGCGATTGCCGAGGGCACCGACGAGTCGCTCACCCATGAGATGAGGTCGAGCGACGGCCGCGTGCTCACGCTCGAAGAGCAGTCGGGCGTCAGCTTCGTCGAGGCGAGCGGTCGCGCCGGCGAGCGCGCGAGCGCGGTGGAGCCGGTGCGGAGATCGAAGCCGGGTTGGGGCACGCTCCTGCTCGCTGGCGCGCTCGGATTTTTGTTGGGCCGCCGCGCGGCGCGACAACCGGGCGTCGCATCGCCTCCGCGACCCGCGCCGCCGCCGGTGCGCGACGCGGGGCCGGAGAGCATGGCCGATGCCCAGCCGCGCGGCTGGGACAGGGTCGACGAGGGATCGGACGAGTCCTTCCCCGCGAGCGATCCGCCGTCCTATCCCACGCCCGGGCGCTGAGCATGACCGGCCTCAGCGATCCCCGAGCACCAGCCGATCCTGTTCCAGCGCGGCGATGAGCGCGTCATAGCCGTCGACCTGACGCCAGCGCGTGTCGAGCGGTTCGTGGTGGGTCGCCGAGATCACCATCACGTCGGCACCCGCGGCCTCGGCCGCGGCGATGCCAGCGGGCGCGTCCTCCCAGACGAGACAGTCGCGCGCCTCGACTCGGAGCCGCTCGGCGGCGAGCAGGAAACAGTCGGGCGCCGGCTTGCCGCGCTCGACGTCATCCGCCGTGACCATCACCGCGGGCGGGATGACGCCCGCCGCCTTGAGGCGGACCTCGGCGAGCGAGCGCGGCGCCGAGGTGACGATCGCCCAGCGCTCGGGCGGCAGTGCCGCGGTGAAAGCCGCAGCGCCGGCGATCTCGACCACGTCGGCGACATCGTCGATCTCGGCCTGGAGCAGCAGCTCGAACTCGCGCTGCGGGTCGACCCCGGGCGGGGCGAAGCGACGGATCGTCTCGATCGCCTTCACGCCGTGCATGACGCGCATCAGCTCGTCGACGTCGACGCGGTGGCGCTCGGCCCAGGCGGTCCAGGCGCGGATCGCGGACGGGATCGAGTTGATCAGCGTCCCGTCCATGTCGAACAGGAAGGCGGCGTAGCGGCGCGTCACGCGCGGTTCGCCGCGGAGAGGACGGCGCGGACGCTCGCGGTGGCGATGTCGCTGTCGATGCCAACGCCCCAGACCGTGCGGCCATCGGGCGTGCGGCACTCGAGATACGCCGCCGCCTGCGCGCCGGCGCCGTGGCCGATCGCGTGCTCGGCATAATCGATCACGTCGAGCGTCGGCCCGGTGCTCTCGTGCAGCGCGGCGATCACGCCCGAGATCAGGCCGTTGCCCCGACCCGACAGTGAGCGCTCCTCGCCGTCGATGGCGATGCGGCCGACGAAGACGCGCTCGCCCGCGGCGCCGCTCTCGTCATAGTCGCGCAGCACGAAGCGGTCGCTTGCTCCCGGCAGATAGGCCCGCTCGAATGCGCCCCAGATGTCGGCGGCGTTGAGCTCGCGGCTGGTCTCGTCCGCCAGCGCCTGGACGTGACGGCTGAAGTCGGCCTGGAGTCGCTTGGGCAGCCGCAGCCCCTTGTCCTGCTCGATCACCCAGGCGACGCCGCCCTTGCCCGACTGCGAGTTGACGCGGATCACCGCCTCGTAGCTGCGCCCCAGATCGGCCGGGTCGATCGGCAGATAGGGGACTTCCCACAGCCCGTCGTTGCGCGCCGCCTGCGCGGCGAAGCCCTTCTTGATCGCGTCCTGGTGCGAGCCCGAGAAAGCGGTGAAGACGAGGTCGCCGGCATAGGGCGTGCGCGGGTGGACCGGGATGTTGGTGGCATATTCCACCGTCTTCACGATCGCGTCGATGTCGGAGAGGTCGAGCCGCGGGTCGACGCCCTGCGTGTACATGTTGAGCGCGACCGTCACGAGGTCGCAATTGCCGGTGCGCTCGCCGTTGCCGAGCAGGCAGCCCTCGACCCGGTCGGCGCCGGCCATGATGCCGAGCTCCGCCGCGGCGACGCCGGTGCCGCGGTCATTGTGCGTGTGGAGCGAGATCACCGCGGCGTCGCGCTGGCGCAGGTGGCGCGCGAACCACTCGATCTGGTCGGCGTAGACGTTGGGGGTCGCGCACTCGACCGTGGCGGGCAGGTTGAAGATGATCGGCGCCTCGGGTGTCGGCGCCAGCACCTCGGCGACCGCCTCGCAGACCTCGAGCGAGAAATCGAGCTCGGCGGTGGAGAAGGTCTCGGGGGAATATTCGAACTGCCAACGCGTGTTGGGGCGCTTGGCGGCCTCGTCGCGGAGCACCTTGGCGCCCTCGACCGCGATCCTTTTCACCTCGTCGCGCGACATGCCGAAGACGATCTTGCGCCACGCCGGGCTGACCGCATTGTAGAGGTGGACGATCGCGCTGTGCGCGCCCTCCAGGCTCGCGAAGCTGCGCTCGATCAGGTCGCGGCGCGATTGGGTCAGCACCTGGATCTGGACGTCCTCGGGCACGCAATCGTCGCGGATCAGGCCCGAGATGAAGTCGAACTCGGTCGCGCCCGCCGAGGGGAAGCCGACCTCGATCTCCTTGAGCCCGACTTTCACCAGCAGGTCGAAGAAGCGCGTCTTCTTCTCGGCGTCCATCGGATCGATCAGCGCCTGGTTGCCGTCGCGCAGGTCGGTGGAGAGCCAGCGCGGCGCGCGCGTGATCGTCGCGGAGGGCCAGCGCCGGTCGGGCAGGTCGACAGGAGGGAAGGGTCGGTATTTGGTCGCGGGGTCGCGCAGCATGGCGGTGGCTCTCTCGACAGGAGCGGAAGGGATATGGTCCAGCCCTTAGGCGCAGCGCGGCGGGCGCGCGAGCGGTGACGCGCCTAAGGGCGCGTAAGTCGAAGCAGGAGGGCGAGGCCGCGGACCTTGGTCATCGCGGGCCGGAGTAGCGCGCGTCGGCACGGCTTGTCCAGCGCATCGGTGCGCGCAGGAAATTTTGAGTGAAAAGAAACCTTTGTGGGCGAGAGAGGCGTCGTACGAGGGAGTTCATCATGTTGCAGCTGGTCTACATCAGCACCGCCGTCGGGCAGATCGCCACCGCCTCGATCCTGGCGGAGTCGCGCGCCAACAACACGCGCGACAGGATCACCGGTCTTCTCTTCAGCGACGGCCGGCGCTTCCTCCAGGCGCTGGAGGGGGAGCCGGCCATGGTGGAGCGCGCCTTCGCGCGCATCAGCGCCGACCCGCGCCACCGCGCGCTGGTCGTTCTGTCGCGGCGCGAGGTGGCGCAACGCGAGTTCGGCGACTGGGCGATGGCGGAGCGCGTTCCCGGCTCGGACGGCGAGGCCTTCACGCGCCGGGTGGCCGCGCTGGTGGCGAACGCGTCGCCGGCGGTGCGTGCGACCTTCGACAGTTTCGCGCGCCTCCAGCGCGCGGCGTGAGTTCATCCTCGACAATGATGGCGTGATCCTGAGCTCGTCTCAGGATCCACCGAGCCGCGTACCCGGGCGCCGGAGCGCCCGCGGGTCGGTGGATCCTGAAACAAGTTCAGGATGACGCTCGGAAGGCGAGAGGAACTCGCCCCCGTTTACGCCGTGAAGGCAGCGTTGACGTTGAGCTTCACCGTGTCCGACACGGCCGGCGCGGCGTAGCCCAGGCCAAAGTCGCTGCGCTTGATCGTGCCGGTGCCGACGAAGCCGAAGTTGGCTTTCTTGCTCATCGGATTGTCGCCAGCGCCGACGAAGGTGACGTCCAGCGTGACCGACTTGGTGATGCCCTTGATCGTCAGCTCGCCGCCCAGCACCGCCTTGTTCGGCCCGCGCGGCGTCACCGTGGTCGACACGAAGCGGGCGGTGGGGTTGGTGGCCGCATCGAAGAAATCCTTCGACTTGAGGTGATTGGCGAACTGCGGCGAGGTCACCGAAAGCTGGTCGACCGCGAAGGTGACCTCCACCTTGGTGGCGGCGGGCTTCTTCGGATCGATCGTGATCGAGCCGCCCGAGGCGCCGAACTGGCCCTGCAGCATCGAGAAGCCGAGATGGTTCACCTCCCAGGTCACCTGCGTGTGCGCGGGATCGACCTGATAGGTGCCCGCGGCGACGCGTGCGGCGCTCGGCTGGCCGGGCTGGCCCGGCGCGGTGGCGAGCTGCGCGGCGACAGGAACGGCGAGCGCGGCGACCAGGCCGGCGGCGAGAAGATGACGCATGGTGGTTCCTCCTGTGGTGCGCCTCTTGCACCACACTATCGCGCGGCCGGATAGAGCATGCGGCGAAACGGAGGTTTTCGGCCGCCTACTCGCCCGGGCCGGACTGCTCCGGGGCCGGCTCGATCGTGATGTCGAATCGGATCCGCACCCAAACGCCGATCAGCGGCTGCCCACCGCGACGCGGTGGCCGCACGAGGAACTGCCATCCCGCCTGGCGTAGCCCACGCGCGATCCCCGAGCCGGGCGACTCGCCGAGCTCGCGGCAATCCTCGACGTGGAAGCGCGGCGCAGTGCGGCAGGCGATCATGCCCCAGCCGGCGCGGCCGCGCGGCATGTAGGGGCTCGTCTCGGCGCGGGTCGGCCTGCGGTACCATTCCGCGGCATACAGCGGCTCGCCGCCCGGCCCCTTGCCGACGGTGGGCGTGTCGTCACCCGCCCCCGCGCTGGCGCTCTGCTGCCCCTCCGCGCCCGAGCCGGGGGCGGGCGCGGTGCCCTTGATCTTGCCGATGTCGGAAGCGGCATAGTCGCTGCGGCTGAGGATCATCACGCCGGGCAGCTTCAGCTCGGCCAGCGGCGGAAGCGGGGGCGGGGTCTCGGCCGGCCGCTCGACCGGGCGCTCGCGCTTGGCCGGGGCGGTGCGCTGGCGGCCCGACTGGCGCGCGCGCTCGGTCCGCTTGGTCGCGGCGGTCTCGGCGCGCTGGCCCTGCGCGCTCACGTCGAAGGTGCTGAGGGGGCGCCGATCGCCGAAGTCGCCGCGCACCACGCCGCCCATGCGCAGCAGCGCGTAGAGCAGCAGCGCGGCGATGCCGAGCGCGAGCGCCCAGGAGACGGCGCGGCTGCCGGTGTCGGCGCGCGTGCGATACGACGAGTCTCGGTACGTCGCCGTCCGCATCGCGCGCGCCTAAAGGAGCGCGCGCGCGGCTTCAATCCGCCGCGCGCGCGCCGCGCGTCAGTTGCGCTCCTTGTCGACCAGCTTGTTGGCTCCGATCCACGGCATCATCGCGCGCAACTCGCTGCCGACCTGCTCGATCTGATGGCGCTTGGCGGCGCTGCGGCTGGCCTTCAACTCGGGCTGGCCGGCGCGGTTGTCGAGCACGAAGTCGCGCACGAAGCGGCCCGACTGGATGTCGGCCAGAACGCGCTTCATCTCCTTCTTCGTCTCGTCGGTGATGATCCGCGGGCCGGTCTTGATGTCGCCGTACTCGGCGGTGTTCGAGATCGAGTAGCGCATGTTGGCGATGCCGCCCTCGTACATCAGGTCGACGATCAGCTTGAGCTCGTGCAGACATTCGAAATAGGCCATCTCGGGGGCGTAGCCGGCCTCGACCAGAGTCTCGAAGCCGGCCTGGACCAGCGCGGTGGCGCCGCCGCACAGCACCGCCTGCTCGCCGAACAGATCGGTCTCGCATTCCTCGCGGAAGTTGGTCTCGATGATGCCCGAGCGGCCGCCGCCCACGCCCGAGGCATAGGCCAGCGCCACGTCATGCGCGTTGCCGCTGGCATCCTGGTGGATCGCGATGAGGCAGGGGACGCCGCCGCCGCGGACATATTCGGAGCGGACGGTGTGGCCCGGCCCCTTGGGCGCGATCATGATCACGTCGATGTCGGCGGGCGGCTCGATCAGGCCGAAATGCACGTTGAGCCCGTGCGCGAAGGCGAGCGCGCTGCCGGGCTTCATGTTGCCCTTCAGGTCGCTCTCCCAGATCGCGGCCTGATGCTCGTCGGGGGCGAGGATCATCAGCACGTCGGCCCAGGCGGCGGCGTCCTTGTTGGCGAGCACCTTGAAGCCGGCGTCCTCGGCCTTCTTCGCCGAGGCGCTGCCGGGGCGGAGCGCGATCGCGATCTCCTTCACGCCCGAGTCGCGCAGGTTCTGCGCGTGCGCGTGGCCCTGCGAGCCATAGCCGAGGATCGCGATCTTCTTGCCCGTGATCAGGTTCAGATCGGCGTCGCGATCGTAGTAGACCTTCATGTTCAAACCCCTTGTCATTCCCGCGTAGGCGGGACTCCAGACCCGCGGACGCCAGTGGTGATGGATCCCCGCCCGCGCGGGGATGACGGAAGATGTGGCGGTCGTTACCCCGCCTCGGCGCCCCGCGCGATCGCGACGATGCCGGTACGCGCGACCTCGACCAAGCCAACCTCGCCCATCAGTTCGACGAACTTGTCGATCTTCTCGATCGTGCCGGTCACCTCGAAGACGAACGAGGCGATGGTCGCGTCGACGACGCGCGCGCGATAGACCTCGGCGAGGCGCAGCGCCTCGATCCGGTGGTCGCCGCTGCCGGCCACCTTCACCAGCGCCAACTCGCGCTCCACGTGCGCGCCGCGGGCGGTGAGGTCGGTCACCTGGTGGACGGGTACCAGCCGCTCGAGCTGCGCGACGATCTGCTCGAGCGTCGCCGGGCTGGCGGAGGTGACGATGGTGATCCGGCTCACCGCCTTGTCGAGCGTGATCTCGCTGACGGTGAGGCTCTCGATATTGTAGCCGCGCGCGGTGAACAGGCCGGCGATCCGCGCGAGGATGCCGGGTTCGTTGTCGACGATCACCGCCAGCGTGTGCCGCTCGGCCTTCTCTTCTCGTATCTGCATGTCGTCAATCTCACTCCCCTCCCAGAGTGGGAGAGGTCGGGAAGGGTTAAGGCGGAAGGATGGGGCGGAGGCAAGCGCGCGGGGCGACATCACGCGCCTCAACTGCCCGCCGCCCGCGCCTCCCCGCGGCGGGGAGGCGCCGATGGCTTACACCAGCGCCTTGGCCTCGTCGTCCATCGTCCCCGAGACCTCGTTGGCCTGGAGGATCATGTCGGTGTGCGCCGCGCCCGACGGGATCATCGGGAAGCAGTTGGCCAGCTTGGCGACCATGCAGTCGACCATCACCGGCCCGTCGTGCGCGAGCATGTCGGCGATGCCCTGCTCGAGCTGGTCGGGATGCTCGATGCGGATGCCCTTCCAGCCATAAGCCTCGGCCAGCTTGACGAAATCGGGCAGCGAGTCGGAATAGCTCTCCGAGTAGCGGCTCTCATAGGTCAGCTCCTGCCACTGCCGCACCATCCCCATATACTCGTTGTTGAGGATGAAGACCTTCACCGGCAGCCGGTATTGCGTCGCGGTGGCGAGCTCCTGGATGTTCATCTGGATCGACGCCTCGCCGGCGATGTCGATCACCAGAGCGTCGGGGTTGCCGAGCTGCGCGCCGATCGCCGCTGGCAGGCCGTAGCCCATCGTGCCGAGCCCGCCCGAGGTCAGCCACTTGTTGGGCGCCTCGAAGCCGAAATGCTGCGCCGCCCACATCTGGTGCTGGCCGACCTCGGTGGTGATGATCGGGTCGCGGTCGTGCGTCGCCTCCCACAAAGCGCGAACCGCACGCTGCGGCATGATCTCGGTGCGGCTCTCGGGGAAGCTGAGCGACTTCTTGGCGCGCCACGCCTCGACCCGCTGCCACCAGTCGGTGAGATCTGGACGCGGGTGCTGCCGCTCGCGCCACACGCGCACCATGTCGGCGAGCGCGTGGCCGGCGTCGGCGACGATCGCGAGATCGATCCGCACCGTCTTGTTGATGCTCGACCGGTCGATGTCGATGTGGACCTTGCGGCTGTTGGGCGAGAAGGCGTCGAGCCGCCCGGTGACGCGGTCGTCGAAGCGCGCGCCGACGTTCACCACCAGGTCGGCCTGGTTCATCGCCATATTGGCCTCGTAGGTGCCGTGCATGCCGAGCATGCCGAGCCACTGCGGACCGGTGGCGGGATAGGCGCCGAGCCCCATCAGCGTCGAGGTCACCGGCGCGCCGGTGAGATGCGCCAGCTCGACCAGCAGCTCGGACGCGCGCGGGCCGGCGTTGATGACGCCCCCGCCGGTGTAGAACACCGGGCGCTCGGCGGCGGCGAGCATGTCGACCACCTGCTCGATCAGCGCCGGGTCGGCGGCGAGCGCGGGGCGGTAGGTCTTGTGCTGGATCGGGCCGGGCGCGCCATAAGCGGCGGTGGCGACCTGCACGTTCTTGGGAATGTCGACCACGACGGGGCCGGGGCGGCCCGAGGTGGCGATGTGGAACGCCTCGTGGATCACCGGGCCGAGCCGCGCCGGATCCTTCACCAGGTAATTGTGCTTGGTGCAGTGGCGCGTGATGCCGACCGTGTCGGCCTCCTGGAAGGCGTCGCTGCCGATCAGGTTGGTCGGGACCTGGCCGGTGATCACCACCATCGGGATCGAGTCGAGCAGCGCGTCGGTGATGCCGGTCACCGCGTTGGTCGCGCCCGGGCCGGAAGTGACGAGCACGACGCCGGGCTTGCCGGTGGAGCGCGCATAGCCCTCGGCGGCATGCGTCGCGGCCTGCTCATGGCGCACGAGGATGTGCTTGATCCGCTGCGAGCGGAACAGCGCGTCGTAGATCGGCAGGACGGCGCCGCCCGGATAGCCGAACACGACCTCCACGCCGAGATCGCACAGCGCCTCGACCAGGATATCGGCTCCGCTCTTCTCGGTGGTCACGTCTCGTCTCCTCGCTTGAAGTCGGGGCGCGCTACGGCATCGAAAGTTGCCCGTCAACACGCTTTCGAGAAATAAAATTCCAAAGTGGCGCTTCCGCTGCGGTGCCAGCAGGCGGGTGGCTGATGCCGGAACCACGTGTACTGACGCTTGGCGTAGCGCCTGGTTGCGAGCTGCGCGCGGGTGAGCGCCTCGTCGCGGGTGATCGTCCCGCCGAGGTGCGCCGCAATCTCGGGTACGCCGATCGCGCGCCGCACCGGCGCGTCGTCGGGCACATCGGCGCGCGCGAGCAGCGCGCTCACCTCGTCGATCGCGCCCGCGGCGAACATCGATTCCAGACGGGCGTCGCAGCGCGCGACCAACCGCTCGCGCTCGGGCAGCAGCACCAGCGCGCTGAGATCGATCGCCGCGCCGATCCCGCCGGTCCGCTCGCGCTGCCAGTCGACGAGCGGGCGGCCGGTCGACCGCACCACCTCGAGCGCGCGCGCCACCCGCGCCGAATCGCCCGGTGCGAGCCGAGCGGCGGCGGGCGCGTCCTCTCGTTCGAGCGCGGCGTGGGCCTCGGTTACTGGCAGCGAGCGAACCGCGGCGCGCACCCCCGGGTCGATCTCGGGCACCGGCGCGATGCCGTCGAGCAGGGTGCGCAGGTAGAGGCCCGTACCACCGACCAGCACCGGCAGCCGGCCGCCCTCGTGCGCCGCCGCGATCGCGGCGCGCGCGTCGGCGGCCCAGCGCGCGGCCGAGCAGGCCTCCGCGCCGTCGACATAGCCGAACAGCCGATGCGGCACGCGCGCCTCGTCCGCCTCGGACGGCCGGGCGGAAAGCAGCCGCAGGTCGCGATAGACCTGGCTGGCATCGGCGTTGATCACCACGCCGCCGGCGCGCTCGGCGAGGTCGATCGCGAGCGCGCTCTTGCCGCTCGCGGTCGGCCCTGCGATGAGCGCCACCCGCGGTTTCCGATAGCTCTCAGGGAAAGAACCCATGTTCACGGCGACGCTGATAGCAGCCGGGCGGCTGACGCCCAATATCGTCGCCGCCGCGCAGGAGCGGCTCGCCGCGGCGGACTGCGCGCCGACGACGCTCGGCTGGATCGACGAGGGCGACGCCGCCGACCTCCACTTCGAGCTCGCGCCCGCCGATGCACGCGCGGCATTGGAAGGCATGTTCGAGGCGGTCGACGTGGTGGTCCAGCCGCGCGAGACCAGGCGCAAGATGCTGCTCGTGGCGGACATGGACTCGACCATGATCACGGTCGAGTGCATCGACGAACTGGCCGATTACGCCGGGCTCAAGCCACAGATCGCCGCCATCACCGAGCGCGCGATGCGCGGCGAGCTCGACTTCGAGGCGGCGTTGGATGCGAGGGTCGGGCTGCTCAAGGGCCTGCGCGGCAGCGTCATTCAGGAGTGCTTCGACGAGCGCGTGCGGCTGATGCCCGGCGCGACCGCGCTGGTGCGGACGATGCGTGGTTGGGGCGCGACGGCGGTCCTGGTGTCGGGCGGGTTCACCCGCTTCGCCGAGCCGGTGGCGAACGCGATCGGCTTCGACCGCGCGATCGCCAACGTGCTCGAGCTGGAGGATGGCGTGCTGACCGGGGCCGTGGCACGACCGATCGTGGGTGCGGCGACCAAGCGGACGACGCTGCTGCAGACTCGCGCCGCGCTCGGGCTGGCGGACAGCGCGACGCTGGCGGTGGGCGACGGCGCCAACGATCTCGCGATGATCGAGGTGGCGGGGCTGGGCGTCGCCTATCGCGCTAAGCCGATCGTGGCCGCCGCCGCGGCGGCGCGGGTGGAGCACGGCGACCTGACGGCGCTGCTCTGGGCGCAGGGCGTGCCGAAGGCGGAGTGGGCGGCGTAGAGCGCTGTCATCCCGGCTCAAAGCCGGGATGACGGGGGGCAGGTCATCAAAGATGCCCGTGACCTGCGAATGCAGGAGCCCAGGTGGCGAGGGGGCGCCGTTCGTGGCTCTAGACTCCTGCGCCCGCAGGAGCACACGGGATCACGCCGCGACCGCCTCCCGCTTCGCCGCCATCGCCTCTTCCAGATGCGCCTCCAGCTCGGCGGCGCGGTGGACCGCGGTATGTTCCGCCAGCACGCGCGCGCGCCCGGCGGCGCCTATCGCGGCGAGGTCGTCGCGCGCCAGCAGCGCCTCGACGTCCTCGGGTGAATCCGCCAGCACGATCTCGCGCCCGGGCGTCAGCAGCTCGTCGATCCCGTCCCAGCGGTCCGAGACGATCGGCGTGCCGCAGGCGGTCGCCTCGAACAGGCGGACCGACGGCGACCAGCCCGCCGCGATCATGTCGGCGCGGGTGACGTTGAGCGTGGCGCGGCTCGCCGAGTAGAAGTCGGGGTGATCGGCGGGGGGCAGATGCTCGATCCGCTCGACGTTGGCGGGCCAGTCGATGTCGTCGGGATATTGCGGCCCTGCGACGACGAAGCGCATCTCCGGGTGGCGCCGCGCCGGCTCCAGCAGCAGCCGGTCGAGGGTCGGCTGGCGATCGAGGCTGTACGTGCCGAGGTAGGAGAGATCCCACCGCGTCGCCGCGCCGGTCGGGCGGTAGCGCTCGGCGTCGACCGAGCAGTAGAGCGCGCGCGCCGCCGGGCTGCCGTAGCGGTGCTCGATCAGCCGCAGCGTCGGGCCACCGGTGAAGGAGCAATAGACGTCGTAGCCCGGGATCACTTCGGGCGAGACATAGTCGCACGTGCCGGCCTCGATCTTGGCGAGCGTCACCGGCGTGTCGATGTCGTAGAAGGCGGTGACGCCGGTCGCCCAGTCCTGCACCAGCTGCGCGACCGCGATGCCGTCGGGCACATAGGAGCCGACGATCACCGCGTCCGCCTCGGCGATCACCTCGCGCCAGTCGGCCAGCGCCTCGAGCGAGTCGTACAGATCGAGCCGGCAGTAATCGGGCGCGGGCTCGTCGCGATGCGACGCATACCAGGGCATGTCGCGCTCGAGGAACAGGATCTGGTGCCCCCGCGCGGCATAGGCCTGGAGCAGCGCACGAAAGGTGGTGGCATGGCCGTTGCCCCAGGAGGAGCTGAGCGAGAGGCCGAGGACGACCAGCCTCATGCCGCCACCCGCTCGCGCGCGGCATGCGCCCGGAAGAGCACGTCCACCTGGGCGCCGCGCAGGTCATAGGTGTGCTCGGCCAGCACGCGCTCCAGCGCGGCGGCGCCGATCGCGCGCGCTCGCTCGGGGGTGAGCGCGGCGAGATGGTCGGCGACGTCCTGCCCGTCGCGCGCCACCAGCACCTCGCGATCGGGTTCGAGGAACAGCTCGATCCCCTCCCACGCGTCGGTGATCAGGCACGCCGCCGCCCCCGCCGCCTCGAACACCCGCGTCGCGGGCGAGAAGCCAACATGCGCCATCGAGTCGCGCGCGACGTTGAGCACCGCGCGCGGCGTGCAGTTGAAGGCGTTGTGCTCGGCGGTGAAGACATGGCCGCGGTGGCGGACATTGGCGGGCATCGCCTTGCTGTCCCAGCCGTTGCCGCCGATCAGGAAGCTCTGGTCGGGCAGCGCCGCGGCGGGGCGCAGAAAGAACTCCTCCACGCGCGCCTCGCGGTCGGGGAGCCGGTTGCCGAGAAAGGCGAGGTCGCAGGCGAAGCGCTCGTCACGCTCGACCGGGTGGTGGGTGGTGGGATCGAGCGCGTTGTAGACCGGCACGCACTCGGCCGCGCCGAAGCCGCGATAGGCGTCGACCACCGGCGCGCCGCCGCCGTAGGTCAGCACCATGTCGATCGAGGGCAGCGCGGCGCGCACCGGGTGGTCGGCGTCGGCGCGCATCTCGTCGAGCGTCGCGGCGGCGTCGACGTCCCAGAAGATCTTGAGCGCGCCCGGCCGTGCCGCGGCAGTGACGCCCTCGAGCAGCTCGCGGTCGAACACGCCGACGCCGTTCGCCTTCACGACGATGTCGGCCTCCGCCGCCTCGGCCAACACCGCGCGCATCGCCTCGACCGTCGCGGGATAAACGACCGACTTGGCATAGGGCGGCGGATCGATGTCGCGGTGCTGCTGGCGCTCGAACGCGTCGGGTTCGTAGAAGGTGATGTCATAGCCGCGCTCGGCGAGCGCGCGCAGGATGCCGCGATAATAGGTCGCGGCGCCGTTCCAGTAGGACGACACGAGGCTGGAACCGTAGAAAGCGATCTTCACGCGGCGGTGCTCCGGGCAGCGGAAAGGGAAGGGGCGTCGAGGCGATCGAGGATGGCGAGCAGCTCGTCGACGCGATGCGCGCAGGTGTGGCGGGCGAGGATGGTCTCCAGTCCCGAACGCGCTAGCGCGGCGCGCAGGTCGGGATCGTCGCGCAGCGCGGCCAGCGTGCGTGTCATCGCGGTGCCATCGGCGGCGAACAGGAAGTCCTCGCCGGGGCGGAACAGCCCCTCCGCATCGTCCCACGGCGCGGAGACCAGCGGGATGCCGCAGGCGAGCGCCTCGAACACGCGGATCGTCGGGATGCCGGGCAGGATCGTCGTGTAATAGCGGCGCGGCACGTGCACGGTCGCCAGCGCGCGCGCGAAGATCGCGGGCGCGGCGGCGTTGGGCGCCCAGCCGTGATAGCGTGCGCCGTAGCGCGCCAGCATCGCCTTGCCCTCGTCGGGGTAGCGCACGCCGTAGATGTCGAGCGGCAGCGCGGCGTCACGCGCCGGGGCGAGGAGGAACTGCTCGATCTCGGCGGTGCGCTCGCCGTCGCCCCAATTGCCGATCCACACCAGGCCGGACCGCTCGCCCTCTACGGGCAAGAAGCGGCGCGTGTCGGCGGCCTCGTGCCAGGTCCAGACGCGCTCGCCCCAGCCCCAGTCGCGATAGACGCGCGACAGCGCCTCGCCGAAGGCGAGCACCCCGTCGTAGCCGGACAGGTCGTAGGCGCGCATCTCCTCGGGCGCGCTGACCGCGCGGTGGTGCGTGTCGTGGAACAGCAACGTGTACGTCGCCCCGGCCTTGCGGAGGCTGCCGAGCGCAGCGACCAAGCCATGGTCGTTCCACTCGTGGACGATCACCACGTCGGCGCCGTCGACCAGCGCGGCCGGGTCGACCTCTGCCGCGTAGCGCGACGACGAGAGCTCCGGATAGGCGGTGCGATAGGCGTCGAGCGCCTCCTCGCCATGGTCGCCGACCAGATTGGCGCGACTCCAGCTGTCGGCGGGCTCGCGGACGCGGACGTCGTGCCCGCGCGCGATCAGCTCGGACAGCACCCCGCGCAGGAAATGCGCGTTGCCGTGGTTCCAGCAGGAGTCGAGGCTGTGCGTGAGATAGACGATCCTCATGCCGCCACCTTGGCGCCGCCGTCGATCAGCCGGTCGTACAGCGTCGCCATCGCGCGGCGGTTGCGCTCGGGCGTGTAGGTCAGCGCGCGGCGGCGCGCGAGCGCCCCGCGCGCGACCCGCAGCGGGACGTCGCCGGCCAGTTCCTCGATCGCCGCGGCGAAGCCGAGCGCGTCGTCCGCCGGCACGAAGGTGGCGACCCCCTCCCACAATTCGCGGAAGGTCGGGATGTCGGAGAGCACCAGCGGGCAGCCCGCCAGCGCCGCCTCGAGCACCGCCAGCCCGAACGGCTCGTACACCGCGGCCGAGGCGAACACCGGGCGCGCCGAGAGGCAGCCCGCGATCACCTCGTCGCCGACATGGCCGAGCAGGTGGAGATGCTCGACGCGGGCGTGCTCGCCGTGCGGCCCCGTGGCCGCGCCCGCGGCCTTGAACGGGATGCCGAGCCGCGCCGCCGCGCGATCGAGCGTGGCGACGTTCTTGCCGCGGTCCCACAACCGGCCGGCGGTGAAAGCGAAGTCGTGCATCGGCCCGCTCGCCGGCGGCAGCGAACGGCCATTGTGGATCGCGAGCGGGATCGGCACCTTGGGATAGAGGCGGTAGACGGTCGCGGCGAGCGCGGTGCTCGGCGCCACGACGGCGTCGGCGCGCGCCAGGCCGCGCGCGACCAGATCGGTCTGCCAGCGCAGGCTGGGCGGCAGCGGGCCGTCGCCCGCCGCCTCCCACCAGCTCGCGACGCAGCTGTGCACCACCGCGACCACCGGCATGGCGAAGCTCGCCACGCCCAGCGCCGGCTGGTTGAGCTGGACCAGATCCGCGCCGCGCTCCCGCGCCAGCCGTGCCACCGCGTCGGCGGCGGCGATCACCTCGCGCGCGTCGCTTGCGAGCCAGTCGAGCGGCAGGCCGGTGTCGAGCAGGGTGACGCCCGCCTGATCGGCCTCGAGCCGCTGCGCGCGCGATGGGGCCGGCCCGAGCGACGCCAGGTCGACCGCCCAGCCGTCGCGTGCCAGCCCGCGCGCCAGCTCGATCGCATATTGCCACACGCCGCCGACCGCGTCCGCGGTCATCAGCAACCGTCGCGTCACGCCGCGACCTCGATCCGCGGCGCGCTGGCGCCGCTCTCGTCGCGCTGCGCCTGGAGCCAGTCGGCCAGCGCCGCCACGCCGTCGCGCCAATCGCGCCGTGCCGGCAGGTCGAGCGCGCCGATCGCGGCGCGAGCGTCAGCGACGAAATAGCGCTGGTCGCCCGCGCGCCAGTCGGACAGGCGCAGATCGACCGGGCGGCCGATCAGCGCGGCGATATGGTCGAGCAGTCGGCGCAGGCTGACCGCATTGGCGGGCCCGCCGCCGAGGTTGAAGGCGCGCCCCGCTACTTGGTCGATCCGCTGCCACGCCGCGACATAGGCGTTCACGGCGTCGCGCACGTCGAGGATGTCGCGGACCTGATGGCCGTCGCCGTAGAGCGTGATCGGCTGGCCATCGAGCGCGCGGATCAGGAAATGGGCGACCCAGCCCTGGTCCTCTGTGCCCATCTGGCGTTGCCCGTAGATGCAGCTCATTCGGAAGACGCAGGTCTTCAGCCCGAAGCTGCGCGCGTAATCGAGCACATATTGGTCGGCCGCGCCCTTGGACACGCCGTAGGGCGTGTGGAAGTCGAGCGCGCGCGTCTCACCGATGCCGTGCGCGCGCACGTCCGCGCCGGTCGGGACATAGGCGCGGTCCTCGAGCGCGAAGTCGAGATCGGCGAGATCGCCGTACACCTTGTTGGTCGAGGCGAAGATCAGCGGCACGTGCGGCGCGCGCGTGCGCAGCGCCTCCAGCAGCTGGAAGGTGGCGGTAAGGTTGGTCGAGAAATCGTCCGCCGGGTCGTCGAGGCTGGTGGTCACCGCCACCTGCGCCGCGAAGTGGAAGACCGCCCGCGACCGCGCCACCTCGTCGGCGAGGCGCGCGACGTCGCGCACGTCGGCGTGGACGAAGCGGACGCGCTGGCCGTGGCGCTGCTGCAGCCAGGCCAGGTTGCGCTCGACTCCGGCACGCGCGAGCGCGTCATAGACGGTGACGTCATGCCCCTCGGCGGCGAGCCGGTCGACGAGGTTCGATCCGATGAAACCGGCCCCGCCGGTGACGAGGATCGGCGCCGTCATGCCACCAGCCCGCGCTTCTCGAGCTCGGCGCGCATCGTCGCGACCTTGTCGACCGCGGTCTGCTGCGCGACCCACTCGGCCAGCTCGGCGAGGCCCTGGGTGAAGTCCTGCGTCGCGGCGAAACCGAGCCTGTCCTGCGCCAGCGACGTGTCGCAGAAGCAATGTCGGATGTCGCCGATGCGCGCCTTGCCGACGATCTCGGGGGTGAGGTCGTTCTTGCCCATGGCGCGCGCCAGCTCGGTGGCGACCTCGGTGACCGAGCGGTCGTGGCCCGAGCCGATGTTGAAGGTGCCGCCCACCGCCTGCGGCAGCACCAGCGCGTCGGCGAAGGCGCGCGCCACGTCGGAGACGTGGACGAAGTCGCGGCGCTGCTCGCCGTCCTCGAAGATCATCGGCTGCTGGCCGTTGAGCAGGCGCGAGGCGAAGATCGCGAGCACGCCGGTATAAGGGTTGGAGAGCGCCTGGCCGGGGCCATAGACGTTGAACAGGCGCAGGCAGACGCCCTCGATGCCGTAGGGCGCCGCCATGATGTGCGTGGTGCGCTCCTGCACATATTTGTTAAGCGCGTAGATCGAGGCGAGGTTGGGCTGCTTCCACTCGGGGGTGGCGACCGGCGCGAGTGGGCGGCCCTGCGCGTCGACCGGCTCCCAGTTGCTGAGCCCGTCGCGCAGGCCCTTGCGCTCGGCGTCCTGCACCAGCGCGCCGTCGGCGTCGCGGTACAGCCCCTCGCCGTAGATCGACATCGACGAGGCGGTGACGACGCGGCGCACCGGCTTGTCGATCAATTTCTCGAACAGCACCGCGGTGCCCACGTCGTTGGTCGAGGTGTAGCGCTCGACCTCGTACATCGACTGGCCGACGCCCACCTCGGCGGCCAAGTGGATGACGCTGTCGACGCCGTCGAGCGCCTTGGTGACGACGTCGCCGTTGCGCACGTCGCCGCGGATCAGCTCGATCTCGTCGTTGAGGAGCGGGGGACGGTCGACGTCGCCGTGGACCTGCTCGATCAGGCTGTCGAGCACGCGCACCTTGTTGCCGCGCGCGAGCAGTTCGTCGGCGACGAAGCGCCCGATGAACCCGGCGCCGCCGGTGATGAGAACCGTCTCCATCTTCACCCTCCCACTCGCTCGTTCGATCGGGCCGCCCCGGGCCGACTGATCGAGATCAACGACAAGCGGCCACGTTGCCGCTTGGTTACAGGAAGAGGAACATCTTCTACTTAGCTTGGTTCCCTAAGTTGTTGAGGAGCCGAAATTTTCTCCTGATCTACGCGAGTCGTGCTAGGTGCGCGCCATGACACGGCTCCTGCTGCTTGCCCGTCACGGGACCCATGAGGAGGTCGGTCACGTGCTCAGCGGCCGATCGGAGATCGCGCTGAGCAGGCGCGGACGTGACGAAGCGGCCGCGCTCGCGCGTCACCTCGCCGGCACCGACGTGAGCGCGATCTACGCCAGCCCGCGCCGCCGAACGGTGGAGACCGCGGCAACGGTGGCGCAGCCGCGTGGGTTCGGCGTGGTCCATGCTCCGGCGCTCGACGAGGTCGACTTCGGTGCCTTCACGGGCCGCGACTTCGCCGCACTGGCGGACGATCCGGACTGGCAGCGGTGGAACGCGGAGCGCGGCAGCGCGCGCTGCCCGGGCGGCGAGACGATGGGCGAGGCCGTGGCGCGCGCGGTCGACTTCCTCGCCGCTGTCGGCGAGGGGGCGACATTGTGCGTCACCCATTGCGACATCATCCGCGGTGCGGTGGCGCACTGGCTCGGGCTGGGCTTCGAGCGCATGTTCCAGCTCGGCTGCGATCCGGGATCGGTCACCACGCTGGCACTCGACGAACGCGGCGGCGCGACGTTGGTCGCCCTCAACGAGCGGCCGTCACCGCTCCGCCCGCTGTTCTGAACCGTGCTCCGGCGCAGGCCGGAGCCCAGAGCCGCACGCGACGTGCTGATGGCCTGGGACTCCTGCGTCCGCAAGAGCTCGTCGACGGCTCACACTGGCCGATCGAGACCCGCGCTCGCCCGCCTCAGATCCCGACCTTCAACGTCACGCGCACGTCGCGCCCGGCGAGCGGCGCGAAATCCTTGAGGAAGCTCGAGTGGCGTCGTGCCAGCACGTCGAAGATGTTGTTCGCCGAGAGCAGGATGCTGGTGCGGTCGCTGGCGCTGCCGAAGGGATGGAACGACAGCGAGGCGTTCGTCATCGTATAGTCGTCGGTGCGCGTCTCGAACGCCGCGGTGCGGTTCTGCGGGAAGACATGCTCCACCTCGACCCGCCCGCCGAGCCGCTCGCCCTGTGCCTCGATGCCGCCGAGCACGCGCGCCGGCGGGATGCGCGGCACCGGCCCCTGGTCGACGATATTGGCGCGGACATAGTCGCCGAGCAAATCGGCGTTGATCGTATAGCCGCCGACCTGCGCCAGCCGCAGCGAGGCGTCCGCCTCGAAGCCGTAGTAGCGGGCGTCCTGCTGCTGATATTGGAAGCAGGGCAGGTCGACCTCGTCCGAGCGCGCGAGGCAGACCGACTGGTCGACCTGGTTCTCCGAGATATAGTTGCTGAACCAGTTGTAATAGGCCGAAGCGTCGAGGCTGAAGCCATCGCCGTGCGCGTGCAGCGTCGCCTCCAGGCCCCAGGATTTCTCCAGCCTGAAATCGGGGCTGCCGAGCTCATAGGCCTGGGTGCCGGCGTGCGGCCCGTTGGCGAACAGCTCCTCGGCCGAGGGCGCGCGCTCGGTGTGCGAGCCGTTGAGCCCGATGCGGACGTCGGGCGCGACCTCGTAGGAGGCGCCGAGCGACCCGGACAGCGCGTCGAACGAGCGCGTGCCGTTGAAGAAGCGCGTGTCCACGCCGGGCGCGCGTGCGGCGAGGTCGGTGGTCTCGTAACGCAGCCCGCCCTCGGCGCGGAAGCCGCCGAGCGACACCTGCTGCAGCGTGAAGAGGCCGACTTGGTTGGTCTCGTTGCGCGGCAGGAAGGCCTCGTCACCTACCACGTTGAACTGACGGTTGAAGAACTGCACGCCGCTGGCACCCTGCCAGCCGCCGCGATTGGCCTGCACCAGCTCGAGCCGGCCTTCGAGGCCGTTGTTGTAGAAGGCGGTGCCGACGCTGCCATCCTCCTCCAGCTCGAAGTGGCGATAGGTGGCGTGGCCGGCGCGGACGCGGATGCGATCGAGGAAGCCGCCGCCCGTCTGCACCTCGCCGCGCAGGTCGACCCGGTTCTGGACGACGCTG
This sequence comes from Sphingomonas citri, assembly GCF_019429485.1. GTDB lineage: Bacteria > Pseudomonadota > Alphaproteobacteria > Sphingomonadales > Sphingomonadaceae > Sphingomonas > Sphingomonas citri. Next base: position 178,479 of record NZ_JAHXZN010000005.1, on the reverse strand, counting down.
AGCCGCGGCGCCTCCTGTTCCTGGCCGACCTCGGTGGCGTAGCGGATCGGCACGCCGTACAGGCTGTCATAATGGCTGTAGGACACGCCGAGGTTGCCCGTGTCGGTGATGATCGAGGCGCCGACGCCCGCGGTCCATGTCTCCGCGGCCGAGTTGGGCAGCCGATCGCGCAGCGCGGCCGAGGCCGCGAAGTCGATCGGCTCGTCGCTGTCCTGCGGCAGACCGACCTGGCTGAGCGCGGCGGCCCGCGCCTGCGGCGACAGCAGGTAGCCGCGTCCGGTGCGCAGGTCGTTGCTCTTCAGGTAGGAGCCGTCGACGTGGAGCACGAGCGGCCCGGCGACCTGCGCGTCCGCCGCGGCGCCGACCGAGCGCTCGTCCGCGGCGCTGCCGTAGCTGCCGATCGCGTCGGCGCGATAGCCGTTCTCCGGAATGGCGCGCGGGATGCGGCGGTCCACAACGTTGACCACGCCGCCGATCGCGGACGAGCCGTACAGCAGCGCCGACGGGCCGCGCAGCACCTCGACGCGCTCGGCCAGCAGCGGATCGATCACGACGGCATGGTCGACCGAGGTGTTCGAGACGTCGATCGAGCCGATGCCGTCGGTCAGCACGCGGATGCGATCGCCCTGGAAGCCGCGAAGGATCGGCCGCGACGCGCTCGGGCCGAACGAGGTGGCGGACACGCCGGGGAGGCGCGCCAGCGTCTCGCCGATTGTCGGGCGCAGCTCGCGGGTCAGCTCGGCGCCACTCAGCACCGAGGTGCCTTGCAGCACGTCCGACTCGCTCTGGCGGATCGGCGCGGTGACGATCACGTCGTCGGAGCGGTGCGGATCGCGCTGGCGCGCGGTACCGGCACCGCCGCTCGCATCGGCCTCGCTCGGGGCGGCAGGCACGGGGTTGGTCTGAGCGGCGGCAGGAGAGGCAAGCGGCGAAAGCGCGACCGCGGCGAGGAGGATCTTCTTCATGAACGACTCCGACTGGAACCGCTCCTCTAGCGCAATGTTACAACATATCAAGACCGGCATCGCGGTCGTGCTCGTCGCGTTCCACCGCATCGAGTATCTTGCCGCCGGCGATGAAGACCACTCCGGTGCACGCGGCGAACATCAGCCAGCCGCTCGCGCCGGGCAGGCGATGCACATAGCCGAAGCCGCGCTCTACCGCCCCGGTGGCGAGCGCGTAGATCACGAGAAAGGCCTCGAACTTGGTCTTGACCGCGAACAGCCGCTTGAAGCGGCGCCAGAGGCCGGGGCGGGCGGGCGCGCTTCGGGAAAAAGGCGGTGTGCGGCGGGTCACACGTGGCTCATAATGGTCGAAGGTCAATCAAGCGCAAAGATGGAGCGGGAGCGGCGTTCCGATCCGCCGATCGTGCTTGGCACAGGCCATTCGGACCACACCTCACCCCAGCTCCTCCAGCCCCAGCACCTCCAGCAACGCGCGCCGCGCCGTCTCGATGTTCGCGATCAGCCGCGGATCCCCGATCGACTCGGGCGCGATCGACTCGGGCCAGTGGCGCTCGATCACCTTCGCGATCATGTCGAGCCGGCTCGGGTCGACGAGGAAACGGGGATCGACCGTCGTCGGATCGCACACGACGCGGAGCCGCAGGCAGGCCGGGCCGCCGCCGTTCGCCATCGACTCGCGGACATCGACCACCTCGACGCGGCGGATCGCGCCGTTGCCGGCGAGGTGGCGCTGCACCCAGCCCCAGACGCGCGGGTTGGCGCGCGCTTCCTCGGGCACGATCAGTGTCGTCGCGCCATCCGGCGGTGTCACCAGCTGCGCGTTGAATAGGTAGGAGCCGATCGCGTCCTCCAGCGTCACCTCGGCGGCGGGCACCTCGACGATCTCCGCCTCGGGCAGCAGCGCTGTGAGCGCCCGCTGCACGCCGGCGCGATCGGCGAAGGCCTGCTCGTGCGCCAGCAGCACGCGCTCGTTCGCCACCGCGACGACGTCGTTGTGGAAGGCCCCCGCCGCGATCGCCGCCTCGGCCTGCTCGACGAACAGGGTGCGCGCCGGGTCGAGCCGATGCGCGCGCGCCACGGCGCGGCTTGCCTCGAGGTGTTGACGCGCGGGGAAGGGGCCGCCCGTGGCGCCGTAGACGAACAGCTCGATACCGGGAGCGCCATGGCTGGCGCACAGCCGCATGTGATTGGCGGCGCCCTCGTCACCGAAGGGGGCAGGGACGGGGGCGTGCACCGCGAAGGCGGGGTGCGCGAAGGCGAGGCGCAGCTGCGCCAGCGTCGCGGGCCACTCGTGGCTGCGATGCGGCATCGTCACGAGGTTGGCGACGGTGAGATGACAGCGACCGTCTTCGGTGTCGGCCGCCGGCGAGACGGTCGCGGCGTTGGCGGTCCACATCGCCGAGGCGGACAGGGCACGCGCGCGAAGGAAGGGCGCTGCCGCGGCATAATCGGTGTGGAGCGCGGCGAGCCAGTCGTGATCCGGGCGGGGGTGCGGTAGCAGCACGCCCTGGGCGAGCCCGAGCGCGAGATTGGCGCGCATCTTCGCCACCCCCTGCAGCGCCGCGGCGCGCGGGTGCGCCACCGCGCCGGCATTGGCGGTGGCGGCGAGATTGCCGGGGCTGAGCCCGGCGTAATTGTGGCTCGGTCCGACGATCCCGTCGAAGTTGATCTCGCGCAGCATCGTCATATCCGCCCGATCCAGCTCACCGTCGCGCCCGGCTCGATCGCCAGCGCGGCGGCACAGGCCCGGTCAAGCGCGACGCCGCCCTCGACTTTCCGGACCGCGCCATAGGCGCAGCGGAACGCACCGAGCCGCCCGGTCGCGACCAGCGCCTCCGTCCCGCCCGCGGCCGGGTCGCCAGCTCCGTCGATCGTCACCAGTTCGGCGTCGCGCGCGTCACGGACGGTGCGGATCTGGTCGGTGCGCGCCGTCATGGTCGGGCCGCCATCGAAGATGTCGACGTAATTCTCGAAGGCGAACCCCTCGTGCTCGAGCATCCGCATCGCGGCGCGACCGGAAGGGTGGGGCAGGCCGATGGCGGCACGCGCACCGTCGGTCAGCATCGCGGTGTAGATCGGGTGCTTCGGCATCAGGTCGGCGATGAACTGGTGGCCGTTGATCGCGTTGAACTCGTCGGCCTGCTGGAAGCTCATGCCGAAGAAGCGCCCCGCCAGGCCATCCCAGAAGGGCGATCCGCCCGCCTCGTCGATCACGCCGCGCAGCTCGGCCAGCGTCCGCTCGGCGAAGCGCTGGCGGTGCGCGCGGATGAAGAGGTAGCGGCTGCGCGCGAGCAGCAGCCCGAGCCCGCCGGCGCGCTCGCCGGGATGGAGGAACAGACCGCCGACCTCGCTCGCCCCCTCCAGGTCGGTGGTGAGCGTCAGCATCTCGGCACGGAAGGTGCGCTCCAGCTCGCGGCTGTGCTGCGTCAGCGTGCCGATGCGATAGCTGTAGAAGGGGTGCTTCTGCCCGACGTGGGTGATCAGCTGGCAGGTCCCGCGCACGTCGCCGGTGGCGGTGTTCTCCAGCATCAGCACGAACAGCTCGTCGCGCAGGCCCGCGGTGTCGCGCCCGAACGCCTCGCCGCAGCGCGCCAGCTTGGCGCCGAGCGCGGTGCGATCGGGCGGCAGGTTGGTGAAGCCGCCGCCGGTCAGCTTCGCCATCTCGTACAGGTGTGGCAGGTCGCCCGGCTGCGCGGCGCGGATCACGAAGGTCATGCCAGCGCTCCCTCGGCAATCCGCAGCATCGTCACCGCGGACAGGGCTGCGCGCTCTCTCAGGCTGTCGACGATCAGATATTCCTCCGCCGAGTGGATCGCGCCGCCGCGCGCGCCCATCGTGTCGACCACGGGGACGCCGCAGGCGGCGATGTTGTTGCCGTCGCACACGCCGCCGGTGTCGCGCCAGGCGATCGCCTGGCCAAGGTCGGCGCCGCTCGCGCGCACCAGCTCGAACAGCCGGGCCGCCCCGGCGTCGATCGGCTTGGGCGGGCGATTGAACCCGCCGTGCACCTCCACGGTCACCTCGTGCACCGCCGCGACCTCGGCCGCCGCCCGCTCGACGAGCGCCTGCGCGCGCGCGATCTCGCCCGCGTCGGCGGGGCGGAAGTTGACGCGCAGCACGGCGAGATCGGGGACGACGTTGTTCGGACCACCGCCATCGATCCGCGCCGGATTGACGGCCAGCCGCGGCGAGCGTTCGGCGTGGAGCCGCAGCGCCAGCGCGCTCGCCGCCACCACCGCGTTGCGCCCGTCGGCGGGGTTGCGGCCCGCGTGAGCCGCGCGCCCGCGCACCACGATCGAGAAATTGCCGGTGCCGCCGCGCGCGCCCGCCAGCGTGCCGTCCGGCAGCGCGGGCTCGTAGGTGAGCGCGGCTACCTTGCCGCGCGCCGCCTCGGCCAGCAGCGCCGCCGAGGAGAAGGAGCCGGTCTCCTCGTCCGAGTTGATCACCACGTCATAGCCGAAGCGGGCGCCCTCGGCCTCCAGCGCGAGCAGCGCCTCCAGCATCAGCGCGAGGCCACCCTTCATGTCGGCCACGCCGGGACCGTTGAGCACCCCGGCCTCGCGCCACGTCAGAGTCTGAAACGGATGATCCACCGGATAGACAGTGTCGAGGTGGCCGGTGAGGAGCAGCCGCACCGGCGCCTCGGGCCGCACCGTTACGCGCAGATGGCGGCCGTGTGCCAGCGCGGCCACGCTGCCGTCGGCGCCGACGCTCTCCGCTGCACCCGGCTCGATCAGCGTCACCTCGCCCGGCAGCGCGGCGAAGGCATCGGCGAGCGCCTCGGCCATCGCGGCACACCCCCCCAGGTTGCGCGTGCCGCTGTTGATCGCGCACCAGCGCTCGACCCGCGTCAGCATCCGCGCCGCGTCGAGCCGCTCGACCGCGGCGCGCTCTCCTCTCGTGAGTTCCCCCATGGCGGGCAGCCTAGCGGGGTCGGCGGCGCGAGGCCAGCGGGCGTCAGCCCGGCAGATCGAGGTGCGCCGCGAAGGCGTGCAGCACGTCGCGGTACAGCTGCTGCTTGAAGGGTACGATCAGCGCGGGCAGGTCCGCCGGCTCGGCCCAGCGCCAGGCGCGGAATTCGGGGTGCGGCGTGTCGATGCGGATGTCCGAGTCGGTGCCGTCGAAGCGGAACAGGAACCAGCGCTGGCGCTGGCCGCGATACTTTCCCTTCCACACCTTGCCGATCATCTCGGGCGGCAGGTCGTAATAGAGCTCTTCAGGAGCCTCGGCGATCAGCGACACCTTGTCGGCGGTCACGCCGGTCTCCTCCCACAGCTCGCGCGTCGCCGCGGCCTGCGCGTCCTCGCCCGGATCGATCCCGCCCTGCGGCATCTGCCAGGCCTCCAGCACGTTATCGAGCCGCTGCCCGACAAAAACCTTGCCTTCGCGATTGAGCAGCATCACGCCCGCGCAGGGCCGATAGGGGAGGTCGCTGGGATCGGTCATGCCGCTCGCCTTAGCGCGGTGGAGCGGAGCGGTGAAGCGCCGGCGTCGGCGCGCACGCGGCTCAGTGCGCCGCCGTGCCGTCGCGGTGGAAGAGGTGGAGCAGGCCCGCGATCGCGCCGCCTACGGCGAGCCCGACCACGCCCGACAGCGTCGCGGTGAGCAGCCAGCCGAGCACCGCGCCCAGCGCCGGCGCGCCGTGCTCGACCCGCTCGGCGAGATGGTGGACGAGGTGCTGCGGCGCGCGCCATCCCAGCGTCTCCGCGCCGTGGAGCAGGATGCCGCCGCCGACCCACAGCATCGCCGCGGTGCCGATCACCGCGAGCCAGCGCATCAGCACCGGCACGCCCTTGACCAGCCCGCGCCCGATCGCGCGCAGCGGCGAGGACGAACTCTTGGCGAGGTGCAGTCCGACATCATCGGCCTTCACGATCAGCGCCACCACGCCGTAGACGCCCGCAGTGATCGCCACCGCCACTACCGCTAGCGTGATCGCCTGAGTGAGCAGCGGTGTGTCGGAGACTTCCCCGAGCGCGATCGCCATGATCTCGGCGGAGAGGATGAAATCGGTGCGGATCGCGCCCGACACCTTCTGGCGCTCCAGCTCGGCCGGGTCGGTCGCTGCGTCGGCGGTGTCGTCATGGTGCTGGCCCGAGAGCGCCTCGATCACCTTCTCGGCGCCTTCGAAGCACAGATACGCGCCGCCCAGCATCAGCAGCGGGGTGATCGCCCACGGCGCCCAGGCGCTCAGCCCGATCGCGATCGGCAGCAGGAAGACGATCTTGTTGCGCAGCGATCCCAGCGCGATCTTGCCGATGATCGGCAGCTCGCGCTGCGGCGACAGGCCGGTGACGTAGCGCGGCGTCACCGCGGTATCGTCGACCACCACGCCCGCCGCCTTTGTCCCGGCCTTGGCCGCGGCAGCGCCGACATCATCGAGCGAGGCGGCGGCGAGCCGGGTCAGGCCCGCCACGTCGTCGAGCAGCGCGACCAATCCGCTGGGCATCATCTATCTCCCTGTTCGCGCGCGCTGATGCCCGGCGCGCGCGGGGCTGTCGAGGGCCGGCGTTCGCTCAGCCGTCGGCAAGGCCGATGCCGATCGAGGCACGCGCCGCGTCGGCCTCGTTCGACACCACCGGATAGGCGCAGTAATCCGCCGCGTAGTAGGCGCTCGGGCGATGGTTGCCCGACCAGCCGATGCCGCCGAACGGCGCCGAGGAGGAGGCGCCGTTGGTGGGCTTGTTCCAGTTGACGATGCCCGCGCGCGCCCCCGCCCAGAAGCGGTCGAACAGCGCGGGCGTCTGGCTGACCAGCGAGGCGGACAGGCCGTAGCGCGTGGCGTTGGCCTCGGCGATCGCGGCGTCGAAATCGTCGACGCGCACGACCTGGAGCAGCGGGCCGAACAGCTCCATGTCGGGCCGCTCGGACACGTCGGTGACGTCGATGATGCCGGGCGTGAGGAACGGCCGCTCGGGATCGGGGCGCGCCATGTGACGGACCGGGCGGCCGCCCTTCATCATCAGCGCGAGGAAGCTCTCGCTCAGCCCGTCGGCGGTCTCATTGTCGATCACCGGGCCCATGAAGGGCTGGGGCTCGTCGTGCGGCGCGCCGACGATCAGCCGGTTGGTCAGCCTGGTGAGCTCGCCGAGCAGTCCGTCCGCCAGCGTGTCCTGCACGATCAGCCGCCGCGCCGCGGTGCAGCGCTGCCCAGCTGTCGTGAAGGCCGACTGCGTCACCAGCACCGCGGCGGTGTGCAGGTCGGGCGTGTCCCACACCAGGATCGGGTTGTTGCCGCCCATCTCGAGCGCGAGGATCTTCTCGGGCTTCTCGGCGAAGGCGCGGTTGAGCGCGATGCCGGTGCGCGCCGAGCCGGTGAACAGCAGCCCGTCGATGTCGGGATGCGCCGCGAGCGCGCGCCCCTCGGCCGGCCCGCCGATCACCACGCGCATCGTCTCCGTCGGCACGCCCGCGGCGTGCAGGCACTCGACCAGGAACAGGCCCGTCGCCGGGGTCTTCTCGGACGGTTTGAACACCACCGCATTGCCCGCGATCAGCGCCGGGACGATGTGGCCGTTGGGAAGGTGAGCGGGGAAATTGTACGGTCCCAGCACCGCGAGCACGCCGTGCGGCTTGTGGCGGAGCGCCATGCGGCTGTTCATCGGCGCGTCCATGCGGCGCTGCGCCGTCCGCTCGGCATAGGCGGTGACCGAGATGTCGACCTTGGCGACGACGCTGTCGACCTCGGTCCGCGCCTCCCACAGCGGCTTGCCGGTCTCGCGCGCGATCACCTCGGTGAAGGCGTCGGCACGCTGGCGCACCACGTTGGCGAAACGGCGCAGCGTCTCGATGCGAAAGGAGAGCGAGCGCGCCGCCCAGGGCACGAAGCCCTCGCGCGCCGCGGCGACCTCCTGATCGACATCGCTCGTCGCGCCGCGCCAGAGCTCGGCGCCGGTGGCGGGCTCGTACGAGATCAGTTCTGCCATGGCGCCCTCTTCGCGCACTTTGCGTAACTTGCCAATCGGCTGCGGGGAGAGGGGGCGCGCGCGCCGCTCTGCCCTGCTGGCGTCATCCTGAGCTCGTCTCAGGTTCCGCGGTGCGGTAGGAGCGGACGACCCGGTGTTCGCGGACCGGTTGATCCTGAAACGAGTTCGGGACGACGCTGGTGGAGGCAATGGCTTGACGTCGCCAGTGCTCCCGCATGCACAGGGGCACATGAGGGACACCCGCGCCTAATCTCACCTCAGCGCATCAGCCATCTGCCGGATCGCCGAGAGCTTGGCCGCGAACGCCCCCCAATCGTCGCGCTCGGCGATCGGTGCCCAGATCGCCTCGACCTCGTCGATCAGCATCGCGCACGGCTCACCACGCCAGTACGCATGGTCGCGCGACTTGCGGGACGCGTAGTCCGCCAGCGCCGCGCGCACCGCGTCCCACTCGGCGCCGTAGCCTGCCGGCAATTCCTGCGCGAACACGTCGAAGAAGAAGCGGTCGAGCCCGACGCCGCTCGCGCGCAGCGCGCGCTCGACCGCCTGCACCAGCGCGCGGTCGCTCGCCTCACCGCGCGGCACGCGCCCCATCCGCCACAGCAGCGCTTCCGCCACCGCGGGCTGGTACGCCTCCGCGAACCGGTCGAGCGCGGCCACCAGCGGATCGCTCTCCGCGATCAGCCGCAGTGAGGAGGCGAGCTGCATCACGTCCCACAGGATCGCCTCGGGCTGACGACCGAAGGCGTATAGCCCGCCATGGTCGAAATAGGCCGCGGTGAAGCCCGGGTCCCACGTCGGCGCGAAGCGCCATGGGCCATAATCGAAGCTCTCGCCGGTGACGTTGATGTTGTCCGAGTTGAGCACGCCGTGGACGAACCCGGCCGCCATGTAGCGTGCCGCCAGCACCGCGGTGCGCGCCACCACCAGTTCGAGCAGCCGCACCGGGTCGTCCCCGGGCTCATCGTACAGCTCGGTCAGCACGTAGCGCACCAGCCGCCGCATCGCGTCCTCGTCGCGGTGATAGGCGAGCCGCTGGAAGGTGCCGATGCGAATATGGCCGTGACTCAATCGTACCAGCACCGCCGCGCGGGTCGGCGAGGGCTCGTCGTTGCGCTCCAGCGCCTCGCTCGTCTCGATCAGCGAGAAAGTGCGCGAGGTCGGCACGCTTAGCGCCTCGAGCATCTCGCTCGCGAGCACCTCACGCACCCCGCCCTTGAGCGTCAGCCGGCCGTCGCCGAAGCGACTCCACGGCGTCTGCCCCGATCCCTTGGTGCCGAGATCGAGCAGCCGCCCGTCGCGGTCGCGCAGTTGCGCGAAGGTGAAGCCGCGGCCGTCGCCGAGATCGGGATTGTAGGCGCGGAACTGGTGTCCGTGATAGCGCAGCGCCAGCGGCTGCTCGAGGCTTTCCGGCAGCGGCGCGAAGCGGCCGAAATGCGCGATCCATTCCGCCTCGTCGAGCCCGCGCAGCCCCACCTCCGTGGCGGCGCGATCGTTGCGAAAGCGCAACCGCGTCTCCGGGAAGTTCGCGGCCCGGACGGGATCGTAGAAGGGCTCACTGAGCGACAGGATCCGGCGCTCGGGGCGATATGCTTGCGGGTCGAAGGGCATGCGTGGATATGGGGCGCGCCGAAGCGGGGAAACAAGCATGGCGGATTTTCGCGACGTCTACTGGTGGTCCGCCGACGGACTGCGGCTGCACGCGCGCGACTATCCCGGCCCGGAGAGCGACGCCGCTCCCCCGCTGCTGTGTCTGCCCGGCCTGACCCGCAACGTCCGCGACTTCGAGCCGCTGGTCGCGGCGCTCGGCGGGCGGCGGCGCGTGCTCGCGGTCGAGTTCCGCGGCCGCGGCGAGAGCGGCTATGCCAAGGACCCGATGACCTATGTGCCGCTGACCTACGCGCAGGACGTGGTGGCGCTGCTCGCCGACCAGCGGCTGGAGCGCGTCGTGGCGGTGGGGACCTCGCTCGGCGGGATCGTGACGATGCTGCTCGCCGGCATGTTGCCGGGGCGCATCGCCGGCGCGCTGCTCAACGACATCGGCCCGGCGGTCGAGCCCGGCGGGCTGGCGCGCATCCGCGGCTATGTCGGCAAGCCCAGCGTCTATCCCACCTGGCTCCACGCCGCGCGCGGTCTGCAGGAGGCGAACGCCGACGTCTATCCCGGCTGGCGCATCGACCAGTGGCTGGCGATGGCCAAGCGGCTCTATCGGCTCAACAGCGCGGGGCGGATCGTGCTCGACTATGACCTCAAGATCGCCGAGCCGTTCCGGCTCCCCGGCGGCGAGGCAGGGCCCGACCTGTGGCGCGCCTGGGCGGCGCTGGGCGACGTACCCGTGGTGGTCGCGCGCGGGGAGCGCAGCGACATCCTGAGCGACGCCACCGCACGGCGCATGATCGCGGCGCTGCCGCGCGCCGAGCTGGTGGCGGTGCCGGGCGTGGGACACGCCCCACTGCTCGACGAACCGGCGCTGCTGCCCGCGATCGATCGACTGCTCGCCGCGACCGCGGAACCCGCACGCTAGCGGTTCGTCTCGCTCAGCCGGGGTGAGCGAGAGGACCAGCATGACCGAGATCAGTGACGCGCATAGCGCGCAGGCGACGCTCAAGGGGCGGCGCGCGATCGTCACCGGCGGCACCACAGGGATCGGCCGCGCGGTCGCGGTGCTGCTCGCCGCCGAGGGCGCGCACGTCTATCTCGTCGGCACCGATCAGGCGCATCTCGACGATGCGCTCGCGCGGGTGCGCGAGGTCGGCACGGGCGACGGCGGGCTGTTCGATCTCAGTCGCCCCGACCAGGTCGGCGCGGCCGTCGATGCCGCGAGCGCAACGCTCGGCGGCTATGACGTCGTGGTCGCCAACGCCGCCGAGGCCGCGAGCGGCGTGACCGAGATGAACGAGGCCGCGCTGCTGCACGCGATCGCGCTCAACTTCACGCACTATCTGCTGCTGACCCAGCGCGCCGCGCGCGACATGACGGAGGGCGACGTGGTGATGATCGGCTCGACCAGCGCTAATGTGCTCGGGCCGCACTCCACCGTCTACGCCGGGATCAAGAGCGGGCTGCAGGGCTTCTCGATCGCGCTCCGGCGCGAGCTCGGACCCAGGGGCGTGCGCGTCGCGCTGGTCGAGCCCGGCCTCACGGGCTCGGACATGCAGCTGCCCGACCTCCCGCCCGAGAAGCAGCGCGAGATGATCGACGAGGAGAAGATGCTGCGCGCCGAGGACATCGCGGTGGGGGTGCATTACCTGCTCACCCAGCCGCGCCGCGCGGTGATCCAGCGGCTGACGATCAGCCCGCGCGTGCAGGACGGGGATTGATCGTTATGGCCACCGACTTTCTCCACGATGCCCTGGTGTTCGGCCCCGGCGACGTCGACCTGTCGCGCTCACCGCTCGCCGGGCACCTCGACGCCGAGACCTATGTGCTCGGCGCCTTCAACCCGGGCATGACGCGGCTGGCCAATGGCAACCTGCTGCTGATGGTGCGCGTCGCCGAGGCGCTGCGTCACCCCGTGCGTGACCAGCAGATCCACGCCATCCGCTGGGACGGCGACCGCTACGTGCTAGACGCCTGGCCGCTGTCGCTGGTCGACACCTCCGACCCGCGCAAGTTCATGATGCGCGGCGGCGGCTGGAAGGTGATGGCGCTGACGTCGCTGTCCTGGCTGCTGCCGATCGAGCTCGACGCGAGCGGCACGCGGGTGGAGACGATCCACTACGACCGCGCGATCGCGCCACGTGCCGCCTATCAATGCTACGGCGTCGAGGACGCGCGGATCAGCCGCGTCGACGGGCGCTTCTACATGACGAGCTGCTCGGTCAGCCCCGAGCGCCATTGCACCACGCTCTACACCAGCGACGACGCGCTCGACTGGCAGCTCGAGGGCATCGTGCTCGACCATCAGAACAAGGACATGCTGATCTTCGAGGGGAAGGTAGGCGGTGCCTTCTGGGCGCAGACGCGGCCGCTCGGCGACCTGTATTTCGCCTATCCGCCCGACAGCGAGTGGCGTGCCGGGCCGTCGATCAACCTCGCCACCTCGCCCGACGCGCTCCATTGGAAGCCGCGCGACGCCCCCGGTATCCGTCCGCACGCCAAGACGATGGCGACCGCGCGCATGGGGGGCGGGGCGCCGCCGGTGCTGACGACGGTGAACGGTCAGGAGGGCTGGCTGACCCTGTGGCACGGCGTCGAGCCCTCGGGCGTCGTCGGTATCTACCGCACCTATTGGTCGCTGCTCGATCGCGACGAACCGTCGCGCACGCTCGCCACCAGCGACGACGCGCTGCTGGAGCCGGCACCGGCGCTGACCGAGCCGCTGAAGGAGCAGATGTACCTGGACAATGTCGTCTTCACCACCGGAATCGCCGACGGCGGCGATCACTGGGTGGTGGCGAGCGGGGAGGCGGACCTGGCATGCCGGATCACGCACGTGCCGAAGCAGGCGATCGGCTGACCGCGTCGACGTGGCCGGCACCGCGCGGGGCGGTGCCGGCGGACGGCTCAGTTGCTGTCCGAGTCGTCGCCGTCATCGACCGCGATGATCACGCCGGCGACCACGACCGCGGCGGCCAGCACCAGGCCGACGATCGCGCCGGGCGCGGCGAGCTCGCTCTTGCCCTTGCCGACAGCCGACGCGCGCGCCGACTTGGCGACCGACAGCGAGGCGGCGGGGTTGGCGGCGGCGAGCGCCGGGGTCGCGGTGAGCGCGAGCGCGCTGCCGGCGGCGATGATCGACTTCAGCATAGAAAGAACTCCCTTGGTTCCGCGAGCGACGGCACGGGCCAGATCTCTCGCCCGTTACCTTAAGCACGAGAAACGCGCGAAAATCGCGGGCAACATGATGCGCGCGTGCTTTCGCGCCGCTATGTGGCCACCATGCCACAGCCGCTCTCGTTTCTGCATGTCCTGCCGAGCTTCGACCTCGACGCACGTGGTGCGCGCGTCGCGCGGTTGATGACCGCGTTCGGCGATCGAGCCCGGCATCGGCTGGTAGTCGCCGACGCCACCCGCCTCGGGGCGCGGCACCGCATCGGCAAAGGCGTGCGCTACGAGATCGCGCAGGAGGCGCCACCCCTCGCGGGCAAGCCCTCGCTCGGGCGCTACGAGGCGCTGGCGAAGCAGATGCGCGGCCACGATCTCGTCCTCACCTATGACTGGACCGCGATCGACGCGGTGATGGCACGGCGGGTGTTCGCGCGCGGGCTGCCGCCGGTGATCCATCACGAGGACGGCTTCGTCGGGGAAGAGGCCGGCGGGCTGCGCCGCGACCGCACGATCTACCGCCGCCTCGCGCTGTCCGTCGCGCACGCCCTGGTGGTGCCGAGCCGCGCGTTGGAACGCATCGCGCTGGAGACGTGGAAGCAGCCGCGCGCGCGGGTCCATCGCATCGGCAACGGCGTCGCCACCGCGTTCTATGCCGAGCGGCCCGACCCCCGCGCGCTTCCCGGCTTCGTCCGCAACGAGCGCGAGCTCGCGATCGGCGCGGTCGGCGCGCTGCTGCCGCACAAGGACCTGCCCGCGCTGGTGCGCGCGGTCGGCGGTCTGTCGGCCCGCTTCCGCCTCGTCATCGTCGGCGACGGGCCCGAGCGCGCCGCGATCGAGCGCGCCGCGCTGGCGATGGGGATCGACGATCGGGTCGTGCTCACCGGCGCGGTCGAGCGACCGTACCGGTACATGGGGCTGTTCGACCTGCTCGCCTTGTCCTCGACGAGCGAGCAGTCGCCGACCAGCGTGGTCGAGGCGATGGCGGCGGGGCTGCCGGTGGTGAGCCCGCCGGTCGGCGACGTCGCCGAGATGGTCGCGCCCGAGAACCTGCCCTTCGTCACCGAGCATCACGGCGAGGTTCGCTTGCGCGACGCGATCCAGGCGCTTGCCGGCGATCCCGCGCTGCGCGAGCGCATCGGCGCCGCGAACCGTGCCAAGGCTCGCGCCGAGTTCGACGAGAGCGACATGATTGCCCGCTACGCCACCCTCTATGCCGAGGCCGCGGGGCGACCCACTTGTCTCGGTTGAGTCGCAATTTTGTCGCGCTTCCGCCCGATTGCTTTATACGGACGCGCGCTACGTCAGTGATGGAAGTGGGAAGAGCGTGTTCAAGGGGCTGAAGCCGATCGTCTATGGAGGCCGCGAGGTGTGGCCGCTGGTGGAAGGTGGCAAGGGCGTCGCCGCGACCAACCACGCCTCGGCCGGGGCCTGGGCCGCGGCGGGCGGGATCGGCACCGTCTCCGCCGTCAACGCCGACAGCTATGATCCCGACGGCAAGATCATCCCGCAGGTCTATCGCGCGCTCACCCGGCGCGAGCGCCACGAGGAACTGATCGCCTATGCGATCGAGGGCGCGGTGCAGCAGGTGCAGCGCGCCTGGGAGATCGCGGGCGGCAAGGGCGCGATCAACATCAACGTGCTGTGGGAGATGGGCGGCGCGCCGCGCGTGCTCCACGGCGTGCTGGAGCGGACCCGCGGGTTGGTCGCGGGCGTCACCTGCGGCGCGGGCATGCCGTACAAGCTCAGCGAGATCGCCGCGTCCTACAACGTCAGCTATCTGCCGATCGTCAGCTCGGGCCGCGCCTTCCGTGCGCTGTGGAAGCGCGCCTATTCCAAGGCGAGCGAGTGGCTCGCCGCGGTGGTCTACGAGGATCCGTGGCTCGCCGGCGGCCACAACGGCCTGTCCAACGCCGAGGACCCGCTCAAGCCCGAGGATCCGTATCCGCGCGTGAAGGCGCTGCGCGAGACGATGCGCGAGGGCGGCATCCCCGACAGCACGCCGATCGTGATGGCGGGCGGCGTCTGGTACCTGCGCGAGTGGAACGACTGGATCGACAATCCCGAGCTCGGCGCGATAGCCTTCCAATACGGCACGCGCCCGCTACTGACGCGCGAGAGCCCCATCCCCGAGGAGTGGAAGGCCAAGCTGCTGGAGATCGAGGAGGGCGAGGTGCTGCTTCACCGCTTCTCACCGACCGGATTCTACTCCTCTGCGGTGCGCAACCCCTTCCTCCGCTCGCTCGAGGCGCGATCGGAGCGCCAGATCGCCTTCTCGACGCAGGAAGCGGGTGATCACGTCTTCCAGCTCGACGTGGGCGTGAAGGGCAAGAACTTCTGGGTGACGCGCAACGATCTGCTGCGCGCGCGGCAGTGGTTCGGCGAGGGCTTCACCGACGCGCTCAAGACCCCCGACAATACGCTCGTGTTCGTCTCCCCGGGCGAGAAGGCGGAGATCCGCAAGGATCAGGCCGATTGCATGGGCTGTCTAAGCCAGTGCCTGTTCTCGAGTTGGGCCGACACCGAGACCAACTCGACCGGCCGCCTCGCCGACCCGCGCAGCTTCTGCATTCAGAAGACGCTGCAGGACATCGCGCACGGCGGTGATACCGACAAGAACCTGATGTTCGCTGGCCACGCCGCTTATAATTTCAAGCGCGACCCCTTCTACTCGAACGGCTTCGTGCCGACGGTGCAGCAGCTGGTCGATCGCATCCTGACCGGCGACTGAGGCGCATGTCGCCGCTCGCCGCCGCGCTGGACGAGGTGGCGACGACGCTACGCGGCGCGCGCGATCCCTGGTGGGTGATCGGCAGCGCGGCGGCATGGCTGCACGGGGCCGCAACGTCGGTGGCCGACATCGACGTGCTGCTCAGTCCGCGGGACGCGCACGACGTGATCGCAGCATGGTGCGGTGACGTGGTGATCGGTGCGCCCGGCGAACACTTCCGTTCGTGCCCGTTCGCTCGACTGGAAGGCGCGACGCTGCCGATCGAGCTGATGGCGGGGCTTCGGGTCTGCTCGGCGGGTCGATGGTTAGCGGTACGGCCGGCCACGCGGCAGTCGGTCGGCGAAGTTCACGTGCCCGAGCCACCGGAGCTCGAAGCGATGTTCGCTCTGTTCGGACGACCGAAGGATCGTCTTCGGGCCGATCTGCTCCGCGAGCTGGGCGAGCGATCGTCCGGCCGGTCATTGCGAGACGGGGAGACGCTCAGCTCGAACATCATCACGATGCCCCGCGGCTGACATCCCCCCGCTCTCACCGTGCGGATCGTCTCAGTCGACCACGGTGCCGACGACCGCGCCGCCGACGCCACCGACCGCCGCACCCTTCTCGACGCTCTTGCCGGTCGCCGCCGCGACCCCGGCGCCGCCCGCGCCGCCGATCGCCGCGCCGCGCAGCGTCGAACAGGCTGACATGCTCATTGCGCCGGCGACGAGCAGGGTGGAGAGGAGCATCTTACGCATAGATCAACTTCCTGTGCTGTGGGATGCCCGCTCCAATGACGCGCGAGGCGATGGGTTCCGTCGCGCAACCTTTCGTCACGCGCGTGCCGCGACAAACGCTCAGTCGCGCGACAATGATGACGCCGGCGCAACATCGTCGACATGCCGGCGAGAGGCGGGGGGGCAAAGGAGAGCGCGAGGAGATCGCGCATGTACCACGACCACGACGCCGACTATCACGCCGCGCGCGCCCGCGCCGAAGCGGTTCGCGCCATCGTCGCCAGCAGCGACGCTGCCGCGGCGATTCACCAGGAATTGTGCCTGCGCTATACTGGCCGGCTGCTCGCCGCGCTCGTGCTCGGCAACGCGGGTCGCGGTCGCGGGTGAGCGCGCTTACTCCTGCGGTCTGAGTTAGGTGGGCGAGGCCGACCAATCTGTTTCGACGACGCGGCAGGTCGCTATGCTGCGGGACCGGTCCGTACAGTGATCGAGTCCGCGACGCGGTCACGATCATGTACCGACCAGTAGGAATGTCTATTCTCTGTGAACGCGACGGTGCTCGTCCTCCAGCGTTTCCCTACAAAAATCACGAAACATTCCTCACCCTCCGTCCTGCCGGATATGTTCCGGATTTCACCGGTCTGGATCTAAGATGTTCGTTAAACCGGAAGCGGCTTACCCCTGTCGTCCCGGGCTCGACACGGGATCCATGGTGCCGCGAGAGCCGCCGGTGTTGCTCTCGCGAAAGAATGGATCCCGGGTGAAGCCTGTCCTGAGCGACGCGCAGGCGGCGTCGAAGGGGCGGGGATGACGGTGAGGGAAGAGAAGGAAGCCTCTCTCCCCGAACCGTACCACCAGTGAAAAGCGGCACGAGATCAGACGCCCGAAGGTGCAAGCCGCCTTATGGGTCCGGACCCACCTTTCCCGCGAAACCCACGCCTTGAAGGTGCGGCGGCACAGTAGATCGCCAACGTCGCTCTCCTGAGCTTATCGGACTGTCCGGGGTGACGGAAAAGATTCACCGAGAGATGCTGTTCAGGCCATGATGTTGGCGGCGCCGGCATTGTCGATCGAGAGCAGCGCATCGAGCGGGTAGTTGGCGCCGTTGACCGTGACGATGGCCCGGCCGTCGAGCATCATCGCCGACGTGATCGTTCCGGCCGCTGTGATAGCGCCGTTGATCGTCGCGCCGTTGACGTCCTTGGCGACGAGCGAGAGCGTGTAATTGCCCTCGGTTGCCTTGCTGCCGAGCGCGCTCGTGCCGTCCCACACGATCTTGCCCTTGGTGGCGGGGCTAAGCGCCATCGTCTTCATGACCGAGCCTCTACTGTCCTTGATCTCCGCCAGCAGCGTCGCCGGCATCTGGCTATATTGGTACGACCAGTTCGCCGGCTTGTCCGCGGTCAGTCCCGCGACCTGCGTGTCGAAGCGCGCCTCGCGCCCGATGTAGGAAGACGCCTGCGCCAGCTCCTGCGAGGTCAGCTTGGCGAGGATCGTCTTGAGCGTGCTGTTCTGCTGGATCGACTGCTCGGTCTGCGCGAACTGCACCAGCTGGTTGGTGAATTGCGCCGTGTCCATTGGGCTGAGCGGATTCTGGTTCTGGATCTGTGACGTCAGCAGCTTCAGGAACATGTTGAAGTCGGCGCTGATCACCGGCTTGCTCTCAGGTGCGGCCGTCGCATCGCCGATCTTGTCGAGCGCGGCGCGGTCGACCGCTGCCTTCTGCGCGGCGGCTTTCTGCGCGGCGACTTTCTCGGCGACGCTGCTCGCGTCGGACGTGCTGATCGGGGCGGTCATGGTGGTAACTCCTCAGGCGAAGACGTCGATCAGGCCGCTCGAACGCAGCCGGCGGGGAGTGGGAGCGGCGCTGGGTCGCTCGGCGGTGAGGTCGGTGGGCGCGGCATATCGTTGGCCGCGCGCGACCGGCGCGTCCCACCGCTGACTGCCACCTGATTGCCGCTCGGAAAAATGGAACGACTGCGCGTCCGCGCGTACGCCCGCGTCGGTGAGCGCGCGCTGCAATTGATCGAGGTCACGGCGCAGCAGGTCGAGAGCGGCGCGATTGTCGCTCGCGACGATGGCGCGAAGCCCGCCATCCTGGCCGAAGCTCAACTGCACGTCGATCCGGCCGAGGTCGGGCGGGTCTAGGCGGATCGCGACATGGTCACGCCCGTCCGCGACGCCGCGCGCGAGCGCCACGCCCGTGTCCTGCCCGATGGTGCCGAGTCGAGCGAACGTACCGGCGCTCCCGCTCGGCGTCGGGCCGTCGTGCGGTGCGTACAGCCGCTCGACATGGCGTAGCGCGGCGACATCCGTATCCGCCACGCCGGGTCGCCAGACGGTTTGAGACAGAGGCACGGCGCCTGCCGCTACTGGGTTGATGCCGAGTGGAAGAGCGTCGAGGGGGATCGCGGGAGGGGAGCGGTGAGCGCCCGCACTCGCCGGCATGTTGACCGTGACGTCGAAGGACCGCGCCCTGTCGCCCAGCTCGCCCTTCGCTTGTCCCGCTTCCTCGTGGAGCGCGTCGGCCGCTTCGATCAGATCGTACGCGCTGACGGACGCGCTTGCCACCGGCGAGGCGGAGACCAGCCTGCCGGCCGCGACGCTCGTCTCGGCCTGCATCGAGCCGACCGGCTTGCTCGCATGCGTCGCGTCGACCAGCGCTGCGTTCACGCTTCCGGCCGGATCCTCGACGCCCGCGTCGTCCGCGGCGGAGCTGTCGAGATCGGCGGCAACGGTGTCCTCCTCGATGGACACTATGTTGCGTCGGGACACACTTCTGCCGCCGTCGCTCGCTGGTGCGGGCGCATCTTCGTCCGCGACCAGCGTCAGCCCGTCGGTCACCGGTGCGCCGAGGACCGGACCGCTGCCGAGGCTAATCGTGGCAGCCGAGGGCGTTGTGTGCGGTGGGACCATCGCGTTCGACGAAGTGGCGTGGACGGCAGCCGGCGGGGCGTGCTCGGCAGCGGTCGCGACGACCGCGTCACCGTCGCCGCTGAGCGCGACGATCGCGTCATCGGCCGCACTCACCTTCGCTGGAACGGGTAGCGCCGCTCGCTCGGTGACAAGATGCCTTGCGGACGGTGAACCGAGCCGGGCGGCGTCGCTGCCGGGCTCGACGACGCTCGCGTCCGAGGCGACCTCGGCGTGACCGGACGCTGTATCAGCGGCTGCCCCCTTGTCGCGGGAAGCCGACGCCTCATCCTGGGCGGACATCTCACTCGCGAGCAGATGATCGAAGCGACTTGTGGTCGAGCCGTCACCCTCCCCGTACGCCTTGAAGGAAGGAGCGCGCTGGCCGCTGGTCGCGGCGGAATGGACGTTGATCACCGGCACGCTCGCTCCACAATCCAAGGTTCACGTCGTATCCTCATAGGATGTCGCGCGCTCAGGCAGCGGCGGCCGTCGCGGAATCATCGTCGAGCGTGCCCAGCGCGCGCACCCGAACGCGCGGGTGGATCTCGCTCTGCGACAGCACTACGGTCGCAGGACGCGCGCGCTCGATGACCGAGCGAACGAAGGGTCGCAGCGCCGGGCTGGTGAGCAGGCACGGTATTTCGCCGCGCTCGGCCCAGCGATCGAGCGCGCGCGCCACCGTGTCGATGAAGCGCTGTACCAGGTCGGGTGCCATCGCCAGCTGCCGCTCGTCGCCTAATCCCACGATCGCCTCGGAGAAGGCCTCGTCCCAGCGCGCGCCGAGCAGCAGGACGGGGATCGCGCCGTCGCGCGTGTGCTGCGCCGAGATCTGGCGGGCGAGGCGCGCGCGCACGTGCTCGGCGATGAAGCGGATCGACTGGGTGAAGCTCACCGCCTCCGCGATCCCCTCGAGGATCGTCGGAATATCGCGGATCGAGATCTCCTCTGCCAGCAGCGTCTGCAGGACGCGCTGCACCGCCGACACCGTGATCTTGGACGGGATGATCTCCGCCACCAACTTCTCGACGTCGCGGTGCACCTCGGTGAGCAGCTTCTGCGTCTCGGTATAGGTGAGCAGGTCCGGCAGGTTGGCCTTGACCACCTCGGTGAGATGCGTCGTTACCACCGTGCCGCAGGTCACCGTGGTGAGGCCTCGCAGCGCCGCCTCGTCGCGTAGGCTGCGGTCGATCCATAAAGCGGGCAGACCGAACACCGGCTCGCGCGCCGTCTCGCCCGCGAGGCCCAGCGGCGCGCCGCCCGGGTTGATCACCAGCAGCTTGTCGATGCGGATCTCGCCGCGCGCCGCCTCGGTGCCCCGCACGAACACGAGATATTGGTGCGGCGGCAGAGTCATATTGTCGAGGATGCGCACCGCGGGCAGCACGAAGCCGTAATCCGCGGCGAGCTGGCGGCGCAGCGCGCGAACCTGATCGTCCAGCCGCGGCTCGCTGTTCGAATCGTTGATCAGCGGCAGCAGCGCGTAGCCAAGCTCGATCCGCACCGCGTCGATCGCGAGCGTCTCGGCGATCGGCTCGGCGGCCTCGGCCGCGCTCTTCTCCGCCTCGATGATCGAGACCGCGAGTTCGTCAGCGCGTCGACGTGCGGCGGTCTGGCCGAGCGTCCAGCTCAGCCATCCGCAGCCCGCCGCGAGCAGCGCGAACGGCAGGAACGGCAGGCCCGGCGCGAGTGCGAGCGCGGCGAGCAGCGCGCCGACGATGGCGAACGCCTGAGGATAGCGCCCGAGCTGCTCGCTCAGCGCCACCCCGGTCTTGCCGCGCGCGCCGCCCTTGGAGACGAGCAGACCCGCCGCGGTGGAGACGATCAGCGCGGGGATCTGGCTGACCAGACCCTCGCCCGCGGTGAGGATCGTATAGGTGCGGAACGCCTCGCCGAACGGCAGGCCGTGCAGCGCCACGCCGATCGTCAGCCCGACCATGATGTTGATCCCGGTGATCACGACGCTGGCGATCGCGTCGCCCTTCACGAACTTGGAGGCGCCGTCCATCGCGCCGTAGAAGCCGCTCTCGGCCTCCAGCTCGGCACGCTTGGCGCGCGCCTGCTCCTCGGTGATCATGCCGGCGGACAGATCGGCGTCGATCGCCATCTGCTTGCCGGGCATGCTGATTTGGCTGATCGCGACGCCCGACAAGGGAAGGCTCAAAGGCCTCGCACAATATTTCTCCACCTCCGTGACGACGATGGCACCGGCGGCGCAGGCCGACCAGCCCGAGCTGGAACCGGGCACTGGCGGTCGGTTACGACGCGCACAGGGCGACCAGATGCAAGCCAACGGCATTCTGAGCGCCGAGGCGGGCACCGCCGGCGCGTCGCACGGCGGGACCGCGAACATCCCGGCGGCGAGCCGCCGCGCGCTCGCCGACGAGCTGCGTGTCGCGCTCGAACTCGCACCCAATGCGACGCAGGGACTGCGCGCGGTGCAGGTCGAGCGGGAGCATGACGGCGTTCGGATCACGCTGATGGACACCGCGCAGCAGAGCATCTTCGCCGGGCCTACCGCCGAGTTGAACGCGTATGGCCGCACGCTCCTCGCGCAGGTCGCGCGCCGGCTCCAGCATGTCGACGCGCAGCTGGCGGTCGAGGGGCATACCAGCGCCGAGGGCGGTGCGCAGAGCGCGGCGAACTGGCGGCTCTCGGGCGCCCGCGCCGAGGCCGCGCGCGATACCCTGGTGGCGGACGGGCTCTCGCCCGATCGCTTCGCGCAGATCGTCGCGCGCGCCGGCACGCAGCCGGTCTATCCGGACCAGCCGAGCCGCGCCGAGAACCGGCGGATCGCGATCATCGTGCTGTCCGAACCTTCCGTGCTGCCGCGCGACGGCAGCCTTCGTTTCTGAGCTTCAAGGATCATCGCGGTGCCACCCTTCGCGCGTCGTCTTCTTGTCCTGCTCTGCGGCATCGCCGTCGGCAGCCTGAGTGCCTTGGAGGTCAGCCACCTCGTCGGGGGTGACAATATGTTCGCCGCCGCGCCGCGGCGCGAGTTCATGCCGATCGGTACGCTGACCGCTCCGCTCGTCGGGTCGGACGGTCATCTGCTCGGCTATCTCAGTTTCGACGCTCAGATCGAGGTGCCGGTGCGGCGCGAGCGAGAGATACGGTCGGGCCTGCCCTTGCTCGCAGACGCGGTCAACCGCACCAGCTTCGCCGCGCCGATCGCGGGCCCGGCCGAGGGCTATGTGCCGCAGCTGCAGGTGCTGCGTGAACTCGTCCATGCCGCTGCGCTGAAGACCTATGGCGCGGACGCGGTCTCCCGAACGGTGATCACGCGCGCCAACCTGACCTGAGCGGCGGATCCAGCGAGCGCTTAATGCGCGACGGCGCGCCAACATCGCGAGACGTTCCGAGGAGGAGTGCGCGTCGCCCGGAAGCTCAATGAAGGGGCGGGCAGTCGCATACCTAGCGGATGGTCAGCCGGTCAGCGCAGTTGGACGGCCGATATGATCGTCGCCACCAATGGCTCCTCGCTGCTGCTCAGTTTCGCGCGAGGGCTTCGACGCGCCTCTTCGCCCGCTTGGCTATGCCTCCGGGTCGGACAGCGTCACGTCGCAAGCGCATAAGATTCCGCTGCCGCGACCTGCGCCTCGGTCGGGCGCACCCCGGTGTAAAGGACGAATTGTTCGAGCGCCTGAAGCTTGGCGATCTCGGCGCCGGTCACCACCGGCTTGCCCAGCGCGCGCGCCAGCCGCAGCAGCGGCGTCTCGACCGGCTTAGCGACGACGTCGATCACCGCCTCGGCGGCTTCCACCTGCGTCCGCGTGAAGGCGAGCGCCTCGGCGTCCGCGCCGGTCATCCCGAGCGGGGTGACGTTGACCAGCATCGGTGCCGTCAGCGCCTCAGCCTCGGCCTGCCAGCCGCAGCCCAGCGCCGTCGCCAAGCTGCGTCCCTTCGCCTCGTTGCGCGCGACGATCACGCCCTCGACGAAGCCGGCGTCGACCAGTGCGGTTGCGGTCGCCTTGGCCATGCCGCCGCTGCCGCGGAGCAGGAACGGCGCGCGGGCGAGCGGCTCCACCAGGGTGCGCACCGCGCTGTAATCGGTGTTGTAGCCGAGCAGCGTGCCCTCGTCGTTGACGATGGTGTTGACGCTGTCGATCGCCGCGGCGGAGTCGCGCAGCCCGTCGAGCAGCGGGATCACGTCTTCCTTGAACGGCATCGACACCGCGCAGCCGCGGATGCCGAGCGCGCGGATGCCGCGCACCGCACCCTCCAGGTCCGTCGTGGTAAATGCCTTGTAGACGAAGTCGAGGCCGAGTGCGTCGTAGAGATGGTTGTGGAAGCGCGAGCCGAAGGTGCCCGGGCGCGCGGCGAGCGACATGCATAGGCGGGTGGTCGGGCCGATCGGTGGCTTCATCGGTGATTCTCCTCGTCTGACGGCGCGATAGCCGATGCTCGGCGAGTGGCCGAGTCGAGGCGTGCTGCGCGGGGCGCCCGCACGCGATGACGCGACGACGCGAGGGATTGGGTGTGCGCGGAGGCGTGGAATGTGCTCCTACGAACGCAGGAGCCCGGAGCCCTGGGCGGAGACCCGCGTGTTCCTGTCCCTCCGCTTCCGCAGGAGCACGGTGAGGTTCGGGATCGGTGTCGGGTGGCGCGCCGCATGACCGGTCACAGCAGCGGCAGCGCCGCCTGTGCGGGCGCCTCGTCGCGCTGCAACCCCGAGAGCGTCAGCCCCAGCAGCCTGATCCCGCCCTCGACCGGCAGCAGCGGCGCTAGCAGCGCACGGCCGATCGCCACCATCTGCGCGCGATCCTCGATCGGCGTCGTCAGCGAGCGCGCGCGCGTGATCGTGGCGAAGTCGGCGCGGCGCAGCTTAAGCGTCACGGTACGGCCGCGCGCCGCGGCGCGCTCGATCCGCGCCCAGGCGGCGTCGGCGACGCGCTCGAGCGCCTCCTCGATCGCGGCGCGCTCGGCGAGGTTCGTCTCGAAGGTGCGCTCGGCACCGACTGACTTGGCCTCGCGGTGCGCGCGCACCGGTCGCTCGTCGATCCCGCGCGCGGCGCCGTGGAGATAGTCGGCGTGGCTGCCGAAATGCGCGCGCAGGAAGGCGATGTCGCGGTCGCGCAGGTCCGCGCCGGTCTCGATCCCGAGCCGCGCCATCTTGGCCGCAGTCACCGGGCCGACGCCGTGGAAACGCTTGACCGGCAGCGAGGCGACGAAGGCCGCGCCCCGCCCCGGCGGGATGACACAGAGGCCGTTCGGCTTGTTATGGTCCGAGGCCAGCTTGGCGATGAACTTGTTGTAGCTCACCCCGGCGGAGGCGGTGAGCCGGGTCTCGGCGGCGATGCGCGCGCGGATCTGCTCCGCGATCGCGCTGGCCGAGCCGAGCCCGCGCACGTCCTCGGTGACGTCGAGATAGGCCTCGTCGAGCGAGAGCGGCTCGATCAGCTCGGTGTAGTCGGTGAAGATCGCATGAATCTGCTGGCTCACCGCGCGATAGACGTCGAAGCGCGGCGGCACGAACACCAGCTCGGGGCAGCGCCGCAGCGCGGTGACCGAGGGCATCGCCGAGCGTACACCGAAGGCACGCGCCTCGTAGCTCGCCGCCGCCACCACGCCGCGTGCACGTGCGCCACCGACCGCGACCGGGCGCCCGCGCAGCTCGGGCGCGTCGCGCTGCTCGACCGACGCGTAGAAGGCGTCCATGTCGATATGGATGATCTTGCGGGTCGCGGGTGCGCTCACGCGCGCGATATAGGGTGCCAGGTGGCCGCGATGCGATGACTTTCGCGCGGGGATCGGCTAGGGGGCGCGGCATGACCAGCGACCTCCAGCGACCCATCCTCACGCCCCCCGACGGTGCCCAGAAGGTGCTGCTCCACTCCTGCTGCGCGCCCTGCTCGGGCGAGGTGATGGAAGCGATGACCGCGAGCGGGATCGACTATACGATCTTCTTCTACAATCCGAACATCCACCCGAAGGAGGAATATCTGCTCCGCAAGGAGGAGAATATCCGCTTCGCCGAGGCGCATGACGTTCCGTTCGTCGACGCCGATTATGACACCGCCAATTGGTTCAAGCGCGCGCGCGGAATGGAGCAGGAGCCCGAGCGCGGCATCCGCTGCACGATGTGCTTCGACATGCGCTTCGAACGCACCGCGCTGTACGCGCACGAGCACGGGTTCCCGGTGATCACTTCCTCGCTCGGCATCTCGCGCTGGAAGAACATGGCGCAGATCAACGATTGCGGCGAGCGAGCGGCGGCACATTACCCGGGCATCAGCTATTGGACGTTCAACTGGCGCAAGGGGGGCGGCGCGGCGCGGATGATCGAGATCTCCAAGCGCGAGCATTTCTATCAGCAGGAATATTGCGGCTGCGTCTACTCGCTGCGCGACACCAATGCGCACCGCGTCTCGCAGGGGCGCGAGGAGATCCGCATCGGTGAGCTATACTACGGCGACGAGCCGAAGGGGTGAGTCAATCCTCCTCGCATGGCGGGGATGGGGACCGCCCGGCGTAGCCGGAGGTGGCGGCGGGGGCTGTCCACAAGGCCCCACGTCCGCGTGAGGCTCGGTTGCCGTTGCGAGTGGTGGAGCGCGCGCGCCTTTGAGCAGCACGCCGCCCGCGGAAGCACCCCTCCACCAGCCTGCGGCTGATCCCCCTCCCCGCGCCGGGGAGGATCTAGGGCGCTACCTCAACCGGTTCGCGGTCATCATTAACGCTTCGTCCACCCCGCGCTGGCATGCCCTGCCACGTAACAACGGGGGGCAGAGCGGCGACATGCGCGTACTCGCGATGGCATCGCAGAAGGGCGGATCGGGCAAGACCACGCTCTCGGGGCATCTGGCGGTGCAGGCGCAGCTCGTCGGCGCCGGACCGGTCGTGCTGATCGACATCGACCCGCAGGGCTCGTTGGCGGACTGGTGGAACGAGCGGGAGGCCGAGCTCCCCGCCTTCGCGCAGACCAGCGTGTCGCGCCTCGCCGCCGACCTCGACGCGCTGCGCGCTCAGGGCTTCAAACTGGCGGTGATCGACACGCCGCCCGCGATCACCATGGCGATCCAGAGCGTCGTCCAGGTCGCCGAGCTGATCGTGATCCCGACTCGGCCGAGCCCGCACGACCTGCGCGCGGTCGGCGCCACGGTCGATCTCTGCGAGCGCTCGGGCAAGCCGCTGCTCTTCGTCGTCAACGCCGCCACGCCGAAGGCGCGGATCACCTCGGACGCCACGATCGCGCTGTCGCAGCACGGTACGGTGGCGCCGATCACGGTGCATCAGCGCACCGACTTCGCCGCGTCGATGATCGACGGGCGCACGGTGATGGAGGTCGACCCCAAGGGGCGCTCCGCCGCCGAGATCGCCGAATTGTGGAGCTATGTCTCCGACCGGCTCGAGAAGAACTTTCGGCGCACCGTCTTCGCCGCGCCCAAGCCGGGCACGACGCCAGCGCGACCACAGGGGGCGGGCTTCGGCCGCCGCGTGGTGGCATGATGTTCGGGACCAAGCCGACGGCCGCGTTCAGCGCGGGGCTGCTCGCGCGCAAGGGCCAGGCGCGCCCGGCGATGCGGCGCGCCGACACGTTCAGCGCGCTGGCGCGGGCGGGCGACGAGCTCGGCTGGAACGACATGGGAGAGGGGTCACCTGCGGCGCTGCCGCCCGTCCTCGCCGCACGTGAGCTGCTCGTGGCGGAGCTCGGTGCGGCGACGGACGCGCGCGCGATGGCGCTGTCGACGGGCAAGCGGGTCGCCTTCACGCTCCGGCTCGACGGCGAGCGCCACCAATGGTTGCGCCAGGCGGCGGCAGCGCGCGGCGTCTCGGCACAGACGCTACTCACCGCGGCGCTCGACCGGCTCGCGGCGGACGCGGCATGAGGCGCGTCGCGATGGTCGGCGCACTCAGTCTGGCGCTGCTCGGCGCCGGCTTGGCCGAGGTGGTCGCGCCCGCGGCGGCGACGAGCGATGGCCGCGTGCGCGCTGCCGATGCGGCTCATCACGCCGAGCGCGCGCGCAAGGCGCTCGTCAAGCGCCGCTGGGGCCGCGCCGTGCACGAGAGCGAGATCGCGGTGGCCGACGCTCCCGAAAATGGCGAGCATCGTCGCCTGCTCGGCGTCGCCTATCTGCGCGCGGGCCGCTTCGTTTCGGCGGCGCGCGCGTTCGAGGACGCGCTGACGCTCCGCCACGACGATCACGCCGCCGCCCTCAACCTCGCGCTCACCCAGGTCGCGGTCGGCCAGTGGGACCGCGCGCGCGCCACGCTCGCCGCGCATGCCGGCGGGATCGCTGCGCCCGACCGCGGGCTGGCGCTCGCGCTCGCGGGTGACCTGCCGGGCGCGCTGCAGGTGCTGATGCCCGCCGCGCGCCTGCCCGAGGCCGATGCGAAGACACGGCAGAACCTCGCCTTCACGCTCGCGCTGACGGGCCAGTGGCCGCAGGCCCGCGCGCTCGCCGCCTATGACCTGCCCGCCGACGCGGTCGACCGCCGGCTCGCCACCTGGGCGGCGCTGGCGCAGCCGCGTGCGGCGTCGGATCAGGTCGC
Source organism: Sphingomonas citri (assembly GCF_019429485.1). Classification (GTDB taxonomy): domain Bacteria; phylum Pseudomonadota; class Alphaproteobacteria; order Sphingomonadales; family Sphingomonadaceae; genus Sphingomonas; species Sphingomonas citri. The sequence continues at coordinate 150,971 of NZ_JAHXZN010000005.1, read as the reverse complement.
CGCCTTGCTCGGCATCACGCCGGCGGGCGACCCCGGCCTTCCCGTCTCGCTCGCGCTCGTCGCGCCGGCCCCGGTGGCGACGCCGATCGCGGTCGCCGCCCCGCCGCCGCCCACCTTCGTGTCGCAGATCGTCCCGCCGGCGGCGCCCCCGCTGGTGTCGCGTCCGGTACCGCCCGCCGCGCTCGTTCCGACCGCACGGCCGGTCGTCGCGTCGCGCTCACGGCCGCTCACCCCCGGCGGCTATTATCTCCAGCTCGGCGCCTATGAGAATGCCGCGGTGGCGCGCGACGGCTGGCGCGGCGCGCTGCGGCGCTGGCCCGTGCTCGGCCGGCTGCGCCCTACTGGCATCGCCGCGGACCGGAGCAGCTCGCTGTACCGGCTGTCGGTCGGCGGCGTCGCGCGCGGCGACGCGATCCAGCTGTGCCGCGGCTATCGCCTGCGCGGCGGGCGCTGCTTCGTCCGGCTCGCCGCGGGCGATCGGCCGGCACCGTGGCGAGCCGGATCACGCTTCGCGGCTAAGTAGATGGAACACCTTCTATAATCGTTCGTTGGCGTAACGAACGGGTGAAGGGGAACGGATGCCATCTGCCGGGGAGGGGCTGCGCGAGCGGGTCGACGCGCTCGCGCCATGGTTTCACAACATTGATCTTGGCGGCGGGCTGACCACCGCGCCCGATCACTTCCTCGGCGACTATCCGCGCGAGAAGTTCGCCGCCTTCGCCGGCTGCGTGCCCGACGATCTCACCGGCAAGTCGGTGCTCGACATCGGCTGCAACGCGGGGTTCTACTCGGTCGAGATGAAGCGTCGCGGGGCGGCGCGCGTAGTCGGGATCGACTGGGACGAGCGCTATCTCGCCCAGGCGCGGCTCGCCACCGAGACGCTCGGCTACGGTGACAGCGTCGAGTTCCGGCAGCTGTCGGTCTACGATGTGGCCAAGCTGGGCGAGCGTTTCGATCTCGTGATCTTCATGGGCGTGCTCTATCACCTGCGTCACCCGCTGCTCGCGCTCGACCTCATCCGCGAGCATGTCGCGCGCGACCTGATGCTGTTCCAGACGATGCAACAGGGCTCGACCGGCCTCAGCGACGTGCCGGAGGACCATCCCTTCTTCGTGCCCGGCACCTATACGCCGCCGCCCTATTTCGACGATCCGGCCTATCCGAAGATGCACTTCATCGAGCGCCGGTTCGCGGGCGACTGGACCAATTGGTGGGCGCCCAACCGCGCCTGTTCGGAGGCGATGCTGCGCGCCTCGGGCTTCACCGCGGTGGCGCACCCGCAGGACGACGTCTATCTCTGCCGCGTCGCCGACGTGCCCTATGCGCAGCATGGGCCCGCCGCCGTCTATCCGGCCCAGCCGCGTGCATAAGGCAGCCATGAGCTCGAGGGGAATGAACGCGTGATCGAAGCCGCGATGATCTGGAACGAGCCCAACAACAAGTCGCACTGGGACCCCGAGGTCGACCCCGACTGGAGCCTCTTCGCCGACACCGTGTCGCGCGCCGGCGCGGCGATCGCGTCGGTCAACCCCGACGTCACCCGCGTGCTCGGCGGCATGTCGCCGATCGATCCCTTGTGGGTGAAGCGGCTCGAGGCGCATGGCTGCCTCGACGCGGTCGACGTGCTCGCCGTGCACGGTTTCCCGCTCGACTGGAACCTGTGGTCGATCCACGACTGGCCCGCCAAGGTGGCCGAGATCGAGGCGGTCACCGACAAGCCGGTGTGGGTCACCGAGGTGGGCGTCGGCTCCTTCGGCGCGGAAGAGGTGCAGGTGTTCGGCGTCGAGAAGACTGCCGAGCTGCTTATCGGGCGGGTGCCGCGGATCTACTGGTACTCGCTGTTCGACCTGCCGCAGGAATGGGGCGCCACCACGCGCCATCGCGAGGCCGAGGGGTCGAGCTACTACCGCCACTTCTACATGGGGCTGATCCGCGCCGACGGCACGCCCAAGCCCTCGCTCGACAGCTACGCCAAGGTGGCGGGCGAGATGGGGCTGATGCAATGGTTCCACTTCGAGGACCCGCGGCTGGATGATGCGGTGAAGTGGATGAAGCGGCTGGGGACGAGGAAGCTGCGTACCGGGCTGAGCTGGGCCGATAGTTTTCGCCCCAACGCGGTCGACTGGTTCGACCGGCAGATGGAGGCGCTCGCCGACTTCGACACCACGGTCACCTTCTGCTTCACGCCCGAGCATCTCGGCATCCAGCCGCATCACACCAGCGCGGCGCGCGACCCGCAGGCGTTCGCGGACTTCTGCGCTTGGATGATCGACCGCTACGCGCCCGCCGACGTCACGCGCCAGGCGGCGCTGGCGTAACTCGGTCGAGCGTGTCGAGCACGTCCTCGGCGCGCACGTCGCGCTCGATCTCGGCGGTATCCTCCGGCGGCTCGACCCCGACCCGCTCGGCGATCCGCCGGACCAGCGCGGTAAGCCGCGACAGTTCGTGCTCGGCGAGCAGGTTGATGTGGAGGTCGAGGTCGGCGCGCGCCTGCGCCTGCGCGGCCATGCGGTTCTGGCTGATGAGGACGAAGGTGGACAGGAAGATCGCCTCCACCGACGCGATCATCGCCAGCACGACGAAGGTCGGGTCGAACTTGGGCGACAGCCACAGGTTCCACACGATCCAGCCGCCGAAGAAGGTCAGGTGCAGCGCGACGAACGTCATCGATCCGGTGAAGGCGGTGATCCGCCCCGCGAGCCGGTCCGACCATGGCGCCTCCGCCTCTACCCGGCGCTGGCGTTCGGCGAGGCGGTGGATGTTGTCGGCGAGCGCGCCGTTGAGATCACGCGGTTCATTCATGGAAAGTCCAACGATTGTCGTACGATAATGGAAGCATGATGCACGCTGCGGTGTTGGTGGCGCCGCGGCGGTTCGAGCTGCGCGAGGCACCGCTGCCGCAGCCGGGCGCGGGCGAGGTGCGCGTGCGGCTCGAAGGCTGCGGCGTGTGCGCGTCGAACGTCGAGCCGTGGGAGGGGCAGCCGTGGTCGACCTATCCTAGCGAGCCCGGTGGCATGGGGCATGAGGGCTGGGGCGTCGTCGACGCGCTGGGCGAGGGCGTCGGCGACGTCGCGCTCGGCGAGCGGGTGACGATGCTGTCGGGGCACAGCTTCGCGCCGTACGACGTGGCGGCGGTCGAACAGCTGGTGCGGCTCCCGGCCGCGCTCGACCGGCGCGCCTTCCCGGGCGAGCCGCTGGCGTGCGCGATGAACATCTTCCGTCGCAGCGCGATCGAGCCCGGCCAGACCGTGGCGATCGTCGGGATCGGATTCCTCGGCGCGGTGCTGACGAAGCTGGCGAGCGACGCCGGCGCGCGGGTGATCGCGATCTCGCGCCGGCCTGAGTCGCTCGCGCTGGCGACCCGCTACGGCGCCGCCGAAACAATCGCGATGGACGATCACTGGGCCATCATCGAGCGCGTCAAACAGCTCACCGGCGAGGCGCTGTGCGCGCGCGTGATCGAGGCGGTCGGCAAGCAATGGCCGCTCGACCTCGCCTCGGCCATCATCGGCTTCGGCGGGCGCCTGATCGTGGCCGGCTACCATCAGGACGGGCCGCGCCAGGTCAACATGCAGGACTGGAACTGGAAAGGGATCGATGTGATCAACGCGCACGAGCGCGACCCGCGCGTCAACCGGCGCGGGCTGGAGGAAGCGGTCGAGGCGGTAGCTAGCGGGCGTATCGATCTCGCGCCGCTGCTGACGCACCATTACCCGCTGGGCGACCTCGATGCCGCAATCGCGGCGACCCGGGACAAGCCGCACGGCTTCGTCAAGGCGGTGATCGACCTTGGGTAGGGCGGCCAAGCCCCGCGTCGGCTTCCTCGGGACCGGCTGGATCGGGCGCCACCGCATGGCGGCTATGGTCGCGAGCGGCTGCATCGAGCCGGTCGCGGTGTGCGAGCCCGGCGCGGACAATCTGCGCGAGGCGCTGGCGCTCGCGCCGGGGCTGCGCGCGGTGGCGTCGCTGGACGAGCTGCTCGCGCTCGATCTCGACGGCGTGGTGATCGCGACGCCCAGCGCGCTCCACGCCGTCCAGTCGATCGAGGCGCTCGAGGCAGGCGCGGCGGTGTTCTGCCAGAAGCCGCTCGGGCGCGACGTGGGCGAGGCGGCGGCGGTGGTCGCGGCGGCGCGCGCGGCCGACCGCCTGCTCGGGCTCGACCTGTCGTATCGCTTCACCGAGGGCGTGCGCCAGATCGGCGAGCTGCTGTCGCGCGCCGCGCTCGGCCGGCTGTTCGCGATCGATCTTACCTTCCACAATGCTTATGGTCCCGACAAGCCGTGGTTCTATGACAAGGCCCAGGCGGGCGGCGGCTGCGTGATGGACCTCGGCATTCATCTCGCCGACCTGGCATTGTGGCTCACCGGGTTCCCCGAAGCCGAGGTGACCGACGCCGCGCTCTACGCCGGCGGTGCGCCCTTAACCGAGGGCGCCGTGGAGGATTATGCCGTCGCGACGGTGCGGCTCGGCGACGGCGTGACATTGCGGCTGGCCTGTTCCTGGCGGCTGCACGCCGGGCAGGACGCGGTAATCGAGGCGGCCTTCTACGGGGCGGAGGGCGGCGCGGCGCTGCGCAACGTCGGTGGTTCCTTCTACGACTTCACCGCCGAGCATTTCCGCGGCACCGCGCGTGAGACGCTCGCGCTGCCGCCCGACGACTGGGGCGGGCGCGCCGCGGTCGACTGGGCCGAGCGGCTCGCGGCGGGCGCGCGCTTCGACGAAAGCGCCGAGCATTTCGTACGCACCGCCGCGCTGCTCGACTCGATCTACGCGCGGGCGCGGGGCGCGTAGCGGGGCGGACCATACCGCCCCGCGCGCCGTTCAGCTCTCCGCGCTGCCCTCGACGTCGAACAGTGAGCGATACTGCCGCGGCTGCGAGCGCAGGTACTGGTCGGGCGCCTTGACGCGCCCGCCGAGATGCGCGGCGGCGTGCCACGGCCAGCGCGGATCGTAGAGGATCGTCCGCGCCAGCGCGATCAGATCGGCGTCGCCGGTGCCGACGATCGCCTCGGCCTGCTCATAGTCGGTGATCAGCCCGACCGCGACGACCGGGATCGACACCGCCTGCTTCACCGCGCGCGCCAGCGGCACCTGGTAGCTCGGTCCGACCGGGATGTCCTGGCGCGGGTCAAGGCCGCCGCTGGAGACGTGGATCGCCGCGCAACCGCGCGCCTCCAGTGCCTGGGCGAAGGCGATCGTCTGCTCGGCGTCCCAGCCGCCCTCGACCCAGTCGCTGCCCGAGACGCGCATCGTCACCGCGCGATCGGCGGGGAAGGCGGCGCGCACCGCGTCGAACACCTCGAGCGGGAAGCGCAGCCGGTTCTCCAGGCTGCCGCCATATTCGTCTTCGCGACGGTTCGACAGCGGCGAGAGGAACTGGTGGAGCAGATAGCCGTGGGCGCCGTGCAGCTGCACCGCGTCGATCCCGAGCCGCGCCGCGCGCCGCGTCGCCGCGACGAAGGCGTCGCGCACCCGCGCCAACCCGTCACGGTCGAGCGCGGCGGGCGGGTTCTCACCCTCGGCGAAGGTCAACGGGGAAGGGGCGACCGTCTGCCAGCCGTTGCCATGGTCGGGCGCGAGCTGCTTGCCGCCCTGCCACGGCAGGTCGGTCGAGGCCTTGCGTCCGGCGTGTGCCAGCTGAATGGCGATCGGCATGTCCGAGTGGCGCCGCACCGACTCGAGCACGCGCGCCATCGCCGCCTCGGTGGCATCGTCCCACAGGCCGACATCGGCGTAGGTGATGCGGCCTTCGGGCTCGACCGCGGTGGCCTCGATCGTCAGCAAGGCTGCACCGGAAAGCGCGAGCTGGCCGAGATGAATCAGGTGCCAGTCGGTCATGCAACCGTCCTCGGCCGAATATTGGCACATCGGCGCGATGACGATCCGGTTCGCCAATGACAGGCCGCCGACCTCGAACGTTTCGAATAGCTTGGGTCCGCTCACGCGAGCCTCCTCGATGGGTGAGGGGTGAGTACGCATCAGCCGGGCATCGGTGCCGCGCGCACTGGTGAGAGAAAATTTACCCTGTCGTGGGATTAACTGTGTCGACGCACCCGGGTGCAACGGAGGGACGCGGGATGATCATCGCTGCCGGCTATGCGATCGGTTTCGGCTTCACGCTCACCGTGGTGGCGCGCACCTGCTGGCGGATGCGACGCCGCCCCGCGCGCGCCGTGGCCTGACGCGACACGGCCGCGCCACCACTTGGGATGACGCGGCCGCGATGACGTGGCGGGATCGGACGCTCAGGCGCGTGCGCTCACCGCGCGCTCGAGCATCGCCGCCTCGACCGGCGTCAGACCGGCGCGCGGATCGTCGTTGATACGCTTGGTCGTGCTAGCGGCGGGCTTGGTGCGGAATAGGCTCAGCGTCGTGCTCTTCATGGCTAACCTCATAACGGGACAGGGCATCTGCCGCTCGTCGTGGGGAGCACAACCGGTTCGCCCCCGCTTTGTTCCCGTTGCCGTCAGCCCGGCGTTGTGGAGCATGGTAGCACGTCAGCGCTCAGCTCGGATGCGCCTCAGCCTCCTGCACGTCGGCCGATCGCTCCACCGGCACCATCTCGTCCGGCGAGTCGACGGAGCGGGCGGCGGGTCGGTTCACGTCGGTTGGCTGCGGCTCTGCCTGGCGTCGGTCGTCCATCGCTGTCCTCCTGCGTATGCGGGGAGAACGCTCGGCACCGGGAAACGTCGCGCGCCGTGCCAAGATCGCGCGACCCACCCGTTCAAGCTGGATTTTGGCTGATCTCACAAGGAGATGATTGGTCGGGGAAAGAGGATTCGAACCTCCGGCCCCTGCGTCCCGAACACAGTGCTCTACCAGGCTGAGCTATTCCCCGACCAGGGTGCCGTCCGGCGCGAGCCGGCGACAGGGCGCGGCTTATATCAGCGGTTCGTCGGCGCGCAAGCGGCTATTCGCACGCCCACGACGATTGCTGCACGTGGAGGTGCGCAAGCCTCTTGGCGGCGCCGCGCCGGCGTGGAAAGACCGTGCCATGTCGCTGATCGAGTGGGACGCCACGCTGCTGGGAATCGCCTGTGTCGCGCTCGCGGCGCGGCGCAGCGTGTGGACCTTTCCAACCGCGATCGGTTCGGTGACGCTGCTGGGCGCGGTGGTGTTCGAGCAGCGGCTCTACTCGGACGCGCTGCTCCAGGGCTTCTTCGTTGTCGCCAACCTTTACGGCTGGGCGACGTGGCGGCGCGAGCGACGGCGCGCGGGCGAGGTGACGGTGGAGCGGCTCGGCGCACCGGCGTGGTTTGGCTGGGCCGGCGCGATCGTCGCGGCGGCATTGCTGTGGGGCGCGGCGATGCACCGGCTCACCGACGCGAGCTATCCCTGGTGGGACGCGGGCATCGCCGCGGCCAGCGTCGCGGCACAGCTGCTGATGGCGCGGCGCAAGATCGAGAATTGGTGGCTGTGGATCGCGGTCGATCTCGCCTCGGTGCCGCTCTACCTGGCCAAGCAGCTGTACCTCTTCGCCGCGCTCTACCTGGTGTATCTCGCGCTCGCGGTGATCGGGCTGATCGAGTGGCGCCGGGCCCGCCACCCCGGGCCGGCGCTGGCGGTTCCGGCGTGACGCTGCGCACGATCTGCCTGCACGGGCCGGAGAGCACGGGCAAATCGACGATGGCGCCGCGGCTCGCCAAGCAGTTCGACTCGGTCTGCGTCGCCGAGTTCGGGCGAACTTACTGCGAGCGCTACGGCACGGATCTCACCATGGCCGACCTGGTGGTGATCGCGCACACGCAGGACATGAAGGCGCGCAAGGCGGTCGACGCAGGCGCGCACCCGGTGATCCTCGACACCGATCCGCTGATGAGCGCGGTCTGGGCCGACATGATGTTCGGCCGCCGCGATCCCTGGTTCGCGCGCTGGGACAATGTGGCAGACCTGTACCTGCTGTTCGACATCGACCTGCCGTGGCAGCCCGACGGCACGCGGCTGTTCGGCAATCGCGCGGCGCGGCAGCGCTTCTTCGATCTGTCGAAGCGCGAGCTGGAGCGCCGCGGCGTGCGCTGGGCGCTGGTGAGCGGCGAGGGGAGCCGCCGCTACCTCAACGCGCTCGACGCGATCCACGCCGCGGGCTGAGACGAGTCATGCCCGCCGAATGGCTGGCGCGGCCGGTCACGCTGCGCTAGGCACCCGCGGATCATGGCCACCCCGCTCGACACGATCCGCAATTTCTCGATCATCGCCCATATCGACCACGGCAAGTCGACCCTCGCCGACCGGCTGATCCAGGCCACCGGCGGGCTCACCGATCGCGAGATGAGCGAGCAGGTGCTCGACAACATGGAGATCGAGAAGGAGCGCGGGATCACGATCAAGGCGCAGACCGTGCGCCTGTCGTACAAGGCGCAGGACGGCGCGACCTATACGCTCAACCTGATGGACACGCCGGGCCACGTCGACTTCGCCTATGAGGTCAGCCGCAGCCTCGCCGCCTGCGAGGGCGCGCTGCTGGTGGTCGACGCGGCGCAGGGGGTCGAGGCGCAGACGCTCGCCAACGTCTATCAGTCGATCGAGCACGACCATGAGATCGTGCCCGTGATCAACAAGATCGACCTGCCCGCCGCCGAGCCCGAGAAGGTGCGGGCCGAGATCGAGGACGTGATCGGCCTCGACGCCTCCGAGGCGGTGCTCGCCAGCGCCAAGTCGGGGATCGGCATCGCCGACATCCTTGAGGCGATCGTCCGCAAGATCCCGCCGCCCAAGGGTGATGCCGACGCGCCGCTCAAGGCGATGCTGGTCGACAGCTGGTACGACCCGTATCTCGGCGTCGTCATCCTCGTGCGCGTGATCGACGGCACGCTGCGCAAGGGCCAGCAGGTCACCTTCATGCAGGCGGGGACGCAGCATCTGGTCGACCGCGTCGGCTGTTTCCGCCCCAAGATCGAGCAGCTCACCGATCTCGGCCCGGGCGAGATCGGCTTCATCACCGCGCAGATCAAGGACGTGGCGATGGCGCGCGTCGGCGACACGCTGACCGACGCCAAGCGTCCCGCGGCGGCCGCGCTGCCGGGCTTCAAGGAAGTCCAGCCGGTCGTCTTCTGCGGGCTGTTCCCGGTCGACGCCAACGACTTCGAGAAGCTCCGCGAGAGCATCTCCAAGCTGCGACTCAACGACGCCTCGTTCAGCTTCGAGATGGAGACCAGCGCCGCGCTCGGCTTCGGCTTCCGCTGCGGATTCCTCGGGCTGCTGCACCTCGAGATCATCCAGGAGCGGCTGACGCGCGAGTACGACCTCGACCTGATCACCACCGCGCCCTCGGTGGTCTATCAGATCGAGCTGACCCATGGTGGCGGGCATGTCGAGCTGCACAACCCGGCGGACATGCCCGACCCCAACAAGATCGAGAGCATCAGCGAGCCCTGGATCGAGGCGGTGATCTACGTCCCCGATGAATATCTCGGCTCGATCCTGAAACTGTGCCAGGACCGCCGCGGTATCCAGAAGAACCTGACCTATGTCGGCGGGCGCGCGCAGGCGACGTACGAGCTGCCGCTCAACGAGGTGGTGTTCGACTTCTACGACCGGCTCAAGTCGCTGTCGAAGGGCTATGCCAGCTTCGACTATCACCAGATCGGCTATCGCGAGGGCGACCTCGTCAAGATGTCGATCCTGGTCAACGAGGAGCCGGTCGACGCGCTCAGCATGATCGTCCACCGCGGCACCGCCGAGGTGCGCGGGCGCGGCATGTGCGAGCGGCTCAAGGAGCTGATCCCACGCCATCTGTTCAAGATCCCGATCCAGGCGGCGATCGGCGGCAAGGTGATCGCGCGCGAGACGATCAGCGCGATGCGCAAGGACGTCACCGCCAAATGCTACGGCGGCGACGCGACACGTAAGCGCAAGCTGCTGGAAAAGCAGAAGAAGGGCAAGCTGAAGATGCGCGAATACGGCAGCGTCAGCATCCCGCAGGAAGCGTTCATCGCGGCGCTACGCATGGGCGACGAGGGCTGAGGGGAGGGCGGCGCTGGCTGGACGCGTAAGAACGGCGCCGCTACTCTGGGGATCGTCTCCGCCGCGCGGCGATGCTTCAGTGTCTATCGCCGTCCTCACGTACGATCCGCCCCTCACGTCCGTCATCCCGGACTTGGTCCGGGATCCACCCTCCCGCGAGAGCAACGCGCGCTGAGTAAGCGGCACGGTGGATCCCGGACCAAGTCCGGGACGACGGCGGTGGGTGAGGGCGCGCCCGAACCAACCCGGCGCGCAGCTCATCCAGAGAGCGCGGGAACGACCGCCAATCTCGGTGCAACGCCCACACCTCCCCGCGCCGCGTTCGCTACTACCGATCGAGCCCGCTTATTGTATCCGCACGGATACGGTGCGATGGCATCCCCATGCGTGTCCTTCTCTCGCTGTTCCTGCTGCTGCTCGCCACTCCCGCGCTGGCGCAGGAGCGCGTCGCGCCGCTCGTCCTCGCCGCCGCCAGCCTACAGGAGGCAATGAACGACGCCGCCGACGCCTGGGTCGCGCGGGGGCACCCGCGGCCGGTGCTCTCCTTCGCGGCTTCCTCGGCCCTGGCGCGGCAGATCACCGCGGGGGGCCGCGCCGACCTGTTCGCCTCGGCCGACATCGACTGGATGGACGAGGTCGAGCGCCGCGGCCGGGTCGTGCCCGGTACGCGCGCGGTGCTCGCGCGCAACCGGCTCGTCGTGGTGGCGCGCCCCGGCACGCCCGACGTGAGCGCGACTCGCGGCCCCGCGCTCGCCCGCCGGCTCGGTGCCGCGCCGCTGGCGATGGCCGACCCGGCGGCGGTGCCCGCGGGCAAGTACGGCGAGGCCGCGCTGCGCGCGCTCGGCGCCTGGGACGCGGTGAGCGGGCGCATCGTTCGTGCGGAGAACGTCCGCGCCGCGCTGGCGCTGGTGGAGCGCGGGGCGGCGCCCTACGGCATCGTCTACGCGACCGACGCGCGTGCCTCTGCGAAGGTGCGCGTCGCGGGCGTCTTCCCCGCGGCGAGCCACCCGGCGATCGTCTACCCCATGGCGCGCCTCACCGACGGCCCGGAACCGCGCGAGGCCGAGGGCTTTCGCCACTTCCTTCTGTCGCGCGCCGGGCAGGCAATCCTCGCGCGCCGCGGCTTCGCGCCGCGGTGAGCGACCTCGCCGCGATCGTGCGGCTGACCTTGCTGGTCGGTGGCACCGCGACGCTGGCGACGCTGCCGCTCGCCTTCGCGCTCGCCTGGATGCTGGCGCGTTGGCACTTCCCGGGCAAGGTGTTGCTCGACGGGCTGATCCACCTGCCGCTGGTAGTGCCGCCGGTGGTGACCGGCTGGCTGCTGCTGCTCGCTTTCGCGCCCGCCGGCCCGGTCGGCGGCGCACTCCAACGCTGGTTCGGGGTCTCGGTGCTGTTCCGTTGGAGCGGCGCGGCGATCGCGGCGGGGGTGATGGCGTTGCCGCTGATGGTGCGCGCGATCCGGCTGTCGCTCGAGGCGGTCGACCGGCGGCTCGAGCAGGCAGCGCGCACGCTCGGCGCGGGGCGGTGGCGCAGCTATGCGACGGTGACGCTGCCGCTCGCCGCACCGGGGATCGCGGCGGGGGCGGTGCTCGGCTTCGCGCGCTCAATCGGCGAGTTCGGCGCCACCATCACGTTCGTCTCCAACGTGCCGGGCGAGACGCAGACATTGCCGCTTGCGATCTACGCGGCGCTGCAGACGCCGGGCGGCGAGGCGGCGGTGTGGCGGCTCGCCGCCGCGTCGGTCGCGCTGTCGCTCGCTGCGCTGGTGACGGCGGAATGGCTGGTACGGCGCGCGGGGCGGGGCGTCCGTGTCCTTTGACATCGACGTCACCGCGGCAAGGGGCGACACCCTTGTCGGCGCTCGCTTCGCGGTGGGGGAGGGGCTCACGGTGCTCGTCGGTCCGTCGGGCGTGGGCAAGACCAGCGTGCTGGAGATGATCGCCGGGCTGCTGGGGCCGGTGCGCGGGCATGTTCGGGTCGGCGGGCGGACGCTGTATGACTCCGCCGCCGGGATCGAGCTCCCGCCCGAGCGGCGTCGCGTGGGCTATGTCTTTCAGGACATGCGCCTGTTCCCACACCGGCGAGTGCGCGCCAATCTCCTGTACGGAGCGCGCGACGCGGCGCGGCTGGCCGAGGTGGCGGCGATGCTCGACGTGGGTCACCTGCTAGACCGTTGGCCGCGCACCTTATCGGGCGGGGAGGCACGCCGAGTGGCGATCGGGCGCGCGCTGCTAAGCGATTCCGCCTTCCTGCTGCTAGACGAGCCACTGTCCTCGCTCGATCCGGTGCGGCGCGAGGAAGCGGCGCGCGCGATCGAGCGGGTGCGCGACACGCGCGCGGTGCCGATCCTGATGGTCACGCACGACCGCGGTGAGGCCGAGCGGCTCGGCGATCGCGTGATCGCGATCGGTTAGGATCCGATCCTCGCCGCCCCCGTCAGGCCGCGGCCGCTTGCTGCTCGAGCGTCGCCAGGGTCGAGCGGAGGCGGTCGACCATGTCTTGCAGGGTCACCGCGCCGAGGTCGGCGTCCGACGCGCCCTCGACGCGGAGCAGTGTCGCGACCGCGAGCTGGATCTGCGTGACATAGTCGATCCGCTGGATGCTCGCCATGTGGCGGCGCAGGGTCTCGCCGTTGCTGCCGAGATCATAAGCGAGCTCGTTGAGTTCGTTCGAGGCGAACACCAGCTCCTCGGCCAGCGCCAGCGCGAGCGGTCGTGAGATCGCTCCCGCGCTCATTTCGAACACATCTTGAGCACGCTCGTGACCAGCGCGTCGTTCGCGACCGGCTGCGACACCATCCCGCGCGCCAGCGTGTAGCCGCCCTCGTCCGACGGCGAGAAGGCGTAGCCGCCCGCCGCGTTGAGCGCCTTGAGCCCGCCGGCGCCGTCCTCGTTGGAATCGAGCAGCAGCACGCCCACCGCGTTGCTCGCCGCCGCCTTGGCGGCAGAGGCGAACAAGAGCGAGATCGAGGGGCGCTCGCCGGCGACCGGGTCACGCGGCAGCAGCCGCAGCGTGCCGTTGGGCCAGCTGTCGATCACCAGATGCGCGTCGCCGTGCGGGGCGAGATAGATCGTGCCCTGCTCGGGCTTCATCCCGTCGGCAGCGACCACGACCTTGGGCGCGACCTGCTCGGCGAGCTTCTCCGCCATGCTCTCCACCAGCCCCGGGCCGAGATGCTGCACCACCACCGTCGGCGGGCAATTGGCGGGAAAGGTCGAGAAGAGATCGAAAATCGACTTGGTGCTCGATGCATCGCCGCCGACCAGCAGCAGGCGGCCGTTCCAGTCGATTGGGGGCGCCTTGGCGGTCTTCGGCGGCGCCTTGGGCTTGATGTCGGCCTTCTTCGCGGCCTTGAGCCGCTTGGCGAGCTTGGCGATGATCGCGTCCAGCTCGGCCGGGGCGGCGACGCGCGGCTTGGGGAAGCAGTCGATGGCGCCGAGGCGAAGCGCCTCGATCGACTCGGCGGCGCCGTCCTGGGTGCGCGTAGAGAACATGATCACCGGCATTGGCTTGGTGTCCATGATCTCGGCGAGATATTCGAGGCCGCTCATCCCCGGCATCTCGACGTCGAGCGTCATCACGTCGGGCCAGGTCGAGGCGACCAACTCGCGCGCCTCGGCCGCGCCATCGGCCATGCCGACCACCTCCACGCCCGGGATCCGCTCCAGCGCGCCCGAGATTAGCGCGCGCATGGTCAACGAATCGTCGACCACCAATACTTTCGTTCCAGCCATGACCTCGTCCTAGGCGAAAAGCGTAAACGTAACTTTTATCACTTCGATCAGGCGGCGTCCGCCATCACGCTGCGCTCCACCAGCCGCTCGAGCGCGAGCACCAGGATCAGCCGCTGGTCGATCGTCGCCAGCCCGTCGAGGAACTGCGCCGCGGCCGCGTCGCCCATGTCGGGCAGTGGCTGCATGTCCTCGGTCTGTACCGTGACGATGTCGTTCACCGCGTCGACGATGATGCCCTGGAGCTGCTCGCCGATCCGCACCACGATGATGACGTGGCGCGCGGTCGGGTCGGTCACGCCCCAGCCGAGCCGGTGGCGCAGGTCGAGCACCGGCAGCACCACGCCGCGCAGGTTGACGACGCCGCGCACGTGGCTGGGCACGTTGGGCAGCGGCGTGGCGGGCGACCAGGCACGGATCTCGCGGATCGCCATGATGTCGACGCCCAGATGCTGGTCGCCGAGCTGGAAGGTGATGAGCTGACGGGACATGGATGGCTCCTCGGATATGCTGGAGATCAGTGCAGCACGCGCCGGATCGCGGCGGCGAGCTTCTCGGGGTGGAAGGGCTTGACGATCCAGCCGGTGGCGCCGGCGTCGCGCGCGCGCTGCTTCTTCTCCTCCGAGCTCTCGGTAGTGAGCACCAGGATCGGCAGCGAGCGGCGACCGTCGGCGCGGACCTGCTCGATCAGCCCGAAACCGTCCATGCGCGGCATGTTGATGTCGGTGATCAGCAGGTCGGGCTCTTCCTCGGGCTCGAAATTCTGCAGGGTCTCGAGCGCGTGTACCCCGTCCTCGGCCTCGACGACATTGTAGCCGAGATCGGTCAGCGCCGCGCGCAGCAGCATCCGCATGCTGGGCGAGTCGTCCACGGTCATGATCGTCTTGGTCACGGGAAAGGGCTCCTGGGCAATTCGGGAAATCAGAAGAACTCGACGTCGCCGACATGGGCGATCGCGGAAACGGGGGCGGGGGCGACTCGCAGCAGCGGCGGTGGCGCGCCCTCGGTGACGACGCGACAGCGCGCGAGACCCAGTGCGGCGCGGAACTCGACCCGTCGCGCGCCATTGCCGCCGACGTCCTCGCCGACCAGCGGGATCTTCTCGTCGCGCAGGAAGCGCCGCGCGAAGGCGATGTTGTCGCCGCCGATGTCGCGGAAGCCCGAGCGCATCGTCGCGCCGCCGAAGATGCGCGCCTTCATGCGCGACCGTACCGCGCCCATCGAGAGCATGGCGTTGATCAGCACTTCCATGGCGTAGACACCGTAGCGCTGCATCGAGGCGGGATCGGACACATTGCCTTCGGCTAACAGGTAATGGTTAAGGCCTCCCACCTTCGCGACCGGATCGTAGAAGCAGGCGGCGACGCAGCTACCCAGAACGGTGGTCAGCACCACGTCCTCGCGGTCGCTGACCTTGGTCTCGCCCTGCGCCACGGTGAGGCGACGGAAGCCGTCGCGGAGGGTGATGCTGTTCATGCGCGGCACTCTTGCAGCAGCCGCGGCGCGATGCGGCGCAGCGGCAGCTGCTGAACCACCGCGCCGATCCGATGCGCCACCGCGGGCATGCCGTAGACGACGCTGGTGGCCTCGTCCTGTCCGATCGTGACCGATCCGGTCGTGCGCATCGCCAGCATGCCCTCGGCCCCGTCGGCCCCCATGCCGGTGAGCAGCGCGCCCACCGCGTCCGACCCGGCGCAGCGTGCGACCGAGTGGAACAAGGTATCGACCGAGGGCTGATGCCCGCTCACCTTGGGGCCCTGGAGCAGGCGGCAGTGGCGCTTGCCGCCGCTGCCCGCGACCTCGAGGTGACGGTCACCGCCCGGCGCGAGATAGACCTTGCCGACCTGGAGCGGTGCGCCCGCGCGCGCCTCCTCCACGCTCGGGCGGCACAGCCGGTCGAGCCGCGCGGCGAAGCTGGCGGTGAAGCTCGCCGGCATGTGCTGGACGATCACCGTCGGCGGACAATTGGCCGGGAAGCCGGTGAGCAGCTCGATCAGCGCCTCGACCCCGCCGGTCGACGCGCCGACCGCGATCAGCGCATTGTCGCGCGGCCGATAGTCGCCGTCGAGCGGCTCGCTCTTGGGCGGCAGGGGCGCGAGCCGACGGCGCGTGCCCGAGGCCGCGCGCACCAGCGCGGGCAGGCGGATCGCCTCATTTTCGCGACGGAGGGCGAGCTTGTCGAAACACTCGAAGGCACCCAGCTCGAGCGCGGCGATGCTCGCCTCCGCCCCGTCCGAGGTGAGCGTCGACAGCATGACCACCGGGGTCGGACGCAGCCGCATCAGTCGCTCGAGAAAGTCGAGCCCGTTCATGCCCGGCATCTCGATGTCGAGCGTGACGACGTCGGGGTCGAGCTCCTTGATCTTGGCGCGCGCCTCCTCGGCGCTCGCGGCGGTGCCGACGACCTCGATCGCCGGGTCGACCGACAGCGTGCGCCGGATCAGCGCCTGCATCGTGAGCGAGTCGTCGACGACGAGGGTACGGACGCTCATGCCGCCACCTTCAGATAGGCGGTGCGCCCGACGCTCTCGAAGCGGTGCGCCACCTCGTCGGCGAGCCGCTCGGAATGGCCGATGTAGAGCATGCCCCCCGTCTCCAGATGGTCAGCGAGCCGTGCTTGCAGCCGCGCTTTCGTTGGTTCGTCGAAGTAGATCATCACGTTGCGGCAGCAGATCGCGTCGAAGCGGCCGCGCATCGGCCAGTTGCCGAGCAGGTTGAGCGGGCGGAACGCGATCGCGTCGCGCAGCATCGGATCGACCGTCTGGCGCTCGCTCGGACCGCTCAGCCAGGTGCTGCGCAGTGCCGGCGGCACGGTGCGCAGCGTCGCCGCCGGGTAGGTGCCGGCGCGCGCGGTGGCGAGCACGCTCGGCGAGACGTCGGTGGCGAGCAGCTTGAAGTCGGCACGCAGCACGCGCTGCGCCAGCCCGCGATCGGTGCCGAAGCTCGCCATCAGCCAGCTGTACGGCTCCTCGCCGCTGGAGCAGGCCGCCGACCACAGCCGCACGCGCCCGCCGCCGAGGACGCGCTGCGACAGCTTGGGCCACAGCCGCTCGACGAAGTCCTCGAAATGATGTGCCTCGCGGAAGAAGGCGGTGTGGTTCGTCGTGATCGCGTCGAACATGCGCAGCCGCTCGTCCGCGTCCTGCTCGATCAGCTTGATGTAAGCGCCGACGCTGTCGAGCCTGCACGCGCGCACGCGCGGCGCGACGCGGCCATAGACCAGCTGCGCCTTGCCGTCGGGCAGCAGGATGCCGAGCTCGTCATAGACCATCCGCGCGATCGCCTGATGGTCCGCCGGCACGAAGTGGAACTCGCGCTTGAGCGACGACTCGCTGGGCAGGGCAATCGCGGGGATCATGCCGCGTGCGCCAGCACCGGTCGCGGCGTGCGGACGCGATGCGCCGTCAGCGCGTCGACGTCGATGATCAGCGCGACGCGACCGTCGCCAAGGATGGTCGCGCCGGCGAGGCCGTCGATCGCCTGGTAATTGGCTTCCAGGCTCTTCACCACGACCTGGCGCTGGTCCTGGATCGAGTCGACCAGCAGCGCTGCTTGGCCGTGATCGGCCTCTACCACGATCAGCACCGCGTTGGCGGGGTCACGCTCGCCGCCGCCGAGGCCGAGCTGCTCGGCCACCGGGTAGATCGGCACGTAGGAGCCGCGCACGTCGAGCACCGCGCCGTCGACGCCGATCGCGGTGACCGCGCCGTCGGTCGGGCGCAGGCTCTCGACGATATGGCTGAGCGGGATCACGAAGGTCTGGTCGCCGACGGTGACGATCATGCCGTCGACCACCGCGAGCGTCAGCGGCAGGCTGAGCGAGAAGCTCGATCCCGAACCGAACTTGGACTGGATGCCGATCCGGCCGCCGAGCGCCTGAACGTTCTTGCGCACTACGTCCATGCCGACGCCGCGGCCCGAGATGTTCGAGACGGTCGCCGCGGTGGAGAAGCCCGGTGCGAAGATCAGGTTGTCGACTTCCTCGTCGCTCAGCACCGCGTCGGGCAGGATGATCCCGCGCTCGATCGCCTTGGCGCGGACGCGCGCGCGGTCGATGCCGCGGCCATCGTCGCTGACGGTGATGACGATGCGGCCCGAATGGTGCGCCGCCGACAGCGTGACCACGCCCTCGGCCGGCTTGCCCGCCGCGACCCGCTCCTCGGGCGTCTCCAGCCCATGGTCGACCGCATTGCGGATGAGGTGCGTCAGCGGCTCGCCGATCCGCTCGACCACGGTCTTGTCGACCTCGGTCATCTCGCCCTCGATGTCGAGGCGGACGCGCTTGCCGGTCTCGCCCTCGAGCTCGCGGATGATGCGCGGCACGCGGCTGAACACGGTCTTCATTGGCTGAGCGCGGATCGCCATGGTCGACTCCTGCAGCTCGCGCGTCAGGTGATCTAGGTCGGTGAGCTCGGAGATGCCGGCCATGTTGTTCTCGGACAGGCGCTGCGCCAGCATCGCCTGGGTGATCACCAGCTCGCCGACGAGGTTGACGAGCCGGTCCAGCTTGTCGAGGTCCACCCGGATCGTCTGCGCCACCGCGGTCGGCGCGGGCGCAACGACCGAGGCGACGACGGGCGCGGGCGGCGCCGGCTTCGGCGCGGACGGCGCGACGACGGGCGCCGCCGTGGCGGCAGGCGAGGGCGTCGGCGCGGCGATCGCGACGGGCGCGGGGGCGGCCGTTGCGGCGGAGGGAGCGACGGCGGTCTCAAGTTCGTCGGTCGTGGTCTCCGCGGCGGCGCCGCGCGACAGCGTCACCGCGCAGCCGTCGGTGAACTCGAAGACCGAGCGGATATCGTCCTCGTCGACGTTCGCCGGCACTGCGATCGACCAGGCGAGATAGGAGACCTCGGGATCGATCGAGGCGAGCGGCGGCAGCGCCGACACGTCGCACGACAGCACGCGCCCGCCCATGCGGACCAGCTCGCGCAGCAGCAGCAGCGGCTCGCCGCCGTTGTCGAGCGCGTTGGGAGTGGGCTTGAAGGTGACCAGCCAGTCCTGCGGTCCGGCGACCGTAGACGCGTCGTCCGCGTTCGACTCTGCCGCCGGAGCGACATCGCCCAGCATCGCCATCAGGTCGTCGAAGTCGTCGCCCAGGCTGATCGGGGCGGGGGTGAAGGAGATCTCGTCCTCGGCCACGGGCGACGCGGCGGGCGCGGCCGAGGCAGCGATCTCGGCGGCTTCGTCGCCGCTCGCGGCCGCGATAAGCCGCGCCAGCATCACCGCGTCGTCGGGCGCCTCGCCCGAGTCGCGCGCCGCGGCGACATGGTCCGCCAGCATGTCGAAGGCGGCGACGATCAGGTTGGTGAGCGCCGGGGTGAGCGTCAGCGCGCCGCTGCGGAGGAGGTCGAGCAGCGTCTCATATTGATGCGTATAGGCCTGGAGCCGCTCGTGCCCGAACGCGCCGGCACCGCCCTTGATCGAGTGAACCGCGCGGAAGATGCCGTTGATCGTCTCGGCGTCGTAATTTTCGGCACGCAGCGCGGCGAACGCGCCTTCCATGCCGGCCAGGCCTTCCTCGCACTCCTGGAAGAAGATCTGCTGGATTGCGTCGAGATCCAAGACGTCTGCTCCTGTGAACCGGGCGGCGCGCGCTTAGGCGGCGGAGAGGTCGACCGCGGCGAGCGCGGCGGCGTCGGCGAAGGGGATGCTGACCGCGGTCAGGGCGAAGCTCTGCCCCTCGGCGACCGCGGCAGCGCGCGCGGCGATCAGGACCTGGAGGCAGGCCTGCCCGATCTGCTCCACCGCGCTGCCGTCGATCGTGAGCGACTGCGCCTGCTCGACCAGCTTCTTCAAGGCGACGCGGAGCGGCGGCGCGGCCGCGGTGTCGAGACGGGGAGGCAGCACGTACGCCATCGCGAGTTCCTGGTCAGTCGGGCGGGCGGCCGCGTCGGACCGATCGCTCGCCGCGGCGAGGACCAGCCGACACCTGTCCCATCCCCCAATATAGCGCGGCGGACGACCGGGTTGGTCCCGGGCGGTGCCGCTGCGCCGACTTCCTCATGGACGTGTCGTCCTAAAATGACGTTAAACACGGTTCCGGCGAGAACGATTGCGCGAACGGGGCCGAGCTGGCACGGCCGGGAGCGGTCGGGCAAGAGATCGGCGCGATTAAGTGGATGGAAAGCACTTTCCAGCACTGTTTGGATCCGCGCGCGGCGCTGTCGCTCCAGTGGATAGACTGACGGGTGTTTGAGCAACTTCTTGATTTCGAGCCCGACGCTGGAGAGCTGCGGCGTCAGGCGCAGGTGGCGCGGGCGATCGGCTCCCCTATGGTCGCGATGATACTCGAGTCGGGCGCGCGCCAGCTGGCGCGGGCGCCCCTCACCGCGGCGGTCTTCGCGCGCTGGCCGGGCGACCGTGCCGCCGCGGCGCTGGCGATGCGCTTCAACGCCGCGCTGCACGCGCTGGCGCGGCGCGACACGCCGGCGCGGCTCGGCGCGCTGTACCGCGGCGAGCACCGCGACGTCGACGGCGCGATCGGCGAGGCGCTCGCCGCGCACGACGCTTTCATCGCCGAGTGGATGCAGCACACGCCGCAGACCAACGAGGTCGGGCGCGCGGCGGCGATCCTCGCCGCGCTCAAGGTCGTGCGCACGCGCTTCGACCTGCCGGTCGAGCTGCTCGAGATCGGCGCGAGCGCCGGGCTCAACCTCAACCTGCATCGCTACGCCTACGACCTCGGCGGAGTCGCGGCGGGCGACCGCGCCTCGCTTGTCCGGATCGCGCCCGATTGGATCGGGCCGCCGCCCCCCGACGCCCCGGTCGAGCTGGTCGCGGCGCGCGGCGTCGACCTGGCGCCGCTCGATCCGGCGGATGCCGCCACGTGCGAGCGGCTGATGGCGTTCGTCTTCGTCGATCAGTCGGCACGGTCGCGGCGGCTCGAGGGCGCGTTGGCGCTGGCACGACGGTGGCCGCCGCGGGTGGAGCGCGGCGACGCCGTGGCATGGCTGGGCGACCGTCTCGTCGAGCCGGCGCTGCCGGGCCGCTGTCGCGCGATCGTGCACTCGATGGTGACGCAATATCTGGGCGCGCCGGCGCGCGCCGAGCTCGACGCGGTGATCGCCACCGCCGGTGCGGCGGCGACGCGCGAGCGACCGCTGGTGCGCATCGGCTTCGAGTGGACCGAGGATCGCGCCGCGGTGTTGCTGACGCTCACCAGCTTCCCTGGCGGCGAGGCGCAGGTGCTGGCGGCGTGTCATCCTTATGGCGCCGCGATCACGTGGCGCGATCGTTACGTGGTTCGTTAAGCACGTACTGCGACGTATCATGATGAAATGGAAGAGTAAGGTCGCATGATCTAGGCAGAACGGGTAAGTTGCTCGCGGTCAATCCAAGATGCGAACTCGCCGTCCGTCTATCTCTCCTTTGTCGCCACCGATGCGCGAAGCGCCACGGTGCTGCGGTTCAGGGAGAAGAGATAGTGAGGATCATTCGGTTTTTATTTCTCACGACAGCCGCTTCGGCGCTGATGGTGCCGGCGTTGGTGACCGCCGAGGCGCCGCCGAGCGCGCCCAGCAACGATACGGTGAGCACCGGCGTGGCGCGCGCGCGCGACCCGCTGGACAGCGCTACCTCGACCAGCGTGCTCCACGAGGAGGATATCGAGCGGCTCGGCGCGCGCGGCGTGGGCGATCTGCTCCGCGACGTGCCCGGCCTGCGCTCCGACGCGGCCGGCGGCGAGGGCAATGGGACGCTGACGGTACGCGGCCTGCCCGCCGCCTCGAGCGGCGCAAAGTTCATCCAGGTACAGGAGGACGGCCTTCCCGTCCTGGAGTTCGGTGACATCTTCGGCGCCGCCGGGATCGATCTCGTGCGCACCGACCTGACCCTGTCGCAGGTCGAGGTGATCCGCGGCGGCTCGGCCTCCACCTTCGCGTCGAACTCGCCCGGCGGCGTGATCAATTTCATCTCGAAGACAGGCGAGGTGCAGGGCGGCGCGGTCGCGCTCAGCAGCGGTCTCGACTATCGCTCGTCGCGCGCGGACGTCACCTATGGCGGTCCGCTCGGTGACGGCTGGCGCTTCCAGGCCGGCGGCTTCTTCCGCCAGGGTCAGGGACCGCGCCGCACCGGCTATGATGCGCAGAGAGGGGGGCAGTTCAAGGTCAACGTCACCCATGATCTGGGCAGCGGTCACGTGCGCCTCTACGGCAAATATCTGAACGATCGCACGCCGTTCTACGACGTCGTGCCGTTCTTCTACGGCGGCACGGAGGACCGGCCGAAGCTGACCCGGATCAAGGGCTTCGACGCGCTGCACGACGCGCTCGCGTCGCGCTATCTGCGCGATTTCCTGCTGCTGGACCGACGCAACAATGTGATTTCCGCCGACCTGCGCGACGGGCAGCACCTGCGCGAGCGCGCCGTCGGCGTCGAGGCGCAGTTCGATCTCGGCGGCTGGCTGGTGCAGGAACGGCTGCGCTACTCGGGCGTGGACGGGGTCGTCACGGTGCCGTTCACCAGCGCCTATAGCGAGATCAACGACGGGGTCGACGAGATCACCAAGGCGTTCGATCGATCCGTCGGTGGCAGAGCCGTCTATGCCTCCGGTCCACTCAGCGGCCGGACGATCGTCTCGAGCCGTGCGAACCCGCTGAACGGCAACGGGCTCAGCGCCGCTGTCGTCATGCTCTACCTGCCGATCCACAGCTATGACGACGTGACCAATGAAGTGCGGATCAGCCGGCTCCTGGATGTCGGCACCGGCGAGCTGACGGTGACGGGCGGCCTCTACACCGCACGCCAGACGATCGATCGCGACTCAGCATGGGTGACGATGCTCACCGATCTGCGCGGCCACGGCAACTCGGCATTGACTGATGTCGTAGCGAACAGCGGAAGGCGCCTCACCGATCATGGCGTGCTCCTCTATCTGAACGCCTTCGATCCGCCGCTGCGCCGCTCCGTGCAGACGGACAATGCGATCAACGCGCCGTTCGCCTCGCTCAACTACCAGGTCGGCAAAATCTCGATCGGCGGCAGCGTCCGTTACGATCGAGGGAGTGCGGTCGGGCGAACCTGGGGGCCGGACGGCGCCGGGCGCTTGCCCGAGATCCCACTCGACATCAATCGCGACGGCAAAGTGTCGACGCCGGAGGAGAGGGTGCAGTCGACCGATGTCCTGGCGCCGGCGCCGGTCAACTATCGCTACCATTATCTCTCCTACTCGAGCGGCATCACCTATCGCGTGATCGAGCCGCTGGCCGTGTTCGCGCGCTACAGCCGTGGCGCGCGCACCCCCGCCACGCGCCTGCTGTTCCATGGCGAGCTCTACGCCGACGGTTCCCTGCGCGACGGATCGGCCGCGGTGAATAGTGTCCGCCAGGCCGAAGCAGGCGCGAAGTATCGCGGCGAGACAGTCGCGCTCAACGTCACCGGATTCTGGGCGACGACCTTCGACGACAATTATGACCAGATACGGGATCGGCCGATACAGCGTGACTATGTGGCAAAGGGGCTCGAACTGGAAGGCTCGTTGCACGTCGGCGTGATCGGTCTGCGCGGCGGAGCTACCTATACCGATGCCAAGATCGACAAGGACTATCTCAACCCGAGATTGAACGGCCACGTGCCGCGGGCGCAGCCCAAACTGCTATTCCAGGCCTCGCCCGAGATCGACCTGTCGCGAGTCGCATTCGGCGCCACCTTCATCGGCGCGACCAAGAGCTTCGCGCAGGAGGAGAACCGGCTGATCATACCGGCCTTCGTCACCACCAACGCGTTCCTGGAGGTGCGGCCCGCCGGTCGACTGCGCGTGATCGTCAATGCCAGCAACCTCTTCGACACCGTCGCGCTGGGCGGCCTCGACGCACCGTCGTCACCGTCCGCGGACAGCCAGGGCGTCGAAGGTACCCCGCTGGTCGGGGCGCGCCCGCTGACCGGGCGGACGATTTCGGCGACCGTGCGTCTCGATTTTTAACCAATTTGGGTCATCCCGCCGTCACGCGCGGGATGACCCCCGCCTCGCATCATAAAAAGGGGACGACCGAGTGAGGCAGCACGGCCGAGCGGACGAAGGGATCCTATGATGATCAGGGGAATGAGCATCCCCCGCAAGCTGGCGGTGTCGTTCTTCGTCATCATCGGCACCGCGGCGGTGATGCTCGCGGTGTTCTTCGCGAACGTCTGGATGATCCGCGACGCGACCGAGGACAACAACCGCGCGCAGACGATCTACGCCAAGGCGCTGACGCTCGAGACCTCGCTGCTGCGCGAGAACAGCCAGCTGCGCGGCTATCTGGTCACCGGCGAGAAGAGCTACCTCAAATCCTACGACGAGGCGCGCACGGAATATGATCGCGCTGCGGCCGAGCTCGGCCCGATGCTCACCGACCCGACCGAGCACCGCCTGTTCGAGACCGGGCGCGGCGAGGCGATGAAATGGCGTCGTGACTGGAGCGACCGGCTGGTCGCGATGGTCAAGGCCGGGAAGCGTGAGGCGGCCGAACAGGTGGTGCGCGACGCCGGCAAGGCGGTGCTGACCAGCGCGGCTATCCTGCCGCTGCGCGACGTGCGCGATCGCGAGACCGAGGCGATGCAGCGCAACGCCGCGCGGCAGGCGAACGCGCTCGGCCGCGCGACCGTGGCGCTGGTGATCGGCGGACTGGTGCTGATCGCGGTCGCGGTGGTGCTGGCGGTGATGCTCAGCCGCAGCATCGCGCGCCCGATCAGCGCGCTCACCAGACGGATGGCCGATCTGGCGAATGGCAAACTCGACGTCAGCGTGCCCGCCCATCGGCGCGACGAGCTGGGTGACATGGCGCGCGCCGTGATCGTCTTCCGCGACGCGGCGCGTGCCAAGCTGACCGCGGATACCGAGCGGGAGCAGGCGATGACCGCGATCGGCGAGGGTCTGCGCCGGCTGGCCCAGGCCGATCTGACCGCGCGGCTCACCGACGTGCCGCGCTCGTTCGAGCAGATCGCACACGACTTCAACGACGCTGTCGGCAAGCTGTCCGACCTCACCAAGAACGTGCGCGGCAGCGTCCACACGATCAAGCGCAACGCCGACGAGATCAGCCAATCGGCGCGCGCGCTCTCCGGGCGGAGCGAGCAGCAGGCCGCCAGCCTGCGCGAGACCGCCGCGGCGATGGACGAGATCACCGCGACCGTGCGCACCGGCGCGACCAACGCCGCCAACGCGAACAGTGCAATGGCCGAGGCGCGCAGCGAGGCGGAGCAGGGCGGGGCGGTGGTGCGCCAGTCGGTGCGGGCGATGAACGGAATCGATCAGGCGAGCCGCGAGATCGCCGACATCATCAGCGTGATCGACGGCATCGCCTTCCAGACCAACCTGCTGGCGCTGAATGCGGGAGTCGAGGCGGCGCGCGCGGGTGACGCCGGCAGGGGCTTCGCGGTCGTCGCGTCCGAGGTCCGCGCGCTGGCACAGCGATCCGCCGACGCTGCCTCGGACGTGAAGTCGCGCATCCTCTCGGCGATCGAGCACGTCCAGTCGGGGGTCGAACTGGTCGACGCCACCGGCAAGGCGCTCGATCGCATCATCGAGCGTGTGGTCAGCGTCAGTACGATCATGGGAACGATCGCGCGCTCGGCCGACGATCAGGCGCAGAGCCTCGGCCAGGTCAATATCGCCATCGCCGAGATGGACTCGGTGACCCAGCAGAACGCCGCCATGGTGGAGGAATCGACCGCGGCGTCGCAGATGCTCGCGCATGAGGCCGAGCAGCTGGCGGGTGCGGTCGCGATCTTCACGATCGAGCAGGCGGCCGCGCCGGGGCCGACGCGCGTCGCGCGAACGGCGAGCGCGCCGGCGCGCGAAACACGCCCCGTCGCCGCTTCGCGGCCGCCACGCGGTCCGATCCGTCTGGTGGCGAAGAGCGGGCCAATGCTGAAGGAGGACGATTGGTCGTCCTTCTGAGCGCGGTCGTCTGAGCGTGACGCGGCAGCACCGTCGCGAGTGGTGCGGTGCGTTGTTCCGGACGCGCCGGGGCGACGCGAAGCTGTGCGCCGCAGCATGTGAGGAGACAAAGGCGGCTCGCGCGTCAGTGCGCGTCCGCGTCCGGCAAGCCAAGCGGCCGGTCCGCTCTTGCTGCATGGTTCTTCCGGAGGGCGGGACCGTTCCCGGTCGGGCGCGTGCAGCGATGCTCGGAGATGGCACGCCGCTCGCTCGATGATGGTGACGTGCGGGGAGGAGGCAGATCCTCGACTGGTCGCGCTCGCCGGATTGTCACTCCGCCAGGATCGAACGCGCGGCGGACGGTGCGTGCCGACGTCTCGCCGGTGAGCGGCGCCAAGACCTTTCCCCAACACCACGTCGCGGCGCGCTCGCGGCGATCCCGATCGCGTCGGCGTCGGCTTCGTCACTCTGCGGCTCGCCCTCGGAGGCGCGACATCGCAGGCGAACCATGCCGGTGAGATGATGGATCGCAGTGGCAGAGCGCACCGACGGCGGTCGAACCAAGTGGATGGTGGAGCGGCGGGCGGCGGAGAGGGCTTCGTCGATTGCTATCGACCGTCGCTGCGCTCAGCGCCGCTCGGGCGTCGCTCCATGGATCATCGTCCCGCGACCGATGCGGCCGAGCGGCCGAGCGTCGCCGCGACCGCGCCTCCCGCAGCGGTGCCGACCCGCGATCAGGCCGCGCGGCGCTGGCTCGCCGCCGGCTGCGGCTGCCGCTCGACGGTTACCGACGCGCCCTCGTCCAGCCGGAAGGTCGAGACGCGACGGGTCAGTGCTTCCGCCTCCTCCGCCAGCCCGCGCGCGGCGGCGGTCGCCTGCTCGACCATCGCGGCGTTCTGCTGAGTCACACCGTCCATCTCGGCGACGGCCGTGTTGACCTGTTGCAACCCGATCGCCTGATGCTCGGCCGAGGTCGCGATCGCGCCGACCAGCGCGCTGATCTCGGCGATCCGAGCGATGATCCGCTCGAGCGCCTGACCGGTCTCGCTGACGAGCCCGACACCGGCATCGACCTGATCGGTGGAGGCGGTGATCTTGGTCTTGACGTCGCGCGCCGCGTCGGCCGAGCGCTGCGCGAGCGCGCGAACCTCGGAGGCGACCACGGCGAAGCCCTTACCGGCGTCGCCCGCGCGTGCCGCCTCGACGCCCGCGTTGAGCGCGAGCAGGTTGGTCTGGAAGGCGATGCCATCGATCACGCTGATGATGTCGCTGATCTCGTGCGAGGCGCGTTCGATCCCGCCCATCGCCTCGACCGCACGGCGCACCACGTCGCCCGACTGCTCGGCCTCGGCGCGCGTGTCGCGCACCACCGTGTTGGCGCGAGTCGCGCCGCTCGCCGTCTCGCGCACGGTGGCGGTGATCTGCTCCATCGCCGCCGCGGTCTCTTCCAGGCTGGCCGCCTGCTGCTCGGTGCGGCGCGACAGGTCGTCGGAGGCGAGGTTGATCTCACCCGAGCCGGTGGCGATGCGGCCCGCCGCTCCGGTCACCTCCACCAACGTGGCGCAGACGCGCCGCCGCATCGCCTCGAAGTCGCTCGCGAGTGCCTGATAGTCACCCGGCAGCGCGGCCAGCGGGGTGGCGAAGTCGCCGCGCGCGAGCGAGTCGAGTGCCCGACCGAGCTTGTCGGTCACGTCCTTGCGCGCGGCCTGCTCGGCCTGGAAGTAGGCTGCCAGTGCGACGTCCATGTCGAGCAAGGCGGTGCGCACCAGCAGCGCCGCGGCGGCGCGGCGGCGCGCGAACGGGCGCAGCGGCGACCAGCGCAGCAGCCGCGGTAGCAGATGATCGAGCACGCGGGCGTAGCTGCTGATATACCAGGTGGGCGATAGGCCGATCCGCGCGTGGACATGGCCGATCTGCGTGGCACGCGCCTCATAAAGCGTGTCAGGCTCGCCGCCGAACAACGCCTGCCAATGCTCGAGCTGCTTGGCGCGGGCGTGGTCCATCATGGCCTGCGAGCCGAACATCGCGGCGGCGGCCGGGTCGGCGCGGATCCTATCGTACAGCTGATCCAAGGCGGCGGGGGCGTGCGCGTCGATCGCGCGCCGGATCGCGGGGAAAAGCCGGTAGTGGGCGCGCGTGAAGCCGAAACGCGCGAGCTTGTCGGAGAAGGTAGGAACGGACATCGGGCCTCCGGGAAGTCTGCTGCCCGTCCCTAGCGATCTCGGGTTAACGATCTTTTGAGCATGGCGTTCGACCTGAGTCGAATCAGAACTCCGACCAGTCGTCCTGCGCGACCGCGAGCGCGGTACCGTTGGTGCCGGTCACGCTGCGCTGACGCGCGCCGCGCGCGATCTCGCGCCCGGCGCTGGCCGCGCGTGATTGCAGCTCATGGACCGGTGAGGCCGCGGCAACGATCGCGGTGGCAGGGCGGGTCTTGGTCAAGCGGAAGCGTGCCACCTGAGCCGCGAGCTGAGTGGCCTCGTCGGCCAGGCTACGCGCCGCCGCGGTGGCTTCCTCGACCATCGCGGCGTTCTGCTGGGTCACCCCGTCCATCTCGCTGACCGCGGTGTTGATCTGCTGTAGCCCGGTAGCCTGGTGCTTGGCCGAGTTGGCGATCGTCGCCACCAGCGTGCTGATCTCGCCGATACGCGCGATGATCCGCTCCAGCGCGCTGCCGGTCTCGCTGACGAGGCCGACTCCCGCGTCGACCTGCTCGGTTGAGGCGGTGATCTTGGCCTTGACGTCACGGGCGGCGTCGGCCGAGCGCTGCGCGAGCGCGCGCACCTCGCTTGCCACCACCGCGAAGCCCTTCCCCGCGTCACCCGCCCGCGCGGCCTCGACGCCGGCGTTGAGCGCCAGCAGGTTGGTCTGAAAGGCGATACCATCGATGACGCTGATGATCTCGCTGATCTCGTTGGAGGCGCGCTCGATCCCGCCCATCGCCTCGACCGCGCGACGGACGACGCCGCCGGAATGCTCGGCCTCCTCGCGCGCGCCGGTGACGGCACGATGCGCGCGATCGGCGCCGTCCGCGGTCTCGCGCACGGTGGAGGTGATCTCCTCCATCGCCGCGGCGGTTTCTTCCAGGCTGGCGGCCTGCTGCTCGGTGCGCTGCGAGAGCTCGTCCGACGCGCTGCGAATGTCCGCCGCGCCATTGTCGATGCCCTGGCTGGCCGCGGTCACCGCGCCGAGAACGTCCGACATCGCCTCCATCGCGCGATTGTAGTCGAGGCGGAGCCGATCGTAGTCGGCGTAGAAGGCGGTCTCGATACGATAGGTCAGATCGTTCGCGGCGAGCCGCTCGAGCCCTGTGCCGAGCGAGGTGACGACGACGCGCTGCGCCGCCGAGGACTCCTCGAGCGCGACGCCGTTGCGGCGAAACACATCCATCGCCTTTGTCATGCGGCCGACACAGTCGCCGTGATCGGTGTAGCGGATCGGCGTCGTGAAATCGCCCTTGGCGAGACCCTCCATGCGCACGACCGTGTCGACGTACGGATCACAGATCAGTTTGCGCGCGACGAGCGTCACGATCACGATAGCGGCCCAGGCTGCCCCCGCGACGCCGAGCAGACGCGTGTCCGCCGTTGCCCATGCCGTGGTCGCCACGGGGAGGGCGGCCAGCGCGCCGTAGGCGAGCAGCAGCGTGGTGAATTTCGTCCGGATCGGCGCCTGCGCCTTGAACCACTGAATCATAGGGCTTCCTTCCCACCTTTCCGGGTCGAACCGCGTGGCGGACCAACTTCTCCAAGCTGCCGGTATACCGAATCAACTAAACTTGGGTAAATGTTTCGCCTGATGGAACGAGGGCTCGATGAGCAAGATAAAGGCGGTGGGCCAGACCAAATATAGTTGGTCCGTGCTGACCCAAAGTGGCCACGCCGACAAGAATCCCCGGTGCTATTCCAAAAAATACGTAGGAACTCGGGGTTATCTTGATACAGGCTAAGCGTAGCAAATGTCGAAGTTAGTGAATGTGCGGGTAACCACGGCAACTCACTAAAGTTGATCAAGAAACCGGAAGGTGGCGCGCCCGGAGGGATTCGAACCCCCGACCAAGGAGGTAGAAGCTCCTTGCTCTATCCAACTGAGCTACGGGCGCCCGCCGTCCCGCCTAGCGCGGATTGAAGGCGGAAGGAATGGCCGGCATGATCGCGCTCATGGCCGAGCCCTCGCGCACTCCGCCGCCGACCGACGCCGCGCGCGTCGCCGCGGCGCATTTCCGCTACTATGACCTGGTGATGGCGGCGTTCGTCGCGATCCTGCTGCTGTCGAACGTGCTCGGCGCAGGCAAGGTCGCGCGGGTGGCGCTGCCCGGGATCGGCGACTGGCCGTTCGGCGCGGGGATCCTGTTCTTTCCGGTGAGCTATATCATCGGCGACGTGCTGACCGAGGTGTACGGCTATGCGCATGCGCGGCGCGTGATCTGGGTCGGCTTCGCGGCCACCGTCTTCATGGCGGCGATGGCCTGGGTGGTGGTGGCGCTGCCGCCCGCGCCCGACTGGGGCAACCAGGCCGCCTATGAGGCGGTGTTCGGCCAGGTGCCGCGGATCGTCTTCGCCAGCATGTGCGCCTTCTGGGCGGGCGAGTTCGTCAATTCCTACGTGCTCGCGCGAATGAAGGTGATGACCGAGGGGCGCCACCTCTGGATGCGCACGATCGGCTCGACGATCGCGGGGCAGGGGGTGGACAGCCTGATCTTCTACCCGCTCGCCTTCCTCGGCGCGCCGGGTTGGACGCCGCACCTGGTGGTGGTCGTGCTGTTCACGCAATGGGCGCTGAAGACGGGCTGGGAGGCGGCACTGACGCCGGTGACCTATCTGGTGGTCGGCTGGCTCAAGCGCGTCGAAGGCGTCGACGTCTACGACCGCGACACGAACTTCACGCCCTTCCGCGCACGGGTGTAAGCCGGCTCACCCGCCGGCGAGCGGTGCGGCTCAGGCGCCGACCGCCTCCAGCAGCCCCTCGAACAGCCGCCGCCCGTCGTCGCCGCCGTGCGCCGGCTCGACCCGACGCTCGGGGTGCGGCATCAGGCCGAGCACGTTGCCCTGCGCGCTGAGCACGCCCGCGATGTCGCGCGCGCTGCCGTTGACCGGCTCGGCATAGCGGAAGGCGACTCGCCCCTCGCCCTCGAGCCGGTCGAGCGTGTCGGCGTCGGCGACGTAATTGCCGTCGTGGTGCGCCACCGGGAAGACGACGCGCTCGCCCGCGGCGTAGCGGCTGGTGAAGGCGCTCTGCGCATTGTCGACTGCGAGGGTCACGTCGCGACAGACGAAGTTGAGCCCGGCGTTGCGCATCAGCGCGCCCGGCAGCAGCCCCGCCTCGGTGAGCACCTGGAAGCCGTTGCACACGCCCAGCACCGGCAGGCCGCGCTCGGCGCCGCTCGCCACCGCGCGCATGATCGGTGAGCGCGCCGCCATCGCGCCCGAGCGCAGATAATCGCCGTAGGAGAAGCCACCCGGCACCGCGACCAGGCCGACGCCCTCGGGCAGCTCGGTGTCGCGATGCCACACCATCGCCGGCGCGCGCCCGGTCACCCGCTCCAGCGCGACCGCGATGTCGCGATCGCAGTTCGAGCCCGGGAAGACGATGACCGCGGTCTTCACGCGCGCTCGATCCGGTAGTTCTCGATCACGGTGTTGGCGAGCAGCTGGCGGCACATCGAGTCGACGTCCGCGTCGGACGTGCCCTCGGCGACGTCGAGCTCGATCAGCTTGCCGACGCGCGCGCCGGCGACGCCCTGGAAGCCGAGGCCCGCGAGCGCGTGCTCGATCGCCTTGCCCTGGGGGTCGAGCACGCCGGGCTTGAGTGTGACATGGATGCGCAGTTTCATGGTCGCGCGCTATGCCGCGGTGCGCCGCGCGGGGCAACCTCCGACCGCGGCGCGGACGCGATCACTTGCCGCGTCGCTTGCGATGGCTCTCCATGTCGAGCACCGCGGTCTCGCCGCCCTCGGGGAACAGGCCGAGCCGGCGCGCGACCTCCTGATAGGCCTCGACCTCGCCGCCGAGGTCGCGGCGGAAGCGATCCTTGTCGAGCTTCTCGTTCGACTCCATGTCCCACAGCCGGCAGCCATCGGGGCTGATCTCGTCCGCCAGAATGATGCGGCTGTAATCATTGTCCCAGATGCGGCCGAACTCCAGCTTGAAGTCGACCAGCCGGATGCCAACCCCGGCAAACAGGCCGCTGAGGAAGTCGTTCACGCGGATCGCCAGGTCGGCGATGTCGTGCATCTCATCCTGGCTGGCCCAGCCAAAGGCGGCGATATGCTCGTCCGAGATCATCGGATCGCCGAGCGCGTCGTCCTTGTAATAATATTCGAGGATCGTGCGCGGCAGCTTGACGCCCTCCTCGATCCCGAGCCGCTTCGAGAGCGAGCCCGCGGCGACGTTGCGCACCACCACCTCGATCGGGACGATCTCGACCTGGCGGATCAGTTGCTCGCGCATGTTGAGGCGGCGGATGAAGTGGGTCGGCACGCCGATATGGTCGAGCAACGTGAAGATGTGCTCGCTGATGCGGTTGTTGAGCACGCCCTTGCCGTTGATCGTGCCCTTCTTCTGGGCGTTGAACGCGGTGGCGTCGTCCTTGAAATATTGGATCAGCGTGCCGGGCTCGGGACCCTCGTAGAGGATCTTCGCCTTGCCCTCGTAGATCTGCCGCCGCCGTGCCATCGCTCACCCTCGGAAAAGGAGCGCCCCGGCGGAGCAGGTCGCGCGGCCGGGGCGGGAATCATGCGGCCTATAGGGGAAGGGCGGGGTGGCTGCAAATCGCCTTAGCGGGCGAAGGCGCGCGCGAGCAGCCGCTTGGTCTCGGCCCAGGCGGGGGTGTCGGGTGCGACCAGCTCGACATGGCCCGTCGCCGGTACGGTGTGGAGCGTGGCTCGATCCCCCGCCGCCATGGCGCGTGCGACATAGTCGGTGGCGA
Organism: Sphingomonas citri; assembly: GCF_019429485.1. Lineage (GTDB taxonomy): Bacteria > Pseudomonadota > Alphaproteobacteria > Sphingomonadales > Sphingomonadaceae > Sphingomonas > Sphingomonas citri. Next base: position 118,493 of record NZ_JAHXZN010000005.1, on the reverse strand, counting down.
GTCGATAGGGGATGATGCGGTCCTCGCGCCCGTTGACGAGGTCCTGCGCCACGCCGAGCGGCAGCAGACGCGGCACCGACGTGTCGGCATAGAGATCGGCGCGGCCGCCGCCGACCAGCCGCGTGACCACCTCGGTGCCGCAGCCATTGTCGGGGCTGGCGGCGGTCGCCTCCAGGTCGGGCAGGCCGCCGAGGCTGATGACGTGCGCGATCGGCAACGGGTCGGCGCGGCGCAGCGGGCTGTCCGCGGGAAGGCGGGTGCGCCCCGCCAGCCACAGCGCGAGATGGCCGCCGGCGGAATGACCGAGCGCGACGACATGGCGCAGGTCGAGCCCGAGCGCCGGTCCTTCGGCGCGCAGCAGGTCGGTCGCCGCGGCGGCGTCGGCGAAGGTGCCGGGATAGCCGCCGCCGGCACGGTCGACGCCGCGATAGTCGATGTTCCACACCGCATAGCCCGCGCGGCGCAGGTCGTCGGCGACCCAGTCCATTAGCCGCCGGTCGGCGATCCCGGTCTGCCAGCAGCCGCCGTGGACCATCAGCACGGTGCGATACGGCCGCGCGCCGCCGCTCGGCAGCCATACGTCCACCTTCTGCATCGCGTCGTCGCCGTAAGAGAGCGTGCGGTCGGGCGACGGGCGCGGTCGCGCGGTCAGGTCGGCCCAGGTGAGCATTCGGTGCGGTGCGATCGGGGCGGTCATGGGCGCAGAGCATGACGCGAGCAGCAGCGCGGCGGCAAGCGCCGCGCGCGTCACGACGAGGCCTCGCTCGGGGTCCGGGTCGGCGCGGAGGCGGGGCGCTTGCCGCGCTCGCGCCACAGCGCGGGCAGGGTGAGCAGCGCCACCCCCGCCACCGCGCAGAGCGTTCGCGCCCAGACCGGGAAGGGGCCGTAGCGCTGGTCGACGTAATAGACCCCGTAGACGATCGCGACGTGCCACACATAGACGTAGAGCGAGTGGCGCCCGAGCAGCCGCAGGAAGGGCAGCGAGAACAGCCCGCGCACAACGCCGGCGACCTGCCGTACCCAGGCGCGCGCGTGCTGCGGGCCGGCGATCATCAGCCACGCCAGCCCGATCGCCACCGCGGCGAAATTGACGAGGTAGACGAGGCTGAAATCGGCGCGCACCTCGAGCAGCTCGATCCGCTTGATCACCGTGTCGGAAAGGATGCCGCGCGCGGTGAGCAGCCGGATCGGCAGGAAGAACAGGCACACCGCCAGCGCGATCTTGGCGACGCCGCTCGCCTGTGGGCGGAGCAGCCGGTGCCACTCGATCCGGCCCGAGGCGGTCAGCGCCCCTGCGATCATCCCGGAGAAGAACACGATCTGCCAGCCGAGCAGGTTGAAGCCGGCGCGCAGCCCCTGATCGTCCGAGGCGGTGAACCAGCGCCCGAGCGGATCGGTCAGCGCGTGCTGGAAGCCTAGCTGCCCGGCGAGCCACAGCAATCCCGAGACGGTCGCCACCAGCGCGACACGCCCGTCGAGGCACAGTCTCAGAATCGGCGGCGCCACCAGCATGTACAGGACGTACTGTGGCAGGATGTCCATCACCGTCGGCTGGAACACGAAAGTGGCGATCGCGAACAGCCGCAGCGGTTCGCCGGTGAGGCTGGTATGGCCGAGCCAATTGCCCCACAGCCGGGACGCGTCGGGCAGCACCAGCCGCGCGAGCAGCACCGCGATCACGATTCCCATCGCGTAGCGGTACAGCTCGAAGGCGCGCGCCCAGACCAGCCGGCTCGCCGCGGGGGCGCCGAGCTTGAGCATCTTGCGGCCATAGACCAGCCCGATCATCAGCCCGGACAGGAAGACGAAGCCCTGCGCGTCCTCGACATAGGCGAACTGATTGTGATTGATCCGCTGCAACCACAGCTCGCCCTGGAAGACGAGATGGTTGATCAGCATGAAGACGAGGAAGAAACCGCGCAGGCCGTCGATCATCCCGTAGCGTGGCAAACAGCGGCTCCCGTGCGTGGCGTGGGTGCGCGACGGCCCGAGGCCTGCCGGCGCACCCGCGTGTAGCGCACGACCCGCGCCGATCGATCCCGCCGAGCCTCCGCTCGTCCCGGAAAGCGCGGCAATGATCGCTCAGCGCGCGCGCTTCGGGGCCGCCCGCCAAGGAGCGGCGAAGCGTCGGCGCTGCAAGGCGGCGATCCCCGCGATCAGTGATTCGACGAACGTGTGGACACCGCCGGACAGCGTCTCGTGGTGGCGGGCAAAGGCTTCGCTCTCGAAATCCATGTTCATGACCGTCCTCCATCTCTGGAGCTTCTCAGATACGCTTCGCGGATGCAGCATGCCAACAAAGAGCTGGCCCGAGTTGATAAGTGACGCTTATGCTACAAACATGCGCCAGCTCCCGCCGCTCGCCGCCGTCCGCGTCTTCGAGGCCGCTGCGCGCCACGAGAATTTCACCGCCGCCGCGGGCGAGCTGGGGATGACCCAGGCCGCGGTGAGCTACCAGATCCGGCTGCTCGAGCAGCGACTCGGCGTGCCCCTGTTCCGCCGTGAGCGCCGCCGCGTGATGCTCACCGAGGCGGGTCGCCGTGCCGGGGCGCAGCTCGCCGCGGCGTTCGACTCGATCGACGCCGCCTTCGCCGGGCTGCGCGCCGAGGACGAGGCGGTGCTCACCGTCTCGGTCACCAACACCTTCGCCAATACCTGGCTGGCGTGGCGGCTCGGCGGCTTTCACCTCGCGCACCCGTCGACCGCGGTGCGGCTGTGGACCAGCAACACGCTCGCCGACTTCGCCGCCGACGAGGTGGACGTCGCGATCCGCTCCGGGCCGGGCGGCTGGCCGGGGCTGGCGCAGCACGAATTGCTGCCGCTCGACTTCACGCCGATGTGCTCGCCCGGCTTCCTCGCCGAGCAGGGCGGGCGGCTCGATCCGGTCGACCTGCTCCAGCTGTCGCTGATCAGCGCGCAGGACCCGTGGTGGGCGCAGTGGCTGCGTGAGGCCGGGCTCGACGTGGTCGAGGCGCGGCGGACCGGCATGCGACTCGACTCGCAGGCGCACGAGGGACACGCCGCGATCGCGGGGCAGGGGGTGGCGATGCTGACGCCCTTCTTCTGGCACAACGACCTCGTCGCCGGCCGGCTGGTGCGGCCCTTCGCGCAGCTCTCGTCGATGGGGGAGGCCTATTGGCTGGTCTACCCGGAGGCGCGCGCCAAGGTGCTCAAGATCCGGCGCTTTCGCGAGTGGCTGATCGAGGCGCTGGACCGCGACCGCGCCGCCGCGGGCGGCTGAGCCGACCCGCCACCGACGCGGAACGGTTGTGGAACGGCCCCGCGCGCTGCTAGCAGCCTGTTCCATGGCGACCGACGCGACCGCTCTTCCCCCGGACAACCCGCCCGTCGGCGTGCTCGACGCGCCCTTCGACAGCGCCCTGTCCGAACGCTACCTCGTCTACGCGCTCTCGACGATCACCGCGCGCTCGCTGCCCGACGTGCGCGACGGGCTCAAGCCGGTCCATCGCCGGCTGCTGTGGGCGATGCGGCTGCTGCGGCTCGATCCGGCCGCCGGTTACAAGAAGTGCGCGCGCGTCGTCGGCGACGTGATCGGCAAGTACCACCCGCACGGCGACCAGTCGGTCTATGACGCGATGGTGCGGCTCGCGCAGGATTTCGCGCTGCGTTATCCGCTGGTCGACGGGCAGGGCAATTTCGGCAACATCGACGGCGATAACGCCGCGGCCTATCGCTACACCGAGGCGCGGCTGACCCAGGTCGCGATCGACCTGATGGACGGGCTCGACGAGGACGCCGCCGAGTTCCGCCCGACCTACAACGGCGAGGAGCAGGAGCCCGAGCTCTTTCCCGGCGCCTTCCCGAACCTGCTCGCCAACGGCGCGGCCGGGATCGCGGTCGGCATGGCGACCAGCGTGCCGCCGCACAATGCCGCCGAGCTGCTCGAGGCCGCCATCCTGCTGGTCGACAAGCCCGACGCCGACGACGCCGCGATCCTCGCGCACGTCCAAGGCCCCGACTTTCCGACCGGCGGCCTGCTGGTCGACTCACCCGCGATCATCGCCGAGGCCTACGCCACCGGACGCGGTGCGTTCCGCGTGCGCGCGCGCTGGGCGGTCGAGCGCGAGAAGGGCGGCGGCTGGACCATCGTCGTCAGCGAGATCCCGTACGGCGTGCAGAAGGGCAAATTGATCGAGCAGATCGCCGCGCTGATCAACGACCGCAAGCTGCCGATCCTCGCCGACGTGCGCGACGAGAGCGACGCCGAGATCCGGCTGGTGCTCGAGCCGCGCAGCCGCACCGTCGACCCGCAGGTGCTGATGGACGGGCTGTTCCGCCTCTCCGACCTGGAGACGCGCATCCCGCTCAACCTCAACGTGCTCGACAAGGACCGCACGCCGCGCGTCATGTCGCTGCGCGAGGCGCTGGCGGCCTGGGTCGAGCATCAGTTCGTCGTGCTGCGCCGGCGCACCGAGCACCGGCTCGGCAAGATCGCCGACCGGCTCGAGCTGCTCGGCGGCTATATCATCGCCTTCCTCAATCTCGACCGCGTGATCGAGATCATCCGCACCGAGGACGAGCCCAAGGCGGTGATGATGGCGGAGTTCGCGCTCACCGACCGCCAGGCCGAGGCCATCCTCAACATGCGGCTGCGCTCGCTGCGCCGGCTGGAGGAGATGGAGCTGCGCCGCGAGCGCGACGCGCTGGAGAAGGAGCAGGACACGCTCACCCAGCTGCTCGGCTCGGAGGCGCGCCAGCGCACCCGGCTCAAGCGCGACTTCGCCAAGGTACGCGACCGCTACGGCAGCGAGACCAAGCTCGGCGCGCGCCGCACCACGATCGAGGAACAGGCGGCGGCGCGCGAGATCCCGCTCGAGGCGATGATCGAGCGCGAGCCGATCTCGGTGATCCTGTCCGAGCGCGGCTGGATCCGCGCGATGAAGGGTCACGTCGACCTATCCGCGCCCGAGACGATGAAGTTCAAGGAAGGCGACGGCCCCGCCTTCGCCTTTCACGCGCACACCACCGACAAATTGCTGCTGGCCGCGGGCAACGGGCGCTTCTTCACGCTGGCGGCGGACAAGCTACCGGGCGGGCGCGGCTTCGGCGATCCGGTGCGCGCCTCGATCGACCTCGACGGCAGCGTGCCGATCGTGGCGCTGTTGCGCGCGGGCGCGGCCGAGCGGCTGCTGGTGGCGGCGAGCGACGGCCGCGGCTTTCTCGTGCCGAGCGCCGAGGTGATCGCCGAGACGCGCAAGGGCAAGACGGTGATGACGCCGCGGCCGGGCGCGCGACTCGTCGTCGTCCACGCGGTCTCGCCCGGCGACGATTTCGTCGCGGTGATCGGCGACAATCGGAAGCTCGCGCTGTTCCCGATGGTCGACCTGCCCGAGATGACTCGCGGGCAGGGGGTGCAGCTCCAGCGCTACCGCGACGGCGGCCTCGCCGACGCGCGGACCCTGGTGTTCGCCGAGGGGCTGAGCTGGGCGATGGGAGGGGGCAGCGGGCGCATCCGCACTGAACCGGACTTGTCGGCATGGCGCACCGCGCGCGGCGCTGCCGGTCGGATGCCGCCGAACGGCTTCCCGCGCGACAATCGCTTCTGACCTTAGTCCCGAGCGGAGGCGAGGCGTCCCGATCCGGCACGCTCGCGCGCGGCAGCTAAATACAACCGGTATGGCCCAACTTGCTTTCCGTAAGCCGGCCTTAACCGTTGCGATCTAGGACAGATCGTGATGGCAACGCGCTCTCCCCTGCTGGTGACAGCATCGGCCGACTCGACTCCCGCCGTGCACGGCCGCACCGCGGTCGCACCCGGCCTGGGCTTGTCCGCGGCAAACGGCTCGCTCGAGCTCGTGCCGATCCCGTTGGTGATCGCCCGACTGCGCGCCGGCCGGGTCGACTATGAGAACAGCAACCCCGCTTTCGTGCGCGCGGGATTGCAGCAGGAACGTGCGATCGACCCGCTGATCGCCTCGTTCCTGCGCACCGGCCACGACCAGGCCGAGATCAACTGGTCGACCGGCGAGACGGTCGAACGGCGCCACTATCGCCTCAGCTTCGCGCTGATCCCTGATCGGCCCGAGCCTACCGCGGTGGTCTCCTTCGTCGACCAGACCGCCGAGGTGCGCACCGAGGAGACGCTGCGCCGCGAGATGGCGACCGACAGCCTCACCGGCCTGCCCAACCGCGGCGGCTTCACCGACTCGCTCGAGGCGATGATCGAGGAGGGCGCGGCCCGCTGGGCGGTGCTGATGATCGACCTGGAGCGGTTCAGCCGCTTCAACGCCTGTCTCGGCTCGCTCACCGGCGACGAGCTGCTGATCACGGTGGCGCGTCGAATCAAGGGCGCGCTGCGCAGCCGCGACGTGCTCGCGCGCACCGGCGGTGACGAGTTCGGCGTGCTGCTCACGATCGACCAGCACGACCACGAGGCCGACCATGTCGCGCGTCGCATCCGCGAGGCGCTCGCGACGCCGTTCCGGCTGGGCGACTTCGAGCTGCGCGTATCGTGCGCGATCGGCATCGCCTTCGGCGACTCGGCCACCGACGATGCCGAGGATGTGATCCGTCACGCGCAGGTGGCGATGAAGCGCTCCAAGGCGACCAAGAGCGCCGAGGCGTATCAGACCCGCGCGCTCGATAGCGCGCGCGAGGAGTTCGCGATGGAGACTGCGCTCCGTCGCGCGATCGAGAACGAGCAGCTCCACCTCGTCTATCAGCCGATCCTCGATCTCACCTCGGGCAAGGTCAGCGGCTTCGAGGCGCTGGCGCGCTGGACCGATGAGCAGGGCACCAACGTGCCGCCGGTGCGATTCATCCCCGTGGCCGAGGAATCGGGGCTCATCATCCCGCTCGGCCGCTGGGCGGTCGACACCGCGATGCAGACGCTCGCCGGCTGGGACCGTCGCTGGGGTGGCGAGTGCGGCGCCGCGGTAGCGGTCAACGTCTCGCCGATCCAGTTGCAGCGCGACTCGATCCCCGGGATGGTCGAGCGCGCGCTCGGCGGCGCGGGGCTCGGCGGTGGACGGCTCAAGCTCGAGCTGACCGAGAGCGCGATCATCGCCGACCCCGATCGGATCGCGGGCGTGCTGATGGCGCTCAAGGAGCTCGGCACCGTGATCGCCATGGACGATTTCGGCACCGGCTTCTCGAACCTGGCCTCGCTCCACACGCTCCCGATCGACCTGCTCAAGATCGATCGCAGCTTCGTCACCGGCATGCTGACCGATCGCGACCAGCTCGCCATCGTTCGCGCGATCCTCGGTCTCTCCAAGGCATTGGGCATGGACACGGTGGCGGAGGGAATCGAGACGGTCGAGCTGGGGCAGACGCTGGGCGCGCTCGGCTGCACCTTCGGCCAGGGCTATGCTTATGCCCGCCCGCTCGACGCCGAGGCGGCCTATGCTTTCCTGGTCGCGCGCAACGCCTGAGCGACTTCGTCGTCGGCGATCGCCTCGGCGCGCGCGGCATCGGGGAAGTTTTCGGCGACCCAGCGATCCTCGACCCGCCTGAGCACCCGCGCGACCTCCGGCCCGCGCGTCAGCCCACGCGCCACCAGCGCGCCGCCCCCGATCGGCAGAGCGGGGGGCGTCCAGTCCTTGAGCGACGCCGAGTCCTCGCCGGCGAGCAGCAGCCGGTCGAGCGCGCTCGCGGTGCCGACACGATAGCCGAGCGCGCGCGCACCCTCGTCACCGGGGCCCGCGCTCGCCTGCACCAGCCGCTTGCGGTCGGCGTTCGAGAGCTTCAGCCGCGCACCCACACCCTCGGCGGTGGCTGGCGGGAGCAGCGCGGCGAGCCGCCGGATCGAATCGGGCGCGACCCCGGCGGCACGCTCGCGCTCGGCCAATGCGGCGAGCCGCGCCACGCCGTCGCCGTCGATCTCGGGCAGCACCGGACGGAAGATGCCGCTCTCGTGCATCAGCCGCACCACCGCCACCGCGCCGGGAGCGACGAGCAGCTTGAGCAGCTCGGCGGCGACGCGCTCGCGGCTCAATGCCATCAGGTCGTTGGCGCGCGCGACGCAGGCGGCGAGCCCCTCGGCGTCGATCATGTCGCCGAAGCGCGCATGGAAGCGGAAGAAGCGCAGGATGCGCAGGTGATCCTCGGCGATGCGCCGGTGCGGGTCACCGATGAAGCGGACCCGCCGCGCCGCGAGATCGTCGAGCCCGCCGAAATAGTCGTGGACCGCGCCGCTGACCGGGTCGGCGTAGAGCGCGTTGATCGTGAAGTCGCGCCGCGCCGCGTCCTCGCGCCAGTCGTCGGCGAAGGCGACGACCGCATGGCGCCCGTCGGTGGCGACGTCGCGGCGCAGCGTGGTGACCTCGACGATCGAACCCTCGCTCACCGCGGTGATCGTGCCGTGCGCGATCCCGGTCGGCACCGCGCGAATCCCGGCGCCTTCGAGCCGGCGCACCACCTCTTCCGGTACGAAGGGGGTGGCGAGGTCGATGTCGGCCACGTCGAGCCCCAGCAACGTGTCGCGCACCGCCCCGCCGACATAGCGCGCGTGACCGCCCGCGGCGTCCAGCGCGCGCTCCAATGCGGCGAGCCCCGGCCGGGTCCGCCACGGCGCGTCCGGCAGCGTCACGCCGCCCATCGCAGCCGCCGCGACAGGTTGACGATCATGCCCGCAGTGGCGCCCCAGATGCGGCGCTCGCCCCATAATAGCTCGACATAGGCGCGCTCGCGGCCCTGGAAGGTAGCGGTGCGCGCGGTGTGATTCGCGGCGTCGAGCAGGAAGTCGAGCGGCACCTCAAAGACCGCCGCCACCTCGGCCTCGCTCGCCACCAGCGGCAGGTCGGGGGGAACCACGCCGACCACGGGCGTCACGCAGAAGCCGGTGCCGGTGCGATAGCGGTCGGACGGGCCGATCACCTCCACCGCCTCCCGCGGCAGCGCGATCTCTTCCTCGGCCTCGCGCAGCGCGGCAGTGACCGCATCCTCGCCGGGGTCGAGCCGACCGCCGGGAAAGGCGACCTGGCCGGCGTGGCGGCGCAGGGCCTCGGTCCGCTGTGTCAGGATCACGCCGGGACGCGCGCGGTCGGTCACCGCGACCAGCACCGCCGCCTCGGTCAGCGCGGCACCGCCCGAGAGGTCACCGTCATCGCCCGCGATCAGCGCGGTCGCCTCGTTCGACACCAGCGCGACGGCGAGCCGCTCGGCCAGCGTCATCGCGGCTGGAGCGGGAAGAAGGCGCCCGCACTCCACACGCCCGGCGGCGTGTCGTCGCCCGCGAGCGCGCGCTCGGCCAGCTCATAGTAGAGCGGTCGCGCCACCAGCGCCTCCAGCCCGCCGCGCACGAGCAGATAGGGGCGGGGGCCGTCGTCGCGCTCGACGAAGCGCAGCGGATGGTCCGCCGAGGCGGTCACCACGTCGCCGGTGTTGAGCCGGAAGGCGAGGGTCGAGCCGCGGCCCTCTCCCTCGGCCTTGAGCTCGACCGCGACGAACGCGGCGTCCTCCACCGCGATGTCGAGCTTCTCGACGGGCGTGACCAGCACGTGAGCGCCGTCGGGTTCACGGCGCAGGATGCGGCTGAACGCGCGCACCATCGCGGTGCGCGTGATCGGGCTGTCCTGATGGTACCAGGTGCCGTCGCGCGCGATGCGCATCTCACTGTCGCCGCAATGCGTCGGGTTCCAGCGCTCGACCGGGGGAAGCTGGTCGGTCTCGGACAGGCGCGCGATGTCGGCGACCGACAAGGAGCTGAAATCGGGTGGGGGTGCCATCGGCATGCGTGCCAGTTAGGGCGCGCCGCGGCGGCGGTAAAGGTTCAGGCCGCGGCGGTGACGCGCGGCGCGATCTCGCCCGCGCCTTGCGGCACCCCGGCCCCGCGCGCGAGCAGCCGATGCCGCTCGACCGGGCCGGGCAGTCGCCAGTCGGCGGTGGCCGCGGCGCTGAAGCCGAAGAAGCGGCCGTAATATTCCGGGTCGCCGATCAGCATCAGATCGAGCCCGCGCGAGTCGGCGGCGGCGAGCGCGGCGGCGGTCAGCCGCCGCCCGAGGCCGCCCTGCTGCCGCTCGGGGGCGACCGCGACGGGGCCGACCAGCACCAGGGGTATGTCGGCGCCGTCGTCACCGAGGAAGCGCACCGGCCAGCACTGGATCGTGCCGAGCAGCGCGCTCTCGTCGATGAGGGCGAAACTCAGCTCACGCAGCGGCGCGGTGCCGGCGCGCAGCCGATAGGCGGTACGGGCGTGACGATCCGGACCGAAGGCGCGGTCGAGCAGCGACTCGACCGCCGCCGCTGCCACCGTCTCGATCGCCACCAGCTCGGCCACAGCATGCTTTCCCCGTGTCCGGCCGGAACGCCGGGCGCGCGCGCTTTAGCGGTACCGTACCCGAACGCAACCGCGATCCCCCCAAATCGCGACGATCTTGCTATCGCCACGATCGTGCCATCCCCGCGCCGCGCTGGACTCGCACGGCGACCGCGTCCACCCGCGTCCGCTGGCATGAGCGGCCGCGGCGCGGCCGAGTGCGGGAGCCCGAGAAATGGACGACGACACGCTGGAGCTGGAGGTTCACGACCTGGTGGTGCAGGTGCTCACCGGCATCTACTCGGAAGAGACGCACCTGCCGCAGCCGCTGCGGATCTCGCTCAACGTGCTGCTCGATGCCCCGGCGCGCTACGCTCCCGACACGCCGCTGAGCGCCTCGAAGAACTACCTCGACCTGCGCCATGCCGCGACCGACGCACTCGCCACGGCGGGTCACTTCACCCTGATCGAGGCGGTGGCGGACCATATCGCCGAGACGCTGTTTCTCCAGGACCGGCGGGTTCGGCGGGTCACGGTGAAGATCGTCAAACTCGCCATCGCCGAGGCGGGCGAGTCGATCGGCATCACCCTCGTGCGGCATCGCCGCTGATCGAGGTCGTATTCGTCCCATTTCGGCACGAACCGAGCTGCTCGATCACGTAGCGGTAATCGGCCTGGGCCTGGGCCGAATCATCCGGTTCGAGCGAGGCGGTGGCGCGTTCCGGCAGCGTCGCGGGCAGCGCGCAGGCGAGCCGGTACCACAGCAAGGTGTCGCGCCGCGGCGCCGCGGCGGCATCGTCGATGATCTCGGTGAGCGCGACCGACCAGCGCGGCTGCTCGCCCGGCCGCCGCAGGATCGACAGCGCGGCGGGGCGATTGTCCTTGGTGACGAGGAAGATCTGCGTCTCGCCCTCGCCAGGAAGTGCGCCGGGCACGTGGAAGGCGCTGCGGATGTCGGTGATGATCGGCGGCGCGTCGGGCGCACTGGCCTCCTGCGCGATCTGACGGGCGAGCGAGTCGACCGCCGGGCTCCAGTCGCGCTGCGCCCCCGGCGTGACGAGCTGGACCTGGTCGGGCCGCCCCGCGACCGGGCGTGCGAAGGCGAGCACGCGGCGCTTCTTCAGGTTGGGCGCGCGGCCCCGCCAGTCCGGGGCAGCATCGACCACCCAGCCGACGCGCTGCGGGATCGCGGCGGTACCGCGCACGAGCGTGCCGACATCGGCCTCGACGTAGAAGCGCGTATGTCCCGGCGCGAGACCGGCCGCCTCGTCGCCCTTGATCTTGGCGGCGGAGCGAATCGTCGCGTCGATGATCAGCGGGCTCTGCACCACCAGATCGGCGAGCGAGGCATAGTCCACCACGGGTGCAGTCGCGGGCGCCCGCGCCCCCTGCGCGGCGAGCGGCGCCGGCGCCAGCGAGGAAAAAGCGAGCATGATCCCGAGCAGCGCGAAGGGGGCTCGCCTCGGGGATCGAATCTGGCGTAGGATCATGGCTGCTGGGTACGTGAACCTGCCTGAACGATACAGAAATAAATCTGTCGCCGTTCATTTGTACGTTTGTTGCGCCCGAGAAAGCGTTTGCGTGCCCAAATTGGGCGCGATAGGAATCGACGGTCTGTGGCCTGCCCCTGGGGATGCTACGGAACGGTTAACAACCCAGGCCGGATCCGCTCCGGCCACCCAAGGGCCGCAGGATGAGGGAGTTTCGTTGCTGAATGGCCTATTCTGACCAGAAGATGAGCGGAGGGAAGATCGGCGCGCTGGTGATCGTCGCGCTGATCCACGTCGCTCTCGGCTATGCCTTCGTTACCGGCCTCGCGACAAATTTCGTCAAGAAGCAGGTTGAGAAGCTGAACACGTTCGACGTCGAGGAGCCACCGCCCCCGCCGCCGGACGAGCCGCCGCCCCCGCCGCCCGACGTGCCGATGACGCCGCCGCCGGTGGTGTCGCCGCCGCCGATCGTGCAGAACCCGAACCCGCCGCCCGTGACGGTCGCGACGGTCCCGACTCCGCCGCCGGTCTACGTGCCGTCGCCGGTCGTCGCGCCGCCAGCACCGCCGGCACCGCCGGCGCCGCCGAGCCCGATCAGCAAGGCGGCCGGTCTGAAGGGTAACCCCGGCCAGTTCTTCGGTGCCGACAACTACCCGCCCTCGGCGATACGCGCCGGCGAGCAGGGACGTGTCGTCGCCAAGCTGACCGTGGGCACGGATGGCCGGGTGAGCGACTGTACGGTGACGACGTCGAGCAACTCCTCGGCGCTCGATCAGGCGACCTGCCGTATTGCCAAGGCCCGCGTGCGTTTCTCGCCCGCGCAAGATGCTGCCGGCAACCCGATCGCGTCCAGCTACACCCTTCCGGTGCGCTGGGTGCTTCCGGAGAATTGATCCGCGTGAACGTGGCGACGCGGATGCGTCTGCCGACAACATTTTGGCTTAAGGAAGACGAAGAATGATCATCAACATCCTCGCCGCGGGTGGGACCGCGGCAGCCGAGAACCAGTTCGGCCTGCAGCAGGCGCTCAAGGAAGGCGGCATCATCTCGCAGTCGGTGTTCACCATCCTGGTGATCATGTCGGTGGTGTCGTTCTACATCCTGTTCTCGAAGCTGTTCGAGCAGCAGAAGATCATCAACCAGGCGAAGCGCGTGCGCTCGAACTTCTGGACCAGCAACTCGCTGCGCGAGGGCTCGGCCAAGCTCGACAAGAACTCGGCCTACAAGCAGCTGGTCGATGACGGTCTGGCGGCGCAGGAGCAGCACTCGAAGCTGACCGACCCGGTCGAGGCGCATGACTGGCTGCACGGTTCGCTGGCCCGTTCGGAGTCGGCGATCAACTCGAAGCTGGGCGGTGGTCTGGCCTTCCTCGCGACCGTCGGCGCGACCGCGCCGTTCATCGGTCTGTTCGGCACCGTGGTCGGCATCTACCGCGCGCTGATCAAGATCGGCGCGTCGGGCGATCCCTCGATCGACAAGGTCGCCGGCCCGGTCGGTGAGGCGCTCATCATGACCGCGCTCGGCCTGGTCGTCGCGGTTCCCGCGGTGCTCGCGTACAACTGGCTGCAGCGCCGCAACAAGTCGATCGCGGAGGACCTGTCGGCCTTCTCGAACGACGTGCTCGGCTTCCTCGCCTCGAACGGCGCGGTGCGCCCGTCGCTCGGCACCACCCCGGCGAAGGCCCCGGTGAAGCCCGCGACGGCGACCACGACCGCCGGGCAGGCCGGTGGCGTGCAGACCCGCTCGTAAGGCAAGGGTGTCAGGCGGGGCCGCCATCGCGGCGGCTCCGCCGATCACCGGCCGCCGCGCTACCGCTCTGTCAGGGAGCGGGACGCGGCGGGACGAAGGAATAGGAAAGCCTGATCCATGGCGATGAGCGTTGGCGGTGACTCCGCTGCTGAAAAACCGATGTCGGACATCAACACGACGCCCCTCGTGGACGTCATGCTGGTGCTCCTCATCATCTTCCTGATCGCGGTCCCGGTCGCCATCCAGACGGTCAAGGGCATCACGCTCCCGAACGTCCGGTTCGATCCGACCACGACCAAGCCAGAGAACGTCTCGCTGTCGGTCACCGCGGCGGACGGCGCCTGCAAGGTCTATTGGGGCGTCACCCCGGTGACCCACCAGGAGCTGCTCGATCGCGCCGTGGCGAAGCTGAAGGCCGAGATCGATCGGCAGGGCGGGCCGGGCAACCCCGACCTCGAGCTGCCCGAGGCCCATGTCCGTGCCGACGTCAACACGGACTGGCGTTGCGTGGCGGGGACGATCTACAACATGCAGATGGCCGGCTTCGCGAAGGTCGGATTCATCTCGCAGCCGAAGACCGGCGAGGCCGGCTAAGGCCAAGGGACAGGAGTAGCTGACATGGCAATGAGTGGTGGCCGCGACGACGGCGAGCCGATGATGGAGATGAACACGACGCCGTTGATCGACGTCATGCTCGTGCTCCTCATCATGTTCATCATCACCCTCCCGGTTCCGACGCACGCGGTGAAGGTCGACCTCCCGGTCAACGACCCCAATCAGCGCAAGCCCCCGGTCGACCCGGTCAAGAACAAGATCGCGATCGACGCGGCCGGGAACGTCACTTGGAACGGCACCCCGGTGAACTCGACGGTGCTGCGCCAGTATCTCGACCAGTCGGCGGCGATGACCCCGGAACCCGAGCTGCAGTTCCAGCCCGATCCGGCGACGCGCTACTCGGTGGTCGACCAGACGCTGGCCGACATCAAGCGCTCGAACATCACCAAGCTGGGCTTCGTCGGCAACGAGCAGTTCTACAAAGAATTCTGAGCCGATCTCCGGTTCGGAGAAGCGACAGGGCGGTCCTTCGGGGCCGCCCTTTCTGTTTGATCGCGGCGCGTTGAGCTCGTGCGTCGCGAGCTGAGCGGACTCACCATCATCCCGAGCGGCGCACCGCGACGAGACCGGGCGCCGCCGCCGGCGGGTTGAGGCAGAGGCGGTCGACTTGCCCGATCATCGTTCGCAATCGTGCGTCGAGCCATCGTACCGCCGGCAGCGCCTCCTGTACCAGCGTGACATTATCCCCGCGTCGTGGCGTCGAGCCGCGCGACCGAGCCGCCGACCTGGCGGCGCCCGAGAGAATGCCCGCGCGCGGCATGTGGGATCGCGACGACGAGGTCCACCGCGCCCGAGCTACTTCAGCATAGCGATCGCTCACTTCCATCAGCGGTATGAACCCGGGACGCAGTGTAGAACCGCGTGTTGCGCCCATGTCAGAAAAGTGACATTCTTCTGTCACAAAAACGTAACCCGGACGTTTGCCCGGAAGATAGGAGACAGGATCATGCGCATCTCGGGATGGGTCGCCGGCGCCACGCTCGCCGCGCTCGTGGCCGGCCCCGCGGCCGCCAAGGACCGCGTCGGCTATCAGGCGATCTCGGCCGGCAGTCTCGCCCAGGCGGAGCAGACGATCGATGCGGAGCGGGCGATCTTCCCGACGCGTCCCGAACTGATGCTCAATCTCGCCGCCGTGTACGCGCGCACGGGACGGGTCACGCAAGCGCGCTCGCTCTATGGCCAAGTGCTGGATCAGGAGTCTGTCGCGATGGATCTGGCGGATGGCAGCGTGCAATCCTCGCACGCGCTCGCACAGCGCGGCCTGTCGCGTCTCGGGTCGACGATCGCCTCGCGCTGATCGAGCGCGCTCGCGTGCGCCCGTGGCAGGAAACACACGGTAGTTGCCGGTACGCAACAGCCACGGTGGCTGGATCGGGCCATCTGCGACGCAGATGGTTCATGTGAGGGGAGCAGGCGCACGGGTGCGCGCTCGCTCGTCGACGGGGGCCGATCGGGCCGCCACGACGGCCGCCGACGGTACTCACAGCGGGATCGCGGTATCCGCCAACACCGCTGCATCGACGCTCGCGCCCGCGCTGACCAGCGCCTTCCCGCGGACGAAATCACGCGCCGCGTTGACGCAATCCAGCGCGATGACCCGCCCGGCGCGGCGATAGATCACGCTGAAGCGGCGGCTCGCCGGTACGCCGCGGACGATCGCCTCGTCGTGGCCGGCGGAGAGACCGACCGTCTGGAGCCGTAGGTCATATTGGTTGGACCAGAACCACGGCACCGCCGCGTACGGCTCGTCGGTTCCGGTCAAGTGTTTGGCCACCGTGCCGGCCTGGTCGGTCGCGTTCTGGACCGACTCGAGCCGCACCAAGGCGCCGCCCGCGAAGGCGTTGCGATGCGCGGCGGCATCGCCGATCGCGAAGACGTCGGGAAGGCTGGTGCGGCAGAGCGGGTCGACGATCACGCCGTCGCCGCTTTCGGCGCCGGCGGCGAGCAGCGGCGCCACCGCAGGGATCAGGCCTATGCCGACGATCACCATTTCCGCCGGTATCCGTTCGCCGTCGCGGAGGCGCACGCCGGCTGCCCTACCGTCGCGAGCGAGGATCGACTCCACCTGCGCGCCGAGTCGCACGTCGACTCCGTGCGCGCGATGCTCGGCGGCGTAGACGTCGGCGAGCGCGGCGCCGGCGACGCGGGCGAGCAGGCGCTCGCGTGCCTCGATGACGGTGACCCGGCGGCCGAGTGCGGTCAGTACTGCCGCCGCTTCGAGCCCGACATAGCCGCCGCCGACGACCGCGACTCGTTCCACTCGCGGCAGTTCGGCAATCATCCGATCGACGTCGGCGCGGCAGCGGACGGTGTGGACACCCGCGAGGTCGTGGCCCTCGCAGACGAGCCGGCGCGCGCTTCCCCCCGCCGCCCAGACCAGCCGACCATAGCCGATCGCGCTTCCATCCCCGAGGGTCACGTGCCGCGCCGAGGCGTCGACCGCGACCACTGCCCGGCCCAGCAGCAGCGTGACGTCGCGCTCGCGCCAGAAGGCAGCGGGACGGATGAGCATGCGTTCGAACGTGCGCTCACCGGCGAGATACTCCTTCGAGAGCGGCGGGCGCTCGTAAGGGAGCTCGGGCTCGGCGCCGATCAGCGCGATGCTGCCAGCGAAGCCGCGCTGGCGCAGCGCCGCCGCGGCCGCCGCGCCGCCGTGGCCCGCGCCGACGATCACCACGTCATAGCGCTGCCCATCGTTCCGCTCGCCGTCACCCACGCCTGCCTCCTCGCTCCTGGCCGGTGTCCCGCATGCGGGATGCGGCGCGCGGGTGGCAAGCGCGCGTTGCGTTCGTCGCCACGCGGGTGCTAGCCGCGGCGCGTGACGACATCGCCCGCATCGCCTGAGCCGCTTCCGACGCGCACGCAGCGCCTCCGCCTCGCCACCGACGTGGCGCACCGTCGGCTCGACGATTCGATCATGGCGCTCGACCCTTTCGGCGATCGCTCGCGGTACGCGCGCCTGCTCGCGATCCATCGCGATTTCCATGCCCTGATCGCACCGCTCTACGCCGTACCGAGCCTCGCCGCGCTGATCCCCGATCTGGCCGACCGCGCGCGACTCTCGGCGGTGGAGCAGGACGCCGCCGACCTCCACGTCCCGCTCGCGCCGCCGCCGCCGCCGCGCTTCGCCGCCGAGGTCCCGCCCGATCGCGGCACCGCGATCGGCTGGCTCTACGTCGCCGAGGGATCGAGCCTGGGCGCCGCGATCCTGCTCAAGGCGGCGATGACGCTGGGCCTCGGGCCGACCTTCGGCGCACGCCACCTGGCCGGCCATGCCGAGGGGCGCGCACGCCACTGGCGCAAATTCACCGCGGCGGTGGATGCAGTCGTCCTCTCGGCCGAGGAGGAGGAGCGCGCGGAAACGGGCGCGCGCGAGGCGTTCGACGCGGTCGCCGCGCTGGTGCGACGCGACGTGGCGTAACGCATCGTTTCGTTTCGCCGCGCTTGCCAGCGCCCGCGCGCGCCGCCACCTCCGCGCGGTAGCGAGGCGCCGGCGGCGCGGGAGTAGCACATGAAGAAGATCGGTTTCCTGTCGTTCGGCCATTGGTCGCCGACGGCGCAGTCGGCGACGCGCTCGGCCAGCGACGTGCTGCTGCAGTCGATCGAACTGGCCGAGGCGGCCGAGCAGCTTGGCGTCGACGGCGCTTATTATCGCGTCCACCATTTCGCACGGCAGCTCGCCTCGCCGTTCCCGCTGCTCGCCGCGGTGGGCGCGCGCACGAAGCGGATCGAGATCGGCACCGGCGTGATCGACATGCGCTACGAGAACCCGTTCTACATGGCGGAGGATTCGGGCGCGGCCGACCTGATCGCGGGCGGACGGCTCCAGCTCGGCATCAGCCGCGGCTCGCCCGAGCAGGTGATCGAGGGGTGGCGCTACTTCGGCTATGCGCCGGGCGAGGGCGAGAGTGACGCCGACATGGGGCGGCGTCACGCCGAGGTCTATCTCGAGCTGCTCAAGGGCGAGGGCTTCGCCCAGCCCAACCCGCGGCCGATGTTCCCCAACCCGCCGGGGCTGCTGCGGCTCGAGCCGCACGCGGCGGGGCTGCGGCGTCGAATCTGGTGGGGCTCGGCGTCGGACTCGACCGCGGTCTGGGCGGCGCGGCAGGGGATGAACCTGCAGAGCTCCACGCTCAAGAAGGACGAGAGCGGCGAGCCGTTCCATGTCCAGCAGGCGCGCCAGATCCGCGCCTACCGCGCCGCCTGGACCGACGCCGGGCACGACTGGCAGCCGCGCGTCTCTGTCTCGCGCTCGATCTTCGCGCTCGTCGACGACCGCGACCGCGCCTTTTTCGGTCAGGCCGGCGGCGACGACCAGATCGGCGTGATCGACGCGATGCGCGCGGTGTTCGGCCGCTCCTACGCCGACGAGCCGGATCGCCTGGTCGAGCAGCTGCGCGCCGACGAGGCGATCGCAGAGGCCGACACGCTGCTGCTCACCGTGCCCAACCAGCTCGGTGTTGACTATAACGCGCACGTGCTCGAGGCGATCATGACCCATGTCGCGCCGGCGCTCGGCTGGCGCTGACCCACTTCGGCGGCTCGCGCGGGCCGCGGCGGCTTGACCGGCACGTCAGCGCGCGGGATAGCACGAGGGTCGACGTGGGAGAGACCGGGGCAGACCCGGCACCGAAGGAGCAACCGCCCCGGAAACTCTCAGGTAAAAGGACCCGTCGGCGCCAACATCTGGAGAGAGGCGCGGTGATGCGTCCGCCGACGGGATAGCGATCTCAGGCACAAGGGACAGAGGGGCATGGGCCGCGCCGAGCGGTCGGGGAGAGCGCGTGCCGACCGAGTCCGAGATGGTGCCGCTCGATCGCGGCGCGACACGCCCGATCAGCGTGGCCGAGTTGTTCACGATCGGCGTCGGCCCGTCGAGCTCGCACACGGTCGGGCCGATGCGCGCCGCGCACGACTTCGCCGAGCGCGCGATCGCGGGCGAGCGCGCACCGCGTCATGTCCGTTGCGCGCTGTACGGCTCGCTCGCGCTGACGGGGCGCGGCCACGCCACCGACACCGCGACGCTGCTCGGGCTGGCGGGTTGGTTGCCAGAGCGGCTCGATCCGGACGCCGCTCCGTCCATCGTGGCGTCGGTGCGCGAGAGCAAGCGGCTCCCGCTCGCCGGCACGCGGGCGATCGACTTCGACATCGACGCCGACATCGTCTTCCACCCCCGCACCTTCCTGCCGCAGCATCCCAACGGGATCCGTTTCACCGCGACCTATGAGGACGGCGCGACGCTGGAGGAGACCTATTTCTCGATCGGCGGCGGAGCGATCCTTCGGTTCGGCGCGCCGCCCGCGACGCACAATGTCGCGGTGGCGCATTCCTTCTCGTCGAGCGCCGAGCTGCTGGCGCGCTGTGAGGAGACCGGCCTCAGCATCGGCGCGCTGGTCCGCGCCAACGAGGAGGCGTGGCGCTCGCCGGCGGAGAGCGACACCTTCCTCGACTCAGTGCGCGACGCGATGAGCGCCTGCATCGATCGCGGCATCGCACAGGAGGGCGTGCTGCCCGGCGGCCTTCGCGTACGGCGCCGCGCGCGCGCGCTGCACGAGTCCTTGTCGCGCTGCGGCCCGGAGCATCGCCCCGCCGCGGTGTTCGAGTGGGTCAGCCTGTGGGCGATCGCGGTGAACGAGGAGAATGCCGCGGGCGGCCGCGTCGTCACCGCGCCGACCAACGGTGCCGCGGGAGTGCTGCCCGCGGTGCTGCGCTACTACGAAGTGCTGGTGCCGGGCGCTACGCGTGCCGGCGCGCGCCACTTCCTCTATACCGCCGCGGCGATCGGCATGCTCTACAAGAAGCGCGCGTCGATCTCTGCCGCCGAGATGGGGTGCCAGGGCGAGGTCGGCGTCGCCTGCTCGATGGCGGCGGGCGCGCTCGCCGCAGTGCTGGGCGGCACCGACCGGCAGGTGGAGAACGCCGCCGAGATCGGGATGGAGCACAATCTCGGTCTCACCTGCGACCCCATCGAGGGGCTGGTGCAGATCCCGTGCATCGAGCGCAACACGATGGGCGCGGTGAAGGCGATCAACGCCGCCTATCTCGCGCTGCGCGGCGACGGTAGCCACGTCGTGAGCCTCGACGCGGTGATCGAGACAATGCGCCAGACCGGCGAGGACATGCGCAGCCAGTATAAGGAGACCAGCCTCGGCGGTCTGGCCGTGAACGTGGTGGAGTGCTGACGAGGGGCGACAGTTCGTGCTGACCTCCGCGATCAGTTCACCGCCATCAGCTGCGACGGGTATGGCTGTGCCAGCGCGACGGCGTCCTCGAACGGACAGCTCAGCCAGCGTTCCTCGTCCTCCTCGTGAAGCAGCACCGGCATCGCCTTGGGATGGATCGGCGCGACCAGTGGATTCGGTTCGCAGGTGAGGAAGGCGAACACCGCGCCCCGCTCCGTCGGCCGCCACACGCCCGCGAAGCTGACGATCACGCGGCTCGGCACGTCGAACCAGTGGAGCGGGAGCTTGCCGTCCCCCGCCCGGTGCTGGCCGTACTCGCTGAAGGCGGTGAACGGCACCAGGCAGCGTCGCCGCGGGTCGGCGAGCGCCGAGCGCCAGAAGGGCGAGGTGTAGTTGCGGACGTTGGTGATCTTCTTGGTCAGCAGCACCGGCTTGCCGGTCGCCTTGTCGATGCGCTTGCCCGGCACCTGGTGCGGGAAGCCCCAGGCCATCGCATCGAGCGCGCGGCCCGCGTCGGTCTCTCGCACGACATAGGCGGGGCGGTCGGGGAACAGCTCGGGCGGCGGCACCTCGAGATCGGGCGGGAACGGTACCGCGACGCCGTAGCGCGTTGCCAACGCGATCTGCGCCTCGGTCATGCGGTAGCGGTTGCACATCGTCGCTAGGCTGCACGATCGAAACGATCTCAGCAACATGGCGCGAGACGCTCGCCGCCCGGCAGCTCGATCGGGGAACCTCTTCGCCGTTGCTAGGATGCCGACCTAGGAGGGCAAGAGGTGGGCGATGAGGAGCGTGCCCGCGGTCACGCCGCGGCGCCGTAACGCATGTTGTGGCGAGACATTGATCCAGGTGTATCCCGTCGGGTGACGGGAGATGTCATGTTCAATCCGCTGGCGGCGAAGCTGAGTAGCTTCACCGATCTGGCCGACGGCGACGTAGCGGCGCTCGACGCGCTGCTCGGCGCGCCGGTGACCGGCCTCGCCCACAGCGACGTGATCCGCGAAGGCGATCGTCCCGAGCAGGTGATCCTGCTGTTGCGCGGTTGGGCGTGTCGCTACAAGGTGCTCGAGGATGGATCACGACAGATCGTCGCCTACCTCGTACCCGGTGATCTGTGCGACCCGCACGTCTTCATCCTCGACGCGATGGACCACAGCATCGGGCTGTTGACCGACGCGACCCTCGCCTTCATCTCGCGCGAGGCGATCGTTCACCTGACCGACTGCTGCCCCAAGATCGCGCGCGCGCTGTGGTGGTCGACCCTGGTGGACGAGGCGGTGTTGCGGCATTGGCTGGTCAACCTGGGCCAGCGTGAGGCCTTCGACCGCGTCGCCCATCTGTTCTGCGAGACGTGGGACCGGATGCGGCAGGTGGGTCTTGACGCGGGCGACGCGCTCGAGGTCCCGCTCACGCAGGAGCAGCTCGGTGACACGATGGCGCTCACCACGGTACACACCAACCGGGTCATCCAGCGGATGCGGGCCGAGGGCCTCATCTCCGTGACCAGGAAGATGATCCGCGTGCACGACATCGAGCGGCTTCGCGCGATGTGCGGCTATGATCCGACCTACCTCCACCTGCGCCGGCGCGCGTAGCTGCTGCGGCCGAGCGGCAGCGCGCATCGAAGAACGCGGTGCGGCGTTGAGGCGCTATGGCAAGCCAAGATCAACTCGACGTGAACACCGCGACGGCGGACCAGTTGGACGCGGTGCCAGGTCTCCAGGGGCACGGCTTCGAGATCGTCCGCTATCGCGAGGAACGAGGGCGGTTCACCGACCTTCGCCAGCTCGACGAGGTGCCCGGACTGACCGGCAAGGCCGACGATAGCCGTGCCTCGCTGACGGTCGGGAACGGCTGACGCGCGGGCCTACAACCAGCGGTCCTGGCGTGACCACGTCGACGCTCGTTACGCCGGACAATCGTTATCTCGTGGTGCGAGGCCGGCTGTGGCGGCGCTCCGATCCGCGCCTCTCCGAGCAGGAGCGCGAGCGCCTGGTCGGTGAGTTGATGACGGCACGCCGCGCGGTCGCCGTCGCGCTACGCGCCGGCGACCGCGACGCGCTTCGATCGGCACGCGCCGGAGTCCAGGCCGCCAAGGTGGCGCTCGGCGAGCGCGGACCGCCGTGGTGGGACGATGGTGCGCCCGATTACACCAGGCGCATGGCGCGGAACACACCCTATGCGGGCTGGTACGATAGTGTGACGACGTGATGCTGCCCGCGGCCGGGTCGCCTTCTGCCCCGGCGGCCTGACCTCACTCTGGGTGATGCAGGTCGTCGTCCCCCACGTGTGCGGTACGAGTCCTCACACCATAGCTGCGTCAACACGGCCGATGGAGGCACCCTCCCGGACCCGCCGAACGGCGGATGTAGGGATGCGGCGAGATAAGGCAGTGGTCGGGGAGACAGGATTCGAACCTGCGACATCCTGCTCCCAAAGCACATCGTAATGGCTGATTTCTCAGGGGTGGTTTACAATATTGGCCCTCCCGAGGCGTCGCAGAATCAAGAACTTACAGACGGGGTGTAAACCATCTTTGGCGCTTTCGGCGCCCTACGGCGGCGGAGATGCATGCGCTATGATCGGCGGCGAAAGGAATTGCCATGCTAGTACGATTGCGCTTGCCGAATGGGCTTGAGGAGCCGACGCCCTACTTCTTCGACCACCTTGAGATAGGGCAGACCGTCGCGGTCGGCGCCTTGCTCTTCGTGGTCGTCGATAAGCTGCCAACCGATGAGGAAGACGTGGATTTCATCGTGGCGCTTGGCCAGTATCGGCAGCCGCCGGGCTGAGCTGGCCTCGCCCCGTGCCCGACGACGCTAGCAGTCTCACCTCTTCTCCACGGCTACTAAGCGGCCGGGATGCGTGGTAATCAGATGCGACGAGTCGCGCGAGCCTGCGGTCACAGCGGGCCAAGAACCTTGGTCCTTGTGGGAGGCGATCTATGCTGAAAGCTGTTTTGGCTGGTACCGTGTTGTGTGTAGCGCCTTGTTCCGCTCAAGCCCTTACTGTCATTGCAACAGGAACCGGGGTCATTGAGCAGCTCGCGCCATACCTTGGCGATCCAATCGATTACAATGGCCGATTTGGTCCGCGTGGCGCATCGCTGATTGGCAAGACGGCAACCATCACAATAACTATAGATTTGACTGCTACCCCACCGCTGTACTCAGCGAACGGCTCCCAGCTTGTCAGTTCTGGTCAGTTCAATGCTTTTCCTGGGGATGATCCGGAACGAACGGCCGACATCGGCGATGGCACCATAACGATCAACGGAGTGACGTTGAAAAACGACGGCACCGCGTCATCCAATTACACGCTTGCTGTCCCGGGAGAATATGGCTGCACAGCCGCCACCAAGTGTCTGAGCCTTGGGGCCACCACCGGACCTGGCCGTTTTGGTGGCAGCGACAGCCTAGGGCTGGGCGCCGACGGCTTTCTCTCAGGCGCACCTTCGAGCCTCCTCGACGTGCCGACCGACGAAAACATCTGCGACCGTGTTTCTTCGTGCATGGGCGGCTTCACCTATAGCCAGATCGATGACCTTTACGGAGCAGTGAGGCTGACCAGCCTGCGCTTCTCGGTCGCCAGCGTGCCAGAGCCGTCCACTTGGGCGATGATGATCCTAGGATTTGGTGCGGTCGGATATGCAATGCGCCGAAAGACGGTGCTGCGCTCCTTTGAGGCCTGAGCTGGAGCTAGCAAGGATCAGAGCCGCGCGAGGCAAGCTCTTGTCGGAACAACGGCTTAGCGTACGCTCGCCCCATGCCCGACGACTCGCCCCCGCACATGCCCGAAGCCGAGAACGCTTCCTGGCGCCGATCCCTCGAGACGGTGGCTGCGCTGCAAGCCCGCACGCGCGAGGCCGGCGAGGACACCGCCGAGGCAGACGAGAAGCTGCGCCGCACGCTAGAGCTCGCGACCGACCAGGAGCTGCTCACCGAATGGATGAAGACGACGTGGGAGTCGGGCGACCCGGCGATGACCGCGCTGGCGGCCGAGGTTGAGCGGCGGGGGCTGGATTTCTGAATGAGTAGGTTGCCGAAGGCAAAGTGGCTGAAGTCGACTGGTCTTGATGGAGCGCTCGCCGCCCTTGTAGGTGGCGACCTTGTTGCAGCTTTCCCGCCACGATTGGCGAGCATCCTTGACGATATCGACGCGTGCCTCAGAGCGAAGCTGTGGTATCCCGCAATTACGGTCGCGCTTACGCTTCCGGACATATGCTCTGGGCTGCTGCTTGATCGTAGCAAGTTTGTCAAAAGGGAGCACTACGTCGCTTTCGTCGACGAGTTTCTCGATAAGAAGAAATGCAGCATTTCTGGCGAGCGATGTTTCATGCTGCGCGGCGGTGTCGTTCACAAAGGCACGGCATCCAGTCATCCACATCTCGACGCAAGCCACGTGGTGTTCTGGATCCCGGAGGGGGATCGTGCCTCGATGCATGACTTCTGGCTTGAGGGAGACGGTGACAGAGCTTTAGTTCTGGACGTCTTCAAGTTCGTCGAGGCCATGAAGGATGCTGTCTACGCCTGGCACAAGAAACATGGCACAGACGCGATCGTCATGAGCAAGGTCAACGAGATCATGAGCGTACGGCCGAACGGCATACGTAAGCTCATCGGCGGCGCCCCAGTGGTTGCGTCAGGGCCAGACTGAAGACGGTCCTTAGTCTCCCCAGCTTAGCCGCCTAATAAGAGGGATCGCGCAACCGCTTACGCTTGCCTCCAAACGACACGGTCACCGACACTGCGTTCGCCCCAGGCTCGGCGTCCATCGGGACAATCTTGGCCATGCCAGCATCTACCGTGGCCATGAGATCGCGCAGCAGACGATCGCGAGTTAGCTCCGGCGGCTGGCGGCTCATGCTTCCTCCACATCGATGCGGGGTATCCTCCCGCTGCGACCTCGCCAGCACCGGATCGCCTCGGCCGCTAGGCATGGTCTCTGCCCTTGCGCGGGGCGAATGGACGGCCAGCCGGTGGGCTAGTTCGTCCTACGGCTTCAACGCCGGTGGTGGATCGCGCTTATCCGGAGTTTTCACCGGCCCGCAGTCATCCCCGATCATGAGATTGGGTCGTGCGTTCTTCTCGGGTCACGCGACACAGCCACCTTGCCACAAGCCGAGTCGATCTGCTAGCGGAGAGTGGTCGCTGACGGTGCATGGCACCCCTCGACTGTGACAGGAGGCGGCCATGCTCCCTCGCGCCTAAAGAGCGCTGGCTGTCGGGAAAGACCGGCTTTCTTTCAGCGCCCTACGCGGCTCCGCGGCGATCCGGTATAAGAGCGGCATGACACATCGCTATTATCGTCAAAGCCCGCATGCCTTCATCCTTGAGCGCGTGGAGAGCGGTCGACCCAAGCTCAACGGGATCGTCAAGCTGCAAGACATTCCTCACCGCGTTCATCATTTCGTCGAGATTGGTAGCGTCGTGACTGTCTACGTGATGCCTGCATAGGGCTTCGCGGCTCCTTACGCTTATCGAAACTCCGCCCACACCGGGTGCCCAGCATCAACCAGCTTGGTGACGATCCACCGCATCGCCTGGAGCGCCGGCCCGTGCGGCTTGCCGCGCCCGGTCTCTGCCGCGGTCCAGAACGTGACAAGCAGCTCGCGGTCGGGCAGGTAGGGGCGCAGCACGCGCAAGGCGAGGCGGGTGGCGGGCACGCACACGTCCTCGTCACGCGCGCGCCGGCTCGCATCGTCGAGCACCGCCAACGCGAGGTTCATCAGCAGCGCCCGCGATCGTCGCGCGCGACGCTCCACGTCATCCTGGCCGAAGGGCACGCCATCGACCCGCGTGTCGGTCGAGTCGCAGTTGCGGCACGGCATGGTTCGCCGCACCGCCTCCCACTCCATCGAGAGCCGGCGAAAGCGGCGGTCGATGATCAGTTCCTCAAGGTCGTACAGCTTCACCGCCTTGCACGCGCGGCAGGTCACGCGCACCGCGCCCTCGACTCGGCGGAGGTCCTGTAGCGTCTTCGGAGGGCCGACCATGCGGCCATGATGGCGGAACGTAGAGGGAACAAAAAGCCTTGATCGGCCGCTGGAAGGCTGCAACTAACCGGGTGACCAGTGGCGCCGAGTCTCTGACCGATGCGCCGGTCCGAAAGCGAGCACCCTATGACCGATCATCCTCACGCCGGCCCCGGCCACAACTCGGGCGGCTGCATGGTCTGCACGTCGACTGATCGCGACGGCTTGGTCGAGCGACTGGCCGAGGAGCTGTGGGAGAGCCGGCAGGATGACCCACAGTGGGCGCGCAGCTGGGCTGATGCGGGAGAGCTGTGGAATATCCGCTTTCGCGAGCTCGCGCGGACCGCGATCGGCTTCCTAGAGCGGCCAGAGGTTATGTGAGGTGGCTGCGCCGGCATCTTTCGTGAGGTCCGCCGGCGCAGCCTGTCAGCGGTTTAGGTCTGACGCGACTCTCACTAACGTACGTCGGTTAAGAAGCCGTTTCGCCTGCTGGAACGTGTGCTAGTCGGCCGCCAGCCCGCGGCGTCGAATCTGCCTATTATGTCCTGACCGCCGCGGGTGATCTCATGACAGCCTTCGCCGCGGTACCGTCGGGCTCTCTCCGCGAGCCGTGAGTGACATAAAGACATCATTATATGTGCATGCGGCGGCGATGTTTTTCAGCAACGTTGCAGCAGCATCGTTGTGGGACGGAGCCTTTTTGTTCTCCTGCTGACTCGACTCCGGAGGCTGACCGCGGTTACACCTGTGGATGGCGGCCCGCCGTCATTTTTCCTTCTGCCCCAAGGCGCACTGTTGCGGCGCGGGGCGCATGGGGCGTCCCGGAGCCCGGGGCTTTCACCCCGGACCCCAAAGGAAAAACGTATGCGGATCGTATGCGCTTGGCCGAAGGCGGTGTCTGTGCAGGACTACTGGCGCTTTCGGTTCGGTCGGTGGGAGCACGTGTGCACTCACTGCCGGTCTTATCCTAGCTGAAGCTAGGGTTTGACCTACCGTGCGGCGGGTCGCCACCCATACACTCCTTTATCGCAACGGATGCAATAGCCATTCGTCTCAAAAACGTATCACAGGCGTTGCAGCGCAAGGGCTGCGGCGCAGATGATCAGTGCGCCACCCGGGCCATCACGGGTTCGGCAGGCGCCTCCTTCCACACGGATCGCCCGCTCACCCGCGGCGCCCTCGGCTCACCACCAGCGCCGCGGGTGGATCACATCGGATCGGATCATTTCGTCGCGCTAGAGAGGCGCTTCGTCGTTCCCGCCGCCATCCAAGCTGCCTATGGCGAAGTAGCTCTTTCGAGCTACCTCTTCAAAGGATTGCGGTAGGTGCAAGCTGTTCAGTCGCTTATCGCCGAAACGATGGCAAATGCCGGATCGTGGGTGCGCGCGCTTTACCTGAGGCTAACGTCCTCTGCGCGCCAAGACGCCGCCGTCGCCGCCAACCACAGTTTGCGAGGGCTGTGCTCTGGCTGCGGGATCGGCGAGGCGAAAGAGTACGGGATCTGCGACGACTGCTATTACGACAATCATCCAGGGTTCTAGCCGCGGCTCAGTGCACCATGCCTACTGTCATCGTTCCGACGGGCGCCGGCACCACGCGTGGATCCGCGATGTAGCCGAAGCCTGCGCGGCGCTTCATGATCGTGCCGTCGCAGAGGTCGCCGTCGCTGGCGTTACGCAGCTTGTCGATGCAGTTGGCCATGGCGCCGGTGAGGGTAGGCTCGTCCCAGGCCGGCATATAGTCGGCGTGCAGGGTGGTTCCGGCCTTGCCGGTTGCCGGGTCGGAGGATAGCCGCACCGCGCCGTCTGCCTTCGTGATCGTCCAGGCCATGGTCTGCGTCAGCTCCGGGATGATCTGGTCGTAGCCGGCCGGGCACCCGGGCTTGCCTGTCATCGAGTCAAAGACCTCGTGCACCACGTGCGAGCGATGGTCGGGGCTATCGGCCGCGCCGTTCCAGCACGAGCCGAAGTTGACCGTCCCGAGCACTTGGCCCGCGCCGCCGCAGTCGGCGAGCGCGTCGGTGAGGTTGTCGCGGTGCACCTGATTGGTCGCGCAGCGCCAATGAAAGACGCGGTTCTCGGCAGGTTGGGGGCCGGTCAGGTCGTGATCGAAGCCGGCGATCAGCTTCATGCCGTTCGGCAGCCCAGTGCAGCCGCGCGCGGCCATGCGCTTGCACTCGGGATCGCTGGCGGGCCGGCGCTTGTAATAGACCGAGATGTAATCGGGCCGGATCACGTCGAGCGCGGCATTGAGCATTGCCGGCATCCAATAGGCGGACCGGTTGAGCTCGTTCATGCAGGTGCTCTCGCCCTTGGCGCGCAGCGAGGCGAAGGTCGAGTTGGCGTCGCCTGAGAGGTTGCCGAAGAACTGGTGCAGAGCGTGCGCCTTGCCCGGCTGGCCCGGCCAGACGATCGGATCGTCCTTCAACAGCTGACCCGCCTGGCAGATGAAGCGGAACGCGCCGACGACGTCGGGCGCGGCGCTCGGCGGGATCGGCGCGCCGCCGAGGATCAGCGCGGTACGATCGAAATTGCTCGGGATCGCCGCGGGCAGGGCGGTGACGATCGCGGGCGCCGAGGGGGTCACGACCGGCGTCGACACCCCCGCCACCGGCGCGCCGGCGAGCAGCTTGTCGATCACCGACGCGTAGACCGCATAGACGCGGTCTTGCCCCCCGCCGCCCTTGCCGTCGCTGTCGCTCGGGTGAATGCCGTCCTTCCACAGCTTGCGGTCGGTGCACGGCGCGCGATCGCCGCCGAGCGCGTCGGCAGTCTCGAACACGGCGTCGATCTTGGACCCGACCGCGGCGCGGATCGCCGGATTGACGACCAGCCGGCGCTGAGCGTGCCGCGCGACATAGTCGGCCATGTTGGCCTCGGTGAAGCAGATCGGCAGCACCGTGCCGACCGCAGCCTTCGCGCCGCTCGCGCGCACCTGCGCAGTGACGTCCCAAAGCGCGGACAGCCATGCGTCCGGCGTGGCGTATTGGCCATCGCCGAGATCGTTGGCGCCGATCAGGATCGAGACCACCGCCGGCTTGGCGGCGAGCAGCGCTGGCAGCCGCTGGACCAGACCGTTGCCGCCGGTCGGGTCGCTGATGCGCGCGCCGCTGACCGCCAACGTGGTCAACGAGGCGCCAGGGTGCGCCTTGCGCCAGAGCCCGGCATAGTTGCCGCCCCACTCGACCGTGATGCTGTCGCCCTCGGCCACTAGGCCGGCCAGCTTCGGCGCGGACGACGCCGCGGCAGGCTTGGCGAGCTGCTCGAGGCGCGCCACGCGCGCGGCGACCTGGTCGGCGTCGACCTTGTTCGCCGCCTGCAACCCGACGATCGTGTCCTGCCGGCCCTTGATGCGCGCGGTGCGGCACGCCACGCCCTTGTTGAGCGCGGCTGTGTCGGTGCTGGTCGCGACTTTGGCGTCGGCCGGCGTGGCGCAGGTGTCCGCGGCGTGGGCGGGCGAGGCGGCGACCAGCGCGAGCGCCGCGGCGATGAGCGAGCGGATCATAGCGCCCTCCGGAAAGCGGCTGCAGAAGCGGGGCGGCGGCCGGTCGACAGCTTCGTCTGGATCGGCCCCTCGTCGCGGTCGTAATAGGCGTGGTGGTGGATGATGGCGCCCTGCGCCTTCATCCAATCGACGAACTGCGCGCCCTCGTCAGCGATCGCGTCGTCCGAGATGCCCCACTCGGAGAAGGCGACCTGCTTGCCCTTCTCGCGCGCGAACCTCACCAGCCAATCGAGGCCGCGCGGGTCATCGCGGAACCAGCCAAACACGCCCTTGGGCGCCCAGCTCGCGTCGAAGTAGATGTCCTGCGCGACCAGGTCGACCCACTCGATCCCTGGCCATGCCTCGAGCGGGTCGAACTCGTAGCGGGTGGCGTTGGGGCACCAGATTGTCTTTGCGCCGAACAGCTTGAAGAGCCCGAACATGCGGCGCAGCGCCCGCGCGAAATCCGGCAGCGCGCCGACCGCGGACTGATTCTGAAAATCGCGCTTGAGGTTGAACTCCCACGGCCCGCGGACCCACCACGGTCGCCCTTTCATCTTGTCGCGAATGTAGCGCCCCATCGCGGTGTAGAGGTCGTCCCAGTCGCCGCGGTTCACCGCGCCAGCCTGCTCCCACGCGTTGCCGGGGAACGGGATAGAGAACACCGGCACGATCCCCATGGCCGTGGCGATCTCGACGCTGCGATCGACCTGCCACTTCCACGAGTCGACCAGCATGCCGGGCCGTTGGTCCATGAAGAAATAGCCCATGTCGAGTCGGCCGGCGAAGGCCTTGAACTGCTGATAGCCCGCGAGCTCGTTGCCGCAGGATGCCGCGATAAGAGTCATAGGGATGCCTCACATAGAGAAGCGCCCCGCGCTCACCGGAGTGAGGCGGGGCGCGGGAGGAAGGACTGGCGGCGAATCAGGCGAGGCCGGTCGTGCCGGCGGGAATCTTCCGCACGGCGAGGCCGCGAATGGTGATGGTGCCGCTCGCGCCGGCGCCGTCCGCCGCCACGTCGATCTTGACGTAGGGGGTGACGCGCTGGGTGCCGGACCCGGAGTAAGCCGGGATGGTGTACGGCAGCGAGATAAGCCGGCGCGAGGCGTTGGGCGCCTCCCGCTCGGTCACCCCACCGCCGTTCAGGAAGCTGAGGATGTCGCTCTGCGTCGTGCCATCGTTTGCGCGCAGCAGCAGGTTGATGCTCTGCACGTTCACGAGGTTGGCCTGGTCGATGAACACCTCCATGAAGACGACGTCGCCGGGCGCGAAGGTGTTGGCGCCCGCGTTCACCGTGTCGCCCTGCACGCGCAGCCGCTCGCTCGCCGCGCCGCCGGTCGCGCCGCCGAGCGTCAGCGTCAGCGACGAGCCATCCGTTGACGCCACGGCGGTCGCCGTCGTGCCGCTCTCGCGATTGGCCGAGAAGCTGGTCGGGACCGTCCCGGTGACGCCGCCGCTGGCGGTGCCTGCGGTGCCGATCAGCAGCGGGTTGACGTTCATCGCACCACCCGGATTGTAGGTGGCGTCGGCGATGTCGCTCTGGCTGAGCGCGCCGAGCGTGGCAGGCGGTGCGAACGCGCTCATGCTGGCGAGCCACACCGCGCCCGCGGTCGTCGCGCCGAGCGGAGTGGCGTGGATGCCGTCCCGAACGAATCCGGCCTGCGGCTCCCCATTCGTCGTCGTCCGATCGATCAGGGCCGCGTCGTAGGACGTGAAGACGACCTGCGTCGGGCTTTTCGCGTAGACGTACTGCGCGAGCCAGCGATTGAGCCCCTCGCGAACCTTGGCGGCGATGACAGCCTGCGCGCTCGAGAGGCCGCCGCTGGTGAGCGCAGCCTGCGTCCGCGGCGGGATGGCATCGACATTGACCCGCTTGCCGGTGGCGAGGATCGCGTCGAGCATCGCCTTGTAGTTGTCGATCGTGATCTGGATCGACTGGGTGCCGTTGGCGATCAGCGGCAGGTCGTTGCCGCCGCACGCGAACGAGACGATGCCGTTCGGCGAGGTCAGCACGTCGTTGAGGCGCGCGCGAACCTGGGTGGTGGTCTGCCCGCCGACGCCGAGATTTCGCCCGAAGCGGAAGCGCCCCTTCGACAGAGCGATGCCCTGCGTGCCGCGCCCAACCGCGCGATACTGATTGGCGTTCGAGTTCTCGCCGGCCTGGCTGTCGCCGAAGAAATCGACCGTGTACGACGAGGCCGCCGACATGCCGGCACCGACCAGAGCTGCCAGGAGCGCCGACTTATCGGCCGTCGAGAGCGATGCGATGTCCTTTGCCATATCGGTCAAGCTCCAAGAGTGAGGACGTCGCCGCCCAGGGTGAGAGAGTCGTTGTTGAGGAAGAGGGCGTTCGCCGGGATCGAAGGTCCGGTGCCGCCGCCCGCGTCGATCGGCACGACGCGCGAGTTGATCTCGACCGTCGGCATGGACATGATGATCGAGTCAGCGCCGTCGACATTCTCCGGCGCGCCGAACACCCGACCGAGGAAGTAGCGGATCGCGCCGGTGGGGAAGGTGACCCGGAACGAGTAAAGCTTGGACGAGCCGTCATCAGCGGCCGCGCGCAGCAGCGACTGCCCCGCGTCGTCAGCGTCGAAGGCCATGCTCGGCTGGAGGCTGCCGAAGTCCGCCGACCCCTTCTGCTTCTGCTTCGGCCCTTTGAGAGGCTGGAACTCCACCTTCGCGAACGCCGCGCCGATGGTCCCCAGCTTCTCCACCTGGCCGATCTCCACGAAGGTGAGGGCGCCATAGCCTGCCGCGTCCTGCGAGGCCGGCGTCGTTGCGGAGATCGCGAAGGCTGTGCCCGCCGCGGTGGTAGAAGCCATGCGGTTTCCCCTGTTCTGGCTGTGGAGTGAAGGTCAGCGCGCCTTCAGCTGCTCGTCGGCAGCGCGGTCGCGCGCCTCGCAGCGGCGGATCACGTCGAGCGCGGCGCGGCGGTAGAGGTTCGACGTCTCGAGGCGGCCGGTCTGGGCGTCGCCGAAGACCTGCCAGTCTGCCACCGTCGCAGGATCTGGCGGGAGATCGGCGGGCGCAACATCAGCGGCCAGCGGCCCCTGCACCAGGTCCGAGCAGGGCAACGCAGCGCGGCTGATCGCGATACGAGGGCCGCAGGCAGAGAGCGCGCAGAGCAGCGCCGTTAGAGGGAGCAGGGACAGCAGTCGCCGCCCCGGGCGCGGATCGAATCGCATCTTCGTGCTCCTTGGAGGTGGCCGCGATCACCGCGGCGGTCGTCATGGCGCTGGCGGTGTCAGCCGCGGCGCCAATCGCGGCGTCGGCCATGGCGTCGGAGCGGGCGCTGTCTGCCTGCGCCGCCGCGGCGGTCTGCTGAGCGCGGCTGCACGCGCGCGGGCCGAAGATCGCCGCGGCGAACCCGATGACCGCGAGCAGCGCGATCGCGATGATGGCGGCGCGCATCACTGCACCTCGCCGTGGGTCAGCTCGGTCAGCGCGCGGAAGTCGCTGCGGTAGAGCGCCGCCTCGGCAGCGCGGCGCCGGATCAGGCCCTTGCGCACGACGCCGCCGCTCTTGTTCCAGAGCGCGAACTTGGTCGTGGCCTTCGGGTAATCGCCCGCGGCGTGATAGCGGGCCACGGACGAGCCGCGGAAGCCGGCCGCGCCAATGTTGTATGCTAGCGCGACCATCGCCCCGAACTGCGCGGGCGTCGTCGGCGCCTGCTCGGCCACAGCCGCGACCGCGGGCGAGAAATCGCGCGCGAGCAGCTGCTCGAACATCGCGTCGGCCTGTTCCTGCGAGATCGTGTCACCGATCTTCACGCGGCCGCCTGCGGGATAGTAGGTCATGCCCCAGCCGATGGTCGGCACGCCGGCCACGTCCCGGTATGCGGTCAGCGCGCAGCTCTCGAAGTGGTGCATCAGGGCAAGCGCGCGCGGCCCCGGTTTCAGGGTCTTCGACATCGGCAGTCCTTTCGGATCAGGTCAGCGCGGCTCGTCTGCCGGCGGGTTCGGCGTCTGCGTGGGCGTCGAGTTCGACAGACCCGTCACGAGATCGCTGCGGTCTGCGCTCTCCCAGATCGACTTGATGACCGCGAGCACCTCGCGAAAGGAGAGCAGCAGCGCGGTGAAGAGGCCCGCATCTGCCAGCGGGACCTTGCCGTCTGGGGTCATCCTCTCGATTGCGCCGTGAAAGGTGTAGCCGATCAGGAAGAGGATCGCGGCCGCGAGCAGCGTCATTGCGACGATGCCCGCGATCTGGACGGCTCGGGTCATTCTCCTGTTCCCTTCACCTTGTCGACGCTGTCGGCCAGCTTGGTCGCCCAGCCCCCGAGAGTGCCGGTCGTCGCCGCGGCGAGCAGCTCCATCGCCTGGCGCAGCGTCGGATCCTCTGGGTTGTCCGCCCTGATCTTGGCGGCGAGCAGCTGGACGGCCGCGACCGCGTGGACCAGCTTCATCTCGGCCGCGTGCGCCGCGCTGGACGCGTCATCGACCTTCTTCTCGAGTTCAGTGATACGCTGGCGCATGTCGTCCATGTCGTCCCGGCGCAGGGAGGCAACGGCCGCCTCGCGCTCGTTCGAGAGCTTCTTGAGCATCGGCCATACCTTGATGATCCCGCCGACGATGCCACCGCCGACGAGAACATTGAGGAAGGCCACGAGGGCGGCGGTCCAGGTGAACCCGTGGACCGCGACCGGGACCGTGGGGTCAGACACGGGGGCCACGCCCGTACGCGCGCGCCAGCAGCATGATGAACACTCCGTCCGCGATCGACAGGAGATAAAGGATGACGCGGGAGAGCTCGTCATCCGGCGCGATCAGGCCGCGCACGTTGAAGCCGCAGATGATCAGCCCGGTCGCGAAGCACGCGAGGCGCATCGGGTCACCCCGCCGCATCTCTCGCCCGCTCATGGCGCTCCATGCTCCGCTCGCCATGAACGGCAGCATGAAGACGCCCCACACGATCAGGTTCGCGATGCGCAGGGCGTCCATCATCCTACTTCGCCGTGCCGTCGTCGTAGGTCTGATTGATCTCGACCATGTCGGCCGGCGTGTTGCTGCGCGGCTCGTCGGTGCAGGCAGCCGTCAGGGCTGCGGCGGCCAGGGCGGCCGCCAGCAAGATCGTCTTCATGGTCGTTCTCCGGTTGGTGGTCAGGAGGGCCAGGTGACCGCCGCCGCGGCGCGCGCCGCAGCGATGGTGGTGGCGGCTTTGATCGCGGCGCAGGCCTTCGCCTCGGCCGCGGCGATCGCGGGGACCTTGTTCGATCCCTCCATCCCGCCGCGAAAGCGGGTGATCGCGTTGACGATGGTCGGCTCGCCGTTTGCCGCGGCGTCTGCCAGCGAGTAGCCGAACTTGGCCTGACGTTGCGCGGGCGTGAGCAGGTTAATCGCGGCGAGGATGGTTGAGACCGAACCGCCGAGGCTATCGTAAAAGGAGACCTCCGCGGCCTTCTGCGCATACTCCGCCTTCTTGGCACCGCCGGCCGAGAGGAAGGCCATCTTCCGCTGCTCAGCGTCGCTCTTCACGCTCGCGAGCAGCACCGCGCGCACCTTGGCGAGATCCTCGGCCATCGCGCGCGTGCTGGCGTTCCAGCTGAAGGTCTCCTCGCCGAAACCCGCCGGCAGCGCGACCCATCCAAGCGCAGCGTCGGTCGGCTTGAGCGATGCCGGCGCCATGTAGCTGAGCGCGCCGGTCGACTTGTTGAAGACCGCGATCTCGGATTTGACGAAGTTCATTAGAACGTGTCCAGCTGAGCCGCGCCGGTCACCTGCACGGATATGTTGCCGGCGATGCGCTCGATGTTGACGTAGAAGGCGATCCGCTTGTCGGCCGGGAAGCCGGGGAAGTTGAAGGCGGCGCTGACCGCGCCTGGCGTCGAGACGTAATCGGGCTCGTTCGCGGTGCCCTGGTTAACCGTCGTCGCCGCCGTCCCGTCCTGATAGCCGAGGTACTGCACCCCCCCGTTGTCGGTCTGGTTCTCCCAGTAGAGGTGCAGCCGTGGCCGGTAGCTGCCGACCACGCCGCCGAGCGGGGTGTAGTTGGCGTTCGCTGAGAGCCTCATGCCGTTCGACGACGGCACGGCGGTGGCGGTGGCGACCAGAGAGACCGCGCCGCCGCCCGCCGTCTGATTGAAGGTCGCGGAGCCGCGAAAGGCGTTGGCGCCGTCATAGACCTTCTTGATCGTGATCGTGCGCTCGTACAGCTGGCCGTTGTAGCTGGCCTGGATGATGAAGCTGCCCGTGTCCGCGGTGATGCCGGCGAAGCTGAAGGTGTCGCCGTTAAGCGCGATTCCCGCGAGATTCACGCCCGCGCGCAGCCCGTACAGCACCCCCTCCGTCTGGCGCGCGCCGCCCTTCATGAGGCGGATCGTGCCAGAGGCACCCGTCCAGCTCGGCTTGGTAGCCCCGCTGGCATAGACCGGCACGATGAAGGTCACGGACTCGGTATCGACGATGAAGCCGTCCTCGCCGCTGATCCGCACCGGCGCCGACCAGCTGCTCAGCTGGGTGGCGGCGCGGAACGTCGCCTTGCTCTGCCAGAGAAAGTCGGTGCCGGCGGGCGGTGCGTCGGTCCAGCCAGTCGGCGGGTTGCCGCTGTTGTCGAGCGGCGCGGCCGGCACTGTGGTGGAGCGCTTGAAGACGAACGAGGCGAAGGTGCCGTCGGTGCCAACAGTCCCGTTCTCGCCGACCACCCGGTAAGCCGGCCCCCAGGTCACACCCCCATCGTTCGACTGCCGTTGATAGACGTCGGCGCCGAAATAGTTGTCGTGCCAGTTGTCGACGCCGTTGATCGACCACTGCACGCGCACCAGCGGCGCCGAAGCGCCCGGCTGGCCGGTCGCCGCGTACGCGATGAAGGTCAGATCGTTGATGCGCGGCGTGGCCGAGGCCAGCGCGGCGCGGAAGAACAGCGGGTCGTCGTACTTGCCCCAGTTGAAGGTGGCGAAGACCACGCCGTTGGCGATGTAGCTGACGATGCCCGTGCCGTAGTCGTACTGGACGGCGAACCTGCCCTCAGCCGAGCTCGCCGGCCCGACGCCGATCACGTTGCCGTTGACCCGCGCGTCGATGTTGCCATTGTCCTGGCGGAAGATGGCGAAGGTGATGCTGTCGAAGCTGTTGCTGACGCTGTCGCCGTTCTGCGCCAGACCCGCCATGATGTTGTCGCCGTGGAGCGCTGGCAGCGTCCACTGCGCGATGGCGCCGCGGATGAAACTCTCCTTGGTGTGCGCCGCGTCAGTGCCCCAGCCCGTGCTCGCGGTGCCTCGGACGCTGTTGCCCTCGACGATGGTCGTCGCGCTGTGCGGCACGATCGTGACGGCGCTGCCGCCCGCGGGGCCGGTGATCCGAACCGGCGCGCTCCACGGCTCCAGCTGCGTGCTTCCGCGGAACTTGCTGACCGACTGCCAGAGCAGGTCGGAGCCGGGCGGCGGGGCGTCGTACCAGCCTGGGGGCGGGTTGCCCGTGTCCTGCTGCGGGGTGGCTGGCACTGCGGCCAACCGCCGGAAGATGATTGAGGGTGAGACGCCGTCCGCACCCGCGCCGGCGCCTTCGCCGACCACGCGCACCGCGGGGCCGTAAGTCAGGCCGCCGTCGTTGGACTGCCGCTGGTATAGGTCGCCGTCGACATAGTTCGCGTGCCAGCCCGTCATGCCGTCGACCGACCACTGGACGATCACCAGCGGCGCGTCCTCGCCGTTCCGGCCAGCCTGAGCGAACACGCGCCACCAGGTGTTCTCGGTGGTCGGAAGCAGCGGCGGGGCGTGCCCGCTGCTCGGATCCTGCGCGATGTAGTACCAGCTCGAGCCGTCATACTGGACGACGTCGCCCTCGCTGTAGACCGCCGCCGGGTCATAGTTGCCGCGCGGGCTCAGCCCGCCCACGTCCGGGACCGTGGTTGCAATCGGCGCGGCCTTGCTCAGCCCCTCCACCGAGAGCGACAGCTTGCTGACGCGCTCGCCGACCTCGATCGAGAAGTCCTTGAAGAAGCCGTAGAGCGTGATGCTGTCGAGCGCGCTGTCGGCGATCCAGAGGCACGGCCGCGCGCGGACGGCGGCGATCCGGTTGGCGACCTGGTCGACCGCGTCGGTGCGGATGAGCGCGCGCGCCGCCATGCGCTTCGCCCAGGCGCGCTGCACGACGGTGACCTCGCCGAAGTCGTCCACGTCCTTGCGGCTGTAGTCCGTGATGCCGGCGGTCGGCGACGCCTCGGTGATGCCGAGCCCGACGATGCGGCCGATCAGCAGCGTGCCGACCGCGACCACGCCGCTGCCGCTCACCGTGACCGTGATCTGGCCCGTGACGTTAGGCAGGTCGGCGAAGACGATCGCGCCCGCGCCGGCGGTCTGGGTGCGGTCGTAGCCGGCGGCTTGGACGCGCACCGAGGCGCCAGTGACGTCGACCAGCGCGATCGCGTTCACCGCAGAGCCAGTCAGCACCACAGACAGCGACCCGCTGGCGGTCGTGGACGTGCCGAGCGCCTCGTCGAACATCCGCCAGCGGTTCGTCGGCCCGATGTCGATCCAAGCGCCCGAGGTGCCATTCGGCTCATTGCCGTTGTTGCCGGCCGCGGCGCTCTCGTAGATGCGGTGCGTCGAGGACAGGATGACCCGCGCGCCCTTCGGGTAGGTCGTCGTGCCCGACCACGCCGAATAGTCGTTCTCGGCGACCGTGCTCGACACCAGCGTGCTGCCGGTCACCGCAACAGGCTGGAGGAGGCGCAGACTCGACGCACCGGTCGGCGCGGGCTCGACGCCGCTGTCCGTGACCGTCTCGCTTTCGGCCAGCCCCTCCACCGACAGCGTGCAGAAGCTATTCAGCGGATCGGCGACGTCGATCTCGAAGTCCTTGAAGAAGCCGCGGACCGCCAGCCAGGCGAGGTCGTCGCTGGCGACCCAGCGCGCGGGCGTCGCGCGCAGGCCGGCGAGGCGGCGCTGGACCGCGTCGACCGAGCCGGTCGCGAGCAGCATGCGGACCGAAAGCCGACGCGAGAACTTGCGCGGCACCACGTTGGTGACGCCGAAGTCGTCCGTCACGCGCCGGCTGTAATCGGTGATGCTGATGGTCGGCGACGTCTCGGTCACGCCGAGATCGATCGTCTCGTTCGAGTCGGTGACGACCTTCATGCGGCCTGCACGCTGATCGCGTCCCCGCCGCTCGCCGCGGTCACGTCGTCGAACTTGGTCGCGATCTTCCGGTTGCTGCTGGCCACGTCGACCATCTGGGCGAGCTGCGAGCGAAGCACGTCGGTGATCTCCTGCCGGAGCGCGTCCATAGACGCCGCCTGGGTGTCGTTGGCCGCGCCCGGCGCCGCCGCAGCCTGCGCCATCGCCGCGGTGAGCAGCGCGGCGGTGCTGGTGGCCGGTGACGCGCCGGTGAAGGCGGAGAGCGCCTGATAGGTCGCCTCCAGCGAGGAAGCCGTTTGCGCCTGGATGCGGTCGAGCTCCTGCCGGCTGGTCGCCGCGTCAGCCGCAGCCGCGAGCAGCGCCTGCGACAGGCCCGGCAGCGTCTTGGCCGCGTCCTGGTCGCCCGCGCGCGCCGCGTCCGTCGCCGCGTTGAAGCGCCCCATCAGCGTCGCGAACCCGCCGCCCGTGTCGGCTTCGGTCAGCCCGCGGATCCGGTTGACCTCGTCCATGATGCTGTCGCCGACCGAGGTCCAAGCCTGCCGCAGCTCGTCCGCCGCCTTGGCCGCGGCCTGCGCGTCCTGCACCGCCCAGACCTGCTCCTGAAGCGCGCGGTTGCTGGCGTCGAGCTTGGCGAGGTCGAGCGCGCGGATCGCCGCGGTGTCGCCGGCGAGCTCGAGCAGCTGGCGCTCCAGGTCCTGCCGCTCTGCCAGCACGTCCGCCGCGCTCTTGGCCCCGTCCATGGCCTTCTCGAGGTCGGCGAACGCCGGCGCCAGGTTAAGCAGCGCGGCATAGGTCGAGCGACCCGCCGCGGTGGTCAGGTCCTGCGCCTCGACCAGCTGGCGGAAGGCGGCGAGCGAGCCGGGCATGGTCAGACCGAGGCTGGCGAAGACGCGGTTCATCTGCGCCGCCTGCGCGGCCTGACGCTCCTTCTGCGTGTAGAACGCCTCGGCATAGGCCGACACCGCGCTGGTGAAGTCGCTTACGCTGTCGAACTGGTCGGCCAGTGCCACCTTGATGTCGATCCCGAGGTCGCGGCTGCTGCCGCCCAGCAGGTTGAGCGCGGTGGTGACCGCCTCGACGGTGCTCGCGACGCGTGTCAGTGTCTCGAACGCGCCCTCGCCGGCGCGCTGGAAGCGCGACAGGCCCGGGAACGCGGCGTTGGCCATGTTGTCGGCCGCGGCGCCGAAGATCGCGTTCAGCTTCTCCTCAATCTGCTCGCCGGTGAGACCCTTCAGGTCCACCTTGCCAATGTTGACCACGAAGCCGTTGAGCCGCGCCTGGAACGCGTCGGCGGACTGCCCGAGCGGCTCGGCCGCCGCGGTGATCGCGTCGTTGAACTGGCGCAGGATCAGCGTGAACTGCCCCTCAAGCTCGCCACTGGCGCCGGCATACTGCGTCGAGGTCTTCGTCCCGGTCTTGATGCCGAGGAAGGACGAGGTCTTCTTAATGTCGCTGTAGTAGCTGGCGTCGAAGCCGCGCCCGAGGATGCTCTCGAGGGTCTGCCCCTTGGCGTAGAGGCCCGAGCCGGTCACCTCGGTCTTGCTGCCGAACAGCCCGCCCAAGATGCCACCGATCAGCGGGATCTTGCTCAGCACCGAGCCGATCAGGTTCTTCTGGAAGCCCTCGGTGATGCCCGCCGACGCGTTCACGTCGCCCGCGCGCACCACCTGCGCCGCCACGCCGCCGATCGCGTTCTCGATCGACCGCAGCGAGCTCGCCATCTCGCGCGCGTAGACGCTGGTGACCAGGTCCACCTCGCGCAGCGCGTCAATCGAGCGCTTCAGGCTCTCGCTCTTGGCAGTCGGGTCACCCAGCACCGTGCCCGTGCCGGTGTTCGTCGGCTGCGCGCTGCTGCCGCGCCCGCCGCCTGAGAAGATCGTCACGCCCGCCGCGACCAGCGCTGCCGCGGTCGCCGCCATCGCGGCAAGGTTGAAGGGGAACGGGAGCTTCGACTGATTGGCCACGCCCTCGGCGCCGGCGGCCGCCGCGCGCGCGCCGCTGTTCGCCACCGACGAGATCGTCTCGCTGACGTCCTGCACCATCGCGCGTACCGACATGGCGAACTCGAAGGCGCGGTAGACCTTCTCCGCCGCCTGGAGCGCCGCATAGCCGCGGCTCTTCTCGCCGAAGAAGCCCTTGGCCGCCGCGGTCATGTCGCCGAACAGGCCGATCTGCGCGTTCGACTGAGCGATCGCGAACTTGGCGTTCTCGCGCTCGGCGTCGGCGCCGGCTCGGATGTTCTGATTGCGGACGAGCTGCGCGCGCGCCTGCCGTGCCGAGAAGTCGGCGAAGATGCTGGCCATGCCGCCGAGCGCGCGGCCGGTGTCGCCGAAGGCATCCGCCATGCCGCGCGCGGCGTCGGAGGCGTTCTGAGCGATGAGGTCGAGCTTGTCCGCAGTGAAGCCGAGTTCGTCGTTGAATCGGCGCTGCGCGATCGTGTTCTGCTCAGCGCGCGCGGCGATCTCGGCCTGGCGCGCGATGTAATCGTCCCCGTTCGGGGTCCCGGCGCCGGCGCCCATGGCCGTCGCCTCACGGGTAGCCCGGATAATGGCCAAGGCGCGGGCGCGCTCGACATTCGTCGCCCCGATCAGCCGGCGCTCCGCATCAAGATCCTCAAGACGCTCACGATCAGCGATCTCGGAGCGCGTGAAGCGATCGCCGATCTGCGCCGCGGCGACACTGGCCTGAGCCGCGCGCTGCTCATCAAGCGCGCGGGTGACGCGCTCCACCTCGGACCGAAGGCCACGCTGCTGCGCCGCCTCAAGCGCCTGAAGCAGCGGCAGCTGGGCTATGCGATCGCGGACGAGATCAGCCGCGCGCTCCGCGGGCGTCAGCCCATCGGTCACCATCCTGTTGACCTCGGCCTGAATCGCGGCCTCGTCGCGCATGCTGGCTGAGGAACGGCTCGCATCCGAGGTGCGCTGAGCGATGGCTAGCCGCACCTGCTGATTGACCGCCGCCTCGACGTCGGTGCGGCGGCGAATGGCCTCGCTCTCCGCTTTCACGCGCGCCTCGGCGATCAGCGCCGCGCCGCCGGAGACGTTGTAGGCCTCGGCGAGCGCATAGAGGTTGCGGATCTGCGCCTCGGTTGCCTCCGCCGCGCGGGCCAGCGACTCGGCGTGCTTGTCCGTGGTGTCCTTGGGGGTGTTGAAGCCGACCTTCTCGGCAATCCGCTCGCGCGCGTTGGTAATCGACTGCGTGCGGATCCGCGCGCCCAGCTTGGTCAGATAGCCGTCCGCCTGCTTGTAGGCGGCGCCGTAGGTCTTCTCGAGCAGCTGCGGGTCGCCCTGACCGATCGCCATCTTGGCGAGGCCGAGAACGCCGCCCTTCTCGATTTCACCGAGGTACGAGCGGGTGCCCGCCAGACCAGCGTAGATGCCGGCCAGCGCGCTCTTGGCATAGCCGGTGAGGTCGTCGAGCACGTCCTTGACGCCCTTCGACATGCCCTTCACGTCGCCGACGAAGGATGCCTGTATGTCCTTCCCGACGATGCTGAAGGTCGCCTTGGTGACGTCGCCCCATGTGACCGTCTCGTCCTTCAGCTTGTAGAGCTCGGCACGCGTCGCGTTGGCGCCGCCGGTAATTTTGCCGAGGTCGCGCGTCAGCTGATCGTTGGTGACCCCCTGGTTGATCCAGCGCACGAAGAGCGCGAAGCCGCCAGCGGCAGCAGCCGCCGCGGCGGCGAAGGGGGCAAAGCGCAGCGCGGCGCCAGCGAGCTCGCGCGCGAAGCCCTTCACGCCGCCCTCAGCCATCTGCGCGACCTGCGCGATCTGGCCGCCCTGCTGGATGAAGACCTGCATCGGCTTCTGCCCGGTCAGCAGGCCCTGCACGATGTCGGGCATCTGGATGGCGACCTGCTTGAGCGCGAAGCCGTTCCGGCCCGCCGCAGCGGCCATGGCGCCGTGCTGCTTGGTGCCGAACGCCATGCGATCATTCAGCAGCGTCTGCTCGGCACGCAGGCGCGCGGCGAGCTCGGTGAGCCCCTTCTCCTGCGCGGCAAACGCGGCGGCCTCAACGCGGGCGGCCTGGATCTCCGACTTGGTCATGCCGAAGGTAGCGTTCTGCCGCTCGAGCTGGCGCACCAGCG
Source organism: Sphingomonas citri (assembly GCF_019429485.1). GTDB lineage: Bacteria > Pseudomonadota > Alphaproteobacteria > Sphingomonadales > Sphingomonadaceae > Sphingomonas > Sphingomonas citri. Next base: position 75,618 of record NZ_JAHXZN010000005.1, on the reverse strand, counting down.
ACTCGCCCGTCTTCTCGATCTGCGCGCGGTCGCGCGCGATCGACGCCGCGACGCGGCTACTGGCGTTCGCCGTGAGGGTGAAGCCGGCGACCGCGGCGTCGGCCTTGACCATGCTCTGCGTGGCCTGCTCGATCCGCCCCGCGCTGCCGACCACGCCACGCTCGGCGGTATTCATGGCCTGCTGGATCTGGCGCAGCTGCTCTTCCGAGTTGCCGCTCTCGATCGTGAAGCCGACCGAAAGTTCGGGGGAGCCGTCGTCAGCCATGCGCGCCTCCTCCGTCTGCAAGCCGTTGAAAGGGCGACCGTCCGACGGCATGTTCGCCGGCAAGGGAGTCGCGATGGTGTGGTATGTTGGATTTCTGGCGCTGGCGGCGCCGGCGGCAGCCGCCGCAGAGCCGGTCTATCTGACTTGCGAGGTCGCGGGGGAAAGGGATCGCGAACGGTACGAGATCACGCTGCGCGAAGATCAGGCGAGCGCTGCCGTGATCGGCAACGACGGCAGGAGCCGCAATTTCCCTGCCGTCTTTAGTCGTGACCGGGTGCAGATCGATCAGCCTATCGGGGGCGACAAGATCACGATCGCGATTGATCGAACCGATCTCACCGCCCGGCAGACGACCACCTTCAGCGACTATGTACGGACCGGGACCTGCAAGCTGACGCCCGCTCCAGCGAAGCGGGCGTTCTAGCCCAGCAGCTCCTCCAGTCGCGCCTGCTCGGTGTCGACCTCGATCTTCGTGACCGGCGCGCGCCAGATTGGCGGGCAGGTCTCATCTTCGGCGCGCCGGCTCTCGCCGAGGTATTCGACGGAGAGGCGGCGCAGCAGCCGCCCCTCCCACGGACCTATGTCGATGAAGGTTCGCCGCGACCAAGCGTCGATCTCCGCCCAGCTAAGCGGCGCCGCGCCCATGCCGGCTGCCTGGGTGATCCCCATCTCGAGCAGCCAGCCGATGAGGTGCGGCGCCGGGTTGGGTGGCATGAGGACGGGAAGCTTCTGCTGCTTCAGCTTCTCGATGCGGGAGAGTTGCGGCGTGTCGAGCTGCTTCTCGGCCCGCTTAGAGCGCGCGGGCGGCCGCGGCACGGCGTTGAGCCATGCCAGCTGCCGCACGTAGAGGATCAGCTCGCGCTCGATCCGCCGCGGAAGTTTCCCCAGTTCTGCACGAACCGCTGGACCTGATTGGCGATGAAGCCGAGCGCCGGGTCGGCGTAGACGGCCTCGAACAGCTCGGCGCCCTGCTTGTCGCCGTAGGTCAGGCCCTCGAAGCGCGCGGTGATCGCGGCGAGATCCTCGGCGGTCTCGGCGAGGCGCTGCTCGGGCGTCGGCGCGGTCGCCTTGCCGTCGTTCTCCTCGCGGCGCTTCAGCACGCGCGTGGTCTGCTTGCCCTCGACCTGGGCGAACTGCTTCGAGCTCGGGCCGAAGACGTGGATGCGGACGGGCTTGCCCTCGTCGTAGAGCGGGTTGCCGTCGGCATCCTTGAGGTGGATCGCCGCCGTATCGGCGACGCGCAGCTTGGTGACGTCCATGAGATTGTCCTTCGCGGGTTTGCACCGACCCCACCGCGCCCGCGAAGATCGCGGAGGGGCCGATGCCTGTGAGCCGGCCGGGGCCGGTATGCGGGTGAGCGGGATCAGGTGCCGTTGACGACCTTGGTGTTGATCTCGACCGTGGGGTTCTGCATCACGATCGAGTCCGCGCCGTCCACGTTCTCGGGCGCGCCAAAGACGCGGCCCTGGAAGTAGCGCTTGGCGCCGGTCGGATAGGTCACCATGAACGAGTAAAGCTTGCTGGTCTCGTCCGCGGCCGCGGTGCGCAGCAGCGTCTGGCCGGCGTCGCTCTCGTCATAGGCGAGCGACGGCTGGAGGGAGCCATAGTCCGCCGAGCCCTTGTGCTTCTGCTTGGGTCCCTTCAGCGGCTGGAACTCGACCTTGGCATAGGTCGCGCCGAGCGAGCCGAGCTTCTCGATCTGGCCGATTTCGGTGAAGGTGAGCGCGGCGTAGCCGGACGCCGTCTCGCTGGCGGGCGTTGCCGCCGAAATCGCGAGCGCCGTGCCCGCCGCGGTGGTCGAAACCATAGTCATTCTCCTGGGTGGCGAGCCGGGTTGCGCCGGCGATCATCCGCCCGCCTAGGCGGACGAAACGGGGTCAGGCGCTCTTGCGAGCTCGCGGCTTGCGCGTGGGCGCCTTGGTCTCGGGAGCGGGCGTCTCGTCCGCCGGCGCGGGCTCGATCAGGCCAGCCGCCTCATAGTTGGCGAGGAAGGCGCGGGTGCCTGTGACGGGCTCGCCCGCTTCGAACGCGGTCTCGGTGCCCGCGTCCTTGAAGGCGCGCGCGGCGACGTAGCTCTTGCTCATGGTGCTCTCCGGTCAGAGGAGGGCGTCGAACGACACCCGGAAATCCTGCGTCTGCTCGAAGGTGTCGCCGGGTCCGTTCACGTCCGGACCGAGCCCGGCGGTCAGCACCACGACGTTCTCAGCCGCGCCGACGGTGCCGACAGCCCCGCGGGGCATCTTGCGGACCGCGGCGATCACAGCGTTCTGCTCGCGGTAGCTCTTGGCGCGCACGGTGACCGATACGCGCGCGGTCGAGCGCTCCCAGCCCGCGCGCCGCAGCGGCTGCCGATCGATCAGGCTCACTACGCGCACCAGCAACGAGGGCAGCCCCGAGCCGTCCGCCAGCCGACCGGCCTTGATGTGCTTGGCCGGCACCTTGGCGATCACGCCCGCGTCGGCGAGCAGCAGGGCGCCGATGATGTCAGCTCCCGTCATGCGTCGCTCTCCGCGGCGCCGGCTATGCCAGAGCGGCTCACCCGGCTGTTGATGTAGCTCTGCGCGGCCGCGATCGCCTCGCGCTCCTTGGTGTCGAGCGAGACGCGCATGAAGGGGTGGGGGCGCGCGCCAGGGTGGAAGACCGTAGATCCGACCGGCTGACCGCCGATCACCAGCGTGCCCGACTTGGCGAGCCGGTTGATCCGCGCCGCCGACCGGCCGCCGCGCTGGCTGTCGTCGACCGAGATGTAGTGCGGCGACGTGCCATACTCGAGCCAGGTGGCCACCGAACGCGCCCAACCGGGCTTGACCGAGAGGCGCGAAGTAACGCGGCCGGGCTCCGCCTTCGACGTGACCACCAGCGCCTCGCGGACATCGTTCGAGGCGACGCGGTCGCGCGCCTCGTTGGCGATCACAGCCATGCCCGCGCGCGCGGCGCCGCGCAGCACCCGCTCCTCCAGAAGGGTCGGCGCCTGAGCGAGGAAGCGAGCGACGTCCTCCTTGCCCCTGACCGTCACCATCAGGCCGTGTTCCCGCCTGGTTCGTAGGTCTCGACCATCATCTCCAGCCCGTCACGGCGCCCGAGCTCGGCCGGCACGGTGACGATCTGCATCACGCGCCCGTCTGCGCCGCCGAGGATCTCGACTAGGCGCATCGCCGCGGTCACGTCGGCCCGGTAGCGCATCCGCACGCGGGCAGGGCGGGTCGAGACGTTGATGCCCTCGGCCAGCCGCTCACCGCGGCTCGGCAGCGCGTCCACGATGCTAGCCCAGACCGTCGCGATCGATTCCCACTCGCCAGAGCCCGCACCATCGAAGGCCGCGTCGGCGACTGGCTGCTCGATCCGCACGCGACGGTCGAGAGAGCCGGTGTCGAGGCCGAGCATTAGGCGTAGACCCGGAAGGGGCGGAGCAGGTTGGCGACAGCAGTGCTCATCGGCACCTGGGTGACGGTATTGATCGCGACCGTGTCCCGGTTTCGGTAGAGGTCGCCTGTCATCAACAGGATGGCGGCACGGATCGCGGCGGGCAGAGTCGATTTAGGCTCGGCGCCGCTCGTGTCGGGCGCATAGCCGGCGCGGTAGCGGATGCGGACGGCCTCGCGGCGGGTTGAGCCGCCAACCCATGGCCAGGCAGCGCCTGTGGCGATGATGTTGGCGCCGAGTTGCTCAACGTCCGCGAGGTCGGCCATCTGCTCGATGCCATCCCTGTCGAGGTAGCTGACGCTCACCAGCTCAATGACCGGAGGAAAGGGGAGGCTGACCACGTCCCGGCAGGATGCACTGTCGCAGCGCGCTTCAAGCGTCTGCACGCCCAACGCGCGGCCCAGCCAGCCGTCCGGCCCGTCAATGTGACCGGTCGCTGCGGCGACATAGGCCTCGATGAGCGCGTCCTCGTCGCTGCCATCCACCTTCAGGTGGGCCTTCGCCTCGTCGAGCGTGACAACGGGCTCAGGCGGAATAACGACGAAGACGCGCATCATGTCACTCGCCCTTGGCGAGGTTCTCGGCGACCGCATCGGCGCCCGACTTGTACGGGTCGTTGAAGTCGATGCGGTTCTGATCGACGGTCGTGTTCGCGCGCGGGTTCGCGTCGACGGCCGGGTGGCCCGGGTCGACATCGGACACCGTCTGACGCGGCGCGCCCGAGGGGTCGAACTCCTTGGCGTCGGCGATGTTGGCCGCGCCCGAGGTGTCGAGATCTGCCTGCGTCGTGGCGTGCGCGGGCTGCGTGTCGCTCTTCTTCACCGTCATGGTGGCTCTCCAGGAGGCGGGGCGGGCTTCTGCCCGCCCCTAGGTTCAGGCGGAGGTCTTCAGCGCCTTCATGGCGTCGGGGTTCTTGACGCCGCCGCCCACGCGCTTGGTCGTGTAGAAGCCGATGAACGGCTTGTTGGTCAGCGCGTCGCGGATCACCCGCACCCCGATGCGGTCGAGGATCAGGTAGGTCTCGGCCATGTCGCCGTAGAGCAGCGAGAACGAGCCAGCCGCGACGTCCGGCATGTCCGGCATCTCGACCAGCGGGCGGCCCATCAGGGTCGCCGGCTGACCCGCCTGGTAGCTGGGCTGCCAGAGGTAATTGCCCTGGCCGTCCTTCATCAGGCGCAGCGCGCCGTGCGTATTCAGGTTGGCGAAGAACTTCGCGTTGCCCTGGTACGCGGTCGGCAGCGAGTAGACGAGCTTCACGATGGCGTCCGACTTGTCGATCGCCGCCGCGGTGCCGCTGTTGCTGGACTTGATGTCGCCCCAGGGGTGGATCGCTGCCGCGGTGCCGCCGGTGACGTAGTTGAGCAGACCCTGCGGCTTGTTCACGCCATTACCGGAGAGGAAGGCGATCGCCTCCTGGCGATCGAACTCGGTGGCGACCTCGCCGCTAAGCCACTGCTCGATGTCGACCTGGCTGTCGTCGAGCAGCTGCTGGGTGACGAACGGGAAGGCGTAGATCTCGCCGTTGCCGAAAGTCAGAGGCGAGAGCTGCGGCGTGTTGGTGGCGGGGCGGCTGGCCGTCTCACCGACCCAGCCGGAGCCGACTGCGCGGTCGCTGAACAGCTTGACGAAGCCAGCCGTCCCGACGGTCTCGACAGTCGCATGCTGGCGCATCGGCGAGATCAGCTTCAGTCGGCCCTGGATGGTGCGATCCCATTCGACCGGCGCGGTGTAGCCGCCGTCCGGGTTCGAGCCGACCGACATGGCAGCGCTGACCTCGTTGCGGCGGACGTGCGCCATGAACGCGGCGGTGTATTCCGGGTTCTCGGGCTGCGCAGGGCCATTGCCCTGACCGAGCCGTGCCGCGGCCATCTCGGTGGCGAAGCCGTCGAGGGTCGACTGCATGGTCGAAATCGACGCGTTCATCGTTGCGATCTGCGCCACGTCGAGCGGGTCCACCTTGGCGGACAGCTCGTCCTGCTTCGCACGCATCGCGGCGAGCGTGGTGTTGATCTGGCCGATCAGTGCAACGGGATCGTTGGCGTCGGCTCGGATGCTCGATGCGGCGATGGCGCGCGGCATCGCGAGCGCCGTCGAGCCCGCCAGCATGGCGAGCGCGGGTACGTGCTTCATGGGTAAGCTCCTATGCGGTAGCGGTTGCGAGTAGGCCGCGCAGCGCGCCGACCAATGCAGTGCCACCAGCGCCGGGCGTGGTAGCGGGCTCGAGGGCAGCGCCTGGCGTGCCCTTGATCTTGTTGATGCGGGCTCGCGCCTCGGTGCGCGTGTGACCGGATGCGACAAGCGATAGCTCCATTGCGCGGAGCTCGTTGACGTGGCGGTCGGCCGCCTTCGTATCCTCGTCTGTGGTGACCTGATCTGCCGAAAGCATGGCGTCGGCGAAGCCGCGCTCGATTGCCATGCTGCCCGACATGAACGTCTCGGCGTCCATCCACTTCTGCACGTCGGCGACATCGCTGCCGGTACGCTGCGCATAGAGGTCCGCCATCGCCTGATCGAACGGCGCAAGGAACGAGGCAGTCTCCGCCATGTCGTGGCGATTGCCAATGGCCAGAACCCAGCAATTGTGGATCATGATGAAGGAGGCGGCGCCGATTTCGACCGTGTTCCCCGCCATGGCGATGATCGACGCCGCCGATGCAGCCATCCCCATCACCTTGACCGTAATGTCCTGCGGGTGCTCGCGCAGCACGTTATAGATCGCGATGCCCTCGAACATGTCGCCGCCAGGCGAGTTGATCTGAACCTCGACCGGTCGATCGCCGATCGCGCGCAGCTGAGCCGTGACCTTCTTGGCCGTGATGCCGCTGTCCGACCAATAATCCTCGCCAATTGCGCCAAACATCGTGATGACGTTGTCACCACTGGCGATCGCACGGATGCCGGCGCCGTCGTCATTCCATCGGTCGAGCACGTTCGGCTTGGCCAGCGCGGAGATGTCGCGATTGCCCGGCATCGGCAACGCGCCGGGGCGGGCCTTGGCGAAGATGCGGAGATCAGGGTTGCGGGTCATCTTGCACCTCAGGCGTCTGCCAGGCCGGGGTGTCGCCCCACGGCTGTCGGTTCATGTCCATCATGTCGCGCGCTTCGTTCGGAACGCCCCAGCCCGCCGCGCCAGGGCCGCCGATCATCTTGGAGAGGATCTCGGCCTGATCCTTGAGCGAGCCGCGGAGCAGCGCTCCTGCGTTGAATTTGACGTCGTGGGTGGCCTGCTCTGCCTCGGTCAGGAGCGAACGCTCGATCGCCTCCTCCCATGCCGTGAACCACGGCTGGAGGCAGTAGGTCACCAGGAAGATGCCAAGCACCTCGATGCCGCTGCCCCAGCTCGTCTCATCGAACATCAGCAGCGGCCGCGGCACGCCGGTAAAGCGGGAGACCTCTTCGGCTTGGTGCTTCCGCTGCTCGAGCCCTTGTGCCTGCTGGCCGTTGATGCCGAAAGCCTGAGCGTCCAGACCTTCCTCAAGCACCAGCCACTTGCCGGCATTCTCGGTTCCTGAGTAGCGCTCTTCGAACTGCTCGCGCAGCCGGAGGATCGCCTCACGGGACATGTTCTTCGGGTGCTTCAGTGCGCCGCCCACGTACGCGCCATTCCGAAGCAGCCGAGCGGCCGCTTCGTCGGCGGTGTCCGCAAGGCCGAGCGCCTCAGCCGCGACATTCAAGAGAGCGTCGCCCGTGATGCCGTCCGACGAGTAAGGCGCCGCGAGGTGCAGCACATCGTCCTGCGTCAGCGTCTGCTTCTCGCCGTTCGGCTTCGTCCAGGTGTACCGCCGGCGAAAGTCGGAGCCGAGCGCCACCGTGACGCGACGCGGGTCCATCGGAACGAGCGCTATGACGCGCGCGCCGGAGCGGATCTTGTAAGCGTAGCCGTTGCCATGAAGCAGGGCACGGCCCTGCATGTAAGCCTTGAACTGGAGCGGCGTCTGCCAGTCGTTCGGGCGCACTCGAAGCAGCCGCTGAACGTGGTGAGCCTCATCCTTCTCGGCGCCGTCTGCCGTCTTCTTCAGCAAGTTCACCGGCAGCATTCCGATCGCGCTGCTGATCAGGTTCACGGCGCGGAAGAACGTCGCATTGCTGAGCGCGGACCGCTCGGTGACAGTCTTACCCGACGCGGTCGACCGGCCTCCACGAAGGAAGTCAGCCACGCGCGGATCGTTGAGCTCCCACGAGTAAGGGGTGTTGCCGAGAGCCTGGATGCGCGGCAGGTGCATCGCTTCGGGCTCGCGGCCAATCGTCAGGCCGAACAGCTTCATCCGACCTCCTTCAGAACGACAGCAGCCCGCGCTCTTCGTAGACTGAGGGTCCAGCCTCCGCCTCCGCGCTGGCCACCCCCATCGCCATGACGAGCGCGACCATGCCGTCGATGCGGCCGGTCGACTTCGCCTTGTTCAGCTTCCGATCGCCCGCGGCGTTCTTTTCGACCACCGCGTTCGCCGCGCACATCGTCATGACCGGGTGGCCGCCGTGCGCGACCTGCCCGTTGAGGAAGGCGATCTCCGTCGAGTCCATCGCCGGCGCCATGGAGACGTGCCCCTGGCCGAATGGCTCGAACGGCAGCACCACGCCGAGCTTCTGCAGCTGCGCCTCGAGCGTCTTGAACCGATACCGGTCGAACCCGATGCGAGCGACGTCCATGCCGCTCGTGATCTCGCCGATCTTCGTCGCCACGAACTCGTAATCGACCGCGACGCCCGGCGTGGTCTCGATCAGCCCCTCATCGACCCAACGTCGGTATGGCACGCGATCACGCTTGCCGTGGTCGTCCACCGTCTGCCCGGGCTTCCAGAACCACGCCTTGACGTGCCACTTCGCCTCCCAAGAGGCCACCAGCACGAAGGCGCAGAGGTCGGTCGTCTCAGCTAGGTCGAGCCCGCCGAACACGCGCCCCTTCTCAAAGGCCTCGTCGGACACCGGCCCGGCGCAGTCGAGCCAGACGCCCGGCGCGATGAAGGGCGAGAACCGGTTGACCCGCTGATTGAGATACAGGTTGCGGAAGCCGTTCTCGGCCGACGGCATGCGCGACGCCTTCTCCGCCGCAGCGAGCAGTTCTGCCTCCGACCGGAACGTGCCCAGCGCCGGGTTCGCAGCGCGATGCCCCGCCGGATCCAGCACGTCGGCGCCGGCTGGCGCCTCGTAGACGTGACAGATGATCTTCGGGTCACCGGACCGCCGCGCGTCGTCGATCTTGACGCTCAGCATGTCGGCGTCGGTCGGCGCCTGCGTCGAGATAATCAGGCGCAGCGCGTCGTCGTAGGCGCCGCTCGCCGTCTCGATCGCCTCGACGAAGTCGTCGTGGTCGCCGCGGACCTGCCCGAGCTCGTCGAGGATCGCCAGCACCGGCGAGAGGCCGTGCGAGGTCGAGCCTTCCGCGGCCAGCGCCTTGTATTCGACATTGAGCGCCAAGCCGATCAGCCGCTTGCCCGAGGGCACGATGCGGATCAGCTTGGACAGGTCCGGCGACATGGCGACCATCTTCGCCGCCAGGTTGAACACCAGAGCCGCCTGCTCGCGCGACCGCGCGCCGCTGACGATCTGGCTGTTCAGCCGCGCCTCCGGCCCGGCGATGTGCGCCAGCAGGATCGCCGCGATCAGACCCGACTTGCCGTTCTTGCGTGCGATCGAGAGGATGCCCTCCGTCGTGCCGGCTGGGTTGTCGTAGACCTCCAAGATGAAGCGCTGCTGGAACTGCTCAAGCCGCATCGGCTTACCGACCAGTTTGCCCTCCGGCACGAGGCAGTAGCGATGGATGAACGCGATGACGCGCTCGCCCCTCGTCACTGGAGCGTTGACGGCCTCGCAAGGAGGTCGTCCCCATCACCCTCGAGCGGGTTATGGCCCGCCTCGATAGCGCTAGCGTGCTCGCGCCGCCGGTTCACGTCGCGCTGTTCCCCGTTCTTCGCCCGGTTGTCCAAGCCAAGAGCGCGCCGCAAGGTAACAATCCGCCGGGCGAGTTTGTCGCTGAGGTCGATCGTCTCGATCAGCTTGCGCGCGTTGATGTTTCCCCCGCCCACTACCGTGTAGCCGGCGACCCGCTCTGCGTCCGCCATGGCGCGCGCCAAGTTGGCGGCGACAGCTAGATCCGACTGGGTCCATTCGGATTTTGGCTTCTCCGAGATGACCGCGTCCCAGAAGGGCTGGTCTCCCTTTCGCAGCCGCAGGTGGTCAGGCGGCGAGAGGTCGCGGGTGGCCGCCGCCATCGTCGCCACTGCACCCGCAGCGCTGTCGATGCGCTGGCGACGGGCCATGGAGCAAATCCTGTATTAGCGGTGAAAGTCGAGACGGTGGTCGGTCCTGGGCGGCGGCGCCCCAGACTTTCGTACACCCCCCCCCGGGGGTCAGGCGTGCCGCGCTCGGTTCCAAGGGTGGGTCGGGTCGGTAGGAAAGCCGCTGGCGTCGGTAGCGCCGCGCGCGGTCTGCCCCTTCTCGGCCAGCGTCTTCGCGTCAGAGCAGTCCTGACACAGCAGCTGGTAGTTCGATCGGTCGCCCGTGCCGCCCTGAGCGAGCGGCTTGATGTGGTCGGCGATGTGACCCGGCGTCACACGGCCGCGCCGGGTGCACTCCTCGCAGAGGATGACGGTGGCCAGCAGATGCGCCCGCATCTTGTCGTGCGCCGTGCCGTAGCCGCGCGCGTGTCGGCTGGTACGAGGCCAGGCCATCGATGTTCCTTGCAGCCTTCGGACAACCGCTGCCACGCCTATCGGCGCCGGCTCGGTGGGGACGAGGGTGGCAGGCCACAGCTGCTCGTCGCAGGCCGCTCATGCGGCGACACCCTCGCGGGCTAGCTGCTGCTGTACCTCATCTGTTCGCAGGAGGAAAGTGGCAATCTTCACCCGGAACGAACCACCGAAGGCGACCAGCGCGAACTTGCCATCGCCATCCTCTACCACGCCAGCCATGCCGGCGAAGCTGCCCTCGGTCATCCTGATCTCGGTGCCGATCGGGATCACCTTGCGCTCTCCCCGCAGCTGGCGCAGGCGGCCGCGCTCCTCGATGCGGCGCAGCGCAGCGATGTCGCGCTCAGCTACCAACGGGATGCGGCCATGAAACCGGAACAGTGAGAAGGCGGGGTGCGGGCTCACTGGCGCGCGCATGACATCGGCAATCGCCGGCAGGTGAGAAGCGCGAGCGAACACGAAGGTCGGCATGATAGGAGTCTCGACGTCCACCCGCTCGCGCGCGCGCCCGCGCCGCCGTTGCTGCGTTTCGCCAGGCGTCCAAGCTTCGATGCCTGCCCCGACGAGAGACACCGCCAGCTTCAGCGTGCGCGCCGGCGCGCACCTCAGGATGCACCAGCCATCCGCTCTATGGTCCCGCCCCGTCATGCTTTCGCTCCCGTCATGCTCTGTCTTGCCGCCCCTCGGCCCGTCACGGTGATCGCAGTGGCTCGCCTTCATGCAGTCGTGCGGCTCGGCCATGGGGCAGTCCTCGCACTGAAAAGGCTCGTCAGCGCTCATGCCCGCTCCCGCTCGGCTGCGACTGCCGGCGGCACCCACTGGGTCGCTGTGCCCGTGCGGCAGTCCCAGCAGGGCAGCGTCGCCGGAGCATCGCCGATGCGCTCGTCACGCGCGCCGCAAGGGCAACGGTAGAAGGTGCGGCCATCGTGCCACGCCACGTCATGCCGCCTCTGCCTGCTCGCGGCGGCCGACGATGCGGGCAACCTCGGCGAGATCGTCAGCGCTCAAGGGCTCAGGATTCGGCCGCCACAGGCGGTCGTGCGTCGCGACCAAGGCGCGGATCTTCGACAGCTCCCACTGGCGCCGGGCAAGCCCACCGCACTTCGCGCGGATCTCGGCGGCTGCCGGGAAAAACTTGCTCTCGCGCAGGATCGCCATGCACGCGGTCGCCAGCACGTCGCCGGGCACGTCAGAGAGGGCGTCCGCGTAGATCTCCAGCCGACCTTCCGCCTCAAGGTCGCTGACCTTCGCCGCCGGGTACGCCAGCGCCAGCTTCGCGATCGCGCGGCGGCAGCCCTCCCGCGACGCGGGCTGCAACGCCGCTTCATACTCGGGGATCAGCGCAGCCAGCGCCGCGCGCTCGTCAGGAGAGCAGACGTGGCTGAACCCCTCGGCGTGAGTGACCAGCGTCTCGAGCTTCGGCGTTGCGGAGAGCCCGCACCATGGGGTTCTGCGGCTCGGATCGGTCGTGGTGAGTGCGGTTGCCATTGCGGTGCTCGTGCGGTCGGGGATCGTGGATCGCGGCCCATCCGGCCGCGGCGGCGTGCTCGACGAGCCGCCCAGGCGGCCACTCCTCGTCGCTGAGTTTGTCGAGCTGACGAAGCTGGTGCTCGAGGGCGGTTGGCGAGAGCGCCATCCGCTTCGCTCGGCGATTGGCGAGCAGGTCTCGCCAGTGGTCGGGGTTCACGCCGATCGGGCAGGGCCAGGTCGCGGCCTTACGCGCACGTGCGGGGTTACCCTCCCGGGCGGGGGTGGGGGCGTGGGGTTGGTTGGGGGTGCAGGGGGAAGGAAGGGGAGAGGGGGAGGGGGAGGGTTCGTCCGTGACGTCACGCGACGTCACGTTATCTAGCGTGACGTCACGTGACATCGCGTGACGGCGCCGGGTTTGACGGTCCCGATCCTTCGTACGACGGCTCTCCAGCGCTTCGCCTGCCGCTTCCGCACGCGCGATAAGCATTGCCACCTCGGCGACAAGCGTCGCGTCTGTGCCCGCTGCGATCAGGCGCGCGAGGAGGTCTGCGCTCATGCCGCCGACCGGCTCCGATCGAAGACGGGGCCGCCTTCCATCTGATCCATGGCGATCTCACGGGCCTCAGGGCTGGCCTTGTTCCAGGCGGAGATGATCGCGTTCGCTTGCGCGATGATCACGTCTTCCGGCGCACGTGCGGAAAGCGGGATGACTTCCTTCGCCGGCTTAGGATTGAGGGCGCGCTGAACCGTCCTGACACTAAGGCCGGTGTCTTCAGCGACCTGCGCCGCTACGCCTCTCTCGTGCTGAGGGCCTTTCCTTCGGCCATCCGCGCGCAGATCCGTTGCTGCGTCAATCTGTCGCGGCAACGATCGCCGAGCGTCGATCAGCTCAGCGTATCGGCGTATGTGATCATCGCGCTGCTCTTTGGTGAGGTCGAGGCGATGCAGGTTCTCGGCGATCTCCCACATCTCGGCTTTAATCGCGTCATCATCCACTTCGACACAGTCAATATGCGACCAGCCAAGCGAACGCGCCGCCGCTAGCCGGTGATGTCCAGCGACCAGAATGGGAACACCTGCGCAAAGGTCGCCGTCGACCTCCATCTCTTCGACGATACGAACGGTGATAGGCTGGCGGAGGCCGATCTCATCGAGCGACGCTTTCAGCCGATCGACAGCGCTTTCGGAGAGCGCGCGATGGCGCTCCCCGATAACGATATCGTCGACGCGGATCGAATGCTGATGCATTACAGCAGGGCCGGGAAGGGCAGCGTCGAGTTGAGGGTGTTCGTCGACACCTTCTTCAAGCCGCGCCGGTAGAAATTCCAGGCCTTGAAGATCATGGCCAGCTTGCGATCACGCGGCGTCCGCCCGGCAGCAATCAGCTTCTCGCGCAGAGTGTGCGCCGGGCTGCCGATCGCGAGATTGTCGCCGCGGCAGACGCGCTCAAGGAAGTCGTGCGCGAGCTGACGATTGACTCGCGCCAGCTCGTAATAAGCGAAGCCGATAAGCGACCCCGCGGCGAACGATCGCGAATAACCGGAGTTCGTGTGGCCGAAGGTAGCAGCCTCAGCGAGATCCTTGTCCGTCGCCACGCGGGCACGGACCTCGGCGCTCGTAATATACTGATGCCCGGTCAGGCCCGCGCCCTGCGCGCGCTCGTACGCCAGCACCATGCGCGCGATTGCGGCCACCGCGCTGGCGTTTACGACGCCTTCCATCGCGAGGAAGTCGCCAGCGCTGCGCGCGCTGCCCTGATCAACGGTGAGGCGTGTCTCGCGCTCAATCCCGAACATAAGGGCGAGCTGCACCGTCGTATTGGCGTCGATGATCGCTAGGCAACGGTGCTGGCCATCGTTGAGTTGGCCGTCCTTGCTGATGATGATCGGCTCGCCGTTCAGCGTCCACTGCTTGGCAGCCATGTCGGCAGCATACTGCGCCACCTTGGTCGTGCGGACGCTGCGGTTGCCGCCGTTAAGGTCGAGAAGCGCCTTCGCCAGCGGCGGCGAGGCATCGACGATGCGGAGAGTGGGCTCCTGAGATGACGCAATCATCTCGTGAAGCCAGGCGGGGCTCCCATAACGGGGCTGGAACAGCTGGGTCGCCATGGTATTGTCCTCTCGTTGCTGATCGTCCGCGCCCCGGTCCAAGGGGCCTCGTGCTCCAGGGGCGCGGACAATCCCCCCGGCGATCTCGTGATCCTTGCTCATGCGCGGGCCTCGACTTGCGAGGCGGCGACGAAGCGCTCCGCCCAGCCCGCCTTCCGACGTGTCGCGACTTGGGTGGGGTGAATGCCGAGGCGATACCTCGCGGCTTTCACGGTGTTCGGGTGGACGCCGAGCATGCGAGCGACGCGGTTGGCCGAGTGCTGCTCGAGCAGTGAAGCGAAGTTCTCCGGCGGCTGCCACACGTGCCCGCCGTTGTACGCGCGCGCCACCGGCTTCTCCCGGAGCCACCGCGCGATCGCGCTCTGGCTGGCTCGATAGTGGCGGGCGAGCTCCGGCATGGTCAGGCCTGGCGCTACGATGCCCCAGTCATTCGGGACGGGCCGCAGCTTGCGCTCAGCCGGCTTCCAGCCACGCGCCGCCGCGGCGCGGATCGTCGCAGGGCTCGCGCCCAGCATCTCAGCCACCGTACCGCGGTCGTACACCATCGACAGCCGCCGCGCGCGCTCGACCTGCTCAGCGGTCAGTCGGGGCTTGTGGGAGACACCGCGCTTCACCGACGCTTCTCCCACTTCGACCGGCAGGGCGTGCAGCGCATGATCCCGCCAGCGCCCTTGACCATCACGTCCTCGTCGCAGCAGGCCTCGCAGTCGCCGCGGACCGGATCGGGCTGCGCCGCCGCGGCGCGCGCCTGATCGACGAAGCGCTGCGTGAAGGCCGCGGCGAGATCGTTCGCCTCGTCAGCTGCGTCGCTCATGCGAGCACCGCATAGGTCGGAGTCAGCGCAGGCTTCGGATCCACGACACGGTGGAAGGTAAAGCGGCCGACCGGCGTCTCCACGATCGCCGACGAGAAAGGCAGAACGTACGCAGGGCGCAGTCCTCTGGCGGCGCGCACGGCCATCGCCGTGGGCGCCCGGTGGGCGGTCATCATTGTCGTCACTCCGAGGCCGGTCGTCGCCGGCGGTTGGTTCCTAGTTGTTGGAGACCAGCCGCATGGAGCGGCGATGGCGAAGGCGATCTATGTCCCGGGCGGCCTCTTCGAGCTCCGGCCACATGTCATCGAGCTCCTTGTCGTCGATGATCCCGTCGTTCTGGAGCGCCGCCGCCTTCTTCGCGAGTAGAGCGGCGAGCGTGGTCAGCGCTTGACGGTCGCTCCCCTCGTTAGCGTCCAACGGCGACAGCTTCATGCCGACGAGCGCCAGCACGCCGTTGGCGAAGCGGCCGTCCCACTCGCGGCAGCCGCGCAGGAACGAGACCACGGGCATTTCAGCGAGCCCGGTGCGGTAGCGCGCGGCAGCGTCGTCGCTCTTCCCGAGCACGGCGCCCAGGTCAGCGTCGGTTGCGCCATCCTCGCGCTTGATCGCCTCGAGGCTCTCGCCGAGCGCGTTAAGCATTTTCGAAGCGGGAACGGTCCTGAAACGACCGTGGATGTGCGGACGGGTCACTGGCATTGACCTACGTTATGAACAGGAACACCCTTCACCTCGCTCCGAAGCAGCTGCGCCTGGCGATCGCCCGCGCCCTCGTTGAGCAGGTGGTCGCCGGCGGCGCTCCGGGGGGAGGCGGCGCCGCCGGCGATTCCGCGCGCGGGAAAGGGAGAACCCGCAGCGGAACTCGGATCAGGTACAACGCCAGCAAAGATGGCGTCAGGATGGGCGCACGTCGCGCTTCCGCAGGCGGCGCAGACAATCATGCGGCGACCTGCTCAGCGGCAGCCGACACTCGGCGCACTGAGATGGAAAAGAAGTCGTTCGGCATCACCGAGCCGCGGGTCGCCTTGGCGATGAGCGGCATCGTCTCCTTGTCTGGGATCCGATCACCGGTGACATACCGGCGGACAGCCTCGGGAGTACGGCCGATCAGCGGCGCGAAATCGCGCGCCTCCATGCCCTCCTTCTTCAGCCAGTCGCGCAGCTTCATCCGGTGATCTCCTTGCAACACCAATATGGTGTCACAAGCCCAAGCAAGTCAACACCAAAATGGCGTATGGGGCGTCAGCACCAGTTCGGTGCAGAAGGCGGTGTGGCGAGCGGCAATAACATTCAGCGCTTCAGAGAAGAGCGAGGCTGGTCACGGCCGGAGCTCGGCAAGCGGATGAACACGTCTGGCCAGCAGGTCGAGCGTCTGGAGAAGGCGCAGCGCCGGCTGACGCAGGACTGGATCGAGCGCGCTGCTCGAGCACTCGGCGTCGAGCCTGTCGACATCATCGCTCCGGACCGTGGCGAAGTGCCGGATCAGCCCGTCGCTCGCTCTTTGGACGCTGGCGAGACCGTCGAGATCATCCGCCTCGACCTTTCCCTGCCGATGGGGCCTGGTGCCTCAGTGGACGACTATGTCGAGGAGGAGCCGCTGCGGTTCGACCTCGGCTACGTGCAGGCGTTCACTCGCACGCCGGCGCACCGCCTTCGCCTCGCGCACGGGGTAGGGGACAGCATGTTCCCGACCCTGCTCAACAGCGACCTCGTCTGGATCGACAGCACGCAGAACACGCTCAATCAGGCCGACAAGGTGTGGGCGGTGTCGATCAACGGCGCCGCCGCGATCAAACGGCTTCGTCCGCTGCGAGAGGGCAAGGTGCTGGTGATCTCCGATAACCCGACGATCGAAAATTACGAGGTCGCGGCTGACGAACTGCGCATTGGCGGCCGTGTAATTCGCTTCGCAAGGGATCTCTGATGCCAACTCAAGACGGCACCCTTTCCGTGGAGGAAATCAGTGAGATCGCTCGCATCATCAATGAGCGGGTCCCCGACCCAAACGACCCTTGCCCGAACTGCCACCAGCTCGCATCCGTTGTGATGCCATACCTTGGGCGGGTCGATCTTGGGTGGGTTGACGGCATGATGCGCGGCTTCTCGACAGCTATAACTATCTGCAATCATTGCGGATTTGTTAGGCATTTTTCAACGGCGCACCTAGGTGTTGAGGGTCATCCGGACTTGGTGCCTATTACGTATGAGCCGCTGGAAACGAGCGGCTTGGAGGCCAAGAATGGCTGAGCCAAACCGGGACCCGGTCGTAAATATGCGGGCCTTCCGTCAGGCGCGGCCGAGCAAACCCGTCGCGCCGGCCGAGCCAGAGTTGCCCTTGTATGGCGGCGGGAGCGGAGGCACATATGACGGCATGGACGCGGTCGATGCCAAGGTTGCCGCCGCTGAGGCGCGCACAGACACGAAGTTTGCCGAGCTGCGTCGCGATATGGACTCGTTCGCCACTCGCAGCACGGTCTGGAAGGGCGTGGCGTCAACGATCGCAGCGATCGTAACGGCAGTCGGCGTCATCTTAGCGGTAATCGCCTTCGGCGGCGACCGGTTTGATGCCGGTATGAGCGCGGGTGGCTCGATCGCCCCCATCGTCGAGCAGCAGAAGGCGCGAGACGCAGCGCAGGACGAGAAGCTGGACGAGATCCTTCGCCGCTTGCCGCAACCTGCTCCGACGAAGAGTGCGCGCCCTTAGTCTCGCCGTCGTCGGCGCAGACCACCCGAACAAGCGCGGTCCCGGGAGGCGATTTGAGCTCGCGCTGTGCAGCCCAGCCGAGCCCATCGAGCTCCGCCCCGAGCCGAAGAACCCTGTCGATCCTCAAGCCGTAGCCGTGTTCAGCTGCCGTGGCGTTCAGCTCGGCTACCTGACCGCAGAGCGGGCGCCATGGATCGGCGCAATGCTCCGTTCGGGGCGCGAGATCGCGGTCGCTTTCCAGGAGCAGACTCAGTGGGGCGCGATCGTGCGCGTGGCTTTCGACGGCGCCGCGCCGACGTTACCGCCGCCGCGGGTAAAGGAGCAGGACGATTCGTCAGGGGAGAACGACGGCTTCTGGCCTGATCCGGTGTACGACGACTAGAACACCATAATGGTGTTGACACTACGACACCGATATGGTGTTGTCTTGGTGTCACCAGATCGCAGCGCGGTGCTGCCGAAGGCGGTGACGGGGATACGTCACCATGGCGCCGAAGCGCGTACCTTCAGCAGGATGGAAGCCGCATACGGGTGGGCCGAGGCCCGTGCACCCGGGCGTACGCGTCCAAGTCCAACTGCGGTCCGACGAGGACCTGCTCGCCGCTGAGCTGAGCAACCCGGCCGCCGGCATCGCCGCGGATGCGTACCAGTGGGAGTGGGCCGGGCGGCTCCTCCGCAGCGCCAACATCGTCGCCTTCCGCGAGGTCGCGGCGTGATGCGCTCGGCCATTCTGCCGCGGTCCGCCTTCCAGACCCGCAAGCCCGCGCGCGCCGGCCGCCCGGCATGGAAGTGCGCCGAGGAGTTCAAGCGCTGGCTCCGCAAGCTGCCGTGCGCTGGCTGCCAGCACACCGGCGACGCGTTCAATCAGATCTGCGCCGCTCACGTCGATCACGCGGGCGGGAAGGGCATCGCGACGAAGGTCGCGGACCGCCACTGCATCCCGCTCTGCGATCGCTGCCACACCGAGCAGCACAGCCGCGGCTGGCCCACGTTCGAGAAGACGCTCCCTGGCGCTGACGCCGTCATGCTCTCGGCCATCTACTGGACCGAGTGGCCGGGCCGCCGCGAGTGGGAAGCCGAGCTGGCGGGGCAGGGCGCATGAAGCCCGTCACCGTTGCCGAGTGCGATCCCGAGCTTGAGACCGCGCTGATCGAGCTCCGCTTCGTGGTGCCGCAGTACCGCGCGCTCCGGCAGAAGTTCCTGCGCGCCCATGCGGACCCTGAGCGCTATCGCGAGCTTGCGGCGATCAAGCACGAGCTGGCCGACGTAGTCGACGTGATCCGTGCACATGGTGAGCGCACGAAGCTCGCATTCGAGGCGCTGGTCGCGATCGTCGAGGCCGCGGCGCCGCTCACCGGGCAGGCGCGCGGCAAGCGCAAGTCCCCGGCCATGAACGCCCTGCTCGCCAACGTGGCGACCGCCGAGACCTACGCGGCCAAGGCCGACGAGGAGGCGCGCGAGGAGCTCGCCCTCGCCAGCTACGCCGCGCGCGAGTCCGCCCGCCGCCTCGCGCGGCTGGGGCAGGGGCGCGAGTATCTGGAGGCGTCCCTTGGCTGACCGCGCCATCGTCGATCGCCTCGTCGCCGGCGGAATGCCGCGCGAGGACGCCGCAGCCGTCACCGACCAGGTCTTCGCCGCGGTGCTCAGCACCCTCCGCGAGGGCGGCAAGGTCACCATCCCGGACGTCTGCCAGCTGACTGCGCCCGCGAAGAACCGCTGGGTGCCAGGGCAGGTCGGTCGTCTCGTCCACAAGGAGCGGAAGGTCGCGCTCCGCCATGCCGGCATCCTCGAGCGCAGCGCGCCCTGGAAGCCCCACGACACTAGCCCTTTGGCTTGGAGGTAGGTCTATGATCCGTCTCAGTGCACGCCCGCGCCAGTCCGACTGGCTTGATCCGGCGCAGTGGGAGAAGGCGCGGCTTAATCGCCCCACGCTTCTCCCGATGGCCACGCACCCGTCGCCGCGACAGTTCGCCTGGCAGCGCGTCAGCGCGATGCTCGTAGGCTTCATCTGCTGGTTCGCCCTGTTCGGCTGGTGGTTCTCGTGATGGCGCAGGCTATCCACGTCACCCAGCTGGCGGCCGAGCGGTACGTCGAGCGGGTCAACCCGTACCTGACGCTGGAAGAGGCGGCAGAGGCGATCCGGCGCCACACCGCGGCCTGCTGCAAGGCGGCCGGCTTCGGCGCCAAGATCGTGATTACCAGCGAGGCCCGGCTGCTGCTCGATGGCCTCAACGTGGTCACCGTCCTGCACCGCAAGCAGCGCACTCCGCACTGGGCGCCTGTCATGAGCTACGGCACTCGTCCTCACACCGGCGGTCCAAAGCGCACCGTCTCGCGCGCCGAGCTCGTGACCATGCTGGAGCGTGAACTGGCCGCGCCTCGCTCCGCCGAGCGCACGGCCGCGCTGCGCCGCCTCCGCGGCAAGATTCGCAGCTGCGACTGCCGCAGCGAGCGGAATGGAGCCTGACGTGAGCGATCTTCAGCTCATCTCGCGCGGCTTCGCGACCGGCCTCGCCCTGGGCGGCGTGATCGCTATCGCCGCCGCGCTCTACGTCCACTTCCGGCTGCTGCTCGCCTCTGCGCGGCGGGCTGCCCGGTGCATCACGAGGTGCTGCAGGTGACCATTCGCTACCTCGACGTCTGCGCCGGCATCAGCGCCAGCACGGTCGCGTGGGCGCCCCTCGGCTGGAAGGCTGCGGCGTACAGCGAGATCGAAGCCGCGCCGCGCGCCGTCCTCGCTCACCACTACCCCGAGACGCCGCTCCACGGCGACTTCACCACCATCCGAGGCGATGAATATGGGCCAATTGACCTTCTTGTCGGAGGCACCCCCTGCCAGGACTTCTCCGTCGCTGGCCTCCGAGCGGGACTGGATGGAGACCGTGGCAACCTATCGCTCGAGTTTCTCCGCCTTGCTGATCGCACACGGCCCCGCTGGGTGGTCTGGGAGAACGTCCCTGGCGTCCTGTCGATCGACGGAGGACGGGCGTTTGGAGCCATCCTCGGGGGGCTGGGCGAGCTCGGGTATGGGTTCGCCTACCGAGTTCTGGACGCTCAGTTCTTCGGAGTTCCACAGCGCCGCCGACGCGTGTTCGTTGTCGGACGTGCTGGAGACTGGCGAGGTGCCGCAGCGGTATTTTCTGAGCGGCACAGCCTGTCGGGGTATCCTGCGCCGCGCCGAGAAGCGGGGGCGCGAGCTCCCGTCGGCGCTCTCGCGGGCACTTCGCCAGGCGGCGGATGGCGCATCGGAGCAGACGAGGCTGCCGGCGGGCAGCTGATCGCTGCTGACGTAGCCGCGACACTGCCGGCTGGCGGCAATTCGACCGGTGGTGATCGTTATCCTGGCACCTCCGCAGAAACGGCCGCGACTATGCTGGTCGCGTTTGACACGACACAGATCACCAGCGCCGCCAATTTCAGCAATCCGAAGCCAGGCGACCCCTGCCACCCTCTCGCGCGCGGGCAGCATGCGCCAGCGATCGCGTTTGCGATTCAGGAGCGTGCCCTAAGCGAGAACCTTGCTGCCGGCCCGCAGGGTGCCGGCTTCCAGGCTGACATCGCCTACACGCTGGAAGCACGGCACCACACCCAGTCGGTCGCTACCAGCTCGGTTCGCCGGCTGACGCCGCGCGAGTGCGAGCGGCTTCAAGGCTTCCCGGACGATTACACTCTCGTCCCTCACCGCGGAAAGCCGATGGCGGACGGTCCCCGATACAAGGCGCTCGGCAACAGCATGGCCGTGCCCGTCATGCGCTGGATCGGCGAGCGGATCGCCGCCGTAGACGCGCTGACCAACACCACTCTCGCCGCATGACGGAGCATACCATGAAGCGCATGAGGCTCGAGTTGCGCCGGGCACGCGGCTGGCTGGCCTTCCACTGGGTCTGTCACCTGACGCCGGCGGGCGCGCGGTGGCTGTGGTGGCCGTTCCTCTCGTGGGCCGGCCTCTACGCGCACTGGGACTATGACCGCGCCAATTGGAACCCCCGCCATGACGCATGAAGCAGCGGAGATCGCGAAGCCGGCGGAGGACCACGATCGTCTGGCGCGGTCGATAGCCGCGCGTATGGGGCGGGACCCGTCGTTTAAGGAGTTGTGGGCGCGCTTGGAGCGGGCCGAGGCCGACCGCGACCGGATGATGAACGCGCTCCAGCTCGTGCTCGATCGAGCTGGCAACGGCAAGGTCTTGCTCAGCCCGCACACTCGCACGCTGATCAAGCGCGCGCTGTCGCGGATCCAGCCCGCCCGAGCCATCCTGTCCGAGAAAGGGGAGCAGAAGTGACCACCGCCGCGAAAGCAGCATACCCGCGCCGCTCGATGATTGAGCGCGCGATCGCCGCGGCGAAGGCCAGCGGCATCAAGGTGGGTGGGTTCGAGGTCGACCCCGACGGGACGATCCGGATTCTGTCGGAGCGCAACTCAGCGGGCGGCGAAGATGCCTATGCCCGGTGGAAGGCGAAGGAGCGCGCGCAGGGATGACCGCGGGCCTGCACATCGTCACCAAACGCCGCCCGGGCAAGACGCTGATCCACTACGTCTATGCCTGGCGCGGCGGGCCGCTGATTCACCGCGCCGAGGGTCCGCGCCCGCGGATCACCGCCGCGATTTCGGACGCAGCTGCCGAGGCGCGAGCGGCGCGGCGCGACGACGAGGCGAAGGGGCTGACGATCAAGGGGCTGATCCAGCTGTTCTGCGCGGCGCCCGAGTTCACCCGGCTGGCCAAGTCGACGCAGACCTCGCACAACACCTGGCTGACCCGGATTGAGGAGCGCTTCGGCAAGTGGCCGCTCGCACTCTTCAACGACCGCCGCACCCGCGCCGACATCCTCGATTGGCGCGACCGCTGGGCCGACAAGCCGCGCAGCGCCGACGCGGCCATGCAGACCTTCACCCGGCTGCTCAGCTGGGGCTACGACCGCGGCAAGCTGCGCGAGAACGTCGCGAAGGGCATCGGCCAGCTCTACGACGCCAACCGGTCCGAGGTGATCTGGGAGGCGGAGGATTTCGAGAAGGTCGCCGCCGTCGCGTCGGTCGAGGTCAACGAGGGCGTCGCGCTCGCGGCGTTCACCGGCCTGCGCCGCGGCGATCTGGTGAAGCTTCCCTGGTCGGCGATAGGCGAGCACGCGATCGTCTGGAAGACGAACAAGAGCCGCGGCCGCAACCTGGCGACCGTGCCGCTGCTGCCCGAGACCAAGGCGCTGCTGGCGCGGATACGCGCGCGTCACGCCGACGAGATGGCCAAGCTGACCGAGGACAAGCGCCGGCCGCTGCCCGAGACCGTGCTGTCGAACACCCGCTGGCAGCCGTGGACCCCGACCGGGTTCGGCTCGCGGTACGACGACGCGAAGAAGGCCGCCGGTATCGACAAGCACCTGCACGACCTGCGCGGCACCTTCGTGACCCGCTGCTGCATCGCCGGGCTCAACGACCGCGAGATCGCTGACATTGTCGGGTGGGACACCAAGGACGTGGCGTCGATCCGGGCGAAGTACGCAGACCAGGCTAGGGTGGTGGTGGCCATCGGTGAGCGGTTGGCGAGAGCGGCGATAGCATAAGTGCTGAGCCAGCTCCGGCCAGTTCCGGTCGCGCCGAGCATCAAGTCGGGCCATATATCGGTCGACAGCAGCAGCTGGTGCCGGACCGCCCGGGAGCGCCAGCGAGACGACGAACGCGCTGTCGGTGCTTTGGGAGGTGCAGATCGCGCTCGCATCAACGGGTGAAATTTGCGAGGCTGTGAAGATAATTAGTGTCTCGCGGCCGTCAAGGAGCTATATAGGTGGTGCGGTAAACTTGCCGCTTGAACGGAGATAACAGAAACATGATCAAAGAAAACTCACAGCTGCTCAGTAAGACACCGCACCAATATAAGGGACGGAACTTCGAGATCGTCACGTACGTAGACCCACATGATCCTGACCGTATCTCGGTTGAACCTCTTGAGGACGGTAAGCCGGTCGTGGTCACTTTTCCGGACGGCTTTAAGGCTACACGCACGTATACCGTTGATTTCATCACCCGAGTCGAGATGGCAACCGGGCCGCTGAAGATGGACGCCGTAGACAATCTCGTTCGCACGGCGATTCAGGACCTCGAGGCCTCGATCTGACGGGCGATCAGGGCCGCGTATCACAAGGCCGCAGACGCTCAGGCAAGCTTGGGTCGGTTTCGTGCGGCGAAATCCAGCTTCGCAGCGCAGGAAATGCACGCCGGTTGAGCCGAGCGGCGAGGCCCCAGACGATGGGGCAGAGCTCCGCCGCCCTGTAAACCGGTATGTAAACCGGCTCACGACGCGATCTCAGAAATGCCGGAAAAGGTGGTCGGGGAGACAGGATTCGAACCTGCGACATCCTGCTCCCAAAGCAGGCGCGCTACCAGACTGCGCCACTCCCCGACGCGGCTGCCGGCCTAGTCGCCGCGGCGCGGCGGCGCAAGCTCGGCCGGACAAGCGAAGGGGCACCCGCGGGTGCCCCTAGCCGATCCCGACGCCTCACCGGCTCCAGCGCTCAGCGCGTCACCGGTTCGGCCGCGACGTTGCCGGCATTGCCCGCCTCGTCGCCGAAGTTCGTCTCAGCACCGGCGAGCATCGCCGCGGCACTGTCGTTGGCGGCGGCCTCGGCCATCGCCTCGAGATTGTCGGCGCGACGCTCGAGCGCGTCGGCCATCATCTCGGTGTTGTTCCCGATCGAGGCGGGTTCGGGGCTGCGGTCGCACGCGGTGACGCCGAGCGGCGCGACGGCGGCGAGCAGCGGAAGCAGCGAGCGCCTCATCCTCCCGAACCCGACCCGGTCGATCACATGTTGTGCGCGGCGTCCTCGCCGGCGTCGCGGACGTTGTCAGCGGCCGAGTGGATGTTCTCGGCGACCGCCTCGGCATTGTCCTCGGCGAACGGGTTCGCGGTGGTGTTCGACATGTCAGCGACGTTGCTCGCGAGCGCGTCCATGTTGTCCGCCATCATGTCGGCGTTGTTCTCGACCGAGGCGGCCTCCGGCGACTTCGAGCAGGCGGCGACCGACATCAGCGACGCGGCGGCGGCGACGAGCAGGATCTTCTTCATCTGAATGCTCCCAAGCATCATAAACCATTCGCGGCCGACCCCAACGCCGTCGCGAACGCTCGCCATACCCTACCGCCGCGGGGGGTCAATAAGCAAAATTCATCTCTCCGAAAGGTTGCGACGAACGGTGACGCCCGCCGCCGCTCGCGCTCACGACCGCGGTACCGGCCCGATCTCCTCCGGCGCGTCGGCGACGACCGCGAGCATCGTCGTCCAGGCCGCGACATTCTGCCGCAGCTGCTCGGGGTCGACTCGCTCGAGCGTGTCGTCGGGCGTGTGATGCGTGTCGAAATAGCGCAGCCCCGACTGGTTGAGGTCGACCCCCGCGACGCCCGTCGCGATCGTCGCGGCGATGTCGGTGCCGTCGCCCGCCTTGCCGGCGCCGCGCACGATGCCGAGCGGCGCGAGCGCGCTGGCGAGCCGGTCGCCGACCGCCGTGGCGGTCTCCGGCAGCATCGTCTCGAAACGCCACACGCGGTCGGCGCCGAAGTCGCTCTCCGCCGCTATCGCGTGGCGCTCCTTGCCGTGGCGCTCGGCATAGGCCGCGCCGCCGAGCCCGCCGACCTCCTCCGCGCCGAACCAGACGACGCGGATCGTGCGCCGCGGGCGATGGCCGCTGTCGAGGATGCGCTTGGCCGCGGCGGCGGTGATCGCCACACCGCTGGCATCGTCGATCGCGCCGGTGGCGAGGTCCCAGCTGTCGAGATGGCCGCCGACCAGCACCACGCCCGCCCTCGGGTCGGTGCCGGGCACCTCCGCGATGACGTTGCCCGACTGGCTCGGCCCGGGCGAGCGCGGGGTGAGCAGCAGGTGCATCCGGATCGGCTGGCCGCGCTGGGCCATGCGCTCGATCAGCGTGGCGTCGGGCACCGACAGCGCGGCGGCGGGGATCGGCTTCACGCCTTCGGGGAAGTCGGTCGTGCCGGTATGCGGCAGGCGGTGCGTGTCGGTGCCGATCGAGCGGATGACGATCGCCGCCGCGCCCTTGCTCGCCGCCACGCCGGGGCCGTTGAAGCGCGCGACGCCGTTGGCGCCGTAGCCCGAGCCGTCCTGCGTCGGCTGCATGCTGTTGCCGACATAGGCGATCTTGCCCCTGAGCGAGCCCGCCGGCGCGGCGACGAGATCGCCGTACGTCGGGAACACGACCAGCTCGGCGGTGATCCCCTTGGGCGGAGTCGCGGCGGAGTGGCCGAGCGCCACCAGTTTCAGTTTCTGCGGGAAGGGCGCGACGATCTCGGCTTCCTCCTCGCCGCGCAGCCACAGCGGCATGGTGAAGGGCTCGGCGCGGACGTTGCTGAAGCCCAGCGCGGTCAGCTTCTTCACCGCCCAGTCGCGCGCGCGCGCCTCGGCGTCGGTGGCGGCGAGGCGCTGGCCGATCTCGGTGGTGAGCCCCTCGACCAGCTCATAGGCGAGCTCGTCCTTCAACGCGGCGTCGCGCAGCGCCGCCACCTCGGGCGCCACCGCCGCGGGCGCGCGCGGCACCGCGTGCTGGGCGACGGCCGGCGCGGCGAGTGCGACGAGGGCGGCGAGGGCGCTGGAGGCGAGCGCGGCGATCCGGTGCGGGGAGCGGTTCATGCGCCGCGGCGTAACCAAAGCTTGCCGGTTTGCCAACGCGCCCGCGCGCGCTTACATGCGCGCCACCGATTTCCCGTCGCACCCAGCCCATGGAGCAGCGCGCCAGATGGCCGTCCAGTACACCTATGTCATGAAGGGTCTGACCAAGACCTTCCCGGGCGCGAACAAGCCCGTTCTCAACAACATCCACCTGCAGTTCATCCCCTCGGCGAAGATCGCGATCATCGGTCCCAACGGCGCCGGCAAGTCGACGCTGATGAAGATCATGGCCGGGATGGACCCGGACTTCACGGGCGAGGCCTGGGCGGCGGAGGGCGTGCGCGTCGGCTATCTCGCGCAGGAGCCGCAGCTCGATCCCAGCAAGGACGTGATCGGCAACGTCAAGGACGGCGTGCGCCCGATCGCGGACCTGGTCGATCGCTTCAACGCGATCTCGGCCGAGATGGGCGATCCCAAGGACGACACCGACTTCGACGCGCTGATGGAGGAGATGGGCGAGCTCCAGGGCAAGATCGACGCGGTCGACGGCTGGACGCTCGACAATCAGCTCGAGGTGGCGATGGAGGCGCTGCGCTGCCCGCCGGGCGACGCCGACGTCACCAAGCTGTCGGGCGGCGAGCGCCGCCGCGTCGCATTGTGCCGGCTGCTGCTGGAGAAGCCCGACATCCTGCTGCTCGACGAGCCGACCAACCATCTCGACGCCGAGAGCGTGTCGTGGCTCGAGAACTTCCTCAAGGAATATGCGGGCAACGTCATCCTCGTCACCCACGATCGCTATTTCCTCGACAATGTCGTCAACTGGGTGCTCGAGCTCGATCGCGGGCGCTACTACACCTATGAGAGCAACTACTCGGGCTACCTCGAGAAGAAGGCCAAGCGGCTCGAGCAGGAGGAGCGCGAGGAGGCGGGCAAGCAGAAGGCGATCGCCGACGAGCTTGCCTGGATGCGCCAGACCCCCAAGGCCCGCCAGACCAAGAGCAAGGCGCGTATCCGCGCGTTCGACGAGCTGATGGCGAAGCAGGAGAACCGCGTCGCCGGCAAGGCGCAGATCCTGATCCAGCTGCCCGAGCGGCTCGGCGGAAAGGTGATCGAGGCCAAGGGGCTGACCAAGTCCTATGGCGACAAACTGCTGTTCGAGAACCTCGACTTCATGCTCCCGCCGGGCGGGATCGTCGGCGTGATCGGGCCGAACGGCGCGGGCAAGTCGACGCTGTTCAAGCTGATCACCGGCCAGGAACAGCCCGACGCGGGGACGATCGAGGTCGGCTCGACCGTGAAGCTCGGCTATGTCGACCAGAGCCGCGACGACCTCGATCCCAACAAGAACGTCTGGCAGGAGATCTCGGACGAGCTGGAGGTGTTCCGCTTCGGCAAGCAGGAACTGGGCACGCGTGCCTATGTCGGCGCGTTCAACTTCCGCGGGCCGGACCAGCAGAAGAAGGTGGGCCAACTCTCGGGCGGTGAGCGCAACCGCGTTCACATGGCCAAGATGCTCAAGGAGGGCGGCAACGTCCTGCTGCTCGACGAGCCGACCAACGATCTCGACGTCGAGACGCTGCGCGCGCTCGAGGAGGCGCTGGAGACCTTCGCCGGCTGCGCGGTGGTGATCAGCCACGATCGCTTCTTCCTCGATCGCCTGTGCACGCACATCCTCGCGTTCGAGGGCGACAGCCATGTCGAGTGGTTCGAGGGCAATTACGAGAGCTACGAGGAAGACAAGCGCCGCCGCATGGGCGACGCCGCCGACCGCCCGACGCGGCTCGCGTACAAGAAGCTGACCCGCTGAGGGCAGGGCGGGGGCGGCGCGCGCGAGCGATCGTGCCCGCGCCGCCGCCTCTTCGCCACGCTAATCGCTTCCCCTCGCTGCCCCGGCTGGCCTAGCGCTGCACGGATGGACCGACCCAATTACATCACCCCCGCGGGCTATGCCGCGCTGCGCGCCGAGTACGACCAGCTGTTCGCCACCGAGCGTCCCGCGCTGGTCGAGACGATCGCCTGGGCCGCGGGCAACGGCGACCGCTCCGAGAACGGCGACTATATCTACGGCCGCAAGCGACTGCGCGAGATCGACCGGCGGCTCGGTTGGCTGTCGAAGCGGATGAAGGCCGCCAAGGTGGTCGATCCGGCGCAGCAGCCCGACCGCGCGCGCGTCTGGTTCGGTGCCACCGTCACCCTCGTCGACGACGACGACAGGGAGCGCGTGCTCACGCTCGTCGGCGACGACGAGGCGGACGCCGGCGCGGGACGGGTCGGCTGGAACGCGCCGCTCGCCCGCGCGCTGCGCGGCGCCGCGGTCGGCGACCTGCGCCGCGTCCACCTGCCCGCGGGCGAGCGCGATTACGAGATCGTCACGATCTCCTACCCGACCGGCTGAGGAACGCTGGTGCGAGCTAAGCCGTTGATCTCCCGAGAAGGAGACAGACGATGGCGAGCGAGAACCCGCGCACCGAGAGCGCGCGCGACCATGACGACAAGGACGTGATCGAGGGCATGATCCCCGGCGGGGAGGCAGTGCCGAGCAGCGGCGGTGGCGCGCTCGCACGCGAGGTCGGCAGCGCAGCCGATCTCGGCCAGGTCGACGATCCCGACGGCAGCGTGCGCGCGACCAAGCAGGACGATATCGACGCGGGCGTGGCCTATCGCAGCGACAGAGGGTGAGGCGGATGTGGGGCAGACTGGGCCGGCGACGGCCCGGGCTGTTCCGCTCGCGCATGGCCGCCACGAGCGTTGGGGTTACGCACGCACTGCGCGCGATCTCAACCGACTAGCTGCAAGCTCCTCATAAACGTTGACCTGCGTCGCGTCACCGCCGATGCAGCGGCATGCCCGCTGACGACCTCCCCACCCGCAACATCGCGCTGCTGATCGACGCCGACAACGCGTCCTGGCACGCGCTCGACCCGGTGCTGACCGCGCTCGCGGAGTTCGGCAGCGTCAACGTCCGCCGGGTCTACGGCAACTGGGTCAAGGAGGCGCTCAAGGGCTGGCGCGACATGACCGTCAAGCACGGCATCGAGCCGCAGCAGCAATTCGATCTCACGCGCGGCAAGAACGCGACCGACATGAAGATGACGATCGACGCGATGGACCTGCTTCACCGCGGCCGCGTCGACGCCTTCGGGATCATGTCGTCGGACAGCGACTTCATGCCGCTCGCCACGCGGATCCGGCAGGATGGGCTCGACGTCTACGGCTTCGGCAACAGCAACACGCCCGAGGGATTCCGCAACGCCTGCACGCGCTTCATCGACGTCAACGCGCTGCTCGAGACGACCAAGCCCAAGCGCGCGCGCCGCGTCGAGGTGCCGTTCGACCAGTCGGTACCGCCCGCGATCGGCACCGCCAACGCGACGGCCACGCGCGCCGCGGGCACGGTCGACGATCCCGAACTTCTTCACCTGCTCCACGACGCGTACGACTCGCTCAAGCCCGACAAGGACGGTTTCGTCGGCCTCTCCGCGCTCGGGCAGCGCGCCGCCAATCGCTCGAGCTTCGACGTCCGCAATTATGGTTACAAGCGGCTCTCCGACCTGGTCGACGCGATCCCCTCGATCGACGTCGATCGGCGCGAGAACCACGTCTACGTACGCTGGAAGGACTGACGTTTTGACCCGACGCCTCATGCCGCTCGCCGCGCTCGCGCTGATCGCGGCACCCGCGCTCGCGCAGGGCGCGCCCCACGCCGACCCGAAGCGGCTCTCTGACGACGTCCGCACGCTCGCCGCGCCCGATTTCGGCGGCCGCGCGCCGGGGACACCGGGCGAGAAGCGGACGCTCGACTGGCTCGTCGCCCGCTTCAAGGCGCTCGGGCTCGCGCCCGCGGGGCCCGACGGCCAGTATCTCCAGCAGGTGCCGCTGATCCATACGCGCGTGGCGTCCGATGCCGTGATGCGCGTCGGCGACGCGACGCTGGCGCAGGGCAAGGAGGTCGCGGTGACCAGCGTGCGACCCGCGGCGTCGATCGCGATCACCGACTCGCCCCTCGTCTTCGTCGGCTATGGCGTGCGCGCGCCCGAGGCGCGATGGGACGATTTCAAGGGCATGGACCTGCGCGGCAAGACCCTGGTCTTCCTCGTCAACGATCCCGACTTCGGGGCGCAGCCGGGCGATGACGCCAAGGGCCGCTTCGGCGATCGCCGGATGACCTATTACGGGCGCTGGACCTACAAGTTCGAGGAGGCCGCGCGGCAGGGCGCCGCCGCCGCGCTGATCATCCATGACACCGCGGGCGCGGGCTATCCCTGGTCGACCGTCAACGCCTCGAACGGCGAGAACTACGACATCGTCCGCGGCGCGGACGATCCGCGCGTGCCACTCCAGGGCTGGATCGAGCATGACGCCGCCGAGCGCCTCTTCGCCGCTGCCGGCCTCGACCTCGCGGCGCTGCGGGTGAAGGCGCGCTCGGCGTCGTTCCGTCCGGTCGCGATGAACACGAGCTTCTCCGCCGCCGCGACGGTGAAGGTGGAGCGCGTCACCAGCGCCAACGTGCTGGCCAAGATCCCCGGCCGCACCCGCCCGAGCGAGTCGGTGCTGTTCGCGGCGCACTGGGACGCCTACGGCGACGGCCCGCCCGACGCGAGCGGGCGAACGCTCCGACCCGGCGCCAACGACGATGCGCTCGGCACCGCGGGCGTGGTCGAGCTAGCGCGGCTGTTCAAGGCGGGGCCCGCGCCCGAGCGCTCGCTCGTTTTCGCTTTGTGGACCGGCGAGGAGCGCGGTCTGCTCGGCTCCGAATATTACGCGGCGCACCCGACGATGCCGCTCGCCACCACCGCGGCGAACTTGACGCTCGACATCCTTCAGACCGCGGGACCGGCGAAGGACGTGGTGCTGGTCGGGCCCGGCCAGTCGACCCTCGACCCGCTGCTTGTCGCGGCGGCGCGTTCGCAGGGCCGGACGATCACGCCCGAGACGTTCAGCGAGCGCGGCCTGTTTTACCGCGCCGACCATTTCTCGACGGTGCGGCGCGGCGTGCCCGCGCTGCTGCTGATGGCGCTCGGCGGCGCCTCGGACCTGACACAGGGCGGCCGGGTCGCCGGGCAGAAGTGGCTCGACGATTACATGGCCTGCTACCACAAGACCTGCGACAGCTGGGACGCGGGCTGGGACCTGCGTGGCGCAGCGATGGACGTCGACCTGTTCCACGACGTCGGCGCGCGGCTGGCGCGGCCGGGCGTCTGGCCGAGCTGGAGCAAGGGCAGCGAGTTCGCCGCCACCCGTGACTGGAGCGCCGCCGAGCGGAAGTGAACCGCCGCCGCCGCGGTCAGCCGCCGCGGCTGCGCCCCAGGTACCAACTCAGGTTGTTGGGCCCGCGGCTGCGCGCGCGCGGCGGGTTCATCAGGTCGTACACCACCGCGTTCTCGAGCACGCGCTGCACGTAGTTGCGCGTCTCGGAATAGGGGATGGCCTCGACCCAGTCGACCATGTCGACCGCCCCGGTGCGCGGGTCGCCGTTCGCGCGCAGCCACTTGTTCACGTTGCCCGGCCCGGCGTTATAGGCCGCGATCGCCAGCGGGTAGCTGCCGTACAGGCCGAAGATGCGCTGGAAATAGCTCGACCCGAGCTGGATGTTGTAGCCGGTGTCGTCGACCAGCCGCCCGGCGTCGTAGGAAAGCCCGAGCTTGCCCGCCTGCTCGCGCGCGGTGGCGGGCATCAGCTGCATCAGCCCGGCGGCGCCGACGGGGCTGCGCGCGGTGCGGTCGAACTGGCTCTCCTGCCGCGCCACCGCGTGGATCATCGTCCACTGGTCCTCATAGCCGCCCGGCACCGCGACGGTGGGGAAGCCGTTGGCGCTATATTCGGTCAGCCCGTTCTGCATCGCGCTGCGCCCGACCAGCACGCCCAGGTCAGGGCGGCGCAGCTGGCGCGACAGCTCATCGGCGAGATAATGGTCGGTGTCGCCCTTCGCCACCGCAGCGATCTGCTTCACGAAGGCGGTCTGGTCCTGATACTGGCCGGTCTGGCCGAGGAACTGCGCGGCGCGGACGATCTCGCGCGCGTAGAAGGCCTGGCGCGCGGCGGGGTCGATCGCGGGCGAGGGCGGCGCGGGCGGGGCGGTCAGGCGGCGCCCGAGATGCTCGATCGCGAGCTGGCCGTAATATTGGTCGCGATAGCCCGCGGCGCGCTCGAACAGCGCATTGGTGTCGGGCTGCTGCGCCTTCTCGGCGGCGCGCGCCGCCCAGTAGAAGCCCTTGGCACGCGTCTGCGGCGCCTGGCTGGCGCGGCCGTAGCGCTCGAACATCGCGCGCGCGTCGGCCGGGCGGTTGAGCCTGGTCGCGGCCTGGCCGGCGAGCCACGCCAGCGAGGTGTAATCGTCGCGCTCTCCATAGCCTTTGGTCGAGACGTCGGTGCCCGGCGGATAGGCGTCGTCGATCTGGCGCGCGATGTCATAGGCGGTCTGCCACTGCCCGTCCGCCGCGGCGGCGCGCGCGTTGACCAGCAGCACCTCGTAGAATTTCTCGACGTTGCCCGGCAGCGCCATGCCGTTGCGGGCGCGCGCCAGCCACGAGCGCGCGCTGGGCGAGGCGCCCGCGTTGCGCAGCCACGTCGCCTTGTCCGCGATATAGCCCGGATCGCGCGCGCCGATTGAGTCGCCGCTCGCCGCCAGCGACGAGGCCTCGGGCGAGTCGCTGCGGAAGGCGAGCCGCGCGGTGAACAGCGGCCGCGCCGACGCGCTGGTGTAGGGCAGCACGCGTGCTGCCGCCGAGCTATTGCCCTGCCACAGCAGCGCGTCGACGCGGCGGTCGTGGTCGGCCGGGGTGAGCGCGGAGCCGAACTGGCCCAGCACGGTTGCCTCGTCCTGCGCCGAGAGCGAGCCGAGCCGCCAGGCGGTGCGCGCCGCCTCTTGTGCCTGGGCGCTGGCGCCGGTCGCTATGTACGCGCGCGCGCAGGCGACCCAGCCGGCGGCGGTCAGCGGCGCCCAGCGCCGGCAATAGGCCGCGACGCTGGCGGGCGTGACGTTCGGGTCGGACGCCTTGCGCTCCACGGTGCGCCGCATCGCCGCCTCACCGGGCCAGCCGGGGTGCGCGGTGAGGAAGCTGACATAGCTGTCGAACGGCAGAGCGTCGGTCTGCTGGAGCACCTTCCACTGCGCCAGTGGCTGCGCCATGCCGGGTAGCGGCGCCGCCGGGCTGGGGATCGGCGCGGGGGCCGGGGCACCCTGCGGAACCGAGACGCTACCATATTGACTCGCCGCGAGAACCGCGGCGCCTGCTGCTGCTACGACGAAGATCAACGAACCTGCCTTCACTCTCTGACCGACGCGACCGGTGGACAGACTAGCGACCCTAGCCGTATCTGCGCTGAACGGCGCCCCCCAATCGGTCGCAGGAGCAAATTCACCTCATGTTCTCCGGTTCCATCCCCGCTCTGGTGACCCCGTTCGACTCGGCCGGCGCCTTCGACGAGAGCGCCTATCGCGACCTGATCGAGTGGCAGGTCGCCGAGGGCTCGTCCGCGCTCGTCCCCTGCGGCACCACCGGCGAGGCGGCGACGCTGACCCAGGCGGAGCAGTTCGCGATCGTGCGAATCTGCGTCGACCAGGCGCGCGGGCGCGTGCCGGTGATCGCGGGCGCGGGCTCGAACGACACCCGCGTCGCCGCTGCCAACCTACGCGCCGCCAAGGAAGCGGGTGCCGACGCGGCGCTGATGGTCCCGCCTTATTACAACCGGCCGTCGCAGGAGGGCATCTTCCGCCACTTCGAGGCGCTGGCGCAGGACGCCCCGCTGCCGATCGTGCTCTACAACGTGCCAGCGCGTACCGTGACCGACATCCTGCCCGATACGCTGGTGCGGATCGTCACCGCCTTCCCGCACGTGTTCGTCGCAGTGAAGGACGCCTCGGGCGTGCTCCAGCGCGTGTCGCAGCACCGCGCCGCGCTCGGGGCGAACTTCTGCCAGCTGTCGGGCAACGACGACCTAGCGCTCGCCTATAACGCGACGGGCGGGGTCGGGTGCATCTCCGTCACCGCCAACGTCGCGCCGCGGCTCAGCGCGGCTTTCCAGCGTGCCTGCGCGGCCGGTAACGCGGCGGCGGCGCTGGTGCTGCACGACCGGCTGTTCCCGCTCCACGTCGCTCTGTTCAGCGACGCGTCGCCGGGACCGGTGAAGTACGCGATGACTCGGGTACGGCCGGACTTTCCCGCCGGGCTTCGGCTGCCGATGACGTGGCCGAGCGAGGCGAGCCGGCAGGCGATCGACGCGGCGCTGGCGCACGCGGGATTGTGACGCGCGAGGGGGCGTCCTCTCTCATCGTCCCCGCTCCTTCCTACTCGGGCGACCTGATACGTCATCAGTCACCCCTCTCCCGTCAGCCCCGCGAAGGCGGGCGTCCAGACACGCAGGTCCCCGACGGGGCCGCCACGTCAGCGTTTAGGGATCCCCGCCTTCGCGGGGATGACGGAAAACATGGCATGACATACCAGTGGGGTGACGACGTCCAGCGAGGATAGCGACGGCAAGCGGCACGAACAGTCGGCGGCAAAAAGCGATCGTCCCACCTCTTCCGATCGGCTCGCACGTCCCCCTTTGCCCTGGCGCGCGGCTGCGCCTACATCGCGCGCATGTCGCGTCCCAAGCCCGCCACCTTCGACAAGAAGAAGATCGTCGCCGAGAACCGCCGCGCGCGCTTCGACTATGCGATCGACACCACCTATGAGGCCGGGATCGTGCTCAGCGGCACCGAGGTGAAGAGCCTGCGCTTCGGCGAGGGATCGATCGCTGAGAGCTATGCCGAGGTGAAGGGCGACGAGGTCTGGCTGGTCAACTCGAACATACCCGAGTTCAGCCACGGCAACCGCTTCAATCACGAGCCCAAGCGCCCGCGCAAGCTGCTGCTCCACGAGCGCGAGATCAACAAGCTGCACGGCGCGGTGGCGCGCGAGGGCATGACGCTCGTGCCGCTGACCGTCTATTTCAACGGCAAGGGCCGCGCCAAGGTCGAGCTCGCGCTCGCCAAGGGCCGCAAGGCGCACGACAAGCGCGAGCACATCAAGGAGCGCGAGTGGAAGCGCGAGGCTGGGCGCGTGCTGCGTGAGCATAGCTGAGTGCCGGCGCGACCGATGACCGCGTGGGACCGCATCGCGGCCTGGAGCCGTCGCAACCTGCCGACGCGCGAGTCGATGGAGCGCAGCCGGCTGCTGCGCCCGGTGGCGCATCGCGTACTCGCCCCCGAGCTGTGGCGCTTCACGCGCCGCTCGGTGCCGCGCGGGGTGGCGCTGGGCATGGTCGCTGGAATCCTCTTCCCGGTGGCGCAGATCGCGATCGCGGCGCTGATCGCGCTGCCATTTCGTGCCAACGTGCCCGTGGCTGCGCTGGTGACCTTCATCACCAATCCCTTCACCACGCCCTTCATCCTGTTCGCCGCCTATCAGATCGGCGCCTGGCTGCTGCGCGCCAACGCGCCCGCGGTGGCCCAGCCCGTGGCGGAGGCGGCGACGGGCTGGCTGCAGTGGCTGTGGGACGCGGGGCCGCCGCTCGTGCTCGGGCTGCTGGTGCTGACGCTGGTCGCCGCTGTGTTCGGCTACGCGCTGGCGGCGCTCGGCTGGCGCTTATGGATCGCGCGCAAGTGGCGGCATCGCCACGAGCATCGCCGCCATGGCGGCTGCCACTGAGGGTGCCACGGCGCTGGCGCCACGTGGCCCGCGTGGTTAAGAGAGCGCGCAACCCAACTGTGACAGACGAGAGGGTGCCACGTACATGCGTTTGACCGCCGCGGCCGCGACGTCGCCGCTCGCTCTCCGCCGCGCCGCGGCGCCCCTCCCGCGGGATCGAGGTGGTGCAGCGGCCGTGTGGCCGTCCGCGCCGGTCCTCCGAACGAAGCGCTCCCCCGCGCGTGACATGGCGCCGCGGCGTCACGCGGTCGGCGCGAACCCGGACGAGATGCTGGACCTGACCGCAGACCAGCGCGTGACGATCGGGTGAGCGCGGCACGATGATCCCGCTCGCCTCGCTCGACTCGCGCGGCTGGTGGCGCGGCCAGCGCGGCGCGCTCGGCATCGCGCTGCTTGCCGGCGCGCTCGCCGCGGCGCTGGTGCTGTGGCTGATCGGCGACATGGCGGTGGCGTGCGGCTTCGTCGCCGCCGCGCTGGTGCTCGCCGGCGTCGCGGTGGCGGCCATGCGGCTGCGCGCACCGGTGGCGGTCGGGCCAGCGGTCGAGCATGACTGGGAACTCGTCCGCTCGCTCGCCGAGTCGAGTGACGACGCGGTCGCCATCACCGATCGTGGCGGCAAACTGGTCTGCGCCAACGATCGCTACGAGCAGCTCTTCGGCGGCTTCCC
The DNA here is from genome assembly GCF_019429485.1 of Sphingomonas citri. Taxonomy (GTDB): domain Bacteria; phylum Pseudomonadota; class Alphaproteobacteria; order Sphingomonadales; family Sphingomonadaceae; genus Sphingomonas; species Sphingomonas citri. The sequence goes on along the minus strand of NZ_JAHXZN010000005.1, from coordinate 39,244 downwards.
GACTCCGCCCGCGCTGCCGTTGGTGGGCGACGGCGCCGGGCAGCTGGCGGTGGCCGGCCGGGCGGCGTGGCGTGATGGCACCGCGCGCGCTTCGCTGCGCGGCGCGGCGGGCGCGATCGACGCGGTGATCGCGCGCACCGGGCAGCAACAGGACTTCCTGATCTGGCGCTTCCTCGGCGCGGCGGCGCCGACCGGGCAGGTGGCGCGGCTGCTCGAGTCGATTGACGGCGGTCTTGGCCAGCAGCTCGGCGCCGCGGGCGTGATGGCCGCGCTGATCACCGCCAACGGCCATGTCCTCTCCGCCAACGCGGTGCTGCGTACGCGCGCCACCGGCACGCCCGAGGGAACGATCGTCGACGAGGACCTCGCGCGCTTCCTCAGCGAAGATCCCGGCGGCACCGTCCGCTTCCTCGCCGAGGGCGCGAGCGCGACACCGCTGCGGCTGCTCCAGATTCCGCTCGGTGATGATCCCGACGCGCCGATCCTGGTGGCGATGGTCGACGTCGACAATGGCATCGCCGGCGGCGGCGCGGCGGAGGACCTCGAGGGCCTGCTGATGCTGATGCCGTTCGGCGTCGCGCTGGTCGATCGCGAGGGACGCTTCACTCAGATGAACCGCGCCTTCGCGCGCGCCGCCAGCGTCGAGCCCGGCGCGACCCCGACCTATCCCGGCGACCTCGTCGTGCGCGAGGACAAGGCCGCGGTGGCGGACGCGATCCGCCGCGCCAGCGGAGGCGGGCGGCCGATGGACCTGGCGGTGCGGCTCAAGGACCATCCCGACGAGCCGGTCGCACTCTCGATCGCCGCCGCGCGCGGGCTGGGCGACGCCGCGGTGCTGCTCAGCCTCAAGGACAATGGCGAGGAGAACCGGCTGAAGCGCGAGGTGGCGCAGGCCACCAAGATGCAGGCGGTCGGTCAGCTCGCCGGCGGCGTCGCGCACGACTTCAACAATATCCTCACCGCGATCATCGGCCATTGCGACCTGATGCTGATGCGTCACTCGCCCGGTGACAGCGACTATGACGACATTCAGCAGATCCGCGCCAACTCGAACCGCGCCGCCAGCCTGACGCGCCAGCTGCTCGCTTTCTCGCGCCAGCAGACGCTGCGCCCGCAGGTGCTCCAGCTGCCAGACGTCGTGTCTGAAGTCTCGAACCTGCTACGCCGGCTGATGGGCGAGACGGTGACGTTGGAGGTCAAGCATGGCCGCGACCTCGGGCCGGTCCGCGCCGATCCGGGGCAGCTCGAGCAGGTCGTCGTCAACCTAGCGGTCAACGCGCGCGACGCGATGCTGAGCAAGGGCACCGGCGGCAAGCTGACGATCCAGACGCGCTCGGTACCGATCGCCGAGATCCGTCGACGCGGCAGCGACATCGTGCCGCTCGGTGACTATACCGCGCTCGACGTGTCCGACACCGGCACGGGCATTCCGCCCGAGGTCTTGCCCAAGATCTTCGAGCCCTTCTTCACCACCAAGGACGTCGGCAAGGGCACCGGACTCGGGCTCTCCACCGTCTACGGCATCGTCAAACAGTCGGGAGGCTTCATCTTCGCCGACTCCAAACCGGGGCAGGGTGCCACCTTCACCATCTACCTGCCCGTCTATGCCGCCGCCGCGGCGGAAGCGGGGACGGCTCCCGCCGCGAGCAGGCCGGCGCCGCGCCAGCGCACCGGCGACCTGTGGGGCAGCGGCACGATCCTGCTGGTCGAGGACGAGGACATGGTCCGCGCGGTGGCGGAGCGCGCGCTGGCGCGCCAGGGCTATACCGTGCTCGCCGCGGAGAACGGCGAGGCGGCGCTGGAGCTGATGCAGGGGGTCGACCGGCCGACGCTGGTGATCTCCGACGTGATGATGCCGGTGATGGACGGGCCGACGCTGGCGCGCCAGCTGCGCCAGGCGCACCCGAACATCCCGATCCTGTTCATGTCGGGCTATGCCGAGGAGCAGCTGCGTCGTTCGATCGACCTCGACAACGTCGCCTTCCTTCCCAAACCCTTCTCAGTCCAGCAGCTCGCCGAGGCGACCCGCGACGTGCTGGTGGCGCAGGAGGCCCGCGGCGGATCATAACGGGTCCAACCATCTGTTGCGCCCGCGCGCGAGCACGCTATGGCACGCGGCATGACGATGCGCGTGCTTTTGGTCGAAGACGAACCCCTGATCGCGATGATGCTCGAGGATTTTCTCGACGCGCTCGAGAAAGGCCACGCCGGCACCGCCGACAGCGTGGAGGCCGCTCTGCCGATGGTGGAGGCGGGCGGCTTCGACGCCGCGATCCTCGACGTCAACCTGCGCGGCGGCGAGAAGAGCTTCGCCATCGCCGACGCGCTCGCCGCGCGCGACATCCCGTTCGTCTTCGCCACCGGCGGCGGCGGCGACGAGATCGCGCCAGAGCATCGCGAGCGGCCACGGCTCGCCAAGCCGTTCACGATGGACAATGTCGAGAAGGCCCTCGCCGATCTGGGGTGAGAGCGGAGTGTCTTGGCAGCGTGCGGCTAGGGGCTGCGGCATGCTCCTGGTCCCCTCGAACTGTCTCGCGCCCTCCGTCATCCAGGCCGCTCGCCTCGGAGCGTTGTTCCGGCGTCGCCCCCCCTCTCGTCATCCGCGCGAGGGTGAGGATCCATAAACGCTGACGTCGCGGCTCCATGGAGAACCCGCGTGTCTGGATCCCCGCTTCCGGGGAGATGACGCGGGGCGGCTGCCTTGCACACGGCGGCGCATTGTCAGCCAACCACTCCTCTGCCACAACATACTTGCGCGAACGCCCTCTCCCGCGACATAGGCGTGCGCGACATGACCCACACCTTCGACAAATCCCGCCTGCCGAGCCGCCACGTGTCGGTCGGCCCCGAGCGCGCGCCGCATCGCAGTTATTATTACGCCATGGGCCTCAGCGAGGAGGAGATCGCGCGCCCGTTCGTCGCGCTTGCCTCCGCGGGCAATGACAGCGCGCCATGCAACACCACCCTCGACGCCCAGGCCGACGCCGCTCGCCGCGGGGTCGAGCAGGGTGGCGGCATGCCACGTCGCTTCAACACGATCACCGTCACCGACGGGATCGCCATGGGGCATCAAGGGATGAAGGCCTCGCTGGTCAGCCGGGAGGTGATCGCCGACTCTGTCGAGCTGAGCGTCCGCGGCCATTGCTATGACGCGCTCGTCGGCTTCGCCGGCTGCGACAAGTCGCTGCCGGGCATGATGATGGCGATGCTGCGGCTCAACATCCCGTCGATCTTCGTCTACGGCGGGTCGATCCTGCCCGGTCGCTTCCACGATCGCGACGTCACCGTCGTCGACGTGTTCGAGGTGGTCGGCAAATATGCCGCGGGCGCCTGCCCGCTGTCCGAGGTGCACGAGCTGGAGAAGGTCGCCTGTCCGGGCCATGGCGCGTGTGGGGGGCAGTTCACCGCCAACACCATGGCCTGTGTCGGCGAGGCGATCGGGCTCAGCCTGCCCAACAGCAACATGGTGCCCGCACCCTATACCACGCGCGAGCAGATCGCCGTCGCCGCCGGCGCGCAGGTGATGGAGCTGGTGAGCCGCCAGCTGCGCCCGCGCGACATCTGCACGCGCGCCGCCTTCGTCAACGCCGCGCGCGTCGTGGCGGCGACCGGCGGTTCGACCAACGCCGCGCTCCACCTCCCCGCCATGGCCAATGAGGCAGGCATCGACTTCGACCTGTTCGACGTCGCTGAGGCGTTTAAGACAACGCCTTACATCGCCGACCTCAAGCCAGGCGGAAAGTATGTCGCCAAGGACATGTACGAGGCCGGCGGTGTCTACATGCTGATGAAGACGATGCTGGCGGGAGGGCTGCTCGACGGCGACTGTCTGACCGTCACCGGCCGCACCCTGGGCGAGAACATCGATCAGGTGACGTGGAACCCCGACCAGAAGGTGATCTACGACGTCCGCACCCCGATCACGCCGACCGGCGGCGTGGTCGGCCTGCGCGGCTCGCTCGCGCCCGACGGCGCGATCGTCAAGGTGGCGGGCATGCACCGGCTCCAGTTCGAGGGGCCGGCGCGCTGCTTCGACTGCGAGGAGGACGCCTTCGCCGCGGTGGAGGCGCGCGAGATCGCGGAGGGCGAGGTGATCGTGATACGCTACGAGGGGCCCAAGGGCGGTCCTGGCATGCGTGAGATGCTGTCGACCACCGCGGCACTCTACGGCCTCGGCATGGGAGAGAAAGTGGCGCTGATCACCGACGGTCGCTTCTCGGGCGGCACGCGCGGCTTCTGCATCGGCCATGTCGGCCCTGAGGCGGCCGAGGGAGGACCGATCGCGCTGGTCGAGGACGGCGACCCGATCCGCATCGACGCCGAGGCGGGGACGATCGACCTGCTCGTTGACGAGACGGTGCTGGCCGATCGCCGAGCGCGCTGGCAGGGACGCGAGAACGCCTACGGGGCCGGCGCGCTGTGGCGCTACGCGCGAAACGTCGGGCCGGCCTACCAGGGCGCGGTGACGCACCCCGGCGCGAAGGCGGAGCGCCACATGTTCGCGGACATCTGAGCGGGGCGCGTCGCGCGCCGCGAGTGGCTTCCTTCGATCGCTCAGGATCGCAGGCGGCGGCCTCTGGCGGTGGAAGCGCGGCGCCCCATCCGTCTCCGTCATCCCGGACCTGGTCCGGGATCCAGCCCTCCACCAGCACGACGGCCCCTGCTCACGCAGCACCGTGGCTCCCGGACCAAGTCCGGGATGACGGAGAGCGTAGGGCGACGGCTGGCCGTGCGATGCCTCGCGGTCGGCCTGGCAGGTCATCGGACCGGGTCGCGGTGACGCCCGCTAAGCTCCCACATAGCGTGCATTATCCGCTCGCGGCACACCCCCGCATTGACACGCGCGCCGCCATGCGGCTCAGACGTGCCGCTCGCGCCCGCGCCGATCGCGCCCGCGCCGTGAGATGAGGGACCTGACGTCATGACGCCGCTCGACGGCACGATCGTGCTCGACGCCGCCGCGATGCGCGCCGCCGAGCAGGCGGCGATCGCCGCCGGAGAGAGCGTCGAGTCGCTGATGCAACGCGCCGGTCGCGCGGTAGGAGACGCGGTCCATCGGCTCGCCGGCGCGCATGCGGTGCTGGTGGTGTGCGGCCCCGGCAACAACGGCGGTGACGGTTACCTCGCCGCGGCGCGGCTGCGCGCGCTCGGCCGCACCGTCCGCGTCGCCGCCGCGGCCGCGCCGCGGGGCGCCGCCGCGATCGCCGCGCGCGAGGCGTGGGGCGGGGCAGTCGAGCCGCTCGCGGCGGCGAAGCCCGCGCCCGTCTTGGTCGACTCGCTCTACGGCACCGGGCTCCGCCGCCCACTCGCGGCGGACGAGGCCGCTTCGCTGGCGCGGCTCGTCGCGGGCGCGGCGCTGGCGATCGCGGTCGATCTGCCCAGCGGGGTGGCCAGCGACGACGGCGCCCTCCTCGGCCAGGTGCCGCGCTATCACGTCACGCTCGCGCTCGGCGCGGCCAAGCCGGCGCATCTGCTCCAGCCCGCCGCGGCGCGTTGCGGCGGGGTGCGGGTGCTGCCGCTCGGCATCGCGCTGAGCGGCGACACGCGGGCGCTCCCGCCGCCGCGCCTCGCGGCTCCCCCAGTGGACAGCCACAAATTCAGCCGCGGCATGGTCGCATTGATCAAGGGACGCATGGCGGGCGCGGGGGAGCTCGCCGCGCGCGCTGCGATGCGCGCCGGCGCGGGGTACGTGTCGCTGCTCGGCGCGACCATCCCGCAGGCGCCGCACGCGCTGGTGCGCCGCTCGATCGAGCGCGACGATCCGCTCGTCGACGCGCGGATCGGCGCGCTCGTGATTGGCCCCGGGCTGGGCCGCGACGATCACGCGCGCGACCTGCTCGAGCGGGCGCTGGCGAGCGACCGCGCGTTGCTGATCGACGGCGACGCGCTCCATCTCGTCACGCCCGAGCGGCTGCGCGCGCGCGGCGGCACGATCGTGCTCACGCCGCACGCGGGCGAGTTTCACGCGCTGTTCGGCGAAACCCAAGGCTCCAAGCTCGCCGCCGCATGCACCGCGGCGGAGCGCGCCGGGGCCGTCGTCGTGTACAAGGGCCCCGACACGGTGATCGCCGCGCCCGGCGGCCGTGCCCTGCTCGCGGGCGAGGCGAGCAGCTGGCTCTCCACCGCGGGCAGCGGCGACGTGCTGGCGGGCGCGATCGCGGCGCGGCTGGCGGCGGGCGGGGACCCGCTCGACGCCGCCGCGGCGGGCGTATGGCTGCACGCCGCGGCGGCGCGCCGGCTCGGCGCCGGCTTCATCGCCGACGATCTCGCCGAGGCGCTCGCCCCCGCGCTCGCCGCGGCGATCCGGGAGACACGCGCGTGAGCCTCATCGTCAAGGTCGCCGGCCGCGGCGACGGTGTCACCGCCAACGGCCGCTACGCCGCCTTCGCCGCGCCGGGCGACACGCTGGCGGACGACGGCAGCGTCCTGCCCGGCCCGCACCACCAGGTGCCGCCGTGCCGGCATTTCCCGACCTGCGGCGGCTGCCAGCTCCAGCACCTCGACGATCCGAGCTGGGCGGGCTTCATCACCGAGCGGGTCGGATCGGCGCTGGCGGCGCAGGGACTCGTCGCGCCGATCCGCGCGCCGCTGCTGTCGCCGCCGCGGACGCGGCGTCGTGCGACGCTCCACTTCGAGCCGTCCGGGCGGCTCGGTTTCAGCGCGGAGAAGAGCCACCAGCTCGTCGACCTGCAGGAATGCCACGTGCTCGCGCCCGAGCTGTTCGCGCTCGTCAAGCCGCTCAAGCGACTGCTCGCCTCGTTCAGGGCGAAGCGGCGGCTCGACGTGCATCTCGCGCTGGCCGACCAGGGGCCGGACGTGCTCGTCACCGGCGTCGCGCCCGAGGGCCTACAGCATCACGATTCGATCACCGCCTTCGCCCAAGCGCACGGCGTCGCGCGCGTGGCGTTCGACGACGGACTCGGCGCGGAGACGCGCTGGGAGCCGGAGCCCGCGACGGTGACGCTCGGCGACGTCGCGGTGCCGCTGCCGCCCGGCGCCTTCCTCCAGGCGACGCACGAGGGCGAGGCGGCGCTGGTGGCGGCCGCGCGGGAGGCGATCGGTGCGCCGCGCACGGTGGCCGACCTGTTCGCGGGGCTCGGCACCTTCGCGTTGGCGCTGCCGGCGCGGGTCTACGCGGCGGAGGGCGGCCGCGACGCGCTGCTGGCGCTCAAGGCGGGGGCGGGGCGCGCCGGGCGGCCGGTCTTCACCGAGCACCGCGACCTGTACCGCCGCCCGCTCACCGCGACCGAGCTCGACCGGTTCGACGCGGTGGTCCTCGACCCGCCGCGCGCCGGCGCGCGCGAACAGGCCGCGCAGCTGGCCGCGAGCAAAGTGCCGGTCGTGGCGTATATCTCGTGTAATCCGAGTAGCTTCGCCCGCGATGCTAAGGAAATGGTCGAGGCGGGTTATCGGCTCGACTGGGTGCAGCCGGTGGGGCAGTTCCGCTGGTCGACCCATGTCGAGCTCGCGGCGCGGCTGTCGCGGGCGTAAGAGACGGCGTGATCGTCACCTTCTTCCTCCCGTCGTCCCCGCCTCGCAGGGATGACGGTGAGAAGGCAAGGAGCTATCGTCCCGCGCCGACCAGCCGATCCGCGGGCTCCACACCTCACGCCGGATAGCGCGCCTCGACGAAGTACAGTCCGTCCGGCGGCGCGTTGAGCCCGAGCCGCGCGCGATCCGCTGCCCGCAGCGCGTCCCCCAGATCGTCGGCGCTCCACCGTCCGAGCCCGACCAACGCGAGGCAGCCCACCATCGAGCGGACCTGATGGTGGAGGAAGGAGCGCGCCGCCACGTCGACCGCGAGCCGGTCGCCGTCGCGAGTCACAGCGATCGAGTCGAGCGTCTTGACCGGGCTGGCCGACTGGCAGTGCGCCGAGCGGAAGGTGGTGAAATCATGCTGCCCGACCAGCAACTGCGCCGCCGCGTGCATCGCCTCGGCGGCGAGCGGCTGCGTCACCTGCCACGCCAGGCCGCGCTCCAGCGTCAGCGGCGCGCGGCGGTTGACGATCCGGTAGGTGTAGGCGCGCCCCAGGCAGGAGAAGCGCGCGTGCCAGTCGTCCGCCACGGCCTCGCACGCGGTGATCGCCACCGGCGCGGGCCGCAGCCGCGCGTTGAGCGCCTCGCCGAGGCGGAAGGCGGTCAGAGGCTTGGCGACGTCCAGATGCGCGCGCATCGCGACGGCGTGGACGCCCGCGTCGGTGCGGCCGGCGGCGTGTACCACGACCGTCTCGCCGGTGACCGTGTTCGCCGCCTCCTCGATCGCCTGCTGCACGCTCGGCCCGTGCGCCTGCCGCTGCCAGCCCATGAACGGCCGCCCGTCGAACTCGACGGTGAGCGCGTACCGGGTCACAGCCTCGTGCCCGGCGGCAGCGCGAAGCCGCGCAGCAGCTCGCCCGCGTCCATCTCGCCGCGGCCGGCGCGCTGTACCCGCAGCAGCCGGATCGCGCCGCTGCCGCAGGCCACCAGCAGCGCGTCGTCGAGCACCTCGCCCGCCGCGCCGACCCCGTCCTCGACGCGCGCGGCGCGCACCTTGATCCGCTCGCCCGCCTGCTCGACGAAGGCGCCGGGCGCGGGGTCGAAGGCGAGTATCTGGCGCTCGACCTGCGCGGCGGGCGCGGTGAAGTCGAGCCGCGCCTCCTCCTTGCTGATCTTGGCGGCGTAGGTGACGCCCTCCTCGGGCTGCGGCCGCGGCGGATAGGCGGCGGGGTCGGCGAGCACCTGCACCATCAGCCGCGCGCCCATCGCGGCGAGCTCGGCGGTGAGCTCGCCCGCGCTCTTGCCCGCACAGGGCGTTCGCCCCTCGAGCCGCACCGGCCCGGTGTCGAGCCCCGCCTCCATCTGCATGATGCCCACGCCGGTCTCGGCGTCGCCGGCCAGGATCGCACGCTGCACCGGCGCCGCGCCGCGCCAGCGCGGCAGCAGCGAGCCGTGGACATTGAGGCAGCCGAGCCGCGGTGCGTCGAGCACCGCGCGCGGCAGGATCAGGCCGTAGGCGGCGACCACCGCGACGTCGGCGTCCAGCGCCGCGAACGCGGCCTGCGCGCTCGCGTCACGCAGCGTCACCGGCGTCCGCACCGCCAGCCCGAGCGCCTCGGCGCGGCGCTGCACCGGTGAGGCGACCAGCTCGCGCCCGCGTCGCCCGCCCGGGCGCGGCGGCTGGCTGTACACCGCGGCGATGTCGTGCCCGGCCGCCACCACAGCGTCGAGCGTCGGCACCGCGAACTCCGGGGTTCCCATGAAGATGATCCGCATGGCGCCAGCTCTCGACACGCTGGCGCGGCGCGACGCAACCCCCTATCTGTTCCGCATGGCTTCCCCCGAGATCGAGGCGCTGACCAACGCGCTGGCGCGGCTTCCCGGTTTCGGGCCGCGCTCGGCGCGCCGCGCGGTGCTCCACCTCGTCAAGAAGCGCGAGGGCGCGCTGGCGCCGCTGCGCTCGGCGCTGGTGGCGGTGGAGGAAAGGCTGTCGACCTGCTCGACCTGCGGCAACGTCGACACCACCGACCCGTGCGCGATCTGCGCCGACCCGCGCCGCGACGACCGCTCGCTCTGCGTCGTCGAGGACGTCGCCGATCTCTGGGCGCTGGAGCGGTCGCGGCTGTTCCCGGGGCGCTTTCACGTGCTCGGCGGGCGGCTCTCCGCGCTCGAGGGCGTGCGGCCGGAGGATCTCGCGATCGAGCCGCTGCTCGCGCGCGTCGCCGGGGGCGGGGTGGACGAGGTGGTGCTGGCGATGAACGCGACGCTCGAGGGCCAGACCACCGCGCATTATCTCGCCGAGCGGCTCGAGCGCTTCCCGGTGCGGCTCACCCAGCTGGCGCACGGCCTGCCGGTCGGCGGTGAGCTCGACTATCTCGACGAGGGCACGCTGGCGCAGGCGCTGCGCGCGCGGCGTCCCGTGGCGTGAGCGCGCTCGCTTGACGCTTCTCCGGCGCGCCCCTAGCTCGCGCCTATGGCCATTCTTCCGATCGTAGAGGTACCCGACGCGCGGCTGCGCGAGACCTGCGCCCCCGTCGCCGAGGTGAACGACGAGGTGCGCGGCATCGTCGCCGACATGTTCGACACGATGTACGACGCGCGCGGGATCGGGCTCGCCGCGATCCAGGTCGGCATCCTGCGGCGGATCGTCGTGATCGATCTGCAGGAGCGCGAGCTGGAGGAAGGCGAGCCGCCCGAGGCGGCGCGCGCGCCCCAAGCCTTCATCAACCCCGAGATCAGCTGGGTGAGCGAGGAGCAGTCGAGCTACAACGAGGGCTGCCTGTCGATCCCCGAGCAGTACGCCGAGGTGACCCGCCCCGAGCGCTGTCGCGTGACCTGGCTCGACACCGCGGGCGAGCGCCACGAGGCCGAGTTCGAGGGGCTGATGTCGACCTGCATGCAGCACGAGATCGATCATCTCAACGGCGTGCTCTTTATCGACCATATCTCGCGGCTGAAGCGGGGCATGTTGCTGAAGAAGTTGGACAAACTACGCCGCGGCGGGTGAGGGGGCTGCCTCAGCGTCCTATTGCCCCCTCCACCGGCGTCATCCTGAGCTTGTTTCAGGATCCACGGTGTGGCGCATCCATCCGGCGGTGAGACGCGCGGACGGGTGGATCCTGAGACAAGCTCAGGATGACGCCCATGGTGAGTGAGGGTGCGCGTGACGCGCGTCCGTGTTCCTGCGCACGCAGAAACCCAGGGCTCCACGCGTCGCGCCCGCCGCTCTGGACTTCCGCCTTCGCGCGAGTACCGCCGCGCCGATATCCCGCTCCCGCACCGATCGCTTGCGACCGCGCCCCCGTTCGATCTATGTTCTGCCCATGACCGATCTCCTTTCCGTCGCGCTGATCGCGCTTGCGCTCGGCGTGCTCGCCGGCTGGCTGCTGACCCGCGGCGCGGCCGAGCGGGTGCGCGCCGAGCGCGACGCGCAGGCCGAGCTGTTCCGCCGTGCCATCGCCGATCTCGCCGGCGCGGAGGAGCGCGCGCGCGCCGCCGAGCCGCTCCGCGCCGAGCTCGCCCAGGCGCGCGACGAGCGCGAGGCGGCGCGGCTCGAGGTGGCGCGGCTCACCGCCGAGGGGCGCGCCGCCGAGCAGCGCATCGCCGACCTCAAGCTGGCCGCGGACGAGCTCAGCGCGCGCTTCCGCGATGCCGCGCAGACCGCGCTGACCGACGCGCAAAAGGCCTTCCTCGAGCGCGCCGAGGCGCGGCTGCGCCAGTCCGAGGAGCAGGCGGGGCAGGGGCTCAAGGCGCTGCTCCAGCCGGTCAACGACCGGCTCCAGCGCTACGAGGAGGGTGTCGCCAAGATCGAGGCCGAGCGGCGCGACGCCTTCGGCCAGCTGCACGGGCAGATCGAGGCGATGCGCGCCGGGCAGGAACGGGTCTCGGGCGAGGCGGCCAAATTGGTCAACGCGCTGCGCAACGCGCCCAAGGCGCGAGGGCGCTGGGGCGAGCAGCAATTGCGCAACGTGCTCGAGTCGTGCGGGCTCGCCGAGCACACCGACTTCCAGATGGAGGTCAGCGTCGCGGGCGAGGACGGCGGGCGGCTGCGTCCCGATGCGATCGTCCGCGTGCCCGGCGGCAAGTCGCTGATCGTCGACGCCAAGGTCTCGCTCAACGCCTATCAGGATGCGTTCGGTGCGGTGGACGAGGCGGAGCGCCAGCTCGGACTCGCCGCGCACGCCCAGTCGATGCGCGCGCACGTCAGCGCGCTGGGCGCGAAGGCCTATTGGACCCAGTTCGCCGACGCGCCCGAATATGTCGTGATGTTCGTGCCGGGCGAGCATTTCCTCTCCGCCGCGCTGGAGCACGACCCGGTGCTGTGGGACTTTGCGTTCGAGAAGAAGGTGCTGCTGGCGACGCCGACCAACCTGATCGCGATCGCTCGGACGGTGTCGGCGGTGTGGCGACAGGAGAAACTGGCGCGCGAGGCGCAGGAGATCGGTGCGCTCGGCAAGGAACTCTACGCGCGGCTCGCGACCATGGGGACGCATGTGGCGCGGCTGGGCAAGAACCTCGACACCGCGATGGGCGCCTATAATAGCTTCGTGGGCAGCTTGGAGAGTCAGGTGTTGACCAGCGCGCGCCGCTTCGAGGCGCTCAATATCGACACCGGCAACAAGACGATCGACGCGCTACCGGTCGGCGAGCAGGCGGCGCGACCGCTCACCAAGCTGGCGACGAGCGTGCCCGCGGCTCTGGTGGACGAGGCGCTCGAGGATGCGGCGGAGTGACGCGTGGCGCGAAGCTATCAGACGAGGCTCTCGCCGCCCTATCTGAAGCAGGTGCGCCTGCGCCACGACGTGGAGCTCGATCGCTCACTCTACCCCTTCGATCTCCCACTGCTGCGCGATCGCGAGTTCACGCTCCGATTCGATCGCGCGATCACCGTGATGGTGGGAGAGAACGGCGTCGGCAAGTCGACCTTGCTGGAAGGGATCGCGGCCATGGCGGGGTTCGATCAGGCCGGCGGCGGCCCCGGGTATCGCCCGCTCGATCACAGCACCGCGGCGGAGCGCAACGGCGACACGCTGCGTGACGTGTTGCGCGCCAGCTGGCTCCCGAAGATCGGGCAGAGCTGGTTCTTTCGCGCGGAAAGCTTCTTCAGCGTCTCGCGCTACCTCGACCTGGCCGCCCGCGAGGCGGGCGGCAGCGGGCCGGAGTTCCTGTCGCACTCGGACGGCGAGGGATTTCTGCGCTTCTTCGCCGAGCGCTGCACCCGGCCTGGTATCTTCCTGTTCGACGAGCCAGAATCAGCGCTTTCGCCGCGGCGTCAATTCGAGTTCGTGCGGCTGCTCCGCGACATCGCCGCCGCCGGCAAGGCGCAGGTGATCGTGGCGACACACTCCCCGATCCTGATGGCGACACCTGGGGCGACACTGCTGTCGGTCACGCGGGGCGGCATCGACCCGGTCGCGCTCGAGGACACCGATCATTACCGGCTTTACCGCGAGTTCGTGCTCGATCCTCATGGGACGATCGAAGCGATGATCGGGGCCTGACACCCGCGACGCGGGAGAACGCCGGCGCTGATCGGCCGGATCGCCGCGCCCGGGCGAACAGCGCGGGCGTTCGTCGGTGATCGGCGCTAGCCTTACAGAGCTGACCGTGGCGCCTCGCCCGGTAGCACCGGAGCACTACCGCCATGAGCCTCATCGCTTTCGCCGCCGCCGCCGGGCTCGCCGGCATGCTGACCACCGCCGCGGCGACGGCGCCGGAGCCCGCGCCGATGGTCCGCATCGCCGAGCTGGAGATCGATCCGGCGCAGCTCGACTCGTACAAGCGGATCCTCGCGGAGGAGCAGGAGACGTCGGTGCGACTCGAACCTGGCGTGCTGATGCTTCACTCGGTGGCGCTGGCCGAGTGGCCGACGTCGGTGCGGCTGCTCGAGGTCTATGCCAGTCGTGCCGCTTATGAGGCACATATCCGTTCGCCACACTTCCTCCGGTACAAGAGCGCGACCGAGCGAATGGTGCGCTCGCTGCGACTGGTCGAGACCCGGCCGATCCTGCTCTGCGCCAAGTCGAAGGGCGCCGCGGGCGGCGCCGTCACCTGCCTGTGAGCGACGACCGCGTCGGCGGCGGTCTCGCCTGACCTCGCTACCGCGGAGATGGCCACGACATCGTGCGATCGCCGTCTCCTATGACCGGTCATAGCCCAGGTGCGCGCCGCTCCGGCGCCTTCGCCGCCCGCAGCTGTTCTGTCCTACGTCAGGGGTCAGGCGCTATCACGGCGGCGTGATCGACCAGTCGCAGACCCGCCGCTCCTCTCTCCTGGGCGCCACGCGCACCCGTGTCTCGACGCTGATCGCTACCCGCGCCCATCCCTCAACATTCGCAACATTCGCGCGTGCGGCGAACCTCGCCCATGACTCAACATTCGCAACATTCGCGCGCCGGCGCCCGCCGGTTCAGTCACTTGCGATGCTGCGCCAGCACCTCATAGGCCATCACCGCGGTGGCCACCGCGGCGTTGAGACTGTCCGCCTTGCCCAGCATCGGCAGCTTGACCAGCAGGTCGCACTCGCGCTCATAGCCCGCAGGCAGGCCCTGCGCCTCGTTGCCGGTGAGCAGGAAGGTCGGCGCGTCGTACCGCGCCGCGCGATAGCCCTGTTCCGTCTGCAGGCTCAGTCCGACCAGTTGCCCCGCGCCGCCGCGCAGCCACGCCAGGAACTCGCTCCAGGGTGCGCGCGCGATCGGCACCGTGAACAGCGCGCCCATGCTGGCGCGCACCGCCTCGGTCGAGAAGGGATCGACGCACTCGTCGACCAGGATCAGCCCGCCCGCGCCGACCGCGTCGCCGGTGCGCAGGATCGTGCCGAGATTGCCGGGATCGCGCAGCCGCTCCGCCACCAGCCAGATCGGCGCGGCGTGGCGGTCGAGCGCGGTGAGCGCGGTCTCGAACGTCTCGAACACGCCCACCACCGCCTGCGGGTTGTCCTTGCCCGACAGTTTGGAGAGGATGTCGGGGATGGTCTCGATCGCCTCGCCGCCGCGCGCCTCGACCGCCTCGACCAGCGCGAGCACCAAAGGATGGCGCGCGCTCGCCGCGGCGTAGAAGAGATAGACTGGCACGCGCCCGGTCTCGCGTGCCTCGGTCAGGATGCGCAGGCCCTCGGCGAGGAACAGCCCTTCCTCGCGGCGGTGGCGCTTGTCGCGCAGGCCCTGGACTCGCTTGACCAAGGGGTTGGAATAGGCGGTGACGGTGCGGGGCATAACCGAGCGGCGGCGCGGACCTCAGTCCTCGCCGAACTTGCCCTCGACCAGCGCGCACATCGTCGCGACCACGTCCTCGGCCGAGTCGCCCTCGGCGCTGATCGTGATCTGGTCGCCCTTGGCCGCGCCGAGCATCATCAAACCCATGATAGAGGTGCCCACCACCTCCGAGTCGCCCTTAGCGACCTTAACCGGCGCGGGCTGGCCCGAGGCGAGCGTGACGAACTTGGCGCTGGCGCGCGCGTGCAGCCCGCGGCGGTTGGTCACCTCCACGGTACGCGACACGGTCACGCCGCCGCCTCGCCGAGCACTTCGGACGCCACCGAGATGTACTTGCGCCCCGCCTCGCGTGCGGCGGCGACCGCGGCGGTGACGGTCATCGCCTTGCGCGCCGATTCGAGCCGGATCAGCATCGGCAGGTTGATCCCCGCGATCACCTCGATCCGCCCGCGCTCCATCAGCGAGATCGCGAGGTTGGACGGGGTGCCGCCGAACAGGTCGGTCAGGACGATCACGCCGCGCCCCGAGTCGACGTCGGTGATGGCGCCGGCGATGTCGGCGCGGCGCGCTTCCATGTCATCGTCGGGACCGATCGCGACGGTGCGCACCTGCCCCTGCGGACCGACGACATGTTCCATCGCCGTCACGAACTCGTCCGCGAGGCGGCCGTGGGTGACGAGCACCAGACCGATCACGGGTCCGAGCATGGGCTTCGATACTTCGTTCATTGACGCGATGGTCGTCCTTCGAGCGCATCCTGCGGTGCCGCCGCCAGGTCACGATGCGTGATGGTGGGACAAAAGCCCGCCTCGCGCAACCGACGACCGACCCGCTCGGCGACGTGCACCGAGCGGTGCTTGCCGCCGGTGCACCCGAAGGCGACGGTGACGTAGGGCTTGCCCTCGGCGTGATAGCGCGGGACGAGCAGCAGGAGCAACTCCTCGATCCGGCCAACTGCCTCATCATAGGCCGGATCCGCCGCGACATAGGCGGCGACCTCGGGATCCAGGCCGGTGCGCGGGCGCAGCTCGGGCACCCAGTGCGGGTTGCGCAGGAAGCGCATGTCGAAGACCAGGTCGACTCCCGCGGGCACGCCGCGCGCGAAGCCGAACGATTCGACCGTCAGCGTCGTGCCGACGGTGCCGTCGCGGCGAAAGGTGCGGCGGATCTCCTGCGCCAGCTGGTTGCTGGTCAGCCGGGTCGTGTCGATCAGCCGGTTGGCGCGCGCGCGCAGCGGCTCGAGCAGGCGCCGCTCCAGCGCGATGCCGTCGGCGGCAGGTCGGTCGTCCGCGAGTGGGTGGCGGCGGCGCGTCTCGGCGAAGCGTCGCGCCAGCTCTCCCTCCGAACAGTCCAGGAAGAGCATGCCGACCTCGACCCCTGGCTCCTCGCGCAACTGCTCGAAGCGGCGCAGCACCGCGGCTGGGTCGAAGTTGCGCGTGCGCGTGCCGAAGCCGAAGGCGAGGGGGCGCGGCGTCTCGCCGCTGTCAGGCGGCAGCGCGACGACGCGGGTGAGCAGCGACAAGGGTACACTGTCCACCGTCTCCCAGCCGAGGTCCTCCAGCGTCTTGAGCACGGTGGTCACGCCCGCCCCGGCCATGCCGGTGATCAGCAGCACCTCGGTCACGACGGCATCTCCTTCAGCCGCGCCAACGCATATTCCACCTTGATCGGTGCCGAGGGCCAGCGCGGATCGATCACGATCTCGGGCAGGGTGACGCCGGCGAGCTCGATCCAGCGCGGCTCGGGCATGCGCTCGCCTTCCTCGCCGAGCGCCACCACCAGCGCGACCGGTGCGACGCGCCGGTACGGCCGGTCGACGATGCCGAGCCCGCGCACCTCCATCCGGCCCGCGATCGTCGCGGGCGACCCCGCGACCAGGTCGGCGCCGTCGTGCACCAGCATCGTGTAATCGTCCGCCACCAGCTCGGCGCCGCGATCGATCAGCCGCAGCGCCAGGTCGGACTTGCCCGCGCCCGACGGCCCGGTGAGCAGCACCGCTCGCCCGCCGAGCGCGACCGCGGTGGCGTGGAGCGTCACCGCTGCGGTCACAACACCGCGCCCCGCGCGGCGAGCGGCAGCCGCACGACGAAGCGCGCGCCGCTCAGCCGGTCGTCGCGCGACTCGACCCCGATCTCGCCCTGGTGCGCGTCGACGATGGTGCGCGCGATCGCGAGGCCCAGGCCGCTGTGTTCGCCGAATCCCTCCTGCGTCGGCCGCACCGAGTGGAAGCGCTGGAAGATCGCCTCGCGCGCTTCCTCGGGCACGCCCGGCCCTTCGTCTTCCACCCGCACCTCCAGCATCGAGCGGTCGCGCCGTGCCGCGACGCTGACAACGCCGTCATCGGGCGAGAAGGAGATGGCGTTGTCGATGAGATTGGCGAAGACTCGTTCCAGCCGCGCGCCCTCGCCGAGCACGTGGAGCTCGCCGTGATCGCGCGCGTCGAGCCGCACGCGGACGCCGCGCGGCACGCCACGCGCCTCGCGCTGCGCCACCATCGCCGCCAGCATCGCCTCGACGTCGACTGGCTCGAAGGTCGCGCGGCTGAGCTGGGCGTCGAGCCGCGACGCGTCCGAGATGTCGCTGATCAGCCGGTCGAGCCGGTGCACGTCGTCGCCGACGATCGCGAGCAGCTGCGCCTGCGCGTCGGGCGCGCGGACATGGCCGAGCGCGTCCACCGCGGAGCGCAGCGAGGCGAGGGGGTTCTTGAGCTCGTGCGTGACGTCGGCGGCGAAGGCCTCGGTGGCGTCGATGCGTGCGCGCAGCGCCAGGCTCATGTCGCTGAGCGCGCGCGCGAGCATGCCGATCTCGTCGCGCCGCTCGGGCAGCCGCGGCACCACCACCTCGCGCGCGCGGCCGAGTCGCACCCGCACCGCGGCGCGCGCGAGCCGGCGCAGCGGCTCGACGATGGTGCGCGCGAGGAACAGCGACAGGCCGATCGAGATCGCCGCCACCACCAGCAGCACCACGCTCAGCCGAAAACGCTCGAGCCGCACCCGCTCGGTGATGTCGCGCGCGTTGACCGCGGAGAGCAACGCGCGGCCGCCCGGCAGCGGGGCGGCAGCGGTGATCACCGGAGTGCGATCGGGCGCGCGCCATACCGTCACCGCGCTCGGGGCGCCGGCCAGCACCGCGCGTACGTCGGGCCAGCGTCGTCCGTCGGCGCGCTCGCGATAGCCCGGTGCGAGCGGGGCGCGCACGACTCGGTCGATCGCCGCGTCGAGGAAGCGCGCGCTGCGCTTGGCCAGCGAGTCGTCGTCGGGATCGTCGAGCCGGAAATTCGCGACGCCGAGCGCGCGCGAGTCGGCGCTCGCGACGCCGTCGGCGTCGTACAGCCGCAGCCGCGTGCCGGTGTCGGTGGCGAGCCGCGCCAGCAGCCAGTCGCGTCGCGCGTCAGGGATGGCGGTGAGCGCCTCCGCCATCAGCCGCGCCTCGCGCGAGGCCTGCGCCGCGCGCTCGTCAAGGATGCGGCTGCGGAACGTGTCGAGGTAGAAGAAGCCACCCGCCAGCAGGAGCAGCGCCAGGGTGTTGACCGCGAGGATGCGCGGAGTGAGCGAGACCTTGCCGGACCAGGAGCGCGCCTGCTCGGCGGCGTCACTCCTCCGAAAAGCGGTAGCCGGCGCCATACAATGTCTCGATCGAGTCGAAGCCGGCATCGACCTCGCGGAACTTGCGGCGGACGCGCTTGATATGGCTGTCGATCGTGCGGTCGTCGACGTAGATGTCGTCCTGATAGGCCGCGTCCATCAGCTGGTTGCGCGTCTTCACGATGCCGGGGCGCTGCGCCAGCGTCTCGAGGATCAGGAACTCGGTGACGGTCAGCGTCACATTGTGGCCGTCCCAGCTGACGCGGTGGCGCGCCGGGTCCATCACCAATCGGCCGCGCTCGATCGGGCCCTGCGCGGCGGCATCCTCTCCGCCGGGCGCGGCGCTGCCCTCGGTGCGGCGCAGGATGGCGCGGATGCGTGCGATCAGCAGCCGCTGGCTGAACGGCTTGGCGATGTAATCGTCCGCACCCATCGCCAGCCCGAGCGCCTCGTCGAGCTCGTCGTCCTTGCTGGTGAGGAAGATGACGGGGACGCGGCTCTTCTCGCGCAGCCGGCGCAGCAGCTCCAGCCCGTCCATCCGCGGCATCTTGATGTCGAAGATGGCGAGATCGGGCGGGTTGTCGGTGAGCGCCTTCAGCGCTGCCTCACCGTCCGAATAGACCCGCGTCAGGAACCCCTCGGCCTGCAGCGCGATCGACACCGAGGTGAGAATGTTGCGGTCGTCGTCGACCAGCGCGATCGTGGCCGTCATCGAAAGGTCCGGGTCATGCCAGCGGGGTAATCCAAAGCGGGCGTGCGCTCAATGGCGTGCGACGAAGCGCAGAGTACGCCTGTTTAACATGTTTGACGCATCGTCCGGCCAGGTGTAAAACATGTTTAGCAGAGGCCGGTCGGCGACGGCACGGCGGCACGAAGAAGAGGATGGACCATTGAGCGATCGCATTCCGGACGCCGGGCTCGAGGCACAGGGCATCGAGACCCGCGCCACGCTCCACTGGAACCTCGTCACCGCGCGGCTGGTCGAGGCCGCGGTGGCGCGCAACGAGGGCAAGCTTTCCGCCGACGGCCCGCTGGTGGTCGAGACCGGGCAGCACACCGGCCGCTCGGCGCAGGACAAGTTCATCGTGCGCGACGCCGAGACCGAGACGAGCGTGTGGTGGGGCAAGTCGAACAAGGCGATGACGCCCGACCATTTCGCCGCGCTCAAGCAGGATTTCCTCACCGCGCTGCGCGCCAAGAGCGACCTGTTCGTGCAAGACCTGTACGGCGGCTCGCAGCCGGGCCATCGCGTCCGTGTCCGCGTGATCAACGAGCTGGCGTGGCACAACCTCTTCATCCGCACCATGCTCGTTCGGCCAGAGGAGCGTGAACTCAAGGGTTTCGTCGCCGATTACACGATCATCGACCTGCCGAGCTTCCGCGCCGATCCCGCGCGCCACGGCTGCCGCAGCGAGACCGTGATCGCGGTGAACATGACTGAGAAGCTCGTGCTGATCGGCGGCACGCGCTACGCCGGCGAGATGAAGAAGTCGGTGTTCGGCATCCTCAACTACCTGCTGCCGCCTACGGGCGTGATGCCGATGCACTGCTCGGCGAATATGGGAGAGGACGGGCGCACCGCGGTGTTCTTCGGCCTGTCGGGGACGGGCAAGACCACGCTGTCGGCCGATCCCAAGCGCACGCTGATCGGCGACGACGAGCACGGCTGGTCCGACGACGCGGTCTTCAACTTCGAGGGCGGCTGCTACGCCAAGATGATCCGGCTCTCGCCCGAGGCCGAGCCCGAGATCTTCGCCACTACCAAGCGGTTCGGTACCGTGCTCGAGAACGTCGTGATGGATGAGGTGACGCGCCAGCTCGACCTCGACGACAACTCGCTCGCGGAGAACAGCCGTGGCGCTTACCCGATCGACTTCATCCCCAACACGTCCGAGCGCAACATGGGAGGCACGCCGCGCAGCATCGTGATGCTGACCGCGGACGCCTATGGCATCCTGCCGCCGATCGCCAAGCTGACGCCCGATCAGGCGATGTACCACTTCCTGTCGGGCTATACCGCGCGCGTCGCTGGCACCGAGATGGGCGTGACCGAGCCCGACGCCACTTTCTCGACCTGTTTCGGCGCGCCGTTCATGCCGCGCCACCCGTCGGTCTACGGCAATCTACTGAAGAAGCGGATCGCCCGCGGCGGGGTCGACTGCTGGCTGGTCAACACAGGCTGGACCGGTGGAAAGTATGGCGTGGGCCATCGCATGCCGATCAAGGCGACCCGCGCGCTGCTCGACGCCGCGCTGGACGGCAGCCTCAATCATGCTGAGTTCCGCACTGACCCGAACTTCGGGTTCAAGGTACCCGTGGCGGTGCCGGGTGTTGACAGCGCGATGCTTGACCCGCGCGCGACCTGGGCGGACAAGGCCGCCTATGACACGGCGGCGGCCCGGCTGGTCGACCTGTTCAACGACAATTTCGCGCAATTTGCGGAGCACGTCGACCAAGGCGTTCGCGACGCGGCACCGCGGGCGGTCGCGGTAGCGGCGGAGTGAGGTCGGTGGAGGACTTGTTCGCGCGAAGACGCTACCTGGAATTAAGGTGATCATAACGCCGGCGTCAAAGAGCTTCCTATCTGCGACTCCGCGCTTGCGCGCGAACTAATTCTCTTCGCGACTTCGCGTGAACGCTGGTCCTTCTTAGTTTCCCGGCAATCGCCGGGGAACGCTTTGAGGCACGGAACACCGCGCGCCCACGACGGGGAACGCCGCCCGCGTCCAGAAGACGCGAGCGGCGCTCGTTTTTCGCGCTGCCGAGACGATCAGCGCGGCTTGCGCTTGGCCTTGGTGGTCGTCGTGGTCGCGCCCGGCGCGGCCGTCGAAGCCTCCGCGGTGGTGCCCGGCGTCGAGGCGCTCTCGGTGCCGGTCGCGGCGGTGGTGCCGGCGGCCATGTCACCGGCGGTGGTCGAGGACGAGCTGGACGACGAAGCGCCGGCGCTGCCACCGCCCGCCGCGGTCATCGCCGCCTTGAGCTGTGCCGCGGTCATGCCGAGCACGATACCCTGCGGGCCGGGGCCGAAGCCGTTGGCCGGCAGTACGACGGGGCCGTCGGCGGTGGTCAGCGTCACGCCGCTGGCATCGACCGACTTGATCGTGCCGAGCTGCGTGCCGCCGGTGCCATAGACAGTGGCGCCCGGGACGAGCTTCGACTTGAAGTCGGCGGTGGCCTGCGCCTGCTGCTGCCCGGCGGCGGCCTCGAGCTGCGCCTTGGTCATCGCCAGCACCGGGCCCTGCGCACCCTGACCGAGCGAGGTCAGCGGGATCGCCGCCTTCACCGTGCCGGTGTTGACCACCGCATTGGTGCCGTCGGTGCTCTCGACGGTGCCGACGACGCCGCCCGAGGTGTCATAGACGGTGGCGCCGGTGGCGACCGTGGCCGCACCCGTGGCAGGCGCCTGGGCCGGCGCCGCCGCTTGCGCCAGCGCGGCCCCGGGAAGGGCGGCGGCGGAAGCGAGAGCGAAAACGGCGAAGTGCTTCACGAGAAACTCCTATGGTCGTTTGCGAATATGTCGTCGCTGAAACGATCGCGTCACAACGAGGGTTCCGAGTGATGGGCGACTCGCCCTGCACCTGCGGTGAACCGCTCGTTCATCGAACAGTCGTTCCCTTCCTGTTCTGGCTGCGCTACGAGCATGCCATGGCCAAGATGCACAAGAGATATGTCTGCCAGTCGTGCGGGTCGGTGAACCACCGCTGGCAGGGGCAGTGCGCCGACTGCTCGGAATGGAACACGCTGGTGGAGGAAGCGCCGGCCGTAGCGACGCCCTTTCAGGCCAAGCATAATCTTCAGGGTGGCGGACGCACGATCGCGCTGGTCGGGCTCGACGCCGAGGTGGCGCTGCCGCCGCGGACGCCGTTCGGCATCGCCGAGCTCGATCGCGCGCTCGGCGGCGGGCTGGTGGCGGGCTCGGCGACGCTGATCGGCGGCGACCCCGGTATCGGAAAGTCGACCCTGCTGCTCCAGGCCGCGGCGGCGCTGGCGCGGCGCGGCCACGACGTCGCCTATGTCTCGGGCGAGGAGGCGGCGGACCAGGTGCGGCTGCGCGCGCGCCGGCTCGGGCTGGGCGACGCGCCGGTGAAGCTCGCCGCCGCCACCTCGACACGCGACATCCTGACGACGCTGTCGCACGACCGCCCGCCCGCGCTGCTGGTGATCGACTCGATCCAGACGATGCACTCCGACCTGATCGAGGGCGCGCCGGGTACCGTCAGCCAGGTCCGCGCCAGCGCGCAGGAGCTGATCCGCTTCGCCAAGGAGCGCGGCACCGCGGTGGTGCTGGTCGGCCATGTCACCAAGGACGGCACGATCGCGGGTCCGCGCGTGCTCGAGCATATGGTCGATACGGTGCTGAGCTTCGAGGGCGAGCGCAGTCATCAGTATCGCATCCTGCGCAGCCTCAAGAACCGCTTCGGCGGCACCGACGAGATCGGCGTCTTCGCCATGGCGGGTGACGGCTTGGCGGAGGTGTCGAATCCGTCTGCGCTGTTCCTCACCCAGCGCGACGAGGGTGTCACCGGCGCGACCGTCTTCCCCGCGCTGGAGGGAACGCGGCCGGTGCTGGTCGAGATCCAGGCACTGGTGGTGCGGCTCGCCAGCGGGGCGACGCCGCGGCGCGCGGTCGTCGGCTGGGACTCGGGGCGGCTGGCGATGATCCTGGCGGTGCTGGAGGCGCGCTGCGGGCTCAGCTTCTCGACCTGCGAGGTCTATCTCAACGTGGCAGGGGGCTATCGCGTGCAGGATCCGGCGGCCGACCTCGCGGTCGCGGCGGCGCTGGTCTCGGCGCTGAGCGAGCGGCCGGTGCCCGCCGACGCGGTGGCGTTCGGCGAGATCGCGCTGTCGGGCGAGCTACGCCCGGTCGCGCACGCGCCGCTTCGGCTCAAGGAGGCGTCCAAGCTCGGCTTCGAGCGCGCGCTGCTGCCAGAAAGCGCCGCGGGGGCGGAGCGCGAGGTGATGCGGCGGTCGAGCTTCCGGACGCTCGGGCAGTTCGTCGATCACCTGCTCGGGAGAGGGTGAGGAGGCAGACGAAATCCTCCCCGTGGGGCGGGGAGGGGAGGGGAGGGGAGGGGGAACGCTCGCCGAAGGCGAGTGGTGGAGGGGGCTCACCACGCAGCGCAGCATCTGCGGCAGCCCCCCTCCACCAGGCTGCGGCTTGTCCCCGCCCCGTGCCGGGGAGGATCGGCACCGCTCTGGGGGCAATCGCACGTCACCATTCTGGGTACCCGTGTTTACCTCCTCGCACCCGCATCGCAACTCGCGCTGGCCCCCGCCGCCGTGGCGCCATAAGGATGCGCGCATGAACTTGCAGGGGCTCGACATCGCCGTGCTCGCCGCGGTGGCGCTGACCGCGCTGGGTGGCGTGCGGCGCGGTTTCGTCGGCGAGGTGCTGGCGCTGTTCGCCTGGGTGGCGATGGTGTTCGCGCTCAAGATCTTCCACCTGCCGCTCGCGCGCGCGCTGGCCGGCACCGTCGGCAGCGCCTCGGGCGCGGCGGTGCTCGCCTTCGTTATCCTCACCGCGGGCACGTATGTCCTCAGCAAGATCGTGGTCAACGCGGTAGCGCGGCGCACCCGCACCTCGGTGCTCGGCCCGATCGATCGGGCGCTGGGCTTCGGGTTCGGCGCGCTGAAGGGTTTGATCCTGGCGAGCCTCGCCTATCTTCTGCTGATCCTCGTGCTCGACACGACGGGCGGCGGGCCGTCGCACCGGCCGGCGTGGTTGACGCAGGCGCGGACCTACCCGCTGCTCAGCGCGACGAGCGCGTCGATCGCCGATTTCGTCGACCGGCGGCGCCGCGGCGAGCCCGTCTTCGCGCCGCGCGTCTCCCAGCGCGCCGCCAGAGAGAACAGAGAGTCATGAGCCTCGACTTGTACACCCCCGAGATCAGCGCGCTGGCGATCGGCAACCCCTATCCCGAGCGGCTCGCCGACCCCGCGGGAACGGCCGAGAAGCGCTCGCCGATCTGCGGCAGCCGCGTGATCGTCGACGTCGATCTCGACGGCGCCGGGCGGGTCGCCGCGCTGGGCACGCAGGTGCGCGCCTGCCTGCTCGGCCAGGCCTCGTCGACGCTGCTGGCGCGGCACGCGATCGGCCGCACGCCCGAGGAACTGGCGACAGCGCGCGACTCGCTCACCGCCTGGCTCGCCGGCAGCGGCGACACGCCCGACTGGCCTGGCATCGCGATCTTCGCGCCCGGCCTCAAGCTCACCGCGCGCCACCCCTCGATCCGGCTCGCCTTCGAGGCCGCGGCGGAGGCGGCCGAGCAGGCGCGCGCCGCGAGCGAGGTCGCGGTCTGATGGAGCACGCCGCCGACGGCTCGCTGGTCCGCGACGGGACGATCCTGCTCGGCGCGGGACTGGTCTTCGTGCTGCTGTTCCGCCGGCTCGGGCTGGGCGCGACCCTAGGCTTCCTCGTCGCCGGCGCGCTGGTCGGGCCGCAGCTGCTCGGGCTGGTCGGCGATGCCGAGACCAAGCTGGGCTTCGCCGAGCTCGGCATCACGCTGCTGCTCTTCATCGTCGGGCTGGAGCTGAGCCCGACGCGGTTGTGGCGGCTGAAGGAAGATATCCTCGGACTGGGGCTGCTCCAGGTCGTCGCCTGCGGCGTCGCCATCGCCGCGATCCTCGCGCTCGCAGCGAAATTCTCGCTCGCCGCGGCGCTGGCGGTGGGCATGCCGCTGGCCCTGTCCTCGACCGCGCAGGTGCTGCCCATGCTGCAGTCCTCGGGACGCCTGCGCACGCCGTTCGGCGAGCGCGCCTTCTCGATCCTGCTGTTCCAGGACCTGTCGATCATCCCGATGATCACGATCATCGCCGCGATGAGCCGCAACCCCGAGGCCGCGGCCGGGCCGCCGGGCTGGTTGCTGGTGGTCTATACCGTGCTCGCCATCGCCGGGCTGGTCGCGGTCGGGCGCTTCGTGCTGCGCCCGCTGTTCCGCGGCATCGGCAATCTCGGCGAGCGCGAGATGTTCGTCTTCGCCGCGCTGTTCACGGTGATCGCCGCGGCGGCGCTGATGGAGTGGCTGGGGCTCTCCACCGCGCTCGGCGCGTTCGTGGCGGGCGTGATGCTGGCGGACAGCCCTTATCGTCACGAGCTGGAGACCGACGTCGAGCCCTTCCGCTCTATCCTGCTCGGGCTGTTCTTCCTCGCGGTCGGCATGATGCTCGACCTGCACGCCATCGCCGAGCGTCCCTTCTTCGTGGTGGCGATGGCGGCGGCGTTGATCGTCACCAAGGCAGGGATCATCACCGCGCTGGGGCTGGCCTTCCGCATGAAGTGGCGGCAGGCGGTCGCGCTCGGACTGCTGCTGAGCCAGGGCGGCGAGTTCGGCTTCGTGCTGCTCGCCCAGGCGCAGAACGCCTATCTGATCGCGCCGCAGGCGGCGAGCCTATTCGGCGCGATCATCACGCTGTCGATGGCGACGACGCCCTTCTTGATGATGTTCACGCGCCGCTTCCGCGAGGAGCCGATCGTCGCCGACGGCGCACGTGACGGGCCGAAGGCGGACGGCGCCAACGCGATCATCGTCGGCTATGGCCGATTCGGCCAGACGGTCGGGCAGATGCTGATGATGCAGGACATCCCGGTCACGCTGATCGACACCGATATCGAGATGATCGATATCGCCGAGGAGTTCGGCTCCAAGGTCTATTACGGCGACGGCACCCGGCTGGACCTGCTGCGCCAGGCCGGCGCTGCCGAGGCCGAGCTCATTATGTTCTGCATGGATGGCGACCAGCTCGACCTCGGCCAGCTCGAGGCGATCCACGAGGCCTTCCCGCGCGCCGCCATCTACGTCCGCGCCTTCGACCGGCGCGCGCTGGTGCGGCTCAAGCCGGGGCCGGCGCGCGCGGTGGTGCGCGAGGTGCTCGAGTCGGCGATCCGCATGGCGCGGCTGGCACTGGAAGGGCTGGGCGTCTCGCCCGCCGAGATCGACCGTGCCGAGCAGATGTACCGCGCGCGCGACCGCGAGCGGCTGCGCATCCAGATCGAGGCGGGCGACATCCGCGCCGCGCGCGCGCTGGTCGCCGAGCAGGCGCCATGGGGCGGGGGGCAGCGCGAGTGAATGGGTTGGTGGTCCTGGCGGCGCTGTCGGGCGCGCTCGCGGTCGGCGCTGGCGCGTTCGGGGCGCACGGCGCGAGCGGCGCGGCGGTGGAATGGCTCAAGACGGGGAGCCACTATCAGCTGGTCCACGCGCTCGCCGCGCTGGTGGCGCTGCGGCTGGAGGCACGCGGGCCGGCCTGGCTGTTCCTCGCCGGCGGCGCGCTGTTCGCGGGGACCCTGTACCTGATGGCGATCGGGCTGCCGCGCTGGCTCGGCGCGGTGACGCCGATCGGCGGGACGCTGCTGATCGCGGGCTGGCTGTGGCTGGCGTGGATCGGGGTGCGCGGGTAAGCCTGATCGGGATACTCAAACGGATCCGTGCTTCTGCCGACCCAGGAGCCCAGAAGTCGGGTCACCGTCGTTTGCCGCCAATCGGTCCCCGCGTACCGAGACACATGCCTGCGCTTACCGCACCGTCGCCGCCGGCACCGCCTCCGCCTCACTGCTGCCCGACTCGCGGACCGAGGGACGCAGTCGCGCGAGGCTGCACGCGCCCGCCACGAGCGCCAACCCGGCCGACACCAACGGCGGCACCGCCCCCGCCCCGACGCCGACCGCCAGCAGCGCTGCCACCAGTGTCGCACCCGTGGTCTGGCCGACCAGGCGCACCGTGCTCACCAGCCCGCCGGCAGCGGCGACGCGCGCGCGCGGTGCCGATCCGATGATCAGCCGCGCGTTCGGCGGCAGGAAGGTGCCGAAGCCGGAGCCGCACAGCGCCATCCGCCACGCCACGTCGAAATAGCTCGGATCGGCCGGCATCAGCGCGATCAGCACCAGGGCGACGATCGAGATCGCCATGCCGATCCCGCCGAGCAGCCCCGCCGGCACGCGGTCGGACAGCCAGCCGGTGAGCGGCGCGACGATCATGTTGGTCAGCGGCCAGGGCGCGATCGCCGCGCCGACCTCGGCCGCAGTGAAGCCATATTCGTGCGTGAGCCGGAATGGCGTCGACAACAGCAGCGTCATCGAGGCGATGAAGGCGGTGAAGCCGCCGATCGTCGACAGCGCGATCACCGGCCGCGCGAGCAGGTCGACCGGCAGGATCGGGTCGGCGGTCCCCCGCTCGCGCCGGACGTAGATCACGCCGATCGCGACGCCGAGCAGCACGATCGCGGCGGACACCACCGGGCTGTCGCCGTGGACCGCGCTCTCGGCGCCCCCAATCACCAGCCCGAACATCGCCGCGCACATCACCGCGCCGAGCACGTCGAAGCGCCGGTCGCGCGGCGCGGGGTCGGGCAGCGCGCGGCCGAACAGCAGCGAGGCGAGCGCGAAGGGGATCGCGCTGGCGAACACCCACGGCCATGGCGCCACCGCGAGCACCAGTCCGCCGATGGTCGGCGCCGCCGCGGCGGAGCTCGACACCACCACTGAGTTGATGCCGAGGCCGCGCCCCAGCTGCGCGCTCGGATAGGTCTGGCGGATCAGCGCCGAGGCGACCGCCAAGGCACCCGCCGCACCGATCGCCTGCGCCGCGCGCACCACCAGCAGGAAGGGCAGGCTCTTGGCGAAGAAGCAGAGCAAGGTCGCGACGGTGAAGATCGACTGGCCGAGCTGGTACATGCGTTTCAGCCCGATCCGCTCGCCCAGTCCGGCGAAGGGCAGCAGCAGCATCACCAGCATCAGCTGATAGACGGTCACGATCGCAACCACCGCCGAGGAGTCGACGCCGAGGTCGCGCGCGATCGTCGGCAGCGCGACATTGGCGACGCCGCCGTCGATGATCACCAGCGCGGTGCCGAAGCAGAGCGCCGCGATCGCGGCGTAGCGGCGCGGCGCGGGTAGGCCATCGGCGGCGGGGACGCCCGCGGCGGCGCGTCGGATCGGGTCAGCGGGCGGCATCCTTGCCTGCCCGACTCGTCACGTTGCGGCTTGTTCCGCGCCGCCGCGCGCCGCAAGAATGGCGGCAACGAAGAGAAGGGTCGCTGCGATGAGGGTTTCGGGACGGGGCCGGCTGGCCATCGGGGTGGCGCTCGCCGCGGCGCTTGCGGCATCGGCGGCGCTCGCCCAGAGCAAGGCGATGACCGACGATCCCTATGTCTGGCTCGAGGAGAAGGACGGCGCCCGGGCGCTCGCCTGGGTCGAGGCCGAGAACAAGCGCACGCTGCCGCGGCTTCAGGACGACCCGCGCTACCAGACCTTCTACCAGCAGGCGCTGGCGATCGCCGCGGCGAAGGATCGCATTCCGATGCCGAGCCAATTGTACGGCCGCATCTACAATTTCTGGCGCGATGCCGATCATCCGCAGGGCATCTGGCGCTGGACCAGCGAGGCCGATTACGCCCGGCCGCAGCCGAGATGGACGACGGTCCTCGACCTCGATGCGCTGTCGAAGGCAGAGGGCAAGAAATGGGTGTGGAAGGGCGCGACCTGCCTGCAGCCCGAGGAGCGGCTGTGCCTGGTCGCGCTCTCCGAGGGCGGCGAGGACGCGATCAGCTATCGCGAGTTCGACCTGGCTGCCGGCGCGTTCGTCTCCGGCGGATTCGCTTTGCCCAAGTCGAAACAGGGCGCGAGCTGGCTCGACGAGGACACGCTGCTGGTCAGCCGCGACTGGGGCGCTGGGACGATGACCGCCTCGAGCTATCCCTTCGTGGTGAAGATGGTGAAGCGCGGCCAGCCCTTGGCGGCGGCGACCGAGGTCTACCGCGGCCAGCCGGCCGACCAGCTCGGCACCTACGCCGGGGTGATCACCGACGGCCAGGGCCACCGGCTGGTCACGATCACGCGGCAGACGACCTTCTTCGGCGGCGAGACCTATGTCTGGACGCCGGCGGGGACGCGCAAGCTCGACGTGCCGGCGCGGACCTTCCCGGAGGCCATGGTCCACGGCCAGGTGCTGTTCCGCACCAGCGACCCGTGGGGCAAGGTGCCGGCGGGCGCGATCGCCTCCGTGCCGCTCGCCGACGTCGAGAGCGGAGCGCTGGACCCGACGGTGGTGTTCGCGCCCGACCCGCGCCAGTCGGTCGACGAAGTGGTGACGACCAAGGATCGGCTGGTGCTGATCTACAACGACAATGTCCGCGGGCGGGCGACGATCTACACGCCGGGAGAAAAGGGGTGGACGGCACGGCCGGTCGCGCTGCCCGACAATGTGTCGCTGGGCGTGGCGAGCGCCGACGACAAGAGCGACCATGGCTATGTGACGGTGACCGGCTTCCTGACGCCGACGACGCTGCTGCCGCTCGACGCCGCGACGGCGACGGCGGGGGCGGCGGTGAAGACGTTGCCGGCGAAGTTCGACGCCGCCGGGCTGGTGGTCGAGCAGCATGAGGCGACCTCCACCGACGGCACAAAGGTACCCTATTTCATTGTTCACCGACGAGGCATCCGACCCGACGGCACCACGCCGACGATCATGACGGCCTATGGCGGGTTCGAGCTGCCGATGCTGCCGGCCTATTCGGCGATCACCGGCAAATTGTGGCTCGAGCGCGGCGGAGCCTATGTGCTCGCGAACATTCGCGGCGGGGGCGAGTTCGGCCCGGCGTGGCACGACGCCGGGCGCAAGACCAAGCGACAGGTGATCTACGACGATTTCGCCGCGGTGGCGAAAGACCTGATCGCCCGGCGGCTGACCAGCCCGCAGAAGCTGGGCATCTACGGCGGCTCGAACGGCGGGCTGCTGATGGGGGTCGAGTTCAACCAGCATCCCGAGCTGTGGCAGGCGGTGACGATCCAGGTGCCGCTGCTCGACATGCTGCGCTACGAACAGATCGCGGCGGGCGCCTCCTGGGTCGACGAATATGGCTCGGTCAGCGTGCCCGAGGAGCGCGCCTTTCTCGGCACGATCTCGCCGTACCAGAACATCCGCAAGGGCGTGCGCTACCCCGAGCCGTACATCTGGACGACCACCAAGGACGACCGGGTCGGGCCGCAGCACGCGCGCAAGTTCGCCGCGCGGCTCAAGGAATATGGGCTGCCCTATCTGTTCTACGAGGACACGGCGGGTGGCCATTCTGGCGACGCGGACATCGAGCAGGGAGCGCGGCTGCAGGCGCTGCAGATGACCTATTTCGCGCAGAAGTTGATGCCGCGTTGACCGGTTTCTCGTGCTATGATGGGAACGTAGGCGATCTCGCGAGGTTCTTGCTGCGACGCAGCGCGATCGGCTAGGGGCAGCGTGATGAATGCTCAGACGATGAACAAGCCAAGCGCCGTTCCCGACACCGTCCCGATCGTCTTCGAGGCGATCGTCAAGCAGCAGGCGATCGCCGCGACCTACAATCGCGGCGAGGTGACGCTGGCGCCGCACATCCTCTACACCAAGCACGGCGAGATCTATCTCGACGCGCTCACGCTGGAGCGCGACGGCCAGCCGCCCAAAGAGCCAAAGATCGGCGCGTTCAAGCTCGCCGGGCTGACCGGGCTGCGGATCACGCCGCGTCGCTTCAAGCCGAGCGAATTGTTCGTTCCCGGTGACGACAAGTACGAGGGCGTAACGCTCCTGGCCGTGGAGGTCTGACCGGCTTGCCGGTCGATCGCTACGCTTCCTACGGCTTCAAGCGCCAGCGCGAGAGTGACGCGCGGCGCTGGGGCCGGTGGGCGCTCGCGCTGTTCTACGCGCTGGGCGGCATCGCGCATTTCGCCTTCACCGACGCGATGGCGGCGATCGTCCCGCCAGCGATCCCGCTGCCAGTCGCGGTGGTGGCGGTCACCGGCGTGATCGAGCTGGCCGGCGCGGCGATGCTGCTGCCGCGCGCCACGCGGCGCTTCGCCGGATGGGGGCTGGCGGCCTATGCGCTGTGCGTGTGGCCGGCCAATATCTACCACGCCATGCTCGATCTCGGCAGCGGTACGGGGCTGCCGGTCTGGTACCATGCGCCGCGGCTGCTGCTTCAGCCCGCGATCATCTGGTGGGCGCTGTGGGGGAGTGGCGCGGTGGAGCTGCGCAGGTAAAGGCGACTCTCTGATGTGCTTCGGTGCAGGCCGGAGCCTAGGTGGGAAGGCCGTAGTGGCTCTGACGTGAGGTCACCCAACTGTACCCGGCCCGCGCCGGGGCGCGTGGCTGACCGATGACGCGACCAGATCTGCGAACTATCCCGCGAGCGCCTTCGCCAGCTCGTCCTTGTTCATCGTCGAGCGACCGGGGATGTCGCGCTTCTTCGCCTCGGCGTAGAGATCGGCCTTCGAGCGATGGTCGCGGTACGGCCGCGTCTTCTCCGCCACGTCAGAGGGCTGGGCGGAGAATTGCTTCCCCTTCTTGGTGTCGGCCCGCTTCTTCGCGCTGGTGCGCGCATACTCCTTGTCGGACAGCGCCGCGCGCGCCTTCTTCGGCAGATAGCGCTCGCCGCTTGCCTCGCTCGTCGCGCCCGACTTGGTGCCCCAGTCCTCCTCGCTCCACTGGTGCAGCGAATTGTCCTCGTCCTTGCCGCCCTTATAGCCGCCGCCGCGCTTCTTATACTCGGCGACTGCCATCTGCGCCTTGCGCGCGGACCATTGCCCCTTCCTGCCGCCCTTCGCGCCGGCGGTGATCTCGTCCTTCACCGTCTCCCACAGAGCGGGATCGGTCTTCTCGGCGGTCTCGGACATGGCACACCTCCGCCGCCGACAACCCGGACGCGCCGGGAAAGTCTCAGCTGGCGCTGACGAAACTGTCCATCACGCGCTTGCGCCCGGCCTGTTCGAAGTCGATCTCGAGCTTGTTGCCCTCGATCTCGGCGATCGCGCCATAGCCGAACTTCTGGTGGAACACGCGCTGCCCCACTGACAGATCGCCGCGACCCTTGTTGCCGATGCTCACCGCCGAGGCGCGGCTCTCCACCACGCGGACCGGCTCGCGCGAGAAGGTGCGGCTGGTCCACTCGCCGCCGGGCTTGCTCCCGCTCTGGGTGCCGAGCGTCCCCGCCGCGCGCTGCCAGCCCGGGCCGCGGCCGGTGCCGCGCGCGACGTCGGCGAAGGGATCGGCGCGCTCGCTCCAATTGGCGCGCCACAGGCTCTCGCCGCCCGACATGCTCGTCTCGCTCTCGACATGCGCGTCGGGCAGCTCGCCCACGAAGCGCGACGGTAGCGAGCTGGTCCACTGCCCGTAGATGCGGCGGTTGGCGGCGTGGAGGATGGTGGCGCGGCGGCGCGCGCGCGTGATCGCGACATAAGCGAGGCGGCGCTCCTCCTCGAGGCTGCGCGTGCCGCCCTCGTCGAGCGCGCGCTGCGACGGGAACAGCCCTTCCTCCCAGCCGGCGAGGAAGACGGTGTCGAACTCCAGCCCCTTGGCGGCGTGGATCGTCATGATCGTCACCTTGGGATCCTCGCGCGTCGCCTCATTGTCCATGACCAGGCTGACATGCTCGAGGAAGGCGGTCAGGCTCTCATATTCCTCCATCGCGCGCACCAGCTCGGTGAGATTCTCGAGCCGCCCCGCCGCCTCGGCCGACTTCTCCGCCTGCCACATCGCGGTATAGCCGCTCTCGTCGAGGATCTGCCGCGCCAGCTCGGCGTGGGGCAGATCGTTGGCCATGTCGCGCCAGCGCGCGACGTCGCCGACGAAGCGGCCGAGCGCCTTGCGCGCCTGCGGGGTGAGTTCGTCGCTGTCGAGGATGCGCGCCGCCGCGATCGACAGCGGCAGCCGCTCGGCGCGGGCGAGCTGGTGGAGCTTGGCAATCGCCTTGTCGCCGAGGCCGCGCTTGGGCGTATTGACGATCCGCTCGAAGGCGAGGTCGTCGGCGGGCTGGTGGACGACGCGCAGATAGGCGAGCGCGTCGCGGATCTCGGCGCGCTCGTAGAAGCGGAAGCCGCCGACGATGCGATAGGGCAGGCCGATCGCGATGAAGCGGTCCTCGAACTCGCGCGTCTGGTGCTGCGCGCGCACGAGGATGGCGACATGGTCGAGGTTGGTGCCGTCGCGCTGCGCCGCCTCGATCTCCTCGCCGACGCGGCGCGCTTCCTCGGGCCCGTCCCACACGCCGAGGACGCGCACCTTCTCGCCCGCGTCGAGCTCGGTCCACAGCTCCTTGCCGAGCCGCCCGCCGTTGTTGGCGATCACGCCCGAGGCGGCAGCGAGGATATGTGGCGTGGAGCGGTAGTTCTGCTCCAGCCGGATCACCTTGGCGCCTGGGAAATCCTTCTCGAACTTGAGGATGTTCTCCACCTGCGCGCCGCGCCAGGAATAGATCGACTGGTCGTCGTCGCCGACACAGCAGATGTTGCGGCGCTCCTGCGCGAGCAGCCGCAGCCAGAGATACTGGACCGAGTTGGTGTCCTGATACTCGTCCACCATGATGTAGCGGAAGCGCTGCTGATACTGCTCGAGCACCGAGCGCTCGCGCTTCAGGATCGTCAGCACGTGAAGCAGCAGGTCGCCGAAGTCGCAGGCGTTCACCGCGCGCAGCCGGTCCTGATATTGCTGGTAGAGCTCACCGCCGCGGCCGTTGCCGTAGCGCTCGCTCTCGCCGGCGTCGATCTCGGACGGGGTGAGCCCCTTGTTCTTCCACTCGTCGATCAGCCCGGCGAGGCTGCGCGCGGGGAAGCGCTTCTCGTCGAGGTCGGCGGCGACGATCAGCTGCTTGAGCAGGCGGAGCTGATCGTCGGTGTCGAGGATCGTGAAATTGCTCTGCAGTCCGACCAGCTCGGCGTGACGGCGCAGCATCTTGGCGCCAATCGCGTGGAAGGTGCCGAGCCACGGCATGCCCTCCACCGCGTCGCCGACGAGACGCCCGACGCGCTCGCGCATCTCGCGCGCGGCCTTGTTGGTGAAGGTGACGCTGAGGATCTCGGACGGATAGGCCTTGCGCGTCCATAGCAGGTGCGCCAGCCGCGCGGTGAGCGCCGCGGTCTTGCCCGTACCAGCGCCGGCGAGCACCAGCACCGGCCCGTCGGTGGTGAGCACTGCGTCGCGCTGCGGCGGGTTGAGCCCGGCGAGATAGGGTGGGTCCTGAAGGGCGTTGGCTGGCTCGGTCACCGCCGAACAGGTAGGGAACGAAGCGCCGCGGAGCAAGCGCGCGGCTTGCCAGGTGCATGTTCTCGTGAGAACATCCTGGGAACATCGGTCGAGTCGAGGGAGAGCGAGATGGCGGAGCAGGCGGTGATCGCGGGGGGCTGCCACTGCGGCGCGATCCGCTACGAGGCGGAGGGCGCGCCCGAGCACCACGCGCTGTGCCATTGCACCGATTGCCGCGGCTGGTCGGGCGCGCCGGTGATGGGCTGGATCGCCTTTCGCGAGGATCACGTCAGCGTGACGGGCGAACCGGTGACGTATCACTCGTCGGAGCATGGCGAGCGGCAGTTCTGCGGGCGCTGCGGTACCGGGCTGTTCTATCGCAACGCGAGCGCGCTGCCGGGGCTGGTCGACGTCCAGTCGGGGACGCTGGACGATCCCGCGACGTGTCCGCCCAGCGCGCAGATCATGGTGAAGGAGCGGCTGCCGTGGACCAGAGGGATGGCGGACTTGCCCGCGTTCACCACCTATCCGGGCATGGGCTGAGCCGCGCCGCGGCTTTCTTCAAGGGCGGGCGAACCACCACGCTCGCTTCGTCTTGCAGCATCAGGACGCCTCGTCGGCGGCCGGTCCCTCGACGGCCGCTGCGTCAGTTCTGGCTCATCCTGGGACATTAATCGTCATTAAAGTGTCACTTTCGAGGAGGATGGCGGTGCCACCATGGCAACCACCGTCCTCGCGGCCAGCGAGTCGCCGCCGTCGCTTGCTGCTGCGCGACGATTCGACGCGCCGGTTCATCCCGGTGCGCGCCTCCTGTTCCTGCTGCTCGCCGCGGCGGGGCTTCTCTATGCCGGGATCAGCATCGTCATCGACACGCAGCAGGTCGGCGAGCAGCTCGCGGTCGGCGTGTTCCTGTTCCTCGGCCTTGCCCTGTTGATCGCGCTGGGCTTCGAGTTCGTCAACGGCTTCCACGACACCGCCAATGCCGTCGCGACGGTGATCTACACCAACTCGCTGCCCGCCAATCTGGCGGTGATGTGGTCCGGCTTCTTCAACTTTCTCGGCGTGCTCTTGTCCTCGGGCGCGGTGGCCTATTCGATCATCACGCTGCTGCCTGTCGACCTGATCCTCAACGTCGGCTCGGGCGCGGGCTTCGCGATGATCTTCGCGCTGCTGCTCGCCGCGGTGATCTGGAACCTCGCGACCTGGTACGTCGGCCTGCCCAACAGTTCGAGCCACACGCTGATCGGCTCGGTGCTGGGCGTCGGGCTCGCCAACCAATTGCTCACCTCGGGCGCGGGCGGCACCGCCGGGGTCGACTGGAGCCAGGCGACCAAGGTGCTGACCGGCCTGTGGATGGCGCCGCTGATCGGCTTCTCCGCCGCGGCGTTGCTGCTGCTGGTGCTGCGCCGCGTCGCGCGCTCGCCCGAGCTGATGCGCGCGCCCGAGGGCGACGCGCCGCCGCCGCTCGGCATCCGCGCGCTGCTCGTGTTCACCTGCACCGCGGTGTCGTTCAGCCATGGCTCGAACGACGGGCAGAAGGGCATGGGGCTGATCATGCTCATCCTGATCGGCTGCGCGCCGACCGCCTATGCGCTCAACCGCACACTCCCGGCGAGCGAGACGCCCGCTTTCCTCGCCAGCGCCACCGACGCGAGCGCGACGCTGATCCGGCACGGCGCCGCCGCGGTACCGCTCGAGCGCGCGCGACCGCTGCTCAAGGACGCGTTGGAGCAGCGCCGCGCGGTGTCGCCCCAGGCCTATGGCGCGGTGGTGGCAGTGTCGCGCGACCTGTCGCAGCGCGTCGCCGGTTATGGCGCGCTCAGCAACGTCCCGGCGCAGGCCGCGCCCAACGTGCGAAACGACATGTACCTGGTGCTCGACGCGACGCGGATGATCGTCGCCGACAAGCAGTCGCGGCTGAGCGGGCCGGAGAAAGACGCGCTCGCCGATTATCAGAAACGGCTGGAGCGCGGCACGCGGTTCATTCCCTTGTGGGTGAAGGTGGCGGTGGCGCTGGCACTCGGGCTCGGCACGATGATCGGTTGGAAGCGGATCGTCGTCACCGTCGGCGAGAAGATCGGCAAGCAGCACATGACCTATGGCATGGGCGCCTCGGCCGAGCTGGTCGCCGCGGCCACGATCCTGGCGGCAGACCGTTTCGGGCTCCCGGTGTCGACCACGCATATCCTCTCCTCGGGCGTGGCAGGCGCCTCGGTGGCGAGCGGGCAGGGGCTGCAGCGCCGCACATTGCTGCAACTCGCCGCGGCCTGGCTGTTGACGCTGCCGGTGGCGATGGCGCTGTCGGGCGCGCTGTTCTGGCTGCTGCGCGCGCTGGTGCGGACCGCCGGCCTGTCGTGACGTTGCGGCGAGCGACGTTCCAGCCGCACGGCACGCGCGTCCACGTCGCTGTCGGAAAAGCCGGGGCGGCCCTCGCGAGCCGCCCCGTAGTCCAGGGAAGGATCGGACGAGGGGGAGTGTCCGACCACCACGGTGCCACACAGGGGGAGCGGCACCGTCATCCTCTTCATAGCCGGGCAACGTTGCTGCTGTGTGTCGGTCGCAGAGCCTTTAGTGACCGTGCGGCAAACTTTTCCCGTTGACCCGGGCCCGACCGCCGCTCGATGACCGCCGCCATGCCAGCGTCCCCGCTCCCGACCGCCCCGCGCGCCAGCGCCTCGCATCGCCGCATCCTGCTCGCCAGCCTGGTCGGGACGTCGGTCGAATTCTACGACTTCTACATCTACGCCACCGCGGCCTCGCTCGTGTTCGGAACCCTGTTCTTTCCGATCGGCGACCCCGCGATCGAGCTGCTCGCCGCCTATGGCAGCCTGGCGGTGGCCTTCTTCGCGCGGCCGATCGGCGCCTGGGCGTTCGGTCACTTCGGCGACCGCGTCGGGCGCAAGTCGACGCTGATCGCCAGTCTGCTGCTGATGGGCGGCTCGACGATGGCGATCGCCTTCCTGCCGACCTTCGCGCAAGCGGGCTATGTCGCGCCGCTGCTGCTGTGCCTGCTGCGCTTCGGCCAGGGCTTCGGGCTGGGCGGTGAGTGGGGCGGGGCGGCGCTGCTGGCGGTGGAGAACGCGCCTTCGCACCGTCGCGGGCGCTACGGCATGGTCCCGCAGCTCGGCGCGCCGGTCGGTTTCATCGCCGCCAACGGGCTGTTCCTGCTGCTCGGCGCCACGATGGAC
Source organism: Sphingomonas citri (assembly GCF_019429485.1). GTDB lineage: Bacteria > Pseudomonadota > Alphaproteobacteria > Sphingomonadales > Sphingomonadaceae > Sphingomonas > Sphingomonas citri. The sequence goes on along the minus strand of NZ_JAHXZN010000005.1, from coordinate 1,805 downwards.
CGCGACTCCTTCATGGCCTGGGGCTGGCGACTACCGTTCCTGCTCTCCTCGGTGCTGATCGCGCTGGGACTGTGGGTGCGGCTGACGATCGCGGAGACGCCCGCTTTCGCGGCGATGATCGAGGAAGGGCCGCCGCCGGCGGTGCCGATCGGCGAGCTGCTGCGCCACCATTGGCGCGCCGCACTGGGCGGAACGCTGGGGGCGGTGGCGTGCTTCGCGGTCTATTATGTCGCGACCGCCTTCGCACTCGGCTATGCGGTGACGCGCGGGTTCGACCGGCAGCTGTTCCTCGCGCTCCAGCTCGGCGCGATCCTGTTCATGGCGCTCGGCATCGCGCTGTCGGGCGAGTGGAGCGACCGGCGCTCGCCCGCGCACGTGCTGCGCTGGGGCTGCGTCGGCGCGGTGGTCGCCGGTTTCGCGCTGGTGCCGGGGCTCGGCTCGGGCGCGCCGCCCGCGGTCTTCGCGACGCTCGCCTTCGCGCTCTTCGTCATGGGCTTCGTCTATGGGCCGCTGGGCGCCTGGCTGCCGGGCCTGTTCCCGGCGCGGGTGCGCTACACCGGGGTGAGCCTCGCCTTCAACATGGCGGGCATCATCGGCGGCGGGCTCACCCCGATCGCGGCGCAGACGCTGGCGCAGCGCGGCGGGCTCGTCCCGGTCGGCGTCTATCTCGCCGCCATGTCGCTGCTGAGCCTCGTCGCGCTGCTGGTCATGCGACCCGCGCGCCACGTCGACGCGGTGCCGGTCGAGGGGCCGTGACGCGCGCTCAGGCGAGTCGCAGCAGCGTGACCTGGGCGCGGCCGTAGACCCGCTCCGCCACCGTCTCGAACCCCGCGGCCGTGACCGCCTCGCCGCGCGCGGTCTCGACCGTGACCCAGGTGGCGGGGCCGATCCAGCCGAGCCGCGCCAGCTTGTCCGCCGCCACCGCGCCCGCGCCGGTGCCGTAGGGCGGGTCCATCAGGACGAGGTCGAGCGGTGCGGTCGCGGGGCCGAGGGCCAGCACCGAGCCCGCGCGCACGTCCGCGCCGGTCGCGCCCAGCTTCGCCACGTTGGCGCGAAGCGAGTCGAGCGCGGCCTTGTCCTGCTCGACGAACAGGCAGGAGCGCGCGCCGCGCGACAGTGCCTCCAGCCCGAGCGCGCCCGAGCCGGCGAACAGATCCGCCACCGCGAGGCCCTCGAAGCTGCCGACCCGGCTGAGCAGCATCGAGAACAGCGCCTCGCGCGTGCGGTCGGCGGTGGGGCGCGTGGTCTCACCCGCGGGAGCGACGAGCGCGCGGCCGCGCCAGCTGCCGGCGACGATCCTCATCGCCGCCCCTTGCGCGGCGGTCCCGAGCGCGGCTTGGGCTTGGCCCAGCCCGGCTGGCGCTTGGGCCGCTCGGGCCGGGTCGGCGGCGCGGCGTCGGCGTCGTCCGGCGAGCGCGGGGACGATCCACCGGCGCGGGGTGGGGCGCGACGGGCGCGCTGATCATCGTCGGCGCGCTGCGGGGCGCGGCGGGTGCGCGCGTCGTCGCCAGCGCGGGACGAGCGCTCGACGAACGCCCCAGCGCGCGACGGCGAGCGACGCGTGCGCTCGTCCTCGCTGGCGCGGGCCGGGCGCTCGGCCGCTGCACCGGCCCGCGGCGTGGTTCGGGGCGCGCGCCGATCCTTGGCGGGGCGGGTCGGGCCCTCGGACTCCGCGCCGTCACGCACTCGCGCGCGCCGACCCGCTGCGGCAGGGGCATGCGCCTCGAGCGCCGCGCCCGGCGCCGGCCGCGCGCCGCGCGCGGCACCCGCGCGCTCGCTCACGTCCGCGGCGGGTCGCGCCGGCC
>NZ_JAHXZN010000004.1 GCF_019429485.1 Sphingomonas citri | reverse complement strand
CGCCGGCGGGGCTGAACACGAGCAGGATCGCCCAATGCGCCGCCACCAGCGCCACCGCGGCGAGCAGCAGCCGCCTCGGCGTGAGATAACGTGCGAGCAGGCTGGCGAGCAGGTAGCAGAGCGCGATGCGCTGCAGCACACCGGTCAGCCGCGTCTCCGCGAACGGCTTGGCCGACCAGCCGCCGTCACCGTGCGCGACGAAGGGATACCAGTACATCAGCACGCCGAGCAGGAAGATCAGCGCGGCGCGGCGCACGACGCGGCGCAGGAAGACGCGGTCGCTCATCGGCCGGGTCAGCGCGAAGCTCATCGCGTTGCCGACCGCGAACAGGAAGGAGGGATAGATCAGGTCAGCGAGCGTGAAGCCGATCCAGGGCGCGTGCTCCAGCTGCGTGTAGGGCGTACCCGCGCCCGCGGTGTTGACCACGATCATCAGGAAGATGGTCGCGCCGCGGAACATGTCGAGCGAGATGAAGCGCTCTGGGCGCTCGGCGCGCGCGGGTCCGGTCATCGCTCCACCTCCGTCATCAGCGCGCGCGCGTCCGCGAGCGCGTCGGCCGGCGTCGCCGCGGTGTAGCGGCGGTGATCGGCCACCCACGCCTTCTCCCACGTCGCGAGCCGCCGCGCGACGTCCGCCTCGTCGACCGGGCGCCGCGCCACCGCGGCGGCGCGCGCGGCGTCGAGGTACAGCGTCCAGCGCGGCAGGTAATAATGCGCGTACAGCCCCGCCCACGCCTTGGAGGCATAGTCGCCGAGGTGACCGGCGCCGCCCCAGACGGTGACCTGCGCCTTGGCGTCGGTCTCGAAGCGGTCGCGGTCGGACGGGGTGGTGCCGTAGCCGCGCGCGTCGGCGATCCAGCTGGCCAGCGTCTCCTGCTGGCCGCCGATCAGCGCGTCGATGCGCTCGGCCAGGTCGCGCGCGCGCGCCGTCGCGACGTCTCCGGCCGCGACGTCGCCGGCGCGATAGGCCCCGACCGCGCGGGCGAGCGCCGCGTCGGTCGCGATGCTCGCCTCGTGGCGGACGAGGTCGACAACGTCGCGGCGGAACAGGGCACTGTCGGCATGCGCCGGCGCGCGCGCGAGCAGCGCCGCGATCCCGGCGCGCGCGCGGGCCCGGTCGCCCGGGGCGGCGGGATAGCCGGGCGCGTCCGCGCCGGGGCGCTTGAACAGCAGATAGGCGCCGGCGCGCTCGTGCCACCAGCGCGGCGTCCAGTAGCGCGTGTCGTACAGGCCGGCGACCACGTCACGCCACGCCGCGGCAACCGCCGGGTCGGCGGCGCCGTAGCGCGCGGCGAGATAGCGCGTCAGCCAGCCGGGCACGTCCATGGCGTCGCGACGGTCGGGCCAGGCGGCGTCATAGGCGAAGTCGTAGACCAGGCCGTCGCTGTTCAGTCCCTCGGGGAACATGCCGAAGCCGCTCACCCGCCCGCGCGCGGGATCGGCCTGGAGCGCGGCGAGGTCGCGGCGATAGAAGTCGAGCGCGCCGTACAGCGGGTTGCTGCCGCCGTAATTGTGGACGTAGCCGTAGATCCAGCCCTTGCCGTCGAAACCGCGCGTGGCGCGCCAGATACCGGGATAGCGGTCGTTGCCGATGTCGAGCAGCAGCATGCGGCGGTCGGGCACGTCGCGCAGGAAGGCGGCGATCGCCTCGGGGGTCCAGAAAGCCTTGTCGGCGCCGAACAGCCAGCCCTGCATCACCCAGGTCGCGCCCGGGCGCGCCGCGGCGATCGACTGGTACAGCCGCCGACCATAGGCCGCGAGCCGCGCGTCGCGCACCGCGGGTGGCAGCGCGGCGGCGCGGCTAGCGGCGGTGTTGGCGGTGCTGTCGCCGTAGCTCGCGGCCGCGGTGTCGCTGCCGTCGTCCGCGATCGGCGGCACCATCTCGTTGAAGGCGTCGGCGAGATAATAGCGGCCCGGGCCGTAGGCGGCGGTGTAGAGCCGCAGGAAGTCCGCCGCCAGTTTGGTGAACAGCGGGTCCGACGGGTCGAGCCAATAGGTGCCGGGGAAGCCTTCCCACTGGCGCATGCGGTAGATCTTCGCCTCCGGATGCGTGCGCGCGAACGCCTCCGGCACGTAGCCGGCGAAGGCGGGCAGGATCGGCGTCATGCCGAGATCGCGGTAGCGCGCGAGCAGGCGGCGCTGGAGGTCGTGCTTCCCGTCGATCCAGCGGTCCGACAGTGGCGCGCGGTAACCCGCCATATTGCCCATCCGCTGCCACGGCAGGAAGGGCGCGCCGGCGAGATGGTCGCGGATCGCCGCGTCGCTCAGCCCCTGCTCGCGCCACAGCGCGCGCCAGACATATTCCTGCCCCTCCATCGCCAGCGGCAGGTCGACGCCGCGGACGGCCATCAGGTCGATCTCGCGCTCCCAGCGCGGCCAGTCCCACCACGGCGTGGTATAGCCGTAGGTGCAGGTGTTGAGATAGGCGCGATAGCCGAATGGCGAGGCGACCCAGCCGCTGTCGTCGGGGCGCAGCGCGGCGAGCGAGCCGACGCGGCGCCCGTCCCAGCCGGCGTAGAACAGACCCTGCCGCCGCAGCTCGGCGGTGACGCCGCGCACCGCCGCGGCGGGTGACGAGGCCGTCACCGCCACCCGCCCGCGCGCGACGCGGACGCGGTAGCGCGCGTCGTCGGCGCGCACGAGCGTCACCGCGACGCGATCGCGCGGCACGCCAAGCCGCTCGAGTGCCGCGCGCGCCACGTCCGCGGGCGTCGAGGACGCACTCGGCGCCGCCAGCGCCAGCGAAGCGGCGAGCCCCATGGCGACCTCGCGCATGCGCGACCGACAAGAGGCGAGGCACCGGAGTGCCCCGCCAGGGTGGGAGATCGCGGGCAACTGAAAGGGAAGGATCAGCGAACGATCTCCGGTCGAGCTGGGATGGGCGGCGATCAGAAGCGCGCCGTCGCGGAGGCGTAGAAGGTGCGACCGGTCAGGCTCGTCATCTGGAACGTGTCCGCGGTCGTCTGATAGGCCTCTTCCCGGGTGTTGTTGAGGTTGATCACGCCCGCGGTGAAGCCGAGCCACTCGGTCGGCGCGACGCCGAGCGCGAGGTCGAGCTGGGTGCGCGCGCGCACGGTGTGGATCTGCCCGCCGTCGACGAAGAAGCTCGACGCGGCGTCCTGCTTGTACGAGCTGCGGTGGTTGATCGAGAGGCGCACGCTGAAGATCCGGTCCTCCCAATAGGGCGTCAGGTTCCACGTCAGCTTGGAGAGGTCGCGCAGGTTGAAGCCGGTGCCGAGCGCGGGCGAGTCGGCGCTGACCACGGTGACGTTGCCGGTCACGCCGAAGCCGTCGACCGGCAGGAACGCGTCGAAGCTCTCGGTCGCGGCGAGCTCGACGCCCTTGATGTGGATCACGCTGTCGTCGTTGAGCTTGCGACTGAAGTTATAGTCGGTGCGCCCATCCGCGGAGGTGCAATTGCCTACCTGGCCGTTGAGCGTGACCCCGTCGAAGCTGTCGGGGCAGTAGAATTGCGTGAAGGTGCCGTTCTTCACCGCCTTGTAGAAGCCCGCCAGGCTGATCGAATTGCCTTGGCCGTGGTAATATTCGAAGCTGAGATCGGCCTGGTTGGCGGTGAGCGGCTTGAGCCGCGCCTCGCCGGCGGAGACCGACACGCTGGGGCGCGGCCCGGTGTTGTCGGTGGTTAAGGTGTCCGCCATCTGCGTCTGGTTGTTGAGCAGCGGGCGCACCAGCACCTTGGCGAGCGCGACGCGCGCCACCAGCCGGCTCGTCACGTCGAGCGCGAAGGACGCGCTCGGCAGCAGGTTGCCATAGTCCTGCCGGATCTTCTGCGTGCCGAGCAGCGCGGCGCTGCTGTCGGTGCTGCTGGTGAGGTTGGCGGTGACCACCTGCTTGGTGCGCTCGTAGCGCGCGCCGATGTTGCCGCGCAGCCCCATGCTGCCCAGGGTCGTGTCGATGTTCGCCATGGCGTAGACCGCGGGGATGTAGCGGTCGACGACATAAGTATTGGCCCAGTCGCGTGTGTCGGGGACGGTGATCCCAGCCTTGGCGAGGATGGACTGCCACAGCGGCGCGTTGGTCTCGAGGAAGTTGGTCGGGATCGCCATGCGTCCGCCGAGGAAGTTGGTCACGCGGATGCCGGTCGTGCTTAGGTCCGGGATCAGCGCATATTCGGGGTAGGTGGCGGGATCGTTGACATCGGCGTCGCGATCGTGGCGATAAGCGTCGGTGCCGAAGCTCTCATGGTGGAACTTGGCGCCGAAGGTGAAGGATTTCACGCCTAGGACGTCGAGTTCCTTGGTCACGTCGAGCTGCGCCGCACGGTCGGTGGCGGCCTGGATGTGCGTGGCGCCGTCGACGAAGGCGAAATACTGGCGGTTGGCGGGGTTGAAGTCGGTGCCGTCGAGCACGCCGGGGTCGGTGGTAAACTTGACGTTGCGATAGTCGGAGATGTCGAGCGTGCCGCCGCTCGCCACGTTGATGCCGTCGATCGAGGCATATTCGCGCAGGTCGGCGTCACCCTTGGTGTAATGGCCGACGGCGTGGACCAGCCAGCCCTCGCCGGGGCGCCAGTTGACCGTGCCGGTATAGGCCTGGGTCTTGAGGTTGCGGATCTCGGGCTGGTCGTTGTTGCCGACGCCGAAGTCGCTGATCGTCAGCTTGTTGGCGACCCCGCCCCCGGTACCGTTGACCGTGATCGCGGAGGTGTCCCAGCGGCCGAAGACCAGCTGCTGCGTGTCGTAGCGCGTGTCGTCCTTCGAATATTGCCCCTGCAGCAGGATCTCGAACGCCGGCGATGGCTTCCATTGCACCGCGCCGCTCGCCATCAGCTGCTTGCTGTCGCGGTCGATGCGCCGCAGCCGGAAATTGCCCGGCACCTGGTTGTCGGGGTCGACCACGCCGGCATTGTACCAGTTCTTGATGAAGGCGTAGTCGCCGCGGTCGGTCAGCCGCTGGTAGCTGACATTCGCCATGACGCCGATGGTGCCGTCGGCGAACTGATCGATATAGGCGCCGCTCACCTTGGGCGTGACGCCGCCGCGATAGTCGGAGTGATAGGCCTTGGCGCCGACCACGAAGTTCGGTCCCTTGTAGGCGAGCGGCTTGACCGTATCGATGTTCACCGTGCCCGAGAGCCCGCCCGAGTCCATGTCGGCGGTGGGCGACTTGATCACCTGGATGCTGCTGGCGAGATCGGTCTGGACGATGTCGTAGCGGAAGCCGTCCTTGAAGTCGGCGCTGGCGAAGGTCTGGCCGTTGATCGTGGTGCGCGCATATTGCGGCCCCAGCCCGCGGATGCTGATCGTAGAGCCGCGCCCGTTGATGTTTGACATCTGCACGCCGGCGATGCGCTGGATCGCCTCGGTAACGTTCTGCGCGGGGAACTTGCCGATGTCCTCGGCGGTGACGCCGTCGCTGATGCGGATGTCGTTGCGCTTGGCCTCGGCGGCCGAGGCGAGGCTCGAGCGGAAGCCGGTGACAGTGATCTCGTTGGCGCTATCTGCGCCGTCACCCGCCTGCGCCGGCGTGTCGGCGGGGGCGGCGGTCGGGGCCGCCAGCGGGATGGTCTCGGCGGGCGGCGGCGCGGCGCGGTCGGTCTGCGCCAGCGCGGGCACGGCGGCGAGCAGCGCGGCGAGGCAGCTGGTGGCGGCGAGCACGCGCCGCCGGTCGGCGCCGCGGCTGCGGCGGGCAATCGTCATCGTCAATGGCTCCCTCTTCAGGCGCCGACGGCCGATCGGCCGCGGGCGCGTCATTCCCCGGTAGGCAGTTCGTTCGCGTCACCCATGCCGCGCTCGCCGGCGCGCGCGGCGCCGGCGCCCCGTGGGCGGCACGGGTTACGATGGGCGGTTCGCCCGGTGAGGCGGTCGCGCGTCTGGTGGCGCGATCTCGCCGGTCGAGGTGGCGCGACGCGATCGTGCGTGCGCCCGGCCGCCGAGCGAGCAGCCGTTCAAGGATAGTTGGGTAGCGGCCGCCACCCCGGCGCACCGGCCGAGCATGAACGGCCTTTCACCGTTTCGAGTTCGGGTAAAAGGTGCCGCACCTGCTCTCCTTGGTGAGAGTGTGCCGTCATATATGGAATGTGGTCAAGTCAAAAATGGTCTCTTTCGTTCGTGACCAGGCATTGCATTGGTATCATCGCTCAAATTAGCTAAGTTGCTTTTTGTATTCGGAGGCGTTTGTGGTTTTTCGCTCTGGAAACCAGCAGCTTCCCAGTTTGTCGGAACGATGAGCGAGGATGGTATCGTTTGCGGCTCTCGCATCCCCGTGCCGTGCGATGAGGGTCGTGATGGTCGCCATGCCGGCAAACCGGTTCTATCCTGCGGCGAAATGAGGATAGAACCAGTCGGACGGCTCACGCGGTTGATTCGCCGAGAGGATGAGAGACCATGCGACGATCCCGATCCATGATGCTCATGCTGCCGCTTCTCGCGGCGGCTTCGGTCGCCGCCGATACGCCGGCGCTCGGGCCCGGTGCGCGCAACCCGATCCTGCCGGGCTATTTCGCCGACCCTTCGATCGTCCATGCCGAAGGCGAGTGGTTCGTCTACGCCACGGTCGATCCCTGGGGCGGCGACACACTGGCGCTCTGGCGCTCGCGCGACCTGCGCGACTGGACGCTCACCACACCGGCATGGCCGACCAAGCGCGCGGCGACGAGCCCGACCTCGAACGACAGCCGGGTCTGGGCGCCTTCGGTGGTGCGCGCGCACGGCCGCTACTGGATGTACGTCTCGGTCGGCAGCGAGATATGGGTCGGCAGCGCACCGCACCCGGGCGGCCCGTGGCGCGACGCCACCCGCGGGCGTCCGCTGATCCCCGGCAATTTCCGCCCCGGCTATCACATGATCGACGCCGAGGCCTTCGTTGACGACGACGGCCAGGCCTATCTCTACTGGGGATCAGGGCTCAACTGGGTCAACGGCCGCTGCTTCGCGGTGCGACTCAAGCCCGACATGGTAAGCTTCGACGGCGCGCCGATCGACGTCACCCCGGCACATTATTTCGAGGCGCCCTTCATGTTCAAACGCGACGGCGTCTATTTCCTGACGTACAGCTGGGGTAATACCACCACCGACAGCTATCAGGTCCGCTACGCGGTCGGTTCCTCGCCGCTCGGACCGTTCCACGAACCCGAGGACCGGCCGATCCTAGCCACCGATCGCGCACGCGGCATCGTCAGCCCCGGGCATCACGCGGTGTTCCGCGCCGGCGACGAGGACTTCATCCTCTATCACCGCCAGTCACTGCCCTATGCGCCCGGCGGCGACGTCCGCCGCCAGGTGGCGGTGGACCGGTTGGTCGTGCGCGGCGACCGGATCGATCCAGTCGCGGCCAGCAACCAGGGCGCCGACGTGCCCGGCACCGCGGCGCGGCGCGCGCGCACCGCAATAACGCCAGCGGCGATCACCGCCTCGCGCGCCGACCCCGCGCACGCCGCCGCGCTCGCCGGCGACGACAATTACGCCACGAGCTGGCGCAGCACGCGTGCCGGTACGCTCGTGCTCGACCTCGGGCGGCGGCAGCGCGTGACGCGGCTGGTCCTGCGCCCGGGTGCGCCGACGGTACCGACACGGCTCGGAGTCGACGTCTCCGACGACGCGGTAACGTGGCGACCCATCGCGCCGGTGCGCGCGGTGAGCGGATCACCGGTGACGATCGTGGTCGATCGGGCGGTGCGGCTGCTGCGAGTCACGCTGCCCGACGGCGGCGAGATCATCGAGGCGGATGCGGAGCCCGTGCACGAGTAGCGGTTGACAAGTGGAGCTCACCGAACGACGCTGAAGAGCCTTCTTGAGGCTTGCCGCCCTTTTCTGCAGGCGTGACAAGACCCAAAGAGCGGTCACTCAGAGCCACCTGGCACCCTCCCAACTTTGGACTTTGTTCATCTCGCCGCTCAAGCCGCGTTGGGTGTTCCGTGCAACTGTCCGGCTGGCCTGATTGGCAGGAAAGCGGACGTTAAGGCGGTACTGGCAAGTTGCAGCTCCTCCTAACTCAGGGCGAGGTCAGTGAGTGAGGCTGCCGATAAAGTCTACAGTGTTGCTGTTGGTGTGTGCCATTGAGGCGCAAGCTGTCGCCAAGGGCTCCGAGAAGAAAGTGGCGCTGAGCGGGATGGAGATCACGAAATCTTTCACCGGCTCTTCGATCAACTACTCTCCTAGCGGGTGGGCAGACGCCGGCATTCACGAGGAATATCACAGAAGCGGAACATGGAGGGGGTTCTACTACTCCCGTGGACCGGTCCCGCTTGCAGGGAAGTGGAGGGTGTCAAAGGGTCAACTTTGCGTATCTCCGGACACCAGCGCTGTCGCCAGCCGCTGGTTCGTCGGCGAACGTTGCCGCACTGTGTGGCGTGACAAGACAACCGGAAGATTGCTTGTAAAGCACCTGAACCCGCGGCTCGAAGATGACCCTTATAGCGTCCAAGTTCGAGATCTGAGGCGCTAGTCAGTGTCTGCGAATGGGCGAAAGGCGTCACGCCGCAGTAAGCGGCGCCCAGGGGCCTGCATGCTTTGCCACAAAGGCGATGTCAGCTCCAGGCTTCGATCCGACCAGGATAGCTTCCAGCCGGAGTGCTCGCCTACGAACCGGAAGACGGAGCAAGGCGAGCTGACGACGCCCGTGCACGGTATCTGCACATGCGCTCCATCACATGCACTCACCGGCCACGCGAGTAGCCGATCGCGCATGCCTAGACGCACCGCTTTCGAAGGTGGAGCATCGCATGCGATACAGTTTCCTCATCAAGGCCATGGTCGCTGTGGCGCTGGTCACAGCGTTCGATCGGCTGTTTCCCAGCGACATGGCGGGTGCGGTCGTGGGCGCCTTCGGCGGGCTGTGGCTAGTCGGCCTAGTCGCCGTCCGATCCGACGTTCGCCGCGACCATCGCGCCTGCATAGCGCTGGTAGCGGCAGCGCTGTTCGTCACGTCGCTGATAGACGAGCCCGGTTTGCTCGGCTGGACGATGTTCTGGTGCGCGATCTCGCTCGCCGCCTTGTTGCCTCGCACTTCTTGCTTCGACGACGCGTGGCGCTGGGCAGTGCGGCTGGCGCTTCACGGAGTGAGCAGCGGCGTTCAGCCGATCCACGATCTGCGGAGAGCGCTGCGCAGCCCGCGCGCGCAGCGACCCAGCGTGCGCGCCACACTCGCCGTACTCGCCTTCCCGCTCGTCGGAGCTGGCCTTTTCCTGGCGCTGTTTGCCGCCGCCAATCCCGTCATCGCGTCAGCGCTGGCCGGCATCCGGCTGCCATCGCTGTGGCACATCCTCGTCTGGCTCATCGTCGGTTGCGCCGTCTGGCCCAGCCTGCGCCCATCTGCCGTCGTGCTGCGAGTCGCGGCACGGCTGCCAGACCCCGAACCGGCGTTGCCGGGAACCTCACTGCCGTCCGTGCTGATTTCGCTGGCGCTCTTCAACGCGCTCTTCGCGGTGCAGAACTTGCTCGACGTCGCCTTCCTCTGGAGTGGCGGATCGCTGCCGGCCGGTATGACGCAGACCGAATACGTGCATCGCGGTGCCTACCCGCTGATCGTCACCGCACTGATTGCCGGAGTCATGGCGCTTGCGATGCTCCGCCCCGGCAGCGCCAGCGAGCGGCATCCGTGGGCGCGACGCATGGTGGCGCTGTGGGTTGCTCAGAACCTGGTTCTCGTTGCGTCCAGCGTGTGGCGGACGATCGACTACGTTCAAACGTCGATGCTGACTGAATGGCGAATCGCCGCGCTTGCGTGGATGGCCTTGGTCGCGACAGGGCTGGCGACGATCTGCTGGCGTATCGTGAAGGGGCGCAGCGCGCGCTGGCTGGTCAACTGGAACGCGGCCGCAGCACTGTTGGTGCTGACGCCCTGCACCTTCCTCGATCTCGGCGCGATCGCCGCGACGTGGAATGTTCGGCACCAGGCACCCGCCGCAGTCGACCTGTGCTACCTCAATGGGGTCAGCGATGGCGCGCTCCTGGCGCTGATCGAGCTGGAACGTCGCCCGATGGACGGAGCGACCCGTGACCGGGTCCACTTCGTCCGCCAGTTGGTCCTCGGTCGCCTGGATGCCCGGCAGAGCGTGTGGCAGACATGGACGCCTCGCGGTGCTCGTCGACTGGCGCGAGCGAAGGCGGCGCTTGGCCCTGCCTTCCACCCGATCTGGCCGGTTGATGGGGACAGCGGCCGCGCCTGCGATGGATCACGCTACCAGTCGGCCTCCGTGACGCAGCCTTGACCAGAGACATCATGATGATGATCCCCTGCCCCATGCCGCGCACTATCCTGATCGCCGACGACGATCCGCACATCCGCCAGCTGCTGGTCTTCGCGCTCGCGAAAGCCGGCCTTGACACGATCGAAGCCGGTGATGGTGAGGCCACGCTGGCAGCGGCGGAGGCTTCCTCGCCCGACCTGATCGTGCTGGACATCAACATGCCGCGGATGGACGGCATCGAGGTCTGCCGTCGATTACGCGCTACCAGCGACGTGCCGATCCTGTTCCTGTCGAGCCGCGACGACGAGCTCGACCGCGTGCTCGGCATCGAGTTGGGCGCCGACGATTACGTCACGAAGCCCTTCTCGCCGCGCGAGGTCGTCGCGCGCGTCATGGCGATCCTGCGCCGCGTCGCCGCACGCCCACCGGTCGTCACTGAGGCGGCGGCCAGTGCCCTGCAGCGCGGACAGCTGTCACTCGACATCGACGGCTGGCAGGCCAGCTGGGCGGGGCAGATGGTCATGCTGACGGTCACCGAGTTCGGCATCCTGCGGACGCTGGCAACGATGCCCTCAAAAGTGTTCAGCCGCGACGCTATCATCGACAGGCTGCATGGTCCTGGCTTCGCCGTCACCGATCGCACGATCGACAGCCACATCCGCAACCTTCGCGCGAAGTTCGCGCGCGTGGGAGCCGAGGACCTGATCGAGACGCGCGCCGGCATCGGCTATCGCCTCGGCAGTTGCGGCGCCTAATGATCGAGTCGTTCAAGCGAGTAGTTCGGCGGCTCTGGCCGCGGTTGCGCTTGCGGACGATCCTGCTGTTGACCTTCACCTTTGTGGCCGCGCTGCCAGGTTTCGGTGCATTGTTCCTGCGCGTGTACGAGAATGCGCTGGTGCGCCAGACCGAAGCGGAGCTGATCGCTCAGGCGTCCACGCTGTCGGTCATCTCCGCGCTGGCCTACGGCCGCGGCGATGTCACGGCGCCGGTCCCGCGCGAGCCTTCCATTGATCTGCGGCTGGCTTCGATTCTTCGCCCGCGCCCTCAACCGAATAGAGCGGTCAACCCGCCAGATGTGCACGCCCGCAAGTGGGCCCGCGACCTCAGCTCGATCCTGCACCTGACGTCGGCCGCGACCGGCACCGATATCGAGCTGCTGGACAATCGCGGTCTGCTACTCACCGGATCTCACGCCGGCGGCGACGATAGCGGATTACCGGAGGTGCGCGCGGCGCTGCGAGGTCAGCCAATCACGGTCCTGCGACGCAACCCCGACTATCAGCAACCCAGCGGCGTCGAATGGCTGAGCCGCGCCGCCGACCTCCGCATTGATCTCGCGACACCGGTCATCGCCGATCGACGGATCGTCGGCGTGCTTCTGCTCTCGCATCCGCCGCGCGCGCTTCTCTCCGGGTTGGAAGCGGACCGTGGCAAAATCGCGATCGGCGTGGTTCTCATTTTCGGCACGTTGATCGTGCTCAGCGGACTGCTGTCGCGCGGCATCGTCCGACCCGTCGAGGCGCTCGGCACTGCTACGCGCGCGGTAGCGAATGGCGGTGGCAGCGTTCCCGATGCGCCAACGACCGCCGCCATCGAGATCCAGGCGCTCTACCGCGACTTCGGCAGCATGGCCGACGCGATCGAGCGTCGCTCACGCTACCTGCGCGACTTCGCGCACGCGGTCAGTCACGAGTTCAAAACGCCGCTCGCCGGGATCGGTGGCGCCGTCGAATTGCTCCAGGACCATGCAGACATGGCCGCTGTGGATCGCGACCGCTTCCTCGCCAACATCGCCGAGGATGCAACGCGCCTGACGCAGCTCGTCAGTCGCCTGCTCGACCTGGCTCGCGCCGACATGGGTGAGGCTCTGGATGGGGTAACGACCGATCCGATCGTCGCTGCGCGGCGCGTCGCGGACGCGCAACCTGGCTTCGACATTCGGTTGGATCTGGCCAGCGCATTGCCACAGGTCGCTGTACCGCAAGGTGCGATCGAAGCCGTCCTGACAAGCCTCATCGAGAACAGCCGTCAATCTGGCGCCGAGCGGGTGACGATCACCAGCGAGGCCACCTCCGACGAGCTGATCCTAATCGTGAGCGACAACGGCCCCGGGGTTCCGCCCGGTGATCGCGATCGCGTGTTCGAACCCTTCTTCACCAGTCGACGCACCGAAGGCGGCACTGGCCTCGGCCTTCCAATCGCCCGCTCACTGCTTGAAGCGCAGGGCGGCACACTCGCCCTCGACCAAGACGCGCAAAGCGGAGCGACCTTCCGCATTTCCTTGCCGCTTGCACGCTATGCATAGTCCTCTGCCTCCCCGTCCCGCCTCGCTATCCGCCGCGCTGATCACCGGAACGACGGCCAGTGGATTGGCCGTTCGTAAGCTACCCATCGGCCTTCCCCAAGCGATAGTGAAGCACGGCGGCTCGATCTTGTGGGCGCTGCTAATTTATTGGGCCATCTCGGCCCTTCGTCCAATGTGGACACCACGACAGAGCGGAGTTTTCGCTGTTGTCATCACCACCACGGTCGAATTGTCGCAGCTCTACCACGCTCCGGCGCTTGATGCCCTTCGAGAGACCACCTTCGGCGCGCTGATGCTGGGCAGGGTCTTCTCGCCTTGGGATGTAATAAGCTACGCCGCGGCCGTCGTTTTCGGAGTAACGATCGATCAAGCCATTCGTGGCAAATCAAGCGCGAGCAGGTGAGCTTCACCATCTTGGTTGCGGTACCAGTGACAAGCCGGAAGGCGCGAGGATCAAGCCAAGCCGATCGATACCGATCCTTCGCATCGGCCCGACCCACGAGCAGACACTCCAACCCTATGTTCGACGTTCCAACTTTGGCCATTCGTTCACGTTGCCGGTGCGCATAATGATGGGCCGCGCAATGTCTTCCCTGTCCGGCCAGCTTTTCGCAATCGATGATGCTCTGGAGATCGCAGGTCCGCGGCTTGCGAATTCGCACTTGAGAGCCGGCTAACCGGCCGAAGGAAGCATTGAGTAGGATGCCGGCTAAGCGTTGGACAGCCGTACATGGCTGAACGCAGAAAGTTCACTCCTGTAAGTTTTCGATCATCGACAACAAGCCCATTTGCCCCGTCGATGACACAAGCAATCCGCTCAGTGACGTGACCTGATGCACCTGTCGAGAGCTCGATCAATCCATCGAGTGAACCCGCGCATCCGATCTTGGCTGCTTCGCCACCTGACCTCTCGTGCCAACTGCAACCTGGGAGGCGGAGCAAAAAACAGATTCGATCACCACCTCACGGCGGCTCGAGACGGCCGTCCTTCTTTGCCTGAGCGCTCACCGGAGAACAAGCAATGCGAACCTGGTTCATCACAGGCTGTTCCAGTGGTTTCGGCCATCGGCTCGCGCTCGCAGCCGCACGGCGCGGCGATCAGGTGATCGCGACGGCACGCGACGTTCGGACTATCGCCGCGATGGCAGAGCCGTTCGCTGGCCGGCTGATCACGCTTCCGATGGACGTGACCGACAGCGCGGCGGCCAGAGCAGCCGTCGCGAAGGCGGTGGAGATCTTCGGCGGCTTTGACGTGCTCGTAAACAATGCCGGGTACGCGCTGTTCGGCGCGATCGAGGAAGGTACCCCCGAGGAGTATCGCCCGCTGTTCGAGGTGAACGTCTTTGGCTTGATCGAGACCACCAGAGCGGCCCTGCCCGTCCTCCGCCGCTCGGGCGGAACGATCGTCAATATGTCCTCGGGCGCCGGCATCGCCGGCAGGGGCGGCGGAGGCTATTATCACGCCACCAAATTTGCCGTGGAAGGCATTTCCGAGGCGCTCGCCGACGAGCTGACGCCGTTTGGCATTCGGGTGCTGATCGTCGAGCCCGGCCCCTTCCGCACCGACTTTCTCGGACGCTCCATCGCGATGACGGCACGGCAGATGCCGGAATATGCCGCGAGCTCGCGCCGCCATTATCGCGACACCAACGACGGCCATCAGGCGGGTGACCCGGACAAGGCGGTCGCGGTCATCGTGGCGGCGGTCGACGCCGAGGACGCGCCGCTCCACCTGCCGCTCGGGGGCGCCGCCCACGCGATCGCCGAACGCAAGCTGGCAGCCTTCCGCCACGACATCGACTCCTGGCGCGACCTCACTCTCGCCACCGACTTCGACGGAGCCTGAGCGCCACCTGCGGGGCTCTTGGAACCTTCAACAACGCACGGGAGAACGACAGATGATCCCAGCTTTGACCGGCTTCATCCAGCGACCGGTGACGGCGAACGGCATCAGCATCAACGCGGTGACCGGTGGCGCTGGCCCTCCGATCCTCTTGCTTCACGGCTGGCCGGAAACATGGTGGGAGTGGCACAAGGTGATGCCGCTCCTCGCCGAGCGCTTCAGCGTCGTGGCGGTCGACCTGCGCGGCGCGGGCTTCTCCGACTGTCCGCAGGGCGGCTATGACAAGGCGACCATGGCGCGCGACGCGCACGAGGTGATGGTCGCGCTCGGCCATGAACGGTACGCCGTGTGCGGCCATGACATCGGCGGCATGGTCGCGCTCGCACAGGCCGCGCTTCACCGCGACGCCGTTACCCAC
The DNA here is from genome assembly GCF_019429485.1 of Sphingomonas citri. Lineage (GTDB taxonomy): Bacteria > Pseudomonadota > Alphaproteobacteria > Sphingomonadales > Sphingomonadaceae > Sphingomonas > Sphingomonas citri. The sequence continues at coordinate 339,537 of NZ_JAHXZN010000004.1, read as the reverse complement.
CTGGCGGTGCTCGATGTGCCGCTGCCCGGCTGGAGCGAATGGGAGGCGACGATCGCGCGGCTGTGGCACTTCGGGTTCCACATGAACCGCGACATGCCCGAGTGGCTGATTCAGGGACGTGAATACGACTACATTGCCGCCTTCATGGCCGAGCGATTCTACGACCACAGCAGCTTCGACCCGAGCGACGTTGCGGTCTACGCGCGCGCCATGGCGCTGCCGGGCCGTCTGCGCGGCGGACTGGAGTGGTACCGAACGCTCGCCGCCGATCATGCGGCCGCGCTCACGTACAAGCAGCGGCCGCTCGCCATTCCCGTGCTGGGTCTCGGCGGCGACACCCGCTTCGGCGCCCAGATGGTGCCGATGCTGGAGGAGTTCGCCGACACCGTGACCGGCGGCGCGATCGCGCGGTGCAGCCACTATGTCGCCGACGAACGGCCGGACGAGGTCGCCGCCGCGCTGATCGATTTCCTGACGCCCTGTTGAAGCGCCGTTCGGCTCTTATCGATCCACGTTCTTGCAGAGGAAGACACATATGACCGACCCTGTCACCCGCGGCATCAACCACATCGGCATCACCGTGCCCGATATCGCCGCCGCTTTGTCCTTCCTGTCGGAGGCGTTCGACGGACAGCTGATCTACCAGTCGTTCGGTCCGCAGGATCCGCCGCGGCGAGGGCCCGATTTCGAACGTGCGGTCGACGCCTTTCCGGGAACGGTCGTGCGCGCGCAGGCAATGGTGAAGATCGGCACCGGACCCGATATCGAGTTGTTCGAGATGCACGGCCCCGAGCAGGCCGCGCCGGTGCGGGCGAGCGATTTCGGCATCACGCACTTCGCGCTGTACACCGACGACATCGACGCGGCGGTCGCACGCTTCCAGCGAGCCGGCGGCACGCCGCTGACCACGCCGCGCGCCATCCCCTATGCGACCGAGCGGGGTACCGGCAACAAGGTGTGCTACTGCCGGACGCCTTGGGGCACGACGGTCGAGTTCATCACCACGCCAGATCGGATGCCCTACCATGAGCAGACCGATCTGCGCCGGTGGCAGGACGACGACTGAGCAGACACGAAGATGCCCGTGCCATCGTCGGATCATGGCAACACCGCTCGAAGATGCGTCTCGACGGTTTGAATGAAGGCGCGCAGGCGCTGCAGATGCTTGAGATCGCGATGATAGCCCATCCAGATGTCGCGGCTGGGCGGCTCGGCCGGCGGCTCGAGCCGGCGCAGTCCCGGCACATGGTTACCAACCGCAAGAGGGAGCACGGCGATGCCGAGGCCCTGGCGGCACAGATGCGACTGCACATTCCTGTTGTTCGACCGCACGATCGGCGCCGCGTTGGGGAAGCTCGCCTTGAGCCAGTCGATGTCGGGGAACTGCCCGGTGGAGGTGTCATGCGTGATCAGACCAAAGCCCGTACCGTCCCCGAACACGGGCTCGGGCGCCGTCGCCGCGATGTACACGCCGTAGTTCAACCGGCTGAGCCGTCGCTGCACGATATCCGAGGTGTCGAAGGGGACGATGCGGAAAGCGATGTCCGACTCGCGCTGCGCGAGGCTGAACAGGCGTGTGCCGGTGAGAATCTCGACGTCGACGCCGGGATAGGCGCTCGTGTAATCGGCGACGATCGGGGGCAGGACATAGGCACCGAACCAATCGGCCGAGGAGATGCGCAGCGCGCCGCGGAGCGCCTGCTCCTGCCCGGCGAGCCGTCGCTCGAGCGCCAGCGCGCCCTCCTCCATCTGCTCCGCCAAAGCGACGATGGCACTTCCCTCCTCGGTCAGCACGAGCCCGTCAGCGGTCCGCTGGAACAGGATCTGGCCGGTCGACTCCTCGAGCGCGCGGAGGCGCCGCCCGACGGTAGGATGGCTGAGGCGCAGCGCCCGGGCCGCGCCGCCCAGCGTGCCCGCCCGCATCACGGCCAGGAAAATGCGGACGTCGCTCCACTCCATCTCGTTCTTCCCATTGCACCCGCGACGCCGCGCCCGGCATCCATCTATACGAGCGTCTGCGGCCTTTCAGTTCAAGCCGGCATGGTGTGCGCAGCCGACGCCGAGGCGTCGAACATGACAGGCAAGCTCCGCTGAAGCGGATGCTTGGAAAAGAAAAGGTCGAGGCCGGTGACCGAGATCGCGCGGCGAGCGAATAACAGACCATGCAAAGCGAGTTCCTCTCGAGACTGATGCCCCGACCGTCGCTCGACGCGGCGCGGGTCAGCCGTGAGCGACCGGCTCGCACCGCGCCCGACGAGTGGGGCCAGCTGATGGCCGCTGCCCAGGACGGACATGGCGGTGCGTATCGGCGACTGCTCGCGGAGATGTCGGCATGGCTCACGCGCTACTTCACCCGGCGCCTGCCCGCCGGCGAGGTGGACGATGCCGTCCAGGAGACGCTGATGGCGGTGCATCGGCGCCGTCATACCTACGATCCGCGCTTCCCGTTCGGACCGTGGCTCGCGGCGATCGCCAAGAACAAATGGGTCGACCAGCTGCGGAGCCTGGCGCGGCACCCGGACGGCGAGCTGTCCGACGACGTCGCGGTCGGCGACCATGAGGCGTCGGTGGTCAGCACCTCAGTGCTCGCCACCCTGCTCGAGGCGCTCCGCCCGGCGCAGGCGCAGGCAATCCTGCTGGTGAAGGTGCAGGGCTATAGCGTCGAGGAGGCCTCGTCGCGGATCGGCCTGTCACCTTCCGCCGTGAAGATGAACATCCACCGAGGCCTCACCCGTCTTACCGCCCTGATCGAGAAGACTCCCGATGTCGAATGACGCCCTGATCGCCGAGCTCTCGTCCGGCCTCGCGCCCGTGCGGCGCCGCAGCGTCGCGCGCGAGGGCGCGCTCCTCCTCGCGCTGTGCGGGATGGAGCTGTCGTTATTCCTGGCCATGGGTGCGATGCGGCCGGACATGAACCACGCGGCGGACTCGCCCTATCTGATGTGGCGGGTGGGAAGCCTTGCCTGCCTCGCCGTGACGGCCTGTGCGGTGGCGATCCACTCCTTCTCGCCCGCGGCGCGGACGCGACCGGGTCTGACGCTCGCCGGCACGCTCGCGGCCGCGGCGATCGTCGCGGGCGTGTTCGTCGCGCCCTCGGGAACGGCGCACCGCGCGCTGCTCGACCGCCTCGACCCGGCGAGCGGGATCGTGTGCGCCACGTCGATCGTCGTGCTCTCGCTGCCCGTCATGGCGTTGCTCGGCGCGCTGATGCGACGCGCCGCACCGACCGAGCCCCGGCTCAGCGCGCTCGCCGCCGGCCTCGCCGCGGGCACCTGCGGCGCCTTCGTCTTCGCCTTCTGCTGCCCCTTCAACGACCCGCTATACGCGGTGGTCTGGTACAGCATCGGGTGCGGTGCCGTAACCGCCGCGGCGCGATGGTGTCTGCCGCGGCGCTTCCGCCTCTGACCTGATGTGCCGCGGCCACCTGGCCGCGATCGACCCGACCGTCGACGCCCAACCCGGTTCGCCGGGAGCGACAACGCGCGCCCTCAATCCCGAAAGGAACCTGCCATGCCGACCACTGCCAATGCGAAAGCGCCCGACCTGGGCTGGCTCCGAACCTATTATTACCTCCGCTTCGCGGTGGCTGCCGCCTGGGTCGCGCTGGCCTTCACGATCGCCGGCACGAGGCCCGCGCTCGCCGCCGCGATGCTCGTCGCATATCCGGCCTGGGACGCGCTGGCGAACTATCTCGACGCCGCGCGCAGCGGCGGGCTCGCGCGCAACAGGAGCCAGATGCTTAACTTCGCGGTGAGCGCGGTGACCGCAGTCGCGGTCGGCGCGACCCTGCCGCATGGGCCGCACGCGGTGCTGCAGGTCTTCGGCGTCTGGGCCGTCCTGTCCGGTCTGTTCCAGCTCGCTACCGGCGTGCGGCGGTGGAAGGCCTATGGCGCCCAATGGGCGATGATCCTGAGCGGCGCGCAGTCCGGTCTCGCCGGTGCACACATGCTGAGCAAGGCCGCCGGCCCCGCCGCGGTCAGCATCGCCGACATCGCACCCTATGCCGCCTTCGGCGCCTTCTACTTCCTCGTCTCGGCCGTCTCGCTGACGGTCAGCACCGCACGCCGCCGCGCCAAGATTGCCGCCACCTGATCGGTCTCGCCTTCATGACGTGTGGTTGCCCCTCGTCAGATCGCGCGCGTGCCCGCCTCGCGCGGCCCTGCCACCTCTGCCACAAGGCTTAGCGCCTCACTCGATCAAGGTACGCCCAGCATGCGCAGCTTCGACGCCATCATCATCGGTGCCGGCCAGGCCGGTCCCGCGCTCGCCGCGAGGCTCAGCGCGGCGGGCCAGTCGGTCGCGATCATCGAGCGGCATTGGGTCGGCGGCACCTGCGTCAACACCGGCTGCCGCCCGACCAAGACGCTGGTGGCCAGCGCCTACGCGCTCCACACCGCGCGACGCGGGGCAGACTATGGCTTCACCGCCGGCTCCCTCGCCGTCGACATGGGCGCGGTGGCCGCGCGCGCGGCCGCCGTCATCCAGGATGGCCGCCGCGGCAACGAGGCGTGGCTGCTCGGACTCAAGGGCGTTGAGCTGATCCGCGGCCACGCGCGGTTCGAGTCCGCCGACACCGTGGCAGTGGCAGGCGAGCGCCTGAGCGCGCCGAAGATCTTCCTCAACGTCGGCGGTCGCGCGACCGTCCCGGACCTGCCGGGCATTGGCGCGGTCCCGATCCTCACCAACACCGGCATGGTCGCGCTCGACACGCTGCCCCGCCACCTGGTGGTGATCGGCGGCAGCTACATCGGGCTGGAGTTCGCGCAGATGTACCGCCGCTTCGGCGCCGCGGTAACGATCGTCGAGCGGATGGACCGCCTGATCGCGCGCGAGGACGAGGACGTCTCCGCGGCGGTGCGCGCGATCCTTGAGGCCGAAGGCGTCGCGGTGCGGACCGGCGCGGACTGCATCGGCTTCGCGCGCCAGGATGACGGGATCGCGGTGCGCGTCGACTGCGCCGCGGACGCGTCGCCATTGCTCGCCAGCCACGTGCTAGTGGCGGTAGGCCGGCGACCGAACACGGACGACCTCGGACTCGAGGCAGCCGGCGTCGCGGTCGACCCGCGCGGCTACATCATCGTCGACGACCATCTGAGAAGCAGCGTCCCCGGCATCTGGGCGCTCGGCGACTGCAACGGCCGCGGTGCCTTCACCCACACCGCCTACAATGACTTCGAGATCGTCGCGGGCAACCTGCTCGACGGCGAGGACCGGCGCGTCAGCCAGCGTCTGCCCGGCTATGCGCTCTACATCGATCCCCCGCTCGCCCGCGTCGGCCTGACCGACGCGGAGGCACTCGCGACCGGCCGGCCGCTGCTGCGCGCGACGCGGCCGATGACGCGCGTCGGCCGTGCGGTCGAGAAAGGCGAGACGCAGGGCTTCATGAAGATCGTCGCCGACGCGGAGACGCGCCGCGTGCTCGGCGCGGCGATCCTCGGCACCGGCGGCGACGAGGCGATCCACGGCGTGCTCGACATGATGAACGCCGACCAGCCGATCGAGCGGCTTCGCTGGGCGGTGCCGATCCACCCCACCGTGTCGGAGCTGATCCCGACGCTGCTGCTCGACCTCGAACCCTGGAACGGAGCGGCATGATGCGCATGATCGGCCTGATCGGCGGGATGAGCTGGGAGAGCTCGGCGGCCTATTACCGCCTGCTCAACGAGGGCGCCCGCGCGCGCCTGGGTCCGACCGGCTCGGCGCGCTGCCTCTTGTGGTCGTTCGACTTCGCGGAGATCGAGGCGTTGCAACACGCCGGCGACTGGGCCGGGCTCACCGCGCGGATGGTGGACGCCGCCCGGCGGCTCGAGGCGGCCGGCGCGGAGCTGCTGCTGATCTGCACCAACACCATGCACCGGATGGCGCCGGAGGTGCAGGGCGCGGTCGGCATCCCGCTGGTCCATATCGCCGACGCCACCGCGGAGCGGATCGTCGCCGCCGGGCTGCGGACGGTCGGCCTGCTCGGCACCGCGTTCACGATGGAGCAGGACTTCTACAAGGGGCGGCTCCGCGACGCCTTCGGCCTGGAGGTGATCGTCCCGGAGGCGGCGGACCGCGCGACCGTGCATCGGATCATCTATGACGAACTGGTCGCCGGGCGGGTCGAGCCCGCGTCGCGCGCGGCCTATCGGGCAGTGATCGCACGGCTAGTCGCGTCCGGCGCCGAGGCGGTGATCCTCGGCTGCACCGAGATCATGATGCTGGTGCGACAGGACGACAGCCCCGTGCCGATCTTCGACACCACCGCGCTACATGCGGCCGCCGCGCTCGACCGCGCGCTGTCGGTCGAGAGCGACAACGAACCGCGAGGGAGGGTCGGATGAGCCAAGCCACTCCTACCGCCACGGCGCGGCAGCCCGGCGCGGCCAGCGTGACCCGCTTGTTGCTCGCGTCGGCGTCGGCCGCGCTCCTCATCGGCGCGGCCGAGCCGGCGCCGCGCCTGATCGTGACGCTCCGCCCAGACCTCGCCGCGGACGCGCGCGGGCGGCTGCTGGTGTTCGCCACGCCAGCGAGCGGCGCGGACGCACGCGGCGGCGACGCGGTCGATCTGGAGCGTGGGCAACACGTCTGGGTGGCCGGGCGCGACGTGGCGGGGTTCGGGCCCGGGCGCTCGGTGACGATCGACGGGGCCACAGACGCCTACCCGGCGAGCCTCGCCTCGCTGGCACCCGGCAGCTACCGCGTGCAGGCGGTGCTCGACCGTGACGGCGACTATAACTTCGCCGGCAGGGCACCCGGCGATCTCCTGTCCGAGGTCGTGACCGTGCGTCTCCCGCTCGCGTCGACCCCGACACTGCAGCTCGACCACGCCGTGCCGCCGGCGACCGACCAGTTCGACACCGCCGGCCTGCCTCCCGCAGCGGCCGCGCAGATCACTGCGTCGCGTCCGCACCTTCACGACGAGCGGATCGCCTCCCGCGCGCTGACGCGCTTCCGCGGAGAGCGCCAGGCCGTGGCGGCGTGGGTGCTGACCCCGCCCGGCTATGATCCCGCATCGCGCCGAACCTATCCGACAGTCTTTACGGCGGGCGGGTTCGGCGTCCGACACAAGCTCGGCGGCCAGCAGCTGTCGCGGATGTGGCATCTGATGGAGACGGGCGCGATCCCGCCGATGATCTGGGTCGCGCTCGACCACGCCACCGCGACGGGCACGACCGAGTTCGCGGACAGCGCCAGCAACGGCCCATTGGGCGAGGCGCTGGTGCGCGATGTCATCCCCGCGCTCGAGGCGCGCTATCGGATGGACGCGCAACCGTCCGGTCGCTTCCTGATGGGGCACAGCTCCGGCGGCTGGTTCGCGCTGTGGGAAATGGTGCGCTACCCGCGGGTGTTCGGTGGCAGCTGGGCGACGGCGCCCGACCCCGTCGACTTCCACGACTTCCTCGGTGCCGATCTCTACGCACGCGATGCGAACATGTATCGTGCAAGCGACGGGGGGCGCGTCCGCTCGAGCGCGATCACGGCGAGGTTCTCGGCACGATCGAGGGCGCCGCCCGCCTGGAGCGCGTTCTCGGCCGCGAGGGTGGGCAGCTCCGCTCGTTCGAGTGGGTGTTCTCGCCCCGACGTTCGGACGGCACCCCCGCCCCTTTATTCGATCGCGCGACCGGCGCCGTCGACCCTGCCGTGGCCGCCTACTGGCGCGAGCATTATGATATCGTCCGCAAGCTTCGGGCCGAGTGGCACCACCGGCGCGAGCAGCTCGGTGGCAAGCTCCACGTCATCGTCGGCGACGCCGATTCCTATTACCTCGACGGCCCGGTCCGCCGGCTCGACGCCGCACTGCGCCGGCTCGGCAACCGTGCGGACATCCGCTTCGTGCCCGGCGCGACCCACAGCATGGCGGAACTCTACGCCAGCGCCGGCGACCGCAACGCTTTGTGGAAGGAGATGGGCCGCGCCATGTATGCCGCGGCCAGACCTGGCGAGACGCTGGGCGGAGGCTCCGGGAAGGTGCCTGCCGCGACGCCGCCGCGCACGGCTTTCGAACCCGACAAGGCATCGTAAGATGGCGTTTCGCGCGATGCTGACGCTCTCGGTGGCTGCCGCGCCTGCGGCCGCGACGCCCTCGCCGCCTCCCGCTGTGCCGCCGGTGGATGCCGCCCTCGCCCGGTGGGACATGGCGGAGGCGCGCTCGCTGGCCGCGATGATGCCGGCGGGCGCCGATCGCTGCGCCGTGGAAGGCATCATCGCCAGCCGTGCCAACCAAATCGAAACGGCGGCAAAGCTGCTCCCGTCGTGCCTGACCGCGCTGGAGCGGAACGGATCGCGTCGTGCCGAACCAGTGTTCGAGACGCTGCTCGATACCTACCTGCGTCTAGGTGAGTACGGAAAGCACCATGCCCTGTTGGCGCGCTGGCTCGGCACGCGAAGAGAGCGCATCGATTCGAACAAGCTCTCGGACCTCCGCGATCAACTCGCGACCGCGGCGGTGTTGCGTGCCCTGCCCAGGCCGTCGGTGACGGGACGCCGGACCGCGATGCTGCGCACCTACCTCAATGTACTGGGCACCCGAACCGTCGATCTGACCGTGCGTGATGTCACGCTTCCGTGGTTGATCGACACGGGCGCGAATGTCTCCGTCGTGTCCGAGACCGCCGCGCGCCGCCTGCGACTGGAGGTCCGTGACGCCGGCTACCATGTCGCCGGATCGACGGGCCATGCGGTGACCGCGCGGCTCGCCGTGATCGACAAACTCCCGGTCGGCGGCGTGATCCTTCGGAACATGATGGCGATCGTCCTCCCCGATGCAGCGCTGCGGATCCGGGCACCGCACGCGGACTATCGGATCGACGCCGTCCTCGGCTTGCCGGCATTGACGCAGCTCGGTCATTTCCGGATCGAGCGGGAGGGCACCATGGCGGTGGACCGCGCCGCGCCGCCGCTCCGCTTGGGCGCACCGCTCTTCATGAACGCGCTGACGCCGCTGGCCGAGGTGGAGATCGCCGGGCGCAGAGGGCTGATGAACATCGACACGGGGGCGAACCGGACCACGCTCTACGCGAGCTACGCCGCACGCTTCACCGATCGCGCGCCGCTCTGGTCGAGGCAGCGCGACACCACCCTGGGACTGGGCGGCGGCAGCGATGCCGACGCCGCGGTCGAGCCCGAGTTGACGATCGGCGTCGGGGCCGCGAGAGTCGCGGAACATGGCGTGTCCGTCGCGCTCGACGGAGACAGAGCCTCCCCGATCCTCGGCAATCTCGGACAATCGGGACTGTCGGCGAGATGTAGCTACACCTTCGACTTCCGCTCGATGCGGCTCCTGCTCGGCGACGAGCCGCCGAAAGCAGGCACCTGCCGGGCGGATGGTTGACGAGACCGCGCGCGATGCGGTTTGGATGATGGCTGATACGACGGCGCGGTTGCTGCTGCCGGGCGCGGCGACACGGGACGGGGACAGCAGATGATAACGGGTGAACGATCGCTGCGGCTGGAGACACGCACGATACCCACGCCCATTTCGATCAGCGTGGAGGCTCGCGCCGCGCTGGAGCGGCTCATCGGGACGGACGGCGTGCCGCTCAACGGGTTGTTCGAGCTGCCGGCGCACGACGACGTCGCGGGTTGGGGGAAGGTCAAAGCGGCGGTGGACGCCAATTACGCGCGCCTGCTCGCAGCCGCATCCGACATGCCCGAAGCGACGGTGGCGACCACCCGCTTCGACGGTGCACTGGTCCACGTCGCCACGCCCGCGGATGTGATCGCGAGCGACGCGGTCTATCTGGAGCTACACGGCGGCGCCCTGGTCTTCGGTGGGGGCGATGCCTGTCGCCACGGCGCGCGCGTGCAGGCCGATCAGCTCGGCGTGACGGTGTGGAGCATCGACTATCGCCTGCCACCCGAGCATCGCTATCCGGCGGCGCTCGACGACTGTCTGGCGGTCTATCGCGCGGCGCAGGAGCGTCACCCTGCCCGTCGTATCGTCGTCGGAGGTCGCTCGGCGGGGGGCAATCTGGCGGCCGCGATGCTGTTGCGCGCGAGGGACGAAGGCCTGTCGATGCCTGCCGCGCTGGTGCTGCTGTCGCCCGAGGTCGACCTGACGGAGAGCGGCGACAGCTTCACCGTCAACGCCGGGGTCGATGTCATGCTGCCGGGTTCGCTGATGGCGAATAACCTTCTGTATGCCGGCGGCGTCGACCTGGCTCATCCCTATCTCTCTCCGCTGTTCGGCGACCTCACCGGCTTCCCGCCCACGCTGCTTCTGACCGGTACGCGCGACCTGTTCCTGTCGAACACGGTGCGCATGCACCGTCGGCTGCTCGCCGCGCAGGTGCCCGCCGAGCTCCACGTGTTCGAGGCGATGCCGCACGGTGGCTTCGGCGGAACGCCCGAGGATCGAGACGCCGCGCGCGAGGTCACCCGCTTCGTGCACGACCGGCTCTCGCGCATCTAATTCGTCCGCCGGCGCTGCCGAAGAAAAGTCACTGTTTGCGTCGAATGCCGCCATGTTGCGGGTCGCTGAAGCCTGCCACGAGCGTCGCAGCGATCGCCTGCGCGGCCAAGGCGAGCTCCTCGTCGGCGATCTCACCCGCGGTCCAGAACGACAAAACTCCGCGGAAGCCGAGCGCGAGTTGGATCGACAGTTCCGCCACGTCCCGACTCCGGTCGCCTGAGGCCGGCACCTCCTCATCCTGCGTCGCCAGCGCCCACAATTCGGTCGAATGCGCCAGCACCTGCCCTGGCGATCGCCCGGCCGTACCGATCCAGCTCATCACTGCACGATTGACCTCCGGCTGCTCGAGCATCACCGCCACCGCCAGCTCGACCGCCAATCCCACACGCGCCACAAGATCGCGCGGCGCCGGCGCCGCTTTGAACCGTGCGATCATCGCGTCAATGCGGCGTGCGGACAGAGCGTGCATGATCGCGGCCTTGCCGCCGAACTGATTGAACGGGGTGACGAAGCTGACACCGGCCTCGGTCGCGAGGTCGCGCATGGAATAGGTCGCACGACCATCGCGCAGCAGCCTCTCCGCCGCATCGAGCACGCGCTGACGTACAGGTTCGCCCCTGCTGATCTTTCCTGGCTTGTCGTCCGTCATCGACTAACTATATCTTGATACACTTGCTGGCCGCCATAGGAGGTAGCGCATGACCGACAAGGCTCCAAAAACCTTCCTCATTACCGGCGTCAGTTCCGGTCTTGGCCGCGCCTTCGCCGCCGGTGCTCTCGCCGCCGGCCATCGCGTCATCGGAACGGTGCGCAAGCAGGACGACGCCGACACGTTCGCCGCGCAGGATGCCGGGCGGGCTCACCCGCTCCCTCTCGACGTGACCGATTACGCGAGAATCCCGGATGCGGTCGGCGCGGCCATCGCGCGGGTCGGCCCCATCGACGTGCTCGTCAACAATGCCGGTTATGGCCACGAAGGCGCACTGGAGGAATCCTCGATCGACGAACTACACCGGCAGTTCGCCGCCAACGTGTACGGCCCCGTCGCGATGATGAAGGCGGTGCTGCCGGGCATGCGTCAGCGCCGCCGCGGTCACATCGTCAACGTCACATCCATGGGCGGCTTCATCACCATGCCAGGGATCAGCTTTTACTGCGGCAGCAAGTTCGCGCTCGAAGGCATCTCCGAGGCGCTCGGCAAAGAGGTCGCCCACCTCGGCATCCGCGTCACCTCGCTAGCACCGGGCCAGTTCCGCACCGACTGGGCCGGCCGCTCGATGGAGCGCACCCCCCGCAGCATCGGCGATTATGACGGCGTTATCGACCCGGTCCGCGCCACAAGGGAGGCGAAGAGCGGTCATCAACCCGGCGATCCCGCGAGAGCGGCACAGGCGCTGCTCACACTGATAGATGCGGAAACACCGCCCACACGCCTCTTTCTCGGCGACGATGCTCTCCAGCTGGTCGACAAGAAGATCGATGCCATGCGACAAGAGATCGCACGCTGGGAGTCGCTGTCCCGATCAACAGCTTTCTCTTCGTAGCGGAGATGAGTCTATGCGGCCAGGCGTGTGACCCAGAAGCAGTCACTCAAATGGCCCTCCCCGCTTCCCAACTCCGGTCGCTCGTTCACCTCGCCGATCGGGCCTTCCAAGCGTTCCGCGCAACTGTCCGGCTGGCCTGATCGAGCAGGGAAACGAACCGCCCGCTAACAGAAAAGCTTGTGCAGTCGCCAACGTATGGCGGCGGTGCCTGTACAGAGAACGAGCGAAGCTCCAGACGTTATTCGGCGGTATCGGAGAGGTGCTTAAATAGCGCCTTAGCAGGCGGTGTAAGGTCATTTTCATCGCGTACACACAATGACAGGCGGCGGGACGCCCAATCATCGCGCAGCCGGATAATCGCGATCCGCGTCGATCGTCGGCATCGTTTGGCAGCGGATTCGGGAATGATCCCAATGCCTGCACCAGCGCCTGCCATCCGGCATATGCCCCGGAAGCTGCGAAGACGAGTACGGATCTTCATCTTCGTGCCCAAACGGAAGGCTCGGCTTTCAATATGCTTCTGCAAGGCACCGCCCGCCATGCCGATGAACTGATCGCCGAGGAGGTCGGTAAAACGCACCTGTCCGTTTCCCGCCAACGGATGGTTGCTGGATGCTACGCACACGAGGCGGTCGATCGCAAAGGGCCGCAGGACCAGATTGTCCGTCTCGGCCGCGCTCGACAGCACGCCGATCTCGGCAAAGCCAGCGCCCACGCTCCTGGCTATGTCGCTGCTCTCGCGCTCCTTCAAGTCAACGTCGATCTGTGGGTGGGCAGCCATCCAAGGGCCAAGCCGCTCGGGTAGAGACTCTGTAATGGCGGCGGTGTTCGCGAAGATCCGCACTGAAGCTCGCAACCCCTTCGCATACTGCCCGATGTCGCCCCGCATCTGTGACATCTGGTGCAGGATCGTGCGGGCATGGTGTGCCAGCATCTCGCCGGCTTCGGTTGGTGCGATGCCACGACGCCCCCGAATGAGAAGGATCACTTCCCCGGTCGCTTCCATGTCGCGAAGGCGTTCGCTGGCTGCCGGGAGCGACAAGCCGCCTTCGGTCGCGCCGTGGGTGATACTCCCGGCATCGACCACCGCCAGAAACAATCGAAGGTCTGTCAGATCGAACCGCATCAAAGCGATCTAGTCCAACCCGTGACTTCGATACACCCGAAGCCAGCACTCGGACCATCCGCATTGTGGGCGCGCGCCTGACGGTTAGGTCTGCGGCATGCTCAATTATTCGTTCCCGCTCACCGCCGCAATCGTTGCCACCTTCTTTGCGGCGGGCCTTGTGAAGGGCGTAACGGGCATGGGCCTGCCCACGGTAGCGATGGGCGTGCTCGGATCGCTGCTGTCGCCGCTCGCTGCCGCTGCGCTCCTGCTGGTGCCGTCGTTTGTGACCAACGTCTGGCAGCTTCTAGCCGGACCTCAGTTCGGCATGCTGATCCGTCGCCTGTGGCCGATGATGCTGACGATCGTCCTCGGCACCGTTTTCGGCTCGATGCTGCTCACCGGCGGGCGCACCGAACTCACGACGGTCGCCCTTGGTGTCGCCCTCGTCATCTACGCGACGTACACGCTGCTCGCCAAACCGCTAGGTGTCTCGCCGCGATGGGAACCGTGGCTGTCGCCCGTGATCGGCCTCGTCACCGGACTGGTGACGGGCGCGACTGGCGTGTTCGTTATTCCCGCCGTGCCGTACATCCAGTCGCTCGATCTGGACCAGGACGATCTGGTGCAGGCACTGGGCCTCTCCTTCACTGTGTCAACGATCGCCCTCGCCATCGGCTTGGTCTGGCATGGCGCAGCTCCGGTCGGGAACCTCCTGACTTCGACACTGGCGGTCATTTCCGCCCTGCTCGGCATGGCGGCCGGACAGGTGATGCGCACATGGATCAGCCCCCAACTGTTCCGACGGCTTTTCCTGATCTTCCTGTTGCTGCTCGGGCTAGAGATGGCCCTGCATGGGCTGCTCCGAACGTAGGAAGCGGCCGCTTTCGGCGACGGAGAAGTTTACCTGAGGGTCTGGGTTGGGCGCTTGCGGGCCCCTGCCCTCTCCTGCCGAGGACCCAGAAGCGGCCATTTAAGCCTTCACTCGCGTCTGCCAAATCCGGCCATTCATTTATCTGTATGCTCGCAGTAAGTGGCGGCAGCCAGACGGTTCCCGCACCGTTCACCCTCACTAGGCATGCTGCCCGTCCAACGCATGCAGAGCTAAGTTTCGAGCCTCTCGCACGAAAAGCGTGCCGCCATGTCACATCGTCGGCTCGCATGTCGTCATACCTGCAGATCATGTGGGAGACGAAGCATGAAGATCGTCGTCATCGGCGGAAGCGGGCTGATCGGCCGCCAGCTCGTCAGCGACCTGGCTCATCGCGGGCATGAGGTGGTCGCCGCCTCGCCCAGCAGGGGCGTGGACAGCGTCACCGGCACAGGGCTTGCCAGCGCCGTCGCGGGGGCTCAGGTCGTCGTGGACGTGAGCAACCCACCGTCCTTTGCCGACGACGAGGTGCTCACCTTCTTCCGGACCTCCGCAACCAACATCGCCACCGCTGCCAGGGAGGCGGGCGTCGCGCATATCGTCGTTCTCTCGATCGTCGGCACTGATCGGTTGCAGGTTTCCGGTTACTTCCGCGGCAAGCAGGCGCAGGAAAGCGCCTACGCGCAGAGCGGCGTTGCCTCCACCATCGTTCGCGCAACGCAATTCTTCGAGTTCTTGAGCGCGATAGCGGACGGTTATACCCGCGATGGCATCGCCCATCTGCCGACCTTTGCGCTGCAGCCGGTCGCTGCGGCGGATGTTGCAGCGGCCCTGACCGATGTCGCGCTATCCAGGCCCGTGAACGGCATCATCGAGATCGCCGGGCCGGAGCGCGCGCCGGTGATCGAGTTCGTCGGCACCTGGCTCGGCCACCGCGAAGATCCGCGCGCGATCGTGGCCGACGAGAAGGCCGGCTATTTCGGCGCGCCGGCGAACGACCGCACGCTCGTGCCGGGCGACGGTGCCCGGCTTCTGCCGACCCGCTTCGAGGCATGGCTCGCCGCGCAGCCCATCGGGGAGCCGGCGTGATGCAGGGCCGATCGCTCATCCTGGGTCTCGCCGCCGTTCTCGGCATCGGTGGCGTCGCCAACGGCCTGTTCATGCTGGTGGACCCCGCGAATTGGTATCTCGCGGTGCCCGGCGTGACGACCACGGGACCGTTCAACCAGCATTTCATTCGCGACATCGGACTGATCTTCGCGCTGATCGGTGCCGCAATGCTGGGTGGCGCGATGCTCGCGGCTCAGCGGGTGAAACTCTGGAGTGCGTCGGCGTCGTGGCTGACGGGACATGCACTGTTCCATCTCTGGGAGGTGTCGGTGGGGATCTGCGGCTCGGATGCGATAGCGCGCGACTTTCCCGCAGTGACGCTGCCGGCAATCCTGTCGACCGCCCTCGCCTGCTGGGCTTGGCGTGACGCGCGCCGCAGCAAGGCGCAGAATGCGTTCTCATGACTCCGCGCACCGATCCGCTGCCGGCGCTGCGCCTCGCCGACTTCGAGACGGAGCGGCCACGGCTGCTGCGCCTCGGCTACCGCATGCTCGGCTCGGTCAGCGAGGCCGAGGACGTGGTGCAGGACGCATGGCTGCGCTGGCAAGATGTGAGCGGTGGTGTGGACAGCCCGGCCGCCTACCTGACACGGGTCGTGACCCGGCTGTGCCTCGACCAGCTCAAGTCCGCCCGGGTCCGGCGTGAGACCTATGTCGGCGCCTGGCTGCCCGATCCGCTGGTCGGAACGACCGAGCAGGAGGAAGCACGTGCGGACGACATCACGCTCACGCTGATGCTGGCGATGGAGCGGCTCTCCCCACTCGAGCGTGCCGCCTTCCTGCTCCATGACGTGTTCGACACGCCTTTGCCGGAAGTTGCCGCCACCCTTGGCCGCGAGCCGGCCGCGGTGCGCCAGCTTGCCTCCCGCGCCCGCCGCCACGTGCAGGCCGCCAGACCCCGCTTTGCCGTGCAGCCGACAGAGGCCGAGGCGATCACCCGCGCCTTCTTCGCCGCCGCCACCAGCGGCGATGCCGGGGCCCTGACGGCGCTGCTGGCTGAGGACGTGGCGATCCACTCGGATGGCGGCGGCAAGGTCATCGCCTTCCTGAACATCGTGCGCGGTCTCGATCGCGCGATCCGGCTTTTCCAGGGCATCCGGCGCAAGTACGCCTACCAGCCCCAGCTGCTGCGGACGGTGATGATCGACGGCCTGCCCGGCTATGTCAGCATCGATCGCGGCGAAGTGCTCCAGACCACCGCGCTGGAGCTGCGCGGCGGGCGCATCGCAGCGATCTATATCGTCCGCAACCCCGACAAGCTGCGCCACGTGCGGGACGCGCTGCTCCTGCCGTGAGACGTGTCCAACGCTGCCTTGAGGCGCGTGATCAAGAAAATTCCGCGTCGCGTGTCACACCTGTCTCCGCCGCCTCGTCAGTCCGGCGAGCGCCACTGAGCGGCGCCCGAAGCAAAGGACACCATCATGACGGAAAGCAAGCGGCTAGTCTGGCACGAGGTCGCACCTCAGGGTGCCAAGGCTTTCTTTGGCGTACACCATTACGTCACCACGGGCACGACCCTGCCTGAGGAGATGATCCACCTCGTGTTCCTGCGAGTGTCGCAGATCAACGGGTGCGCCCATTGCATCGACCTGCACACCCGCGACCTGCTCAAGACCATGCCGGCAGACAAGGTCACGCTGCTACCGGTATGGGCAGAGGTGCCGCATTTGTTCCCGGATCAGTACCGCGCCGCGCTGGCCTGGGCCGAGGAAGTGACGCGGGTGAGCGAGACCCATGCCTCGGACGCGGCCTACGCGGCTGCCGCCGCTGCGTTCGCGCCAAAGGATCTCGTCGACCTCACGATCGCGGTCGCGGCGATGAACGCCTTCAATCGCCTAGGCGCTCCATTCCGACTGCCAGTCAAGGCGCAACCCTGATCCGCCCCGGATCGACCCACGCGTTCGCCGAACCAGCACAGGACCTTGACCCATGGCTGCACAGCCCGAGCTTTCCCGTACCCCTGAGGGGATCGTTTCCTCCCTGCTCCAACATTTCAACTCGATGGATGTCGATGTGATGTGCGGCTTCTACGAACCGGACGCCATCCTCGTCAGCGCCAGCGGCGAGCCGCAGCGCGGCATCCCCGCGATCCGCGGGGAGTTGCTGAAATACTATGCGGTGCAGCTACCGATGGTGATCATCGCCCGACACGTCTTCGTGGCCGACACGATCGCCTCGCTGATTCTCGACTGGAACATCGTCGGCAAGACACCGTCGGGAGAGGACTTCCACCTAGTCGCGACGTCCAACGACATCGCCCGGCGCGGTGCGGACGGCTACTGGCGTTACATCATCGACAATCCGTTCGGCACACAGGTGCGACAGCTAGCCTGATCTCGGACCAGGCAGCAGGTGATTGGACACGCGTAACTCGTCAGGTCATCTGCATTGCTGGTAGACCCAGGAACCGGCCAGGCTGGGAGTCCTGCCCGCCGATCGACTGCGGACGCTCCATTCACCTTGGGCGCTCGCGAACACGGGGATTTGCGCGCCCGTAGCCGTGTTCCCGACTTCGAGCGGATCGCTTGACGGCTTTCGGAAGGTCAGCTCTCCAGCAATCATTGCGATGCGTGCGCGAGCCGGCTTACATCGTCTCTCCTGACCGGGAGGCTGGGGTGCGTGCACTGTTCGCTGCAACGCTGTTGTCCTGCGTCGCCGTCGGCGCGTCCGGCGCGGTGACTGAGTCGCAGCATAGGCCGGTCAATGGACGCTTCGATGTGGGCGGGCGTTTCATCCGCCTCTCCTGCAAGGGCGCAGGAAGGCCGACGGTGGTGATCGATGCAGGCCTGGGAACAGCGCCTGTCGAAGACGCGGGATGGCGGGCCATCGCGGCGCAGGTCGAGCCGGTTACCCGGGTCTGCCTGTATGATCGGGCCGGTATTGGGCAAAGCGATGCGGCGCCGCCAGGTCCCCGCTCCAGCCTGGATGCCGCTCGCGACCTGCATGCCGCGTTGTTAGCGGCACAGGTAAAGGGGCCATACCTGCTCGTTGGTCATTCGATAGGCGGGCTACACGCCCAAGTGTTTGCGGCGCGCTACCCGTCTGACACCGCCGGATTAGTGCTGGTGTCGACAACCCATCCCGACCAGTTCTCGACCTGGCTGACCCTTCTGCCCGCCCCCGCGCCGGGTGAAGAACCGGCCGTGACGGAGGCACGATCGTTCCTCACCAGCGCCCAGGCGGATCCGAGCAAGAACGAAGAGCATCTCGACATGAAGGCGAGCGCCGCCGCGGCGCACCAGCTCACCTCGCTCGGCGCCAAACCGGTGATCGTTCTGACGCATAGCCCACGCTTTCGCATGGTGCCCGGCTTATCTGAACCGATAGCGGTCCGTCTTGAAGATGCGACGCAGCGAATGCAGCGGCACTTCCTCTCGCTCTCCTCGAATGCACATCAGTTTGTTGCAGAGCGAGCGGGCCACGGCCTTCCGCATGAAGCGCCCGCCTTCGTCGTCGATGGCATCCTGCGAGGTATCGCTGCCGTTCGTGGGCATGCAAGCAGACCATGAGGGAGAGGATCGTTGCTCCGCCATGTTTGTGCTGGGAACTAGTCCTCAGAGGAACGCAACTCGGCGATGCGGGCCGGCATCAATGACGTCTGCTTCCGCCGATCGTACCCGTTTGAATGGCAGCGCAGTACCTCGCTCTTGGTGACGAGACCCCGAAACAGCCACTTAGATGGCCCTCCCCGCCTTCCAACTCCGGTCGCTCGTTCATCTCGCCGCTCGATCCGCCCGGGCGTTCCGCGCAACTGTCCGGCTGGCCTGATTGGCAGGTTAGCTGCCGTTCCGCCGATCCTGAAGAGAGCGCCGAAACGCGCGCCAAAGGCCGGCCAACATCAACCCGCAGATGCACACTGCCCAAACGACGGAAAGACACATCCAAGACATCCAGAGATGCCCGCGATGCCATCCCATCATATCTGAGGCTACCCAGGGCAGCATGGGCGCCATTGCAAGCAGGAAAAATTTGGCTTCGACTCGGTCCGACTTGGCGTGCCCTGCGAAACGCTCGCCAGCTGATTGTCGCCTGGACAGCTGCCAAAGCGCCGAAGCTTGTTGATTTATCCAGCGGCTCAAGGTCCTCTTTATGAGCTCAAATGGCATTACTCGCTGTGTAGCCGACCTCAATAGGGCTGCAAATGGGCGCTGCGGCCACCTCCCCCGTCGTGCCAAAGACCCAAAACCGCTCGTTTCGGGGCGGCCCGCCCACCTCCCGAAGCCGATCGTTCACTTTCTAGAGGCGTTTCATTCAAGCTCCCAGGTGCTATCGTAAGGGGCTCCCGAAAGTATTACCTGCTGCCGCTGTGTCTTTCGCCCGTCCATCCGTCTAATCACCATGCGAATGAATGGACACCAACGAAGGGCCCTGACCGGGGACCTAGCGGCGCTGTCCGGCCGGCTGCGTCCTGCGTTGATCGCGTTTTTCCAGCGGCGCTTGCGCGATTCGTCGCAGGCGGAGGATCTGACCCAGGACCTGTTCTGCCGACTCGCCGCCGGGCCGCCGCACGTCATCGAAAATCCAGAAGCCTATATCTTCCGCATCGCCGCCAATTTGGTTAATGACCATTATCGTCGCGAGACGGTGCGCTCGCGCTATCATCGTCAGGACGATCCGGCACGCGACGCCGAAGTCGACCAGCTCGACGCAGCGCGCTTCCTAGAGGCGCGCGAGAGCGTCGGCCGGGTCGCCGCGGTGCTCGCCACCCTTCCGGAACGGACCCGTCACATCTTCATCCTGTATCGTCTCGAAGGCATGGCGCGGAAGGAGATCGCGGACACGTTCGGCGTGTCAGTCAGCGCAGTGGAGAAGCATATCGCCACTGCGATGCGAACGCTGTTGCGCGACGCGGGAGGCGAGCGATGAGTACCGAGCGCGCTCAGAACGTCGAGGATCAAGCGATCGCCTGGTGCCTGCGTCTCCACGAGGGCGAGCCGAGCGCCGCCGAGCAGCAGGCACTCGACGCCTGGCTGGCGGAGGATCCGGCTCATCGCGAGCGGTTCGCGCGAATGCGGCGGCTGTGGGACGGGATCGCGCTCGACGCGCACGCTCCCGAACTGCTGCCGCTGCGGCAGCAGGCGCTGGCGGCGGCACAGGCGGCGGGGCGGCGGCGCTGGTCCTCGCCGCGTCGGCACGTCGCGCCGTGGCTGTCATTGGCCGCGGCGCTGTTACTCGCGGTCGGTGTCACGCTGCTGCTGCGCGATCGCGCGACGCTGTACGAGACCCGCGTCGGCGAACAACGCGCCGTAGTGCTCGCCGACGGGTCGACGATGGTGCTAGATGCCGACAGCGCAGTACGCGTTCGGTTTAGCGACGACCGACGCGATCTGACACTCGAACGCGGTCGCGCCAGTTTCAAGGTGGCGAAGAACCCTCTTCGCCCCTTCGCGGTGACAAGCGGCGATAGCGTGGTCGTGGCGGTCGGCACCGCCTTTTCGGTCGAGCGATTGTCGCGCGAGATGCGGGTGGCGCTGTACGAAGGCCATGTTGCGGTACTCCGCGGTCGCGGCCGAGGTTTCGCCGCCCAGCTCGCCCGGATCGCAAGCGGACGCGAACCCGCGGAGCAGGCGCTAACGCCGGGCCACGAACTCATCCTGTCCGAGGGCGTACCGGACGCACTCTTGCGATCCGCCTTGGTCGGCGATCGACCGGGCAGCGGACAGCTGTCATTTGCGAACGAGCCGCTGACGATCGCCGTCCAGCGCGTGAACCGCTACAATGTCGGCAAGCCGATCGCCGTCGCGCCGCAGGCGGCCGATGTGCGGGTTAGTGGTGTGTTCAACACCGGCGACACCGATGCGTTCGTGCAGGGCGTGGTCGCGGCCTTCCCGTTGACGGCGGTCGTGTCGGAGCGCGACATCCTGCTGGCGCCGCGCCGCGACGACCATACCAAATCCGCTCGAAACCTGCCGGGCACGACAGGAACACTAGAAAGTTCCGCGCTGCGCTGAGTGTTCTGCATCGCTGCACGTCATATTCCGGTAACCGAATAAGTTGGGGGCGGTATGACCGGCAGGAGTGGATTTGGTATCATCGGCGGGCGGTCGAGCTTGCTGGCGCTGTCAGCGGCGCTGCTGATCGCGGCGTCCTCCGCACAGGCGCAACAGAACGCCGTGCCGATCGACGTTCGCCCGCAACCGCTCGCGCAGGCGCTGCGCACGCTGGCGCAGCAGGCGCATATCCAGATCGTCTTCGACGAGGCGCGGCTCGCGTCGCGTAGCGCCCCGGCCGTGTCCGGCACGATGCCGGTCGGCACCGCGCTTACACAATTGCTCCGCAACAGCGGCTTCGCCGCCTCGCGCACCCAGCAAGGCGTGTTCGTGGTCAGCGCGCAGGCGGCCGCGCCCTCCCCCGCCGCGCTTAGCACGTTCGGACAGATCGACCAGGGCGAGCCGGCGCGCGCCGCGGCGATCGCGGGCGAGCCGGCCGCGCGGGAGCCGGCCGGTGCGGTCGACATCGTCGTCACTGGCACGCGCATCGTCCGCCCGAACCTGAAGTCCGCCAGCCCAATCACCACCGTCACTGCGTCGGAGATCAAGGCGCAGGGCGCGGTCAACCTCGAAGAAGTGACCAACCGGCTCGGGCAGGTCCAGCCCGATGCGCAGCAGAACTACCAGCAGAGCAACGGCCAGCAGCGCGGCGTCAAGCTGCGCGGGCTCGACTTCAACCGCACGCTGTCCCTCATCAACGGGCAGCGGATTGCGGGAACGGAGTCGGTGGACACCAACCTGATCCCCGTGTCGCTGGTCGAACGCGTCGACGTGCTGACCGGGGGCGCGTCGTCGGTCTATGGCTCCGATGCGATCGCGGGCGTCGTCAATTATATCATCAAACGCAATTTCACCGGGCTGCAGCTTTCGGCCAATTACAGCTTCTACAACCATAACAACCGCACGAACGTTTCGACGGCTGTCGCCGCGCGCTACGGGATCACCACGCCGACCGGGATGACCAACGACGGCGGGCGCGCCGATCTCAGCGCGACCTGGGGCCACAATTTCCTCGACGACCGGCTCAACGTCTCGGTCTACGGCACCTATCGCACCGCCGACGGCATCCTGTTCCGCGACCGCGACGCCTCTGGCTGCCAGCTGCGCCGCGACACGGGCAATCCGCTGCGCGTCAACAACCTGATCTGCGGCGTCACCGCGGCCTCGCCCAACGGCACGCTGACCGCCAACGGCGTCAATTACTCGAACGTCACCGGCAGCCCCGGCACCTTCGCGCCCGCCGCGACGATCCCCGGCTACCCCAATCAGGGCGACCGGCTCGCCGCGCGCGGCTACGAGCGCTACAACGCCGGCGGGTTCATCAACTTCAAGGCGTCGTCGGCCGCCGAATTCTCCCTCGGCGTCATGTACCTGCGCGATAAGTCTGCCAACCTGCTCTACGGCCCGTACGTGCAGGGCAGCTACCGGGTGAATTGCGACAATCCCTTCCTGTCCGCGTCGCAGGCGCAGACGATCTGCGGCGCCGCCGCCGGGACGACGGCCTTCGCCCCGCTCGGCGTGCAATATGGCTTTCCGGGGCTGGCCGGCGACCGCGACAAGGAGACATTCACCAACACGCAGACGCGTATCAACGCCTCGGTGCGCGGCGAGATCGCGGAGGGCTGGCGCTACGACATCGGCGGCGTCTACGACGAGAGCCGGCAATTGTGGCAGCCGGGCGGCAACCCGGTCACCGCGCACGTCAACCGCGCGCTCGATGTCGTCAACGTCGGCGGCGTGCCAACCTGCCGCTCGGTGCTCGACGGCAGCGATCCGGCATGCGTCCCGCTCAACGTCTTCGTCGCGAACAATTCTGGCAGCGCCGCGCTGAGCAACTATCTGTTCAACGAGGGGCTAGGCAACAGCGACCTGCGCGCCAAATTCTACGACGTCACCGCCAACCTCACCACCGACCTGACCCGCTACGGCATCCGCTCGCCGCTCGCCGAGCAGGGGCTCGCGATTGCGATCGGCGCCGAATATCGCAAGCAGCAGGAACGCGGGCTCCAGAACGCGCGCTTCATCGAGGTCTATGGTGGCGTCGCCGACCGCTTCGCCGAACAGGACGTGGTGGAGGGCAACGTCGAGGCGCAGCTGCCGCTGGTGCAGGACGTATCGCTCATCAAGCTGTTGCAGGTGAACGGCGGCTATCGCCTGTCCAAGTACAGCACCAATCCCGAAACCTTCAACACCTGGAAGATCGAGGCGGTTTATTCGCCCACCGAGGACATCACCTTCCGCTTCGGCCGCAACCGCGCCGCGCGCGCGCCGGGGCTGCGCGAGGCCAACCAGACGATCAGCTACCAGAATGCGACGATCGTCGACCCGTGCGCCAGCGTCAACGGCGTCGCGCCACTCGCCAGCCGCGAGGCGTGCCGGCTGACCGGGCTGCCCGACAATCTCTACGGCAACGGCCTTGCCGCCGGCGTTCCCGGCAGCATCCGCTGCGTCGACGACGTCTGCCGCCAGCGCAACAACGGCACCCCGATCGTCCCCGAAGACGCCCGCACCACCACCTACGGGTTCGTACTGACGCCGCGCTTCCTGCCGCGGTTCAGCCTATCGGTCGACCGCTATAAGATTCAAGTCAACGACGTGATCAGCTACCTCGGCGCCAGCTTCGCGGTCGACGGCTGCGTCATCACCGGCGATCCCTATTATTGCACGCGGCTGGTGCGCGACCCGACCACCTATCAGCTCACCAGCACCGGCACCGCGGGCGGCTATATCCAGGGCGGCAACCTCAACGCCTATCGCCTTTATGCCGAGGGCTACGACTTCCAGGCGCAATATTCGCTGCGCTTCGGCGAGAAAGCGGGCAAGCTCGACCTGCTGATGAACGGCACCCTGACCACCGATCAGGGCGGACAGGCCGCGGTCAACCAGCCGCGCATCAATTGCGTCGGCTATTTCGGCGGCTCGTGCCCGCAGCCCGCGCCGCGCTGGGTCCACAATGCCCGCGCCACTTATACGACGCAGGACGAGGTGTTCAGCGCCTCGCTGGCGTGGCGCTATATCGCCGGCACGACCGCCGGGCAGAATGGCGGCCCGAACTCGAAGCCGGAGACCGCCGTCACCGACTTCACGCGCATCCCGGCGTACAATTACTTCGACCTCGCTTTGGCGTTCAACATCGCCGACGGGCTGACGCTGACCGCGGCGGTCAACAATCTGTTCGACCGGCAGCAGCCGATCCTCACCAACACCTATGACTATGCGCTGTCGCGCGGCAATACGATCCCGCAGCGGTACGACACGCTGGGGCGGATGATCTCCGTGTCGGCGACGACGCGGTTCTGACCCCTGCGCGGGCGGCGCCGCCACGATCGGGAGGGCGAATGATGACCGGCCATCTCTTGGGGCGCGCGGCACTTGCCGCGACGCTGCTGGTCGCCGCCCCCGCCGCCGCCGCGCCGCTGGCGGCGGTGTTGCCGGTCCCGGCCGCGGTCACGCCGGGCACCGGCACGTTCCGGGTCGAGAATGGCGCGACGATCGTCGTGCCGGGCCGCGACGCCGCCGCGCGCAACGCCGCAGCGCGCGCGATCGAGATCGTCGCCCGCACCCGCGGCCTGCGCCTGCGCGTCGCCGACCGCGGCGCGGGTGCGATCCGCTTCGTCCGCGCCGGCAAGGCAACCGCCGGCGACGAACATTACCGGCTAGACGTCACCCCCGCCGGAATCCGCATCACCGCGGCCAGCGACGCCGGGCTCTTCTACGGCGCGATGACGCTCGCGCAATTGCTCGCGCCCGACGCGCGCTTCGGCGACGCGGTCGCCGTTCCCGCGATAGTGATCGACGACCGCCCGCGCTTCGCGTGGCGCGGCGTGATGCTCGATGTCGCGCGCCACATGCAGCCGGTCGCCGCGATCGAGCGCGTCATCGACATGATGGCGCAGCACAAGCTCAACAAGCTGCAACTGCACCTGACCGACGATCAGGGCTGGCGGATCGAGATCAAACGCTATCCCGAACTGACCCGGAAAGGCGCGTGGCGCGCCTCGACGACGCCCAACGACGGGGCACCGCCCGGCCGATATGGCGGCTTCTACACGCAGGACCAGCTGCGCGCCTTGGTCGCTTATGCCGCGGCGCGCGCGGTGACGATCGTCCCCGAGATCGACCTGCCCGGCCATGCGCAGGCCGCGATCGCCGCCTATCCCGAGATCGGCGTGCTCGGCGACCGTCCGCCGGTGTCGGGCGACTGGGGGATCAACCCCTATCTGTTCGGCACCAACGCGCGCAGCCTGACCTTCGTCCGCAACGTGCTCGACGAACTGATGGCGATCTTCCCCTCGCCCCTTATCCATATCGGCGGCGACGAGGCGCTCAAGGACCAGTGGCAGGCATCGGCGACGGTACAGGCGCAGATGCGCGCGCTCGGCATCGCCGACGAACAGCGGCTGCAAAGCTGGTTCATCGGGCGATTGGGCGACCATCTCGCCCGACACGACCGGCGGCTGATCGGCTGGGACGAGATCCTCGAGGGCGGGTTGCCCGCCTCCGCCTCGGTGATGTCGTGGCGCGGCGAGGCCGGCGCGATCGAGGCAGCGAACATGGGGCATGACGTGGTGCTGTCGCCCGGCCCGGTGCTCTATCTCGACAATCTGCAAAGCGCACACGGCGACGAGCCGCCCGGCCGGCTGAAGATCCAGACGCTCGCCGACGTCTATGCCTATGATCCGCTGCCCGCCGCGATCGCGCCCGCCCGCGCGCAGCATGTGCTCGGCGCACAGGCCAATCTCTGGGCCGAATATATGGTCACTCCCGAACAGCGCGAACATGCTCTGTTCCCGCGCCTCGCCGCGCTGGCGGAGCTGGCGTGGTCGCCAAAGGCGTCGCGTGACTGGCCGGCGTTCCTCACCCGGCTCGATCCGCAGCTCGACCGCTATCGCCGGCAAGGCATCGCCGACGCGGACTCCGCCTTCGCGGTCGATTTCGCGGTGACGGGCGACGTCGGCGCGGCGTTGCGCGCGAAACGCGTCACGGTCGCGCTGACCCGGCAGGCTGCCTATGACACGATCCGCTACACGACCGACGGCAGCGCCCCCACCGCCACCTCCCCCGCCTATGCCACGTCGCTGACGGTCGCACCGGGCAGCGTCATCCGCGCGACGACCATCGCCCCGGACGGTCGCGCGTTCGCCGCGCCGCGCCGATTCGACGCCGCCCCCGCGGCGCTGCTGACCCGCACCAGCGCCGCGCTGCCGCCGTGCACCACCACCCCCGGCATCCTGCTGCGCCTCCCGCTCTCGCCTGACGCGACCGCCGGACCGGCGCACAGCATGAACATCTTCGACAGTTGCTGGCGTAACCCCGACGCCCCGCTCGATCAGGTGAGCGCAATCAGCGTGACGATCGGGCGGCTCCCGCGCAATTTCGCGCTCCGTCAGCCGCAGCGCGAGCAGGTGGTGTGGCGCTATAACCCAACCAGATTCGGCACATTGCTGATCCATGCGGCAACTGCGCCGGCGCGGTGCTCGCCGCGCTGCCGCTGCCCGATCCCGCCATCGCGCCGAACCGCTTCACGCTCGACGCGCCGCTGGCATCGACGACCGCGCAGGCGGACTTGTGCCTGACGATCGCGCCGCCGGTCGGCGGCCGCTCTACGGCATCGATACGGTGCGACTGACCCCAAAGGAGCCACGGTGACCTCTCTCCCCCATCTGTCGCGGCGCGGCGTGATCGCCGGTGCCGCCGCCGGCCTGTCCTTTCCCGCCTCGGCGCTCGCCGCGCCGTCCGCCTCGAAGCTGGTCCCGTATGGCGCGACGCCCTCGGCGCGACAGCTGGCATGGCACCGGCTGGAGCAGAACGCCTTCGTCCACTTCACGATCAACACCTTCACTGATCGCGAATGGGGCTATGGCGACGAGGATCCGGCGATCTTCGATCCGAAGCAGTTCGACGCCGACCAGATCGTCGGTGCGGCAAAGGCCGCCGAGCTGCGCGGGCTCATCATCACCGCCAAGCATCACGACGGCTTCTGCCTGTGGCCGAGCGCCTATACCGAGCACAGCCTAAAGAACAGCCCGTACAAAGACGGCAAGGGCGACATCGTCGGCGAGCTGTCCGCGGCCTGTCGCCGGCACGGACTCAAGTTCGGCATCTATCTGTCGCCGTGGGACCGCAATCACGCCGGCTACGGGCGGCCCGAATATATCACCTTCTTCCGCAACCAGCTTCGCGAACTGCTGACGAATTACGGACCGATCTACGAGGTCTTCTTTGATGGCGCCAACGGCGGCGACGGCTATTATGGTGGCGCGCGCGAGACGCGGAAGATCGACGCCGTACCCTATTACAACTGGCCGTCGATCATCGACTATGTCCACGAACTTCAGCCGATGGCGTGCACCTTCGATCCGGTAGGCGCCGATTTGCGCTGGGTCGGCAACGAGGAGGGTGAGGCCGGCGACCCATGCTGGGCGACAATGGACGATCAGGGCTTCACCCCCGAAAAGGGCAATACGGGCGTGCGCGGCGGCTCGGTCTGGTGGCCCGCCGAGGCCGATGTCTCGACTCGCTACGGCTGGTTCTGGCACGCCTATGAGGACGGGCAGAGCCGCAGCCCCGCCAATCTGATGAGAATCTACTTTGAGACGGTCGGGCGCAGTGCCGGGCTGTTGCTCAATCTCGCGCCCGATACGCGCGGGCTGGTCACCGACGAGGATGTCGGCAACCTCACCGCCTTCGGCGCGGCGCTGCGCCGGATGTATGTCACCAATCTCGCCGGAGGCGCGCGACCGGTCGCCAGCAGCGCGCGGCCCGGTCATCCGGCGGCGAACGTGCTCGATGGCGATCCCGCCAGCTTCTGGGCGAGCCGAGACGGCGCGGCGGTGCCGACGCTGACGCTCGATCTCGGCGGCGAGCGGACCTTTGACGTGGTGCGGCTCGCCGAGCATCTGCCGCTCGGGCTACGCGTCGACCGATTTGCGATCGACGTGCAGCGCGCCGGCGGGTGGGTCGAGGTCGTCAGCAAGGAAGGGATCGGATCGCAGCGCGTGATCCGGCTCGACGCGCCAGTCACTACCCGCGGCGTCCGGTTACGGATCGTGGCGGCCGGCGACACGCCCGCGATCACTGAGCTTGGCCTTTATTTATCCCCTCTGCTCCTTGAACCGCCGCATATCGTGCGCGACCGCGACGGCATGGTCACGCTGACCAGCGACGCGCCGGGGCAGGAGATCGCGTTCACCACCGACGGCAGCGCACCGACGCTCGCGTCGTCACGCTACACCGCGCCCTTCGCCTTCCCCGACGGCGGCGTGGTGCAGGCGATCGGCATTCACCGTGCCACCCGCGCGCTTAGCACAATCCGTCGCCAGAGCTTCGACATCCGCAAGAGCGATTGGAAGATCGTCCGTGCCAGCGCCCCCGCGGCGGAGCGGCTGATCGACGAGCTGAACCGCACCGACTGGATTGCCCCGCTGATCGGCCCCGACGGTCGCCCCTGTTCGGTGACGATCGATCTCGGCCGAAGCGTCGATTTGCGGGGCTTCGTGCTAAAGCCCGGCTGGCACGCGCCGCAGGGCGCGGGTGATCCCGCCGCCTGGACGGTGCGGGTCGGCGACGATCCCGCGTTGACGGGGCCGCCGCAGGAGCGCGGCGAGTTCAGCAACATCGCCGCCAATCAGGCCCCACAGCGGCTCGCCTTCGCCCGCCCGCTTGGCGGTCGCTATGTTGAGATCGCCTTCACACGCACCGCCAAGGGTGAGCAACGGTTGGCGATAGCGGAGATCGGCATCCTGACGCGCTGAGCCGCCGCCCGGTGGCGACGCTCAGAAGACCGTCTCCACCACCTCCACCACGCGATACGCGTCATCGGCAACAGTATGCGCTGCTTGTGGCCCTACCCCCTCGCATGCCGAGGACCCAAGAGCGGCTGTTCAGCGCAACATCATCGCTCTCCGGAAGCGGACATCCGTTCATCGGTTCGCGAACAGGTCCACCACGCTCGCCGGCGCGTCGGGCCCAAAGAAGCGAGCGAGGTTGCTCGCACTGAGATGCGCGACCGGGTGGCTGCGGGCGAACAGCTGCACCTCATAGGTGGCGAGGGCAGCTTCATGGTCACCAGGATGGCTTATCAAGGCGCGCGCGAGTTCGGCGCCATCGAACATGGCCAGGTTGGCGCCCTCGCCGGCGAACGGTGACATGAGGTGGGCTGCGTCGCCGAGCAATGTCACCCCTGGCACCCGCCGCCACTTCAGCGACGGGGGCAGCGCATAGATGGGGCGGATGATAGGCACGCCGTCGCTTTCGGCGATGAGCGCGCGAAGTGACGGCGCCCACCCGTTGAAGAGAGCCGCCACGCGTTCGGTCGCGATCAGCGCGTCCGCGCTTGCAAAAGCCTCGGGCCGGTTCACCGCGACGTAGGTGTGGATGCTGCCGTCGGCGTTGCGATGGGCCAGGATCCCCTGGCCGGGTGCAACCGCCATCAGCGTACCCGACCCGATCACTGCCGCAGCAACATGCGCGCGCGGGTCGTCGGGAGCGAGGTGCAGCTCGAGAAAGCTGGTGCCGGTAAAAACGGGGCTGGCATCGGTAAGGAGCGGGCGTACCCGCGACCAGGCGCCGTCCGCGCCGATCAACAGAGTCGTCTCGATCGTCGAGCCGTTCGCGAACGCCACCGCGTGACGACCGCGCCCCATCGTACGAACCGAAGAGACCTTATGCCCCCACCGCACGACCTCCGGCGACAGGGCGTCCAGCAGCATCCGGCGTAGCTCGCCGCGATCGACCTCCGGCCGGACCGAGGCAGGATTGGCCGGACGGTCGAGCAGCAACGTGGCTTGGCAGTCCACGACCCGTTTTGCATCTTCACCCGGCCGCACGAGCGCCAGGAATGCGTCGTGAAGGCCCAACTCGTACAGCGCTCGCTGCCCGCTCTGCTCCTGAAGATCGAGCAGACCGCCCTGCGTCCGCCCATCGACCGACGCTTCCCCTTCGTACACGGCGACCTCGATCCCGTGTCGATGCAACATGCCGGCAAGCACCAGGCCGCCGAGCCCTGCGCCAATGATCGATACCTCTTTTCGCATGTGTACGCGCTCCTTGGTCCCGCGGGCGTACCCGCATCGACATCAGTGGAGCCGCTGGCCGGTGGTTGACCGGCGTGTGCGCGAGGGTGGTCGCAACCACACCGTCGTTTTTCGCAGCGATCCGCGTTTAGGACAGTCTTTTCGAACGCACAACAGTGCCTGTTTGGCGGGCAGGACTCAACAGCGGACACTCGCACCGTCGAAGGCGCCGCCTGATTCCGGTCACTGGTTCATCTAGTGCGTCACGCCGCCCGTAGGCCTCAGAAGATACAATCTGAAAGCCTTGAATGAGAGCAGCGGGCGCCCCACGCCGCCTGCGCACGCATCGTGGGTTTCTAGAGGACGCCGAGATTCCGTAGCCACTGCTTGACTTGTCCAGGCCACTCTCTTGAGATCGGGTCGACGGTCGGTCTCATCCCGAAAGCGTGGCCGCCCCTGGCGTAGATCCGCATATCGACCGGAACGCCTGCGTCGCTGAGCGCCAACGCATAAGCGAGCGGCTGTCTGACCTTGTCCATCGGATCGTTCATGGCGTGCAGGATCAGCGTGGGTGGGGCTTTGGGGCTGATCGTGACCCAGGGTCGGAGCTCGAGGCTGTTCTTCCCTTTGCTGTCGTCAAGCATGCGCGCGGTGTAAGCGACCACGGCGTAATCCGGACGTGGTGACTGTCGGTCCGCCGCGTCAGCGAGGGGGTAGGTCCTCTCCTCGGTGTTGCTCATGTTCGCAGCAAGGTACGCGCCAGCGGAGAAGCCGATCACACCCACCTTGCGCGGATCAATCCCGTACGAAGTGGCATTCTGCCGAAGCAGCCCCATAGCGCGCTGCGCGTCTTCCAGGCCCAGCAACACCTTGGGTCGCTCCTGCCGACCGTTCTCGCGGGGCCAAACCTGGGGTACGCGGTACTTGAGAACCGCGCAGACCATGCCTTGTCGCACGACCCAGTCACAAATCTCGGTGCCCTCCAGGTCCATGGCCAGGACCTCGAAGCCGCCGCCCGGCAGGACGAGCATGGCTGCCCGCGTGCCGGTCCCTTTCGGCCGATAGACGGTCATTGTCGGACGCGTCACATAGCTGGCCCAATGCCACATCTTGCCGGCGACCAGCCCAGTGCCGTTGCCCAGTCCCTCCGGCCGGTCACCGCTGTCGGGCTTGGCCAGGCTGACGTTCGCTGGCCAGAGCGGCACTTGCTCGCCGCCGCTCGGCGCCAGCCACTTGCCCTCGTGTTCGTTCCTGGGGAGCGGTGTAGTGGCAGGTGCGCTTGCAACCTGCTCAGCCCATGCGCTCACACTCGCCGCGGCGCTGACAACAAGGGCAGCGCTGAGGAGACGATGTAGGCTCGGCACAGTTACCTCCTAGCGCGGGTGACACTCGGCGCGGCTTCGCTGCACTACTCGTGGCGAAGTGCATCGATAGGGTCCAGTCCCGCCGCCAGACGAGCAGGCACGAAGCCGAAGGCGATCCCGATGATGGCCGAGAAGCCGAATGCGAGCGCGTTGATTGCCGGGTTGAACGACCAATCCAGTGACATGAGCCGGGAAAGCCCGGCGATGGCTACCTGCGCGAGCAGCAGGCCGACGAGCCCGCCGAGACATGAGAGCGTCACCGCCTCGACAAGGAATTGCAGCAGCACCTCGCGGGCGACGGCGCCGATCGCGAGCCGGACGCCGATCTCGCGCGTGCGCTCGGTCACGGCGACCAGCATGACGTTCATAATACCGATGCCGCCCACCACCAGGCTGATCGCCGCGACGGCAGCGACGATGCGAGTGAGAGCGGCGGTGGTACCGGACAGCGTCTCGGAGATCTGGCGCGTGTCGATGATGAGGAAGTCGTCGTCCTCGCCCGCTTCCACATGCCGGCGTTCGCGCAGCAGGCCGGTGAGCGACGCCTTGATCTGCTCGGTGTCATAGGCCGGATCCACACCAACCAGCAGCGCCTTGATGTCCCTAGTGCCGAGGACGCGACGCGCCACGGTCTTGATCGGCATGATCACCAGATCGTCTTGGTCGCCGAACTGCCCCTGCCCCTTAGTGGTGAACAGGCCGATGACCTCGCAGCTGACCGGTCCTGCGCGGAAGCGTCGGCCGATCGGATCCAGCTCCTTGAACAGATTCTTGCTGACGGTGCTGCCGATCACGCACACGGCCTTACCCGCACTCTCCTCCGCCGGCGTGAACACCCGCCCCGCCTTCAGCGGCCACGGCTGAATGACGAAGTAGGTCGCGTCCATGCCGAAGATGCTCGTCGACCAGTTGTTGCCCTCGTAGTAGACCGCTGAGGTGGCCTGCGCCTGCGGTGCCACGCCGGTGACGCCACTGACCTGTCGCTCTATGGCGACGACGTCGTCGGGATCGAAGCTGGCCGGAGGTGGCCCACCGCCGCCGCGCCGGATCGCTTGCCCTGGATGGACGTGGAGCAGGTTCGTGCCGAGATTGGCAATCTGCTTCTGCACGGATGCTGATGTCGCGTCACCGAGCGTGACCATCGTTACGACCGCCGCGACACCAATGACGATGCCGAGCACAGTCAGAAAGGACCGGAGCGCATGTCGCCGGATCGAGCGCGCTGCGAGCAGGACCGTCGTGCCGAGCATCTCGCTGACTTTGCGGGGTTAATGGCGCTGCGGCAAGGCCAAGCGAACACCGCTGGCACGAACAACGCCACACGCCTTCATGCAGGTTCACTGCCCGATAGAGAAGGTGCTGAGCATAGCCGATGAAGGCTGAGGAGAGTGAGCATGCTGAGCGCTGTGCTGCTACTCGTGTCGCTGCAAGCCGCAGAGGCTCAGGCGGCCAATCCTGAGCCGCGCTCCGGCCGAGAGATAAAGATGACGAGTTTACCGCCGAGTTTGACCGCCGAATCGATGCGATGATCGCAGGCGATGCCGAGGCGCAGAGGAAGATCAAACCGGCGGATCGAGCCAAGATGCGCGAGGGCATGATCGCTCCTGGCTTTCGCGGAATGGACAAGAACTCGGACGGCCTTCTCACCAAGGACGAGGTGAAGAGCTTCAGCCGTTAGCCCCTCGCGATCCCGCGCGACAGCACGCCGGCGATCACGGCTAAGATGATCCATAGCAGGGAACTCTTCTGGGCGCCAAGCTAAGGCGTGTGAACGGCTTGGTTTATGAGGATCACGGCCGGACGGCTGCAGTGCGCTCAGCGGCGGCAGATGCCGCTCGGCTGCGAGTGCCGGAGCGGCCCGTTGGTCGCACATAGGCTAGACACTGCATCTTTCAGATCCTGGGTCCAGTATGGTTGCAAGTTCGCTTGCCTTCGTCTCTCGCCAGGAGCGATGTCATCGAAAAGGCAAAAGGAAATTAGATGACCGTAGGTACGCTGCTCCTTTCCGCTTTGGCGCTTGCTCTGCAAGCCGATCAAGGCGGCGCGCAGGACAAAGCCGCAGACCCTTTGATCAAGGAACGGCCGATCTGCCGAAGCGAGGGGCGGAGCGGCTCGCGCATGCAACGCCGTGTCTGCCACACAAAGGCTGAATGGCAGCAGATCGATACGGCCGCCAGCCCGGTCAAAGGTGGATCACCAGACTGGATCGGGCCAATCGGAGGCAAGTAGATCGGGTGACTAGCGGCCTGACCGCTTTCGCCCGGTGTTCTGCAGTGACGTTCTATCAATCAACCGGTTCTCTGCAGGTCAGGTCGATGCAGGCCAATCGCAACTTGAACCCGCAACTTCAAGTCGAAGTGGGAAAAATCAGGACCTTGTCGACGGGCACAGATACACTTTCGTCCACGATTTCGATCTCAACCGAAATCACCCGAACGTCGCAGTCCCGTCCGGTGGGTTCAAGCGGCCTCGTGAAATCCGCGGATCGCCCTATCGAAATGTATATCTTCATACAATCAGGCTGAGCAGCTGGCGGGAAAAACCCTGAGCGGATGTAGCCTTCACACTTAACAAGTGCCTTCGCGCCAACGCGCTTTGTCAAACGGCGTAGTCGGGCTATTCGACCCGGATATGGCGACGCGTAAGGAAAGGACATATCGGCCAGACCAGCCGCGTTACGATTGGGGAAGCCCTGTGGGAGCACCGCTGGCAAAAACAAAGCCCTCCCGCTCGAAATCGCTACTTCAACGGGCAATCCTTCGATGTGAACATCATACGCGTTGCCCGGTAGCCACTCCATGTCTGTATATGAAGCCTTCCAGACCGCACTTGATGATCTAACCGTTTTTCCATCCAAAATCCTGAGGGTAACCTTGGTGGTGATCGATACTTTCGCGAAACATCCCGAAAGCAACCAAGGCAGAATCAATATAGCGAGCGTCTGCCTGCGTTTCAAACTTGAGGCACCCGGAGCTTTAGCTTGCACGCGGGCAAACCAGAACCTTCTGGCACTGCCAGCTACGCGGGAAGAGCGCGCTTTCGATGACACGACACCCATGTTCTCGTCGTAGCGGATGAACGCACGTCCGCAATGGGGACTCCGCAAGAACCTTTCGTCCGCCTGCGAATGGCGCCAGCCGCCTCTGCCCCCTCGTGGCGAGGAATCCAGAACCGGTCACTCGACGGCTTCTGCTCGCCTCTCAACTTCAGCCGCTCGTTCATCCCGGTAGCCGAGCCGCGTGGGCGTTCTGCAGAGCGCTCGGCTTGTGCTCGTTTGGGAGAAAAGCCGCATGTTCGCTTTGAAGCGGCTGGGTGCGGCTATGTGCCGGTCGCATCGCTACACGCGTGCTGAATGTCGGGTTCGGGACCTCGTCGTTTTCTCGGATTGTCGTACATCTAACGAGGGTCAGCGGCTCTGCATGGAACATCGGTTCCAGTCCAATCGAAGTCGTACGTCGTCGGCACGGTCTCGCCGTTGCCGATCGACGTCTTCTTCCCCGCAGGATCGTAGGAAATCCAGCCCATGCTGTTGTCGAAGGCGGCAATGCGGCCGTTGTCGCGCTGTGCCGCCGGGATATCGATCTCGGGCTGTTCGATGCGCGATGCACGGATCATGCGGATCGCTCCGTCCCGCATTTCCCAGGCGCGGTGATAGGCGCGCCCGAACATGCGAGTGTCGAAGCTGCTCTTCGACGACCAATGTCTCGCCTGCGTAGAGGTCGGCACCCGCACGGTGGTCACGAAGCAGGTGTAGTCCGGCTTGGTGTAGAACGGTGCGTCCTGGTTCTGGTCGGACGCACGAACCCGCCGCTCCGGCGGGCTAAACCCGCCGCCCGGCAGGGCCAGTGATTTCCCGCTCGCGCCGTCGTCAGACCAGTCGAAGGTGCCCGTGCCGCTGATCGTCAGAACGCTCGCCCCCGCCGCCTGATCGTAGCGCCATTTGACGTCGTCGACCGACTGGAACGTGTCGCCGATCGCGTTCTGGCGGAAGAAGTCGAGCAGCTGTGCAGCAGTGACTGGCGCGAACTGCATCTGCTTCTGCAAACCTTTCAAGCCATGCAGGATTTCGGTCGACACGATCCTTGCCGGCTTGTCGAAGCCGGCACGCGCATCGATCTCGAACAGGTTGATCTCGTCGGGCGTGGTCGCTGGCCGCCACTGCAGCTTCTCGAGGGTGTTGCCTTTAGAGGTTAGCGGCAAAACCCAACTCGCAGAGTAGACGAGTTGAGGGTTGGGCACCGCCACCGAAGGAAGCGTCCCGTCCAGCCAGTAGGTCTTGCCATCGATGCGCGCGCGGACGAGCACGTGATCGAACAGCTGCGGTAGCGCCAGTCGCTGGTCGAAGCCGTCGTCATTGCCGCCCGAGTTGACCAGCACAGGCTCTGCGTCGATGCCCATCTCCGACAGCAGCGCCAAGAGCAGGACGGTCTTGCCCTTGCAGTCTCCATACCGGCGCTGCCAAGTCTCATCGGCGGTGGCCGGGATGAGGTTGCCACCGTTCAGACCGACATAGATGTACCGCACGTCCTGCTGCACAAGCTTCAACGCCTCGGCGGCACGGTCCAGTGGACGCGACTGCGCAGCCGCGATGCGGACGGCTTCGCGCTTCACGGCGGAATTGGCAGCTAACGTCGCGGCCTTGGCGAACATCGGAGCGAAATGACGCGATATGGTCGGCCAATCGGCAAATTGGCTGTACTCCACGGCGCGCTGCCACTGGTACCGCGGCGGCGCGTCCTTGGGCGGTGAAAGAAGAGCCGGATTGTCAAACCGGAAGTCGACTGCCTGCTCGCCCTTAACCATCGCGGCGGTCATGTCAGCAGAGGGCTTGATGTTGGGTGCACGGCCTTGATCCCAACTCAGCCCCAAATGGTAGCGGCCGGGTGCCGGGCTCGATCCCAGCATGAGAATACCTGCCTCATTGTGACCAAGCCCCGGATCACTGGAGAAGACGGTCATGTCGACCTCCAGCTCGTCGCCGACCCGAAGGTCGGGCACTCTGAGTACCGCCGTAAGCGTCCCATCCAGCTTCGCCGCCTCCAGCTGATCTTCGCGTCAAAGGATCTCGAACGTTGCGTCCTTGAGCACGTCGAAAACCTGACCGTCGCGGAAAACCTTGATTCCGTGGGCGATCGGAGCTCCCGCGCCGGGGTTCCAGGCGATCGAGATGTTACCAAGCTGCAAGGCGGCAGGGTCAAGGAGTTTGATGCGATAGCCGAGGTACTGAGCTTGCCCCTTCTCACTAAGGTGCACTTCAACGTCCTGTCGCCGAGAGAACACTGGGCCGGTTGTGGTAGCTGGCAGCGGCAGGAGCGTGGACGGCGTGGCCCAAGTTGGGACGGGGCCGCGGCGGACCTGCTCTGTCTGCGCCCAGGTGGGACCCGCAACTATCATCGACGCCGCAAGCAGCAACGCAGCACGTACCCTCATTCGGACCCCCGTCCCTCTCTGTCAGCCGGCATTGTGGCAGACCCATCTTCGCTTGCAAGGGAGAAGGGCGCGTCGATGAAGCGGCGGTTACGGAGCAGTCGTATGCACCGAGTGCCCACGGAAACTGCGAGAAGCTAGCCTTGCTCGCGCTTACGGCCCCTCAGGGCGACCATCCGATAGCGGACGGGCAGCTATCCACCCCCGGCAGGCGTGCGAGCCCCCTTCCCTGCATTCTGAACGATCGTCCGGTTTTCCCGGCCGACCGCCCCAAAGCGGACAGGCAGCTATCCCCCCCCGGGAGCGACCTGCTCATCGAGCTCGGCTGCCTGCACATCTACAAGCCCGCGTACGCTCAAACATCTGCACGCCGCCTCCGCGAGAAGCGGCTCTTACGCCAAGCGGAAGAGCCACCCCGCGGCATTACGCCGCTGCACCGCCGTCGATAGTAAGCGCAGTGCCCGTGATGTAGCTTGCGTCCGGTCCGGCGAGGAACGACACCGCGCCAGCGATCTCCTCTACCTTGCCATAGCGTCCGAGCGGCACGAACGAGGTCATTTGTTGCGCGAACTCGCTGTCGGCAGGATTCATGTCGGTGTCGATCGGTCCGGGCTGTACCGTGTTGACCAGGATGTTGCGCGACGCGAGGTCCTTGGCCCAGCCGCGCGCCAGCGCGGCGACCGACGCCTTCGTCGCGCTGTAGACGGCGGTCGCCGGAAAGGCGAGCTCGCCCGAAACACTGCCGATGAGGATGATGCGACCGCCGTCATTCAGGTGGGGCAGCGCAGCACGCGTGCCGACATGCAATCCCTTCACGTTGACGCCGAACTGACGATCGAAGGTCTCGTCGGTATCGTCACCGATGGCGGAGAACTCGGCGACGCCGGCGTTGTGGATCAGGATGTCGAGCCCGCCGAGTGCCGCGGCAGCCTGCTGGACGCCCGCGCGCTGCGACGTCGGGTCGGCGGCGTCTGCCTGGAACGCGAAGGCAGTTCCACCAGCGCCTTCGATCGCGGCAACAGTGGCGTCCGCCGCCGCCTTGTTACCGGCATAGGTGATCGCGACCGCCGCGCCGTCGGCGGCCAGCCGCTTCGCGATCGCAGCGCCGATGCCGCGCGACCCGCCGGTGACAAGCGCCTTTTTGCCCTGGAGTGACATGGGATATCCTTCGAGAACGTTGCCCGCGATCACACCATCGTGCGCTGTCGGCTGGCGGATAGATGGGCTACGGTGGTGATAGTTCAATATTCCCGAACTATGAGAACGGTGAATTATTCTTATATCCCCCTCATGCCTCGCTTCACCCACCCACGGCTTGAAGACGTTCCGCTCGACCTAGCGATGCATGCGCTGGCTGATGCCAATCGCTTGAGCATGATAGCGCGGCTGGCGGCAGCCGAGCGATTGAGCTGCACGGGTGCGGCGCCGTGTGACGCCATCCCCAAGAGCACCCTGTCCAATCACTTGAAGGTGCTTCGCGCCGCGGGACTGATCAAGACGATCCAGGTCGGGCGCGAGATGATCAACACCCTCCGTCGTGACGAGTTCGAGCGGCGTTTCCCTGGCCTCCTGAATGCGGTGCTCACCAACATCGAAGCGTGATGCCGCTAGCATAGCGTCGCGGCGGCACTAGCCCGGGGTAGATCAGCGAGAGGATTCAATTTCGGCACCCTTAGCTCTCGCGTGGGAAGCCAGAGCAGCAGGTGAATCAGCACCGCTTCCGCTGGACTTCACCTGCACCCAGAGCGACAGCACAGCTCGACTCAGGCGCTGGTGCGGCCGGGTCGCTGCCCCGCCGACACGATCGACGGGGCTGCGGGTGGTGGGAGCGGCACTGGCGCCGCTCTCCTCGAGAACGAGGACCCATCATGCCCAAGCTCACCGACACCCACACGCTCCTGCTTGCGCATGCCGCACAGCGCGACAGCGGCAGCCTGTTTCCCCTCCCCTACGCGCTTGCCGGCACGGCGCGGACGATCAAGGCCATCGCGTCGCTGCTGCACCAGGGCCTCGTTGCCGAGAAGGAGACGCGTGTCGCGGCCGAGATCGCGCGACAAGATGACGACCGCCGCATCGGTGTCTTCATCACGCCGGCAGGCCTCGCCGCCATCAACGCCAGCGATGACGAAGGCGCCGCGGTCAGCGACGCTGCCAGCGACACCGATACCGCCACGCCGCGCACGAAGGTGTCGACGGTGGTGGCGCTGCTCCAGCGCGACGAGGGCGCGACACTGCCGGACCTCATCGCAGCGACGGGGTGGCTGCCGCACACCACGCGCGCGGCGCTGACGGGCCTGCGCAAGAAGGGCCACGCCATCGAGCGCACCCATCGCGATGAGCTCACCTGCTACCATATCGTGCGGGGCCGCTGACCATGGCGGACGATCAGATCGCGGCGCTGGAGGCACTGTCCTACAGCGAGCTTCGCCAGCAATGGGTTACAGTGACTGGCAACGTGCTGCCCAAGGTCAGCCCGAAGCTGCTACGGCTCGCACTCGCCTGGGAGCTGCAGGCGCGAGCGCAAGGCGGCCTCTCACGTGAGACGACACGCGAGCTCGACCAGCGCAGCCGCGGGCACACCAAGACGGCGCGGCCGTCTGCGGGGATGCGGTTGGCGCGGGAGTGGCAGGGCCGCCTGCATGTCGTCACCGTCGGCGAGGATCAGGTGGTGCGCTGGGATGGTCGCGAGTGGCGCTCGCTGAGCGAGGTCGCGCGCGCGATCACGGGCACGCGCTGGTCGGGACCGGCGTTCTTCGGGCTCAAGAAGAAGGTGGCGGCATGACCACGCTGCGCTGTGCCATCTACACCCGAAAGTCGAGCGACGAGGGGCTGGAGCAGAGCTTCAACAGCCTCGACGCGCAGCATGAGGCCTGCTCCGCCTATATCCTTTCGCAAGCCTCGCACGGCTGGTGCGAGGTCGAGGCGCGCTACGACGACGGCGGGCTCTCCGGCGGTACGCTCGAGCGCCCGGCGCTGCAGCGGCTGCTCGCCGACGTCGCGGCGGGTCGCATCGACATCATCGTCGTCTACAAGGTCGACCGGCTCACCCGCTCGCTGCTGGACTTCGCCAAGCTGGTGGAGGCGTTCGACCGCGCCAACACCAGCTTCGTCTCGGTGACGCAGTCGTTCAACACCACCACCAGCATGGGCCGGCTCACGCTCAACATGCTGCTGTCGTTCGCGCAGTTCGAGCGCGAGGTCACCGCCGAGCGCTTCCGCGACAAGATCGCGGCGTCAAAGGCGCGCGGCATGTGGATGGGCGGCACGCCGCCGCTCGGCTACCGCCCTGACGGCCGCAGCCTCGCTGTTGTGGAGGAGCGTGCCGCACTCGTGCGCCACGTTTTCGAGCGCTACCGCGCACTCGGCACCGTGCGGCTGCTCGAAGCCGAGCTGAAGCAGCACGGCATCCGCGTGCCCGAGCGCGCGACCGCCGGTGGCAAGCCGATCGATGGCGGCTGGTTCTCGCGCGGCGTGCTGTACCTGATGCTGCGTCGGGTGACCTATAACGGCCGCATCGCGCACGGTGACAAGAGCTATCCAGGCACGCACCCTGCGATCATCCCCTCTGACACCTTCCAGCGCGTCCAGGCGATGCTCTCCGAGCACGTGCAAGGCACCCGCAGCGCACCGCGCGCCAGCAACCCGAGCCTGCTCGCGGGCAGCATCGTCGATGACGCTGGCGAGCCGCTGGTGGCGACGCACGCGACCAAGGGGAAAGCACGCTACCGCTATTACGTCAGCCGCGCACCCAAAACCGACAGCAGCAGCACAGGCCTGCGCGTGCCCGCGCGCGAAATCGAGCGCGTCGTCGCCGACCGGCTGGCGACGCAGTTCGACGATCGGCTCGCGCTCACCGCGGCAGCCTGGCTCGACGTACCAGCCGACCGCTTCGCGTGCCTGGCGGAGCGCCGCAGCGACATCGCCGCCGGGCTGCGCCGGCTGTGTCCGAGCAGCATGGGCGCGCTGGTCGCACAGGTCCGCATCGCGGATGCGCGCGTGCACATGGACTGCCGCATCGAAGAGGTCGCGAAGCTACTCGCTTGCGAGCAGCATGAAGGTGCCCCTGCCCTGCTGGCGCTGACCGCCGAGGTACGCCTCACCCGCTCGGGCACCGCGATGCGGCTGGTGCAGCGCGACGGTAGCGCCAGCACTGCCGACGTCGACTCATCGCTGACACGCCAGCTGCTGCTCGCCCGCACCTGGTGGAAGGAGCTGCGCGGCGGCGAGATCGACATCACGAGGCTGGCCACGCTTGAAGGCCTGACCCCCTCCTATGTCACACGGGTGCTACGGCTCGCCTTCCTGGCACCCAGCGTCACCCAGGCGATCCTCGCCGGGCGACTACGTGCTGGCGTCAGCGCGGCCACGCTTACCGCGACCGGCGGCGTGGATGCGAGCTGGCGAACGCAGGAGGCGAGGCTGCTGCCGACGCCCACAGGCGCCGGCACGCGGCGAGCCTAGGAGCGGATGCCAAGCGTCTTGCGCGCCGACGTTACCGCGTCCTCGCCGCGCTTCGCCTCCTTGCCGACGACCTCCTCCGCTGCCTGCTCTATAGCAGCGCCGGCCTCCTCGACAGCGGCCACCGCCTTGCGGCCGAGACCCAGCTGCTTGGCGAGCGCGCGGTGACCCTCGCTGTAGCCCGGTGCCACCATCGGGTAGTCGGGCTTGAGGCCGAAGCGCGCACGATACTCCGCGGGCGTGAGCCCATGGCTGGTCAGATGGCGCTTGAGGCTGGCGTAGGGTGCGCCATCGATCATGCTGATGATGCGGTCGCGGTTGGCCAGCGACTTGCGCACCGACACCGCGGGCGTGTGCTCCGCGGCTGCGGACGGCTCCTGCTCAGAGCAGCGAAATCGCGCAGAACTGCGCCAGTTCCGCGGGTGTGCTCTGCAGGGAATTAAGTGTCGCAGACTGGGTGGCGGAGACGGAGGGATTCGAACCCTCGATACGGTTTCCCGTATGACGCTTTAGCAAAGCGTTGGTTTCAGCCACTCACCCACGTCTCCGGGTCGGCGTGAGGCGCGGCTATAGCGAGCGTGATCGGCGTGATCAATGGGCCTGCGGCGATTCGGCGCGCCGCGTCACGGAGTCGGGTCGTCGCGGTGTTCATTGCCCCGACAGCACCGCTGTCGCTATGCTCGCGCTCCGGTGTGGGGACAGTGACGATGCGGACGATATGGCGCGGCGCGCGGGGCGCGATGATGGTGGCGGGGCTCGTGCTCGCCGGAACGGGGAGCGCGCAGGTGCGCACGATCGATCCCAACGCCGCGATCGATCAGGACGTCGGCGGCCAGCCGGCGGTGCGCACGCCGCGCGCGCCACTTCCCGCGGAGCCGGCCCAGCGCGACGACGAGCCGCTGCCGCCGGCGGAGACGCCGCCCGCCACGCCGACTCCGCCGACGCCGCAGGGCGACGCGCGCGCCAATGCCACCACCAACGCGGCGGAGACGTACAAGCGCGACGATCTGATCGCCGCGGGCGAGGGCGTGTTCGGCAAGGGCGCGGAAGGCTTCGCGCAGATCATCGAGAAGATTCTGAAGGACCAGGGCGAGCCCAACGCCTATATCGCGGGACGCGAGGCCTCGGGCGCGTTCGTCGTCGGGCTGCGCTACGGCTCGGGGATCATGACGCACAAGGTCGAGGGCCAGCGCCCGGTCTATTGGACCGGGCCGTCGGTCGGCTTCGACGTCGGCGGCGACGCCAACAAGGTCTTCGTGCTGGTCTACAACCTCTATGACACGCACGACCTGTTCAACCGCTTCCCCGGCGCCGAGGGGCGGCTGTACTTCGTCGGCGGCTTCGCGGCGACCTATCTGCGCCGCGGCAACGTCGTGCTGATCCCGGTGCGGCTGGGTGTCGGCTGGCGCGCCGGGGTCAACGTCGGCTACATGAAGTTCAGCGAGACCGCCAAATGGCTTCCGTTCTGAGCGGGTGAGCCGGCGCGCCGCGCGGAGGCGACGCCGGCGGCTCAGGCGGCGCGGATCGTCTCGTGATAGTCGTTGCCGCCCTCGTCGCGCTCGCTGCGCAGGAGGCGGAGCCCCGCATCGGCGAGATGCACGGCATAGGCCTCGACACCGAGCGAGACCGATGCGCCCCCGGTCAGCGAGTCGGTCCAGGCGGCGCGCGCGCGCGGTGCGCTGAACAGGAAGTGCCCACCCGGCACCAGCGCGCCGGCGACCCGGCGGAGCAGGGCCAGTTGGTCCGCCGGGCGAAGCAGGAACAGCACGCCGACCGCGATCGCGCCCTCGAAACGCCGACCGAAGACGTCGCTCGCCTGCGCCGGCTCGCAGGCCGCGGGCATGCCGGGGAGCCGGCGTCGAAACGCGGCGATCATCCGCGGCGACGGGTCGATCCCCCAGATCGTGAACCCGTCGGCGACGAGCGCGGCGGCGATCGGCATGCCCGAGCCACAGCCGATGTCGAGGATCGCCGCGCCGGGCGGCAGCCGGCGCGCCGCCCAGGCCCGTACCAGCGCGGTGCCGACGCCCGAGCGGACCGCCATGAACGCGTCCGCCACGGCGTCCCAGCCACCCGAGCGATCGCCGTCACCGCGGCTAGCCCCGTCCCTCAACGCGCGCCGGGAAACTGAGTCGCTTCGAAGCGCAGCGGCTGGCCCTGCGGCATCGCGCCGAGCTCGTCCTCCCACATCGCCACTTCGCCGCGGATGATCGTGCCGATCGGCTTGCCGGTCAGCGCCATGCCCGTGAAAGGCGACCAGCCCGAGCGCGACGCCAGCCACTCGTCCCCGATCGTCCAGCGCTTGCGCAGATCGACGACGGTGAAGTCGGCGTCATAGCCGCGCGCGATCCGCCCCTTGCCGACCAGCCCGAAGATGCGCTGCGCGCCCGCACTGGTCAGCTCGATCACGCGCTGGAGCGACAGCCGGCCGTGGGCGGCATGGTCGAGCAGCAGCGGCAGCAAGGTCTGTACGCCGGGCATGCCGCTCGGGCTCGCGGGATAGTCCTTGCCCTTCTCCTCCAGCGTGTGCGGCGCGTGGTCGGAGCCGATCACGTCGGGCACGCCCTGGTTGAGCCAGTGCCACAAGCCGTCGCGGTGCGCGCCCGAGCGGATCGGCGGGTTCATCTGCGCCAGCGTGCCGAGCCGCGGATAGGCTTCCTCGCCCGCCAGCGTGAGATGCTGCGGCGTCACCTCGCAGGTCGCGATGTCCTTGTTGCGCCCGAGCAGCTCGAGCTCGGCCGGCGTGGTGACGTGGAGCACGTGGATGCGCCGCCGCGCCGCGCGCGCCAGCCGCAGGATGCGGGTGGTCGCCAGCATCGCGCTCTCGTCGTCGCGCCACACCGGGTGCGACGAGGGGTCGCC
The DNA here is from genome assembly GCF_019429485.1 of Sphingomonas citri. GTDB lineage: Bacteria > Pseudomonadota > Alphaproteobacteria > Sphingomonadales > Sphingomonadaceae > Sphingomonas > Sphingomonas citri. The sequence continues at coordinate 295,400 of NZ_JAHXZN010000004.1, read as the reverse complement.
CGCGACGCGCTCGCCGGCACGCGCGTTCATCCGGTCCTCGTCCTCGGCGTGGATCGCGACGCGGCGAACGCCGTGCGCCAGCACCTCGGCGAGGCGCGAGTCCTCGCTCACCAGCAGGTCGCCGGTGGAGGCGCCCATGAAGATCTTCACCCCCGCGGTGCCGGGCAGCCGCTCCAGCTCGGCAAGTTCCCGCGCGTTGTGGTTGGTCGCGCCGACGTAGAAGGCGTGGTCGCACCACATCCGCCCCTGCGCGCGCGCCAGCTTGTCGGCGATCGCCTCGGCCGAGTCGGTGTTGGGCTTGGTGTTGGGCATCTCGAACACCGCCACCACGCCGCCGCGCACCGCGGCCTCGCTGCCGCTCGCGAGATCCTCCTTATGCTCCAGACCGGGCTCGCGGAAATGCACCTGGGTGTCGATCACGCCGGGCAGGATGTCGAGCCCGGTGCAATCGATCCGCCGCCCCGCGTCGCCGCTCGCGCCGATCGCGACGATGCGCCCGTCGCTCACGCCCACGTCGGCCTGCACCGGGCCGCCCGGGGTATGGACGGTGCCGCCGCTCAGCAGGAGATCGTAGCTCGCCATGGTCCGTCCTTTCCGGGTCTTTCACCGTGTGTGGCGCCTCCCTACCTTGCCGGCATGACCGATACCAGACCGGCCACCACGCTCGCGGATCGCGCGCTGCTGCGGCTAGCGGGCGACGACCCGCGCGGCTTCCTCCAGGGACTCGTCACCAACGACATGGCGGGTCCGCTGCCGTGCTGGGCGGGGCTGCTGTCGCCGCAGGGCAAGGCCCTGTTCGACTTCCTCGTCTGGGCCGACGGCGCCGACCTGTTGCTCGACGTCGAGCGTGACGCGCGCGACGCGCTGGCGCGACGGCTGACGATGTACCGGCTGCGCCGCGCGATCACGATCGCATCCGAGGACTCGCTCGCGGTCCATTGGTCGCCGGAGCGACCCGCCGATGACGCGGTGCCCGATCCGCGGCTCGCCGCGCTCGGCTGGCGCTGGCTCGCCCCGGCCGACGCGGGCGACGCGTCGGCGTCGTGGCGCACCCACCGGCTGGCGCAGGGCGTCGCGGAAGGACGCGCCGAGCTGGGCGACGGCGAGACGCTGTGGCTCGAGGCCAACGCGCGCGAGCTGGGCGGGGTGAGCTTCGCCAAGGGCTGCTACGTCGGCCAGGAGAATACCGCGCGGATGCACCATCGCAGCAAGGTCAATCGCCGGCTGGTGGTGGCGCCGCTCGCGCCCGACGAGGCCAAGGTGCGCGCGCTCTACCCCGAGCTGGGGCTGATGGTGGCGCTGCGCCGCGTCGAGGCGCTCGGCGACGCGCTGCGGCCGACGTGGCTGGCCGAGGCGCTCGACGCGGAGGCCTGAGGTTCAGGCGCTCACAGCCGGTCGAAGTCGATCGCGCCGTGGCGGTCGAGCCGCTGCTCCGCCGGCGGGAGCGGGTATTTCAGCCCGGTCGCGCAGTTGAACAGCACCACCTCATCGTCCTCGTCGACCTCGCCGTCGCGCAGCGCCTGGTGGTACGCCGCCAGCGTCGCCCCGCCCTCGGGGCAGAGCAGCAGACCGTCCTGCCGCGCGCAGGCGTCCACCGCCGCCAGGATCGCGGGATCGCCCACCGCCAGCGCCTTGCCGCCGCTCTCGCGTACCGCGCGCAGGATGAGGAAGTCGCCCACCGCGCGCGGCACGCGGATCCCCGCGGCCACCGTATGCGCGTCCTCCCAGCGCTCGGCATGTTCCTCGCCCGCCTCGAAGGCGCGGACGATCGGTGCGCAGCCGGAGGCCTGCACCGCGTACATGCGCGGCCGCTCGCTGCCGATCCAGCCGAGCCGCTCGAGTTCGTCGAACGCCTTCCACATGCCGATCAGCCCGGTGCCGCCGCCGGTCGGGTAGAAGATCGCCTGGGGCAGCCGCCAGCCGAGCTGCGCGGCGAGCTCCAGCCCCATCGTCTTCTTGCCCTCGATCCGATAAGGCTCCTTGAGCGTCGAGAAATCGAACCAGCGTCCCTCCGCCGCGCCCTTGCCGACGATCGCGCCGCAGTCGTCGATCAGCCCGTTGACGCGCCACACCCGCGCGCCCTGCGCCGCGATCTCGCGCACGTTCACCTCGGGCGTGTCCTCCGGGCAGAAGACGATCGTCTCGATCCCGACGCGGGTGGCATAGGCCGCCAGCGCGGCGCCGGCGTTGCCGTTGGTCGGCATGGCGATGCGGGTGACGCCGAGCTCCTTCGCCATCGCCACCGCCATCACCAGCCCGCGCGCCTTGAAGCTGCCGGTCGGCAGGCGACCCTCGTCCTTGACCCAGACGGTAGCGCCGCCGCTCCGCGCGATTGGGATCAGCGGCGTCTCGATCTCGCCGAGGCTGACGACGTTGGCGGTGCGCCGCACCGGCAGCAGCTCGCGCCAGCGCCACAGGTCGGTAGCGCGCGCCGCCAGCGTGTCGCGCGGCAGCGCGGCACGGACCGAGTCGAGGTCGTAGCGCACCAGTAGCGGCCGACCGGCGCGCGAGAGATTGTGGAGCTGGTCCGCCGCGTAGCGCTCGCCGGTCAGCGAACACTCCAGATGGGTCACGAAGGTGGCGCGCTCGGCGGTGAGATTGTCGTTCATGCCAATAGCCTTAGCGGGTGGTGCGGCGGCGTCCACCGGGGCGACGTGTTCTGCCGCTACAATGGACGGTGGAGATCGAGTATGATGTCGCCAAGGATGCGGCCAACCGCGCCAAGCACGGGATCGCGCTGGGGCGGGCAGCGGAGATGGAGCAGACCGTGGCGATCGCTGACCCTCGCTTCGACGAGCCGCGCTACCGGCTCTACGGATTGATCGATGGCCTGCCCTATTGCGCGGCCGTGACATGGCGCGAGCAGCGCCTCCGGATAATCAGCCTGCGGCGTGCCCGCACCAAGGAGTATCGGCGCCATGTCCGACCGGCCTGAGATCGACGACGTCGTGTTCGACGACGATAACCCGGAGTGGACCGAGGCCGACTTCGCGCGCGCCCGTCCGGTCGAGGAGTTGCCTTTCGCAGCCGCCTTTTCCCGCTCCGCGGCGCCTGCCCCCGACACCATCATGGTCATGATCCCGCTCCCCCGCGACGTCGTCGACACGTTCCGCGCCACCGGTGACGGCTGGGAAGCGCGGATGGCGGCGGTGCTCCGCGCCGCGCGACCCTGAGCGTCGGCGGGCGCCACGATCGCGAACGCCCGCCCTCACCTTACTCCGGCTTCTTCGCCACCCCGACCAGCGCGGGGCGCAGCAGCCGGTCCTTGATCATCCAGCCCGACTGCATCTCCTGCACCACCGTGCCCGGCTCGGCGTCGCTCGGCATCTCGACCATCGCCTGGTGGCGGTTGGGGTCGAGCGGCTGGCCCATCGCCTCGATCTTGGTCAAGCCGTGGCGCGCGAAGACGTTGGTCAGCTCGCGCCCGGTCGCCTCCAGCCCGGTGACGAGACCCTTGAACTTGTCGTCGGCGCGCAGCTCGGCCGGGATCGCGGCCAGCGCGCGCTCGAGATTGTCGTTCACCGACAGCACGTCGCGCGCGAAATTGGTGGCGGCATAGGCGCGCGCGTCGGCGGCATCCTTCTCCGCGCGGCGGCGCACGTTCTGGATATCGGCCTGGGCGTACAGCGTCTCCTGGCGCGCGGCGGCGAGCTGGTCCTCCAGCTCGGCGATGCGCTGCGCCTGGGTGTCGTGCTCGGCCACCTCGGGCGCGGCCTCGGCGGTGGCCTCGCGCAGGTCGTCGGCGGAAGTCGGTTGGTCGCTCATTCTGTCCCTGTCTTCTCAAGCGTCTCGAACATCGGGCGCGCGCGTCACCCGAGCAGGCGGGCGAGCGTGGCGGCGGTGAAATCCACCATGGGCACGACCCGCGCATAGTTCAACCGCGTCGGCCCGATCACCCCGACCACGCCGACCACGCGCCCGTCATGCCCGCGGAACGGTTTGGCGATCACCGAGGATCCCGACAGCGCGAACAGCTTGTTCTCCGCGCCGATGAAGATCCGCGTCGCGTCGCCCGCGCGCGCCGAATCGAGCAGAGCGGCGATCTCCTGCTTGCCCTCGAGGTCGTCGAGCAGCCCGCGCACGCGCTCCAGGTCGGCGGTGGCGGCGTCGTCGAGCAGCCGCCCCTGCCCGCGCACGATCAGCACCGGACGGCGCGCGCCGTCCTCGCTCCACACCGCCAGCCCGCGCTCCACCAGCGCGCGCGCGGCGGCGTCGAGCGCGCTGCGCCCGTCGGCCAGCTCGCGCTCGAGCCGCTGGCGCGCCTCGGCGAGCGTCAGCCCGCCGAGCGTCGCGGTCATGTAATTGCCCGCCTCGACCAGCGCCGACGGATCGAGCGCGGCGGGCAGGTCGATCACGCGATTTTCCACCGCGCCGTCCTCGCCGACCAGCACCGCGAGCGCCTGTGCCGGCCCGAGCGGGACGAAGCCGATCGAGCGCAGCACCGCCTCGCGCTTGGGCACCATCACCAGCCCGGCGCAGGCGGACAGGCCCGACAACGCCGCGGTGGTGGCGGCGAGCGCCTCCTCCACCGGCCCGGCGGCGGCGGCGCGCGCCTCGATCTGCGCGCGCTCCTCGATCGAGGGTTCGCGCGCCTGCATCATGCCGTCGACGAACAGCCGCAGGCCGCGCTCGGTCGGCATCCGCCCTGCCGAGGTGTGCGGCGCCGCGAGCAGCCCGGCGGCCTCGAGCTGGGCGAGAACGTTGCGGATCGACGCGGGCGAGAGGTTGAGCCCCGCCTGCGCCAGCGCCTTGGAGCCGACCGGCAGGCCGCTGTGGAGATAGCCGTCGACGACGCGGCGGAAGATGTCGCGCGCGCGGTCGGTCAGCTCGGCGATCGGGGGCGAGGGCGTCACGTCGGCAATGTAGGCGGCGGCGGGGGCGGGCTCAACCGGGCGCGGGGCGGTGGCGGGTGAGCGGTGGGCGCGAATGTTGCGAATGTTGAGTCGCCGGCGCGTGTCGGCGCGAATGTTGAGTCGCGGGTGGGAGCGGCGCGGGGCGAGGAGGGAGCGAGCGGTCACCCGCGCGGTGTAGACGGACGTGCGTGGCGTAGGACAGCGCTCGCCACGGCAAATCCTCCCCGCTCGCGGGGAGGATCTTCGCTCGCTTTAATCGAACAGCCCGTCCTGGCTCCCCGCGGGCGGGTTCAAGCCCAGGTGCTTCCACCCGCCGGCGTTGAGCACGCGCCCGCGCGCGGTGCGCGCCACCAGCCCGAGCTGGATCAGATAAGGCTCGATCACCTCCTCGATCGTGTCGCGCGGCTCGCTCAGCCCGGCGGCGAGCGTCTCCACCCCGACCGGGCCGCCGCGGTACACGTCGGCGATCATCGAGAGATAGCGCCGGTCCATCGCGTCGAGCCCGAGCTTGTCGACCTCGAGCCGGTTGAGCGCGCGGTCGGCGACACCGGCGTCGACCGTCGCCGCGCCGGCGACATTGGCGAAGTCACGCACGCGGCGCAGCAGGCGCCCGGCGATGCGCGGCGTGCCGCGCGCGCGCCGCGCGATCTCGGCGGCGCCGTCGGGCGCGATGCCGAGCTCGAGCAGCCCCGCCGCGCGCGCGACCACGCGCGTGAGTTCCTCGACGGTGTAGAATTGCAGCCGCACCGGGATGCCGAACCGGTCGCGCAGCGGCGTGGTGAGCAGCCCCTGCCGCGTCGTCGCGCCCACCAAAGTGAAGCGCGGCAGGTCGATCCGCACCGAGCGCGCCGACGGTCCCTCGCCGATCATCAGATCGAGCGCGCGGTCCTCCATCGCGGGGTAGAGCACCTCCTCCACCGCGGGCTGGAGCCGGTGGATCTCGTCGATGAACAGCACGTCGCCGTCCTCGAGGTTGGTCAGCAGCGCGGCGAGATCGCCGGACTTGGCGATCACCGGCCCCGAGGTGGCGCGGAAGCCCACCCCCATCTCGCGCGCGATGATCTGCGCCAGCGTGGTCTTGCCGAGCCCCGGCGGGCCGAAGAACAGGACATGGTCGAGCGCGTCGCCGCGGCCGCGCGCGGCGTCGATGAAGACCCGGAGATTCTCGCGCGCGGCCTTCTGGCCGACGAAATCGTCGAGCGTCTTGGGGCGCAGCGCGGCGTCGACGTCCTCGACGCGGCGCGTGGATGAGATCAGGCGGTCGGCGTCGGTCACTGTTCGTTCCGTAGCGCGCGGCGGCGCGCGGGCAAAGCCCCGGTGGGTGGGCGCGAGGGCAAAGCCTTGGCGAAGGCGCGAGCAAGGCCGGCGAGGAGCGCGCGCGACCTGCCCCGTGGTCGTCATCCCGGCTCTCCCCTTCCGCCATCCCCCCTCCGTCATCCCCGCGCAGGCGGGGATGACGGAGGGAGAGGGACGATGACGCCACGCAGGCGCGACGATGATGCGAGGGGACGGCGGCAGCGGCCCACCGTCTCGGTCCAGCGCGAGAGACCGCTGCTTCTGGAAGAGGACCAGCCTCCGCCGGCTCACGCCAGCCGGTCGACCACCATCCCGCTGCTGCCCGGCGTGAGGCTGCCGTAGGTGGCGCCGCTGCCGAGGCTGGAGCGCAACTTGTCGAGCACGCGATCGAACTGGTCGAGCTGCGCGTCGGCGCGGCGCATCAGGCTGCCGGTCGATCCCGACCCGCCGGTCTCGCCGAAGAAGTCCTTGAGCGATGCGCCCGCGTCCGCGCTGAGCGCACCCCCCGCCACCTGCGAGTCGACCCGCGCCGCGATGGTGCGATCCGACGCCGGCGCCGCGGCCGGCGGGGTCGCCGCCGGGACCGCCGCGCGCGTCGTCGGTGCGGCCGCGGCGGCCAGCGACGAGGAGGACAACAGCGGCGTCAATGCGGTCACGAACAACTCCTTGCCGCGCCGGTGGCGCCTTCGACCAAAGGCTTAGGCCGAAAATGGTTGCTCAAAGGTGACCGGCTCGCCGCCGCTCCGACTCGGCTCGTCGCAGAAGATGTGAAAATGCCGCCTCGTCAGCGGGTTGCGTTATATTTCAGCTGATCGGGCGTGAGCTGGAAGCCGACCAGCGCCTCGAAGCTGGCCGAGGCGACCGCGGTGCGCACCTGCGGGTCGGCGAGCGGGTCGAGCGCGGCGTCCTCGTCGCCCGCCTTGCGCTTCTTGGTCAGCCGGTCGCGCACCTCGGACGGCAGCGTCGCGGCCGCGCGCGACACCGCGCTGGTCGCCTCCGCCGAGGCGGTAGCCACCGGCTGGCCGGCGTCGAAGTGGAGCGCGACCTGGCCGAGCCGCTTCGCCACCACCGAGCTGCCGCCGCGCGTGATCGCGATGAAATAGGGCAAGGTCACGTCGCGCGGCGAGTCGGCGCGGACGCGGCGCGCGCGCACGTCGAAGGTGACGCGCGTGATCACGTCGCTGCCCTGGTCGTCGCAGGTGGAGCGCACGTTGCTGATCGTCGCCACGGTGTCGATCGCGCTGGCGGTGCGGCTGGCGGGCGGGTCGAACAGGGTGACGTCACCCGTGCCCGCCGGGACCGCCACGGTCGGGCAGGCCGAGCGTACCGCGGTGATGCCCGCGCCGCCGCGCGACACGTCGATCTCGCCGGTGCGCGCGCAGCCCGCCGCGAGCAGGAGGACGAGCGACGCGGCGAGCGGGCGGTGGAGAGGCACGCCGGGAGGAGACACGGTGGGAGAATTCACAGGAGTATCCCGACAATCAGCACATGCGACAACGGGGCCGCGCGAACGGCCCCGGTCACGCCCGCAGCATAGGAACCGACTATCGCCGGAGCAAGCATTGGCGTAGACGCGGGCGCATGGCCGAACCCGTTCCCGCCCGCCGCCCGCTCGAGCTGCTGATCGCCGCCCCGCGCGGCTTCTGCGCCGGCGTCGACCGCGCGATCCGCATCGTCGAGCTGGCGATCGAGAAGCACGGCGCGCCCGTCTATGTCCGCCACGAGATCGTCCACAACAAGTTCGTGGTCGACTCGCTGAAGGCGAAGGGTGCGATCTTCGTCGAGGAACTGGACGAGGTGCCCGACGGCGCGCCCGTGGTCTTCTCCGCGCACGGCGTGCCCAAGTCGGTGCCCGCCGCGGCGCAAGACCGCGGGCTCGACTATCTCGACGCGACCTGCCCCCTCGTCTCCAAGGTCCATCGCCAGGCCGAGCGGCTGGTCGCGGCGGGGCGGCACATCCTGTTCATCGGCCATGCCGGCCATCCCGAGGTGATCGGCACCTTCGGCCAGGTGCCCGCCGGCGCGATGACGCTGATCGAGACGGTGGAGGACGTCGCCGCGCTCGCCCCCGCCGATCCCGCGAACCTCGCCTTCCTCACCCAGACGACGCTCTCGGTCGACGACACCGCCGCGGTGGTGGCGGCGCTGCACGCGCGCTTCCCGCTGGTGCAGGCGCCGCACGGCGAGGACATCTGTTACGCCACCTCGAACCGCCAGGCCGCGGTGAAGGCGATCGCGGCGGCGTGCGACGCGGTGCTGGTGATCGGCGCACCCAACTCGTCCAACTCGCTCCGCCTGGTCGAGGTGGCGGAGCGCCAGGGGATCCGCGCGGCGCTGATCCAGCGCGCCGCCGACCTCGACTGGGCGTTCCTCGACGGCGTCGGCACGCTGGGCCTCACCGCCGGCGCCTCCGCGCCCGAGCTGCTGGTGCGCGAGCTGGTCGACCGGTTGTCGACCCGCTTCGACGTGACCGAGCGCGAGGAGGAGACCACGCGCGAGACGATCGCCTTCAAGCTGCCGCGCGGGCTGGAGGCGGCGGCGGCGTAACGGAGCGGGCTGCCGGCTTTCCCGCGCCCGGCCCTCACCCACGTTCCGTCATCGCGGACGTGTTCCGGGATCCACCGTCCCGCACGTTCATCGGCGCGCGAGGACGCGGGGAGGTGGGCCCCGGAACAAGGCCGGGGTGACGGCGCGGGAGCGGCCCGCACCGCATCAAGAATCGCACCTCCGGGCTTGACCCGGCCTCCTCTCTTCCGCGAACGAACCGGCCGCGGGCGCTGGGACGGCCGCCACGAGGGGGCAGCAGGTGGCAGTCTACACGCAGGTATCGGCCGAGGCGCTCGCCGCCTTCCTCGCGCGCTACGACGCAGGCGCCCTGGTCTCGGCCAAGGGCATCGCCGAAGGAGTGGAGAATTCCAACTATCTCGTCGACACCACCGACGCGCGCTTCATCCTCACGCTCTACGAGAAGCGCGTGGCCGCCGACGACCTGCCCTTCTTCCTCGCGCTGCTCGACCACCTCGCCGCGAAGGGCCTGCCCGTGCCCCCCGCGATCGCCGACCGCGACGGCGTCGCGATCCAGCGGCTCGCCGGGCGCCCCGCCTGCCTGATCCGCTTCCTTCCCGGCGTCTCGGTGTCGCACCCCAGCCCGGCACAGGCGAACGCCGCCGCCCGCGCACTGGGCGAGATGCACGTCGCGCTCGCCGACTTCACGCCGACCCGCGCCAACTCGATGGGGCTGGCGACGTGGCGTCCGCTGCTCGAGCGCTGCGGGCGCGACATCGACACGATCCGGCCCGGCCTGTACGATCGCGTGGCGCACGCGCTCGACGCGATCGAGCGCGACTGGCCGCGCGACCTGCCGAGCGGCGCGATCCACGCCGACCTCTTCCCGGACAACGTGCTGATGCTGGGCGACGCGGTCACCGGACTGATCGACTTCTACTTCGCCTGCACCGACCTCACCGCCTACGACCTGGCGGTGATGCACTCGGCCTGGGCGTTCGACGCCGCCGGCGCGCCGGTCGACGCCGCGGTGGGCGCGGCGCTGCTCGCCGGCTATGCCGCGGCGGCGCCGCTCTCCGCCGCCGAGCGCGCCGCGCTGCCGCTGCTCGCACGCGGCGCCTGCGTCCGCTTCCTGCTGAGCCGCGCGTGGGACTGGCTGCACACCCCCGCCGACGCGCTGGTGACGCGCAAGGACCCGCTCGCCTATCTCCACCGCCTCGCCTGGTACGAGGCCCATCCGGACTGTTTCCCATGACCGAACTCACCCTCGTCGAGATGTTCACCGACGGCGCCTGCAAGGGAAACCCCGGCCCGGGCGGCTGGGGCGTGGTGATCCGCAGCGGCGCGCACGAGAAGGAGCTCTCCGGCGGCGACGCGGTAACCACCAACAACCGCATGGAACTGACCGCCGCGATCGAGGGGCTGAACGCGCTCACCCGCCCGTGCCGAGTCAAGCTGATGACCGACAGCCGCTACGTCATGGACGGGCTGACCAAATGGATCCACGGCTGGCGCAAGAACGGCTGGAAGACCGCGGACAAGAAGCCGGTCAAGAACGCCGAGCTGTGGCAGGCGCTGCTCGCCGCGGCCGAGCCGCACCGGGTCGAGTGGGAGTGGGTGAAGGGCCACGCCGGCCACCCCGAGAACGAGCGCGCCGACCGGCTCGCCAGCGACGCCGCGGTGGCCGCGGGGCGTGCCAAGCGGGGGTGAGAAGCGGCGGGTCGGCCTGACGGCAACGAGCGCGTCGACCATCAGCCGGAAGGTCATCGACACCCTTCCGGGCTTCCTGCGCGAAACGTCGGCGACGCTCCTCGCCTTCCGTCATCCCGGACTTGGTCCGGGATCCACACCTCCGCGAGAGCGACGCCTTGACGGTACGCGGCACGGTGGATCCCGGACCACGTCCGCGATGACGGAGAAATGGGGCAGAGCTAAGCTGCGAGCGCAGCACGGTGGATCCCGCTCCGACGCTGCCTGGCCTTCACTGTTCGCCACCCCACCGATTCCGCCTATCTTTCCCCAACCCACCGCCCTATCGCGGTCCGGCGACGTCGCATGCGACGGATCTCGGGCCGCTCTCGCCTCCCCATATCCCTTTCAAGCCAAACGAAGCCGGGGTGCCGCTCCCGTGGCAGCCCCGTCACCTGGGATGAAGGACGCCCCCATGATCACCGGCACCGTCAAATTCTTCAACGCCGACAAGGGCTATGGCTTCATCGCGCCGGAGGACGGCGGCACCGACGCCTTCGTCCACATCAGCGCGGTCGAGCGCGCCGGCCTGCGCACGCTCGATAAGGACCAGCGCGTCAGCTACGAGCTCGAGACCGACCGGCGCGGCAAGGTCTCGGCCGTCAACCTCCAGTCCGCCTGAGCCGCGCGATGGCGGTGGCCGGGGCGGCCCTCGGCACGCCCGACGTCGACGCGGACGGCCCCTGGGGCGTCCTCGTCGACACCGCCGAGCTGCCCGACGGCGGCCAGCTCCACCTGCGGCGCCACGAACAGGATTACGAAATCCTGTTCGGCGACGAGCAGCTGATGGGCAGCTGGGCAGTCCGCTCCGAGGAGGCGCTCGCCACCCTCGCGCTGCGCGGACTCGGCCCCGCGCCGCGCGTGCTGATCGGCGGGCTCGGCATGGGCTTCACCCTGGCCGCGGCGCGCGCCGTGCTGCCGCGCGAGGCGAGGATCACTGTCGCCGAGCTCGTCCCCGAGGTGGTCGCCTGGGCGACCGGGCCGCTGCGCCACATCCACGGCGAGTCGCTCGCCGACCCGCGCGTGTCGCTGGTCGTCGGCGACGTCCACGACGTCATCCTTCAGCAGGAGGCGCGCTTCGACGCGATCCTGCTCGACGTCGACAACGGCCCCGAGGGCCTGATCCACCTCGCCAACGAGCGGCTCTACTGCGACTGGGGGCTTCGCGCCGCGCGCGCCGCGCTCCGCCCCGGCGGCGTGCTCGCGGTCTGGTCGGCCTTTGCGGACGCCGACTTCACCGGGCGCCTGCGCGCCGCAGGCTTCGCCGTCGACGTCGCCACGGTCGATCCCGACGGCCACGGCGAGGCGCCGCCGCACACGATCTGGCTCGCTACCCGCTGACCCACAGCGGCGGGTGGCGGGTGGCGCCCGCCACCTGCCGCCCGCCACCCGCCGCTGATCGCAAGCGCATTGACGGGTGAGGCGAAAGTCGCGAGCCGCGCCAGACCCTTGAGCCCCCTTGTTGGCAGCGCGCCGCCGACATCATCGAGAGAACGGTGCCCGTGCGCTTACCCTCTATCCTCGGCCTTCGCTCGCACGACCTCGCGGTCGACCTCGGCACCGTCAACACGCTGGTCCACGTCGCCGGGCGCGGCATCGTCATCGACGAGCCCTCGGTCGTCGCGGTCGAGGAGCGCGACGGGGTCACGCGCGTGCTCGCGGTCGGGTCCGACGCCAAGCTGATGATGGGCAAGACGCCTGAGCATATCCGCACCATCCGCCCGCTGCGCGACGGCGTGATCGCCGACCTCGACGTCGCCGAGCAGATGATCAAGCACTTCATCGACAAGGTCCACGGCGGGCGCGGCCGGCTCCAGCGCCGGCCCGGTATGGTGATCTCGATCCCGACCGGCTCGACCCAGGTCGAGCGCCGCGCGATCCGCCAGGCGGCGCTGAGCGCGGGCGCCTCCGAGGTGCGGCTGATCGAGGAGGCGCTCGCCGCCGCGCTCGGCGCCGGGCTGCCGATCACCGCGCCGACCGGCTCGATGGTGGTCGACATCGGCGGTGGCACCACCGAGGTCGCGGTGCTGTCGCTGAGCGGGCTGGCGTACAGCAGCTCGGTTCGCGTCGGCGGCGACAAGCTGGACGACGCGATCGCCTCGCACGTCCGCCGTCGCCACAATCTGATGATCGGCGAGGCGACGGCCGAGCGGATCAAGCTGACGATCGGCTCCGCCAGCCGCCCCGGCGACGAGGCGGACCGGCCGATGCGCGTTAAGGGGCGCGACCTCGTCAACGGCATCCCCAAGGAGATCACCATCACCGAGGGCGAGGTCGCCGACGCGCTCGCCGACCTGGTCGGCCAGATCGTCGAGACGGTGCTGCGCACGCTCGGCCATATCAAGCCCGAGCTCGCCGCCGACGTGGTCGAGCAGGGGATCGTCATGACCGGCGGCGGCGCGATGCTGACCCGGCTCGACGAGGTGCTCAGCGCCGCGACCGGGCTGCCGGTGGTGGTGGCCGACTCGCCGCTGCTGTGCGTCGCGGTCGGCGCCGGGTTGGCGCTGGAGGACCCGCGGTTGCGCGACGCGCTGTCGCAGGGGTGAGGGGGGGCGGGTGGAGCGGAACTCACCCTCCCCTTCAGGGAGGGGCCCGGATGGGGCGGTTCCGCGAACACTGCCCTTGCGGAAGCCCCCCACCCCAACCCCTCCCCTGAAGGGGAGGGGCTTTTTCAAGCGACGCCCCCCTATCCGACCTATCCGATCAGCAGCCGCGCGCCGAGCGCCGCCGCCAGCGCCGGGATCATCGTCACCGCCCCTACCTTCAAAAATCGCCAGAAGCCGACGTCCTCGCCCTCGCGCCGGATCGCCTGCAGCCACAGGATCGTCGCGAGGCTGCCCGTGATCGAGAGATTGGGGCCGAGGTCGACGCCGATCAGCAGCGCGTCCACCACCAGCCGCGGCGGGTGCGCCTGCGCCACCGCTGTGCTGGCGACCAGCCCGGCGGGCAGGTTGTTCATCAGGTTGGAGCCGAACGCCAGCACCGTCCCCGCCACCGCCGCGCCGCGCACCGGGTCGGCCGCGGTGGCGCGCAGCGCCGCGGCGACCTGCGCGATCACGCCGGTGCGATCGAGCGCCTCGACCAGCACGAACAACCCGGCGACCAGCGGCAGCACGCTCCACGACACCTGCCGCGCCAGCGCCAGCGGCGAGCGCCGCGCCAGCGCGCATACCAGCAGCGTCGTCACCGCGCCGGCGACGCAGGTCGGCAGCCCGAGCGGCAGGTCGCGCGCCGACACCACCAGCAGCAGCAGCGCGGTCGCCGCGATCCCCGCCAGCGCGGCGCGGCCGCCCGCGGAGAGCGTCGTCGGCGCGACGTCGGTGGCGCAGCCGCCCGTCAGTCGCGCGCGCTCGGCCCAGCGCAGCGCGACGAAGGTCACGCCGATCGCCGCGAGCGAGGGCAGCGCGAAGGACCCGAACCATTCCCCCAGCGGCGGCATCCTGCCGCCGTACAGGACGAGGTTGGCGGGATTGGAGATCGGCAGCACGAAGCTGGCCGCGTTGGCGATCAGCGCGCAGGCGAACAGCAGCGGCAGCGGGTCCGCCCTGGCCTTGCGCGCCGCGGCATAGACCGCGGGGGTCAGCACCACCGCGGTGGCGTCGTTCGACAGGAAGGTGGTGGTGACGATGCCGGTGGCATAGACCAGAGCGAACAGCCGCCGCGGCGAGCCGCGCGCGCGCACCGCCGCGGCGGCCGCGACCCAGTCGAACAGGCCCTGCTCGCGGGCGGTCTCGCTCAGCAGCATCATGCCGATGAGGAAGAGGTAGACGTCGCCGCCCTTCGCCACCGCGCCCAGCGCCGCCTGCCACGGCATCAGCCCGAGCAGCAGCAGCAGCGCGGCGCCCGCGACCGCCCAGATCGCCTCGGGCCAGCGGAACGGGCGCGCGATCACCGCCGCGGTGGCGGCGGCGCAGATCCCCCAGGTCGCCCCGGCGCCGAGGATCACCAGGGCCCGCCGTTGGCGTTGGGGCCGAGCCGCGTGCCGAACAGGTGGCGCGACTCCCACGCGCCGATCGAGTGGACCGCGTTGCCGGGCGCGACCGGCCGGCCGCGCTTTGGCGCGTCCTTGCGCTCGCGCACCAGCACCTCGATCCGGTCGCAGGCGTCGCCGCTCGTCACCTCGAGGCAGTGGAGCCCGGCGCACGGCATCTCGATCATGGCGCGCCAGGTTGCGGCGTGGCCAGCATCGGGCACCATCGGCCAGTCGCGCCCGCCGAACCGGACCGTCGGCGCGGCGGCGCCCCGCCCCAGCACGCGCGCGACCACCTCGACCGGGCCGGGCGCGGGGACGTGGCAGGGATGATAGGGCCGGGTCACCAGCCGCACGTCGGCGGGGGACAGGATCTGGACGTGCGGCCAGGCGGCGTCGAGCGGGCGGAAGGTCCAGCTCGGCACGCCGTGGTGGACGCTCACCATCGAATAGCCGGGTACGCCGCCCGCCTCCTCGATCTGCGCGCTCGACCGCGTCGCGCCATAGACGGTGCGGCCGTCGTTGAGCAGCTCGTTGTAATGGGTGTGGCCGGTGTCGACGAAGGCGACCCCGGCGTCGGCGAACAGCGTCGCCAGCGCCTCGCCGCCGTCGGCGAGGTCGGACGGGAAGGCGTGCATGAACACCAGCGGGGTGAGCGCGGCGTCGTCGTCGCTCTCCGCGAGCGCGCGCGCCAGCCGGTCGCGCTGGCCCGCGCCGAGCCGGAAGTCGGGGCCGCCCGCGCCGGCGCTCACGATGTCGAGGAAGAGGCAGCGATGCCCCGCGATGACTCGGCTGAACGGGCGCCAGTCCTGCGGCGTGCCCGCGCGATAGGCCGCCAGGGTGCCGTCCTCGAAATCATGGTCGCCCGGGATCGTCAGCACGGGCAGGCGATTCCGCGCGAGCGCCGTGCGGATGACGTCATATTGCACGGCTCTCGCATGGTTGGCGTTGTCGCCCGGCAGGAACAGGAAGTCGATTCCCGCGGGCACCGCGGCGAGCTGCCGGACGACCCGTTTCAGCCGGCGCGGTCCCTCCCACCGATCGGCGGCGTCGGCGTGGAGGTCGCCGACATGGACCCAGGTGATGCTGCCGGTCACGCCGCCTGCTCCTCGCGCGCGCCGGCGCAGGCGGGGCGCAGCACCGCGGCGAAGCCGATCCACAGCGCCAGGCTGGCGAGCGCGAAGCTGCCGAGCACGTAAAAGGCGACGCGATAGCCCAGCGCCTGCGCCAGCCACCCGCCGATCGCCGGGCTGAGCGAGGCGCCGACGCCCTGCACCGTCATCACCGCGCCCTGGCCGACGTTGACCCGCCCGGTGCCGTCGAGCAGGCAGGCGACCAGCCCCGGCACCGCGACGCTCTGCAGCCCGGCGCCGATGCCGTCGAGCGCCTGTACCGGCCACACCCCCCAATGCTCGATGAAGCTGCCTGCGAGCGCGCCGCGCAGCGGCAGCGCGGCGAAGGAGATCAGCAGCACCAGCCAATAGCCGCGCCCCGCCGCCATCCGCATCGCCAGCAGCGAGGTGATCACCATCACGCCCTGCGCCACCATCACCGTGGTGGCGGTGAACAGCGCCGGGTTGCCCTTGCCAGCGCCCACCACCGCCAGGCCATAGAGCGGCAGCATCGCGCCGTTGCCGAGGTGGAAGCAGGCGAGCGCCGCCGCCAGGATCAGCATCGGGCGGTTGTCGAGCAGGGCGCGGAAGCCCTGCGCCGCACCGGCCGCGTCCGCGTCCTCGCCCTTCGTCTCCAGCCCGCGCGCGGCGTCATGGTCGATCGCGCGCTCGGGGATGCTCAGCACGCACAGGATCGCGAGCAATCCGAAGGCGGCGGCGAGGTAGAAGATCGCGGGCATGCCGAAGCGCCAGCCCAGCCAGCCCGACAGGCCTGCGCCCACCATATTGCCGGCGTGGTTCCACGCCTGGTTGCGCCCGTTCTGCGCGTTGAAGCCGCGCTGGCGGACGATGCCGAGCGTCATCCCCGTCACCGCCGGACCGATCGCGGCGCCCGCGATCGCGGTGGCGACCTGGCTCACCGTGACCACCCAGCCCGACTGCGACAGCAGGATCAGGAACGAGGCCATCACCGTGCAGATGCCGGTGACGATCACGATCAGCCGCTTCTTCTCGGTGGCATCGATCATCGCCCCGGCCGGCACCGTCATCACCATGCCCGCGACCCCGCCGACCGTCATCACCGTGCCGATCGGCCCGGCGGTCCAGCCGCGCTGCTGCAGGAACACGCCGAGGAACGGCCCGATGCCGGCCTGCATGTCCGCCATGAAGAAGTTGAGCGCCTGGAGCGCGCGGGTGGCGCGCGACCGATCGGCGTCCTCGTCGCGGATTGCCCCGGATATCTCGCCTGCTGCCGTCGCCATCGCCGCCTCCGGGATCGTGCGGCCCCTAACCCAGCAATCGTTTGAAATATCCGTATCGGCACTGATTTATGTCAGCGGCGTGGCAGCGTCAGAGCATGCGGGTGAGCAGCCGCGCGCGCCCGACCACGACGAGCGCGCGCGTCGCGACCCGCAGCGTCGGCCAGTCGGGATTGTCACTGTGCACCGCGACAGTCGCGCCTTCCGGGATCAGCCGCTTGACCGCCAGTTCCTCGTCGCGGCGGATGACGTAGATCGCGCCGCCAGCGGAGGGGCGCCGGTCGGCGGTGTCGACGAGCAGCCGGTCGCCGTCGCGTAGGGTCGGCGCCATCGACTCGCCCGCCACCGTGATCAGCGAGGCGGCAGCGGGAGTGATCCCGGCGGCGCGCATCAGCGCGCGCGGCACCGGCTCGGTGCGGAGCAGGCGCTCCTCCGCCACGCGCCCGTGCCCCGCCGCGGCGCGCACCGCCAGCCACGGCACCGCCACGTCCTCCTCGCGCGGGGCTGCGCCCAGCGCCGCCTCATCCAGCGCGAGGAAGTCGGCGAGCAACCGGCGCTCGCGCTCGGGCAGTCGCCGCGGCGAGCCGCGCAGCACGAACTGGCTGAGATAGGCCTGATTGCGCCCGATCATCCGCGACAGCGCGGAGAGCGCCACGCCGCGCTCGGCGGCGGCACGCGTGAGCGCCTGCTGCGGGGTCTCAGCCATGCGCGACCCTAGCCTGAGGATTTTTCCTCGACAAGTTGGAAAAGTGAGAACAGATGAAGAACGGGTGAGTCGAGGGAGATGTATCGATGAGTCTGTTGCTGGAGATCGAGCGCTATCTGCGCCGCACCGGCGTCGCACCGACCACGTTCGGGCGACGAACGGTCAACGACCCGCGGCTGGTCCGCGACCTGCGCTGCGGCCGCGTGCCGGGCGAGCGGATGAGGCGGCGGATCGAGGCGGTGCTGCGCGCGGGTGTGCGATGAGCGCGGGGCGTCTGCAGCGCGCGCTGGCGCGATCCGCGGCGCGCGCGGGCGCGACGGTGGCGATCGAGCGCCATCGCGCGGTGGCGTGGCACAGCGCGACCTTCACCGGCGACCGGCACGAACTGGTGCTGGCGGGGCGCAGCGACCCGCGGCTCGACGCCTGGCTCGACTCGCTCGACGCCGACGCGCTCGCGCTGCCGGGCCATGTACTGGCGGAGCTGCGCGTGGTGGCGCGCGCGCGCGAGTCGGGCGCGACGCACGCGCGGTTGGAAGGGGTGACGGTGGCGGCGGGTTAGGTCGTCCGCCGGTCAGGCAAGGCTTACGCCGTCGCTCACGCCACCAGAAGGCGAAGCCGTTGCAGCGTCTCGTCGAGCAGCAGCGGCTCCAGCGCCATCGCGCGCGGCGCGGGTGCCGCCTCGGGCGTGGCGCGTGCGAGCGCGGCGGGGTCGAACAGGCGCAGCGGCAGGTCGAGGTCGCGCGGCAGCGGGCGCTCGGGCGGCGGTGCCAGCCACGCCGGCACCGCACCGGCGGCGTCGCGCACGCGGCGCTCGTCGCGGCGCCGCAGCCGGCGCCACGCGTCGGCCAGGCCAGAGAGCGGGGCCGCGGCGAAGGGGGCGGCGGCGGAGCGGGTGAGGACATCGGCGACCATGTGCCTGTCCCTAGCCAGGCAATGGTAAGTCTATGGTTAATGCGCTGAAAAGGCCGGCGCCTCAGTCCGCAGGCGCCAGCGCCACCTTGCCCTCGCGCCGCGGGTCGTAGCCGCCGTCGAGCCGGCCGTCGCGCACGATCACGCCGTGCAGCCCCGAATCCTCGCCCTGCCCCGGCCGCACCGTCACGCCGCGCGCGGCGAGCCCGTTGCGCACCGCGGGCGCGAACTTGTCGGCCTCGCCCTGGAAGGTTTCGCCGCGCGCGATCAGGTTGGGCAGCGCCAGCGCCTGCTGCATCGTCAGCCCCCAGTCGACCGCGCCGACCACCGCCTTGCCGACATAGGCCAGGATCGCGTTGCCCCCCGCCGAGCCGACCGCGCCGGCGAAGTGGCGCTGGCGGTCGAGCAGGATCAGCGGCGTCATCGACGAGCGCGGGCGCTTGCCCGCGGCCACCGCATTGGCGGCGACGCGGCCGTCGGCGTCGCGCGGGCTGAAGGAGAAGTCGGTCATCTGGTTGTTGAGGAAGAAGCCGTCGACCATCCGCCCGGAGCCGAAGATCGACTCCACCGTGGTCGTCATCGACACCACGTTGCCGCGCGCGTCACCAACGACGAAATGCGAGGTGCCGGTCGGCTCGAGCGTGCGGTCGACGCCGCGCGGTGCCGCGCCCTCGGGCTGGCCGGGCGCGGGCGCGGCGCCGGCGCGCTCCCCGATCAGCCGAGCGCGGCGGTCGAGATAGGCGGGGGCGAGCAGCCCGGCGACGGGCACGTCGACGAAGGCGGGGTCGCCGACGTAGCGGTCGCGGTCGGCGTACATCAGCCGGCTCGCCTCGGCGAAGAGGAACCAGCCGCGCGGGTCGTCCGCGCCATAGCGCGCCACGTCGGTGCGCTCGAGCAGGCCGAGCAGCTCGAGCAGCCCCACCCCGCTGGCGGGCGGGGGCGGCGCGCAGACCAGCAGCACGCGATAGGGCGCGCACAGCGGCTGGCGCACCACCGGGCGATAGGCGGCGAGGTCGCCGAGGGTCATGCTCCCCGCGAGCGCGCCCTCGTGGACTCGCGCGACGATCCGCCGCGCGGTCTCACCGGCGTAGAGTGCGTTCGGCCCCTGCGTGGCGAGCCTTCGGAGGAAACCGGCATAGGCCGGGTTGCGCAGCCGCTCGCCGGGGCGCAGCAGCCCGCCGCCCGGGCGCGCGAAATAGGCGAGCACGTCGGGCGCGTTCGACTCGGGGAAGCGCCCGCTCGCCAGGAAGCGGCCGAGCCGCGGCGAGACCAGGAAGCCGTCGCGCGCGGTACGCTCGGCGTCGCCGAACAGGTCGCGCCACGGCAGCGCGCCGTGGCGGCGATGCGCCTCGGCGAGCATCTTCACCGCGCCGGGCACGCCGGTGGCGCGCCCGCTCAGCACCGCGGTGGCGAAGGGCAGCGGCTTGCCGCCGTCGTCGAGGAACATGTCGGGCGTGGCGCCGGCGGGCGCGGTCTCGCGCCCGTCGTAGACGGTCACCTGCGTGCTGGCGGCGTCGTAATAGGTCATGAAGGCGCCGCCGCCCATGCCCGAGCTCTGCGGCTCGACCAGCGACAGCATCGCCTGCACCGCGATCGCGGCGTCCACCGCCGAGCCGCCGCGGCGCAGCACCGCGAGCCCGGCGTCGGCGGCGAGCGGGTTGGCGGCGACGACGAAGAGCTGCGGCCGGGTAGCCGTCGCCGCGGTAGCGGGCGCCGGGGCGGCAGACGGCGCCGGCTCGCGCGCCGCGGGCGGCGGCGTCGCGCAGCTGCCGAGCAGCGCCGCCAGCGCCAGCGCGACGCTTGTTCCCCACGAGCTCGCGCGCGCTGCCATGGCCGTTCCTTCCGCTATCCGAAGCGGCGCGGATAGCGGCGGGCGGCGGCAGCGTCCACCGCGCGGCTCAGCCGAGCGCGATCGCCCCCGCGGCGGCGAAGCCGGCGAGCGCGAGATAGCCGAGCACGCGCGCCAGCGACTCCTTGCGATAGTCGGCGTAGCGGCGACGGTGGAGCCAGTAGCGCCCGTCCTCGGTCTTCTCGAGCGCACCGAACGCCAGCATGCGGTCGAACTCCTCGCCGCCGAGGCGCGTCGCGGGCCGCTCGAACGCGGTCGCGGTGGCCGCGGTGGTCGCCCCCGCCGAAAGGAAGTGCCATGCGATCTTCTTGCGCGCCTTCATGATCACCGTGGCGGCGATGGTGCCGGGCATGTCGAGTCTCCTGTTTCTGAAGCTCCCTCCCCTTCAGGGGGGGGTGGGGTGGGGCCTCTCCGCGAGCGTTACGTTCGCGGCGAGGCCCCACCCCCGGCCCTTCCCCCCAAGGGGAGGGGAGATTGGTTCGCTCGTCGTCGCGATCGAGGGGAGCTACTTGCGCCCCTGGTGGCGGATGTTGCCCGGCCGCCCGCGGCGCTTGAGCACGCGCGGCGGGCGGCGCTCGCTCTCGCGCGCGCGCCCTCCTCCGCCCGCGCCCGCGCCGCCGTAGCGTCCCTCGGGCAGCTCGAAGCGCAGCACGCCCGAGACCGGATTCGCCTCCGCCAGCCGCAACGCCAGCCGCTGCCCCTGCGCATAGGTCTCGCCGCTATGCTCGCCGACCAGCCGACGAGACGCCTCATCATAGCGGAAATATTCGCCCCCCAGGTCGCGCACCGGCATCAATCCGTCGCCGCCGACCCCCTCCACCGTGGCGAAGAAGCCGAAGTTGGTCACGCCGGTGATCCGCGCCTCGACCAGCTCGCCGACGCGCTCCGCCAGATAGGCCGCGACATAGCGGTCGATCGTCTCGCGCTCGGCCTCCATCGCGCGGCGCTCGAGCTGGCTGATCGTCTCGCCCGCGCGCTCGAAATCCTCGTCCCCCGCCAGCCCGCCGGGGCCGAGCGCGTAGGCGCTCACCAGCGCACGGTGGACCATCAGGTCGGCGTAGCGCCGGATCGGCGAGGTGAAATGCGCGTAGCTGCCCAGCGCCAGCCCGAAATGCCCCTGGTTGAGCGGGGCGTAATAGGCCTGGGTCTGGCTGCGCAGGATCTGCTCCATGATCTCGGGGCGGAACTCGGCGTCACCGACGCGCTCGATGATATGGTTGAACGTGGCGGGGCGGATGACCTGGCCGAGCGCGAAGGCGACCTCGAAGGTGGCGAGATAGTCCTTGAGCGCGACCAGCTTCTCGCGCGCGGGCGCCTCGTGGACGCGGTACATGACCGGCGCCTTCTTGGCCTCCAGCGCCTTGGCGGCGGCGACGTTGGCGGCGATCATATAATCCTCGATCAGCCGGTGCGCGTCGAGCCGCTCGCGCGGCGCCACCGACATGATGCGACCCTTCTCGTCGAGCACGACGCGGCGCTCGGGCAGGTCGAGCTCGAGCGGCTCGCGCCGGTCACGCGCCGCGGCGAGCGCGCGCCAGCAGTCCCACAGCGGCGCGAGCGCGGTGTCGACGAGGGCGGGGTCCCAGGCGAAGGAGAAGGACGCCGTTGCCTCCACTTCGTCACGCCGGACTTGTTCCGGGGTCCACGGCTCCGCGCTCTCGCCGGCCGGCGAGTCGGCGGACGGGTGGATCCCGGACCAAGTCCGGGATGACGGAAGAGAGTCGGGACGGACCGTGCGCGCCGCCCGCGAGTCGATCGAGGCCTGTGCCTCCTCATAGGCGATGTTCGCCGCGAGCCGCACCAGCGCGCGCGAGAAGCGCCAGCTCTTGAGCGCACCGTCCTTGCCGATCCGCAGGTGGCAGGCCAGCGCGGCGCGGTCCTCGCCCGCCTTGAGCGAGCAGACGTCGGCCGAGAGGATCTCGGGCAGCATCGGCACGACGCGGTCGGGAAAATAGACCGAGTTGCCGCGCGCGCGCGCCTCGCGGTCGAGCGCGCTCTTGGGGCGCACGTAGTGGCTCACGTCCGCGATCGCGACGATCGCCTGCCAGCCGCCCGCGTTGGCGGGATCGTCGTCGGGCGCCGCCCACACCGCGTCGTCGTGGTCGCGCGCGTCGGCGGGGTCGATCGCGACGATCGGCAGGTGGGTGAGGTCCTCGCGCCCCTCGCCGAGCGGCTGGCGCGCGACCCGTGCCGCCTCGTCGAGCGCCTCCTGCGCGAACACGTCGGGGATGCCGAGCCGATGGATCGCGATCAGCGAGAAGCTGCGCGGCGCGAACGGGTCGCCCAGCCGCTGCACCACGCGCGCGGTGATCCGCGGCGGGCGGCCGGCCTTCTCGGCCAGCACCAGGTCGCCCGCCTCGGCGTCGCCCGCGTCGGACACGGCGTACTCGCGCCGCTCCTTCTTCTCGACCCCCTGCAGCCACAGCCGGTCACCCTCGCGCCGCAGCACGCCGATCAGCTGCTCGGCGGCGGGCGCGAGCACCTTCATCGGGTGCGCGGTCCAACCGTGGCCGGTCTCCTCGTTGCGCGCGAGCAGCCGCTCGCCGACCCCCAGCGCGCCGCGCCTGCGCTCGCGCACGCGGATCCGCGGCACGGGCGCGTCCGACTGCCAGTTCTCGGGCACCGCCCAGACGTTGCCGCCCTCGTCGACGTCGGCGACGCGCAGCACGGTCACCTTGGGCAGCCCGCCCATCTTGTGGAAGGCGCGGCCCGGGGCGGAGTCGATCAGCCCCTCGTCGGCCATGTCCTTGAGCAACGCCTTCAGAGCGATCTTCTGCTGCGCGGAGAGGCCGAAGGCGCGCGCGATCTCGCGCTTGCCCGCGGGCGTAGCGGACGTGGCGATGAAGTCGAGCACCTGCTCGCGCGTGGGCAGGCCGGGGGGCGGTTTCTTAGGCACGCCGCGGAGATAGGCGCTCGCAACGGCCGGCGCCATGGATGTGTGCGGAGGCGACTCTTGGTCCTCCCCTGCAAGGGGAGGATTTAGCCCCCTCACCCCAGCGCTTCCTCCAGGAAATACCGCATCGCCGCCCAGCTGCGCCGGTCCGCGCGCTCCTCATAGGCGACGCCGGGCACGGTCGAGCCGCGCCGGGCCTCGTCGGTGAAGGCATGGCCGGCGTTGCCGTAGGCGTGAATCTGCCAGTCGGCCTTCGCCTCCGTCAGCTCCTGCGCCAGCGCGGTGACCGCCTCGGGTGGGCCGAGCGGATCGTCCCAGCCGTGGCATACCAGCACCTTGGCGCGGATCGGCGCGACGCTGGCATAATCGGGCCGATCGTACACGCCGTGGAAGCTCACCACGCCGCGCACGTCGAGCCCAGCGCGCGCCATGTCGAGCACGCACTTGCCGCCGAAGCAGAAACCGATCGCCGCGGTGCGTGCGGCGTCCACCTCGGGCTGCGCCACCAGCGCCGCCAGGCTGGCGGCGAGCCGGTCGCGCAGCAGCGCGCGATCGGCGTTCAGCTCGTCCATGTAGCGCGAGATGTCGGGACCGGGCTCGGCGCGGCGGCCCTCGCCGTAGAGGTCGCAGGCATAGGCCGCGTAGCCGAGCGCGGCGAGCGCCTCGGCCTTGGCATTGTCGGCCTCCTTCTGGCCGAGGATATTGGGGACGACGAGCACGCCGGGGCGCGGGCCGGCGATCGAGTCGTCCCACGCGAACACGCCGGCGAAACGGCCGCCGGGGCCATCGTGGTGGAGCGGGCGGCGGGTGATCGGCATCGCTGAGTCTCCGGGCGAGCGCGGTTGTCTCGCACGCGGCATGCGCTAGAGCGATGCCGAGCAGGCGACAAGCGGGAGCGAGCGTGGACGGACCGGCCGAGGCGAGGCGCGACTATCGGGTAGCGCGCGGCGATCCGGCCGAACCCGCGGTCGCGGCGCTCCTGGCCGCGCACCTTGCCGACCAGCGCGCGGGCACGCCGGCGGGCTTCTCCTTCGCGCTCGACGCCGCGCGGCTCGCGGCGCCCGACATCGCGCTGTTCGCCGCCTGGGACGGCGACGCGCTCGCCGCGGTCGGCGCGCTCAAGCGGCTCGACGGCGGCGCGGGCGAGGTCAAGTCGATGCGCGCCGCGACGGCCTACCGCGGCCGCGGTGCCGGCAGCGCCATCCTCGTCCCGATCGTGGCGGCCGCGCGCGAGGCGGGCCTGACCGGGCTCTATCTCGAGACCGGCACCACCCCGGCCTATGACGACGCGCTGGCGCTGTACCGCCGCGCCGGCTTCGCGCCCTGCGCCGCCTTCGCCGATTATCGGCCCAGCCCGCACAACCAGTTTCTCGCGCTCGCGCTATAGCAGGAGTATCCGCATGCCCACGCTCGTCCTGATCCGCCACGGCCAGTCCGCCTGGAACCTCGAGAACCGCTTCACCGGCTGGTGGGACGTCGACGTCACCGAGCAGGGCGCCGCCGAGGCGCGCGCCGCGGGCGAGCTGATGGCGGCCAAGGGGCTCGACTTCGACCAGACCTTCACCTCGCTGCAGACGCGCGCGATCAAGACGCTCGACCTCGCACTCGAGGCGATGGGGCGGCTGTGGCTGCCGGTGGAGAAGGACTGGCGGCTCAACGAGCGCCATTATGGCGGGCTGACCGGGCTCAACAAGGCCGAGACCGCGGCGAAGCACGGCGACGAGCAGGTGCATGTGTGGCGCCGCAGCTTCGACGTGCCGCCGCCGCCGATGGAGCCGGGCAGCGCCTTCGATCTCTCGGGTGACCGCCGCTACGCAGGGATCGACGTGCCTGCGACCGAGAGCCTCAAGGACACGATCGCGCGCGTGCTGCCTTACTGGGAGCAGCGCATCGCGCCGGCGCTGCGCGACGGCCAGCGCGTGCTGATCTCGGCGCACGGCAACTCGCTGCGCGCGCTGGTGAAGCATCTCTCGAACATCCCCGACGACGAGATCACCGGGCTGGAGATCCCGACCGGCCAGCCGATCGTCTACGAGCTGGATGATCAGCTGGCGGCGACCGATCGTTACTATCTGAGCGAGCGCTGAGCGACTCAGCACCCGCGAGATAAGGGCCACCGATCGGCACGGCGCGCCGGCCGCCCGCTACAATGAGGGTGGCGGGCGGACCGCCGCCGGTCGGCGCCGGCCGCTGCCCGCCCGATCCTTTCCGGGTCGCGAGCAGAGGTGCCATGTCCCGCCTGACGTCCAAGCCCCTGGTGATCCGGCTGCTGCTGCTGATCGCGGCGACGCTGGTCCTCGCCGCGCTCGCGTACGGGCTGCGGATCCATGTCGTCGGCGACCCGCCGGCGCGCGACCTGACGATCGTCGACGCCACCGCCGCCGCGCCGCGACCGACACCGGGGCCCACCCCGCTCATCGTCGCCGATGCGGCCGTGGCGACCCGCGCCGCGACGACGCGTGGCGGCGCGGCGCCGGGCGCGGGCGGGGTGCTGGCCCGTTTCGCCGCCGCCGCGACCGACCTGCCCTGAGCGGCAAGGTCGCCGCGGCGTCCTCGTCAGTGACGAGCGCTGCGCGGGGGTGTCGCCGGCACGTTGCGCTGCCGTAACGAGTCAAACCAGCGCCCGCGCCTCTACCCCGCGGCGGCGGCGCAGCGCGATCCCGGCGAGCGCGAAGCCGAGGATCATCGTCATCCAGGTGGCCGGCTCGGGTACCGCGGTGCGCGCGACGATGCCGCCGGCGTAATCGAGCACGCTGACCCCGTCGGTGGTGCCGGCGCCGTAGCTGACGCCCTGGCCGGTATCGCCGTTGCTCCAGAAGTTGACCGCCTTGCCGCTGCTGGTGGTGAAGACCAGCCCGTAGATGTCGAGGAAGCCGCCGCCGAACGGGTAATCGGTCGCGGTCGGCGGCGAGCCGGCCGGGTAGAAGAGGTTGTCGTAGGAGAAGCCCGGCGCGACCCCGCCCGGACCGGGCACGCCGTTCTTCACGACGTAATGGCCGAAGCTCGCGGGGGCGAGCAGGTTGTCCGGGGTCGGCTTGCCCGGGTTGCTGGGTACGACGCCGGTGATCGTCGTGGTCAGGTCGATGTTGCTGTTGCTGAGCGTACCGCTCGCGCCGGTGACGATATAGGAGCCGACCGGGTCGTAGCGGTTGGGCGAGGTACCGATCGGGCCGGTGTTCGGGTTGGCCTCATAGGTGAGCGAGACGGTGCCGCTGAGCCCGCCCCCACTGAAGTCGAACACATAGCTGGCCGCGCTCGCGGGTGCGCTCATCGTCACGGCCGCCGCGGCGGCGATCACTGCCCAAGGCCTCATCACTCTTCCCCTCCGAGACGCGCGCCGTCGAGTCGCCGCGGCGCCGGCGCGGACGCTAGGCGAGAAGATGGTTAACGGATTGTACGTTCGCGCGGACGCGCCACATCAGACGGAGTACGTCCTCAGTAACCCGCCCCGGCGCAGAGCGACTCGAGCTGGCGGAGCCGAGGGTCGTCGGCGCCATAGCGGCGGCGGAACGCCGGCCGGTTGGCGCAGGCCTTGCGCTGGAACTCGGGCGAGCCCGGGCGCGGCGCGCGGGCGCCGCGGCGGCGCATCGCCTCGGCCTGCGCCCCCATGCGGGAGCGGTGGAACGCGCCCTCGGCGGCCTGCGACGGACTGATCACCGGCGCGACGTCCTGCGCGGCGGCGGCGGGGCTGAGCAAGGTCAGCGCGATGGCGGCGGTGCGGCGCATACGGTCCTCCGGATGTGGCCCGCGCAGGCTAGAAGCCCGCGCGCGCGCCGCAAGCACGTCGCCGCGAGCCGTGCCGCGGCGACGACCGGCCGGTCCGCCCCGCTCAGCTCGCCATCGGCAGCCGCAGCCGCACCAAGAGCCCGCCGAGGTCCTCGCTCTCCTCCAGCGCCACCGTGCCGTCGTAGATCTCGGCGACGTCGCGCACGATCGCGAGGCCGAGGCCGGTGCCCGGCTTGCCGGTGTCGAGCCGCACGCCGCGGTCGAAGATGCGGACGCGATCGGCCTCGGGGATGCCGAGCCCGTCGTCCTCCACCACCACCTCGACGAAGCCCGCCTGCGCGCCGACCGTGACGAACACACTGCCGCCGCCGTATTTGGCCGCGTTCTCGACGAGGTTGCCCATGATCTCGTCGAGGTCCTGGCGCTCGATATGCGCCACCAGGTCGCGCGGCCCGGTCATGTCGATGCGGACGTGCGGGTAGAGCCGCTGCACCGCGCGCTCGACCGACTCGACGCTGGGCCATACCGCCGCGCGGCTGTGCGCCGAGCCGCGGCGCCCGACCGCGCGCGCGCGCGCGAGGTGGTGGTCGACCTGGCGCCGCATCGTCCGCGCCTCGCGGATCACCGTGGCGGCGAGGTCGTCCGACTGGGCGGTGGCGGCGTTCATGATCACGGTCAGCGGCGTCTTGAGCGCGTGCGCCAGGTTGCCGGCGTGGCGCCGCGCCTCCTCCGCCTGGGTCTCGTTGTGCGCCACCAGCGCGTTGAGTTCCTCCACCATCGGCAGCAGCTCGAGCGGCATCTTGCCGCTGATCCGGCTGGAGCGGCCGGCGCGCATCTTGGCGATCTCGATGCGCAGCCGGCGCAGCGGCAGCAGACCGTAGAAGGTCTGCAGCGCCGCCAGGATCACCAGCCCGACACCGAGGAGCACGAAGCTGCGCACCAGCGTGCGCCGCAGCACCGCGATCTGCGCGTTCAGCGCCTCGCGGCTCGACGCCACCTGAAAGCGCCAGCGCACCTTGGAGCCGGGCAGCGTGACGTCGCGCTCGACGATGCGCAATTCCTCGTCCGGGAATTGATGGCTGTCGTAGCTGTGGACGGCGCGATCGTCGTGCGGCTTGCCATAAGCGAGCTGGCGGTCCCACAGCGAGCGCGACACGAACGCCTCGTGCCCCGGCGCCGAGACCTGCCAGTACAGCCCCGAATAGGGCTCGACGAAGCGCTGGTCGGCGGGCTCGCGGTTGAACGTCACCTCGCCGGTCGAGTCCATCTCGGCCGAGACCAGCAGCGAGCGCAGCACGTACTCGAGCTGGTCGTCGGCGTTGCCCGTCACCGCGCCGACGAGCACGCGGTCGAGCGCGAAGCCGCCGCCGACCAGCAGCGCCGAGATCCACAGCGCCGCGATCAGGATCATGCGCCGCGTGATCGAGCCGCGCGCGCGCGGTTCCTCGACCGGGGCGTCGACGGCGGGGTCGGCCGCGGTCACGCGATCACGCGTCCGGATCGTCCAGGCTGTAGCCGAGGCCGCGGATCGTGGTGATCACGTCCTGCCCCAGCTTCTTGCGGATGCGCGTGACGAACACCTCGATCGTGTTCGAGTCGCGGTCGAAGTCCTGGTCGTAGATATGCTCGATCAGCTCGGTGCGGCTCACCACCTTGCCCTTGTGGTGGAGCAGGTAGCTCAGCAGCTTATACTCCTGCGCGGTGAGCTTCACCGGCTCGCCGTTGCGCGTCACCTTGCCCGAGCGCGTGTCGAGCCGCACGTCGCCCGCGGTCAGCTCGGACGAGGCGTTGCCCGAGGCGCGGCGGATCAGCGCGCGCAGGCGGGCAATCAACTCCTCGGTCTGGAACGGCTTGGCGACGTAATCGTCGGCGCCGGCGTCGAGCCCCGCCACCTTGTCGGACCAGCTGTCGCGCGCGGTGAGCACCAGCACGGGCGTGACCCGCCCTTCCTTGCGCCAGCGATCGAGCACGGTCAGCCCGTCGATCTCGGGCAGGCCGAGGTCGAGCACGATCGCGTCGTAATTCTCGGTCGAGCCGAGGAAATGCCCTTCCTCGCCGTCGGTGGCGAGATCGATGGCATAGCCCGCGCCCTCCAGCGTGGACTTGAGCTGCTGGCCGAGGTTCGGCTCGTCCTCGACGATGAGCACGCGCATGATCGTTCTTTCCCCCTCAGTTACCGGTACGGCCGATGATCTGCCCGGAACGGCCGTCGACGTCGACCCAGATGACGTTGCCGTCGCGCAGGAACTTCAGCGTGTAGATGCCGCTCGGCATCTCCAGGTCGACGCCGATATATTGCGCGCCCTTCATCGTCGGCAGCACGCGCCGCTCGATCTCGGGCAGCGGCAGGATCTTGCCCGCGCGCCGCGCCTGCAGCGCCACCGCTCCCTCGCGCACCTGGTCGGGCACCGCGGCGGCGGGCGCGGCGGGCACGGCCAGAAGCAGGAGCGGGAGCAGGCGGCGGTGCATTCTCACTCGTGCTCGCATAGGGAGAGGGGCTTGAACAGCCTGTGAATGGAGGCGACGCGGCGCAGCAACCCGTTGCCGCCGCTGGATGTTCCGCGCGGCGCGGATCAGCGGCGGAGCAGTTCGCCGAGACGGCCCGTCAGCTGCGCCAGCGTCACCGGTTTCTGGAGCCGCGCCACGTCGCGATAGGCCGGGGGAATCGTGGCGGTGTCATAGCCGCTGAGGAAGATCACCGGCACGCCGCGCGCCAGCAGCGTGTCGGCGAGCGGGAAGCTGAGCTCGCCGCGCAGGTTGATGTCGAGCAGCGCGGCGTCGGGCGAATCCTCGCGCTCGGCATGCGCCAGCGCCGGCGCGAGGCTGGCGAACAGGGTGACGTTCGCGCCCGCGTCGAGCAGCGCGCGCTCCAGCCGCACCGCGACGTAGAACTCGTCCTCGCACACCAGCAGGCGCCGTCCCGCGAGCGTGCCGTCCTCCACCTCCCCCGCGCCGCCGCTCATGCCGCGCCGCCGAGCGGGACGTGGAGCCGGCACGTCACCGCGCCCGCCGCGATGCGATAGTCGCTCGACGCGCCGAGCTGGAACGGCAGCGCGCGCTCGATCAGCTCGCGCCCGAAACCGCGCCGCGAGTCGGCCGCCGGCGCGGGCCAGTCGCCGGTCTCCTCCCAGGCGAGATCGAGCATCGGCTCGCCGCCGGTAACGTTCACCTGCCAGCGGATCGCGATCCGCCCCGCGCCGCGCGCGATCACGCCATGCTTGCGCGAGTTGGTGGCGAGCTCGTGGATCATCAGCGCCAGCGTCTGCACCATCGTGCTCGGCAGCAGCACGTCCGGCCCGTCGAGCGTGATCAGCGACTCGCGGTCGACGATGCCCAGCGCGTCGCGCTCGGTCTCGAGCAGGTGGCGCAGCGTCAGCTTCTCGCTCCCCGACAGCAGCCGCTGCGCGCGCGCCAGCGCCTGCAAGCGGTCGTGGAAGCTCGTCTCGAACGCCTCCTGCGAGTCCGCCGCCGCCATCGTCTGGAGCGCGATGCCCTCCACCACCGCGAGCAGGTTGCGCGTGCGGTGCTGCAGCTCGGCGACCAGCACCGCCTGGCGCGCTTCGAGCGCGCGCAGGTCCTCGACGTCGGTGAAGGTGCCGACCCAGGTCGGCTCGCCCAGCTCGAACGCGGTGGGCAGCGCGCGGCCCTGGTACCAGCGATAGGTCCCGTCGTGCTGGTGCCAGATCCGGCACTCCACCTCGAAGATCCCGCGCGCCTCGGCCGCCCCCCAGGCCTCCTCCACCGCGACCGCGTCCTCGGGGTGGACCGCGTCGAGCCAGCCGCGGCCGAGGCTCGAATCGGGGTCGCGCCCGGTCACCTCGGTCCATTGCGGCCCCATCCAGCGCCACTGCGCGCCCGGCTCGGCGCACCATACCAGCTGCGGGATGCCCTCGAGCACCAGCCGCAGCTGCCACTCGCTGCGCTCGCGCGCGGCCTGCTCGTCGCGGCGGCGGCGCAATGCGTCGATCCGCAGCATGCTCGCGGCGACCAGGCTGGCGTAGATGCGCAGGAAGGCGAACTCGGCGGAGAAGTCGCGCGGCGCGCACGTGCTGATGTGAAGCAGCCCCAGCATCGGCGTGCCCGGCCCGTCGCGCAGCGGGATCAGCGCCAGCCCGCGCTGGTCGAAGCTGCGCAACAGCCCGCGCGTCTCCAGCCGCGGCTCGTCGCGCACGTCGGGCACGATCACGGGCTCGCCGTCGCGCAGCAGCCGGCTTTCCAGTGACTGGTCGTTGCCCTGCGCGATATGGCTGCCGATCAGCGACGGCGCGATGCCCGCGCCGGCGCGCAGCTCGACCGAGCGGCGGTCGGCGTTCTGACGGTAGAGCAGCACGATGTCGGCGCCGACCGCGCGGCGGACATAGTCGCACGCCTCCTGCAGCAGCAGGTCGATGTCCTCGGACAGGATGGCGAGCTCGGCGAAGGCGGCGAGCATCTCGTGCTGGTGGAGCGCGGCGTCGGGCGCGCGGGAGGACGCGGGGAACGCGTCCAGCGGCGATCCGTCAGCAGGCATCGCATTCGTCTCCGCACGCCGCTCCCGCGGCCCTGGGTCGCGGCGTGAACTACCTAGAACGTGCCGCATAGGCAGCAGAACTTATTGGATAAACTTGCCATGGGCAGGGCTCAGCCGGGCAGCCCGGCCGGCTATTCATCCCGTTTCGGGACATAACGCGCGGTAGGAGAAAAGGGCGCCTGCGAGACGGTCGCGTCAAAAAATTTTCGTTCGCCGATCGTTCTCTTGCAATCGCGGGAGGCGGCGCAATTCCGCGCGTCGCCGCACCGCGGCGCTGCGCGCGCGGCGCTTAGGTCCGCTCTCGGTCGCTTTTACCGGCTTGCCCACCACCGCGATCTGCCACAATCTGTAGAGGTCGGGTCGGCGTGTCGACCCCAACGGTAGTAGAACAGGACGTGGCTCCCCATATTCGCGGGACGCGCCCGGACGGTCGCGGACAAGGCGACGGTCTCTTTTTGTTCTCAACGGGGTAGGCGTCGTCTAGAATCGGGCACTGCCTCGATTCGGCGATGGAAGCCAGGAGCGGGAGCGGCATGGCGATGGATTTCAGGGAAACGGACGGTGCGGCGATGATCACCGAGACGATCGACACGGCGACCGCGAGCGCGGTGACCGAGGCGCAGCCCAGCGGCGACACGCCCGGCAGCGACACGATCGCCAAGCACGGCGCGCGCGCGCGGCCCTACCCGGTCGAGGTCGATCACGGGCGCGACGCGCTGCTGACCGACTTCGGCAAGGAGACGCTCAAGGACCGCTACCTGCTGCCCGGCGAGAGCTTCCAGGACCTGTTCGTCCGGGTCGCCTCGGCCTACGCCGACGACGCCGCGCACGCGCAGCGGCTGTACGATTACATCTCCAAGCTGTGGTTCATGCCCGCCACCCCGGTCCTGTCCAACGGCGGCACCGGGCGCGGTCTGCCGATCAGCTGCTACCTCAACTCGGTGCCTGACAGCCTCGACGGCATCGTGCAGACCTGGAACGAGAACGTCTGGCTCGCCTCGCGCGGCGGCGGGATCGGCACCTATTGGGGCAACGTCCGCGGCATCGGCGAGCCGGTCGGGCTCAACGGCAAGACCAGCGGCATCATCCCGTTCGTGCGCGTGATGGACTCGCTGACGCTGGCGATCAGCCAGGGTTCGCTGCGGCGCGGCTCGGCGGCCTGCTACCTCGACATCTCGCACCCCGAGATCGAGGAGTTCCTCGAGATCCGCAAACCCTCGGGCGACTTCAACCGCAAGGCGCTCAACCTGCACCACGGCGTGCTGATCCCCGACGCCTTCATGGCGGCGGTGCGCGACGGCGCCGAGTGGCAGCTCAAGAGCCCCAAGGACGGCTCGGTGCGCGGCACCGTGGACGCGCGCGCGCTGTTCCAGAAGCTGGTGGAGACCCGGCTGGCCACGGGCGAGCCCTACATCGTCTTCGCCGACCATGTGAACTCGACCATGCCCAAGCATCACCGCGACCTCGGGCTCAAGGTCTCGACCTCGAACCTGTGCAGCGAGATCACGCTGCCGACCGGCCGCGACCATCTCGGCAACGACCGCACCGCGGTGTGCTGCCTCTCCTCGCTCAACCTCGAGACGTGGGACGAGTGGAAGGACGAGAAGGGTTTCGTCGAGGACGTGATGCGCTTCCTCGACAACGTGCTGCAGGATTACATCGACCGGCACGAGCCGGGAATGGAACGCGCCGCCTATTCGGCGGGGCGCGAGCGCTCGGTCGGGCTGGGCGTGATGGGCTTCCACTCCTTCCTCCAGCAGCGCGGGCTGCCGTTCGAAGGCGCCATGGCGAAGAGCTGGAACCTCAAGATGTTCCGCCAGATCAACGCGCAGGTGAACGAGGCCTCGATGGTGCTCGCGCACGAGCGCGGGCCGTGCCCCGACGCCGCCGACATGGGGGTGATGGAGCGCTTCTCGTGCAAGATGGCGATCGCGCCGACCGCGTCGATCTCGATCATTTGCGGTGGCACCAGCGCGTGCATCGAGCCGATCCCGGCCAATATCTACACGCACAAGACGCTGTCGGGCAGCTTCGCGGTGAAGAACCCGTATCTCGAGAAGCTGCTCACCGAGAAGAGCAAGAACTCGGACGCGGTGTGGAACTCGATCCTCGAGCACGGCGGCTCGGTGCAGCACCTCGATTTCCTCAGCCAGGAGGAGAAGGACTGCTACAAGACGTCGTTCGAGATCGACCAGCGCTGGCTGCTCGAGCTCGCCGGCGACCGCACGCCCTATATCGACCAGGCGCAGTCGCTCAACCTGTTCATCCCGGCGGACGTGGAGAAGTGGGACCTGCTGATGCTCCACTTCCGCGCCTGGGAGCTGGGGATCAAGTCGCTCTACTATCTCCGCTCCAAGTCGGTGCAGCGCGCCGGTTTCGCGGGGGCCGAGGGCCAGGGCGGGGTCGAGGCGGACAACACGCTCGACAAGCCGCAATTCTCGCTGGCCGAGAGCACCGACTATGACGAGTGCCTCGCCTGCCAGTGAGGGACGAGCGGTCACGCATGACACGGTCGTGCGTGACCGCCAGGATCTGATCCGCCTCACCGCCAGGGGCGGCGACGTCAGGCCGCCGAGGAAAGGTCGTTGGTGATCTCGGCCGCGGCGGCGGCGAGCCGCTCGCGCGCGGCGTCGAGGTCGATCGTCTGCGAGCCGTCGATCAGGCGAAGGAAGGGGATCGTCAGCGCCGCCGCGACGAGCCCGTCGAAGCCGAACACCGGATAGCTGATGTCGGTGACGCCGAGCGTGATCGGGCTCTTGCGCTGGGCGAAACCGGCCTTGCGGATCAGCGCCAGCTGCCGCTCCAGCGCGTCACGATCCAGCGGCGCCGCGAGCTCGGCCGCCTGCGTGATCGCGATCTCGCGATCCTGCGGCGTCGCGAACGACAACAGCACCTTGCCCGAACAGCTCGCGAGAAGATCGACGCTGGCGCCGAGGCGGAGCGCGAAGCCGCGCGTGCCGGGATTGTGCTCGCGCGCGATGACGAGCCCGCTCGCCTCGTTGCGGACGACGAGGTGGCACGATTGCCCGGTCTCCACCGCCAGGCGCCGCATCACCGGGCGCGCGACATCGACCAGGTTGCGCGCCGGGGTCGAGCGATAGGCCAGATCGAGCAGCTTGTAGGCGACCGAGTAACGATCGTCCTTGCGCGACTTGCGCAGATAGCCGAGTTGCTCGACGACGACGACGATGCGGAAGAGCTCGCCGACCGACCGGCCGAGCAGCGTGGCCATCTCGCTCACCAGCAGGCCGCCGGGATGCTGCTCGAGCAGCTCGAGAACCTCGAAGGTCTTCTGGACCGCAGGCGCCGCGTAGGTCGCCTTCCCTCCCGCCGTCACGCGCCACCTCACCTATAAGCGTCCTGCGGCCATAGGAGACGTGTCGGCGCTGTCAAATGTCGGTGATCCATCTTCCCTCACCGACATGCCGGGCTCGCGTCGGGACCCATGTTTCCGCTTCCGTCGCCCCCGACTTGCTCCGGGATCCACGCCCCCCGCGAGAGCCACCCGTCGCGGGCTCGCGACATGGTGAGATCCCGGACCGGGTCCGGAATGACGGGGGGTTGTCCGAAGGTCGCGCTCACGGCCCGGGTCGACGAGGTGGGCGGACACGGCCCATGCCGCTTGCAAAATGAAAACTCACTTGCAAGTATGACAATAAATTGAGGAGAGAGAAGAGCGATGCCGGGGTGGAGCAAGCGCGAGTTCATGGCGGGCTCGCTGGGGGCCGCCGCCGCCGGCAGAGAGGCACCGGCGGTGCCGCTCGCGATCGCGCCGGGTCGCTTCACGCCGGCGGTGGAGTCGCTGCTCGGCTATCGGGCGCCCGACTGGTTCCGCGACGCCAAGTTCGGCATCTGGGCGCATTGGGGGCCGCAGGCGGTGCCGCGCCAGGGCGACTGGTACGCGCGCTTCATGTACTGCCCCGGCCACCCGCACTACGCGCACCACCTCAAGACCTACGGGCACCCGTCCGAGGCCGGCTACAAGGACATCATCCCGCTCTGGACCGCCGACAAGTTCGATCCCGAGGCGCTGATGACGCGCTATGCCGCGGCCGGCGCGCGCTACTTCGTCTCGATGGGGGTGCACCACGACAATTTCGACCTGTGGCGGTCCAAGCATCATCGCTGGAACGCCGCGGCGATGGGACCGAAGCGCGACATCGTCGGCGCCTGGCGCGACGCGGCGCGGCGCCGGGGCCTGCGCTTCGGCGTCTCCGAGCATCTCGGTGCGAGCTACAATTGGTGGTATCCCAGCCACCTGTACGACCAGTTCTGGCCCAAGCTCGGGGTCCGCTACGACGGCGCCGATCCGCGCTACGCCGATCTCTACCACGACAACCGCGACGAACCGTTCCTCGGCCCGCCCGACACCTGGTATACGAAGAACCCGGCCTATCACGCGCACTGGTACAAGCGCATCCGTGACCTGGTCGACAGCTATCAGCCCGACCTGCTCTACTCCGACGGTGGGCTGCCGTTCGGCGAGGTCGGGCGCTCGCTGGTGGCGCACCTGTACAACAGCAGCATCGCGCGCAGCGGCCGGCTCGAGGCGGTCTATGCCTCGAAGAGCCTCGGCTCGGGCGAGTTCCACCGCGAGTGGGGCGTGCAGGACGTCGAGCGCGGCGTGCTGAAGGGTATCGACCCGCTGCCGTGGCAGACCGACACGTCCAACGGCGACTGGTTCGAGAACGAGAACGATCGCTACAAGACGCCGGCGCAGGTCATCTCCATGCTGGCCGACATCGTCAGCAAGAACGGCAACCTGCTGCTCAACGTTGTGCTCCGCGCCGACGGCAGCCTGCCGCCCCAGTCGGTCGAGCTGCTCGACGCGCTCGCCGCCTGGATGCCGGTCAACGGCGCGGCGATCTACGGGACGCGGCCGTGGAAGATCCACGGCGAGGGGCCGACCGAGGCGGCGGCGGGCGACTTCAAGGAGAGCGGCGACTATGTCGCGCAGGACATCCGCTTCACCACGCGCGGGCAGCGGCTCTACGCGATCACGCTCGCACCGCCGGAGGGTCATGTCGCGGTCACGTCGCTCGCCGCGGACAATCCGCACGAGCCGCGGCGGGTGCGGCGCGTGCGGCTGCTCGGCCACGAGGGCACGGTCGCCTTCCGCCAGACCGATCGCGCTCTGGTGATCGACTGCCCCGCGCGCCTGCCGAGCCGCCACGCCAGCGCCTTCGAGATCAGCTTCGCCTGATCTTCTTCGGGCGACACGATCCGGCCACCTGAAGCGTGCTCCGGCGGGCGCAGGAGCGCGCGACTAGACGCGCTCCAGCATCAGGGCGATGCCCTGCCCCACCCCGATGCACATGAACGCCATGGCATAGCGGCCGCGCGTGCGGTGCAGCTCCTCCACCGCGCTCATCGCGATCCGCGCGCCCGACATGCCGAGCGGATGGCCCAGCGCGATCGCGCCGCCGTTGCGGTTGACGCGCGGATCGTCGCTCGCGATGCCGAGGTCGCGCAAGGTCGCGATCGCCTGCGCGGCGAAGGCCTCGTTCAGCTCGATCACGTCGAGCTGGTCGAGACCGATGCCGGTGACACGGCACAGCTTGCGCGCCGCCTCGATCGGACCGACTCCCATGACCCGTGGCGCAATCCCCGCTGCCGCCATGCCGAGGACGCGCGCGCGGGGCGTCAGCCCGTGCCGCGCCGCCGCTTCCTCGCTCGCCACCAGCATCGCCGCCGCGCCATCGTTGAGGCCGGAGGCGTTGCCCGCGGTGACGGTTCCGTCGGCCCGGACCACCGGCCTCAGCTTGGCCAGCACCTCCAGGCTGGTCGCGCGGGGATGCTCGTCGCGTTCGACCAGGATCGGATCGCCGTTGCGCTGCGGCACGCTGACCGCGACGATCTCCGCCGCCATCCGCCCGCTGGCGATCGCCGCGGCGGCCTTCTGCTGGCTGGCGAGCGCGAAGGCGTCCTGTTCCGCGCGAGTGACGCGCCACGCGTCGGCGACATTCTCCGCCGTCTCCGGCATCGAGTCGACGCCGTACGCCTCGC
This sequence comes from Sphingomonas citri, assembly GCF_019429485.1. Classification (GTDB taxonomy): domain Bacteria; phylum Pseudomonadota; class Alphaproteobacteria; order Sphingomonadales; family Sphingomonadaceae; genus Sphingomonas; species Sphingomonas citri. The sequence goes on along the minus strand of NZ_JAHXZN010000004.1, from coordinate 258,057 downwards.
GCATCTTCGGGTTGACGAAGCGCCAGCCCAAGGTCGTGTCCTCGAGCTGCTGCGCGCGATCGAACGGCGCCTGCGCCTTGCCCAGGACGAAGGGGGCGCGAGTCATGCTCTCGACCCCGCCGGCGATCAGCAGCGCGGCGTCACCGCCGCGGATCGCCTGCGCCGCGCTGCCCACCGCGTTGAGCCCCGATCCGCACAGCCGGTTGATCGTCGCCCCCGGCACCGCGTCGGGCAGCCCGGCGAGCAGCGTCGCCATGCGCGCGACGTTGCGATTGTCCTCGCCCGCCTGGTTGGCGCAGCCGAGCAGCACGTCATCGACCGCGGCCCAGTCGACGCGCGGGTTGCGCTCGATCAGCGCGCGCAGCGGGAGCGCGGCGAGGTCGTCGCCGCGGATCGTGGCGAGCGCGCCGCCCAGCCGGCCGATCGGGGTGCGGATCGCGTCACAGACAAAGGCGTGCGGCATCGGGCGTCCTGCTCCAGCGTGGCGATGGATCTCCTCCGTAGCGGCGGCGCGCAGGCCGGCGTAGTGGGGAAGTGACCTCGTCCGGTTCCCTTCGCCGGTCACGTGCGCGACAGCGGCCGGTGTCGGCGGTGCGATGGTCGCCCCCGCCATGTGAGGTGAGCTGCCAATATTCCCGGCCGACGACCGCGCGCTCGAGCGGGACGCTTCCGGACGCGGCGTCTGAACCCGACTCGCCGCGACAGGGTGAGTCGTCCGCAACTCAAGTGATGGCGCCATTCGCATCAGAACGGCCCCATATGTTGTGTTTGCTGGGTGCGAGACATCGCTATCCGCGCGAGAAAACGATGGCGACGCCGGGGCCGATCGGGTATCAGGAAGGGACATCGGAGTCTCGGCGCGTGCGACCGCGAGGGCGCTGAGAAGGCTGACACAATCTCGTGCCCAAGGTGGTTGAACATGGCATCTGCCCCGAGCCAGCGGCGATCGCAGGCACAGTGCGAGAGACGCACTCCTATCGTGTCGTCGGCGCCGACCGTGGCGCGCGGCGCGAGCGGCTCGCCCCGCGCGCGCTGACACGATTCGCCCCGCCCGTCGGCGGGAAAGGGAAGGCGTCTTCCCGCAGGCCGCCCGAGGGGGTGAGAGTGACGGTAGGACAGGAGAGAAGCGATGCGTCCCGCGGACGATCGATCACCGGCCCCTCCCGCCCGCGCGCGGCGATCGGCGCTCACCGCCGTCGCCACCGAGATTGCCGGCGATGGATTGCCCACGCGAAAGGGCGGCGCTCGATGACGAGCGCCGCCCCACCTGTCAGGATCCGAGGGGCCTGGGCGCCTCTCCCGCTGGGAGAGGGCGCTACCGCCTCACTCGGCCTCTTCGAACATGTCCTGCGCGTTCTGCGCGGTCGCCGAGAGGCGGACCTTGTCGCCCTCGACCTCCGCGACCAGCCCCAGCGGCAGGTAATGGTGCTTGGCGCCCTGGCCGTCCTGCGTGGAGGGCGAATCGTTCTTGGTCAGCTTGATCCGGTCGCCGTCGACATGGTCGACCGTGCCGACGTGAACGCCGTCCGCGCCGATCACCTCGGCATGTTCCTTGATCTGGCTGGCATCGACCATGGTCAGTCTCCTCTGTTCGGTTCGGGGGCGCAACGCACGGAGCGGGAGATGGTCGCATGCTGAGCACGCTGCCGCTCCAGTCCGCGATCATGTTCGCGGTCGCCGCGGTGTTCGCGCTGGTCGGCGCGTGGCTGCTCGCCGAGCTGCGCCGCCCGCTGACCGAGGCGCGCGTCTACGCCTATCGCATGGTCGGCGTGATGGCGCTGTCGGGCGGCGTCGTGCTGGCGCTGTCCGCCGCGGCGATGTGGCAGTGGAGCCTCGAGCCATGACCGACCCGCCCGCCGGGCGCGCCTCGCTTTTCTGATATTCGTCTCACCCGGAGTGTAGCCATGTCCCTTCTCGAAGCCCGCAAGCAGTACAAGCCGTTCGAATACCCCTGGGCGTTCGAGTTCTGGAAGCGCCAGCAGCAGCTCCACTGGCTGCCCGAGGAAGTGCCGCTCGGCGAGGACTGCCGCGACTGGGCGCAGAAGCTGACCGATCACGAGCGCAACCTGCTCACCCAGATCTTCCGCTTCTTCACCCAGGCCGACGTCGAGGTGCAGGATTGCTACCACGAGAAATACGGTCGCGTGTTCAAGCCGACCGAGGTCAAGATGATGCTGACCGCGTTCAGCAACATGGAGACGGTGCACATCGCCGCCTACTCGCACCTGCTCGACACGATCGGCATGCCCGAGAGCGAATATGGCGCCTTCCTCGAGTATGGCGAGATGAAGGACAAGCATGATTACATGCAGAACTTCGGGGTCGACAGCGACGAGGACATCGCGCGCACGCTCGCCATGTTCGGCGGCTTCACCGAGGGCGTGCAGCTTTTCGCCAGCTTCGCGATGCTGATGAACTTCCCGCGCTTCAACAAGATGAAGGGTATGGGCCAGATCGTCAGCTGGTCGGTGCGCGACGAGAGCCTGCACTGCGAGGGCATCATCCGCATGTTCCACGCCTTCTGCCAGGAGCGCCAGTGCCTGACCAAGGCGGTGAAGGACGACATCGCCGACGTGTGCCAGACGACGATCCGGCTGGAGGACAATTTCATCGACCTGGCCTTCGAGATGGGCCCGGTCGAGGGGATGAAGCCCAAGGAGATCAAGAAGTACATCCGCTATATCGCGGACTGGCGGCTCAACCAGCTCGGGTTGAAGCCGATCTACATGATCGACGAGCACCCGCTGCCGTGGCTGACGCCGCTGCTCAACGGCGTGGAGCACGCCAATTTCTTCGAGACCCGCGCCACCGAATATTCGAAGGCGGCGACCAAGGGGCAGTGGAACGACGTGTGGGACTCGTTCGACAAGCGCCAGAAGGCCAAGGGTGGCAAGCCGGCCAACGAGGACGCGGGCGAGGCCAGCGGCGATATGTTCGCGGGCGTGGCGGCGGAGTGAGATAGCTCCCCCTCCTTCAGGGGAAGGGCGGGGGTAGGGCTTCACCGCGGGCCAGTCGCTCGCGGAAGCGCCCCACCCCGGCCCTCCCTGAAGGGGGGAGCGAGGTCATGACTCCGCGGCAGCGCCGTCTGGACAGCCGCCGCCCGAAAGGATCGTTTGAGCGGACACCATGACCCCCAGCTGGCACCCCGCCCCCGACAGCGGCATCGCGATCCGAGAGGTCGCCGCCGACGGCCTCACCTTCGAGGTCGCCGAGGCGGGGAGCGGCGAGCATCTCGCGCTGTGCCTCCACGGCTTCCCCGAGCTGCACTATAGCTGGCGCCACCAGATGCCGCTGCTCGCCGCGCTCGGCTATCGCGTCTGGGCGCCCAACCAGCGCGGCTATGGCGGCACCTCCCGCCCCGCCGCGGTCGCCGATTACACGATGGACCAGATCGTCGCCGACGCCGCCGCCTTGTTCGACGCCAGCGGCGCGCGCACGCTGACGCTGATCGCGCACGACTGGGGCGGCGCGATCGCGTGGAACTTCGCGATCAACCGGGTGCGCCCGCTCGAGCGGCTGGTGGTGATGAACCTGCCCCACCCCGCCTGCTTCGCCGCGGCGCTGCGCCACCGGCCGCAGCGGCGGCGCAGCTGGTACATGGGCGCGTTCCAGCTCCCGTGGCTGCCGGAGCGGGTGATGGCGCTGGGCGACGCCGCGCTGGTGCGCCGCGCCTTCCGCGGCATGGCCGTGGACAAGACGCGCTTCCCCGACGCGGTGCTCGACGTCTACGCCGCGGCGGCGCGGCGGCCGGGCGCGCTCAAGGCGATGATCGACTGGTATCGCGCCGCCGCGCGCCACCGCGACCGCATGCGCTTCGGCAACGGCGGGCGGGTCGAGGTGCCGACGCTGATCGTCTGGGGCGAGGAGGACAAGGCGCTCGGGCTGGAGACACTCGACGGCACCGGGCGCTACGTCGCCGATCTCACCGTGCGGCGGCTGCCGGGCGTGTCGCACTGGGTGCAGCAGGAGGCGCCAGAGGCGGTCAACGCGATCCTGCGCGAGTGGCTACCGCGGGCGGGGTGAGCGCCGAATGGGAATGAGGGCTGCCCGCCACCGCCGCGCTCCGGCGCACGCCGGAGCCCAGGGTCTTGGGGCCGACGTGCGTGGCCTCGGGTTCCTGCGTGCGCAGGAACACGGGAGGGGGGAGCGTCGCCCGCTTCCCTCCCCTCGTCCGTCATCCTGAACTCGTTTCAGGATCCACGGCGCAGCGGACGCAGCCGCTTCAGGGAGAGAAGACGTGGGCGGCGAACGCCCCGTCCTCCACATGGCGCTCAGGTGAGCGGCCAAGTGGATCCTGAAACGAGTTCAGGATGATGCCAGCGTAGAGGATAGGGCGGTCGCCCCCCCTCACTCCCCGAAGGCGCGCCTGATCAGGTCCGCGGTGGAGGCGTCGAAATCGCCGCCGCCCTTGGCCGCCGCCTTGGCCATCTCCTTGCCCAGCTCGACGCCGAACTGGTCGAACGAGTTGATCCCGAGCAGCACGCCGTTCACGAACACGCGATGCTCGTAGAAGGCGATCAGCGCGCCGAGCGTACGCGCGTCGAGCCGGTCGAGCAGCAAGGTCGACGAGGGGCGGTCGCCGGGATAGCTGCGCGCCGGATCGTCGACCTGCTTGCCCGTCATCAGCGCCGCACCCTGCGCGAAGGCGTTGAGCAGCAGCTGGCGGTGGTGCTCCGCCGGCAGCGTGTCGCCCGCCTCGATCACTGCGAGGAACTCGACCGGCACCAGATGCGTGCCCTGGTGGAGCAGCTGGAACACCGCGTGCTGCGCGTCGGTGCCCACCCCGCCCCAGGTGATCGGCGCGGTCGGGCGGCCGACCGGCTGGCCGTCGACCGTCACGCCCTTGCCGTTCGACTCCATCTCGAGCTGCTGGAGGTAGCTCGGCAGCAGCCGCAGCCGCTCGTCATAGGCGAAGGGCGCGCGCGTCTCGGCGTGGCGCACCTGGGTGTAATAGAGGTCGGCGAAAGCGGCGATCGCAGGCGCGTTCTCGTGCAGCGCGGCGAGGCGGAAGTGGCGGTCCATCTCGGCCGCGCCCTCGAGCAGCTCCTCGAACTGGTCCCAGCCGAGCGCGATCGCCGCGGGGAAGCCGATCGACGACCACAGCGAGTAGCGCCCGCCCACGCCCTCGGAGAAGGGCAGGATGCGGGTCTCGTCGACGCCCCACTCGATTGCCTTCTCGGGCGAGGCGGTCAGCGCGATCACGCGGCCGTACGGGTCCTCGACGCCGGCGCCGGTCATCCACTGGATGACGCTCTCCGCGTTCATCATCGTCTCGGTGGTGGTGAAGGTCTTGGAGGCGACCACCAGCAGCGTCGTCTCGGGGTCGAAGTCGTCGAACACGTCGTCCAGCGCCATGCCGTCGACGTTGGAGACGATCGCGACGTCGTAGCGGTCGCTGCCGCGGCCGAGCGCGTCGACCAGCAGGTGCGGCCCCAGCGCCGAGCCGCCGATGCCGACGTGCAGGATCGAGCGCACCGGGCCGAACGCCTCCGCCTCGATCGCGTCGATCAGCCCGCGCATCCGCGCGTGATAGGAGGCCGCGCGCGCGACGCTCTCGGCCTTGCCCTCGCCGCGCTCGGCGGTGTGCTCGACCGGGCGGTCCTCGGTGACGTTGACGTTGGCGCCCGCGAACATGGCCTCGCGCTTGCCCGCGAGATCGACCGACTTGGCCAGCGCCTCGAAGGCGGTGAGCGCGTCCGCGGTGAGATGCGTCTTGGACCAGTCGAAGTGGATGCCCGCGACGTCGAGCGACAGCCGCTTCAACCGATCCGGGTCATTGGCGAAGAGCGTCTCGAGCCGCTCCTGCGGCAGCGCCTCGATCGTCGACCAGTCCGCCATGTCATCTGTCCTTCCGGCTGTCTCGTGTCGCGGCGCACAACGGGCCGCCGGCGCCAAGGCTCCGCTTGACGCGAGGCGACGGTTGCGCGACGCGGTGCTTCATGGCCACCCCCAAAGCCGCCGGCAAGCCCGCGCGTTCGGAAACCGCCGAGACGGTCCGCTTCCTGCTGAAGCTGGCGCTGTTCGTCTTCGTGCTGCGCAGCTTCATCTTCTCGCCCTTCTCGATCCCGAGCGAGTCGATGCTGCCGCGGCTGCTGATCGGCGACTATCTGTTCGTCTCCAAGTGGAACTACGGCTACTCGCGCTGGTCGCTGCCATGGGGCGTGCCGCTGATCCCCGGCCGCATCTTCGCGCACGATCCGACTCGCGGCGACACGGTGGTGTTCCGCTCGATGGGGCCGGACGACCATGACGTGATCAAGCGCGTGATCGGTCTGCCCGGCGACACGGTGCAGATGCGGAACGGCCAGCTGTTCCTCAACGGCCGGGCGATCCCCAAGCAGCGAGTCGCCGACTTCGTCGTGCCGCTCTCGCCCAACTTCCCCGCCGAGAAGTGCGGCGCGCGCTTCCAGGACAGCGACGCGCAGGGGCAGCCGATCTGCCGCTACCCGCGCTTCCGCGAGACGCTGCCCGGCGGGCGCAGCTACAATGTGCTCGACCAGGAGAACATCCCCGTCGCCGACGACACCGACGTGTACAAGGTGCCCGCGGGCAACGTCTTCCTGATGGGCGACAATCGCGACGATTCGGCGGACAGCCGCTTCGCCCCGCCGGTCGGGATGGGCTATATCCCGATGGAGCGGATCGAGGGCAAGGCGGTGGTCACCTTCTGGTCGACCGACGGCTCGGCCGAGTGGCTCAAGCCGTGGACCTGGGTCTCGGCGGCGCGGTTCCGCCGCATCGGGGAGGGCTTTTGAGCGACGCCGGCGACGACCTCGCCGGCTGGGTCGAGGCGCAGTTCGGCGTCCGCGCCGACGACACCGCGCCGTTCAAGCGCGCGCTGACCCATAGCAGCCACGCCGAGGGCCTTGCCGGTGCGAGCTACGAACGGCTCGAGTTCCTCGGCGACCGCGTGCTCGGGCTCTCCATGGCGGAGTGGCTGGTGGAGCTGTTCCCGGCCGAGCCCGAGGGGCAATTGTCGAAGCGGTTCAACGCGCTCGTCACCGGCGCGGTATGCGCCGAGGTGGCGCGCGAGATCGGCGCCGACGCGCGCGTGCGGCTCGGCAAGCAGGCGCGCGACGACGGTGCGCAGCACAGCGACAATGTGCTGGGGGACGTGGTCGAGGCGCTGCTGGGCGCGGTCTATCTCACCGCCGGGCTGGCGCCCGCGCGCGCCGCGGTGCGGCGGCTGTGGCAGGACAAGGTCCATGTCGAGGCGCGCGCGCCGCAGCACCCCAAGTCGGCTCTGCAGGAATGGGCCGCGGCCAACCGCCGCGCGGTGCCCTCCTACGCGATCGTCGAGCGCGCCGGACCGGGCCACGCGCCGCGCTTCACCGTGCGCGCCACCGTGGGCAAGGACGAGATGCTCGCCGAGGGAACGAGCAAGCAGGAGGCCGAGACCGAGGCGGCCAAGGCGCTGCTCGCCGCGCTGTCGGCGCAGGCGGCGCCCACGCGGGGACGGCGGCGGCGGTGACGTGGCGGTGCTCGCGCGCACGCGGGAGCCCAGAGCCGCAGGCGCTACGCTGCGTCACCTTCGGCTCCTGCGCGCGCAGGAGCACCGCTGCATGTGGAGGAGCGCCACGCTCTCCGCTTTTCTCGCCGTCATCCTGAACTCGTTTCAGGATCCAGCGAGCCGCAGGCGGCGCGGCCGTTGGGTACGCGGCGCCGTGGATCCTGAAACAAGCTCAGGATGACGCCAGCGGGTACGTCCGTGGCCCAACCTACGCTCCCCCTACCGCCCGCCGGAACACCCCGCCCGCCCCACACATTCCACCCGCATGGCGGGACGCGTGCGGCGCAAGCAGGGACTGGCCGAGGCCGAGCGGCGCGCCGTCACCGAGACCGCGCTCCCGGATCGTTGCGCGCTGTGCGATCGTCCGCTCGGCCGCCGCGTCGAGTGGCACCATGTCGTGCCGCGCAGCGAAGGCGGACGCGACACCGTGCCGCTCCACCCGATCTGCCACCGTGCGATCCACGCCGCCGCGGACAATGGCGCGCTCGCCCGCGCCGGGACGCTCGAGGCGATCCGCGACTGGCCCGCGATCGCTCGCTTCCTCGGCTGGATCGCGGACAAGCCCCCCGACTTCCACGCGCCGACCCGCCGCCGCGTCGCGTGACCGCGGGAGAGCGGCTCAGCCCGCCATCATTCCCCACATCAGGTAGCCGTTGAGCCCGACGATCACCGCCGCGATCGCCCACGCCAGCCCGGCCAGCCAACGCGGCGCGGCGAACTCGCCCATCAGCCGCCGGTTCGCGGTATAGGCCACCAGCGGGATCACCGCGAAGGGCAGTTGCAGGCTCAGCACCACCTGGCTCAGCACCAGCAACTCGGTCGCGCCGCGGTCGCCCATCGCCGCCACCACCAGCACCGCCGGCACGATCGCGATCGCGCGCGTCACCAGCCGGCGCAGCCACACCGGCAGGCGCACGTCGAGGAAGCCCTCCATCACGATCTGCCCGGCCAGCGTGCCCGTCACGGTCGAGTTCTGCCCGCTCGCCAGCAGCGCCACCGCGAACACCGCGCTCGCCGCGCCCACGCCGAGCATCGGCGACAGCAGCTCGTGCGCCTGCTCGATCTCGGCAACCTCGGTGCGGCCCGCGGTGTGAAAGGCGGCCGCCGCTAGGATCAGGATCGCGGCGTTGATGAAGAAGGCGAGGCCCAACGCCACGGTCGAGTCGATCGTCGCCAGCTTGAGCGCCTCGTGCCGATCTCGCGCGCCGCTGCCGTAGGCGCGCGTCTGCACGATCGAGGAGTGGAGGTAGAGGTTGTGCGGCATCACCGTCGCGCCCAGGATGCCGATCGCGATGTAGAGCATCGCCGGGTTGGTCACCACCTCGCGCGAGGGCACCAGCCCGCGCGCGGCACCGCCCCAGTCGGGATTGGCCCAGAACAGCTCGAACGCGAAACAGCCGGCGATGATGATCAGCAGGCTGGCGATGAACGCCTCGAGCCGACGAAAGCCGTAGCGCTGCAGCGCGAGGATCAGGAAGACGTCGAGCGCGGTGACGATGACGCCGTACACCAGCGGCAGGCCGAACAGCAGCTTGAGCGCGATCGCGGTGCCCAGCACCTCGGCCAGGTCGCAGGCGATGATCGCGATCTCGGCCAGACCCCACAGCAGCCAGGCGACCGGGCGCGACGAGTGCTGACGGCACGCCTGGGCGAGATCGAGCCCCGCGCCGATGCCGAGCCGCGCCGACAGCGCCTGGAGCACGATCGCCATCAGGTTCGACAGCAGCACGACCGAGAGGAGCGTGTAGCCGAACGCCGAGCCGCCGGCGATGTCGGTCGCCCAATTGCCCGGGTCCATGTAGCCGACCGCGACGAGCCAGCCCGGCCCGACGAAGGCGAGCAGCTTGCGCCAGAAACCCGCCCCCTCAGGCACGGGGACGGTGGCGAAGCTGTCGCCGAGCGAGCGCACGGTGGAGGTCATGTGCCGCGTTGAATGCGGGAGACGCGCCGCGGTTTCAATGGGGCGGGTGGGATGGCGCTAGAAGCACCTCAGATCCTCCCCGCCATGCGGGGAGGATCTTTGCTATCGCCGCTCGTAGGCCTTGGGCAGCGCGCCCTCGGTCGGCGTGAGATAGCGGTCGCGCAGGTCGGTCTGGCGCGAGCGCATCGGCTGCGCGCGGCCGTCGACCCAGGTCGCCACCGGCACCGACGACAGCTCGAGCGGGTCACCGTCCCATAGCACGACGTCCGCACGCCGGCCGGGACGCAGCGAGCCTATCTCGCCGCCCAGCCCGATCGCCTCGGCGGGACCGCTGGTGATCGACGCCCAGGCCTGGCCCCAGTCGAGCCCGGTCGCGCCCGGCACGCGCGTGATCGCAACGAGGTTGCCCGCGAACTGGCGCAGCACATGGTCGCCGCCCGACGCGCCGGTCGAGGCCAGCGCCACCGGCACCCCGGCGGCGCGCATCCGCCCGACGTTCGACTCGGTCGCGGCGAGGCTCTCGAAGCTGGCGGGCAGATCGGCGAGCGCGTGCGCGATCACCGGCACGCGCGCCGCGGCGATCTCGCGCGCCACCAGCCAGCCCTCGGCGACGCCGACCAGCACCAGCTTGACCTTCGCATAGTCGCGCGTCAGCCCGAGCACCTGGCGGATATCCGCGGCGCGCTCGACATGGACGAGCAGCGGCAGCTGGCCGTCGAGCACGCGCCCGAGCGTCTCGGCGTCCGCGCGGGTCACCAGCGAGTCGCGCGAGCGGCCGTCGAACGCCTTGGGATCGCGGCGATAGTCCTGCGCCTGCTGGAAGGCGTCGCGCAGCAGCGCCCAGGCCGCGGGGCGGCTGCCACCGGCGAGCTTGCCGCCGTCCTCGCCCAGTTCGACATATTCGAACGCGCGCGCGCGGGTCAGCGCGTCGGGGTCGCTGCCGAGGTCGATCACCGCGCCCTGCCCGGCGAAGATCGACCCGCCCGCCTCGGGCGCGACGATCGCGCGCGTCACGCCGCCGAGCCGCTCATTGGCGACCTTGACCCCCGAAGGGTTGACCGCGACCGACACGTCGATCGAGGCCTTGTACGGCGAGTTCCTCGCGCCCGCGTCGTTGCTCTCGGACACGCCGTCGGCGTCGACCAGCGACAGGTCGGTCATCGCCGAGACCACGCCCGGCGTCACCCATCGGCCGGTGGCGTCGACCACCTCGGCGCCCGCGGGCACCGCCACGCCCGCGCCGGCGGCGACGACGCGGCCGTTCGCGATCACCACCGTGCCGCGCTCGATCGGCGCCGAGCCGTCGCCGATCGCGACGGTACCGCCGGTGATCGCGATCGTCTGCGCCGCGGCGGGCACGGCCAGCACGCTGGCGGCGAGGAGGAGCAGAGCGCGCGTCACTTGACGTCTCCCGAACCGGGCTGGCCGAGCTCGAAGTCGCTCACCGGGCGGCGCTTCGGATCGCTCGAATCATAGAGCAACGCGCCGTCGACCCAGACCTTCTCGGGCCTTGTGTAGACGCTGAACGGATTGCCGTTCCACAGCACCGCGTCGGCCATCTTGCCGGGGCGCAGGCTGCCGGTCTGCGAGTCGATGCCGAGCGCCTTGGCCGGCCCGAGCGAGAGCCACTTCCACGCCGCTTCGTCGCTCACCTGGATGCCGGCGTGACGCGCCGAGGAGAGCACCTTGGCGACTTCCTGGTTGAGCCGCTGGATGCCGTTCTCGTCGTCGGAGTGGATCATCGCGCACGCGCCCGCGTGATCGAGGATCGCGAGATTCTCGCCGATCCCGTCGTAGCTCTCCATCTTGAAGCCGTACCAGTCGGCCCAGACCGCGGCGCAGGTGCCGCTGGCCCTGAGCAGGTCCGCGATCTTGTAGGCCTCGACCGCGTGGTGGAAGGCGGTGACGTGGTAGCCGAACTCCTTGGCCATATCGAGCACGATGGCCATTTCGTCGGCGCGGTAGCAGTGGTTCTGCACCATGATCTCGCCCGAGAGCACGCCGCGCAGCGTGTCCATGCCGATGTCGCGGTCGGGCGGATCGCCGCCCTCCTTCTCGTATTTGTCCCACTTGCGCTTGTACGCCACAGCCTTCGCCCAGGTCTGGCGATCCACCGCGACATTGCCCATGCGGGTCGACGGCTCGCGGTTCTTGCTGCCGTAGACGCGCTTGGGGTTCTCGCCGCACGCCATCTTGAGGCCGTAGGGCGCGCCGGGGAACTTCATCGCCTGCATCGTGCGCGCGTAGACGTTCTTGAGCACCACGCTGCGCCCGCCCATCAGATTGGCCGAGCCGGGCAGGATCTGCAGCGTCGTCACCCCGCCGTTGGCGAGCGCGCGGCCGAAGCCGGGGTCCTGCGGCCACACGCTGTGCTCGGCCCAGACGTCGGCGGTGATCGGCGCGGTCGCCTCGTTGCCGTCGGACAGCGCCTGCACCTGCGGGCTCGGATAGTCGCCGAGATGGCTGTGAATGTCGACGATGCCGGGAGTGATGTACTTGCCCGCGCCGTCGATCACGGTCGCGCCCGCGGGCGCGTCGAGCGACTGACCCACCGCGGCGATCTTGCCGTCCGCGAGCAGCACCGCGCCGCCGTCGATCCGCCCGCCCTCGCCGTCGAACACGGTGACGTTGCGCACCAGCGTCGGCACTCCGGGGTAAGCGTGGTAGGTCGAGGGGTAAGGATCGCGCGCGTATTTCACCGGCGGCGCCTTGGCGGCGGCGCTCTTGGGGCGATCCTTGCCGTCACTCGCGCAGGCGGCGAGTGGCAGCGCGATCGCGACCGCGCCCCAGAGCGCGCGGCGCCCTCGACCGAGCTTCATGCATTAACCCCTTTTCTTATGCTCTACCCTCTCCGGGATCATGGAACGGGGGGAGCGCGGCGGTCAAGCTTCGTGCGAATATGGGACGGCCGGCCGCGACATCTGCCGTAACAAGAGTTCAACAGTCTCTTCTATCGAACACATGTTAGAACTATTAGCTCTCATGCGTTGACGGCATCTCAGCCGCTGTATAGACGCCACATCATCATTTCGAGGAGTGTTACGATGAACGACGAGACCGCCAGCACCAATGTGGTCGAGCTCGCGACCGAACTGACGATCGCCTGGCTGTCCAATCCCAACACGCGCGCCTCGGGCGAGGACGTTCCCGCGTTTCTGCGCACGATGCACGACGCGGTGTCGAACCTGTCGTCGAGCACTTCGGTGACCAGCTCGGAGGAGCCCGCGAGCGACTATACCCCCGCGGTTTCGGTGCGTAAGTCGTTGGCTTCCAAGGATCATCTGATCTCGCTGATCGACGGCAAGCCGTACAAGACGCTGCGTCGCCACCTCGCCGGCCACGGTCTGACCCCCGACGACTATCGCCAGCGCTTCGGCCTGAAGCCCGATTACCCGATGGTCGCCGAGAATTACTCGCAGGCGCGCCGCGACATGGCGAAGAAGATCGGTCTCGGCCGCAAGCCGGGCGCGCGTCGCGGCGGTGGCGAGGAGGCCGCGCCGACGCCGGCCCCCGCGCCGCGCGGCCGCCGCAAGTCGGCCCCGGCCGAGGCCTGAGCCTGACGCCGGCCGCGGGGATCGGGGCGTGACCGACGCCCCCTCGGCCGGGCTGGTCGAGCGCGCGCGCGGCGCGCTCGGCGACCGGTTGCGCGCGCTGGTGGCGAGCGAGCAGCTCGACCTGGCGCGCGCGCCCGACGATCCCGGACTGATCGCGCGCGACTCCCCCGCCTGGGCGGTCCACGCCGATTTCTCCGCGATGATGATCGGCGGCATCTCCGCGCTGCTGCTCCAGATGCTCCACCCGCGCGCGCTCGCCGGGGTGTGGGACCATAGCGGCTTCCGCGACGACCGGCTCGGCCGACTGCGCCGCACCGCCAGCTTCATCGCCGTCACCACCTTCGGCGCGACCGACACCGCCGAGCGCGCGATCGCGCAGGTGCGCCGCGTCCACGACCATGTCACCGGCACGCTGCCCGACGGCACCCCCTATCGCGCCGACGATCCGGCGCTGCTCACCTGGATCCACGTCGCCGAGGTGGACAGCTTCCTGCGCGCCTACCTGCGTTACCGCGACGCGTCGCTGAGCGCGGCCGAGCAGGACCGCTATCTCGCCGACACCGCGGTGGTGGCGGAGAAGCTCGGCGCCGCCGACGTGCCGCGCTCGCGCGCCGCGGTGGCGGACTATTACGCGCGGATCCTGCCCGAGCTGCGCGCCGACCATCGTACGCGCGAGGTGGCGGCGGCGCTGCTCGCGCCCGGCGACGACCCCGCCGCCGCGGCGGCGCTGGCGGTGGCGAGCGCGGCGGCGGTGGACCTGCTGCCGGGCTGGGCGGCGGCGTTGCACGGCCGCCTCCAGCCCGCCGCCGCACGCCCCGCGATCCGCGCCGGCGCGGACGGGGTGAGCCGCGTGATGCGCTGGGCGCTGAAGGCGCGGTAAGGACGCGCTCCCGCCGGAGCAGGAGCGCGGGGGCTCACCATTTCACGTCGACACTGAGGGTGAAGCGGCGACCGAAGTCGTCGATGATGGTGTTGGGGTAGGCAGGCGCTCTGAACGCATAGGATTGCACCATCGGCCCGGCGGTCAGCTTGTCGAAGACATTGCTGACATTGAAGGTGAGCCCGAAGCGCCGTTGCGCGCCGAAGGCATAGCCGATCGAGGCGTCGTGCAGGCTGTACGCGGGCACGCGGATAAAATCCCGCACTTCGTTCCGTTCATTCGTCCCCTCGATCGGCGCGCCGGCGGAGAAGGCGTGAGTGGCGCTCGCCCAGTTCCAGACCCATTGAGCGAAGAAGCCGCCGTGCTCGTAGCCGCCACGCCATTGCGTGCGCCACTTGCTGACACCGATGCTGCCCGCGGACTCCTCTGCGTGCGCGAGGTCATTGTCGGCCGCGGACAGATAATGGAACAAGCGATAGACGTTGCCGTGCAACACCAGCTTGCCCGCGTCGGCGCCGAACAATCCGTCAAGCGGCACCACGTCGTCCAACGTCGCATTGGCCGCCTCGACTTGCAACTTGCCCTGGTTGATGAAGCCCATGTTGAAGCCGTTGGCGATCTCGAAGGCGCGCTGGTTGTCCGCCGGCAGGCGCTTGAAGAAGCCGCAGGTGTTCACGCCGATGTCGGCGCGGTTGTCGGGATAGTGCGGGCTGTCGAGGCACAATTGCATCGCGGTATCGATGTCGGTCGGCACGATCTGGTCCTCGAGCAGCACGTGCACATAGTCGCCGCCCAACTTGAAGTGCGGCGCGAACGCGGGCGTGAACACCGCACCCACGGTCCAGCTTCGCCCGCGCTCCGGGCGCAGGCCGGGCGAACCGTTGAAGACGCCGGTGATCGCGGCGCCGGACGGGACATAGCCGTTGAGGAACTGGTCCGCGCCCGCCGTGTCGGTCGCCAGCCCCGCGTCGATCACCGCGCGACGGCAGTTGGCGAGGCGCGTCGCTGGATGCACCCCCTGCCCGATCTCACCGGAGGAACAAGGGTCGGTCGGCGAGGTGAAGGCCGGCTGGCCGCCGAGGAACAGCTCGGTCACGTTCGGCTGGCGGATCGAGTGGGTCCAATTGCCACGCACCAGCAGCGGCACGACCGGGCGCCAGGTACCCGCGAGCGAGTAGACGCGGTTCCACCGCCCCGCCTCGCGCTGCACCAGCGTGCTGCCGTCGAGCGAACGCACGTCGGGCGCGGCGCCGCTCTGGCGGACGAAACGGATGCCGGGGTCGAAGCTCAGCTGGCGCAGCAGCGGCGCGGTGAACGCACCGCCGAACAGCGGGACACTCGCCTCGCCGCCGAACTCGGCGGTCTGGACATGCCCCTCGGTCGCGGCGATCGCGACCAGCCGCGTGCCGCCGGTGCGGGTGAGATCGTCGGTGTGATAGGCGAGCTGCTCGCGGCGATACTCGCCGAAGAAGGCGTAGCGCAGCGCGCCGGCCGGCAGGTCGAGGATCGGCCCGGACAGCGACGACTGCGCGAAGATCATCTCGCTATGATTGGTCAGGCTGGTCGGCGCGGTGACATAGTCGCGCGCGGCCGCCGACATCTGCCCATAGCCGAAGACGTTCATCGGCCGGCACGCGGCGATCTGCGCCGCGGTAACGACGCGGCGCAGTCGCTTCTCGACCATCACGCCCGAGGCGTCACGCTCGCGCACGATCTCCTCTCCCACGACGCCGTACGGAGTCTGGCCGAGGATGCCGGCACCCGCCGCGGTCTGCGCGCGGCAGACGATCCGCCCCTCCGCGTCGCGTACCGCGTCCACCGCCAGCGCATATTCGATGTCGCGGACCTGGCGCCCGGTGCCCGAGAGGTCGCTGCGACCGTAGCTGGCCGAGGCATCGTAGTGGGTGGTCTTGCCGAACGCCGCGAACGTGCCGCGCACGCCCAGCACGGACCGATAGGTATCGCTGCTCACCGTCACCGGATTGTCGCCGAACAGGTCCTGGTTGCTGCGTGACAGCAGGAACTTGTCGGTCACTCCCGCGGCGCCCAGCGCGGCGCGCGCCTGATCGCCGAGATAGGGGTTGGAGAGCTGCATGGTCAGTTCGTTGCCCTCGGCGGTGGCGTCGCCGATGCTGTTGCTCACTGCCCCGGTGCGCGGCAGCAGGTTGCGGACGTGCGCATAGCTTTCCTCGGTGTAGATCGTGGCGGCGTCGCTCACGTCGAGATGCGCGAGCAGCGTGGCGATGACGCGATCCTGCTGGACTCGGAGCGGAGCGAAGCGCGTGCCGTCGCTGCCGCGTGCGGCATCCTAGCTGATCGCCCCGGCCGTGGTGCTGGGCGTCACGCTCGGATCCGCGATCACCGCCACCGTGATCGCGCGCAGGCCGCCCGCCGCGTCGAACTGAAGCGGCACCGCGAGCCGTGGCAACGCTCCCGCCGTCGCCGGATCGGTGTTGGCGCGTGTGAGAAAGCCGCGCACGAAGGACCCGATGAAGGCGTTGATGTCCGCGCCGGGGTGCGCCTTGAGGTATTCGCGCGGGGTCGGCAAATTCGCCTGGAGCAGGTTGAGCGCGAGCGCGTCGCGCTGCGACGTGCTGCCGCCCGCGCCCGCCAGCGCCGGCGCGTAGCGCGCGATCACCGCGGCGTCGAAGGCGTCACGCGCCGCACCCGCCTCCGCGCTCGCGCGCGTGCCGGGCAGCGCGTCGGGGGCGAAGGCGCAGAAGCTCGACAGGTTGGCCACGCTGCAGCGGCTGCCGCTCGCCACCGGCCGGCCCGGCACCAGGTTGGTGTTGCCCGCCATCGTCCAGAGCGCCTCGGGCCGGTAATCGGGCGAGGCAACAGGATCGTTCGGATCGGTGGTGGTCAACCCCTGGAAGTCCGCGGGAAGATAGCCGCCCAGATAGCCTGGCGCGTCGTAGCTGAACACCGCACCATTGTACGTGGTGAGAAGCGAGCCACCGCGATAACCCGCGCCCGCGATATTGTTGGGTACCTTGTCCGCGGCGCGCGCGACGAAGGCGCTGCCTCCGCTGCCGTCGAGCGTGGGGACGTAAGCGGCGTTACGTACGCCGCCGTTGCGGAACGAGGTCGGTGCCAGGTAGTGGGCACGATACCCGGCGCGGTCACTCTGATAGAGCGCGTCGTCGCGATCATATTCGAGAGCCACGCTGACGTTGCCGCGACCGCCGGCGAGGTCGTGCCCCGCCGCGGCGCTCAGCCGGTAGCGCGCGCCGTCACCGCGCGCGGTCAGTCCCGACAGCGCGTTGAGGGAAAAGCCCTCGAGATGGTCGTTGAGGACGATGTTGATCACACCCGCGACCGCGTCCGAGCCATAGGCCACCCCGCCGCCGACGGTGACCACGTCGCTATGGTCGATCAGCGCGGCCGGGATGGTGCTGAGATCGACCTGCGACCCGGTCGTGTTCCCCGCGACGAACAGCGACGCCGAATTTCCCGAGACGTAGCGCCGACCGTTGACCAGCGTCAGCGTCCGGTTCGAGCCGAGCCCGAACAGGTCGGCATAGGCCTGACCTAGGCTCTCGCCCTCGCCGTTGCCGCCATAGGGGTTCGCGCCGGCGGTCACGAACGGCACGTCGGTCAGCGCGTCGAGCGCGTTGGTGAAGGTGCGGCGCTGGATCTGCTCGCCGCTGACCTGCGCGCCGGGAATCACGCCGTCATAGGCGGGCTGGACGATGCGCGAGCCGGTGACCACCACCTCGGCTGGGGCCTCCTCGCGATCGGTCGCGACCGCTGGAGCCGCCGACGGCACCTGCTCGCTCGCCGCCGCCTGCGCGCGTGCCGCGCCCGGCGCGACCATGCCGCTGACCAACGCGGTCGCGGCGAGTAACGTCACCCTGTTCATGTCCCACCCCTTGCCTCGGCCGCCGATGGCCGAGACGAGAGGGTGATCCCTGCAACAAAAGAGTCGCAACTCTGTTGCCCAAAAGCAACAAAGCCGCGACTCTTTTCTTATCAGACATTTGCTTAAAACACCGCGGCGTCGCTCACCATCTTGGGTGACGCTAGGCGGTGATTGTCGCGCCCGATCGCCGATCCGGGTCGGGCGCGATCGGATCAGCCCACCACGACGGTGACGGCGCGGCGGTTCTGCGCCCAGCTCTCCTCGTCCGAGCCGAGCGCGACCGGGCGCTCCTTGCCGTAGCTGATCGTGGTGATCCGCGTCGGCGCGATGCCGCGCGCGACGAGATAGTTCTTCGCCGCGTTGGCGCGGCGGTCGCCCAGTGCCAGGTTATACTCGCGCGTACCGCGCTCGTCGGCATGGCCCTCCACCGTGATGCGCACGTTGGGGTAGCGCGTCAGCCACGCCGCCTGGCTGTCGAGGATGCCGCGCGCGGTGCCGTCGATGTCGTACATGTCGAGCCCGAACAGCACCGTGTCGCTCTGCGCCGAGCGCTTGAAGTCGGCCGCCGAGCCCGGCGTGATCCCGCCGTTGGGGTCGGTCGCGGGCGCCGGCGGCGCCTCGGGTGCGCCCCCGGGGGCGGGCGGCAGCACATCGGGGCGCTTCTTCGAGCAGGCCGCGGTGGCCACCAGAGCCGTCGCCATCAACAGGGTGGTCGTCAAACGTGCCATCGCGTGTTCTCCCATGTTCGCCAATGTCTTGGTCATCGTATGTCAGGATCGAGTGTCGCCGCTTCCGCTCACGGGCGCAATGGCCCCCAGGCCGGATCCGAACCGTCGAGCGGCGTCGGCACGCGGCGCTCGTTGACGCCGGTGAGGTCGACCGACCACAGATCGGCCTTGCCGGCGTTGCCGCGGCCCTGGCGGAAGAACATCAGCACGCGGCCGTTGGGGCTCCACGACGGCCCCTCGTCCTGCCAGCTGTTGGTCAGCAATTTCTCGCCGGAGCCGTTCGGGCTCATGATACCGATGCGGAACGCGCCCTGGATCTTGGTGAAGGCGATCAGGTCGCCGCGCGGGCTCCACACCGGCGTGGCATAGCGCCCGCCGCCGAAGCTGATGCGCTGCTGGTTCGATCCGTCCGCGTTCATCACGTAGATCTGCTGCCCGCCCGATCGATCGCTCTCGAACACGATGCGCGAGCCGTCGGGCGAGTAGCTGCCGCCGGTGTCGATGCCGGGCGAGTTGGTCAGCCGCTGCGGCGTGCCGCCCGCGGCCGGGACGCGGTACAGGTCGGTGTTGCCCGCCTGCGCCATCGAGAAGAGGATGTAGCGACCGTCCGGCGAGAAGCGCGGCGCGAAGGTGGTGGCGACGTTCTGCACCACCAGCCGCTGCCGCCCCGAGCCGAGCTCGTAGACATAGATGGCGGGGGTCCGTCCCACGTAGCTCATATAGACGATCGACTGCTGGTTGGGCGCGAAGCGCGGCGTCAGCACGATCGACGAGCCCGCGGTGAGGAAGCGGCTGTTGGCGCCGTCCTGGTCCATGATCGCGAGCCGCTTAATGCGGTTGGCCTTGGGTCCGGTCTCGCTGACATAGACGACGCGGCTGTCGAAATAGGCGCCCTCGCCGGTGAGGCGGGTGTAGACCATGTCGGCGCACTTGTGCGCGGCGCGGCGCCAGTCCGACGGCGGCACGACGAAGCCCTGTCGCGTCAGCTCGGTGCGCGCCGAGACGTCGTAGAGGTAGCAGCCGACCGTCAGCGTGCCGTCGCCGTTGGCGCGGATATAGCCCTGCACCAGCGCCTGCGCGCCCGAGCCGCCCCAGTAATCGTAAGCCGGCGCGGTCACCTCGGGGAAAGCGATCGCGCGCGTCGCCGCGGCCGCCAGCGGGTTGAACAGCCCCGAGTTGCGCAGGTCGTTGGCGACGATCTCGCTGAGCTGGCGGCCGAGCCGGTCGGTCGGGCCGGCGGGGGTCTGCACCACCGACTGGGTCGGCATCGGCGGGATCGCGATCGGCATCGGCGCCGAGATGCCGCCGGTGACGTCGACCTCGAGCGGCGGCGGGGTCTGGCCGACGGGCGCGCCGGGCTGCTGCACGGGCGCGGGCGCGGCGGGGGTACCGGCGGGCGGGACGAGCTGCGCGGCGGCGGGGGTGGCGAGCAGCGCGGCGGCGGAGGCGAGCAGCGCGGTGACGGCGGAGCGGGTGGTGACGCGCGCGCTCAGTCCATGCTCAGTGCCACCCCGGCGGACGCCGGGGTCCAGGTGGGAAGGCCCTCGTGGCCGTTGCGAGACGTCCCCCAACTGGACCCCGGCGTCCGCCGGGGTGGAGCCTTCCGGGACGACACCTGGCGAGGTGACGGTCGAAGAGGATGTCACCGAGCCGAAGCCCAGCGCCGAGGTACCGCAGAGTCGGAGTCGCATCACCGCAGTTTCCAGTTGTAGTTGATGTTGCTCCACCCCCCGTTGGCGGTGGCGTAATATTCTGCCGGCAGCTTGAGCGGCGAGCAGCCCTTGAACGCGGCCACGCCGAGATCGACCACGCGCCGCGCGTAGCGCTGGTTGTCGTCGTCGACCCCCGACTGGCGCACCACCGTCGGCACCGCCGCCAGCGTGCCGTCGCGGTTGAGCCGGAGGTTGAGCGTGGTGACGATCTGGTTGGCGCCGGGGCCAGGATCGACCTGGCGGTCGGCGCAGGGCTGGATCTGGCGCGCGATCGCCTGCTGGATCCCCGCCAGCGCGCGCGCGTCGACCCGCGCCGCGGAGGGCGGCGCGTCGCTCTCCTTGGCGCTGCTCTTCTCCGCGGTGAGCCCCTTGAGGAAGTCGCTGCCGAGCCGGCCGCCCTTCGGGCGCTCGGCCTTGGCGGTCTCGGTCTTGCCCGCGCCCTTGGCCGCGGCGGCGGGCGCCTTGGCCTTGCTCGGCGCGCTCGCGGCGCTCTGCTGCTTGGTCGGCGCCGGCTTGCTCGGTGCCTTCTCCGCCGCCGGGGCCGGCTTGGGCTTGGGCTGCGGCTTGGGTTCGGGCTTGGGCGCCGGCGCCGGCTTGGGCGGCGCTGGCTTGGGCGGCACCGGCTTCGGCGGCGCGGGCTTCGGCTCGGGCCGGGGCTCCGGGCGCGGCTCGGGGAGCGGCGCGGGGGCGGGCACCGGCGCGGGCGGCGCCGCGGCGGGCGGCGGCGAGTCGACCGGCTCGCCCGCCTCGGGCGACACGCGCTGCGACGGCGGCTCGGTCGCGGCGGGCGCGGCGGCCTCGAGCCCGACCTCCTGCACGAGGCTGACCTCGACCGGGTTCTGCTTCAGCTTGATCGGGTTGGGCGTGTCGAGGAAGCCGACCGACAGCAGGCCGAAGAGCAGGATATGCCCGGCCGCCGCGACTCCCAGCCCGATCTTCTCGGCGCGTTCCACGTCCGCGTCAGTCCTCGCCGACGGTGACGAGCGCGACGCGGTTGAGCCCGGCGCGGTTGAGCTCGCCCATCACCCGCATCACGCGGCCATAGTCGAGCCCGCGGTCGGCGCGCAGGAACACCTGCGGCGGCTGGCCGTCCTTCCCGGTCGCGGCGATCGCGGCGAGCCGCGACGGCAGCGCGTCGGCGGGCACCTCCTCCTTGGCGACGAAGATACGGCCCTGCTCGTCGAGCGAGATCTCGGTCGGCTGCTGGTCCTGGTCGAGCGGCTTGGCGCGGCTGTCGGGCAGGTTCACCGGCACGCCCTGGGTCAAGAGCGGCGCGGTGACCATGAAGATGATCAGCAGCACCAGCATGACGTCGACCAGCGGCGTCACGTTGATCTCCGCCATCGGCGCCTTGCGGCCCTTGCCGCGGCTGGAGGGGAGGTTCATCGCCATGTGCTCTAGCCCTCAGCGCTCGCCGTCGAGCTGGCGCGACAAGGTGGCGTGGAAGCCGTCGGCGAAGCGGTTGAGCCGCGCCTCGATGCGATTGATCGCATGGCCGAAGCGATTGTACGCGATCACCGCGGGGATCGCCGCGAACAGCCCGATCGCGGTGGCGAACAGCGCCTCGGCGATGCCCGGCGCCACCACCGAGAGGCTGGTGTTCTGCTGGCTCGCGATCGCGGTGAAGCTGCGCATGATGCCCCAGACGGTGCCGAACAGCCCGACGAACGGCGCCACCGAGCCGACCGTGGCGAGCACGTTGAGCCGATCCGAGATGTCGTCGATCTCCTTGGCCACCGCCGCGCCCATCACCGTGCCGAGCCGCTCGCGCGTGCCGTCGCGGTCTATCACGTTGCCGTGGGTCGAGCGGCGCCACTCGGTGACGCCCGCGGCGAGCACGCGCGCGGACGGCAGGTCGCTCTGGCCGTTGCTCTTGTAGAAGGCGTCGATGTCGTCCGCCTTCCAGAAATCGCGCTCGAACTGCGCGCTCTTCCGCTTGGTGCGGCCGAGCTTGAGCCAGAAGCCGATGATGATCGCCCAGGTCCAGATGCTGGCGAGCAGCAGCCCGAGCATCACGCCCTTCACCACCCAATCGGCCTGGAGGAACAGCGCGATCGGCGACAGGGTCGCGGCGTCGGTCTGCAATATCGGATTCACGGCGTCTCTTCCCCTGTGGTATTCGCCGCGGCGGTATCGGCGAGGCGGCGGAACTGCTCGAGCCAGGCCGCGGGCTGGCGCCGCGGCCGACCGTCGGCGCCGACCAGCGCCGCGGTGACCTCTGCCCGCGCCAGCATTTCCGCGCCGCGCCTGACTGTCTGATGAATGACCACGCTGGCGGCGCGCGCCTGCGCCACCTCGCTCTCCACCAGCAGCGCGTCGCCGAGCCGGGCGGGCGCGGCGTAGCGGATGTGCAGGTCGGCGATGGCATAGGCGCCGCCGCCCGCCTCATGGTGCGCGCGCTGGTCGATCCCGGCGACGTGGAGCATGTCCGAGCGGGCGCGCTCCATGTAGCGCAGGTAGTTGGCGTGGTAGACCACGCCGGAGAGATCGGTGTCCTCGAAATAGACCCGCAGCGGGAAGAGATGCACCCTCCCCGCGAACCGCCCCTCTGCTGGCTGATCGTGCACGCCCGCCGTCATGGCTGAGGCTGGTAACCGATGCGCCGAGGGGTGGGAACCCCGCATGGGCGTGACGTGGGTCAGCTGGGGGAGCTTGATCCTCCCCTGCAAGGGGAGGTGGCAGGCCGCGGGCCTGACGGAGGGGTGTCGACGCTGGTGAGTCCACTTACGCTCGCCGGCCGGGTCACTCCTCCGTCGCGCTGCGCGCGCCACCTCCCCTTTCAGGAGAGGATGAGTCAGCGTTCACTTCGCCACGAAGCTGTTGACCGAACGGTCCTTGCGCACCCTGGCGCCGTCGAACACCGTGCCGTTCATCGCGATCCACACGCCCGGCGCGGCGGTCTGCGCCGCGGCCACCGCCATGCCGAGGTTGAACGGCGCGTCGCTGTCGGCGAAGCGCGCCGGCGCCAGTGCCCCCACCAGCACGATCGTCTTGCCCGCGACGCCCGCCCCCGCCGCCAGCAGCGCCGCGGCGGTGTCGGTCATCGTGTCGGTGCCGTGGGTGATCACCGCGCGTGCCTCGGGGGCCGCCGCGACGGTCGCCACGATCGCGGCGCGGTCGGCGTCGGTGAGGTCGAGGCTGTCCTTGCGCAGCAGCTCCACGACGCGGAAGGGCAGCGCCACGCGCGCCTGGCGCAGCACGCGCTCCACCACGCTGTCGCCGATCTGATACTCGCTCAGCGCGTCGAAATAGAGCTTGTCGATCGTCCCGCCGGTGGTGACGACGAGCAGGCTCACGCCCCCTCCCCCGCCGCCTCTAGGAGCCCGTGGCGCGCCAGCATCGCCGCCGGGTCCGGGTCGCGCCCGCGGAAGGCGCGGAAGCTCTCCGCCGCCGGCCGCGTCGCGCCGCGCGCGAGCACCTCCTCGCGCAACGCGGTGCCGGTGGCGCGATCGACCAGCCCGTTCTCGGCGAACTTGCCGAAGCCGTCCGCGGCCAGCACCTCGGCCCAGAGATAGCTGTAATAGCCCGAGGCATAGCCGCCCGCGAAGATATGCGCGAAGCCGTGCGGGAAGCGGTGCCATTCGGGCGGGCGGATCACCGCCACCTCGTCGCGCACCGCCTCGATCACCTCCATCGGGTCGCTGCCGAGCGTGCCGAGATGGAGCAGAAGGTCGAACAAAGCGAACTCGAGCTGACGCACGATGAACAGCCCCGACTGGAAGCGCCGCGCCGCCACCATCTTCTCGAACAGCTCGGGCGGCAGCGGCGCGCCCGTGGCGTGATGCCCCGACATGCCGGTGAGCACGTCGCGGTCCCAGGCGAAATCCTCCATCAGCTGGCTCGGCAGCTCGACCGCGTCCCACTCGAACCCGCTCGTCCCCGCGATCGAGGGCCGGTCGACGCGCGTGAAGAGGTGGTGGAGGCAGTGGCCGGTCTCGTGCAGCAGCGTCACCACGTCGTTGTGGCTCAGCAGCGACGGCGCGTCGGGACTCTTCGGCGCGAAGTTGCAGACGAGATAGGCGACGGGCACGCGGACAGTGTTGCCGTCGCGCAGCCGCGGCCGCGCCTGCGCCATCCATGCCCCGCCGCGCTTGCCCGGTCGCGCGTGGAGATCGAGGTACAAACCGGCGAAGGTCTCGCCGGCGTCGTCGACCACGTCATAGTAAGTGGCGTCGGCGTGATAGGTGGCGACGTCGTCGCGCGCGACCAGCCGGAGCCCGAACAGCCGCCCGAGCAGCGCCTGCCAACCCGCGGTGACGCGCTCGACCGGAAAATAGCCGCGCACCTCCTGCTCGTCGACCGCGTAGCGCGCCTGGCGCAGCCGGTTGGCGGCGAAGCCCGCGTCCCACGGCTCGAGCCGGTCGAGCCCGAGCGTGTCGCGCGCGAACGCCTCCAGCGCGTCGCGGTCGCGCTGCGCGGCGGGGCGGGCGCGGCGGGCGAGGTCGCGCAGGAAGGTCAGCACCTCGCCCGCGTTGGGCGCCATCTTGGTGGCGAGCGACCATTCCACCGGATCGGCGAAGCCGAGCAGCCCCGCCGCCTCGCGGCGCAAGGCGAGAATGCGCGCGATCCGCGGGCCGTTGTCGAACTGGCCGGCGTTGGGCCCCTGGTCGGACGCGCGCGTGCCATAGGCGCGGTACACGGCCTCGCGCAGCTCGCGATCCTCGGCGAAGGTCAGCACCGCGGTGACGCTCGGCTGTTGCAGCGTGACGAGCCAGCCGTCCTGCCCCTTGGCCTTGGCGGCCGCGGCGAACATCGCCTTGTCCGCGTCGGACAGGCCGGCGAGCCGCGCCTCGTCCTCGATCGCCAGCGTCCAGGCGTCGGTGGCGTCGAGCAGCGCGCTGCCGAACTCGGTCGAGAGCGCGGAGAGCTCGACCGAGATCGCGGCGAAGCGGTCGCGCTTGTCGGCGTCGAGCGCGACGCCGGCGAGGCGGAAGTCGCGCACCGCATGCTCCACCGCGACGCGGTCCTGCCGTGGCAGCGCGGCAAAGGCGGGCGACGCCTCCAGCGCGGTGAGCACCTCGTAGAGGTCGCGGTTCTGCGCGACCTTCATGCTGTGCTCGACCAGCTTCTCCTGCCCGGCGGCGTGTGCGGCGCGCAGCTCGGGCGTGTCGGCGACGCCGCGCAGGTGCGACACCGCCGACCACAGCGCGTCGATCGCCGCCTCGGCGCGCTCGAGCGGCAGCGAGGCGGCGGCGAAGTCGGTCGGGCGCTCGCGCGTGACGGTGGCGACCGCCTCGGCGTGGCGCGCGATCGCGGCGTCGAGCGCGCTGGCGATGGTGTCGGGGGTCAGCGCGGCATAGTCGGGCAGCGCGATCGGATCGAGCAGGTCGGTGTCGGTCATCACCCGCGATGATAGGGACGGCAAGAGCGGCTTGCCAGTGGCGGCGCGACCGGGCTGCGCGTGGTGGCGACGCTTTCCGCGATCAGGTCGCACCGGTCGAGCGCGAACGGTCTATGATGAGAGGTCTTCCTCGGAGGTCAGCGGCATCATGCTCACCGCCCTCGTCCTGCTGCTCGGATCGCCCGCGACCGGCGCGCCTGCTGTCTCACCTCGCGCGGCCGCCGCGCACGACGAACGCGCACACGCGACGGCGGTGCTGACCGCCGCGTTCGCGCGACTGCTGCCGCCCACCGCCGTCCCGCCGCGGGTGACCCTTTCCGACGTGGCCGTCGCGGCGCCGTTCGCGCGACGCGAGGCGGACGCGGTCATCGTCGATCCGCGCGTGGCCGAGCTGATCCACACTTCGCCGGAGGCGCTCGCCTTCGCCGCGCTGGCGCTCGGTTATGATGACGACGACGCCGCGCGGACGCCATCGAGCGCGGGCATCGACCTGCGCACCGTCGCGGCGGCGCTGGCGGTCGGCGCGGCGGGTGACCGGCTCGATCGCTCGGGGCGGGCCGAGACGCCCGACGATCGACGTGCCCGGCGACGCTACGATTGGACGCCGCCGACGACGGAGCGGCTGAGCGCCTCGGCCGCGGCGGCGCGGCGCGCGGTCGCCCTTCTCACCCGCGCGGGTGGGTGCACCGCCCCGCTGGTGGCGCTGCTCCGCCGAATGGCGGCGACGGAACGCGATCCGGGAGGGCGGCCCGCGGCGCTGTTCGCGCGACAGGTGCTGGATGACCTCGGTCCTGTCGCCTACCCGCCCGACGGCTCCTGTCTCCGGCCATGATGCCTCCGCACTGACGATCCTTGCGGCGGCGCGCCCTCACTCCGCCGCGACGAGCTGCCGCGCACTGCTCCGGGCTCGCCACCGCCACGCTGCCTGTCCGGCGAGCGCCGCCACCATCGTCAGCCCGGTCAGCGGGAAGAGCAGCCCCGCCACGCCCATGATCGCGACCAGCCCGGCGCCGCTCTGTCCCGGCGGCGCGGCGAGGCGGCCGCGCGGGCGGCGCTTCCACCACATCACGGGCGCGCTCACGCACAGCAGCGCCAGCGCGGCGCAGGCGGCGAGCATCACCAGCCGGTTGGGCTCGCCGTACTGCTTGCCCTGGTGGACCGCGGCGCTCCACTCGATCACGCGCGCGGCGCCGCCGAACTGGTCGAAGCGCGCGTCCTGCAGCACGCGCCCGTCGCGCGCGTCGACGTAGATCACATGTGCCGCCTGCGCCGGCCCGAGATTGGCACTGACCAGCCACGGTGCGCCCGGCGCGGCGGGCCAGCTCAGCGTATAGTCACGCATCACGCCGTGCCGCGCCGCCGCGGCGAGCGCCTGGTCGGCGGTGATCGCGGCGCTGCCGTGTGTCGTGCCCCCATGCGCCGAGCCGTGCGGCATCGGCCGCTGCTGCAGCGACCAGGGAAGGTCGTGCTGCGCGTGCTCGAGCGCGGGCGCGACCGGCGCGGCCGGCCGGCCCCAGCCCGCGCCCGCCACCGCGGCCTGAACGTTCCGGCCCCACACCGCGCTCCACGGCAGCCCGCTGAGCGAGAGGAAGAGGATCACCGCGCCGGCCACCAGCCCGGTCGAGGCGTGGAGGTCGCGCCAGAACAGCCGCTTGGCCGGTGAACCGCGGACGCCGATCGCGGGGGCGCGGCCGCGCCGCCACCACAGGTACAGCCCGCTCAGCACCAGCACGATCGACCAGCCCGCCGCGATCTCGATCAGCCAATTGCCGACCCAGCCGGTCAGCGCGAGGCTGTGGAGCTTCTTCACCGTCTGCATCACCCCACCCGGCGTCGTGGTGCCGGCGATCCGCGCGTTGCCCGGGTCGACGAAGGCCATGCGGCTGGCGCCGTCGGACAGCGCGTACGTGAGCCGCCACGCCTCGTCGGCGCGCGCGGGGCGGAGCAGCTGGACGACGCGCCCGCCGGTCTGGCGTTCGACGCGCGCCGCCAAGGTGCCGGCCGACAAAGGTGCGCCGGAGGCGGTAGCGCGCAGCCAGTCGCCGTAGACGACGCGCTCCAGCTCGGGCTTGTAGAGGTAGAGCGAGCCCGTCACCGCGAGCCACAACAGGAAGGGGAGCGTGAGCAGGCCGGCGAAGAAGTGCCAGCGCCATACCGCGCGATACAGGTCCGCCATCGTCACCGCTCCGCCTGGACGGTTCGCGGCATAGCGCAGAGATGGTTAACAATGCGCTCACCGAGGCGCGTAGGGCAGGTAGCAGCGGTCATCGCGGACGATCCCTCGTGCGCCTTCGCGCGGCGCTGGGCACGCGCGCGGCTGGGACGGACACCGGCGCGCGGGCGCCGGCGACAGGTCAGGCGACGAGGGCGAGCGGCGGCGCGCGCAGCGGTGGACGCCACCGCGGCGGCGCTCGCGGCGCGGCGGCGGCGCGGAGCCGGGGCGTCGGCGTCGCGGCGACGAGCAGCGTCAGCGTCGCTAGCACCGCCACGGCGGCTACCGCGAGCGGCGCGGCGAGCGCGGCGAAGGCGCAGGGCTGGTCCGGCGCCTGCTGGTGGGCGGGAGAGCCGTCATGCCCGTGGTGCGCCACCGGCGTCACGCCGGGGCAGGCGACCAGCGCGAGCGGCCGTGTCGGGCTCAGCATATAGCCGGCCGGGACGAGCAGCCGTACCGCGAGCGCCGCCACCACCAGCCAGAGGGCCAGGCGCGGGCTGTTCGCGAGAGTTCGGCGCAGCGACGTCACGCCCGAGGGACTAGGCGCATGGCGGGGGCGGCGCAACGACGTCGATCAGCACGGCCCCTTGGAAGGATCAGATCCTCGCCGCTCGCGCGGAGGAGGACCGCCTATGACCCGTTCGTGCAGCTCCGGCGCATCGAACCTGTTCCGTGATCCCAGGCTCCACCCGTGATCCACGGTGCCGCGTACGCCCGAGCCGTTGCTCTCGCGGAAGCATGGATCCCGGGTCAAGTCCGGGATGACGGTAGGACGTGAGCGCGCTGTGCGCCTCCAAGCCATAGGCGGTCCCCTCCCCCGTACCGCGGATGATCTCAGCTCGCCGCTCAGATATCCCCCAGCCCCGCCTCCTCGGCGTCGCCGCGCCCCTCGGCGACGAACTGCGCCAGCAGCCACGACGCCGCCGGCCCGGGCGGCGAGTCGCGGCGCCAGATCGTGCCGAAGCGGTAGATTCCGCCGGGATGATCGGGCAGCGCCAGCCGCACCAGCGTGCCCGCCAGCAGGTCGTCCGCCACCATCGGCAGCGGCATGTTGCCCCACCCGATCCCCTCGCGCAGCAGCGCGTGCTTGGCGCCGAGATCGGCGAGACGCCACGTCTGGTGGCTCACCACCGCGAAGTCGCGCCCCTCGGTGAAGCGCGACCGATCGCTCAGCACCAACTGCGTGTAGCCGCGCGCCGCGCCAGGCTGGATCACGGTCATGCGGCCGAGCGGGTGGTCGGGCGCCGCCACCGGCACCATCGCCAGCGCCCCCGACGCCTCGCACTCCAGCCCCTCCACCCCGGCGGCGAGCGGACCGGAGACGCCGATCGCGGCGGCGCCGTCGAGCACCATCGCCGCCACCGCGCCCAGCGCCTCGACGTGGAGTCGCAGCGCCACCGTCGGATATTCGCGCGCGAAGCCGCGCAGCACGCGGCCGAGCCGCTCCGCCGGCAGCATCACGTCGACCGCGAGCACCACCTCCGCCTCCAGCCCCTGGAGCAGCCCGCGTGCCTTCGCGCGCAGCCCGTCGATCCCCGCGGCGACCGCGCGCGCCTCGACGAGCACCGCGCGCCCGGCCTCGGTCAGCGCCGGGCGGCGCGTGCCCTCGCGCTCGAACAGCGTCAGCCCGAGCTGCGCCTCGAGGTTCGCGATCCCGTAGCTGACCACCGACACCGCGCGGTTGAGCTTGCGCGCCGCCGCGCCGAAACTGCCCGCGTCGACGATCGCGAGGAAGAGGCGCAGCTGGTCGAAGGTCGGCGTGCCGGGCTCGCTCACTGTTCCACTTCCTCGAACGTGACCGACGATTTTATCCGGCTGAACGCGAGGGGCCGCAAGCCCTAGATCATCGCCATGCCCCGGCGACGCGCCGGCCAACGGGAGTGAACAGCATGATCGACCTCCGCCCTCTCGCCTCGCTCGGCGGCGCCAACCACGGCTGGCTCGACGCCAAGCATCATTTCTCCTTCGGCGGCTATCACGACCCGGCGCGCACCCATTGGGGCAACCTGCGCGTGTGGAACGACGACACGATCGCGCCCAAGACCGGCTTCCCGCCGCACCCGCACCGCGACATGGAGATCATCACCTATGTCCGCGAGGGCGCGATCACGCACCAGGACAATCTGGGCAACGCCGGCCGCACCGAAGCAGGCGACGTCCAGGTGATGAGCGCGGGCACCGGCATCCGCCACGCCGAGTATAACATGGAGGATGTGACCACGCGCATCTTCCAGATCTGGATCGTGCCGACGCGCACCGGCGACCAGCCGCAATGGGGCGCCAAGCCCTTCCCCAAGGGCGAGCGCTCGGGCCAGTTCGTCACGCTCGCCAGCGGCTATGACGGCGACGGCGACGCGCTGCCGATCCGCACCGACGCGCGCGTCGTCGGCGCGACGCTGCGCAAGGGCGAGCGCGCCGACTATCCGCTCGGCCGCGACCGCAAGGCCTATCTGGTGCCCGCCACCGGCGCGGTCGAGATCGACGGCGTGCGGGTCAACGCGCGCGACGGCGCCGCGATCAGCGAGGTCGAGTTGCTGAGCGTCACCGCGCTGGAGGACAGCGAGCTGGTGCTGGTCGACGCCGCCTGACGTCGGCCGCGGCGTGTCCCGCGCGGGGCACGCCGCGTGGCGGCTGGCTCAGCGCACGACGAGCTCGGTGACGACCCGGCGCCCGTCGACCCGGCCGAGCTGGACGAACACATGGATCGCGCCGCGGACATAATCGAGCACATCGGCGCGGCACAGGCGCGTGCCGCCCTGTAACACCAGCAGCGCGATCTGCTCCACCGCTCCCGCCGCGCTGTCCGCGTGCACCGTCGCCATCGAGCCGGGATGGCCAGTGTTGATCGCGCGCAGGAAGGCGAAGGCCTCGCCGCCGCGCAGCTCGCCCAGGATGATCCGATCGGGGCGCATCCGCAGCGCGGCGGTGACGAGATCGTCCGCGCTCACCTCCGCCTCGCCCAGTGCGCCGCGCACCGCGACCAGGCCGACGTGATTGGCGTGCGGCGGGCGCAGCTCGGGGACGTCCTCGATCGTGATCAGCCGCTCGTGCGGCGGGATCTCGCGCAGCAGCGCGTCGAGGAAGGCCGTCTTGCCCGACGAGGTCCCGCCCGAGACCAGGATGTTGCGCCGCCCGCGCACCGCCGCGCGCAAGAGCCGGGCGATGTCGCCGCGCGCGCGCAGCTCGTCCAGCGCCGCCTCGACCGGAACCGCCGCGCGCGCGTCCGCCAGCGGGGCGAAAGCGCCGGCGGTGGCGAGGTCGTCGAGCGACAG
Organism: Sphingomonas citri; assembly: GCF_019429485.1. Taxonomy (GTDB): domain Bacteria; phylum Pseudomonadota; class Alphaproteobacteria; order Sphingomonadales; family Sphingomonadaceae; genus Sphingomonas; species Sphingomonas citri. Next base: position 227,065 of record NZ_JAHXZN010000004.1, on the reverse strand, counting down.
ATCGGCGACGACAGGGCGCCGAATCGCGAGCGCCAGCGCGCCGCGTGTCGCCGGCGGCGCGATCACCTGCATCCGCTCGCCGCCCGGCAGCGTCGCCGAGAGCAGCGGGTGCGCCCGGCTGATCCCCTGATGCGCGAAAGCGGCGACCTGCTCGACCAGCCGGCGCAGCGCCGCCGCGTCGAGCACGGGCACGTCGAGCCGCTCGGTCGCGCCGTCCAGCGTCTCGATCCACACTTCGCCGGGGCGGTTGACGTAGAGGTCGGTGACGTCCCCGCGCGCCAGCAGCGGCGCCAGCGGGGCAAGGCCGCGGTGGAGATAGCGCCAGCCGTCCTCGCTCACCGCGTCGCTTCCACCTCGGTGAAATCGAGGTCGCGGGCGACGAACACGCCGACGCTGCGCCCGGGCGGCACGCGCAGCGTCGGCACGATGTCGCTTCCCTTGGCGGGCACCGTCGCCGCGACCCTGCCGCCCGCGCCGGGCAGCGCGACGATCACCGGCGAGCGGCTGCCGCGGCCTGCCATGGTGACGCCGAGGTCGAGCACCGACTGCAGGATCGCGCCGCTGAAGCGCTCGAGGAAGTGCGTGTTGACGTCGGCGCGCACCCCGCCGCGACCGACCGGGTCGGCCGCGGGCGAGCCGATCGCGATCGTCACGCCATCGGGCCGGATCAGCCGCGACCACAGGATCACCGCGCGATTCTGCCCGCGCTGGGTGTCGGTGCCATAGTCGCCGATCAGCCGGCTGCCGCGTGGGATCAGCACGCGCGTGCCGTCGAAGCCGCGCACGTCGCGCTGCACCAGCGCGCGCGCGAAGCCCGGGCTGGTCGAGTCGAAGCCGGTCTCGAGCACCGCCGGGATCAGCGTGCCCTGCGGCACCGTGGTCGCGCGGTTCGCGAGCATCGCGGCGCGCGCGCGGCTGGTCGAGAGCGCCGGCCGACGCGCCCCGCCGTTCTTCTCGTCCGCGGCGGCGTCGACGCCATGGTCGGCTTCGGCTGGGGAGGAGGTGTCGACGACGAGTGCCTGACCCGGCGCGACGCGCGGCGCCGCCGCCGGCGTGGACGGCGTGTTCGCGGGCGCGGTCGCGGTCGCGGGTGTCCCGACGCTCGGCCCGATCGCCCCGGCGGACGCGGTGGCGGAAGTGGGCGCGTGAGGCGGCGCCGCCGGCGCCGCCGGCGCCGAAGTCGGGTACGGCTCGAGTGCAGACGGAGCGACGGCGTGCGGCGGCGCCAGGGTCGGGGGAGCGGCGGGTATCATCAGAGGCGGCGGCGCCGCGATCACCTCCGCCGCCCGGCTCATGGTCACCGCCGGCACCACCGCCGCGCGCCGTCGCCCTTCGAGCAGTCCGAACAGCAGCGTCGCGGCGGCGACCGCGATCAGCGTGATCGCCGGCGCCGTTAGGCCGGCGCGCGGCCGCGCGACGATCGGCCGCACGTCGCGCCCCTGCGTCGCCGGGTCGAGCGTCGCGCGCGGGTCGTCGCCCGCCGCCCCACGCGCCGCGTTCACGGCCGCATCATCGTCGGCGGCGCGGTCGGCGCTGCATTCGGCGCGGCAGAAGCCGGCAGCGCCTCCTCGCTGCGGCGATAGCGGCGCACAAGGAAGCCGAGCGGATTGACGAAGCGGTCCGCGGTGCTGAGCGGCTCGCCGGAGAAGCCGTAGCGGATCACCGCCACCCAGGCGCGCGCCGGCTGCGGCGTGCCGCCGGCGTCGCGTCGTCTTGTGTCGAAGCGCACCAGCGCGACGCCGCTGCCCAGCGGGGTGACGCTCTTGACCTCGACCGCGACGACCGTAGTGCGCGGATACAGCGCGAGCGGGCTCGCCGGGTTCGAGGCTTGCATCGCGGTAAGGTAATCGACGCGCGCCTGCCCCGCCGACCACAGGCCGACCTTGCGATAGTCGGCCTGGACGGTGTCAACGTCGAAGCCCTCGCGGGCGATGACATATTGCACCAGGAACGACTGCGTCAGCGCGCGGTCGGGGGCGACCCGCTCGGCGTCGAGGGGCTTGAGCGCCTGGACGTAGCCGGTCTGGCGATCCACCATCAGCGTGTACGGCACCACCGTCTTGAGCGGCAGCAGCGCGACCAGCCCGAGCGCCTCACACACGGCCACGACGGTCGCTGCCGCGGCGACGAGCCAGGCGGTACGGCGCGAGCGGAACAGCGCGTCGCGCCGGTCCTGCGCCCAGCTGGCGCCCTGGACGAAGTGGTCGGCCTGTGCGACGGCGGGCGGCGTCGCGCGCGACCGTCTGTGGACGCTCGGCCGCGTCATCGCGCGTATTTGACGATCGTGATGTCCTCGCCGTCCGGCCAGCGCGTACACGTGTCGCTGCCGAAGACGATCACCTGACTATCAGCAAGAAAGGCCGCCATCAACATGGCGAATTGCGCCTTGCCCGACTCCGACTTCTCGTCGCGAATGAGCATGTAGGTCTGCGTCGCGCAGGCGGGTCGGGCTCCACGTCCCTCGACCTCGACCATCTGCAGACCATCGGTATCGCGCGTGTAGAGGTGGAGGATCTTGCCCGTCACGGAGCTCGCCAGAGCGGGTGCAGGCGCCAACGTCGCGAGGGTGAGCGACATGGCATCGACGATCCTCGACATCATCTCACGTCCGCGAATCTTCATCGCTTGGCTCCACTGCCTGATCATCACCGCGCGTCACGCGCGCCGCCGCCGCGGGAGGCGCGCTGCGTCGTGCGCCGCCGGGCGCTTTGCCCGATCGGGATGGTCGCACCCGCCGGCGGCTCACCACCGGAGCGCGCGGCGGCACCGCTGATCGCAGCCGCGCGTGTGATCGCACCGCTGGCCATCCCGTCGCGGCGTTGTACGGCGCCGATGCCGTCGGAGATCGCGATGGCGCGCGGGCGCGGCGCGCCGATCGCGACGTCGTCCGCGCGCGCGACGACGCGGCCCGCGTCGGGCTCGCGGACCGGGGTCGAGGCCATGTGGCTGCCCCATCCGACCGGGAGCCGCAGCCCGAAGGCGATCGGTCCCATCAGCACCACCGCGCCCGCCGCGGCCAGCGCGAAGATGGTCGCGGTCGCCAGCACCGCGGCGGGTGCGCTCGGGATCGCGATACCGCCGGCGCGGCGGAGCGCGAGGTCGGTCAGCCACGGTTCGAGCAACCCGAGCTCGATCCCGAGCGCCACTGCGATCGCGGCGCTGCCGAGCGTCGCCGCCGCCAGCCCGTGCAGCCAGCCCTCGGCGATCCCGCGCGTGGCGTCGAACAGCAGGAAGGCGACGAACAGCGGCCCCAGCGCGAGCAGCAGCCCCGCGCTGACCCGCAGCAGCGCGAACGGGCCCAGCGCGCCGACGAGGAAGACCAGCCGCGCCATGCCGAGCGCGAAGACGTCGAAGTCGGCGAACAGCGGGGGCGCGACGCCATCGGCCTGCTCGACCTGTTGGCGCGTCGGCACGCCGGTGCCATAGATCGCGAGGAGGCGCAGGTCCCGATCGACCCCGTCGATCCGCGCCGCCAGTCCGCCCTCCGCGCCGGGCAGCCCGGCGGGGCGGCCGATCTCGCCGGCGAGCTCGGCGGGCGCGCGCAGCACCACGTCGAAGACGACCGTCCGGTACGCCGGCCAGCTGGTCGCGAAGGCGAGCACCACGCCGACCTTCACCGCGGCGAGCACGCCCGCGCGCACGCCGATCGTCTCGCCGAACAGCAGGCGGTAGCCGAACAGCGCGACGACGATCGTCGGCAGCGCGGCGAGCAGCAGCGCCACGCCCGAGCCCGGCGCCGCCAGCGCCGCGAACCCGCGCGACCCGAGCGTCGCCGCCTGGCAGTCAAGGTACGACAGCAGGTCGGCGGCGAACCGGTCGGGCGCGGGCGAGATCGCACAGCCGAGCGCCATCACGCGCGCTCCAGCAGGCGCGGCAGCCAGTCCGCCGGATCGTCGCCGACCTCGGCGCGGATCGAGTCGAGCAGGCGGACGGTACGCTCGCGCCCCGACAGCACGGTGAGCAGCTCCTCCTCGCCGGCGAGGTTGAGCCGCACCACCACGCTCTCCTGCGCGTGCTTGACGAGGAAGCAGCGCGCGCTGTCGGGCAGCGCGCGGACCAGCTCGAACTCGTGCTGGGTCAGTCCGAAGCCGTCGACATAGTCGGCCACCTGCGCCTTGGGATTGGCCATGAAGATCTGCGTCGCGGCCTGCTCGATGATCGCGCTGGCGATGCGGCTCTGCAGCGCGTCCTGCGCGCTCTGCGTGGCGAAGCCGACGATGCCGTTGCGCTTGCGGATCGTCTTCTCCCAGTCCTTGATCCGGCGCACGAACACCTCGTCGTCGAGCGCTTTCCAGCCCTCGTCGACCATGATGATCGCGGGCGTGCCGTCGAGCCGCTCCTCCACGCGGTGGAACAGGTAGAGCATCGCCGGCGTGCGCACCGCCGCGTCGTCGAGCACCTGCGTCATGTCGAAGCCGACCGCGCGCGCGGCGAGGTCGGTGGTGTCCTCGGCATTGTCGAACAGCCAGGCGCGCTCGCCCTCGCCCCACCACGGCTGCAGCCGCGCCCAAAGGTCGCCCGGCTGCGGTCGGCGGTCGCCCCGAAACAGCTCGACCAGATGGCGCAGCCGACGGAAGTCGGCGGGCGCGGCGTAATTGTCGTCGATCGCGTCGCGCATGCGCTCGATCTCGTCGAGCGCCGCGCCGCCCGCGAGCAGGACGAGCCAGTCGAGCAGGAACTGGCGGTTGGCGGGCGTGTCGGGCAGCGCGAGCGGATTGAGGCCGGCGGGTGTGCCGGGGCGCAGCACGTCGTAGCGCCCGCCGATCGCGCGCAGGAACAGCTCGGCGCCGCGGTCCTTGTCGAAGAAGACGATGCGCGGGTCGTTCCGGCGCGCCTGCGCGAGCAGGAAGTTGACGACGACGGTCTTGCCCGAGCCGGACGGGCCGATGACGGTGAAATTGCCGAGGTCGCCGTGGTGGAAGTTGAAGTAATAGGGCCCCGCTGCGGTGGTCTCGAGCAGCGACACGGCGTCGCCCCAATGATTGCCGCTGGCTTGGCCGAGTGCGAAATTGTGCACGCTGGCAAGGCCGGCGAAGTTGGTGGTGGAGACCAGGCCGCGCCGGGCGATATACTCGAAGTTACCGGGGAATTGCGCCCAGAAGGCGGGTTCGAGCGCGATGTCCTCGCGCGCAGCAACCACGCCGAGCTCGGCCAGCGTCGCCTGCACCTCGGCGACGCCGGCGTCGACCGCGGCGGGCGTGTCCCCGCGCACCGCGACCGTCATGTGATGCTCGCCGAAGCCGGCGCGCCCGGCGGCCACCTCGTCCTTGGCGTCGCTGAGGCTGGCGCGCAGGCTCACTGCCTCGTCCTCGGCCGAGCGCATCCGCCGCAGCGCCAGGTTCATGCGGCCGAGCGCGGCGGCGCGGTCGACGAAGCCGAACGACTGCGCCACGACCAGCTCGAGCGGCAGCCGCAGCAGCTCGTCGAACATCCCCGCGCTGGTCTGCGCGGGATAGTCCTTGATCGAGATCAAAGCGACGAAGTCGCGCGGCGCAGTAGCGGCCGGGCCGAGCTCGACCGTCTCCTGCCCGAAGCTCACGCGACGATAGGGCAGATAGTCGCCCACGTCCTGCAGCGGCAGCAGCACCGGGCGCAGCTCGCCGTTGAGCAGGTGCGAGAGGAACTCGAGCGGCTCGGAGCAGGTGCCGTCGCGCGTCGCATAGGTGCCGAGCAGCCGCGGCGCGTAGCTGCCGAGCGCGGCGAGCAGCGCCTCGCGCGCGACGTCGAGCTGGCGCAGGTCGCGCGCGATCGTGTCGGGCGCGCGGCGCGCGAACAGGCCGCGCGCGCGGTCGATCAGCCCCACCCTGCCCTGCAACGGGCGGCGCACGAGCGTGAGGTACAGGTCGTTGACGTAGAGCCGCCGGGTCGCCAGCCGCGCGCGCCAGGCGGCATCGAGCCGCGTGGAGAAGGCGTCGGGGAAGCTGCCGTCCAGCGCGGCCTCGACGCGGTGGCGCACGACGTGATGGTAGAGCGCGAATTGCGATGTGCCGATCGCTCGGAGCATCGCGTCGCGCAGCCGCTTGCGATAGTCGAGCTCGTCGCTGTCGGCGGTCTCGAACAGCAGCCCGCGCAGGTGGATGATCTGGAGCAGCAGCCCGTCGCGCGTCTCCAGCGTGCGCGCGTCGACGTGGCGTGCGTAGGGCAGGTGGCTGCCCACCGACCGCTCACGCGCGACGACGCTCGGGTCGCGCGTCAGGGCCGGTAGGAGTTGCATCGCCAGATCGCGTGGTTGCGCACCCGTGGGCAGCGGCCGACGCGCGTCAGCCACAGGTCGAAGACGCGCGGCTCGCGCACACACAGCGCCATGCCGCAAAGGTGGATCAGCAGCGCCGCGGCGATCACCCACGCGCCGTGCGGGAGCAGGAACAGCTCGGTCGCGAGCACCGCGTTGGCGGTGAAAAAGCTATAGGTGACGCCGGCGAACATCTGCGGGCGGGTCAGCGCGACGAACAGCCGGTCACGCTCGATCTCCGCCACGTTCACCCGCCCGGCGTGGCGGCGGTGCGGATCCCCGCGACGATGCTGGCCGCGCCGAACAGGATGAAGCAGCCCAGGATCACGGTGGCGCCGTAGCGCCAGTTGATCCGTCCCGTGAGCATCATGAAGCCGACGACCGCGACCGCGATCACCGCCGCGACCGTGGCCACCGTGCCGAGCAGCGTTCCCTGCAGCCAGTGGACCGCGCCGACGATAGCGCCCGAGCCGGCGGGATCGCTGCCCAGCTCCTGCGCGGCGGCGGTCGACGCGCGACAGAGGAACAGCGAAGTGCCGGTCGCCATCGTCGCTCGCGCTCGTCTCACGCACTCGCTCCCACCTACCGTGTCGCCGCACGCCGGGCCCGCGGTCGGCCCCCCACGGCGTCACGTTTATTATAGGTGCGGCACAAGCGATCGCGGCGGTCGTGGCGGGGAATAATCGGCCGTGCGGGGCGAACAGCGCCGAATGAGTGATGCCGTCTGCTGCCGCGCCTATCCGCGCCGCCACGATCCGCTCGGAGGAGCGGCGACCCACTCGTACGACAGCCCGGCCGGCTCGATCCGGCGCAGCCGACCCGACGGGTCATGGGCGGAGCGCGTCGTCACGTCGCTCGCCCCCCGGCACGTAGCGCGCCACGACCGCGCCGCCGCGCCGCTCCGTCACCAGCTGCGCGCCGTCCCACTCCCACGCCAGACCCGCCGGCTCCACCTGCGCCAGCCGACCCAGCGGGTCATAGCCCAGGCGCCGGTCCGCCGCCGCGCCGTCCGGCCCCGCCGCCACCAGCCGGTCGCGCAGGTCGTACACGTAGCGGTCGCCTCCGCTCGCCCCGTGCGCGCTCGTCAGGTTGCCGCGCGCGTCATAGCTCGGCACCACCGCGCCCGAGCGCGTGTACTGGTTCAACGCGTTCACGCCGTAGCCGCGCGTCACGTCCATCGGCGCGCGATACGCCAGCGTCCGATCCGACAGCGTCCGCCCGGTGATCTGCCCCGCCGCGTTCGTGTCGAGCCCGATCGACACGCCCGCCACGCCCAGCGTCCCCAGCCACGGCGTCCCGCCATAATCGTAGCTCGTGTTCGCGCCGTTGCCGAGCAGCCGCCGCGTCCGCCGCCCCAGATCGTCATACTCGTACGACGCCAGGCTGTGACCGCTATCCTCCGTCACCGCGGTCAGCGCGCCGGTCGGGTCATAGTCGTAGCGCACCCAGAAGCCGTCGCCCCAGGTCAGCCGCACCCGCCGGCCGGTCAGCCCATCATTGCCTAGCCTTGGGCCGGCCGATCTCGGCGGCGAGATCGGGAACGCCCGCGAGTTCCTCCAAGACCCGTTTGGCCTCGGGCGAGCGCGAACGACGTAAGTTGCGAACAAAAACGCTTCGAGTGGGTCCATTCTCGGGATTGCGGATCAACTCTATAACTTCATTCAGCAACTCCGCCTTTGCGATCACAGATAAAGCGACCGCAAGCCCCTCCTTAAATCCTGTTTCTTCCCGCTCGTTCTCATATGCCGCTCGCAGGGTAGTCCACGCATGGCGCGCCTCTTTAACCGCGAGTGCGCGAGCAATACCCTCGCGATTGCGGTCGAGGTACGGCCGATCGAGATGTCGCAGGAGCACCGGGATCGCGCTCTCGTAGGCCATCGGCGTGTTGACCAGGTCCCATGGACTCGTCACGTTCCAGCCCGCTTGCCGGAGTTCTTCGGCCAGCGGTGCTACGTCTTCACGAAAGATCCTATGCTTTTCGGCTGTCTCGGCGGCCTTCCTCTTCGCTTTTTCCTGATAGACAGGATCCTTCTCTAGGATTGCGAGCAGCTCCGCAGTGGTCATGGGTGCTTTAATTGCCATCGATCTTACATCCCCGGAATATATCTGATTTCTATCTTTCCGCTTGCAACAAGATAAATCATTGCGTGACTTAGCTGGGTACTTGACCTGATGTAGAGGTGAAATTCTAGCCCACGCTGCTTGCTTAAGGACAAATAGGACTTAATTTGTCCAGAAAAACAAAGGTATGCAACGTTCTTCACTTCGCTAAGAACGGTGTCAGTCAGGCCATCCGGGTAGCGCTGTCTTCCGTCCATTCTTACACCTATCTTCGGCCCGATATCATAATGTGCGCGGACCGCGGCTTCTCCCTGAGCCCCAATTCTGCCGATATGGAGGAGGCGCTCGACCTTGCATAGCAGGTTGCAGGGCACCTTCGCCGTGACAACCACTTCAGCGCCGACGGTTGTTTCGGGACCGCTGCTCGACGCCGCGGCGCCGACATCCAAGCGCCCCAGCGTGCCTTGCGTATCGAACTGCACTCCGACACCGATACCAAGATCGCCGCTGAGCGGCGGGCTCGGTAGCGGCTCCCCCTGCACAACGATATCGTCCGGCATCGCTCCATCGGACGAAGGCGGCGCCCCACCCTCTCCCTCCTGCAACCCCATCGGATCGACCGCATTGACCGGATCACCCCCGACATATTCATACCAGTTCCGCCCCGCGGCATAGCCGATCGGGTCCGGCTGGAGGAATCGCCCCAGCGTCGGCGAGTACATCCGCGCTTTGTAATAATAGAAGCGCAGCTCCGGCAGCCACATCTGGCCGGTGTACTGGAACCGCCCCAGGTTCCCCCGCTTCGGCACCCCCCAGTCGTCGTAGCGGTTCAGCGCCACCGTCGCGTTCGCGTCGTCGCTCACCCGCACCACCGAGCCGCGCTCGTCCGCCTCCAGCCAGCGCCGCCGCGTCCGGTCCGCCCCGTCGTACCACACCAAAGGCTCGTCCGCCCCCGCCCCCGGCACGTAGCGCGCCACCACCGCGCCGCCGCGCCGCTCCGTCACCAGCTGCGCGCCGTCCCATTCCCACGCCAGATCCGCCGGCTCCACCTGCACCAGCCGACCCAGCGGGTCATAGCCCAGGCGCCGGTCCGCCGCCGCGCCGTCCGGCCCCGCCGCCACCAGCCGGTCGCGCAGGTCGTACACGTAGCGGTCGCCCCCGCTCGCCCCGTGCGCGCTCGTCAGGTTGCCGCGCGCGTCATAGCTCGGCACCACCGCGCCCGAGCGCGTGTATTGGTTGAGCGCGTTCACGCCGTAGCCGCGCGTCACGTCCATCGGCGCGCGATACGCCAGCGTCCGATCCGACAGCGTCCGCCCGGTGATCTGACCCGCCGCGTTCGCGTCGAGCCCGATCGACACGCCCGCCACGCCCAGCGTCTTCAGCCACGGCGTCCCGCCATAATCGAAGGTCGTGTTCGCGCCGTTGCCCAGCAGCCGCCGCGTCCGCCGCCCCAGATCGTCATACTCGTACGACGCCAGGCTGTGACCGCTATCCTCCGTCACCGCGGTCAGCGCGCCGGTCGGGTCATAGTCGTAGCGCACCCAGAAGCCGTCGCCCCAGGTCAGCCGAACCCGCCGGCCGGCCGCGTCATAGTCGCTGCGCAGCGTCCCCGAGGCGCCCGTCTCGCTCACCACCCGCCCGAGCGCGTCATAGCCATAGCCCACGCTCTGCCCCGCCACGTCGCTCACGCTCACCGTTCGGTCGAGCAGGTCGTAGCCGTAGGTCGTCGTCGCGTCGCTCGCCCCGGTCGGCGACACGAACGTCACCGTCGCGCGATGACCCAGCCCGTCATAGCCGAACGACAGCGAGCGACCGTCGCGCAGCCGCACCCCCGACAGGTCGCCGTTGCCCGCGAAGCTCAGCTCACGATAGTCCGCCGGCGCCGCCGCGCAGTCCGCCACGCTCGCCACCGCGTAGCAGCTCCGCCACGGACGGTCGAAACCGTCGCGCGCATAGGCCGTCGGATGGTCGTCACCGTCGGTCACCACCGCGACCACGCCGTTCGCGCTGTAGCTCGTCCGCTCGGTCGACGGCGTCGCGCTGCCGTAGCCGCTCGTCTGCCACCGCACCCGGCCGAGCAGGTCATAACCGCGTCGCACCACCCGGTCGGTGCCGCGAGCGCCCGTCTGCGGCGTGCACGCGTCGCCCGCTTTGTCCCACTGCGTCGGGTCAAGCCGTGTCACGCTGCACTCCGGGCGGCCATGGCCATCGTAGCTCTGCTGGCTCAGCGCATAGGTCTTTCCGCCCAGCGCGAGCGCCTGGCGGACCGGGCGGTGATAGCCGTCATAGCCGTAATCGAGCCGCTGCAGCGGGGTAAAGCCGCCGAAATCGGACGCCGCCGGGCTCGTGTCCGTGCCCTGCTCCACCGACGCCACACTGCCGTCGGCATTGTAGGTCACCCGCGTCGCGCGCGCCGCGCGCGGGCCGTCGCCGTCCGGGTCGGGCAACACCGTGCCGGTCGGTCGGCGCAACAGATCGTAGCGGGTGTGCACCGTGTCGGCCGGCCCCGCCAGCGGCCCGTCCGCGGCCGTCACGTCGCCGATCGTGTCATAAGCGAAGTTGGTCGTCGCGCTCAGCACCGCGGCGTCGCTCGGCGCGGCCTTGCCCCCCGCCGCGCGCGTGATCGACGCCACGTTGAGCCCTTCGCCGTAGCTCAGTGTCGTCACCGTCTCGTCGGCGGTGCCGGCGCAGTCGACCCGCGTGGCGCAGACGGTGAGCCGCGAGGGCAGCCACACGCCGGGGGCGGAGTCGACGAGGTTGCCGTCGTCGTCGTATTGCGGCGTCGTGTCGACCACCAAGCCGTGCGCGTCGAACTTGTCATAGTCGTAGCGCGCGGTCGCGCGCCGTGCCGGCTGCCCCGGATCCGCCGCGGGCCGTGTTACGCTGCGCACCCCGCCGTGGACCGGATCGTAGCTATAGTCGGTCACGCCGCCGCGGGCGTCGGTGGTGGTGAGCGGCTGGTTGCACGTCAGCGGGTTGTCGCACGTCGCCGGATAGGTCGCGCTGGTGACGATGTCCGCTGGGGTGCCGGGCGTCTTCGACACGATCCTCGTCTCGACGGCGTTGCCGCGGCCGTCGTAGCTGAACCTGGTGTAATTGCCTTCGGGTTCGGTCACGCGCAGGAGCAGGCCGCTGTCCCGGTCATACTCGTATCGCCGCGTCAGGACCGGCCCGTCCGGCTCGGCTTGCCACTCCTCGCGCAGCAGGTTGAACAGCGTCTCGCTGAACACGTAGCGCCGCGCCGGCAGGTCGCTCTCGACCACCGTCATCGTATGGGTGAGGTCCTCGTTGTCGGTACGGGAGTAGGTCGTCGTCACGCCGCCCATCGTCACGGTGGGGCTGCCCTCCCCGACGATCACCTCGTCGTCGCTGGTCGAGCCCGGCCGCCGCACGCTGACCGTGCCGTTGGCGCGGGTCACCGTCGTCCGCTGTCCCGCCGCGTCGGTCACCGAGCCGTCGGCGTCGACCGAGACCTGGCGCAGGCACCCCGCGCCCGACGTCGCGCCGCACCCGTCGGCGAGACGGCCGATCGCATAGCCGGTGCGCTGGAACCACGGCATCGTCCAGGAGCCGGTGTCGGGCAGTTCGCTCTGCCCGTATAGCAGCCGCAGGACATAACCGTTGGTGGTCGACAGCGAGCCGAGCCGCATCCAATGCTTCTTCTTCTTGCGGATGGCGGAATGCCGCGTCGTGCCGCTGTCATAGTTGAAAGCAACCGTGAGACCGTCGTGGCGCCGTAGCGACACCGGCAGGAAATTGCTGGGCGTGTTCGCAATCTGATAGTGTTCCAGCCATTTGAGCCGGAACATCAGCTGGTCCCCGGAGCGATTGGTGTAGATGAAGTCGTTGCCGATCAGCTGGAGCGTCTCGCCCTTCTTCATCAGCGGGACGAACCCTCCACCGTCCTGCTGGAGGAATTCGGTGGTGATGTCGCCGATCGAGACGAAATAGCTGCTCCCCTGGATCAGCAGCCGCGCGCGCGTGAGATCGTCGGCTCCATCGGACCAACGCAGCGCGGTATCGCCGCTGCCGATCGACAACGACGCGTAGTGACCAACGAAGCGACCCGTCGCGAGATCGATACCGTTCTTGTCGACCGTTTGCCCCGGCGTACCGGGATGGACGTAGACGGGCCCGAGCTCGGGATCATCGTCGCTATCCTGCGCTCGCGCGGAAGCGGCCGCAATCAGGAAGACGAACAGCAACAGGCCGCGACAGACGGCGGGGAGAATGACGGACACGGCGGCGCTTTCCCATATGCGCCAGCCGCGACACTCCCGCAGAACGCGACGCCAGACCCAGACGGATCGGCGATGACACGGCTTACACCCGCCTCGTCGCGACGCCTCCGCGCCGCGCACTTCGAGCCGTTCTGTGCCGCACCACGATCATCGCCGCCCTCCGCCACATCATAGGCGAGGCAGGACGGCGGCATGGCACGGCGCGCGAGATACCAGCTTCCCTCACGCCGGGATGGGTCAGCGGGCGCCGCTCAGCCGCGCCGATCCTGCCGTCCCGCGGCGAAGCCGCGCAGCCACTCCGCGCGTTCATACCGCACCAGGGGCGTGAGGTACGGGCAGTCGCCCAGCGCACCGCGCACGTCGGCGCCGCGCGCCCAACCTTCATTATACGCCGTCGGCTCCGACACTTCACGCGACGACGCGCGCGCCCGATCGGGCGATCGCATGACGATCATCCACTTCCCCCTTGATAGCACACGCGACCGGGTGGCCAGACGCCGCCGCGCATGGACCAGCCGCCCACGAGGCACCTTCACCCGATTGGTCTGGTCGCATGATCGTATACCGTAGAATGAGCTGTGTTAGCAACGGCGTATCTGCCGCTTACACGTTGTTTTTAATACGAATTTTTTGGAAAACCGGGCATTGTTCCACCGGCACGAACGGCATTGCCGCTCGGCCATGACGCACCGGCACGTCGCCGCGCCTGATCGCGCGGCCCCGGGCGTACCGGCGGGGCGAGAACCCGCGGGACACCTCAGCCTATCGCATCCTTGATCAGGATCAACTGATCTATGTCAGCGACGCTGCCGCTTCTCTTCGCTTCGGCGGCACACGGTGCACCGCGTCGGCATCACTCTGCCGCCGCGCGATGCGCTCCGGCCACACCCATATCCAATTGTCAAATTGGTATTGTTTCGGCTCTGACATCATGACAGCATGGTTCCTACCAACACGGGAGGGAGCGGGTCCGCCGCGCGGTAAAGGCCAATAGCCAGCCGCGCGCTTGCGGGCGCGGGAAGGTCGCGCGACAGCGATCGCCGCGCGCGCATGTCTCACCCGCGCTCGTTGGCGAACGAAGGGGAAGACATGATGATGTTCAGGGGAATGCTCGCCGCGTCCTGTTGCGCGGCGGCGCTGATGGCGCTGCCCGCCGCGGCGCAGGTCACCACCGATAGCGCGACCGACACCGATCAGGGCACGGTCCAGGGAAGCGCGGGGCCGATCGGCGACCCGGTCGCCTCCGCCAAGCTCGCCGCCGACGTGCAGCGCGCCGGCGAGGCCGACGGCAGCGCCAGCAGCGGCGACGTGGTCGTCACCGGCACGCGCATCGTCCGCCCCAACAACCGCTCGGCCGCGCCGATCGTCACCACCACCGCCGCCGACATCGCCGCGCAGGGCGCGACCACGATCGAGGAGGTGGTCAACCGCCTGCCGCAGGTGCAGGTCAACTCCGAGCAGAACTTCAGCGATTCCGAGGGGCGCCAGCGGATCAAGCTGCGCAGCCTGGGCTATGAGCGCACGCTGATGCTGATCGACGGGCTGCGCATCGGCCTGCCCAACACGGTCGACGTCGGCATCATCCCCAACGCGCTGGTCGAGCGGATCGACCTGCTGACCGGCGGTGCCTCGTCGGTGTACGGGTCGGACGCGGTCTCGGGCGTGGTCAACTTCGTGCTGAAGAAGAACTTCACCGGCGTCCGCCTCGACGGAAACTACAGCTTCTTCAACCACAACAACCGCGGCAGCGCGGTGACGGAAGCGGCCGAGCGCGCCGGCTTCAACGCGGTGAACGGGCTGAGCAACGACGGCGGCCGCGCCGACGTCAGCCTCGCCGCCGGCGCCGACCTGTTCGACGGACGCGTGAACATCACCAGCTTCATCAACTATCGCCAGTCGAGCTTGGTCAAGCTGGTGGATCGCTCGAACAGCGTCTGCGAGGTGACCCAGCCGAGCAACACCGCGCCGCTGTCGTGCACGCGGGCCAGCTACACCCCGGCCGGTACGATCATCCCCCAGTCGGGTGCCTTCGCGGGGCAGCAGTTCGTCAACAACCCCAACGGGAGTGGCACCTTAATCCCGATCAACAGCGGGCCGGCGGGCAGCTCGGCGAACCCGTATGACGACTGGGCGTTCCAGCGCCCGTTCAACCGCGTCAACGTCGGCGGTTTCCTCACCGCGCAACTGGCCGATGACATCGAACTTTACAGCAACGTGCTGTTCTATCGTGACAAGTCGTACAATACCCAACTCAACCGCACGTACAGCTACTCCGTCTACGGCGACACGCCGTTCCAGGTGAACTGCGACAATCCCTTCCTGTCCGCATCGCAGGCGCAGGTGCTGTGCGGCACCAACGCGGGTGTGGCGGGCGCGTTCGCGCCGCTCGACGTGCGCTACCGCTTCGACGGTCTGCCGCTGACCCAGCAGAAATTCACCAACGAGGGCTATCGCATCGTCGCCGGCCTGCGCGGCAAGGGCTTCGACGACGTCTGGTCCTATGACATCGCTGGCATGGTCTCCCGCGCGCGGCTCGACACGATCGACGTGCCGTTTGCCCGCTTCGACCAGATCAACCGCTCGCTCGACGTGATCAACGTGGGCGGCACGCCGACCTGCCGCTCGGTCGTCAACGGTAGCGACCCCAGCTGCGTGCCGTTCAACGCCTTCGTGCCCTTCAACCGCGACCAGGCGACCAACGACTACCTATACGGCGGCGCCACCGGCGGGATCAGCACGCGCATCCCGCGCCTGCTCCAGTTCCTCGGCACGGTGAGCGGTGACCTCGGCAAATACGGCATCACCTCGCCGTTCGCGCAGCAGGGCGTCGCGCTCGCACTCGGCGCCGAATATCGCGAGGAGATGGAGCGGACGATCGTCAACGACATCTATATCGCCAACAACGGCGGGCAGAACCAGCGCGTCACGCAGAACATCTTCGAGGCCAACGCCGAGATCCAGGCGCCGCTGGTCGAGGACCAGTCGTGGACGCGGCTGCTCCAGCTCAACGGTGGCTATCGCGTTTCCAAGTACAACCGGCTTGCCGGCAAGTTCGATACCTGGAAGATCGAGGGGCTGTGGTCGCCGGTGGCGGACATCACCTTCCGCGCCTCGTACAACAAGTCGCAGGCGGCGCCCGGCGTCGGCGCCGCGGCGGGGGCGACCAACATTACGTGGAACCAGGGCTTCTACTCCGATCCCTGCGCGCCGCGCATCGACCCGGGCAACCCCAACGGCCCGCGGCTCGCGCCGCTCGGCACCGCCGCGCAGTGCGCCAACACCGGGTTGCCCGCCAACCTCTACGGCAGCGCGACCCTGATCTGCCCGAACGACGCCTGCACCGTGCGCGAGGGCGGCTTCAACCTGACGCCGGAGAGCGCCTTCACCAAGACCTTCGGCGTGGTGCTGCGCCCGCGCTTCCTGCCGGGGCTGACCGTCTCGATCGACCGCTGGCTGATCGACCTCAAGGATCAGCTGGTGTTCCTCCAGCCGCAGGACATCATCAACGAGTGCCTCAATACCGGACTGGAGTATTTCTGCCGCGGCATCGTGCGCAACGCCGCGGGCACGCTGTCGAGCTCGCCCGCGACCAGCCCGGCGAGCGGCTGGGTCGCACGTGGCTCGTCGAACGGCTATACCGAGCAGTCGTACGGCTGGGACTTCCAGGGCCAGTACAATCTCGGCCTGGGCAACTACGGCAAGCTCGACATGAGCTTCAACGGCACGCTGATGACGCGCAACGGTGGCCAGGCCTCGCCCGCGGCGATCAAGCGCAACTGCACCGGCTATTTCGGCGCGGGCTGCGGCGAGAGCATGCCGCGCTGGCAGCACCAGCTGCGCACCACCTGGACCGCGCCGGACAACAGCACCAGCGTCTCGGTCAACTGGCGCCACCGCGGGGCCATGCCGCTGACCTTCTACGCGCCCGAGGACACCGGCATCCCGCAGCAGGACGAGAGCGCTCGGCGTGACCAGTTCCCCGGTATCGGCGCGTACAATTGGATCGACCTGGCGCTGGCGTTCGACATCAGCAAGCAGATGACCTTCCGCGTCGCCGCCAACAACCTGTTCGACCGCGATCCGCCGATCGTGCCCGACAGCCGCTCGACCATCGGGCTGCTGCGCGGCAACACGATCATGGGCTATGACCCGCTCGGCCGGCAGATCGTCGCGGGCGTGTCGCTCCGGCTGTGACGTAGACTGGGCGGCCGTGCGCTCCCCGCCGGGAGGCACGGCCGCTCCCCTCACCCGTCCCCGCGCTCGCCGAGACGGACGCCGAGCGTCAGCCGCAGCGAGCGCGGCGGCTGATATTCGAGCGGCAGGCCGTAATGCGGGTCGAGCGTGCCGGCGCGGTTCTCGCCATATTCGTTATAGTCGGTGCGCGCCGCCAGCCCGAGCAGGTTGAACACGTCGATCGAGACGAAGCTGCCCGGCAGCCGCGGCAGGTCGAGCTGCGCGTTGACGTCGAGCTGGCGGCGCCAGTCGCTCGCGAAGGCGGTGCCGCGCGGCACCAGATACGTCTCCCGGCCACTCGCCGGGTCGCGGAAGGCACGACGGTCGGAGAAGCGCGGCTGCGCGCAATAATAGCTTCCGTTGTCATAGGCCGCGGCGAAGTTCGCGGCGTCGTAATAGGTGCCCAGGCAGGAGAAATGCCGCGGTGACTCGACCAGCACGTTGGCACCGACCCGCCAGTGCGCGCCGATGCCGTAGCTGCCGAGCAGCTTGACCGTGTGCGCGCGCTCGTTGGGCAGGATGCCGTAGGCCCCGTCGAGCAGCCCGGGTTGGTCGAAATCCTGCGTCTCGCCGGCGTTGCGCTGGCCGTTGTCCGACTTGACCGACCCCTCGTAATTGCCGCGCAGCCGCGTGAAGGTGTAGCTCGCCTGGAGCGACCAGCGATCGGCATAGCCGCGCTGCACCTCGAGCTGGACGCTGTCATAGTCGCGCCGCGCCTTCGGCAGCGCCAGCGCCGCCGCGCTGAGCCGCGCCACGCCGCACTGGCGCGGATCGACGTCGCAGCGGCCGTTGAGCCGCACCGTCACGTCGCTGCCCGGGTTGGCGAGCACATATTGGTGGAAGCCGGTGAACACGTCCTCGCAGCCGGCGATCGCTTGCTCGCGGCAGTAGGCAATCGCGGCGGCGTCCACCGCCATGTCGTCGAGCGCGCGGCCGAGCCGGCGATTGACGTAGGCGGCGCGGATCCGCCACCCGCCGATCCGCTGCTCGACGCCCAGGTTCCACTCGTCGGTGTAGTTCGGCTGGAGTGTGCTCGAGATCAGCCCGTCGGTCGGCACCTTGACGCCGCTGCGGAAGACGCCCGAGCAGAGCTCGCCCGCGTTAGGCGCGACGGCGGGGCACGGATGGCCGCGGGTCGCCGCACCGAGCCCGAGCAGGTTGCCGCGCGCGTCGAAGCGCAGGCCGAGCGGCACGCCCGCGGGATCGACCGCGCGCGGGTCGACCCCGGCGGGGTAAGCGAAATCCTGCTGATAGTTCAGCCCGGCACCGCCGAGATGCACGTCGATGTCGGTCGAGACCGGCAGGAAGTAGCGGTTCCACGAGCCGAACAGGCTGGTGCGATGGTCGCCGAACACGTCCAGCGCGGCGCCGAGCCGCGGCCCCCATTGGTCGCCCGAGCGGAAGAAGGTGGCGCCGTCGACCGCGTCGTTGCTGAAGCGATCGTCGCGCAGCCCCGGCTGGAGCGTCAGCCGATCGCCGAGCAGCGACCAACTGTCCTGCACGTAGAAGGACTCGTTGCGCGCGTGCCAGACGCCCGCGTTGCGCGCGAAGCTGCGGCGAATGTAGTCGGGGGTGAGCGTGTAGGAATAGCCGCCGGTCCGCACCGTCGTGTCGGCGGAGGTGAGCTGCTCGCGCTCGTAGCCGGTGCGGACATGATGCGCGCCGGCGAGGTGGAAGCGCGCGTCCGCGTCGGCGCGGTAGAAGCGGCGCGTGTCGGTCGCGTCCGAGCGAAGATACTCGAAGCCACGGACGATCCGGGTGTCCCCGCTCAAGGTGCTCTCCACCACCGACTGGTCGGGCAGCGGATGCGAGGGCTGGACATCGTGGTTCTCGCCGTACGATCCCGACAGTGACAGCCAGGGCGCGAACTGGCCATTGTAGGTGACGATGAAATTGTTGCCGCCGTGCGTCTCGTCCATCCCGCCGATCGCCGCGCCGACGCGGTCGCTCGCGGCGTCGAAGGCGCGATAGCGGTAATGGTCGGTGTAGCGGTTGCGGAAGAACGTCGCCTCCAGCCGCTGGCCGTCGCTGATCACCGCGTCGACCTTGGCGCCGAAGAAGGGGGAACGGTCGCTCTTCCGCTCCTGGCGCGAGTCGAGCAGGTTGACCTTGGTCTCGCTGCGATTGTTGGGGTTGTAGAGCGCGTAGAAGAACAGATGATCGCGGATGATCGGGCCGCTGACGTAATAATTGGCTTCCGCCTCGCTCCGCGCGTGCTCGCGGTAGTGCCAGGCGTAGCTGTCGGGCGAGGTCGCACGCAGCCGATCGGGCGCGTAGCTCACCAACGCGCCCGCCTTGAAGCGGTTCGAGCCCGACTTGGTGACGGCGGTGACCGCGCCGCCCAGCACGCGGCCGAACTCCGCCGGCAGGCCGTAGGTCTGCACCGTGAACGACTGGTAGAATTCGATCGGCGGCGTGTTGCCGCCGAGGAAGGTGCGGAAGTTGGTGACGTTCAGCCCGTTCACGTAATAGGCGTTCTCGGCCACGGTCGCGCCCGACAGCGAGGCGAGGCTGCCGAAGGTCGTGTCGCCCGCGTTGGTGCCGGGCGCGAGCAGCGTCAGC
This sequence comes from Sphingomonas citri, assembly GCF_019429485.1. GTDB lineage: Bacteria > Pseudomonadota > Alphaproteobacteria > Sphingomonadales > Sphingomonadaceae > Sphingomonas > Sphingomonas citri. The sequence goes on along the minus strand of NZ_JAHXZN010000004.1, from coordinate 207,736 downwards.
GCGGTCTGGTCGCGCGCGATCGGGGAACGATCGAGCAGCCCGCCGACGTCGCCGATCGCCACGCCGCCGGTACCCGGCCCGAGATCGTTGACCCGCCGCGCGCGCCCGGTGACGACCACGTCCGCCACGGCGCGCTCTTCCGCCGCCGGCGCGCCGACCGTGAACGTATAGGCGTTCACCGCACCCGCGCCGATCGTCACCGTGTCGCTCAGCGTGGCCGCGCCGGGCACGTCGATCGTCACCTGGTAGCGCCCGATCGGCAAGGCGGCGACGCGGAACGAGCCGTCGCGCGACACCGTCGCGGCGCGCGTGAACCCCTGCGCCTCGGATCGCAGCGTCACCGTACCGCCCTCCGCGCGCGTGCCGTCGGCGCGCTGCACCGTGCCGGACAGCGCTCCGGTGGTATAGTCCTGCGCCTGCACCGGTGCGGCCACCACAAGCGCGGGTATGAACGCGGATAGATAGGCGATCGATCTCGCCGCGGCGGCTGGCAGCAGCGCTCGTCCGGCGCGAAGGGTCGCCCGCATCTCTACTTCCCCTTGTCTATCATTGACGCTTCCGCTGTCCCGCCCGAACGAGCCAACGAAGAGCGAAGACTAAGGAGGAAGTGGCGGTTCGCACGAGATAGCCGGTGGCCCATCTTGGCGAGCAGGTATGACAGCGCCACTGTCACGATCGTGTCTTATTTACCACAAGTGATCGACATTATCTGTCGCCGCGCGGAGCGGGTCGCAAATAACCTTGCCGCCACCCCCTATTGCTTTGCAGCATCGTGACCGACAGGCGCCACCCAAGGCGCCGCAGCACAGGGAAGACCCATGAAGCGATCGCTCGCCCGACGTCACCGCCTGCTCCCGCCCAGCCTGCTCACGTCGAGCCTCTTCGCGCTCACCGCCGCCGCGGCGCTGCCCGGCGTCGCGCACGCCCAGGCCGCGCCCGAGCAGGACGCCGCCCAGATCGCGGCGCAGACCGGCGAGGACGTCGTCGTCACCGGCTCACGCATCCGCCGCGACCCGCTCGACAATCCCTCCCCCGTCGTCACCGTGGACGAGGCCGCGATCGCCAAGACCGGCCTTTCCTCGATTGCCGACGTGCTCCAGCGCATCCCGGCGTCGTCGGGCGGGCTCAACTCGAAGTTCAACAACTCGGGCAACTCGGGCAATCCGCCCGACGGCGGCGGCGTCGGCGCCGGCTCGGCGGCGATCGACCTGCGCTACCTCGGCGCCAAGCGCACGCTCGTGCTGGTCGATGGCCTGCGCTACGTCAACGGCGCCAGCGCCAGCGGCATTCCCGGCACGGTCGACCTCAACTCGATCCCCGACGTGATGATCCAGCGCGTCGAGGTGCTCCAGTCGGCCGCCTCGGCGCTGTACGGATCGGACGCGATCGGCGGCGTGGTCAACATCATCACCCGCTCCAACCAGAAGGGCTTCCGCGCGCAGGCGCAATACGGCCAGTATCTCGGCGAGGGTGATGGCGAGACGCAGAACTACCAGCTGAGCTGGGGCGGCGGCAGCGAGCGGGTCCACCTCGACGTCGGCGGCTTCTACACCAAGCAGGACCCGGTGCGCGCCGCCGACCGCGACATCTCGCAATTCCCCAACCCGGGCCAGACCAGCTGCACCGACGCGATCGGCGGCTGCTCCGGCGCCGCGCTCAACGGCCGCATCGTGTTCAGCCCCGGTAACCCCTCGCTGCCCGCGGGTGGCACGATCACCGTGCGCAACCCGCCGCTCAACGGTCGCGGGGTGTACGACCCCACGCTGCAGGGCGGCGACTTCCGCGCCTTCACCAGCGCGGACCGTTTCAACTTCGCACCGTACAATTACTTCCTGACGCCGAACGAGCGTTACGGCGGGTTCGTCAACGCGCGCGCCGAGTTCAGCGACCTGTTCAACCTGCGCCTCAAGGCCAGCTGGGCGCATCGCCAGTCGCAGAACCAGGCGGCGTTCCTGCCGCTCAACCTCGGGCCGGACGCGGGCAACGGCAACCTGCTCGACACGATCTCGATCGACGCCACCAACCCGTACAATCCGTTCGGGATCACGCTCAACTCGGGCGCCAACGGCCAGCCCGCGACCTACTCGCTGATCGGGCGCCGCCTGATCGAGGCGGGGCAGCGCACCTACAACCAGACGGTCGACACCTTCAGCGTCACCGGCACGATCGACGGCAAGTTCCAGCTGTTCGGCAAGAACTGGTACTATGACGCCAACGCGGTGCTGGGCAGCAACGACGCGCACCAGCTCTTCACCGGCAACCTCAACGCGGCGCGGCTGGCGCAGGCGCTCGGCCCGGTGAGCCAGTGCACCGACGGCTGCGTGCCGTTCAACATCTTCGGTGGCCAGGGCTCGGTCACGCCCGAGATGCTCGCCTTCGTCGGCTTCGACGAGCGCTCGCGCAGCCAGCAGCAGCTGCGCGACTACACGCTCAACGTGTCGGGCGAGCTGTTCGACCTGCCGGGCGGGCCGATCGGCATCGCCGCGGGCTACGAGCATCGCTACCAGCAGGGCAGCTTCACCCCCGATCCGGTCATCCAGGCCGGGCTGGGCGCCGACATCCCCGCGCAGGCCGCGCGCGGCCGCTTCAACGTCGACGAGGTGTACGGCGAGATCCGGCTGCCGCTGATCCGCGACGTGCCGCTTCTCCAGTTGGTCGAGCTCAACGGCGCGGTGCGCCACTCCAACTTCTCGACCTACGGCGGCAACACCACCTACTCGGGTGGCGCGCTGTGGAAGCCGGTCAGCGACCTGCTGCTGCGCGCGCAATATGCTGAGAGCTATCGCGCCGCCTCGATCGGCGAGCTGTTCGGCGCGCAGTCGCGCTTCGACCAGACGCTGGACGATCCCTGCACCAGCGCCGCGGGTGGCCTGTTCCAGAGCAACCCGACGGTGCGCGCCAACTGCATCGCCAACGGCGTCCCCGCCGACGGCAGCTACACCGAGCCGCAGGGTGGCCAGATCAGCGTGCAGACCGGCGGCAACGAAGCGCTGCGCCCGGAGACGGCACGCACCTGGGTGTTCGGCGGCGTGTACAGCCCGGCCTGGGCGCGACAGGGCTTCGCCAGCGCGCTCAGCCTCGAGGTCAATTACTACGACATCAAGGTCGACGGCGCGATCGCGTCGATCCCCGCGGCGGTGCTGCTCAACCGCTGCGTCCAGACCGGCGACGCACTGTCGTGCGGCGCGGTCGGCCGCACGCCGAACGGTTTCATCTCGGCGATCAACGGCGTGCTGCTCAACACCGGCGGCATCCGCACCCGCGGGATCGACGCCACCTTCAACCTGCGCACGCAGCCGACCGGTGCCGGCACGTTCGGCCTGTCGGTCAGCGGCAACTACCTGCTCAAGTACGAGGAGATCGTTCCCGCCACCGAGGGCACGACCAGCACCGACTATACCGGCACCGAGCGCGGCAGCCCCGACCAGGCCTATCCGCACTTCAAGGGCCAGGCGACGCTCGACTGGGATATCGGCCCGGTCGCGGCGGCCTTCACCGGCCGCTACATCGACGACGTGATCGAGACCTCGGGCGGCAACAAGCTCAAGAGCCGCTTCTACGGCGACGTCCAGCTGTCGTTCCGCCCGTCCTGGCTGAACGAGAAGATCGGGCTGACCCTTGGCGTCAACAACGTGTTCGACACCGATCCGCCCGCCTGCTTCTCGTGCAGCCTCAACAATTACGACCCGACCACCTACGACGTGCCCGGCCGCTTCGGCTACGCGCGGCTGAGCTACGGCTTCTGACCCGCGACGGGCGGCGGCACGCACCGCCGCCGCCCCGGCACTCCGCGCCCCGCGCCCCGCGCCCCGCGCCTGATCCGCTATAATGAACGGGTCGGGCGCGGCCACGGGCCGCCAACATGAGGGCGGCGGATTGACGGAATGGCGCACGGGACGCTGGTGGCAGCGTCGAACCAGTCCCGCCGAGCTGTTCGTTCATCTCGTGCCCGACGCCATCTACGCCGCGCGGAACGATCGCTTCCTCTTCTGCAACCCGGGCGCGCTGGAACTCTTCGGCTATACGCGCGACGAGTTCATCGGCAGCAGCCCCGCGCTGCTCTCGCCGGCGGTGCAGCCGTGCGGCACGCCCTCGGCCGAGCTGATCACGCCGCGCGCGCAGGAAGCGATCCGCACCGGCGTGGCGCGGTTCGAGTGGCAGTGCCAGCGCAAGGACGGCAGCCAGTTTCCCGGGCTGGTCACCTTACTCGCCGCCGAATTGGACGGCGAGCCGATGGTGGTGGGCACCACCGTCGACCTCACCGACGTCGCGCAGATGATCGGCGGCGTCACCGCTGGTCTGGGCCGCCTCGCCGCGGGCGATCTCACCCAGCCGATCCGCACCGCCTTCGCGCCGCGCTACGAGACGATCCGCGGATCGTTCAACGCTTTGGTCGACGACCTGCGCCGGCTCGTCGGCGCAGTGGCGACGGGGGCGCGAGAGATGCGCGGCGGCACCGCGGAGATCAGCGTCGCCGCGGAGGGCGTGTCCGACCGGATCGAGCGGCAGGTCGCCGCGCTGGAGCAGAGCGCGGCGGCGCTCGATCAGCTCACCGCCAGCCTCACCGCCACCGCGGGCGAGACCGACGCGGCGAGTGCGCTCACCGCCGCCGCCCGCGCCGATGCCGGCGCCACCGCGACGCTGGCGCAGCGCGCCATCGCGGCGATGCGCGAGATCGATCAGTCCAGCCACGCGATCGCCGAGATCATCGGCGTGATCGACGGCATCGCCTTCCAGACCAACCTGCTCGCGCTCAACGCCGGGGTCGAAGCGGCGCGCGCCGGCGACGCGGGCCGCGGCTTCGCGGTGGTGGCACAGGAGGTACGCGCGCTGGCGCAGCGCTCGGCCGCGGCGGCGCGCGAGGTCAAGCAGCGGATCGGCGCCGCCGCGGGCCAAGTCGACGCCGGCGTCGGCCTGGTGGACGAGACCGCGGCGGCGCTGCACCGCATCCTCGCGCAGATCGACGGCATCGACGAGCGCATCGCGCGCGTCGCGCGTGCCACGCGGCAGGAGGCGGACGGCATCGGCCAGCTCAACGTCGCGGTGGCGGAGATGAGCGGCGCGACGCAGCAGCATGCCGCGATGATCGAGCAGACCAAGGCCGCCGCGCACGACCTCGCCGAGCGCGCGGCGCAGCTTGAACGCGACGCGGGACGATTCCGGCTCGATGCCGCGACGAGCAGGCGCGCGGTCGCGATCCCGGCACGGCTCGACTGACGCGCCGGTCGTCACGGGTCAGCCGCGGCGCGACGTCCGATCGCCCGGCGGCGGGCCGGCTATAGAGAGGCCGTTGTGGTCAGAAGGGAGCGATGGGTGCGAACGATCATCAGGCATCACCGCGCGCCGAGCGTCGGAGACGTCTATTACGCCAACTCGCCCGACGCGATCTATGTCATCCAGGACGGCATCTACGTCGACTGCAATCCCGCCGCGCTCGCCTTGTTCGGCTATGCGCGTGAGGAGTTCGTCGGCGCGACGGCGGGCATCACCTCGCCGGAGCGGCAGGATTGCGGCACCCCCACGGAGACGCTGATCCGGCGCCGCGTCGAGGAGTCGCAGCGCGGCGGCGTGCTGCGGTTTCGTTGGCGCTGCACGCGGCGCGGCGGCGCGGACTTCCCGGCGATGATGATGCTGTTCGCCACGCGGTGGCGCGGGCGCCCGGCGACGATCGTGACGTGCAGCGACCTCAGCGACGTCGCGTCGATGGTGACGGCGCTCAGCGACGGTCTCGGGCGGCTCGCCCAGGGCGATCTCAGCCGCCCGTTGGAGGACCGGCTGATCGAGCAATATGAGCCGGTGCGCGCCGCCTACAATCGCCTGCTCGGCGACCTGCGCCAGATGGTGGGCGCGGTGGGCGAGACCGCGCGCGCCATCGACGGCGACACGCGCGAGATCCGCGACGCGGCCGACGCGCTCAGCGGCCGCACCGAGCGCCAGGCGGCGGCGCTGGAACAGAGCGCGGCGGCGCTCGACCAGCTGACCCGCAGCGTCGCCACCAGCGCCGACGACAGCGCACGCGCCGATCGGCTCGCCGCGGAGGCGAGCGCCGAAGCAGCGGCGAGCGGCGCGGTGGCGCAGCAGGCCATCGCGGCGATGACGGGGATCGAGCGATCGGGCAGCGAGATCGGCGAGATCATCGCGCTGATCGACGGCATCGCCTTCCAGACCAACCTGCTCGCGCTCAACGCGGGCGTCGAGGCGGCACGCGCCGGCGACGCCGGGCGCGGCTTCGCCGTGGTGGCGCAGGAGGTGCGCGCGCTGGCGCAGCGCTCGGCCACCGCGGCGAGCGAGGTGAAGGCGCAGATCGCCGCCGCTACCGGCGAGATCGGCGCGGGGGTCCGTCTCGTCGGCGAGACCGCCGCGGCGCTGCGCCAGATCCTCGCGCGGGTCGAGGACGTGCGCGGCCTGGTCGGCGAGGTGGCGGTGAGTGCGCGCGAGCAGGCCCGCGGCATCGCGCAGGTCAACAGCGCCATCGCCGAGATGAGCCGCATGACGCAGGAGAATGCGGCGATGGCCGAACAGACCAACGCGGCCACGCACGGGCTGGCCGAGCGCGCCGCGACACTGGGCGGGCAGGTCGGCCGCTTCCGGCTCGCCGCGGCCGAGTCGCCCGGCCGCGTCGTCACGCTGCGGTCGCGCAGCGCGCGCGGGTGAGCGCGGCTCAGTTCCGGAACAGGGTGAGGAGCGCGTCGATCAGCGTGGCGCCGCCGATCGGGGCGAGCAGCAGCAGCAGCATGTTGGCCAGCACCAGCCGACCGAGCCAGCGCTCCTGCCGCGCCGACAGGCGCGGGCGCAGGGGACGCGGCTCCCAGCGCGGCGGCGGGGGCTGATCGCGGAAGTCCATGAACATGCGCGTGTCTCCGACTCACCGGAGCATAACGCATCGCGCGGCGCTTCGCACCGCTTCGGAGGCAGGAGCAGCGATAGGAAGGAAGGCGGCGCGAACGCTGACCCACGCGAACGCCTTGCGACCGCGGCAGCGCTGCACGGCGCTAGCCCCGACACTTGCACTAGCCTAGCTCGTCATCCGCGCGCAGGCGGGGATCCATGCACGCCGACGTGGCGGCTTCATCGCGGACGTCCGCGCGTCCGGATCCCCGCCTGCGCGGGGATGACGGACAAGGGATTTGAGAGCGCGCCTCTCCCCGTTTTCCGCGGATGCGGGGACCCCCGGGTCAAGCACAGCGGTGCGCCCTACCTCTACGTGCCCTGACTATGCGCGAACACGGGACGACGCTCGCCACACCGCCTCGACGGCCACGAACAGTGCCGAGGCGGTGCGGGGGAGACGTAACCCCCGCCCCGCCCGCCCTCACCTCACACCAGCTCGCGCAGCGCGCTCGCGTCGAAGTCCTTCAGCCCGTCGCTGTCGCCGGCGCGTACCTTGGCGACCCATTGCGGGTCACTGATCAGCGCGCGGCCCACCGCGATCAGGTCGAACTCGTCGCGCTCCATCCGCTCGATCAGCCGCTCCAGCCCTTCGGGCCGCGACGCCTCGCCGCCGAACGCCGCGATGAACTCGCCCGACAGGCCGACCGAGCCGACGCTGATCGTCGTCGCGCCGGTCAGCTTCTTCGCCCAGCCCGCGAAGTTGAGGCCCTGCGCGCCGTCCAGCTCGGGGAACTCGGGCTCCCAGAAGCGGCGCTGCGAGCAGTGCAGCACGTCGACCCCGGCGTCGACCAGCGGCTGGAGCCAGTCCGCCATCTCGTCGGGCGTGTGCGCCAGCCGCGCGCCGAAATCCTGCTGCTTCCACTGGCTGACGCGCAGGATGAGCGGATAATCCTCACCCACCGCGGCGCGGATCGCCGCCACCACCTCGCCCGCCAGCCGCGCGCGCTCGCGGATCGTCGCGCCGCCGTAGCGGTCCTCGCGCTTGTTGGTGCCCGACCAGAAGAACTGGTCGATCAGATAGCCATGCGCGCCGTGGATCTCGACCGTGTCGAAGCCGAGCCGCTGGGCGTCGGCCGCCGCGCGCGCGAAGGCGGCGACGGTGTCGGCGATATCCTCCTCGCTCATCGTCTGGCCGCGCGGGCGGTCGGGCGCGAGCAGCCCCGACGGGCTCTCCACCGCCACCTCGGGCTCCCAGCCGCTCTGCCCCTTGGTCGAGCCGGTGTGCCACAGCTGCGGCCCCATCTTGCCGCCGGCGGCGTGGACCGCGTCGATCACCTGCTGCCAGCCCGCCAGCGCGCGCTCGCCGTGGAAGAAGGGGATAGCGGGTTCGTTGCGCGCGGCGGGGCGATCGATCACTGTGCCCTCGGACAGGATCAGACCCACGCCGCCCTCGGCGCGGCGCTGGTAATAGGCCGCGTTGGCGGCGCCCGGCACACCTTCGGGCGCGAAGGTGCGCGTCATGGGCGCCATGACGATGCGGTTCGCCAGCTCCAGCGACTTGAGACGAAACGGGCGGAAGAGGATGTCGGCCGAGGCCATGCGGGCAAGCTCCGTTGCGATAGACGCCTCTTAGGTATATCTAGGATACCAGGTGTCAATGAGGCGCCACCGCGTCACTAGGTATCGTCGAGGAAACCTCCATGCATCCGCCCGCGGACAAGGCCGAGTGCCGGCGTCGTTTCTCCAGCGACTGCCCGAGCCGCGACCTGTTCGACCAGATCGCCGACAAATGGACGATGATGGTGCTGACCGTACTCGACGACGGGCCGCTGCGCTTCAACGCGATCCGGCGCGGGCTGGAGGGGGTGACGCAGAAGGCGCTGACGCAATGCCTGCGCCGGCTGGAGCGCAACGGCCTGGTCGAGCGGCGCGTGCTGGCGACCTCCCCGGTGGCGGTGGAATATGCGATCACGCCGCTGGGCCGCTCGCTCCAGCCGCCGTTCCGCGCGCTGTATCGCTGGACGCGCGAGGCGATGCCCGAGGTGGACGCGGCGCGCGCGGCGTTCGACGCGCGCGCGGGGTGAGGTCGTGGGAAGTGCGCACCGACCACTCCCTTCCCTTCAGGGGAGGGTCGGGGTGGGGCGCTTCCTCAAACGACGACGCTCGCGGCGACGCCCCACCCCTGCCCCTCCCCTGAAGGGGAGGGGGAGTAAAGCCTACGCCATCGCCCGCCGCCCGCGCCGCACCGTCGCGCTGTGGCCGACGCTGGCGCGCGGCGTGCGCTGGCGGATCGTGTCGACGAACAGCCAGTCGTTGCGCACCTGCTCGGGCGTGATCGTCAGCGCCATATAGCCGCGCCGCGACGTGTCGCACCATTTGAGCTCGGGATTGCCCTCCACCATCATCCGCGCGACCCGCGCCGGGTCGGTGGCGAAGGCGCTCTCGAACCCGGGCGAGGTCACCGCCTGGCCGGCGAACTCGACCCCCGCGGCGCCGTCCTGCGCCAGGTCGAACGCCCAGGCATTGTGGCTGTCCCCGCTGAGCACGACGAGGTCGGCCTCGGCCGCCTGCGCCGAGCGCAGGAAGCGCGCGCGGGCGGCGGGATAGCCGCCCCAGGAGTCGAGGTTCGACGCCACGCCGGCGCGCGTCGCCGCGATCGCGCCGCGGACGTAATCGTCGACATGCCCGGTGCCGCCGCCGAGCAGCGCCTCGGCCGCGACGGGCAGCTGCTGCTTGCCCATGATCGTGCCGAAGCCGACCACCTGCCAGCGCTGCCCCTGCTTGACCGAGCGGCGCAGGTCGTGCGCCAGCCACACCTCCTGCTGCGAGCCCATCATCGTGACCGCCGGGTCCTGCCACGCGCCGTCGCGGAACGCCGTGAGCGCGGCGGCGGGATCGGGCGACCGCAGCAGCGTCGCGATCTCGTTCTGGCGCGAGCGCGCGAACAGCCGCGTCTCGGTGCGCCACAGGGTCGCGAGCGTGCCGATCTCATAGGCCTTCCACGGCTCCTCGCTGACCGGCATCCACTCGCGATAGGCCTGGACCGAGGCGGCGCGGCGCTGGTTCCAGTCACCCTCGGTGGCGGGGTCGTGGTTCTCGGCGCCGCCCTCCCAGCTGTCGTTGGCGCTCTCGTGATCGTCCCACTGCACCACCCAGGGCACGCGCGCGTGCAGCGCCTGCAGGTCGGGGTCGGCGCGATAGCTGGCGAAGCGCAGGCGATAGTCGGCGAGGTGGATCGTCTCGGCCAGCGGCTGCGGCACGCGCCCCGCCACCTGCGCCGCCTTGGGCGGGTAATTGCCCGGCGAATATTCGTAGAAATAGTCGCCGAGGTGGATCACCAGATCGAGGTCGTCGCGCGCGGCGGCGTGGCCGTAGGCGTTGAACCAGCCGAAGCCGAGGTTGGAGCAGGAGAAGATCGCGGCGGTGAAGTCGCGCGCGCCATCGCCCGGCAAGGTGCGGGTGCGGCCGACCGGCGAGCGCGTGCCGTCGGCGGCGACGAAGCGGTAGTGATAGTCGGTGCCCGGGGTCAGGCCGTCGAGCGTCACCTTGGCGGTCCAGTCGCGCCACGCACCGGTGACGAACGCGCCCGACGCGATCACGCGCGCGAAGTCGGCGGTGTCGCTGATCTCGGCGACCAGCCGTGCCGAGTCGCCGCTGGCGGGGACGTAGCGGGTCCACAGCAGCATCGAGTCGCTCGCGGGCTCGCCGCTCGCGACCGAGTGGGTGAAGCCGCGCGCGGCGAGCACGCTCTGCGCCGCGGCGAAGCCGGGCAGCGCGAGCGCGCCGAGGCCGAGCATGCCGGTGGCGAGCAGCGAGCGGCGGGAGAGCGTGAGCGTCATCGTTACGGTTCCCCGGAGAGCGAGTGCCCGCGCGCTCTCGGCCCGATCGGTGACGCCGGTGTGACAGGAGGAGCAACGCCGCTTCGGCGACTCGTCCTCCCGATGATGCCGTCATCCTGAAACGAGTTCAGGATGACGGCAGTACGAAGCGTGACGCTAGATCACAGCCCCACCTTGAAGCCGGCGCGGAACATGCGCCCGAAGATGCCGGTGCCGCCCTGCACCGGATTGTAGAGGTTGGCGCCATAGGTCACCGGGTCGATCGGCGGCAGGTCGTCGAGCAGGTTGATCACGTTGACGTAGAAGGTCGCGCGATCGTTGATCTTGACGCTGCCGGTGAGATCGACGGTGATGTAGCTCTTGACGTCGCACGGCACATAGCCGGGATTGAGCGAGCAGTCGCCGCGCGTGCCGCCCTGGTCCTCCGCCGAGAGATTGTAGCCGTCGAAATATTGCGCCGTCGCGCTCAGCGTATAGTCCTTGTAGTTGAGCGTGTTCTGCCACGTCCCGCGCCACCGCGGCGTGCCCGACCCGGCGGTCAGGTTGTAGTTGCCGATCGTGCCCTGGTAGGTCTGCTTCGACCCGTCGGCGAACTCGGTCGACAGCTCGAGGATCAGGCTCGCCTGTGCCGCCGAGGTGAAGCTGACGTCGTCGGCGATGTCCAGCGTGCCGGTCGCGCCGAAGTCGATGCCCTGCGAGCGGATCGTGTTCTCGTTGACGTAGCTCGCCTCGACGAAGGCGAGCCGCGGGCGCGCGTTGGGGAAGCGCGGGTCGACCACGTCGGGCACCAGGCCGAAGCCCGCGGGCGCGTCCTGCCCGGCGTTGTAGGCGTCGATCGCGGCCTGGTTGTCCGCCGCGGCGATCGCGTCGGTCTTCTTGATGTTGAAATAGTCGACCGTCAGCGTCAGCTGGCGGATCGGCTCGAAGATCACGCCCGCGGTGAAGCTGCGCGACTTCTCGGGCTTGAGGTCGGGCGTGGCGCGCGTCGTCTGTCCGTAGGACGAGTTGCTGATATAGGCCGGGCAGGAGGTGAAGGTCGCCTGCGAGCAGCCGTATTGCGCCAGGAAAGCGTCCGAATAGGTGCTCGGCGACGCGTTGACGAAGCCGCTGGTCGGCAGCGAATTGGCCTCGCCGAAGCTCGGGATGCGGAAGCCGCGCGAGTAGGTGCCGCGGATCGCCAGCTGCCGGAACGGCGTGAACTTGGCCCCGACCTTGGGCGAGAAGGCGCTCTGCCCGCTCGAGTATTTGTCGTAGCGGCCGGAGACGTTGACGAGGAATTGGTCGACGATCGGCGCGTTCAGCTCGCCGAACGCCGAGTAGACCGAGCGGCTGCCGTCGATGCCGAAGGCGTTGAGCACGAAATAGCGATCGGTCGGGCCGTTATAGTCGGGGTTGGCGCTCGGCGAGTTGATCGACTCGTAGCGATAGGCGATGCCGAGGCCGAGCTGGAGCGGGCCGCCGGGCAGCGTCGCGAGCGAGCGGCCGAGCGTCGCCTGCACCTGCGCCAGATCGGATTGCGCGTCATTGACGTTGTCGGGCGAGAGGAAGTCCTGCTGCGCCTGCGTGTTGGCGAACGGATCGACGAAATTGTAGGTGCCGCGCGCGATCGCGGTGAGCAGGTTGTCGATGCGGACGTAGCCGCGCTGCAATCGCCGCAGGTCGGTGTGCATCGCGGTGGCGTCGACGGCATAGTCCCAGGTGTCGGCGACCTGCCCCTTGATGCCGAGCGCGGCGCGGTACACGCGGCTGCGCGTCTCGTCATAGGTGCGGATGCTCGGGATCCGACCGACGATCCGGGCCACCTGCGGGTTCGCCGCCGTGGCGAAAGGATTGTTGGGGTTCAGCGTGCCGTTACTGGCGTTGCACCCGGTGTCGATCCCGTTGGCCGCGCCCACGCCGTTGTCACAGATATAGGCCGGCAGCGTCAGCGCGAACGAGCCCGGGGCGAAGGCGCCGCCGGTGCCGCTGGTGGTGAAGCGCGGGAAGTCGATCCCCGCGTTGGCGTTGCCGCGGATCGTCGCGTTCCCGCCGCTGTACCCCACGCGGCTCTGCTGGAAGTTGAACATGGCATAGGCCTCGGCATTGTCGCCGACCCGCGCGGTGAAGCGCGCCGACCCGCCGAAGCGCTCGATCTGCGGCGAGATCACGCCGTAATTGTTGACCAGATCGTCCTGGCACACCGAGGTCGGCGCGGCGGCGTTGACGAGGTTGCCGTCGGCGTCGGTGCGCGCCAGATCGGCGGCGTTGAGCGTGTAGCTCGGCCCGGTGCGGCAGCCGAGCGCCGGGTTGAGCTGCTGGTAGCGCCCCTGCGCGTCGGTGTTGGTCGGGTCGAACGGCCGCACGTAGAGCGTCCCGCCGGTGTTGAAGACGCCCTCGGAGAAGGTGTAGCCGCCGTTGCCGTCGAGCCCGTTGACCACCTGGTTGGGGCCGCACTCGCCGTCGTTGCAGATACGGCGGCGATCGTCGGTGTTGTACGGATACGGCCGGTCACGGTTGTACAGTGCGCTCTGGCGGAAATAGAAGCCGCTGACATAAGCGTTATAGCCGTTGTCGTCGATGTCGCCGGTGCCCGCGATCAGGCTGAGCCGCTGGTTGGAGGCGTCGCCGCGCTCGCTGATCCCGGCCTCGGCGCGGCCGCCGATTCCCTTGTACTGGCGCTTGGTGATGATGTTGACCACGCCCGCGATCGCGTCCGCGCCGTAGCTCGACGAGGCGCCGTCGCGCAGCACCTCGATGCGGTCGACGATGTCGTCGGGGATGGTGTTGAGGTCGACGAAGTTGCGCGTGCCGTCGTCGGACAGCGGGTAATAGGCCGCGCGGACGCCGTCGAACAGCACCAGCGTCGAGTTGGTCGACAGGCCGCGCAGCGACACCGCCGACGCGCCGCCGGCGAAGGCGCCGTTGGCGGTGAAGGAGTTGGTCAGCGCCGGCCCGTTGTTCGAGGTGAGCTGCTGGATGCCCTCCTGCACCGTGGTGACGCCGCGCTGGTCGAGCGCCTCGGCGCTCACCGTGGTGACGGGGGAGGGGCTGGCGCGATCGGTGGTGCGCAGGATCGATCCGGTGACGACGATGTCGCCGCCCGCGGGCGCCTCGGTGCCGGCGGCAGGCTCGACCGGGCTTTGCTCGACGGGTGCGGGCGGCTGCTCGCTCTGCGGCACCGGCGGCGTGGTCGGCGAGGCGGCCTGGGCATGGGCCGGCGCGGCGGCGAGGACGGCCAGGCTGGCGAGCGCGAGCGCGGAGCAAGCGACGCCGTGGCGCAGCGACGCGCGCGAGAACAGACGATGATCGGACACGATGGACTCCCTGGTGCGCCGGCGCGCCAGGGGGCAGCGCGAGCGTCATGCTTCCCATGTCGCGCGGAGTCGGGCGCTCCGCTGCGACGATGGTTAAGAAGACCCTCTCGTCACCGAATTGTAAACTCTTGCTGGCGCTCCAGCCACCGCAGCTACCGCACGGTTCGTCACTGATACTTACCTAATTCATCTCGCGATCACAACGAGATGCCGCTGCGCCCCGCGAGTTCCACGACATATTGCCACGCCACCCGGCCCGAGCGGCTGCCGCGCTGCGTCGCCCAGCGCACCGCCTCGGCCGGGTCGAACGCCAGCCCATGCCGCTCGGCATAAGCGCGCACGATCGCGAGATATTGGTCCTGGTCGACGGCGTGGAAGCCGAGGCTGAGCCCGAAGCGGTCGGCCAGCGCCAGCTGGTCGTCGTCGGCGTCGCGCGGGTTGATCGCGCGCTCGGCGGCGGCGTGCTCGCGCACCACCAGGTGGCGGCGGTTGGCGGTGACGATCAGCCGCGCGTTGGCGGGGCGCGCCTCGGCGCCACCCTCGAGCAGCGAGCGCAGCGCGCGCGCCTCGCTCGCGTCGTCGACGCCGAGATCGTCGACGAACAGCGCGTAGGCGCGCGGCTGCCGCGCCAGCACGTCGAACAGCGCGGGCAGCGTGGCGAGCTGCTCCGCCGCCACCTCCACCAGCGCGAGCGCGCCGCCGCGCGCCTGCACCGCGCCGACGCTCGCCTTGACCAGCGCCGACTTGCCGGTGCCGCGCGCGCCCCACAGCAGCACGTCCTGCGCGGCATGGCCCGCGGCGAGCCGCTCGAGGTTGGCGACGAGCGCGTCGCGCTGCTGGTCGACGCGCTGGAGCAGCGCGAGGTCGAGCGGCGCGAAGGCGCGCGCCGCCACCAGCACGCCGCCGCGCCAGACATAGGCCGGGTGCGCCAGCGGGTCGGCGGCGGGCGGCGGCGGCGGCGCGAGCCGCTCCAGCGCGGCGGCGATGCGGTCGAGCGGGTCCATCGCCGCCGGGCTAGCGGGCCGGTGCGCGCGGCTCAAGGGTTGCGCCGCGCCCTTCGATCCGGGTCAGGCCCCCGCCCGCGTCGCCGCTCCGGCCCCATCCTCTTCCTATAACCCCTTGGACGAGCGAGGAGACGTGCGGATGGCGTGGCAGCGGATGCCGATGGAGACGTGGCAGAACAAGATCGCGGTGCTGGTCGAGGCGCTGCCCGACGCCGCGCTCGCCGACCTGCTCTCGCAGATCGAGCTGGTCTCGCCCGTGCTCGAGCCCGACGACGTCAGCGCCGGACGCCACCGTGGCGACGTCGTGATCGCGGGCGATTACACGCCGCTGACGCTGCTGACGCTGATCGAGGGCGATCTCAGCGTCGCCGGCCAGGTCTCGACGCAGGAGGTCGACGGCAACGACGGCCATGCCGCGCTGGTCGTGTTCGGCAGCCTGCGCTGCGGCAGCCTGCTCAACGACTGGGGCAGCCGCGTGGTCGTCACCGGCGACCTGATTGTCGGCGACTGGATCTACACCGCGCGCGAGGAGTCGGTGCTGGTCGTCGGCGGCGACCTGCGCGCGCCGGTGCTGGTGAGCGGCGAGAGCGCGGTCGAGGTCGGCGGATCGGTCGATCTCGAGCAGGGCCTCGGCGTGATCCGCCGGCTCGGCGCGCCCGGCGGCGCGACCGTGACGCCGCGCTACGGCTGGCACGCGCTCGCCGCGCTGCTCGCGCTCGACCCGGCGCGCGCCACCGAGGAGGAGGAGATCGTCCCGCTGCTGGAGGATCGCTTGTACCGGACGGGCAGCATCCTGCCGTGACGGTCGGGCAGGAGGAGAAGCGTCTCGCGGCTTCACCCTAGCCTCCTGCCCGCGCGCACCTTATGTGCGCGCGCATGACCGAGATCACCGTCGCCGCGCTGCAGCTGGCCTTCTCCGCCGACATCGACGCCAACATCGCCAAGGTCTCCGAGGCGGTGCGCGAGGCGCACGCGCGCGGCGCGCAGGTGATCCTGCCGCCCGAGCTGTTCGAGGGCGAGTATTTCTGCCGCGTCGAGGACGAGTCGCTGTTCGCCAATGCCGCGCCGGTGCGCGAGCACAAGGCGGTGCTGGCGATGCAGGCGCTCGCCGAGGCGCTGCAGGTCCATATCCCGACGAGCTTCTTCGAGCTGGACGGACCGCACCATTACAACTCGCTGGCGATGATCGGCCCCGACGGCGAGATCCAGGGCGTCTATCGCAAGAGCCACATCCCCGACGGCCCCGGCTACGAGGAGAAATTCTACTTTCGCCCCGGCAACACCGGATTCAAGGTGTGGGACGGGCCGGTCAGCGCGGGGCATCGCACCCGGCTGGGCGTTGGCGTCTGCTGGGACCAATGGTATCCGGAGACCGCGCGCGCGATGATGCTGATGGGCGCGGAGCTGCTCTTCTACCCGACCGCGATCGGCAGCGAGCCGCACGACACCTCGCTCGACACCGCGCGGCTGTGGCGGCGCGCGATGGTGGGGCATGCGGTGTCGAACGTGGTGCCGGTGATCGCGGCCAACCGCGTCGGCGTCGAACACGGCCAGACCTTCTATGGCACCAGCTTCATCACCGACGAGCGCGGCGACATCCTGGCCGAGCTCGACCGCGAGGAGGAGGGCGTGATCACCGCGACGCTCGACCTCGACCGCGTGCGCCGCCACCGCGCCGCCTTCGGCTTCTTCCGCGACCGCCGGCCCGAGCTGTACGGGCGGCTGGTGCAGGATATCTGAGGGGGCAGCAGCGACTAAGACTAAGAATCCGGGTCGCTTTTGATCCTCCCCTGTAAGGAGGGGGTGGCGCGCACAGCGCGACGGAGGGGTGTCGCCGCTGGTGAGTCCACCGCTCCTCGCCAGCCGCGTCACCCCTCCGTCAGGCCTGCGGCGTGCCACCTCCCCTCGCAGGGGAGGATGAAAACATCGCCTGCCGCGTGCGCCATCCCCCTCCCTGAAGGAAGGATGGCGCCCTCTCCTCAGGCCACCGCCTGCTTGAGCTGCTCGACCAGGTCGGTCTTCTCCCAGGTGAACAGGTCGCCCTCGGGATCGCGGCCGAAGTGGCCGTAGGCCGCGGTCTTGCTGTAGATCGGCGCGTTGAGCTTGAGGTGCTCGCGGATACCCTTGGGGGTCAGCCGCACCAGCTTGGGCAACGCCGCCTCGAGCTTGCTCTCCTCGACGTTGCCGGTGCCGTGCAGGTCGACGTAGACGCTGAGCGGCTCGGCCACGCCGATGGCGTAGCTCAGCTGGATCGTGCAGCGCTTGGCCAGTCCGGCCGCGACCACGTTCTTGGCGAGATAGCGCGCGACATAGGCGGCCGAGCGGTCGACCTTGGTGGGGTCCTTGCCGCTGAACGCGCCGCCGCCGTGCGGCGCCGCGCCGCCATAGGTATCGACGATGATCTTGCGCCCGGTCAGCCCGGCGTCACCGTCCGGACCGCCGATCTCGAACAGACCCGTCGGATTGACGTAGATCGCCTTCTCCTCGGGCAGCCAACCCTCGGGCAGCACCTCGGCGAATACGCCCTTGACGTAGTCGCGCAGGCGCGCCTGGCCCGCCTCGTTCGACAGATCGGCCGAATGCTGGGTCGACACCACCAGCGCCGTGGCGCGCACCGGCACGCCGTTCTCATATTGCAGCGTCACCTGGCTCTTGGCGTCGGGCTCGAGGAAGGGCGCGATGCCGGCGTGGCGGTCCGCCGCCATCTTCTCGAGGATCTTGTGGCTGTAATAGAGCGTGGCGGGCATCAAGCCGGGGGTCTCGTCGGTGGCGTAGCCGAACATGATGCCCTGGTCGCCCGCGCCCTCGTCCTTGTTGCCGCTCTCGTCGACGCCCATCGCGATATGCGCCGACTGGCCGTGCAGGTTGTTCGAGAAGTCGAACGTCTGCCAGTGGAAGCCCGACTGCTCATAGCCGATCCGCTTCACCGTGGCGCGGACCGCAGCCTCGATCTCGTCGAGCACGCCCGGCGCCCATTGATCGTTCTCGTAGATGCCGCGCCCGCGGATCTCGCCCGCGAGCACCACCTTGTTGGTGGTGGTCATCGTCTCGCACGCGACGCGCGCCTCGGGGTCTTTGGCGAGGAAGAGGTCGACGATCGCGTCCGAGATCTGGTCCGCGACCTTGTCGGGGTGCCCTTCCGACACCGACTCCGACGTGAAGATGAACGACTGACGCATGGAGGCTCCGGCAGATAACGATATAAAGATAGCTTTATATGCTTACCGCCGGCGCGCGCGCAACGCAACCGCGCCCGCCACCAGCGCGAGCCCGACCAGCAGTGCCGCCGCATTGCCCAGCCGCGCAAACACGGTAGCCGGGCGCGCGGGTGGCAGCGCCACGTCGACCGCCCCGCCGGCATGGTGCGCGACGGTGCCAAGCAGCGTGCCGTCGGCAGCGATCACCGCCGAGATGCCGTTCGGCGTGGCGCGCACCACCGGCAGCCCCTCCTCGATCGCGCGCAGCCGCGCCTGGGCGAGGTGCTGCGGCGGCCCCCAGGCGCCGAACCAGGCGTCGTTGGAGGGGTTGAAGAGCAGCCGCGGCCGGTGCGCGCGGTCGACCACCTCGCCCGAGAAGATGATCTCGTAGCAGAGCTGCACCCCGATCGCGCCGAAGCCGGGCACCGCCAGCGTGCGTGGCCCGGGGCCGGGCGCGAAATCGAGGTCGCCGGGCACCAGCCGCGCCAGACCGAGCGGCTTGAGCAGCCAGGGCATCGGCAGATACTCGCCGTAGGGCACCAGATGCGCCTTGTCGTAGCGTGCGCGGATGCGCCGCGCCGGGTCGAGCACGAACACCGAGTTGGTCGCGCCGGTGACCTCGCCGCGCGAGTCGAATTGGAGCGCGGTGCCGCCCGTCATCAGCATGTCGCGCGGGCCGAGCACCGCGGTCATACGCGCGCGGGTGACCCAGGGGCTGGTGTCGCCATAGACCCAGAGCGGGTAATCGTCCTCGATGAAGTCGCGGATCACGCCCTCGGGCCACAGCACCAGCCGCGGCGCCGCGCCGGGCCGGCCGGAGAGGCGGGTGAGCCGCGCCAGCATCATCGCCTGATCGCTCTCGCCGCGCTGATCCTGCGGCACGTTGGGCTGCACCACGATCACGCGCGGGGCGTCGGGTGCGGCGGCGGGAGGCGGACCGCGATAACTCAGCGCCTGCGCGCCGAGCAGCGCCGCGGCGGCGAGCACCACGCCGCCCAGCGGCAACGCGCGGCGCGGCACCAGCAGCAACAGGCCCGCGAGCGCCACGGTGAGGCCGGACAGCGCGTAGGTGCCGACGAGGCTCGCCAGCCACGCCACCGGCTGGACCGGCACCCATATCACCGCGAGCGGGTCCCACGCATAGCCGGTGAAGAGCCAGGAGCGCACCCACTCGGTGACGATCCAGCACGCACCCGCCAGCAGCACCCAGCCGAGATCGGGTGCGCCGCCGCGCCGCATGCGCCACGCCAGCCCCGCCGCGGCGGCGGGGAACACCGCCAGGTACAGAGCGAGCGCGAACGGGGCGAGATAGCCGAGCGCGTGCGGCATCTTGTCCTGAAACGTGAAGGCGTGCTGGAACCAGTTGTCGTTGATCGTGAAATGCCCGACCCCGAAGGCATAGCCGCGCCACAGCGCCTGGCGCAGCGTCGGCGCGGCATGGACCAGCGCCAGCCAGCCCGCGAAAGCGGCGAGCGCGAGCCACCACAGCTCGAGCGGGGCGAAGCCGCAGGCGGCGGCGACGCCGAGCAGCAGCGCGACGAGGGAGGGGCGGCGAGTCATGCGCGCGCCGCTAGCACCTCCGCGGCGCGCGCGGGAGGGGGTGGCGCATCGACTTCCTGGCGTCACCCCTCCGCCCGCGTCGCATGATCCGTCTGCGGACCCCTTCCGTCATCCCGGACTTGGTCCGGGATGACGGCAGGTGAAGCGTGCGCCGACCGCGATCCCTGAGCGCGCGTCGCCTCAGCGCAACGCGCCCTCACCCCCTCACAGCTTGACGCGCAGGCCGACGTTGTAGCGTGCGCCGGTCTCCTGCTGGAGCAGGTAGCGCTCCTTGATCGCCGACCATTCGTCGATGAACTCGTTGGTCACGTTCACGCCCTGCACGTAGAGCTGGAAATTGGGCGTGAGGTCGTAGGACACGTTGAAGTCGAGCTGGCCGTAGGAGGAGCGGTTGCGCGGCCGCGACTGGCTGTCTCGGCAGTTGCGCAGATAGTCCGAGCGCCAGTTGTACGACACGCGCGCCGAGATGCCGTATTTCTCGTAGAACACGCTGCCGTTCGCCGAGTGCGGCGACAGGCCGTTGTAGCCGCACTGGAAGTCCGCCAGCACCTGGTCGCGCTCGGCGCTGCTGGCGACATAGGTGTAGTTGCCGGTAAGGCCGAAGCCGCCGACGAACCCGCCCAGCGCGTCGAACGAATATTGCCCGCCGACCTCGATGCCCTTGATCGTGCCGCTCTGCCCGTTGCGCGTGCGCGTGTCCTGATAGACCCGGCCGAAGCGCTCGACCGGCAGCGTCTGCAGCTCAAGGAAGTCGGACAGGTCCTTATAGAAGCCGCCCACGCTGATGTAGCTGACGCGCGAGAGATACCATTCGAGCGACAGGTCGTAGTTGGTCGAGCGGAACGGCAGCAGATTGGGGTTGCCGCCCGACGACAGCGGCACCGCGATGCGCCCGCCGTAGTCGTTGTTGACGCCCAGGTCGGTCAACGTCGGTCGCGTGATCGTCTGCGAGAAGGCGGCGCGCGCGATCAGCTTCTCGGTCAGGTTGTACTTCACGTTGGCCGAGGGAAGCGCGTTGACGTAGCTGCTGCGCACCGCGATCGCGGTGGCGGGCCCATAGGTATATTGCAGCGTGTCGTCGCCGGGCGTGTTGGCGATCCCGGTGACCGGCGTGTCGAAGCCCGAGGAGAGCACCTGGGTGCGGATCACGCGCACGCCGGCGTTGCCGGTCCAGCGATCGTTGCCGAACTGCATGCTGATATAGCCAGCGGTCAGCCGCTCCTGCACGTTGACGGTGCCGCGCAGCTGCTCGCGCACGCCGAACGGCCCGCCTTCCAGCGCCTGCACCTGCGCCGCATAGGCCGCCTGCTGCTCGGGCGTGCGCCCGTTCGAGGGGATGTTGAGCGTGGCGGGATCGTTGAGATAGGCGAGGAAGGCCTGCGGATCGACCTGGAACAGCGAGGGCGGGATGTTCTGCCCGCCGCCGAGCAGGTCGCCCCACTCATAGGGCTGGAGCAGGCCCGAGGCGATCGGCACCTGATAGCCGCAATAGGTGCAGTTGGAGTCGCTGTTGTTGAACTGGCGATTGATCTTGCGCCGCTCGGTGTACGACCCGCCGAGCGTCACGTTGCGCAGGATCGAGCCGTCGACGGTCCATTTGGTGTCGAAGTGATATTCCGAGCCGCGGTCGCGCGAGCGGTTGGCGTCGATCCCCATGTAATGCAGCCGCATCAGGTCGGGGTTGTTGATGATGTTGTTGTCGTAGGAGATCGACGGGATCCCCTTCCCACCATCGAGCGAGAACTGATAGCTGTAGGGTAGCAGCGCGCCGTAGACGAGATAGGCATTGGGCGAGTTGCGGTTGGCGCCGGTGGTCGAGGCATCGAAGCGCAGCTCGACGTTCTCTGTGGGGTTCCACTTGACGTTGCCGCCGATCTGATAACTGTCCGACTTGCGGTTGGTCGTGTTGTAGACGTGGTCGACCTTGGCGTTGACGCCGTTGTTGGTCAGCGTCGGATTCGCCGCCAGGAACTGCGGGTTGGCGGCGATGAAGTCGCGTCCCAGCATGGTCAGGCCGGTGGCGGTGTTGGTGTCGTCGAAGGTCGGCTGGTAATAAGGCGCGGCCATGAAGTTATCGAGCCGGCGAGTCACGCCCGAGATGTTGAAGCGCGAGTAGATGCCGTCGACGGTGATCTCGAGATTGTCCGCCGGCCTGAACTGCACCGCGCCCGACACGTTGATCCGCTCGCGCTCTTCCTGCGCGCGCTGGTAGTAGACGCTCTGCGGCAGGTTGGCGTTGCCCGTGACGGGATAGCGCGGGTCAGACCCGGTGATCAGCGTCGGCACCCCGCCGATCGTCTGGACGATATCGGGGCGGCCGTTGATCCAGCCGTCGATCGCGATCTGATCGGTCTGGCTCTTACGCTTGGTGTAGGAGCCCGCGAGCAGCACGCCGAAGGTCTTGTCCGGGTTGGCGTAGGAGACCGTGGCGGCGAGATCGGGGGTGATCCGCTCGCGCGAGCGATCGTAGATGCCGCCGATCTGCGCCGCGGCGCGGAAGCCGCTGCGGCCTTCCAGCGGACGCGCGGTGACGATGTTGACCGTCGCGCCGATGCCGCCTTCCTGCAGCTCGGGTACGGGCGATTTGAACACGTCGGTGCGCTGGATCATGTTCGAGGAGAGCACGTCGAACGAGAACTCGCGCCCGGCGTTGTCGGTCGCCATGACGCGGCCGTTGACGAGGACGGTGTTGAACTCGGGCCCGAGACCGCGGACGGTGATGAACTGGCCCTCGCCGCCCGAGCGGTCGATCGCCACGCCGGTGATGCGCTGGAGCGACTCCGCGATGTTGGCATCGGGGAATTTGCCGACGTCGACCGCGCTGATCGAGTCGACGATCTGGTTGGCGTCGCGCTTCGTCTGCGCCGAGGAGCTGAGGCTGGCGCGGATGCCGGTGACGACGATCTCGTCGCCCGCGGCAGCGGCGTCGGGCGCGACCGCCGCGCCGCCCTGGCCGACCGGGGCATCCTGGCCGACCGCGGCGGCGGGGGGCGTCTGCTCCTGCGGCACCGTCGCCGGGTTCTCGGGTGCCGAGCCGGTCTGCGCCAGCACGGGCGCGCCGCTCAGGATGCTGCCCAGCAGCAGGCAAAGCTTGATCGATGTTCGCATGACCCGTTCCTCTCCCGTGAAACACTGCCGCTTGACCACGGCTATTCTTATGATTTTTGGGCCTATGGAAGTAACAACCGGGGAGATCAAGGCGAGAATGTAACCGGTTTAGGCGTGAGCGCTAACATGGCAGCATTGTTGCTCGCCTGTGATCGTGTTCAGCACCGCCGACCGCGCTGATGTGAATGTTCACAGCGAGACGCCAAAGCTTTGACTGGACTGTGCCGATGACGCGAAGAGCGAGTCGGCCGCCTCACCCGCGTCGCGCGTCGGCGTTCTTGGTGCGCAGCGTCGCCGCCGCGTTGGCCGGATCGTCGGGCCAGGGGTGGCGCGGGTAGCGGCCGCGCATCTCCTTGGCCACCGCGTGCCAGCTGCCGCGCCAGAAGCCGGGCAGGTCCCGCGTCGTCTGGATCGGCCGGCCCGCCGGCGAGGTCAGCGACAGCACCAGTGGCACGCGCTCGGTCCCTACCACCGGATGCTGGTCGAGACCGAACAGCGCCTGGACGCGCAACTCCACCGTCGGCCCCGCCTCGGCGCCATAGTCGATCGCGTGGGTCGACCCCGCCGGGCTGGTGAAATCCGCCGGCGCGACGCGATCGATCGCGCGCAGCGAGTCCCAGCCGAGCAGCCCGCGCAGCGCCTCCACCAGCGCGCCCGGCGCGATCGCGTCGAGCCGGCGCTTGCCCTCGACCAGCGCGGGCAGCCAGTCGTCGAGCCGCTCGAGCAGCGTGGCGTCATCGAGCGGCACGCCGGCATAGGCCGCGCGCGTGCGCAGCGCCTCGGCCGCGCGCGACCAGGGCAGCGGCGTGAGGCCGTGCGCGCGCACGCCCTCCACCAGCGCCGCCGCGATCGCCGCGGGGTCGGCCGTGCTGTCCGGCCCGCTCGACAGCCGGATCGCGCCGAGCCGGCGCTCGCGCAGCGGCTGCACCGCGCCGGTGGCGGGATCGAAGTCGGCGGTGCGGCGCGCCTCGATCCGGTCGGCGAACAGCGCCTCCACCTCCTCCGCCGCGATCGGCGCGGCGGCGAGGATGCGCGCCCCCGCCGCCATCCCCTGCGTCTCCGCCACCGCGAGCCACTCGGCGGAGGCGAGCGGCGACGTCGGGTCCAGCTTGAAGCCGCGCCCACCGACCGAGGCCCAGCGCTCGCCGCTCGCGTCGCGCCGCCGCGCCACGCGATCGGGGAAGCCGAGCGCGACACAGGCGCCGATCGAGTCGGGCGCGCCCTCGCGCTGCCCGCGCTTCACCAGCCCGGCCCAGCGCCTCGCCAGCCCGCGTGCGCTCTCCGCCTTGGGCGAACGGTCGCCGCGCCAGCGCCGCCAGCGCAGCTCGAGGTCGGCGTCCGCGCCGCCGAGCCCGCGCTCCTGGAGCAGCACCGCCACCTCGGCGGCGCGGCGCGGGTCGGCCGCGGCGAGCAGCATGTGCGCGAGCCGCGGCGGCATCGGCAGCGCCGCGATCGCGCGGCCGTGCGCGGTCGGGCGCGCGTCGGCGTCGAGCGCCCCCAGCGCCGCGAGCCGCGCGCGCGCCTCCGCCACCGCGGCCTCCGGCGGCGCGTCGAGCCAGCGCAGGTCGCGCGGGTCACTCACCCCCCATAACGCACAGGCGAGCACCAGCGCCGACAGGTCCGCCTCGATGATCTCGGGCGGGTCGAAGCGCGGCATGCCCGCGGTCGCCGCCGCCGCCCACAGACGATAGGCGACCCCCGGTCCCTGGCGCGCGGCGCGGCCCGCGCGCTGCGTCGCCGCGGCCTGGCTGGCGCGCTCGGTGACCAGCCGCGTCATCCCCGCGGCGCGGTCGTAGCGCGGGCGCCGCGCCAGTCCGCTGTCGACCACCACGCGGATGCCGTCGAGCGTTAGGCTGGTCTCGGCGATGCTGGTTGCGAGCACCAGCTTGCGCGCGCCGTCGGGCTCGGCGCGGATCGCGGCGCGCTGCGCGGCGGGGTCGAGGCTGCCGTGCAGGCGGTGGAGCCGCACCCCGGGCACGTCGCCGACTCGCTCGGCGGTGCGCTCGATCTCGGCGACGCCGGGGAGGAAGGCGAGCACCCCGCCCGCCTCGTCGCGCAGCGCCTGGCGGATCGCGGCCGCCATCGAGTCCTCGATCCGCGCCTCCGCGGCGCGACCGAGGTGGCGCAGCTCGAGCGGGTAGCTGCGCCCCTCGCTCTCCACCACCGGCGCGCCGTCGAGCAAGGTCGCGAAGCGCACGCCGTCGAGCGTCGCCGACATCGCGACGACGCGCAGGTCGGGGCGCAGCGCGGCGCGCGCGTCGAGCGCGAGCGCGAGCCCGAAGTCGCCGTCGAGGCTGCGCTCGTGCACCTCGTCGAAGAGGAGCGCGGCGACGCCGGTCAGCTCGGGGTCGCTCTGGAGCCGCGCGGTGAGGATACCCTCGGTGACGACGGTGACTCGCGTCGCGGCGGAGCGCTTGGTGTCGAGCCGCGTGGCATAGCCGAAGGTCTGGCCGACCGGCTCGCCGGCGAGCTGCGCCATCCGCTCGGCCGCGGCGCGCGCGGCGAGGCGGCGCGGCGAGGTGACGATGATCTCGCCGTCGCACCATTGCTCGGCGAGCAGCGCGGGGGCGACCGCGGTGGTCTTGCCCGCCCCCGGCGGCGCGACCAGCACCGCGGCGCCGCCGTCGCGCAGCGCGGCGAGCAGTTCCGGGAGGACAGTGTGGATCGGCAGCGTCGGGGTCACGCCGCCTGCCCTAGCGGGCGGCGGGGGCGGGAAGAAGGGGTTGGCGTCGCGGATACCGCGGCGTGCGCTATCGCACCCGACACCCACCGCTTGCGCCCCGGCGGAGGCTGGGGCCCAGTGGGGAAGGCCGTCGTGACGACGCGCGGCCGTTGTCACATGCCAGCGTCGATTCAAGCGGAGACGTGACCGTGACTCCTGTTACCTGCCTCAGCAACGTCCCCCCACCTGGGCCCCGGCTTGCGCCGGGGAACAAGAAGGAAGGGCGCCCGGCCGCTCTCCGACCGGGCGCCCTACCACATCAGGTCGAACGGGCCGCCCTATCGCCGCGCGGCCCGCTCACCTCACGCCGTCGCGAGGTCCGCCTTGGCGTTGGCCTTGCTCTCGGCCAGCGTGGTCAGCTTCTCGTCGGTCGACTTCTCCTCGTCGAGCGTCGCCTGGAGCAAGGTGACGACCTGGTCGTGGCCCATCTGCTTGGCCCAGGCGATCAGCGTGCCGTAGCGCGTGATCTCATAATGTTCGACCGCCTGCGCCGAGGCGATCAGCGCGGCGTCGAGCACCGACTTGTCGGCGATGTCGCCGGCGACCTCGTTGGCCTCCTTGATGATGCCGTCGATCGCGGGGCAGGTGACCGCCTTGGCCTTCTCGCCCAGCGCGTCGAACGCCTGCTCGAGCCGCGCGATCTGGCCCTCGGTCTCGCGCAGGTGGGTCTCGAAGCCCTGTTTGAGCTCGGGCGCGGTCGCCTTCTCGATCATCTTGGGCAGCGCCTTGGTGATCTGGTTCTCGGCGTAATAGATGTCCTGCAGCGTGTGCAGGAACAGGTCGTGCAGCGTCTCGATGTCCTTGGTGAACAGGCCCATGGTGATGCTCCTCTGACGATGTGCGAAGGGATGCTGCACGAACGACGGGGGGCCGAGGACGTTGCGCCAGATCAGCGCGCGAACAGGCTGATCGAGATCAACGGCGCGCGAGGGGTGACGCGGCGCGCGCACCGGCGTACAGGGCGCCGCTTATGTCCCGCACCGCTGCCCGCACCAAGGCCCGCGCCGCCGCCCGCCTCGCCGCCGTCCAGGCTTTGTACCAGCATGAGATGGAGGGCACCGCCTTGCCCGCCCTGCTCCACGAGTTCCACCACCACCGACTCGGCGCCGAGATCGAGGAGGCGCAATATGCCGAGGCCGACGTCGACTTCTTCGACGATCTCGTCACCGGCACGAACGCGCGCCAGGGCGAGATCGACCGGCTGATCGAGGCGAAGCTCAGCACCGGCTGGACGCTGGAGCGGCTCGACAAGCCGATGAAGGCGATCCTGCGCGCCGGCTGCTACGAGCTGCTCGCGCGCGAGGACGTGCCGGTGGGCGCGGCGATCAGCTCCTATGTCGACGTCGCGCATGCCTTCTACCAGAAGCGCGAGGCGGGGTTCGTCAACGGACTGCTCGACAATATCGCCAAGGACGTACGCGGCTGAGATGGGCGAGCTGGTCTCGCTGAATCGCGCGCGCAAGGCCAAGCGGCGGGCGGAAGAGGCGGCACAGGCCGTGGCGAACCGCACCGCCTACGGCCGCACCAAGGCGGAGAAGCAGGCCGAGCGGCAGGAGCGCGCGCGGCAGGAGGCGGTGCTCGACGGGGCAAAGCGCGAGGAATGAGCGGCGGGGGGCGGTTGCGTCGCCTCAACCTCCATCGTCATCCCGGCCCTCAGCCGTGATCCATCCCTCCGCGAGCGACAGCCTCGGCTCTCGCGGCACCATGGATCCCGGGTCGAGCCCCGGGATGACGGATGGGGCAGGCGAAAGGCACTGCCACTCGTCGGTGAGGCGCTGAAACGGGAGCGCCAGGACGGGGTACGCCGCGCGAGGCGTGATGGGCCGGGCCGCGCGGTGCGCTCTACCCTCCCCCTACGAACTACCGTCGTCCTGAACTCGTTTCAGGATCCACGGTACCGCATGTGCCGCTACCGCTGGGTGTGCGGCCCGGTGGATCCCGGACCGAGTCCGGGATGACGGCCTAGAGGCTGAGAGGTCTCGCCCCTCCCAGCCGCTCACCCCAGCGGGATCAGCCGCTCGTAGAATCCGGCGAAACGTCCCTCGGGCTCGACCAGATGGATCTCGCAGATCCAGTGGCGCTCCTCGCCATGAGCGTCGGGGTCGCGCAGCCGCGTCGGGTTCTCCGCGCTGATCTGGTGGATCTGCTTGGCGCCGGGCAGCCGCGCGTGCGGGAATTCCGCGACGATATGCCCCGCGATCCGCCCGCCGAAGCGCCACCCCGCCTCCGCGGCCGACTCGCACGCGAAGGCGTAGAGCGAAGCGCCGGTGATGTCGGGCTCGTCCCGGAAACGCGCGCAGACCGCGGCGAACTGCGCCTCGAGGTCGCGGCACAGGGCGTGCTTCACCGGGTCGTCCCCCAAGGCATAGCTCGCGCCGACATCGGCCTCCCAGGTGCCGAACACCGGGCCGAGGTCGAGGAAGACGATGTCGTCGGCAGCGATGTCGCGCACCGGCGGATTGTCCGCCGCGATCGCCAGCGTGTTGGCGCCGGCGCGCACGATCCGCTTGTGCCAGTGTTTCTCGACGCCGAAGACGCGCTCGGCCAGCGCGTAGATGTCGCGCTCGCTGCGCCCGGGCGCGATCAGCCCGCGCGCCTCGATCGCCGCGAGCAGATCGAGCGCGCGCCGCTCCGCCGCCTCCAGTTCCGCCCGCCGCATCGTCACCCCGCACCTCCCACCTCTATCATAGCGGGACCGCGCGCGGGTCACAGCAGGTGGCGCTCCTCCCAGGCGAGCAGGTCGTGGAAGCGACGCTGCAAGGTCACCACCGCGGCGCGATAGCCCGCGGCGTCGTCGCTGATCGCGGCGGGCGGCCAGCGCGCGATATGCGCGCTATAGTCCGCGCGCAGCCCGTCGAGCTGGTTGCGATAGGCCGCCGCGGTGGGCGCGAAGCCCGGCTCGGCGGCGGCACGCGCGGCGACGGCGCGCTGCTCCTCCTGGCTGTGCGTCTGGAAGATGCGCGAGAACTCGAGCCGCTCGCGCAGCAGCACCCCGCTGGCATGGCCGGTCGAGTCCATCAGCGGGAGGAAACGCGCCATCCGCCGGCGCAGGTCATCATGTTCGGCCGGTACGCCCGACATCGTCAGCTCCTATCGAGCGATCGACATAGGGGCACGGGCGTTAACGAGCGGTTCGCCACGCACGACAACCCGCCGCACCCCGGCTATGCCGCGCGCATGACCGAGGCCGATCTCCTCGCGCGCCTGCGCCGGCTGCCGCTCCACCCCGGCGCGCATGGGCTCACCGACGATACCGCGACGCTGGGCGGCTACACGCTCACCACCGACACGTTGGTCGAGGGTGTCCACTTCCTCCCCGACGACCCCGCCGCCGACGTGGCGTGGAAGCTGCTCGCGACCAATTACTCCGACCTTGCCGCCAAGGGCGCGCTGGTCGAGGGCGTGCTGCTCAACTACCCGCTGCGCGACGCCGACTGGGACGCCGCGTTCCTCGACGGGCTCGACGCCGCGCTGCGCGACCTCGGCGGGGCGCTGCTCGGCGGCGACACCGTGACGCTGCCCACGGGGGCGCCGCGCGTGCTGACGCTCACCGCGATCGGGCGCGACGCCGCCGCCCCGGCGCGCGGCGGCGCGCGCGCGGGCGACACGCTCTGGGTCACCGGCACGATCGGCGACGCCGGCGCGGGATTGGCGATCGCGCGCGCTGGCCGAGGCGACGCGGCGCTGCGGGCGCGCTACCGCCGCCCAGTGCCGCGGCTGGCGGAGGGACGTGCGCTGGCGCCGCTGGTCACCGCGATGATGGACGTCTCCGACGGGCTGCTGATCGACGCCGCGCGGATGGCGTTGGCGAGCGGCGTCGCGGTGACGGTCGAGCTCGTCGACGTGCCGCTAGCGGCGGGGGTCACCGACGCGCTCGCCGCCGCGACCGCTGGCGACGATTACGAGCTGCTGTTCGCCGCCGCGCCGGGCTTCGTCGCGCCCGTGCCGGCGACCCGCGTCGGGCGGTTCGAGCCTGGCGCCGGGCTGCGGCTGACCCGCGCCGGCGAGCCGCTGCCGACCCCTCGCCGGCTCGGGTATGAGCACGGGTTGCGCTGACGTTCCCGCATGTTAGCCTCCGCCTCCCGCGCGACACCTCCCGGCGACAGACCGGGCGCGCAACAGGAGGGATGTGAGGCATGACGATCGTCTACCTTGCCATCGTCTGCGGCGTCATCGCCGTACTCTATGGCTTCGTCACCAGCCGCCAGGTGCTCGCCGCGTCGCCGGGCAATGAGCGGATGCAGGATATCGCCAGCGCGATCCAGGAGGGGGCCAAGGCCTATCTCGGGCGCCAGTACACCACCATCGCCGTGGTCGGCGCGATCGTCGCGATCGTGCTCGCGGTCACGCTCGGGCTGCTCTCCACGATCGGCTTCGTCATCGGTGCGCTGCTCTCGGGGGTCGCCGGCTTCGTCGGCATGACGATCTCGGTCCGCGCCAACGTCCGCACCGCCGAGGCGGCGCGCTCGACGCTCCAGCGCGGGCTGACGATGGCGTTCCGCTCGGGCGCGGTGACGGGGATGCTCGTCGCCGGGCTGGGGTTGCTCTCCATCGCCCTGTTCTTCTGGTATCTCACCGGGCCGGCGGGGCTGTTGCCCAACGACCGCGCGATCGTCGAGGCGCTCACCGCGCTGGCGTTCGGCGCCTCGCTGATCTCGATCTTCGCGCGGCTGGGCGGCGGCATCTTCACCAAGGCGGCCGACGTCGGCGCCGACCTGGTCGGCAAGGTCGAGGCCGGCATCCCCGAGGACGATCCGCGCAACCCCGCGGTGATCGCGGACAATGTCGGCGACAACGTGGGCGACTGCGCCGGCATGGCGGCCGACCTGTTCGAGACCTATGTCGTCACGCTCGGCGTCACCATGGTGTCGATCGCGCTGCTGATCCAGGCCGACGCGGCCGAGCTGATGCGGCTGATGAGCCTGCCGCTCGCGGTCGGCGGCGTGTGCATCATCACCTCGATC
The DNA here is from genome assembly GCF_019429485.1 of Sphingomonas citri. Taxonomy (GTDB): domain Bacteria; phylum Pseudomonadota; class Alphaproteobacteria; order Sphingomonadales; family Sphingomonadaceae; genus Sphingomonas; species Sphingomonas citri. The sequence continues at coordinate 177,218 of NZ_JAHXZN010000004.1, read as the reverse complement.
ATCGGGACGTACATGGTGCGGCTCGGCGGCGGCTCGATCATGGGCGCGCTGTACAAGGGCTTCTGGACCTCGGCCTTGCTGTCGATCCCGGCGATCTGGGCGGTGACGCAGTGGACGCTCGGCGACCTGCACCGCGTGATCGGCGGGGCGGGCTTCCTCGACGCCGGCAGCGGCGCGGTGCCCGACGCGGGCGCGACCTCGCAGGCGGCGAGCGGCGTGGCGGGCGTGCCGGCGGCGAGCGCCTTCACCGGCTACGACCTGTTCTTCTCGATGCTGATCGGGCTGGCGGTGACCGGGCTGATCGTGTGGATCACCGAATATTACACCGGCACCAACTACCGCCCGGTCAAGTCGATCGCCAAGGCGAGCGAGACCGGCCACGGCACCAACGTGATCCAGGGGCTCGCCATCAGCCTCGAGGCGACCGCGCTGCCGACGCTCGTGATCGTGGTCGCGGTGGTCGCCGCTTATAAGCTCGCCGGCATCATCGGCATCGCCTTCGCCGCGACCGCGATGCTGGCGCAGGCGGGCATGGTGGTCGCGCTCGACGCCTACGGCCCGGTGACCGACAATGCCGGCGGCATCGCCGAGATGGCGGGGCTGGAGGACGAGGTGCGCGAGCGCACCGACGCGCTCGACGCGGTCGGCAACACCACCAAGGCGGTGACCAAGGGCTATGCGATCGGCTCGGCGGGGCTCGCCGCGCTGGTGCTGTTCGGCGCGTACACCACCGACCTGCAGACCTATTTCCCCGACCTGTCGGTCAACTTCTCGCTCAGCAACCCGTACGTGATCGTCGGGCTGCTGCTCGGCGCGCTGCTGCCCTATCTGTTCGGCGCCTTCGGCATGACCGCGGTGGGGCGCGCGGCGGGCGCGGTGGTCGAGGAGGTGCGCCAGCAATTCCGCGACAATCCCGGCATCATGCAGGGGACCAGCCGGCCGAACTACGGCCGCACCGTCGACCTCGTCACCCGCGCCGCGATCCGCGAGATGATCGTGCCGTCGCTGCTGCCGGTGCTGTCGCCGATCGCGCTCTACTTCATCGTCACCGCGGTCGACGGGCAGGCGAGCGGATTCGCCGCGCTGGGCGCGATGCTGCTCGGCGTGATCGTCTCGGGGCTGTTCGTGGCCCTGTCGATGACCTCGGGCGGCGGCGCCTGGGACAATGCCAAAAAGTTCATCGAGGACGGCAATCACGGCGGCAAGGGCTCGGAGGCGCACAAGGCCGCGGTGACCGGCGACACCGTCGGCGACCCCTACAAGGACACCGCCGGCCCGGCGGTGAACCCGATGATCAAGATCACCAACATCGTCGCGCTGCTGCTGCTCGCCGCGCTGGCGGGGGGTGGCGGCTGACGTCAGATCCTTTCCTGCAAGGGGAGGTGGCAGCCCGCAGGGCTGACGGAGGGGTGTCACCGAAGGTGAGGCGGGCGAGACTCACCGCCGGCGACACCCTCCGTCGCGCTGCGCGCGCCACCTCCCCTTGCAGGGAAGGATTCTCCTCTCGATCAACCCAGATTAGTCCACATCGGACCCTGCCCCTCTCGCCCGGCCCGACTCACCTCCGTTCCGGACGAACCAACCCGTGACGCCCTCGTACCAACCACGCTGCTCTCGCGCGCATGGGTACGAACCGGCCGACGAACCACCTCTACTATGGCGACAATCTCGACGTCCTGCGGCGTGAGATCGCGGACGCCAGCGTCGACCTGATCTACCTCGACCCGCCGTTCAACTCGAACGCCAGCTACAACATCCTCTTCCGCGCGCCCGACGGCGCGGGCACCGCGGCGCAGGTCGAGGCCTTCCACGACAGCTGGCACTGGAACGACGCCGCCGCCGACGCCTTCGACCAGGTCGCGCGCAGCGGCCATGCGGACGCGTTCCAGCTGCTCGACTCGCTCCGCCGCTTCCTCGGCGAGAACGACATGCTCGCCTATCTCGCGATGATGACGATCCGGCTGATCGAGCTGCGCCGCGTGCTCAAGCCCAGCGGCAGCCTCTATCTCCACTGCGACCCGACCGCTGGCCATTACCTCAAGCTGCTGCTCGACGGCGTGTTCGCCCCGCGCGCCTTCCGTCGCGAGATCGTGTGGCGCTCGGGCTGGGTGAGCGGCTTCAAGACCCGCACCGCCAACTGGGTGCGCAACCACGACACGATCTTCTATTACGTCCGGGACCCCGCCGCCGACTGGACCTTCAACAAGCAATATGTCGCGCACGCCGCCGGCTACGAGCGCCGCGGCGGGGGCGCCAACCCGCTCGGCAAGCCGATCGACGACGTATGGGACGATCCCGCGCTCTACTCGCCCAACATCAAGTCCTTCTCGGTCGAGAAGCTGGGGTATCCGACGCAGAAGCCGGTCGCGCTGCTGGAGCGGATCATCGCCGCCTCGTCGCGGCCCGGCGACCTCGTGCTCGACCCGTTCTGCGGCTGCGGCACCGCGGTGCATGCCGCGCAGAAGCTGGCGCGGCGCTGGACCGGGATCGACGTGACCCATCTCGCCATCGCGCTGATCGAGAAGCGCCTGCACGCCGCCTTCCCCGACGCGCGCTTCACCGTCGAAGGCACGCCACGCGACCTCGCCTCGGCCGAGGACCTGGCGCGACGCGACCGCTATCAGTTCCAGTGGTGGGTCGTCTTCCTGATCGGCGCGATGCCGCACGGCGGGCGACGCAAGGGCGCGGACGGCGGGGTCGACGGGCTGCTCTACTGCCGCCCCGACGGGCGCACGGTCGAGCGCGCGTTGGTATCGGTGAAGAGCGGCGAGCAGGTGGGCGTGGCGATGGTGCGCGAGCTTCACGCGGCGATGGTGCGCGATCGCGCGATCGCGGGCGTGTTCGTCACCCGCGCCGCCCCGACCGAGCCGATGATCCGCGAGGCCGCCGCGGTGGGGCGCTTCGCCAGCAGCGCGACGGGGCGCAGCTACGCGCGGTTGCAGATCCTGACGCTCGCCGAACTGATGGCGGGCAAGCGCCCCGACCTGCCGCACGTCGACCCCAACGCCGCCTTCCGCCAGGCCGTGCGCGAGGATCGCGGCGGCCAGGGCTCGCTGCTGTGAGGCCATCCGGCCGGCGCGGCTGAACAGATGTCGATCAGTCACTTAGCGCCATAAAGCCGGGCGGCGCGTGCTAGCGGCTCGGCATGCCGCCCGCTTACTCCTTCGCGATCGATCCCGCCCGCGACCTCGTTCGCATCACCATCGCCGGCTTCTTCACCGCGCCCGACATCGCCGCGTTCGCGCGAGGGTTGGCGGCGGCACAGCGTGAGCTGCGCTGCGCGCCCAACCAGCACGTCACGCTGGTCGACATGCGCGCGATCGACATCCAGGCGCAGGACAGCGTCGACGCCTTCCAGCGCGTGGTCGGTGATCCCGCCACCGCGTCGCGGCGCCTCGCCTTCGTGGTCGGCCTTTCACTCGCGCGGCGCCAGATCCGCCGCGCCGCCGAGATCCGCGGTGCGGCCTTCTTCGCCACGTCGGGCGAGGCAGAGGCCTGGCTGCTCTCCGACGCGCCGCCGCCCGCCTGACCTCACCGCCGCGCGGCCTCCCCCAGCGCGAGCAGCTCGGCGCGCTGCGCCGGCGTCAGCAGCGCGAGCGGCACGAACGGCGGCACCCCGCGATCGCGCCGGCGGAACAGCAGCAGCGTGCCCTGCTCCACCGCCGCCACCTCGTCCCAGCCGAGCCGCAGCGTGCCGCGCGGCGAGGCCAGCACCAGCCCGCTCTCGCGCCAAGCCAGCGTGGTGAGCAGCGCGGTCGGGGGCTGGCAGGCGAAGCGGCGCCGGACACGTCGCACCAGCCGCCGGCGTGCCGCCAGCGGCGCCACCAGCAGCATCGCCGCGCTCCAGCCCAGCGCGGCGAGCACCAGCGCGACCTGTGTCGTGACTCGCTCACCCTCGCCGAGATCGCCGGTGCCGAGCGCCACCGCGAGCCCTGACCAGGGAAGCGTGACCAGGGCGAGACGGCGGCACCAGCCGCGCCGCGCGGCGCCTGCGCGCGTCGCCGCCAGCAGATCCTCGTAGCGCAGCGCGAAAGTGGTAGCCCGCATGCTCCACTATAGACGGCCGCGCGGGCCGCCTTGCCGAACCGCCCCGCACTGTCCATATACGGGGCGCGCCGCGCCTCACGGGTCGCCGCGCGATCCACGCGCTCGCCTTTCCTTTCTCCGCCGTCTCGGCTAAGGGCGCGCGCACTCAGCGCGAAAGAGACACCGTTTGGCGAAAGAAGAACTCCTCGAGATGCGCGGGCAGGTAGTGGAGCTGCTGCCCAACGCGATGTTCCGCGTCCGGCTCGAGAACGACCATGAGATCCTCGGCCACACCGCGGGCAAGATGCGCAAGAACCGCATCCGCGTGCTCGTCGGCGACGAGGTGCTGGTCGAGCTGACCCCGTACGACCTCACCAAGGGTCGCATCACCTATCGCTTCATGCCCGGCCGCGGCGGCCCCGGCCCGTCCTGAGCCGCGCGCCGGACGAGCTCTCCCATGACGCTGACGGTGAGAGCGTGACGCCGCACGACGGCGCCGCGCCGCTGGTGCTCGCCTCCTCCTCGCCGCGCCGCCGCGACCTGCTCGCGCGGCTCGGCGTCTCCCCCGCGCGGACCGAGTCGCCCGACATCGACGAGACGCCGCGCCCGCGCGAGCTGCCGCGCGCCTATGCGCTGCGCCTCGCCGAGGAGAAAGCGCGCGCGGTGACGCGCGAGGCGGGCGAGGCCGTGCTCGCCGGCGACACCACGATCGCGCTCGGCCGCCGCATCCTGCCCCCCGCCACCGACCCGGAGGTGCAGCGCACCTTGCTGCGGCTGCTCGCCGGGCGGCGCCACCACGCGCTCTCGGCGGTGTGCGTGATCGCGCCCGACGGCCGCGGGCGCACCCGGCTGGCAGACACGGTGGTCGCGTTCAAGCCGCTGAGCGAGGCGGAGATCGACGCCTATGTCGCGTGTGGCGAGGGGCTCGGCAAGGCGGGCGGCTACGCCATCCAGGGCCGCGCCGAGGCGTTCGTGCGCTTCCTCGCCGGCAGCCACTCGGGGGTGGTCGGCCTGCCGCTGTTCGAGACGCGCGCGCTGCTCGCCACCGCGGGCGTCCTGCTTGGCTGAGTGGCTGTACGAGGAGGGGATCGGCGAGGCGCGCGCCGCGCTGGTCGAGGGCGAGCGGATCCTCGCCGCGCGGATCGAGCTGCCCGACGGCCTGCGCGTCGGCACCGTCGCGCCGGCGCGGCTGCGCGAGCGCCGAGTCGCCGTGCTGGAGGACGGGCGCGAGCTGCTGCTCGACCGCGCGCCGCCGGGCGTGACGCTCGGCGCGCGGCTGACGGTGGAAGTGACGCGCGAGGCGATTCCCGAGCCCGGCCGCGCCAAGCGCGCGCGCGGTCGCGTCACCGACGCCGCGCCAGTCGCGGGCGCGAGCCTGCGCGACCGGATCGCCGCGACCGGCCTTCCGGTCATCGAGCCGCGCGCGCACGAGGCCGACGTGCTCGAGGCGGCGGGCTGGTCAGAGGTGCTGGAAGAGGCGCGCACCGGTGAGATCGCCTTCGCCGGCGGCGCGCTGCGGATGTCGCCGACCCCGGCGATGACGCTGTTCGACGTCGACGGCGACGACGCGCCCGACTCGCTCGCGCTGCGCGCCGCCACCGCGGTGGCCCACGCGATCCGGCGCCACGGCATCGGCGGCTCGATCGGGATCGACTTTCCCAGCGTCACCGGCAAGGCGGCGCGCCAGGCGGTCGCCGCCGCGCTCGATGCCGCGCTGCCGCCGCCGTTCGAGCGTACCGCGGTCAACGGCTTCGGCTTTCTCCAGGTGGTACGCCCGCGACCGCGCGCCTCGCTGCCCGAGCGGCTGCGCGAGGATCCCGTCGGCGCGGAGGCGCGCGCCGCGCTGCGCCGGATCGAGCGTGAGCCGCCGAGCGCCTCGCCGCGCCATCGCCTGCCCGAGCCGGTGCGCGCACGCGTGCTGGCCAGCCCCGACTGGCAGGACGCGCTGCTGCGCCGCACTGGACGACTGCTTATATTCGAGTGATGACCCAGCTTTGCCCGATCTGCGCCGCCCCGGCGCACCCCGACCACGCCCCCTTCTGCGGCCGCGGCTGCAAGGACCGCGACCTGCTGCGCTGGCTCGGCGAGGGCTACCGCCTGCCCGGGCCCGCGATCGACGACGAGATGCAGGAGGGGCTGGACAAGCCGCGCGACACCGCCTAGGGACCGCGCCTCACCGCTCAGCGAGCGGTGCGCCCAAGTAGCTCAGTTGGTAGAGCATACGACTGAAAATCGTAGTGTCGGTGGTTCGATCCCGCCCTTGGGCACCATACCCTTCCTAACGGCCTGCAATGCCTAGGAAAGCCCAGAAATCCGCCATTCCGCTCGACGAACCTGGTACAAACACCGGGGCAAAATCGGACATGGCAAAGCTTCGCGACTGGGTCCGCAAGGAGGCGACTGGCCGCCTCATTTTTCGTCGCGTCTACCCAGAGACACTCCGCCCCTTTCTGGCCAAGCCGGGCCAACGCGAGCTGAAGGTGTCGCTCGGCGCCAAGGACGTCCTCAGCGTCGAAGCGTATCGCGTCTACGATGCCGCCAAGCGGCGCTACGACCTGGATGTGAGGCAGGCACGAGCGCTTCAAAGCGTCGAGCACGGCGGGGTACGAGAGAGGACGGTTCATCGCCGCCGCTCTTCTTTCGAGGCCCGAACTCCAACCAGACGCCTCTACGCTCAACGAAGTCGAAGGCAGACGCAGGGTTAAAATGAAGTGGCGTGCTCTGTAGGACGCGCATAACGAACTTATAGAGGTGGATAGTCGACGCAGACATCAGCGATGTAACAACTGTACGATCTGGAGTTAGGTGGCGGCGGCTTTGCGGAAGACTGCAAAACTTCACGTGCGGCAATTGCAACCGTGTCCGCAGCCTAGAAGCGCGACTTACGGAGGAGCTCGTGACTGATGCCTTCGTATGCCACTCCTGCATCGTAGAGCCCGAGGCTGCGTTCGCTAGAGGGCTGGGCCTAATGTCGACAACTCCGAGACGAGCGACTTCGACTCAAAGCCTATGTTCTGTCGCCGCGCGCAGCCCCTCCAGCATCAAAATGTCACCGTGAGGGACGTCTTGGCCTCGAATTACACCGAGAGACCGCGATCACGCGGAACTTTTAGGAAAACGCGAATACTTACGGCTCCCTCCGGGCAGCGGGGCGTGGTCACAGCGGCGTCGGGGGGGGGGCCATTTCGCAACTGACGACTTCGCTGAAGGCGCCGTGCTCCCGCTCGGACCTTCACATCACCCGCGGTTGGCCGCGAGCGCATATGGCTACGGGTAGTTGCGTGTGAGGGCCTTGAATCTAATCTTGTCAGGCTGCCCGATCATACTGGAGGCCACCTCGAACCAAGATAGGACTGCGCGACCACGCAGGAGACAGTGACCGCGGCGCTTCTGCTGCTCGCCGGCGGCCTCGGCGCGCTCCAGGCGGCGACGCTGCTCGCGGCGCTGCCGTTCTGCCTCATCATGCTGATGCTGGCGATCGGGCTGATCCGGCAGACCAACGCCGATCTCGCCGGCATCACGCTCTCCGACGCGGCGCCGGCGGTCGGCGAGCGGCTCAGGCGACTGCTGGTGCCGGCCCGCCGCGACGACATCCTGCGACAGCTGCGCGACACCGGCGAACCCGCGCTCCGATCGGTGTACGAGGCGCTGCGGGAGGAAGGCTGGACCGATAGCGAGCTCGTGCTGACCGAGGACGCGATCGCCTTGTCGGTCGGCGCCGATAGCCAGCGCGCCTTCAGTTATCGCCTTACGCCCCGGTCACGGCCGCTCGCCGCCTACACCGCGCTGGAGGCGTCGGAGGCGCGCCGCAGCGTGGCCTGGTACCTCGCCGCGCAGAGCAGCGTGGGCACGCGTGCGCGCGACCTCACCGATCTCACCGTCGAACAGGTGAAGGCCGACGTCGTCGCTCAGCTCGAGCGCTGGCGGCTCGGCTAGTCGATCTTTCCGCGGCACGGGGACATGGCCCGCCACCGCGACGGCGCGCCGCGCGCTTGGTTTTCTCGTGCTATAGTAGTTCGGCTACTGGCGGTGTCGGCGTAAGATCGTCTCGAAAGCCCGAAATCGATCGGCGCCAGCCCGCGACATGCCAGCCTTGCGCCAGCATGCGCAGATCTAACACGACACCGCGCCGCGCCAGCTTCTACGAGCCAGACCTGGCGCGGTGGTCGTCGGCGGCGCGGGCGTGAGTTCCCGCGCCGGCTGGAGTTCGCTTACTTGGGCATGTCTACGAGTCGCGGCGTGGCGTTCCAGGTGAAGTCGTCGCGCATCTTCAGCTGAAGGCCGTTGCCGAGGTCGCCGCCCGAGCAGTTAAGCAGCTTGTTGATGCAGTTCGCGGTCCACATGGCGAGCACCTTGTCGTCCCAAGCGCCAATCCAGTCGGCGTGGAAGGTGGTGCCGGGGCGCTGCGTTGCCATGCCGGGCATCGAGTCGGAGGCGAGCGTCCACGTGCTCTTGCCCTCGCTCCACTCACCCGAGGTGTCGAGATCCTCGTCCACCGTGTACCACGCGCCGAGCGTGAAAGTCGGCACGATATACGGATGAGTCGCCGGGCACTTGAGGATACCATCCCAGCCATAGCTCGGGAAAGCCATGTGGCTGCGATGGTCACCCGAGTTGAGTTGACGTCCGTTCCAGCAGCTCGGCGCTTGGATCACCGCACCGATGCGGTTGCCCACCGGGCAGAACTTCGCCGCGGTGACAAGATCCGGATAATGGCCAGGTGTCGCAGTCGGGCCATCGCAGTTAAAGTAGAAGTTATTCTCGCTCTTGCCAGTTCCCATGTTGTAACCGAACACGAAGCGCAGACCTCGCGGCATGTCGACACACGCCTTTCCCTCGATCTGGCAGGCCGGGCTGCTTTCAGGGATGCGCTTGTAGTAAATTGAGACATAGTCTGGCCGGACAACCTTGCCCTTGCCGTTGAGCATCGCTGGAACCCAATAGGCCGAGCGGTTCAATTTATTGTTGCACGTGCTGTCGCCGCTAAAGCGCAGCTTCCCGTAATCGGAATAAGCGTTAGCGCCAGTGTTACCAAAGAACTGGTGCGCGTGCGACTTGCCAGGCTGACCGGGGAAGACGATCGGGTCGTCCTTCAGCACCTGACCGGGCATGCAGATGAAGCGGAAGGCGCCGACCACGTCCGGTGCGCCCGACTGCGGGATCGCGCCCGTTCCCCAGGACGGCACCAGCAAGTCCTCTGTCTTGAAGTTGCTGGCGTAGGACGGCTGCTGGACGACGCCGAAAGGCCCGGTCTTTCGGATCGCGTCGACGGGCAGTCCGTCGGCGGCAAGCTTCACCGTCGCGGCAGGCTTGGCCGCCGGGGTGGCCGGCGCAGCGATCACCGCGACCAAGCTGGTGGCAGCCTGAGCGACGTTGGCAGTGTTCGTCGCCGCATAAGCACTCGACGCGGCGACCACGGCCGCGCCCACGATCCAAAGCTTCTTCATGAAACCCCCGAAGAGATAGACGTTGGACGGAGCCACTGCGACGATGCGAGAAGTCGCGCGCCTTCCGACTAAAATCGTCTTACTCCGGAATTCCATTCAGATCGGTTAAACCAAAGGGTTTCAAGTTCTTAACCGACGCGTACGACGGGGCGGCGTTAACTTGTACTTAACTGCTGCTTCGGTCGAACTCATCTCATCGAGCGTGAACGCCGATCAACTGCGCCGAAGCAGCCCCGCCGCGGCGCTCGCCGGGATCATCACGCCGCGGTACTGAACGGGCAATAAGAACGGCGATGGCGCCGCATCACGTAACCGGACGAGTCCTCACGGCAGCGCCCGGCGCAGCCGCCGCGGGCGGAAGTGGGGAATGATGCGACCGCGCGCCCTTCCCGATGCCGGATTCGCGAGACGGCGCAGCCCGCGGCTCCGGCATCGAACGTGGCGCGGGCACACGGCTCGCCCGGACGCTTCCGCCCTACCCCGCCCACTCGCTCCACAGCGCGGCGGGATCGGGGCGCGGGCGTTCCTCCAGCGCGCGGCCGGGCGTGCCGATGAACATGAAGCCGGCGATCCGCTCGGGCGCGGCGCCGAACAGGTCGCGCACCGCGTCGGAGAAGGCCGGCCAGCCGGTCAGCCAGCCCGCCGCGAAGCCGTGCGCGTGCGCGGCGTGGAGCAGGTTCATGCACGCCGCGCCCGCCGACAGCTCCTGCTCCCACAGAGGGATGTGGCTCTCCAGCCGGGGCGAGGAGAGCGCCACCACCAGCGCGGGCGCCTGGCGCGCGAACTGGTCCATCGCCTCGAGTTCGAGCCGCGCCGCCGCCGGACGCTCGGCGCGATAGGCCTCCACCAGCCGCGCGGCCAAGGCGTCGCGGCGCTCGTCGGGGACGATCACGAAGCGCCACGGCGCCAGCTTGCCGTGATCGGGCGTGCGCCCGGCGAGCTGGATCATGCCGACGAGCTGGTCGCGCGTCGGCCCGGGCGCGACCAGGTCGCGCGGCTTGCCCGAGCGGCGCGTGGCGAGCAGCGCGAGCGGCGAGGAGAGGTCGTTGAACATCGCCGGGACAGATAGCGCGCCCGGGGGATATTTACAGCGGCGCACGAGACGCTAGTCTCGCGCGCAACCAATCGGCGCCGCTGGCACGCGCGCCCCGCCCCTCACCGGAGCCGCTCTCCCTTGCCCATTATCCCCACGATCGCGCTCGGTTTTCTCGCACTATTGCTGGGCGGCGGGATCGCCGCCGCGGTGAAGCCCGGGGACGAGTTCGCCGGCCACCCCAAAGGCCTCTACGTCCTGTTCTTCGCCGAGATGTGGGAGCGCTTCTCCTATTACGGCATGCGCGCGCTGCTGATCTTCTACCTGACCAAGCACTGGCTGTTCGACGACGGCAAGGCCAATCTGATCTACGGCGCCTATACCTCGCTGGTGTACATCACGCCCGTGCTCGGCGGCTATCTGGCGGACCGTTACCTCGGCCAGCGCCGCGCGGTGGTCTATGGCGCGGTGCTGCTCACGCTGGGCCACCTGCTGATGGCGGTGGAGGGCGACGGCGGCCAGGCCTCCGCGGCGATCAACGTCTTCTGGCTCGCGCTCGGCTTCATCATCGTCGGCTCGGGCTTCCTCAAGGCCAATATCTCGGTGATCGTGGGCCAGCTCTACCCGCTCACCGACATCCGGCGCGACGGCGCGTATACGATCTTCTACATCGGCATCAACACCGGCGCCGCGCTCGGTACGATCCTCGCCGGCTGGCTCGGCGAGACCTACGGCTGGTCGTACGGCTTCGGCGCGGCGGGTGTCGGCATGCTGCTGGGGCTGCTGGTGTTCGTGCTGGGCAAGCCGCTGCTGCAGGGGCGCGGCGAGGCGCCGCGCGCGCTCGCCCGGTCGCTCGAGTGGACGCTCTACGCGATCGGCGTCGCCGCGGTGGGGGTGATCTGGCTGCTGATCCAGTACCAGGACGTGATCCAGACGCTGCTGATGGTCTCGGGGATCGCGCTGCTCGGCTACGTGCTGTTCGCCTCGTTCAAGCTGGAGCCGCACGCGCGCGACCGCATGTTCGCGGTGCTCTTCCTGATCGCGCTCAACCCCTTGTTCTGGGGTCTGTACGAGCAGGCCGGCGGCAGCCTCAACCTGTACACCGACCGCTTCGTCGACCGCGGCGGCGTGCCCGCCTCGCTGTTCCAGTCGGTGAACCCGATCTACATCGTGCTGCTCGGCCCGGTCTTCGCCGCGCTGTGGGTGTTCCTCGGGCGGCGCGGCTGGGAGCCCTCGGCGCCGGCCAAGTTCGGGCTGGCGCTGGTGCAGGTGGCGCTGAGCTTCCTGCTCTTCGTCTGGGGCGCGCGGCTGTACGGCGCGGCGCTGACCCCGGTGTACCTCGTCTTCATGATCTATTTCTTCCAGACCTCGGGCGAATTGTGCCTGTCGCCGGTCGGCCTGTCGGCGATGAACCGGCTGGCGCCGCGCCACCTCGCCAGCCTGATCATGGGCGCATGGTTCTACATGACCGCGGTGGGCAATTTCGTCGCGGGCAAGATCGGCGAGGCGACCGGCGGCGGCGAGGGCGGCACGATGACGCGCGACGGCACGCTGGGCGTGTACGAGACGATCGGCTGGTGGGCGATGGGCATCGCGCTCCTGGTGCTGCTGGTGAGCCCGCTGGTGCGCCGCCTGATGCACCTCGACACGCTGCGCGACCACGACGACTCGCACGCCATGGCGGGCGAGGCCGAGCTGGCCGAGCCGCAGGCGGCGGGGTTCGACAGCGCCAGCGCGACGCGGCCGCCCCGATCCTGACCGACATCAATCGACACGCGACAGAGGCGCGCGGCTGAGCCATGATCGCCGTCCGACGCGTCCGCGATCCACGCGGCGCGCGGGTGGGAGAGACGATGCCGCCGCTCGGGCTGATGCAGGACATGCCGCTGACGGTCGACCGCTTCCTCGACCATGCGGCGACATGGCACCCGCGCCGCGAGATCGTCTCGCGCGACGCCGCCGGCGCGGTCAGCCGCACCGACTACGCCGGTCTGCACCGCACCGCCAAGCACGTGTCGGCCGCGCTCGCCTCGCTCGGCATCGCGCCCGGCGATCGGGTCGCCACGCTGGGGTGGAACGGCTTCCGCCACCTCGCCGCCTGGTACGGCGCCACCAACATGGGCGCAGTGCTCCACACGCTCAACCCGCGGCTGTTCCCCGAGCAGATCCGCTACATCGCCGATCATGCCGGCGACCGGCTGCTCTTCGCCGATCCCGAGTGCGCCGCGCTGGCGCAGCGGCTGCTGCGCGAGGTGCCTTCGCTCGAGCGGATCGTTTATCTGTGCGGCGCGGACGCACTGCCCGAGCCCGGCGCGCTCGCCTTCGACGAGCTGGTCGCCGCGCAGCCGGCCGATCACCCCTGGGGCGGGTTCGACGAGCGCGCCGCCTGCGGGCTGTGCTACACCTCGGGCACCACCGGCCTGCCCAAGGGCGTGCTCTACTCGCACCGCTCCAACTGGCTGCACACGATGATGGCGCTCCAGCACGACGCGATGGGGCTCTCCGCGCGCGACACGCTGCTGCTGGTGGTGCCGATGTACCATGCCAACAGCTGGGGCGTGGTCTATTCGGCCCCCGCGGTCGGCGCCAAGCTGGTTTTGCCGGGGCAGCGGATGGACGGCGCCTCGCTCTACGAGTTGATCGAGCAGGAGCAGGTCACCTTCTCCGCCGCGGTGCCGACGGTGTGGCAGGGGCTGCTCCAGCACCTGCGCGGCACCGGGCGCGGCTTCACCTCGCTGGAGCGCGTGATCATCGGCGGCGCCGCCCCGCCCGAGGCACTGATCCGCGCCTTTCAGGACGATTACGGCGTCGAGGTGGTGCAGGGCTGGGGCATGACCGAGACCTCGCCGCTGGCGACGCTCTCCTCCCCCACCGCGGACGTGCTGGCGCAGCCCTATGACGAGCAGGTGCGGCGCAAGGCGATGCAGGGGCGCCCGGTGTGCGGGCTCGAGCTGCGGCTGGTCGACGACGCCGGCGCGGTGCTGCCGCACGACGGCGCCACCGCGGGGCGGCTGCTGATCCGCGGACCGACGATCGCGCGCGCTTATTACGGCGAGGCGGAGGAGGCGGTCGACGGCGAGGGATGGTTCGACACCGGCGACGTCGCGGTGATCGACCAGGCGGGCTATATGCGCATCACCGACCGCGCCAAGGACATCGTCAAGTCGGGCGGCGAGTGGATCAGCTCGATCGAGATCGAGAATCTCGCGGCGGCGCACCCGTCGGTGGCGATCGCGGCGGTGATCGGCGTGGCGCACCCGGTCTGGGGCGAGCGACCGCTGCTGCTGGTCCAGCCCGCGCCGGGCGCGACCTGCGCCAAGGAGGAGCTGCTCGCCTTCCTCGACGGCAAGATCGCGCGCTGGTGGATGCCCGATGACGTGCTGGTGGTGGAGGCGATCCCGCTCGGCGCCACGGGCAAGATCGACAAGAAGCTGCTGCGCGAGCGGCTGCGCGACTACCGGCTGGAAGGGGCCGAGGGGTAGTCGGGGAGCGGCTACAACGATCCTCCCCGGGAAGGAGAGCTGGCAGCGCGAAGCACTGATGTAGGAGTGTCGACGCTGGTGAGTGTCGCTCCCCTCGCCGGCCGGACCACCCCTCCGTCACGCCTTCGTCGTGCCACCTCCCCTTGCAGGGGAGGATCGAGTCGCCGTCGTATACCTGGGCGAACGGCCTCCCCCTACTTCGCCGCCGCGATCACCTCGCCCAGGAAGGTGCGGTACTGCGCCGCCACGCGCGGCCAGGCATAGCGCAGCGCGCGGACGCGGCCGCGCGGGGCCAGCTCGGAGCGCGCCGCGATCGCGTGCGCCAGCGCCGCCGCCACCGCCGCCGGGTCGCCGGTGTCGAGCAGCACCGCGTCGTCGCCGACGATCCAGCGCAGCCGCGGCGAGTCATGCGCCACGACCGGCGCGCCGCACGCCAGCGCCTCGATATAGACGTTGCCGAACGATTCCTCGCGCGAGAGGTGGAGGAACACGTCGGCCGAGCGGTACAGCAGCGGCATCTCCGCCGCCCCGACGGTCAGCCGCTTGAAGCGCCCCGGCAGCAGCTCGGCGGCGAGCCGGTCGACCGCCTCGCGCTCGGGCCCGTCGCCCGCCACCACCAGGTGCGCGTCGGGCAGTTGCGCCACCGCGCGCACGCCGTCGGCGACTCGCTTGGTCGGGATCAGCGCGCTCACCATCAGCACCACCGTGCCGCGCGCGGGCAGGCCGAAGCGCGCGCGCTCGGGCGAGCCCGGTGTGAAGCGCTCCGCGTCCATCCCGTTGGGGATCAGCGCGCAGCGCCACTTCTCCTGGTTGCGCTCGAGATAGTCGGGGTTGGTGCAGACCAGCCCGTCGCAGCCGAAGGTGCGATATTCGGCGTCGTTCGAGAAGGCCGGCCAGTCGCCGTTCTGCGTGACGAAGACGTGCGGCGGGCGGCGGCCGAACAGCACCGGGCGGCGCAGCACCCAGTTGGTGAAGGGGAAGGAGCAGGTCACCGTCACGTCATGGTCGCGCGGACGGTAGGCGCGCAGCAGGCCGGGGACGAAGCTCGCCTCCTCCCAGCCGGTCTCGCTGCGCAGCGCGGGGACCCGCGGCATCCGCTCGAGCCGCTCGCGCCGCAGCGCACCGGCGTGACGGAAGCGATAGGGCGTGCCCTCGCGCGCCTCGCCCGCGCCGATCACCGTCACCGCGTCGCCGCCGCGCGCCAGCTCGGTCGCGAGCGACAGCAGCGCCACCTCGGCGCCGCGCTCGAAACGGTGGAAGCCCGGCAGGGCGAACAGGATCCGCATCACTTTTCCTCAAACGCCCGTGAAAAACGCGTCAATGATCGTGTGCCTCGATTTTAAGGCTTCGGCTGCTAGAGACCGAGCAGCCGCCCCGGCCCGCGTCGATTCGACCGTGCCGGCCGGTACCTTCCTGGGATCGTCCGCCCGCGCATGAAGTTGCTTTCCCGATCGATCCTGACACGGCTGGGCTGGTCCACCGCCGGCTATGGCGTGGTGCAAGCACTGCGGCTCGTCAACAACGTCGTGCTCGCGCGGCTGCTCGCGCCCGAGCTGTTCGGCATCATGATCATCGTCAATACGGTGCGCACCGGCATCGAGCTGGCGTCCGATATCGGCATCGGCCAGAACATCATCAGCAACCCGCGCGCCGAGCAGCCCGACTTCTACGACACCGCATGGACGCTCCAGCTGGTCCGCGGCCTAGCGCTGGGCATGGTCTGCGCCGCGCTGGCCTGGCCGGTGGCGTGGTTCTACCGCAAGCCCGAGCTCGCCGGCATCTTCGCGGTGGCGTCGCTGTTCTTCGTCTTCGCCGGGTTCGAATCGACCGGGCGCTTCATCGCGCAGAAGCACCTGCGGCTCGCCGCGCTGACCGCGTTCGAGGTCGGCTACACCGCGATCTCGACCGTGGCGCACATCCTGTTCGCGCTGGCGACGCCGACGATCTGGGCGCTGGTGTTCGGCGGCATCACCTCCAGCGCGGCGGTGATGGTGGCGAGCTACCTGCTGATCCCGGGCATGCGCCACCGCTTCCTGATCGACCGCGGCGCCATGCGCGAGATCCTGTCGTTCGGCCGCTGGGTGGCGCTGTCGTCGATCGTCTACTTCCTGGCGATGAATTTCGACCGGCTGTACATGGCGCGCGCCGTGTCGCTGGCGGTGCTGGGGACCTATGGCATCGCGCGCTCGCTCGCCGACATCCTCAACCTGCTGGTCGCTCGCTTCGGCAACATGATCGTGTTCCCGATGGTGGCGGCCTCGTTCGACACCACCGCCGAGCTGCGCGCGCGCCTGGCGCGGCACCGCCCGCTGCTGCTGCTCGGCGCGGCCGCGGCGGTGGCGGGGTTCATCGCCGTGTCGGACCTGCTCACCGCCCTGCTCTACGACCAGCGCTACCAGGGCGCGGCGCAGATGCTGCCCGCGCTGTCGTTCGGGGTGTGGTTCGCGATCCTGTCGACGATCAACGAGTCGGTGCTGCTCGGCATCGGCAAACCGGTCTATGGCGCCAGCGCCAATATCGGCAAGTTCGCCTGGCTGTTGGTCGGTCTGCCGCTGGCGGTCAATTTCTACGGCATCAGCGGCGCGGTGCTGGTGATCGCCAGCGCCGAGCTGGTCCGCTACGTGCCGCTCTGGGTCGCGCAGCGCCGCGAGGGGCTGTCGTTCGCGCGGCAGGACCTTGCTATGACGCTGGTCATGCTGGGTCTGGCCGTGCTCTTCCGCGAGGCGCTGTACGGCGTCGGGCTGACCGGCGACGTGACGAGTCTGCTGCCGTGGAAGTGAGCGCGCCTTTTTCTCCCCCGCCGCGCGTCGGCATCGTCGCGATCGGCCGCAACGAGGGTGAGCGGCTGGTGCGCTGCCTGCGCTCGCTGGCGGGCAGCGGCGCCGCGGCGGTGGTCTATGTCGACTCGGCCTCGACCGACGGCAGCCCGGCGCGCGCGCGCGAGCTCGGGGCGCAGGTGGTCGACCTCGACATGGCGCTGCCCTTCACCGCGGCGCGCGCGCGCAACGCCGGCTTCGCCGCGCTGCCCGCCGACTGCGAGCTCGTCCAGTTCATCGACGGCGACTGCGAGCTGACGCCGGACTGGCTCGCCGTCGCGACTCGCTTCCTCGCCGCTCACCCCGATGTCGCGGTGGTGTGCGGGCGGCGGCGCGAGCGCCACCCCGAGGCCTCGGTCTACAACCGATTGTGCGACCTGGAGTGGGACACGCCGATCGGCGAGGCCGGGGCGTGCGGCGGCGACTCGCTGATGCGCGCCGAGGTCGTCCGCGCCGCGGGCGGCTTCCGCGACGATCTCACCGCGGGCGAGGAGCCCGAGCTGTGCGCGCGGCTGCGCGCCGCCGGCTGGCGGGTGTGGCGGATCGACGCGGCGATGACGCTGCACGACGCCGCGATGCTGCGCTTCGGCCAATGGTGGTGGCGCGCGGTGCGCGGCGGATTCGGCTATGCCCAGGCCGGCGAGGCGACCCGCGCGCTGCCGCACCCGCTCTACCGCGCCGAGCGCCGCCGCGCGCTGCTGTGGGCGGGCGCGCTGCCGCTCGCGGGCACCGTGCTGGCGCTGCTGGTCCACCCGGCGCTGCTGCTCCTGCCGGTGCTGCTGCTCGCGCTCCAGGTGGCGCGCGTGGCGCGGCGCGACCATCACGGCGCGATGGCCTGGCCCAACGCCTTCTACACGATGCTGGCGAAGTTCCCCGAGCTGCAGGGCATGCTGCGCTACGCGCGCCGTCGCCGCGCCGCCGGATCGGCGATCACCTACAAATGACCGACCAGCGCACCTCCCGCATCGCCTATGTGGTGAGCCAATATCCGGCCTCGTCGCACACCTTCATCCGCCGCGAGGTGGAGAGCCTGCGCCGCCACGGCGTCCACCTGCGCACCTACAGCATTCGCCGCCCCGCCGCGGCCGAGCTGGTCGCGCCCGAGGACCGCGCCTCGGCGGAGACGACCCGCTTCGTGCTGCCGCTCGGCGCCGGCGCGCTGCTCGGCGCGCATCTGGGCGCGCTGGCGCGCCGTCCCGGTGCTTATCTCGCGCTGCTGCGGCTCGCCTTGCGCCACCGCGCGCCGGGGCTGCGCGCCGCGCTCTGGGCCTTGTTCCACTTCGCCGAGGCGGTGGTGCTGGCGCGGATGTTCGGCGAGGACCGGGTCAGCCACGTCCACAACCATTTCGCCAACGCGGGCGCGACCGTCGGCATGATGGCGGCGCGCCTCGCGGGCCTGCCGTGGAGCCTGACGCTGCACGGTATCTCCGAGACCGACTATCCCGCCGGGCTGACGCTCGGCGCCAAGCTGGAGCAGGCCGAGTTCGTCGCCTGTGTCTCCTGGTTCGGCCGCGCGCAGGCGATGCGCGTCACCGCGCCGGCGCACTGGCACAAGTTCGCCGTGGTGCGCTGCGGGCTCGACCTCGCCGCCCCCACGCTCGCCGCCCCCGTCGCACGCACGGAGGGCGCACGGCGCCGGCTGGTGTGCGTGGCGCGGCTGTCCGCGGAGAAGGGGCATCTCGGGCTGCTCGAGGCGATCGCGCCGCTCGACGTCGAGCTCACCCTCGTGGGCGACGGCCCGCTGCGCGGCGAGATCGACGCCGCGGTGGCGCGGCTCGGGCTCGGCGCGCGCGTCCGTTTCGCGGGCCGGCTCGACGAGGCCGCGACGCTGGCCGAGATCGCGCGCCACGACATGCTGGTGCTGCCGAGCTTCATGGAAGGCCTGCCGATCGTGCTGATGGAGGCGATGGCGCTCGGCCTGCCGGTGATCGGCAGCCGGGTCGCGGGCGTGCCCGAGCTGATCGAGGACGGCGCCGAGGGCCTGCTCTTCCGTCCCGGCGACTGGGACGACCTGCGCCGCCAGATCGCGCGGCTGCGCGACGATGCCGCGCTGGGCGACCGGCTCGCCGCCGCCGGCCGCGCCAAGGTCGAGCGCGAGTTCGACATCGCCACCGCGGTCGCCCCGCTCGTCTCCCGCTTCGCCGCCCGATAGGCTGATCTCTATGCTGTTCGACCATATCGACCGAGTCCGCATCATCAACCTCGCGCACCGCACCGACCGGCGCGCGCAGATGCTGGGCGAGCTGCGCCGGCTCGGCGCCGAGCACGACCCGAAGGTGGCGTTCTTCGACGCGTGCCGCTTCGACGACGCGGGCAGCTTCACCTCGCGCGGTGCGCGCGGCGTGTACCACAGCCATCTGGCCATCCTCGAGGAGGCCGCCGCGGCGGGCGAGAGCGTGCTGATCCTGGAGGACGACGCCGATTTCACCCCGGCCGCGCGCGACGTGAGCGTGCCGCCGGGCTGGCAGATCCTCTACGGCGGCTATTACGCCGCGACGCCCGACGACCTGCCCGCGAGCGACATCATCGGCGCGCACTGCATGGCGTTCAGCGCCGACACGGTCGCGCCGCTCGCCGCCTATCTGCGCCACCTGCTGACGCTCGACGACCATCCCCCGATCGACGGCGCCTATGTGTGGTACCGCCGCGCGCGTCCCGAAGTGCGAACGGCGTTCGCCGAGCCGGTCCTGGCCGAGCAGCGCCCGTCGCGCACCGACATCGCCGCGCTGCGCTTCTTCGACCGCCTGCCGCTGCTGCGTGAAGGCGCGGGCGCGGCGCGCGCGTTCAAGCGCGCGGCGGCGCGGCGCAGCTTCGGCCTGCGCGAGTCGATCGTGATCGCGGTGGTGGGGATCGGCGGCGCGGCGGCGCTGGTGGCGGTGTTCGCATGAAGTGGATCGCGCTCCTCGCCGTACTGGGCATGCTGCCGGTGCTGATCGGCTGGCTGCGCACCAACCGCCGCCATCTGCCGCGCGTGATGATGGTGTTCGGCGCGCTGCCGTTCGTCACCAGCACCTGGCACCTGCTCATAGCGCCGATCTCCTGGGCCTATTGGCCGGGTTTCGTGAAGGGCGCCGAGGTCACGCTGATCGACGCGCTGGCGATCGCGCTGATCTTCTCGACACCGCGCAAGTTCCGCCAGGTCCACCTGCGCTGGCCGCTGATCGCCTACACCGTGCTGGTGATGCTGAGCCTGCTGCAGAACGACGTGCCGATGTCGACCTTCTTCTACGTGTGGCAGCTGGCACGCATGGTGCTGGTGCTCACCGCGGTGGCGATGACGTGCCGCGACCCGAAGGCGGTACGCGGGCTCATCCTGGGGCTGATCATCGGCATCTGCTTCCAGGCGGTGATGTCGCTCAAGGCGCACGCGCAGGGCGCGATCCAGGCGGCGGGCACGCTGGGGCACCAGAACCTGCTGGGCATGCTGACCCACTTCGTGATCTTCCCGTCGCTGGCGATGCTGCTGGCGACCAAGAAGTCGCGCTGGCTGTGGCTCGGGCCGGTAGCGGGACTCACCGCGGTGGTGCTGACTGCCTCGCGTGCGACGATCGCCTTCTCCGCGGTCGGCGTGGTGCTGACGCTGCTGCTGTCGATGATGCGCCAGCCGAGCGGGCGCAAGACCACGGTGGCGCTGGCGGGCGTGCTGTCGCTCGTCGTCGCCGCGCCGGTCGCCTATGCCACCTTGGGCGCCCGCTTCAGCAAGCCCTCCGACACCGGCGACTACGACGAGCGCGCCGCGTTCGAGCGCGCCGCCAAGGCGATCGTCCACGACCATCCGCTCGGCGTCGGCGGCAACCATTACGTCATCGTCGCCAACACCCAGGGCTATTCCGATCGCGCCGGCGTCGCCGCGGTGTTCGGCAGTCGCAGCGCGCACGTCCACAACGCCTATCTGCTGTCCGCGGCCGAGACCGGCTACGTCGGCATGATCGCCTTCGTGCTGATGCTCGTGTGGCCGGTGATCGTGGCGCTGCGCTGCGCCTGGCGCTACCGCCGCGACCCGCGCGGCGACGTGCTGCTGGGTCTCGCGGTGGCGCTGATGATGGTGAGCCTGCACTCGCTCTACGAGTGGATCTTCGTGCTGTACGTCACCCAGTACATGTACGCGATCGCGGTCGGGCTGATCGCGGGCATCGCCGCGGAGATGGGCTATTGGGCACCGCGGCGGAAGCGCGCGGCGGCCGCGCCGGACCGCGACGAGGCGGCGGAAAGCCTCGCAGAACCAATCCCTAACGTCGCTTAAGCACGCTTCCCTACGTCGATTTAACCCAGCGACCCTAGCGTGGCCTGAACGGCTGCCGGGCTCGAGTTCGCCCGCGGCGACTGGGAGTAACTCGGATGATGACGCTGCTGGGCGCGTGCGCGCACCCTGCGCTGATGCGCGCCCCTGCGACCATGCGGCAGCGCGCCGCTCGCATCATGCCCCTGATGCTCGCGCTGGCGCTCGCCGGCTGCGGCGGCGGCGGCGGCGGTGGCGCGACCGCGGGGACCACGCCGGTGGCGAGCGCGCCGACCGCCCCGACCGTGACGCCCGCGCCCACGCCGACCCCGACGCCCGCCAGCAGCGGCGTGGTGGTGGCGCCGGGCAGCCTGCCGGTGGCGGGTGACTATGATTCGATTCCGAGCAACTTCGACGTCGGCCAGCAGCTCGTCGCCGCGTGGGGCACGGGCGCGGTGCCGTCGAGCGGCGCGCCCGACGTGGTCGGCGCCTTCCGCTTCATCTGCACGCCCAGCCACGAGGCCAAGGACGACCCGATCGTGTTCCCGGGCCAGCCCGGCCGGTCACACCTCCACCAGTTCTTCGGCAACTCGCTGGCGGACGCCAATTCGACCTATCGCAGCCTGCGCACCAGCGGCGACAGCACCTGCACCAACGCGCTCAACCGCTCGGCCTATTGGATGCCGGCGATGCTCAACGGCAAGAACGGCGTGGTGCGGCCCGATTACGTCTCGATCTACTACAAGCGCCGCCCCGCCAGCGATCCCGAGTGCCAGCGCATGGGCAAGGCCTGCGTCGACCTGCCGCGCGGGCTGCGCTTCGTCTTCGGCTACGACATGATCAACGGCACGCCGCCGACCGGCGCGGGCTATTACAACTGCCAGGGCCCGACCGCCGAGCCCGGCCATTACGCCGACCTGATCGAGGCGGGAAAGCATTGCGGCGTCGGCAACCAGATCGGCGCGGTGATCAACGCGCCCAATTGCTGGGACGGCAAGAACCTCGACAGCGCCGACCATCGCTCGCACGTCGCCTACACCAGCTACGGCGATTGGGGTTATGAGAAGTGCCCGGCCGACCACCCGTACGTGATCCCCACCTTCACCATGGGCGCCTGGTACACGGTCGACTCGGACCTCAACCGGAGCGGCACGTGGGACGGCGGCACCAGCGGCTGGCACCTCGCCTCGGACGAGATGCCGGGCATGGCGACGATGCGCCCGGGCTCGACCTTCCACGCCGACTGGTTCGGCGCGTGGGACGACGAGGTGATGAAGATGTGGATGGATAATTGCATCAACAAGCTGCTCAACTGCAGCGGCGGCGACCTGGGCAACGGCCGTCAGATGAAGATGTTCGACGCCTTCGCCTGGACCAGCAACCCGCACGTCGTGGCGCTGCCGAAGTGAGGGAGCGGAAGTAAGCGAGGCGGGTTGATCGGGTGAGGGCCGTGAGGGCCTCGCCTTCGTCGTCGCCAAGGCTCGGCGTCGTGGCCGAGTCGCCTTCGACTTGGCGGGTCGCCTCCGACGTGGCGAGTCGCCTCCGACGGGCCGCGATCCTTCGTCATCCCGCCCCTCCCGTCAGCCCCGCCCCCTTGTCATGCCCGCGCAGGCGGGGATCCAGACCCGCTGACGTCGCACCTCCGTCGGCAGGTCCACGCGTCTGGATCCCTGTCTCCGCAGGGATGACGGCGGAAGGACACGGGGCTGACCGGTGTAGGCGCGGGGATGACGAGCGAAGGGCCCGAGGCTGCCGGGTAAAGGCCGCGCGGCCGACGAACGAGGCCGGCACGCCGAGTGTCGCACGGGTCCGAAACCGGGACAGGGGCGTAACGGTCGCTCCTTGAAGCTCCCCCCGCCGCACGGCAATCACGCGACGAACAGAGTTTCTGGGGGGACGAAATCATGACCAAGTTGAAGATGATGGCAGCGGTGGCCGGGCTCGCGCTGGCGACCGCGGCGGCACCGGCGAGCGCGACGGACTTCGTGCTGGATCTCACGTCGAAGACCAACAGCGCGGACAACGGTGCCACCAACGCGCGCACCTACAACTTCGACCTCGATGGCCAGAAAATCAACGTCCGTGCGACCGCATGGTCGGCGATCAACGGCAAGATCACCAATGCTTACCTCGGGTCGTACACCTACGGGTTGGGCGTGACCAACGACAATGAGAACGGCACGAACGGCACGCACACCGTCGACACGCAGGATGGACAGGACTTCATCCTGTTCCAGTTCAGCACCGCGGTCGATCTGTCGAAGATCAAGACCACGTCCTTCAGCGTGAACGGCTACACCACCGGCTCAGACGCGAGCGTCCGCTGGGGCAACACTGCCACCGCGTGGAACCAGGACCTTGGTCTCGACGGCAAGTCGACCAGCGCGCTCACCAGCGTTCTCAATAATCAGCAGGTGCTCGCGGGCGGCAGCGGCACGCTGACGCGCAGCGTCGACGGCACCGCGTCGAACCTGTGGCTGGTCGCCGCGACGAACGTCGACGGCACCAAGGTCGACGGCTTCAAGCTGAGTGCGGTCACCGTCAGCAGCGCGGTGCCCGAGCCGGCGACCTGGATGATGATGATCGGCGGCTTCGCGATGGTCGGCGCCGCGGTGCGCCGTCGCAAGAGCGTCACCGGCGGCGCCGCGGTCGCCTGATCGCGCGCTTCCCGATCGGGACAGTCGAGGGGCCGGCCGCGCGAGCGACCGGCCCCTTTCGCGTGCGCCGCGCGCTGGCCTGATGTATAGCGCGACCCGAGCGACGGAGGCGTGATGCGGGTGCGGGCGAGCGGGAATCGGGGCTGGATCGGCGCGCTGCTGCTCGCGCTGGCGCTGGCCGGCGCGGCGCACGCCGATCGCTTGGCGGCGCCGACGACTCAGCACGCGAAAGGCAAGATGGGCGGCACCGGTGATCTCGCCCAGCCGCGCGAGGCCGCGGGCGGTCCCGAGGGCGAGGAACCCGCGGTGCCGAGCAACTTCGACGCCGCCAGCGGCATCATGGTCTCGCACGAGAGCGGCCCGCCCGGCGCGATCCCGCAGAGCGCCGCCCCCGACGTGGTCGGGGCCTTCCGCTTCCTGTGCATGGCGGGGCAGCTGCGCTTCGACGATCCGATCCTCTACCCCGGCAAGCCGGGCCAGTCGCACCTGCACCAGTTCTTCGGCAACACCGCCGCGGACGCGAATTCGACCTACGCCAGCCTGCGCCGCAGCGGCGACAGTACCTGCATGAACCGGCTCAACCGCTCGGCCTATTGGATGCCGGCGATGCTCAACGGCCGCGGTCAGGTGATCCGGCCCGACTATGTCTCGATCTACTACAAGCGCCGGCCCAACACCGATCCGGAGTGCAACCGTGTCCGCGCCGCCTGCGTCGCGCTGCCGCGCGGGCTGCGCTTCGTCTTCGGCTTCGACATGGTCCACCCCGATGCGCCGGCGACCGGTTCGCATTACTTCAACTGCCAGGGTCCGGGCGCGACCGAGGGCCATTACGAGACCCTGGTCGAGGTGGCGAAGGTGTGCCCGCCCGGCGCGCAGCTGGGCGCGATCATCAATGCGCCGAGCTGCTGGGACGGCAAGCGGCTCGACAGCCCCGATCACCGCGAGCATGTCGCTTATCCGCAGTGGACCGGGGGCAAGGAGCATTGCCCGTTCACCCACCCGGTGGTGATCCCCACCTTCACCATGGGTTCGTGGTACACCGTCGACGCCACGCTCGATCGCAGCGGTACGTGGGACGGCGCGCGACCGACCTGGCATCTCTCCTCCGACGAGATGCCCGGCGCCAACGGCACGATGCGCGTGCCCGGCACCACCTTCCACGCCGACTGGTTCGGCGCCTGGGACGACGCGACGCTGCGCCAGTGGACCGAGAATTGTCTGGACAAGCTGCTCAACTGCCACGGAGGCGACTTGGGCAACGGCAAGCAGCTGCGCCAGGTGACGCCCTTCGCCTGGCTCGCCAAACCGCACGCGGTGCCGGTCCCCGATCGCCCCGCCGCCGCGGCGGGTGCCGACCCGCATGCCGGGATGGCGGGCATGGCTCATGCCACGACGCTGCGCTGAGCACAGACGATAGCTAAGGCGTTGTTTACCACGATCGACGAAAAAGCCGCTGAATCCGTCTCTTCCGCCCTGATCCGTCGGCGTCGGTTAACTCGATAGTAGGCGCGTCACCGCTACTCCTCGCACAGCTGATCGAAAGGGTGCGACGATGCTGCTTCACGCGGTGATGGTGAACGAGGACAATGACGATCGCCGCGGTGCCGAGCGCCAGCCGATCAACCAGCCATCGACGCTGCGCGGCGATCGCGGCGCGCACGACGTCTATGTCGCCGATCTGTCGGAGACGGGCTTCAGCGTCACCACCGACTCGCGGCTCGCGATCGGCAGCACGGTGACGATCGGGCTCGCCGGGCACGGACGCGCGACGGCGCGGGTGGTGCGCCAGGTGCCGGGTGGCTACGGCTGCGAGTTCGCCGAGCCGGTCAGCCGCTCGGTGGTGGCAAGCGCGTTCCGCACCGACACCGTGATCCAGCTCACCTCCTCGGCGCCGCTGGAGGCGCCTTTCGCCGAGCCCGAGGTACAGAAGCTGCCCGGCGCGGTCCGGCTGGGGGTGATCGTCGGCAGCTCGGCGCTGCTGTGGGCGCTGATCGCGCGGGTCGCCGTCGCGCTCTTCTGATCCGCCGCAGCGCAGCAGGATTACTCCCTCTGCGCCGCTCTGGACGACGTCGTCCGCCGAGTCGCGCCGGCGCCACGCGGCGGCGGATCATATCGCCACCCGCGATCGCCTCATTGGAAAAAACCGCAGGATCAGTAGGCTTTTACTACTGATTGCTGAGGCTTGACCGTACCGCATCGGTACAAGCTGCGACGATCGATCCCGTATTCGAGACGAACCGCTGCACCTTCGGGGTTACATTAACGCCCAAATAACCTAATGTTGCGTTGCAGCGTATCGTCGAGGGAGCGAACTTCGTGCATGAAGCGACCATCACCGCGTCGGTGCCCAGCGCCGACGTGGATCTCCGCGAGGACGGGTTTTCCATGCGTCGCATCGACGACATGGCCAGCCGCGCGCTCGACGTGACGATCGCGCTGATCGCGCTCCTTATCCTGGCGCCGCTGATGCTGATCATCGCGGCGGTGATCTACATCCTGGACCCCGGCCCGATCATCTTCGCACACCAGCGCATCGGTCGCGGCGGGCGTGCCTTCCCGTGCCTCAAGTTCCGCTCGATGGTGGTCGACGCCGACGCGCGCCTGCGCCACCTGCTCGAGACCAGCGCCGAGGCGCGCGAGGAGTGGGAGCGCGACCACAAGCTGCGCGACGACCCGCGCGTGATCGGCATCGGCAAGTTCCTGCGCAAGACCAGCCTCGACGAGCTGCCCCAGCTGATCAACGTCGTGCGCGGCGAGATGAGCCTCGTCGGCCCGCGCCCGATCGTGGTTGGCGAGATCGCGCGCTACGGTCGCTATTTCGAGCATTATTGCGCGGTGCGTCCGGGCATCACCGGGCTGTGGCAGGTCGGCGGGCGCAACGACGTGTCCTATCGCCGCCGCGTCGCCTATGACGTGACGTACAGCCGCGCGCGCTCGTGCGCGATGAACGTCAAGATCATGGCCTACACGGTGCCGAGCGTGCTGTTCCAGCGCGGTTCCTACTGACGGCAATGCTGCCAAACGTCGCGCGGCGTCGTCCTACCGGGCGGCGCCGTTGCCTTGTCGGAGCGCGCGGTGCACGTGCCGGCCATCTCCCGGATCGCGGCTAGGGGGCCGGCGCGACGATGAAGGTCTATGTCCATCTCGCCGTGGCGCAGCACCCGCGCCGCTGGGCGCAGCTCTTCGCCGCCGGCCGGCTGGTCGGGCTCAACGAACCCGATCCATACGGGTATGCTCGAGCCGAGCGGATGGGCGTCACGCTGATCGCGCCCGCGGTCGAGCACGAGGGCAGGTTCGGCAAACTCGTGCGCATGGGACTCGGTGCGCCGCTCGGCTTCGACATCGTCAACGCCTGGCGCAACCGCGACAGCATCATGGCCGCGGACGTGGTGTGGACTCACACCGAATCACAGTTTCTCGGCGTCTGCGCCCTGCTCGCGCAGCGGCGACGGGATCGCACGGCACGACCCCGGCTGCTCGCCCAGGCGGTCTGGTTGATCGATCGCTGGCCGCGGCTCAACCCGCTGCATCGCTGGCTCTGGCGGCGGCTGATCCGTCAGGCCGACGTGCTGACCTTCCACTCGCCGCTGAACCTCGCCGCCGCGCGCCGGCTGTTCCCCGACCAGCGCTGCGAGTTGGTGCGCTTCGGCATCCGCGCCGACCATCGCGAGCCGCCGCGCCCACCGCGCGCACCCGGTGGCCCGTACCGGATCATCAGCGTTGGCAACGATACGCATCGTGACTGGCGCAGCCTGGTGGAGGCGGTCCGCGAGCATCCCGAGTGGCAGCTCCGCATCGTTTCGACCAAGGCGGATCCCGAACTGGCGCGCGGACTCGAGCACGTCACTGTCGCTGGCGTGACCAGCTCGGAGGAACTCTTCGCTCTCTATCGGCAGGCCGATCTCGTCGTGGTGCCGCTGCAGCACAACCTCCACGTCTCGGGCTCCACCGCGCTGCAGGAAGCGGCGCTGTTCGGCGTGCCGACGATCGCGACCGCGGTGGGCGGGCTCGAGGCCTATTTTCCACCCGAAGCGGTGCGTTACGTCCCCGAGCACGACCCACACGCCCTCGCCGCGGCGATCGCCGCGCTTGCCGCCGATCCGATCGCGGCAGCGGCGATGGCGGCGCGCGCGCAGGCGCAGATGAGCGACGAGGGACTGAGCTCCGAAGCTTATGTTCGCGCGCACGTGCGGCTATCGCGTGAACTGCTCGACGGGCGGTGAGCTCGCGCGCTCAGGCGGGGCGTCGGCGCGCGCGTCGAGTCACGGCCGCGGCGAGCCGCGTCGCCGCGGGCACGCGCAGCGCGAGCAGCAACGCGGCATAGATCGCGCCCCCTAGAACGATCAGCGCCGCGGTCGCGAACGGATCGGTCACCGAGCGAAACGGCACGAGCACGAGTCCCATGCCCGCTGCCGCCGCCGCGATCCGGGCGATGTCGGGCGTCATCAGCCGCAGCGGCAGCACGCGCTTGGCCAGGAACGCGCTCATCGTGTAGCAGAGCAGCTGCGCGATCAGGGCGGCGAGCGCCATGCCGGGCAGGCCGACGAGGCGGATGCCGATCAGCCCGGCGGGGATGACGACGGCCAGCGTCGTCAGCGGCGGGACGACCATCCAGCCCATCCGGCGAGTGACCTGGAACGCCATCATCAGATGGAAGGTGACGAGACACCGCAGCAGCGCGGCCGCCCCGACGATCGGCAGCAGCCGTGCTCCCTCCGCGCGGAAAGCCGGGCCGAGCAGCAGATGGACGATCCCGGGCGCCAGCACCATCAGCCCGACCGCCGCCGGCAAGCCGAGACCCACCTGAAGTTGCAGGTTGTTCTCGAGCGTGGCGCAGGCGGCATCGGGGCCGCGATCCTCATAGGCACGCACCAACGCCGGATAGCCCGTGAGGTTGATGGTCATCATCATGAACACCAACGTCTTCTGGAGCAGATCGACGGGCGCGGCATAGAGCCCCACGGCGTGCGGCCCAAGCGTCGCGCCGACGAGGAAACGGTCGGCGAAACCCGCCGCGTAGGTCAGCGCGCAGCTGGCGATCAGCGGATAGCCGAGCTGGACCGCGGCGGCGAGCTGCGCGCGAGACGCGTGCCATGGCCGCGCCGCGCGCCACAGCGGATCGAACAGCACGCTGGTCAGCGCCACCGCGCCCTGCGCGATCACGATGCCGAGCAGCGTCCCAAGCGCTCCCAGCCCCGCGTGACGCACCAGCACCAGCCCGAGCAGAATCGCCGCGACCGAGCGCACGGTGGCGTTCCAGAAGTAAGGCCAGGCGCGCTGCCGCAGCCGATAGACCGTCTGAAGGAAGGCGAGCGCCATTTCCGTCAAAGTGAAAGCCGCCAAAACCGGCCACCAGCGCGCCGCCACGCCGGCGAAGCCGATGCCCAGCAGCCACAGGATCGTCACCGCGGTGACGAACAGCAACGCGACTGCGGCGTAGAGCGCGGTGAGCGCGTCGGCGCGCGCCGGGTGGACCGCGCTCGGCCGCGTAGGATCATACAGCGTCCGCGCGCTGACCAGCCGCAGCCACTCGAACAGCATGGCGTTGAGCAGCACCGCCGCAGCGGAGACCAGCGCATAGCGGCCGAACGCACTCGGATCGAGCAGCCGAGTCCACAGCAATGTGGCCACGAAGTTGAGCCCGCTGCCGATCACCGTTGCGGCGGTAACGATCGCCGCGCCGGACCGTCCGCTCACGCGGTCTGGCTCGCGCGCTGCGGGTGCAACAGCGCCACGGCCGTGTCGAAGAAGCGGTTCAGCGTCGCGCGTCGCGTCGCCAGGATCGCCGCCTGCTCGTCGCGTTGCGACCAACTCGCCACTGCCTCGACCAGCAGCGAGGCGACCGCCGCGGGCGTGTCGTCGCCGATGCCCGTGCCGGGAACGCGATAGTCCTCCATGAAGGCGTCGGTCTTGGTGGTGCGGCTGAGACACGCGATCGGCGCGGTGCCGTAGGAAAGGATCATCGCGTGCAGCCGCATCGCGATCAGCGCCGAGCCGCCGCGCAGCACATCCAGCGCGACGTCGAGCGTCGGCGGGTAGGCGGCGCTCACGCGCGCGCGCGCCGCCGCGGGCACGGCAGCGACGATCCGCGCCACGCGCGCGTCGTCGCGACTGTCCATCGACACGACCACCACCTCGCGATCCAGCCGCTCGACCGCCTCCGCGGCGACGCGCGCGAAGATGTCGATCACCAGCTCGTCATATTCATCCTCGAAGGCGGGCGAGAGGATCATCGGCCCGCCCGCACGCGGCGACGCGCCGGCGAGCGCGAAGGCGGGGTCGCACGCCATCTGTGGCTGCGGCGCGGTGGTATCGGCGACGAGCGCGTGGCAGTTTGCCATCGAGCGCGCGTCGCGCACGAAGATGGCGCGCGCGGACGCGAGCAGCTCAGCGGCCGACTGATGCGCGCGCTCGGTCGTGATCGCGTCGATCCCGATCGGCGCGGTGATCAGCGGGCGGCCGAACAGCGCCGCCAGTCGCGCCACCAGCCAGGCATAGCCGATGATCCCCTTGACGCGGCCGCCGCCGAACTTGTCCTGAATGATCGAGCCGCCGCCGATGATGACCAGGTCGGCGCGCGCGATCGCATAGGCGAGCGCGAGCAGCCCCGCGGGCCGTCGCCGCGCTGCCAGAAAGGGGCTGAGGTCGTCGGTCGCGGCGATCGAACCCAGCGCGATCATCGCCACGCGCGCGTGCATGTGCGGCAGCCGCGCGCGCAGTCCCTCCACGAGCGCGAGCGCGATCGCGTCGTCGCCGCGATTGTAGCCCGCCACGCCGCAGATCGTCACCGTGGGGCGACGCGGGAGGCGCCGCGACGGCGCGGCGCGCGCCAACGCGCGGGACGCGATGCTCGCCACCGCTTAACCTGTCACCACGACGGGCGCCGCGGCACTGACCTGACCGACGTGGCGCCGCGAGCGGCTGCGTCGCAGCGGTCGTAGCAGGCATCCGACCGCATAGCCGAGGAAGACGCTGCCGACCGCGCCGGCGACCACGATATTGGCGGTGATCCCGTTGAGCGCTAGCAGGGTGACCAGCGCCAGCGCGGAGAAATCCACGCCGTCGCGCAACGGCGTCGCCAGCAACGCGCGCGCGGCGATCGCGAACAGCGCCAGCGTTGCGGGAAGGCCGAGCGTCAGCGCGACATAGAGGAACATGTTATCGATCATCGCCAGGTCAGGTCGCGCCCCTGTCGCGCCGATGCCGCCGAGCCCGAACCCGAGCAGCATCTGCGGCACGTCGAACAGATGCGGCAGCACGCGCGGCCACACCTCGACCATGCGCTGATCCAGCGTCGCCGCGTTCACCCGCAGCGCGGCGCTGAAGTCGACGCCAGCGAAGATCGGCGGCACCAGCATGCTCGCGGCCAGGCCGAGCGCCCCGAGCGGCCGCAGCAGCGCCGAGGCGTGAAAGCCAGCGCGGCGAAACCCCACCAGCGGCGCGACATAGGCGGTCAGCACGGTGATGATCAGCCAACCGGCGGTCGCCTTCTGCGTCGTCAGCAGCAGCGCGTGCACCGCTGCGACGCAGAACAGCGCACTCGCCGGGCGCAGGCGATTCTGAGTGAGCCCCAGGAAGACGAGCGTCCCGGCCGCGATGATCACCGAGGTGTCGGTCGAGGCGATGCCGAGGCCGGACAAGCGACGGCCACCGTCGGCGGACCATTGCCGCGCCGCGTCGGCGCTGCCACCGAACCCCTCGAACGTCATCCCCGCCCAGGGCACGGTGAACAGGGCGTCGTAGTACACGCCCGCGATGCTGATCGCGGCTGCCGCCACCAGCGCTACCGGCAAGAGCTTGTCCCCGCGGCGCACGCCCAAGCCGGCGAAGAAGGCGAGCAGGATATAACCCAGCCCGCGTACCGCGAGCGCGACTGCGAATCCGCTGTTGCTGAGCAACGAATAGACTACCAGCACCGACAGCGCTGCGACGGAGACGAGCACCGACACGATCTTGTCGCGCATCCCCGTGGCAGCGATCGCCAACAACGCGCCGGCCATCAACACGTCGGGCACATACCACAGGAAGGGCGCGAAGGCGCGGATCGGCGCCGCGAAGGTCTGCCGAAAGATCAGCACGATCGTGACCCATGTCACGACTCGGCGGACGCGCTCGCCGCTCGCCACGCCCACCGACCAACCGCGGAACGACGATGCCGCGGCGGAGGAGCGATGCCGATGCGCGCGCCGCCC
This sequence comes from Sphingomonas citri, assembly GCF_019429485.1. GTDB lineage: Bacteria > Pseudomonadota > Alphaproteobacteria > Sphingomonadales > Sphingomonadaceae > Sphingomonas > Sphingomonas citri. The sequence continues at coordinate 145,346 of NZ_JAHXZN010000004.1, read as the reverse complement.
AGTCGCCACAGGCGGCGCCAAGCTGACCGTTTCGTTCATCGGGCGTTCAATTCCCACCGTGGCGTGGTAGGTGCTCGACGGCGGTAACGCAATGTCAACTTGCTCATATTTGACAGCTTTCCCGTGATGGGTCACCAGAGTGGCCGATCGTGACCCGCCGCGCGTAGAGGTCGCACGCTGTCCGCTGTCAGGAGACCGACCGCGCGGCACCGCGGCGGCGCCGGAGGAACGCCATTCGTATCTTGCTGGTCTCGAGGAACTACTTTCCGGCCGCCGTGCACGGCGGCGCACAGGTGTCGGTCGCGCAGCTGGCGCAGGGATTACAGGCGCGCGGCCACACCGTGGCGGTGCTCAACGTCGACGATTACGCGCACCGCGGCATCCACGCCCCCACTGGCATTCGCGAGTTTCGATTGCCGCTCCGGAACCTTTACCTTCGTGGCGACCATCCCGCGCCCACGCGCCTAGCATGGCACGCGATCGACCGGCTTGGCGACCGCATGGCGGCGCACTATCGCGCGGTGCTCCGCGATTTTCGGCCGGACGTCATCAACACGCATGTGATGGCGGGAATCGGTACGACGATCTGGCGCGTCGCGGCAGCATGCGGCGTGCCGGTGGTCCACCGCGTCAGCGACTATTATCTGATGTGTCTCAATTCAGGGCACAGGAAGAGCGGCGTCAACTGCTCGGGCGTGTGCGGCAGCTGCCGCATGCTGGCGCTCGCACCCGCGCGTCGGCGCACGCCGCTGGTAAGGCACGTCATCTACGTGTCCGAGAAGATACGCTCGATCTACGACGCCAACACGGTATTCCCGCCCGACGTGCCGACGACGATTCTCACCGGAGCCTATCGGCCCGCACGCGCCGTGGCGCCACGGCCCGACCTGCTCGCACCCGGCCGGCTCACGATCGGCTTCTTCGGTCGGATCTCTCCCGAGAAGGGATTGGAGCAGCTGCTGTTGATGCTCCGCACGCTGCCGGCGGAGAGCTGGCGGCTTCGCGTCGGCGGCGATGGCCAGCCAGACTACGTGAACAAATTGAGGGAGTTGGCCGACAGCCTCCCCGTCGACTTCCTCGGCGTGCAGGCGCCCGACGATTTCTACGCCACGATCGACACGCTCGTTGTTTCGTCGCTGTGGGACGAGCCGTCGGGTCGCGTCGCCTTCGAATCAGGGATCCACGGCGTGATCCCGATCGTCGCCGCGCGCGGCGGTTTACCGGAGATGGTCGCGCACGGCGAGCGCGGACTGGTGTTTGATCCGGACGCGCCGGCGACGCTGCTGGCCGCCATCGCGCGCGTGCGCGAGGACCGGTCGCTCCGCGAGAAGGTGCGCGCGCGCTGGCTAGTCGACCGCCACGAGTATGACCCCGACGTGGTCGCCGAGCGGACCCTGGCGATCTACGAGCGACTCGTCGGGGTCCGGCTTTGATCGTGCAAAATGCGGCGGCACCTGCGATAGCACGGCGCGACGGAAATTTCGCATGAGGCCACAGCAGGATGGGAGCGTGATGACGATCGAGCGCGAGATCACCGCGGCGCCCCCGCTACAGGCGCACGTGGGCACGGTGCCGATCGCCGCGGGCGAAGCCGGCGCTGTCACCACGCCGCTGCGCGACGAGGCGGAGTGGCGCGCGCAGTTCGCCGGGCTGCGCGTCGCGATCGTCCATTACTGGCTGGTCGGCCCGGGCGGCGGCGAGAATGTCGTCAAGACGATGCTGCGCATCTTCCCGCAGGCGGTCGTCCACACCTTGGTCGCCGATCCCGATTATTCGCGTACGATCGTGCCCGACGACCGGCTGCGCACCAGCTTCCTGCAGAAGATCCCCGGCGCCGCACGCTTCCACCGCTCGCTGCTGCCGGTCGCGCCGATGGCGCTCGAGAATCTCGACCTCGACGGCTATGACCTGATCATCTCGAGCGAGTCCGGCCCGGCCAAGGGGATCATGCCGCCGTTGAACGCGGTGCACGTCTGCTACTGCCATTCGCCGATGCGCTACCTGTGGGACCAATACCATCATTACCGCCGCGACGCGTCGGCGCTGAAGCGGCTGGTGCTGTCGATCACGGTGCCGCGCTTGCGGCTGTGGGACGTCGGCAGCGCGTTGCGCGTGGATCGCTTCGTTGCCAACTCGCGCTACGTCGCCAGCCGCATCGCGCGTTACTATCGCCGCCCCGCCGAGGTGATCTACCCGCCCGTCGAGGTCGACGATTTCGCCACCTCGCCCGAGATCGACGATTACTACCTGATCACCGGCCGCCACGTCTCGTACAAGCGCGTCGACCTCGCCATCGCGGCGTGCAATCGGCTCGGCCGGCGGCTGGTGATCACCGGCAAGGGCCCCGAGACCGCGGCGCTGCGCAAGCTCGCCGGGCCGACGATCGAGTTCGTCGGGCAATGCTCCTTCGCCGAGCTCAAGCGCTATTACGCGCGCGCGCGCGCCTTTCTGATGCCCGGCGAGGAGGATTTCGGCATCGCCCCGGTGGAGGCGATGGCCTCGGGCCGGCCGGTGATCGCTTATGCCTCGGGCGGCGCGACCGAGACGGTGGTGCCCGGCCTGTCCGGCCTGCATTTCGCCGAGCAGAGCGTCGACAGCCTGGTCGCCGCGATTGAGACGTTCGAGCGCGACGAGGCGGGCTTCGACCAGGCCGCGATCCGCACCCACGCGCTGTCGTTCAGCCGTGAGCGCTTCCTCGACTCCTTCGCCCGCTTCGTCGCCGCCGCGCTGGCGGCGCGCGGCACGGCGGCGGGCACGTTCCGCTGAGCCGGCGCGCGATGGTTGGTTCGGATCGGCGCCGCCTGCGGCTGTTCATCAACGGTCGGTTTCGGCAGCAGCCGATGACCGGTGTGCAGCGTTACGCGACGCAGATCGTGCTCGCGCTCGACGCGCTGGCGGCGCGCGGTGCGCTCGAGGTCGAGTGTCAGCTCGTGCTGCCGCCCGGCGCCCCGCCGCTGCCGCTGCGCGCGATCGCGCAGGCGCACCACGGCCGGCTGCGCGGCCACGCCTGGGAGCAGGTCGACTTCGCCAAGGTCGCGCGCGGCGGCGTCGCGCTGAGCCTGGCGGCGAGCGGGCCGGTGTTCCAGCACCGCCAGGTGGCGGTCATCCACGACGCCGCCATCTATCGCTTCCCCGAGAATTATTCGCGCAGCTACGTGCTGCTGCACCGTGTGGTCGATCGTCTGCTGGCGCGCCGCGCCACGATCGCGACCGTGTCCGACTTCTCGCGCGGCGAGCTGGCGCATTGGCTAAGCGTGCCCGCGGACGAGATCGTCGTCGCCCCGAACTCCGCCGAACATCTGGACGCCGCGCCGGACGAGGGGGTGTTCGCCAAGCTGGGTCTGGCTGAGGACCAGCCCTTCTTCCTGACCATCGGCAGCCTGACCCGGAACAAGAACCTGCGCCTCGCGATCGAGGCGATGCGCCATCAGCCCGCCGCGTCCCGGTTGGTCATCGTCGGCCAGATCGACGGCGGCGTGTTCGCGGCGGAGATACCCCATGCGCCAGAGCAAGTGATCCTTGCCGGTCGGCTCTCCGACGGCGAGGTCACCGCGCTGATGCGACGCGCGCGCGCTCTCGTGTTCCCGAGCCTGTACGAAGGATTCGGCATCCCGCCGCTGGAGGCGTTCGGCAACGATTGTCCGGTGCTGGCCAGTGCGATCGCGCCGGTGCGCGAGGTATGCGGCGACGCCGCCGACTTTTTCGACCCGCACGATGCGTCTGCGCTCGCCGCGCGGATGCACCGCGCGCTCGACGATCAGGATGGCGCGTGGCGCGCCGAAAGACTGGCGCGCGGTCGCGCGCGCCTGGCGCATTTCTCGTGGGAGCGCTCCGCCGCGACGCTCGCGACGGCCTGCGTGGGGGCGGCGCGACGGACGTGATCGTACTCATGGATCGCCGGCGCCGCTGCCTCGTTCTAGCGGCGCCGGGCAGCTTATGGGGAGACAGGCGATGAGCCTGAAGAAATGGCCGTTCGTGGCCGCCGGCACGATCGCAGCGACTGCCTTGGCCGCCGCCGCCTTATGGTCGCAGGTGCCGACGACGACGCAAGTCACGTTCGCGGCGGCGCCGCCTCCGGGTCGCTACACGCCGCCGATCTTCGGCGCACAGACCCATTTCGGCATGGGTCGATTGCTGGGCTATACCAACGGTCCGCGCGCCGCCACACAGCTTCGCTCGATCGGCGCCAACTCCTATCGCGACGGCATCATCTGGGCGCAGTTCAGCTTCCCGCCGGACGGCCCGCCGGTGATCAAAAATCCGCGTCGGATCGTCGACTTTCTGCCGGTCGCCGGAGCACGGCCGCTGTTCGGCTTCGCCGGCCCACCCTTCCCGCTCTCGCCGAGCGGCATGCCGCTGGATGACGCGCAGCTCAAGCAGTTCGCCGATTATGCCGAGGCTCTGGTGCGCATGACCAAACCGTACGGCACGATCTACGAGGTGTGGAACGAGTGGAACCTGCGCGTCGGCCAGGACAAACCGCCGGCGCGGCTAAACGGTGAGGGCGATCCGTCCGACGCGCGCGCCGCGGTCCATTATGCCCGGGTCGCCAAGGTTGCGGTACAGGCGACCAAACGCGCCAACCCGAACGCACCCATCGTCGTCGGCTCGGCCGGCGACGACCCCGATTGGAAATGGACGCAGGCGATTGTGCGCTATGGCGCGCTCGACGGCGCCGATGGCATCTCGGTCCACACCTACAATCATTGCCAGGGCGTCAACAACCGCACTGCCAACGAGATGCTGACCCGGCTTCAGCGGCTGCAGACGCTGCTGCGACAGCAGCGCGGCGGCCGCGACACGCCGATCTACGTCACTGAGTTCGGCTGGCCCACCGTTGACGGCAAGTGCGGCGTCAGTCGACAGCGCCAGGCCTACAATTTCGCGCACTATATCCTGCAATCGTCAACGCTGCCGTGGCTGCGCGCATCCTGGGCCTATGAGCTCAAGGACGAGGGCCAGGACCCTAAGGACATGGAGCAGAATTTCGGCATTTTCGGCTATGACGATCAACCCAAGCCGGCGGCCTGTTTCATTAAGGAGGCGCGCGCGATCGTCACCGCGGCGCGCGCGGTCGAGCTGAAGCAACCGAGACCCGACGTCTTCGTGCTCCGCGCGCTCATGCCCGACCGCCAGCTCGCGGTAGTGTGGACCAACAGCATGAATCCGAGCAGCGGGGTCCGCTTCGCGGGTCGGCCCAGCGGCGTGCGCATGATGTGCGGTGACACGGCTGACGCCGGCGGCGACCTCGCGATCGGCCAGGCACCGCTGGTGGCGCGCTACCCGCTCGGCCAGCCGATCGCGCTGGCGATCACCGGCTGATCGCGGCCGGCGCGGACGCGAGCGGGGCACGGCCGGTGCGATTCCGCGACGTGGTGCGCGCCGATCTCCGCGCCAACACCGGGCGCAGCCGGCTGCTCGGCACGCTGCCGGCCTTTATCTTTCATCCGGGCTTCGCGACGATCTTCCTCCATCGCGTCGCGCTGGCCTTCGTCGGCACGCCGCTCGACAAGCTTGGTGCGCTGATCTGGGCGTGGAACACGCGACGCAGCGGCTGTCACCTGCATCTCGAGAGCCTGATCGGTCCCGGCCTCTACCTGCCCCATCCCGTCGCCGTGGTGATCGGGCAGGGCGTCCGCGTCGGCACCGGGGTGACGATCTACCAGTCGGTCACGGCCGGTCGATCGCACCGCGACGACTATCCCGTGATCGGCGACGGTGCGACGCTTTATCCCGGTGCGATCGTCTTCGGCGCGATCACGATCGGCGCCGCGGCGCGGGTTGGCGCGGGCGCGGTGGTCTTCGCGGACGTCCCAGCCGGCGCCACCGTGGCGGGCAATCCGGCCAGGATCGTCGGCGCGGCAGCTACCCGATAGCCGACCGACCGAATCGAGCGTCTGGACCGGCGCAGATATCACGAAATGATTAACGCACCTTCGCGATGATTCGGCCGCGGTGAAGCTGTCAGGTCGACCAACCTTTCCTGGGCAGTAGAGCAAAAGCGGAGATCGAACCGCCTTCCTATTAACCTCGTCTTTAGCGCGTCCGCTTACTGATCTGTCGGCGCGGCAAACGCGCGACATCCTGATCATCGAATTTGGCGGGGCAGGCGTGGCGAGCGCACGACGACGGACATCTTTGCTGACGGCCTGTGCCTGCGTGGCGCTGGCCAGCTGCGGCGGCGGCGGCGGCGGCAGCGCGACCGCGACGACCCCGGCGCCGGTCGTCGTCGTGCCCGCGAGCCCGACGCCGACCCCGGCCGTGCCACCCGCCTCGAGCCCGACTGATGCGTCGACGCCGACGCCGACCGCCAGTGGCGGCGGAGAGATCGTGATCGTCACGCCCACTCCGGCGCCGACCGCCTCTCCCATCATCGCACCAACGCCCTCGCCGACCGCGACGCCGCGTCCGACCCCGACCCCGACCCCGACCGTGGCGCAGCCGGCGCCGACGCCCGCCACCACTCCGACGTTTACTCCCGCGCCGTCACCCACGCCGACGCCGGCGTCCAGCGGCGAGATCGTCATCGTCACGCCGACACCGGCGGCTACTGCGGCGCCCGATACGACGCCCGCGCCCACGCCGACGCCGGCGGCATCGCAGCCGGCCGGCGGCTTCGCCTATCTCACGGGGCTGGCGAGCGACCTCGCCGACACGATAGCGAACGCTTTCTGGCGCTTCCTCGCGCTCTTCACCGCCGATGGTACCAACCTGGCATGGAGCAGCGGCCTCACCGCATTCCGCCAGCCGGTGCTGAGCGCGAGCGGCGCGGCGGCGGTGCCACCCGACGTGGTCCGGCTCGCACGTCAGGCCACGTTCGGTCCCAATCCGCAGGTGGTCGCGCGGATCAGCGAACTGGGTGTGCCCGGCTGGGTCGACGAGCAGTTCACCCTCCGGGGCAGCACCTACAAGGATCTCATCGAGTGGGTGCCGGTCAATTATTGTTCCGTCAACCCCGGCGTGCCGAAATGCATCCTCACCCACTTCAATCGCGCCCGCGTCGCGGCGCGGTTCTACGCCGACGCCACGATGGCGCCCGATCAGTTGCGCCAGCGCGTCGCCTTCGCCCTGTCGCAAATCCTGGTCGTATCGAATCAGGGCGACGCGACCGCGGGGCTGGCCTCGTTCCAGCAGATGCTGCTGGACAATGCCTTCGGCAATTACGGCGAGCTGCTCCAGGGTGTGACGCTCCACGGCTATATGGGTCGCTACCTCTCCATGGCCGACAGCGCTCGCGCCGCGCCGTCGGAGAATTACGCGCGAGAATTTCTGCAGCTGTTCAGCATGGGTCCGGTGCAACTCGCGCGTGACGGCACGCCGGTGACCGACTCCGTCGGACACACCGTGCCGAACTACAGCCCCGACGACGTGCGCGGCGTCGCGCGCGCGTTGACCGGATGGACCTACGCGCGCAGCGGCGGACGCACCGATTGGACCGGCTCGGATTACTCGCTGCCGATGGTGCCCGCCGCGGCAAACAAATATGACGGCGACGCCAAGTCCTTCTTCGGCACGAGCGTGCCGGCCGGAGCGAGCCCGGCGGACAGCGTGCGCGCGGTCGTCGCTGCTGCCTTCAACCATCCCTCGACCCCGCCACGCATCGCCAAACTGCTGATCCAGAACCTGGTGACCGCGAATCCGTCGCGCGGGTACGTCGGTCGCGTCGCCGGTGTGTTCGAGAACAACGGCAGCGGCGTGCGCGGCGACCTGAAGGCGGTGGTACGCGCCATCCTGCTCGATCCCGAGGCCCGCGGCGATGAGCCGCGCGGAGACGCGGGCAAGGTCAAGGACCCGATCATGGTCATGACCTCATTGGCCCGCGCGATCGGCCTCTCGACCGACGGCATCGCTTTCGTGCTGAAGGACACGTACCTTGGTCAGCCCGTGTTCAGCGCGCCATCGGTGTTCAATTTCTACCCGCCGGACTATCCGCTGGCGCGCACGCGCGGGCTGGTGAGCCCGGCGTCCAAGCTGCTGTCCGCGGGCAACGTCACCGAAGTGCACAATCTCGTCTTCAACTGGACGATGCGCGGTGACGCCAATCGGCAGGAATATAGCTGGGACATGGGCCTGCCGAACTTTACCGGCACGCAGCCGCGCTGGTCGGGGTGGGATCAGATCGCCACCGATGTCGACCGACTGGTATCCGTGACCAACCTGCTGTTGCTCGACAATTCCGCCACGGCGGCGCAGCTCTCCGCGCTGCGCAGCGCGCTGCTGTCGATCCGCAACAACGACGCGGCCGTGCAGGCGCACAAGCGGGCGCAGGCTGCGCTCTACATCGCCGCGTCTAGCCCCAACTTCCTCGTCGACCGCTAAGGACCTGATAGATGTTGATGTCGCGTCGCCACTTCCATCGTCTCGCGGTCAGCACCAGCGCCGCCGCCACGCTCGGCATATTCGGCCGCGGCGCCGCGTTCGGTGCCACCACGGGCGGCTATCGCGCGATGGTCGGCGTGTTCCTGTTCGGCGGCAACGACGGCTGGAACATGGTTGTCCCCACCGATCCGGCGACTTACGGCGCCTATCTCCAGTCGCGTGGCACGGTTGCCCTGGCTCCCGGCGCGATCGCGCCGCTGTCGGGCGTGCCGTACGGTCTGCACAAGTCGATGGCGCGGCTGAGCGAGCTATGGGATCGCGGCGCGATGTCGCTGGTGCTCAACACCGGCACACTCGCGGCACCGCTCGACAAGGCGACCTATACCGCACGCCCGGACCTGCGCCCGACCAATCTGATGAGCCACGCCGACGAGCAAGAGCATTGGCAATGCCTGCGCCCGCAGGGCACCAGCCTCGACGGGTTCATGGGACGGCTCAACGACCGCCTCGCCGCCGGCGCGGTGCCGCCGCTGATGTCGTTCGCGGGCAACAATATCGCGCTGATCGGCCAGACCTCGCGTCCGCTGGTGGTGCCGGCCACGGGCGCGCTGACCCGGCTCACCTCGGGTCAGAGCAGCATCGACACCGCGGTGGCGAGCTTCGCCGACGGCAGCGGTCTGGGCACGCTGAGCGAGTCGACCGGCGCCACCTATTCGGACGGCTACGCGATGATGGGGGCGACTGCCTCGCTGCTGGGGCAGACGAGCAGCGTCGACGGCTATTTCGTCGACCCCGACACCGGGGCCGCGCTCACGACCGACATCGCCAACCAGCTCAAGCGCGTCGCGCGCATGATCGAGGGCCGCGGGACGCTGGGACACGCGCGGCAGACCTTCTTCGTCTCGCAGGGCGGCTATGACACGCATGACAACCAGGTCGCCGCGGGGGACACTGGCAGCGGCCGCCACGCCGGTCTGCTCAAGGATCTCGCACTCGCGCTCTACGCTTTCTACAACGCGATGCAGGGCCTCGCGCTGCAGGACCAGGTGACCGCCTTCACCATGAGCGACTTCGGTCGCACCTTCAAAGGCAACGCGCAGCTCGGCTGCGATCACGCCTGGGGCAGCAATCACCTGGTGATCGGCGGCGGCGTGGCGCAGCGCGGCGTGTTCGGCCGCTATCCCGACCCGACCCTGGGCGGCAGCGACGACATCAGCTGGGAGGGGCGATTCCTACCGACCACGTCGCAGGAGGAATATATCGGCGCGATCCTGCGCTGGCATGGCGTCAGCGACGCCGACATGCCCTATGTCGTGCCGAACTGGGCGACGTGGTCGAGTAACGGGCGCGCGCCGCTGGCGCTGTTCACCTGAGCGGCGCACCGCCGCGGCGCAGCCCGCGGCGCGCGGCGCGCGCGGCAAAACCGAGCAGGCGAAGCGGTCGCGCGGCGAGATAGGCGCGTCCCTCGCGCATGCGCGCCACCGCGCCGATCAGGTCGCGATTTTCCCACAGCATCCACATGACCGAGTAGAAGGACCAGTCGTCGTACAGCCGCCGCAGCGTCGCGGGACGGTCGCGCAACACTGCCATTGCCTCATCCGCGGCGGTGATCCGGTCGACGACATAGCCCGCCGACTTGCGCGAGTTGGTCAGCGATCCGTCGCGGACGCGCTGGCGGTAGAGCAGATCGGGCACCGCGACGATCTGCCGCGCCGACAGGATCACCTTGAGCGTGAACAGATGGTCCTCGTGCGCGCCGCGCTCGGTGAACGCGGCACCGCTGCGCCCGAGCAGGTCGCGGCGCGCGACATAGGTCCATACCGCCGCGGTATACATGCGCTGACGCAGATGATGGGCGAGCAGCTCCCCACCGTCCGCGTACGTCCGGGCTTGCGCGTAGGCGACCTTGGGCGCGACCGGGACGAGCCGGCCGTCGCGCTCGGTCACCATGTCGGACGAGAAGAACAGCAGGTCCATCGCCGGGTGTCGCGCGTGCTCGCGGCGCAACGTCGCGACGAAGCCAGCGTCCATCAGGTCGTCGCTGTCACAGAAGAAAACGAAGTCGCCACGCGCCAGGCTGAGCCCGAGCGCGCGTGCCCGCGCCGCCCCCGCATTGGGGGTCTGCTGTAACACGATCTGCGTGCCGCGCGGACTGCGCGCGACGAAGGCGCGGATCCGTGCCGCGGTGTCGTCGACCGACCCGTCGTCGATCAACACCAACTCATCGGAATCACCCATCTGCGCGGTGACGCTCGCGAGCAACTCGTCGATCGCCGGCCCGACGTTGTAGCAAGGCACGACGACCGACAGGAAGATTGGCGAAGCGCTCACGACGCGCGCATCGCCCGGCTCGCATGGCCGCCGAGCTTCGCGCTGAGTCCGTTGGCGGCGAGCAGCACGAAACCACGCACCAGCGCGAAGGGAGAGAACCACAGCCCCAGGGCATAGCCCAGCGCCCCGACGACGACCGACAGCGCCAGGTTGACGGCGGGCCATGGCGTCGGTGCCATCACCACGACCGCGCCTGCCCCGATGAAGATCGGCAGCGTTTGCGCGAAAGGGATCAGTACGTTGATGAGGTACTGCCGGCCCACGCCGACGACACACGCGCGCACCAGGAAGAAATAGGAAGCGATGGTGTTGAGCAGTTGCACGATGAGGAAGCTGCTGGCGATGCCGACGATGCCGTAGCGTTGCCCGAGCACGATCGCCAGCACGATGCCGATCAGCAGCTTAGCCACGCCCATGCGCACGTTGAGGTGCATCTTCGCTTTGACCAGCAGCAGCGAGATGACCGGAGGATCGATGCTGCGCACCATGCCGACCAGGCACAGGATTTTCACCAGCACCGCGATGAATTGCCATTCCGGCTTGAAGAACACCTGCACCACTAGGCTGCTGCAGACAAACATGCCGGCGAGCAGCGGCAGGTTCACGAGCATGCCATAGCTGGTCACCAGCAGGAAATTGCGCGTCAATTTCGTCTCGTCGTCTTGGATCTTGGCGAATGCCGGGAACAGCGCCTGCACGAGGACCGGCTTGAGCCGCTCGATCAGGTTGATGCTGATGCCGTAGGAGATGTTGTAGCCGCCGATGGCGGTGAGGCTGACCATTCGCGCCATCAGCGCGGGGTAGGTGTTCACGCTGACCACGTTGATCAACGAATCGAGCACCAGCTGGACCGAGTAGCGGATATGTGGCCGCGCCGCCGGCCAGGAGAAGGTGAACGACGGGCGGCGCTCGCGCAGGCTGTGCGCGAAGAAGATCACGCAGCCCAGCGTCGTGCTGACGAAGAAGGCGACCGAAGCCACCCACGCCTTCTTGAAGATCACCGCCAGCGCGATCACCAGCACGCAGTTGGTCAGCAGTGTGATGATCGAAACGATCGCAACGAAATCGAAGCGCAGCTCACGCGACAGAATCGCGCGCTGCTGCTGCCCGAACGGTACGAACAGGAACACCAGCGACATGATTTGCAGCTGCGTGGTCAGCTCGGGCGATTTGAAGAAGTGGCTCAGCAGCGGGCTGCTGACGAAGGCCACGACGAACGTGACGAGGCCCAGGCCGATGTTGATGGTGTAGAGCGAGGAGAGCTCGAGCTCGGTGATGTGGCCGTGACGGATGATCGAATTCGAGATGCCGAAGTCGATAAAGATGTTGAAGAACGTGATGATCATCAGGGCAAGGCTGATGACGCCATATTCGTGCGGAGGCAGTATCCGTGCCAGCAGCCACAGCTGCAGCAGCCCCACGAAGGCGCCGATAGCGGTGGACACGAAGTTCCACTTCACCGCCTTCATCGTCTTGGCTTTAAGTTCCACCGCTCAGGCCCATCCCAGAGACAATATCGATCGCAGCGCGACCCCGCGACGGCGAGCGCGGACGGCCCCATAGCATTCCTTTTCGCCAAAGCGGGTAGCATTTTTTGGTGCACTGCACCATAGCGCGACCCCCCGCGCCCTCGTTAGGCGCGGAGCAGCGAGCGCAGCTCGGGCATCTGCTCCAGCAGCGCCGCGAATTGCGCGTCGTTGCCAGACTCATGGAAATTGTAGCTGTTGAGCGCGCTCTCCTGCGACGCCGGCCATTCCACCACGGGCATGCGATGCGGCACCCGCCGCCGCGGCGTACCGTTACGTACCGCCATGGCGAAGAACCAGATGTCGTCCGCGCGCGGACAGAGCGCCAGGTACGATTCGGCGTCGAGCACGTCCTCGTGCAGCGCCCCCGGTGGGTAGAGGATACCCGACACGCCTGTCAGGAACAGCAGACGGCCAGGGCCGACGTCCGCCGTGGCGTCGGTATCGAACGTCCAGTCCTCATAGGCAGCGGGCTGCCCGGCGGAGTCGAAATGGGCGACGTGGCCGCGATAGCCGATCACCGCACCGGGATGAGCGCCGGCGGCATCGACCAGCCGCTCGAGCCAGCGCGGCTCATAATAGACATCGTCGTCCGTGGTCACGATCGTCGCGTCGGGGAAGGCGGCGAGCGCGGGCAGCAGCTTCTTGGCCGATCGCAGGTCCGCGCATTCCCGGATCTCCAGCCCGTGTTCGACCAGCGCGAGCACGTCGGCGGGTAGCGCGCCTCGGTCGGTCGCGGTCAGCCACAGCACGAGGCGGTCGGGGCGGACGCTCTGGTCCAGCAGGCTGCGCAGCGTCCGCGCCAAAGTGGCGTAGCGCTTGGGATAGGAGGTCAGTGACACCACCAGCGGCGTGGCCAGACCATGGGCTCGTCGCTCACCTACCGCGGGGAACGCATCGGTCGCCGCGATCGCGGCGGCGAGCCGACGGCGCTCCTCGCGTGGCCCGGCGACGTCGAACAGGCGCTTGAGCCGACCGAGCCAGCGGTAGCCGCGGGGAAAGGCCGCCCGTAGTGCGCGCTTGAGCTTCACTGCCGGCAACCTCCTGGTGCACCGTCGCGCCGCATGGCAGTCCGCCAGCGGCGCGGGTGGGCGTACAAGCGACCTTGTCGCACTGCAACATGCGGCGCGCTCACGCGGCGGCCTTGGCCGCGATCGCGTCCGTGAAGACGTCGCGATAGGCCGCGACGACGGCTTCCTCCGAGAAGGACGCGAGCAGATCGGGGCGCCCGACCCCGCCCTGACGCCAATCGTCGCGCTCGTCGATCGCGGTCGTCATCGCCGCGGCGAGCGCCGCGCTGTCATAGGCGGGGTAGACCGCCGAGCGCCGCGGCAGGTCGGCGATCTCGGGGATGCCGCCCGAGTCCGCCGCGATCACGTTGCGACCGTACTTGGTCGCCTCGATCAGCGTGCGCGTCAGCGGCTCCGGCCAGATCGAGGAGATCAGCGCGACATCGATCGACTCGTAGAAGGCGGCCGAGTCGGCGAAGCCGAGCCACTCGATCCGGGGGTCGGGATAACGCCGTTGCAGCTCCTCGACATAGCTCGGCAGCCCCACGCCGGCAACGCGCAGGCGCCAGTCCGCGCGCTCGAGGCGGGAGCAGGCGTCGAGCACCACCTCGATGCCTTTGCCCGATTCGACCCGGCCGATATAGCCGAAGGTCAGCGGTCCCTCGCGCGGTGGCGCGTCGTCGCGCTGCGGATCGGGGATGATGTTGAAGATACGGCGCCCCGGCACGCCCTCGAAGAAACCGAACTCGCGGTGCTTGGCGTCGACGAAATGGCTGATCGATACGAGCTGGGTGACCTGGCGCGACGCCTTTTTGCTGGGGAAAGTCAGCAGCCGGCACTCGGCGCAACGCTTCGTGCACGTCCGGTCGTGCTGAAACAGCGAGGTGCGCACGCACACCACGGCATAGTCGCGAAGCGTCTGCACGATAGGGATCCCCCGCCGCGACGCTTCGGACCAGACCGCGTTGCTGAATCCGGTGAGCACGTTGCAGTGGATCACGTCGGGCCGCACCTGGTCCATCAGCGCGCCCACGCGCCGCGCCGCGCGCCGGTTCCAGCTGTTGCGCAGGTGCCAGCGGAAGCCCGCGATCGCCGAACGGTCGATAACCACCTTGCCATAAGGCCAATAGATGTTGTCGAGCGGGAAGCGGTGGATCTCCGCGCCCGTGGTCAGGCGCTCGGTGGTCGGCGCCGCGATATCGTCGAGCGTCGCCACGGTGACTCGATCGCCCGCGCGCGCGAGTCCCTCGGCCAGCAGGGATACCGACTTCTCGGCGCCACCGATCCGGTGGGGCGGGTAGAGCGCGTTCACGATCAGGATGTTCACAGATGCCGCCGCGGAGCCGAAGGTGGTTGGGAAAGCGCTACTTGCGCTGAGCGCAGATGCGACCGACGCGGCATTAAGCAGCACCCCGAGGCGAAGCAAGCACCGCGCTCGCGGCATGTCGCATGGCTGCTGCGGGCCAACGCGTGGATTTTCCGAGTGCGCCGTCCACGGCCGCCCTCGCTGCGTGCCCGCCACCCGGTCTCTCGGTGGGACAGTTGCTAGGCCAGCTATGGCACTCGTATCGTGCCATCGCTCACTCGGGTGCGCCCCGCTACCGCCACGAGCAGCGCGGGCGGGTACGGTCCGACGACCACCGGCGCCTCGGGCGGAGTCGCGTCGGCACCGCGCAGCAGCCCAGTGCGCTGCACGTCGACGAGCGCGTCATGGAAGGGGCGGCGCAGCACATAGGCGCGCGCGTCCGCCGGCAACGCCAGCCGCCCCCCACGCGCCGGCGCACGCGCGGCGAGGCCGCGCCCCCAGCTGTCGAGCTGCGGCCCCGGCGCGACGAGCGGCACCACCGCGAAGGGACAGGCCGGACGGTGCAGCTGGACGCGGCACGCCATCTGCGTCGCCACCCCCATCGCCTCGCCGTCGACCAGCAGCGCGGCGCCGGGGTCGGCGGCGACGCGGGTCACCACCGCGCGCCAGTCCTCCTTGGGCAGATGCGGCCGCGTGAGCGCGACGCTCACCCCCAGCGCCAGCGCGAGCGCGACCAGTGCGGCGGCATAGCCGCGCCCGCGCAGCGTGCCGACGCCGCGCGCCGCGAGCACCAGCGGGAACAGTGACAGCCACAGGATGGTGCGGTCGAGGAAGATCGGCTGCTTGAGGTTGAGCACGAGGAACAGCGCGGTGCCGGTCGCGAGGCAGGCGAGCGTCAGCCGCGTCACCGCCTCGCCGCGCCCGCGCCACGCCCCCAGCGCGGCAAACCCCGCCACCAGCAGTGGCGCAGGCAGCTGGAGCGCGCTGATCTGGCGCGACTGCAACAGCGTGGCGACGTAGACGAGCGCGCTCTTGGTCAGCCCCAGACCCTGCATCCAGCCGAGATTGCCGTTGGGCTGGGCGAGCTGGCGGAAGGTGATGTACAGCCACCAGGACGAGCCCAGCACGATCATACCGCCGGCGACCGCGAGCGCGATCCACAGCCCGCCGCGGAAGGGTCGGAAGCGCGCGTCGACCAGCATCAGCGCCAGCGTCGCGGTGGCGGGCCAGATCAGGCCGGTGGTGTGCAGATAGATGCCCGCGACCGCGCCCATCACGTAGAGCACCCAGCCGATCGCGCGCGCGCGCGCCGTGGTCGCCAGAACGATCTGGACCAGCCCGGCGAAGGACACCGCCACCGCGAGATACAGGAAGATATAGGCGCGGACCTGGTGCGAGAAGTACAGCTGCTGCGGCGACAGCGCGAGCAGCAGCGCCGCCGCGACCGCGGCGCGACGTCCGTAAGCGCGTGCCACCGCGGCATAGATCACCCCGATCGCGGCGAGGCTGGCGGCGATACCGGGCACGCGCAGCCCGGCGTCGCTCAGCTCGGTGCCCTCGATCCACCAGCGCAGCAGCGTGTAGAACAGCGGCGGGTTGGTCTCGCGCAGCATCCACGCGCTCCACAGCCGCTCGGTCGGCTGCGACGCGAAGAACACCGAGGCGAGCTCGTCGAACCACAGAGAGTAATCGGAGAAGGCGAGCCGAACCATCGCCGCCACCAGCACCGCCGCGGTCAGCGCGGCGAGCCCGATCCGCGACTCGAGCCCCGAGCCCGGCCAGCGCCGCGCGGTGTCGCTCCGCTCCATCCCGTCCCCTCTCCCCCGCGCGAGCGCGGCGTGTTCAGCCGCGTTTGCGCCAGGTGAAGATCGACGACATCGCGTAGTTCCACACCGTGGTCACCGCGATCCCGGCGAGCGCCGACACGATCAGGTAATTCTGTCGCTGATACAGATAGTGCGCGATCCCGACATTGGCGAGGAAGCCGATGCCACACACCAGGTTGAAGCTGAGCCAGCCCCACCACAGCCGTCGCCCGGTGAGCCGCTGGTCGCGATAGGTCAGCAGGTTGTTGAGCAGGAAGTTGCTGGTGGTTGCGACGAGCGTGGCGGCGCCCTGCGCGATCGCGAACGAGCGCCCCTGATGCGCCGCGCCGTCGCCGAACGTGAGCAGCGACTCCAGCACGATCGTCAGCACCAGGAAGTGGACGAACACGCCCGAGCCGCCGACCATCGCGAAGCTGATGAAGCGCACCGGCACGTAGCGCCCGAACATCTTGTCGAGCAGAAGCTGGAGATATTCCCACAGCACCAGGCTGTCGAGCTTGCTCTCGCCGTGCTGGCGGGTGCGGAAAGTATAGGGCACCTCGGCGACGCGCAGCGGCTCTGGAGTCGAGGCGGCGATGTCGAGCAGGATCTTGAAGCCCACGGTAGATAGATTGGGCAGCGCCGCCATGAAGGCGTCGCGGCGCAGCATGAAGAAGCCGCTCATCGGATCGGTGATCGGCGCGCGCGTCAGCCGCCCGGCGAGCCGCGTGGCGAAGCGGCTCATCGCGGCGCGGCGACGATCCCACTCACCCACCCCGCCTCCGGCGACGTAGCGGCTGCCGACCACGACGTCCACGTCGCCCCGCGTGATGCGGCGGAACATGTCGGTGAGCACGCGCTCGTCGTGCTGCATATCGCCGTCCATCACCGCGACATAGGGCGCCGCGGTGGCGAGGATGCCCTCGATGCAGGCGGTCGACAGGCCCCGCCGGCCGAAACGCTGCACCACCCGCACGCGCGGATCGGCCAGCGCGAGGTCGCGCGCCTGATCGGCGGTGCGGTCGGGCGAGTTGTCGTCGACGAAGACGACCTCCCAGCGGACGCCCGTCAGCGCGGCGTCGAGCGCGGCGACCAGCAGCGGCACGTTGCGCGACTCATTGTACACCGGCACCACGATGGCGAGCTCGGCGGGCAACACGCGCGCCGGCGCCGCGGGCGGCGCCGCCTCGTGCAGGGTCGGCCGATCCATTCTGTCTCCCGTGTCGATCATCGTGACACCGCGTCGGTCGCGCTCGGCTGCGGGTCGAGCCGCACCGACAAAGCCGGGTCCCACACCGTGTAGGTCTTGCCCATGAACACCGACTCGATCACGCCGACGCCGACGCCGTAGAGGCTCAGCACCGCCGAGGAGGCGAGCGACAGCGGCTTGGCCTGGGTCTTCTCGCCGATCACGAGCAGCAGCGCGCCGAGCAGCGCCAGCGCGCCCGTGACCGCCCAGCCCGCGGCCAGCGCGAAGCCGAGCGCGGCGCACAGCGTCGCGCCCGCGACGAAGAAGGGCATCAGCCACTTCATCGGACGGTGCGACACATAAGCGTAGAGCGGCAGGAAACGCATGCGGCGCAGCTGCGGCCACATCGCGCGGTGCACGTTGAGCGCCTGGCACGCGATCCGCTGCTTGCGCCGCTTCTCCTCGTTGGCGCCGGTGGCGCTGCGCTCATACACCTCGACGTCGTCGGCGCTGACGATGCGCTTGCCCGCGATCAGGATGGTGAGGCTGAGGAACAGGTCGTCGATCAGGTGCGGCGGCGGCGCGCGATGCAGCGCGCGCCGCATCATGAACATGGCGCCGTCGCAGCCGATCAGCCCCATGCGATCGCTCTCGATGCGCTTGATCTGCTCCTCGCGCTGCCAATAGCCCGAGCCGAGGGCGGCGGTCGCGGTCTCGTCCGAATTGGAGTAGACAAGCCGCGCCGTAGCGCAGCCGACGCTGGGATCGGCGAGCCACCGCGCCAGCCGCGTCGCGACGTCGACCTGACTCTCGACGTTGGCGTCGGTGAACAGGATATAGTCGCTGCGGCTGCGCGCCACGAGCAGGTTCATCCCGAAGGTTTTGCCGGCGCGCTCGGCGCCCACCACCAGATCGATCCGATCGGCGTAGCGCTCGAGGATCGCGACCGTGCCGTCCTGGGGTGAGTCGGCGTAGACGTGGATCGTCGCCGGGCCGTAGGCCGCGGCGACCTCGAGCAACCGCTCCACCTTGGCGGCGATGACGTCCTGCTCGTTATAGGCGCTCATGCAGATCGCGAGCGACGGCGGCGGCGAACGGAGTGCCGCAGCCGGCACCGCCGGGCGCGCGCGCACGAAGAGGCGCAGGCTGAGCGGATAGGTCAGCAGCGGATGGACCGCGCATGCCAACAACATAGCGGCCGCCACCATCGCGAGAACGATTGACGTATCTATTGGAAGTCGCCCCGACTAACGCCCGCGTACACTGGCCCCTGAGCGCTTAGAGTGTGGCGAGACGACACCCGATGCAACGGAAAAACCAGTACTTACCATATCAGAACAGGACATCATGCTGCGCCGCACCATGTTGACGGCGCGCGATCATCACTGGTAGGTATCCACGCCGTTAACCGGGGAGCAGTGTCGGTGCGTATCACAGCCTGTTGGGGTCTGATCCTGCTTGCCAACGCGGGCATAGCGGGGGCGCAGAACGCGCCCGCGCCCACAGCGGCGACGAGTGTGCCCGCCTATCTGCTCGGGCCGGGCGACAAGGTGCAGATCGCGGTCTACGGTGAGCAGGAGCTCACCGGCGAGCAGCTGGTCGGGCCCGATGGCAGCGTGACGCTGCCGCTGATCGGCCGCGTGATGGCGAAGGGCCGCTCGGTCAACCAGGTCTCCGAGGACATCCGCGCGCGGCTGGCCGACGGCTTCGTGCAGAATCCGAGCGTGGCGGTGACGATCGTCAATTATCGCCCGTTCTATATCCTGGGCGAGGTCAACACGCCGGGCCAGTATGAATATGCGCAAGGCATGACCGTCCTGTCCGCGGTCGCGCGCGCCGGCGGCTTCACCTATCGCGCCAAGAAGGGCGAGGTGTTCGTCAAGCGTGAGGGCGATCCGCAGGAATATCGCGTCAAAGTGACCAACGACCTGCTGATCCAGCCGGGTGACACGATCAGAGTCGGCGAGCGCTACTTCTGATGCGCGGCGCTCTCTCGCGCGCGCGTCGATCCGCGGCGGCGAACGCACCGCTGGTCAGCGCGCTGCTCGCGGCGGGTGCGGCTTGGCCGGGTGCTGCCGACGCGCAGGTGTTCGGCCAGCTGCTCGACTCCGAGATCCCGCTGACGACGCAGACCGGGCGCAACCAGGGTGTGCTCGAGCGTCAGAAGCCCGAGCTCGCGCCGGTCGGCCTGCCGCTCGGCAGCTTCCGACTCTACCCCGACGTGAGCGCGGGCATCGGGCTCACCACCAACGTGGTCGGCGCGTCGGCGAACCCGCGCTCGGACACGTTTGCGGTGGTGACGCCGCAGTTGACGCTCCGCAGCGACTGGGGCCGGCATGAGTTGCGCGGCGTGGTGAACTACACGGGCGTGCGCTACCGCTGGACCTCGCCGCGCGACGAGGACGGTTTCCTCGCCGAGTTGAGCGGGCGGCTCGACGTCTACGGCGACAGCCAGGTCAGCGGCGCTGCCTCGTATCGTCGCACTTATGAGAGCCAGCAGGAAGCGAACTTCCCGGTCAACGGGGCGGGCTCCGTCGCGGTCGATCAGGCGCGTGGCATGCTACGCGCGGCGGTCGTCACCAATCGTCTTCGCTGGACTTTCAGCGGTGACTTCAACAGCTTCCGTTACAATGACACGGTAAGTACCACGGGAACGCGGCTCGACCTCTCGTTCCGCGACCGCGACGTCTACCGCGGCACCGTGCGCGCCGAGTACCAGCTTAGTCCGGACAATTCGATCTTCGCGCAGGGCACCTACCGGCGCACCGATTACGTCACTACGAACCCGCTCGACGATCGCACCAGCAGCGAGTGGCGCGGTGGTGCGGGTGCGATCGCGGACGTCAGCGAGCTGTTGCGCGTCGCCGGTGGCGTCGGCTATTTTCGTCGTACCTACGCCAGTCCGGTGTTCGTGCCGATCGGCGGCATCGCTATCGATCTGCGCGCCGATTATTACCTCTCGCCGCTCACGACCATCTCGGCCGTCGCCTCACGTCAGCCAGAGGAAGCCGCGATCCGCGGATCGCCGGGCTATATCGCGAGCCGGACGGGCGTGCGGGTCAATCACGAGCTGCTTCGCAATCTCGTCCCCTATGTCGGGCTGGATTATTTCACCGGCAACTTCAAGAATATCGACCGCAAGGACACCGGCGTCATCGCGGTCGGCGGCTTCGATTATACGCTCAATCGCCGTTGGGTGTTGAGCCTCGATGCCAATTACAGCTCGCGTCAGAGCTCGGGAGCGCAGCGCGGACCGGGGATCAACGAATTCCGCGCGCTCACCAGCTTGAAATTCAGAATTTGACCCAGGGCGATGCCATCATCGATCCCAGCCAGCGCAGGTAGTTTATGAATCAGGAGACAATCCGAGACCCTGGACCGCAGGATCTCGCCGGGCTGTTCTCGCGCTTGAAGCGGCATCTGCCGCTCAGCGTCGCGATCGTGGCCGCCATGCTGGTCTTGGCCTATGTCGGCACCAAGCTGATGTCGCCCAAGTACACTGCCACGACGCAGCTGCAATATGCGCCGGCCGCGACGCTGGCGCGCGATGCTGGTGCTCAGGCGCAGCGCTCACTGACCGACCAGGAGCGTGATGCGGCGATCAGCGCACAGCTCCAGATCGTCAGCTCGCTGCCGGTAGCCAAGCAGGTGCTGCGCGACAAGGCGGTGCTCAACAACGCGCGCCTCCGCGAGGTCGCCAAGTCGATGGACCCGAGCGGCCAGTCGATTGACGCGCTCGCCTCGGCGCTGCTCGCCAACGTCGCCGCCGCGCGCGTGGGTCAGACTCCGTTGTTCACCGTCAGCTACACCGATGCGAACCCGCTCGACGCGGCGCGCATCGCGAACGCTTTCTCGCGCGCCTATCTCGCGGTGCAGGCGCAGCAGAAAGCGGGCACCGAGGACGGCGGCAAGACCGACCTCAACAAGCAGCTCGAGCTGCTCGGCCAGCGAGCGCGCCAGGCCGACGCCGCGGTCGCGGCCTATCGCCTGCGCAACAACATCGTCGTCGACCCGACGTCGAGCGGGCAGGGCGACGCGCTTACCGACATGAACAACTCGCTCGCCGGTGCGCGCGGCGAGGCGGCTCAGGCCGCGGTCCGCGGCCAGGCCAGCGGCAGCACCGTGATCTCGGGCGGTGTGGATACCAGCGCGCTGTCGAGCCTGCGCCAGCAGCGCGCCGAGGCGGCGCGCGACCTGGCCGGGTTGAGCGCGCGCTACGGCGATCGCAACCCGCAGGTGATCGACGCCCGTCAGCGCGTCGCCGAGCTCGACAAGTCGGTCGAGCGTGAGATGTCGAGCGTGTCGCGCAGTGTCCGCGCCGAGTCCGATGCAGCGCGCGCGCGCGCGGCCTCGATCGAGTCCAGCCTCGCGCAGACCCAGGGCCGGCTCGCGTCGAACGTCCGCGCCGGCGTCGAATTGGCCGAGCTGCAGCGCCAGGCGGATGCCGCGCGCCAGCTCTACTCCAACCTCCTCGCCACCGTGGGTCAGCAGACCACCAACCTCGCGATCGTCCAGCCGGACGCGCAGATCGTCGTCGAGGCGGTGCCGCCGCTCAAGCCCTCGTCGCCGCGCTTGCTGATCAACCTGCTCGTCGGCTTCGCGCTCGGCACCGCGCTGGCGCTGGCGCTGGCCTATCTGCGCGAGCGCTGGTCGCAGACGATCAACACGATCGACGACATCCAGCGCCTGCTCGGCGTCGACTTCCTCAACTCGATTCCGACGCTGACGTCGGCGATCGACAAGCCGCGCACCAAGGACCCGGCCGAGGCGGTGATCCTGCACCCGATGTCGTCCTACGCCGAGGCGTTCCGCAGCCTGGCGACGACGCTGATCTTCGACGCGCGCGAGGCGCCGACCGAGGGCGGGCGCGTGATCGGCGTCACCTCCGCGCTGCCGCGCGAGGGCAAGACGACCACCACCACTTCGATGGCGCGCGTGCTGGCGATGGCCTCGACCAAGGTGGCGATCATCGACGCCGACCTGCGGCGCCGCTCGGTGACCCAGGCGATGTGCCCCGACGCCGCGATCGGCTGGACCAACGCGCTCAACGGCGAGGCGACGCTGCGCGACGTGATGATCACCGACCAGACCGGCGCGGTGATCCTGCCGATCACGCCGGGCGCCGAGAAGAGCCAGCGCATCTTCGAGACCGAGGCGTTCAAGGACATGATCGCGACGCTGCGGCGCGAGTTCGAGGTGATCCTGATCGACACCGCGCCCGTGCTCGCGGTGGTGGACACGCGCACGATGATCCCGCAGCTCGACTCGCTCGCGCTGCTGACGCACTGGCGCCGTACGCCGGTGAAGGCGGTTCGCGCCGCGCTCCACCAGATCGAGACGGTCGGCGGCTCGGTCGCGGGTGTGGCGATGACGATGGTCAACCTGAAGACCCAGGCGCAGTCGGGCTACGGCGACGCGTCTTACTACTACACGGACATGAAGGAATATTACGTCAGCAACTGACGGCGGGCCGCGTCGGCGTGAGCCGGC
The DNA here is from genome assembly GCF_019429485.1 of Sphingomonas citri. Taxonomy (GTDB): domain Bacteria; phylum Pseudomonadota; class Alphaproteobacteria; order Sphingomonadales; family Sphingomonadaceae; genus Sphingomonas; species Sphingomonas citri. The sequence goes on along the minus strand of NZ_JAHXZN010000004.1, from coordinate 122,370 downwards.
GCCGTCAGCCGTCATCCCGAACTCGTTTCGGGATCCACCGTGCCGCAGGCACCGCGGCCTCTGAGTGTGCGGAACGGTGGACCCTGAGACGAGCTCAGGATGACGAAGGATGCGTGCCGCGCGCGCGAGCATCCTCCCCCCCCCCTTCCCCATCACCACCGCCCCGACGAGGAGGACCGACCATCCCGGCGCAACGCCTCGAACGCGCGATGCGCACGCTGGCCGCGCCGCTCGAGCGGCGCGTCGGGGCCGCCGCGGCGCCGCGGCTGTACGCGCTGGTCGACCAGGGCACGTCGGGGCTCGGCAACATCATCGCCTTCGCCCTGCTCGGCCGCGCGCTGGCGGTGAGCGAGTTCGGCGCGGTCGGCATGATGATCGGGCTTCACTACGTCATCGCCGGTTTCCACCGCTCGGCCGCGGTGTTGCCCTTCACCACCGACCATCGCGCCGACCACGACCCGCTCGCCGCGCACGCCGAGAACAGCGACTGGTGGTGGATCGCGCTCGTGCTCGCGCTGGCGCTCTCGGCGGCGACCGCGCTGGTCGGCGGCGCGGTCGCGCTGGCGGCGCGGCGCTGGCCCGAGTGCGGCTGGGCGGTCGAGCCGCTGCTGCTCACCGCGTTGATCTCGCCCGCGATGCTGGCGTGGGAGTTCGCGCGGCGCTGGCTCTACAAGATCGACCGCGCCGACATGGTGGCGCTGTGCGCGACCGCCTATTTCCTCGTGCTCGCGCTCGCCGCGCTGCTGGCGGGCCGGCTCGGCCTGGGCGCGCCCGGCGGCGCCCTCGCCTGGGTGCTCGCCAGCCTCGCCGCGCTCGCGCTGGCGCTGCCGGGGCTCGCGCCCGCGCGCGCCGACCGTGCCGGGGTGCGCGCCTTGGTGCGCCGCCACCGCGCCGAGTCGAGCTGGCTCGCCGCGACCAACCTACCCTATTCGGTCTACAGCACCGCCTCGATCGTGGTGGTGATCGGTGTGCTGGTCGGCCCCGTCGCCGCTGCCTTGTTCACCGCGGCGCGGACGCTGACCAACCCGGCGATGAGCATCGTCTCGGCGATCGATTCGATCGACAAGCCGCGCGCGGCGCGCGCCTTCGCCGCCGAGGGACTGCCCGGACTGGCGCGCGTGGTGCGGCGCTCGCGGCTCACCATCGCGGTCGCGACCGGCCTGTATCTGGCGCTGGTCGCGGTGTTCGCCGCGCGGCTCGTCGCTCTGGTGTTCCACGGGCAATATGACGGCTCGGCCGCCAACGTGCGGCTGCTCGCGCTCGGCTTCTTCCTGTTCGGGCTCAACCTGCCGTCCGAGACGCTGCTGATCGTGCGTCGCGCCGGCCGGACGATGCTGGCGATCCGCTGCGTCACCGCGGCGCTGACCATCCTGGGCGTGTGGTTCGGCGGGCGCCACGGCGTCGCCGGCATGGCGATCGCCTTCGCCGTGACCCAGGCGATCAACCTGCTGCTGCTGCGCGCCGCCGAGGCGCGCCACGCGCGAGAGACCACCGCATGACCGACATCCGCTACTCGATCGCGATCCTCACCTACGCGCGCGAGCCGATCCTCGCCGAGGTGATCGAGCGGCTCGCCCGGCATCTCGCCGGGCGCGCCGATTACGAGCTGATCGTGATCGACAACAACGTCGAGCGGATCGACCGCACCGCGCAGCTCGCCCCGTTCGCGCACGCGGTCCACCTGTGGGACGGCGTCAACAAGGGCGTGGTCGCGCGCAACCTCGCGTTCGAGCGGGCGCGCGGCGAGGTGGTGGTGCTGCTCGACGACGACGTGTTCGTCGAGACGCCCGACTTCCTCGATCGGTTCGGCGCCTTGTTCGACGCGACGCCGCGGCTCGGCGCGGTGACGATCCGCAAGCACGTCCGCGGCGAGACCCGCCCCCGCCCCGACCTGATCCCGCACACCGACAAGTCGATCGACCTGACCCAGCCGTTCGACACCTTCCGCTTCGTCGGCGGCTGCGTGGCGTTCCGCGCCGCGACGATCGCGGAGACCGGCGGCTTCCTGCCCGATTTCTTCTACGGGCTGGAGGAGATCGAGCTCTCCTACCGCATCATCGATCGCGGCTGGACGATCCGCTACCAGCCCGACATCGTGTGCGAGGAGCTGGAGCATCCCGCCGGGCGCAAGCCCAAGCGGCTGGTGCAGTCGGATCGGCTGACCAACAAGTTCATCATCAGCTACCTGCGCATGCCCTCGCCGTACGTGTGGGTGAACCTGATCGCCTTCCCGCCCTACGCCTATGCCTTCGCGCGCGGCGAGATGGACGTGGTGCGCGCGATGCGCCAGTTCGTGACGTGGCTGCGCCGCCGCGACCGCCCCGCGCGCGCGCCGATCGGCAAGGCGGCGCGACGCTATATCCGCGACTGCGGGGGGCATCTGTGGCGGTGAGGCGCGCTACTCATTCTCCCCTGCAAGGGGAGGTGGCAGCGCGGAGCGCTGATGGAGCGGTGACCCGGCCGGCGAGCGCGCACGCCATCGCCTCCCGCGATACCCCTCCACCAGCCTGCGGCTGGTCCCCCTCCCCCTCCGGGGGAGGATCGTGTGTTACCCACCTGGAGACCCGCCGATGACCGCGCCCGCGTTCCCGCCGCTCGGCCTCGGCTGCGCCAAGATGGGGTCGTTCAACAATCCCAGCACGCTCGGCGACAGCGTCGCGCTGATCCAGCTCGCGCTCGATCTCGGCGTGAGCTTGCTCGACACCGCCAACATCTACGGCCAGGGCGACAGCGAGCGCGCGATCGGGCGCGCGCTGCGCGGCCAGCGCCACCGCGCCCAGGTCGTCACCAAGGCGGGCAACGCCTTCTCCGCCAAGATGCGGCTGATGCGCCCGCTCAAGCCGCTGCTGCGCGCGGTGCTGGCGCGGCGCCAGATGGGCGCGGCGGTGACCGCGCAGCGCGCCGGCGCGATGCGCACCGACTGGAGCCAGGCCGGGCTGCTGCGCGAGCTCGACGGCTCGCTGCGCCGGCTGCGCAGCGATCACGTCGATGCTTTCCTGCTCCACAGCCCCGACGCCGCGACGATCGCGCGCGGCGAGGCGGTGGGTGCGCTCGCCGAGGCCAAGAGATCGGGGCGCGCGCGGCTGGTCGGCATCGCCTGCGACGACCTCGCCGGGCTCGACGCCGCGCTGGCGAGCGAGGTGACCGAGGTGCTCGAACTGCCGTGGGACGTCATCGCGGCGATCGCCGAGGACGCGCGCGGTGCGGCGATCCGCGCGCGCGGCATCCCGGTGATCGCGCGCGAGGTGCTGCGCTTCCAGCCCGGCGTCGACGCCGCGGCGGCGGTGCGGCGCGCGCACGCCTCGCCGCTGGTCACCACCACGCTGATCGGCTCGCGCCAGCCCGAGCGCGTCCGCGCGCTCGCCGCGTCGATCGGCGACCATTCTCAGGGGGACAGAGCATGAAGATCGCGTTCGTCGGCTGCGGCTATGTGTTCGACATCTACATGCGCACGCGCTGGGCCTATCCCGAGATCGAGATCTGCGGCGTCTACGACCGCGACGCCGCGCGCGCGCAGGTGGTGCACGATCACTACGGCTTCCCGCTCTACCCCTCGTTCGACGCGCTGCTGGCCGACCCGCGGGTGGAGGTCGTGATCAATCTCACCAGCATCGCCTCGCACGAGGAGGTGACCCGCCGCGCGCTCGAGGCGGGCAAGCACGTCTATACCGAGAAGCCGATCACCACCGAGCCGGCGCGCACCCGCGCCCTGTTCGAGCTGGCCGAGGCCGAGGGCCGTGTGCTCGCCGCGGCGCCGTGCAACCTCTACTCGGACGCGGTGATGACCTTGTGGAAGGCGATCGCCGACGGCGCGATCGGCCGCCCCGTGCTGGTCTATGCCGAGCTCGACGACAATCCCGCACACCTGATGCGGCTCGACACGGTGACGAGCCCGACCGGCGCGCCCTTCCCCTATGCCGAGGAGCTGCAGGAGGGCTGCACCGTCGAGCATATCGGCTATCACCTCGCCTGGCTGTGCGCGCTGTTCGGCCCGGTGCGCGCGGTGACCGCTTTCTCGACCTGCCTCGTTCCCGACAAGAACACGCCCGAGCCGCTCCACCCGGCCACCACGCCCGACCTGTCGGTGGCGTGCCTCAGCTTCGACAACGGCGTCGCCGCGCGCGTGACGTGCAGCTGGGTGGCGCCGCGCGACCATCAGATGCGAGTCATCGGCGAGGCGGGTGAGATCAGCGTCGACAACGTCTTCCACGACCAGTCGCCGGTCTTCCTCGAGCGCTTCTCGCGCGTCAGCCTCAGCGCACGCAAGGCGTATAGCGCGCGCAGCCAGCCAGCGATCGGTCGCCGCTTCGGCATCAAGGGTCGTCGCCTGGCGCTGGTGCGGCGCTGGAAGTCGCACGCGGTCGAGGCCGAGCGCGGTGTCGGCCGCTCGCCCAAGCACCGGCTGGTCAGCTGGCTGCGGCGCCGCGAGGTGTACGCGCAGGACAAGATCCTCGGTATCGCCGAGATGGGCAAGGCGCTGGCGGAGGGCCGGCCGCAGCTGATGGGGCCGGACTTCCTGATGCACCTCAACGAGCTGACGATGTTGGTGCAGGACGCGGGTGCGCGCGGCACGACGGTGGCGCCGAGCACCAGCTTCGCGCCGCTGACCCTGCCCGCCGACCTCGCCGCAGCGCCCGACTATCGCGCCGGCTATCGCGCGCGGCTCGCCGAGCGCACCGCGGCGAGCGCGGTCGAGCGGATGCACCGCCGCTGAGCCGTGACGGGACAGTCGGCGCCGCAGGGCGCCGATGGACACGGTTCAAGGCTTCCGTGTATCGATGAACTTAGCCGGTGAGGGAGAGTGGTGGCGGTGAGTGAGGGATCCGACGACGGCCGCCGCGCGCCTCCGGCGCTCGATCAGTTCGGCATGCCGATCAAGGGCGGCGACGCGCCGGTACGGCGGCGCGTGCGGCGCAGCGGCGCCGGGGGCGGTGGCGCGCCGGTCAGCAGCGCTCCGACAGAGCCGGAAACGCGCGAGCAGGATGCCGTTCAGCAGAAAGTGATCGTCGGCGTCTTCACCGCGATGCTGATCGGCATCACCGTGCTGCAGAAGATCGGCATCGGTCCGTCCGGCGCGATCATCCCGGTGATCTTTCCTATCGCTCTGATCGCGCTGACGGTCGGGGTGCTGTTCGCCCGTCCGGTGTTCCGGCCGGAGCGCACGATGCTGTATCTCGCGGTGGTGATCACCTCTGCGCTCAGCACCGTGCTGTTCACCTCAGCATTCTCGCTCAGCAGCATCGGACTGTACTTTCTACTCTACCTGCCTTTTTTGGTCGCGTTCGACACGACACCGGAAACTCATAAAAAGTGCCTCACGCTATTCAGCAACCTCATGCTGGTGTTCGCGGTGATCGTGTGGATACAGCACGCAATCCAGTTTAGCATTGGCTGGCAATATTGGCCCAACCTCGACAAGCTGGTGCCCAGCGCCTATCTGGTTCCTGAGTTTCTCTATATCCAGCCGCTGCAGTTCGGCATGAAGTACATGAAACCCTCGGGAATTACCTTTCTCGAGGTGTCATTCATCTCGCAGTTCATCTCACTTGCGCTGATTATCGAGCTGCTCTTCCTTCATCGAATGTTGCGCGTCGTTTTCTTCGGCGCGACCCTGTTCGCGACCTTCGCCGGCACCGGGCTGGCGCTTCTGCTGGTGGCGCTGCCGATCGTGTTCACGCGCATGAACATCCGCACCTTCGTCACCGTGCTGGCGACTGCCTTCATCGCGCTGTTCGTGGCGCTGCAACTGCAGTGGTTCGACATGGTGGCGAACCGCATGGGCGAGTTCGACAAGCAGGGCAGTAGCGGCAGTTCGCGCTTCATCGAACCGCTGGATCGCGTGCGACGTGCGCTGCTCGATCCCTCCGCGGTGTATTCCGGCGTGGGTCCCGGGCAGATCGAGCGCGGCGGGAATACCTTCTGGTGGCCGATCGTCAAGGCCGTGGTGGAATATGGCCTGATCCAAGGGCTGCTGCTCTACGTCTTTCTCCTTTTCTCCATGTTCGATCGGACACCCAGCCGGCAGTTCGCCATCATCCTGATCCTGTGGTACTCGTTCGAGGGCACGCTGTTGACCCCGCTCAATCCGATCGCGCTGGTGATGCTGTCATCGATGTTCATCCTGCGCGACGCGCCCAAGACGCGGCGTCCGCGCAGCGGCGCGACAGCGGCGGCGGTTCCCGCGGCGGCCTAACCGACCAGGAGGACCAATGCCGCCGCTTACCGATCGCTTGACCTATGCCGTGGGTGACATCCATGGCCGCGCCGATCTGCTCGCGCGCCTGCTCGATCAGGTCCGCGCCGATCGTGTCGCGCGTGCACCGACGGGACGCACGTTGATCGTCTTCCTCGGCGACTACATCGACCGCGGTCCGCGCTCGCGCGAGGTGATCGACCAACTCATCGCCTTCGCCGACGACCCGGCGTTCGAGAGCCGCTTCCTACTGGGCAACCACGAGGACGCGATGCTCGACTACCTCGACGGACGGATCAGCGGGCTGGGCTGGGCCAAGCACGGCGGCGATACCACGCTTCGCTCCTATGGCGTCGAACCGCCCAAGGAGGAATCGCGCACGGCCTGGGCAGCGCGGCGTGACGCCTTTCGCGCCGCGGTACCACCATCGCACCGCGCCTTTCTCGAGCGATGCGAGCTCTCGGTGGTGCGGGGCCGGCTATTGTTCGTCCACGCCGGCATCCGCCCGGGGGTAGCGCTGGAGCAGCAGGACAAGCGCGACCTGCTGTGGATCCGCAGCGAGTTTCTCCAGGCCGAGCGCGACGATCCATGGCTGGTGGTGCACGGCCACACGCCCAAGGAAGAGGCGTACGCCGGCCCAGGTCGGTTGTGTCTGGACAGCGGCAGCTATCTGAGCGGTCGGCTCACCGCGGCGGCGTTCGACGGCGCGGACGTGTCGCTGATCGAGACCCACGGTCGCGCGCCGCGTCGGATCCCGGTTCGTCTGGCCGGCTGACCGCAGCTCAGCCGCGCGGCTGCCAGTCCGGCGGGGCGAGCTCGAAGCCCGCGAAGTCGAAGCCGGGCGCGACCACGCAGCTCACCAGCGCCCAGCCCTGCGCCGCCGACGCGGCCTGCCACGCCCCGGCGGGCACCAGTGCCTGCGGCCGCTCGCCCGCGGCGACGTCGGCGCCGAGCCGCAGCGGCGGCTCGTCCGCGATCGTCAGCGTGAGCGCCGCGCCGGCGTGCCACAGCCACAGTTCGGCGGCGTCGACGCGGTGCCAGCGCGACCGCTCCCCCTCGCCGAGCAGGAACAGGATCGCGGTAATGCGCGAACGCCCGTCGGGGCCGGGCGGCAGTCGCAGCGTCTCGCGATAATGGCCGCCTTCCGGATGGGGTCGGAGGTCGAGCTGGCGGATCAGATCTTGGGTCATCGCCGGCCAGTGCAGCGGAGGGGGGCGGTCCGGTCAAGCGCGGCTGCGGCGCCGACCGGAGGACTTTGGTAGAAACCCGTTAACTCCAAGCTGTTAGCCAGCGACGAGGGTGGGAGGACTATCGCGTTGACGCTGGATCAGACGATTGCTGAGGCGGCCCGTCGATCGGGCGAGCTGGGGCTGCGCACGCTCGACCTGCAGGCCGATATCGCGGAGCTCTCCACCCGGGTCACCGCCCAGGCGAGCACGATCGAGCAGATCGGACGACAGACCGGCCGACTGGCCGACGACGTCGACGAGGTCGCCGCCGCGGCGCGCAGCGCGCGCGAGCATACCGCGGGCGCGCACTCTGTCCTGGCCGACTCGCACGTCCAGGTCGAGGCGGCGACCAGCGACGTGGTCGAGCTGATCACCCAGGTCAGCCGCATCCACGAGAGCATCGGCGGCTTCACCGCCGCGCTCGAGGAGGTCGCGCGCGTCACCGCGACGATCGACGCGATCGCCAAGCAGACCAACCTGCTCGCGCTCAACGCCACGATCGAGGCGGCACGCGCGGGCGAGGCGGGGCGCGGCTTCGCGGTGGTGGCGGGCGAGGTCAAGAAGCTCGCCTCCGAGACCGCGCTGGCGACGGCGCGGATCACCGGCTCGATCGACACGCTGACCACCCAGGCCGACGCGATGCTGGGAAAGGTCGACGCGGGCGTCGCCACCGCGCGCTCGGCGCATCGCGGCACCCGCGACATCGAGGCGCTGGTGGCGCGGCTGCGCGGGCTGATGGACGGGCTGACCCGCTCGAGCGAGGGCGTCGCCGACCGGATCGGCTCGATGGTCGACGCGGTCGGCGAGGTCGAGGAAGGACTCGGCGAGCTGGCGCGCACCTCATCGGACAATGCGCAGGGGCTGCACCGCCTCTCCGACCGGGTGACGAGCGTGAGCGACGACACCAACGACCTGCTCCAGCGGCTCGCCGAGAGCGACGCCGACATGCCCGACCGACCCTATATCCGCTTCGCGCTGGAAGCGGCGCGCCAGGTCTCGGCGGGGCTCGCGCGCGCTGCCAGCACGGGCGAGATCAGCCGCGAGGCGATCCTGAGCGAGCGCTACGAACCGGTGGCCGATACCGACCCGGCGCTGTTCACGCATCCGGCGATGGCGCTGATCACCGCGTTGGCGCGGCCGCATCAGGAATCAGCGCGCGCGCTGCCGGGCTTCTTCGGGATGAGCTTCACCGATCGCAATTGCTTCGGCGCGGTGGCGATGCCCGAGCGCTCGCTGCCGCAGCGCCCCGGCGATCGCAAGTGGAACAGCGAATATTCGCGCGCGGGAGTGTTCTTTCATTTCCCCGACACCGCCGTGCAGGTGAAGATCACCCAGCCTTTCTGCCTCAAGGCCTATCGCCGGCCGCTCGCCGGCGGCGGGGTGGTGCTGCTCAAGCAGGTGATCGCCTCGATCAGCGTCGACGGCGCGCACTGGGGCGTGCTCCAGCTGGCGTATGAGAACCAGGGATGACGGGAGAGTCGAGGGAAGCGGGGGGCGGCGCATCCTAGATCGGGATGGCATCGACTGGTCCTCTCGTGCGGGGCCTCGCGCCGGAATCCATGGCTCCGCGACCACAACGCTCTCGGCGCGCGGGGCAAAGAACCCCAGGTCACGCCCCGGATGACGAAAGATGAAGAGCGTGTTCTGACGCTCTCATCGCGCCCGGCGCAAGGCCGGCATGAGAGCACTCCACGACGATCTGCTCGTGAACGAGCGAGAACCGCTCGCCCATCGAACCTCGCCGCCTAGCCTGCGCAAACGCGGTTCTTTCCCGCGTGCTTCGCTGCGTACAGCGCGAGATCGGCCTCCGCCAGCGCGGCGGCGCCCCCGTCCTCGCCCAGCGGCGCCACGCCCGCCGAGAAGGTGACCCGGTCGAACGCCAGCCCGGTCTCCTGGTTGACCAGCGAGCGCGCCGACAGCCGCTCGCGTGCGGCGTCGAGTCGCGCCATCGCGGCGCGCGCGTCGGCGCGGCGGAACAGGCAGGCGAACTCCTCGCCGCCGTGGCGCGCCACCAGCACGTCACCGCCCAGCTCGCGTTCGAGGAAGCCGGCGACGAAGCGCAGCACGCGATCGCCCGCGGCATGGCCGAAGCGGTCGTTGACCTGCTTGAAGTCGTCGATGTCGCACAGCGCCACCGTCGCCGGCGTGTCGCCGGCGTCGAGCGCGCGCAGCGCCGCCTCCAGCGCGCGGCGGTTGGGCAGGCCGGTGAGATGGTCGCGCTCGGCGGCTCGGCGCGCCTGGCGAAGGTCGCGGCGCAGCGAGTCGGCCTCGCGCCGCGTGCGCTCGAGCTGTGCCTCGGCCAGCCGCGTCGCGGTGACGGCGTCGCGGGTCAGCGCGGCGATGCGCGCGATCGTGGCCGCCGGATCCTCGGCCAGCCGCGCCGCCTCGCCCTCGATCGCGCTGCCGAACTGCTCGGCGGTGCGGCGCGACTGGCCGGCGGCGCCGAGGCACTCGCCGATGCGCGCCTCCAGCGTCTCCGCGATCCGCGCGAGCGTGTCGGGGCCGAGTTCGGTCGTCTCCTGCCCGTCGGCGATCCGAGCCGCCGCGGCCTCGCTCAGCGTTCCCGTGGCGCGCAGCGCCTCGGCCACCGCGACGCTGGTGGCGACGTCCTCGCCCGACAGATAGGAATGAACCAACCCGTAGTTGCGCGGCGAGGGCGCGAGCCGGCTGGCGAACAGCAGCTCGCCGATCGAGTCGAACAGCCGGCGCCGAGCGGCGAGCCGCTCGTCGATGCGCTGCGCCCGGCGCGCGGGCGAGAGCCAGTCGAGCATGCGGCGCAGCGGTGCGGGCGTGGGCGCCGGGGTGGGATGGGGGCGGGTGGCCATCGCCTCAGGCCCCGACCGCGCGCGCGGACGGCGACGCGTCGTTGCTGTTGGCGGTGAGCACCGCGGTGCGCATCCGATCCCACGACATGCCGAACCAATAGGCGCCGCGCTCGCTGCCCAGGATCGGGTCGCCCGCCGCGTCGGTCGCGACGTCGGTCAGCGGCAGCCGCGCCTGGGTCGGGATGTCGAAGAAGGCGCGCACCGGCGGCGCGGTCGGGTCGTCGACTCCGGTGCCCAGCACCAACGCGAGCCGGTTCGAGCGCAGCCGCACCAGCGCGCCCGGCGGGTGGATGCCGATATGATCGATGAACGCGGCGAGCAGCTCCGGGTCGAAATGGCCGTGCCACGACTGCATCCGTGCCAGCGCATCGCCCGGCGCCCAGGGGCGCTTGTACGGGCGCTGCGAGGTGACCGCGTCGTACACGTCGCACACCGCGCTCATCCGCGCCGCGAGGCTGAGCCGCTCGCCCATGAGGCCGAAGGGATAGCCGCGCCCGTCGACCCGCTCGTGGTGATGCAGGCAGACGTCGCGCACCACGTCGGGCACGTCGCCGCCGAGCAGCAGCGCGTGGCCCTTCTCGGGATGGTGCCGCACCACCGCCAGCTCGGCGGGATCGAGGCTGCCGGTCTTCTCCAATACCGCGCTCGGCACCGCCATCTTGCCGATGTCGTGGAGCAGCCCGGCGAGTCCGAGGTCGCTCGCCTCCTCCTCAGGCAGGCCGAGGTGGCGCGCGAAGCCGATCAGCAGCGCGCCGACCGCGACCGAGTGGAGCCAGGTATATTCGTCCTTGCTGCGCAGCCGCGTGACGGTGAGCAGCGCGCGCTGGTCACGCGCGACCGACTCGGTGATCGAGTCGACCAAGGGGGCGAGCGCGCGATGGTCGATCGCGTGACCCATGCGCGCGTCGGCGAACATGCGCAGCATCGCCGCGCGCGACTGCTCCACCACCGCGCGGGCGCGGTCGAGTTCGCTGGCGGCACGGCGGCGCGTGCGGGGTGGCGGCGCGGTCGACGTCACCGTCACCGCTGGGGCGGCAGTCTCGACCGCTGCCGCGACGGAGAGCGGCGCCGACGCGGGCGCGAGCGGGCCGACGCCTTTGTCGGTGTCGATCACGATCTCGCCGATGCCGGCCTCGACCAGCTTGGCGACGTCACGCGCGCTGGCGAGCACGAGGTGCTTGCGCCAGAACGGACTCGCCATCCAGCCGCCCTCGACCGCGTGGACGTACATCCCGGGCCGCGCCGCGCTCGTCTTGATCGTCACCAGCACCGCCCGACCAGCCCCCCTGTTCCCGGCGAATCCGTTGTTCAGGGGTATGACGCTGCGGCGTTAATTTGAGTTTAGCGGAAGAGAAGATCCTCCCCTGCAAAAAGGGGTGGCGCGCGCAGCGCGACGGAGGGGTGTCGCGGGTAATGAGACCAGCGACGACTACGTCTCGCGACACCCCTCCGTCAGGCCTGCGGCCTGCCACCTCCCCTTGCGGGAGAGGATTTGGCCGTCAGCCCACGAACGGCGCGGCGATCTCGGGCCGGATGCGGAGCAGCCGCCCGGTCGCGCGGTCGAGCAGCGCCCAGGTCGTCACCCCCTCGACGCGGACGCGGCCGTCGCTGCCGAGGAAGCGGAAGTGGCGGTCGAAGCGCGCCCCGCGCGGGGCGCCGGGCACCCAGGTCTCGCCCGTCACCGTCTCGCCCGCGACGACGTTGCCGCGATAGTCGATCTCGTGGCGGGTCACGACCCACACGTGCGCCGCCTGCTGGTCCGGCGGCGCCACCGCAGCCCAATGCGCCACCGCCAGGTCCTGGATCCAGCGCACCCACACCGCATTGTTGACGTGGCCGAGCTCGTCGATGTCCTCGGGCTGGGCGGTGACCTCACGGCGGAACGGCGTCATGTCCGGCGACTCCTGATGCGGTAGATCAGCGCGAACGCGAAGCCCGCGGCGACCACGCTGCCCGCCAGCCACCACAGACGCGAGTCGTGCCGCAGGCGCCCGACCGCCGCCTCGAACGTGTCGCCGAAGGCATAGCCGATCGTGGTGAAGGTGATCGCCCAGAGGATCGCCGACACCGCGTTGACCGCGGCGTACAGCCGCGGGCGGATCCCGGCGGTGCCGATCGCGATCGGGCTGATCGTGCGCAGCCCGTAGAGGAAGCGAAAGACGAAGATGAAGCCGATCGGGTGGCGCTCCAGCGCCGCCATCGCCTTGGCGAAAGCGGGGCGCTCGCGCGCGGCGGCGACCCAGCGATGGTCGCGGAAGCGCCGGCCGGCGTAGAAATAGGCCTGGTCGGCGGTGAACGAGCCCGCCGCCGCGGCCGCCATCGCGCCGGCGAGCGGGAACATGTCCTGATGCGCCAGCAGCCCGCCCGCGATCACCGCGGCCTCGCCCTCCAGCGCGGCGCCGGCGAACACCGCCGCCAGCCCATATTGCTCGACGATCGCCTCGATCGTCACGCGGCGAGATGCCGGTCACGCCTCATGACTCGACCCCCAGCTGCCACAGCACGAAGGCATGTTCCTCGGCGGCCTCGCGCAGGCTCTCGAACCGACCCGACTTGCCGCCGTGGCCCGCGCCCATGTTGGTCTTGAGCAGCAGCAGGTTGTCGTCAGTCTTGGTGGCGCGCAGCTTGGCGGCCCATTTGGCCGGCTCCCAATAGGTCACGCGCGGGTCGTTGAGCCCGCCCGAGATGAACAAGGGCGGATAGGCCTGGGCATGGACATTGTCGTACGGGCTGTAGCCGCGGATCAGGTGGAAGGCGGCCGCGTCCTCGATCGGATTGCCCCACTCGGGCCACTCGCCCGGGGTGAGCGGCAGCGTCTCGTCGAGCATCGTGTTGAGCACGTCGACGAACGGCACGTCGGCGATCACCGCGCCCCACAATTCGGGGTCGGAGTTGACCACCGCGCCCATCAGCTCGCCGCCGGCCGAGCGCCCCGCCACCGCGATCCGGCCCGCGCTGGTCCACCCGCCCGCGATCAGCCCGCGCGCGACGTCGACGAAATCGGTGAAGGTGTTGGCGCGCTTCTCGAGCTTGCCGTCGTGATACCATTGCTGGCCGAGATCGTCGCCGCCGCGGATATGCGCGATGGCATAAGCGAAACCGCGGTCGAGCAGCGACAGCCGCCCGGTCGAGAAGCCCGGCGGGATGGCGTGGCCGTAGGCGCCGTAGGCGTAGAGGAACAGCGGACGCGAGCCGTCGCGCGGGAAGTCGCGCGGATAGACGATCGAGACGGGCACCTCGGTGCCGTCGCGCGCGGTGATCTTGAGCCGCTCGGTGGCGTAGCGCGCGCCGTCATAGCCCGAGGGGATCTCCTGCACCTTGAGCACGGTGAGCGCGCCGCTCGCGACGTCATAGTCGTAGACCGTTCCCGGCGTGACCATCGACTCGTAGCCGAGCCGCAGCACCTGCGTGTCATATTCGGGATTGTCGCCGATCCCCGCGGTGTAGCTCGCCTCGGGGAAGGCGATGCGGCGCGGCGCGGCGGCGGGATCGTAGGAATGGATCTCGATCTGGTCGAGCCCGTCCTCGCGCCCCTCGACGACGAGATAATCGCGGAAGCAATCGACCCCGGTCATGTAGAAGTGCGGGCTCGGCGCGATCCGCTCGGTCCACTCGCCCGGCGCGGTGATCGGCGCGGTGACGAGGCGCCACATCGGGTCGGTGTCGTTGGTGTGGATGAAGAGCGTGTCGCCGTGCGTGTCGACGTCATACTCGCGTCCTTCCTGCCGCGGCGCGACCAGGATCGGTGCGGCGAACGGATCGGCCGCGGGGAGCAGCCGCACCTCGCTGGTGACATGGTCGCCGGTCGAGATCACGATCCAGCGACGATCGCTCGTCTCACCCACCGCGACGCGATAGCCCTCGTCGTCCTCGTGGTAGAGCTCGACGTCCTCGCTCGGGTCGGTGCCGAGCCGGTGGAAGCGCGCGTTGTCGGTGCGCCACTCCTTGTTGGCGAGTCCGTAGAGGAAGCCGCTGTCGTCGGCGCTCCACACGATGTCGGAGAGCATGCCGGGGATCGTGTCGGGCAGCAGCGCGCCGCTGGTCAGATCCTTGACGTGGATCGTGAACCGCTCAGATCCATTGTCGTCGATCGCGTAGGCGAGCTTCGTCGCGTCGTTCGAGATGGCGAAGGCGCCGAGGCGGAAATATTCCTTGCCCTCGGCCAGCGCGGGCTCGTCGAGCAGCAGTTCGTCCGCGCCGCCGGCGACGGGCTTGCGCCACCATAAGCGATACTGGCCGCCGGTCTCGAAGGCGGTCCAGTAGAGGTAATCGCCGTCCTTCTGCGGGACGCTCGACTCGTCCTCCTTGATGCGCGCCTTCATCTCCTCGTAGAGCCGGTCGACCAGCGCCTGGTGCGGCGCCATCTGCGCCTCGAAATAAGCGTTCTCGGCCTCGAGATAGGCGAGCACGTCGGGGTCGGTGACCTCCGGATAGTTCGGATCCTTGAGCCAGGCGTACGGGTCCTCGACGGTGACGCCGTGGCGCGTGAAGGAATGCGCGCGCGTCGCGGCGACCGGGGGAGTGAGCGTCATCGCCCGTTACCTAGGGTGTGCGTGGGAGAGCGGCAACACGGGTCGGCGGTTAATCCAACCCCTACCGCGCAGAGGCGCTCAATCCGCGAAGCCGAACCGCTCGACCCAGGGCCGAAGGATCGGCAGCACCGGGGCGAGCTGGTCGGCGTAGCGACGCCACTGCCCGCGGCCGTCGAACAGGCCGCGGCGTACCTGGGTGGCGCTCGCGGTCCGCACGCCGCGGGCCTGCGCGGTGCGGTCGAAGCGTTCGAAGTCGTCGGTCCAGGGCAGGCCGATGAAATCCGCCATGGCACGGACTGTCGGCGCGAAGTCGGTCACCAGGCGATCGTAGCGCACCTCGTGGAAGGCGAGCGGCAGCGTTGCGCGCGCGCGCTCGGTCAGCGTCATCAAAGCGTCATAGTGGCGCGCGGTCTCCTCCAGGTCACTGAAGCACCAGGCCGCGGGGCTGGGGGTGAAGTTGATGCGGTAACAGCTCAGCACCACGTCGCGCGGGTCGCGCCGCATCACCAGCACGCGAGCCCGCGGAAACAGCGCGGCGATGATCGGCAGCTTGGCGCCGTTGAGCGGATTCATGTCGACGAACGTGCCGGCCGTCGCCGCGCCCAGCGCCGCCACGCGCCGCCAGTAATCGGCGCGCAGCCGGTCGCGCAGCGCGGGGTCGAGCGCGGCGAGGTCGGGCATGGCGCCGTCGTTCTGCACCAGCACGCCGTCGGTGCCAGCCAACGTCTCGCGCTCCTCCAGCGCGGTGACGCCGGGCGCGCTCGCCAAGACGTTCTCGACCAGCGTCGTGCCCGAGCGCGGGTAGCCCAGCAGGAAGACATGGGTCGCCGCGGCACCGGGCACGTCACCGCCAGGAGCGGGCGCGCGCGGTGCGTCGAGCTGCGCCGCGATCCGCTCGATGAAGGCGCGGTGCGATGGGCGCTCCGGCCCGGGCTCGAGCGCGGCGCGATAGACCTCGCGGAAGTTCGCCTGCGCGGCGCGGTAGCAGTCGAAGGCCGCCTCGGTGCGGTCCTGGCGGTCGAGCGCGTCGCCGAGCAGCGTCAGCGTGCGCGTGCGATCGTCGCCGCCGACGCGCGCGACCAGCGGCCGCAGCCGCGCCTCGGCCGCGGCACCGTCGCGCGCCTCGATCGCGACGGTGGCGAGCGCGGCCGACGCGGCGGGCTCGTACGGGTCGAGCGCGAGCGCGCGCGCGGCCTGGTCGCGTGCCTCCTCGGCGCGACCGCGCCGCGCCGCGGTGTCGGCGAGGCGGCCGTAGGCGGGCGCCAGGGTCGAGTCGAGCGCGAGCGCACGGCGATAGCTCACGCCCGCCTCGTCCTCGCGCTTGAGCGAGTCGAGCGTGTAGCCGCGCTCGAGCCAGGCGGCGGCGTGACGCGGCTCGGCGGCGACGACGCGGTCGAGCACCGCCAGCGCTTCGTCAAACCGGCCCTCCTTGCGCAGCACCGCGCCGATCGAGCCCGCGATCATCACGTCGCCCGGTGCCAGCGCGAGCGCGCGGCGCAGCAGCGCGTGCGCGCCGCCAAAGTCGCCCGCCTCCTCCCGCCGCCACGCGGCGAGGTTGAGGATCATCGGGTCGCTCGCGCCCGCGGCGAGCGCGGCCTCGGCCAGCGCGGCGGCGCGCGGCACGTCGCCCGCCGCGAGCGCGCGCTCGATCCCCGCGCGACTCGTCGCGGCGTCACCGCGACCCGCTCTGGTGCGCCGCCGCACGACTCGGTTTGACATGGCTCGGCGCTCCGTCTTAGCCTCGTAGCTCAGCCGCATACGACAGGGGCTCCCCCATGCACAGCATCGCCGCGCTCGCCCTCACCCTGGCCGCCGTTGCCGGGCCGGTCGCGGGCGAGCACGCCAGGCCGCGCGACGCCGCCGAGAAGGCGGCGGACCGTTCGGACAAGGTGATCTGCAAGCGCTTCACCAAGACGGGTTCGCTCGTCGACAGCGTGCGCGTGTGCAAGACGAAGGGCGAGTGGCAGCGTGATCGCGACAATCTGCGCAATTCCGCCGCCTCGGGCGCCTGCGGTCAGCCGACACTCAATGGCTGTTGAACGTGCCGCGCGAGGTGGTTTGACAGGCCCAGCCGGCGCGGCCTAGCCTCAACGCATCGCCTCCGACGAACAAGGCCCGATCATGCACCGGTTCACCGCCCTCGCCCTCCTGCTCGCCGTCGCCTCTCCCGCGGCCCAGGCCAAGACCAAGGACGCCCCGGAGAAAGCGGTGGATGCGGCCGACAAGGTGATCTGCAAGCGCTTCACCAAGACCGGCTCGCTGGTCGACAGCGAGCGCGTGTGCAAGACGAAGGCCGAGTGGCAGCGCGATCGTGACGAACTGCGCTCGATCAATCAGAGCCGTATGGGCGGCCGGATGCCCGGCGACCTGCAGTGAGCGCGCGCGGCACCTAGCCGAGCAGCGGTGCCGGCGGCGTCAGCGCGATGCCGAAGGTCGCCGCGACCTGCTCGGCCCAGCGCACCACCAGCTCGATCTCCGGCGCATGCAGCGCCGCGGCGTCGCGATGCTCGGCGGCGCGCGCGGTCGCGTCGAAGGCGTTGCCGAACTTCGAGTGGCGCGTGAACGCCGGCCCCGCGACGATAGTGTCGAGCGCGGCATCGTCGAGGCGCAGCCGGTAGAGCGCCGCCAGCGCGGCCAGCGCCTCGCGCGGGCGCGCCATCAGCGTCGCGCTGTCGAGCGTGCGCACCCGTGCCGCGCCGAAGCGCTCGACCAGCTCGGCGAAAAGCGCGTGCTGGCCGAGCCAGCCGAGCGCGGCGACCTGCAGGTCGGTCAGCGCGAACAACCCGCGCGCGTCATGGCCGAAGCGCGCCAGCCCGTCGTCGAGCATGCCCGCGAGCAGGGTGCGCACCCAGAGCCGCCCCTCCAGCTCCTTCTTCGCCACCGAGCCGAGATAGGTTGGCAGCGGCGCGTGGAGCAGCAGCGCGGCGCTGTCGGGCCGCAGCGTCAGCAGCGCGGGGGCGAAGCCGTTGGCGATAGTCGAGGGCTTGACGACTACCGCCTCGCTCGGTGCGAACGGGCGGGCCAGCAGCGCGAGCGTGTCGTCGAGCACCGCGGCGAGATCGGGACCGGGCTCGCCGCGGCGGCGCCAGCCGATCAGGTCGTTGAGCACCACCGGCTCTTTGAGTCCCATCGCCGCGCCGGGTCGATCGACCGCGCGCGCCAGCAGCGTCGAGCAGCAGAAGGCGGAGTGGAAGATCCAGTGCAGCGGCGCGGGCGCGGGCGCGGCGGCGCGCGCGTCGGCGCGGCGCACCACCAGCGGCGCCACGCCGTCCTGCGGCAGATACTCGTCGGTGAGGAAGGTGGCGGCGCGGTGCGTCTCGCGCGGCACGCGCCGGAAGTGGAAGGCATCGTGACCCGGATCGTAGCGGTGCGCCAGCCAGGTCGCGTCGAGCAGGGGGAGAGGAGCCGCCGCCATCGCCGCGCTGTGCGCCGGCACGCGCGCGATTGTCCAGTCCGCGCGATCGGTTATCATCCATGTTATGAACTCGGCCCGATCCCAGAAGCATCTCGCCGCCGCGCTCGCGGCGCGTGACGCCGGCCGCCGCGACGAGGCGGTGCGGCTGTTCCACGCCGCGGTGGCGAGCGGGGCCGAGCATCCGCTGGCGCTCAACGCGATCGGCGTCGACTCGCTCGCGCGCGGTGCCTACGCGGCAGCGGCGGACTGGTTCACGCGCGCGATCGCCGCCGATCCGGCCGCGCCGGAACTGTGGATGAACCTGGCGCGCGCGCATCGCTCGCGCGACGACGCCGCCGCCGAGCGCGCCGCGCTGGAGGGCGCGCTGGCGATCGACCAGCGCCACTTCATGGCGCTCGTGAGGCTGGCCGAGTGGCACGAGCGCGCGGGCGAGCGGGGCGAGGCGGCGGAGCGCTGGGGCAACGTGCTGACGATGGCGGCGCTGCTCGACGAGCGCTCCCCCGCGATCGAGGCGATGCTCGAGCACGCGCGCGACTATGTCGCGACCCAGCGCGCCGGCTTCGCGGCCGCGATCGACGCCGCGCTGGCGCCGGCCCGCGCTGCGCTCGCACCGGCCGCGCGACGGCGCATCGACGCCTGCGTCGACCATGCGCTGGGGCGGCGCCAGATCTACGCCAACCATTGCGCCGGGCTGCACGTCCCTTTCCTGCCCGCCGACGAGTTCTTCGCGCGCGAGCTGTTCCCGTGGTTCGACCGGCTCGAGGCCGAGACCGCGACGATCCGCGGCGAGCTGCTGCGCGTGCTGGCCGAGGATGCCGACGCGCTGCGCCCCTATGTCGCGATGAAGCCGGGGACACCGCGCAACAAATGGTCCGCGCTCGACGGCTCGCTCGCCTGGGGCGCGCTGCATCTGTGGCGCGACGGCCGGCGCGACGACGCGGTCTGCGCGCGCGTGCCGCGCACCGCCGCCGCGGTGGAGGCGCTGCCGCTCTCCGATCTGCCGGGGCGGACGCCGACGGTGTTCTTCTCTATCCTCGCGCCGGGCGCGCATCTGCCCGCGCACACGGGGGTGAGCAACGCGCGCGCGATCGTCCACCTGCCGCTGGTGGTGCCGCCCGACTGCGGCTTCCGCGTCGGCGGCGAGACGCGCCAGTGGGAGGAAGGCCGCGCCTGGGCGTTCGACGACACGATCGAGCACGAGGCGTGGAACCGCTCCGACCGGCCGCGCGCGATCCTGATTCTCGACGCCTGGAACCCGCACCTCACCGCCGACGAGCGCGCGCTGCTGCGCCAGTTCTTCGCCGCCTCCGCCGACGCACCCGAGCGCGAGCTGGCGCGGCTGCGGGTCGGGGAGTGAGGGGGCGCAGGGGCGTCGCTCGCGGGTAGTGCGGCGAAAGGCGGTGAGGTGCAATGCCGCTTAAGCAGACGCCCTCCCGCGCCTTCCCCCCGCGCCTTCCTCGTCATCTCCGCCTTTCAATGGTCATCCCCGCGGAGGCGGGGATCCAGACGCGCAGACCTGTCGATCAAGCGCGACGTCAGCGTGTATGGATTCCCGCCTTCGCGGGAATGACGGAGAAGAGCGTTGGAACGAAGCCATGTGACGGAGAGGAAGGCAGTCCTGCCGCCCACCCGCACGCGACTCAACTCCCCCCGCCTTCGCAAAGCGCGGCGCCGCGTCTAAGCCCCCGCACATGAGCATCGTCACCACCGCGCCGAAGCGACCGCGCCTCGCCTATCACCATCACGCCGGTACCGCGCCGACGGTGATCTTCCTGCCCGGCTACGCCTCCGACATGAGCGGCACCAAGGCGCTCGCGCTCGAGCAATGGGCCAAGGCACGCGGCCAGGGCTTCCTGCGCTTCGATTACGGCGGCTGCGGCGCCTCCGAGGGCAAGTTCGAGGATCAGTCGCTCACCGACTGGCGCGATGACGCGCTGGCGATGATCGACCATGTCGACGGGCCGGTGGTGCTGGTCGGCTCGTCGATGGGCGGCTGGGTGATGCTGCTCGCCGCGCTGGCGCGCCCCGCGCGCGTCGCCGCCTTGGTCGGCATCGCCGCCGCACCCGACTTCACCGACTGGGGCTTCTCGCAGGACGAGAAGATGTACCTGCTCGAGCACGGCCGGCTCGAGCGCGCCAACCCTTATGGTCCGGCGCCGACCGTCTACACGCGCCGCTTCTGGCAGTCGGGCGAGGCCAATCGCCTGATGTCGGGACCGATCGCGTTCGACGGACCGGTGCGGCTGCTGCACGGCCAGGCCGATCCCGACGTGCCGTGGCATCGCTCGGCACGGCTCGCCGAGCTGATCCGTTCGCCGCACGTTCAGACCTGGCTGGTCAAGGACGGCGACCACCGCCTGTCGCGCGAGGACGATCTCGCGCTGCTGATCCGCGCGGTGGAGGATGTGGTGCCATGATCCCGCTCGCCCCGCTGCTGCTCACCGCCGCTGCCCAGGCCGCGACGCCGCCGGGCGTGGTCGGCAGCGACCCAGCGGCGGGCTGCGTCGCCCAGACGCGGAGCGACCCCGCCGCCGCGGAGGCGCGCGCACGGCGCGGCGGCGCGGGGCTGCGCGCGTGCCTCGCGCTCGCGCTGGCGGCGCAGGACCGCTACGCCGAGGCGGGCGCGGCCTTCGCCGAGGCCGCGCGCGGCGCCGAGCTGGCGCACGACTCGCACGCGGCGGATTATTGGGCGCAGGCGGGCAACGCCTGGCTAGCCGCTGGCGACGCCGCCAAGGCGCGCGGCGCGCTCGACGCGGCGCTGGCGGCCGGAACGCTGGTCGAGCTGCAGCGCGGCGAGGCGCATCTCGACCGCGCCCGCGCGCTGGTCGCGCTGGGCGATGCCGCCGGCGCGCGCACCGACCTCGACCAGGCGCTGGCGACCGCGGGCGACGACCCGCTGGCGTGGCTGCTCTCCGCCACCTTGGCGCGGCGCGGCGGCGATCTCGGCCGCGCGCGCGCCGACATCGCGCAGGCGCTGCGCCGTTCCGCCGACGACGCCTCGGTCCAGCTCGAGGCGGGCAACATCGCCGCGGCGGGCGGTGACGCCGATCGCGCCAAGGCGGCGTGGCAGGAAGCGGCGCGGCTCGCGCCCGACTCGCCCGCGGGGCAGTCGGCGGCGCAGGCGCTGACGCAGTTCGGCGGGAAATAACGCGAGCGATTGTCGCGGGCGTACACAGCCTCGAACCTGTCGTTCGTTTCTCGCCACCCCGGCGCACGCCGGGGTGGTTGTTGAGCTGGGACGTTGCAGCGTTCCTTCGGTCTACGTGTTTTCGCCACTCGACGAACCGCTGCCCTCACCACAACGGAAGGTAGAATGACCCAATATCTCCACACCATGATCCGCGTCAGCGACCCCGACGCCACGATCGCCTTCTTCGCGCTGCTCGGCCTCGAAGAGGTGCGCCGGATCGACAATGAAGCGGCGCGGTTCACGCTCATCTTCCTCGCCGCCGAGGCGGATAAAGCGATCGGCGACCGCCGCGTAGAGGTCGAGCTGACCTACAATTGGCCGCCCGCGGACGGCAGCGCCGCCGAGGTCTACACCGGTGGCCGCAACTTCGGGCATCTCGCCTACCGGGTCGACGATATCTACGCGACCTGCCAGCGGCTCGCCGACGCCGGGGTGACGATCAACCGCCCGCCTCGCGACGGCCATATGGCCTTCGTGAAGACCCCCGACGGCATCTCGATCGAGCTGCTCCAGGCGCGCGCGCCGCTCGCCCCGGCCGAGCCCTGGGCGTCGATGCCCAACACGGGGACGTGGTGATGCTCGAGATCGTCCGCGTGCCGGTACTCAAGGACAATTACAGCTGGCTGGTGCGCGCCGAGGACGGCGCGGTCGCGGTGGTCGATCCCGGCGAGGCCGCGCCCGTGCTCGACGCCGCCCAGGCGCGCGGCTGGACGATCGGGCAGGCGTGGATCACGCATTGGCATCCCGATCACACCGGCGGCGTCGCGGCGGTGAAGGCCGCGACCGGCGCGACGGTCACCGGCCCCGAGGCGGAGCGCGCCAAGATCGACCCGCTCGACCGCGGCGTGCGCGAGGGCGACTCGCTCACGCTCGGCCAGCATCGCGCCACCGTGCTGGAGGTGCCGGGCCATACCGCAGGGCATATCGCGTTTCATCTCGCCGACGACGGGGTGATCTTCACCGGCGACACGCTGTTCGCGCTCGGCTGTGGGCGGTTGTTCGAGGGCGACGCGTCGCAGATGTACGCCAACATGCGTCGCCTCGCCGCGCTGCCCGACTCGACCGCGGTCTATTGCGGCCACGAGTACACGCAGAGCAACGGTCGCTTCGCGCTGACCGTCGAGCCGGACAACGCGGCGCTGGTGGCGCGCATGGCCGAGGTGGACCGCGCCCGGGGCGCGGGCGAGGCGACGGTGCCGACCACGATCGCCGCCGAACGCGCGACCAACCCTTTCCTGCGCGCGCCGGACGCGGCGACCTTCGCGCGGTGGCGCGCGGCGAAGGATTCGTTCTGAGGTGCTGACCAGATCCTCCCCGGCACGGGGAGGATCCGCGGATGTGCCCCCCTCGCATGTCGCGCCCCGCGCCCCCATCTCAGCCGATATGACCGACGACCTCCTTCGCCTCGGCCTGATCGACGAGGACGATATCGTGCTCGACGAGGCCGCGCTGCTGCTCGCCCTGCTCGACCACCCCGACGCCGACCCCACGCCCGCGCAGGATCTGCTGGAGGCGATCGCGACCCGGCTCGACGTCACCGGCGCCGACGCCGAGACCTCGCTCGAGCGCGCCGACGCGCTCGCCGAGGTGTTCGCGGGCGAGTTCGGGTTCCTCGGCGATTCCACCAGCTACGACGACCCTGCGAACGCCGACCTGCTCCAGGTGCTGGAGCGCCGCCGCGGGCTGCCGGTGAGCCTGTCCATCCTCTACGTCGCCGCGGCGCGGCGGCTCGGCTGGAGCGCCGACGTGCTCGACGTGCCCGGCCACGTGCTGGTGCTGATCGAGGCCGAGAGCGAGCCGGTGATCGTCGACCCCTTCGCGGGCGGCGTACGCGTCGGCGCGGAGCGGCTGTCGGCGCTGCTCGAGGCGGCACGGCCGGGGCGCGCGGTGACCCACGTCGCCGCCATGCCCAACCGCGCGGTGCTGGTGCGGCTGCTGCAGAACCAGGCGGCGCGCGCCGAGCTCGCCGGCAAGGGCCGCCGCGCGCTCGAGCTGTACGAGCGGATGACGGTGTTCGCGCCCGACCAGCCGCACGGCTGGTGGGAGCGCGCCCGGCTGGAGCTGGTCGACGGCGACCACGAGCGCGCGCGCCGCAGCCTGGGCGCGATCCTCGAGATCACGCGCGACGCCGAGCTGCGCGGCAAGGTGACCGACCTGCTGGAGCAGCTCGGCAGCGAGTGAGGGTGTTCGCGTCCACGCCCTCTCGCACCTCTGCCGTCATCCTGAGCTCGTCTCAGGATCCACCGTGCCGCTTGATCACCGGCGGCGAGATTCGCGGGATCGTGGATCCTGAGACAAGCTCAGGATGACGCCGGTGAGGGGCAGCCGTCGCCCGTCTCGCCCGCTTCTTACCCGCTCCTGGTGGCTCTACGCCGCCTCGACCACGCGTGCCCAGGCGGTGATCTCGTCCGCGGCGTGACGCTCCACCACCAGCTCGCCCGCGACGCCGCGCGCGGGATCGACCGTGACGCTGCCCTCCCACTCCCAGGTCGCGTTGCCGTGGAGCGTCACCATCGCGTCCACGCCCGCGCGCGCGCGCACCAGCCCGCCGCGGTTGTACACCGTCAGCGAGCGGTCGAACGCCACGCGCCCGGTCAGCCCCGCGGCATAGGTCGAGGCCGCCATCGCGCTGCCGCAGCTGTCGGTCAGCCCGACGCCGCGCTCGAAGGTGCGGACGAACAGCCGATCGTCGCCGCGCACCTCGACGAAGGAGACGTTGGCGCGGTTGGGCAGCCACGCTGGCGCCGCCTCGCACGCCTGCCCGACCGCGACCAGCTCGGCCTCGTCGACCGCGTCGACGAAGGTGACCAGATGCGGGTTGGGCATCGCCACCGCGGTGAAGGCGCGTTCGCTCGGCAGCGGCGGCACCCGCGCCTCGACGATCCGCGCCGGCGTGTCGCGCAGCGGCCAGGCGGCGGCGTCGAGCGAGGCGGGGCCCGCTGTCTCCGCGACGGTGTAGACGCCCGGCGCGAGCGCCTCGGCACGCGCCACCTCGGCGTAGCTGGTCTTGAGCCGCACCGTGGCGCGCTCCAGACCCATCGCGGCGAAGCCCGCGCGCGCCACGCAGCGCAGCCCGTTGAGGCAGGTCTCCGCCTCGCTGCCGTCGCTGTTGAACATGCGCATGCCGAAGGCGGCGCGTTCGTCGCCGCGGGTGAGCAGCAGCAGCCCGTCGCCGCCGACCGGGCCGGCGCGGTCGGCGAGCGCGCACGCCACCCCCGCCCAGTCGGTGCCGTCGAGCGCCGCGTCGCGCGCGTCGATCAGCGGGAAGTCGTTGCCCGAGCCGTGGCATTTGACGAAGCGCAGCCGCATCGCGCCTATGTGTCCGCGCGCGCCGCGCGGGGCAAGGGGCGATCACGGCAGGCGGTAATGGTCCGCCAGCCGGTCGAGCGCGAGCGACAGCACCAGCCGTCCGCTGCGCGCCGGCCAGCCGAGCGCGCGCTCGCTGTCGGGCAGCGACTCGCCCGCGCAGACCACGCGCCACAGCACGTCGGCCAGCCCGCGCCCCGCGGCGCCGACCGCCGCGTCGAAGCGGCGCTTGGCGGCGAGCTGCGCCTCGCCCGGATCGAGCGCGGCGCCGCGGCCGTTGTCGACGCGCGGCGCCCAGCGCATCGTCACCGAAGGCGCGAGCTGCGCGCACTCGTAATCGGCGCGCAGCCGCTCGCCCGCTTCGGCCTGGCGCGCGTCGACCAGCCCGCGCGCGGCGAGCCACGCCAGCGGCGACTCGCGCCGGTTCACCGTCACCGTCCGCCCGCGCCGCGCGCCGCGCACCACCGCGCCGCGCCGCCCGCTCGAGTCGATCACCTGCTCCACCAGCTCGCGCATCGTCCCTCCCTCGTCCAACGAGGGGCGTGGGGTGGCAGATGTTGGACGATGTAGGACAGCACCCCGCGGCCCGTCGCGGTACGCGCCGCGCATCTTGGTTGATGACTTGGTTCGCGCGCTATCCCATCTCGGGACCATGTCGCCGGATCGATTCGCCAAACTGACGACCCGGCAACGGGAATGCCTGCGCCTCTACCACCAGCGCTATCGCGTGAAGGAGATCGCGCGCGCGCTCGCCATCTCGGAGAATACGGCGAGCGGCTATCTCACCGAGGCGACCGCGCTGCTCGGGGTCGGCGGGCGCCCCGCCGCGGCGGCCGCGCTGGCCGCTCACGAGGCCGCCCACCCTGAAGCGAGGGGTCGCTTCTCGGTGGGAGACCCCGCCCCCCTGCCCGCCGCAGAGCCGTCCCAGCCGGGCGATGACGCACCGGCACCGGCCGCCGCGGCCGGGACGGGAGCGCCGACACACGCCCCCGCCGCGCCGTGGCTGCCGTTCCGCAAAGGGGATGGTAATGACCTCACTGTCGCACAGCGCCTCTTCTGGCTCGGCGCTATCATATTCGGCCTCGTCACCGGCTTCGGTCTTTTCGCTCTCTTCGTCCGCACCCTCAGCGACGTCGTCGCGCAGCTCGCGCGGTGAGTCCGCCTCGGTCGAGGTCGAGGCGGTCGCCACGCTGCTGCGCGAGCTCGAGATGCTGCAGGACCGCGCCTTCGCGGTGTGCGGCCGGCTCATGGCGGCGCTCATCGACGCGCGCATCGAGCAGAACATCGCGCCGATCGTCGGCAAGTCGATCCGCGCCGGGATCAGCGACGTCGCCGTGCAGATCAGCGGCGGGCAGGGCGCCACCGCCGACGTCCACCGCCTGCTCGAGGCGCTGGCCAAGGCGCGCGGGCTCGACGTGCGGCTGTACGGCGATACCGACAAGCAGGATCCCCGCCCCGGCTTCACCGCCTGAGCCGCGGCGGATCGAACGTGATCAACCTGATCGGGAAAGCGGCCGATGACGCGAGTCCTCGTCTTCGCCGCGGTGCTGCTGGGCACCTGCCTCTATGCCTTCCGGCGCGGCGGCGCGCCGGAACGCTGGGTGGCGGCGCTGCTGCTGACGGCGGCGATCGCCTCCTACCTGCTGCCGCACGTGCGCGGTTACACCTACTTCCATGTCGAGTGGCAGCGGGTGGCGATCGACACCGCGCTGCTCGCCGGGCTGGTGGCGGTGAGCCTCACGGCGGACCGCTTCTGGCCGCTGTATCTCACCGCCTTCCACGCGCTGACGGTGATGACTCACGGCGTGCGCGCCTACGATCCGGCGGTGCTGCCGATCGTCTACACCCGCGTCGCGGCGTGGCTGGCCTATCCGGGGCTGCTGCTGCTGGTGATCGGCGTGGCGCGGCATCACCGCCGGCTGCGCGCGGGGGCGCGCGAGTTCGACTGGACCTTCCAGCGGCGGGGGGCGGCCGATGAGGCACGAACCTGCGACGCGCGAGGAGCTGGGCTGCGCGATCCGTGAGATCGAGGCGCTGCTCGAGCGGCTGCGCGCCAAGGAGGCGCAGCAGCCGGCGCCCGCGCCCGGGCTGCTCGAGCGCGCCGAGCTGATGTACCAGGAGCGGCGCTCGCGCGACCGGCTGTTCGGCACCGACCTGTTCGGCGAGGCCGCCTGGGACATGCTGCTCGACCTCTACATCCACCGCGGTCGCGGCGCGCTGGTGCCGGTGTCGAGCGCGTGCATCGGCGCGGCGGTGCCGCCGAGCACCGCGCTGCGCTGCCTCGGCAAGCTCGAGTCGCGCGGTCTGGTGGTGCGCCGCGCCGACGTCGACGACCGCCGCCGGTCGCTGGTGACGCTCAGCGACAAGGGGCTGCGGCTGATCGAGCTGTACCTGGCGAGCAGCTGGGTCGGGCTGGGGTGACGGGGCGCGCTCGTCTGACGGAACGAGGCGCGCGTCGGTCGCTCCCGGCGACGGCGGTGGTGGGCGCTGACGGGTTCGAACCGCCGACCTACTCGGTGTAAACGAGCCGCTCTACCAGCTGAGCTAAGCGCCCGGCGCGAGGAAGACCTCGCGTGCCGCGTGGCTGTTCCCTCTACACGCGCGGCTTCGGAGAGCAAGAGGGGGCGGAGACGAGTGCGCGGCCAAGCGGCAATCGGCGATAACCTTAAGCGCATCAGTTCCGCGCCCCAGACCACCCGACGTAGCCTGAAATGGTCGCGGCTTCTCGGCGATCGGAGTTGCCGTGCGCCGCCAGAAGATGGGACCTGCGGCACGCACCGCCGAGCCTGAGCCCATCGGCGTGCTCGTCGCGCCGCCCCGCTTGCTGTTACGCTCGACGCGGCCATCGTCGCGCATGTAGGATCATCAGCTTCTCTGCGGCTCGCTGAAGATTTCGCAGAAGTCGGGCGTGGTGGACCGCTGCCACCCTTCACTGTTCGTCTACGCGATCGCCCGCCTAGGCGCGAGCGCGCGGCGCAAGCGGCCTCCGCGCATCATTCGGCCGTCCTTAAAGCCGGGTCGCCCGAGGAGCGACTACGCAGGCTTCGGCGCTTGCGCGCGGCACGAGTCGCTCTGGGCGGCTGCTTGGCGATGGCAAGGCCGAGCACCATCATGGCGAACACACTTTCAATGACGTTCGAAGCGGAGCCGATGCCAAGCATCGCGATGATCATGGCGAAGTCGCGCCGACCGCTGCGGTCCGACTGGATCGCCCGCTGACCACCTCGAAAGATGAAGAAGGCAATCAGAAGCGCACCGAGGCCGAAGATGACGAAGAGGTAAATGGCGAGATTGTCACCAGGGTTGTATCGATCGATCTCGGCGACGGTCTGCGGACCGCCGATGCCGCCGAGGCCGCGCCCCACCAGCCAGCTGACAGGATCACCCCAGTTCACGAGAGCCAGCGCGTTCGGCCAGGTGGTCAGCACGCGGTCGGCAAGGGAGCTATAGCTCGGCCCGATACCAGGACCGCGGGGGAATAGCTGCCGGCCGTAGGTCACCGCCAGCAGAGGGCCGGCGAAGATAAGGGCGACCCATAGGGCCATGTAGAGGTTGGCGACCAGCTTGCGCCGCGGAGCCGCGGTGCCCTTCAATCGTCCCAGCAGGAAGTAGGTAGCGGGCAGGAGAGCCATCGCCAGCTCCGGCGCCTTCGACGTAGTCAGGTGGATCGCAACCAACCCCACCGCCCAAGCGGCAGCCTTCATCACGAACGACTTGAGCTTCGGCTCTGCCGCGCAGAAGCCGACCAGGATGCACGCGGCAGCGAAGTAGCTCGCGCGACTGAAGCCTGCGAGACGCGAGACGCCGCCGGCCGTCCACTCTCGCGCCGCGCCCTGCTGCGTCCCCATTACCTCAAAGGTCGCATCCTTCCATGGGAAGTCGATGAACACGTTCAAGAACACGCCAATCACCGACACGTAGAACATCGGCACCATGGCTGCGATGATGCGCTCCTGCAGGCCACGCTGGGTCGCCGCCATCATGACCAGGCCGGCCATGAAGATGTAAATCTGGTACGCGATCGCGCTGTTTGCCCGGCCCAGGAGCTTGGCGATGACGATCTCGATGGCAAGGAACACGAGCACCGCGATCGTCGGCGTCGATGTTCTCGGGTCACCGACCCTGACGAGCGTGTTCGCGAACAGCGCCGGCATCGCGAGCACGGCGGGAAGGTAGATGAGTGGCGCTGCCCCTACCGGCCCGAGCACGCCTCGAACGATCCCGCCGATCGCGGTGAAGATGACGTAGAGCACGCCAGCGGTTACGAGGCCGATCCCAGCCCACTTATCGACGACGCCCTGAGAGCTAAGCTCGCCAGGGCGCGCCTGCGGCGACAGCGTCCTGCGGATGGCGTCGGCTAGGCCCAAGAGATCTTCCTATCAATGGCCGCGGGCGGCTGAGCGGCAGCGGGATAGGCCATAGCATATTGCGGCGCAACGCAGCAGGTCCGCGCGGTTCGCCCCAAAGGCGCACACTTGGCTCGCTGGACGGACCAACGCCCAAGGCGCACCTGGCGAGCAACCCGCAAGAAACATCATGACGGCTCGCGAAACATCATGACGGCTCGTGCCGACGCCTCGCGCTTCGCCGCGGCGGAGTAGGTCGGGGTAATGCAATCGGCCCCGTTTTTCTACGGCTGGTACCAACGGCTCGGGCGCTGCTGCCTGTTCGACGGATACAAGGAAGTACTGCACGGATCATTTCGCCGGGATCGTGGCCTAGGCGATCCATCGATGTGGACCAGACGTCAGTGCACGATAACGGGCGACCTGCGCCATACCCGCGGCGGACCCTTCTGTGCGCGACCTTGGGAAGCGCTCACGCACCGCTTGATCAAGACGACGCCGCGGGACGCGCACGCGACGCATGAAGATGTGCGGCGCGCTCGCGACCAGCAAGCCCCGGAATTGTCCCGAAGTCCCGCCTGAAGGTGGTCGGAAAGCCTGGGAAATCTGCGGCTGTCCGAAGCATGGCGCGGGCCGTGTGGACAAGCTGGCTCTACTCCTGAGCTAGCGTCTAGCGCGAGGAACGCCTCGGGACCGCCGTCGCCGCTTCCTCTACACGCGCGATGCGAACGAACCAGGAGGGAGCGACGCCCGAACCGTGAGCCGCGCCGTGACCGCCCGCTTCGCCTCAAGATGGGACAGGCAGGCCTGGCCGTCGATCATCGCCGTAGCGAATCATCCGGGTTCGCGTTCCTGATGCAGGATCGAGCGGAAGCGGAGTCGATCATGAATGACGGGGCTTTCCTCGTTGAAGTCGCTGAATATGCGCTCGAGCGCGCCGCTCACGCCTGCAAGCGGCTGATCGCCTGGCTGCGTCCCGGGGCTCTCGGGTAAACGCCGGCGCTCTTGCCGACGGCGATGCCGCGACACACGGGGCGGCGTGGCGTCGTCGCGCCCCTCGCCCATCTTCCCGCTGCCGGTCTTCCCACTCCGGGTGTTCGCCTTAAGCCACGCCCGACGGGTGCAGCTAAGTAGCGGCCAACACGCGACTATCCGTGCAGCCCTCGGGGCACGACCCGTGGCGAGACGATCGTTCGAGGACGACGGATGAGGGCGATGAAGCCGGCCGCCGCCAGCGCCCTCCCAGCGCGGTGGGTCGCCAGCGGCTCGCCTCGCCTCACGATGCACGACGGCGGCGTCAGCCCGGCGGCGGCAACGCGGGCCGCGGCTCCCGGCCACGCACGCCGCTCAGCAGGAAGAGCAGCAGCGGTACGCGCTTCACCTCGCGCCAGATCAGGAGCGAGATCAGAAGCGTCAGGAGGCTCGGTACGATGAACCGCAGCGCGATCGACGTGGTCAGCGAGTCGACGATCCAGAACAGGCCGATCAGCAGCGGCAGGTGAACGAGGTAGATCACGAAGGAGGCGTCCACCAATTCCTTGATCCAAGCCCGTCCGGCGGTGAACACAGTCGCGGCGCCCGCCACGATGACCTGCGTGAGACACAGGGCCGCGACGGCCGCGGGAACGCGCCGCACGAACGCCGGCAGGTCGCCGCTCCAGCCCACGCTATAGATGGCTGCGACCACCCCGATGATCGCCACCAGCGCGTTCGTTCGAATGAACTGCTGATAGGCGCCTTGGCAGCGATGGAGCGCGGCACCGATGACGAAATAGGGCAGATACTCGGCCGCGAAGATGACGGCTCCGGGAACATTGACGATCTCAGGCAGCACCTTGACGGCCAACAGCAGCGCCGATTGCACCACCGCGGTGACGAGCGCCAATGCGATGAGCAGCGCGGGCAAGGTGCGGTGGCTGAGCCAGGCAGGAGCGGCGATCCACCCTGCCCGCACGGCCGGCAAGGCCCGGCAGATCGCGGCCGAGGCGACGGACAGATACAGGAGGACGATCACGAACCAGAGATGGCCGGTCGTGTGCCGCCCGACGTGGGTCAGCTGCCATCGCCAGCGCGCGATCGCCGCCGCTCTGTCCGGCTCCTGTAAGGCACCGAGAAGGTTGGCGATCGGCACCAACACACAGAGCGACACCAGCAGCGGTGGTAGCAGGCGGGTCATGCGCGAACGGAGATACGTCCCGGCTTCCTGGCGCAGCAGCAGCATCGCCGTGAAATAGCCCGCGAGCAGGAAAAAACCCTGCATGCGGAAGAGATGCAGGAACTCCATGGCGGCGGTGAGCGCGGATGACCGCTCACCCGCGAGCACGAACCATGACCCCCCATCGGCGCGGAACGGATGCGCCGCATGAAACGGGATGCCTAGCAGCATGAGGAGGCCCCGTACCGCGTCGAGATGGTGCTCGCGGGGACGCGAGAGCGTGGCGCTGATCGCCCTCCCATCATCCCTCCTGGTATCAGCGTCGTCGACAGCGGGAGGCGGCAAAGGCGCGAACGCGCGGTGATCGTCGGCCGTTCTCATTGATCTAGCTTTACGTCATTTCCGAAGCCGCCCTTATGGTTATTGTGGATGAAGAACGGGTTAGGCTCTGCGCGGGCGTGGCTTCCGGACTCTGGCGTCTCACCGGCGCCCCCACGCCGCGCGTCACGCCAGCGGCAGCCCCGCCTCCGCGAGCGCGCCGAGATAGGCTTGTAGCGCACGCACCGCCTCGTCGGTCAGCCCGACGAAGACGCGGCGGCGGTCGCCCGGGTCGGGCGTGCGCGCGAGCAGCCGCCGCTCGGTCAGCCGCGTGATCCAGCGCAACGCGGTGGTCGGCGCCACCGCCGCGGCGATGCACAGGCTCGAGACCGAGACCCGCCGCCCTTCCAGCCGCGAGGCGTAGAGGTCGAGCAGCATGTCCCAGGCGGGATCCTCGAACAGGCCCTTGCCGAGGAAGCGGTCGCGCAGCCGCCGCGCGCGCAGCACGGCGCGCAGCTGGGCGGCGGTGACCGTCACCGCGGCGGTGGAGGCGGGGTGGAAGGCGAGCCGCGGCTCCTCCGCGCGGTCGAGCCCGACGCCGCCGTCGCTCAGCTGCGCGAGCAGCGCCGCGATCCGCGCCACCTCGGCGCTGAGCCGCGCCAGCCGCTCCGAGTCGCGCTCGGGCGAGCGCACGCCCCCGCCGCCGGCGTGGGCCGCCGCGACCGCGAGCGCGCCGATCCACTCGGCGCGGTCAGGCTCACACAGCAGCTGCACCGCGCCCGCCTCCTCGCCCAGCGCGGCGACGACGGGATCGATCTGCGCGATCGAGAAGGCGACGACGAGTCGCCACGCGCGCGCCGCCGCGAGCGAGTCCACCGCGGCGACGACGTCGTGCGCCAGCGCGTCGTCGGCGCCGGCGAGATCGAGCACGATCGCGGGAGCGCCGTCGGAGCGGGCGAGTGCGCCCGGCGCCTCGGCGAGCGGGTGGTGCGCGGCGATCGTGCCGCCGAGCAGCGCGATCGCCTCGCGCGCGTCCAGCGCCCCGGTGCCGTTCAGGCTCGCGAGCGCGAACGCGGGCGTGGCCGGGCCGCCGGCGTGATAGAACGGGAGGGCCATCGCGTCAGTCGAGCGACTTGACGATCTCTTCCACCATCTTCTTGGCGTCGGCGAGCAGCATCATCGTATTGTCCCGGTAGAAGACCTCGTTGTCGACTCCAGCATAGCCGACCCCGCCCATCGAGCGTTTGATGAAGAGAACCGTTTTGGCCTTTTCGACGTCGAGCACGGGCATGCCGTAGATCGGCGAGCCGCGGTCGGTCTTCGCCGCCGGGTTGGTCACGTCGTTGGCGCCGATCACGAAGGCCACGTCGGTCTGGGCGAACTCGGAGTTGATGTCCTCCAGCTCGAACACCTCGTCATAGGGGACGTTCGCCTCGGCGAGCAGCACGTTCATGTGACCGGGCATTCGCCCCGCGACCGGGTGGATGGCATATTTCACGCGGACGCCGTGCGCTTTGAGCTTGTCCGCCATCTCGCGCAGCACGTGCTGCGCCTGCGCCACCGCCATGCCGTAGCCGGGCACGATGATGACCTGCTCGGCCTGGCTCATCAGGAAGGCGGCGTCCTCGGCCGAGCCGCGCTTCCAGGCGCGGTCGCTCGCCGCCGCGCCGCCCGCGCCGCCAGCCGCCTCGGCGCCGAAGCCGCCCGCGATCACGCTCACGAAGCTGCGGTTCATCGCTCGGCACATGATGTAGCTGAGGATCGCGCCCGACGAGCCGACCAGCGCGCCGGTGATGATCATCGCGCTGTTGTGGAGCGTGAAGCCCATCGCCGCCGCGGCCCAGCCCGAGTAGCTGTTGAGCATCGACACGACGACGGGCATGTCGGCGCCGCCGATCGGCACGATCAGCAGGAAGCCGATCGCGAACGACAGCAGGGTCACCGTCCAGAACACCCAGGGCGATTGGTCGACGGTGAAATAGGCCACCAGCAGCAGGATCGCGGCGAGCACGCCGAGGTTGATCGCGTGCCGTGCCGGCAGCAGGATCGGCTTGCCGCCCATGTTGCCGTTGAGCTTGAGGAAGGCGATCACGCTGCCCGAGAAGGTGATCGCGCCGATCGCCACGCCCAGCCCCATCTCGACTCGGCTCACCGGGTTGATCAGCGCCGCCGCACTGCCGTCGGGGAAGATCACCGGTACCGCGATGCCGAACGCGACTGGGTTGAGGAAGGCGGCGGCGGCGACCAGCACCGCGGCGAGCCCGACCAGGCTGTGGAAGGCCGCGACCAGCTGCGGCATCGCGGTCATCGCGATCCGCCGCGCCACGCCGACGCCGATCACCGCGCCCAGCGCGATCGCGGCGACGATCTCGAACGCCGCGGCATAGTCGACCCGGGCGATCAGCGCGGCATAGTCCTCGCCCTCGATCAGCGTGGCGGTGAGCGGCACGTGCGTGACCAGCGTCGTCACCACCGCCACGCCCATGCCGATCATGCCGAGGCGGTTGCCGCGCTGGCTGGTGGCGGGGCTGGAGAGCCCGCGCAGCGCCAGGATGAAGCACACGCCGGCGACGAGATAGGCCAGCGCGACCCAGGGGTTCACCGCGACATGCTCCACTTGGCTCTCCCCCTCACGGCCGCGGGGCCGGCCGCTCCTTCTTCTTGTACATGGCGAGCATCCGCTGCGTCACCGCGAAGCCGCCGAAGATGTTGACGCTGGCGAGCACCACCGCGGCGAGCCCGAGCCACTTCGAGCCCGTGCTTCCCGCGGCCGCGCCGGCGATCAGCGCGCCGACGATGATGACGCTGGAGATGGCGTTGGTCACCGCCATCAGCGGCGTGTGCAGCGCCGGCGTGACCGACCAGACGACGTAATAGCCGACGAAACACGCCAGCACGAAGATCGACAAGATCGCGACGAAGTCCATCATTGTGCTCCGACGGTGCGGGTGGCGGCGAGCGTGACGATGTGTCGGACGATGGCGTCTAGGTCGTCGAGCACGTCGCTCGCGGCGAGGCGGATTGTGAAGAGGCCGTGCGCGGCGAACCAGGCGTCGCGAGCGGCGTCGCGCGCGGGGCGGTCGCCGCGCTCGTGCGCTTCGCTGTCGATCTCGATGATCAGGCGTGCGGCGTGACAGTAGAAGTCGGCGACATAGGGGCCGGACGGATGCTGGCGACGGAACTTGAAGCCCGCGGGCCGTTCACGCAGCGCGCGCCAGAGCAGGACCTCGGGCAGCGACATGGTCTGGCGCAATGCCCGCGCCCGCGACCCGACACCTTCCTGGCCTTGCAACACCTAGATCCTCCCCTGCAAGCGGAGGTGGCAGCGCGCAGCGCTGAC
This sequence comes from Sphingomonas citri, assembly GCF_019429485.1. Taxonomy (GTDB): domain Bacteria; phylum Pseudomonadota; class Alphaproteobacteria; order Sphingomonadales; family Sphingomonadaceae; genus Sphingomonas; species Sphingomonas citri. The sequence continues at coordinate 87,521 of NZ_JAHXZN010000004.1, read as the reverse complement.
GGAGGGGTGTCCAGGCCGGCGAGCGTCGGTGGACTCACGGCCCGCGACACCCCTCCGTCGCGCTTCGCGCGCCACCTCCCCTTCCAGGGGAGGATCGAGGAGGTCCGCCACCCTCATCTTAGTTCGCAAAAGAACATCGGGGGCCCATCACGACAGCAGCCTCGCGTTGACCACCGCGCCGCCGCGCGTCAGCCGCACCGCGTCGCCGATCTCGGCGTCGAGCACCGGGCGGCCCTGCTCCTTGTCCCAGAAGGTGGAGAGGAAGTTGTACAGGTTGCGCGAATAAAGCGCGGCCGAATCGGCGGCCAGTCGCGACGCCGTGTTGCGGTGGCCGATGATGCGCACGCCGTGGCGCTCGACGATCTCGCCCGCCACCGCGCCCTCGACGTTGCCGCCCTGCTCGACCGCCAGGTCCACCAGCACGCTGCCGGGGCGCATCGTCGCCAGCTGCGCGTCGCTGACCAGCCGCGGCGCCGCACGCCCCGGGATCAGCGCGGTGGTGATCACGATGTCCTGCTTGGCGATGTGCGCCGAGACCAGCTCAGCCTGCGCCTTCTGGTACTCGGGCGACATCTCGCCGGCATAACCGCCGCTGCCCTCGCCCTCGATCCCCGCCACCGCCTCGACGAACACCGGCTTGGCGCCGAGCGACAGGATCTGCTCCTTGGTCGCCGAGCGCACGTCGGTGGCGGAGACCTGCGCGCCGAGCCGCCGCGCGGTGGCGATCGCCTGCAGCCCGGCGACGCCGACCCCCATCACGAAGACCCGCGCCGCCGAGACGGTGCCCGCCGCGGTCATCATCATCGGGAAGGCGCGGCCATATTCCGCCGCGGCGTCGATCACCGCCTTGTAGCCCGCCAGGTTCGACTGCGACGACAGCACGTCCATCGACTGCGCGCGCGTGATCCGCGGCATCAGGTCCATCGCCAGCGCCTCGTAGCCCGCCGCCGCATAAGCCTCGACTCGGCCGCGGCCGTCGCCGAACGGCGCCATGATCGCCACCACCCAGGCGCCCGGCGCGACGCCGACGAGCGAGTCGGCTGCGGGCGGCTGCACCGCCAGCACGATCTCGGCGCCCGCCAGCGTCGCGGCGCGGTCGCCCAGCGCGGCACCGGCGGCGGCATAGTCCGAATCGGCGATCGCCGCGCCAGCGCCCGCCCCGGCCTCGACCGCCACCTCGGCGCCCAGCGCGATGAACTTGCGCGCGGTCTCGGGCGTGGCGGCGACGCGGCGCTCGCCCGATGCCTGTTCGCTGACGACCGCGATCTTCACGCCGCGGTTACGCGATCAGCCAGATGACGAAGAAGGCGAGGAGAAAGCAGATCACCGCGCCATACTTCAGCCAGCCGATCATGCCGGAATAGGTCGCCTCGTGCGCCTTGATGTCGCCGCGCCCCGCGCCACTCTCCGCCATCTTTTCCTCATATTTCTCACTATCGTCTTCGGCAGCGTAGAGGCGCGGTCCGGCGGAGGCAATATCACCGTTGCGGCTTAAGCCCGCCTTTACTCACAGCGGTTAGGCGATAGGCAGGGAGCCACGGGACGATAGGCCAGACATGACGCGTAACGGACAACGTCTGCTGATGCTGATCGACGAGGACGCGGCACAGCGTCGCGTGATCGCGACGCTCGCCGCGCGCGGCGGGTGGCGAATCGTGTTCGCGGACGATCCCGCCGCGGCGGTGGCGACTCTCGCCACGCCCGACGGCATGCAGCTCGACGCCATCCTGCTCGATCCGGGCAGCGCGGGCTGGGACCCGGCCGAGCTGATCGGCGAGCTGCGTGGCTATCGCGCGCAGCTGCCGATCCTGATGCTCACCGCCCAGGCCTCGGTGGCGCAGGCGGTGGACGCGATGCGCGCCGGCGCGACCGACTATCTCGCCAAGCCGCTCGCGCCCGAGCGGCTGCTCCAGGCGCTCGACCGCGCCGTCGCCGCCACCGCCGCGGGCGAGCTGCGCCCGCTCACCGAGAAGATCCCGGCGATGCTGGGCTTCGACGAGATCGTCGGCACCGCGCCCGAGTTCCGCGCCGCGCTGACCATCGCCGCCAAGGCAGCGCGCGCGCGCGTACCCGTGCTGATCGAGGGCGAGAGCGGCGTCGGCAAGGAAGTGGTCGCCGAGGCGATCCACGCCGCCAGCCCGCGCGCCGAGGCGCCGCGAGTCACGCTCAACTGCGGCGCGATCCCCGCCAACCAGATCGAGAGCGCGCTGTTCGGCCACGAGGAGGGCGCCTTCCCCGGCGCGTTCCAGCGCAAGACCGGCCGCATGGTCGAGGCCGACGGCGGCACGCTCTTCCTCGACGAGGTCGACCATCTGCCGCTCGACGCGCAGCGCCGGCTGCTCGCCGCGCTCCAGTCGGGCGAGGTGCTGCCGCTCGGCGGGCGCCACGCGCGCGCGGTCGACGTGCGCGTGATCGCCGCCACCAACAAGCGCCTGCTCGACGAGGTCGCCGCGGGGCGCTTCCGCGAGGATCTCTACTACCGCCTCAACGCGGTGTCGGTGGTGATCCCGCCGCTGCGCGAGCGCGCCGGCGACATACCCGCGCTGACGCGCCACCTGCTCGAGCGCATCGCCACCCAGCCGGGGCTGCGCGAACTCGCGATCAGCGACGACGCGGTGATGCTGCTGATGACCTACGACTGGCCGCACAACGTGCGCCAGCTGCAGGACGCGCTGTTCCGCGCCGCGGTGCAGTGCGACGGCGACACGCTGACCCGCGCCGATTTCCCGCAGATCGCGGCGCTGGGCCAGCGCGGCCCGCGCGCGGCGAGCCGCGGCGGCGAGGCGGCGGGCGTGCCCCTGTTCCGCTCCGACGGGCACCTGCGCACGATCGAGGAGATCGAGGCCGATCTGATCCGGCTGGCGATCACGCACTATCGCGGCCGCATGACCGAGGTGGCGCGACGGCTCGGCATCGGGCGCTCGACGCTCTACCGCAAGCTCGGCGAGCTCGGCATCGACAGCGCGGCGTGAGTCGCGCACGGCCGCGTCACCGCCGCCGCGTCGCGCGGGCCTCGGCCAGGGCGGTGCGCGCGGGGCGGTGGAACACCAGCAGCCGCGCCACGGTGTAGTTGACCGGCAGCACCACCGCGATCGCGAGCAATTTGGCGAAGGCGGGCGCGATCAGCAGCGACGCCTCGGCGACGATCGCGGTGCTCAGCGTCAGCCCGATTAGCACCATGATCGCGAAGCGCAGCGCCTGCGCCAGCACCGCGCCCTCGCGTGCGGCGAAGGTCCACTCGCGATTGAGCCAGAAGTTCACCACCGAGGCGACCGCGTAGGACACGACGTTGCTGAGCCCCGGGTCGGTGCCGAGCTCGGCGAGCAGCAGGAACAGGCAGGCGTCGAGCAGCGTCGCGATCGCGCCGACGCTGGCGAATCGCGCGCCGCTTCCCGCGAGCGACGTCAGGACAGCGCGCATCGTCACTTCTCCTCTGCCGGTGCGATGAACGCGTGGGCGCGGGCGGTCGCCAGCGCCTCAGCGCGATAGCCGTGCGCCAGCGCGTAGCGCTCGAACGCCGGGTCGAACGGCGTCTCCCAGCCGGTGACGATCGCACTCGGCGGCCGCGCGGCGAGGAACGCGTCCAGTGTCGCGGGCGCGGCGGTGGTGAACCAGCGGCGGTCCGCCGGCGCGAGATAGGGCGCGAGCCGGTAGACGAACGGACCATTGGCGAACTCGGGGTAGATCGCCAGCCCGCCCTCGAGCGGCAGGATCGGCGCCAGCGTCGCGACCGGCGCGGCGCTGCCGCCGGTCAGCGCACGCAGCCGCTCGCCGTCGGCATGGACCTGCACCCCGGCCCAGCTCGCCGGCCGCAGCGAGTCGGGCACGCCCGCGAGTAGCCGCGGCGCGAGCAGCACGAGGCAGATCGCCGCCCCGGCCCACAACGCCGCGGTCGCGGCGGTGCGCACCGCGGCGGGCACGGCGGCGTAGGCGAGGATCACCGCCGCCGCGACGAAGGGCAGCGGCGGCAGGTAATATTGCGGGAAGGCCGGCGTCGGCAGGAACGACAGCGCCGCGCCCGACAGCGCCAGCGCGCCGCACAGCACGAGCGGCCAGGCCGGCACGCCGCGCTCGCGCTGCTTGGGCCACGCCGCCGCGACGAACAGCGCGATCAGCAGCAGCGCGAGCGCGCCGCCGGCGCCGAGCCACACCTGGTCGGCGACCATGATCTTGCCCGGCAGGGTCATCACCTTGGGCTCGGTCGACTGCTGCCAATAGGCACGGTGCGGCCCGGTGAAATAGCGGATCGTGTGCGCCAGCAGCCCCTCGGGCTCGCGCGCGAGATAGACCAGTAGCGGCGTGCCGCCGACCAGCCCGCCGAGCACCAGCGGGATCACCACGGTGCGGAGTCGCTCGGCGAGCGACAGCGTCTCGCGCCGCACCAGCAGCGCGGCGACCCCGACGCAGGGCAGGACGAAGACGAACGCCACCTTCATCATCACCGCCAGCGCGACGCTGCACCCCGCCGCCGCGATGATCGCCGGCGCCGGCCGCTCGCGTCGCAGCCCCAGGATCAGCAGGTGCAGCCCGAGCAGCGCGAACGGCACCGGCAGGAAGTTGTTGGTGACGAGCATGCCCGCCGGGTCGAGCAGCCCGCCGCTCGCCAGCGCCAGCCCGGCGAACAGCGCGGCGGGGAGGCGCTCTCTCGGTGCCGCCACGTTCGCGCGCGCGATGATCCACAGCAGCGCCGCGGTCGCGATCCAGCAGGCCGCCACCAGCAGCCGCCCGATCAGTAGCAGATGGACTGTACCGGTAAGTTCATAGAGGCCGCCTAGCAGCAGCGGCAGGCCGGGGAAGTGGTTGTAACCGAGCGTCTGGTACAATGGCTCGCGGAACACCAGCCGCGCCGCGGCGACGTGGCCCTCCTCGTCGTGGCCGAGCGGATAGGCCATGATCCGCCCGAACAGCCCGAGCAGCAGCGTCCCCGCGCCCACCGCTACCGCGACGCGTCTGCCTAGCGCTGCCCCGCCCCGCGCCGCAGCGGTGCGCCGCATGGTCGCGGGGTCGATCGCGACGAGCGGCAGCGCGCCCATCGCGCGCGACTCAGGCCGCCGCGCCGCGGCGCGCGCGCCGCCGCAGCATCGCGCCGACGAGGCCGAGTCCGGCGATCATCGTCATCCACGTCGCCGGCTCCGGCACCGCGCCGCCGGCAGCCTGCTGGAAGACGATGTCGTCGAGCTCGAACGAGGTCGGCGAGCTGAAGGTCAGGCGGCGCAGCGTCTCGCCCGCGGCCAGCGCCACGGCGACGCGGCGGTTGCCCGTCGCCGAGGTCTCGCTGCCATAGCCGCGCGTGATCAGGTCGCTGCCGAGCACGCTGAGCACGCCCGCGCTGGTCTCGACGATCAGTTCGTTGGCGCGGTCGATGGAGCCCCAGTAGAAGCTGAAGTCGCCCAGCGCCGCGCCGACATAATCGGTGAAGTCGAGTGTCGCCGATCCCGCGACGCCGCCGCCCGGCACCGAGAGGTAGCGCGTCAGGTCGCCCGCGGGCGCATAGCCCTGCTTGGGCTGGAAGCCCTGGAGGATCTGATAGGTGCTCCCCGCGGCGAAGACGATCCCGGCGGGCAGCGCGCCCTCGAAGTCGAGCGTCAGCGCGCCGCTGGCACCCGGGTCGGGGGCGCCGGGCACGCTGCCGACGAGCGTCGCCGCCGCGGCGGGCGTGCCCGCGAGCGCGGCGATGCCGAGAAGAAAGGATGCCGCGAGCTTACGCACCGTTACTGCCCCCATTTTGATGTCACACGAGTCGTGCTTTTCCCCAAGGCGAGTGTAGCGGGGGGCGCCACGCCGCGGCGGGCGCATCGGGTGTAATACCGGGAGCCGCGGCGCTCGCCCGATCGGCGTCCGGGGGCGCTCCTTTGATCCATGTCAAAAGCGCACTGTTTGCCCGCGAACGCCGGACCCCAGGGGGGAAGCGGAACGGAACGATGGTCCGCGACGACGCGGCGCCCCTGACAACGCCCTCGCGTGAGCACGACCGACAGCGCGTCGCCGCATGGGCTACACCAGCGCCACCATCACTCCAGCGCCGCGCGGATCGCCGCGCCCGCGGCGAGCGGCGCGCCGACGAGCAGCACCAGGCTGGTCGCGGCGAGCAGCTGGAGCCCGCCGGCCCCGCCGGTGAGCGTCCCCGCGCCGAAGATCAGCAGCGGCACCGCGAGCGGCAGCATCACCAGCCCCGCCACCGCGCCCGCCCCGCGCACCCCCGCGGTGAGGGCCGCGGTCGCCACCGCCAGCGCGGCGAGCCCCGGTGTCCCGAGCGCCAGCCCGGCCAGTACCAGCAGCAGCTGCTCGGCCGAGAGATCGAGCAGCGCCGCCGCCACCAAGGTCGCGAGCAGAAGCGGCGGCGCGAACGCGAGCCAGTGCGCCGCCACCTTGGCCAGGGCGATCGTCGCCGGCGTCCGGCCGCGGACGACGAGCTGGTCGATCACCCCGGCATCGAGGTCGGGCGCGACCAGCCGCTCGACCGGCAGCAGCGCGGCGAGCAGCGCCGCCGCCCAGATCACCCCGCCGCCGACCCGCGCCAGCAAGGTCGCGTCGGGGCCGATCGCGAAGGGGAACAAGGTCGCGACCAGCAGGAAGAAGCTCACCAGCAAGGTCGCGCCGCCGCTCGCGTAGTAGCGGCGCACGTCGCGCCAGATCAGCGCGGTCACAGCACCACCTCGATCGCGCCCGGCAGCGCGAGCGGCTGGTGCGTCGTCACCACCGCCGCGCCGCCCGCGCCGCGGTGCCCCTCGAGCAGCAGCGCGAGCCGTGCGACCGCGGCCGCATCGAGCCCGCTCGCCGGCTCGTCGAGCAGCCACAGCTCGGCGCCCGAGGCGACCACGCGCGCCAGCGCGGCGCGGCGGCGCTGGCCGGTGGAGAGCAGCCGCACCGGGACGTCGGCGAGGTCGTCGAGCGCCACCGCCGACAGCGCGGCCGCGACCCGCGTCTCCGCCGCGGGCACGTCGTCCTGCGCCGCCCAGAAGCGCAGCGCCTCGGCGAGCGCGCGCTCCGGATCGAGCGCGACGGCCTCGCCCATCCACGCCACGCGCCCGCCGCGCGCCACCGTCCCCGCGGCGGGCGCGAGCAGCCCCGCGAACACGCGCAGCAGCGACGACTTGCCCGCGCCGTTCGGGCCGGTGACCAGCGCCGCGCCACCGCGCTCCAGCGTCAGCTCGATCCCTTCGGCGAGCAGCCGTCCGCCGCGTGCCACCGCCAGCCCGCGCGCCGCCAGCAGCGTCAATCCGCCACCGCCTCTTCCAGCGCGTGCATGTCGTCGTCGCTGAGGCCGAAATGATGGCCGATCTCGTGGATGGTGACATGCGCGACGAGCTCGTCGAGCCGCACCCCGGACTCGCACCATTCGGCCAGGAGCGCTTGGCGGTAGAGGTGGATGCGGTCGGGCAGCGCGGCGCTGTCGAAGGCGCTCTTCTCGCCGATCGGGCGGCCGTGGTAGACGCCGGTGAGGTCGAGCGGGTGGTCGATCTCCAGCGCTGCGAGCGTCTCGGCGTCGGCCTCCTCCTCGACCAGCAGCACCACGTCGCCGAGATGGCGGCGGAACGCATCGGGCAGGCGCGCGATCACCGCGCGCGCGTGCGCCTCGATCGCGTCGGCGGAGGGCGCCGCGCCCATCGGCTCTTGCTCGTTCATTCCGCGCGCCATACCGCTCGCGCTCGGGCCGCGGCAAGCGGCGTGGGCGGCGAGAGGAGCGCGACATGGCGGCGATCGAACAACTCAGCGAGGCCGAGCGCGCCGACGCGCTCGATGGCCTGCCCGAGTGGGACTATGACGACGCGCGCGACGCGATCACGCGCACGATCGTCTTCACCGACTTCGCCGAGGCGTTCGGCTTCATGACCCAGGTGGCGCTGCTGGCGGAGCGCGCCGACCACCATCCCGAGTGGAGCAACGTGTGGAACCGGGTGGAGATACTGCTGACGACGCACGACGCGGGCGGCCTGTCCGAGCGCGACATCGAGCTGGCGACCGCGATCGACGCGATCTTAGGGGGGTAGCTTAATTCTCCCTGCTCGCGGGGAGGTGGCAGCGCGTCAGCGCTGACGGAGGGGGCTCTCAGCGGGCGAGCCGGTGCGTTCGCGGCAAGCCCCCTCCACCACCGCGCTTCGCGCGGCGGTCCCCCTCCCCGTGTCGGGGAGGATCTTACCGCATCACCCGCCGCCGCATCGATCGCCGCAGCCGCCCCGGCAGCCAGCGCGCCGCGAAGGCGAGCCGCCGCGCGGTCGGGCCGACCAGCGTGTGGAGCCGGTCTCCCTGTACCGCCGCCCAAGCTTGGTCCGCGACCGCCTCGACGGGGGTGAACTCGAGTCCCGCCGCCACCACCGCCTCGCGCGCGGTGCGGTTCGAGCCCGCGACGGGTGCGGACAGCAGCGCGGTGTCGATGAAGCCCGGCATCAGCGAGCGCACGCGGATGCCCTCGCGCGCCCACTCGCCGTCGAGCGCCTCGGTAAGCCCGCGCACCGCGAACTTCGTGGCCGAATAGGCCGCGAGCCCCGACGAGCCGTAGATCGCCGAGGCCGAGGCGGTGTTGAGCAGGCACGATCCCGGCGTCGCGCGCAGGTACGGGTAGGCCAGCCGCGCGCCATAGGCGACACCGCGGAAGTTGACGTCGATCACGCGGTCGAGCGCCTCGATCCCGATCTCGCCGAATGCGCCGCCCGCCGCCACGCCGGCGTTGTTGAACAGCACGTCGAGCCGCCCGTCGCTGATCGCCGCGAAGTCGGCGAGCACATGCTCCCACTCGGCCGGGTCGCGCACGTCCATCTGGTGCGTGCTGGTGCGATCGCGCGGCAGCAGCGCGGCGGTCGCGGCGAGCCCGCGCTGGTCGATGTCGGCGAGCCCGACGCGCCAGCCCTCGGCGGCGAAGCGCTGCGCCACCGCGCGACCGATGCCCGAGCCGCCGCCGGTGACGAGTATCGCCTTCATTCTCACCCTCTCCCGCGTGTTGACGCTTGTTAGTGACGCAGGCTTCCCGCATCGTCGCGCGCGATGCCAGCACAATCGCTGCCTATGCCGGCGAGCGGCCCGGCGATCGCGTTCGAACGCGTCGCGAAGGTCTATGCCGATGGCACCGCGGCGGTGGACGACGTCTCGCTGACGGTCGCGCCGGGCAGCCTGGTGGCGCTGGTCGGCGCGTCGGGCTCGGGCAAGTCGACGCTGCTCAAGACGATCAACCGGCTGGTGGTGCCGAGCGCGGGCCGGGTCACGCTCGACGGCGTCGACGTCGCGGACGGGCCGCCGCCCGCGCTGCGGCGGCGGATCGGCTATGTCTTCCAGGAGGTCGGGCTGTTCCCGCACCTCAGCGTGGCGGAGAATGTCGGGCTGCCGCTGCGCGTCGCCGGCCGGCGCGACGACGATCGCGTCGCGGCGATGCTCGACCTCGTCGACCTGCCCGCCGCGCTCGCGACACGGCTGCCCGCCGAACTCTCGGGCGGGCAGCGCCAGCGCGTCGGGGTGGCGCGCGCGCTCGTCACCGGGCCGCGGCTGCTGCTGATGGACGAGCCGTTCGGCGCACTCGATCCGGTCACGCGCGAGGCGCTGATGGAGTCGGTCGCGCGGCTGCACCGCACGCTCGCGCTGACGACGGTGATGGTCACCCACGACATGGCCGAGGCGTTGCTCGCCGCCGACCGCGTGCTGGTGATGGAGCGCGGTCGCGTCGTCGCCGACGAGACCCCCGCGGCGCTGCTCGCCGGCGCGGGCGGCGAGCGCGCCGCGGCGCTGGTGGCGGTGCCACGCGCGCAGGCCGAACGGCTCGCGACCCTCGCGCGGAGAGGCGGGGCATGAGCGAGGCGCTCGCGCGCGTCCCCGCGCTGGCGGCGCAGCACCTGCTGCTCGCGCTCGCCGCGCTGCTGCTCGCGCTCGCGCTGGCGCTGCCACTCGGGCTGCTCGCGGCGCGGCGGCGCCGCCTCGGCGCGGCGGTGCTCGGCTTCGCCAGCCTGGTGCAGACGATCCCCAGCCTCGCGCTGCTCGCGCTCTTCTATCCCGCGCTGCTGTGGCTCTCCGCGCTGGTGGGCGGCGGCATCCCGGCGCTGGGTTTTCTGCCCGCGCTGCTCGCGCTGACGCTGTACGCTTTGCTGCCGATCGTGCGGAACCTCGTCACCGGGCTCGCCGGGATCGACCGCGCCTTGCTCACCGCCGCGGACGGGATCGGCATGACCGCGGCGCAGAAGCTGCGCTGGGTCGAGGCGCCGCTGGTGCTGCCGGTCGCCATGGCGGGGGTGCGCACCGCCGCGGTGTGGACGATCGGCGCAGCGACGCTCTCCACCACGGTGGGCCAGCCGAGCCTGGGTGACCTGATCTTCGCGGGGTTGCAGACCCAGGCCTGGACGCTGGTGGTGGCGGGCTGCGTCGGCGCGGCGGCGCTGGCGCTGGCGGTCGATTCGCTGCTCGGCTTCGCCGAGCGCGCGGCGGGGCAGCGGCAGTGGCGGCGGATGGCGGCGGCGCTGGCGCTGCTGGTCGCCGCCGGCGCGGCGGCGAGCGCACCCCTGTGGCGCGGCGGCGGCGGCGAGCGCGCGGTGGTGGTCGGCGCCAAGAACTTCTCCGAGCAATATATCCTCGCGCGGCTGATCGGCGCGCGACTGGAGCGCGCCGGGTACAGCGTGACCTACCGCGACGGGCTCGGCTCGGCGGTGGCGTTCGGCGCTGTGGCGAGCGGCGCGGTCGACGTCTACGTCGACTATGCCGGCACCCTGTGGACCGGCACGATGACGCGACGGGACACGCCGCCGCGTGCGCGGCTGGTGGCCGAGCTGGCGCGCTGGACCGAGCGGTCGCGCGGCGTGACCCTGCTGGGAGCGCTCGGCTTCGAGAACGCCTACGCCTTCGCGATGCGCGGCGCCGACGCGCGCGCGCGCGGCATCGCCTCGCTCGACGATCTGGTCGCGGCGGCGCCGGGGCTGCGGCTCGGCGCCGACCTCGAGTTCCTCGACCGGCCCGAATGGGCGGCGATCCGCGCCGCCTATCCGCTGCGCTTCGCGGCGGCGACGCCGTACAGCCCGACCTTCATGTACCGCGCGCTGGCGAGCGGGCGCGCGGACGTGATCAGCGCCTTCTCCTCGGACGGGCGGATCGCGGCGGAGCATCTCACCGTGCTGAGTGACCCGCGCGGCGCGATCCCCTCCTACGACGCGGTGCTGCTGCTGGCGCCGATCCGACGCGGCGACGCGCGCTTCCGCGCCGCGCTGGCGCCGCTGGTCGGGCGCATCCCGGTGGCGGCGATGCGGACGGCCAATTACCTGGTCGATCGCGACGCCGACAAGAAGTCGCCCGAAGAAGCGGCGGCGTGGCTGGCGGACAAGGTGGGGCTGACGGAGTAGCGGCTCCCCTTCCCCTTCAGGGGAGCGCTTGGGGGTGGGGCCTTACCGCAAGCGCGCCGCTCGCGATCGTTGGCGCGCCGCCCGCGGAACCGCCCCACCCCAACCCTCCCCTGTAGGGGAGGGAGCGAGCGCCCTTGCCTCAGCGCACCACGCGCGGCAGGATCGAGTCGAGCAGCAGGATCCCCGCCTCGGTCACGCGCAGCCGCTCGTCGTCGCGCGCGATCAGCCCCGGGAGCCCGGCGATCGCGTCGGCGTCGACGATCGCCTCGATCGCCAGCCCGGTCATCCGCGCCACCCGCGCCAGGTCGACCCCCTCGGCGAGCCGCAGCCCCATCAGCAGCGCCTCGCGGGCGCGCGCCTCGGCGGCGAGCGGCTCCTCGGTGACGAGGCCGTGGCCGTTGCGAGCGACCGCGCCGAGCCAGTTCTCGGGCTTGCGATGGCGCTGCGTCGCGCTCGCCTGGCGTCGCCCGTGCGCGCCGGGGCCGACGCCCGCATAGTCGCGGTATCGCCAGTAAGCGAGGTTGTGGCGACTCTCCGCGCCGGGCCGGGCGTGGTTCGACACTTCATAGGCGGGCAGCCCGGCGGCGGCGGTGATCGCGCGCGTCGCCTCGAACAGGTCGGCGGCGGCGTCGCCGTCGGGGATGGTCAGCCGCCCCGCCGCCGCCTCGGTGTGGAAGCGCGTGCCGGGCTCGATCGTGAGCTGGTAGAGCGACAGATGCTCAGTGCCGAAGTCCAGCGCCTGGCGAAGCTCGCGCTCCCAGGCGGCGAGCGACTGGTCGGGGCGCGCGTAGATCAGGTCGGTGCTCACCCGCACGAAGTGGCGCTGCGCGACGTCGAGCGCGCCCATCGCCTCGGCGACGTCGTGCGCCCGGCCGAGGAAGCGCAGCGCGGCGTCGTCGAGCGCCTGCAGCCCGAGCGACACTCGGTTCACGCCGGCGGCGGCGAGATCGGCGAAGCGCGCCGCCTCGACCGAGGAGGGATTCGCCTCCAGCGTCACCTCTAGGTCGGGCAGCGGCGCCCAGGCGGCGGTGGCGGCGTCGATCACCGCGGCGACCGTCGCGGGCGGCATCAGCGAGGGCGTCCCGCCGCCGAAGAAGATCGAGCCGAGCCGCCGCCCCGGCAGCGCCGCCGCCTCATGCGCAAGGTCGGCGAGCAGCGCGTCGCGCCACGCCGCCTGATCCACCGCGGCGCGGACGTGGCTGTTGAAGTCGCAATAGGGGCATTTCGAGACGCAGAACGGCCAGTGGACGTAGAGCGCCAGCGCGGAGTCGGTCATGGCGCCGGCGCTATGCCCTGCCGCGCCGCGCTTGGCCATGGCGCGCGACGCGGCCTGCCCTCACCGCGTCGCGCCGATCGTGTCGAGCGCGTCCAGCGCCGCCGCGTCGAGCACGACCGCCGCCGCGGCGAGGTTCTCGCGCAGATGCGCCACCGACGAGGTGCCCGGGATCAGCAGGATGTTGGGCGAGCGGTGGAGTAGCCACGCCAGCGCCACCTGCATCGGCGTCGCGCCCAGGCGCGCCGCGACCGCGTCGAGCGCGCCCGACTGGAGCGGGCTGAAGCCCCCGAGCGGGAAGAAGGGAACATAGGCAATGCCGTCGGCGGCCAGCCGGTCGATCAGCGGATCGTCCTCGCGGTGCGCGAGATTGTACATGTTCTGCACGCACACCAGCGGCGCGATCGCGCGCGCCTCGTCGACCTGCGCGGCGGTGGCGTTGCTGATCCCGAGGTGGCGGATCAGCCCTTCCTCGCGCATCGCCGCCAGCGCGCCATAGCCCTCGGCGATCGAGCCCTCGCTGCGACCGTGGCTGCCGTCGTGGACGCGGAAGTTGACCACCGCGAGCTGGTCCAGCCCGAGGTTGCGCAGGTTGTCGTGGACCGCGGCGCGAAGCGCGGCGGGGGACTGTGCCGGGTCCCACGAGCCCTCCGGCCCGCGCACCGCGCCCACCTTGGTGACGATCGTCAGATCCTCGGGATAGGGCGCCAGCGCCTCGCGGATCAGCTGGTTGGTGACGTGCGGCCCGTAGAAGTCGCTCGTGTCGATATGGTCGACCCCGGCCGCGACCGCGGCGCGCAGCACCGCCAGTGCGGCGTCGCGGTCGCGCGGCGGGCCGAACACGCCGGGGCCGGCGAGCTGCATCGCGCCATAGCCGAGCCGGCGCACGTCGCGGTCGCCGAGCCTGTAGGTCATTGTCGAGTCCATGCTGCGTCTCCTCGTTCGTCGACCCGCAGATAAGCGCTTGCGATTGTGCCGATTAGCCGGGAAGATCGAGACGACCCGTGCGGGAAGCCGAACGATGGACGCCGATCTCTCCGACCTCGAGACCTTCGTCGCGGTGGCGCGCGCGCGCGGCTTCCGCGACGCCGCGCGCGCGACCGGGCGCAGCGCCTCGACGCTGAGCGAGGCGCTGCGCCGGCTGGAGGCGCGCCTCGGGCTGCGGCTGCTCCACCGCACCACGCGCAGCGTCGCGCCGACCGAGGCGGGGGCGCGACTGCTCGAGCGGCTCGCCCCCGCGCTCGACTCGGTCGCCGCGGCGCTCGGCTCGCTCGACGAGCTGCGCGAGCGGCCCACCGGCCTGCTGCGGCTCAACGTGCCGGTGAGCGCGGCCAAGCTAGTGCTGCCATCGATCCTTCCCGGCTTCCTCGCCGCCTTCCCCGACATCCGAGTCGAGATCGACGCCGAGGACTCGTTCGTCGACATCCTCGCCTCGGGTGCCGACGCCGGGATCCGCTACGACGAGCGGCTCGAGCAGGACATGATCGCGGTGCCGATCGGGCCGCGCGTGCAACGCTTCGCCGCCGCCGCCGCGCCCGCCTATCTCGACCGCCGCGGCCGCCCCGCGCACCCGCGCGCGCTGCTCGACCATGACGGCCTGGTCGGCCGCTTCTCCAGCGGCGCGCTGGCGAGCCCGTGGGAGTTCGAGCGCGACGGCGAGGCGGTGCGGATCGAACCGCGCGCGCGGCTGATCGCGCGGGTCGCGGGCGCCGCCGACCTGCTCGTCGACGCCGCGGTCGGTGGCGGCGGCATCGTCTATCTCTTCGAGGAGTGGCTCGCCCCCGCCCTCGCCGCCGGCTTGCTCGAGCCGGTGCTGCCCGAGTGGTGGCCGAGCTTTCCCGGACCCTTCCTCTATTATTCCAGCCGCCGCCTCGTCCCGCCGCCGCTGCGCGCCTTCATCGACCATGTCCGCACGCTCGGCTGAGGTGGATGCTTCGCAATCCCTTCTCGATCGACGCGGGCGCGGCGGCCGACGCTTGCGGGCAGCGGCACGTTTTATCACGGAGCACGAATGACCCAGAGCGAGCCGCTCGCGCGCGCGATCGCGCGCCACCTGCCGGCGGACGGCACCGTGGCGACTGCCATCCCCGGCGTCACGTTGATCCGCGCCTCGACACCGACGCTGCCGATGCCGGTGGTGTACGAGCCGACCGTCTGCTTCGTCGCGCAGGGGCGCAAGCGCGCGCTGCTCGGCACCGCGGTCTACGACTACGAACCGGCGCACCATCTGATCGCTTCGGTCGGCCTGCCCGTGGTCGGCGCGGTGACCGCGGCATCGCGGGAGGCGCCTTACCTCAGCCTCCAGCTCGACCTCGACCCGCGCGAGCTGGCGGAGCTGGCGCTCGACCACCCGGCCCCCGCGCGCGGCGACGCCGCCGCGCCGCCGGGGCTGACGCTCGGCACCACCGCGCCCGCGCTGCTCGACGCCGCGACCCGGCTGGTCGCGCTGCTCGACACGCCCGCCGACGCGGCCGCGCTGGCGCCGCTGATACGGCGCGAGATCCACTATCGCCTGCTCGCCGCGCCCGAGGGGGCGGCGCTGCGCCAGCTCGCGCGCGCCGACACGCGGCTGAGCCAGATCGGCCGCGCCGTCAGATGGATCCGCGACCATTACCGCGAGCGCTGCCCGGTCGACGAGGCGGCCGCGGTGGCGACGCTCAGCCGCTCGGCCTTCCACCACCATTTCAAGGCGGTGACCGGGCTGAGCCCGCTCGCCTTCCGCACCCGGCTGCGCTTGCAGGAGGCGCGGCGGCTGATGCTGAGCGAGGCGATCGAGGCGGCGAGCGCGGGCTATCGCGTCGGCTACGAGAGCCCGTCGCAGTTCAGCCGCGACTATGCGCGGCTGTTCGGCGCGCCCCCCGCCGCCGACGCCGGGCGGCTGCGCGCTGCGGCGGCGGGGTGAGCGCGCCGGCGCGGCTCAGCGCCGCGTCGCCACCGGGTGCGTGCCGAAGATCAGCTGCTGCGCCATCGGCCGCCCGATGAAGCGTTCGGGAAAGATCGGCGCGGGCCGGCTCGCCGCGTCGAGACGCGCGAGCTGGTCGTCGTCGAGCACCACCGTCAGCGCGCCGAGATTGTCCTCGGCCTGCGCCAGCGTGCGCGCGCCCATCACCGGCGCGGTCACCGCGGGGTGGCGCAGCGTCCAGGCGAGTGCGACCTGCGAGCGCGACGCCCCGGTCTCCGCCGCCACCGCGCCGACCACCTCGGCGATCGCGAGCGAGCGTTCGTTGAGGTGACCGGTCGAGGCGATCACGCCCTTGCGTGTCGCGGCGACGTCGGCGCCATTCTCGTCGGAAAGGTCGGCGCGCGTGTACTTGCCGGTGAGGATGCCGCCGCCCAGCGGCGACCAGGGCAGCACGCCGAGCCCCAGCGACTCCGCCATCGGCATCAGCTCGTGCTCGACGGTGCGCTCGACCAGGCTGTACTCGATCTGCAGCGCCACCAGCGGAGACCAGCCGCGCAGGTCGGCGATCGTCTGCAGCTGCGCGACGCGCCACGCCGGCGTGTTGCACAGGCCGACATAGACCAGCTTGCCCGCGCGGACGAGATCGTCGAGCGCGCGCAGCACCTCGTCGGCTCCGGTGGTAAAGTCCCAGGCGTGGAGGTAGAGCAGGTCGATCCGGTCGGTATCGAGCTGGCGCAGGCTGGCCTCGACCGAGCGCACCAGGTTGAGCCGGTGGTTGCCGCCCGAGTTCGGGTTCGCCGGGTCGCGCGCCATGGTGAACTTGGTGGCGAGCACCGCGCGCTCGCGCCGGCCGCGCAGGAAGCGGCCGAGCAGCCGCTCCGACTCGCCGTTGGTATAGTTCACCGCGGTGTCGATCAGATTGCCGCCGCGGTCGAGGTAGAGGTCGAGGATGCGGCGCGCCTCCGCCTCCTCGGCGCCCCAGCCCCAGTCGGCGGCGAAGGTCATGGTGCCGAGCGCGAGCGGCGCGACGCGCAGGCCGGAGCGGCCGAGCAGGCGATAGTCGGTGAGCGCGGTGGGGGGTGTCATGGATCGTGCCTCCGGTTCGGTTTCGTACCCGAGATGGCGTGGCCGGCACGGCGACGGTAACCGCTTCGTCCGCGAGGCTTGCCCGATCGTCCGCGGGGCGCGGCTGTTCGAATTTCTCGAACGGATAGCGCGACCTTATCGCGCTCCCCCGACTCGGTTCGCTGGCGTAACTCTCTGATCGCCGGACGCCTTCCGGCGTCAGTCACGAGACAGGGAGCGAGCCATGCCGACGATCACCACGCAGGACGGGACCGAGATCTTCTTCAAGGACTGGGGCGCCAAGGACGCGCAGCCGATCATGTTCCACCACGGCTGGCCGCTGTCGTCGGACGACTGGGACAATCAGATGCTGTTCTTCCTGGCGCAGGGCTATCGCGTGATCGCGCACGACCGCCGCGGCCACGGCCGCTCGGCGCAGGTCGATCACGGCCATGACATGGCCACCTATGCCGCCGACGCCGCGGCGGTGGCCGAGCACCTCGACCTGCGCAACGCGATCCACATCGGCCACTCGACCGGGGGCGGCGAGGTCGCGGCCTATGTCGCGCGCCACGGCCTGCCCGCGGGGCGCGTTGCCAAGGCGGTGCTGGTCAGCGCGGTGCCGCCGATCATGGTCAAGACCGAGCGCTACCCCGGCGGGCTGCCGATCGACGTGTTCGACGGGCTGCGCGCCGCGCTCGCCGCCGACCGCGCCTCCTTCTACCGCGACCTGCCCGCCGGCCCGTTCTACGGCTTCAACCGCGACGGCGCCGAGGTGAAGCCCGCGGTGGTCGACAATTGGTGGCGCCAGGGAATGATGGGCAGCGCCCAGGCGCATTACGAGGGTATCAAGGCCTTCTCCGAGACCGACCAGACCGACGACCTGCGCGCGATCACGGTGCCGACGCTGGTGCTGCACGGCGACGATGACCAGATCGTGCCCTATCAGAACGCCGGTGTGCTCTCGGCCGACTTGCTGCCCGACGCGACGCTTAAGATCTATCCCGGCTATTCGCACGGCATGCTGACCGTGAACCACGAGGTGCTCAACGCCGACCTGCTCGCGTTCGTGCGGGGATGATCGCTCCCGGTACGCTCCTCTCGAGGGGCGTACCGGCGAGACGCGCCGGCGGGATCATCCGGACCGCCGGCGCCCTCGCGCCAACAGGTCGGCGAGGCGTGACCGTGCGGCCTGACACCGTCGCGGCGCCGTCACCCAAATCGCTATACCGGGTCGGTCCGCCCCACAGCGCAGGAGACCGACCGTGCCGATCTCGTCCTACCGCCCCCGCCTACGCGACCTGCGCCCGCTCGTGCCCGCCGCCGTCGCCGCGCCGACGCTCGCCCCCGCGCTGGTGCGCACCACCCCCGCGAGCGACTTCGCCGGCCGCGCCGGCTACGACCCCGCGCACCTCCCCGACTTCGCGGTGGCGCTGCCCTCCACCGCCGGCGTGCGCAGCGACGTGCGCGCGGTGCCCGGGCGTGACGACGGCCGACTCGACTACGCGCACTTCTCGCTCGTCCTCTCCGCCAGCCGACGCCTCGCGCTGTTCACCGCCGCCAACCTCGACGGCGCGCAGAGCGTGTCGGTGCCGCGCGGCGGCGACCCCTGGGCGCTCGACGGGCGCCTTCCCGCCGACGCGCAGGTCGGCGAGGAATTGTACGCCGGCAACGACTTCGATCGCGGCCACCTGGTACGGCGCGAGGACCCCAATTGGGGCGCCGACGCCGCCACCGCCAACCGCGACACCTTCCACTTCACCAACTGCGCGCCGCAGCTCTCCGCCTACAACCAGCAGACCTGGCTCGGGCTCGAGGACCTGGTGCTGGGCAACACGCGGCGCCAGCGCGAGCGCGCCAGCGTGTTCACCGGCCCGGTGTTCCGCGCCGACGACCCGGTCTATCGCGGCATCGCCATCCCGCTGGCCTATTGGAAGGTGATCGCCTTCGTCCACGACGACGGCACGCCGTCCGCGACCGCTTACATGATCGATCATGACGTCGATCTCGGCCGGGTCGAGCTGATCTTCGGACCGTACAAGACCTACCAGCGCTCGGTCGCCGCGGTGGAGCGCGCCACCGGGCTCGACTTCGGCGCGCTCGCGCTGCGCGACGGCTTCTCCAACGAGGAAGCCGCCACCGGCGCGCGGATCGAGCGCGTGATCCGGGTCGCCGCCGACGTGCTGGTGTGACGCCCCGCGCGACCCCGTGGCCGCGGCCGCGCCTATAATGAGCGCTGATGCCACGAGGGACGGGGTGATGACGATGGGGGACGTAGCGCGGCTGGCGGAACGGTTCGCGGCGGCGCAGCGGGGCGAGCCGCTCGATTACTCGGTCGACAGCCTGGCGGTCGTCGATCGCCTGCTCGACGTGCGGCGGCAGGCGAAGGGCAAGGCGGCGAGCGTCGCCGCCGAGGCCGGTTGCTATGTCGGCGAGGTGATCCGCCGCCAGCTCGGCGGCCGCTGGCGCGACACGCCCGCGGCGCCGGCCAAGCGCGGCTTCCTCGGCCTGTTCGGCAGCGGCCGCCCGGCCTTCGCGCCGGTGCTCGATCTCGGCGTCATCACCGTCTCACCGGTGGAGAAGGTCCGCGCGCGGCTGCTTGACCCGGGCGAGGACGCGATCGAGATCTATTACGAGGCGGTGGAGCGCACCATCATCCCGCGCGTGGAGGATCGGGCCTAGGACGGGTGGGGGCTGGCCACTCCGCTCGCGCGCTGAGGAAAGGCTGGGCCTGGCGTAACCTCGGCTCGAAGCACGCGATCCGGGCCCGCGTGCTTCGAGACGGCACTCCGACGAGCTCAGTGCCTCCTCAGCACGAACGGAGGTGGAAAGACGCACCTGACCGTTCGCGCTGAGGAGAGGCTGAGCCTGTCGAAGCCTCGTCTCGAAGCGTCACCGCGCCGCCACCTCAGCCGAACGGCCGCTCCAGCGACTCCTGCGGCGGCGTGAACCACGCCGCGCCGTCGGCGGTGACGCGGAAATGGTCCTCCAGCCGCACGCCGTAGCGCTCGGGCACCACGATCATCGGTTCGTTGGAGAAGCACATGCCTGGCTCCAGCGGCGTGCGGTCGCCGCGCACGAGATAGGCGGGCTCGTGGATCGACAGGCCGATGCCGTGCCCGGTACGGTGCGGCAGCCCCGGCAGCCGATAGCCCGGCCCGAGCCCGGCACGCTCCAGCACCGCGCGCGCGGCGGCGTCCACCGCCTCGCACGTCACCCCCGGTCGCACCGCCGCGAAAGCCGCGGCCTGCGCCGCGCGCTCCACCGCGAAGGTCTCGTGCACCTCGGGCGCGACTCGGCCGAAGGCGTAGGTGCGCGTGATGTCCGAATGGTAGCCGTGGATGCGGCAGCCGGTATCGACCAGGACCAGCTGGTTCTCCTCGAGCAGCTGGTCGCCCGGCAGGCCGTGCGGATAGGCCGTCGCCGCGCCGAACTGCACCGCGCAGAAGAAGGAGCCACCGCCGCCGATCGCCTGGTGCGCCGAGTCGATGAAGCGCTTTACCGCGCTCGCCGCGATGCCGGGGCGCAGGATCGCGGCGGCGCGGCGCTGTACCTCCAGCGTCATCGCCTTGGCGGCGGCGAGGCAGGCGAGCTCGGCGGCGGACTTGACCATGCGGCAGCGATCGATCGCCGCCGCGCCGTCGCTCACCGCCAGCCCGGCGCCGCGCAGCTTCTCGCCCCAGCCGAACGGCAGCAGCGGGTCGAGCCCGAGCCGCGCGCCTGGCGCGAGCGCGCGCGCCACCAGCGCGATCGGATCCTCGTCCTCTTCCCACAGCGCCGTCTCGGCCGGGATCGCCAGCTCGGCGGCGAGCGAGCCCTGCTCGAACGCGGGACAGATCATCAGCGGGTCGCCGCTGACCGGCAGCAGCAGCGCCACCATCCGCTCGCTCGCGCCCCAGCTCACCCCGCTGAAGTAGCGCAGGCTCGCGCCCGCACCGATCAGCAGCGCGTCGAGCCCGAGCGCCCCCGCCAGCGCGCGCGCGCGCTCCAGCCGGGCGAGATGCTCGGCCGCGGCGATCGGCGGTACCGCCGGGGCGGGGCGGATCGCGGCGAGCTCGGTGGCGGGATCGGAGATGCCGATGGTCATGCGAGCGTCCCGAAGCGGCGGAGGTCGTAGGGCGCGAGGTCGATCGCCGGCGCCGCGCCCGCGATCGTGTCGGCCAGCAGCTCGGCGGTGACCGGCGCGAGCGTCAGCCCGAGATGCTGGTGACCGAAGGAATAATACAGGTTGGCGGCACGGGTCGAGCGGCCGATCGCGGGAAGATAATCTGGCAAGGTCGGGCGTGCGCCCATCCAGCGCTCGAACGGCGCGGCGAGCGGCAGGCCGAGCGCGGCGGCATGCGCCTCGAGCCGCTGCCACTTGCGCGGGTCGGGCGGCGCGTCGGCACGCCCGAACTCGACGAAACCGGCGAGCTGGACTCGATCGGCGTAGCGCGTGGCGATGATCGAGCGGTCCTCGAAGACGAGCGGCGGCAGGTCCGCGGGCCAGCCGTGCGCGGCGGCGCGGACGTGATAGCCGCGCTCGGCGATCAGGGGCGCGCGCTCGCCCGCCGCCGCCATCAGCGCGCGCGACCCGACCCCCGCCGCGACGACCACGTGATCGGCCGGATGGCCCGGCACCGCGACCCGGTCGCCGGTACGCTCGAGCGTCGCCGTGCCGGTCGCGCGCATCACGCCGACGGCGTCGAGCGCGGCGTCGAGCGCGGCGGCGAGCCGGTCGAGGTCGCTCACCTGCGCGCTGCCGACGAAGCGGATGGCGTCCGCCACGCCCGGCGCGAGTGCACGCACGCGCGCCAGCGTCGCGGCGTCGAGCGCGTGGACCGTCGCGGTGCCGGTATCCGCCGCCTGCCAGCTCGCGCGGCCGCGCGCGGCGCTGGCGTCGCTCTCCCAGGCGACCAGATGACCGTCCGCGCGCACCAGCGCCGCGTCGCCCAGTGCGCCGGCGAGCCGCTGCCACGCCGGCAGCGCCTCGGCGAGCAGCTGGCCCAGTGCGGTGCGCCCGCGGCGGAACTGCGCCGGCCGTGACGCCCAGGCCAGCCGCAGCGCGAAGGGCAGCCAGTCGCGCGCCTGCGCGGGCGGCAGGCCGAGCGGCCCGCCGCGCCAGAACAACCGCCGCGGGACGCCGCGCAGCGTGGCGGGTGAGGCGAGCGGCTCGACCTGTTCGGTGGCGATGTGGCCGGCGTTGCCCCAGGATGCGGCGGGCGCGACGGCGCGCTGATCCAGCAGCGTCACCGCCGCGCCGCGCCGCGCCAGCGCGAGCGCCAGCGTGCGCCCGACCACACCGCCGCCGACGATCAGGATGCGCATCACCGGGTCATCCAACCGCTCCAGATCACCCCGCCTATCGTATACGATGAGGTCTCACAAGTGGCTGGATCCACTCGACAGGCCTTGTTGATTGATCGTTAACTACGCATCTGGAATTATACGCAGATCGCGCACGCCCCCCTGCGCCGCTCCGAGGACCATCATGCCCGTCAGCATCGTCGCCCGCACCCTTTCCGATCGCGTGTTCGAGATCGTGCGCGAGCGCATCGTCACCGGTGAGCTGCGCGGCAACATGCCGATCCGCCAGGACGCGCTCGCCAGCGAGCTGGGTGTCAGCAAGATCCCGTTGCGCGAGGCCTTGGCGCGGCTCGAGCAGGAGGGGCTGCTGACGAGCCAGGCCAATCGCGGCTATTCGGTGCAGCCGATGTCGGCGGCGCAGGCCGACGAGATCTTCGCGCTGCGGCTCTCGATCGAGCCCGCCGCGTCGGCGAGTGCGGCGCTGGCGGCGGACGAGGCCGGGCGGCAGGGCGCGCTGGCGGCGTACCACGCGCTCGACGAGGCGGCCTCGAGCAACCTCGCCGAGGTGGCGGTGCGCAACCGCGTCTTCCACATCGCGCTGGTGCGCCCCGCCGGGCGGCGGCTGACCACCTCGCTGGTCGAGCGGCTCGGCATCCTGGCGGAGCGCTACACCGTCGCGCATCTCGCCCCCGCGGGTCGGGACGCGCGCGCTCACGTCGAGCATCAGGGACTGATCGATAGCTGGATGGCGCGCGACGCCGCAGCGCACGAGCGACTGCTCCACGACCATATCGCGGGTACGCTCGCCGACCTGCGTGCGCAGTTCGCGGCGGGTGCGGTCGCCGCTTAGCGGGTTCACACGCAGCGCAGGCTCGCCAGCGTCGCGCGCACCGCCTCCACCAGCGGCGTACGCGGTTCCCGGCCTAGCGTCGCCACCAGCCGCGCGTTGTCGAGCCGCAGCGGGTGCTGCCACAGATAGCGCATCTCCATCAGCTCGCGCGGCGTCTCCGCCACCAGCGCGGCGAGGCGCAGCTGCCACCACGGCAGCCGGCGGATCGGCACCGCGGGATCGCCGAGCACGCGCACGATCGCCTCGACCAT
This sequence comes from Sphingomonas citri, assembly GCF_019429485.1. Taxonomy (GTDB): domain Bacteria; phylum Pseudomonadota; class Alphaproteobacteria; order Sphingomonadales; family Sphingomonadaceae; genus Sphingomonas; species Sphingomonas citri. The sequence goes on along the minus strand of NZ_JAHXZN010000004.1, from coordinate 64,582 downwards.
CTCTCGCCCATCGGCGTCCCATTGGCCGTCGAGATGGTAGCGCGCGAAGGCGGGCAGGTCGTCGCGTTCGAGCAGCCGCGCGATCGTCTCCGCCACGTCGGGCAGATAGGCCCAGGCATGGCCGACCCCGCGCCGCCCGGGCTGGCGCACCACGCGCGGGCGCGCGCCGGGGGTTACCAGCCCCTGCGCGAACCAGTTGTTCGCCGCACCCGGCCCGAAGAAGTCGCCCGCGCGCACGATCAGCACGGGCGCCGCCCCGCTCGCCGCCAGCGCCTCGAGGCGTCGCTCGAGCTCGACGCGGATCGCGCCCTTGCGCGTGACCGGCCGCTGCGGCGCGTCCTCCGCGACAAGCGGGAAGGCGTCGGGCCCGTAATTGTAGACCGTGCCGGGCAGCACCACGCGCGCGCCGGTCGCACGCGCCGCGGCGATCGTGCTGTCGAGCATCGGCAGCACCTGACCGGCCCAGTCGCGATAGCCCGGCGGGTTGACCGCGTGGACGATCGCCGACGCGCCGACCGCGGCCGCGGCGACCGCTGCGGCGTCGCGCGCGTCGCCGCGGACCGGCTCGCAGCGTGGGTCCAGCCGGCTCGCGTCGCCGCGCACCAGCGCGCGGACGCGCCAGCCGTCGTCGAGCAGCCGCCGCGCGGTGGCGCCGCCGATGCCGCCGGTGGCGCCGAGGATCAGGGCCAGTCGCTCGCTCATCACATCTCTCCTCGTTGGTGATGTGCCGAGGATGGCGATCGTCAGGCTCGTCGAAAATTGCCGATTACCGGCGGTCTGCTATACGCGAATGGATGAACGAGGAGCCGAGCTGGGACGTCTATCGAAGCTTCGCCGCGGTGCTGCGCGAGCGCTCGCTGTCGGCCGCGGCGCGCGCGCTAGGGCTGACGCAGCCGAGCGTCGCGCGCCACGTCGCCGCGCTGGAGCAGGCAGTGGGCAGCGCGCTCTTCGTGCGCTCGCCGCGCGGCCTGTCGCCGACCGATCGCGCGCTGGCGCTGCGCCCGCACGCCGAGGCGCTGGTCGCCGCCGCGACCGCGCTGCGCCGCGCCGGGAGCGGCTCGCCCGACATGCCCGAGGGCGTGGTGCGGGTCAGCGCGAGCCAGGCGGTGGGCGTGTGGCACCTGCCGCCGATCCTCGCCGCGCTGCGCCGCGCGCACCCGCGGCTCGCGATCGAGCTGGCGTTGAGCGACTCGGTCGACGATCTGCTACAGCGCCAGGCCGACGTCGCGGTGCGGATGGTCGAGCCCGCGCAGCAGGCGCTGGTAGCGCGCCGTGTCGGCGCGGTGCGGCTCGGCTTCCACGCGCACCGCGACTATCTCGCGCGCCGCGGCACGCCCGCCGCCGCCGCGGACCTGCGCGACCATGATCTGATCGGTCCCGACACCGAGACCGCCTTTACCCGCGCGGCGGCGGCGCGCTGGCTGCCCGGGCTCGACCGCGCCGCCTTCGGGCTACGCACCGACAGCGATGCGGCGCACGTCGCGGCGATCGCGGCGGGGTTCGGGATCGGCATCTGCCAGACCGCGGTGGCGCGCCGCGATCCGGCGCTGGTGCGCGTGCTGCCCGAGGCGCTCGACGTCGCGTTGCCGCTCTGGATCGTGATGCACGAGGACCTGCGCGGCGGGGCGCGCTACCGCACCGTGTTCGACGCGCTGGCGGACGGGCTGGCGCAGGTCGTCGCGGCCGATCGGGTGATCACTGCGCCGGGATGAAGTAGGGCGTGTGATGTTCCCAGCTCTTGAAATCGGTGCAGCCAGTAAGCGTGCCATTCCCCGGATCGTCGGTGTTGAAGTGCGGCAGCGCCTTGCCCCCCGCGGTACGCTGGGTGAGCAGCATCGCGTACCAGGCGGAGCAGGCCTGCGGCGTGACATTGCCGTCGGCGCTGCTGAGGCTGCAGATGGCTGTGATGGCGATGCCGCTGCCGTTCGACACACCCGTGTAGACATAGCCGTTGCCGCCGACGGCGAGATAGGCGTGCGGATCCGCGTCGCAGTAGAAGCTGGCGGCGTGCGCCGACGGTGCGGCGACGTCCAGGACGAGCGCTAGCGCCGCTGCGACGGCGGCAATGGGTCTAGGCCTCACGAATCTGCGTCCGGCGGGATGATGGTGAAGCCGTTGAGCGGCACGACCACCACTCCGGTCGGCCTCGTCACGGCGGCACCGTCGCCGGTGTCGTCACCGGCGCGGTTCGCACCCGTCACCGTGTAGCTGGTGCGGTTGCCGGCGGGATCATATTGGATCTTGGTCGTCACGGTGGCGCCGTCGGTGGTGACGTCGCTCTGCACCAGCCGCCCGAGCGCGTCGTAGGTGTAGGTGGTCGCATTCGGCGGCGGGGAGACAGGCGATGCCGGGACACTCGCCGGACTCTCCACCGGATCTCGCTTCTTCTTGTGGTGGCCGAACAATCCAAAGGCGCCAGATCCAGAAACCGAGGCATTTTTGCTCGTGTCTGGCGTGGACTGCTGGGCCTTCGTGGGCGTCGCCGCGATCGCGGTCAGCAAGAAGAACGTTAGTCGCATCTGATCTCCCGGGCGCTGTCCCTTGCTTCCTTTGTAGAGGCGTCACCGGGTCGCGGCGGCTCTGCCACGCGCGACTGACCCACGACGCGGATGCATGGCCGCGCTTCAACGCCGGTCCGCAAATTCGCCTTGTCGAACACCGCGCCCGGCGAGCGATTCGCTATGACGTGGTGGACCAGATCGGGGGACCGTATCGTGATTGACTTAGTCCGTTCGTTCCGCGGCGGCGGCGCCCGCGTCGGGAGCGCCTTATGCGCCCTCGCACTCACGGCCCTGGCGGCGAGCCCCGCCGCGGCGGACAACAGCTACAACGCCAACATTTACGGGCATCTCACCACGGTGCTCACCTACACCGGCGACACGACCATCCTGTTCTCGTTCGACAAGATGCCGACCGTACCGAACTGCGCGGGCGTCTATTTCGTCATTCCCGCCGACGAGGGGCTCGCGCGCCAGCAGGAACTCAGCCGCCTGCTGACCGCCTATACGACGCACGAGTTCATCAACATCGGCTACCACGGCCAGACCTGCGGCCCCGGCGGCTACATCCTGGTCTACCGCGTCGGCTGAGAACCCGGCCGCGCGCCCTTTCCCTCGCCCCCTCAGCGGAGTAGGAGCGGCCGGCGATGACCACCGCCGCTCCTCTCCTGCCGCCGGCCGACTGGCGCGACTTCCTCGCGCTGACCAAGCCGCGCGTGATGACGCTCGTCGTGTTCACCGGCCTGTGCGGGATGCTCGCGGCGCCGGTCGCGGTCGATCCGGTGCTGGGCTTCACCGCGATCCTGTGCATCGCGCTCGGCGCGGGCGCGGCGGGGGCGCTCAACCAATGGTACGAGGCCGACCTCGACGCGGTGATGAAGCGCACCGCGGCGCGTCCGCTGCCGGCGGGCCGGATGGAGCGCCAGTCGGCCTTGCACTTCGGCGTCGGGCTCGGCGCCTTCTCGGTGATCCTGATGGGGCTGGCGGTGAACCTTGCCGCCGCGGCGATCCTGGCGGTCTCGATCCTGTTCTACGTGCTGATCTACACCGTGTGGCTGAAGCGCCGCACGCCGCAGAACATCGTGATCGGCGGCGCCGCCGGCGCCTTCCCGCCGCTGATCGGCTGGGCCGCGGCGACGGGCGAGGTGGCGCTGCTGCCGCTGCTGCTGTTCGCGCTCGTCTTCCTGTGGACGCCGCCGCATTTCTGGGCGCTCGCGCTGTTCGTGAAGACCGACTACGCCAACGCCGGCGTGCCGATGCTCCCGGTGGTGGCGGGCGAGCGCGTGACGCGGCGCCAGATCGGGCTGTACACGATCCCGATGGCGCTGGTGGCGGTGGCGCCCTGGCCGCTCGGGCTCGCGGGACCGAGCTACGGCGTGGTGGCGACCGCGATGACCGCGGTGTTCGCGCTGCTCGCCGCGCTGGTCGCCGCCGGTCGGACCAGCGCGGGCAAGCCGATGCGCCACGAGAAGCAGCTGTTCGGCTTCTCGATCCTGTATCTGTTCGTCGTGTTCGGAGCGCTCGTGGTGGATCGGTGGGTGGCATGACGCCGGAGGAACAGGACCTCGTCCAGAAGCGGCAGAAGGCGCGCGCGATCGTGGTGGCGCTGCTGCTCGCCGCCTTCGTGGTGCTGATCTTCTTCATCACCATCGCCAAGATCCACCAGGGCATGGGGCATTGAGCATGCCTCGCTCGTTCCTGGGGCTCTCGCGCACCGGCCGCACCGCGCTGCTGGCGGTGCTGGGCATCTGCTTCATGACCGGGCTCGCCTTTGCCAGCGTGCCGCTCTACCGATTGTTCTGCCAGGCCACCGGGCTCAACGGCACGACGGGCCGCGCCGAGCGTGCGCCGGGCGGGGTGCACCGCTCGATCACGATCGCCTTCGACGCCAACACCAGCCCCAAGCTGCCGTGGCGCTTCCAGCCCGAGCGCGAGCAGGAGGTGGTGGAGATCGGCGCGCGCGACATGGCCTTCTTCGCCGCCACCAGCCGCGCCGCGCAGGAGACCACGGGCACCGCGACCTACAACGTCACGCCCGCGATCGCGGGCAAATATTTCACCAAGATCCAGTGCTTCTGCTTCACCCAGCAGACGCTGAAGGCGGGCGAGTCGCAGCGCATGCCGGTGATCTTCTACGTCGATCCCGCGATCCTCACCGATCCGGATACCAAGGACGTGCAGACGATCACGCTCTCCTACACATTTTACCCGGTGGATTCCGCCGGACGAGCCGGCTAGACGAGAGCCGATAAGCGTAACGGGGAGAGCCGCGCATGGCGGGTGCCAAGAACCACGAGTACCACATCCTGCCGCCCAGCCCCTGGCCGCTGCTCAGCTCGATGGCGGCGCTGGTGCTGGCGACCGGTGGCATCATGTACATGCATTCCGCGACGGCGGGCGGCTGGGTCTTCCTGATCGGCCTCGCCGCGGTGCTGTTCTGCATGTACGGCTGGTGGCACCAGGTGATCCGCGAAGCGCATGCGGGCGACCACACGCCGGTGGTGCAGCTCCACTTCCGCTACGGCATGATCCTGTTCATCGCCTCCGAGGTGATGTTCTTCGTCGGCTGGTTCTGGGCCTTCTTCGACTTCTCCTTGTTCCCGACCGCGATGTCCTTCGTCGACGGCCAGGTGGAGCGCGCCACCGAGGGCGCCGCGGCGATCGCGGCGCAATGGCCGCCGAAGGGGCTCGAGGTGATCAACCCCTTCGAGTTCCCGCTGCTCAACACGCTGATCCTGCTGTGCTCGGGCACTACGATCACCTGGGCACACCACGCGCTGATCCACGACCAGCGCGGCGGCGAGAAGCGCGGCTTCTGGGGCCTGCTGGGCGTGGGGGACCGCGACGGCGTGCTCAAGGGGCTGTGGCTGACGGTGGCGCTGGGCGTGCTGTTCAGCAGCATCCAAGCCTATGAGTACATGCACGCGCCCTTCCCGTTCAAGGGCATCAACTACGGCGCCGCCTTCTTCATGGCGACCGGTTTCCACGGCTTCCACGTGCTGGTCGGCACGATCTTCCTGATCGTCAACCTGATCCGCGCGTACAACGGCGCCTTCACGCCGCGCCAGCATTTCGGCTTCGAGGCGGCGGCCTGGTACTGGCATTTCGTCGACGTGGTGTGGCTGTTCCTGTTCGTCACCATCTACGTCTGGGGTGGCTGGGGCGCGCCGGTCCACGCGGGCTGAGGCCTGTGTCGAGCGAGGAGCGGATCGCGCCGCGCCCGCTCGACGTCGGGCTGAAAGGACTGTGCCCGCGCTGCGGCGCGCCGACGCTGTTCGCGGGCCTTCTCCGTTTCGCCGAGCGCTGCGGCGCCTGCGGCCTGCGCCTCGCCGATTTCAACGTCGGTGACGGCCCGGCCGCCTTCCTCACCCTGATCTGGGGAACGATCGTGGTCGCGTTGGCGATCACGCTCGAGCTCTCGTTCGGCCCGCCGTGGTGGGTCCATGTCCTGCTCTGGGTGCCGTTGACGCTCGCCGGCGTGGTCGGCTCGCTGCGGCTGGCGAAGGGCTGGCTGATCGCGGCCGAGTATCGCAACGCCGCGCGCGAGGGGCGGGTAGCGGAATGAGGCGCGTGCCGATCGTGCCGACGCTGCTCGTCGCACTCGCCGCGGCGGCGATGGTGGCGCTGGGGCTGTGGCAGCTGCTCGAGCGCAAGCCGCAGAAGGAGGCGCTGCTGGCGCAGCTCGCCGCCAACCCGACGAAGCCGCCGGTCGCCATCCCGCGCTTCCCCGACGAGGCGTTGCTGTTCCGGCGGGCGAGCGGCTTCTGCCTCCAGCCGGTCGGGTTCGAGCGCGCCGGCGCGGGCGCGGCGGGGTTCCGCGTCATCGCGCTGTGCCGCACCGGCGCCGAGGGGCCGGGGCTGCGTGTCCAGATCGGGACGACGCGTGACGTCAAGGCGACGCCCACATGGCGCGGCGGCGCGGTCAGCGGCTGGATCGCGCACGCGCCCGACTCGCGCCCGCTGATCGCGACGGTGATGGCGCCGCGCGCGCGCGAGCTGATGCTGGTGAGCGATCGCCCCGCGACGGGTCTGGCCGCGAACGCGCCGCCCGATCCCGCGAGCGTGCCCAACAACCACCTCGCCTATGCGGTGCAATGGTTCCTGTTCGCGGGCGTCGCGGTGGTGGTCTACGTCGTCGCGCTGCGGCGGCGGAGGGACGGGCGGACGGACCCTCGGAATCCTCCCGGCTAGCGGAGAGGATCTCGTGACGCGTCAGATCCCCGCCCACCAGTCGTAGTCGACGTTGTCTTCCCAATAGCCGCCGCGCCCCTTGCCGACGCCGGCGAGCGACTCCACCGCGGTGACGCGCATGAGATACTTCGCCTGCTTGTAGCCGAGCTGGCGCTCCACCCGCAGCCGCAGCGGCGCGCCGTGGCCGACGTCGAGGAAGCGGTCGTTCATCGCCCAGGCCAGGATCGTCTGCGGATGGAAGGCGTCCACCAGGTCGATCGACTCGTAATACGGCGCCCCGCCGTAATAGTCCGCGCAGGTGAAGACGATGTAGCGCGCGCGGTCGCTCAGCCCCGCGGCGCGCAGCACCTCGGCGAGCCGCGGCCCCTGCCACTTGCCGATCGCGCTCCACCCCTCGACGCAGTCGTGGCGGGTGATCTGGGGGCGCTGCGGGAAGGCGCCGAGGTCGCTCAGCGACAGCGCCAGCGGGCGCGCCACCAGCCCGTCCACCGTCAGCCGCCAGTCGGCGAAGCGCCCGGCGCGCAGCGCGGCATAGGCGTCGGTCCCTGGGTCGCGCGTGCCGTTGGTGCGGAAGCGCGGCGACATCTGATCGGGGCGGAACTCGGGCGCGAGCGCGTCGCGGTCGAACAAGGCGCGCTGGAGGCCGCGGTGAATGTCCTCGCCCTTGAACAGGATGGTGCGGACCTCGGGTCGCTGGAAGACGCGGTCGCACGCGCCGAGCAGCAGCGCGCTTCCCCCCGCTGCACCGCGCGCGAGCAGCTGACGCCGGCGCCACATCATTCGGGCACCCGCCACCAGCCCGTGATCATCGAGCGAAGCTCGTTGCCGACGCCGGCGAGGATCACCAGCGTCAGGTGCACCACCGTGAACAGCGCCAGTCCCGCCATCGCGAGGAAGTGGAGCGAGCGCGCCGACTGGCGCCCGCCGAACAGCTCGAGCAGCCACGGCCAGGCCGCGTCCATCCCCGGCGAGAGCGCCAGCCCGGTGAGGATGACGAGCGGCAGCAGCACGAAGATCACCGCGACATAGCTCAGCTTCTGCAGCACGTTATACTCGCCCGGCGCCTCGGGATCGTGGAAGCGCAGGTCGAGATGCGCGCGCACGTCGGCGGCGATGTGGTGCGGCGCGAGGTCGCGGCGGCGCAGGCGCAGGTCGCGCTGGATATGGCGATTGATCAGGCTCACGATCAGGTAGCCGAGCAGCGAGAAGGCCAGCACCAGCGCGAAGAACAGGTGCCAGCGGCGCGAGATCGCGAGATTGTAGTTGGCCGGGATCGTCAGCCAGGCGGGAAAGCGCGGCAACTGCGCCCAGGCATGGTCGAAATTGGCGCCGTAGCGCCCCCAGTAGAGCCGCGGGTGCGCGTTGGAGATGCCCAGCCCCGAGCCGATCAGCACGAACACCGCGATCGCGTTGAGCCAGTGCCACACACGCGTGGCGAGCCGATGGCGGCGAATGGCGGTTGCACCCATGCCCCTGTCCTAGCAGAGGTCAGGCCATGACCGAATGGTATTTCTACGAGCCCGTGGCGGGCCACGGCCTGCGCCACGACCCGCTCAACGCGATCGTGGCGCCGCGCCCGATCGGCTGGATCAGCACCGTGTCGGGCGCCGGGGTGCGCAACCTGGCGCCGTACAGCTTCTTCAACCTGTTCAACTACAAGCCACCGATCGTCGGGTTCTGCTCGGTCGGCGCCAAGGACTCGCTGGCGAACGCGCGCGAGACCGGCGAGTTCGTCTGGAACCTGGCGACGCGCGACCTCGCCGAGGCGATGAACGCCTCCTCGGTCGCCGCCCCGCCCGAGACGGACGAGTTCGCGCTGGCGGGGCTGGAGACGCTCCCCTCCGCCAAGGTGCGGCCGCCGCGCGTCGCCGCCAGCCCGGTGCAGTTCGAGTGCGTGGTCACCCAGGTCGTCCAGCTCGAGGCCCGCGGCGGCGATCACCTGCCGTCGTGGCTCGTGCTCGGCGAGGCGGTGGCGGTGCACGTCGACCGCGCGCTGATTGAGGACGGCGTCTACCAGACCGCGCGCGCACGCCCGATCACGCGCGGCGGCGGCCCCGCCGATTATTTCGAGATCACACCCGAGCAGCTGTTCCGGCTGGAGCGGCCGAAGGGATGAGCGACGGGATCGAGATCCTGCCCGACACCCGATGCGCGAGCGGGGAGGATCCTCGCCCACTACGCCACCGGCTCGGTCCCCACCGTGGCGACGATCACCGAGAACAGCAGCCCGCCGTCGCCGTCGACCAGCTCGACCCGCCAGTCCTCGCCGCGCAGCAGCGCATCGACCTCGTCGCGCATCACGTCGGCGGCGAAGCGCACCGCCGCCACGCGGGCGTCGGCCAACGTGCTGTATTCCTGGCCGATCGCGTCGGGATGCGAGACGCCGTCGCGCACGTTGAAGAAATAGCGCTGCATCAGCGGCTCCTTTCCGCCCAACTAGCCTTGATCTCGATCAAGGGTCTTCAATGAAGGTTAGGAAGGTTGCCGTTTCTTCCGCGCACGCCGCGCACATCGTCTGATCGAGGTGAGTGCGCGCGCGGCGTCGACGCCTAGGCTCGGCCGCCCGCCCCTCGACGGAGTCGCGCATGACCGATCCCAAGCTGCCGAGCCGGCGCGCGCTGCGCTTCCTGGCGATCCTCGCCGCCTTCGTCGCACTGGTATGGATCATCGTCTTCGTCGGCGAGAATATCGCCCATTACCGCTCGCTGGCGAAGCAGCAGCGCGCCGGCGAGCCCGGCGGGGTGCCGCGCCGGCCTCAGCCGTAGGCGCGCCAGAAGAACACCGCGGTGGTGGCGGCGGTGACCAGGATCGTCCAGCCGCGCACCACGCCCGCGGGCAGACGCTTGCCCACGCTCGCGCCGGCCCAGCCGCCGAGGATCCCGCCCAGCAGCATCGGCGCGCCCGCCTGCCAGCGCACCAGCCCGGTGGTGATGAACACCAGCGCCGCGGCGGCATTGGCCATCGCCAGCATCAGCGTGCGCGGCGCGAACAAAGCGCGCGGGCTCGCGCCGGCGAGCAGGCCGTAGGTCGCGGTCAGCATGATCCCGACCCCGCCGCCGAAATAACCGCCATAGGTGCCGAGCAGCGCCTGTGCGACGAAGAGGCTGCGCCGCCCGATCGTGACCCGCCGCGCCAACCACGCCGCCCCGGCCGGGCCGAGCACGATCGCGACCAGCGCCACCAGCAGCAGCCACGGCACGATCAGGTCGAAGGCCCGGCTGGGCGTCACCACCAGCAGGGTGCTGCCGACCAGTCCGGCGAGGAAGGTCACCGCCGCCAACCGGCGCAGCGACACGCCCGCGACCGGGCCGAGCTCGTCGCGAAAGCTCCACACGCTCGCGCCCGCGCCCGGCAGCAGCGCCACGTTGGAGGTGGCGTTGGCGACATTGGCGGGCAGGCCGAGGCCGAGCAGCGCCGGCAAGGTGGCGAAGGTGCCGCCGCCCGCCAGCGCGTTCATCGCGCCGCCGACCGCGCCCGCCCCGGCCGCCAGCGCGACCGCGCCCCACTCAGCCAAGCGCCGCCTGCTTCTCCGCCGCGATCCGGTCGAGCTCGGCGCGGCTCTTCTTCTCGGCCGCGGTCTTGAGCTGGCCGCAGGCGGCGTCGATGTCGCGGCCGCGCGGGGTGCGCACCGGCGCGGAGATGCCGCCCTCGAAGATGATCTCGCTGAAGCGCCGCACGCGCTCGGGCGTCGACGTGTCGTAAGCCGCGCCGGGCCAGGGATTGAACGGGATCAGGTTGACCTTGGCGGGCAGCTGATAGTGGCGCAGCAGCCGCACCAGCTCGTGCGCCTCGGCGTCGGAGTCGTTCTTGTCCTTGAGCATCACGTACTCGAAGGTGATGCGGCGCGCGTTGTTGGCGCCGGGATAGTCGGCGCAGGCCTGGAGCAATTGCTCGATGCCGTATTTGCGGTTGAGCGGCACGATCTCGTCGCGCACCTCCTTGGTCACCGCGTGGAGCGACACCGCGAGGTTGACCCCGATCTCCTCCCCCGCGCGCGCCATCATCGGCACCACGCCCGAGGTGGAGAGCGTGATGCGGCGCTTGCTGAGCGCGAGGCCGTCGCCGTCCATGACGAGCTTGAGCGCGTCGCGTACCGCGTCGAAATTGTAGAGCGGCTCGCCCATGCCCATCATCACGATGTTGGTGAGCATGCGGCCCTCGGGCTGGCTCGGCCACTCGCCGAGCGAGTCGCGCGCCAGCATCACCTGACCGACGATCTCGCCCGCGGTCAGGTTGCGCACCAGCCGCATCGTGCCGGTGTGGCAGAAGGTGCAGTTGAGCGTGCAGCCGACCTGGCTCGACACGCAGAGCGTGCCGCGATCGGCGTCGGGGATGAACACCGCCTCATAGTCCTGCCCGTCGGGCGAGCGCAGCAGCCACTTGCGCGTGCCGTCGCTGGAGACCTGCGCCTCCACCACCTCGGGGCGGCCGATGACGAAGCGCTCGGTCAGCCACGGGTGCTGTGCCTTGGCGATGTCCGTCATTAGCGCGAAGTCGGTGGCACCGCGATTGTAGATCCAGTGCCAGATCTGCTTGGCGCGCAGCTTGGCCTGGCGCGGCTCGAGCCCGGCGGCGGCGAGCGTCTCGCGCAACTGCTCTTTGGACAGACCGATCAGGTCGATGCGACCGTCGGGGCGCGTCGCCGCGGCGCGCGGGACGGGCACGGGATCGATGTGCCCGGGGATGGGCATGGGGGCGGCCGGCTCTGTCAGCATCGCGCGCACATAGGCGATGTGCGAGGGTTTTTCCAGTTCGGTGTGGGCGCGAGAGCTGAGTCGTGGAGGAGGCGTCCGCCGCCCTTCCCCGCAGGGAGAGGTGGTAGCGCGAAGCGCTGACGGAGGGGTGAGACGGCGGACGAGTGCCGCAGGACTCACGAACCGCGACACTCCTCCGTCGCGCCGCGGGCTGCCACCTACCCTTGCAGGAAAGGATGGGCTCGATGCCGTGCCTCGCGCCAAGGGAGGCGCGGTCGCCTAGCCCGCGCACCCCAGTTGCGCCGCGTCGATCGCGGTGGGCGCGCCGGCGAGCGTGTAGCTGTCCGCGATCGGCCGTCCCACGCGATCGGCGGTGGTCAACGTCATCAGCCGCCCCGCGCGCAGCGCCGCGATGATCGCGCGGTCGGTCGCGACGTCGGGCGCGCGCGCGCTCGTCACGTCGCCCGTCAGCGCGAAGCGGCGCTCGCCCACCGCCAGCGTCACGCGCGCGTCGGGGCCGCGCGGACGCGACAAGCGGAAGTAGACGCTGGGCGTGCGCGTCGCCCCCGCGCGTGCCACCACGCTGGCGAAACCGCCGCGGCGATCGGTGGTGCCGTCGTCGCGCACCGGCTGCGCGATCGCGAAGCAGCGCGGCGGCGCGCCCTCACGCAGCGCCGCCCAGCGCTGCCAAACGCCGAGCGCGCCGCGCTCCGCCGCCAGTGCCAGCGCCGCCGCGATCAACAAGACCCTGCCCCCATCCGCGCCTCCTCGCCCCACCTAGGAAGCGCTGTGGCCCAAGAGCAACGGTTTTTCCTGTTTATGTGAGGTTCATGCAACGACGCGCGCGTTAACTAATTGACCCCCCACGCCCCAGGGTCGGGGCGAGAGGACTGGAGTGAGACATGCGTAAGCTTGCATTTGCCACCGCCGCGGCCGCGTTCGGCGTCGCGCTGGCAACCCCCGCGCTGGCACAGAACGGTGACTTCAGCGGCCCGCGGCTCGAGGCGCTCGCCGGCTACGACAACCTGCAGGACGGCGGCGACGGCGACTCCGAGGGCCGCGAGGGTTTCACCTACGGCGCGCTGCTCGGCTACGATTTCCAGCGCGGCAACATCGTGTACGGCATCGACGGCGAGATCACCGACGCGACCACCAAGAGCCGCAGCTACAACGAGGTGACCGCGGGCGACCGCTTCTCGGTCGAGGCGGGGCGCGACCTCTACGTCGGCGGCCGGCTCGGCTACGTGATCTCGCCCGCGGCGATGATCTACGCCAAGGGCGGTTACACCAACGCGCGCGTCGAGAGCCGCTACCAGCCCAACACCGGCGCGGACAGCGAGCTGGTCGACAAGGCCGATCTCGACGGCTTCCGCCTGGGCGCCGGGCTCGAGTATAAGCTCACGCCGACCGCCTTCGTGAAGGGCGAGTATCGCTACTCGCACTACGGCGAGATCGAGGGCTACAACATCGACCTCGACCGTCACCAGCTGATGGCCGGCCTCGGCATCCGCTTCTGAGCGGACGATCCTTCCCCCAAGGGAGGATCACAGCCGCTTCATATAGACGCGAGGGGCCGGGGCGCTTGCTCCGGCCCTTCACTTTTGGCTAGGACGAGTCGGCCAATTGCCCCTGGTGAGTGACCTGCGGGCCCGGGGGACGTGACGATGAAGGCGACGATCGAACGCGCGACGCTGCTCAAGGGGCTGAGCCACGTGCAATCGGTGGTGGAGCGCCGCAACACCATCCCGATCCTGTCCAACGTGCTGCTCGAGGCCACCGCCGAGGGCCAGTTGCGGCTGATGGCGACCGACCTCGACCTCCAGATCAACGAGAGCGTCGCCGCCGCGGTCGATCAGCCCGGCGCCACCACCGTCTCGGCGCACACCCTGTTCGACATCGCGCGCAAGCTGCCCGAGGGATCGCAGGTGTCGCTCGCCGCGGCCGAGGGCCGCGTCACGATCGTGGCGGGGCGCGCTCGCTTCTCGCTCGGCACGCTGCCGCGCGATGATTTCCCGGTGATCGCCGAGGGCGAGCTGCCGGTCCAGTTCGAGCTGCCGGTCGATACGCTCAAGCAGATCATCGACAAGACGCGCTTCGCCATCTCCACCGAGGAGACGCGTTACTATCTCAACGGCATCTTCCTCCACGTCGCCGAGGGCGTGCTCAAGGCGGCGGCGACCGACGGCCACCGGCTGGCGCGGGTGACGGTCGACCAGCCCGAGGGCGCATCGGGCATGCCCGACGTGATCGTGCCGCGGAAGTGCATCGCCGAACTGCGCAAGCTGCTCGACGAGGTGGACGGCTCGGTCGGCGTGTCGCTGTCGGGCACCAAGATCCGCTTCGACCTGGGCAGCGCGATCCTCACCTCCAAGCTGATCGACGGCACCTTCCCCGACTATAGCCGCGTGATCCCGACCGCGAACGACAAGATCCTCAAGCTCGACCCCAAGAGCTTCATGCAGGGCGTCGACCGCGTGTCGACCATCGCCACCGAGAAGACCCGTGCGGTGAAGATGGCGCTGGATCGCGACAAGATCACGCTGTCGGTGACGAGCCCGGAGAACGGCACGGCCGCCGAGGAAGTGCCCGGCGACTATGCCGCGATGCCGTTCGAGATCGGCTTCAACAGCCGTTACCTGCTCGACATCCTCGGTCAGATCGACACCGACCTGGTCGAGGTCCATCTCGCCGACGCCGCCGCGCCGACGCTGATCCGCGAGAACGACAAGAGCCCCGCACTCTACGTGCTGATGCCGATGCGGGTGTGAGGCGCGGGCAAGCGGCAGTGTAAGCACCGACAAGGTCGCCCCGACGGAGCGATCGATATCGGCCTTGTCGCTTGCTCCATCTCCACGATCGACGGCACGCGCCGGCGCGACCGCATGGGAACGCGGCGGTTCGCCTCGTGAAACACCATCCCGCGTCCGTTCGTCCATGTTGCTTGAACCCAGACGCGCGCGCGCGGGTGACGTCGCTCGCCCCGCACGTGGACCCGTTCCGACGCGTGAGAACGCTTCCAGAATAATCTGATTATATGCTTTCTTTTATCATCGGTGCACGTTACTCCTCCCCGTAAGCCGCTGAAAAAGCGGCCGCGGGAGAGAGAGAATGACAATCAGGGACTCTGCGTCCGTGCTCGCGGTGGCGTGCGCGCTCAGCTGGACATCGGCCGCTTGGTCCCAGGATCAGGCGACATCGACGCGGGAGGCCCCACCGTCGACCGACGGCCAAATCGCCGTCGCCGACGCGAGCGCACCCTCGGCGGTCGGCGAGGAGGACATCGTCGTCACCGGCCTGCGCCGCAGCGTCCAGGGGGCGCAGGCGCTCAAGCGCGACTCCGACCAGATCCTCGACGCGGTCGTCGCCGAGGACATCGGCAAGCTGCCCGACAACAACGCCGCGGAGGCGCTGGCGCGGATCACCGGCGTGCAGGTATCGCGCTCGCAGGACGAGGCCAACGGCGTCTCGGTGCGCGGCCTGCCCGACGTCACCACCACCTTCAACGGGCGCGAGCTCTACACCGCGGAGGGGCGCCAGGTGGCGTTCCAGGACTTCCCGGCCGCCTCGCTCGCCGGGCTCGAGGTCTACAAGGCGACCACCGCCGACCTGGTCGAGGGCGGTATCGCCGGGCTGGTCAACGTCCGCTCGCGCCGCCCGTTCGACTTCGATGGGTTCGAGATCGCCGGCTCGGTCCGCGGCATCTACGGCGACCAGGCGCGCAGGGTCGATCCGCAGGGCAGCCTGTTGGTCACCGACCGCTTCGACACGCCGATCGGCGAGTTCGGCGCGCTGATCAACGTGTCCTACACGCAGACCAACTATCTCACCTCGGCGCGATGGGACAGCGGCGACGTCGACACGCCGGTCGACGGCCAGGTCATCACCACCCCCGGCGTCGGCCGCGACTTCAAGATCCCGGAGTCGGTCGGCATCTTCTACAACAACGGCAAGCGCTGGCGCCCGTCGGTGAACGGCTCGCTGCAATGGCGCCCGGCCGCCAACGTCGAGCTGTATCTCGAGGGCCTCTACCAGGGCTATCGCGGCCGCGAACAGAACAGCGAGCTCGCGATCCGGCTGCGCAACGGCAACCCGACCTTCAGCAACGTCGTGCTCGACGAGGACGATCCGGGCAAGGTCAAGAGCCTCACCCGCTCGGGCGGCGAGGGATCGATCGGCACCGACCTCTTCCGCGGCGTGCCGCACAGCACCACCAACACCTATCAGTTCGCCGGCGGCGGCAGCATCAAGGGCGAGCACGCCCGGTTCAGCACCGATCTCGCCTATACCGACACGCGCAACTACTTCACCGACTATGGCTTCGATTTCGCCGCGCGCGATCCGGCGACCGCCGACATCAGCTTCGACATCGACCGCGACTATGGCGGCGTCGAGTTCGCGCTGCCCGGCTTCGACCTGACCGACCCGAACAATTACGTGATCCGCGGTATCTTCGACCGGCGGCGCGAGGGGCGCGGCTCGGGCTGGCAGTGGCGCAACGATCTGGAACTGGACTTCGATCTGGACGGGATCGACAAGATCCAGTTCGGCACGCGCTTCACCACGCGCAAGAGCAGCTTCGCCGACGGCACGCGATACGCCAACATCCGCGCGCAGCGTGTGCCGCTGACCGCGGCGCCGATCGGCATGGGCGGGCTGGTGAAGGAGGGCTTCCGCGGCAGCAACGCGCAGCCGACGCGGCAATGGTACGCGCCTAGCGGCCAGGATGTCTTCGACAACATCGAGGCACTCCGCGCCTTCGCGCAGGAAAGGCTGCGGATCAGCAACCTCGGCAACGCCGACCAGCGCCCCGAATTGTGGGACCCGGCGCTACCGCCCTATACCACGCAGTTCACCGCAGACGAGAAGTCCTACGCCTTCTACGGCCAGCTTCATTACGCCTTCGAGCTCGGCGGCATCCCGCTCGACGGCGTGGTCGGCGCGCGCGTCGTCAACACCACGATCCAGACGGTCGGGCTCGGCTCGGTCGACGGCGATGTCCGCCTCACCGACGATCGCAAGAATTACGTCGACGTGCTGCCCAATGTCAGCCTGCGCGCGCGGCTGACCGACCAGCTCCAGTTCCGCGCCTCCGCCACCGAGACGCGCACGCGCCCCACCTTCGGCCAGAGCAACCCCGCCTTCGTGCTCCAGCGCGATTCGGTGAACCTCGGCGACTATAACGGCAGCAGCGGCAACATCGACCTCGAGCCGATCCAGTCGAAGAACTACGACGCCTCGCTGGAATGGTATTTCAGCCGCACCGGATCGCTGACCGGCGCGGTGTTCCGCCGCGACCTCAAGGGCTTCATCAGCAACTACACGGTGTTCCAGCAGGTCCCCGGCTTCGGCAACATCCAGGTGACCCGCCCCGAGAATGCCGGCGAGGGGCGGATCCAGGGCGTCGAGCTGGCCTTCACCACCTTCTTCGACTTCCTGCCCGGCGTGCTGAGCGGCTTCGGCACCCAGCTCAACGGCACCTATCTCGACGGCAAGCAGGCGCTGCCGACGGTATTGGGCGAACAGGGCCGGCTCGTGCGCGTGCCGAACACCTCGAAATGGACCTACAACGCCAACCTGCTCTACGAAAAGGGACCGGTATCGGCGCGACTGGCATACAATTACCGCACCGACTGGGTGAACTTCTACAACAACACCGAGAGCGAGTCGGCGGTCGCCGGCGAATATACGCGCGCGACCGCGCGGCTCGACTTCTCCGCCGCCTTCACCCCGGTCGAATTCCTGACCTTCACCTTCGACGCCACCAACCTGACCGGGGTGCCGTTCCAGAACGTCCGCAACTTCAGCGACACGCAGAGCTACCCGCGCGACATCCGCTACGAGGCGCGGACCTTCTCGCTCGGCGCGCGCTTCCGCTTCTGATGCCGACGCCTCATTCTCACGCAGGAGCCAGGATGCCCGCCACCCGTCTCGCCGCCCGCGCGCTCACGCTCGGCTGCCTCGTCGCGCTGCCGCTCGCCGCGCCGCTCCGCGCGCAGGCGCCGGTCACCGTCCGCACGCCCGCCACGCCGCTGGTGGCGCACGACCCGTATTTCAGCCTGTGGAGCCTGACCGACAAGCTCAACGACGCGCCGACGCGGCACTGGACCGGGAGCGAGCAGCAGATCAGCGGCTGGGTCCGCGTCGACGGCAAGGCGCTGCGCTTCATGGGCGGCGGCCGCGGCGACGCGATGACGCAGGTCTCGCGCGAACTTACCCCGACGCGCACCAGCTACGAGTTCGACGGCGGTGGGGTGCGGCTCACCGCCACCTTCCTCTCGCCCGCGCTGCCCGACGACCTCGACCTGGTCTCGCGCCCGGTCACCTATCTGAGCTGGACGGTGCGCTCGACCGACGGGCGCGCGCACGCGGTGCAGGTCTATGTCGACGCCAGCGCCCAGCTCGCGGTCAACGACGACCAGCAGCAGGTGGTCTGGGGCAGCAGCCGCGTCGGCGACATGGCGGTGCTGCGCGTCGGCACCACCTCGCAGCAGGTGCTGCAGAAGGTCGGCGACAACGTGCGGATCGACTGGGGCTGGGCGCAGCTCGCGGTGCCGCAGCAGCCCGGCACCACCACCGCGACGATCGGCGAGGGCGAGCGCGCCGCCTTCCGCGACGGCGCCGCGCCGGTGCCCGACGATCTCGCCATGCCGCGGCTGGCGCACCAGAACCGCCCTTTGCTGGCGGCGCGCTTCGACCTCGGGAGCGTCGGCGCCGAGGCGGTGACGCGGCGCGCGATGCTCGCCTATGACGACATCGACTCGATCGAATATTTTAAGCGACGCCTACCCGCTTACTGGCGCCGCGACGGCATGACGATGGCGCAGCTGCTCCAGATCGCCGAGCGCGACGAGCCGGTGCTGCGCGAGCGCGCCGCCGCCTTCGACCGCGAGCTCACCGCCGATCTCGAACAGGCCGGCGGCCGTGCCTATGCCGAACTGGCGGTGCTGGCCTATCGCCAGACGCTCGCCGCGCACAAACTGGTCGCCGACATCGACGGCACGCCGCTCTATTTCTCCAAGGAGAATTTCAGCAACGGCTGCATCGCGACGGTGGACATCACCTATCCCACCTCGCCCTTCTACCTGCTGCTCAACCCGCGCCTGCTCGAGGCGCAGCTGCGCCCGATCCTCGACTATTCCACGATGCCGCGGTGGCGCTTCCCGTTCGCGCCGCACGACATCGGCACCTATCCCCAGGCGAACGGCCAGGTCTATGGCGGCGGCGAGCGCAGCGAGGACGACCAGATGCCGGTCGAGGAGAGCGGCAACATGCTGCTGATGATCGGCGCGCTCGCCAAGGTGCAGGGCAACGCCGACTTCGCCCGGAACTACTGGCCGCTGCTGACGAAATGGGCCGAGTTCCTCCGCGACAAGGGTCTCGACCCCGAGAACCAGCTCAGCACCGACGATTTCGCCGGGCATCTCGCGCACAACACCAACCTGTCGATCAAGGCGATCAGCGCGCTCGACGCTTATGCCGAGTTGGCGCGGCTGCTCGGCAAGAAGCAGGACGCGGCGCGCTATCGCACCACCGCCCAGCAGATGGCGGCGCGCTGGCAGGTGATGGCGCAGGACGGCGATCACACCAAGCTGGCCTTCGACCAGCCCGGCACGTGGAGCCAGAAGTACAATCTGGTTTGGGACAAGGTGCTGGGCCGCGGGCTGTTCCCGGCGTCGCTCCGGCGCAGCGAGCTGGCCTTCTACCAGCGCCACCAGGGCAAGTACGGCCTGCCGCTCGACAGCCGCAAGACCTACACCAAGCTCGACTGGATCACGTGGAGCGCGACGCTGGCCGACGACCGCGCCACCTTCGAGGGCCTGGTCGAGCCGCTCCACCGCTACATGCAGGAGACGCCGACGCGCGTGCCGCTGAGCGACTGGTACGAGACCACGGACGGCGCGCAGGTCGGCTTCCAGGCGCGCGCGGTGGTCGGCGGCGTGTACATCAAGATGCTCGACGACCCGGCGCTGTGGCGCAAGTGGGCCGCGCGCGCCGCCAAGTGAGCCGGACAGCTAGGAGGAGAGACATGCTTTATCCGATCGGCCGCCGCGCGCTGCTCCGCGCCACCACCGCCAGCGCGGCGCTCGCCGGCGTCGCTCGGCTCGCCCCGCTCCACGCCGCGCCCAAGGCCGCGCCCGGGGCCGCACCGCTGACGCAGAACCGCGCCCCGCTCGCGCCGCAGCCGTTCCAGCCGCTGCCGACCGGCGCGATCAAGCCCGCCGGCTGGCTGCGGCGCCAGCTCGAGATCCAGGCGCGTGGCATGGGCGGGCGGCTCGACGAGACCTGGCCCGACGTCGGTGCCAACAGCGGCTGGCTCGGCGGCAGCGGCGAGAGCTGGGAGCGCGGCCCCTATTTCCTCGACGGGCTGCTGCCGCTGGCGTGGCAGCTCGACGATCCCGCGCTCAAGGCCAAGGCGCAGCGCTTCGTCGACTGGACGCTGGCGAGCCAGCGCGCCGACGGCATGTTCGGCCCCGCCAGCAACGACGATTGGTGGCCGCGCATGGTGATGCTCAAGGCGCTGACCCAATATCACGAGCTGACCGGCGACCCGCGCGTGCTGCGGCTGATGACCGCCTATTTCGCGCACCAGCTCGAGGCGCTGCCCGCGCGGCCGCTGAAGGACTGGGGCAAGTTCCGCTGGCAGGACCAGGTCGTCTCGGTGATCTGGCTGTACAATCGCACCGGCGACGCCAAGCTGCTCGACCTCGCCGCGCTGCTCAAGCGGCAGGGCTATGACTGGCAGGGGCTGTTCGCCGATTATCCCTATCGCACCAAGACCAGCAAGCAGGCGATCGGGCTCGACAGGCCCGACGTCCCCGGCCAGGTGCCCGAGGGGCTGAAGGACCCGGCGCTGTCGGTCCACGGCGTCAACAACGCGCAGGCGCTCAAGGTCTCGCCGGTCTGGTCGGTGGTGTCCGGCGACGCGGCGGACCGCGCCGCGATCCAGCGCCAGCTCGGCGCACTCGACCGCTATCACGGGCTGCCGATCGGCATCTACTCGGCCGACGAGCATCTCGCCGGGCGCAGCCCGAGCCAGGGGGTCGAACTGTGCGCCATCGTCGAGGCGATGTACTCGCTCGAACAGGCGCTGGCGATCACCGGTGACGCGGCGCTGGCCGACCGGATCGAGCGGCTCGCCTATAACGCGCTGCCCGCCACCTTCACCGACGACATGTGGGCGCACCAGTACGACCAGCAGCCCAATCAGGTGCAATGCGTCCACGGCCCCGGCCCCTGGACCACCAACGGGCCGGAATCGAACATGTTCGGGCTTGAGCCGCACTTCGGCTGCTGCACCGCCAACTTCCACCAGGGCTGGCCCAAGCTGACCACCCACCTGTGGATGGCCTCGGCCGACGGCGGGCTGGCGGCGACGCTCTACGCGCCCTGCACCGTCGCGACGCGGGTGCGCGACGCGCCCGTCACGCTGCGGCAGGAGACGGATTACCCCTTCCGACATGCCGTCGCCATCGCGGTGGAGCCCGATCGGCCGTTGACCTTCCCGATCCGGCTGCGGATCCCGGGCTGGTCCCAGCAGACGACCGTCCTCGTCAACGGCGAGGCGCAGTCGGCGCGGACCGACCGGGGCTTCGTCCGCCTCGAGCGCGAGTGGCGCCCCGGCGATCGCATCGAGCTCGCCTTCGCCAGCCGCCCTCGCGCGGTCGTCTCTCCGGAAGGCTGGACCAGCTTCGAGGACGGTGCCCTCGTGTTCGCGCTGCCGATCGAGGAGAAGTGGACCAAGGTGCGCCAGCGCGGGCTCACCGCCGACTGGGAGATCCGCCCGGCCAGCCGCTGGGCGTTCGGGGTGACATCCGACGCTCCCCTCGAGCGTGTCGAGCGGTCGGTCGGGCCAGTACCCTTCTCGCGTCGCTCGCCCGCGGTGCTCCTCACTACACGGGCAGTGCCGATCGACGGTTGGGCGATCGCGGATGGTGCGGCGAGCCCACCGCCGGCGACAGCGAAACCCGCCGGTGCCGCGCGTACGCTCGTCCTGATGCCTTACGGCGCGCCCAAGCTCCGCATCACCGCCTTCCCATCGCGCATCCTCTGATCGACCCGACCAGCGAGCGCGCCGCACCGCGGGCAGAGCAGTGAGGAGCGGCTTCGAGTGTACGCAGTCGGGCTGTTCATCCGACTGACACGCTGGTCTGTCAGACCGCCATCATCAGCAGGCGCGATGCATGGCCTGTCAGCTTATCTTTCTCTTTGCGTCAAAGCGATCGTCCGCGCGCCGCGGCGTCCGGTCCGGTCCGCGCGCGGAAGGCGACGACACGGCGCGCGAGCTCGTCGAAGCGCGCGCTCATCTGCTCGGGTCGCCACCCGCCGGCGGGCTCGAGCTGCGCGGCGGGGCGGGGCAGCGCGTCTTCCCCCGCTCGCCACGGAGCCTGGATCAGCGCGCGCGGGTCGCGCCCGATCATCGCCCCGGTTTGCCGTTGTCGACACGTTCAGTTATGAGCATGCAATGTCCGCCGAGGTTCCTACCACCGATGTCCGCGTGCCTGCGCGCAAGGGCGACCGTCATCAGGAGGCGGTCACGCTGCTGCGCCGGATGATCCTCTCCGGCGAGCTCGCCCCCGGCGAACCGCTCCGGGAGGTCGCGCTCAGCGAGCAGTTCGGGACGTCGCGCACGCCCGTCCGCGAAGCGTTGCGGACACTGGCGGCGGAAGGACTGGTGACGCTGCTGCCCAACCGGACGGTGCAGGTCAGCCAGCTCGACGAACAGGCCGCCTCCGACGTCTTCAGCGTGCTCGGCGCGCTCGAGTCGCTCGCGGCACGGCTCGCGTGCGAGCGGATGCGGCCCGAGGACATGGAGGTGCTCTCCGAGTTGCAGGGCGATCTGGCGCATTATTTCGAGGTGCGCGACCGGCCGCGCTATCTGGAGGCCAACCGGCTGATCCACGAGCATATCGTCGAGTCCTCCGGCAATTCCTCTCTGGTGTTGGCGTGGCGGCTGCTGCTGCCGCGGGCCGAGCGGGCACGCCATGTCAGCACGCTCGATCACGCGCGTTGGGCCGAGGCGTTCCAGGAGCATGTCGAGATCGAGCGTGCCTTCCGCGCGCGCGACCTCGACGCGATCGCGCGGCTGATGGAGGCGCATTTCGAGAATGGCGCCGCCAGCATCCAGGAGGCGCGCAAGCGCGCCCGGCGCGAGCAGCGCTCGCGCGCGTACAGGAGCGCGCCCGGCGCCGAGTGACGGCGCCGCGACGCGGGTTCAGCCGGCGTCGCGATAGAGCAGGCGCGACGCGTCGATCCGAAGGAACAGCAGCCCGCCCAGCGCCGACAGCGCGGCGAGCACGTACATCGCCGCGTTCCACCCGCTCCAGTGGAGGATATAGCCGGTGATCACCGCCGCGAGCGCGCCGCCGATGTTGCCGAACGTGTTCATTACCGCGGAGACCGACCCGGCGTAGATCCCGCCGACGTCGAGCGTCAGCGCCCAGGAGACGCCGACGGTCAGCTCCAGCCCGAACACCGCGAGCGCGAACCAGGCCACGCTCACCAGTGGCGAGTCACTCAATACCCCGGCAGGGATCGCCACCGCGGCGAGCGCGAAGCCCGCCACCGCCACCGCGCGCCGCGCCCAGGTGACGCGGCCGGTGCGCCGCAGCAGATGGTCCGACACCCAGCCTCCCGCCACGTCGCCGATCACGCCCGCCATCAGCGGCAGGCTGGCGAACAGCCCCATCCGCGCCAGCTCGAAATCGCGCACCTCGCCGAGATACTTGGGAAACCACGTCAGGAAGATGTTGATCGAATAGGCGTAGCAGAAATACATCGCCGAGATCAGCCAGAGCTGCGGCTGCGCCAGGATTCGCCGCCATGGCACCCGCGCCGTCGCACCCGCCGCCGCCTGCGGCGCCAGCGCCGCCGCGATCATCTCGCGCTCGGCGGCGTTGGTGCCGGCATGATCCTGCGGCCGGTCGCGGTAATAGCCGAACCACACCGCGGCCCAGACCAGCCCCAGCCCGGCGAAGATCAGGAACGGCGCGCGCCAGCCGAAGTGGATCATCAGCCACACTACCAGCAGCGGCGTCAGCGCCGCGCCGAGCCGCGCGCCCGCGTGCGTCACCCCCTGCGCGAAGCCTCGCTCGGAGGGCAGCATCCAGCGGCTGAGCGAGCGCGTCGCGTTGGGGAAGGCGCCCGCCTCGCCGCAGCCGAACAGGAAGCGGCACACTATCAGCGAGCCGATGCTCCACGTCGCGGTGGTCAGCGCGGTGAAGCTCGACCACCACACCACCACCGCGGTGAGCACGCGGCGCGGGCCGAAGCGGTCGCCGAGCCAGCCGCCGGGGATCTGGAACAAGGCATAGCCGATCTGGAACACGCCCAGCACCCAGCCCCAGGCGCGGTCGCCGATGCCATATTCCTGCTGGATCATCGGACCGGTCACCGAGATCACGACGCGGTCCATGTAGGTGATCATATAGGCCAGCACGGTGAGCCACAGCACGACGTGGCGCACCCGCGTCGGGCGCATCGCTGCGGTGGCGCCGGCCGCATCGGGCGCGGGCGCCGCGGCGAGCGGCACCCCGCTCATCGGACCGACGGCACCTTGGTGCCGCCGACATAGACCGCGGCGATGCGGCGGCTGTTGAGGATGTCGCGCGTCGGGTCGGCGTCGAGCACGACGAAGTCGGCGAGTCGTCCGGTCGCGATCACGCCGCGGTCGCCGGTGCCGAGCCACTGCGCCGAGCGACCGGTCGCGGCGTGGATCGCCTGTGCCGGGGTGAAGCCTGCCTTCACCAGCTGCTCCAGCTCCCAATGTTCGGAATAGCCCGGCAGCCGCCCCGGCGGCCCCGCGTCGGTGCCGAAGCCGTAGCGCACACCGGCGCGCGCGAGCGCCATCTCGTTGTCGCGCGCCTGCTCGTCGATCCTGGGCAGCGCGGGATAGATGCGGCTCGACGCGATCGACTTCTCGCGCTCGGGGCTCTCCAGCCCGGCGATCGTGGCGGGATCGGCGGCCTGGCGGAAGAACGGGTCGCGCGTGCGCGGGTTGTCCGCGGCGAAGGCATAGACCGCGGCCTCGCGGCTGAGCGTGCCGGCGCCCTGCCACACGCCGCGCGCCTTCATCGCGTCGATCAGCTCGGCGTCGACCGGCTTGTCGCGCACGCTGTGCATGAAGCCGTCGATCCCCTGCGCCACCAGCATCTTGGCGTCGGCGAGGTAGAAGACGTGAGCGAGCACGCGCTTGCCGCGGCGGTGGCCGGCATCGATGATCGCCTTGCTGATCGCATAGGGCATCTTCGGCATCGCGCCGAGTTCGTCGTCCATCCACAGTTTGATATAGTCGACGCCCTTGCGCGCCTGCGCGTCGACCTCGGCGGCGGCCTCCTCGGGCGTGGCGACGGGATGGTTGATCCCCGGCACGCCGCCATAGCCGCCCTTGAACACCAGCCCCTGCCCCGCGGTCAGCAGCCGCGCCATCGTCTGCGGACCGTCCCGGCCGGCATCGCGGATCGCGAGCACGCTGTCCTTGTCCGTGCCCATCGACTGCACCGTGGTCACTCCGAAGGCGGCATAGGTGCGCAGGTCGCGCCGCACCGACTCGGGCGTGAAATACTCGGCCTTCTGAACGAGGTCGCGCACCGTGCCGATGTGGATGTGGAGATCGATGATCCCCGGCATCAGATACTTGCCGCCGAGGTCGACGGTGCGCACGCCGCGCCGCTTCGGCGCCTTGCCCTGCGCGCCGACCCAGCGGATCCGGGCGCCGTCGACCAGCATCGCCTGCCCCGCGCGCGGCGCCGCGCCGGTGCCGTCGATCAGCGTGAAGCCGCGGTAGAGCACCGGCTCCGCCTGCGCCGCGCCCGCCAGCAGCAGGGCGGCGAGCGACGCCCGCGCCGCACCCGTCATCGTCCGTCGCATCGTCATCCTCCCAGGCTGTTCCAGCATCGTGCGGCGGGCCGCTCAGCGCGACGGCGCGACCAGCACGTCACGCCCCACTGCTGTCACCTCGCGCTGCCCCGCCAGCGCCATCGCGACCGCCAGCTCGTGGCGCAGCAGCGCGAGCATCCGCGTCACCCCCGCCCCGCCCTGCGCGCCGAGCGCATAGGCCCAGGCGCGCCCGAGCAGCACGCCGCGCGCGCCGAGCGCGAGCGCGCGCAGGATGTCGGTCCCCGAGCGGATGCCACCGTCCATCAGCACCTCGGCGCGGCCGTCGACCGCCTCCACCACGCGCGGCAGCGCCGCGACGGCGGAGGGCGCACCGTCGAGCTGACGACCGCCGTGGTTGGAGACGATGATCGACTCCGCCCCGGCAGCGACCGCGTCGCGCGCATCCTCGGCGTCGAGCACGCCCTTGATCACGAGCCGCCCGCGCCAATGCCGGCGCAGCCACTCGAGATCGGCCCAGGTGACCGAGGCGTCGAAGTTGCGGCTGACCCAGGCGGTGAACTCGGCGAGCCCGGCGCCGCCCGGCATCTTGGCGGCGTAGTTGCCCAGCGTGTGCGGCCGCCCGCGCACGCCGACGTCCCACGCCCAGGCGGGATGCCGCGCGATCTCGACCGCGCGCCGCAGCCGCGCCGCCGCGCCCTGGTCGCCGGTCAGGCTGGTGCGCACGTCGCGGCGCCGCGGGCTGTGCACGATCAGGTCGACCGTCAGCACCAGCGTCTCGACCCCCAGTGCGGCGGTGCGCGCGAGCAGGTCCTCCATGAAGCCGCGGTCCTTGATGATGTAGAGCTGGAGCATCACCGGTGCCGCCGCGGCCACCTCCTCGATCCCGCAGCACGACGAGGAGGAGAGGATGAACGGCACACCCGCCGCCGCCGCCGCTCGCGCCGCCTGGACCTCGCCGCGCCGCGCGTACAGCCCGGCGAGCCCGATCGGCGCGAGCGCCACCGGGAAGTCCGCCGCCTGACCCATCAGCGTCGTGGCCAGGCTCAGTCCGTCGACGTCGCGCATCACGCGCTGGCGCAGCTTCAGCGCGGCGAGATCGGCGGTATTGGCGCGCAGCGTCTCCTCGGCGTAGGAGCCGCCGTCGATATATTCGAACAGGAAGTCAGGCAGGCGCCGCCGCGCCATCGCGCGGAAATCGTCGACCGAGGCGGCGATCATCGCCCGCTCACGCGCCGCGCCACTGCGGCGCGTCCTTGGCGAGGAACGCGCGCACGCCCTCGGCGAAGTCGGCGCTGCCGTAGACGCGCGCGATCAGGTCGGCGATGTCGGGCTGCGCGGCGGCCGCGGCGCGGCGGATCGCCTCCTTGCTCACCGCCATCGTCAGCGGCGCGTGCGCGAGCAGCCGCTCGACCAGCGCGGCGACGGTGGCGTCGACCTTCTCGGGCGCGACCACGGCGTTGACCAGCCCGAGCGCGTGCAGCTCGGCCGCGTCGACGATCTCGGCACCGAGCAGCAGCCGCTTCGCCATCGCCACGCCGGCATGCTGGACCAGCCGGCCATAGCCGCGCGCGGACAGGCAGTTACCGATCGTCCGCGCCAGCGGCGAGCCGAACCGCGCGCCCGCGGCGGCGACGCGGAAGTCGCTCGCGAACGCCAGCGCCAGCCCGCCGCCGACCGCCCAGCCGTCGACGATCGCGATCACCGGCTGGGGCAGCGCCTCGACCGCCCCGACATAGCCGTCCATCTCCGCCTCATAGGCGACGCCCTGCTCGCCGCCGGTGAAGTCGCGGAAGCCGGCAATGTCGGTGCCCGAGACGAACGCCTTGCCGCCCGCGCCGCGCAGCGTGACGACGCGCACATCGCGGTCGGCGGCGATCGCGGCGCAGGCCTCGCCCAGCCCGCGCCACATGTCCCAGGTCAGCGCGTTATAGGCCGCGGGGCGGTCGAAGGTGATGTGCGCGACCGCACCCTGCTTCTCGTAGCGGGTGACGCCCGCGCTCACGCCGTCGCGCCCTGCGCCAGCCGGCCCGCCGCGCGCAGCTCGCCGCGGATCTCGTCGCCGTGCTCGTCGAGCAACGGCGGCGGATAGCGCACCTGCTGCGGCGTCGCCGACAGCTTCACCGGGAAGCCCAGCGCCTTGATGCTGCCCTCCACCGGGTGCGGGATGTCCTGCACCATCGCGCGTGCCTGCGCGTGCTCGCTGGTGGTCGACTGCGCGTAGTCGAGGATCGGCCCGGCCGGCACGCCCGCGGCGAGCAGCTCGTCGACCCAGTCGGCGACGGTCCGCGCGCGAAAGCCGGGACGGAGCAGCTCGATCAGCTCGCGCGCGTTGCCGACGCGCGCGCTGTTGTCGACGAAGCGCGGATCGTCCGCCAGCTCGGCGCGATCGATCACGCCGAGCAGCGCGAGCCACAGCTTCTGGTTGGCGGCGGCGAAGACGAACCAGCCGTCCGCCGCCTCCACCGCCTGATAGGGCGCGGACATGCGGTTGGCGCTGCCGAGCGGGCGCGGGCTCTTGCCGGTGCCCCACAGCTCCGCGGTCTCCCACACCGACAGGCCGAGCGCGGCCTCGAACAGCGAGGCGGTGACGAGCTGGCCCTCGCCGGTGCGCTCGCGCACGAGCAGCGCGGACAGGATGCCATAGGCCGCGAACAGCGCCGAGCCGAGATCGCCCACCGGCGTGGTGTTCTTGACCGGCTCGGCGTCGGGGAGGCCGACCGCGCTGATCAGCCCCGACATCGCCTGCGCGATCAGGTCGTAGCCGGGCCGCGCCGCCCAGGGGCCGCTCGCGCCGAAGCCCGAGATGCTGGCGTAGATCAGCCGCGGGTTGCGCGCGCGCAGCGTCTCGTAACCCATGCCCAGCCGCGCCGCGACGCCGGGGCGGCCGTTCTCCACCAGCACGTCGGCGGTGTCGACTAGGGCGTAGAAGGTGTCGCGGTCGGCCGCGTCCTTGAGGTCGAGCACGATGCTGCGCTTGTTGCGGTTGAGCGCGAGGAAGCCGGGGCTGTCCTCGCCCTTGAGCCGGAAGCCCATCGAGCGGCGCGAGCTGTCGCCGACGTGCGGCGGCTCCACCTTGATGACGTCGGCGCCCATGTCGCCCAGCAGCATGCAGCAGAACGGCCCCGCCATCACCTGCGACACGTCGAGCACGCGGATCCCCGCCAGTGGCTGATCGCCCGTCATTATCCCCGCCCCGCCCCTCGGCACTCAAGTGTATTCATCTTATGCAGCTTGCATACAACTTCCGCGAGCGGCGGCAAGGGCCGGCGCGCGCTCACGCGCCCGGCTTGTCCTGCGTGATCGCGATCGTGCCTAGCGCCCCCGAGTCGCTGGGCAGGTCCGCGCTGCCCGCGGGGAAGCCGTTCTTCGACAGGATCATCGCCTCGACATCGGCCACCTTGGCGGCGCCGAGCGAGTTGGGATTGTCGAGCGGCATGGTCGTCTTGATCCGCGTGAACAGCGCCGCCGCGGTCTGGCCGTTCCAATTGGCGAGGAAGCCGCCGCCCGCGAGCGCCGGCGCCTGGTCGTTGCCGCCGAGCGCGTCGCCGTGGCAGCTCGCGCAGTGGGCGGCGTAGACCGCGGCGCCGCGCTGCACCTGCGCCGCGGTATAGACGCCGTCCCAGACGCTGCGCGGCGCGGCCTGCGACAGCGCCACCGCGGGCAGCGCGACCAGCGCGACGGCGAGCAACGGGCGGAGCGACGGATGGGTCATGCGCACCTCTGGGGACGGGCCGCTCACGCGGCGGGGAGACGGAAGGCGACCAGCTCGCTGCTGTACGCGCCGCCGCCGATCGCGATGACGATGTACTGGCGATGATCGAGCATGTAGGTCATCGGCGCGCCGGTCTGGCCCGCGGGCATGTAGACCGCGCCCTTCTGCTCGCCGCTGGCCTTGTCATAGGCGCACAGCATCGCGCCGCGGCGCCCGTCCGGCAGCGTGAAGACGCCGGGCTCGCCGCAGATCACCAGCGTCTTGGTCACCAGCGGCCCGACATTGCCCGAGCGCCCCGTCTTGGGAATGGTCAGGCCCTTGAGCTTGGGATGGTTGCGCACCGTGTCGGGGGTCTCGCCGTGTGCCACCTGCCATAGATGCGCGCCCCGCCTGAGGTCGATCGCGGTGATACGACCGTAAGGCGGCTTGAGCAGCGGCAGCCCCTCCACCGTCAGCGCGCCGTACGTATGCTCGCCGCGGCGCGGCGCGTCGGGCATGCCGCGCACGTTGATGACCGCGAAGTCGGAGCGCTTCGGATCGTCGTTGGGCAGCTCGCTCATCACGTCGGCCACGGTCTTGGAATAGACGTAGACCACGCCCGTCTCGGGGTCGGCGCCGCCGCCGGGCCAGTTGGTGCCGCCGGTCAGGTTGGGCGCGGTGAGCGTGCCCCAGGTACCCTCGCGGTCGAACATCGAGGCCGGGGTGAAGAGCGGGCCGCGACGATAGTTCTTCGCGACCGCCAGCGCCTTGGCGCGCAGCTCCGGGGTGAAGTCGATCAGGTCGTCGTCGCCGACGCCCTGGACGTCATACGCCGCCGGGCGCGACGGGATCGGCTGGGTCGGCGCGTACCACTCGCCGGGCACGTCGCCCTTGGGCACCTTGCGCTCGGGGATCGGCCAGATCGGCTTCCCCGTCGCGCGGTCGAGCACGTAGAGGAAGCCCTGTTTGGTCGGCTGCGCGAGCAATTGCCGCGTGCGCCCGCCGACCGGCACGTCCAGCAGCATCGCGGCGCAGGGGATGTCATAGTCCCACAGCCCGTGGTGGACGAGCTGATAGTGCCATTTGCGCTCGCCGCTATCGAGATCGACCGCGACGATGCTCTCGCCGAACAGGCCGGGGCCGCGACGATACTGGCCGCCGACGTCGCCGGTCGGCAGCTCGATGCCGAGATAGGCGAGGTTGAGCGCGGGATCGGCCGAGATCTGGCACCACATGCCGGCGTTGCCGATCGCCGCGGTGCCGTCGAGCCAAGTGTCATAGCCGAACTCGCCGGGGCGCGGGATGGTGTGGAAGATCCACTTCCGCCGCCCGGTGCGCGCGTCGTATCCGCGCACGTAGCCTCGGACGTTGTCGCGCGTCTTGGGCACGTTGCCCGCGGTGTGCGCGGCGCCGACCACGACCGTATCCTTGGCGACGAGCGGGGTCGAGTTGAGCCCGACGTCGCTCTCGATCAGGTCGATGTCCTGGTCGAACTCGGTCTTGAGGTCGACCACGCCGTCGCTGCCGAAGCCGGGGACACGCTGGCCGGTGCGCGGGTCGAGCGCGATCAGGCGATAGCCGATCGTGACGTAGAGCAGCCGCTCTTCCGTGCCGTCGGTCCAGTAGGACACGCCGCGCCCGGAGAGCTGGCGCGGCGCCTTGCGCGCGCGCTCGCCCTCGTCCTCGCGATGGATCCACAACAGCTCGCCGGTCGCCGCGTCGAGCGCGACCACGTCGCGGCGCGATCCCGCGGTGGAGTAGATCACGCCGTTGACCACCAGCGGCGTCGCCTCGAGCTGATAGTCGGGGCGCGCGCCGAGCGAGTCGGTGCGGAAGCGCCACGCCACCTCGAGGCTGTCGAAATTCGCCGCGTTGATCTGGTCGAGCGCGGCGTAGCGCGTGCTCGCCAGATCGTTGGCGTAATGCAGCCAGTCGGTGTCGCCGGGGGCTCGCTGCCGCGGGCTGACCTGCGCCGCCGCGACGGGCGCGCGCAGCGCCAGCAGCGTGAGCGGCGGCAGCGCCAGCAGCGCGCGTCGGGTGAAGCGCATCGCGCGGTCCCCTGCCGAAGGCCTCAGTGCGCCGGCTCGAAATTGTGCAGGATGACGGGGCGCGGGTTGATCGGGATGCGGGTCGACATCGGCGCGCTGGGATCGTTGCCGGCGCGGTGCCAGCGCCCGCGTGCCGCGGTCACCACGTCGCCCGGCTCCGAGGTGAAATAGGGATAGCCCTCGATCTTGTAGCCGATCTTGCCTTCCATGATGAACCAGAACTCGGTCCATTCGGTGTGGAAATGGCCCTTGTTGGTGTCGGGCGGCACCGCGTCGGCGGCCTTGCCGCGCAGGATGTTCGAGGTCCAGTGATCGTCCCACACGAACTTGCCGTTGTACGGTTTGTCGCCGACCGCGATCGTCTTGAAGAAGTCGACGTAGATCGGGTTGGTGTCGCGATCCTTCGCCGGGCCGGGGTTGCCCGTCACCTTGACATAGGTGCGGCCCTTGACCGGGTCGGGCGTCTCGCCGGCGGGATAGAGCGGCGCGGTGCCGGCCTGGCGCACCTCGAACCAGACGGCGGGCTGCTGCCCGACATTCTCGACCGAATAGACGTGGCGGAACGGCACGCTGACCATGAAGCCCTTGGTCGCGGTGAAGGGCTCGGCGCCGTCGATCGTCACGCGCAGGCTGCCGTCCCACACGATGAACATGATGCGGTCGTCGGCGAAGAAGCGCGGCTTGGTCTTCTTGCCGGCGCCGAGCGAGACGTAATCCGCGTCCTGCTCGGGGTTGCGCACCACGGGTTGGACCCAGTCGCTCTGGCCGCGATGCGCCGCGCGGATGTCGGCGAGCTTCCAATGGACCTTGTTGGGGGCGCTGTAAGCGGTCGGCTGCGTCGGCTTGGGCGCCCAATATTCGCCGGGCATCTTGGGTTGCGTGACCGGCATGGGATCCTCGCGCCCGGAGAATTGGGCAGAGGCCGCGACCCCGCCGCCGAGCGCGGCGAGCGCGCCGCACAGGTACAGCAACCCTTTCATCCCACTCTCCTTTTTGCGACGCTGCCCGTGGGCGCACCGTTTGTATGGACAGGTGCAATCTTGTATGCGATCTGAGACCACGTCAAGCACACTGACGATGATCATCGGCGGGGACGAGCCGGGGTGGTGGGGAGGATCGGGATGCGCTGGACGCTGGCGGGGCTGCTGTTGACCGCGACCCTCGCCGCCCCGCTGCACGCCGCCGACTATCAGGCAGATCTCGGTCCGATGCCGCTCGACGACGAGACCAAGGCGGTGATCGCGGGGCGCGGCGAGGCGGAGGCGCGGCTCGACGGCACGCGGCTGACCGTCAGCGGCCGCTTCCGCGGCCTGCCCTCGCGCGCCACCGCGGCGCACCTGCTGATCGGCCCCGCGATCGGCGTGCCGGGCAGCAAGGCGCTGGCGCTGACGGTGAGCGGCGATACCGACGGCACGATCGCGGGCCGCTTTCGGCTGAGCAGGGCACAGGCCGCGGCGCTGCGCACCGGGCGGCTGTACGTCCAGATCGACAGCGAGAAGGCGCCGCCGGGCTATAGCTGGGGACCGAAGGGGACTTTGTGGGGCTGGCTGCTCCCCGCGCACGCGCGCGCCACCCCCGGCGTGCCGCAGCGCGGCGGCTGGTTCCTGCCGCAGCTCGACGCGCCGCGGCGCTGACCATGCGACACTTCGCCCTCCACCCCCGCGCCGCGCTCCTGCTCGCCGCCGCCGGTACCGTGCTCGCGGGCACGATCGCGGTCGCGCAGCAGCCCGGCGGTCTCTTCACGCGCGCGCAGGTCGCCGCGGGACGCAGCGCCTATGCCGAGCAATGCGCCGCCTGCCACCAGAGCGACCTCGCCGGCGCCACCGACGCGCCGGCGCTGACCGGCGCCTCGTTCAACGCGGTGTGGGGCAAGCGCGCGGTCGCGGCGCTCTACAGCAAGATCCACGCCTCGATGCCGTACGGCCGCGGCGCCAGTCTCGACGACGCGACCTATGACGCGATCGTCGCCTACATCCTCTACGCCAATGGCGCGCCCGCGGGCGACACGCCGCTCGATCGGAAGGCGACGACCCTGCTCGGCGCGGTGGCAAGCGGCAAGCCCCCCGCCGACGCCTTCGCCGACCCCCAGGCCACCGCCGCGACCGGCGCGCCCGCCGGCAGCACCGCCTCGCAGGAGGCGCAGATCGGCGGCGCCAAGGAGTCCGCTCCCGCCAACGGCCCCGGCGGCGCCGCCGCGCCCGCCACCTCGGCGGGCTTCGCCGCGCCGGGGCAGAAGGTGAAGTACGCCGACCCCGGCCGCTTCGTGCTGCCGAGCAAGCCCGGGCTGAGCCTCAAGGGCGCGATCGCCGATTATCGCCCCGTCACCGACGCGATGCTGCGCGACCCGCCGCCGGGCGACTGGCTGATGTTCCGCCGCAATTACCAGGGGTGGAGCTACAGCCCGCTGGCGCAGATCGACACCGGCAACGTGGCGAAGCTCCAGCTCAAGTGGATGTGGTCGATGCCCGAGAACGGAACGATGGAGGACACCCCCATCGTCCACGACGGCATCATGTACATGTGGGGTGTCGGCAACGTCATCCAGGCGCTCGACGCGCGCGACGGCGAGCTGCTGTGGGAGAACCGCCTCGGCCCCTTCCCCACCAGCGCCGGCCCCGGCCCGTCCTCGGTGGAGACGCGCGCGATGGGGCTGTGGGGCACCAACCTCTACGTCAACACGCCCGAGGGCTGGGTCTACGCGCTCGACGCGCGCAGCGGCGAGGAAGTGTGGAAGACGCACATCACCGACGAGAAGCCCGGTGTCGGCCGCTCCACCGGCGGGCTGATCATCATCAAGGGCAAGGTGATCGTCGGCATGACCAATTGCGGGCGCAAGGGCACGCCCGACCATTGCTATATCAGCGCCTATGACGCAGCGACGGGGAAGCGCGACTGGACCTTCACCACCGTCGCGCTGACCGGCCAGCCCGGCGGCGACAGCTGGGGCGCGCTGCCCGACGACGAGCGC
Source organism: Sphingomonas citri (assembly GCF_019429485.1). Classification (GTDB taxonomy): domain Bacteria; phylum Pseudomonadota; class Alphaproteobacteria; order Sphingomonadales; family Sphingomonadaceae; genus Sphingomonas; species Sphingomonas citri. The sequence goes on along the minus strand of NZ_JAHXZN010000004.1, from coordinate 30,656 downwards.
AAGGGATCGGAGACCTGGATCGCGGGCACCTACGATCCCGCGCTCGACACCACCTATTGGGGCACCGCGCAGGGCAAGCCGTGGCGCCGCGACGAGCGCGGCTCCGCCACCGGCGCGACCGACTACGCCAACTCGACGCTGGCGCTCGACCCCGGCACGGGCAAGCTGCGCTGGTGGTTCAATCACGCCCCGGGCGAGACCTTCGACCTCGACGAGGTGTTCGAGCGCGTGCTGGTCGATCACGGCGAAAGCAAGTCGCTCTTCACGATCGGCAAGGCCGGGATCCTGTGGCAGCTCGACCGGCGCGACGGGAAATTCCTCGGCGCGACCGAGACGGTGTTCCAGAACGTCTTCACGCGGATCGATCCGGTGACCGGCCGGCCGAGCTACCGCGACGACGTGGTCAAGCAGCAGTCCGACCAGTGGCTCGCCTCCTGCCCCGGCCCCGAGGGCGGGCACAATTGGCAGGCGATGAGCTATCACCAGCCGAGCGACGCTTTGGTGATCCCGCTCAGCCAGAGCTGCGTGCTGATGCTCGGCAACGGCAGCCAGGTCTATTACGAGATGCCCGGCACCGGCGGGCAGCTCGGCCGGCTCTCCGCCTATCGCGCGCGCGACCGTGCGCCGCTGTGGACCGTGCAGCAGCGCGCGCCGTTCCTCACCTCCGTGGTGTCGACCGCGGGCAACCTCGCCTTCGTCGGCGATTTCGACCGCGTCTTCCGCGCGGTCGACGTGCGCACCGGCGAGACGCTGTGGAAGACGCGGCTGGGCACCACGGTGCAGGGCTTCCCCGTCTCCTTCGCGGTCGACGGGCGGCAATATGTCGCGGTCACCACCGCGCTGGGTGGCGGCAGCCCGCAGCTCAAGCCGGGGACGATGCTGACCGAGGTGCATCGCCCGATCACCGGCTACGCGGTCTATGTCTTCGGGCTACCGGAGGAGAAATGACCCTCACCGCCTGGCTCGCCGCGCTGCTCGCCGCCACCCCAGTCCCGACGCCCGGCGCGGCCGACTATCCGCGCCCGCTCGCCTTTCCGAAGGAGGATCGCGCCGCCGCGGCGCGCGCGTTCGACGCCGCCCGCCGGATCGCGCGCGACGACCTGTTCGTCGACTTCGCGCACCGCTGCATCCTCGACGCGCGCTACAAGCCGCGCACGCAGGGCGAGCAATATAACGGCGTGGTCGAGCCGTTCGCCGCGTTCGACGAGCTGTTCTCGGTCGGGCAGATGGCGGTGTCGGCCTGGGCGCTGCGCACGCGCGACGGCATCGTGCTGTTCGACTCGCTCAACAACGCCGACGAGGCGCGCACGCTGATCGAGCCCAATTTGCGCGCGATGGGGCTCGATCCGCGCGACGTCCGCTACGTGATCCTCAGCCACGCGCACGGCGACCATTACGGCGGCGCGGCGCATTTCCAGCAGGCCTATGGCGCGCGCGTGATCGCCTCCGCCGCCGACTGGGACGAGATGGAGTCGCCGCGACGGCTCGAGGTGCGCGGCTGGGGACCGCCGCCGCGCCGCGACATCGCGGTGGCGGATGGCGAATCGCGCGTGATCGGCGGCGTGCCGATCCGCTTCCACGTCACCCCCGGTCACACGCGCGGCACGCTCTCGACGATCTTCCCGGTGCACGATCGCGGGCGACGCCACGTGGTCGGCTTCTACGGCGGCTCGGGCCTGCCCTGGACACCCGCGTTGCGCGCCGCGCAGGTCGGGTCGATCCAGCGCTGGATCGGGCTGACCCGCGCCGCCGGCGTGGACAGCCAGATCGGCAACCACCCGCTCCATTATGAGGCACTCGAGCGGCTCGAACTGCTCCGCTATCGGCGAGGCGGTCAGACCAATCCCTTCGTCCTCGGGCGCGATCGCTATCGCCGCTACATGCAGGTGCAGGAGCAATGCACACGGCTCTGGATCGCGCGCAACGGAGAGCCGCAGCCGTTGTAAGAAACGACGTTGCACACACTGCAACTTTTCTGTCGACAATGATGCAGATCTGTCGGACAACTCGGCAGACGGAGAGGATCAGGTCGGCGACGCTCGGCCGGCAGCGCATGTCCGAGCGGAACAACCGCCGGACCGATCGGGTCGCCGATGCGCCGCGCGAGTGTCGACCTGCCTCTCCCATGACGGGAGGAGGGGTCTGGACATGATGGCGTTCGAAGTGGAGCTGAGGCACGGCATGGCGGCGTGCCGCCGCGGCGCGCTGATGGCGGCGAGCGGGGCGGCGCTCGCCCTGGCGTTGGCGATGCCGGCGCAGGCGCAGACCGAGCCGGCCGCGCAGACCGAGCCGTCCCCGACGATCCAGCCCGGCTCCGCCGCGGCGACGCCGTCGGGCGCTGACCCTGCCACCGCCGACAGCGCGGCGACGGTCGCCCAGCCCGATCCGGCCGCCGAGCCCGGCTCCGACATCATCGTCACCGGCTCGCGCATCACCTCGAGCGGGTTCAACGCGCCCACGCCGACGCAGGTGATCGGCGCGGCCGACCTCCAGCGGCTGGCGCAGCCCAACATCTTCAACGCGGTCACGCAGTTGCCCTCGCTGCAGGGATCGACCGGCCGCGCCACCTCGGTGGGCAGCACGTCGAGCGGCATCCAGGGGCTGAGCTCCTTCTCGCTGCGTGGTCTCGGCGCGATCCGCACGCTGACGCTGCTCGACGGGCAGCGCTTCGTCGGCGCCAATTACTCGGGCGTGCCCGACGTCAGCCAGTTCCCGCAGCTGCTCGTCCAGCGCGTCGACGTGGTCAATGGCGGTGCCTCGGCCTCCTACGGGTCGGACGCGGTCGGCGGCGTGGTCAACTTCATCACCGACAAGCGCTTCAAGGGCTTCAAGGCCAACCTGCAGGGCAGCATCACCACCTATGGCGACGACGCCGGCGTCACGGCGCAGGCGGCCTGGGGCAACAGCTACTACGAGGACCGGCTGCACGTCGTGGTCAGCGCCGAATACGGCCGGCAGGGCGGCGTGCCGAACCCGGGGTTCGGCATCGTCGGCGCCAACGGCCGCGACTGGTACAACTCGCCCGCCTTCGTGCAGACCGGCGTGACCAACACGCCCGCGGGCCAGCCGCGCATCTTCTACATCCAGAACGCGCAGCAATATCAATATTCGAAGTTCGGCCTGATCACCTCGGGCCCGCTCCAGGGCATCGCCTTCGGCGCCAACGGCCAGCCCTATCAGTTCCAGTACGGCTCGAACGGCGTGCCCACGGGGACCGGCGCGGTGACCGGCTGCACGCCCTCCTTCTGCTCGGGCGGCGACACCAGCGGCGTGGTCGGCGCCGGCACCAGCCTCGCCTCCAAGCTGGAGCGCTACAATTACTACTCGCGCGTCGGCTTCGATTTCGCGCCCAACAACGAGGTGTATTTCACCTTCAACGGCTCGCGCGTCAGCTCGGAAAATTCGCCGAACCCCGGCTACGCCCAGCAGGCCAACCTCACGATCCAGTGCGGCCTCAACAACGTCAACGCCAACCCGTTCGTGCCGCAGTCGATCCAGCAGGCCTGCACCAACGCCGGCATTACCCAGTTCCAGTACGGCTCGGCGCTGGCGCAGCTCGGCGACTTCATCGAGGTGAAGCCGGTGCGCACCAACCTGCGCTACGTCGTCGGCGCCAACGGCAAGTTCCGCGGCCTCGGCGCCGAGTGGAGCTACGACGCTTATTACGAGTACGGGCGCAACTATACCGACCTGCACGTCGACAACATGCTCAACATCTCGCGCTTCCGCGCCGCCTACCAGGCAGTGCGGCTGCCCAACGGCACGATCGGCTGCGCCAATGCGGCGGCGCGCGCCGCCGGCTGCGTCCCGCTCAACATCATCGGCGACGGCGGCGTGACCGAGGCCGCGCTCAACTACGTCAAGCCCGCGATCGGCCCCTACCAGCACACCTGGTCGACGCAGAACGCCGGCGCGATCAGCTTCAACGGCCAGCCGGTCTCGACCTGGGCGGGGCCGCTGTCGGTCGCCTTCGGCTACGAGTATCGCCGCGAATGGTATCGCACCAAGGCCGATCCGTACGGCAACGGCGTCACCGCGGCTAACCCGAACACCACCGACTATCCCGCCGACCCCACGCAGAACACGCTGACCGGCGGCAACTGGTACGCCGGCAACTACAAGAACGGCACCGGCCGCTACAACGTGCACGAGGGCTTCCTCGAGCTCGACATCCCAATCTCGAACGAGGACCAGATCGGCCGCGCCAACATCAACGCGGGCGTCCGTCAGACGCGCTACAGCACCTCGGGCTGGATCACGAGCTGGAAGGTCGGCGGCACGTGGGACACGCCGCTCACCGGCATCAAGCTGCGCGGCGTGACCTCGCGCGATGTGCGCGCGCCCAACCTCTCCGAGCTGTTCCGCACGCCGACCTTCGCCAACGCCACCTTCCTCGATCCGCGCGCGCCGGGCAGTTCGCCCACCGCGGGGCAGTTCGTCCAGGCGCCGTCGAACACGATCGGCAACACCGCGCTGAAGCCGGAGACCTCGCGCAACACGACAGGCGGCATCGTCTTCGACGGCACCACCGCCGGCTTCCTGCCGGGCTTCAGCGCCTCGTTCGACTATTACAACATCAAGGTGGAAGGCATCATCACGCCGTTCAGCGGGCAGTCGGCGATCAACCAGTGCTTCCTGCAGAACCTCGCGCAGTTCTGCGGCTCGTTCAATCTCGACGCCGCGGCCGGCCCGCTGTTCGTCAACGAGCAGCTGTTCAACTTCGCGCGCGTGCGCACCAACGGCTTCGACATCGAGGCGAGCTACCGCCGCCCGCTCAGCGGCGTCGGTCTGCCGGGCGCCTTCACGATCCGCGGCCTCGCCACGCGTACGCTGCACTATACCGAGACTTCGGGCCTCCCCGGCACGATCCCGACCGAGCAGGCCGGCAACAACCGCGGCAACGTGCCCGACTGGAAGGTGTTCGCGATCCAGAGCTGGGACACGGACGACTTCTCGCTGTCGGTGACCGAGCGCTGGTTCTCCGACGGCGTCTACTCGAACGAATATATCCAGTGCGATCCGGGCAGCTGCCCGGCGCCGGATCCGACCGGCAACATCACCACCATCAACGACAACACGATGCCCGGCGCGCTCTACGTCGATCTCGGCGGCTCGTTCAACATCAGCAAGAGCATCTCCGCCTATGCCAAGGTGGACAATCTGTTCAACAAGGCGCCCGAACCCTCGCCGCAGAACGGCGTGACGTACGGCTTCAACCCGGTGTTGTACGACGTGCTCGGCCGCACCTTCCGTCTCGGCCTGCGCCTCAGCCTCTAGGCCGCCTCCCCTTGGCCTTGCCCTGGCTCCCGAGGACCGTCCTCGGGAGCCATTTTTCTTGCGGCTCCAGCGATGACGGAGCCCGCGCTCAGCTCCCCCCGTCCGGCAGCCGGCGCGGCCGTCGCCAGCCGTTCGATTCTCAGCGGCCCACCGACAGGATGATGCGACGGTAGCTCGTCAGGCTAGGCACGCCAACGAAGTGGATCGCCACCGGGCCGCTTCCGCCCGCAGCCGGCGACACCCCGGATCGTCCGTGCTCGGCATCGTCGGCGCAGCGACGGTTTCGGCCGTCAACTGCGCGCTGCCGGCGGCCGGCGCCGCTACGATCGGGGAAGCCGGCATATAACCAGCGCTTCGTCGTGCCGGCGCGCGTCACGCCCTTCCACCCGCGACCAAGCCCCTCTATGCGCTGCGCTGTCGCAGGGAGATCGGCGTTGCCTGGTCGGTCCCGCACCAGTCCGCCGTGACGCGGACGCGCGATGCCGCCCGCGGGCCTCGGGAGTGTGAGAGATGAATGTCGGTCGGATCGTCAGCTCAGCCCCGGCGCGCGTGATCGCGCGCGACTGACCCTCGCTCCGATCGCGTCCGACCGATGATCCTGCTCACGCTCTCCGCTTTCACGCTCGCCGCCCCCGCCGCGGCGGCGGCGCCGCTCGCCCAGGCGAGGAGCCGCCGCGCGGCGCGGCGCGCGCGCGGCACGCTGCGCCTGCCCGAGCTCGAACTGCCCCCGGTCGTGGTCGAGGCGCCCGAGCCCGAGGTGCCGCCGCCGACGCTCGGCGACGTCGGCGTCACCCTCGCCAAGATACCCGGCCCGACGATCCCGCCCGAGATCCGCGCCATGCTCGACGCCGCGATCGCGGCCAACGACGAGGCCGGCGTCGCCACCATCGTCAAATACGCGCGCGCGGGCGACCCCGGCTCGGCCGACCTGGTGCTGCGCCAGGCGAGCGACTGGCGCACCGCACGCGCGCGCGCGCACGACGAGCGCTTGCAGCAGGCCAGCGCGTTCGAGCTGTGGACCGGCAAGGTCGAGGCGGGCGGGTTCATCTCCACGGGCAACTCGAACATCACCGGGCTGACCGGCTCGGCCGATCTCACCCGCGAGGGGCTGCGCTGGCGCCACCGGCTGCTCGGCCAGGCCGACTTCCAGCGCACCGACGGCGTCACCAGCCGCGAGCGCTACACCTTCGGCTACCAGCCCAATTACAAGGTCAGCGACCGGGCCTATATCTACGGCAACCTCGGCTATGAGTCGGATCGCTTCCTCGGCTATGTCAGCCGCTACGCGGTCTCGGTCGGCGCCGGCTACGGCGTGTTCCGCCGCTCGGGGCTGACACTCGACCTCGAGGCCGGCCCCGCCTTCCGCCAGACCGACTTCACCGATGACTTCATGCAGAGCAGCCTCGCCGCGCGCGGCAGCATGAACCTCAATTGGACGCTGATCGGCGGGCTGCGGCTGAGCCAGGAGGCGTCGGCCTATCTCGAACATTACAACAGCACGGTGCGCAGCGTCAGCGCACTCGAGGCCAAGCTGCTCGGCCCGCTCTCGGCCAAATTCTCCTACACCGTGCAATATGAGAGCGAGCCCCGCGACGAACGGCTCAGCACCGACACGCTCAGCCGATTGTCGCTGGTGTATAGTTTCTGAGGAAGACGCGCGGCGGAGGGCGCGAGGCAACTGGTTCACGGTGACCTACGCCACCTAATTGAGCGTCATCCCGGACTTGGTCCGGGATCCACTGTGCCGCCTGCCCCGCAGGCGTTGCGCTCGCGGATGTCTGGATCCCGGACCCGGTCCGGGTTGACGACAGGTAGAGGAAGCATTGACCTGCGATCGAGCGCTGCCAGCGCCAAACCTCCCGCATTGATCCGTATCAGTTTGATTTACCGGAACGATTCAATCCCGCCACCCGTATCCCCGACCCTATGCCCGCCCCCGAGACACCGATGTTCCGCTGGACGCACCAGGCCCAGGAGGAGCTCGAGACCCTCCTTCACGGCCATGTCGCCGAGCGTTCCTTCCCATGCGTCGGCGCTAAGGCGGCGCTCGCGCGCGGGACGCTCGACGTGCTCGCCTGCTCGCGCATCGACAGCGCGTGGGACGATCTGCGCATCCACGACGGGCTGGTCCGCTTCGCCGCCGCCTATCGCGCCGAGCCGACGCTGTTCCGCAGCTACGCCGTGGTGTTCGAGGGCCCTGACGGGCTCGACGAGCCCGCCTTCGAGATAGCGCTGTGGGAGCGGATCCAGTCGCTCTCCGACAAGGACGTGTGGCGCGGCCAGTCCTACGACGGTCGCGTCAGCCACGATCCCGACAGCCCGCATTTCTCGCTGAGCTTTGGCGGCGAGGCCTTCTTCGTCGTCGGCCTCCACCCCAACGCCTCGCGCCCGGCGCGACGTTTCGCGCGACCGACCCTGGTGTTCAACCTGCACGATCAGTTCGAGCAGCTGCGCGCCGACGGCCGCTACGAGTCGATGCGCGAGGCGATCATGGTGCGCGACGAGAAGGTGGCGGGCTCGCGCAACCCGATGCTGGCGCGCCACGGCGAGCTGAGCGAGGCGCGCCAGTATAGCGGGCGAGTCGTCGACGGCGCGTGGCGCTGCCCGTTCCACTATGCCGGCGGAAGCGACCCCGCATGAGCGAGACGATCGAGATCGCACCGCGCAGCGGCACCGCCTTCCGCCTGCTGGCGGGACAGCGGCTCACCGTGATCGATCCGCGCGGCGTACAGGTGGCGGATCTGCTGGCGTACAATGCCGAGGACGTGCGCGAAGTGATCTCCTCGGGCCGCACCTTCGACTATGCCGAGACGATCCGGCTCACCGCCGGCCACCTGCTCTACTCGAACCGCTCGCGCCCGATGCTGGCGATCGTGGAGGACACCGTCGGGCGCCACGACTTCCTGCTGACGCCGTGCTCCTACGACACGTTCCACCATTTCTACCCCGAGCTGCCGCCGCATCGTGGCTGTTTCGGCAACCTCGCCGAGGCGCTCGCGCCCTATGGCGTCACCGAGGACATGATCCCGGTGGCGTTCAACTGCTTCATGAACGTGCCGGTCGACGGGGCGACCGGGAAGCTGGAGGTGCTGCCGCCCACCAGCCGCGCCGGCGACCATCTCACGCTCGAGGCGCGGATGGACCTGATCATCGGCCTCACCGCCTGCTCGGCGCCGGCGTCGAACGGCGGCAGCTTCAAGCCGATCCACTATCGCGTGGCGTGAGCGGCTAGCATCACAGGTTTGGAACTTCCCGGCGCACGCCGGGGTCCAGTTGGGAAGGCCTTAGTGAAAGCCGCCGACGTCCCCCACCTGGACCCCGGCGTTCGCCGGGGTGGCAGGAGAGGGAGCGCCGCTCAGTTCACCCCCACCCGCGGTCTCGGGGCGCGCAGCTCCGCCTCGGCGATCCGCTCGGCGTAGCGCGAGGCGAGGTCGAGGTGGAGGCGCCGCATCGGCGCGTCGCGCGCGTGGCGCGCGGCCTGGCTCTCCTGCTCGGCGCGGCGGCGATAATAATCGAGATCGTCCATCGTGGTCATCGCGTGATCCCTCCAAATGAGGAGACTCTGCCCCGATACGCTGCGACTCGCCCCGCATTGTGCGCTCATCTGGTCACGATGCACCAACATTCGTCACAAAGAGCGCCGCGACTCGAGAAGAATCAGTACTACTTAGGTCAACGTCGCGCGGCGGCCGAGCGCGACTGTCCGCGCGCTGGCGCCGTGCCGAGGGCTGCGGCATGGATCGCTGATGGACCGTGACTTCCGCCGCGTCGCCGCCGACGGCACCGCCGCCCCGCACCACCGTGCGGTGATCGCCGAGCACCCCGTCGCGATCGAGGTCAACGGCCTCGGCTATGCGGTGATGATGGCGACTCCCTCCGATCTCGCCGATTTCGCCACCGGCTTCGCGCTCTCGGAGCGGATCGTCGCGACCGCGGCCGAGATCGCGGAGCTCGACCTCGTCGAGACGGCGCAGGGCGTGATCGCGCGCCTCGCGGTGCCGCCCGCGCGCGCCGCCGCGGTGGCCGACCGGGTCCGTCGCCGCGCCAGCGACAGCTCGTGCGGGCTGTGCGGGATGGACAATCTCGACTCGGTCCACCGCGCGCTGCCGCACGTCACCGGCGCGCCGGTCGCGCCCGCCGCGATCTTCGCCGCGCTGGCGGTGATGCGCGACCATCAGCCGCTCAATCGCGCAACCGGCGCCGCGCATGCCGCGATGCTGTGCGATGCCGCGGGCGCGATCCGGCTCGCGCGCGAGGACGTCGGCCGCCACAACGCCTTCGACAAGCTGATCGGCGCGATGGCGCGCGGCGGGCTGGCGTGGGACGGCGGCTTCGCTCTGCTGTCGTCGCGCTGCTCCTACGAGCTGGTCGAGAAGGCCGCGCTGGCGGGCTGCGCGACGCTGGTGACGGTGTCGGCGGCGACAACCCTGGCGCTCGACCGCGCCGCCGCGGCGGGGCTGACACTCGTCTCGTTGGCGCGCTCGGACGCGGTGCTCTTTTCCGCTCCCACGCGTTAGGACGCGCATGACCAAGCAGCACGACGATCGCCCCGATTTCACCCCCTATGACGGCCCGGCGGGCGGCTGGGGCTCGATGCGCTCGCTGGCGGACATCGTCCCGCGCGAGAAGAACGTAGCGGTCACCACCGCCGAGCTGGTGCGGCAGAACAAGCCCGATGGCTTCATGTGCGTCAGCTGCGCCTGGTCCAAGCCCTACCCGCCCAACCCCGCCGAGTTCTGCGAGAACGGTGCCAAGGCGACCGCCTGGGAGATCACCAGCCAGCGCGTCACCCCCGACTTCTTCCGCGCGCACACGCTCTCCGAGCTGCGCAGCTGGAGCGACTATCGCCTCGAGGAAGCGGGGCGGCTGACCCATCCGATGAGATACGACCGCGCCACCGACCGCTACGTCGTCGCGCCGTGGGAGGAGGCGTTCGCCGCGATCGGGGCCAGGCTCAAGTCGCTCGCGCCGCGATCGGTGGTGTTCTACGCCTCGGGCCGCGCCAGCCTCGAGACCTCGTACATGTACCAGCTGATGGCGCGGCTGTACGGCAACCAGAACCTGCCCGACAGCTCGAACATGTGCCACGAATCGACCTCGGTCGGGCTCAAGGCCGCGATCGGCGTGCCGGTCGGCACCACCACGCTGGAGGACTTCGACCACACCGACTGCATCCTGCACTTCGGCCAGAACGTCGCCACCAACAGCCCGCGCATGCTCCACCAGCTGCGCGCGGTGCACAAGCGCGGCGCGCAGATCATCGTGTTCAATCCCCTGCGCGAGCGCGGGCTGGAGCGCTTCACCGACCCGCAGAACCCGATCGAGATGGCGACGCGCAGCGAGACGCCGATCGCGACGCAATACCATCAGGTGAAGGCGGGCGGCGATCTCGCCGCGATGATGGGCATCGCCAAATGGGTGATCGAGAACGGCCACGTCGACCACGACTTCGTCGCGGCGCACACGCACGATTACGCCGCCTTCGAGGCGCGCGCGCGGGCGACCGGCTGGGACGAGATCGAACGCGAATCGGGGCTGACCCGCGCCGCGCTCGAGCAGGCGGCGGAGGCCTATGCGCGCTCCAAGGCGACGATGGCGATCTACGGCATGGGGCTGACCCAGCACGTCAAGGGCGTCGACAACGTGCGCATGCTGGTCAACCTGCTGCTGCTCCGCGGCAATATCGGGAAGCCCGGGGCCGGGGTCTGTCCCGTGCGCGGGCACAGCAACGTCCAGGGCCAGCGCACCGTCGGCATCACCGAGAAGACCGAGCTGGCGCCGGTGGAGAAGCTCAAGGAGCTCTACGGCTTCGACCCGCCGACCGAGAAGGGGCTCGACACGGTCGAGGCCTGCGCCGGCGTCATCGACGGCACGGTGAAGGCGTTCGTGTCGCTCGGCGGCAATTTCGTCCGCGCCGCGCCCGAGACCGAGCTGCTGGAGGAGGGCTGGGCCAACCTGGATCTCTCGGTGCAGATCGCCACCAAGCTCAACCGCAGCCACCTCATCCCCGCCGCGGGCGAGACCTGGCTGCTGCCCTGCCTCGGCCGCATCGAGCGCGACCTCCAGGCGAGCGGCCCGCAGCGCGTGACGATGGAGGATTCGACCAGCGTGATCCACCCGTCGCTCGGCAAGGTCGACCCGGCGAGCCCGCACCTCCTCTCCGAACCCGCGATCGTCGCGGGCATCGCCAAGGCGCTGCTGCCGCCCAACCCCGCGATCGACTGGGATGCCTGGGTCGGTGATTACGCGCTGGTGCGCGACGAGATCGCCAAGGCGATCCCGCACTTCTTCGCGCGCTTCAACGAGCGGCTGCGCGAGGAGAAAGGCGGCTTCTGGAAGGGCAACAAGGCGGCCGAGCGCGTGTTCGAGACGGAGAGCGGCAAGGCCGAGTTCCTGGTGCCCGAGGTGCTCAACGCCACCGGCTTCACCGACAGCGACGGGCGCTACCGCTTGCTGACGCTGCGCTCGAACGACCAGTTCAACACCACGATCTACGGCTATTCGGACCGCTTCCGCGGCATCAACGGCACGCGCCAGGTGGTGCTGATGAACCGCGACGACATCGCGCGCGCCGGGCTCACCGCTGGCGCCAAGGTGACGCTGGCGAGCGACGCCGGCGACAATCACGAGCGCCGCGTCGGCGACCTGATCGTGGTGGAATATGACGTGCCGCCGGGCTGCATCGCGGCCTATTATCCCGAGTGCAACCCGCTGATCGCGCTCGCGCACCACGCCGAGGAGAGCCATGTGCCCGCGGCCAAGTCGGTGCCGGTACGGATCGTGGCTTAGGATCGGTCGTACCGACGATCATACGATCCTCCCCTGTAAGATCAGGTGGCAGCCCGCCGGGCTGACGGAGGGGTGACCCGGCCCACGAGGATCGGCGAACTCACCAGCGGCGAAACCCCTCCGTCGCGCCTTCGGCGCGCCATCTACCCTGTAGGAGAGGATCAGCCCGCTGCGTCGCGCTCACACCCACATCAACCTCCCCCGGCATAATTGTGCGACAAACCCGCCGTAGCGCGCTCGTCCGGCCCGATGACGCCGGCAGGGAGCGAGTGATGCGCGTGATCTACCTTCTGCTGGCGTCCGCCGCCCCGATCGCCGCGCCCGCGGCGGCGCAGCAGCCGCCGCAGCGCGACCTGCCCGGCACCGTCGCGCCGACCGGCAGCGCCGCCGCCACCCCGGCGCCCGGCGCTGCCACCGCCGCGCAGTCGAGCCAGGCCACCCCCGCCGCTGCCCCCGCCGACGCCGCCGCCGAGAACGAGGACGAGCCCGCCGACATCGTCGTCACCGGCGCGCGGACGCAGCGCGGGGCGGTGGTGGGGGACATCACCCCCGAGGAGCAGCTCTCCCCCGCCGATATCCGCAGCTACGGCGTCAGCTCGGTCACCGAGCTGCTCAACGAGCTCAGCCCGCAGACCCGCTCGGGCCGCGGCGCCGGTGGCGCGCCGGTGGTGCTGCTCAACGGGCGGCGCATCTCGGGCTTCCAGGAGATCCGCGATCTGCCGACCGAGGCGATCGCGCGGGTCGACATCCTGCCCGAGGAGGTCGCGCTCAAATACGGCTACCGCGCCGACCAGCGCGTGGTGAACTTCGTGCTGCGCCGCCGCTTCCGAGCGGTCACCGCCGAGATCGAGGACCGGCTCGCCACCGAGGGCGGGCGCAACGCGCCGGGCGGCGAGCTCGACCTGCTGCGCATCCGCGAGCAGGGCCGCGTCAACCTCCACCTCGAATATAACCGCGCCGACTCGCTCACCGAGGCCGAGCGCGACATCCTGCCCTCCCCCAACACGGCGGCGATCGGGGGCAATGTCGCGACCCGCGGGCGAGTCGCGATCGACCCGCTGTTCGGCGGCGCCACCTCGCTCGGCGTCCCCGCGATCGCCGCCACGCGCGCGCCGCTGCTCGGCGAGTTCAGCGCGACGCGCAACACCACCGACCAGTCGGCCTATCGCACCCTGCTGCCGCAGGAGCGCACCTTCTCCGCCAACGGCACCTTTGCGACGACGATCTTCGGCAACGTCGCGGCGACGCTCAACGCCACGGTCGATCACAGCCGCACCCAGGCGCTGCGCGGGCTGGCCGAGCTCGATTTGGCGCTGCCGGTGGGCAGCCCCTTCTCGCCCTTCGCGGTACCGGTGACGCTGACCCGCGCCTCGGACGCGATCGCGCCGTTGACGCAGCAGGTCGAGACGACGCAGCTCCACCTCGGCGGCACGCTCAACGGCGACAAGGGGCGGTGGCGCTGGTCGCTGACCGGCAACGTCGACCGCGACACCAGCGATACAGTGACCCAGACCGGGTTCGATACCGCCGCCTTCCAGGCGCGGCTCGACGCGCTCGACCCGCTCGCCAACCCCTATGCGCCGCTCACGCTCGGCCGCGCGGCCGACAACAGCGCGCGCTCGACTGCGACCAGCGCGGGGCTCGACGCACTGGCGAGCGGGCCGCTGTTCGCGCTGCCCGCGGGCGACGCCAACGCCAGCCTGCGCGTCGGCGCCTCGACCAGCGACTTCTCGAGCCGCTCGGTGCGCTTCGGCACGCCCGTGGCGGCCGACATCGGGCGCGACATCGCCTCGACCCAGCTCAACCTCGACCTGCCGATCGCCAGCCGCGCGGAGGGCGTGCTGCCGTTCCTCGGCAACCTCTCGCTCAACGGCAATGTCGCGGCGGACCGCGTCTCCGATTTCGGTACCTTGTGGACCTATGGCTATGGCGCCAACTGGCGCCCGATCGAGGCGGTGCGGCTGCTCGCCTCGGTGACCGACCAGGCCGAGGCGCCGACCGCGGCGCAGCTCGGCAATCCGGTGGTGTCGACCCCCGGCGTGCGCGTGTTCGACTATGTCCGCGGCACCACCGCGACGGTGACGACGGTGACCGGCGGCAACCCGCTGCTGGTCCGCGACGAGCGCCACGCGCTCAAGGTCGGGCTCGACGTCAAGCCGTGGAGCGCGCGCGACATCCGCTTCCGCGCCGACTACACCCGCCAGACCACCGACGACCCGATCGCCAGCTTCCCCAGCGCCACCGCGGCGATCGAGGCGGCCTTTCCCGACCGCTACACGCGCGACGCCGAGGGCAACCTGCTGCGCATCGACACGCGCCCGATCAACTTCGCGCGGCGCGAGACGTCGCAGCTGCGCTACGGCGTCAACCTGTCGTTCCGGCTCAAGTCGAAGATCCAGAAGGAGCTCGAGGCGTTCCGCGCCGGCACCGGCCCCAACCCCTTCGCCGGCATGCGTCCGCCGGGCGAGCGGCGTGGCGGCGAGGGCGGCGGCCGCGAGGGAGCGGGCGACCGCACCCGGCCCGACGGCAGCGCCGCGCGCGGCGGCGACGGCGCGCCGCCCCCCGGCGGCAGCGGCGCGGCGCCCGGCGGAGCGGGAGCTGGCGGCGGGCCCGGCGGCGGTGGTCCCGGTGGGGGCGGCTTCGGGCGGTTCGGACGCGGCGGCGGCGCGCAGGCGGGCGGCCGGCTTCAGTTCGCGCTGTACCACACCTGGCATCTCACCGAGCGGGTCACGGTCGCGGACAGCGGCCCGGTGCTGAACCTGCTCGATGGTGACGCGATCGGCAGCGCCGGCGGCCAGCCGCGCCACGAGCTCGAGGGCCAGGCCGGCTATACCAACAACGGCCTCGGCGCGCGGATCTCGGTCAATTACCAGAGCGCGACGCGGGTCAATGGCGGGACCGCGGCGGCCCCGGAGACGCTCGACTTCGGCAGCATCGCCACCGCCAACCTGCGCCTCTTCGCCGACCTGGGCGGCCGGATCGACTGGGTCCGCGCCCACCCCTGGATGCGCGGCGCGCGCGTGAGCCTGCAGCTCGACAACCTCTTCAACACGCGCCAGCGAGTCACCGATCAGGCGGGCGAGGTGCCGATCGGCTTCCAGCCGGGCTATCTCGACCCGATCGGGCGCACCGTACGGCTGTCGTTGCGAAAATTATTCTATTAACGGTAGCGGTGATCGTGGGCGGCGAACACCGCCCGCGCCCGCTTGGATCAGGAAAGCGCGCGCGTGCTCCTGCGCACGCAGGAGCCTAGAGCCCAGAGCGTCACGCCAGGACCCTGGGCTCCTGCGTGCGCAGGAGCACCGCGGCGAGGCTCAGAACGATGACCAGTCGTCCTCCGCCACCGCGACCGCCGCGCTACCGCGTCGTGCGACGGGCACGGGCCGCCGTACCGCCGCCGGCGCCGGGCTCGCCGCGCGCGTCGGCAGCGCGCGAACGGTCGCGCGCGGCGCCGCCACCGGCGCACCGCCGAGCGTGAAGCGCGCGATCTCGGCGGCGAGCGTGTCCGCCTCGCCCGCCAGGTTGCGCGCCGCCGCGGTGGCCTCCTCCACCATCGCGGCGTTGCGCTGGGTCACCCCGTCCATCTCGCCGACCGCGGTGTTGACCTGCTGCAGCCCCTGCGACTGCTGCTCGGCCGAACCCGAGATGTCGGAGACCAAGGTGCTGATCTCGCCGATGCGGCCGATGATCCGCTCGAGCGAGCGTCCGGTCTCGCTGACCAACGCGACGCCGGCGTCGACCGTCTCGACCGAGGCGGTGATGCGCTGCTTGACGTCCTTGGCGGCTTCGGCCGAGCGCTGCGCCAGCGCGCGGACCTCGGAGGCGACCACCGCGAAGCCCTTGCCCGCGTCCCCGGCGCGCGCGGCTTCCACCCCCGCGTTGAGCGCGAGCAGGTTGGTCTGAAACGCGATCGCGTCGATCACCGCGATGATGTCGGAGATCTCCGCGGAGGTCCGCTCGATCCCGGCCATTGCCTCGACCGCGCGGCGCACCACCGCGCCCGATTCCTCGGCCTCGCTGCGCGCGACGCCGACGATCTCGTTGGCGCGACCCGCACCCGCCGCGGTCTCGCGGACGGTGGCGGTGATCTGCTCCATCGCCGCCGCGGTCTCCTCCAGGCTCGCGGCCTGCTGCTCGGTGCGCTGCGACAGATCGTCCGACGCCGCGCTGATCTCGCCCGCGCCGCGGTGGATGCCCTCCGACACCTGCGCGACCGAGCTCATCGTCGCCTGCAACGCGGTCACGGCGTCGTTGAAGTCGTGCTTGAGCTTGAGGAACGGCCCGCTGAGCTCCGCCTCGATCCGCGCGGTGAGGTCACCCGCGGCGAGCCGGCCGAGCCCTTCGCCCATCGCCAGCGCCACCTGGCGCTGCGTGTCGCACTCGCGCGCGGCGAGCGAGCTCTCGCGGAAGATCGCCATCGCCTTGGTCATGCGGCCGACGCAGTCGCGGTTGGCGGTGTGGTCGACCGGGCTGTCGAGGTCGCCCGCGGCGAGCCCTTCCATCCGGACGACGGTCTCGACGTACGGCGTGCAGATCAGCCGCGACGCGATCATCGTTACCGCGACGACGGCGACGACCCCGGCGAGCGCGCCGCCGATCACGAGGCGCGGATCGGCCGCGGCGCCGGCGAGCACGCCGTAGGCGGCACAGCCCGCGATGGCGCCCGACAGCACCAGGTACACCAAGGTGAGCACCTTGAACTTCACGCGAATCGGCGCGTGCCGACCGAACCACTCGACCATCCGGGCCCGTCCCCGCTGACGGCCGAACGAGATGAACGGCCGAGGAGTCCACCCTGCGCCCGACACGGCTAAGATTCCGCTAAGTGATTACGGAAACTATGGCAGTATAACATCCATCGCGGTGGTATTTCACTCCGCCGGTACCGCCCCCGCGAGCGGCGCGAAGCGCGCGACCTGCCGCCCGATCAGCCGCAACTGCTCCCGTACCGCCGGGTCGCTGACCCCGCCGGCATCGTCGAACTTGGTGAGCTGGGTGTTGATCGCGGCGGCGAACGGCGTCGGCCAGCCGCGTAGCGCGTGGACGATCGAGCGTAGCGCCGCGATCGTCGAGCCGGTCGCCTGCCAGCCGTAGGCGGTGGCGATCAGCCCGACCGGCAGGTCGGCGAGATAGGGCCGCCGGTCGCGCGCGGTCTCCTCGAGCAGGTCGAGCGCGTTCTTGACCACGCCCGAGATGCTGCCGTGATAGCCCGGGCTGGCGATGATCACCGCCGACGCCCCGCGCACCGACTCGACGAAGGCCTGCTCCTCGGGCGTGCGGCTGGTCGCGCGCGGGTCGTAGAGCGGCAGCCGCGCCATGTCCTCGCCGCCGAACAGCCGCGTGCGGAACCCCTCCTCGCGCGCGGCGTCGAGCGCGACGCGCAACGCGCGCTCGGTCGATGAGATGCCGCCGATCGTACCACCGATCCCGACCACCAGCGGCGCGCCCGCGCCTGTCGTTTCGTCGCTCATGCCATTGACCTCATGGCACGCGGTCGCGCCTTGCGACAACTGTCATATCGCTGTAAGACACTTCGCAGCATGCGCCCCCCTTACGAACCCGGCCGCGTCCGCTACCATCACGCGCGCGGCGACTCGCCCGGCGCGGTGAGCGACGAGCACGGCGCGCCGCTCCCCTCCTTCGACCCGTGGCGCGACGACGGCGCCCCGCCGCCGCCCCCTCCCCCGCGCGACGAGCGGCCGTGGGACGAGCCGTCGCGCGACGAGGGCGGCTTCTGGCAGCAGGAGCGGCGGCGCTGGCCCGATCCGCTGCCGCCGCCGCGGCCGTGGTGGCGGCGCGTACGCTGGGGGCGCTGGCTGGTACGCGGCGCGGCGGGTTTCATCGTGCTGTTCGTCGTCGCGGTGATCTGGCTGGCGGTCACCGCACCACTGTCGCGCTCGCTCAAGCCGCCGACGCCGCCCTCGATCACGCTCACCGCGGCGGACGGCACGCCGATCGCGCGGCGCGGCGCGATCATCGGCGCGCCCGTCGACGCCGCCAAGCTGCCCGCGCACGTGCGCGAGGCGTTCCTGGCGATCGAGGACCGGCGCTTCTACTCGCACTGGGGCGTCGACCCGCGCGGCATCGCGCGCGCGGCCTGGGCGAATCTCGGCTCGGGCGGGGTGCGCCAGGGCGGCTCGACGATCACGCAGCAGCTCGCCAAGAACGCCTTCCTCGACTCGGACCGCACCGCCGCGAGGAAGCTGCGCGAGGCGATGATCGCCTTCTGGCTGGAGGCGTGGCTGAGCAAGGACGAGATCCTCTCGCGTTATCTCTCCAACGTCTACTTCGGTGACAACGTCTACGGCATCACCGCGGCGTCGAAGCATTATTTCGGACGCACCCCGATGCAGCTCAACGTCGGCCAGGCGGCGATGCTGGCCGGGCTGGTCAAGGCGCCGTCGCGGCTGGCGCCGACCGGCAACCTCAAGGGCGCGCGCGCGCGCCAGGCGGTGGTGGTCGGCGCGATGGTGGACGCGGGCTTCCTGTCGAAGGACGAGGCCGCCCGGGTGCAGCCGCAGCGCGTGCTCGCCGAGCGGCCCGAGACGCTACCGACCGGCACGTACTTCGCCGACTGGGTGCTGCCCTCGGCGCGCGAGGTGGCGGGCGAGTCGGGTACCGAGGCGACGGTGCGCACCACGCTCGATCGCGGCTTCCAGCGCACCGCCGAGCGGATCGTGCGCCAGGCCACGTTGCGCGGCATGCAGGCGGCGCTGGTGGCGATGAAGCCCGACGGCACCGTCGTCGCGATGGTCGGCGGCAAGGATTACGGCGCCAGCGCGTTCAACCGCGCGGTCCAGGCCAAGCGCCAGCCGGGCTCGACCTTCAAGCTGTTCGTCTATCTCGCCGCGATGCGATCGGGTCTGACCCCCGCGACGGTGATGGACGACTCGCCGGTCGAGATCGCGGGGTGGAAGCCGCGCAACGACGACGGCCGCTACCTCGGCCCGATCACGCTGCAGCGCGCCTTCGCGCGCTCGTCCAACGTGGTGGCGGCGCGGCTGACGCAGCAGGTCGGCGTGCGCAACGTGATCCGCGCCGCGCGCGACCTCGGCATCACCACGCCGATCGCCAACGAGGCGACGATCGGGCTGGGCACCTCCGAGGTGTCGCTGCTCGAGCTCACCGGCGCCTATGCGGCGGTGGCGAGCGGGCGCTACCCGGTGGTGCCGCGCGGGGTCGAGGGCGGGCGCGGCGCGAGCTGGTACGAGGCGATCGCGGGGCGCGACACCGCCATGCCCGCCACGATCCGCGACGAGATGCGCACCTTGCTGGGCTCGTCGATCCGCGGCACCGGGCGCGGCGCCAATCTGCCGGTCAGCGCCTTCGGCAAGACCGGGACGAGCCAGGGCGGCCGCGACGGCTGGTTCATCGGCTTCGCCGGCGACCTGGTGGTGGGCGTATGGGTCGGCCGCGACGACAGCGCGCCCAACCCGGGGCTGCACGGCGGCGGCATCCCCGCCCAGATCTGGCGCCAGTTCATGATGTCGGCGCTGCACATCCCGGTCGCGGTCGCGCCGGTGGAGGACGAGATGGCCGCCCCGATCGATCCGGGCAACATGCTCGATTCGATGGGAGTCGACCTCGGCGGTGAGGTCGGCCGCGCGATCGACGGCGCGCAGCCGCGGATCGAGGACGCGCTCGACCGGCTGCGCGAGATGGGGATCGAGCTGCCCCGCCCGCCCGCGCCGCGCGAGCGCGTGTCCGAGCGGCGGCGCCTCGACGAGGGTCGCGCCGAGGAGGGCGGCGACGGCTTCGAGGAAGACGGCGGACCAGGGGCGTTCTGATCGGAGGGCGGGAACAGCGCCCTCGCGGGAACCACCCCCACGCGCGACGGCACGCGCGCGAGGGCGGCACGCACGCCTCAGAAGTGCGCGATCACGCCCGCCATCGGGCGCACGGTCTCGAAGTCGCCGCGCGTCGAGATCTCGGCGCGGAAGCGCACGCCCTCCTTCTTCACCAGCCCGTCGAGGCCGATCGCCGACGGGCCGAACTCGCCGCCGATGCCGTAGGAGATGCGGCCATAGTCACCGCTGTTCGAGCCGTAGCGGTCGAAGTTGACCCACTGGTAGCCGACCTTGCCGTAGACGAGCCCGGTCTCGCCCGCGCGCACGCCGGCGCGGCCGTGAACGCCATATTCCCAGTCGATGTCGCCGGTGAAGCCCTTGGCCGCGTTGCCCTCGACGCCGACGAAGAACGAACCTAGCGGCACGTTGACGCCCGCCACGCCCTCGACCAGCCCGCCCTTCAGGCGGTTGCCCGGCGCGTTATAGGGGATGCCGTGGCCGGGATCGCTCTCGAACCCCTCGTAGCCGCCCATCACGCCGACATACGGGTCGATGCCGAACGCGCGCGACCCGTCGCTGGTGGTGTCCTGCGCCTGAGCGGCGGCGGGAACGAGGAAAGCGGCAGCAACGGCTGCCAGAAGCAACGTCTTCATGAGATACCTTCGTGAGAGAGGCGGGATCCATCGGCGCCTCACCCGGTCGAACGGGTCGCGGTCGCGGCAGGTCCGGTGAAATTGGAAAAAACCGCCGGTGTGGCCGATCGGCCACGCCCGTGCTGCCGCTCCTCAGCGCGTCGGTCTAGCGCGCCGCGGCGGCAAGCCCGGCGAGGCGGACGAACTCCTGCCGCCAATAATCCTCCTGCCGCCCGGCGAGCCGCTGCGCGTCGGCGAAGGTGAAGGCGCCGAGCAGCGTGTCGCCGCGCAGCTTCTGCCCATAGGCCGCCACCGCGGCGACGAAGGCCATGTCGCCGCGCGCGGGCGCCGCCGCGGCCAGCGCGCGCGCCGGCACCGCGCGTGCCAGCTCGCGCGAGCGCGTGCCGTCCGGGTCCTTGTAGCGCAGCCGCACGTAACAGGCCTCGCCGCCGCGCGCTCCCGCCGCGGCGCCGGCGGCAGGAGCGGCGTAACGGCGCGGCGCGGTCCAGCCCGGCGCGCCGGCGGGCACCACCTCGTAGAGCGCGGTGACCTGATGCCCCGCTCCCATGTCGCCGGCGTCGACCGAGTCGTTGCGGAAATCCTCCTCGCGCAGCGCGCGATTCTCATAGCCGATCAAGCGATACTGGCTGATCTGCGCCGGATTGAACTCGACCTGGACCTTCACGTCCTTGGCGATCGTCACCAGCGTGGCGGAGAGCTCGTCGCCGAGCACCTTCTGCGCCTCCATCGCATTGTCGATATAGGCGTAATTGCCGTTACCGACGTCGGCGATCCGCTCCATCATCGCGTCATTGTAATTGCCCGAACCGAAACCCAGCGTGGTCAGCGTGATCCCCTCGTCGCGGCGACGCTTGACCAGTTCCTCCAGCGCGCGCGTGTCGCTGATGCCGACGTTGAAGTCGCCGTCGGTGGCGAGGATGATGCGGTTGATCCCGCCCTCGCGGAAGTGTGCGCGCGCGGTGGCATAAGCGAGCTCGATCCCCTGTCCGCCCGCGGTCGAGCCGCCTGCCTCGAGGCAGGCGAGCGCCGCCTCGACATAGCCCTTGTCCGCGGTGGGCTCGAGCACGATCCCCGCGCTGCCGGCATAGGCGACGATCGCGACGCGGTCGTCCGGGCGCAGCCGCTCCGCCAGCCCGCGCAGCGCGGTCTTCACCAGCGGCAGCTTGTCCGGCTTCGCCATCGAACCCGAGGTGTCGACGAGAAAGACGAGGTTGGCGGGCGGTCGCGCGGCGGCGGTGCGATCGTCCCCGCGTAGCCCGATCCGCAGCAGCCGGGTCGCCGGGTTCCACGGCGTCACCGCGACGTCGGTGGTGATGCTGAACGGCTGCCCCGGCAAGGTCGAGCGCGGATAGTCGTAGCGGAAATAGTTGATCAGCTCCTCGGTCCGCACCGCCTCGGGCGGCACGGTCGCGCCCTGGTTGAGCAGGCGGCGGACGTTGGCATAGGCGCCGGTGTCGACGTCGATCGCGAAGGTGGAGACCGGCGCGGTGGCGGTGTCCATCACAGCGGCGACGGCGCGGCCCTCGTAGCGCTCGCGATTCGCGGCGGAGCCGTACGGGGCAGACGGCGCGACGACGGCGGAGGCGGTGTAGCCCGGCGCCGGCGGCGCAGCGGGCGCGCTGCCCGGCGGCGGGGGTGGCGGGGGCGGAGGGGGCGGCGGCGGAGGCGGCGGAGGGGGCGGCGCACCAGGCGCGAACACCGGAGGGGGCGTGGGCACGCCGGCGGTGACGATCGCGCCGGACCCGGCCCAGGATCGCTCTCCCGCCTGGGTGCAGCGCACGGGCGACCGTGCCGGCGTCGCGGCCCGCGCCGGCTCCCGCGGCGGCGCCGCCCCGACCAGCAGCGCGGCGCTGACCAGCGATCCGATGACGGTGCGACCCGACATGACCTTCTCCCTTTTGGACGCCAGCGTGACAGCCCGGTTCCGCCCGCACAAGCCGCCGCGCGGGCGATCGCCACCGCTGTGGGTCAGACGCCGTGCCTCGCGGGCGTCGCCCCGTCGCGCGACCGAGATCCGTGCGGCGCTGTCCTACACGCCCACGCTCATGCCATTCCCCGTCGCATGCTCCACGATCGCTGCACTCCGCTGCGCCGCGCTTCGCGCCCGCTCGTTCGCCGCCCGACACGCGCCAGCGACTCAACATTCGCAACATTCGCGCCCGCCGGCACCACCTTGACCGCCCCGCTTGGCTGACCGAAGGCACTGACCATGCGCTTCTTCTCCGACAATGCCGCGCCGGTTCACCCCGCCGTGCTGCGCGCCCTCGCCGACGCCGACCGGCTCGATACCGCCTATGACGGCGATCGCTGGTCCAAGGCGCTCGACGCGCGCTTCGCCGCGCTGTTCGAGACCGAGTCGCTGCGCGTGCTGTGGGTACCGAGCGGCACCGCCGCCAACTGCCTCGCGCTGGCGGCGCTGTGCCCGCCGCACGGCGCGGTGCTGTGCCACCGCGACTCGCACATCCAGAACGACGAGTGCGGCGCGCCCGAGTTCTTCACCCATGGCGCCAAGCTGCTGCTCGCCGAGGGGGCCGGCGCCAAGCTGACGCCCGAGAGCGCCGCCGCGGTGCTCGACCTGCAGCGCTACGACGTCCACCAGCAGCGCCCGCACGCGCTCTCGATCACCAACGCGACCGAATATGGCCGGGTCTACGCGCCCGCCGAGGTCGCCGCGCTCGGGTCGCTGGCGGCGGCGCGCGGGCTCGGCTTCCACATGGACGGCGCGCGCTTCGCCAACGCGGTGGTCTCGACCGGTGCCTCGCCCGCCGACCTCACCTGGCGCGCGGGAGTCGACGCGCTCAGCTTCGGCTTCGTCAAGAACGGCGGGATGAACGCCGAGGCGCTCGTCTTCTTCCGCCCCGAGCTGGCGGAGGAGACGCTGTTCCGCCGCAAGCGCGCCGGGCACCTGCTGAGCAAGGGGCGCTATCTCGCCGCGCAGCTGCTCGCCATGCTCGACGGCGACCTGTGGCGCGACTGCGCGCGTGCGAGCAACGCGGGCGCGGCGCTGCTCGCCGAGGCGGCGGGCGAGCGGCTGGTCCACCCGGTCGAGGCGAACGAGGTGTTCCTGCGCGTCACGCCCGCGGAAGCGGCGCGGCTGCGGTCGCTCGGCTTCGACTTCTACGACTGGGGCCCGGGCGAGGCGCGACTGGTGATCAGCTGGGACCAGCGTGCCGAGGACATTCGCCCGCTTGCCGAGGCGATCGCGGCGCTGTGAGCGGGGGTAAACCTCTTCCCACCCCTTCGGAGGAGGGGTCGGGGGTGGGGCGCCCCGACGGTCGGCGCGCTCGGGGAGGTGCCTCACCCCAACCCCTCCCCTCGAGGGGAGGGGCTTTGCTCGCGGGCACATCCGCCCGATGACGCTGCCCCGCCCCAACAGCACGCGCGCCGCGGTGCTGGTGCCCTTCGCGATCGTCACGCTGATCTGGGGCTCGACCTGGATCGTCATCCGCGACCAGCTCGCCGGCGCGAACGTGCCGCCGAGCTGGTCGGTGAGCTACCGCTTCCTCGTCGCCGGGCTGACCCTCACCGCGGTCGCCGCCTGGCGCGGCGAGCTCGGCGGGGCGCACCGGCGCGACCCCGGCTTCTGGCGCTTCGCCGCGCTCGTCGGGCTGCTCCAGTTCGTGATGAACTTCAACTTCGTCTACCGCGCCGAGCAGCATATCACCTCGGGGCTCGTGGCGGTGACCTTCGCGCTGCTGCTGGTGCCGAACGCGCTGTTCGGTCGTATCTTCCTCGGCCAGCGACTGGGGCGACAGCTGCTCGCCGGCTCGGCGATCGCGATGGCGGGAGTGGCGCTGCTCTTCGTGCGCGAGGCGCGCGGGGACGCCAACGGCGCGCACCAGACCGTGCTGGGCATCGCGCTCACGCTGGTGGCGATCCTCTCGGCCTCGGTGTCGAACGTGATGCAGGCGACCGAGCGCGCGCGGCGCTATCCGATGACCCCGATGCTCGCCACCGCGATGCTGATCGGTGCCGGCATGGACGCGGGCTGGGCCTGGCTCACCACCGGCCCGCCGGTGTTCGACCCGCGGCCGAGTTATGTCGCGGGCGTATTGTACCTCGGGATCGCCGCCTCGGCGCTGGCCTTCACGCTCTATTTCCGCCTAATCCGGGTGATCGGCCCGGCCAAGGCGGCCTACAACAGCGTGATCGTGCCCGTGATCGCGATGCTGCTGTCGACCTTGTACGAGGGCTATCGCTGGACGACGCTGGCCGCGGCGGGGGCGGCGCTCGCCGGGGTCGGGCTGGTGGTGGCGCTCAGCGCGCGCAGGCCGGCGCGATAGTCGGGGTACAGCGGGTGCCAGCCGAGCACGCGCTTGGCCTTGGCGTTGGCGACGCGGCGGTTCTCGGCGTGGAAGGCGCGGGCCGCCGGGCTGAGCGCCTCCACCGGCACGACCGGCGGTGCGGGCAGCCCGAGCAGCCGCGCGGCATGCTCGAGCACCGCGTCCTGCGGCGCGGGCACGTCGTCGGCGAGGTTATAGGCGCCCGCGGGCGCGTCGAAGCCGGCGACGACCCCGCGCGCGAGGTCGGCGACATGGATCCGGCTGAACACCTGCCCCGCCACCCCGGTGCGTCGCGCCGCGCCGGCGGCGACCCGGTCGAGCGGCGAGCGGCCCGGCCCGTAGATGCCGGGCAGGCGGAAGACGCGCGCGCCGAGCGCCAGCCACGCCGCGTCGGCGCGGTTGCGCCCGGCGCGGCGGCCGCGATCGGCGGGGGCGCTCTCGTCGACCCAGGCGCCGGCGGTGTCGCCGTAGACGCCGGTGGAGGAGAGATAGCCGAGCCACTGCCGGCCGAACAGCGCGCCATAGCGCGCGAGCACCGGGTCGTCGCCGGCGCCGTCGTGCTCAGGCGGGACGGAGGCGAGCACGTGCGTGGCGGCGGCGAGCCCGGCGCGCACGGCGTCGGCGTCGTCGAAGCGGATCGTGCCGTCGCGCCCGTCGCGCGTGGTGGCGAGCAGCGGTGCGCCCACTGCGTCGGCGATGGCGCGCGCGGCGTAGCCGAGCCCGAAGACGAACAGCCGCATGTCGTGTTTCCCCTCGATCTGCCCCGGCGAGCAGACGAGCGGGCCGGCGTGCGGTTCCGCCGAGCGGAACGCGGCGGCGAGCCGGGCGGTGCCGCCGCGCGGTGTCCTCGTAAATTATTGTTATCTGTCGAGAGCTTACGGCACGCGCCGCGACGCAGCGCGTTCTCGCTCGATGCTGCCCCCCGCCGTTCCGCCCCCGTCGCTCCATCGGGGGCCGCCCTCGACCCGGATCCGCGTCGCCGACGCGGCGCTCCGCCGGCTGTGGGCGGCGGGCTGGGCCGAGACGCCGAGCCTCGATCCGGCGGTACTTATCACCAAGGCGGCGCGACGCGCGAAGGTCGCCCCGGACGAGGACCGGGTCGGCTGGCGCCGCCGACTCGCGCTGTTGTGCGACGATCTCGAGGGTCCGGCGCAGCTCAGCGGCCTCGGCCGGACGATCGCGCACGGCCAGCTCGTCGGCGCGCTGGCGACACGCTTCCGCGCGCACGCGCTGTGGCGACGCCATCCCGAGATCGCGGCGCAGCCGATCGCCGCGCCGGTGATCGTCGTCGGCCAGATGCGCTCGGGCAGCACGCGCGTACAGCGGCTGCTCGCCTGCGACCCGCGGCTGACCTACACGCGCTTCTACGAGGGCTGGCACCCGGTCGGCGCGGGCACGGCGCGACTCGACTCGCGCCGACTGAAGGGGCGCGTGGGGCTCGCCTGCGCGCACGCGCTCAACCCCGATTTCGCCGCGATCCACCCCACCAGCCTCGACGCCGCCGACGAGGAGATCGGGCTGCACAACGTCTCCATCTTCGGCGCCGCTTTCGAGGCGCAGTGGCGCGTGCCGGGCTTCACCGCCGCGGTCGAGCAGGACGATGCCGCGCCGGTCTACGCCGAGTTCCGCCAGTTGCTCCAGACGATCCGCTGGCAGCGGCGCGAGCGGTGCGCGCGGCCGTGGATCCTCAAGGTGCCACAGTTCGCGCAGGACCTGCCCAGCCTGCTCGGTGCCTTCCCCGACGCGCGGCTGATCCACTTGCACCGCGACGCCGAGGCGGTGGTGGCCTCCTCGGCCTCGCTGGTGTGCAACCAGATGCGGCTGCAGTCGCACCACGTCGACCCGGCCTGGATCGGCGCGGAGTGGCGCCGCAAGGTCTTGCTTCGCGCCACGCGCACCGCCGCGGCGCGGGCGCGCGCCGACGTGCCGCAGCTCGACCTCGCCTACGACGACGTCGACGCGGACTGGCTCGGCGAGATGCGCCGCGTCTACCAACTGCTGGGCCTGCCGCTCACCGCCGGGGTGAGCGCGGCGATGCACGCCTATGTCGCGGCCACCGCGCCGGGGCGCCGCGCGCCTCACCGATACGACCCGGTCGCTTATGGGCTCGCGCCGACGCCTACGCTACCGACCGGAGCGGCGGTCGCGGCGTGAACGACGGACCGCGGCGCAGTCCCGCACGTTCGGACGGGGCGAACCCGAGAAGAGGCACACAGATGGACTATCGCAAACTCGGCACCACCGGCCTGGACGTGTCACCCTTGTGCCTCGGCTGCATGACCTTCGGCGTGCCCGACCGCGGCAATCACGCCTGGACGCTCGACGAGGAGGCCAGCCGCCCGATCCTGCGGAAAGCGGTGGAGGCCGGGATCAACTTCTTCGACACCGCCAACGTCTATTCCGACGGCACGTCGGAGGAGATCGTTGGACGCGCGCTCAAGGAGTTCGCCCGGCGCGACGAGCTGGTGATCGCCACCAAGGTGCACGGCCGCATGCGCCCAAGCCCCAACGGCGGCGGTCTCAGCCGCAAGGCGATTATGACCGAGATCGACGCCAGCCTGCGCCGGCTCGGCACCGACTATGTCGACCTCTATCAGATCCACCGCTTCGACTTCGAGGTGCCGATAGAGGAGACGCTCGAGGCACTCCACGACGTGGTCAAGGCGGGCAAGGCGCGCTACATCGGCGCGTCGTCGATGGCGGCGTGGCAGTTCGCCACGATGCTCCACGTCGCCGACGCCGAGGGCTGGACCCGCTTCGCGACGATGCAGAACTATCTCAACCTGCTGTACCGCGAGGAGGAGCGCGAGATGCTGCCGCTCTGCGCCGCCGAGGGCGTCGGCGTGATCCCGTGGAGCCCGCTCGCGCGCGGTCGGCTGACGCGCGACTGGGACGAAGCGACCGAACGCTCGCGCACCGACGAATTCGGCAAGACATTGTACGAGCATACCGCCACGGCCGACCGCCGCGTCGTCGAGGCGGTTGCGGCGGTCGCGTCCGAGCGCGACGTGCCGCGTGCGCAGGTCGCGCTGGCCTGGGTGCTCGCCAAACCAGAGGTGTCGGCGCCGATCGTCGGCGCCTCCAAGCCGGCGCACCTCGACGACGCGCTCGCGGCGCTGGAGCTGGGGCTCAGCGAGGGCGAGATCGCGCGACTGGAGGAAGCCTATGTGCCACACGCGGTGGTCGGCCACTCCACGCAGGGCTTCCTGTGAGCGCGGGCCGAAGGGCATGAGCCCGCTGCTGCTCCTCGCTGCCGCGTCGGCGCCGGTCCCGGGTACGGTAGCGGTGGTGGTGCGCGATCGCGATTCGGTCCCCGCCGCGGCGCGCTACGTCGAAGCGGCGACCGCGGCGCTGGCGCGCGCCGACTTCACCCCGCTGCCCGACGCCGGACACAGCCGCTACGTCGCCGAGCTCGCAGTGAGCGCGACCGAGAATGGCGTGGTGGCCTCGCGCGGTGCCGAGGTGGCGCCTCCGGTCTATCATGGCGGCGGCTTCTCCGTCGGGCTGCCCTCGCGCAAGGAGCAGCTCCACGCGTTGGTGGTGACCAAGCTCCGGGTCACCGTCTCGCTTCGCGCCGACTCGCAGGTGGTGTGGACCGCCGAGGCGAGCACCGCGCGTGCCGCGGGCACCGCGACCGGCTCACCCGAGGCGGTGGCGACCGCGTTGTGCGATGCGGTGCTGCGCTGGTTCCCCCATCCCCTGCCCGGTCCTCTCTCGGTGCCGTGAGGCTGGTGGCGAAGCGTTAACGTCGCGCGGTTAAGACGAGGACGACCGGCCCGCCGAACGGGCGCCGAGGATACGCTGCCATGTTCCGTCGCTGTTGGGGTAGTCGCCGCGGTGCCACCGCGATCGGATATGGGCTGAGCGCCGCACCGGTGGCGGTTGCCGCGACCTCGGCGATGAATGGTCTCGGCAACCAGCTCGGCAACAGCTACCGCAGCACGGCCGCCAAGATCAGCGCGGCGGGCGCGTGAGCGCGCTGACGCTCGGCTGGGCCATGGCGCAGCTGCTCGCCGCGGGAGCGCTCGTCGCCGGTGCGCTGGGTGCCGGCGTGGCGATGGCGGCGCGCGGGGAGCGTCGCCGCCTGGTGACGCTGCCGCGTGCGGCACCACGCGGCCGGCTCTCGGCCCAGACTCTCGCGCTGATGGAGCGCGGCGCCGACTGACGCGCGAAGGGCGACGGCTGCGGCGCTGATCCCTCCGGCGGCGCCGCCGGGCGACTATTCCTCCGCCTGTACCCAGACGGTGGGATCGTCCTCCCGTGCCACCAGCGCGAGGCCGTGCGCGATGGAGGTGAGCTCGCCGCCCGATGCGATGCGCTCGGGACCGAAGCGCGCCTCGAACAGCGCGCGCACGGCGGGGACCAGCGAGGTACCGCCGGTCAGGAAGACGCGATCGATCGCAGCCTCCGTCACTGCCGCGCGCGCCAGCGCCGTGTCGAGCGTGGCGGCGATGCGAGCGACATCGTCGGCGATCCAGCGCTCGAAGTCGGCGCGACGCACCTCGGTGTCGATCGCGATCCCCTCGCCTTCGAAGCGGAAACGCGCCTGCTCGGCCCCGCTCAGCGCGCGCTTGAGCCGCCCGACCGCGTCGTACAGCGCATAGCCCTGCTCATGTTCGATGAGCGCGATCATGCGCGCGATCGCCTCGGGATCGAGCGCGCTGCGTCGCAGCTTCTCGAGCTCGGCGAGCGTTCGGCGATTGCGCATCAGCGCCAGCCGCGACCAGTCGGCGACGTCGGCGAACCAGCCGCCGGGGATGTCGAGCACTTTGCCGAAGGAGCGGTAGTGCCCGCCCTTGCCGAGCTGGGGCAGGACGAGCTGATCGACGATGCGCGCGTCGAAACGATCGCCCGCGATGCCGATGCCCGCGTGGGCGAGCGGCGTACAGCGCCGCACCGCGCCCGGCGCGGCCACCTGGACGACCGAGAAGTCGCTCGTACCGCCCCCGAAATCAGCGACCAGCAGCGTCGCCGGGCGATCGAGCGCCCTGGCGTCGGCGAAGGCGGCGGCGAGCGGTTCATAGACGTAGTGGATCTCGCGCGCGAGACCGTCGAACATGGCATCGTAGCGACGGCGCGCGAGCGCCGCGTCGGGGCGCGTTCCCGCGTAGGTGACGGGGCGCCCGACGACGAGGCGGTCGACGCGGTCGAACGCGCCGCCGGCCGCGTGAGCGAGTTGGGCGAGGAACAGACGCCCGAGCTGCTCGAAGCTGTAACGCTTCTCGAACACCGGCGCGGTATCGAACGAGGTGCTGGCCGCGACCGACTTGAACGACTGGAGGAACCGGCTGTCGGCGGGAAAGTCGAGATACTCGCGTATCGCGGCAGGTCCCGCGGCCACCGCGAGACCGTCGCGTGCGCCCGCCTCGTGCCAGAAGCACAGCGCTGTGCGAAAAATGGATTCGTTGTTGTCCAGCGCGACAAGCGTGGGCGCCGCGTCGCCAGCGACGCCGCGGGCGAGGACAGTATTGGTCGTGCCGAAGTCGAGGCCGAGCGCGGTCATGCGGGTCTCCGGTAAGGGGGAGCGTGCCCTAGCGCCGCGCGACGTGCGCGGCCAGCCCGACGAGATGATGCGGTGAGCTACCGGCGCGGCGCTCACACGAGCGCCGCCGCCGGCGTTTGAGCTGCGGGGGAGTGTTGGTATGGGGAAGGTTGGTTGCGGGGACAGGATTTGAACCTGTGACCTTCAGGTTATGAGCCTGACGAGCTACCGGGCTGCTCCACCCCGCGTCACGCTCTCCGTGGTGGAGAGCGGTGTGTGTGAATGGGTTCTTGGATGATGGATATGTTTCAACGCGCGGGCTTCAATGCCTGGCGGCGACCTACTCTTCCATCGCTTGAGCGATAGTACCATTGGCGCGGTCGGG
>NZ_JAHXZN010000003.1 GCF_019429485.1 Sphingomonas citri | reverse complement strand
TGGCGGGCGAGCGCGGCGCGCACCACCGCGAGCGCCACCAGCGCGGCGCCGCCGAGCGCGAGCGCGGCCGGCAGCGGCGCGGCGCCGGTGAGCGCCACCGCGGCGAGCGCGAGCGTCACCACCAGCGCGAGCGTGGCGGCGCGCAGCGGCTGGAGCGCGAGCGCGAGCGCGATCAGCGCGGCGGTGCCCGCTACGCCCGCGGCGGGGTGCAGTGCGGGCGGCAGCGTCGCGACGGTGGCGGTGAGCAGCGCGAGCAGCAGCGCGATCGCGCTGCCGCCGGCGGCGATCGTCGCGATCCGCCAGTGGGTCGGGCTCGCCGCCGCGCGCGGGTGCGCCGCGACCGCCCAGCAGCCCAGCGCGAGCAGCGCCGCCGGACCGCTGCGCCACGCCAGCGCGGCCACGATCCCGTGCCCGGCGAGCGCCCCCAGACCCAGCGGCGCGAGCAGCAGCACCGCCGCGGCGGCGGGCCACAGCGCGGCGCTGGCGGCGAGCGCGGCGCGGCGCGACTCCTCCACCAGCGCGTCCGACGCGGGCGCGAGCCCGAGCGCCTCGGCGAGCGCGCGCACGCCGCCGGTCGGTTCGTCTCGGTCTGGGGCGGGCGGGCGCATGGCCTTGTCCTACCGCGACATTCTTGCGTTTTCCTTTGCGCCGCGCGGCAGATGCGGCGCCGGCGCGATGACACGATGCCGCACCTGATCCGGCGGGATGCGCGCGGACGCGGGCGCCAACAGGCGGAGCAGACCCTCGACGCGCTTCACCTGCCGTCCTCCGGGACCTCACCTTGCGTCATCGCGCCCTGCACCTTCCGTCATCCCGGACTTGTTCCGGGATCCACCCTTCCGCGAAAGCAACGCCTCAGGCGTGTGCGGCACGGTGGATCCCGGACCAAGTCCGGGATGACGGGGCGAGGAAGGCTGCGACGGGGAAGTCACTCGTACCCGCCCCGGATCGTCACCGCCCAAGGTGCCCCATCGCGCCCAGCCTCCAACGGTTGCCCGTCCCCCGGCGGCGTCGTACAGCCGCGCGCATGACGACGATCCGCGAAGCCGACCTGATCGAGAGCGTGGCCGACGCGCTCCAGTTCATCAGTTACTATCACCCGATGGACTACATCCGCGCGCTGGGCGAGGCCTATGCCGCGGAGCAGAGCCCCGCCGCGAAGGACGCGATGGCGCAGATCCTCACCAACAGCCGGATGTGCGCCGAGGGGCACCGCCCGATCTGCCAGGACACGGGGATCGTCACCGTCTTCGTCAAATGGGGGCAGGACTGCCGGCTGGAGAGCCCGCGCTCGCTCCAGGAGGTCGTCGACGAGGGCGTGCGCCGCGCCTATCTCCACCCCGAGAACAAGCTGCGCGCCTCGATCCTGGCCGACCCGGCCTTCACGCGCCGCAACACGCGCGACAACACGCCGTCGGTGCTCCACGTCGAGATGGTACCGGGCGACAAGGTCCACATCGACGTCGCGGCCAAGGGCGGCGGCAGCGAGAACAAGTCCAAGTTCAAGATGATGAACCCGAGCGACTCGATCGTCGACTGGGTGCTGGAGATGCTGCCGCAGATGGGCGCGGGCTGGTGCCCGCCGGGCATGCTCGGCATCGGCATCGGCGGCACCGCGGAGAAGGCGATGGTGCTCGCCAAGGAATCGCTGATGGGCCAGATCGACATGGCCCAGCTCAAGGCACGCGGGCCGAAGAACGACCTGGAGGCGCTCCGCATCGAGCTGTTCGACAAGGTCAACGCGCTCGGCATCGGCGCGCAGGGGCTCGGCGGGCTGTCGACCATCCTCGACGTCAAGATCCTCGACTGGCCGACCCACGCCGCGTCCAAGCCGGTGGCGATGATCCCGAACTGCGCCGCGACCCGCCACGCGCACTTCACGCTCGACGGCTCGGGGCCGGTGTACCTGGAGGCGCCCAAGCTCGCCGACTGGCCGCAGGTCGACTGGCAGCCCGACAGCGCCGCGATCCGCGTCGACCTCGACACGCTGACCCCCGAGGTGGTGCAGACGTGGAAGCACGGCGACCGGCTGCTGCTCAACGGCAAGATGCTCACCGGGCGCGACGCCGCGCACAAGCGCATCGCCGACATGCTGGCGCGCGGTGAAGAGCTGCCGGTCGAGTTCAAGGGCCGCGTGATCTATTATGTCGGGCCGGTCGACCCGGTCGGCGAGGAAGTGGTCGGGCCGGCGGGGCCGACCACGGCGACGCGGATGGACAAGTTCACGCGCATGATGCTCGAGCAGGGCCTGCTCGCGATGGTCGGCAAGGCCGAGCGCGGCCCGGCTGCGACCGAGGCGATCCGCGACCACAAGAGCGCCTATCTGATGGCGGTCGGCGGCGCGGCCTATCTGGTCGCGCGCGCGATCAAGGGCAGCAAGGTCGTCGGCTTCGCGGACCTCGGCATGGAGGCGATCTACGAGTTCGAGGTGAGCGACTTCCCCGTCACCGTCGCGGTCGACGCCGAGGGGCAGAACGTCCACCAGCTCGCGCCCTTGGTGTGGCGCGAGAAGATCGCGCGCGAGGGATTGCTGCAACCGGCGTGAGGCGGGCGGCGATACAATCACGGAGTGGCACCGTCGCTGATCCGCCAGCGTTCACGTACCGCACTGCATGGGCCTCGCTTCTCGTCATGAGAGAGAGCGTAGGAGGCGACGACCGGCCGTCAACACGAACGAGCCCCTCCCCTTCGAGGGAGGGATTGGGGTGGGGCGTCGCCGCGAAGACCGCGCTTGCGGAGGCGCCCCACCCCCATCCCCTCTCCTGAAGGAGAGGGGAGCATATAGTCCTGCTCTTCACAGCAAGCGTTCGATCGCGACGGGAGTGGCAGACCCGGCACGACGCTCTCGCCCGCCTCATTCGTCCACACCGCCGCCGACGGGCCCACCCTCACCATGGCGGGTCATGCCAGAGGTGAGAACGATACGCAGTAGCGCTAAGCCGATCCCTCATCGCAAGGGGGACTCATGGCTCAACTCGCTCTCCTCGCCGCCGCGGCCGCGCTCGCCGGTGCGGTGCCGCCCCCCGCGCGCGAGCCGACGCAGCAGCAGCAGCAGGCGTCGGACGAGGACATCGAGGTGCGCGGCGAGCGCCTGCCGGCGGCATCGCTGACCCGCTCGACGCTGCGGCTGGTCGACGTGCCGCAGTCGGTGACGGTGGTCTCCGCCGAGACCTTCCTGCGCCAGGGGGCGCTCTCGATCGCCGACGCGGTCCGCTACGCCGCCGGCGCGGCGAGTTCGACCGCGCGCGACACGCGCTTCGACTGGGTGTGCGTGCGCGGGGTCGAGCCCTCGCTGCTGCGCGACGGGATGCGCGATCAATATGGCGTCTTCGCCAGCATCGCGCCCGACCCCTATGGCTTCGCGCAGGTCGAGCTGCTGCGCGGCCCGGCCTCTATGCTGTTCGGTCGCGGCGCGATCGGCGGCGTCATCAATCTCGCCACCAAGACCCCGCAGCTGCAGGACCGCGCCGCGCTCCAGGCGATCGCCGGCAGCTATGGCCGCGCCGAATGGCTGGTCGACACCGAGACGGTGGCGGGCACGACGCTGGGCGCGCGGCTGGTGCTGCACGCGCGCGACGCGGGCACCTATGTGCCGCACGTCCCCGACGACCGCCTGCTCGTCGCCCCGTCGCTGGCGTGGCATCCCGGCGGCGGGACCGAGATCACCCTGCTCGCCAGCTTCCAGCGCGACCACACCGGCTCGATCGCGAACTTCCTGCCGGTGATCGGGACGATGCGCGACAATCACGGGCGCGCGCCGCTGCCGGGCTTCCTCTTCCTCGGCGTGCCCGGCGACGACCGCTACGACGGCAGCGCGCGCCAGGTCGGCGCGATCGCGACGCAGCGGCTGGGCGGCGCGGGGCGCCTCACCGTCCGCGCGCGCTACACCTCGGCCGACGTCGAGTATCGCACCCATTTCCCGAACAGCTACCCGCGCCCGACCGACCCCTATCTGCCCGACGGCACGTGGCGCCACATCCCGCTGCTCAGCTACGGCGCGCACGGTGGGCTCCACGTGCTGGCGGGCGACGCCAGTCTCGGGTGGAGGCTCGTCACCGGCCCGCTCACGCATCAGCTGCTCGCCGGCGCGGACTATGGCTGGCACGACGCCTATCGCCGCTTCGGCCTCGGCTCGCAGCTGGTCGACCTCTACGCGCTCGACCGCGCCGCGATCGTTCCGGCGGCGCGGAAGCGCCCGCTGCTGCAATCGGAGGAGGACCGCCAGCTCGGCCTCTACGCGCAGGACGAGCTGCGGCTGTGGGAGCGCGCCACGCTGGTGCTGGGCGCGCGCCACGATCGCGTGGACACCGACCATGCCGCGGTCCAGCGCGGCCCCGGCAGCACCGCGATGTCGGGCCCGCGCGTCGATCGTGCCACCACGCTGCGGGTCGGCGCGTCGGCCGACATCGGCGGCGGCGTCACCCCCTATCTGAGCTACAACGAGAGCTTCGAGCCGATCGCCGGGCTCACCGCGGCGGGCACGCCGTTCGTCCCCAAGACCGGGCACCAGCACGAGGCAGGGATCAAGTGGCAGCCCGACGCGGCGACGCTGGTGACGCTGGCGGCCTTCCGCATCGCCGAGCAGCACCGCCCCGTCCCCGATCCCGACCACCCCACCGAGCGGATCCAGGCGGGGACGATGCTGATCCGCGGCAGCGAGCTCGAGGCGCGGCGCACCCTGCCCGGCGACTATGAGGTGAGCGTCGCCTATGCGACCGATCATCTCTCCGGCGAGGGCGCCGCGTTCGACGCCGCGCCGCGCCACCTCGCCTCGCTGTGGCTCACGAGGGCGCTCACCGCCGGCGCGGGGACGTGGCGCGTCGGCGGCGGCGTGCGCTACGTCGGCGAGCAGGTCTCGCGCAACGCGACCTGGACGCTGGTGACCCCCGCGGGCACGCTGGTCGACGCGGTGATCGAGTACCGCCTCGACCGCTGGCACGTCGCGGTCAACGCCACCAACCTGCTCGACCGGCGCGGCTATTCCAGCTGCCTCGCGCGCGGCGACTGTTTCGCCGCGGCGCCGCGCGACGTGCGCGTCTCGCTGGGCGTCGACCTGTGACCGGCGCCCGCGCTCAGTCGCGCCGGAACAGCACCGCCTCGCCCGCCCCGGCGGCGACGCGCCAGCCCTCCGCCGCCAGCGCGTCGCGGTGGCGCGGGGTGACGTACAGCAGCCGCACGTCGCGCTCGGGCGGCAGCGCCGCCAGCCGCCTGGCCACCGCGCGGATGATCGCCTCCTCGAACGGGTTGAAGAGATAGACGAGCAGGTCGCCGTCGGGGAGCGCGACCGCGGTGGCGTCCCCCAGCAGCGCGGTCGCGCGCGGGTCGCCGCGGCGCGCGAGGTTGCGCGTCGCGGTGGCGTGCAGCTCGGCGGCGAACTCCACCCCGGTGACGGCGCGGAACGGATAGTCGCAGGCGAGCAGCAGCGCACGCCCCTTGCCCGAGCCGAGGTCGAGGAAATGGAAGCGCGACAGGTCGCCGTCGACCAGCGCCATCGCCGCGGCGAACACGTCGGGTTCGGAGGCGACATGGTCGATGCCGTAGCGCGCGTTGGGGCTGTCGATCGCGAGCGTGTAGAGCCGCTGGACGCCGCCGGTGTCGCTGTCATGGGCCGAGTCATAGGCGGCGTCGCGCGCGGCCTTGGCGGCGAGATAGTCGCCGAGCCCGCGGTCGGGGCGTGCGCGCCGCAGCAGCCGCCGCGCCGCCTCGAGCGGCCCCTCGTCGGCGACGATCGCGCCGAGCCGCCGCGCCGCCTGACCGAACCGTGCGAGCCTGCCCAACCCCGCTCCCCTTCTCACCGATGCCAGATATGAGAAGAGGTTGCCGGACCCGGCCGAAGCGGCGCCCGACAACCCCTAAACATGGTCAGCGGCCGGAGAGCTCCAGCCCGGGAGACCATGCAGGCCTCCGACAGAATGACCTACCTCGTTGTCTGGGGGAGGATACCCCCCGAGGCAGACCGTACCGTCAGAAGCGCGTCCCCCGAACGAACTGAACCGACCCCATTGCTGAACCATGAGACATCGGATCACCTCCTTTCGCTGGTTGATAACGAGCGCGGCCCTCGCGAACCGCACGATCAATGTGAGCCGCGCGCGACTCGGATACAAGTCTTGTGTTGCGGGGCGGAATGTACGATTCTCGCACGCTCGGTTTTCGGGTCCGGGAGCCGCGCCGGAAGGATCCTCCCCTGCGAGAGGAGGATAAGGCGCAGCCCCTTACCCGCGGCAATCCTCGATCACGCGCGCCAGCTCGGCCCAGGGCGGCAGCACCAGCGGCGCGCTGCCCGGCTGCTCCAGCGTGAAGCGGCCGCGGCTGAACACCATCGCGTCGAGCAGCCGGTCGCTCGCCGCGAGCACCACCCCCGCGCCGCCCGCCACCGCGGTCGCGGGCAGCGTCCGCGTCGTCGCGCTGGTGCGCACCGTGACGGGCGCAGCGACGCCGCCGACCCGGGTCAGCGTCACCGTGCGCGCGGCGCGGTCGCAGCGCGCGGTGGCGACCGCCGTCGCGCCGGTGCCGAAGCTGGCGACCGTGCCGCCGGCGTCGCGCGTGTAGCGCCACGTCCCCGGCGTGCGCGGCCAGTCCTGCCACTCCGCCGCGAGCGGCGCGGGCGCGGGCGCCGCGGGCGGGGGCGGCGCGGGCGCAGGGGTCGGCGCGGGGGCGGGCGGCGGCGGGGTCACCTGCGGCACGCAGCCGGCGGCGAAGGTCAGCACGGCGGTGAGCGGCGCGAGGCGCGCGCGCGAGGGAAAGTATCGAGCCACGACCGGGGCCTATGCCGGAAGCGACGGGCGCGCTCAACCGCGCGCGGAACCGCGGCGTGGCGCGGGCGGTTCTCGGCTGATAACGTTTGTTGATGGAGTCACCGATGGCCGACGACGCGCCCACCCAGATCCTCGTCCAGTCCAACCTGGCGGAGACGATGAAGGTGGACAGCCGCGACGGCGACCATCTCGGCGCGGTCCACGCCTTCATGGTGCACAAGGCATCGGGGCGCGCCACCCACGCGGTGCTCAGCCTCGGCGGCTTCCTCGGGATGGGCAAGAGCTTCTATCCCCTGCCCTTCGCGCTGCTGCAGTTCGATCCGGTGCGTGACCGCTACGTCGTGACGATCGACCGCCGCCTGCTCGAAGGCGGCCCGAGCTGGGCCAATAATGCGCCGGTGTTCGACCAGGCCTATGCCGATCGCGTCGCCAGTTACTACCAGGTGCGCGGCGAGAATCTCGCCGCCGAGTGAGGAGAGGATCGATGCCCGAGCCGGACCGCGACGACGCGGTGGAAGAGACCGTCGAGGAACTGCTGACCGATCCGGACGCGCCGGAGCACGGCAAGCACCCGCGGCCGCCGCAGACGATCGACGCCGAGCCGAGCGGGGAGCAGCGTTAGGGAGCGCGGGCCGGTGCTCCCGCGCACGCGGGAGCATGAGGCCCAGAGGACCGAGCGCGAGGCCGCACCCACGCGAAAAGAGCCGCCGGCACGATGCCCGCGGCTCCCGCGATCAACCGGCGACGGGCGGCCGCGCCGCCCGCGGCGCTTACTTGATCTTGGCTTCCTTGAACGCGACGTGCTTGCGCACGACGGGATCGTACTTGTTGAAGCTCAGCTTCTCGGTCTTCGTGCGCGGGTTCTTCTTGGTGACGTAGAAGAAGCCGGTGTCAGCCGAGCTGACGAGCTTGATCTTGACGGTGGTCGGCTTGGCCATGACCGGTTCCTAAGCGAATGAAACAAGAAAGCGGCGAAGCTCGCCTCGCCGCGTCAGACGCGGGTGCTTGGCGCATGTGGCGCGCGGAGTCAAGCGCGGCGCGGCATTAAGCATAAGGTAAGGGAGGCGGGCGCAGGATGCACGGATCGGGACTCACCCGACCGGGATCACGCGCATGGACGACATGGATATCCTCGCGATCAAGGCGCATCTGGCGCGGCGCATCGCCGCGATCGACTGGCGCGCCGGGCCGGCGCGGCTCGCGCCCGAGCTCGACGGCATCCGCGTCGCCGCCGAGCAGCACCGGCTGCTGCCCGTGGTGACGGTGGCGCAGTCGCTCGGCACCGCGATCGGCCGCGGCGAGCGCGGCGTGCTGGTCCACGACTGGCTCGGCCTGCTCGGCGAGGCGGTGGCGAGCGGCGCGCAGGACGAGGCGACCTCGCGCGCCTTCGCCGCCGCTTGCGCCGTGCGGCTGGCGGCGTAGGGCGCAGGCGACCTTCTTGATCCTCCCTGCACGGCGGGGAGGATCTGTATCGCACGACTCTCTCCCTTGCCTTGACCGGACCCATTCGCGCCCCACATCGTTTCGCTCCCGATCAGTGAAACGACGGAGCCGCTCGTGGCCGATACCAATCCCGCGCTCGATACCCCCACCGACCTCGCGCGCAACGACACCCGCAGCGTCGCCGACGCGCTCAATGCCGCGCTCGCCGACAGCTACGCGCTGTACCTCAAGACCAAGAACTTCCACTGGCACGTCTCAGGGCCGCACTTCCGCGACTATCACCTGCTGCTCGACGACCAGGCGGCGCAGATCCTCGGCGCCACCGACGCGATCGCCGAGCGCGTGCGCAAGACCGGCAACACCACGCTGCGCTCGATCGGCGACATCGCGCGACGCAGCTCGATTCGCGACAATGACGCCGATTTCGTCGCGCCCGAGCAGATGCTGGCCGAGCTGCGCGACGACAATCTCACGCTCGTCCAGCGCTTTCGCGACGTCAAGGAAGCCGCCGAAGAGGCCAAGGACAATGCCACCAGCGGCATCGTCGACGACTGGACCGACCAGGCCGAAGAGCGCGCCTGGTTCCTGTTCGAGGCCAGCCGCAAGGCCTGACCCCCGCCGATCGTAGAAGGAGCCGAGCGATGCTGAAACTGGCCGTGATCTTCCTCGTCGTCGGGCTGCTGCTCGGCGCGCTCGGCTTCGGCGGCATCGGCGGCGCCTTCGTCGGCATCGCCAAGATCCTGTTCTTCATCGCGCTGGCGCTGTTCCTGATCTTCCTCGTGCTCGGCATCACCGCGGGGAAGAAAGTGAAGGACACGCTGGACTGAGGCGCGCGGCCGGGGTGGAGCGTTAGCGCCGCATGCACGCCTTCGCCGCGCTCCTCGACTCGCTGATCTACACCCGCGGGCGCAACGCCAAGCTCAAGCTGATCGGCGACTATCTCCGCGCCACGCCCGATCCCGACCGCGGCTGGGCGATGGCGGCGCTGACCGGTGACCTCGACCTGCCAGCGGTCAAGCCGGCGCTGATCCGCGCGCTGATCGAGTCGCGCGTCGACCCGGTGCTGTTCCGGATGAGCCGCGACTATGTCGGCGACACCGCCGAGACCGTGGCGCTGCTCTGGCCGGTGCCGGACGTGCCGCCGACCGACGTCACGCCGCTGACCGTCGGCACGGTGGTCGACCGGCTCATGCACCTCTCGCGCTCGGACGCGCCCGCCGCGCTCGCGGCCATGCTCGACCGGCTCGACGCCGAGGAACGGTTCGCGCTCCTCAAATTGGCCACCGGCGCGCTGCGCGTCGGCGTCTCCGCCCGGCTCGCGAAACAGGCGCTGGCGGACGCGTTCGGGCTCGACGTCGAGGCGGTGGAAGAGGTGTGGCACGGGCTCGCCCCGCCCTACCCCACGTTGTTCGCCTGGGCCGAGGGCACCGGCGAGCAGCCGACCCCGGCGGACGTGCCGGTGTTCCGCCCGTTCATGCTGGCGCATCCGCTCGAGGACCTGCGCGTCGACCTCGCCGACTATGCCGCGGAGTGGAAGTGGGACGGCATCCGCGTCCAGCTCGTCCACGTCGCCGGTGCGACGCGGCTCTACAGCCGCACCGGCGACGACGTCACCGCCGCCTTCCCCGACGTGGCCGCGGCCTTCGCGACCTATGGCGTGGTCGACGGCGAGCTGATGGTGCGTGGCGACGCGCAGGGGGCGCGGCTGGGCGAGGGCGAGGGCGAGGGCGCGGGCAGCTTCAACGCGCTGCAGCAGCGGCTCGGGCGCAAGGTCGTCTCGGCCAAGATGCTGGAGGAAGCGCCCGCCTTCGTCCGGCTCTACGACATCCTGTTCGACGGCGCCGAGGACCTGCGTGCTTTGCCCTGGACCGAGCGGCGCGCGCGGCTGGAGGCGTTCGCGGCCCGGCTCGACCCGACCCGCTTCGACGTCAGCAGCGTGATCGCGGCGGCGGATTTCACCGCGCTGGAGGGGATCCGCGCCGGCGCGCGCGACGCCGCGATCGAGGGCGTGATGCTCAAGCGCCGCGACTCGCCCTATGTCGCGGGGCGCCGCGCCGGGCTGTGGTACAAATGGAAGCGCGACCCGCTCACCGCCGACTGCGTGATGATGTACGCGCAGCGCGGCAACGGCCGGCGCTCGAGCTGGTACAGCGACTATACGTTCGGCTGCTGGACGGGCGAGCAGGCCGGGGAGGGCGAGCTGCTGCCGGTGGGCAAGGCCTATCAGGGCATCACCGACCAGGAGATCGCGCAGCTCGACCGCTTCGTGCGCCAGCACACGCTCAACCGCTTCGGTCCGGTGCGCGAGGTGGAGAAGTCGCTGGTGCTCGAGGTGGCGTTCGACTCGATCCATGAGTCCAAGCGGCACAAGTCCGGGCTGGCGATGCGCTTCCCGCGTATCGCGCGGATCCGCACCGACAAGCCCGCCGCCGAGGCCGACACGCTGGCGGCGCTGCGCAAGCTGGTGACGTGAGCGTCATCCCGTTCGCCGAGCGCGCGCGGCCATGCGACCCGCTCGCCCCTTCCCCCGGCCGCGCCGCATGAGGTACAGCTTCACCATGACCCTGCGCCCCTTCCACCTCGCCTTCCCGGTCCACGACCTCGCCGAAGCGCGCGCCTTCTACGGCGGCGTGCTGGGCTGCGCCGAGGGACGCTCGAGCGAGTCCTGGATCGACTTCGACTTCGGCGGCCACCAGATCGTCGCGCACCTCGATCCCGCCGCGAGGCCGGTGGCGGTGACCAACCCGGTCGACGGCCATGACGTGCCCGTGCCGCACTTCGGCATCGTGCTGACGATGGCGGACTGGCAGGCGCTCGCCGCGCGCGTCGAGGCGGCGGGGGTGCGCTTCGGCATCGCGCCGCACGTCCGCTTCCAGGGCCAACCGGGCGAGCAGGCCACCATGTTCTTCCGCGATCCCAGCGGTAACGCGCTGGAGTTCAAGGCCTTCGCCGACGA
Source organism: Sphingomonas citri (assembly GCF_019429485.1). Lineage (GTDB taxonomy): Bacteria > Pseudomonadota > Alphaproteobacteria > Sphingomonadales > Sphingomonadaceae > Sphingomonas > Sphingomonas citri. The sequence continues at coordinate 386,173 of NZ_JAHXZN010000003.1, read as the reverse complement.
CTCGCAGCTCTTCGCCACGTCCGCGCGCGTGCCGGAGGCGGTCGCATGAGCCGCCCGGTCGAGGTCGACCTGCCGCACCAGCTCGGCCGCGACGGCGCCAAGCAGCGGATCGAGGGTGGGTTCGGCAAGCTCGCCGGCTATGTCCCCGGCGGCCACGTCACCGAGCATCGCTGGGACGGCGACACGCTCCACTTCACCGTCGAGGGCATGGGGCAGCGCGTCGGCGTGCGGCTCGACGTGGCGGACAGCAACGTCCACGCGGTGTTCGAGCTGCCCGGGCTGCTCGCCATGTTCGCCGAGCCGCTGCGCGAGAAGCTCCAGAAGGACTGGCCGAAACTGCTCTCCTGAGGGCGGCGCCACGGCTGCCCACCGCATCGTTAACCGGGCGTTCGCCATTTGATGGCATCCCGCGCGTCTTCTCGGAGACCACGGGGCCATGGCGCATATCATCGTCGCCGACGACGACGACATCTGGGGCGAGCTGGTGTGCGACGCGCTGCGCGCGGCCGGACACACCGCGGGCGCGCTGACCGACAGCCGCGACGCGCTGCGCGCGATCAAGGCGCGCCGGCCCGATCTGGTCGTGCTCGACTGCAGCATGCCCGAGCTGAGCGGCGTGCTGCTGCTGCAGGAACTGCGCAAGTCGCCACAATTGTTCGACCTGCCGGTGCTGATGCTGACCGGGCGGCGCAACGACCAGGACGTGCAGCTCGCCTATTTCGCCGGGTGCAACGACTATCTCAAGAAGCCGTGCGACCCGGAGGAGGTGGTCTATCGCGTGCAGCGGCTGCTGGAGAAGTTCCCGCCGGCGGTGGCACCGCTACGCCGCGTCGCACCGGGCAGCTTCGGTCGGCGCGCGCCGGGGCGCTGAGATCCGCCATCGGGCGCCCGCCTATCCCCCGCCGCGCCGACGGGCACCGACGCTGCCCCCCCCCCACATGTGCCGTCGTCCTGCACTCGGCTCGACACCCACCAAGCCGCGTCGCCCGAGCGCCGTCGCGGGCGGGCCGGTGGATGCCGGATCGGGTTCAGCCACTGGCGCGCGCGCGCCCCATCACCCCGCCGCGGTATAGGCCGCGAACGGCTCTTCCAGCAGCAGTCGCCCGTCGCGCCACACCTGCACCGCGCCGCCGCCCTGCGCCGGCTCGAGCGAGGCGATCACGCGATAGACGAAGCCGTCGCGCTCGAACTGATAGGTGCGCCGCTCGCGCGAGGAGTCGATCACGCGGCCGCCGTCGATCGTCAGCGAGGCGCGCGTGCCGCGGCCACCCCAGGGCACGTCGACCGCGCCGAGCTCGGCATCGTGGTTGTAGCTGGAGTAGCGATAGCCGCCGCGCGCGTCGCCGGTGACCTGGATCGAGCGCTTGGCGGTGACCCCCAGCACGCGCGTCTGCGCGGCGAAGCGGCACTGGCTGGTGGTGGGGCCGTAGCGCAGCGACACCACCGTCGGCGTGGTCGCGCCGGGTTCGACCATCTGCGGGTTGATCGTCTCGACCGCGCCGACCTCGCGTCCCGCGGCGTTGGTCAGCGCGTACCAGACGTGCCCCATGCCCGCGTCCCCCTGGCCGACGCGCACCGTCGCGCGATGCGTCGCCAGCCCGGGCTTGGCGTAGCTGGTGAGCGTCACCTGGCCGTCGCGGTCGGGCGGGGACATGGCGATCGCCCAGTCGCGGTCGGTCGAGTCGCACAGGAAGGCGGCGGGCTTCCACGCGCCGTCGACGCGCTGCATCGACACCGCGCCGAGCGCGCGCAGCTGCGCCACGCCCGCCGTTGGCAGCGCCACCGCGCCCGCCGTGATCCCTGCCGTCATCGCGCCGATCCACCAGGCCCGCATCATCGTCCTCCGTTTCCCGCGTTTCGTTTTGGCGCGCGAGGCGATAGGCGGCGCTGCATGAACGATCCCACAACGATCCGGCGACTCTACGGCCGCCGCCAGGGCCATGCGCTGCGCGCCGGCCAGGCCGCGCTGGTGGAGGAGCTGCTGCCCCGCCTCGCGCTGCCCGAGAGCGGCGCGCTCGACTCGCGCGTGCTGTTCGGCGACGACCGCCCGCTCCAGCTCGAGATCGGCTTCGGCGCGGGCGAGCATCTCGCCGCGCAGGCGGAGGCGGCGTCGGGCACCGGCTTCATCGGCTGCGAGCCCTTCCTCAACGGCGTGGTCGGCGCGCTCGGCCACGTGCGCGACCGAGCGCTCGGCAACGTGCGGATCCACATGGGCGACGCGCTCGAGGCGGTGGAACGGCTGCCCGACGAGTCGCTCGAGCGGGTCTATCTGCTCCACCCCGATCCCTGGCCCAAGGCGCGCCACGCCAAGCGGCGCATGATGAACCACGGCCCGCTCGACCTGATCGCGCGCAAGCTCAAGCCGGGCGCCGAGTTCCGGCTCGGCACCGACGACCCGACCTACTGCCGCTGGGCGATGATGATCATGGACCAGCGCCGCGACTTCAGCTGGACCGCGACGTCCTCCGCCGACTTCCTCGAGCGCCCGGCCGACTGGCCCGAGACGCGCTACGAGCGCAAGGCGCGGCGCCAGGGGCATGAGGTCTGGTATTTCAGGTACATTCGCGTCTGACACCATCGAGACGTTCGTCCCATCCCTCGGCGATGCCGAACGTGAGTTCCCGCAAGACGTGGGAAGGAGAGAGGACAGATGCAGCAGCTTCTCACCACTGCGCAGGCCGCGCCCCTTGTGCGCGGGCGCCGAAGCTCAGAAACGAAAAGGGGTCGGCCTGCGGCGGTCCGCGCCCTCCTCGGCAACGACAAGGGCCTGAGACCAGCTGCCCGGTGCACCTCGCCGCGGGTGATGTCTCCTGCGCCATGGTCGCGAGCGGGACGGTGCTGAAGTGGGAGCGCCACTGGCGCGGGCACAGCTGCCTCAGACGCCGTCCCTGATCGCTCGATCAGAACCGGCTTGCTCGACATGACGAAGGCGAGAGACGTTTGGGCCGTCAGCGCTCGCCGCTACGCTCCTGCGCCACCTCGATCGGCTCGATGTCGTCAAGTTCAGCCAGCAGGTCCTCAAACCCCTCCGTGCCGTGCACGCGGTAGCTCTGCCTGAAGCCCTGTCCCAGGACGTTCAGGTCGCGCTGGGTCAAGAGCGCCACGGCCACTATGCGATCGTCAGTCACGTCGCATCAACGGGATTTGCGGGAGCAAGTGCCGGGCCGCGCGAGCTTTTCTAGTGCCTGTTGCCCCGGAGTGGGAACGAGGGTCCGCGAGGCGACGCTGACGCTAAGCCCGTCTCGCTGCGGAGTCGCGCTGCTCCACGAGGTACCAGTTGCCGTCGACCAGCGTCACTCGAGGCTGGGACTTCGCGACAGAGCGCCTCCGACGGGGCGCACCCGACCGGCGAGCCTCCTCATCGAACTTAATTTCATACTGGTCGATGAGACGGTACAGTGTTGTTCTGCCTATCCGAAGGCGCTCAGCCGCTGCACTGAGGTTGTACCCCGAAAGACGTAGCGCCGACTGAATGGCAGCGCGCTGCGCATGGGCCATTGTGCCCTCGATCTGATGGTCTATGCTCATTGCGCAACGCTCAGCCTACCGTATGTCGCTGCCGCGACTACCGCCATGTGCGATGATGCTGATACATCGTAAGCAGTGGGAAGCATTGTAGATAGTTGCACGCTGAGATCTCCGTTCGAGGCGCACGCGAGGCACCTATGCGCAGGTACGAGACTTCGGCTCGTCGGATGCGCTCTGCCAACGTGGGTTAATCAATCGCAGAGCAGATGAGCCGCCCAGCAAAGGATTGTCACATTCGTGTGCTGGCCGTGACGAGCTAACCCTCGCCCAGCACGATGACCCCACGCACTGGCTTGCCCGACTCGAAGGGCGGTGCGACCATCCCGGCACAGGCGATCTGCTGAAGCAGGGGGTGCTATGTATAGCCGAGCTTACCTCGTCTCGTTCGCAGCTTCCACCGCGCTGACCGGAGCTGCCATGGCTCAGTCCTCGACGCCGCAGCCGCTGCCGCCGCTTCCCTCAACGTCTTCGGGTTCGTACGGGCCAAGCCCGTGGAGCTACGCGGGTCGCGCCAGCGAGCCCCGCTTCCTGCCAGCCGCGCCAGCGACGGCGGCGGACATCGTCGTGGGTGCCAAGGTGAGCAGCATCTACGGGCCCCCGATCGGCACCATCGCCTACGTCACTGGTCGCGAGGCTGTCGTGAGGACGGCGCATAGCCAAGCGCGTGTCCCGCTCAGCGCGTTCGGCAAGAGCCAACGCGGCCTCCTCCTGGAGATCAGCCTGTGGAAGCTCGATCAGCTCGCGGCGTCAGCGCAGCGCGCGGGCAGCTGACAGGCATGGTGTCCCGACGTCCCGTGGAGGGATCACCTGGGCAACTTGGCAGTGGCGCCGCTCACGCTGGGTGACCATCTTGGCCGAGTGCATTCCTCAAACGACAATGACATCGAGCAGACAGCGGCAGCCCTCGGTGCGCGACACGGGTCGCGCGCGCGCCAGCAGGTCGTCGATCAGATCATAGCGGCCATTCGCGCGCATGATCTCGCCACGGCCAAGCGCTGGGACGAGATCGGAGAGGCCGTCGATCGCAGGCTTGCCGCCTAAGCTGGTAGAGCGGCGAACGGCAAGATCACGTCGATCACCTGCTGCCAGCGCGCTCGAACGATGCCGTCAGCCTGGTCGCGCTGGCTCTCCGCCACCTCGACCGCGCGGCCGCCGAACGCCTCGTGAAAGGCAGCGCTGAATGCTTCCTCTAGGTCCGGCCGGTCGTTCATGTCGGAGCCTTTCGTCGTGGGAGCGGCAGCTGCTAGCATGCGATGCTGAACGAAGCCCCTACGAGCCTGGCGGCTTTTCGATGCCGCGACTTAGGCCAAAGTCGAACGGAGAAGCACCTGAACCTGCGCGGCCAACCCGATCGGATCGAAGGGCTTGGCGATGGTCCCGACAGCCCCGGCGGCTGCGTAGCGCCCGATGTCAACGGCGCGCACCGATGACGTGAAGAATGCGATCGGGGGCGGCTCGCTCATGGCTCGCCTGATCGCCCGAGCCAGGGCGACACCCTCCATATCCGGGAGGTTGTTGTCAGTTAATATAAGGTCCGGTTTCGGCGCATGCTGAAGGTGGTGAAGCGCGTCAGCGCCAGTTCGCATCGACGTAACTGTAAGATTTGGATCAAGGTGCAAGGCCATCACCGCTATGGCGCTTATGTCAGGGTCGTCCTCGACCAAAAGGATGAACGCAGCTTCCTCAGCCACGGCTAGCTCTCCTCGTCATCTTATCTACTAAGGCTGGCGAGCGCCCTGGTCGTCAAAGGATTTCGTGTCCGCTTAGGCTGGACTTGCTCGCGCACCGCCGAGCCATGCTCGCGAACGCTCACGGCCTCTCCACCAAGCCAAGATCATTGCCCTCTTCCGCGTCCAAGACCGCGTTCAGAAGCCTTGTGGCCAGGGCCAGCGCCTCTCACGGCTCGAGCGTGAGGCAGTTGATCGTGCATCATGCCGGCTCTCCCGGCGCCCACGGGTCGCGCGCACCTAGCAGCCGTTCGTCGACCTCCAGCACGATGGCGAGGTGCCGCCGCTCGACATCGGGCAGCCGCCGCGGCGATCCGCGGCTGATGAAGCGGGACAGGTAGCCGGGGCTGCGACCGACCTTCACGGACAGGTGCGTCAGGCTCTCGCCGCGCTCGGCGGCGACTCGGATGAGGTTCTCGCGGGCACTCATCGCCTCCAGATGACGCAAGCCAGCGAGTCGTACCAGCCTTTTTGTTCACGCCCTGTTCCGTATGCTGCGGGCATGGTCGGCTCCCCGAAAACGCTGCAGGATCTTCGTCGAGTCGAGGGGGCGGTGCGCGTGACCTGCCGGGCGTGCAAGGCGGTGAAGCAGCACGACCTGGAGGAGCTGATCATCGACCGCCGCTTCCGCCGGCTCTCCATGGAGTGGGAGACGGTGCGGCACGGCATGCAGTGCCATGCGTGCGGGGCGAACGACACGCGGGTGGACGGCGTGCCGTTCGGGCAGGAGGACATGGCGCGGCGGGCGCGCCGGTCGCAGGCCTTGCTGATGAACCTGGCGCTGGCCGTGCTCGATGACGCGAGCCGACGCGCGCGGGACGAGGACGTCTGCGTGCCCGCGACCCGGTTGGCCCTGCGCGTGCTACGCCCCTACCTGCCTGACCGCGAGCTGCTGGTGACCTTCTGGATCGCGGCGGAGACCGGCCGCGGCAAGCCTCACGGGCCGGCGCTACAGGCGATGCGGTGGATCGTCACCAAGCTGGTCGACGCCGGGCATCCGGTCTGGGCGGAATTTCGGTGAGCCGCGCTCGACTAGGCTTGAGAAGGCCTGATCGAGCGATCGGGCACGCCATCGTGCGTGCCCGTTCCGCTCCCATGGAGGCTGCCGGATCGCTCCATCGGCCTGCATCGTCCATAACCCGGGTGTCAGACGAAGCGCAGCACCGTCTTACGGCGCATCGCGTAGCCGATCGCCGCGAAGCCAAGGATCATCATCGCCCACGAGGCGGGTTCAGGCACGGCAGCAGAGACCAGCTTCACGTCAACGCTATCTGCGTACCAGACTGCCGATGAGTCGGACGTGCTGTAGCTGACCCTCCCAGGGCCGAGATTGCCCGAACCTAGGCCGGTCAAGGTGAAGCCGAATTCACTCAAGCCTGGGCGAACGTAGAGGCCGAACGGCGACACCGGCGTGGTCGCTACCTGAAGGTAGTCGTAGAAGGAACCGACGTAACTGACCTGAAGCGGGTATCCGAGCGTCGACGAGTCGATCGCCGAGCTGACGAGCCCTCTCTCAGTGTCGACGATCACGGTGAGCAGCAGTGACAGCTCGTCGTACGGCGAGATCGTGTTTTCAAACGACGTGAAACGCGTCGCCGTCACGCTGATGGTCCGCTCAAAAACGGTCGCGCTCGACACGCCCGGCAGAAAAGCGGCGCTCGCAAAAGCAAGCTGCATCAAGCGATGTCTCACAGGCAATCCTCTAGAGGCCCCAAGCAATCCGGCGTTTGTCTCACGCCCGGCTCGGTGCGCCAACGTACAAAGCTTACAGTTGGGCGAGTCAGACGCCTCCTTGCCACAGCGTCGCACAGCAAGTCGGCAGCGCTCATTCTCTCAGTTGTGAGAAACTCCCTACTCTGCCGCAAATAAGGGTAGCGAACGAGTTACCCGCTTTGACACGCTTTCGAGCTGAGTGGCATCTTCTAACGTCCTCGCGCCGATTCGGCGACTGCTGAGTAGCCGGTAACCTGGGCGGGGAGGAAAGCGATGATCGGCAAAGTCATGATCGGCACGATCTACAGCGATGAGCTACGCGGCGGAAGCGGTGACGACGACATATACGGCGGAGCGGGGGTCGACTACCTGTCCGGCGGTGATGGCAACGACTTCATTCTTGGTGGCGCCGACGTCGACTACATCAACGGTGATGCAGGTGATGATCACCTCTTTGGCGGAGAGGGCAATGACTCGATCACAGGCGGGTTTGGCGCTGACATCCTTTCGGGCGATGACGGTGACGACTACCTCATTGGATCGGACGGCAACTTTTCAGATACGAGCTTCGATCGGCTGCTTGGCGGCGCCGGAAACGACACACTTTGGAGCATCAGCCCCGGGCTGCTAGACGGCGGCTCCGGTATCGACACTGCGAGCATAAACCGCACGAACAGCGCGATCGGATTGAAGATCGATTTCACGTCACCTGATAGGGTGCAGACGCTGGCGGATGGCACGATCATCACTGGCATCGAGATCGCCGGGTTTGCCGGAGGCAACGGCAATGACGTGATCCAAGGCGGCAACTATGGCAATGTCCTTTACGGCGGCGGTGGCTCGGATCAGCTCTGGGGCGGCGCGGGAATCGACGTCATCGGTGGCGGGGCGGGTAAAGATCGCCTGGTGGGAGGCGGAGGAGCCGACGTCTTCACGTTCTCGTACGGCGACAATCGTGATCGGATCATCGATTTCGTTCAAGGCGAGGACAAGATCGATCTTTGGCATTTCACGTACGCGACCTTCGACAAGGTGCTAGCGGCGACCTCCCGGGACGCGACAACCGGCATGGTCACTATCGATATGTCGCAGTTCGGCGGCGCGCCGAAGGATGCGATAGAGATACTCACCGATCCCTCCAAGCCGTTCGCCTTCACAGCCGCTGACTTCAGCCTCTTCTCCTGGTGGACCTAGCAGCGAAACGGCGCCCGGTCGCCGCGATAACATGGGCGGTGCGGCGTTGGGGATAGCGCCAGGCGACAGCGCGCAGCGGTCTGGAAGCCTCCGCTACCGTCACCGCCACTAACCGGCAGGTTGCGCGTCACCACGCATCGTCCCGCCAAGCACTAACCGGCGCCAATCATGCGGGCAGATACGAGCGCCCTCCGAAGCGAATGTGTAAGTTTCTCTAGATCAGAGACTTTCCGACGCCGGAGCCTTCTGCGCGTGCTCATCGTTCGGCGGCTGTCATCCTCTGCGAGCGGGCGCGTGCCAGTATGTGGGAAGCCTTCTTCTGGGGTCTGGTCGGGGGCTCCGCGCTCGTCCTCGGCGCCGCGATCGCGTACGTCGCCTCGCTGCCGCAGCGACTGATCGCATCCATCATGGCGATCGGCTCTGGCGTGCTGATCTCTGCCGTCGCCTTCGACCTGATGGATGAGGCCTTCGAGCGAGGTGGCTTTGACTCCACCGCCGCCGGCTTCCTCGGCGGAGCGATCGTCTACACCGCTGCGAACATCATCGTCTCCCGGCGCGGCGCTCGGCATCGCAAGCGCTCAGGCTCGAACCCGGACGAGAGCCAGCCTGACGCGCAGAGCAACTCTGGCGCTGCCATCGCCATAGGTGCGCTGCTCGACGGCATCCCAGAGTCAGTGGTGATCGGCGTGAGTCTACTCGGCGGAAGCGGCGTCAGCGCGGTCACCGTCGGCGCGGTCTTCCTGTCGAATGTGCCCGAAGGATTGTCGAGCGCGGCCGGCATGAAGGCGTCTGGCCGCGGCGCGGCGTACATCTTCGGCGTGTGGGGCGGGATCGCGCTTGCCTCAGCGATCGCTGCGTTGGTCGGCAACGTCGCGCTCGCGGGTAGCAGTCCGGACGTCATCGCTGCTGTGACCGCTGTGGCCGCCGGTGCGATCCTGGCTATGCTGGTCGACACGATGATCCCGGAGGCGACAGAGGCCACGCACGACTATTCCGGGCTGATCGCGGTTGTCGGCTTCCTCGCCGCCTTCGTGCTGTCGAAAAGCGGGGGCTGATCGCGGTAGCGAGGCTTGCTCGTCCTTTCTTCGCGCTGCGAAGCAGCTGACGTAAGGCTTCCGGCCTTGAAGCGCGCGGCTCTGGCAACGACGCTGTTACAGCATCGAGATCGGCGGGCAGCGCGGCATGCAGGCGCAGCCCTATCGATGGGCCGGTTCCCGCTTCCGGACGGCCGCGCCCGCGCTCGATAGCGGCGCCATGTATCGCGTGTGGGACCCCCTTGCCCTCGACGGCGCGTCTCACCGCACCGGCACCGCGGCGCCGGCGTAAGGGTCGTATTCCTCGGGCTGCGCGGGCGCGGCGAGCCGCGGGGGCGGTGCGGCCGTGAGGTCCACGACCGCCTCGCGCTCGGGCGCCGCCGCGGCGGCGCGCAGCAGCCCCGCCGCGACCGGGCCGGCACCGAAGATCAGGAAACAGCCGAGCAGCGCGCGCCCCGCGCGACGCAGCGGCAGCCGCCCCTGCAGCAGCAGCAGCCCGAGCGCGGCGACCGCCAGCGTCGCCGCGCCGGCGGCGAGCTCGCCGGTCGCGACCGCGCCGACCCATGCGGCCGCGTCCGCCAGCGGTGCGCCCGGCGCCGGGTCAGCGAGCGGCGGGGTGACGATCATCGTGTCGCGCCGGGCCGGAGGGAGCGGCGGCGGGCGGCAGCCGCGCCGCGCGCGCGCGCTGCCGGTCGAGCCGGAAGACCAGCTCGGCGACCACTTCGTCCAGCACGAAGAACGTGCCGCGCATGTTGCCGTTGAGCAGCGTCTCGGTGCCGCGGTCGCGGCGATAGACCGCGGGCAGCGGCCCGTCCGCGGGCCATTCGATGAAGGTGCGGGTGCCGTCGTCGCTGATCGCCGTCGGGTAGAGCGCGCGTTGGCCGCTCAGCCGATAGTCCGCGATCATCGGCCCCGTCGCCGCGACACTGCCGCCCGGCAACCCGCCGGCGCCCGGCCCGGCCGGGTAGCGGAAGCGGATCGCGAAGGGCAGGTCACCGCCGGGCTCCGCCACGCCGACCAGCTCGAAATGATAGCGCCGCACGTCGGTGGCCACCGTCATGTTGGTCGGCGCGTCGAGCTGGAGCGGCTTCACGAGCAGCAGGTTGCCCGCCTTGTTCGCGGTCACCTGCCAGGCCGCGCCGTCGCCCAGCGCGATGGTGCCGACCCGCTCGTCGGAGGCGAGCTCGATCGTCACCTGATAGCCCGGCGCGGCGCGGACTCGGACGACCTGGTCGTCGCGGTAAGCGATCGACTGGATCCGCGAGTCGCCGGTCTGCGCGCCGACGGGCGCGGCGAATGCCAGCGCGACGGCGCAGCGCAGCGTGCGGCCGAGGCCGCCGCCGGCTCGCCCACCGATCCCCGCCCCTCGCCCCACCGCCTCGTCCCGATCGCGCCGCTCTCTCTCTTATAGACGCGTCGCGCGCGCGCCTCAGATCGCGGCGATGAAGGTGATGATCGCGATCCAGCTCAGCGCGCAGAAGCCGGCGATCAGCAGGAAGCGCGTGCGGATCGGCAGCTTCTCGACGTCGGGCACGTCGGCGTCTGCGTCGAAGACGTGGAGCGGCCGGTCGTCGGACAGCGCCACCACCGGCGTGTCCTCGCCGACGCGCGCGAGCAGGCTGGGGGGCACGTGGCTGATGAAGGCGCAGCCGTAGCCGGTGCGGGTGCGGCGCACGACCAGCGCCTCGACCCGCCCCAGCCCCGCGATGCCGAGCGAGATCAGCTCGCCGACGCTCACCTCCTCGGGCGTGACGATATGGCAGCCCGAGAGCGAGATCTGGTCGACCACCACGTCGAGCGGCACCTGCGACGCGCCGCGCAGCGTCGTCGGCGCGTCCGTGTCGTACCGCTCACCGGCGCGACGCGTGCGATAAACTCGGGCGGCGACCTCGATCATCTCTCTCCTATCCGCTATGGAATAGGGCTGAACTCCTTACCTTAACATTCCGTAGTTTACGTCGAGATGCCGGCCGGAACGGACGGCGCGGCCCGGCCGTCAGCGTCGTGCTCAGACCGGCTTGGCGCCGGGCGTGCCGCATTTGGCGAACTGGCCCTTGGCGTTCTTGCACTTGGTCGCCTTGGCCGGGGCGGTGGCGCATTTGACGAACTTGCCGGTCTTGGGATCCTTGCACGGCGCGGCGAGCGCGGGCGCGGTGCCCGCGAGCAGCGCGGCGGCAGCGACGACGAAAGAGAGCGAACGCATCGGACCATCCTCCCGCCCGATCATCGGGCGCCGATGATGCTACGCTTAGTTAACGCCCACTCAACCTAAATCATCGCGTGCCGACAGCGACCTAGCTTCGCCGCGCGCGGCGGGAGCGCGGATCAATGCGGGGCGTATGTCGCCGGACGCCGACGCGGCGCTCACGCCGCCAGGTCGTTCGCCTCGACATGCGCCGCGATCGCGCCCGCGGTCGTCCACCAGATGCGCGGATCGTCGGCCTCGCGCAGCTCGGTCAGCACGCGCGCGAGCGCGGGCGTGCGGTGTGGCTGCCCCATGATGTAGGGGTGGAGCGCGATGCCGAGCACCAGCGGGCGGCGGTCGCACTCGGAGAGCAGCTGCGCCACCGCGGCGCGGATCATCGCGGCGAAGGTCTCGGCCTCCTGGTGGCGCGCGACGATCGCGGGGATGTCGTTGATCTCCTGCGAGTAAGGGATGGAGAGCAATCCGCCGTGGCGGGTCGAGAGCCGCGTCGGCTGGTCGTCGTGCGCCCAGTCGAGCACGTAGCGATAGCCGTGGCGTGCGAGCAGGTCGGGGGTGCGCTCGCTCTCGGAGATCCACGGGCCGAGCCATCCGGTCGGGGTCACGCCGAGCGCGGCCAGCCGCTCGGTCACCCGCGCGATCATCGCCGCCTCGCCGCGACGCCCCATCTCGCCCTGCGCCTGCGCGTTGCTGGCACCGTGCGCCGCGATCTCGTCCCCGCGGTCACGACAGGCCTCGGCGAGACCGGGGCAGAGATCGAGCACCTCGGCGTTGAGCAGCGCGGTGGTGCGCAGCTCCAGTCGATCGAACAGGTCGAACAGGCGCCACGCGCCAACGCGATTGCCATAGTCGCGCCAGGCGTAGTTGAGCACGTCGGGCTCGCCCTGCGCCGGGGCGAGCTGCGCACCCAGCCCCTCACCGAAGCGGAACACCTCGTGGTTGACGCCCAGATAGATCGCGAGCCGGCGGCCGCCGGGCCAGTCGTAGACGGGGCGATCGACGATCGGGCGATAGGCATAGCGGTCGTGGTGATGGCTCATGCGCCGCCAACGCGCGAGTAGGCGTCGTGGCGCGTGGTGCTTGACCGCCCGTGTTCGCCTGCGCGCGCCGCCGACGCGACGCCGTCGCGGGTCAGCCGACCGTGACGCCCTTCCAGAAGGCGATGCGATCGCGGATCGCCGCCGCCTCGGGCTTGGGATCGGGATAATACCAGGCAGCGTCGATGTTGTCGGCGCCGTCGACGCTGAGGCTGTGGTAGTGCGCGACGCCCTTCCACGGGCAGATCGAGGTCGTGTCGCTCGGGCGCAGCAGCGCGGCGTCCACCGCCTCGGCGGGGAAATAATGGTTCCCCTCCACCACGACGGTGTCGTCGCTGCGCGCGATCAGCGCGCCGTTCCACCGAGCCTCGACCATCCGCTGTCTCCCGTCGACGACCTAGGTCGGCACGCCGGTCGTCACCGTCAAGGCTTGCGCTCGGCCGCGGGAACGGGCGGGTCGAGCATCGCCTGCGCCACGGCGGCGTAGAGCGCCTCCCAGGCGGTGCGGGTCGCGGCGTCGAAGCCGTCGCCCGCCATCTCGGCGAAGGTGTCGAGCAGCACCTCGCCGACATAGGCGTAATGGTGCGTCAGCACGCCGTAGCCGACGTGGCGCTGGCCGAGCTCGGCCAGCGCGGCGCGCGCCGCCCCGGGTTGGGCCTCGGGCTGGTCGAGCTGCGCGATCAGCGCGTCGACGGTGAGGCGGAACACGCTGATCTGGCGCGTCAGGTCGTCGGGGAACAGCGCGCGGGTGAAGGGATGGCGCTCCAGCAGCCGGTGATAGAAGCGCGCCGAGTAATCCTGCTCCAGCCGCGTGATGGCGGCGTAGCTGGCGCGTACCAGCACCACCTGCGCGGGCGACAGCGCGACCGGCGCGCTCATCGCCGGCCGGACCGGTGCGCGCGGCCGCGGGGGACGCCCGGCGGGTCGCGCGTGATCGGGCAGCTCGGCTCCAGCATGGCGCCACGCTACACCGCCCGATCGACTCGATCAGTAACGTGGGTGAGGAGAAAATTTCCAACTCGGCCAAAGCGATGCCGAGCGGCCTAGACGGTTAGGGCGCCTCGTCCGGCGGCGCCGCCGCGAACGCGGCGTAGCGCGCGCGCCACGCCGCCACTTCCGCGGCGAGCGGCGCTGGCGGAGGCGTGCCGGCGAGCACGTGGCCGGCGACCTCGGCCTCGGGGTGCATCAGCATCTTGCGCGCGCCGTCGCTGAACCACACCGGGACGAGGCGGTCGCACAAAGCATCGAGCACCGCGGCGGCGGTGCCGTCCTCGATCGCGCTGCTGCCCTCGAGCCGCCGCACCGTGATCGCGACCCCCTCGAGGCAGTTGCGCGGCGCGCGCTCGAAGCCGAGCGAGACGAGCAGCCCGGAGCGGTCGGGCCGCGCCGCATCCGGCATGGCGGCGACGCGCCGCCAGCCGCAATACCAGTCGCGGCAGATGCGCGGGCGCACCGCGTGGATGGTGCAGCCGCCCGCGCCGAGGTGCGCGCACGGCGTGTCAGCCGGCTTGCTGAAATCGGGCGAGGCGACCTTGAGCACGGTACAGCAGACGGTGCAGTCGCCGCACGTCCGCTCCGCCAGCAGCGGGCCGAGCAGCGCGGTCTCCAGGTCGGTGTCGGCGTGCATCGCCGCCCCGTGCCGCCCGGCGCGACGCGGCGCAAGGGGGGCGGCGACGACCCTAGCGCTCCGCCGGCAGCTTGGTGCCGAGCAGCACCAGGCGATCGCCCGTGATCCCGAACCAGTGCGGCACGCCCGCGGGGATCAGCAGCACGTCGCCCGGCGCCAGCGCGCGCGTGGTGCCGCCCGCGATCCGCTCGCCCTCGATCATGCCGTTGGGGCGCGTGACCGGCGCGACGAGCGTGCCGCCCGACACCAGCGTGCCCGCGCCCTCCAGCACCGTCGCATATTCCGCCTCGGCCGGGTGCACCGCGGGGCGACCGGGCTTCTTCCACACCTCGATCGCGGCGACGCGCGCGCCGTCGCGCACCAGCGGGCGCCACAGGAAGCCCTGGTCGGGGCGCATCTCGGCGAGCATCGCCGCGACCTGCGCCCGCACCGCCGCGCCGCTCGCCACCTCGGTCGTGCCCGGCGGGCTGGCGCCGACGAGCAGCGCACAAGCCGCGGCCATGGCGATCGTCCCGATGATCCGCCGCATCGCTGACCTCTCCTCTATCCTGGTGCCGCTTGTCGCACCCGCGCGCGCACCGCGCCAGGGGTCTCGCGCGCCGCCCGCCAGAGGCCTTGCACCGCCCGCGATCAGAGCCGGACGAACAAGGTCGCGCTCAGCACGTGGTTGACGCGGTCCTCGCCCGTCCGGACGATCCGCTGGTTGAGATAGCCGGGCTCGAGCCGCGCGCGCGGCAGCACCGGGAAGCCCACGCCGACGAAGGTGCGCCACTGGTCGACGCCGTCGCGCACGCCCCAGCGGGTCGCGTTGAGGTTGACGAAGCCCTCGGTGGTGCCGACCAGCTGCACCGGGCTCCCGCCGCGCACCGGCAGCTGCAGCCGGACGAACTGGCGCAGGCGCCAGCTGGTGCCGTCGCGCCCCTCGACCATGCGCTGCTCCAGCCGGGTGCGGCTGATCAGCAGCGGCGTGCCGTCGCGGTGGCGGACCGGCGCGAACTGCACCTGCTGCCACGGCCGGTGCTCGCGGCTGAGCGTGCCCCCCGCCGGGTCGGTGCGGACGAAGGCGTAGCCCGCCACCGCATGCGCGTCGCGCCCGATCCGCGCGCCGATCGCGGGGCGCAGGATCAGCTGGCTGCCACCGCCCACCTCGTCGGTGGCGCGCGCCTGCCCCTCGAGCCACAGGAACAGGTCGCCGCGCACCGGCCCCGAGGCGATCACCGCGGCCCAGGCCTGGGCGTCGTCCTCGGCGCGTGCGGGCGTCGCGGCGACGAGCCCGATCGCCCCCGTGAGCGCTGCGAGGACGGCGTGGGCGAGAGGAGAGGATCTCATGGCAATACTCCGGCGAGGTGAAGCGCGAGGCCGCCGAGCGCGCTCGCCAGCAGCGTCGCGATCACGCCCGCGCGCGTGCGGAACAGCGCGACCGCGGCGGCGAGCGCCAGCGCCAGCGCATACGGGTCGAGGGTCGCGAGCACCGGCGCGTCGAAGCGCACCGGCCCCGCGCGCACGGCCACGGTGGCGCGGAACAGCGTGTGCAGCGCGAACCACAAGGCGAGGTTGAGCACGACGCCGACCACCGCGGCGGTGATCGCCGCCAGCGCGCCGCCGACCGCGGCGTTGCCGCGCAGCCGCTCGATGAAGGGCGCGCCGAGGAAGATCCACAGGAAGCACGGCGCGAACGTCACCCAGGTGGCGAGCAGCCCGCCCAGAGTCGCGGCGAGCAGCGGCGCCATCCCGCCGGGATCGCGATAGGCGGCGAGGAAGCCGACGAACTGGAGCACCATGATCAGCGGCCCGGGGGTGGTCTCGGCGAGGCCGAGCCCGTCGAGCATCTCGCGCGGGGCCAGCCAGCCGTAATGCTCGACCGCCTGCTGCGCGACATAGGCGAGCACCGCATAGGCGCCGCCGAAGGTCACCGTCGCCATCGTCGCGAAGAAGGTGGCGACGCGCGCGAACACGTCGTCGGGGCCGCGCGCGACGCGCAGCGCCACCACCGGCACCAGCCACAAAGCGAGCCACAGCGACGCCGTG
Source organism: Sphingomonas citri (assembly GCF_019429485.1). Taxonomy (GTDB): domain Bacteria; phylum Pseudomonadota; class Alphaproteobacteria; order Sphingomonadales; family Sphingomonadaceae; genus Sphingomonas; species Sphingomonas citri. The sequence goes on along the minus strand of NZ_JAHXZN010000003.1, from coordinate 370,082 downwards.
CGCAGCGTCGTGCGCCAGCCCGGGCGCGCGTGCGCGGGCAGGTCCTCGCCCAGCAGCGTGTCGGCGTCGGCCACCCCCGCGCCGCCCGATCCACCGTGGCCGCCCGGGCGGAAGGCGGTGCCGCCGCGCCGCGCCGACCACCAGCCGATCAGGCCGGCGCCCAGCACGATCAGCGGGAACGGCGCGCCGAGAAAGAAGATCAGCACGAAGGCGAGCGCGGCGAGCAGCCGCGCCGGCGTGCTGCGCAGCGCGCGCGTGCCGATCCGCGCCACCGCCTGCAGCACCACCGCGAGCACCGCGGCCTTGAGCCCGTAGAACAAAGCGGCGACGATGCCGACGCGGCCGTAGAGGACATAGACCCAGCTCAGCGCCATGATCGCGGCCGCGCCGGGCAGCACGAACAGCACGCCCGCGACGATGCCGCCGCGCGTGCGGTGCATCAGCCAGCCGACGTAGGTGGCGAGCTGCTGCGCCTCGGGGCCGGGCAGCAGCATGCAATAGTTGAGCGCGTGGAGGAACCGCTGCTCGCCGATCCAGCGCTGCTCGTCGACCAGGATGCGGTGCATCACCGCGATCTGCCCCGCCGGGCCGCCGAACGAGAGCAGCGCGATACGCCACCATATGCGGGTCGCGGCGCGCAGCGTCACCGGCGCGGGGCGCCCGGCCGCAGCGGGAACGCGCGCGCTCACGCGGTCACCGCGGCGTGCGCGGGCCGGTGCGAGCGCGCGTCGTGGCGCTCGCCCTGCGCGTCGCGGCACCAGCGATACAGCGCGTCGTAGAGCGTCAGCCCCGCCTCGAGCTGCGCGTGGTCGTCGTCGTGCAGCCGCGACAGGCCGAGCGACAGCGCGAGCAGCCCCGCCGCTTCCGGCGCGAGATCGAGCCGGTCGGTGTCGGCGCCGCGCACGATCGCGGCCAGCCGCGCGAGCGGCGCGTGGCCGACGAGCCCGAAGCCGTCGACCAGCGCGTCGAAGCTGCAGCGCTCGCCGCGGTGCGTCCACACCACGCCCTCGCCCGCGACGTCGAACGGCTCGGCGCGCTCGGCCGCCGCGACCGCCAGCACCTCGCCCGGCGCGACGTAGAGGAAGCGCGCGTCCGGATCGATGAAGCGGCGGATCAGCCAGGGGCAGGCGATCCGGTCCACCTTGGGCCGCGCGCGCGTGACCCACCAGGTGCGGCCGTCGTCGTGGCGCGGCGGCAGATGCGCCAGCGCCACCGTCGGCAGTCCCGCGCTCGCCCAGGCCGCGAAGCCGCCCTCCAGCCGCTCGGCGCGGACGCCGTCGCTCCGCAGCAGCGCGACCGCCGCGGCCGCGGCGGCACCGCCCGCCTCGTCCACCACCACGACCGCGCGGCCGGCCGGCGCGGTCGGTCGCGTCGCGACGCCGAGCACGCGCGCGCCGGGGAGGGTCGCGGCGGGCGCGTCGCGCAGGTCGAGGATCGCCGGGGCGCCGGGCAGCGCGACGAGCCGGGCGAGCGTGTCGGGGGAGATGGCGTGAAGAGCGGGCACGGTGCGTCCTCGGCAGGATGATGCAGGACGCGAACCTTCGGCTGACGCCTCATGGGGAGGTCGCAGCCCCCATGGCGCGCAATCAGCCACCGCCGTCGCGCGCTGTCAAGCCGCGCGCCGCGTTGGCAGCGCGCCGCGTCTCGGCTAGCCTGCGGCGATGCGGCTGCTCGCTTTCCTGCTGCGCCGGCTGATCCGGCGCGGCGTGCTCGTGGTGGTCGATGCCGCCGGGCGCACGCACCGCTTCGGCGAGCCCGCGCCCGCCGCGCCCGACGCGACGATCCGGTTCCGCGACCGTGCGACGCCGCGCCGCGCCGCGCTTGACCCGGCGCTGGCGCTGGGCGAGGCCTATGTCGACGGGCGCATGGTGATCGACGGCGACGATATACGCGGCTTCCTCGACCTGATCGGGCGCAACACCCACTGGGACGACGACGCCGCCGCCGACCTGCGCTGGTGGCGGCCGTGGCGGCGCAGCGCGCTGCTCACCGGGATCAACTGGCGCCGCCGCGCGCGCCGCAACGTCGCGCACCATTACGACCTCTCGACCGAGCTGTACGCGCTCTTCCTCGATCCCGACCTGCACTACAGCTGCGCCTATTTCGACGCGCCCGACGCCACGCTGGAGCAGGCGCAGGCGGCCAAGCTGCGCCACATCACCGACAAGCTCGCGCTGCGCGCGGGCGACCGCGTGCTCGACATCGGCTGCGGCTGGGGCGGTCTGGCGCTCTACCTGCACCGCGTCGCCGGCGTCGAGGTGCTGGGGATCACCCTCTCCGAGCAGCAGCTCGCGGTGGCGCGGCGGCGCGCGGAGGAAGCCGGGGTGGCGAACCATGTCCGCTTCGAGCTGCTCGACTATCGCGACGTGCGCGGAACGTTCGACCGGATCGTGTCGGTCGGCATGTTCGAGCATGTCGGGCCGCCGCACTATGGCGCCTTCTTCCGCCACTGCCGCGCGCTGCTCGCCGAGGACGGAGTGATGCTGCTCCACACCATCGGCCGCGCCGACGGCCCCGCCGCGACCGACCGCTGGCTGGCGCGCTACATCTTCCCCGGCGGCTACGTCCCCGCGCTCAGCCAGATCACCCCCGCGATCGAGGACGCGCGGCTATGGGTGACCGACGTCGAGACGCTACGCCTGCATTACGCGCTGACGATCGACCGGTGGCTCGCGCGCGTCGAGGCCGCGCGCGAGGCGATCGAGGCGCTCTACGACGCGCGCTTCTATCGCATGTGGCGCTTCTACCTGGCGGGCGCGCTGGTCGCCTTCCGCCACGACGGGCACCTCAACTATCAGATCCAGCTCACCCGCCGCCGCGAGGCGCTGCCGCTCACGCGCGACTATATGATGCCGCCCGGTGCTCAGCGCGCTGCTCAGCCCGCGATCGGCGCGTCGGGCTTGTAGCCGGCGGTGGCGATGACGCTGCCGTCGGGGTTGCGGCCCTCGCGGTAGAAGGCGCTGACCTTCTGCCGCTCGGCCCAGGTGAGGCTGTCCCAGTCCTCGCGGTCGTTGCTGGGGTGGCGACCGGGGACGCGCTGGCGCTGCGCCGGCTCCGCGCCGCGCGCCGGGCGCGCGCGCTCGGCCTGGCGCGCGCGCAGCGCCTCGTCGAGCTCGCCCGCCTCGACCGCCCGCTCGAGCGCGTCGAGGAAGGCGGCGAACACGCCCTCGGGCAGGTGATTGGTGGCGGCGCCGTTGAGCGGCAGCACGTCGCCGCCGATCTTGACGGTGAGCGCGACCACGCCGTTCTGCACCTGCCACCAGCGACTGCCGACGCGCGCGCCGTCTCCCGCGCGTGCGGCGAACTGCTCGCGCGCGCGGCGGATGCCGTCGAGCAGCGGGCGGCGTGCCTTGGCGGGATCCTCCGCCTTGGCGGCGAAGGCCTCCGCCAGGCCATTATTGTCGATGAAGCCGGCGAGTGAGTCCAAGATTGCCAAATGCGCCTCCGTGCCCCGCAGCGCCAGCTAGGCCGCGAACCTTACCGAGAGGTCAACGGATCGAGCGTCACGCGCCGCGCCGCGACGCGGCGACGGATCGCCGCCGGCCGGCGCCTCGCCGGGGGCGCGTCGGGCTGCCCTGACCCCGGCGAAGGCTGCCGCGACATGACCGAAGTTTAACGCAACACCGCGGCCGGCGGCGCGTACAACAGGGCATCACTGAACGACGGAGGTTTTCATGCGGATGCTCTCTCTTCTCGCGGTCCCGCTGGTGCTGGCCACGGCCTCGCCCGCGCTCGCCAAGGGCTGTGTGCGCGGCGCGGCGGCGGGCGGCGTGGCGGGTCATTTCGTCGGCAAGGGCCATGCGGTGCTCGGCGCCGCGGCCGGCTGCGCGGTGGCGCACCATCACTATGCCAAGCAGGCGCGCGCGCAGAAGACGGTGATCAAGACGCGCGGCTGAGCGAAGGTCCTCCCCGCAGGGCGGGGAGGACCGAAGAGGTCAGAAGCGGGCGCGCACGCCGAACAGGTAGCGCGAGCCGGTGTTCTGCAGCATCAGCAGCCGGTCCTCGATCACCGAGTAATCGTGGACGTACTGGTTGGTGAGATTGACCCCCTGCGCGTACACCTGGAACACCGGCGTGACGTCGTAGGAGACGCTCATGTCGAGCTGGCCGTAGGCGGCGCGGTTCTCGGGCCGTGACGCCGCGCCGAAACACTGGCGCAGGAACGACGAGCGCCAGTTGTACGAGGCGCGCGCCTGGAGCCCGTATTTCTCGTAGAACAGGCTGCCGTTGGCGGAGTGCGGCGACAGGCCGTTGTAGCCGCAATTGTTGGCGTTGGTGCCGCTGCCCTCCGCCCGCTCGACGTTGCTCGACACATAGGTGTAATTGCCGGCGACGCCGAAGCCGCCGAGCGCGCCGGGCAGCAGCCGGTCGAACGTGTACTGGCCGCCGACCTCGACGCCCGCGATCGAGCCGCTCTGGCCGTTGCGCGTGCGCGTGTCGAGGAAGTCGAAGCCGGCGATCGTCACCGGCAGCGTCTGGCTCTCGAGAAAGTCGGTGAACGCCTTGTAGAAGCCCGAGACGCTGACGTAGCTCACGTCGGTGATGTAATATTCGAGCGAGACGTCATAGTTGGTCGACTTGAACGGGCGCAGCGCCGGGTTGCCGCCGCTAGAGGTCGCGTTGGTCAGCCGCCCGCCGTAGCTGTTGTCGACGCCGAGCGAGGTGAGCGTCGGCCGGGTCACCGTCTTCGACACCGCGGCGCGCGCGAGCATCTTCGGCGTGATCGCATATTTGATGTTCGCCGAGGGCAGGAAATCGGTGTAGCTGTTGCGGACGCTGATCGCCTGCGGGTCGGTGTAGACGAAGTTCAGATTGTCGTCGCCCGGGTTGACGAAGATGCGCACGATCTGCTGCCCGAACCCGGCCGAGCGCAGCCGCGTGCTGACGAAGCGCCCGCCGATGTTGCCGGACCATTCGTCGCCCTTGAAATTGGCGTTGAGATAGGCCGCGACCACCTTCTCCTCGACGTCGAGCCGCGCGTTGGGCCGGTCACGCCGGCCATAGGGACCGCCCGCCAGCGCCTCGACGCGCGCCGCCTCGGCCGCCTGCTCCTCCGCGGTGCGCCCCTGGCGCGGGCGCACGAGGTTGGCGGGATCGGACAGGAAGGCGAAGATGTCCTCCTGGTTGAAGGTGAAGAAGTCCTTCGGCAGCGCGTCGCTGCCCGAGGCGCCGGGCAGGAAGTTGCCGAGCGAATAGGCCTGGACGAGGTTGGACGGGATCGGGATGTCATAGCCGCAATAGGTGCAGACCGTGTCCGAATTGTCCGAGCGGGTGCGCACCTTGCGGCGCTGGTTGTAGGAGGCGCCGAACATCAGCGATTGCAGGATGCCGCGGTCTGCGGTCCACTCGCCGTCCGCGTGGAACTCGCTGCCCTTGTCGCTCACGCGCGTGAGGTCGTTCTGCGCGAAATGCGCGCGCAGCAGGCTGGCGTCGGTGATCGGGCCGAGGTTGGTGAGGCCCGGCAGGTCGTTCTCCGGGTTGAGATCGAACCGCACCGACGTCTGCGCCAGCGAGCCGACGACGACGAACTTGTACGGGTTGCGCTGCGTCGCCTTGGTGGTGGAGGCGTCGAGCTTGAGCTTGAGCTGGTCGGAGACGTCCCAGGCGAGGTTGGCGCCGACCTGGTAGCTCTCGGTCTCGCGCTGGCTGGTCCAGACGATATTGTCGTTCTGCTGCCGCGTCACGCGCGTGTCGGACACGCCGGGCACCGGCTCGAGCAGCCCGGGGTTCGCGGCGAGGAAGTTGGAGCCGGGGCGGTTGAAGCCGGTGACGGTGTTGTTCGCGTCGGTCTCGACGCCGACGAAGCGCTCGGTGAAGAAGTCACCGTAGCGCCGCGTGTACTGCGACACGTTGAACTGCGAGTAGATGCCGTCGACCGTCAGCAGCAGCCGGTCGGTCAGCTGCCCCTGGATCGAGCCCGCGACGTTGATCCGCTCGCGCGTGTCTTCCTCGCGGTCGAAATTATACTCGCGCGGGATGTGGATGTCGTTCGGGCTGTCGACGAGCGCGTCGGTAGTCAGGCCGGTCGAGCTGGCGGTGCCGTCGATCAAGCCCTGCGACCCCAGGATCCAGCCGCCGATCCGCGCCGAGTCGAGCTGGCTCTTGCGGTTGGTGTAGGAGGCCGAGAGCAGGGCGCCGAAGGTCTTGTCGGGGTTGGTCCAGGAGACGATGCCCGAGAAGTCGGGGCTCACCTTGTCGGCGAGCGAGTCATAGATGCCGCCCGCCGCGAGGGTGGCGTGGAAGCCGGCGCGCCCGTCGAGCGGTCGCGCGGTGACGACGTTGACGGTCGCGCCGATGCCGCCTTCCTGGAGCTGTGGCAGCGAGGTCTTGTAGACGTCGACGCGCTGGATGAGGTTGGACGACAGCACGTCGAACGAGAATTCGCGCCCCGGATTGTCGGTCGCCATGATGCGGCCGTTGACCAGCACGGTGTTGAACTCGGGGCCGAGGCCGCGGACGGTGATGAACTGGCCCTCGCCGCCCGAGCGATCGATCGCCACGCCGGTGATGCGCTGGAGCGAGTCGGCGATGTTGGTGTCGGGGAACTTGCCGGTGTCCTCGGCGGTGATCGAATCGACGATGTTCTCGGCGTTGCGCTTGGTGGCGAGCGAGGAGCGCAGGCTGCTGCGGATGCCGGTGACGACGATGTCCTCGACCCCGTCCTGCGGCGCCGCGCCGGGCGGCGTCTCGGACGGGCCCTGCGGCTCGGCGGGCGTGTCCGCCTGGGGCGTGCCGGTGGGGGCGACCGAGTTGGCGTTTGACGATTGCGCCATCACTGGCGACGCGGCGCAGGCGAACAGCGCCGCGCCCGCGAGCAGACGAGCTCTCATGATCCTCTCCCGATGTGCGGGGTCTTCTGCCCTCGCCCGATTGATCATCTTGTATGAGTAGTGGGGTGTCAAGCGATCCGGGTTACCCGCTTCGGTCAATTCAGACGACGGTCGCTGGGACCTGCCGGGGGCGAGAAGCGGACACATCCTCCTCGCCCGGGGGAGGAGGATCGCCGGCAGCGGGTCGGTCGCGGAGGGGACACTCCACGAAGCGCAACGCCTGCGGGAGCCCCCTTCCAGCGACCTGCGGCCGCCGCTCCTATGCCGGCGCCGATCGCCCCTCGCGAACACTCTCGACAATTGTTTGAGTATTGATACGCTCGGCCGCGAGATCGTGGGCAGGGAGCCGGTCACCGGCCAGCCGCCGCGCGAGCGGGAGGAGAGGATGATGGACGAGGTGCGACTCAGCCGGCGCGCGATGCTCGCGGCGGGGCTCGGCGGTGCCGCCGTGACCGCGCTGCCGGCGACGGCGCAGCAGGTGCCGGCGGCGGCCGACGCGCCCAAGGGTTCCGGGGCCGCGCTCGCACCGCGGCCGCCGATGGGGTGGAACAGCTGGAACAGCTTCGCCACCACGATCACCGAGGCGCAGGCGCGCGAGACCGCGGCGATCATGCGCGAGAAGCTGCTGCCGTTCGGCTACGACGTCTTCACCGTCGACATCCAATGGTATGAGCCCAACGCCACCAGCTACGAATACAACAAGATCGCCACACCGACGCTCGACGCGAACGGCCGCGTCATCCCCGCGTCCAACCGCTTCCCCTCGAGTGCGGACGGCTCGGGCTTCACCCGGCTCGCCGCGGCGGTGCACGCGATGGGGATGCGCTTCGGCATCCACGTGATGCGCGGCATCCCGCGCGAGGCGGTGAAGCGCAACCTGCCCGTGTTCGGCACCAGGCTGCGCGCCGCCGACGTCGCCGACACGTCGAGCATCTGCCCGTGGAACCCCGACATGTACGGCGTCGACATGAGCAAGCCCGGCGCCCAGGCCTATTACGACAGCGTCTTCGCGCTCTACGCCTCCTGGGGCGTCGACTTCGTCAAGATGGACGACATGAGCCGCCCGTACGACTCGCACGCGCCCGAGATCGAGGCGGCGCATCGCGCGATCCAGCGCTGCGGCCGCCCGATCACGCTCAGCCTCTCGCCCGGCGAGACCCCGGTGGCGCGCGGCGCGCACGTCCGCGACTTCGCGCAGATGTGGCGGATCAGCGACGATTTCTGGGACGAATGGGCGATGCTGGAGGCGCAGTTCACCCGGCTCGAGAATTGGAATCAGTGGCGCCGCCCCGGCGGCTGGCCCGACGCCGACATGCTGCCGCTCGGCCGGCTCGCTCTGGGCAAGCGCGACACCAAGTTCACCCCCGACGAGCAGCGCACGCTGATGACGCTATGGTCGATCGCGCGCTCGCCGCTGATCATGGGCGGCGACCTGCGCCACCTCGACGCGCCGACGCTGGCGCTGCTCACCAACCGCGAGGTGCTGGCGGTGAACCAGGCGAGCACCGACAATCGCCCGCACTTCATCGCCGACGGCACGCGGATCTGGTCGGCGCGGCCCGAGGGCAGCCGCGACCATTATGTCGCTCTGTTCAACACCACCGACAAGGCGAAGGAGGTGGCGTTGCCGCTGCGCGAGCTGGGCCTCACCGGCGCGGTGCGCGTGCGCGACCTGTGGTCGGGGCACGACGACGGCAGCGCGAGCGGGCGGCTCGCGCGCACGCTCGCCTCGCACGGCGCGGGCCTGTATCGGCTGTCCGCGGCGTGACGGAGGAGAGAGCGGTGAACGAGCTACCCGGTCAGGAGGCCGCGCTGCAGTCGACCGGACGGCGCTGGCGCGGCGCGATCGGCAACATGCTGGGGCGCGCGATCCTCTCGGGCGAATATGCGCCGGGCGACGTGCTGCCCGGCGAGGTCGTCTTCGCCGAGACCAACGGCGTCTCGCGCGGCGCCTATCGCGAGGCGGTGCAGGGGTTGATCGCCAAGGGGCTGGTGGAGAGCCGCCCCAAGACCGGCACGCGCGTGCTGCCGCGGCGGCGCTGGAACATGCTCGACCCCGACGTGCTCGCCTGGGCCTTCGCCGACAAACCCGACATGGCGCTGCTGCGCAGCCTGTTCGAGCTGCGCTCGGTGGTGGAGCCCGCCGCCGCCGCCTTCGCCGCCGAGCGCCGCGACCGGGAGGATCTCAAGGCGCTCAAGGACGCGCTGGGGCGGATGCGGCGGCACACGCTGTCGACCGAGGCGGGGCTCACCGCCGACCGCGACTTCCACGGCGCGATCCTCGCCGCCTCGCGCAACGACGCGCTGGTGACGCTGTCGGCGGGGATCACCGCGGCGGTGGCCTGGACCACCCAGCTCAAGCAGCGCGACCGCGCGCTGCCGCGCGATCCGATCCCCGAACATGCCGCTGTGTATGACGCGATCGCCGACGGCGACACCGTCCAGGCGGCGGCGGCGATGCGCCGGCTGGTCGACCTCGCACTCGCCGACACGCGCGCGGCGCTCACCGACGCGATCGAGGGGTGAGTCTCACTTCGGCACGATTACGTCCGAAATGTGTCTGACTCGAGCGGCTCGCTCCATTATGAATGGGATCGTCGCCGCGAGGCGATACTGGGCCGTGCGGAACTCCCTTGGTTCACCACGACGCACGGCCCTTTACCGCCGCGCTGTAGCGCGCGCGTGAGGGCAGGCCCCTCGTTCGCCATCTGCCGCCATCCCGAACCCGTTCGAGGATACACCGGTGCGGACCCACAAGGGGCGGGCCTGCACCTGCGGTGTTCCGCGGCCCTCGCGCCACCTCGAAGTTCGCGTCGCGCCGGTGACGACGGGCAGGACGCGCCGCCTCCGCGACGATGAGCATCACGGACATGGGCCTACCGGCCGCGGGTGCCGCGCCGATGCGGACGCGGCACCACGGATCCCGAGACGTTTGCAAGATAACGCCGGTAGGGCGGGGCCGGGCCGCAACCCCTGCCCTCGCGCGACCGTTGGCGCCCGCGACACACAGGAGCGGGAACGGCGTGATGGGCAAGAAGAAGGCGGTCAAGAAGGCGGCGAAGCGCGAGCATGACGCACTCGCCCCGGCGCGCGCGCTCGCCGGCAGCGACGCGGTGCGCGCGCTCACCCCGCTCGCCAAGGCGACCGACGAGCCGCCGCTGCTCGCACTCGGGCTCGGCACGCTCGCGCTCGGGGCGGTGCTGCGCCGGCCGGCGATCGCGCGCAGCGGCGCGCGGATGGTCACCAGCCACCTGCTCGCCACCGGTCTCAAGACGGTGATGAAGGCGAGCGTCGACCGCGTCCGCCCCAACGAAGCGGGCGATCGGCCGACGGTGGAGAAAGGCCATGGCACCGACGACACGACGCGCAACGCCTTCCCGTCCGGTCACACCGCCGGCGCGGTGGCGATCGCCGAGGCGGTGCGCCACGAATTGCCCGGCGCGGCCGTGCCGGCGCGGCTCGCCGCGGGGGCGGCGGGCGCGCTCCAGGTGACGCGCGGCGCGCATTACGTCAGCGACGTCGTCGCGGGCGCGGCGATCGGCTGGCTCTCCGAACGGCTGGCGAGCTGGGCGATGGCGGCGGCGGGCGGCGCGGTCGAACGCCGGGTCGAGGCGCGCGCCGAGGCCGAGACGGAGGCGCACCCGAGCTGAGCGGCGTCGGTGCTGCCGCGCGCGCGGGAGGTAGCTGTGACATCGAGTGGAGACGTCTTCCCGGGTAGCGCCCGGCAAGAGGAAGCCATGTCGCTGAGTTCGGCCGTTTGCCGGAGGATGAAGGAAGCGCTCGCCACTCACGACTGCTCTGCTCGGGCCTGGGTTCCCGCGTCCGCGACACCACGGCCCGCCCTCGCGACGGGCCTCCCCTCAGCCCTCGCGTAGCGCGACCGCGCGCGCGAACACCGCCTCGAGCATCGCCGGGGTCAGCCGCCCGGTCTGCTGGTTGTAGCGCGAGCAGTGGTAGCTATCGATCACCACGCGCCCGTCGGGCAGGCGGTGCTCGGCGCCGTGTGCGAAGCGTGCCTTCGGCAGCCGCCCACCGAGCGCCTTGATCGTCGACTGGTGCGCCAGCTGCCCCAGCGCGACGTACACGCGCACCGCGGGCAGCGCCGCCGCCCCCGCGGCGAGGAAGGGGCGGCACGCGCGCGCCTCCTCGGGCGTCGGCTTGTTCTCGGGCGGCAGGCAGCGCACCGCGTTGAGGATCAGCGCGCCCGCCAGCGTCGGCGCGCCGCCGTCCGGATCGGGGCTCGCCAGGCCGAGGCGCGCCAGCGTCGCGAAGAGCAGCGCGCCCGCGGCGTCGCCGGTGAAGGCGAGACCGGTGCGGTTGGCGCCGGTGCGGCCGGGCGCGAGCCCGACGATCACCAGCCACGCCGCCGCTTCGCCCAGTGCGGGCACGGGTGCGTTCCACCAGTCGGGCTGCTCGACGCGCAGCCGCTCGCGCAGCGCCACGAGGCGCGGGCAGCGCGGGCAGTCGCGCGGCGGCTCGGTCGCGGCGAGCGGAGAGGGTGCCAAGTCCATCGCGGTGCGATAGGCGCAGCGGCATGGAGCGGACAAGCGACGCGCAGCGCTATCTCATCGGCGTCGGCAGCAACCGGCGCGGTCGTCACGGCGCGCCGCGCGCGGAAGTGGCGGCGGCGCTGGCGCTGCTCGGCGGCACCGCGGCGCCGATTTGTGCCAGCGCGCCGCTCGGCCCGTCGAGCCGCACCTTCGCCAACAGTGCGGCGCTGATCGCGAGCGACGAGGCACCCGAGGCGCTGCTGGCGCGGCTCAAGGCGATCGAGCGCGCGTTCGGGCGGCGCCGCGGCCGGCGCTGGGGCGCGCGCGTGATCGACCTCGACGTGATCCTGTGGTCGGGCGGGCGGTGGCGCTCGCCGCGGCTGACGATCCCGCACCCCGCCTATCGCGCGCGTGCTTTCGTGCTGGCGCCCGCCGCCGCGCTGGCACCGCGCTGGCGCGACCCGGCGAGCGGGCGGACGCTGCGCCAGCTCCATGCCCGGTTGACCAAGCCGCGCGCGGTGCCTAGGCCGGCGCGCACCGCGTGAGGGTCCGTAGCTCAGTCGGTAGAGCAAGCGACTTTTAATCGAGAGGTCCCGGGTTCGAGCCCCGGCGGACCCACCACGCGGCACTCCCTTTTCGTCCCCCGCCGCTCGCCGTGTCGCGGTCTGGCACGCCGGCGGCGACAGCGTCGCGGCGCCACGCCGGCGCCGCCCGCTCAGCGCTCGATCGGCGCGATCGCGTCCCGCAATGCCGCCCCGAAGGCGTCCGGATCCTCCACCTGCGGCGCATGGCCGAGCGCGTCGAGCCGCACCAGCCGCGCGCCCGGGATGCGCGCCACCGCCTGCTCCGCCGCCTGCGGCACCGTGCGCACCGCGGCGCGTCGCTCGGGCGGCGCCGAGCCAGCGCGGAAGGCGGTGCGGTCGCGCTGCCCGATCAGCAGCACGGTCGGGACCGTCAGCCGCGGCAGCTCGGCGGCGACCGGCTGGGTCTGGATCATGTCGGACAGGCGCGCCTGCGCGTCGCGCACCCGGTCGCCGTCGGCGCCGGCATATTGCCCCGCCAGCATCGCCACCCAGCGATCGTAGCCGGGGCGCCAGTCGCCGTGATAATAGTTGCGGAGCTGATAGGCCTTGATCGTCGCCGCGCTGGTCTTCGCTTCCTCCGCGCGCAGCGCACCGAGGTCGGTGTAGGGCACGCTCTCGGCGAGCGTGTCGTTGAGCCCGAGCGGGTTCACCAGCACCAGCCGCTCGACCCGGTCGGGATAGAGCAACGCGAAGCGCACGGCGAGCACGCCGCCGGTGGAATGGCCGACGAGCACGACCCGCCCCGCGCCCGCGCGCTCCAGCAGCCCATGCGTCAGCGCCGCCATGGTATGGAAGCTATACTGATAGCCCGCTGGCTTGGAGGACTTGCAGAAGCCGATCTGGTCGGGCGCGATCACGCGATAGCCCGCCGCGGCGAGGCGTCGCGCGGTGTCGTACCAGGTGGCGGCGCAGAAGTTCTTGCCGTGGAGCAGCACCACCGTGCGGCCGTTGGGCGCGGCGGACGGCGGCACGTCGAGATAGGCCATCCGCACGCGCGCGCCCTGCGACTCGGCGGCGAACCAGTGCACCGGCGCGGGATAGGCGAAGCGCTCGAGGTCGGCGCCGAGCGCGACGTCGCGCGCGGACGCGGTCGCGGGGAGGACCGCGGCGGCGGGAGCGAGGCAGAGCGCGGCGGCGAGGGGGAGGCGGGGCATGCCGAGTGAACCGCCGGGCGCGGCGGGATATCCGCTGGTGCTAGCTTGTACCGATAATCAAGAGGCTTACGATCCTCCCCTGCAAGGGGAGGTGGCAGCGCGCAGCGCTGACGGAGGGGTGACGCGCGGCGTGAGGGGGCGCGACGTCGCCGACGTGGACACCCCTTCGTCAGGCCTACGGCCTGCCACCTCCCCTTGCAGGGGAGGATCGGTCGAATGGCCTACCTCTCGCCTAGCAGCGCCGCGGTGATCGCGCGCGCCTCGGCGTCGGTCGGCCCCGCGGCGACGGGGCGGCGAGCGCGGCGGTACCAATAGCCCGCGTTGGCGTCGTCGCCCTCGACGCGGTGGAGCCAGGCGTGGACCCAGGCACCCGCGGCGCTCGGATCGTCCTGCGCGATCGCGTGCGCCGCGTCCCACTCGCCGCGCGCGCCGTGCCACAACGCGCGGAGGAGACCGCCCGCGGCGGGGGGCTGATCGTCGCGCAGGAGCGCGCGCGCGGCGTCCTCGGTCATCGCGCCGCCGCCTCGGCGTAGCGCCCCACCGTCTCGCCGCGCGCGAGCACGTGCCCGGCCGCCGCGGCGAGCAGCTGGTCGCGCGTCGCGCCGAGCGGCAGGTCGAGCGCGCGGTCGAGCGCCAGCACCTGGAAGTGGTAGGGGTGCGGTCGATCCCCCTTCGGCGGGCGCGGGCCGTACCAGCCGACCGTGCCGCGCGTCGTCGCGCCCTGCATCATGCCCTCCAGCGCGCCGCCGCTGAGCCGATCGCGCTCCTGCAGCCCCGCGGGCAGCGCGCGCGTGCCCGCCGGGATGTTCCACGCCAGCCAGTGCACCACCGGCTTGGCCGAGCCGTCGGGATCCTCGACCAGGATCGCGTAGCTCGCCGCGCCGGGCACCGCGCCCCAGCGCAGCGCGGGCGAGATGCCGAGGCCGTACTCGCTGTGCTCGCGCGGGATCATGCCCTGGTCGGCGAAGGCGTCGGCGGTCACCTTGAAGGTCGCGCCGCGCGCCGCGGTCTCGGGCCGCGCCAGCGCGAGCGGCACGTCGGTGCCGCGCGCCGCCTGCTCGCGCATCGGCCCCGCCGGCGGCGCCAGCGGCGCGGCCTGCCCCGCCGCGCCGTCGTAGCTGATGCGGTAGAGGATGCCGTTGGCGTCGTCGGAGAGCAGCAGCGAGCCGTCGCGCAGCACCGCCACGCCGCACGGGCGGCCATATTGGCTGGTGCCGTCGCGGCTCATGAAGCCGCTGACGAAGCTCTCCACGCGCGTCGGGCGCCCGGCGGCGTCGAAGCGCACGCGGGCGAGCTCGTAGCCCGAGGCGGGTTTGCGGTTCCAGCTGCCGCGCAGCGCGACGAAGGCGTCGCCGGCGGCGTCGGGGCCGAAGCCGCCGCCCGGGTGGAAGGCCCATTGCATCCCGGCCGAGTGCGCGACGTGCATCAGCGTCGGTGCGGTCGAGGCGGCGGCCCAGCGCGCCGCGGTGAGCCCGCCGGGCGGCTCGTCCTGCGGGTTGCGCTTCCCGTCCTCGAACACATAGGGCCAGCCGTAGCGGTGGCCGCGCTCGATCAGGTTGATCTCCTCGCGCTGCATGTCGTTGCCGAGCCAGTCGATCCCCTGGTCCCAGCCCCACAAGGCGCCGGTGCGCGGGTGCCAGCCGAAACCGATCGTGTTGCGCAACCCCGAGGCCCACACCGAGCGGCGCTTGCCGTCGAGGCTGGCGCGCAGCAGCGTCGCATTCTCCTGGCTCGACTCGTCGCACGCGTTACAGGTCGAGCCGACGCTGATGTACAGCATCTCGTCGGGGCCGACCGCGAGCGTGCGGTTGAGGTGCTGCCCGGCGTCGGGCAGGTCGTCGATCAGCGTCTCCACCGCACCGATCCCGCCGTCGGGCCGGAGCGGCGCGCGGAACACCTCGTGCGCGGTCATGAAATAGAGCTGCCCGCCGTGGATCGTCAGCCCGTGCAGTCCCGGCCGGTTGACGATCACGGTCGGCGGGCCGTCGGCGCGACCGTCACCGTCGGCGTCGACCAGGCGGATGATGTCGGCCTCGGAGCGGCGGCTGACGTACACCGAGCCGTCGGGCGCGACCGCGAGCATCCGCGCGTTGCCGAGGTCGCTCGCCCACGTCGCGACGCGATAGCCGCGCGGCACGCGCAGCGCGGCGGCGAAGTCGGCGCCGGGCGTGCGCGGGGTGAGCTCGTAGAAATGCGCGGCGACCGGGCGCTTGTCATCGTCCTCGGGGCTGCTCTGCGCCGCCGCGCTCAGCGGGAGGAACAGGGCATAAGCGAGCAGCGCGGCCTTCATCATCGTCTCCCGGTGGCGACACAGGCATAATGCGTCGCGGCGCCCGCGGCTCCGGCTGATTTAGTTGAAAGACTTGGGTTCTTTTCCGCGCACGCGTCGTTGACGAGCGCCGGACTGACCCGGCGATGAGAAGGAAGCCCCATGGCCGTCAAATTCGCCGGAACGATGAACGCGATCAACCGCGGGCTGGAGAGCACCAAGCCCGCCAAGGGTGCGACGATGGTGGAGGACTGGGAGGCCGCGCTGGCCGAGGTCGACACGCCCGGCGCCAAGGGCATCCTCCGCGACCTCGCCTCGCTGCGCAAGCAGCTGGAGAAGGACGAGCCCGACGCCGACCGCGTGCACGACCTGCTCCACCGCCTCGGCGCCGCGACGACCAAGATCGCGGACAAGGCCGACAAGCAGCAGGACAAGCTCAAGGCGCTCGGCGAGGCGCTGACCGAGGCGGGCGAGGAACAGCCCGACGAGGAGGAGGACACCGCCGCCGCCGCGGCGCCGAAGCGCGCGCGCACCAGGAAGTGAGCCGCGCGGCGGGCGGGAGAAGGACTTTCGCCCGCCCGCACGCGCCATCTGCCGCTCGCGCCGGTCGCTTGCTACGGCACGGTCGCGACCGGCGGAGACGATGATGCGCGTGCTGATGGTGGGACTGGGCGACATCGCCCGCAAGGCGTACCTGCCCGTGCTGGCGGCACGCGGCGACATCGAGCTGCACGTCGCCACGCGCGATCCCGCGGTGCGCGACCAGGTCGCGCGCCAGCACCGTCTGCCGCATCACCACGCCAGCCTCGACGCGGCGCTCGCCGCCACGCGCTTCGACGCCGCCTTCGTCCACGCCGCCACGCCCGCGCACCCGGAACTGGTGGCGGCGCTGCTCGATCGCGGCGTCGCCACCTTCGTCGACAAGCCGCTCGCCGACACGCTCGCCGCGGCGGAGGCGCTGGTGGACCGGGCGCGCCGCCGCGACACGCCGCTCGTGCTCGGCTTCAATCGCCGCTTCGCCCCCGATTACGCCGCGCTGCGCGGCCGCGGCACGCTGATCACGCTGGAGAAGCACCGCCATCGCCAGCCCGATCACGCGCGGCGGGTGGTGTTCGACGACTTCATCCACGTCGTCGACACGCTGCTCTTCCTCGTGCCCGGCGCGGTGCGGCGGCACGCGATCGAGACGCAGGTGGCGGACGGGCTGCTCCACGCGGTCACGCTCACGCTGGCGGGCGACGGCTTCGGCGCGATCGGCCTGATGCACCGTGACAGCGGGCTCGACGAGGAGCGGCTCGACGTGATCGGCGCGGGCGAGCGCCACGTTGTGCTCGACCTCGCCGAGCGGATCGACACGGCCGGGACGCAGCAGCGACGGCGGCGCGGCGACTGGACCGCGGTGGCGCGTCAGCGCGGCTTCGAGGCGATGTGCGACGCCTTCCTCACCGCCGCGCGCGAGCGCCGCCCGGTCGACGCCGACGCGATCCTGCGGACGCACGCGCTGTGCGAGGAGATCGTGCGCCACGCCGAGGCGGCGGGGTGAGCTGGTGGCAAGGTACCTCCGGCCGTCTCCGCGAAAGCGAGCGGAACACCTTCCCTGCCGCCCTTCATCTTGCGTCTTCCCGGACGTGGTCCGGGATCCAGCCTTCCGCGTGAGCAACGCCTGACAGGTACGCGGACCCGTGGATCCCGGACCCCGTCCGGGATGACGGTAGGGCTAGTAGAGGGGGCTCGCATCGGCCGAAGGAGAAAGGCAGCGGGGCGGTGCACCCCGCTCCTCCCCTTCCCCGCCTCACCGCCGGCAGTAGTCGCCGTTGTCGGCGCGCTCCACCGCATTGCCCGCGAGCGCGCCCGCGCCGGCGCCGAGCACCGTGCCCAGCGTACGGTCGCCGCCGCGGTCGATCGTGCGGCCGAGCAGCCCGCCCGCGATCGCGCCGACGATCGAGCCGGTGGTGCCGCTCTGGCATCGTCCGCCGTAGCGATAGCGGCGGTCGTCGTAGCGGCCGCGGTCGTCGTAGACGCGACGCTCGTAGCGCTCATAGCCGCGGTCGCGGTCGTCGTAGCCATAGGCGGGCTCGCGGTTCCAGCCGTCGCGGTAGGCGCGGCGATAGGCGCGCGCATGGTCGCGGTAGCCGTCGTCGTCGTAGCGGCGCTGGTCGTCGTCGCGCGTGTCATAGTCGCGCTCGTAGACCTCGCGCTCGTGGTAGCGCTGTGCCTGCGCCGCCACCGGGGTGAGCGCCGCCACCGCCAGCGCGACCGATCCCATGGCGACCGAGAATTTCCCCAGCATCACTCCAGCTCCTGTCCCTCACCCCGCCGTGCCCCGATGGGCCGCGACGAGGATCGTGATAGAAGCCGGCGCTTGAGCGCGGGCTGAATGCGCGCGTTAGCCGCGGTTCAGCCGCGCCCACGCGCGTCGCGCGGGTTCAGCCCGCAAGTCACTGACGGCGCGCGCGACCTTCGCCGGGACCGCGACGCGGGGCGACGTCGCACCGCCGGCACACTGGCCCGAAAGGGTGATCAGAGCCCGACGCGTAGCCCGAGCGCGTAATAACCGTCGCCGACGTTGCCCTTGAGCTTCACCAGCGGCGCGAGCGTGAACGCCACCGTGCCGTACGGCGTGGTGTCCGCCTCGCTCACGCGCAGCCCCGCGCCCAGCGTCGCGACCAACGGGACGGCATAGGTGGCCTCGAGCTTGGCATAGGGCTTCACCACCGTGTTGTCGCAACGGTCGTCGTCGGCGTAGCGCCCGGTCGCGCTGTCACGGCAGCGCGCGTTGCCGCCGTTGTCGTCGCGGACGTAGCGGTCCGTGTCGCCGGCGTAGAGGAAGGCGCCGACCATCGGCGTGAGCTTGAAGCCGGCCATCCCCAGGCCATAGCCGACGCCGAGCTCGCCGCCCCAATGGTCCTCGGCGCGCGCGCCATTGGCCTCGGCGGTGAGCTGCGCCGCCGCCGGGGCGGAGAGGCACGTGAGCGCGGCGGCGAGTGCCGCGAGACGATATGAACGCATGGATCCCCCTTGCTCCCAGAAAGGGAGCGGCGCGCGCTTAGCCGCGGCGCCGCCCCGAGCGCAACCGGCCCGGCGAAAGGATCAACGTTTTTCCAACCGCTTGCTCGCCGTCACCGCGCGCCCAGCACGCGATAGGCGCTGGCCACCGCGGGATATTGGCCCTCGCTCAGCTTGCCCGCATAGGCCGCGTTCGAGTTCCAGTAGGACGCGTAGACCACCTGGTGCGCGGCGAACCAGGCGAGCGCGAGCGTGACGTAGGGCGCGTCCGAATCGCGGCTGACGCCCCATTCGGCGTAGGCTGTCGGCTTGCCGTGGCGCGCCGCGAAGTCCTGGTGCCAGGCCAGGCCGTAGCGCTCCGACACCTTGTAGTTGAAGGCGGCGACCGGGTCGGCCGGGTCCCACTCGTGATTGTAGTAGAAGTCCATGCCGATCAGGTCGACGACGTCGTCGCCGGGATAGCTGTCCTCGGGGTTGGTGCCGAAGTCGCCGACGTTGGGGGTCCATTCGAAGCGGAAGCGGTCCGACACCGCGCGGAAGCTGGCGACGAAGCGGCGATAGGCGGCGCGATAGTCGGCCTCCTTGCCCTTGGCCGCCCAGGGTTGCCAGTCGCCGTTGAACTCCCAGCCGGTGCGCACCGCGATGGTCGAGTCGCCCGGGCTGGCGGCGAGCAAGGTCGCCGCGGCGCCGCGCCAGCGCGAGTCATAGTCGCCCGCCGCCGCGGCGGCGAGCGTACCGCCCTCGGCGAACAGCGGGATCGACCAGTAACGCGTCCGCGCGACCCCTTTCCAGCGGTCGGCGAGCCAGCCGATCGAGTCGGACCAGTCGGCCCAGCCGTTGCGCCCGCTGAACAATTGCACGCCGTCGGTCGGCCGGCCGAGCCACGCCTCATAGGCGGCGAGGTCGGGCACGTCGTTGCCGACATAGACCACCGACTGGAAGCTGGGCGCCGCCGCGGGCGGGATCGCGACCGTCGCCGGCGTGGGGGTCGGCGCGGGAGCGGGCGTCGGCGTCTGGGTCGCCGTCGGCGACGGCGTCGGCGCGGGGGTGGCGACCGGCGCGGCGGAGGGCACGACCGTCACCGCGCTGGCGGCGCCGGTCTGGCCACTGCCGCCGCCGCAGCCGGCGAGCAGGAACACCGCGGCGAGCGGCGCGAGGGAACGGATCTGGGTCATGGCGGCGCGCGATCACTCTCGGGAAGCGGTGCGCCGGCTGGTAAAGGAGCGAAGTTGTCATCCGGTTAGCACCGCCGCGGAGCGCCGCGCGCGCTCGCGTGTTGGTGCCGCATGGCGCATCGCAAACCGCACCTGCCCGAGAAGATCTGCGCGAGCTGCCACCGCCCGTTCGCGTGGCGCAAGAAATGGGCGCGCGACTGGGAGCAGGTGCGCTACTGCTCCGACCGCTGCCGCGGGGTGGGTACGCGCGAGGCGTGAGCCGCGCGGAGCGGCCGCGTGGCGCCGACGGGTCTGACGATCGCCGCCGCGGCGCGCCGCGGCCGCTTCATCGACGCTGAGGCGTGCTCCGGTGGACGCCGAAGCCCGGCGCCGCGGTAACGGCGTTCGAGGCGTTGGGCTCCCGCATGCGCGGAAGCAGGTCTCGACTCGGATGGACAGGATTCTAGAAACGCACCCGTACCGAGGCGCGGTACGCCTGATCGCGCACGTCCTGCCGCCGAAGCGTGGTATCGGCGCCGAGCGTCAGCGTCGCATGCCCGGTATCGAGCGCGATGCCTGCGCCGAGTTCGCCCCAGTCGCGGTCGCGCCCGGGCAGCGCGAAGGCGACGTCGGTGTCCGGCACCGCGGCGAACGAGGCGCCGAGCAGCGGCGACGGATCGCGGAAGTCGTGCACCACATAGACCGACGCCCACGGCCGCACCGTGCCCCCGCCGGACAGCGCCACGCCGGCGCGTCCCTGCACGCTGGCGTAGCGACGGCGATCGAGCCGCAGCGCCGCGGCGCCGCCGGTCTCGCTCACCGGCCCCAGATCGAGCGCACTCGCGCGCAGCGCCACGCGCGGCCCGACCCGCAGCCTTCCCACCGCGCCGTCGTGCCCGGCACCGACCTCCGCACCATAAGCGAGCGCGTGATCGCGGCTGCGCAGCGTGGTGGCGCTGCCGATCAGGTCGGCGGTGCGTCGGGTGGCATGGCGCCACAGCCCGGCGCTCTCCTGCGTGTCGAGGTACAATCCGTTGGCGGCGGCGAGCTTGCCGTAGAGCGTGCCCTGGTACAGCTCGCCCTCGGCGCTCTGCCCCGCCACCGCGGTGCTGCCGGTCACGCGGGTGAACGAGAGGCCCAGCCCGACCAGCGCACGATCGTCGACCGCGCTCTCCAGCCCGCCGGCGAGATACCAGCCCGACAGCGGATCGCGGCCGCGCGGCGCGAGCGCGGTGCGGGTCGCGGCGGCGCTGCCGTCGAGATAGCCCCCCGCGAGATAGGCCGCGACGCTGTCGGGCAGGCGCGTCGGCGCCGCGACGGTGGCGGCGGTGTCGCTCGCGATCGGCGGCTGGCCCGGTAGGCGCGCCGCCTCGGCCGCGGCGAGCTGGATCGGCTCGCCCGCGAGCGTCAGCTGCCCCGCGCCCGCCGCCCCGCGCCGCGGGTCGGCGGCGGCGAGCCTGGCGCGATAGAAGCGCGCCATCGTGTCGAGCGCGAGCGCGCCAAGCGCGCGGTCGAGGCCCTCGGCGCGCGGCGCCAGCGCCTCCAGCGTGTGCTGGATCGTCGGCGCGTCCTGCAGGTCCAGCACGCCATAGACGCCGGCGAGCGCCGCCGCGTGCGGCCGCGCGCGATCCAGCAGGGTGGCATAACCGCGCTGCGCGCGCGTCGACGCGACCACGTCGGCGTAGCGCCCGGCGTCGACGCGCGCCCGCACGCTCGTGTGGTCGTAGAGCAAGGTCGGCGCGAGGATCGCGCTCAGCCGCGCCGCCGAGTCGAAGCGGGCGGTGAGGCCGTCATCGGCGGTCAGGATCGTGTAGACGTCGCCGGCGCGGACGCGATGCCCCGCCACCGGCGCGAGCGCGACCGTGCCGCCGAGGTTCGCCTTGCCCTCCACCGCGACCCGGTCGGCGGCGCCCGCCGCGCCGACGCCGATCAGCAGCAGGCTCTTCGACGCGAGCACCAGATTGCCGCCGACGTGCAGCGTGCCGATCGTGCCCACCTGCCCCGGCACGATCACGCCGGCCGCGCTGGTGAGATAGGGCGTCTCGATCCGCCCGCTGCCCGAGAGCCGGCCGGCGACGAGCAGATAGTCGCCCGGCGTGGTCAGCGTGCCGTCGACATGGACGAAGCCGGCGAGCTGGTCGACCTCGATCAGGCTGGTGAGATGGCCCTCCGGCGCGACCGACAGCCGCGCCCCGCTGCCCGAGACGGTGACCTTGTCGACCGTGGCGCTGGTGTCGAGCGTGGTGGTGCCGGGGGCGGACAGCGTCACGTCGAAATAGCGCGCGCTGCGGCGGGTGGCCGCATCTGGGTCGACGTTGTCGGGCACGAAGCCGGTCGCCCCGGGCAGGCCGTTGGCGAGCGTCGGGGCGGGGAGCGGGGCGGCTCGGGCGTGCCTTCCCGCGCGGTAGAGCGGATCGCCCGCGACGCCCGCTGCACGATCATGGTCGTAGCGGACGTGCGTGCGCACGTCGTAGCAGCGATCCACGCCGAGCGCGGGCTCCTGATCGCAGATCTGGCCGAACCGATGCGCGTCGGGCGCCACCCCGGCACCCGACGCGTCCGGCAGCGCGTTGACCAGCCCGTCGCCCGCGATCACGCGATACGCGGGATCGACCCGCGTCTGCCAGTGCGCGGGGTCGCTCCACCGCCCGTCGCCCGCCAGCGCGCCGACGTAGCGGTAGGGATTGCTGGCGACGATATAGTCCCAGTAGAGATAGAGCGGCTGATAGAAAGCGAAGGTGCCGTAGCTGCCCGGCGGCATGTCGTCGGGCCAGCGCCCGGCCGAGAGCACGCCGATGACGGTCTTCTCGGCGTAGCGGCGATCGAGGATCAGCGGCCCACCCGAGTCGCCGAACCCGGGCACGCCCTCACCCGGCAGCGCGTCATCGCGGAAGACGTTGATGTCGCCCGTGGCGCGCCGCCGCGGATCGTCGAAGTCGAGGAAGTAGAGGTTCTGGTGCAGGCCCTCGCGCGGCATGCCGAGCTCGGCCTCGACCTCGTCGAGCGAGGTGAGCAGCCCGATCATGTTCTCGGCCGAGCGCCGGCGCAGGTCGAACCCGGCATAACCGCTACCGCCGTCGCCGTGAACGCCATAGCCGGTGACATTCACGTGGTAGCCCGTCCCGGTCGCCGCATCGATCGCGGCGGGCGCGGGCAAGGGCGAGAACAGCAACGTCCGGGTCGGGATGCCCTTCGCGGGCGCGTCGAGCGACCCGATCGCGATGTCCGCCTGCACGTCGGCGAGATCCATCCCCATGCTCACCGCACCGGGATGATAGACGACCTGATTGAGCGAGAAGATCGCGTTGCTCGGGTCGGTCCGGTGCTGCCCCTCACCCGTCGTCACCCATCGGTGAACGCCGGCCTCGTTGTTCGCCTTGAGCGCGAAGGCGACCGGCATCTGCCCCGCGGCGCTGCCATAGCGCCACGCGTCCTGCGGCGTGTCGCCCCCGTCCCCGTTCACGCAGTGCGAGGCGAAGAGGACCGTTCGCGGGTCGATCAGCGTCCCGGTGCAATAGCCGCTGGCCCAGCCGTGATCGATCACGATCTGCCCCACGCCGTTGATGTCGGCCGGATCAACCGCCCCGTCGGGCGTGACGGCATCGACCACGGCGATGTCGGGCGCGCCGCCGAACCGACGCGCCGCCGCCTGGGAACTCACCTGCGCCGTGACCGGCCCCGCGATCAGCGCCGTGCCCAGCAAGAGGAGCGCGCGCCCGCTCCGCGCACCGGCTGCTCGCATCCGTCTTCCTTCCGATGCCCCGTTGTCAGGACGAAGGATAGAAGGAGCGGCGTCGCGCGCCGGGCGGCGCGCCCGTTTACCTACCCGCTATGGGGCGCCCGCGCGCTCAATCCAGGTTCGGCCGCAGCAGCCGTGTCGCCTGCCGCACGTCGACGCCGAGCCGCTGCGCGTAATCCGCCACCTGATCCTCGCCGATCCGCGCCACGCCGAAATATTCCGCCTGGGCGTGGCCGAAATAGAAGCCGCTCACCGCCGCGGTCGGCAGCATGGCGTAGCTCTCGGTCAGCTCGAGCCCGACGTTCTTCTCCGCCTCGAGCAGGTCGAACAACGTGCGCTTGAGGCTGTGCTCGGGGCAGGCGGGATAGCCCGGCGCGGGGCGGATGCCGCGATACTGCTCGCGGATCATCGCCTCGTTGGTGAGCTGCTCGTCGGGGGCATAGCCCCATAGATCGGTGCGCACGTGCGCGTGGAGCCGCTCGGCGAACGCCTCCGCCAGCCGGTCCGCCAGCGCCTTGAGCAGGATGTCGTTATAGTCGTCGTTGTCCTGCTTGTAGCGCGCGAGATGGGGGTCGATGCCGTGGATGCCGACCGCGAAGCCGCCGATCCAGTCGCCCGCGGGGTCGACGAAGTCGGCGAGGCACATGTTCGCCCGCCCCTCGCGCTTGGCGATCTGCTGGCGCAGGAACGGCAGCCGCGTCGAATGCTCGTTGCGACGGTCGAGGTCGGGGGTGTGCATGCCGGCGGGCACGCTGCCGCCGTCGGGCGAGCGCGTGTCGACGCTGTGGCGGTCGTGCACCCACACGTCGTCGTCGTGGCGGTGGCACGGCCACAGCCCCGCGACGCCGCGCGCGGTGAGCCATTTCTCCGCGACGATGCGGTCGAGCATCGCGCGCGCGTCGGCGTAGAGCGAGCGCGCGCTCTCGCCCACCACCGCGTCGTCGAGGATCGCGGGGTAATTGCCCGCCAGTTCCCAGGCGCGGAAGAAGGGCGTCCAGTCGATATAGTCGGCGAGATCGGCGAGGTCCCAGGCGTCGTAGACGTGGACGCCGGGCTTCTTCGCCGGGGGCGCCTTGAGCGCCATGTCCGCCGCGAAGCCGCGCTTGCGCGCTTCCTCCAGCGGCAGCAGCGCGTTGGCGCCCTTGCCCTCGCGCGCGTCGCGCACCGCCTGATATTCCGCCGCGACGCCGGCGACGAAGCCCTCCGCCTGCGTCTCCGACACCAGAGCGGTGGCCACGCCGACCGCGCGGCTGGCGTCGAGCACGTGCACCACCGGGCCGGTGTACGCCGGCGCGATGCGCAGCGCGGTATGCACCTTCGAGGTGGTGGCGCCGCCGATCATCAGCGGCATCGTCATGCCGGCGCGCTGCATCTCCTCCGCCACGGTCACCATCTCGTCGAGCGAGGGGGTGATCAGCCCGGAGAGGCCGATCATGTCGGCGTCCTGCTCGCGCGCGGTCTCGAGGATCTTGGACCAGGGCACCATCACGCCGAGGTCGATCACCTCGAAGCCGTTGCACTGGAGCACGACGCCGACGATGTTCTTGCCGATGTCGTGGACGTCGCCCTTCACCGTGGCGATCACCATCCGGCCCTTGCCGCGCTGCTCGGCGCCGCCCGCGGCCTTCTCCGCCTCGATGTACGGCAGCAGGTGCGCCACCGCCTTCTTCATCACGCGCGCGCTCTTCACCACCTGCGGCAGGAACATCTTGCCCGAGCCGAACAGGTCGCCGACCACGTTCATGCCCTGCATCAGCGGGCCCTCGATCACCTCGATCGGGCGACCGCCGCGCGCGGCGATCTCGGCGCGCGCCTCCTCGGTGTCGTCCACGACGTGCGCGTCGATCCCCTTCACCAGCGCGTGCTCGAGCCGCTTGACCACGTCCCAGCCGCGCCACTCCTGCGCCGCCTTCTCGGCCACCGCGTCGGTGCCGCGGAAGCGCTCGGCCAGCGCGACCAGCCGCTCGCCCGCCTCGGGGTCGCGGTTGAGGATCACGTCCTCGCAGGCGGTGCGCAGCTCGGGGTCGATCGCGTCGTACACGTCGAGCTGGCCGGCGTTGACGATCGCCATGTCCATGCCCGCGGGGATGGCGTGGTACAGGAACACCGAGTGCATCGCGCGGCGCACCGGCTCGTTGCCGCGGAACGAGAAGCTCAGGTTGGAGAGCCCGCCCGAGATATGGACGTGCGGGCAGCGCGCCTTGATCTCGCGACACGCCTCGATGAAGTCGACCGCGTAATTGTTGTGCTCCTCGATCCCCGTGGCGACCGCGAACACGTTGGGATCGAAGATGATGTCCTCGGGCGGAAAACCGATGCCGGTGAGCAGGTCATAGGCACGCGCGCAGATCTCGACCTTGCGCGCCTGGGTGTCGGCCTGACCGACCTCGTCGAATGCCATCACCACCACCGCGGCGCCGTAGTTGCGGCACAGGCGGGCGTGGTGGAGGAACTGGTCCTCGCCCTCCTTCATGCTGATCGAGTTGACGATCGGCTTGCCCGAGACGCACTTGAGCCCGGCCTCGATCACGCTCCACTTCGAGCTGTCGATCATGATCGGCACGCGCGCGATATCGGGCTCGGCGGCGATCAGCTTGAGGAAGGTGGTCATGGCGTGGTGCGCGTCGAGCAGCCCCTCGTCCATGTTGACGTCGACCACCTGCGCGCCGTTCTCGACCTGCTGGCGCGCGACCTCGACCGCGCGCGTATAGTCGCCCGCCATGATCATCTTCTTGAACGCCGCCGAGCCGGTGACGTTGGTGCGCTCGCCGACGTTGACGAAGCGGGTGGAGGATGCGGTCATGTCATTCTCTCTAGCCCCTCTCCCTTTCAGGAGCGGCAGGTTAAAACACGCCCAGCGTGTTTTTGGTTAGGCCGGGGGCCTAACCACCCTGCCGCTGGATTGGGGTGGGGCGGTTCTTCGGGCGCGCCGGTCTCGGTGAGACGCCGACGCCCCACCCCGGCCCTCCCCTGAAGGGGAGGGAGCGCCGTACGTCACGCTGCCATGGTGAACGGCTCCAGCCCGGCGAGCCGCGTCTGCACCGGCGGCGCGGGGATCGCGCGCGGGGCGACGCCGCGGACGCGCTCGGCGATGGCGGCGATATGCGCCGGGGTCGAGCCGCAGCAGCCGCCCAGCACGTTGACCTGCCCCGCCTCGGCCCATTCCGCCACCAGCCCCGCGGTGGTCGCGGGCGCCTCGTCATAGGCGCCGAGCTCGTTGGGCAGGCCGGCGTTGGGATAGACCATGATCAGCGTGTCGCAGATCGCGCTCAGCGTGCGCACGTGCGGGCGCAGCTGCTCCGCGCCGAACGAGCAGTTGAGCCCGATCGTCAGCGGCCTGGCATGGCGGATCGCGTGCCAGAACGCCTCCACCGTATGCCCCGAGAGGTTGCGCCCGGAGAGATCGGTCAGCGTCATCGACAGCATGATCGGCAGGTCGCGCCCGAGCGCCTCGCCCGCCTCGATCGCCGCCATCACCCCGGCCTTGGCGTTGAGCGTGTCGAACACCGTCTCGATCAGCACGAAGTCGGCGCCGCCCTCGACCAGCGCGTCGATCTGCTCGCGATAGACGTCCTTGAGGTAATCGAAGTCGATCTCGCGGTAGCCGGGATCGTTGACGTCGGGGCTGAGCGACAGCGTCTTGTTGGTCGGCCCGATCGCGCCGGCGACGAAGCGCGGGCGCCCGTCCTTCGCCTGGAACTCGTCGGCGAGGCGGCGGGCGAGGCGCGCGCTCTCGACGTTGATCTCGCGCACCAGCCCCTCGGCGCCGTAGTCGGCCTGGCTGATGCGGTTGGCGGAGAAGGTGTTGGTCTCGGCGATGTCCGCCCCCGCCTCGAAATAGGCGCGGTGGATCGACTCGGGAACCTCGGGCTTGGTCAGCGCGAGGATGTCGTTGTTGCCCTTCTGGTCGTGGCCCAGCGTCAGCGCACCGGCATAGTCCGCCTCGGAGAGCTTCCAGTTCTGGATCTCGGTGCCGAAGGCGCCGTCGGTGATCAGGATCCGCTTCGCCGCCTCGGCGAGGAAGGTGTCACGTGGGGTCATGATAAGGTCCTGCCGGTCGTCATCGTTTACAGAGCATCCGTCACCCCGGCGAAGGCCGGGGTCGAGCGGGCCGCGTGCACCGTGGCCGTGGCGCGCGCGGCACCACGGATCCCGGCCTGCGCCGGGATGACGGGTGAGAGGCCGGCCCGCGCTGCGCTCACGCCGCCGCTGCCGCTCGCCGCGGTGCCGCCCGCACCCCCAGCAGGTGGCAGATCGCGTAGCTCAGCTCGGCCTTGTTCATCGTGTAGAAGTGGAGCTGCTTCACCCCGCCGGCGTAGAGCTTGCGGCACAGTTCGGCCGCCACCGTCGCCGCCACCAGCTGGCGCGCGGCGGGCAGATCGTCGAGCCCCTCGAACAGCCGCACCAGCCAGCCCGGCACGTCGGTGCGGCACATCGCCGCCATCCGCTGCACGCCCGCGAAGCTGCCGATCGGCATGATGCCGGGGACGATCTCGGCCGTGATCCCTGCCGCCGCCGCCGCGTCGCGGTAGCGGAAGAAGGTCTCCGCCTCGAAGAAGAACTGCGTGATCGCGCGGTTGGCGCCGGCGTCGAGCTTGCGCTTGAGATTGTCGAGGTCGCCCGCCAGATCGGCCGAGCTGGGGTGGCACTCGGGATAGGCCGCCACCGAGATCTCGAACGGGTGCAGCCGGCGCAGCCCCGCCACCAGCGCGGCGGCATTCTCATAGCCGCCGGGATGCGGCGCATAGTCCGCCGCGCCCGCGGGCGGGTCGCCGCGCAGCGCGACGATGTGGCGCACCCCCGCGGCCCAATATTCCTGCGCCACCGCGTCGATCTCCTCGCGCGTCGCCTCGACGCAGGTGAGATGCGCCGCGGCGGGCACCGCTGTCTCGCGCGCGATCCGCGCGACGGTGGCGTGGGTGCGATCGCGCGTCGACCCGCCCGCGCCATAGGTGACCGAGAGGAAGCGCGGGCCGAGCGGGCAGAGCGTCTCGATCGACTGCCACAAGGTCTCTTCCGACTTCTCGCTCTTGGGCGGCGAGAACTCGAAGCTGACGTCCACGTCGCCGCCGACGTCGGCGTAGAGCGGCGCGTCCAGCGCGCGGCGCGCTTCCTCGAGCTGGTTGACCGAGAATGTCATGCCGCCTTCACCTCTCGCCACGGCTCGCCGGCCTTCCGGCCGAGCCACAATTTCACCGTCAGTTCGCCGCCCTCGAGCGTCTCGGTCCGCGCCGGCAGCAGCCCGGCGGCGGCGAACCAGCGCTCGATCTGCGCGTCGGCGAAGCCCAGCCGCGTGTGCGCGTCGCGCGCGCGCAGCTCCTCGCGGTCATGCGGCGCGAAGTCCGCGATCAGCAGCCGCCCGCCCGTCGCCAGCACGCGCGCCGCCTCGGCGATCGCGGCGCCGGGCTGCTGCGCGAAATGCAGCACGTGGTGCAGGATCGCGACGTCCGCCGCGCCGTCGCCGAGCGGCAGCGCGTACAGATCGGCCTGGCGCAGCTCGGCGTTGGCGAGCCCCTGCTCGCCCAGCTTGGCGCGCGCCAGCCGCAGCATCTCGCTGCTCTTGTCGATGCCGAGCGCGTGCGTGGCGGCGGGCGCGAACAGCTCGATCATCCGCCCGGTGCCGGTGCCGATGTCGATCAGCCGGCCGAGCGGCGCGTCGGCGAGCACGTCGCGCATCGCCGCCTCGACCTGCTCCTCGGCGACGTGGAGCGAGCGGATCGCGTCCCACTCGGCGGCGTTGGCCTCGAACCAGCCCGCCGCCGCGGCGGCGCGGTCGGCGCGCACCGCCGCCAGCCGCGCGAGATCCGCCGCGGCCTCCTCGGTGACGCCGAGCGAGTCGAGCGCGGCGAGCACGGGCGCGAGCCGCGCGCGGTCGCCGAGCGCGACGAACACCCAGCTGCCCTCCTTGCGCCGCTCGGCCAGACCGGCGTCGCACAGGATCTTGACGTGGCGCGACACGCGCGGCTGGCTCTGCCCCAGCACCTGCGCCAGCTCGCCGACCGACAGCTCCATCGCGCCGAGCAGCGCGACGATGCGCAGCCGCGACGGGTCGGCGAGCGCGCTGAAGATGGCGAGGGCGTGTTTCATCCGGCGAGCAGATATAAAGATATCTTTATATGAGGTCAAACGATGGATGGCGGGATGGGGAAACGGAGGTTCGGGGGTTCATCTCCCCTCCCCTTCAGGGGAGGGGTTGGGGGTGGGGGCTCTCCGCGAACGCCGCGCTCGTGGACAGGCCCCACCCCGGCCAGCTCGGGGTGAACAGCGCCCCGCGCTGTTCAGGCCATGCCGGGGGCATGGCCGACCCCGTGCTCCTGAAGGGGAGGGAGCAGCGTCCCATCCCTTCGCTTGGACCCGCGCCCTTGGACCCTTTCCCCCCGCTGCCGCGTTCGCGCCCCATCCCCGGCTATTGTGCCGGCGTAACGACAGGGGAATCATGTCCATGAAGCGCACGCTGATCGCCGCCCTCGCCGCCACCACCGCGCTGGGCCTCGCGGCCTGCAGCGAGAAGGCGCAGGACCAGTCCGCCGCGGCGGCGAACACGATGGCCGCCGACACCGCCGCCACCACCTCGAACGCGGTCGACGACGTCGATGCCGCCACCGACCGTGCGCTCAACTCGGCCGAGAACAGCCTCGACCGCACCGGCGCGGCGCTCCGCAACGCGGGCGATCGCACCGGCGACGCGCTCAGCAACACCGGCGACCGCGCCGCCGACGCGACCGGCAACGCGATGGTGCGCGCGGGCGAGAAGCTGCGCGACAACTGAGCCTGACCGACCCCGTCGCCGCCGCGCCCGTCGCGCGCGGCGGCGATCACCCGCCCGGGACGACCGCATGACCGACCTCCGCCGCCTCGGCGCCTCCGACCTCAAGATCGCGCCGCTGGTGCTGGGCGGCAACGTGTTCGGCTGGACCGCCGATCGCGCTGCCAGCTTCGCGGTGCTCGACGCCTTCGTCGCGGGCGGGGGCACGATGATCGATACCGCCGACGTCTATTCCGCCTGGGTCGACGGCCATCGCGGCGGTGAGTCCGAGACGATCATCGGCGAGTGGCTTCGCGCCAGCGGCCAGCGCGACCACGTGCTGATCGCCACCAAGGTCGGCATGCTGCCCGGCGAGGGCGGCGAGGCGCTGGCGCCGTCGCGGATCGCGGCGGCGTGCGAGGCATCGCTGCGGCGGCTCGGCACCGACCGGATCGACCTCTATTTCGCGCATCGCGACGACGAGGCGCAGCCGCAGGAGGCGGTCGCCGAGGCGTTCGCCCGGCTGGTCGAGGCGGGCAAGGTGCGCGTGCTCGGCGCCTCCAACTTCCACGCCGCCCGGCTGAAATCGGCGGTGGAAGGCGCGCGCGCCGCCGGGCTGCCGCACTATCAGGTGCTCCAGCCCGAGTATAATCTCGTCAGCCGCCACAAGTTCGAGGGCGAGCTGCAGGATTATTGCGTCACCGAGAATATCGGGGTGGTGCCCTATTACGGCCTCGCCTCGGGCTTCCTCACCGGCAAGTACCGCACGCGCGACGACCTCTCCCAGAGCGTGCGCGGGGCGAAGATGGGCGAGCTGCTCGAGGGCAAGGGCGCCACGGTGCTGGCCGCGCTCGACTCGGTCGCGGAGGAGACCGGCGCGACCTTGGCGCAGGTCGCGCTGGCATGGCTGATCGCACAGCCGGGCGTCACCGCGCCGATCGCGAGTGCCACCTCGGCGCGACAAATCGAGGAGCTGCTCGGCGCGATCGCGCTGACGCTCTCGCCCGACCAGCTCGAGCGGCTCACCGACGCGGGGGCGTGAGAGAGGGGCGCGGCGAGGCCAGCTGATCCTCGCCCGCCAGGGGATGGTTGCCTCATTGTGCTGGCGCCTCCCACCGTCATCCCGGCCTGGAGCCGGGATCCATAGCTCGGCAGAAGCAATGGCTTAGGCCCTCGCGGCGCGATCGATCCCGCAGCGAGCCCGGGATGACACGCGTCTCGCGAGCATCTCCTCAGGAGAGGATGGTTCGCGTAGCCATGCGGCCGAGGTCAGCCCGCCGCCACGTCCGCGGGTGCGTCAGCGGCCGGCCCGGTGGCGCGCGGATCGGCGCCGAAGCGGTTCTCGCCGGCGTCGCCGGGCTTGAGGCCGAAGAACAGGTCGATGAGACCGCCGACGAGCGGCACGAAGCCGATCAGCAGCCACCAGCCCGACAGGCCGATATCGTGCAGTCGGCGGACCTTCACCGCCAATCCGGGGACGCCCAGCGCCACCACGACGGGCAGGTAAAGGAGCACCATCAGGTCCTTCGTGGCGATGCCGAGGGGAAGCGCACGCTCCAGCGCCTCGGCGACGGCGAGAGCGACCAGCATCCCCATCAGCGCCACCGCCGCGAAGCACCAATATTCGCGCCGCGTCGACCGCCCGCGGAACACCGCGTAGAGCCGGAAGGGTCGTGTGACATAAGCGGGCAGCATCGGAACCTCCATCGTCGTGACTCAGGCGGGAAGGCGCGCGTGCTCGGCGAGTTCGTAGACGTCGGCGCCGAGCGCGACCGGCGGGGGCGGCGATGTTGCGACGCCGGCCGCGACCCCGCGGCCGAGCCCGAGCAGCGCGAGCAGCGCGACGGCGCCGAACGGCACGGCCAGCAGCAGCAGCCAGCGCGGCGAGCGGCCGAGGTCGCGCAGCCGGCGCGCACTCACCGCCAGACTCGGCACCAGCAGGATCGGCACCGCCAGCAGCGGCATCAGCATGACCGCGAACAGCAGCAGCGCGGCGGCGTTGCTCTCACCCAGCCGCAGCGCCGCGATCAGCCAGGCGAGCGAATCCTCGACCAGCCGCGACAAGGTGCCCACCGCGACCAGCACGCCCGCCGCGCCGAGGTGAAAGAACCAATAGTCGCGCCGCGTCGCGCGTCCGCCGAAGTCCGCGTACAGCCGCCACGGCCGGATCCACTCGTCCACTCGCACCCCCCTCCCGCCGCGCGGCGAGCCCTGAGGGCATCATAGGCGCGCGGCACGACCGGGCGTGTCGCGCGCTCGACGAAATGTAGCGGCGCGGCTCAGGCGGCGAGCGAGCGCGCGCCGGGGCCGGCGGCCCCCAACGCGGCGATGGTGGCCGAGCTCACCGGGCGGCTGAACAGATAGCCCTGGAGGTGCGTACAGCCCGCCAGCACCAGCGCGTCGCGCTGCGCGCACGTCTCCACGCCCTCGGCCACGATCGCCATGCCGAGCGCCTCGCCGAGGCCGACGATCGCCTTGATGATCGCCCCCGCCGCGCGCGACGTGTCGAGGCCGCGCACGAACGACTGGTCGATCTTTACCTTGTCGAACGGGAAGCGCTCGAAATAGCTGAGCGACGAATAGCCGGTGCCGAAATCGTCCATCAGGATCTTGATCCCGGCGGCGCGCAGCCGCTCCAGCTCGACGAAGGTGCGCTCGACGTCGTGCATCACGACGTTCTCGGTCACCTCCAGCTTGAGCCGGTGCGGCGGCAGCCCGCTGTCCGCCAGCGCCGCGATCACCGTGTCGTAGACGTCGCCGGCGTGGAACTGCACCGGCGAGAGGTTCACCGCGACCGCCAGGTGATCGGGCCAGCTGGCGGCGTCGACGCAGGCCTGGCGCAGCAGCATGCGGCCGAGCGGGACGATCAGCCCGCTCTCCTCGGCGATGGCGATGAACAGGTCGGGGCGGATCGGGCCGCGCGTCGGGTGGGTCCAGCGCGCCAGCGCCTCGGCGCTCGCCATCGCGCCGGTGTCGACCCGGAGCACCGGCTGGTACATCAGCGTGATCTCGCCGCGCTCCATCGCCGCGCGCAGGTCGAGCTCGAGCGCGCGACGGTCGCGCGCGGCCTCGTCCAGCGACGGGTGGTAGAAGCAGATCGCGCCGCGCCCGCTGCTCTTCGCCTGATACAGCGCGACGTCGCCGCAGTGGCGCAGCTCGGAGGTGGTGGCGGCATGGGTCGGCGCCAGCACGATGCCGACACTGGCGCCGAGATGCGCGGTGCCCATCGGGGTCGGGAACGGCTGCGCCATCGCCGCGACCACCGCCTCCGCCACGGCGCGCGCGCGCGCGGCGGGGGCGTCGCCGATCACCAGCACGATGAACTCGTCGCCGCCGGCGCGCGCGACCAGGTCGGTCGGCTCGATCAGCCCTTGGAGCCGCTCGCCCACCGCGGCGAGCACCAGGTCGCCGGTGACATGGCCGAACTGGTCGTTGACCGACTTGAAGCGATCGAGATCGATCGCGAGCAGCGCCAGCTCGGTGCCCGACGCCATCAGCTCGTTGAGCCGGTCGACGTAGCTGTGGCGGTTGACCAGCCCGGTGAGCGAATCGAAATGCGCCAGCCGCAGGATCTCCGCCTCGGCGCGGCGCACCTCGGTGACGTCCTCGGACAGGCCGAGCAGATATTGCGCGGGCCGGTCCGGGCCGTCGAGCACGATCCGCGTGGTGCGCAGGCTGACGCGCCGCCCGTCGGGGCGGGTGAACTCATTCTCGAAGCGCTGCTCCGACCTGGGGCTCGCCAGCGCGGCGCGGTCCTGCTCCTCATAGGCGCTGCCGCACGCGGGATAGAGCTCGCGCGCGGTGCGCCCGATCATCTCCTCGCGCGGCCGCCCCATCAGCTCCTCGCCGGCGCGGTTGGTCAGCAGGTAGCGCCCGGTCGCGCTGTCCTTGACGAACAGCATCGCGGGCAGATGGTCGATGATCGTGTCGAGGAAGGCGTGCGCCTCGGCATTCTCGCGCTCCAGTGCGCGCTGCGCGCTCTCGTCGCGCATCACGATGCCATAGCCGCCGATCTGCTCGCCGAGCTTGCAGCTCGACAGCGTCAGCTCGACCGGGATCGTCCACCCCGCGGCGTGGCGCGCCTCGCTGGCGTGATGCGTGCTGGCGCCGGTATCCTGCGCGAGCGTCGCCACCTCCTCGTGCCAGCGCGGCAGCAGCGACTCCGCCGGCCGGCCGATCAGCTCGAGCGGGTGCGTCCCCAGCATCGCCGCGGTGAGCGCGTTGGCGTAGATGATCTTCCCCGTGATGTCGGCGTACAGCACCGCCACCGGCGCGCTCTCCACCATCTGCCGCGCGATCTCGCCGGCGGACCGCGCCAACCGCGTCTCGATCAGCTCCACCGTGATCTGCGCGAGCGCGATCAGCGCCTCGCGTTCGGTGAGCGACAGGCGCGCGCGGCGGCGCGAGTCGAGCACGTTGAGCGAGCCGAGATGATGCCCGTCCGAGGTGACCAGCGGGGCGCCGGCGTAGAAGCGCAGCCCCGGATGCCCCGCCACCATCGGGTGATCGACGAAGCGCGGATCCCCGGCGAGGTCGAGCACCTCCATCAGCTCGGTCGAGGCCAGGGTATGCGCGCAGAGCGAATCGTCGCGCGGCAGCTCGCACGAGGGGAGGCCGAAATGCGACGTGAACCGCGCGTGGTGCTGGTCGAGCAGCGTCACCGCGCTGTACGGCACGCCCATCACCAGCGCGGCGACGCGCGTGACCCGTTCGAAGATCGGCTCCGCCAGCGTGTCGAGGGTCTGGAGCCGCGCGAGCGCCCCGAGTCGCTCGCGCTCGCGCTTGGCATGGAGGGACGAAGCCGCGTTCATGGGCGAGTCGTGCCAGCAACAGTTTACGAAACCAATAGCGCCGCCGCGGTTCGGCCCACGTCTCGTCGAAATGAGTAATTTACAGGATTTCACGGAGTTTCCGTGAAGCAACCAAAGCAAGCCCTATCCTGAACGCTCAGCGTTAAGCCGTTTATACCAACGCTGGCCGCGATGAGCGCCGCCGGCGAGCGGCGTAACGGCGATGACGCGCCGCTAGATTGATCACGATCAAGCCCGCGACTGCGACGGTCGCGCGAGTCAGACCTGCGCGGCGCCGAAATCCGAGCGTCGGCGCCGGCTGCCGCGCTCACCGCGGCGGTTGAGCGCCTGGCTGACGCGGTCGAGCAGCTCGGCGCGGCGATAGGGCTTGCTCAGCACGTCGGTGGCGCGCGCGCGCGGGCCGTTGATCACCAGCTCCTCGTTGTAGCCGGTCGTCATCAGCACCGAGACCGACGCGTCGCGCTCGACCACCGCGTCGGCCAGCACCAGCCCGTTCATCCCGCCCGGCATCACCAGGTCGGTGAACAGCAGGTCGACTCGATCCCGCGGGTGGATCTCGTCGAACAGCCGCAGCGCCTGCTCGCCGTTGGCCGCGGTGGAGACGTGATAGCCCGCGCTCTCGAGGATCTCGCGCGCGATCGCGAGCACCTCGTCGCTGTCCTCCACCACCAGGATGTGCCGCGCGGTGTCGGGATCGACGATCGCGCTGGCGGCGACGTGCGGCTCGGGCGCGGCCGGCTCCCGCTTCTCGGCGTGGCCGCTCGGGAAGAGCATGCGCACGGTGGTGCCCTCACCCGGCCTGCTCTCGATCTCGAGCCGCCCGCCCGACTGGCGCACGAAGCCGCTCGCCATCGCCAGCCCCAGCCCGGTGCCGCTGCCGACGCCCTTGGTGGTGAAGAAGGGCTCGGTGGCGCGCTCGATCACCTCGGGCGACATGCCATGACCCTCGTCCTGCACCTCGAGCACGACATAGTCGCCCGCGGCGAGCTCGACCCCGTCGCGCAGCGCGGTGCCGCCGGTGCCGTCACCATTCTCGACCGGCTGGAGCTTGAGCGGTCGGGTCGCGATCGTCACCAGCCCGCCGTCGGGCATGGCGTCGCGCGCGTTGTTGACGATGTTGAGCAGCGCCATCTCGAGCTGGTCGGGATCGACCACCACCGGCGCGAGCCCGCGCCGCAGGCTGAGATGGATCTCGACCTGCTTGTTGACCGAGCTCTCGATCAGGTCGCTGAACTCGGAGACGAGCTGGGTCAGGTCGAGCGGGCGCGGCTCCAGCCGGGTCTTGCGCGCGAAGGCGAGCAGCTGGCGGGTCAGCTTGGCGCCGCGCTCGGCCGCCGACTGCGCCGCGGCGACGTAGCGCTGCGCGCGCGCGGGATCCTTGGCGGTGGCGACCAGCTCGAGGTTGCCGTTGACCACCTGGAGCAGGTTGTTGAAGTCGTGCGCCAGCCCCGCGGTGAGCTGGCCGATCGACTCCATCTTCTGCGCCTGCCGGTAGGACTGCTCGGTGTTGCGCCGGCGCGTGACGTCGAGCTGGCTGGCGAAGAAATAGCGCAGCGTCCCGCCCGTGTCGTAGACCGGGCCGACGAACACCGCGTTCCAGAAGGGCGTGCCGTCGCGGCGATAGTTGAGCAGCTCAAGCGCCACCGCGGACTTGTTCTCGACCGCGTGGCGCAGCTCCGCCACCGCGTTGCGATCGGTCTGCGAGCCCTGGAGGAAGCGGCAGTTGCGCCCCAGGATCTCCTCTTCCTCGTAGCCGGTCAGGTCGAGGAACGCCTTGTTGGCGAAGACGATGGGATTGTCGTCCAGGTTGGGATCGGTGAGGATCATCGGCATCCGCGTCATCTCGATCGCGGCGAAGAAGACGCCGCCGCGGTCGTTCAGGTCAGGATCGGTGATCGTGCTCTCGCGCCAGTGATGCAGACCGCTGCGCTCGATCGGCTCGTTGGCGCCGGTGTCCATCGTGCCCTCGGCCTGCTTGCCGGCGGCGAGCCCCGTGGGATCCACGTCATCGTGGCTGGACGGATCGGAGGGGACAGAATCGGCGGACATTCTGCCGCGTTAGCCGGTTTGCCGGCGGCGCGGAAGATGGCGGTAACCTAGGTGGGCTTTAGCCTCGGCAAGCGCCCGCACATCATCCCCTGCGAGGGGGAGGTGGCAGCGCGCAGCGCTGCGAGGGGGAGGTGGCAGCGCGCAGCGCTGACGGAGGGGTATCGCCAGGGGTGAGTCACTCGTCCCTCACCGGCCGAGTCACCCCTCCGTCGGCCCTACGGCCTGACACCTCCCCTGAGAGGGGAGGATCGAGGTGTTCGTCGCCCGTTCCAGTGCGACAAGCGACGGAGGGGGCGAAACGCCCCCTCCCCTTACGCCGCGACCTTGGCGCGGCTGGCGCGCTTGCGCTCGTGCGGGTCGAGGTAGCGCTTGCGCAGGCGGATCGACTTGGGCGTCACCTCCACCATCTCGTCGTCGTCGATATAGGCGATCGCCTGCTCCAGCGTCATCTTCTTCGGCGGGGTCAGGCGGATCGCGTCGTCCTTGCCGCCCGAGGCGCGGAAGTTGGTGAGCTGCTTCGCCTTCATCGGATTGACCTCGAGGTCGTCCGTCTTGGCGTTCTCACCGATGATCATGCCCTCGTACAGCGCCTCGCCGTGGCCGACGAAGAGGATGCCGCGGTCCTCGAGCGGGCCCAGCGCATAGCCCTGCGCCTCGCCCGCGCCGTTGGAGATCAGCACGCCGTTCTTGCGGCCCTCGATCGCGCCCTTGTGCGGACCGTACTTCTCGAACAGCCGGTTCATGATGCCGGTGCCCCGCGTGTCCGACAGGAACTCGCCGTGATAGCCGATCATGCCGCGGCTCGGCGCGGAGAAGGTGATGCGGGTCTTGCCGCCGCCCGAGGGGCGCATGTCGGTCAGCTCGGCCTTGCGCAGGTTCATCTTCTCGACGACCGTGCCCGAATATTCCTCGTCCACGTCGATGATCACGGTCTCGTACGGCTCGGTCTTCTTGCCGTCCTCGTCCTCGCCGAACAGCACGCGCGGGCGGCTGATGCCGAGCTCGAAGCCCTCGCGGCGCATCGTCTCGATCAGCACGCCGAGCTGGAGCTCGCCGCGGCCCGCCACCTCGAAGCTGTCGCGATCGGCCGCCTCGGTCACCTTGATCGCGACGTTCGACTCGGCCTCGCGCAGCAGCCGGTCGCGGATCATGCGGCTGGTCACCTTGCTGCCCTCGCGCCCCGCCATCGGCGAGTCGTTCACCGCGAAGCGCATCGACAGCGTCGGCGGGTCGATCGGCTGGGCGTGGAGCGGCTCGCTCACCGAAGTGTCGGCGATCGTGTTCGCCACGGTGGCGACGGTGAGGCCGGCGAGACTGATGATCTCGCCCGCGCGCGCTTCCTCGACCGGCACGCGCTCCAGCCCGTGGAACGACATCAGCTTGGAGGCGCGCCCCGCCTCGACAACGTTGCCGTCATTGTCGAGCGCGTGGATCGGCTGGTTGAGCTTGACCACGCCCGAGTTGACCCGGCCAGTCAGGATGCGGCCGAGGAAATTGTCGCGGTCGAGCAGCGTCACCAGGAAGGTGAAGGGCGCGTCGAGGTCGACCTTGGGGGCGGGGACGTGCTCGACGATCTTCTCGAACAGCGGGGTCAGCGTGCCCTCGCGCGCGGTCGGGTCGGTCGAGGCATAGCCGTTGCGCCCCGAGGCGAAGAGCACGGGGAAGTCGAGCTGCTCGTCGTTCGCCTCGAGCGAGACGAACAGGTCGAACACCTCGTCGAGCACTTCCTGGGTGCGCTCGTCGGCGCGGTCGATCTTGTTGACCACCACGATCGGGCGCAGGCCGAGCGCCAGCGCCTTGCCGGTGACGAACTTGGTCTGCGGCATCGCGCCCTCGGACGAATCGACCAGCAGGATCACGCCGTCGACCATCGAGAGGATGCGCTCCACCTCGCCGCCGAAGTCGGCGTGGCCGGGGGTGTCGACGATGTTGATGCGCGTGTCGTTCCACACGATCGAGGTCGGCTTGGCGAGGATGGTGATCCCGCGCTCCTTCTCGAGATCGTTCGAGTCCATCGCGCGCTCCTCGACGCGCTGGTTGTCGCGGAACGTGCCCGACTGGCGGAAGAGCTGGTCGACGAGGGTCGTCTTGCCATGATCGACGTGCGCGATGATGGCGATGTTGCGCAGGTTCATACGGATTCCTGAGGTGGCCCGCGGCGGCCGCAGGCGATGTCGCCGGCGCGCATAGCCGAAAGCGCGCGCTGGCGCCAGCCTTCGCGGCCGCAGCATGGTGCACGCGGGCGGGACGGGTCAGGCGGGCTGGCGCAGCGCCCGCAGGTCGATCACGTCGAAGGCGACGTTCGCGATCTCCGCCTGCTGTAGCTGGACCAGCGACATCGACCGGTCCTCGACATGATGTCGCGACGCGGCGGTGTCGCCGATCTCGATGAGGAAGCGATCTGCCTCGGCGAGGACGATCATGGCCACCACCTCATCCTCGTCGAGCGTGAACTGGTGCACGATGCCTTCATAGCCGGCGAAGCGACCATTGTGTCCGGTCCTCGTGAGCACCGAGGCGATCACCAGCCTGTCGGGGTCGGCCGTACCGGCGGCGATCATGCGGACCCAGCCGTGGAGCTCTGGGCGCATCACCGCTGACAGGGGCACCGATCGCGCGACCCGTTGAAACGATGCGGCACTGAGGAGACCGAGCAGCGTGAAGAACAGCAGCGCGAGCGCGATCGCTGTGCTGGTGCCGGCGAACACTTGGTCATGCCGTAGCATGGCCTTGTAGACGTTCGGATCGACGGGCAGGCGCAGGCAAGGCGCGCGACGGCAATAAAGCTCTTGTACCGCGAACAGGCCCGCACCGACCACGTGCGCGAGTAGCGCGCCGGCGAGGATGACGAAAAGGGTAGAGGTCGAGTTCGGCCGGTCGGGCAAGGGGCTGAGATAGTCGATTCGGCTACCGCTGCGCAGTCCCAGCCACGCGCAGAGGCCAGGGAACAGAAGAACGAGCGTGCCGAGGAGCGGATAGCCCCAGTTCACACGAGATCAGCCGCGTCGCTGCGCGGAACTTCGCGGTTCGCTCATCTGTGGCTCAGCGGCCTGGCTATAAAGCGATGTCCGCTCGCGTTCGGCGATCGCCGCGCGAACCGCGTTCCAGCTGCCGTAGCGCCGGTGCACCAGCATCCCGCGCCGGATCGCCTCGTCCGAATTCACCCGCATGTCGCCGCCCCTCGCACCCTCAAGGTAAGCTAGACACGCGGCGCGAGGAAGGGGGCGACGCCGCTCTGGGCTACCCGCCACGGCGGTGAGATCCACGCCCCACCACCTCGACAAGCCCGCCGCACCGTCTTACATACACAACACACTTGAACAGCGCGCGCCACCGCGAGACAAGAGCGCGCGACGCACGAAGGAGACGAGCATGGCGACCTCCCCCGGTACCGACACCGAGCCGGCGCTGACGCTGACCCCGCCCGACCCCGTCCCCGCGGTCTCCAGCGAGCGCGCCGCCGGGCTCGTGCCCGTCGACCCCGG
Organism: Sphingomonas citri; assembly: GCF_019429485.1. Taxonomy (GTDB): domain Bacteria; phylum Pseudomonadota; class Alphaproteobacteria; order Sphingomonadales; family Sphingomonadaceae; genus Sphingomonas; species Sphingomonas citri. The sequence continues at coordinate 329,766 of NZ_JAHXZN010000003.1, read as the reverse complement.
CACGCGCAGCGAGCTGGAGAAGCGCGTCGACGCCTTCGTCGACCAGCTGCTCGCCGAGGACGTCAACTCACCCGAGTTCGGCAAGCGCGTCGACGCGATCACCGCGATGGGACAGAAAGAGATCCGCGACGCCGCGGGCCAGTCCAACCGCTTCCTCGATCGCCCGGTGCGCGCGATGGACAAGGAGGCCGGCGTCGGCAAGGACCTCGCCGAGCTGCGCCGCACCGTCGAGCAACTCGATCCCGGCCGCCGCGGCAATCTCTCCAAGCCGCAGAAGCTGTTCGGCGTGATCCCGTTCGGCTCTAAGATGCGCGACTATTTCGACGGCTATAAGAGCAGCCAGACGCACATCGCCGCGATCCTGCGCAGCCTCGGCTCGGGCAAGGACGAGCTGCTGATGGACAATGCCGCGATCGACACCGAGCGCGCCAACCTGTGGGCCTCGATGGGACGGCTCGAGCAGATGATCCACCTCGCGCGCGCGATGGACGCGCGCCTGGAGGACAAGGCCAACGAGCTCGACGCCACCGATCCCGCCAAGGCCAAGGCGATCCGCGAGACCGCCTTGTTCTACGCGCGCCAGCGCACGCAGGACCTGCTCACCCAGATGGCGGTGACGGTGCAGGGCTATCTCGCGCTCGACCTGGTCAAGAAGAACAACGTCGAGCTGATCAAGGGCGTCGACCGCGCCAGCACCACCACCGTGGCGGCGCTGCGCACCGCGGTCACGGTGGCGCAGGCGCTGACCAACCAGAAGCTGGTGCTGGAGCAGGTCACCCAGCTCAACGCCACCACCGCGGGGCTGATCGACTCGACCGGCAAGCTGCTGCGCCAGAACACCGCCGCGATCCACGAGCAGGCCGCGGCCTCGACCATCCCGCTGGAGACGCTGCAGCGCGCCTTCCAGAACATCTACGACACGATGGACGCGATCGACACGTTCAAGCTCAAGTCGCTCGACACGATGAAGAGCACGGTGGAGACGCTCGGGCGCGAGGTCGACAAGTCGCGCGGCTATATAGCACGCGCCGAGGGCGCGGCGCGCAACAGCCTCGCCAGTCCGGCCGAGCAGTTCAAGCTGGAGGCGCTGTGACGCTGCCGCCGAGCCACGACACGGACGCCGCGATCGCCGGCGCGCGCGCCGCGGCGGACCGGGTGAGCGGGCGCGGCGTGCTGACGGTGCAGCGCCGCGCCCGCCGCGGGCGCGGTGGGGCGAAGGCGCGGCTGGCGCTGATCGCGGCGGTGAACGGCGCGATCCTGCTGGCGGCGGCGCTGCTCGGCGTCGGGCTGTTCGGCGGCGTGGCGGCGATCATGGTGATGCTGGCGGCGACGCTGGCGATCGCCTTCGCGCCCGCGACCCCGGTGCCGACGCCCGAGCGGCTGGCGCGCTCCGAGCTGAAGGCGCTGCCGGCGCAGACCGCGCGCTGGCTCGACGCGCAGCGCCCCGCGCTGCCCGCGCCCGCGCTGGCGGTGGTCGACCGCATCGAGCAAAGGCTCGACACGCTCGGCGTCCAGCTCGCCGCGCTCGACGAGGGCTCCCCCGCCGCGGCCGACATGCGCCGGCTGATCGGCGAGCAGCTCCCCGACTTCGTGCGCGACTATGCGCGCGTCCCGCCGGACCTGCGCCGCACCGCGCGCGGCGGCCGCACCCCGGACCAGCAGCTGGTCGAGGGGCTCGGCGTGATCGAGCGCGAGCTGGCGGCCACGAGCGAGCAACTCGCGCAGGGCGACCTCGACGCGCTGGCGACCAAGCGGCGCTACCTGGAGATCAAGTACGAGGCGGAGTAAGCGGGGCTGAGCGGGCCGGTCGCTTCAGCCGGCTGCCCCCCTCCTTCCATCGTCATGCCCGCGGAGGCGGGGATCCAGCGCGGACCTTAGTGAGAGAGGCGCGACGTCAGCGTCTATGAATCCCCGCCCGCGCGGCGATATCGGCGGTGGGGTGAGCGGCCCCCGCCCGGGCCGCGCGCGACCCTCCGAGCCGCCGCGAAGCCCGTACCACCCCCGCCTCACGCCCGCCGCTACCGCGGCGCGCCCGCCGCATCGCCGCCCGATCTCCGCCACAATGGCGCGGTCGCGTTCATCTTCCCGACAGAAAGCGTGTCACTTCGGCCACACCTCGGGATCACGTCGCATCGCAGCACGATTTCGCAGCAACCAAGCCGGACGCGCGCGGTTCAGTGGGTCCCCGGTCCGGGCGCCTGCGGCGTCATACACCGGACAACGAAACTGATCTTGAGGAACCCGTATGCGTAAGCTCGTTCTTGCGGCCGTCGCCGCGTCCGCCGCGTTCGTCGCCACCCCCTCGCTGGCGCAGGACGCCACCGCGACCGACACCAGTGCGCCCACCAGCGCCCCGGTCGACAGCTCGACCGCGCAGGCGCCCGACGGCAGCAAGGCGTTCGGCTTCGAGCCCTATGTCGCGGTGCGCGGCGGCTGGGAGGAGTTCCAGACCGACAGCGTCGCGGGTGCGCCGAACCGGAACAAGCTGAACGGCTCGCTGGTCGAGGGCCTGGTCGGTGCCAACGTGCCGCTCGGCGCCTTCTTCGTCGGCGCCGAGGGCAATGTCGCGAAGGGCATCTCGGGCGACATCGACTGGCAGTACGGCGCCGCCGGCCGCTTCGGCCTGCGCGCCGGCGAGAGCGGCCTGATCTACGGCAAGGTCGGCTACCAGTGGGTCAATTTCGACAAGCGCGTGAACACCGATCGTGACTTCCACGACGTCACCTACGGCATCGGCTTCGAGGTCGGCCCGAAGGAGATCGGTCTCGGCGGCCTGACGGGCAACTCGGGCATCCGCCTGCGCGGCGAGGTCTCGACCTTCGGCTGGACCAACAGCTTCCGCCCGACGCTCGGCATCGTGGCGCACTTCTGATCCCGGTCTCGGTCGCGAAGGGAGCCTAGCGCGACCGACCGCACCAGTGGCGTCCCGTGCGGGGGAGAGAGAGGGCGGGGCCGGCGACGGCCTCGCCCTTTCCTGTGTTCCGCATCGGCGCAGCCGCGCGGCTCTCCCCTGGCAAGCGGGCGCCGGCGCGTGTAGCGCCGCGCGGCTCATCCGGGGGAGGAACGGTTCGGTGGTGCCATCTCGTCGCGCGGCGGTGCTGCTCTCGGCGCCGCTCGCCGCCCTGCTCCTCTGCGCCGCGCCCGCCGCCGCGCAGGTCGAGGACCGCCAGCTGTGGGAGCAGGTGAACCTCGTCGTGCCGCTGACGCCGGAGGTGCGAGTCACGCTCGAGCAGATCGGACGCTGGGGCGATCGCATCGAGGGACTGACCCAGACCGAGGTCGGCGGGCTGCTCGGCTACAAGCTCAGCTCCGCGATCGAGCTGGGCGTCGGCTACCGCTACGTCGGGCTGTACAGCGCCACCGGGCCGACGGTGCACGAGAACCGGCTGCGCCAGCAGGTGGTGCTGACCCGCGGGCGGCTGCTCGGGCGGCTGCGGGTGGACGAGCGCTTAAACCCCGGCGGCAGCGAGATCGGTGTCCGCGTCCGTCCGCTGGCACGCTACAATCACCCGCTGGGATCGCGCGGCTACGCGCTCTACGCCAGCCACGAGAGCTTCATCGTCCCCAACAGCACCGCCTGGGGCCAGCGCTCGGGCTATGAGCGGATGCGCAACATGGCGGGCGTCACCCTGCCCTTCGTCCGCCGCAAGGTGATGCTCGATATCGGCTATCTCAACCAATATCGCTTCGGGCTGGGAGGCGCGCGGCCGCAGATGGAACATGCGCTGAGCCTGCAGCTGACCATCAACGCGCTCGGCCCGATCCTGCACGACTGAGGCGGTGGGGGCACGGCCGGCAGCTCTTCCTGCGTTTGACGCGGCACCCCTCCCCTTTAGGGGAGGGGCCGGGGGTGGGGCCTTCCAACGAGCGTGCCGCCTGTGGGAGCGCCCCACCCCACCCCTTCCCTGAAGGGGAGGGGGAGACCGAACGAGTATGGTCCGCCCTATCGGCCCGGGCTTCTGATCCCCGGCTCAAACCTGTTCCGATGGACGCCCCAGGTCGGAATGACGCAGGCTAGTCGCGGACTTACCCCTTCCCGAAAGCACCGGATCACCCCCTCGGCCGCCTCCCCTCAGCCCTCGACCTTCTCGGCCAGCTCGAGCCAGCGCAGCTCGGCCGCCTCCTTCTCGTCGCGCAGCGCGGCGATGCCCTTGCTCAGCCGGTCGAACGCCGCCGCGTCGCGCGCGTACAGCCCCGGATCCGCCATCGCCGCCTCGTCGCGCGCGATCGTCGCGTCGATCTCCTCGATCCGCTTCGGCAGCAGCTCATAGTCGCGCTGGTCCTTGTAGCTGAGCTTGGTCCGCGCCGGCGGCGGTGGCGGCGGTGCCGCGGCCGCCGGTTTCGCCGCTGGCTTGCGCGCCGCCTCGACGCGCGGGCGCCGCTGCCGCTCCCAATCCTCGTAGCCGCCCGCGACGACGTCGACATGGCCCGAGCCGTCGAGCCCCAGGGTCACCGTCACGGTGCGGTCGAGGAAGTCGCGGTCGTGGCTGACGATCAGCACCGTGCCCTCGTAATCCGCGATCACTTCCTGGAGCAGGTCGAGCGTCTCGAGGTCGAGGTCGTTGGTCGGCTCGTCGAGCACCAGCAGGTTGGAGCGCCGCGCGAACTCGCGCGCCAGCAGCAGCCGCGAGCGTTCGCCGCCCGAGAGCGTCCCGACCTTGGCCTCGGCGAGCGAGGGATCGAACAGGAACTCCTTGAGATAGCCGTGAAGGTGCTTGCGCGTGCCGAGCACGTCGATCCACTCGCCGCCGTCGGCGACGACGTCGCGCACGGTCTTCTCGGGCGCCATCAGGCTGCGCTGCTGGTCGATGACGATGCCGTCGAGCGTCTTGGCGCGGCGGATCGTGCCCGCGTCCGGCTCGATCTCGCCGGTGAGCAGCCGCAGCAGCGTGGTCTTGCCCGCGCCGTTGCGCCCGACGATGCCGATCCGGTCGCCGCGCGCGACGCGTAAGCTCAGGTCGCGGATGATCGCGCGCTCGCCGTAGCTCTTCGAGACGTGCTCGACGTCGATCACCACCTTGGTCTTCACGTCGTCGCTCGCGATCGACAGCGCGGCGGCGCCCTGCGGGCCGGTCATCGCGGCGCGCTCGGCGCGCATCTCCTTGAGCTTGGCGAGCCGGCCCTGGTTGCGACGGCGCCGCCCGGTGACGCCGCGCTGGAGCCAATGCTCCTCGATCTTGAGCTTGGCGTCGAGCCGCGCGGCGTTGCGTTCCTCCTCGGCATAGACCTGCTCGGTCCAGGCCTCGAAGCCGCCGAACCCGACCTCGGCGCGGCGCAGCTCGCCGCGATCGAGCCACAGGGTCTGGCGCGTCAGCCGGGTGAGGAAGGTGCGGTCGTGGCTGATCACGACGAAGGCGCCCTTGAAGCGCTTGAGCCAGTCCTCCAGCCACTCGATCGCAGCGACGTCGAGGTGATTGGTCGGCTCGTCGAGCAGCAGCACGTCGGGGTCGAGCGCGAGCGCGCGGACGATCGCGGCGCGGCGGCGCTCGCCGCCCGAGGCGGATCGCGCCTCGCGCGTGAGGTCGATGCCGAGCTGACCCGCGATCGCCTCCGCCTCATAGGGTTGCGGCGGGTGCTCGCCGGAGAGGACATAGTCGGCCAGCGTGGCGAAGCCGGCGAGGTTCGGGTCCTGCTCGAGCATCACCACCTTGGTGCCGGGCACGATCGTGCGGCGCCCCTCGTCGCTGTCGATCGCGCCCGCGATCAGCTTGAGCAGGGTGGACTTGCCGGCGCCGTTGCGCCCGATCAGCGCGAGCCGGTCGCGCTCGCCGATGAACAGGTCGAGGTGGCGGAACAGCCAGCCGGCGCCCTGCACCAGCCCGAGGTCTTCGTAGGAGAGGATGGGTGCGGCCATCGCGCGGACCTAGGTGGCGGGGGCGCGGCTGGCAATGGCGGGGGCGATGCTTGCCGGCCGGGGCCGCGACACCTACACCGCACGGCCGAGGAGACCAGAGTGACCGCACGCCGATGGACCTTCGCCGCGCCGCTGCTCGCGGCCGCATCGCTCGCCGCCTGCTCGGCGCAGCCGAGCGCGCCCGCGGTCGGGGACGCCTATGTCCGGCTCGCGGCGGTGCCGGGGCGGCCGGCGGCGGGCTATTTCCTGCTGCACGGCGGCGCCGCGGACGCCACCTTGGTGCAGGTGGAGGCGCCGGGCGCGGCGCGCGCCGAGCTCCACACCAGCCGGATGACCGGGAACGGCATGGCGACGATGGACTCGCTGCCGAGCGTGCGCGTGCCCGCGCGCGGCAGCGTCGCCTTCGCGCCGGGCGCGCAGCACGTCATGCTGTTCGGCCTGCCCGCCGGAGTCGCGCCGGGGAGCACGCTGCCGCTGACGTTGCGCTTCGCCGACGGCAGCGCTTTGCGCGCCGACGCGCGCGTGATCGCGGCGGGCGATGCCGCGCCGGAGTGAGGGCGCGGTGGGCGACGCGTCGTTGCGCGTGAGGGCGGGTGTCGGCGCCGCCTCCCGCAGTGCCCCGGCGGAGGCCGGGGCCCAGGTGGGGAAGGTTGGTGAGTCTCACCACGGCCTTCCCAGCTGGGCCCCGGCCTTCGCCGGGGAACGGAAAAGGTGGATCGTGCGCCTTAACCTCCGCCTCGCCCGTCTCACTCGCGCATGACCCGCCCACTCACCCCCGGCGAGATCGATCTCGCGCGCTCGGTCTACGGCGACTCGATCGACTATGCGCCGGTGCGGCTGGCGCGACGCCGATGGGCCTTCTTCCAGCCGCGCGACGTGGTGATGGCGCCGCGCGGCACGATCCACTTCCACCCCAGGGGCGAGCTGTGGCGCGACGATTTCGCCGCCGCGCCGCTCGGGCTGCAGGGGCTGTTCGTCCACGAGCTGTGCCACGTGTGGCAGCACCAGCGCGGCGTGTGCCTGCCGCTCGCGCGCCATCCCTTCTGCCGCTACCATTACACCATCCACCCCGGCTGGCCGCTCGAGCGCTACGGGCTGGAGCAGCAGGCCGAGATCGTCCGCCACGCCTTCCTGCTGCGCCGCGGCGCCACCGTCGCGGGGGCACCCGAGCTGGCGCGCTACGAGACGATCCTGCCGTTCGGGACGGGATGAGGGGACGCGGCGCGGCCGTGCGTCGCACCGCCGCACACTGCCGTCATCCTGAACTCGTTTCAGGATCCACGGTGCCGCACATTCAGGCGCGGCGGCGCCCGCGGGCCGGTGGATCCTGAAACGAGTTCAGGATGACGGAGGAAAGGAGAAGCGGCGCCGAGCCTCTCGCCCGCCACGCAGCAGGCCCCCGCTCCCCACCCCGGGTCAGCCGTCGCTTGTGACCCTCGCCCTCCCCCGAATACATGCGAGCCGATCGCAAGAACCGACACGGGGGGACCTTCCGTATGACATCTCACGCGCGCGCGCTCGGCGCCGCGCTGCTCGCCGGCGCGTGCCTCGCCGCCGCGCCCGCCCGCGCCGGCGAGGGCATGTTCTCGCGGCTCTACACCACCGATCTCACGCCCAAGGGCCATGTCGAGGTCGAGCAGGTGGTGCGCGAGCGCGCCGGGCGCCGCTTCGGCCATTACGACGCCACCGACTTCCGCAGCGAGCTGGAGGTCGGCGTCACCGACGATCTGCAAGCGTCGCTCTACGTCAACTCGAACCGGATGCACGCCACCGGCGCGCCCGACGACGACGACCCGAGCGCCGACACCGGCTTCACGCGCCATCGTTTCTCGCCGCAGAGCGTCTCGGCCGAGTTCGTCTATCGCGCGCTCAGCCCGTACAAGAACAAGGGCGGCTGGGGCCTCGCGCTCTACCTCGAGCCCGAGTACGACTTCCGCGATCTCCACAATGGGCTGCGCTACGCGCCGGGCACGTTCGAGCTGGAGACGCGCGCGATCGTCCAGAAGAACTTCGCCGAGGACCGCGTGATCGTCGCGTACAACCTCGTGCTCGAGGCCGAGTCGATCCGCTTCGCCGGGCGCGACGACACCAACAGCGAGCTCGACTGGAACAACGAGCTGGGCGTCACCGCGCGCGTCGCGCCCAAGGTCTACCTCGGGGTCGAGGGACGCAACCACAATGAATACGGCAACTTCACCCATCACGAGCATTCGGTCTACTGGGTCGGGCCGTCGCTCCACTTTGCCGGGCAGCACGGCTGGGCGACGCTCGGCTGGCTCCACCAGGTCGCGGGCAACCCGGGCTATGACGAGGACGGGCGCGACATCGGCCGCCACCTCTTCCTGCGCAGCCACGAGCGCGACGAGTTGACGCTGAAATACGGCATCCCCTTCTGAGGCCCGCGAGGATGCGCTGCCGCTTCGTCCTGCTCGCCGCCGCGCCGGTGCTGGCGAGCCCGGCCTGGGCGACCACCTTTATGACGGTCGACCAGGCCAGGGCCGCGCTCTTCCCCGGCGTCGCGCTGGTGCGCGATGACCGCGTGCTGACCGACGCGCAGGCGGCGGCGATCAGCGCGCGCTCGGGGGTGAGCGTTCATTCCCGCACCGTGCACAGCTGGCGCGCGCCAGACGGCGCGCGGCTGATCGTCGACCAGGTGCTGGGCAAGCACGAGAACATCACGCTCGCGCTCGCGCTCGATCCCGCCGGCGCGGTGCGCGCGCTCGAGATCCTCGACTATCGCGAGAGCTATGGCGGGCAGGTGCGCGACCCGGCGTGGCGCGCGCAGTTCACCGGCAAGCGCGACGGCGCGCCGCTCGCGCTGGGGCAGGACATCCGCAACAACTCGGGCGGCACGCTCTCGGCGCGCCACGTCGCCGACGGCGTGCGCCGGCTGCTCGCCACCGACCGGATCGTCTTTGCGCCGCATTGAGCGCGCGCGCCCGCTGCTCGGCACGCTCGTCGCGGTGCGCGCCGAGGGGGCGGACGAACTGGAGCGGGCGGTCGAGTCCGCCTTCGCCGCGGTCGCCGCGGTCGAGGCGCGGCTGAGCGCCTATCGCGACGACAGCGATATCGCCGCGGTGGCGCGGCTCGGCGCGGGCGAGCGCGCGCCGGTGGATCCGCTCACCGCGCGCTGCCTGTGGCTCGCGCTGGCGCTGGCACGCGCCAGCGACGGCGCGTTCGACCCGGTCGTGCCAGCGCCGGCGGGGGCGCCGCGCGCGGCGTCATGGCGCGACCTGCGCGTCGCGCGCGGCGCGGTGGCGGTGACGCGGCCGCTGCGGCTCGACCTCGGCGGGATCGCCAAGGGCTATGCGGTCGATCGCGCGATCGCCGCGCTGCGCCGCGCCGGCGTGGCGTCGGCCACGGTCAACGCCGGCGGCGACCTGCGCAGTTTCGGGTCGGACGAGTGGGTCGCGCTGGCGCCGCGCCACGCCGCGCCGCCGGTCGCGGTGCTGATCGCTGACGGTGCGCTCGCCAGCAGCGACGTCGTCGCCGCGACCGCGGACCGCGGCGCGCCGCAGCATCGCGATCCGGTCACCGGCGCGCCGCTGCCACCCGGTTTCGCCAGCGTCGCCGCGCCCCGCTGCGCGGTGGCGGACGCGCTGACGAAGGTGGTGCTGGCGCGCGGCGCGGCGGCGGGGCCGCTGGTCGCACGGCTGCGCGCGCGCGCCTTCCTCCACCGCCCCGGCCGCGCCTGGCAGGAGATCGTGGCGTGACGCGCGGGCTGCGTCGTCTCGCCCAGGCGGTGCTGGCGCTGCTGTGGGCGAGCGGCGCGGCGTGGCTGGTGCTGCATCATTGGGGCCAGCGCGCCGGCGCCTTCGGCCCCGAGCCGAGCGCGGCCGAGCCCTGGGCGCTGCGCGCGCACGCCGTGGCGGCGACCGCGACGGTGGCGCTGCTCGGGCTGCTCTACGGCCTCCACGTCGTCCCGGGCTGGCGCGCGCGGCGGCGGCGCTGGTCGGGCGGCGCGCTGTTCGGCACCGCGGTCGCGCTCGCGCTCAGCGGCGACCTGCTCTACTACCTCGCCGACGAGGACGCGCATGCCGCGGTGGCGCTGGCGCATTGGGCGGTGGGGCTCGCGGCGCTGCCGCTGTTCGTGGCGCATCGGTGGCGGCGGAGGGCCGGCGGCGTGAGAGCACGGACGCGGCGCCTCGCCAGCTCAGACGGTTAGGATCGGTTCGCCGCCATGGCGTCGAGCAGCACCTTCTCCTGGCGACCAACGATCGAGCCGAAGATCGCCTCGTCACCGAGCGCCCGCGACAGGATGATCGCCCCCTGGATCGCGCAGACCGTCTCCTCGGCGAACGCGCGCGCCGCCGTCGGCGCCACCCGTCCGCGTTCGAGACATTCCGCCAAGGCCGTGATCCACCGTGCGAAATAGGCGCTCACCCGGTGGGAGAAGCCGCCTCCCGACGCGCCCAGACTGATCGAGCCGACGAGGCACACGCGCTGGCCGGAACGGAAGTAGGCGGTCACCTGCTCGATCATCGACCGGATTGCCGCTCTCGGATCGTCGGATCGCTCGAGCGGATCAAACAGATGAGTCGCGAACCAGGCGTGGATGTCGGCGAGCACCGCAGCCAGCATCTCCTCCTTCCCGCCGGGGAAGAAGTTGTAGAGGCTGCCTTTTCCGAGGCCGGTCGCCTGCGAGAGGATGGTCAGGCTGGCCCCCTCAAAGCCATGCTCGCGGAATGCCTCCGCCAGCGCCGGGAGGGCGCTGGCGCGATCGCTGAGGGTGCGCTTCGCGGTCAGAGGTCGAGCTCGCTGAGCGAGGGATGATCGTCCGGGCGCCGTCCCAGCGGCCAATGGAACTTGCGCTCTTCCGGCGCGATCGGGCGGTCGTTTATCGAGGCGATGCGGCGCGTCATCAGACCGTCGCCGTCGAACGCCCAATTCTCGTTGCCATAGGCGCGGTACCATTGCCCGGCGGCGTCGCGCCACTCATACGCGAAGCGGACCGCGATCCGGTTCCCGTCATGCGCCCACACTTCCTTGATAAGGCGATAGTCGAGCTCCCGCTCCCATTTGCGTGCGAGAAAGGCGACGATCGCCTCGCGCCCCGTCAGGAACTCGCTGCGGTTCCGCCAGACACTATCGGGCGTGTAGGCCAGCGATACCGTCACGGGATTGCGGCTGTTCCATGCATCCTCGGCGAGACGGGCCTTCCGCGCCGCGGTGTCGGCGGTGAACGGGGGAACGGGTGGGCGGGACATCGGCTATCTCCTCGCTAAGTTGTACCGATCGGTACAAGCGAGCCTGCGTCGTGTCAATGGCCTGAGCGGGGGGCGCGGCGCCCCGCCCTCTCACCGCAGCAGCACCAGCTCCTCCGCCATGGTCGGGTGGAGCGCCACGGTGGCGTCGAACTGCGCCTTGGTCAGCCCCGCCTTCACCGCCACCGCGGCGGCCTGGATGATCTCGGGCACGTCGGGCCCGATCATGTGGATGCCGACGACGCGGTCGGTCTCGCCGTCGCACACCATCTTGTACAGCGCGCGCTCGTCGCGCCCCGCCAGCACGTTCTTCATCGGCCGGAAGTCCGAGGAATAGACCTTCACCGAGCCGAGCTGCTGGCGCGCCTGGCTTTCGGTCAGTCCCACGCCCGCGATCGGGGGGTGGCTGAACACCGCGGAGGGCACGTTGTCATAGTCGACGCGCGTGTCCTTGCCGCCGTACAGCCGGTCGGCGAAGGCCTGGCCCTCGCGGATCGCGATCGGGGTGAGCTGGATGCGGTTGGTCACGTCGCCCACCGCGAAGATCGAGGGGCAGGTCGAGCGATTGTCGTCGTCTACCTTCACCGCGCCCTGTTCGTCGAGCTCGACCCCGGCGGACTCGAGCCCCAGCCCGGCGGTGTTGGGGCGGCGCCCGGTGGCGAACATCACGAGATCGACGATCGCGGGCTCGTGCCCGCTCATGCTGACCTTGAGGCAGCCGTCGTCCATCTTCTCGATGCCCTCGAAGGTGGCGTCGAAGCGGAACTCCAGCCCCTTCATCATGCTGATCTGGAGCAGCCGATCGCGGATCTGCAGGTCGTAGCCGCGCAAGATCTCCTTGGTGCGGTTCATCAGGATGACGTGCGCGCCGAGCTGGTGGAACACGCCCGCGAACTCGTTGGCGATATAGCCCGCGCCCGCGATCAGCACGCGCTTGGGCAGAGCGTCGAGGTGAAACGCCTCGTTCGAGGTGATGCCGTGCTCGTGGCCGGGGCAGGACGGCACCGCGGGATGCGCGCCGACCGCGATAAGGATCGTCTTCGCGCTGCGCGTGGTGCCGTCGCCGAGCGTCACCTCGTTGGGGCCGGAGACGGTGGCGCGCTGGTGGATGATCTCGGCGCCGGCGTTCTCCAGCGTGTGGGTATAGGCGCCGTTGATACGATCGACCTCGCGCAGCACGTTGTCGCGCAGTCGCTGCCAGTCGAACGCGCAGTCGCTCGGCACGTCCCAGCCGAAGTGGCGCGCGTCGCGCAGGTCCTCGGCGAAATGCGCGCCGTAGACGAGCAGCTTCTTGGGCACGCAGCCGCGGATCACGCAGGTGCCGCCGACGCGATATTCCTCCGCCACCGCGACCTTGGCGCCGTGCGCGGCGGCGACGCGCGCCGCGCGCGTGCCGCCGGAGCCGGCACCGATGACGAAGAGGTCGTAATCGTAGTCGGGCATGGGTCGGCGGCTCCGTGGACGCGGGAAGACGGAAGCGCGCGCCGTGGCGTCGATGCGGCGCGCTGCGGTCCCGGCGCTGCTAGACGCCGGCCCCACCAAGCTCAACCGTGCTCCTGCGGACGCAGGAGCCCAGGATAACGGAGCGAGATCCTCGCGGCTCTGGGCTCCTGCGTGCGCAGGCGCCTATCAGCGATCCGATAACCTTCTGCCGAGCAGGGATGCGCCGTCAGATGGGGCCGCACGCACGCTCAGGAAAGGGGTGCGCGCTCAGCACGCTCCCGAGGTGAGCAGGTCGCTCAGCTCGCGCTGCAGCCGCGCCATGGTGAAGGGCTTGCCGATGAAGCGATCGGCGGCGCGGGTCTCGAGATGGTCGTCGCCGACGAAGCCCGACATCACGATCGTGCGTGCGCCCGGCAGCAGCGCGAGCACGCGACGCACCAGCCCGAAGCCATCGATCGTGCCGGGCATGCGCACGTCGGTGAGCAGCACGTCGAAATGCACGCCCTCGCTGATCATGTCATAGGCCTCGTCGCCCGAGGCGGCGGTGTGGACGCTGTAGCCGGTGCTCTGGAGTTGCTCGCACACGGTGCTGCGCACCAGCGGCTCGTCGTCCACCACCAGGATCACTGGCGCGCGCTGGTCGTCAGACATCCCGTGCAAAGCCCCGTGCGACACCGTTCATCGTATAAAGTCATCCACTCGACGATGTCTTGCCGCTGGCTAGGCGCGTGTCAAGGCGGGACAGGAGCGCCGCCGCTCCGAACTTGACGCGACGGTAATTTACAAGCGCGGGTGTGGCGCGGAGTCCGCAGTTCCGGCGGGGGGGAGCGGGGGTGGGCTGCGGCTGCGGCGTCGAAGGCCCAGGGCTCGGACGTGCGCGGCCAAGGCGATCGTCATGATTCGGGGGAGTGGGGGAGGCGTCGCAGCGCCAGCCTCGTCATCCCTGCGCAGGCAGGGATCCAGACGCACGGAGCTGTCGAAGGGGGGCGCGCCGTCGGCGCGTCTGGATCGCCGCCTCCGCGGGGACGACGGGAAGGGGCGGGGATGACGGGGCTTCGGCGAGGAAGGGAGAAAAAGCACGGAGGCGCGAGCGGCGATTTAGCGCTCGCCCGCGAGATGCCGCTGCCGGGAGAGCAGCGCCGGCCGCGATCGTCCGCCGTCCGCAGGGGAGCGCCGGCCGCTACCGCGTCCGCCGCTCCCCTCCCCGCTCACCCCGGCATCACGCCGCGGCGGGCTGCTTCGACTTGATCACCGCGAGCAAGTCGTCGAACGACTTGGAGAAGCTCGCCACGCCCTCGTCGACCAGCTCCTTGGTCACCGCGTCGAGGTCGAGCCCGAGCCGCGCCTGCTCGGCGATCACGTGGCGCGCGTCGTCGACGTCCTGCTGGAGCGTCTGCGCCACGGTGCCGCGCTCGCGGAAGGCGTCCATCGTCTTGGGGGGCATGGTGTTGACCGTGTCGGGCCCGATCAGCTGGTCGACGTAGAGCGTGTCGGGGTAGTCCGGGTTCTTGGTGCCGGTCGAGGCCCAGAGCAGCCGCTGCGGGCGCGCGCCCTTGGCGGCGAGCTTCTGCCAGCGCTCCGAGGCGATGAACTCCTCGTACCAGGCATAGGCCAGCTTGGCGTTGGCGATCGCGACCTTGCCCTTGAGCGCCTTGGCCTCGTCGCCGCCGACGCCGGCGTCGATCTTGTCGTCGATCTTGCTGTCGATGCGGCTGACGAAGAAGCTGGCGACGCTGGCGATCCTGTCGATCGACAAGCCCTTGCCGACGCGCTCCTCGAGCCCCTCGACATAGGCGTAGGCGACCTTCTTATAGGCCTCGACGCCGAACAGCAGGGTGACGTTGACATTGATCCCCTTGGCGATCGTGTCGCGGATCGCGCGGACGCCGTCGTCGGTGCCGGGGATCTTGATCATGAGGTTGGGGCGATCGACCGCCTGCCACAGCCGCTCGGCCTCCTCGGCGGTCTCGGGGCCCTTGAGCGCGAGATAGGGCGAGACCTCGAGGCTGACATAGCCGTCCGCCGCGTTCAGCCGCTGGTAGACCGGCAGCAGCGTGTCGCACGCCGCCTGGATGTCCTTGATCGCCTGCGCCTCGTAGCGCGCCATCGGCTCGGCGCCGGGGTTGGCGCGGTCGAACGCGGCGAAGCCGTCGTCATAGGCGTCGCCCGCGCCCATCGCCTTCTCGAAGATCGTCGGGTTGGAGGTGACGCCGGTCAGCCCGTCGTTATCGACCAGCTTCTGCAGCCCGCCCTGCTCGAGGAACTTGCGGTCGACGAAGTCGAGCCACACCGCGGTGCCCGCCTTGCTGAGGTCCTGTAGCTTGCTCACTCGCCTTCCTCCATCTCGTCGCGCGTCCCGCCGATATAGGGGCGGCGGGGGCGTAGAATAAGCCTGTGCGGGCGGGACGGCGGCTTCGCTCCCTCCCCATCCACCACCCCGGCGAACGCCGGGGTCCAGGTGGGAAGGCCGCCGTGAGTCCCACCATCGTCCCCCAACTGGACCCCGGTTTTCGCCGTGGTGGCAGTCAAGCGGGCGCGGTGGTCGACGCCCGCCCCGAATTACCGCCCCATCGCCTCCTTGGCGACCTTGACGACATTCTCCACGGTGAAGCCGAACTTGTCCTGCAGCTTCGCCAGCGGGGCCGAGGCGCCGAAGGTCGACATGGTGATCTGCCGCCCCTCGAGGCCGACATAGCGGTCCCAGCCGAGCGAGCCCGCCATCTCGATCGCGACGCGCGCGGTCACCGCCTTGGGGAGCACGCTCTCCTTGTAGGCGGCGTCCTGGCGCTCGTAGCGGAACCAGCTCGGCATCGAGACGACGCGCGCCTTCACGCCCTCGCCCGTGAGCTGCTCATAGGCGGCGACCGCGAGGCTCACCTCCGAGCCGGTCGCGATCAGGATCACGTCGGGCGTGCCACCCTCGGCCGAGTCCGCCAGCACATAGGCGCCCTGCTCGACCCCGTCCGCGCTGGCGTACGTGGAGCGGTCGAGCGTCGGCAGCGCCTGGCGCGACAGCACCAGCGCGGTGGGGTGGTCGGCGGACTTCATCACCGCGCGCCACGCCGCCGCCACCTCGTTGGCGTCGCCCGGGCGGATCGTGTCGAGCCCCGGGATCGCGCGCATCGTCGCGAGATGCTCGATCGGCTGGTGGGTCGGGCCGTCCTCGCCGACACCGATCGAATCGTGCGTGAAGACGTAGACCGCGCCGATCTCCATGATCGCCGCCAGCCGCACCGGCGCGCGCATGTAATCGAGGAACACCAGGAAGGTGGAGCCGTAGGCGCGCAGGTGCGACAGCGCCATGCCGTTGACCACCGCGCCCATCGCATGCTCGCGCACGCCGAAGTGGAAGTTGGTCCCGCCATAGTTGCTCGCCTCGAACGAGGGCGCGCCCTTCACGTCGGTCTTGGTCGAGGGCGCGAGGTCGGCCGAGCCGCCGACCAGCCACGGCACCTTCTTGACGATCGCGTTGAGCACCTTGCCGCCCGCGTCGCGGCTCGCCACGCCCTTGGCGTCGGCGTCGAAGGTCGGGATCTCGCTGTCCCAGCCCTCGGGCAGCTCGTCCTTGAGCAGCAGGTCGAGCTCGCCCGCCTGCTCGGGGAACTCGGCGCGATAACGGTCGAACAGCGCGACCCATTCGTCGCGCGCCGCGGCCCCGCGCGACGCCACCGCCTCGCCGAACGCCTCCTTCACGCCCGCGGGGACGTAGAAGTCCTTGTCGACCGGCCAGCCATAGGCCTCCTTGGTCTTGGCGACGTTCTCGGCGCCGAGCGGCTCGCCGTGCGCCTTCTCGGTGCCGGCGCGCGGGCTGCCCCAGCCGATCACGGAGTGGACGACGATGAAGGTCGGCCGGTCGTCGGTCGCCTTGAAGGTCTCGATCGCGTTGGTCAGCGCGGCCACGTCATTGGCGTCGTCGACGTGGATCACGTTCCAGCCATAGGCCTGGAAGCGCGCGCCGACGTCCTCGTCGAACGCGAGATCGGTGCCGCCCTCGATCGAGATATGGTTGCTGTCGTAGATCCAGCACAGGTTGCTGAGCTTCAGGTGCCCGGCGAGGCTCGCCGCCTCGGCCGCGACGCCCTCCATCATGTCGCCGTCGCCGCACAGAGCGTAGACGTCGTGCGAGAACAGGTCGTAGCCCGGGCGGTTGTAGCGCGCCGCGAGCCAGCGCTCGGCGATCGCCATGCCGACCGAGTTGCCGCAGCCCGCGCCGAGCGGGCCGGTGGTGGTCTCCACGCCGGTGGTGTGGCGATACTCGGGGTGACCCGGCGTCTTGGAGTTGAGCTGGCGGAACTGCTCGATGTCGGTCAGGCTGATCGCGGGCTGGCCGGTCTTGTTGCCCTCCGCGTCGATCTCCTCGACCCCGGCGAGATACAGCAAGGAGTAGAGCAGCATCGAGGCGTGGCCGACCGACAGCACGAAGCGGTCGCGGTTGGGCCAGTCGGCGTGGCGCGGGTCGTAGCGGAGGAATTTGGTCCACAGCGTCCAGCCGACGGGCGCGAGCGCCATCGGCGTGCCGGGATGGCCCGAGTTGGCCTTCTGCACCGCGTCCATCGACAGGGTGCGGATCGTGTCGATCTGGAGCCGCTCGGGGCTGCCGTCCTCGTGGACGTCCGCGTTGATGGTAGCGGTATCAGTCATGTCAGCCCCTCGCTTCGTGTCGTCGCAACAGGTTAGGTCACACCGTGAGAAGAACGGCGCGCGCCGGGCACGTCACCGCCCCGGACCTCGCGCGATCGAACGCACCGGCGCACCGCCGGTTGCCCGATTCACCGCATCCTTAACGCCTCGTCGCCGCGCGTTCCAGTCGCGTAACGACGCCGCCCTGCGCCACGTACGCCGCGTCGACCTCGTCGAGGAACAGGCCGTGCCCCATCACGCCGGGGGTGGCGTCGAGCGCGCGGGCGAGGTCGCGCGGCTCGGGGAAGGTCGCGAAGCGCGCGTCGAGGATGAGGTTGCCGTTGTCGGTGAGCGAGTCGCGCTGGATGGTGGCGGCGCCCAGCGCGGCGAGCCGCGCGGCGACGAAGGCGCGCGCGAAGGGGATCACCTCGACGGGCAGCTTGGCGGCGCCGATCGCGGCGACCTGCTTGGAGGAGTCCGCGATCACCACCATCCGCGCCGAGGCGGCGGCGACGATCTTCTCGCGCAGCAGCGCGCCGCCCGCGCCCTTGATGGCGTAGAAATGCGGGTCGAGCTCGTCGGCGCCGTCGACGATGAGGTCGACGTGGGCGACATCGGCGAAGTCGTCGATCGCGATGCCCGCGGCGCGCGCGCGCTCGGCGCTGGCGAGGCTGGTGGCGACGGCGCGGATCGCGAGCCCGTCACGGACGCGCGCGGCGAGCGCGTCGATGAAATAGGCGACGGTGGAGCCGGTGCCGAGGCCGACCAGGAGGCCGGGGGTGACCTCGGCGACGGCGGCTTCGGCGGCGAGGCGTTTGTCGTTGGGCATGGGGAACTCAATATCCGCAGCGGAACGGACGGCCAAGATTGATAAGCTCAGCTATGTCCGAAAGCGGCCGCCTCCATACTTCTTCACCTGCGCGTCGACGCCCTTTTTGATCAGAGAGATCGCCTTCTCACTTGGATTGCCACTCAAGAGAAAGAGCGAAAACATTCTAAGCTTGCGCTTGGCAAGCAGCGGGATGGGCATAGACACAAAGCTGAATATAGAACGCAATCGCTCCGCAACGAACTCCTCGACCTTCTCAGCGTCAGCCAGACGGTTCAGCGAGGGATCGGGAGCGAAACTAAAAAGATCGCCATGCTGTGCTTTGAACCGATAGAAGTGATCTTCCCAGTCAGCCGTACCGAAAACCTCGTTTAGAGCCTCGCGCTTACCCCGATCCAGCGCAGAGTGATTGTGACTTAGCTGCCTAAGCGCCGCATGGAGAGGGAAAAGATACCAGACATCCGCACGCCTCGTATCGGCCAACAAGCGCAACGTCGACCACTCCACAGACATGCCGTACGGGTCCAGAAAAACAACTGCTCGCTGCAAGCTTGCCCTTCTTCGATCGATCCACGGCCCCTCAGCGAAGAGACGCCGAAGCTCAACGTTGGCGTCGCCACGAAGGCATCTTACGTCTCGCTCAGGGTACTCGTCCCTGATTCTGGACAAAGCAGAGAAGCGTCGAGCATTTTTCTCAATCAAAACAAGATGCTTGAAAGGTGGATCGACGGCTAGCGCTCGCCGCGCGGAGCCCTCGAGCCGACCACGCTCGACCAAACCGTAACTACCTTCAAAAAGGCCGCCAGTTTCAATCTCGACGGTTCGATCGCCGGTTCCAGCGAAAGCGTCTACGTACCAAGTCTCAAAGGGATCTTCTGGCTTAGGGACGTTACGCAACGCCGTGGTAAAAAACTGTAGGTAATCAGCTACTGCGTTTAGTTTGACCTCAGTCCAGCTACCACCAAAGCTATGCTCAACCCGGTCATCAAATGTCATCAGCAAAGCTCCACGAGCTCGTGTTTGCAGCTACTATGGTTGCAAGCTCCAGGACAGTAGGCAGCTGCAAGCCGATCTGCCCTTGCATCGCGATTCGGTAAGTGGCATTGTTCTACCGATGTTCCGCTGAGGATGGAAGTAGCGTGGCACACGATAGTGCAATTGAATGGACCGATTCGACGTGGAATCCCGTGACCGGATGCACAAAGATCACGGCCGGTTGTGAAAATTGCTATGCTGCCCGCTTCGCCGAGAGATTCCGAGGGGTTCCCGGCCATCCCTTTGAAAATGGCTTCGACTTACAGTTGCGCCCGGAGCGCTTAGAGCAGCCGTTCGCGTGGCGTCGCCCGCGCATGATTTTCGTGAATTCGATGAGCGATCTTTTTCACAAAGCCATTCCAAAAGATTTCATCGATGGTGTCTTCACCACCATGGAAAGGGCTGATTGGCATACCTTTCAAGTTCTTACAAAGCGATCATCGTTGCTGAGGGACTATCTAAAGCAGCGCTACCAAGCAGCTGCGGTCCCGTCGCATATTTGGATCGGAGTTTCTGTAGAGAGCGCCGAGGCCAAGTCGCGTATTGAGCACCTTCGCCAATCTCCGGAGGCAGTCAGGTTCCTTTCGATTGAACCCTTGATCGGCGCTGTTGGCGCGATGAACCTTGAAGGCATCCATTGGGTCATCGCCGGTGGGGAAAGTGGCGCGCGTGCGCGCCCAATGCACATCGATTGGGCGCGTGAGGTCCGCGACGAGTGTTCAAGGCAATCAGTACCGTTCTTTTTCAAGCAGTGGGGTGGTTTCCGGCCAAAGTCAGGTGGCCGAGAACTTGACGGACGGGAGTGGAACGAGATGCCCACGGCTTCTGTGGCTTAGTTCAAGCCACTCACCCCCGCCCCTTCAACCCACCGAAGAACGCCGTCGCCACCCGCGTCACCGCGTCCCCGATCTCCTGCTCGCGCGTGCGCTGGCCACCGCCGGCGCCCGCCGCCGCGGCCCCCGCGCCCGCACCTTGCGCCTCGCCCGCGCCTCCCGCCGGCGCCGCGCTCTTCGCGGCCTTCTCCGCCGCCTTGGCCGCGACCGCGCTCGCGGCGACGCCCGCCACCGCGGTCAGCGCGCTCGCGATCGCCTGCTGGCCCGCGGGCGACTGGGCGCGCTCGATCCACGCCTCGCCCTGGCGGCGCAGCTCCTTGGGCAGCTTCACGCCGAACAGCTCCTTGGGCAGCTTCGCCGACCGGCCCGTGCTTTTGCCCGCGTCCTTGCCGGCGCGCCCGCCCGAGCCCCCGCCGGAACCCTTGCCGTCCGCACCCTTCTTCTTGCCCATGCGCACCTCCTGTGTGCCACAGAGGTAAGACACGGGCGCGGGCGATCAACCCTCGGCGCGCGCGGCCTCGCGGCGCTGGCGCACATAGGCGCGATAGGCGGGATCGTCCTGCCAGGCGCCGCGCAGCTCCCATTTGATCACCTGGGTGGTGTGGCTCGTCATCGGCCGGCCGTCGCGCCCCATCGCGGGGGTGAACCGCGCGCGCAGCCGCGCCGCGTCGCAGCCGGCCTTGTCGAGCGCCTCGCTGCCGCTCGGGATCACGGTGCGGCACGCGCTGACGCGCCCGTCGGTGTCGATCGTCCACAGCTGCGCCGAGGTGCCAAGCTCGCCGCGCGCCACCGCCGCCTTGGCGTAATCCGCGGGGCCGACGAAGCGCGTCGGGTCGCCGCG
Source organism: Sphingomonas citri (assembly GCF_019429485.1). Classification (GTDB taxonomy): domain Bacteria; phylum Pseudomonadota; class Alphaproteobacteria; order Sphingomonadales; family Sphingomonadaceae; genus Sphingomonas; species Sphingomonas citri. Next base: position 309,107 of record NZ_JAHXZN010000003.1, on the reverse strand, counting down.
CGGCTGCGCCTCGGTCGCCACCGCCTCGCGCTCGCCCGGTGCGATGCCCCAGGTCTTCGCGATATCGTCGTTGCAGCGCGCCAGCGCGGCGAGCGCGCGCGCGGTGCCGACCAGCGACACCGCCAGCGCGGGCTCGCTCAGGGGGTGAGCGTCAGCACCGCGCGCTCGGGCAGGTCCGCGAACAGCGCCGGGCTGGTCCAGCCGCGCAGCGTGCGACGCTTGTCGCCGGTGCCGTTGAACGCCTCGTAGCTGGTCTCGTCGCCGCGCCCCTCCACCGCGATCCGGAGCACGCCGCGGCGCAGCCCGCGCTGGCCGAGGCGGCGCTGCACGCTGAGCTCGACGCGGTCGCTGAACGGCAGCGAGCGCCACGCCACGATCACCGGCGCGCTCGCCGGGCCGAAGGCGCGCGCCATCGCGCAGCCGCGCTCGCCGTAATTGACCACCCATTTGCCCTGCGGCGCGAGCGGCGCAGGGTCGGGCGGCGCCGCGGCGGCGAGCGCGAGCGCGCTCCCCAGCAGCGCCGCGCCGGCCAGCGCGCGCGTCGCGGTCACCCCGCGGCGCGCCGCTCGCCCGCGCTCACGCCCGCCCCGCCGCTCGGCCTGCCGCCCAGCCTGTTGCATCGCCCGCTCCCGTGCCGGCGCGTGCTCCGGCGCGCCTTGTCGCCCGCAGCCTAGCGTCCCACATCGCGCGGGCAAGCGCCCGGCGCTGGACCTGCCCGAACAAATCTGGAACAAACAACCGCATGGCCCTTACCACCCTCTCCGTCCGCGGCGCGCGCGAGCACAATCTCAAGGACGTGTCGGTCGACATCCCGCGCGACACGCTCACCGTGATCACGGGCCTGTCGGGCTCGGGCAAGTCGAGCCTGGCGTTCGACACGATCTACGCCGAGGGCCAGCGCCGCTACGTCGAGTCGCTCTCGGCCTATGCGCGCCAGTTCCTCGAGCTGATGCAGAAGCCCGACGTCGATCATATCGAGGGCCTCTCCCCCGCGATCTCGATCGAGCAGAAGACGACGAGCCGCAACCCGCGCTCGACCGTCGCCACCGTCACCGAGATCTACGATTACATGCGCCTGCTGTGGGCGCGCGTCGGCGTGCCCTACTCGCCCGCCACCGGGCTGCCGATCGCGGCGCAGACGGTCAGCCAGATGGTCGATCGCGTGATGGCGCTGCCCGAGGGGACGCGGCTGTACCTGCTCGCGCCGGTCGTGCGCGGGCGCAAGGGCGAGTATCGCAAGGAGCTGGCCGAGTGGCAGAAGGCGGGCTTCACCCGCGTCCGCATCGACGGCGCGGTGCATGAGATCGACGAGGCCCCCGCGCTCGACAAGAAGTACAAGCATGACATCGAGGTGGTGGTCGATCGCCTGGTCGTGCGCGAGGACGTCGCGACGCGGCTCGCCGACAGTTTCGAGACCGCGCTCAAGCTCGCCGACGGGCTCGCCTATGTCGACCCGGCCGATCCGGTCGAGCCGCGCACGCCCGAGAGCGTCGTGCTGGGCGATCACGCGCCGCCGGGGCGGATCGTCTTCTCCGAGAAGTTCGCCTGCCCGGTCAGCGGCTTCACCATCGCCGAGATCGAGCCGCGCTTGTTCTCGTTCAACGCCCCGCAGGGCGCCTGCCCGGCGTGCGACGGGCTCGGCGAGAAACTGGTGTTCGACGAGGACCTGATCGTCCCCAACCACGAGCTCAGCATCAAGAAGGGCGCGGTGGTGCCCTGGGCGAAGAGCAACCCGCCCTCGCCCTATTACATGCAGGTGATGGCGAGCCTGGCGCGCGAGCTCGGCTTCTCGCTCGACACGCCCTGGGGCGAGCTCCACCCCGAGGTGGCGGACAAGATCCTCTACGGCACGGAAGGGCAGCCGGTGACGCTGACCTTCATCGACGGCAAGAAGAGCTACGACGTCAAGAAGCCGTTCGAGGGCGTGATCGGCAACCTCAACCGCCGCATGCTCTCCACCGAGAGCGCGTGGATCAAGGAGGAGCTCGCCAAATACCAGTCGTCGCAGCCGTGCGAGACCTGCCACGGCGCGCGGCTCAAGCCCGAGGCGCTCGCGGTCAAGATCGCGGGCGAGGACATCAGCCACGCCACCCGGCTGAGCGTGGTCGACGCGCTCGCCTTCTTCACCGACCTGCCGAACCATCTCGGCGACCAGCAGCGCGCGATCGCCGAGCGGATCCTCAAGGAGATCATCGAGCGGCTCGGCTTCCTCAACAATGTCGGGCTCGACTATCTCAACCTCGATCGCACCTCGGGCACGCTGTCGGGCGGCGAGAGCCAGCGCATCCGCCTCGCCTCGCAGATCGGCAGCGGGTTGTCGGGCGTGCTGTACGTGCTCGACGAGCCCTCGATCGGGCTGCACCAGCGCGACAACGACATGCTGCTCGCCACGCTGCGCCGGCTGCGCGATCTCGGCAACACCGTGCTGGTGGTCGAGCACGACGAGGACGCGATCCGCACCGCCGACTATGTCATCGACATGGGGCCGGGCGCGGGCGTGCGCGGCGGCCAGGTGGTGGCGCAGGGCACGCTGCCCGAGCTGCTGGCGAGCGAGGGATCGGTCACCGCCGACTATCTCAACGGCGTGCGCGCGGTGCCCGTGCCGGCCAAGCGCCGCAAGGGCTCGGGCAAGAAGCTGACGGTGCACAATGCGCGCGCCAACAACCTCACCGGGGTGACCGCCTCGATCCCGCTCGGCACCTTCACCTGCGTGACCGGCGTGTCGGGCTCGGGCAAGTCGAGCTTCACCATCGACACCCTGTTCGCGGGGGCGGCGCGCCAGCTCAACGGCGCGCGCGTGCTGGCGGGCAAGCACGACAAGATCACCGGGCTGCAGCATCTCGACAAGGTGATCGACATCGACCAGTCGCCGATCGGCCGCACCCCGCGCTCGAACCCGGCGACCTACACCGGCGCCTTCACCCAGATCCGCGACTGGTTCGCCGGACTCCCTGAGTCACTGGCGCGCGGCTACAAGCCGGGGCGGTTCAGCTTCAACGTCAAGGGCGGGCGCTGCGAGGCGTGCCAGGGCGACGGCGTGCTCAAGATCGAGATGCACTTCCTCCCCGACGTCTACGTCACCTGCGACGTGTGCCACGGCGCGCGCTACAACCGCGAGACGCTGGAGGTGAAGTTCAAGGGCCACTCGATCGCCGACGTGCTCGACATGACGGTGGAGGACGCCGCGGGCTTCTTCGCCAACGTGCCGCCGATCCGCGACAAGATGGCGATGCTGGTCGAGGTCGGGCTGGGCTACGTCAAGGTCGGGCAGCAGGCGACGACGCTCTCGGGCGGCGAGGCGCAGCGGGTGAAGCTCGCCAAGGAACTGTCGCGCCGCGCGACGGGGAACACGCTGTACATCCTCGACGAGCCGACGACGGGGCTGCACTTCGAGGACGTGCGCAAATTGCTCGAGGTGCTGCATGCGCTGGTGGAGCAGGGCAACACCGTGGTGGTGATCGAGCACAACCTCGACGTGATCAAGACCGCCGACTGGATCATCGACCTGGGACCCGAGGGCGGCGTCAAGGGCGGCGAGATCGTCGCGGTCGGCACGCCCGAGGAGGTGGTGAAGGAGAAAAGGAGCTTCACCGGGCGGTATCTCAAGCCGCTGCTGGGGAAGCGCGGGGCCGGGGTGAAGGCGGAGGCCGAGGCGGCGGAGTAATGCCGCACCGGCCCGAGCTGCTGCGCGCGTTGGCGTTGCTCGCGCGAGTGAATGAGGCGATGCGGGCGCGCGGCCTGCCGCGGCCGATCCTCGTCGGTGGGGCCGCCGCCGAATATTTCTCCGGTAGCGCGCTGATGACCGGTGATCTCGACCTCACGTCGCCGGTCCAGGCCGAGCTCGAGGAGGAGCTGGTACGGCTCGGGTTCGTCAGGCCAGCGGGAGTGGGTCATACGCTAGGCTGGCTCCATCCCGACCTCCGGCTGGGGGTCGAGGTAGTGGCCGCAACGCCGTTCGGCGGCGCCAATGATCGGAGCCGCTTGCTCTTGGTCAGCGGGCTGGCACCCGAGGCCGCCTTCGCGATCATCCCGGTGGAGGACCTGATCGCCGACCGCATGGGCCAATATGTCTCCGGGACCGCACCCGAGATGCTGCTCCAGGCGCGAACCTTGTTCCGGCTTCATCCCGACCTCGATCGAGTCTATCTGGAAGAGCGTATCCGCCGCGAAGCGGGAGACGATCATGGCGTCGCCGACCTCGAAGACTGACATCGCGGCCGACTGGCAGGGTCGTGTGATCGCGCACGACGATCTCGTGTCCCGTCTGTCGGTGCGACGGGAAGAGCTCGGCGAGCCGGACATGCCGCGAAACGCCGGCAACCGACGATCGACGAGCAAACGGGCGCTCCTTGAGGCGCTTCATCAGCTCGGGGCAGACTGGTAGACACGTCATCACGGGGGTCGAGCCGCAGCGTCATCTGCTGCTTGGCGCGAGCGGAGCGGCGATCGCCCAGCGCGGGTCGGCGCTTCGTTCGCCGAGCGAACTGCTCGAGCCTCGCCGATCTGGGATCGTGGCGAGATTGTGCAACTTACGGGTTTGATGACCGTGTTCCGGCGAACGCCGGAACCCAGGGCCGAGCAGAGCAACATCTTGCAGCGTGTGAACCCTAGGTTCCTGCTTCCGCAGGAGCACATTTCGCAACGATCCCCACCCTGGGGCCATGCGCCGCGGCCGAACGGCGAGCGCGCTTCCGCGCATCGCCGCCGTCCTGTATGATGCGGTGATGCCGAAGCTACCAGCCGACACGGTCACCGTGTCGCCGCACGACGAGGCCGCCGCCTATGACGCGTGGTTCCGCGCCAAGGTCGAGAAGGCGATGGCCTCGACCGAGCCGGGCATCCCGCATGAGGAAGTGATGGCGATGGCGCGGGCGATCATCGAGCGGCATCGCGGGAGATGATGCTCCCACTCGTCTGAGCGTACGATGCCACGCCGACCGGCTCGCTATGTCCGATTATATCGGCCGGACCACACGCTCGACGGAGAACGCGTCGCCGCGATCACGATCGATCCGGCAGCGGCGCATGCTGTTTCCAGACGACGATTGGCGCCTCGGGCGCGGGCCAGAGCGTCAGTCGATAATGGTCGTCGCCTTCGAGCCCGTTCTCGCTCAGCGTGTCGAGACCGGCCATGCAGACCCGAACACGATAGCTGCCCGGCGCGACCGGGATCCGGTCGATCGGCTCTTCCTGCCAACCTTCTAGCTCCAGCTCGCCCGACGGTAGCGCCAGGCTGACGTCGACAACATGATCCCACTCGATGGGATCGGGATCGGCTGGCGCAGCGTCGCATAGGTCGAGTAGGACCGGCACTGTCATGTTGCGGACTGGCATGATGAGGACCACGTGCGGCGCCACCTTGACGTGCCGCGCGCATTCCTCATCGGTGAAGACGCCGAGATCGTCGGGATGGTAGCGCCCGTCCCAAAGGTAGAACTGGAAATAGTCGGCGAAGATCTCGTAGCGTCTCAGCTCACCCACCATCAGCCCCGCGCACGCACTATTCTGCCGAACGACGGGTCGGCCGAGCGGACGCTGCAGTTCGACATCACAGCCCCACCGCCTTCCGCAGCGCCTCGTTGATCCGTCCCTGCCACCCCGGCCCATCGGCGCGGAAGCGCTCGACCACGTCGGGGTCGAGCCGCAGCGTCACCTGCTGCTTGGCGCGCGCGCGCAGCGGAGGGCGCCCGCGCACCACGCCGTTCGGGCCGAGATAGCCCGTCGCCGGGCGGATGACCTTGCCGCCGATCGAGAACTCGGCGATCTCGAACATCTCGTCCGTCCACTCCGGCGCGTCATCCGCCGGATCAAGCGAGCTTGCCGCGATATCGTGCTTGTTCTCGCTCATTGGCCTTCCTCATCGACAGGACACGACGGCCACTTTCGGCCTCGGTCCAGATCACCACGACCATTCGGTCATCCAGCAGCCCGATCGTCGACCAGCGCACCTCCGGATAATCGAAGCGGTCATCTTCGAACTCGAACTTCGGCGCGTCGAACACCCGGGCGGCGTCGGCGAAATCGAGTCCGCGTTCCCTCAGCGTGGCGGCACGCTTCTCCGGATCGAAGCTGATCTCCATCCCTACATTATGTAGCTACATAACTGCCGACAAGCCCACCTGCGCGTCTTTCGCCGACCCATTGCGGCGTCTCTGTCCTACACCCTCCAACACCGCGCACCCTCGCCTCTCCACCAGCCGCAGCGAGCCGCGCCCATGACCGTCATGTCGCCGATGGAAGGCATCACCGCCCCCGCCCGCCGGGCTGAGACGCCCCCCGCCCCCACCACCGACCCCGCCACCGACCCGCTCGCCGCCCCGTTCACCGCCTCGCGCCGCGCCGACGGCTGGTCCGCCGAGCGCCAGCGCGCCTTCCTCGAGGCGATCGCGGAAGGCCATGGCGTCGAGCGCGCCGCCGCGCGCGTGGGGCTCTCCGCCACCTCGGCCTTCGCCTTCCGCCGCTCGGCCAAGGGCAGCGCCTTCGCGCTCGGCTGGCGCGCCGCCACGCTGGTCGCGCGCGAGGCCGTCGCCGAAACGCTGATGGTGCGCGCGCTCGAGGGCCAGACCGAGACCCTTGTCCGCGCCGACGGCAGCACCGTCACGCGCCACCGCCACGACAACCGGCTCGCGCTCGGGCTGCTCCACCGGCTCGACCGCCAGGTCGAGTCCGCGCCCGCGGCGGACGCGCAGGCGGCGCGGCTGGTGGCGCAGGAGTTCGACGCCTTCCTCGACTGCGTCGCGGCGGAGGGCGGCGCCGCGCGCGCCGGGCTGTTCCTGGCGCGGCGCAGCGGCGCGCTGCGCGATCTGCTCGCCGGCACCGCCTCCGCCGACTGCACCGCGCCCGACGGCGCTGCCACGGCCTCGCCCGACCCCGCCGCCGCCGACGCGCTCGCGCGCGAGCTCGCGCCGATCCTCGCGCTCGCCGCGGCGGACCGGTTCCAGCGCGTCGGCGCCGCGCGCGCCGAGGACGTCGACGTCGCCGACCTCGACGCCGCGGCGCGTCACGAGTGGAGCGCGGCGCAATGGGCGCGCGCCGAGGCGGCCGGGCTGGTCATGCTCGCCCCGCCCGCCCCCGATCCGGCGCCGGCCGAGAACTCGCCCGAGGCTCAACATTCGCAACATTCGGGCGCGCCGGTGTGGTGGGACGAGGCGGCGCGCGACTGGCGCACGCGCTTCCCGCCGCCCTACGCCTTCTTCGGCACGGAGCAGGGCCTGCCGGGCGATCGCGCCTATGCGCGCGCGCTCACCCCGGCCGAGGCGCGCGCGATGGGCCCCAACCCCGATCGCTACGACGACGACGAATATGACGCCTTGTTCGACGCACGCGACGCCTGGTTCACCGCCGCCGCCGCGCGCGCGGGCGTGCCGGCGCCGCCGACCTCGCGGAGCACGCGCGACGAGCAGGCCGCGGGCGCGTGGGACCGTCGCCGCGGCGGCGAGCCTTACAGCGCGACCCAGGTCGAGCTGATCCGCCGCATCCGCGTGGCGGCGCGCACGCCGCCGACCCCGGAGGAGATCGATCCCGACCATTGGGGCAGCTACGAGGAGGGCAAGGCCGAGGCGGAGGCGCTGCTGGCGGAGTGCGCGGGTGAACCTTCGTGGCGACGCGACGTTGCCGGGGACGAGCAGGACCTGATGGGAGTTGGTACCATGAGCATCTTCGGCGCGATCAAGAGCGCGATCTTCGGCGACAAGGGCCCGCTCGGCGGCCAGTTCGGCGGCCACAAGGACTCGCCCGCCACCCCGGCGACCCCGGCCACACCCGCGACGCCGGCCACGCCCGCGGCTCCGGCCGCTCCCGCCGCCCCGGCCGCGCCGGCGACGCCCGCCGCCCCGGCCGCCCCGGTCGACGTCGAGCAGGTGCTGACCGCCACCGCGCAGGCGAAGGGCAACCCCGACCTCAACTGGCGCACCTCGATCGTCGACCTGATGAAGCTGCTCGACATCGACTCGAGCCTGTCCAACCGCAAGGAGCTCGCCACCGAGCTCGGCTATACCGGCCAGCTCGACGGTTCGGCCGAGATGAACATCTGGCTGCACCGCGCGGTGATGCGCGCGCTGGAGCAGAGCGGCGGCATCGTCCCCGACTCGCTGCGGGGGTGAGGCTGAAATCCTTCCCTGCTAGGGGAGGCTCGGCTCAGTCGCCGTCGAGCTCGGGATAGTGGCGAAAGATGCCCTCCTCGCTGAACGGCAGCCGCCGCTCGCTGGCGAGATAGGCCGTCACCCCGGGCAGCGCGGCGACGCGGTCGTGCAGCGCGACCAGCCCGGGGTAATGCGGCGCCAGCGTCGCCATCCGCCGCGGGAAGGCGTAGCGCAGCCCCGCGACCACCTGGAACAGCGAGGTGTCGACATAGCTCCAGCGCCCGCCCGCTACCCACTCGCCCGCGACGGCGCGGGTCGCCGCCTCGAAGTGATCGAGGAATTTGGGGATACGCTCGTCGCGGAACTGGGCCGCGGCGCGCGCCGCCTCGGGCTTCTGTTCCTCGTAATAGGCCATGGCCGCGACGGGGTGGTGGACGTTGTGCGCCTCGGCGACGAAGTCGGCGACGGTGAGCTGGAGCTGGTGGAGCCCATAGCGCATCGCGTCGTCGCCCGGCGCCAGCCCGTGGCGGTCGCCGAGGTAGAGCAGGATGTCGGCGACCTGCGCGACCGCGCGCCCCTCCGCCACCAGGTAGGGCGGCGCGAACGGGGCGAAGGGCGCGTGCGCGGCCATGTCGGCGAGCATCGCCTCGACGCCGTGCACCCGCGCGCTGTCCTCATAGGCGATCCCGCCCGCTTCCAGCGCGAGCCGGACGAACTCGCCGCGGCCCTGGAGCGTCGGCCAGTACCAGAGCCGGTAGCCGCTCACGCCGGCTCGCCCGGCGCGGTGGCGCGGATCGCGAGCGCGTGGACATGGTCGGCGAGCAGCTCGGCGAGCGCGCGGTTGACCAGCCGCTGGCGCTCGACCCGAGAGCGGCCGGCGAAGGCGGGACTCTCCACGAGCACGCGGAAGTGGCTCTCGCCGCTGCCGTCGTCGCCGGCGTGGCCGCGATGCTGCGCGCTCTCGTTGATCACCTCGAGCCGCGACGGGGCGAGCGCCGCGGTGAGACGGGCGGTGATCTCGGCCGCGATCGGCCCGGTGGAAGCGTCGGTCATCGCTCCCATATACAGTCCTTTGTCCCGGAAGCGACGGCAGTCAGGTGAAGCCCAGCAAGGATCGACCCCATACCCGGTTCCACGGTCGCGTCGAGGGCGCGGCGCAGGCCTGTGTCCACCCCGGCTGCACCGAGGCCGGCGAGTTCCGCGCGCCCCCGCTCGAGGGCGCGGGCCATGGCGAGGGGCCGCCGCGCTTCCGCTGGTTCTGCCTCGACCATATCCGCGCGTTCAACGCGGGGTACAATTACTTCGACGGGATGACCGCGGAGGAGATCCACCACGCGCAGCGACCGCTGGCGGGGTGGGAGCGCGAGACGCGGGCGTTCGCGCGTGCCGGCAGCGGCGACCAGGGCCCGCGCTGGGCCGATTTCGCCGACCCGCTCGACGCGATCGGCGCGCGTTTCCGCCGCACCGCCGCGCCCGAGCGAACGGATGGCAAGCCGCTGTCGGGCGAGGACCGGCGCAACCTGGAGACGCTGGGTCTGGCGGCGGACGCCGACCGCGCCGCGCTGCGCCGCCGCTACTCCGAGCTGGTGCGGCGCTACCATCCCGATCGCAACGGCGGCGACCGCAGCCAGGAGGCGATGCTGGCCAAGGTGATCAGCGCCTATCACCAGCTCCGCCAGGCGCCCGCGTTCGCGTGAGGCGCGCCGCGGTGGGTCAGCGCGGGGGCTGACGACGCCGCGAGGATCTCATATGACGTCGAGGACCAGTCCGAGGTCGCGTGCCTCGTTCGCCTCGATATACCAATTGTCGGGTGCACGCTTCTTGAGCTCGTCCAGCGTCACCTGGCTGCCGCGGACCAAATCGGCGAAACCCTCCTCCTGGATGCGGATCGAATCCGCGATCTCGTTGAGCTTGGCCTTGAGGATCGGCGGGATCGTGTGGAGCGGGCCGGAGAGCTGGAGCGTGCTCGTCATACTGCGCTCGTGGATCATCAGCCGCGAGTTGCGCGTGAGAAAGCGGCACTCGACCGGGAAGGCCGACATGAAGGTGGCGCCGGCGGAATAGACCGCGACCTTGCCGAGGAACAGCGCCTCGCGGCCGGTGTACTCGCGCAGCAGGCGGATCGAGTCGCCCATCGCGCGCGCCATCTCGGGGTCGCCGCCAAGCGTGGTGAGCGAGACGACGATCGGCCCCTCGGCGGGCACGGCGGCGAGCTGCTCTTTGAACCGCGCATACATCATGTCGTCCACGGTGCCGTGGAGCTGGATGTGCGGGATGGCGAGGAGCGGGTAGCGCGCCGCGTTGCTGTCGGTCATGGCGGCGGTAAGCGACGGGGAGGATGAGGGTTCCCTATCGCGGGTCGGGAAAGTCGCTGGATCGCTTGACCGGGCGGGGGCGGCGGCCGATCTTCGTGGCCATGACCTCGCTCGTCCACCCGCGCGTCAGCGTCGATCCGGCGGTCTGCGGCGGACGACCCGTCAACGCGGGGACGCGCGTGCGGGTCAGCGACGTGCTCGACATGCTCGCGGACGGGGCGAGCATCGCCGAGATCGTCGCCGACTTCCCTTATATGAGTGCCCAGGATGTCGCCGCCGCGCTCGCCTTCGCCGCCCGGAACGCGGACCACCCGGTCGTCACCGTGGCGGGATGATCTTTCTGGTCGACGCGCAGCTGCCACCGCGACTGTGCGACTTCCGCCGAGCGCGTGACCATGTCGCTCACCATGTTATCGACCTCAGCCTCGCCGCTGCGGCCGATGCGGCGATAGCGCGGGCGACCGAACCGCTGAAGGCGGTACTTGTCACCAAGGACGAGGACTTCCGCTACCTACGCCTGCCCGATCGCTTCGTTCTGCTGTGGCTGCGTGTCGGCAATGCGAGCAACCGCGGCCTGGAGGCGTGGCTGACACCGCCTTGGCCGATGATCGACCAAGCGCTCGCCGCCGGCGAGCGTCTGGTCGAGGGCCGCTGATCAGTAGACGCGCTTCTTGGGCTTGATGTAGTCGACGTCGTCGGTGAGCGTGTAGTCGTGCACCGGGCGATAATCGATCGCGGTGGCGCCGCTCTTGCCGCCCCAGCCCTCGAACGTCGTGATCGTGTGCTTCATCCAGTTAGCGTCGTCGCGCTCGGGGAAGTCCTCGTGCATGTGCGCGCCGCGGCTCTCCTTGCGATTGGCCGCGCTCTTCATCGTCACCACCGCCTGGCCGATGAGGTTGTCGAGCTCGAGCGTCTCCACCAGATCGGTGTTCCAGATCAGCGAGCGGTCGGTCACGCCGACGTCCTGCACGCCCTGATAGACCTTCTCGATCTTCTCGACGCCCTCGGCCAGCAGCGCCGAGTCGCGGAACACCGCGCAGTGGCGCTGCATCGTCCGCTGCATCTCGCCGCGCAGCTGCGCGGTCGGGGTGCTGCCCGACGCGTGGCGGAAATGGTCGAGCCGACTCAGCGCCATCTCCTCCGAGCCCTTGGGCAGAGGATTGTGCGGCGTGTTGGGCTTGAGCGTCTCCTTCAGCCGCAACCCGGTGGCGCGGCCGAACACGACGAGGTCGATCAGCGAGTTGGAGCCGAGCCGATTGGCGCCATGGACCGAGACGCACGCCGCCTCGCCCACCGCGAACAGGCCGGGGACGACCGAATCGGGGTCGCCGTCGCGCAGCCGCACGACCTCGCCGTGATAGTTACACGGCACGCCGCCCATGTTGTAATGGACCGTCGGCGTCACCGGCAGCGGCTGGCGCGTCAGGTCGACGCCGGCGAAGATCTTGCCCGTCTCGGTGATGCCGGGCAGCCGCTCGTGCAGCACCTTGGGGTCGATATGGTCGAGGTGGAGGAAGATATGGTCCTTCTCCTTGCCGACGCCGCGGCCCTCGCGCATCTCCATCGCCATCGAGCGTGCCACCACGTCGCGGCTGGCGAGGTCCTTGGCGCTGGGGGCGTAGCGCTCCATGAAGCGCTCGCCCTCGGAGTTGGTGAGGTAACCGCCCTCGCCGCGCGCACCCTCGGTGATCAGCACGCCCGCGCCGTAGATGCCGGTCGGGTGGAACTGGACGAACTCCATGTCCTGCAGCGGCAGGCCGGCGCGCAGCGCCATGCCGTTGCCGTCGCCGGTGCAGGTGTGCGCCGAGGTGGCCGACTGGTAGACGCGGCCACCGCCCCCGGTGGCGAGCACCACCGCGTGCGCGCGGAAGCGGTGGATCGAGCCGTCCTCCATGCACAGGGCGATCACGCCGCGGCAGGCGCCGTTCTCCATGATCAGGTCGAGCGCGAAATATTCGACGTAGAAGTCCGCGTCATACTTCAGGCTTTGCTGGTACAACGCGTGGAGCATGGCGTGGCCGGTGCGGTCCGCGGCGGCGCAGGTGCGCTGCACCGGCGGACCCTCGCCCATGTTCTGCATGTGACCGCCGAACGGGCGCTGGTAGATCGTGCCGTTGTCGTTGCGGCTGAACGGCACGCCGGCGTGCTCCAGCTCGTAGACCGCGGCGGGCGCCTCGCGCACCATATATTCGATCGCGTCCTGGTCGCCGAGCCAGTCGGAGCCCTTGACGGTGTCGAACATGTGCCACGACCAATGGTCGGGCGAGTTGTTGCCGAGCGAAGCGGCGATCCCGCCCTGCGCCGCGACGGTGTGCGACCGCGTCGGGAACACCTTGGTGATGCAGGCGGTCTTCAGCCCGCTCTCGGCGATCCCCATGGTCGCGCGCAGCCCCGAGCCGCCCGCGCCGACGACCACCGCGTCATAGGTGTGGTCGATGATCTTATACGCGTCGGACATCAGGCGGCGGCTCCGAAGGCGACCTTGAGGATCGAGAAGATGGCGACCCCGGCGGTCGCGGCGGTGAACACGTTGAGCAGGATCGTCAGCACGAAGCGGTTCTCTTTGTGCGAGTAATCCTCGATCACCGTCTGCAGCCCGAGGCGGAAGTGGTAGAAGACCGAGGCGATCAGCAGCGCCATCGGCACCGCCGCCCAGGCCGAGGAGAGCCACAGCCGCACCGTCGTGTGGTCATAGGACGGCAGCATGGCGATCGAAGCCAGGAACCACACCAGCAGCAGGAAATTGGTGCCGGCGGTGATCTTGTGGTGCCACCAGTGATGCGCGCCGGCGTGCGCGCTGCCCAGCCCGCGGACGCGGCCGATCTCGGTCGTCATTTACTTGATCCCCACGAGGAGAAACCAGAAGCCCGCGGTGAGCAGCACCGACAGCACGAAGGTGAGCACCGCCAGCGTGCGGTTGACCTTCAGCTCGAACGCCGCGCCGGTGTCGAGGATGAGGTGGCGGATGCCGCTCATCATGTGCTGGAACAGCGACCAGGTCAGTCCGACGCCGACGATCCAGCCGAGCGGGTTCAGCGCGCCGCTCGACGTGGTGAACACGTCGAGGAACACTCCGTAAGCCTGCGGCCCCGCGGCGATCGCGGCGAGCCACCACACCAGCAGCAGCGTGCCGACCGTCGCCATCCCGTCCCCGGTGACGCGGTGGAAGATCGAGGCGGTCATCGCCGGGGTCCAGCGATAGTGCAGCCGCAGCGGGCCGCTGAACAGATGCGGGCTGCGCGGGCGGGCGGGTTTGGAGGCCAAGCGCTGGGTTCCTCGGGTGACGAAAACGACGGACAGATTTGGCGCTGCCTATGCGTCCAGCGGCGCGCCGATGCAAGCTTGGTGCCGGGTTCACCGGGGGAATCAACGGTGGTTGCCTAACCCACTGTTAACCCGGGAGCGGTAGCTACGGTCGCGACTCTGACACCAGCGGGAGCCGCTCCTTGTCCCACGACCTGCCGCCGATCGGATCGGTCGCCGCCGCCTTCGACCTCACCGCCCGCTTCCGCGTGTTCGACGTCGACGGGCGGCTGGCCCAGGCATCGCGCGACGTGTGGGAGGCGCTGTCACCGCGCGCCCGCGAGATCGCGCAAGCCTATTGGGAGCAGTGGCAGCGCTGCTTCGCCGATCGCCGTTCCTGGGCACAGCACGAGAGCGAACGGATGATCGAGCTCGGCTGCATCTTCCTCGAGAACCGCTTCCTGCGCACGCGCGAGCGCGCCTGGATCGAGTCGATCGAGCGCTCGGTCGCCGGCGCCTATGCCGCCGAGGTCACCCCGATGGCGTTGCTCTCGATGATCAGCGCCAGCGACCGCGCCGCGCTGGAGGTGCTGATGGCGACGGTGGCGCGCGACGACCCGCGGCTGCCGGAGATGGTCGACACGCTGATGCGGCTCTCCGCGCTGGAAGGCGAGATCACGGTGGAGATGTACGCTTCGTACCGTGAGCATCGCGCGCAGGTGGCGCGCGACCGGCTCGCCGCCGAGTTCCGCGACGGCATCGCGGTGACGGTGGAGGACACCACGCGCGAGGGCGACGACCTGCGCGCCCAGGCCTCGCACGCCTCGTCGGCGGCGCGCGGCATGCTCGGCAAGACCAGCGAGGTCGCCGCCGCGGCGGAACAGTCCGCGGTCGCGATGCGCGACGCCGCCTCGACCGCGGCCGGGCTGATCCGCGCGATCGAGGACGCGCGCGCCGAGGTCGAGGTCGCCGCCGACATCGCGACCCGCGCCGCCGGCCAGGCGGGTGACGCGGTCAACGTCTCGGGCGCGCTGAGCGATCACGCGAAGTCGATCGAGTCGATCCTGGGGCTCATCCGCGACATCGCGGGGCAGACCAACCTGCTCGCGCTCAACGCCACGATCGAGGCGGCGCGTGCGGGCGACGCGGGGCGCGGCTTCGCGGTGGTGGCGCAGGAGGTGAAGAGCCTCGCCAGCCAGACCGCGCGCGCCACCGACGACATCGCCGCCAAGATCGCCGCGATCCAGGCCGCCACGCGAGTCACCGTCGACACCTCGGCCTCGATCCGCACCACCGTCGCCGAGGTGCAGGATTCGGCGACGCGGATCCGCCACGCGATGGAGTCGCAGGCGCAGACCGTCACCGCGATCACCGCCGCGGTGGACGAGACCGCGCTCGCGGCCGACTCGATGTCGCACACGATCGCGGCGATCCGCGAGGACACCGAGACGGTGGCGACCGAGATCGACCGGCTCGGCGTCGGCTTCGACTCGCTCGCCGGCCGGCTCGGCGCGCTCGACGGTCATGCCGGCGAGTTCGCGAGCAAGGTCGCGGCCTGATCCCCTTCCTTCGGCCCGAGTGAGCGTCATGCGGATGGTCCACCACGACGAGCGCGGCCTGGCCGATCGCGTCGGCGACTTCGACTGGGACGGCGGCATCCTGCCGGCGTGCCGCGAGATCGCCGCTTTGCTCGACGCCGCCGACGGGTGGCGCGAGGTCGCGCGCACCTTCTGGGACCATCTGCTGGCGCTGCCGACGCTGCCCGCGGCGACGCGGGACATCCCTCCGGAACGGCTCGCCGACCAGCTCGGCCGCGCCACCCATTACATGCGGCTGCGCTACACCGAGCCGTTCAGCGACCGCTGGCACGCGATGGTGGTCGGCCAGGTCGACGTCTCGCAGGCCAACGGCATCCCTCTCACGCTGCTGCTCGCCGCGCTGACCCGCGCGCACGGCCACACGCTGGCGCTGCTCGGCGCCGGCTGCGCCGGCGACGCGACGCGCCTCGAGCGGCTCAGCAACGTCGTGCTGCGGCTGGCGATGATGGAATCGGACCTGATGGCGTCGCGGCTGGGCGAGCTCTCGCTCGACGCGATCCGCTCCGCGCGCGCCGAGCGCTCGGCGGCGTTCCGCTCGAGCATCAGCGACGGCATCGGCGCGATCGCCGCGCGCGGCCAGATCGTGCGCGAGAAGGCGCGCGCCGCGGCGGGCTCGACCCGCGGCATGCTCGACAAGACCAGCGAGGTCGCCACCGCGGCGGAACAGTCGGCGCTGGCGATGCGCGACGCCGCCGCGACCGCGGCCGGGCTGATCCGCGCGATCGACTCGGTGCAGAGCGACATGCGCGCCTGTACCACCACGCTGGAGGACGCCAACGCCCAGGCCGAGGACGCGGTGAGCGCCAGCGCGGCGCTGAGCGACCATGCCAAGTCGATCGAGTCGATCCTGGGGCTCATCCGCGACATCGCGGGACAGACCAACCTGCTCGCGCTCAACGCCACGATCGAGGCGGCGCGCGCGGGCGACGCGGGGCGCGGCTTCGCGGTGGTGGCGCAGGAGGTGAAGAGCCTCGCCAACCAGACCGCGCGCGCCACCGACGACATCGCCGCCAAGATCGCCGCGATCCAGGCCGCCACGCGAGTCACCGTCGACACCTCCGCCTCGATCAAGGACACGGTGGGCAAGGTGCGGCGCTCGGCGGTGCAGGTGACCGCGGCGATGCAGCTGCAGGCGCAGACCGTCACCGCGATCACCGCCGCGGTGGACGAGACCGCGCTCGCGGCCGACTCGATGTCGCACACGATCGCGGCGATCCGCGAGGATACCAACGACGTCACCGGCGAGATCGTCTCGCTCGGCCACGCCTTCGAGCAGATCGGCGATCGCTTCGACACGCTGCGCGCCTCGGCGGATAGCTTCTCCGCGAGCGAAGGGTAACGGCGGGCGATAACGCTTCGAGACGAGGCTTCGACGGGCTCAGCCTCTCCTCAGCGCGAACGGGACAACAAACCCCACCGCTGAGGAGCCGCCGAGCCGCGAACGAAAGAATATCCCGCCGTTCGTGCTGAGGAGCCGCCGAGCCCGTCGAAGCGGCGTCTCGAAGCACCGCCCGCTCGTGGCGAGAGCGCTTCGAGGCAAACCGGCTCACTTCCGCCCGCGCAACCCTCTGGCCCCGCCCCCCGCTTCCGTCCTATCGCGGCGCGCATGGTCAACATCCTCCTCACCGGCGCGAGCCGCGGCATCGGCGCCGCCATCGCCGCCGCGCTCGACGCCACCCCCGACGTCGCGCTCGCGCGCCACGCCACCGCGAGCGGCCTCGCCGCCGACTTCGCCGACCCCGCCGCCCCCGCGCGCCTGTGGGACGCCGCGCTCGACCGGCTCGGCGGCCGCGTCGACGTGCTGATCAACAACGCCGGCGTGTTCGAGGCCAACCCACTCGACACAGACGACTGGGTCGCGGGCTGGGAGCGCACGCTGCGGATCAACCTCACCGCCGCGGCCGAGCTCAGCCGGCTGGCGGTGCGTCACTGGCAGCACGGCGGGCGCGGCGGGCGGCTGGTCAACGTCGCCAGCCGCGCCGCCTATCGCGGCGACAGCCCGGCGCACTGGCATTATGCCGCCGCCAAGGCGGGCATGGTGGCGATGACCAAGACGATCGCGCGCGGCTATGCCCGCGAGGACATCCTGGCCTTCGCGATCTGCCCCGGCTTCACCATGACCGGCATGGCGGACGATTATCTCGCCAGCCGCGGCGGCGACAAGCTGCTCGCCGACATCCCGCTCGGCCGCGTCGCCCAGCCCGAGGAAGTGGCGGCGGTGGCGCGCTTCCTCGCGCTCGAGGCGCCGCCCTCGATGACCGGGGCGGTGCTCGACGTGAACGGGGCCAGCTATGTCCGCTGACGCGATCGACAGCTGGCGCGTCACCCTGCCCTGCACCCGCGCCGAGGCCGAGGCGATCGACGCCGCCGACGATCTCGCGATCGACGCGGTGCTGATGACGAGCGAGGAGGTCGAGGACGACCGCGAGCGCTGGCGGCTCGACGCCTATATGGAGCACGAGCCCGACGCCGCGATGCTCGCCGCGCTGCGCGCGCTGGTGCCGAGCGCGGCGGCGGCCGAGCCAGCGGTCACCCCGCTCACCGCGCAGGACTGGGTGACGCTCAGCCAGGCCGGGCTGGAGCCGATCAGCGAGGGGCGCTTCGTCGTCCACACCAGCGCGCATCCCGTGGAGCCGCCGCCGGGCGGCCGCGCCTTCCTGATCGACGCGGGCCAGGCGTTCGGCACGGGACATCACGCCACCACCTCGGGCTGCCTCGCGATGCTCGACTCGCTGGCCGACCGGACGGTGAGCGACGTCATCGACCTCGGCACCGGCACCGGGCTGCTCGCCTTCGCCGCACGGCATCTCTGGCCAACGGCGCAGGTGACCGCGACCGACATCGACCCCGCCGCGATCGCGGTGACGCGCGAGAACATGGTGGCCAACGACGTCGACGGCATCGCGCTGGTGGTGGCGGACGGCGCGCTCTCCGAGGCGATCGCGGCGCGCGCGCCCTATGACCTGGTGATCGCCAACATCCTCGCCGGCCCGCTGATCTCGATGGCGCCCGAGGTGGCGGCGATCGCCGCGCCGCGCGCCGCGATCGTGCTCGCCGGGCTGCTCGAGACGCAGCGCGCCGAGGTGGTGGCCGCCTTCGAGCGCTGCGGCTGCGCGCTGGAGGCGGTCGACCGCCGCGGCGACTGGACGATCCTGCGGCTGGCGGCGGGGGCGACCCGCTACGTCCCCGAACGCGCGCCCGACCCGCGCGGGCGCGACGGCTGGGCGCTCGATCTGTAGGGTGAAAGTGATTGCGGACGGTCGTGGAACTCGACCTTTCCCAACAAGCCTGTTCCCCGGCGAAAGCCGGGGCCCAGTTGGGGGACGCTGGTGAGACACACCGCCGCCTTCCCACCTGGGCCCCGGCTTCCGCCGGGGAACAAGGAAGAGGCAGAGGCCGTCGTTCAGCCGCGCGCGGGCGCCACCGCCGCGCTGCTCACACCAACGCCCCCACCGCGGTGATGAAGCGCGCCAAGGTGATCGGCTTGGAGATGTAAGCGTCCGCCCCCGCGGCACGGATCCGCTCCTCGTCCTCGCGCCCAGCATAAGCGGTCACCGCCATCACCGGGATATGCCGCAGCGCCGCGTCGGCCTTGAGCTCGAGGATCAGCTCATAGCCGGTCACGTGCGGCATCTGGATGTCCATCACGATCAGGTCGGGCATGAAGGCGCGGGTGCGCTCCACCGCCTCGCGCCCGTCGCGCACCGGCTCGACCGCGAAGTCGTGCGCCCGCAACAGGTCACAGAACAGCTTGAGATTGAGTTCATTGTCCTCGACAACGAGCACCCGCTTGGCCACGCGCCGCTTTCTCCTCTGACGCCAGATAGATAATGGTCCGAACCGATCCAAACCAGCCCGACGCGGCCACGATCGCGCTCGACGCTCTCGCCTGGACGCTTAACGAACCGTTGCGCGCCGAGCGACTGATCGGCGTGACGGGGCTCGCGCCCGACGATCTGCGCGCGCGGCTGCGCGACCCTGCCGTGCTGGCCGCGTGCCTCGCCTTCCTCGAGGCGCACGAACCCGATCTTCTCGCCTGCGCCGCGGCGACCGGTACCACCCCGGCCGCGCTGGTCGCGGCGCGCGCCCGATTGGAGGAAGCGCCACGATGACCCGACCGCTGCTGATCAGCGACTGCGACGAGGTCTTACTCCACATGGTGCGCCACTTCGCCACCTGGCTCGACGAAGCGCACGACATCGAGTTCCGCTATGACAGCTGGGAACTGGCCAAGAACATGCGCCGGCGCGGCGGGGCGCCGCTGACCCAGGAAGAGATGTTCGGCTATCTCGGCGGCTTCTTCCCCGCCGAGATGGCGCGCCAGACGCTCGTGCCCCACGCCGGCGAGGCGCTGGCGCGGCTGGCCGAGCGCGCCGACATCGTCATCCTCACCAACCTCGAGGACCAGTGCCGCACCCACCGCGTCGAACAGCTCGAACGCTTCGGGATCGCGCATCGGGTCGAGTGCAACCAGGGCGGCAAGGGCGCCCCGGTGGCGCGGCTGGTGGCGGAACACGGCGACCCGGTCACCGTCTTCGTCGACGACCTGCCGCACCACCACGAATCGGTGGCGAAGCACGCGCCCGGCGTGTGGCGGCTCCACATGATCGCCGAGCCCGCGCTCGCCGCGGGCGTGCCCGCCGCGCCGCTGGCGCACGCGCGGATCGACGACTGGCGCGCGGCGGAGGCCTGGATCGACGCGCGCTTCGCCGCGGGTGAGCCCGCGGCGGCGGCGGAGGCGGCGGCACGGGCCTGACCATCGTGGTCGCGCGCCGCCGCCCCGCCCGTCAGAACCGCAGCCGCGCCCCGGCGTTGACACGGCGATAGGAGATGCCGCGCTCGATGAAGCGCGATTCCACCCCACCGTAGATCAGATTGTCGGCATCGGCGAGGTTGGTGACGTCGGCGAACAGCTGCAGCGCCGGATTGAAATCGTAGCGCAGCGCGAGATCGACCTGGCCGTAGGCCGCATGGACCTGGTCGACTCCGGGGCCGTTCCAGTCGCACGCCATCGTCCAGCGCGACCGCCAGTTGTACGAGGCGCGCAGCTCGAGCCGACCGTTATCGTAGAAGCCGCTGGCATTGTACGAGTCGGGCGAGATGCCGGTGAAGCCGCACGCGCCCGCGGCATCGCGCGTCCTCGCGTCGACATGCGTGTAATTGGCGCTGGCGCCCAGGCCGGAGAGCCAGCCGAAGCGATCGTCCAGCGTATATTGCGCCGCCACCTCGACGCCGTCGACCCGCCCGCGCGCGAGATTGACCGTCTGGGTGACGAAGACTCGCTCGGGCGCGAGCGGCAGCGTCACCTGCGTGGTGCGCGACTGGAACAGATCGGACAGATCCTTGCGGAAGCCGGCGACCGAGACGTAGCTCACCTTCGAGAGATAATATTCAAGCGACAGGTCGTAATTGGTCGCGAACTGCGGCTTGAGCGCCGGGTTGCCCAGCCCCAGCGTCAGCCGCCCGGCCTGCCCGCTCCATGACTCGCCGTATCGCAGGTCGTTGAGGTCGGCGCGGCTCAGCGCCCGCCCCACCGCGCCGCGCAGCAGCAGCTCGGGGGTGATCTCGTAGCTCAGGTTCGCCGAGGGCAGCACCGCGGTGTAGCGCGCGCCCTGCGCCTGCGGGCCGGCGGGCGAATAGGTGAACACGTAATTGGTGCCGCCCGACGGCAGCGTGATCGCGGTGACGGTGGCGCCGTATCCCCGCGACTCGGTGTCGACGTGAACGAGGCGCGCGCCGACATTGCCCGACAGCGCGCCCGCGCCCAGCGTCGCGTCGGCATAGCCGGCGGCGACCCGCTCGCGCGTCGCGAAGCTGCCGCCGGGATCGTACACCAGCGCGAGCGGGCCGCCCGGCATCTTGGGGTCGGACTCGATCAGCGCGCAATTGCCGGTGCAGCTGGTCGTCCCATCGGCGGCGCGCGTCGGCAGGTAGCTGCTGCTATATTGGCCGCGCCGGTCGAGCTGCGCGGGCTGCGACAGCCACGCGATCAGCCGGTGCGGATCATAGCCGAAGAACTGGCGGCTCGGCGGCTTGACCGCACCGCGCAGGAAGTCGTCCCCCAGAGTCATCGGCCGCAGCAGCGATGGGTCGACCGGGAAGGTCAGCGTGTCGTAGGGATCGGAGCGCGAGCTGTCATTGTCCTGCCCCTTGGTACGGTCCTGATAGTCCGCCCCGACGCTGATCGCGCCGATCACCGACCCGCCCGGGCGCCAGCGCGCGCCCAGCTGCGCCTCCGTGAGGCGATCGTCGACCGTCTGCCCCCAATTGCCCGAATAGCCGAGCCGGATCCGCGCGGGATCGGTGAAGACCGTGTCGCTCGTCGCGATCTGCGGGTTGCCCTGCTTGAACGCGTAGCTGACGTTGTTGGCGGCGTAGTTGCCGATCAGCACATAGGGATCGAAGCGCTTGTCGCCGGTGGCGCGGCCGTGGGAGACGTCGGCGGTGATCGTCAGCGCGTCGCTCGGCCGCCACGCCGCGTTGAGGCCGAGGTCATAGCTCTCGGCGAGCCGGTCGCGCGAGCGGATCACCGACAGGTTCTGCGGCTGCGCCACCTGGCTTCCCGCCAGCGCGGCGGCGACCGCGGGGGCGTTCAGGAACGCCTGGCCGGGATAGGTGCCGGCGGTGACGATGCCGTCGCGGTCCACCGTCGGGTCGATGATCGTGTTGCCGAACACGAGGTTGACGATCGAGTCGCCGATTTTCTGGTCGAGCCGCGTGTAGAAGCCGTCGGCGCTCAGCGTCAGCCGGTCGCTCGGCGCGACCTGGAGCGCCACGCTACCGAAATAGCGTTTCGTGCCACCGTCATAGGTGCCGTAGCTCGCCTGCCGCGGGCCGTTGAGCTGCTCCGAGGTGACCACCGGCGCGGCGGCGCCGCCGCGCACGACGTGGAAGGCGGCGGCATCCCATTGGTTGATGCGCGCATAATCCCCCGACATGCGGAAGTCGGCGTAGGAGCCGGACACCAGCACGCCCACGGTTCTGGCCGGACTAACCCAGGAATACAGCCCGCTGACATTGGGGCGTACGGTGTGGGCGCGCTCCACCGCCATGCCGCCGAGCGACAGCGCGCCATAGCTCTTGCCGATCGTCAGCGGGCGCGGGGTGAGGATGTTGACGGTGGCGCCGATGCCGCCCTCGGTCAGGCCGGGCAGCATCGTCTTGTTGACGTCGATGCGCGAGATCATGTCGGCGGGCAGCACGTCGAAGTTGAAGCTGCGCCCGCGCCCGCCGCCGTCGGCCGACCAGGCGCCGGTGTCGGACGGCAGCGTGCGCCCGTCGAGCAGCACGTTGGTGAAGTCGGGCCCCAGCCCGCGCGCGGCGATCTGCTGCCCCAGGCCGAAGCCGCGCACCACCTGCACGCCGGGCACGCGCTGGAGCGACTCGGCCACGTTCACCTCGGGGAACTTGCCCGCGTCCTCGGCGGAGATGCTGTCGATCACGTTGGGCGCGAGCCGCTTGGCGGAGAGCGCCGAGGCAAGGCTGGCGCGGATGCCGGTGACGACGATCTCCTGCGCGGCGGCCTCGTCGCCCTGCGGGGAAGGTGCGCCGCCCGCCGCCGGCCCGGCGGGCTGCTGCGCCGAAGCGGCGGCCGGCAGCAGGGTCAGCGTGGAAACGCTCGCCAGAAGCGCGAGCCGCCGCAGGATGGTCATTCTCTTCTCCCCTCTCGTTGATAGGTGGCCCGGCGCGCGCGTCGGGCCGCGATCCCCCCGGATCAGACGCGGAGCCGCGCCGCGCCGCCGCGCCGGCCGTCGCCGATCGCCTGCACCTCGATGATCGCCGACTCGGTCCCCGCCGGCAGCGCGGCGGGAGCGTAGAAGCACCGGCCGTCGATGCGCCCGAGCCAGCGGCGCGCGCCGCCCTGCGCGTCGACGCGGAAGACGTCGAAGCGGCCGTCGTCCTCCCAGCGCAGCCCGAGCCCGATCGCGCCGGTCGCGGCGTCGGTGACGCGGCGGTCGAGCCGCAGCCCGCGCGGCGGCGCGAGCGAGACCAGTTCCTCGCCGGTGATCGCGAAGCGTCCGACGCGCAGGTCGAGCGGCGCGGCGCCGCCGTCACCGGGCTCGAACCCGAGCAGGATGCTCGCCATGCGGCGGCCGGAGAAGCGGCCGAGATCGAGCCGGCTGAGCGTCCAGCCGCCCTCGCCCGCGGCGGGCCAGCCGGGCGGCAGCGGCAGCCACTCCGGCCGGTCGGGCCGGTCGGCGAAGATCAGGCCGAGCCGGGTGCGCGCGCGATCCGCCGCGCGGGCGAGCGTCACGAGCTCGACCGCGGTCGCGCCCGCAACCGCGATGTCGGTCTTGAACAGATGGACCCGCGTCGCCGCGCCGACGCCGAGCAGGCCGTACACCCGCAGCGACGAGCCGCCGTCATAGGCGATCGCCTGGTCGAGGCCGACCTCCAGCAGACCGGGCGCCTCCGCGGCGCGATCGGTCAGCCCTTCGAACGGCGCGCGCCACCATTGCCAGGTCGGCAGCACGTCCTGGATGCCGAGGTTGAACCACGCTGTATCGCTGACGCGTCGCCCCTCGACGAAGAAGGCCTGGCCCTCGCCCTCGTTGAAGTGCGTCGCGAACGGTGCCGCCCCGATCACGGAGCGCTCGGCGATGAAATTGGCCACGCCGTAGGTGATCGGCAGGTCGGCCTGGTCGGGGCTGAAGCGCGCGAGCGTGCCGTCGGTCGTCGCCCATTCGGACAGGCGGTAGAGGGTGGTGTCGCCCCAGCTGAGCCGCCCGCTGTCGTACACCGCCTGCTGCGCGGCGCTCGGCGCGTTCGACAGTGCCGGGTTCTGCGTCTGGCCGCTGTAGACCAGCCGCTCGACCGTCGCGACGTCGGCGGCCGCGTCGAGGAAGGCGGCGCCGCGCCCCGCCTGGCGTGCGCGCCACAGGTTGAGGCAGCCGTCGTCGACCGAGTAGAGCTGGAGCCCGCCGCCCGCGGTGCCACCCTCCCGGCCGCTGCCCCCGTCCGGGCTGATCACGCGCGGCGCCGCGGCGCCGATGAAGCCCGGTCCGGGATAGAGCTGCAGCCCGAAGAAGACGTCCGCGGGGGTGCGCTGGAAGGCGCTCGCCCCCGCCGCCAGCGTCGCCGGGTCGGCGGGCCAGCTCGTGCAGCAGCCGCCCGGTCCGTTATAGCCGCTCCAGCCCTGGTCGATCATCACGGTGTCGGCGGCGGGGGCGCCGCTCGCGTCGGGCGCGAACAGGTCCCTGAGGTCACCGTGCCCGTCGTAATGCTGGAGGTGGAACGGCGCGACGCGCGCGCGCCGCGCCACCGCGTGCATCGCCGCCATGAGCCCGGCGACCTGCGCCTTGGCCTGCGCCGAGCCGAGCTCGTGATTGACGAAATAGCCGTCGAACCCGAAGTAGCGCGCCAGCGCGACCAGCTTCTCCGCGACGCGCTCGACCGGCACCACGCTGCCGTCGAACAATCGCGCGTCGGGCTGCCAGATCGTCCCGAGGCAGAGCGCGCCGTTGCGATGCGCCGCGTCGGTCAGCGCCGGGTTGGGGACGATCCCGGTGCCGCCCCATTGCACCACGATGTCGTGCACACCCAGCCGCCGCGCCACCTGGACGCCACCCGCCGGGGTGGTCGCATGTCGCACCGCGCGCCAGACGTCGGGCGCGTCGGGCGCGATCGTGCGGTTGGTGGTGGCCAGCGTCGCGGCGCCGGCGCGCGGGTCGAGCCGCGGGTGCGCCTGTGTCGCGGCGAACGGCGCGATCCGCGGCGCGAGCGGCACGGCCGAGCGGAAATAGGCCGCGTCCGGGTCGGCCGCCGGGTCATAGGCCATCAGCCGCGCGAAGGCGTCCGCCGTGCTCCCCGGCAGCATCGGCAGGATCGGCGCCGCACCCGACACCGCGCCGGGCGATACCGACCCCGCGCCCGGCGGCCGCCGCTCGATCGCGGCAACCGCCTCGGTGCCAG
This sequence comes from Sphingomonas citri, assembly GCF_019429485.1. Taxonomy (GTDB): domain Bacteria; phylum Pseudomonadota; class Alphaproteobacteria; order Sphingomonadales; family Sphingomonadaceae; genus Sphingomonas; species Sphingomonas citri. Next base: position 283,958 of record NZ_JAHXZN010000003.1, on the reverse strand, counting down.
CGGCCGCAACCTCGCTGTCGCGCCCGCCGCCGAGCACCGCGGCGAGGCTCGCGCTGGAGAGGAGGCCCAGGCCGGCGAGGACGACCTCGCGGCGGGCGATCGCTGCGGTACCGTGCGCGACAGCGACGGCGGAATCAGTCGAGGATTGGTCTGCCATGTTCCGTCACCCCCTCCCGGCCGCCCCTTCGCTGGCCGGCATCATGCTGCGCGCTGCCGGACCGGGACGTGCTCACTCGAACTGAGCCCATGATAGAAAGGGCGGCGTGCCGGCCGCGGCGCGCCGCGAGAAATTTCGCACGGCGCGATGCGGCGCGGCGTTGGGCGTGATGCGGCATCGACCCGGACCCGACCGGCGCCGACTTGACCCGCGCGGGCGCGCGCCGCAGGGGAAGCGCATGACCGATCGTATCGACCGCGCGCTCGCCGAGCTCGGCCTGACGCTGCCCCAGGCCGCCGCCCCGGTGGCCGCCTATGTCCCCGTCGTCGCGGCGGGCGGGTTCCTCCACGTCTCGGGCCAGCTGCCCTTCAAGGACGGCGCGGTCGTCACCGGCCGGCTCGGCGACGACGTCAGCCTGGAGCAGGGGCAGGACGCGGCGCAGCGCTGCGCGCTGATGCTGGTGGCGCAGCTCAAGGCGCACCTCGGCTCGCTCGAGCAGGTCACGCGGGTGGTGAAGCTCGGCGTGTTCGTCAATTCCACCGCCGACTTCACCGATCAGCCCAAGGTCGCCAACGGCGCCAGCGAGCTGATGGTCAAGCTGTTCGGCGACGCCGGCAAGCACGCGCGCTCGGCGGTGGGCGTGGCGGCGCTGCCGCTCGGCGCCGCGGTGGAGGTCGACGCGATCGTCGAGGTCGCCGCCTCGCTCTGAGTGGGGGCGGGGGGCGCGACATCCCTCGCCACCAGCGATCCGTCATCCCGGACCCGGTCCGGATCCACGGTGCCGCATACCCGGACACCGTTTCACGTTCGGAGCGGCGGATCCCGGAGCACGTCCGGGATGGCGGTAGCGGTCGCAAGCGCGCGGTGACATCCAAGCCGCGGGGATAAACCGCGCATCCCGCCGCTCCATCCTTTAACCCCCACGCGCGCCGCCCTAATTAGGCGGCGATGACCTCGCTCACCGCGCGAATCGCCGAGGGGGTCGGCGCCGTCCCCGCCGACCAGTGGGACGCCTGCGCCGGCACCGCCAACCCCTTCCTCAGCCACGCCTTCCTCGCCGCGCTGGAGGAGTCGGGCAGCGTGGGCGGGCGCAGCGGCTGGCAGCCGATCCCGGTGGTGGTCGACGGCGCCGACGGCATGTCCGCCGCGATCGCACCGGCCTATGCCAAGAGCCACAGCCAGGGCGAATATGTCTTCGACCACGGCTGGGCCGACGCGTGGGAGCGCGCCGGCGACGCTTATTATCCCAAGCTCCAGGTCGCAGTGCCCTTCACCCCCGTGCCGGGGCCACGGCTGCTGCTGCGCGATCCCGCCGCCGCGCCCGCGTTGATCGCCGCGCTGGAGGCGGTGACCGACCGGCACGACCTCTCCTCCGCGCACGCCACCTTCGTCGCGCCCGACCAGATCGCGCAGTTCGAGCGCGCCGGCTGGCTGATCCGCGAGGGCACGCAATATCACTGGCAGAACCAGGGCTATGCCAGCTTCGACGACTTCCTCGGCGAACTCGCCAGCCGCAAGCGCAAGGCGATCCGCAAGGAGCGCGCCGCCGCGGTGGAGGGGTTGACGATCCGCCATCTCAGCGGCGCGGCGATCGGCCAGCGCGAGTGGGACGCCTTCTGGCGCTTCTACCAGGACACCGGTAGCCGCAAATGGGGCCGCCCCTATCTCACCCGCGCCTTCTTCCCGCTGCTCGGCGCTGCGCTGGGCGAGCGCGTGCTGCTGATCCTGGCCGAGCGCGACGGCGTGCCGATCGCGGGCGCGCTCAACCTGATGGGAGACGACGCATTGTACGGCCGCTACTGGGGCTGCACCGAGGAGGTGCCGTTCCTCCATTTCGAGCTGTGCTATTACCAGGCGATCGACGCGGCGATCGCGCGCGGGCTGAAGACGGTCGAGGCGGGCGCGCAGGGCGAGCACAAGCTGGCGCGCGGCTATGTCCCGGTACCGACCTGGTCGGCGCATTACATCCCCGACGCGTCGTTCCGCCGCGCGGTGGCGGACTTCCTCGTGCGCGAGCGCGCCGCGGTGGCGCAGGAGCAGGAGTTCCTGGGAGAGATGACGCCGTTCCGGCGGGGGTGAGGCGCCGATCCTCCCCGGAACGGGGAGGATCTGCCGAGCGTCGTCGCCCCTTGGCCTGCTACCGCTCCTGTTCCACCCGCAGCCGCTCCAGCCGCTCCTGCTCGCGCTCCTGTCGCTCGCGCAGCCGCTCGAGCCGCTCGCGGCGGCGCTGCATCCGCTCGATCAGCCACTTGGGCACGCCCAGCTCCTCGTCCGTCGCGTCGATCGCGGGCGCGTCATGATCGACGCGGAACAGCACCGAGTTGCTCGATGGCGAGCGCCACACCGGCACCAGCCCGGCGGTGAAGCGCGGGTTGTACGCCGGCGGGCGGATCAGCCAGACATAGTCGAAGGCGTCGCGCGGGAAGCGCGCCAGCGCGTAATTGGCCGGGCGCCACCATTCGTACGGGCATTTCACCGAGGTGACGATCTGGGTCGGGTCGTGCGCGTAAGGCCCCGCGTCGCCGTAGCGCACCGTCAGCAGCTGCGCCCCCGCCATCGACCATTGGTCATCGGTATAGGCCAGCCGCCGTTCCAGCGCGATCGCCGGCAGATGCTCCAGCCGCGACATGCGCCAGGCGTTGACGCAATTGTGCCCGACGAAGCTGATCAGCCGCGCGCCCACCGGCACGTGCGGCAGCGCGGCGAGCTCGGCGTCGTAGTCGGCGTCGAAGCGCGCGAAGCTGATCGTCGTGGCCGTGAGGCGCACCGCGTAGAAGCTCAGCCCCGCCGCGGCGAGCAGCGCGGCGTGGCGCAGGTCCGCGCCGGGCTTGGGCCGGATCGCGATCACCGCCACCGCCACCATGAAGGGCGCCATCCGCATGTCGGCATAGGCCGAGCCGAACACGATCCGCGGCAGCAGGATGTACACCAGCAGCATCAGCAGCGCGGACAGGCCGAGGTGGCGCGAATAGCCGATCCGCGGGTCGCGCACCGCCTTGAACAGCACGAGGTAGATCACCGCCATGCTGGCGACGTCGAACCACAGCCAGCGATCGCGCAGCGCCATCACGATCCAGGCAATCTTGGTGCGCCAGTAGAAGAAGTCGGCGGTCTGCCCGGTGACGTCCGCGCCCGAGCGCCACGCCACCATCAGCACCATTGGCAGCGCCAGCGGCACGCAGCCCAGCCCGGCGCGCACCCAGCTCTCCAGCCAGTGCCCCCCGGCCCGATCCTTGCGCAGGTCGTGCTGGCGGATCAGCTCGCTCGAGAAGGCCAGCACGCCCAGCACGCCCCAGCCGAAGGTGTGGCACACCCACAGCAGGCACGACAGCGGCACGAACAAGGCCGCCCGCAGCGTGAACCGCCCCAGCCGCGCCAGCCGCAGCCACAGGCCAAACAGGCACAAAGCCCAGGCCATCGACAGCGCGAAGTTCACGAAGCCGAAGTGGAACGGATAGCCGTAGGCGAGCGGCAGCGCGAACAGGGCGGTCGGCGGGATGCGCCCGTGCACCTCGCGCGCGATCCACAGCAGGCCGCCGACGGTGAGCGCGGGGATGGTCAGAATGATCAGCTTAACCGCCGGCTCCAGCCCGATCAGCGGCGCGAGCGGCTCGATCAGCAGGTCGACCCCGAGATTGCCGATCAGCGACCAGCGGAACTGGTACCAGTCGGTCAGCCACGGGTGCGCGCCGCGGTCGAGCTGGACGCGGTAGCGCCCCATGTGGCCGGGCAGGTCGACGATCGGTGGGATGTCGGGCCACAGCAGCGGCACGCACGCCGCCAGCATGGCGGCGAGCACGAACCACCGCGTCTGCCACCAATGGAGCCGGTCTGCCTGCATCGCGAGCGCCTTAAGGGCGCGCGGCCCCCGCGGGCAAGGGGGCGCGCGCGACTCGCCACGCGAGCACCGGGCCGCGCACCTTGAGCGGTGTTAGCCAGGCGACCCTTTCGCCGCGCTCCAGCCGCGCCCACAGGCCATCGCGCGCGGCGGCGCGATATTGCGCCAGCTCGGGCAGGCCGGGGCAGGCGATCAGATAGTCGGCGCCGCTCGCCGCCACGATCGCGCGGGCGCGCGCGGGCGGCAGCGTGTAGCCGAGCAGCACCCGCTCCATCGCGCGCGCGCCGCGGTGATAGCCGCCCGCGATCGCGCGGTGGCGCGTGCTCACCAGCAGCTCGGGGGTGATATCGAGCGGGGCGAAGACGGTTCCCGGCGGCAAAGCGGCGAGCGCGCGCACGTCGGTCGCGGCGGCACAGCTCGGCCGGGGCGAGTCGTCGCGCGCGCGCTCGACCGGGCCGGGCACGAGCAGCAGCGCGGCGGCGGCGACCTGGCCGGGAGAGGCGAGCAGCAGCGCGCCGAGCGTGGCGAGCGTGCGCGGCAACGGCGCGGTGAGCCGACGCGCGCGCGCCAGCAAGGTCGCGAGCAGCACCGCGGCGCCGGGCACCGCGAGCGCGTTGGCGGTGGCGGCGGCGCGGCTCACCCAGACGGCGATCGCGGTCGCGGCGAGCAGCAGCAGCAGGTAGAGCCACCAGCGCTCGCGCGCGGCCTCGGTCAGCCCGCGCGGCGGCAGGCGGCGCAGCGCCAGCGCGGTGCCGGCGAGCCCGGCGAGCGGCAGGCCGATGGCGGCGGCGGCGAGCGCGGGCGACTGGTCCCACAGCGGCCGGCCCTCGAGCACGCTGAGATACCAGAGGCGATAGACCAGCGGCGGCAGCGTCGCGAACGGTCCGGCGAGGCAGCCCGGGGCGAGCAGGAGCAGCGTCGCCGCCGCGGCAACGCCGGCGAGCGCGAGCAGGACGAGGCGGAGCGCGAGCTGGACGGGTGCTCCTGCAGAGGCAAAACCCCGAAGCGGCGAGCGGCGCGCGGAGCGGCTCGGGGCTCCGGCATGCGCAGGAGCACGGGCGGGAGGAGCCGTCGCGCTATCTTCTCCGTCACCCCGGGCCTGTTCCGGGGTCGATGCCCCCGAGCCCCTCGACGGCGAAGGGAGAGCGGCGCCTTGGATCCCGGAACAAGTCCGCGATAACGGAAGTAGTGAGGCGAGCGCCCGCCCTCCCACCAAGCGCCCCGTCCCTACCGCCACGGTCAGCCCCGCCGCGGCGACCCACAGCACCGACAGCCACGCCGGCGCCATCGCGTCGCACGCCGGCTGCGCCCACAGCGGCCCGCGCGTGGCGAGGTGGAGCGCGCTGGCCGTGCCCGCCAGCGTCCAGCCGAGCGTCACCACCATCGCGCCGCGCGCCGGCCGCCACGCCCAGCCGAGCGCCACGATCGCCGCGGTGGCGGCGGCGATCGGCAGCCCCTCGAGCGAGATCGTCAGCAGCACCGCCAGCGCCGCGCCCGCGAGCGCGCCGCTGCGCCGTGTCGGCGGCGCCAGCAACGCGACGGCGGCGGTGAGCGCGGCGACGACCTGCCAGCCGTGGTGGTCGATCCGCAGGGGGCGGAGCTGGAACAACAGCGGTGAGGCGAGCGCCACCAGCAAAGCCGCGTACGGCACGCGCGTGCGCCCGGCCACGCGCCGCGTCAGCAGCGCGGCGAGCGCGGTCACCGCCAGCAGCGTCAGCAGCGGCACCAGCACCAGCGCCACGCGCTCGGCCCCGCCCGCACCCAGCAAAGGGCGCAGCGCCAGCATCGTGCCCGCCAGCGGCAAATCGATCAGGCGCGACCAGTGCATCGGGAAGTCGCCGCGGTTGAGCCGGTGCTGCGCGACGTCGAACCAGCCCTGGCCGCCCAGCCAGTCGCGCACCTCGAGCAGCCGCATCGCGTCGTCGGCGTCGAGGAACAGCCGCACCCGGATCGCGTCCCAGCTCGCCGCCACCAGCAGCAGCGACATCAGCAGCCAGCCGGCGAGCACCGGGGCGGCGGGATGCCGCCGCAACGTCATCGCGTCACGCCGCGCGACGCACGTCCGCGCCGATCCGCCCGGGCACTTGGCGCAGGCTGGACAGCGCCGCGGCCTCGCCCTCTCGCCCGCTCTCGTGATATTCGGCGTCCTCGTTGACCGCCCAGGTGTCGTACACGCGCGCGCCGGCCTGGATGTTGCGGACCGTCAGCATCGCGGTCATCATCGCGTGGTCCTGGTTGTTGTAGCGGTGCATGCCGTTGCGGCCGACGCAGTGGAGCGTCGGGTAGCGCCCCTCCAGCTCGCGCCGCAGCATGTCGACGTTCTGCGCATAATCCTCGTCGTAGACGGGATAGGCCTTCTCCTGGCGCACCACGGTGCCGCCGACGACGTGCGACGGGTCGCACAGCCCCAGCGCCGCCATCTCGCGCGTCGCCAGCGCGACCAGCTGCTCGTCGCTCGAGGTCCACAGCCCGTCGCCCTCGAAGCAGAAATATTCCAGGCCGACGCAGGCGATCGCGGGATCGGGCACCATCTCGGGCGACCAGGAGCGGAAGTTCTGGATGCGGCCGACCTTCACCTTGGGATCGTGGATGTAGATCCAATTGTCCGGGAACAGCTCGGGCGAGCGGATCATCAGCGCGACGGTGAGGAAGTCGCGATATTTGAGGTTGGCCGCCTCGGGCAGCGCCGCGGGCAGCGGGTGGAGCCGGCTGGCGAGCTCGCGCATCGGCGCCGAGGAGATCACGTGCGCGGCGTCGAGCGTGGTGATGCCGGCGGCGGTGTCGGCGGACACGGTCCAGCGCCCGCTCGCGGCATGGTGGTGGAGCTGGCGCAGCGAATGGCCCATCAGCACCTGCCCGCCGCGCTCGACGACGCGGTCGCGCGCCGCCTCCCACATCATCCCCGGCCCGAGCCGCGGGTAGCGGAAGTTCTCGAGCAACGTCTTGGCCTGCATCCCGTCGTTGGGGCGCTTGTTGAGCCCGAGCGAGCGCTTGACCCCGTCGATCACCGCCTTGCCGAGCGACAGGCCCTTGATCCGCTGCGCCGCCCAGTCGGCGCTCATCTCGTCGCACGGCATGCCCCATACCTTCTCGGTATAGGTCTTGAAGAAGATCGAGTAGAGCTTGTGGCCGAAGGCGTTGACGGTCCAGTCCTCGAAGCTGCGCACGCGCCGGCGCGGCAGCAATCGCGCCTTGGCGAAGCTGGCCATGCAGAGCGTCGAGCGCACGATGCCGAGATGCCCGAGCGCCTCGAACGCGCGCAAAGGATAGCTGTAGAACTTACCCTCGTAATAGATGCGGCTCATCCGCGGGCGCTCGATGAAGTCGTGCGGCAGGATCTCGTTCCAGAGATCGACCACGTCCTTCGACTTGGAGAAGAAGCGGTGGCCGCCGATGTCGAAGCGGAAGCCCTGGTGCTCGACGGTGCGGCTGATCCCGCCGACGTAGCGCTGATCCTTCTCGAGCACCGCGACGCTATAGCCGGCTTTGGTGAGCAGATAGGCGGCGGTGAGCCCCGCCGGGCCAGCGCCGATGATGGCGACGTCCACCGTCTCGCCCGCCTGTGCCGCAGAAGTCGCGCCGATCATCGCCATCACCCTCGCCCGGTCCTGTGACCCGTGATGGCGAGGGGATGACGGAATTTGGTTGAGGGGTGGTTAATGATGGGTGCGGCGTTGACCTCGTAAATGGGAAGAAAGCGCCGCTAGGCCGCGAGTGCGGGGTGGTATCGCATAACGAACAACGGACGCGCTCGCGTCGATGATCTGCCTCGACGATGCGATAAGTCGCGCCCGCCCCACTCAGGAGCCCTCTACGATAAAAGCTCGATCACGTGATCCTTTTGCCTTCCTCGAAAAGGAGATGAGCATGAACACGATATCGCGCTTCAGATTATATAGTCCCGCGTTGCTGCGTGATCCACCGCCGGCACCGGCCGCCACCGACCATGAGCCGCAGACAAAAGCCTCGAACACCTCTACTTCCGATGCCAACATTCTGGGCCTTGGGGGAACGAAGGGGCCGAGTCTTTACCCGGACCATCTCCGATCTAACACACTGTGGAGAACCGCCAAGGAGGAGGTCGAACCTGGTCCGTTGAATGGTGGCGGTGGCGGTGGCGGTGGCGGTGGGTCGACCCCACCGGATGTCGTCGTGGAAGGGCAACGCCCGGCGCCGGATACGGCGAACCCTCCGCCTATCGCAGATACGAGTTCCTCAGTACCACCCGATATCGTCGTACAGGGGCAACGGCCGGCACCAACCAGCGAGCCCGAGACAACACCCTCCCCTCCTCCGCAGAGCTTAGCCGATCGCATCGTGACCGTCGCGATCGACCACCCATCGGATGACGAGAAGCGGATCATTGACGCTTTCAAGGGTCAGATAGACAACATCGATAGTCGTATGTCAAAGCTGGCTGACAACAAGGTCCTCTCGGTGCACCTTTCGGACGGGTCAACGAAGAACGTCACCGGCGCTGAGGTGAAGAAGCTTTGGTCAAACGCCAGATTTCAGATTGACCCCGCTGGAACGCCTTACCCGAATGGCACGAGTCGCGGTGCCAGCAAGGACGAGAACGGCGTGACGCACTTCGCCGTCGACCTACTTCAATCGTATGCGCCGGCCGGGACAGAACAGTCTTACACCGAAAAGGCGATGGCGTACGTTATTCTTCATGACCTTAGCCATAATACCGAAGCTGGTACAGCAGAGAATATCTGGCAGTCGCAGAGCGGGACTAAAGATCAGTACGGATCCTACCCTAACAATGAAAAAATCGCAAATTCAATTGAAAAAGCGATTGAAATAGAAATCGACTTGGACCCTTTGACTACTGTAAATTACGGGTACGACGAAAGCTCAACACATTTTGCCGATCCATCGTCTTAAATCAAGTTTTGACTACAAAAATGCAATATACTTTTCTTCAAAGAACATCAGAAAGTAAATCACCGAACTTGCAAACAGGGGCATAATCAATGTTTAGCTCTACCATAGCGCTAGCGCTATTTACTAGCGTTATTCTGCCTGGTGTATCAATTTATTCTCATGAAAGCACGCGCAGCACGTGCTCCACCCCGCAGCCGACCGTGGACATCTTGTCACGAGATAAAGACAAAGAAATTAGAGACTTATTCCATTTTAGAAAAATATATGGCCAGCCAAAGATACTTAGGATACATCTGAATTGCAACCTTGACCGCCTATCGGTCAGCACCTATGGTTTTACGCTTAACGATGGTACATTATTCGAACTAGGTGAAAACAGTTTTCGCAATAAGGGAATTTCCACCTTCTCAGGCCCAAAGCCCTCCTGCTTTGCGGGCGTAGGCGTAGAAACTTACAGGTTTTGCAACAACTTCCATATGCCAGCTGGCCTATCCGTCATCGCAGCGACGTCGAATAGCAGATCCATCGTGTTGGCAACGCCGAAGTCGGTCACGACGGTTTTTTCGTCCGTACTTCCGATCGTTGATATCGCCACACTACCGGGTCCGCATTACTATGGCGGCGTCGTAACGGCGATGGTTCAGCAGGACGATCACACGATTTATTACATTGTCTTCCAGCCCGACTAGACGTTCGGCTTAGCGGCAACCACGAAGCGGGCGCCGGTGTGGCCACGCCGAACCGCTTGGCGCCCCCCCTACATCCCAACTGTCCTACACGCGACGAGCCTGCGACAAACGTGCCGTGTCCGCCATTACCGCGCCCCCGATCCACCCAAGCGGCACCCCCGCGCGCGACCGCGCCAGCGACTCAACATTCGCAACATTCGCTCCAACATCGCTCAACATTCGCGCCCGCCCGAGCGCCCCCGCCCCACCATCCCCACCGCGCCGCCGCATCCTCGCCCAGATCGCGCGCCACCCACGGCGGCGGTGGCGCGGGCGCGCGCGGTCGGGCTATAGCGAGGGGTGATGCGGCTTCTTCTTCAACGCTTGCTGGCGCTGCTGGCGCTCTCCTCGCTCGTGCTGTCGCCCCTCCCCGCGAGCGCGCAGGGCAACAGCTTCGACCTCGCCGGCCCGGCGCTGACCATGGCGGTGACGCGCGAGAAGGTGACGCTGCCGATCGGCCAGGTGCCCTCCTTGCGCGTCGGCGACCAACTCGAGCTCAAGGCGGACCTCCCCGCCGACCAGGCCGCGCGCTACCTGCTCGTCCTCGTCTTCCTGCGCGGCGCGACCAACCCGCCGCCCAAGAACTGGTTCTACGAGGCCGAGACGTGGAACCCCAAGAAGGCGACGCTCAGCGTCAAGGTGCCCGAGGGCGCGCAGCAGGCGATCGCGTTGATGGCGCCCGAGACCGGCGGGGGCTACAACGCCTTGGTCAAGGCGGTGCGCGGCCGCCCCGGCGTGTTCGTCCGCGCCGCGCAGGACCTCTACCAGGCCTCGCTCGACCGCGCCCGGCTGGAGACCTTCGTCAACGGCGTCGCGCGCGTCGAGGAGAGCGCGCCCGAGCGGCTCGTCCCCGTCTCCACCGCGCTCGCGGGCTCGCTCGGGATCAAGCTCAACGCCGACTGCCTCGCGCGCAGCCGCGCGCTCCAGGCCTCGTGCCTGACGCAGAACCGCGACGGCATGGTGCTCCAGACCGGCGGCGGCGCGGCCTCGATGATCGACGTGATCGGCGGCACCACCACGCAGTTCGCCTACAGCCTCGCCGCCACCAAGGAGGGCGGCGCGGGCGAGTTCAGCCCCTATATCTCGCTGGCACGCGACTTCGCGCGACTGTTCGGCGTGTTCCGGAGCGCCGACTATCAATATGCCCCCGCGCTGGCGGTCGGGCAGAACACGCGGCTGCGGCTCCAGCTCAACACCCCACCGTCGTTCCAGAACCCCAAGTCGGTGCTGGTCGCGCCGCTGCCCCCGATCGGCGCCGCCGCCCCGCCGCCGCTGCGCGCCGCGCTCAAGGACGCGGTGTGCCTCGCCAAACCCGGCCTGGTGCTGCCGCTCGAGGACGCGCCTCTGGTGTTCGCGACCGATTACGCGCGCGCGCTGACGCTGCGGCTCGCGCTGGCGGACGGCAGGACGGTGGAGCTGCCGGTCACCGCCGACGCCGAGCGCGGCGGGCTCGTCGTCGGCCCCGACGCGCAGAAGCTGGGCGCGAGCACGATCGGCGAGGCGACGCTCACCGGCAGCTGGGGCTTCGACAGCTTTACCGGCCCGCGCTTCCCGCTCCAGAACGGCGCGCCGGCGGCGTGGCAGCCGCGCCCCGACGACACCGTGGTGGTCGGCCGCGACGCGCCGCTGACGCTGCGCGGCGGCGCCGCCGCCTGCGTCGAGCAGGTCGCGCTGCGCGACCGCTCGGGCACGATCAAGCCGGTCGAGTGGAAGGCCGGCGCGCCCGACGAGATCAGCGCGACGCTGCCGCTCCAGCGCGCGCGCCCGGGCGATCTCACCGTCCTGGTGTCGCATTATGGCGAGAGCGCGCCGGCGCAACTGACGCTCAAGGGGCAGAGCGAGGCGAGCCGGCTGGAGGGCTTCACGCTCTACACCGGCGACAAGGAGGGGCGGCTGGTCGGCGCGCGGCTCGACCAGGTCGCGTCGCTCGAGGTGGCGGGGCTGACCTTTACCGCCGGCGCGCTGTCCCGCGACATGGGCGGCGGCGACCGGCTCGCGCTCACCACCGACGCCAATACCGAGACGGTGCCGACCGGGACGAGCGACGCCAAGGTGACGCTCAAGGACGGGCGTACCACCGCGGTGCGCGCCACGATCACGCCGCCGCGGCCGCGGCTCGAGCTGGTCAGCCGCAGCGTCGCCGCGCCGGCCGCGCCCGACCGGCTCGCGCTCGAGCTGCCCGACTTCGCGCTGGCGCCCGAGGCGACGCTCACCTTCTCGGCGCGCGCGGTCAACACGCGGCTGAGCGCGGGCGACCTGATCGAGGTGGCCACCGCCGACGACGGCGCCAGCGCCAAGCTCAGCGTGGCGTCGGGCAAGCTCCAGCTGATCGGCAGCGACGTCGCGGTCGCCAGCCTCACCCCGCGCGAGGCGCTCGGCGCGGCGGCGACGGGGCCGCTCAAGATGCGGCTGGTGCAGGGCGAGCTGGTCGGCGACTGGCAGCCGCTGGCGCGCGTGGTGCGGCTGCCCGAAGTGACCGATCTGCGCTGCGACGGTGCCGCCTGCACGCTGCATGGCCAGGAGCTGTTCCTGATCGCGCAGGTGGCGGACGAGGCCGGCTTCCAGAAGCCCCAGACCGTGCCGCTCGGCTTCGTCGGCGGCGAACTGGCGGTGCCGCACCCGGTCGCGGGCGCGCTGTACCTCAAGCTCCACGACGCGCCCGACGACGTGGTCAAGCTGGTGGTGCCCGCGGGCGCGGCGAAGAAGGCGAAGTGATCGGTGTAGCGATCGATTCCTCCCCGCCAGCGGGGAGGATCGTCCCTCACACCACCACGGTGCGCGCGGCCATCGGCCGCAGCCGGTAGCCGCCGCGGTGGAGCGAGCGCCGCACCCGCGCCAACGGCTGGTCTACCCAGCGGTACATCGCCGCGGCGTAGACGAAGGCGAGCGGGTAGGCGATCAGCGCCGCCGCCCCGCGGCTCGCGGTGCCGGTCAGCGCCATCACCAGCGTCAGCAGCAGCAGATGCGAGAGGTACAGGCTGTACGAATAGTCGCCGACCAGCTTCATCGGCGCCGAGGAGAGCCAGCGCGCCACCCGGCCGCGCGACTGCAGCACCGCCGCGAACAGGACGAAGAAGGAGAGCGACTGGAGCGAGTAGCGTACCGTCTGGCGAAACAGCTCGTTGCGGATCGCCAGCGTGGCGAGCAGCAGCGCCGCCGCCAGCACGATCTCGCGCCGCCGCGGCCGCCACGCCGCGGTGCCGTCGAGCACCGGGTTGCGGTGGAGCGCGAGGCACGAGCCGGCGAGGATGCTGTCGACGCGCGTGTGCGACCAGTAATAGAGCTGGTCGAGCGGGTCGCCGGCGAGCGCATGCGCGCCCCGCACCAGCAGCACCAGCACGCACAGCGCAAGGCACAGCTGCGCCGCGCGCGCGTTCGGCAGGCGCCGCAGCACCGCGACGTACAGCAGCGGGAAGGCGAGGTAATAATGTTCCTCCACCGCCAGCGACCAGACCGGCATGCCCGGCACCGCGCCGCTCAGCCCGAAGCTGTCGGTATAATTGTTGAGGAAGAGGAACTGCGCCGCCAGACCGCGCCCATCGAGCCCGTTGCCTCCGCTCGCCGGCAGCACGCCGGCGAGCACCAGCAGCAGCCCGAGGCCGAGCGTGATCCACATCGGCGGCACGATCCGCAGGACCCGCCGCGCGTAGAACCCGCGCAGGCTCACCGCCTGGGTGCGCGTCTGCTCGACCCGCATCAGCGTGGTGATGAGGTAACCGGACAGGAAGAAGAAGGCGGAGACCCCCAGCCCGCCCGGGACGATCCGCTCGAGCCCGGCGTGCGACAGCATCACGATCGCCACCGCGCAGGCGCGAATGCCGTCGAGCGGTGCAATATGTCCCATCGGTGCGCCGGGCGCCCCGTCACCTCTCGCCAAGTTTCCGCCCCCACTCGCCGCAGTCGCCAACATGGATGAGGGAATCACGAGCGATCCCGTCCACCGGCCCGACCGATCCCTATCACCCCGCCGACCCTGGCACGACGCGGCTTACATTTGCTTTAATGTACAATCTGCTCCACTTCTGGACAGTGATGTCGCGCCTCATCGTGGCGGTATCGGGTCGGGAGCGACCGGAACTATTTACCTCTTGTCAACCATGAGCCGGTAACCACGCGTCCGATGGCCGCGGCGCGGCGCAGGAGAGAGCTTCCCCATGACGATCGCGTCGATGTCGCCGGCCGCTGCCACCCGACCGCTGCGGCGCCCCCAAACCCTCACCCGCGTCGCGTCGCTGATCGCCTTCGCGTCGCTCTCGGCGTGTGGCGGCGGCGGTGGCAGCGCCGCGGCCGCCTCGCTCGCGGCACCGGTCGCGGTGGTCGCGGCGGCCACACCGGTCGCCGTCCCCGCGCCCGCCCCCTCCCCCGCCTCGAGCGCGTCGCCCAGCGCGATGCCGGTCTCGGCGGCGGTCGCCGAGTCCCCGGCCGCCGCCACGCCGAGCCCCGCTGCCACGCCGGCGGCGAGCGGCAGCGGCGTGCTGTCCGAGGGCGACTCGATCTCCGTCTTCTGGGGTGGCAGTCACACCGGCCTCTACGCCGCGTCGCATCCCAAGGTGACCTTCTACGGCAAGGCGGTCGGCGGCTCGGGCGTCAACGACCTGGAGGCTCGCGCCGACGCCGACCTGGCGCTCCACCCGCGCCTGCTCACCGTGCTGATCGGCGCCAACGACCTTCAGGCCGCCGGCGGTGCGCGCGCCTGGCTGGAGCAGTTGTTCCGCTACACCGCGCGCTTCAAGGCCGCGGGCGTGACGGTGGCGGTGGGGACGCTGCTGCCGATCAACATGCCCGACCAGCCCCGATATACCAGCGTCCACAACGAGCGGCGCCAGATCGTCAACGCCGAGCTCCGCGCCGCGGTCGGGCATGAGATCGACGCCGTGATCGACTTCGCCGCCGATCCCGTGATGGGCCCCGACACCGCGCCGCTCGACAAGACGCTCTACAAGGACGGGCTCCACCCCACCGACGGCGGCCCCAACGGCGCGGGCGGCCAGGGCAAGCTCGCGCTGATCTATGCCAAGGCGGTCGACGCGCTGCTGAAGTGAGGCACGTCGCTCACGCGCCCAGCCGCAGGCGCAGGTAGTAGAAGCCGCCGTCCTGCCCGAGCTGCTGGCTCGCCAAGTCGTAGCGCATCGCGCCGATGTACGAGTTCGCCGCGAGCAACGACGACGGGTAGGCGTCGAACAGGTTGCTCGCCCCGATGGCGGCGTGGAGCGAACCGGCGAGGCGCAGGCCGAGCTCGACGTTCGTCACCCAGCGCGCCGCGCTGGTGAAATCGCGGAAGCGCTCGGTCGAGAAGGCGTCCGGGCCGGCGTAGAAGGTCAGCTGCGAGCGCGCCGCGCCGTAGCGGAGCTCGTGCAGCGTGACGTCCCAGCGCGACGTCGCCACCGCGCCGCCGGCGATGACGCGCGACGCGGGATAGGCCGTGGTGAGATAGCCGATACCCTGCGCGTCGAGCAGCGCGCGGCCGAGCTCGTCGCGCCCGACACGCGTCACCGCGGTGCGCCCCGCGGTCGCGGCCAGGTCGGCGTCGAGCGTCGCGCCGTCCGCCAGCGCCGCGCGGTAGCGCAACGTCAGATCGAGGCCGCGCGTCCGCGTGCGCACGCCGTTGGCGTAATATTGCACCGCGGTGCTCTCCGGCGCCAGACCGGCGGGCAGCGTCACCCCCTGCAAGGCGAGCGCGTCGAGCGCGGTCCGGCCGGTATAGGCGCCACCGGTGACGATGCGATCGCGCACGATGATCTGATAACCGTCGAGCGTCAGGTCGAGCGAGTCGAGCAGGTGCGCCACTGCGCCGGCCCCGACGTGAGTCGAGCGCTCCGGGCGCAGCGGCGCGGCGCCGAGCGCGCGCGCCGCCGCCGAAGTGACCGCCACCTGCGCGTTGGCATAGCTGGGCGAGACGACGATGCTGCTGAAGTGCGACTGCGCCAGCGTCGGCGCGCGGAAGCCGGTCCCTGCGCTGGCACGCAGCGCGATCGCGTCCGTGAGCTCGAGCCGCGTCGCCAGCTTGCCCGTCAGCGTCTCGCCCGCGTCGCTGTAATGTTCGTAGCGCCCCGCCGCGTCGAGCCGCCACGCGCGCGCGAGCGGCAGCGCCAGATCAGCATAGCCCGCGGCGACAGAGCGATCGGCGCGCGTGCGATTGTCGGGCGAGAGCCCCTGATAGCCCTGCGTCCCGCCGAGCACGTAGGCCGCAGGCTCGCCCGGATCGATCGCATAGCTCTCGCGGCGATATTCCCCGCCCAGCGCGAGATGGAGCGGCGCGGCGAGCCAGGCCAGCGCGATCGGCCGACGCAGGTCGAGCGTGCTGGTCCATTGCCCCAGCCGATAGCGCCCGATCGCCACCGCGGTCGGCGTCGCCCCGGTCGCGGCGTAGAGCCCGAGGTTGCCGGTGTCGCGCAGCCCCAGGCCGATCCGGTCGCTGCCGTAGGTCGTGCTGAGATCCCAGTGCCAGCCGTCGCGCGCGCCGCCGCGTGCGCCGATCGTGGCGGCGGCGTCCTGCTCGGCGATCGTCTCCTCGGGCTGGAAGCCGTGCGGGTAGAGCGCGGGGAGCACGTCGCCCAGCCGGCGGAAGGCGAGCCGTCCCGCGTCGCGGCGCGCCCAACTGGCGTCGCCGTACAGCGTCGCCGCGCCGAGCCGGAAGTCGGCGTCGAGCGCGAGCGCGGCCCGCTCGGTGCGCGGCGCGCCGATCGCGGGATTGTCGTACAGCCCGGTACGCGTGTCGCGACCTTGGCGATCGGTGCGGTCGCGATGGACCAGCTCGGCGGTCCAGCGCGCGCGCCCGCCCGCGCCGAGCGCCACGCCCGCACCGGCCGACAGCGTGCCCGAAGCCCCGTCGCCGGCATAGGTTCGCCCCGCCAGCGCGCGCGCCTCGGTGGCGGTGTCGTCGCGGAGGATCAGGTTGATTACCCCCGCGATCGCGTCCGAGCCATATTGCGCGGCGGCACCGTCCTCGAGCACTTCCACGCGCGCGATCGCCGCGGCGGGGAGCAGGTCGAGGTCGACGGGCGCGGTGCCCTGCTGCGGGCCGGGATCGAGCACCACCGCCGCGGTCGGGTGGCGGCGCTTGCCGTTGACCAGCACCAAGGTCTGGTCCGCGGTGAGCCCGCGCAGGCTGATCGAGTCGACCAGCGAGGCCTGATCGAGCCCGTGCAGCGGGCGCGACAGCGACGGCACCAGCTGCACCAGTGAGTCGCGCAGGTCGGGCAGCCCGGTCGAGCGCAGCGCCGCGTCCGACACGATCGTGATCGGGCTCGCGCTCTGCCGCGCGGTCACGTTCGGGTCGCGCGTGCCGGTGACCACGACGTCCGCTGCCGCGACGGAAGCGTCGGCGGTCTGCTGCGCGGATGCCGGGCTGGAGACGGCGGCCGCGAGCGCGGCGGCGACGGACAGGCGGGAAGAGACGGACGGCATGATCGGACCCTCGACGAGGCCGCGACGCTGCTATCCCTTTGACGCGCGGCGCGGCACGTCAGCGTCTCATAGGAAGGCGGCGCGCGGCCCTGTCGCGCGAGGGCGTGGCTTATCTTGCCGCCCGCCAAGTCCGGCTATGCGCCGCGGCTCAGCCCGGATCGTCGAGCGTGAACAGGTCGCCCGCCTCGTCATAGGCGAACAGCTCGGCGTAGCGCCCCCATTCGGTCACCGCGCGCAGCGTGTCCTCGGCGAAATCGGGCGAGAGCGCCTCCCCCAGCTCCTCGCGGAACAGCCGCGCCGGCGCCTGGTGGCCGGCGCGCGAGTCGAGCGCGGCGCGGATCGCGCCCGCGAGCGGCACGTGACCGAGCAGCGCCGCACGGAACATCGCCTTGCGCTGGTCGACGTCCTCCTGCGCGAACCCCGCGCCCGCCGCGGTGAGCGCTACCTCGCCCTCCGCCAGCGCGACGAAGCCGAGCTGCTGGAGCGTCTCGACGATCGGGAACAGCTCGTCGACCTCGAGCTGGAGCGTGTCGCCGAGGTCCGCGAGCGGCGCCCGCCCGTCGAACGGCGCCGCCTCCACCTCCTCGATCAGCCCGGCGAGCGCGGTGACCGAGACCGGCGCGAGCGGACGGCCGAGCGCCGGCACCGGCGCGTGCGGCTCCTCCTCCGCGGGCGCGGCGCGCTGGGTCATCTGCGCGTAGATCCGCTCGACCAGATCGCGGAACGACGGGTCGAGCCGGTCTCGCGGCTGCGGCAGGTCGACGCGGAACTCGGCGACGATGCGACCGGGATTGGAGGAGAGCACCAGCACGCGGTCGCTCATCAGCACCGCCTCCTCGATATTGTGCGTGACGATCAGCACCGCGGCGATGCCGAGCCGCCCGTCGCCCCACCATTCGATCAGGTCGCTGCGCAGCGTCTCGGCGGTGAGCACGTCGAGCGCGGAGAAGGGCTCGTCCATCAGCAGCAGCGACGGCTCCACCACCAGAGCGCGCGCCAGCCCGACACGCTGGCGCATGCCTCCGGAGAGCTCGCGCGGGAAGGCGTTCTCGAAGCCGTCGAGCCCGATCAGGTCGATCGCCGCCAGCGCGCGCCGGCGCCGCTCGGCCGCTGGCACCTTCTTGGCCTCGAGCCCGAGCTCGACGTTCTGCAGCACGGTCAGCCACGGCATCAGCGCGAAGGACTGGAACACCATCGCCACCGAGCGCGCGCGCCCGTCCGCGCCGGGGGTGAAGCGCAGCGTCCCCGCGTCGGGCGTCACCAGGCCGGCGATCGAGCGCAGCAGCGTCGACTTGCCCGAGCCCGAGCGGCCGAGCAGCGCCACCACCTCGCGCTCGTGCACCGTCAGCGCGACCTGGTCGAGGATCGGCGGCCCCTCGCTCCCGCCATAGCGATGGCTCAGCGCCTCGACGGTGACGAGCGGTAGATGTTGCTGCGCCATGCGCGCCTCCTTCACGACAGCCGCAGCCGGCGCTCGGCCAGCCGGTAGAGCGGGCGGAACAGCGCCCGGTTGATCGCGATCACCAGCGCGGACATCACCAGAATGCCGAGCAGCACGCGCGCCTCGTCCCCCGCCGCGGTGCGCTCGGCGATATAGCTGCCCAGCCCCGCCGCGGTCAGCCGCGTGTGACCCCAGCTCACCGCCTCGGCGACGATGCTGGCGTTCCACGAGCCACCGCTCGCGGTCAGCGCGCCGGTGACGTAATACGGGAAGATCGCGGGCAGGATCAGTCGCCGCCACCATGCCCAGCCCCTGAGGCCGAACAGCCGCGCCGCCTCGCGCAGGTCGCTCGGGATCGCGCTGGCACCGGCGATGACGTTGAACAGGATATACCATTGCGTGCCGAGCCCGATCAGCGGGGTCAGCCATATGTCCGGGTTCGCGTGCCAGCGCACGATCAGCACCACCGCGACCGGGAACAGCACGTTGGCGGGGAAGGCCGCGAGGAACTGCGCCAACGGCTGCGCGCGCGCGGTCCAGCGGGGGCGCAGCCCGATCCACACGCCGATCGGCACCCAGACGAGGCTCGCCGCGACGATCAGGACCGCCACGCGCACCAGCGTGTAGAAGGCGAGCCGCAGCACCAGCAGCGCGTCGTCCAGGCTCAGCCGCGCCGCCAGGTAGCGCGCGGCGAGCAGCGCCGCGCCTGAGGCGGCGAGCGCCACCGCCACCTGCCAGATCCGCTGCGACCGCGCCGCTCGCTTCTCCGCGTCCTCGCGCGCGCCGAACGTGCGGTGCTGGGCTTCAGCGCGCGGCGCGGGATCGAGCAGCAGCACCGCCCCCGCCAAGGCGCGCCACGGCTTCACCAGCGCGGGAAGCAGCCGCGCGCGCCGCAACAGCTCGAACAGCCAGGAGCGCGGCGGCGCCACGCTCGCGGTCTGCTCGACGCGGAAGCGATCGGCCCAGGCGATCGCGGGGCGGAACACGAGCTGGTCGTAGAGCAGGATCACCGCCGCCATGGTCGCCACCGCCAGCGCCACCGCGCCGAGATCGCGCCGCTCGATCGCCAGCCCCAGCCACGAGCCGACGCCCGGCAGCATCACCTGCGTTCGCCCGACGCTGATCGCCTCCGACGCGACGACGAAGAACCACCCGCCCGACATCGACAGCATCGCGTTCCACACCAGCCCCGGCGCGGCGAAGGGCAGCTCGACCCGCAGCAGCCGGCGTAGCGGCGACAGGCCGAAGCCCCGCGCCACCTCGGCGAGGTCGTCGGGCACCTGGCGCAGCGACTGGTAGAGGCTCAGCGCGATGTTCCACGCCTGGCTGGTGAAAATCGCGAAGATCGCCGCGCACTCGACCCCGAGCCGGCTGCCCGGGAACAGCCCCATGAAGGCGGTGACGGTGAAGGTGAGGAAGCCCAGCACCGGCACCGACTGGAGGATGTCGAGCGCGGGGACGATCACCAGCTCGGCGCGGCGACTCTTGGCCGCGGCGGTGGCGACCACCACGCTGAACACCAGCGAGGCCGCGAGCGCGGCGAACAGCCGCAGCGTGGTGAGCAGCGCGTAATAGGGCAAAGCGCGCGGGTCGAGCGTGATCGGCTCGAGCTGGAGCCGCCGGAGCGGCTCGACCGCGTCGTGCGCGCCCGCGGCCACCGCGGCGCCGAGCCCCGCGAGCAGCGCGAAGAGCGCGAGATCGGGCCAGCCGAGCGCGACGCGACGCGCTCCCGGCGGCGTCGCGGCGCGGCCGAACGGGCGGGACAGCATCGGGCGGTCGCGTCAGGCGGCGCGGCGGTGCGCCGCCACCATCGCGCGCAGCAGCCGCGCGCGGTGGAGCGGCGCGGCGGCGAGTGCCGCGCGGATCGCGCGCCCGCGCGCCGCGGCGCGAAGGGCGAGCAGGCGCTCGTGCTTGCCGAGCGCGGCGGATGCTGGATCGATCCCGACGCGGCCGTGCTCCGGCGAACGCCGGGCTTCAGGGCCGCAGGGATCATGCTCGCAGCCCTGGGATTCAGCGCGCGCCGGAGCACGCTGGCCATCAGGGGGAAACAGGTCGAACTCAGGCGCGCGCACGACGGCACGCGGGTCATATCGGGTCATGGCGACCTCCATCGGGGTTCCGGTGACGGGACCCGGCGGCGGTCGGCTCAGGTCAGCGCGTGCCGACCTCGCGAGCCACCGACGGACCCGTGCGCTGACGTGCGGTGACGGCGAAGCGGAAGCTTCGACTGTCTCCGTCGTCGGACAAGGGACTAGATCGGGGCATCGGTGCGCGTTTCTCCGAGTCGCGCGGGAGCGCGCGATCCCGTCGCCCTTACGCCTGTCGCGCCGCGGATCAACCCCGCGCCCGCCGCGTCGCTACCCGATATGAGCGAGCGGCCGGCCGGCGCGCCGCGTCGGATGCTCAGCCCGTCGCCCCCAGCATCTCCGCCACCTTGGCGGTGAGCGCGTGCATCGTGAAGGGCTTGGTCAGCAGCTCCATGCCGGGCTCGAGATGCCCGCCGCCCACCGCGACATTCTCGGCATAGCCCGTCACGAACAGCACCTTCAGCCCGGGGCGCAGCGCGCGCGCGGCGTCCGCCACCTGGCGGCCGTTGAGCCCGCCGGGAAGTCCGACGTCGGTGATCAGCAGGTCGATCGGCGCGTCCGAGCCGAGTACCTTCAGCCCGGCCGCGCCGTCGGCCGCCCCGATCACGGTATAGCCCGCCTCCTCGAGCACCTCGTCGATCAGGTGGCGGATGGTGGTCTCGTCGTCGACGACCAGCACCGTCGCACCGCGCGCCGCCGGCGCGGAATGACCCACCCCTTCCTCGTCACCGCCGAGCGCAGCGCCGGCATGGCGCGGCAGGTAGATGGTGATCATCGTGCCCGCGCCCGGCGTCGAATCGATCCGCACCTGCCCGCCCGACTGGCGCGCGAAGCCGTAGATCATCGACAGCCCCAACCCCGTCCCCTGGCCGATCGGCTTGGTGGTGAAGAACGGCTCGAAGGCGCGCTCCACCGTCTCGGGCGCCATGCCGGTGCCGGTGTCGCTCACCGCGACGCTGAGATAGGGCCCGGGCTCCAGCTCGAGTTCGCGCGCGTCCGACTCGTCGATCCAGCGATTGGCGGTCGCGATCGTCACCCGGCCGGCCTCGGGCATGGCGTCGCGCGCGTTGATGGCGAGGTTGAGGATCGCGCTTTCCAGCTGGGTCGCGTCGATCATCGCGGTCCACAGCCCGGGGGCGGCGATCACCTCGATCGCGCTGGTCGGGCCAATCGAGCGCTGCAGCAGCTCCTCCATACCCGCGATCAGCCGGTTGACGTCGGTCGGGCGCGGATCGAGCGTCTGCCGGCGCGAGAACGCCAGCAGCCGCTGGGTCAGCGACGCGGCGCGGCGGCTGGCGCCCTGCGCGGCGAGAACGAACCGCTCGAGATCGTCGTGCCGCCCGCGCGCCAGCCGCGCCTGCACCAGCTCCAGATTGCCCATGACGCCGGTCAGCAGATTGTTGAAATCGTGCGCCAGCCCGCCGGTGAGCTGGCCCACCGCCTCCATCTTCTGCGCCTGGCGCAGCTGCCCCTCGGCGAGCGCCAGCGCGGCGGTCTGTGCCTTCTCCTCGGTGGCGTCGCGGCCGACCGCGATGATCTTGCCGTCGCCCGGCCCCGCCGCCCAGACCAGGTCGCGGTAGCTGCCGTCGCGGTGGCGGTAGCGGTTGTCGAAGCGCGCGAACACCTGTCCGGCACCGATCCCCGCCGCCGCGGCGCGCGTCTCGTCGAGGTCGTCGGGATGAACGAAGGCGAAGATCGGACGGCCGAGCAGCTCGAACTCAGCCCAGCCCAACACCCGCGTCCACGCCGGGTTGACCGCCTCGATCGTGCCGTCGAAGCCGGCGACAAGCATGATGTCCGACGACAATTGCCACAGCCGGTTGCGGTCGGCGGTGCGCGCCGCGACCTCCTGCTCGAGCGTGGCGTTGAGCCGCTCGAGCTCCTGCTGCGCCTGCCAGCGCGCGGTCTCGTCGCGCGCGATCTTGATGAAACCGCGCTCCTGCCCCTGCGCGTCGGCAGGCAGCGGGTGGACCGAGCCGTTTAGGAACACCCGCGTGCCGTCGCGACGCAGGTGCCAGCGCTCGTCGGGCGCACAGCCGTCGCGCGCGGCGCCGGTGATCTCGCGCACGTCGGCGCCGGCGGCGCGGTCCTCGGGCGTGAAGATCATCGCCGCGGGCTGACCCACCGCTTCCTCCGGCGTCCAGCCGAGTACCGCCTCCGCCCCCGCCGACCAGCTGGTGATCACCCCGCCCGCGTCGGTGGTGAAGATCACATGGTCGCGCGCGCCCTCGATCACCAGCCGCAGCCGCTCCTCGCTCTGGCGCAGCGCGGCGTCGCTCAGCACGCGCTCGGTGGTCTCGTTGGTGAAGATGAACAGGCCCGCCACCGCCCCGTTCGAGTCGAGCACGCGCGAGTAGGAGAAGGTGAACCAGGTGTCGGCCTGGCCGCGGTCGGTATCGAGCTTCCACGGCAGGTCGGTGAAGCGCTGGCTGCGCCCGGCGAAGGCGTCGTCGATGATCGGCTTGGCCTGCGCCCACGCATCCGCCCAGACCGTACGGAACGGCGCTCCCATCGCCCAGGCCACGCGCGGCCCGAGCAGCGGGAAATAGGTCTCGTTGAAGAAGAAGGTGAGCTCCTCCGCGCCCCAGCACAGGATCATCGACTCGGGCGAGTTGAGCACGGTGCTCAGCGTCGCCTTGAGCGCCTCGGGCCAGTCGGCTGGCGTGCCGAGCGGGTGATCGGTCCAGTCGCGCGCGAGGATCAGCTCGGTCGCGCGCCCGCCTCCGGCGAGGAAGCGCAGCGGCGCGGGCAGCTCGGCTGGGTCACGGTAGAGAGCGGAGATCATGGGCCAATCGCGTTAGCGCTACAGCGGCGGCAAAGATACCGCCGGCCTGTTCGGACCGGTAGCGCGCTCCTGCGCCCGCAGGAGCCCAGAGAAACGAGCGCATCGCTCTGCCCCCAAACGTCCTGCGTGCGCAGGAACACGGTGCGGCGGCGAGCGATCCCGTCTATCGCCGACCCATGGCCAGACCCGACCTCTTCCTCGCCCAACCCCAGTCCGCCACGCTCGAGGCCGCGCTGGCCGAGCGCTTCACCCTCCACCGCGGCACCGCGCCGGCGACAACGCGTGCCGTCGTCGGCGGCGGATCGTTGCGCTGGGGCGCGACCGACTGCGACCGGCTGCCCGCGCTCGAGATCGTCGCCATCCACGGTGTCGGCCACGACGGGGTCGACCTCGACGCGGCGCGCGCGCGCGGCGTGCGCGTCACCACCACCCCCGAGGTGCTGACCGACGACGTCGCCGATCTCGCCCTGGCTCTGTGGCTGGCACTCGAGCGCGCGGTGGTGGCGAACGACCGCTCGGTGCGCGACGGCGGCTGGGGCGTGCCGCTGGCGCGACGCGCGACGGGGCGGCGCGTCGGCATCTTCGGCCTGGGGCAGATCGGCCGCGCGATCGCGACGCGCGCCGCGCCGTTCGCCGGCTGGATCGGCTATTGCGCGCGCTCCGCCAAGGAGGTGCCCTATCAGCGGCTGCCCGACATCGCCGCGTTGGCGGCGGCGAGCGACGTGTTGATCCTCGCCGCGCCGGGCGGCGCCGCGACCGAGCGCGCGGTCGACGCCGCGGTGCTGGACGCGCTCGGCGCGGACGGCGTGCTGGTCAACGTCGCGCGCGGCAGCCTGGTCGACGAAGCGGCGCTGGTGAGCGCGCTGGAGCGCGGCGTGATCGCGGGCGCGGGGCTCGACGTCTTCGCCGACGAGCCGCGCGTGCCCGCGGCGCTGCGCGCGCTGCCGCAGGTGGTGCTGGCACCACATCAGGGCAGCGCGACGCGCGAGGCACGCGCTGCGATGGAGGCGCTGGTGCTCGCCAATCTCGACGCCTGGCTGGAGGGAAAGCCGCCGGTGTCCGCGATCGCCTGAGCGGGGCGGCACGCTTCGCCGAGCCGACCAGCTCTACCGCCGTCATCCTGAGCTCGTATCAGGATCCACCGTTCCGCGAGCATCTCGACCGGAAAGCGCGCGGCCAGGTGGATCCCGGACCACGGAACGACGCAAGAAGAGAGCGATGCGCCTGGTGACGCTCGGCCCTACTCGACGGCAACGTCAGGCGTACGCCTGCGCATCCATAAGCCCAGGGCCACAGGCGTTCCGCTCGTGACCCTGGAGTCCGACGTCCGCCGGAGCACGGCCCACCCTTGCCCCCGGCGGTACCCGATGCGATAACCGGCGCGGGTGTCCGCGCCGCCACGGCGCACGGGCAGGTTCTCGCGCTGGTCGGGCCGCCAGCGCGTCGACGCCTGCCCGGAGCCCGCGCCATCACCCAGCCTAACCATCCGCCCCGGTCGCGCGCAAGCGCGCTGCGCCGCTTCCTCACCGGTCAGGCCGCCGGCGGCGCGGTGCTGATCGCCGCCGCCCTGCTCGCGCTGCTGCTCGCCAACTCGCCGCTCGGACCCGGCTATGCCGCGCTCCTCCACGGCGACGTCGGGCCGCTCGCGCTGGAAGCCTGGATCAACGACGCGCTGATGGCGGTGTTCTTCCTGCTCGTCGGGCTCGAGATCAAGCGCGAGACGCTGCACGGCCAGCTCGCTTCCTGGCCGCGCCGGCTGCTGCCCGGGATCGCCGCGGCGGGCGGCATGGCGGCGCCCGCGCTGCTCTACCTCGCGATCAACCGCGGCGGCGCCACGAAGGGCTGGGCGATTCCCGCGGCGACCGACATCGCCTTCGCGCTCGGCGTCATCGCGCTGCTCGGGGATCGCGTCCCCGCCTCGCTGCGCGTCTTCCTCGCCGCGCTGGCGATCATCGACGATCTCGGCGCGGTGGTGATCATCGCGCTGTTCTACACCGGCGCGCTGGCGCTGCCCTATCTCGCCGGCGCGGGCGCGGTGCTGGTCGTGCTGGCCTTACTCAACCGCGCGGGCGTGACTCGGCTCACACCGTATCTGCTGCTCGGCGTCTTGCTGTGGTGGCTGGTGCTGCGCTCGGGCGTCCACGCGACGCTCGCCGGGGTTATGCTGGCCTTCACCATCCCCGCGCAGGACGGGCGCGAGGGCAGCCCGCTCTGCCGGCTGGAGCACTGGCTGCACACGCCGGTCGCATTCGTCATCCTGCCGCTGTTCGCGCTCGCCAACGCCGCGGTGCCGGTGCTCGGCCTGCCGCCCGGCGCGCTCGCCGCGCCGGTGACGCTGGGGGTGGCCGCGGGATTGCTGCTCGGCAAGGTGGCGGGCGTGTTCGGCTTCGCCGCCCTGGCGGTGCGGCTGCGCTGGACCGAGCTGCCAGCGCACGCCGGCTGGACGCAGCTGCTCGGCGTCGCTCTGCTGTGCGGGATCGGGTTCACGATGAGCATCTTCATCACCTTGCTCGCCTTCGCCGACGCGCCTTTGCTCCAGGCCGAGGCCAAGCTGGGCGTGCTGGCGGGCTCGCTGCTCTCGGGCGCGGCCGGCTACCTGCTGCTGCGGCTCGCCGCGTTCCGAACGGATCGTTAGCGCTTTCAGCGAGTTACGAAGCCGATCCAGCGCGGGAGAGCGACCATGCGGCACGACGACCACGGTGACCAGACCTTCGGCAAGTCGGGCGTGAAGATCCGCGGCGGGCTGATCTATCTCGCCTTCCTGCTGGCGAGCAGCATCGGCATCCTGTTCTACGCCGGCGACGTGATCTGAGGGCGTGGCGGGGTCCCCCGCACGAGAATGGGGTTTCCGGTCGATGGAGCGGTCGTCTCCCGCCCCCGCCGTCATCCTCGCGGAGGCGGGGATCCAGACGCGCAGACGCGCATGAGCCGCGCCTCCCATCTGTCTGGATTCCCGCCTTCGCGGGAATGACGGTGGTGTGACGGGGCGAACCGATCCACTCAGAACGCCGGCAGCACCGCGCCTTTATAGGTCCGCTCGATGAACGCCTTCGTCGCCGGGCTGCGAAGCGCCGCCACGAGCTTGCGCACGCGCGGGTCGTCGGCACTGCCGGGCCGCCCGACCAGGAAGTTGACGTAGGGCGAGTCCTTGTCCTCGATCGCGAGCGCGTCGCGCACCGGGTCGAGCTTGGCGTCGAGCGCGTAATTGGTATTGATCAGCGCCAGATCCACCTCGCCCAGCACGCGCGGCAGCGTCGCCGCCTCCAGCTCGCGGAACTGCAGCCCCTTGGGGTTGCTGGCGACGTCGCGGATAGTGGCGAGCGGGTCGGCCGGGTTCCTGAGCCGGATCAGCCCCGCCTTCTGCAGCAGCTGGAGCGCGCGCCCGCCGTTGCTCGGCTCGTTGGGGATCGCCACGCTGGCGCCCTGCGGCAGCTGCGCCAGCGTCTTCCAGCGGCGCGAATAGGCGCCGAGCGGCTCGACATGGACGCCCGCGATCGGCACCAGCTTGGTCCCGCGCTCGCGGTTGAACTGGTCGAGATAGGGCTTGGTCTCGAAGTAATTGACGTCGATCTGGCCCTGGTCGACCTGGAGGTTGGGCTGGACGTAGTCGTTGAACACCCGCACCTCGAGGTTGACGCCCTCCTTCGCCAGCACCGGCTTCACCTGCGCGAGGATCTCGGCGTGCGGCACCGCGGTCGCGGCGACGGTGAGCGTCGCGCCGTCGCTCTTGCCCCCATTCCCGCCCCCGCCGCAGGCGGCGAGCAGCAGCGCGGGGAGCGTGGCGAGCAGCAGGCGGCGGTGGATCATGTCGGTCCTCAGCGGTGGTCGAGCCGGCGCGCCAGCGCGTCGCCGCCCCATTGGAGAAGCTGCACCAGCGCCACCAGCAAGGCGACGGTGACGAGCATCACATCGGTCTGGAAGCGCTGGTAGCCATAGCGGATCGCGAGGTCGCCGAGCCCACCGGCGCCGACCACGCCCGCCATCGCGGTGAACGAGACCAGCGCCACCGCGGTGACCGTCGCGCCCGAGACGAGCCCGGGCAACGCCTCCGGCAGCAGCGCGCGCGTGACGATCTGCCAGCGAGTCGCGCCCATCGCCTGCGCCGCCTCGATCGTGGCGCGCGGGATCTCGCGCAGCGCCTGCTCGACCAGCCGCGCGTAGAAGGGCGCAGCGCCCACCACCAGCGGCGGGATCGCGCCGGCGACGCCGAGCGAGGTGCCGACCAGCAGCAGCGTCAGCGGGATCATCACGATCAGCAGGATGACGAAGGGAATCGAGCGCAGCACGTTGACCACCACGCCCGCGGCGCGGTTGAGCCAGCGCCGCTCGGCGAGCTGGCCGCGATCGGTGAGGAACAGCAGCACGCCGAGCGGCACGCCGAGCAGGATCGTCAGCGCGAGCGAGGCGCCGAGCATCACCAAAGTGTCGCGCGCGGCGACCGCGATATCGCCCCACACCACGTTGCCGAACCAGCCGCTCACGCCGCCTCGCCCAGCAGCGCCAGCGTGGCGGCGTGGCGCGCGTCGCCGAGCACCGCCTCGGTCGCGCCGCTCTCCACCACCCGCCCGCGGTCGATCACCGCGACATGGTCGCAGATCGCGCGCACGACCGAGAGCTCGTGCGTGATCAGCACGATCGTCAGCCCCAGCTCGCGGTTGAGCTCGCCCAGCAGCGCGAGCACCGAGCGAGTCGTCTCCGGATCGAGCGCGCTGGTCGCCTCGTCGCACAGCAGGATGTCGGGCCGGGTGGCGAGCGCGCGCGCGATGCCGACGCGCTGGCGCTGCCCGCCCGAGAGCCGCGCCGGGTACACGCCGGCCTTGTCCGCCAGCCCGACGCGCGCGAGCAGCTCGGCGACGCGCGCGTCCCGCTCGGCGCGGGGCACGCCGGCGAGCGCGAGCGGCAGCGCGACATTGCCCGCGACGGTGCGATTGCCGAGCAGCCCGAACGACTGGAAGATCATGCCCACCCGCCGGCGCAGCGCGCGCAGTCCCGCGGCGTCGAGCGTCGACAGCGCGGCGCCGTCGACGCGCACCTCGCCCGCGCTCGCGCGCTCCAGCCCGTTGAGCAGGCGCAGCAGCGTCGACTTGCCCGCGCCCGAGCGACCGATCACGCCGTAGACCGAGCCGCGCGGCACTTCGAGCGTCACGTCGTCGAGTGCGAGCGTGCCGTCGGGAAAGGTCTTGGACACGCGCTCCAGCGCGATCATGCCGCCCCCATCACCTGCGCGGCGAAGCGCTCCATCTCCTCCGCCTGCGGGCTCATCTGGAGCAGCAGCAGGTCGAGCCCGGCGGCCTCATATTCGGCGATCCGCTCCCTGAGCTGCTCGGGCGTGCCGACCAGATGGGGACGCAGCCCGCGGTTGGAGACGGCATATTCCTGCAACTTGAGCTCGCGTTCCAGCTGCGTGCCCGACAGCCACTGGTCGAAATTGGCGTAGCCCGCGGGCAGCTCGGCGACGGTGGTGATCCGCTCCAGCTCGCGCTTCGCCTCGGCCTCGCTGTCGCGCACGATCGCATAGGCCGCCATGCCGTACTGAATCGGCGCGCCGCCCGCGGCCTCGCGACGCGCGCGCATGTCCGCGATCTTGGGCGCGATCGCGGCGGCGGGGTCGCCGTGCATGACATAGGCGTCGCACTGCGCCGCGATCATGGCCTTGGCCTTCTCGCTCTCGCCGCCGGCATAGACGGTCGGGCGCTTGACCGGCTTGGGCGCGCAGATCGCCTCCTCGGTGCGGTAGAAGTCGCCCGCGAAGCTGAAGCGGTCCTCGGTCCACAGCCCGTCGACCACGCGCAGCCACTCGCTGGTGCGCGCGTAGCGATCGTCGTGCTCGTCGAACTGGAGGCCGTATTGCCGCGCCTCGTCGGCCCACCAGCTCGACACGACGTTGAGCGCGAGCCGCCCGCCCGCGATCCGATCGATGTTCGCCGCCGCCTTGGCGAACAGCGCCGGATGGTGGAAATTAGGGCGGACGGCCACCATCAGCTCGATCGTCTCGGTCACCGCGGCGAGCGCGGCGGCGGTCGACCAGGCGTCGAGCGCGGGTTGGTCGATGCCCTTGATGTCGTTGAGGTTGAGCTCGGCGATCAGGGTGAGGTCATAGCCCCAGCGTTCGGCGTTCCGGGTGAGATCGCGCGTGTATTCCCAGCTCGCGGCCATGCCCTCGTCGGGGACGTTGCGCAGCCAGCCGCCGAAGACGGGGGTCCAATAGCCGTATCTCACGCGCGTGCCTCTAGCAGTCGCTCGGCCAGCCAGTCGACCAGCCGCTCGTGCGGGTCCCAGCCCAGTACGGCGAGGGGGTCGGCGACGAAGTTGGAGAGCGCGTTGATGTCGTAGAAGCGCGGCGTCCCGTCGCGGTCGTCGACCAGCAGCTCGACCCCGCCGACGTCGATGCCCGCCTGCTGCACGATCGCCTCGGCCGCGGCGATCGTCGCGGCGTCGGGCTCGACGCGCGTCATCGTCACGCTCGGGCGTCCGGGCACGGCGCAGGCGTCGGCGGGGCACAGGTCGAAGCTGCCCCCGCCCTCCACCGCGATGGCGTAGAGATAACGCCCGCCGAGCGTCTCTACGCGCGTGATCGTGCCGCCGCGAGTCGGCGCATATTCCTGCGCGAGCAGCACGCGGTCGATGCTGTCGGGCACGCTGCCCTCCGCCACCGCGGCGGCGAGCGCGGCGGCGTCGTCGTAGCGCGCGATCCCCGCGCCCGAGCCGCCGATGTTCGCCTTGACCACGATCGGGAAGCGCAGCGCCGCCGCGGCGGCGGGCAGGTCGGCGGCGCGGTGGACGACGCGCGTGGCGGGAATGGCGAGCCCGAGCCCGGCGATCAGCGAGAGCTGGCGCGCCTTGGACGAGTCGATCGCCAGCGCGGCGGCGCCGTTCAGCACGCGCGCGCCGCGCGACTCCCAGTGCGCCAGCGCCGCGGCGGCGTGGAAGATCGGGTGCTCGGCCGCGCGCAGGAAGCTCGACATCGCGATCCGGTTGAACACCAGCGACGAGGGTGCCGGACCGGCGGGATCGAAGGCGAAGCCGTCGGCGTGCACCGCATCATAGCCGATGCCGCGACGATCGAGCGCGGCGAACAGCGGGCGAAACCACTGCGGGTGCTCGTAGAGGATGGTGAGGTCGGTCATACGGTCCTGGTCACGCGAGCGGCGAGGGCTAGCGCGCACACCGCGCGCTCGCGGCATAGTTCGCCTTGCCGGCGCGGTAGCTCGGCTTGGGTCGCATCGCCGGGCTGGGCAATCTGCCACCTGGATCAACACCAACCATTTCGCTAGTGTCATCAAGCAGAGCCGCAAACATTGACGCTCGTTTACCAGTAATCTGCACTTAACCTCGTTCGGTGACGAAGCTTTCCATGCTCGTCCCGTAATAGCCGCTCCATCAGATCACCTCTGGATTGGGCGACGACAATGCAGAACTCCGTTTACATCGACAATAGCATGAACTCGGTCACGCAGAACGCGGCGTGGCTCAACAGCCACCTCGACGCGATCCAGCTGGTCGGCGGCTTCGGCAGCTGGTGGGACTTCAACGAATCCCCGAAGTGGATCGCGCAGCAGGTCGCCGGCGCCGACGTCGACATCAAATGGTCGATCGGCCTGATCCCCTGGGGCGCGACCCTGGAGAACGCCGCCAAGGGCCAGTACAACAACAACTATCGCACGCTTGCCAAGGACATGGCCGCGATCGCCGGCGACGACGACAAGATTCATATCCGGCTCGGCTGGGAGATGAACGGCAACGGCTGGTTCCCCTGGTCCGCCAACGGCCACGAGAAGGCCTATGTCGGCGCGTTCCAGCAGTTCGTCGACACCTTCCGCTCGGTGTCGGACAAGTTCGTGTTCGAGTGGACGCCCAACATCGGCAGCCAGGGCATGGATGTCGCCTCGGTCTACCCGGGCGACAAGTATGTCGACGTGATCGGCCTCGACTTCTACTATAACACGCAGTGGGATCCGAAGGACCCGGTCGCGGCATTCAACTATTTCGTCAACCAGCCCTACGGCCTGCAGTGGCAGCAGGATTTCGCCGACGCACACGGCAAGCCTACCGCGATCGGTGAGTGGGGCGTCAATTCGGACACGTCGGGCGCCTTCATCGAGATGGCGGCGCAGTGGTTCGAGGACCACAACATCACCTACCAGAACTACTGGAACTCGAACGCCGACTTCAAGGGCCGCCTCTCCGACGGTCAATATCCGAACGCGGGCAAGGTGTTCCAGGCGATCTTCGGCCAGGGCATCGACCCCTTCGCCAACGACACGACGGTGGTGAACCGCAGCGGCGGCAGCGGCGTCGACATGCTGATCGGCCATGCCGGCAACGACACGCTCTCGGGCGGCGCGGGCAACGATTTCCTGCACGGCCGCGCCGGCGATGACGTGCTCAACGGCGGCGCGGGCAACGACCTGCTCGACGGCGGCACCGGCGCCGACAAGATGACCGGCGGCACGGGCGACGACACCTACCGTGTCGACAATGTCGGCGACAAGGTGATCGAGAAAGCCGGCGAGGGCTATGACACGGTCGAGGCGTCGATCGACTTCGACATGGCCGGGCTCAACGTCGAGGCGCTGCGCCTCACCGGCACCGCCGACCTGAAGGCCTATGGCAGCGCGGGCGCGGACAAGATCACCGGCAATGACGGCAACAACGTGATCGACGGCCGCGCCGGCGCCGACACGATGGCGGGCGGGCTCGGCGACGACACCTATTACGTCGACAACGTCGGCGACAAGGTGATCGAGGCGCAGTACGAGGGCAACGACACGATCTACGCCTCGGTGAGCTACAACCTCGCCGGCACCTTCGTCGAGTCGCTCCACCTCACCGGCACCGCCGATCTCACCGCCACCGGCAACAGCCAGGACAACGCGCTGTACGGCAATGCGGGCAACAACGTGCTCGACGGCAAGGCGGGCGCCGACCTGATGGTCGGCGGTTTCGGCAACGACACCTATTACGTCGATCACCTCGGTGACCGCGTCGTCGAGAATGCCGGCGAGGGCAATGACACCGTCTACGCCTCGGTCAATTTCGACCTGGCGGGCACCAACGTCGAGACGCTGCGCCTGACCGGCAAGGCCGATCTCTCGGGCTTCGGGAGCGACGGCGCCGACTCGCTGTTCGGCAACGCCGGCAACAACGTGCTCGACGGGCGCGGCGGTGCCGACGTGATGACCGGCGGCGCCGGCGACGACATCTATTATGTCGACAATGTCGGCGACAAGGTGATCGAGCTGCAAGGCAAGGCACAGGGCAACGACACCGTCTACGCCTCGGTGAGCTACAATCTGGCGGGCACGTTCGTCGAGACGCTGGCGCTGACCGGCACCGCCAACATCAACGCCACCGGCAACAGCCAGGCCAACACGCTGATCGGCAACAGCGGCAACAACGTGCTCAACGGCATGGGCGGCGACGACATCCTCACCGGCGGCGGCGGCAACGACAAGTTCGTCTTCACCAAGGCCGGCCACGCCACGATCACCGACTTCGGCGCGGGCGACACGCTCGATCTCGCCGGGCTGCTCAAGGGCGGCAAGGTCGCGACGGTGACGCAGGATCACGACGGCGTGATGGTGACGATCGACTCGGGCAGCTCGGTGCTGCTCGAGGGGCTCGACATGGCGCATCTGCTCAAGACCGATACCGGCTTCCACTTCGTGTGAGCCGACCGAGCCGAGGGGGGAGAGGAGGACCGGGTCGGCGCGCGCCGGCGCGGTCCACTCTTTCGCGCTCCCCTCCCGAGCAGTTGCTCCCCGCCCGAATATCGGGGAAAGCATCGGCAGAGTTTGGGGGACGATCATGCAGGTTCTGGTCACCGGCGTCGCCGGCTTCATCGGCAGCCATGTCGCGCGGCGGCTGCTCGCGCGCGGCGACACCGTGGTCGGGATCGACAATCTCAACGACTACAACCCGGTCCAGCTCAAGCGCGACCGGCTCGAGGCGATCACGGCGGGCGGCGGCGCCGAGCGCTTCACCTTCCACCAGCTCGACTTCAGCGACCATGAGGCGATCGACGCCGCGCTCGGCGCGACCGAGATCGAGCGCATCGTCCATCTCGGCGCGCAGGCGGGCGTGCGCTATTCTCTGACGAACCCGCGCGCCTATGTCGCGTCCAACCTGGCCGGCCACGTCAACATGCTCGAGCTGGCGCGCGCGCGCCGGGTCGACCAGATGGTCTACGCCTCCTCCTCCTCGGTCTATGGCACCAGCCCCGACCTGCCGTTCCGCGTCGAGCAGCGCGTCGACTTCCCGATCTCGCTCTACGCCGCCACCAAGAAGGCGGACGAGCTGATGAGCGAGACCTACGCGCATCTGTACCGCATCCCGCAGACGGGCCTGCGCTTCTTCACCGTCTACGGGCCGTGGGGGCGGCCCGACATGGCGGTGTGGGGCTTCACCGACAAGATCCTCTCGGGCCAGCCGATCGAGGTGTATAACGGCGGCAACATGCGCCGCGACTTCACCTATATCGACGACATCGTCACCGGGATCGTCGCCGCGCTCGACAACCCGCCCGCGGACGACGGCCAGGTCAAGGCGGGCGGCAGCGTCTCGCCGCACCGCCTCTACAACATCGGCAACAACAAGGCCGAGGAGCTGGAGACGCTGATCACGCTGATCGAGGAGGCGTGCGGGCAGAAGGCGATCCGCATCGACAAGGGGATGCAGCCCGGCGACGTCCCCGCCACCTACGCCGATCTCACCGCGATCCGCGACGACCTCGGCTTCCGCCCGACCACGCCGATCGCGGTCGGCATCCCTCTGTGGGTGGAGTGGTACAAGGGCTATCGCGCGCGGCGCGGCTGAACCGCGGCTTGCCAGCGCATCGCGCGCGCGCGATGGTGGCGCGATGGCACGCGAGACTGACAGGCGACCTGCGCCGGCGACGATGACCGGGCTGGTACGGCGCACCACGATCGAGCTGGGACCGCTGCGCATCACGCGCGAGGTGGCGCTGACCACGCTGCCCGCCTTGACCCGCCCGCGCCGGCGGCTGTGGCCGGCGCTGCTCGCCGCCGCGGCCGCGACCAGCGTCGGCGGGCTCGCGGTCGCCGCGACGAAGCTACCGCCGCGCGCGACTTATTCGGTGAGCGTGCCGGTGCCCGACCGCGTCGTCGCGGCGCCGCCGCGCGCGACCCCGGTCGCCCGCGCCGTCGACCGCGCCTCACCCGCGCCGACGGCGAAGGCGCCCGTCGTCGCGGCTACGGTGGTCGAGATGCCGTCGGAGGGGGCAAGCTCGCGCGCCGCGGCGGTGACGGCAGCGCTGCGCAGCGGCGAGATGACCGAGTGGCAGCAGCCCGGCGGCGCGTACGGCTTCGTCGTCGCGGGCGCGGCCGAGCCCGATGGCGCGCGCACCTGCCGCGCGCTCTCGGTGCTCACCCGGGGTGACGGCGGCGACCGCGTCGAGCAGCTCCGCGCCTGCCTGCCGGAAGACGGCGCCGCGGGGTGAGCGGCGCGCTGAGGTGAGTGGGCATCCCCGAAAAGCACTCACCCCGGCGAACGCCGGCGTCCCGTTGGGAACGCTGGTAGATATCACGATGGCCTTCCCACCTGGGCCCCGGCGTTCGCCGGGGCGGTATGAGAGAAAGACGCGCTCCGCCCGCCCCTCTCACTCGTTCAAATACGACCACAGTTGCGAGATCACCACCGACCCCTCGCCCACCGAGGACGCGACGCGCTTGACCGAGCCCGCGCGCACGTCCCCGACCGCATAGACGCCGGGGCACGAGGTGGCGTAGGAGCTCGCGCCTCCCGCGGCGCGCCCGGTCAGCACGAAACCCTTGTCGTCGAGCGCGACCAGTCCCTCCAGCCAGCCGGTGTTGGGCGCCGCGCCCACCATCACGAAGGTGGCACAGGTGTCGACCGTGCGCTCCGCGCCGTCCTGCCGGATCGTCACGGCCTCCAGCGCGTCGTCGCCGTGGACCGCGACCAGCTCGGCCCCATAGTCGATCGAGATCGCCGGATCCGCCTCGAGCCGGCTGGTGAGATAGTTGGACATGGAGGTGGCGAGCGAGCGCCCGCGCACCAGCAGCCGCACGTGCCGCGCCACCCGGCTGAGGTACATCGCCGCCTGCCCCGCCGAATTGCCACCGCCGATCACGATCGCCTCGGCGTCGCGGCAGAAGCGCGCCTCGTTCTCGGTCGCGGCATAATAGATGCCGCTGCCCTCGAAGTCGCCGAGCCGCTCGATCGGCAGTCGGCGGTATTGCACCCCCGTCGCCACGACGACCGCACGCGCGCGGACTCGCTGGCCGTTGTCGAAGGTGGCACAGAACTGGCCGTCGTCGAGCCGGTCGAGCGCGGCGACGCGGAGCGGCATGGCGAAGCGCGTGCCGAACTTCATCGCCTGCACCTCGCCGCGCCACACCAGGTCGGCGCCCGAGATGCCGGTGGGGAAGCCCATGTAATTCTCGATCCGGCTCGAGGTGCCCGCCTGACCGCCGATCGCGGTGTCCTCCACCACCAGTGCGCCCAGTCCCTCGGCGCCGGCATAGACCCCCGCCGCGGTGCCGGCCGGCCCCGCGCCGACCACCAGCACGTCGACCGCCTCGTCGTCGACGAACTCGCGGCTGAGCCCGAGCAGCTTGGCGACTTTCTCGGGCGTGGGATCCGCTACCACCCGGTCGCGCCCGAAGATCACCGCCGGGCGATCGGCGTCGACCGCGCAGCTCGTCGCCACCGTCGCCGCCTCGGAAGTGCCGAGCGCGTGGCTGGTATAAGGGATGCGGTTGCGCGCGGCGAACTCGGCGACGCGGCGCACGCCGCGGTCCAGCTCCTCGCCGAGCAGCACCAGCGAGCTGTCGTGCGACTCGAGCTGCCGCCGCCGCCGCGCCGCCAGCACGGTGATGATGATGTCCGACATCTCTGGCACGTGTGCCATCAGCTCGAGCATGCGCGCGCGCGGCACCTCCACCACGCGCGTGTCGCGCGCGGCGCGCATCGCCATCGACCAGCTGCCGCCGCTGAGGAAGGAGATCTCGGCCATGAACTGGGTCGGCCCCAGCGTGGAAGGCAGGTGGCGCTCACCCGTGAAGCTGTTGACCACCTCGATCTCGCCGTCTTCGACGTAGACGAAGCTCTCGACCGGGTCGCCCGGCTGGACCAGATAGGCACGCGCGGCGTAGTGGCGCTCGGCCCCGGCGGCGCGGATCGCGGCGACGTGCTCGGGGTGGAGCGGCACGCGCTGCATCTCGCGCAGGTCGCGCCCGATCGTCTCCATCGTCTGCCCTCCGCCGCCCTGGCCCCGCGACGCGCATGATGGCGGGCGCCGCGGATCGCCGCAACGGGTCGGCTGCGACAATCGCGCGACAAAGCTGCAACAAAGCGCCATCTGCGCGCATCATCCGCAGGATAGGCCCGACGCTCCCCGATGCGAGAGACCGACGTGCCCGCGCTTGCCCCCGCCTCTTCCATGATCGACTCGCTCGCGGCCGGCGCACTGCTGGACCGCGAGCTGCGCCGCGTCCGCCGCGTCGCGACCATGCTGCACGATCGCCGCTCGATCACCGAGCTCGCCGCCTATGAGCGCGAGTTGGAGGCGCAGCTGGCGCGCGCGCGGCGCGGCGTCGACCTGCTCGACGCGACGCTGCGCAAACTGGGCTGAACGCGACGCGCGCGCACGATCGAGGGCGGCTCACCGCGCCGTGGCGCGGCGCATCAGTCCGTCGACGGGCACGTCGTGGAGGCGGCGGAAGCGCGCCTCGATGAGGCCGAACAACCCGAAGCCGAATAGCCCGAGCGCCACCACCACGTCGAACGGACGCTCCAGCCAGGCGAGCACCTCCGCCATACCGGCGGCGGCGCTGGCGCGTGCCTCGATCCCGGCACGTACCAGGAACCAAGCGCTGATCAGGAAGACCGCACCGCGCGCGGCATAGCCCGCACGTCCGCTCCAGCGCGCCCATGGCTTCGACGCCACCGCGGGATCGAGGTAGCGCAGGAAGCTGCCCTTGACCGCTTTCACCAGCTGCACCGCGCCGACCGCGGCGAGCAGCGCCCCGCCCAGCATCACCAGCGCGCCCCCGCCGGGCAGCGCCAGCGCGGTGCGCGCGCCCTGCTCGGCCCCGTCGCCCGCGCGAGCGACTCCCTGGATCAGCCGCGCCGCCTGCCAGGTGAGGAACAGGTGCACCGCGCCGCTCGCCGCCGCGCCGATCCGCTCGAGCACGCCCTTGCGATCGCTGCCATGCCGCTCGATGTCGAGCACCGCGTCGGCGAGGCGCCAGATGCCGTATCCGAGCAACCCTGCCGCCATGAGGCCGAGCAACAGCCGCCCGCCGCCCTCACCCAGATAGGCCAGTGCGCCGGCGGGATCCTCGGCGCGACCGGTCCGCAGGATCAGCAGCGCGATGACGATGTACAGCGCGCCGCGCACCGCGAAGCCCAGCCGAGTGAGTGTCGTCAACCGCGCGCCCGTGTTCATCTTTGTTCCCCCGTTGTCCTCGGTCAACCAGCAGAGCCACCGCACCGTTCCCGCCCGGCAGACCCACAACGATCAAGCCAAACCGGTAGGAAAACCAGCTTCTTAGTCCTGGATCACTGACATCCGTTAACGGTTTGTCGAGGGCCGGGCGGTAAGCAACGGCGAGGAGCTGCGCAGTGCCATCACGCGATCGTCCCTCGTCCGCCCGCTTCGGTCCGCGCTTCATCGCCGCGGTGGTGGCACCCGTGTTGCTGCTCGCGCTCGGCCTCACCGGCTTCGCGGTGTCGGCGCTGCGCTCGGCCGCGGCGCAGGCGGATCGCGTCTCGATCGAGCGGCAGGAGCGCGAGGTGCGACTCGCGGTCGACGCCGCGCTCGACGAGCTGGCGCAGAGCCAGTCCGGGGTCGGCATCTGGACGCCGCTGGCGCTCGAGCTGCGCAAGGCCGCGCCCGACTGGACCTGGGTCGACGAGAATGTCGGCGTGTGGCTCAGCTATGTCTTCGCGCACGACGCCGATGCGATCCTCGCCGGCGACGGTCACCCGGTCTACCTGATGCGCGACGGCGTGCGACGCGCCCCCGCCGACTATGCCGCGCTCGCCGTCGCCGCTACGCCGCTGGTCCGCGCCGTGCGCGGCGAGGCACGTGCCTCCCCCAACCCGCACGAGCGGCTACCCGGGCGCGCGCTACCCGCCGGCTCGACCGTGCGCACCTCGCCGCGCGCGATCCACGCCACCGACCTGGTCGCGATCGGCGGCCGCCCCGCGATCATGAGCGTGATGTGGATCATCACCGAGGACCCCGGCTCGCCCGCACCGCGCGGCGGCGCCCCGCTGCTGGTGAGCGCGCGCTTTCTCGACACCAGCTTCGTCCAGCGACTGGCGCGCATCCAGCTCGTCGCCGGCGCGCGGCTGAGCGGATCGCCGCGCCACGCATCCGGCGAGCAGGCGCTGACGCTGGTGTCGAGCCGCGGCCAGCGCGTCGGATATCTGCTGTGGCGACCCGACCGGCCCGGCGCCGAGGTGTGGCGCACCATGGCGCCGAGCGCGCTCGCCGCACTGGTCGCCTTGCTGGCCACGCTCGCCGCGCTGATCGCCAGCGTCTTCAAGCTGGTGCGCAGCGACGCCCGATCGCTCGCGAGGCTCAACGCGGCGCATCTCGCGCTCCAGGCCAAAGAGGCGCAGGCGCACCACCTCGCCTTTCACGACACGCTGACCGGCCTGCCCAACCGCGCCGCCTTCAACCATGCGGGCGACCAGCTGCTCGCGCATGCGCCCGACCAGGGCGTGCGCGCGGTTCTGCTGATCGATCTCGACCGCTTCAAGCAGGTTAACGACATGCTCGGGCATCTCGGCGGTGACCAGTTGATCCAGCTGGTCGCGGCACGGCTTCAGGCGCTGGTCGACGTCGGCGATCTGGTAGCGCGGCTCGGCGGCGACGAGTTCGCGGTGCTGGTCAGCGAGCGCGCCGACGAGGCCGCCGTCGGCGCGCTCGCGGGGGCGATGGTGGCGGCACTGCGCGAGCCGTTCACCGTGCTGGGCACGCACGTCTTCATCGGCGCGAGCATCGGCATCGCCTGCCACCCGCGCTGCGGCGGCGATCGCTCCGAACTGATGCGCATGGCCGATATCGCGATGTACCGCGCCAAGGCGGAGGGCCGCGACGGCCACCGCTTCTTCACCGAGGACATGGACGAGAGCGTGAAGACGCGCCGCGCGATCGAGCACGACCTGCGCCGCGCGATCGCGACACGGCGCGAGCTGATGGTCCACTACCAGCCGCGCATGAACGCCGGCGGGAGTCGCGTGATCGGGCTGGAGGCGCTGGTGCGCTGGCATCACCCGGAACGCGGGCTGCTCGCGCCCGACGCCTTCATTCCGATCGCGGAGGAGACCGGGCTCATCCGCGAGCTCGGCGCCTGGGTCTTGCGCGACGCCTGCGCGGTGGCACGCGCCTGGCCGTCGCTGTCGATCGCGGTCAACCTCTCACCGGTGCAGTTCCGCGCCCGCGGCATCGCGGCGGAGTTGATCGAGATCGTGCGCCACGCCGGCGCGCGCCCGCAGCAGATCGAGCTGGAGGTGACCGAGAGCATCCTGCTCGACGACGACGAGGGGGTGCGCGACGCACTGGCGGCGCTGCGCCACGCCGGCTTCCGCATCGCGCTCGACGATTTCGGCACGGGTTATTCCAGCCTCGGCTATCTCAGCAAGTTCGAGGTCGACAAGATCAAGATCGACCAGAGCTTCACCCGCCGGCTGGGCGAGAGCGCCGACGCCGCCGCGATCATCCAGGCGGTGGTGCGGCTGGGCCAGGCGATGGGGCTCGCAGTCAGCGCCGAGGGGGTGGAGACGCGCGAGCAGCGCGCCTTCCTCGAACATGCCGGGTGCAACGAGCTGCAAGGCTTCCTGTTCTCCGCCGCAGTGCCGCCGGGCGCGCTCGCGGCGCTGCTCGGCGGGCGGGTGGAGGCGGCGGCATAGGTGAACCCCCTCCCTGTGCGTGGCCCCTGTACGAGGCGAGAGCGACCGGCGCAGAGGGAGTAACGCCGCCGCGCGCTGGCGGCCGACCGGTGCGACAGTGGAACAAACGGATTCGTCGGAGATTATTTTCCGCGACTTCGGATCGACCAGAGGGGAATGACATGAAGAAGCTCGTCACCGCCGTCGCCGCCTTCGGGCTGGTCTCGCTCGCCGCGTGCGATTCCACCCCGCGCGAGCAGGCCGCCGACAACATCGAGGCCAACGCCGACGCGGTCGCGGACAATCTCGAGGACATGGCCGACAACGCCACCACCGACAACGCCGAGGACGCGCTCGAGAACAAGGCCGACGCGGTGCGCGCCACCGGCGAGAACAAGGCCGACGACATGCGCACGCACGACGCCGACACCAACCTGTCGAACGGAATCTGATCCCGCAGCCGGCGCTACGCTGACCGCCGTTCGAGGGGCGTCCGGGGTGACCCGGGCGCCCCTCGCTACATCTGGTCCGCGACCGCGCTCATCCCGCCAGCCGGACGCCGCGCTTGCGCTCGATCACGCCGCGATAATGCTCGACCAGCGCCACCGCATGCTCGCGATCGCTCAGCACGGTGCGTGACGCCACCTCGGCGGCGCGACGCACCAGCCGCTGGTCGCGCGAGAACAGCGCCACGATCGCCTTGGCGCAGGCATAAGCGTCGCCGCTGCGATAGGTCTCGGCGAACGCCGGCCGCGCCACCGCCGAGGAGCCGCCGCGGTCTGGCACGATCATCGGCAGGCCGGACGCCAGGGC
Organism: Sphingomonas citri; assembly: GCF_019429485.1. Lineage (GTDB taxonomy): Bacteria > Pseudomonadota > Alphaproteobacteria > Sphingomonadales > Sphingomonadaceae > Sphingomonas > Sphingomonas citri. Next base: position 242,931 of record NZ_JAHXZN010000003.1, on the reverse strand, counting down.
CTCTGACGCCACCATGCCGAACGGCTCGCTGTCGCCGCCGTGGATGAAGGCGTCCGCGCTCGCCATGATCGAGGCGAGCTGGCCGCGATGGTAGATCGGCTGGAACATGCGCACGTGCGGGCTCTCCGCGATGTGGCGCTCGAGCGTGCGCGTATCGGGGCCGAGGCCGAGCAGCATCATCCCGACCGGGATCTTGGTGCCCGCGCGACGCGCCGCGTCGATCACCATCGGCCAGCGCTTCTCGGCGTGGTGGCGGCCGATCCCGATCAGCAGGTGCGCGTCCTCGGGCAGGTCGCACTGCGCCAACATCGCCGCGCGCAGCGCCGGGCTGCGCAGCGCGGGCGAGAAATGCTCGCGCTCGATCCCCAGCGTCATCGTCGCGTCGACGCGCAGCCCGCGCGCGCGCAGCCGCTCGGTCAGCACCGGGCCATTGGTCACCACCGTGTCGAACGGCGCGAGGCAGCGCGCCATGTAGCGATCGTACCAGCCGAACACGCGCTCAATCGCGCCCTCGGAGGCGATCCTGGCGAACCAGCGCTTGGGATAGGCCTCCATATTGTCGTTGTGCATGAACCAGGCGCGGATCGCCGGCCCCTGCCACGAGGTGACGATCGCGGCCGAGCGCCACGGCGAGCAATTCTCGATCACGTCGGGCTGAAGCTGGTCGAGCAGCGCGTGGACCGGCGCCGCGTCCCAGAACAGCCCGTAGTTGGAGTCGAACGGCATGCCGGGCGACTTGACGTAATAGAGCAGCGCCCCGCCGGGCCGCTCCTCGACGCGGTCCTCCTTGCCCGGCGCGATCACGATCTGCTGGTGCCCCAGTTCGGACATGATCGCCATCTTGCGATCGAGGTACGAGCGCACCCCGCCGCCGTTGGGCGAGTAGAATTCGTTGACGTCGACGATCCGCATCGCGCGCCTCCCTCAGTCAGCGAAGCCGAAGCCGCCGAGCCCGCGCAGATACTGCATCCGGATCGTGGCACGGGTGACGCCGGGGCCGACGTCGATCAGCGAGTCGACCAGTTTGGGCTTGGCGCGACCGATCTTGTGGTTGCTCGGGAAGCCCGCGCCGTCGCTCCAGAAATTGAACTTGCGCTTGCCGTCACGGTCGTGCCCCAGGAACAAAGCGTAGCGCCCCGGGCGCGGCACGCGGATACAGATCTCGCCCGCGAGGCTCGCGGGCGGCGCCACGTCGATCCGGCGAAAGGTCTTGCCCGCCTCAAGCAGCTTCTTGTCGCCGGCGAGGAAATCCTCCTCGGTGGCGGGATACAGCTCGAGCTTGAGCGTGCCCTTGCGGTCCTTGATCCCGGACACGCTGGCGAGGATCGCAGGGCCGGGCGCGCCGGGCGCGCAGGCGGCGGCGTCCTGGCCGAGCACCTGCGCCGCGCCCGGGGCCGCGGCCAGTGCCGCCCCCGTTGCCCCCAAGGCTGCGGCGGCGAGCATCACGCCCCGCCGGTATGTCGCCATCGCTGCGTCCTTTCCCACACGTACACGACCCCAAATAGGAGCGTCAGCAGCAGATGCATCACCAAGGTTGACGCGCCCGTGAACGCCATGAGGTCCGACAGCGTGCGGTCATGCCCGATCACCAGGATCGCGAAATTGGCGAAAAGCAGGTCTTTGTTGGGCACGAGCGGCAGACGCGAGACGAGCTGGCGCCCTGCCACCAGGAACAGCCACATGCCGATCGACACGCTCGGCATCGCATAGGACCAGGCGAGCGCGATGGTCACGCAGGTCAGCGTGATGCGCAGCCAGTCGATGCCGAAGATGAACCACAGCTCCCCGCGCGACAGCGAGAAGACGCGGCTGGAGAAAGCGACCACCACCACCGGCACGGCGAGCGCGATACCGAGCGACCACAGCATCGTGCGCACCAGCTCGGGGTCGATCAGCTCATAGCCGAGCGGCAGCGCCACCGCGCCGAGCAGGATCGCGGTGAGATTGCCGACGATCCCTGAGACGATGCTGACGTCCTTCACCGCGCCGAACGGCGCCGCCACCATCTTCAGCCGCGCGCGCGCCCAGGCGTAGAAATAGGCGTCGCCCGAGTAGCCGATCAGGATGTCGTTCGCGATCCGCTTCTTGTTGAGCGCGAGGAAGGCGCCGGGCGGGACGCCCCACAAGCGACGGAAGATGACGAAGTCGCACACCGGCAGCGCGAGATAGGAGAGCAGGAAATAGACGTAGAAGCCGGGCGTCTCGGGCACGGTGCGGCGCAGCCCGGCGAGGCCGTGGTCGAGCAGCTCGTGCAGCAGCCCGACCATCATCGCCACCGTGACGGCGGCGCCGAGCAGGGAGGGCCAGCGGCGGCGCAGCGTCTGCACCGGGCGGAGCGCGACCAGCGGCGCGTCCGCGGGCGCGGCGCGGTCGGCGGTGCTGGTGGGGGCTCGCTCGGTAAGGGGCTCGTCGGCGCGCAATCTTCTGGTCCTGTCCCGCGCGCTAGCGGGGATCGACGGCGTCTAGCAGCGCGCCGCGGCACGCGCCAGCGAGCGCCGCGGCGCCACTGTCCCGCGCGCGATCAGGCGCCCCGGGCGCGGCTCAGGCCGAGTCGCCCGCCCCGTCACGATCGTCGTCGAGCCGCTCGGAGCGGCGTTCCATCGCGGTCTTCACCATCGCGGTCATCGGGTCGGCCAGCGCAAGCCCGAGGATGCCGAACAGCGCGCTCGCCAGGATCTGCGTGCCCAGCGTAAGCGCGGGCGGCAGGTCGACGGTGCGCTTCGCCACCATCGGGATCACGACATAGCCGTCGAAGGTCTGCACCACGACATAGACGACGATCGCCAGCACGCCGACATGCGCCCCCGCCGAGAAGCCCACCGCCACCATCAGCGCGCCCGAGATGAACGCCCCGATATTGGGGATGAAGGCGAGCAGCCCGGTGAGGATGCCGAGGATCAGCGCCATCGGCACCCCGACGAGCCACAGCGCGATCGCGGTGAGCACCCCCTCGAACGCCATGCCGAGCAGCCGCCCCGCCAGCAGCCGCCGCAGCGTGCGCCCCATGCGGTTGACGGTGAGCGCGAACTCCGCGCGATCCGCCTCGGGCACCATCCATTGCAGCCCGCGGTCGTACACGCGCGGGTCCATCGCCACGAACAGCCCGATGACCATGATCATGAACAAGGTGGTGAGCGCCCCCACCGCGGTGCCGACCCAGCTCGTCACGCGCCCGACCGAGGAGAGCGCCTGCCGCGAGAGGCCACTGAGATCGGAGGCGCCGGGCATCAGCCCCTGCGCGCTGAGCCAGCCGGTGACCCGCATCGCCTGGGTCTCGACCGTGCTGCGCAGCTGCGTCACCTGCTCGCTGATCTGCACGCCGGCAAGATAGAAGGTGCCGAGCAGGAAGGCGATCGTCAGCAGGCAGACGATCAGCAGCCGCCAGCCGCGCCCGATCGGCAGCACGCGCCCGAGCAGCCGCACCCCGCCGTCGAGCAGCGCGGCGAAGACCAGGCCGGCGAAGATGATCAGCAGCGGCTGGACCAGCAGCACCACCAGCGCGATCGCGCAGGCCATGCCGAGCCACACCGCCGCACGGCGGATCTCGTCGCGTGTCGCGGGATCGCGCACCTCGTGCGGGCTCGCGCCCGGTGTCACCTTCACCCGCTCGCCGCGGCGATCGAGCGGCGGAGTGGCGTCGCTCACCGGACGCGCTCGGGATGGAGCGACGTGCCGGCGCGGCCGCCGCGCAGCGCGTGCGGCCAGGTCAGCGGATTCCACGTCGCCTCGCCGTCGACCGAGAAGGTGATGAACTCGGCGCGACCGCCCAGGTTCTCATACGGCACCGGGCCACCCAGCCCGCGCTCGAACCCGCCCAGCGCGAAGCGGCTGTCGGCCGAGCGGTCGCGATTGTCGCCCATCAGGAAGACACGGTTGGCCGGGATCTTGATAGGGCCGTAATTGTCGCCGGGGCTGTCGGGCTCGAGATCGACGGTGTCGTAGCGGCGGCCGTTGGGCAGCGTCTCGGTGACGATCGGCAGTCGGCACACGATCGCGCCGTCGGCGCGGGCGACGCGTGCGCCGGGATATTGCGCCGGGTCGCAGGTGGCGTTGGCGTCCACCGGCAGCTCGCGGTAATGTTTCTCGCCGCGCTGCACCGCCACGCCGTTGAGGAACACCACGCCGCCGCGCACCGCCAGCGTGTCGCCGGGCAGGCCGATCACGCGCTTGATATAGTCGCTGCTCTGCCCCGGCGGCGTGACGATGACGACGTCGCCGCGCTCGGGCAGCTTGCCCCAGACGCGCCCGTGCAGGAAGGGCAGCTGCACCGACCAGCCGTCGACCGGGCGGTGCAAGACGAGGTCCTCGACGATCGCGACCGGGTTGGGGATGGTTGGCGAGACGAACGACCAGCCATAGGCATATTTGGAGACGACCAGCCGGTCCCCCACCATCAGTCCCGGCAGCATCGACTCGCTCGGAATGTAGAAGGGCTTGGCGATGAAGCTGTGAAAGCCGAGCACGGCGAGCACCAGCCCGACCAGCCCCTTCACCTCGCCCCACCAGTCGAAGCGGCTGCGCGGCGGCGTATCGGCGCGGCGCTCCAGCGGGGGCTCGCCGCTCAAGCTGATCTCATCGGCCATGGCGTCACGCCGCTCCCTTGCTCTCGACCGGCACCGCCTCGATGATCACGAAGGCCTGTGCCCAGGGGTGATCGTCGGTCAGCGTCAGATGGACGCGGGCGACGTGGCCCTCGGGTATCATCGCGTCAAGCCGTTCCTTGGCGCCGCCGGTCAGCGCCAGCGTCGGCGCGCCCGAGCGCGCGTTGACCACGCCGATGTCCTTCATGAACACGCCCGCCTTGAAGCCGGTGCCGACCGCCTTGGAGAAGGCCTCCTTGGCGGCGAAGCGCTTGGCATAGGTGCCCGCGCGGGTGAGCGGGCGCCGGGCGGCCTTGGCGCGCTCGACCTCGGTGAACACGCGCGCCTCGAACCGCTCGCCGAAGCGATCGAGCGAGGCCTGGATCCGCTCGATGTTGCAAAGGTCCGAGCCGAGGCCGACGATCACCAGATCCTCCTCACCGCGCGCTCTCCATCGCGTCGCGCATGCGGCGGACGCTCGCGTCGAGACCGACGAAGATCGCCTCGCCCACGAGGAAGTGCCCGATGTTGAGCTCGCGCAGCTGCGGGATCGCCGCGATCGGCGCGACATTGTCGTAGGTCAGCCCGTGGCCGGCATGGACCTCGATGCCGTTCTTCGCCGCCAGCGCCGCCGCGTCCGCCAGCCGGCGCAGCTCGTCGGCGCGCGCCGCGCCGTCCAGCTCGGCGTAGCGCCCGGTGTGGAGCTCCACCACCGGCGCACCGAGCTGGAGCGCGGCCTCGATCTGACGCGGGTCGGGCTCGATGAACAGCGACACGCGCACGCCCGCCTCGCGCAGCGCGGCGACGATCGGCGCCAGCGCCGCGCGCTGCCCGGCGGCGTCGAGCCCGCCCTCGGTGGTGCGCTCCTCGCGCTTCTCGGGGACGATGCAGGCGGCGTGCGGCCGGTGGCGCAGCGCGATCGCGAGCATCTCGGACGTGGCCGCCATCTCGAGGTTGAGCGGGATCGCCAGACCCGCGGACAGCCGCGCGATATCGTCGTCGGTGATATGGCGCCGGTCCTCGCGCAGATGCGCGGTGATGCCGTCCGCCCCCGCCTCGGCCGCCAGCAGCGCGGCGCGGACGGGGTCGGGGAAAACACCGCCGCGCGCGTTGCGGACGGTTGCGACGTGATCGATGTTGACCCCGAGCCGCAGCGACGACGAGGGCGCCATCACGCGGCGGCCCGGCTGCCCGGCTTGATCGCCGGGATCGCGGCCAGCTCCGGCGGCAGCGAGTCGGCCGCGTAGGTCGGCACGTCGAGCCGGATCAGCGGGAAGAAGGGCACGCCGATGTCGGCCTGGCCGTTCGAGCGGTCGACCAGTGCGGCACCCGCGACGACTCGCCCGCCCGCCGCCGTGATCGCGGCGATCGCCTCGCGGCTGGAGAGACCGGTGGTGACCACGTCCTCCATCATCAGCACCTCCTGCGCGGGGGCGAGTCGAAAGCCGCGGCGCAGCTCGAACGTGCCGGTCGGCCGCTCGACGAACATCGCCTCGACGCCGAGCGCGCGCGCCATCTCGTGCCCCGCGATCACCCCGCCCATGGCGGGGGCGACCACCGCGCTGATGCGCTGCCGCAGCTCGGCAGGGATACGCGCGGCCAATGCCTCGGCCAGCCGCGCGCCGCGACGCGGGTCCATCAGCACGCGCGCGCACTGTAGATAGCGCGGGCTGCGCAGCCCCGAGGAGAGGATGAAATGTCCCTCGAGCAGCGCGTCGGCGGCGCGGAACTCGGCCAGCACCTCGTCGTCGGTCATCGTCGCGTCACGCTCCTCCACGGCCACCCGCGCGGCATAGGAGCGGGCGCGCCCGCGCGCAACGCGCCCGCCCGCGAAAACCGCCGTCGCGCGCAGGGCCTTGAGGCGAGGGGTCGGTCTGCTATACGCCTAAGCAGGAGGGGCAGGTTTGCCCGGCCCGCTGACGCGTGCGCCAGAGAGGGGTTTAGAACACAACATGCTGACAACCGGGTTCAAGGCAGGTTTCGGGGCAGGTCGCCGGGGCGCGCTGACAGGAATGATGCTCGCGGCCGGGCTCGCGCTGGCGGGCGTCGCCGGCGGGGCCTCCGCGCAGGCGGCCGCGCCGAGCGCCGGCCCCGCGACGAGCGCCACCGCGGCGCCGAGCGGGCTGCGTCCCGCCGACGCCAACCAGGGCCAGGCCGGCGGCACCGTGCAGAAGGCCGACGCCGCCCCCGCCGCCCCCGCGCTGGCGATGGACGGCGCCCCCGCGATGGACGCGCGGGTCGTCAGCACCGGCCCGAAGATCGGCCAGCCGGTCGACGGCGTGATCCACATCCAGCCGCAGGTCACCAAGAATGGCCTGCGCGCGCACTGGTTTCACGACCGCATCCTATTCCCGCTGATCACGATCATCTCGCTGTTCGTGCTGGCGCTGCTGGTGTTCGTGGTGATCCGCTTCCGCGCCAGCCGCAACCCGACTCCGTCGAAGACCAGCCACAACACCGCGATCGAAGTGGTGTGGACGCTCGCGCCGGTGCTGATCCTGGTGGCGATCGCGGTGCCCTCGATCGGGCTGCTCCAGGCGCAGTTCCGCCCCGCACCGGCTGGTGCGGTGACGCTGAAGGCGATCGGCAACCAGTGGTTCTGGAGCTACCAGTATCCGGACCATGGCGGGATCGAGATCACCGCCAACATGCTCAAGGAAGGCAATCAGGTCGCCGCGGGCGAGCGCGCGCGCAGCGACGCCGACGGGCCGCGCCTGCTCGCCACCGACAATCGCGTCGTGCTGCCGGTCGGCGTCCCGATCCGGCTGATCACCACCGCCAACGACGTGATCCACAGCTGGGCGGTCCCCGCCTTCTGGATCAAGCTCGACGCGATCCCGGGCCGCCTCAACGAGACCAGCTTCACCATCGACAAGCCCGGCCTCTACTTCGGCCAGTGCTCCGAGCTGTGCGGCGCGCGCCACGCCTTCATGCCGATCGCGGTGGAGGCGGTGCCGCCGGCGCAGTTCGCCGCCTGGGTGCGCGCCAAGGGCGGCTCGATGCCGGCCGCGGGCAAGCCCTCCGACAAGGTGATCCCGCAGCCCGGCGCCGACGGCTCGGCCGCGGTGATGGACGAGGCCGCGATGAGCAACGCGCTCACCGGCCCGACCGAGAACGGCACCGACACTCCCACCCCTTCCCCGCAGGGCGCGACCGGCAACCCCGGTGGCGTCGGCGAAGCCGGACGCTAAGACGATGACCGACACCGCGCTCCACCCGTCCGCCTTCCAGGCGCACGATCACGGCCACCATGACGCGCACGCCGACCACAAGCCCGGCTTCTTCGCGCGCTGGTTCATGTCCACCAACCACAAGGACATCGGCACGCTCTACCTGATCTTCGCGATCTGCGCGGGGATCATCGGCGGTGCGATCTCGGGGCTGATGCGGGCCGAGCTGATGCACCCGGGCATCCAGTATCTGCCCAAGTGGGTGGCGATGCTGCACGGCGGCACCGAGCAGAGCTTCGACCAGGCGCTCCACCTGTGGAACGTCCTGGTCACCGCGCACGGCCTCATCATGGTGTTCTTCATGGTGATGCCGGCGATGATCGGCGGCTTCGGCAACTGGTTCGTACCGATCATGATCGGCGCGCCGGACATGGCCTTCCCGCGGATGAACAACATCAGCTTCTGGCTGCTGATCCCGGCGTTCACCCTGCTGCTGGCCTCGCCCTTCTTCGGCGGCGCGGGCACCGGCTGGACCGTCTATGCCCCGCTCTCCACCTATGGCGAGCCGGGGCCGTCGGTCGACATGGCGATCCTGTCGCTCCACCTCGCCGGCGTCAGCTCGATCCTCGGCGCGATCAACTTCATCACCACGATCTTCAACATGCGCGCGCCGGGCATGACGCTGCACAAGATGCCGCTGTTCGCCTGGTCGGTGCTGGTCACCGCCTTCCTGCTGCTGCTGGCGCTGCCGGTGCTCGCCGCGGCGATCACGATGCTGCTGACCGACCGCAACTTCGGCACCACCTTCTACGACCCCGCCGGCGGCGGTGATCCGGTGCTGTACCAGCATCTGTTCTGGTTCTTCGGCCACCCCGAAGTCTACATCATGATCCTGCCGGGCTTCGGCATCATCAGCCACATCGTCGCCACCTTCAGCCGCAAGCCCGTGTTCGGCTACCTCGGCATGGCCTATGCCATGGTCGCGATCGGCGTGGTCGGCTTCGTGGTGTGGGCGCACCACATGTTCACCACGGGCATGAGCGTCAACGTGAAGATGTACTTCACCGCGGCGACGATGGTGATCGCGGTGCCGACCGGCATCAAGATCTTCTCCTGGATCGCGACGATGTGGGGCGGCTCGCTGCGCTTCCCGACTCCGATGGTCTGGGCGATCGGCTTCATCTTCATGTTCACCGTCGGCGGCGTGACCGGCGTGGTGCTCGCCAACGGCGGCGTCGACGACTACATGCAGGACACCTATTACGTGGTGGCGCACTTCCACTACGTGCTGAGCCTCGGCGCGGTGTTCTCGCTCTTCGCCGGCTTCTATTACTGGTTCCCGAAGATGACCGGGCGGATGTACTCGGAGCTGCTCGGCCAGCTGCACTTCTGGGTGTTCTTCGTCGGCGTGAACGTGATGTTCTTCCCGATGCACTTCCTCGGCCTGCAGGGCATGCCGCGGCGCTACCCGGACTATCCCGACGCCTTCGCGCACTGGAACCAGGTGGCGACGGTCGGCTACATGATCATGGCGTCGGGAATGGTGATCTTCTTCGTCAACGTCGTCTGGTCGATGCTGGCGGGCAAGAAGGCGCCCGACAATCCCTGGGGCGCGGGTGCCACCACGCTGGAATGGACGCTGTCGAGCCCTCCGCCGTTCCACCAGTTCGAGACGCTGCCCAAGATCGACTGATCGGGCGCTCGCTCGTGAGACTGGCCGGCGCCGCGTCCACCGACGCGGCGCCGGTTCGCGTTTCGGGGGGCCATTGATGGCTTTAGAGAGGCCCTTCCTCCTTTCGTCATCCCCGCCTGCGCGGGGATGACGAAAGGAGGGGGCGGCCAAGGCTCCCTGTCGGCGCCGCGCTCCTCGCTCCCCCTCGTCCCCTAGCATTTCCGTAACCCCTCCCCGCTACACCGGCCGCGATGGAACTCGCTCGCGCCTACAAGCAGCTGATTGACCAAATCGTCGCGACCGCCGGGCCCGCGCCGTTGCTCCACGTCCACGCCGGGCTCGCGATCTATCTGCTGGCGCGCCTCGTCCTGCGCGAGCGGCGCGGCTCGTTCGCCGCACTCCACTGCGTGTTCGCGGCCGAGATGCTCAACGAAGCGCTTGACTGGCTCGCCGCGTCGCCGAGCTGGACGCTGCGCGATACGCTCGGCGACGTCACGCTGACGATGCTGTGGCCCGTCGCCATCGCCGCGGTGGCGCAGCACCGCCGCCGGCGCTGGCGCCGCGCGACCGCCCGCCGACCCCGCCCCGCTGTACCAGCCGCCCCATATCCAAGCAGTTGAATGCTGCACTGCACCGCTTGCGGCTTGCCAGACCGCGAACGTAACGGGTAGCGCTCCGTGCGAGGGGCCGATCGCGTCCCATCGTCAATCAACAGGAGCGACCACCTTGCGCATCACCATGATCGGCTCGGGCTATGTCGGGCTGGTATCGGGCACCTGCTTCGCCGACTTCGGCCACGACGTCGTCTGCGTCGACAAGGATCAGGGCAAGATCGAGCGACTGCTCGCCGGCAAGATGCCGATCTACGAGCCGGGTCTGGAGGATCTCGTCGCGCGTAACGTCCAGGCCGGGCGCCTGCGCTTCACCACCGACCTCAAGGACGGCGTCAAGGACGCCGACGCGGTCTTCATCGCGGTCGGCACGCCGTCGCGCCGCGGCGACGGTCACGCCGATCTGTCGTACGTCTACGCCGCCGCCAAGGAGATCGGTGAGGCGATCACCGGCTATACCGTCATCGTCACCAAGTCGACCGTGCCCGTCGGCACCGGCGACGAGGTGGAGCGGATCATCGGCGAGGCCGCCCCGGACGCGGACTTCGGCGTGGTCTCCAACCCCGAGTTTCTGCGCGAGGGCGCCGCGATCGACGATTTCAAGCGGCCCGACCGCATCGTCATCGGCTCGGAGGACGAGCGCGCCACCGACGTGATGCGTCAGGTGTACCGCCCGCTGTACCTCAACGCCGCGCCGATCCTGGTGACCCGCCGCCGCACCGCCGAGCTGATCAAATACGCCGGCAACGCCTTCCTCGCGACCAAGATCACCTTCATCAACGAGATCGCCGATCTGTGCGAGAAGGTGGGCGCGGACGTGAAGGACGTCAGCCGCGGCATCGGGTTGGACAATCGCATCGGCGCCAAGTTCCTCCATGCCGGTCCCGGCTACGGCGGCTCGTGCTTCCCCAAGGACACGCTGGCGCTGCTCAAGACCAGCCAGGACTATGACGCGCCGCAGCGCATCGTCGAGGCGGTGGTGGCGGTCAACGACAACCGCAAGCGCGCGATGGGGCGCAAGATCGTCCACGCGATGGGCGACGACGTCCGCGGCAAGACCGTCGCGGTGCTGGGCCTGACCTTCAAGCCCAACACCGACGACATGCGCGACTCGCCCGCGATCGCCGTGATCCAGACGCTGCAGGACGCCGGCGCGACGGTGAAGGCCTATGACCCCGAGGGCATGGAGCAGGCCGAGAAGCTGCTCGGCGACGTGGTCTATTGCAAGGGGCCGTACGAGGCGATCGAGGGCGCCGACGCGCTCGCGATCGTGACCGAGTGGGACCAGTTCCGCGCGCTCGACCTCGATCGCGTCAAGTCGCTGCTCAAGACGCCGGTGCTGATCGACCTGCGCAACATCTACACGCCCGACGAGATCGCCGCGGCGGGTTTCCAGTATACCAGCATCGGTCGCTGAGCCGCGACGGCGCCGGTCCTCCGCTGAAGCGGGCGGATCGGCGCCGCGCTATACCCTTGGCAGCGGCGCGCGGGTCTGCTGTCTTGACGGCATGACCCGCCTCCTCCCCCGCGCGCTCGTCGCCGTGCTGCTACTCGCCGCGGCGTTGCCCCAGACCGCCGCCGCGCGCACCGTCCTCTTCATCGGCAACAGCTTCACCTTCGGCGCCAACTCGCCGGTGCAGCGCTACCGACCCGATCGCGTCACCGATCTCAACGGCGAGGGGATCGGCGGCGTGCCCGCGTTGTTCAAGACCTTCGCCGACGAGGCCGGGCTCGACTGGCAGGTCAGCCTCGAGACCTCGCCGGGCAAGGAACTCGCCTGGCACCTCCAGAACCGGCGCGCGCTGATCGATCGATCGTGGGACGCGGTCGTGCTGCAGGGCTACAGCACGCTCGATCCGGCGCGACCCGGCGACCCGGCGCGCCACGTCGCCGCCGCGCGCGACCTCGCCGCGCTGTTCCGCGCGCGCAATCCCGCGGTGATCGTCGACCTCGTCGCCACCTGGTCGCGCGCCGACCTCACCTACCGCCCCGGCGCACGCTGGTCCGGCCAGCCGATCGTCGCGATGGCGGACGAGCTCGCCGCCGCGACCGACCGAGCGGTCGCGGAGGGGAACGGCCTCACCGCCGCGGTGGCGGTGGGCAGCGCATGGAACCGCGCGATCCGCGACGGGCTCGCCGACCCCGATCCCTATGACGGCATCGCGTTCGGCCAGGTCAGCCTGTGGAGCTGGGACCAGTATCACGCCAGCGCGGAGGGTTACTACCTTGAGGCGCTGATGACCTTCGGCACGCTCACCGGCACCGACCCGCACCGGCTCGACGGGCGCGAGCGCGCGGCCGACGACCTCGGGCTGGACCCGCGCGTCGCCACGCGGCTGCGCGCGATCGCCAGCGACGAGCTGCGCGCGCGCGGGCGGCTGGGGTGAGGGTGGCAGGGCGGCTCTGCGCCATGGTGCCTGGCCGCTGTCAGAACGGGTACGGATCGAGGCAGCCAGACGTAGCGACGGAATGTCGAGAGTCTCACTCCCTTGCCCTCGATACCGTCATCCCCTCGAAGACGGGGATCCATGAACGCTGAGGTCGCGGCTCAAGGCGGGACCCGCGCGTCTGGATCCCCGCCTGCGCGGGGATGACGAACAACGGGTCATGTCAAATTAGGGGCTGACGATGCGGCAAAGACCGCCCTCATCAAGCACCCTCACGTGCACCGAGGTCATGCGCCCCCCGCCCTACACCGGCGCCTCGACCTCGAACCGCACTCCCTCGGGTAAATAGGCCACGGCCACCGGACCGCTGACGTGCGGCGCCAGCACGCGCTCGATCATGCGCGAGCCGAAGCCGACGCGCGCCGGCGGAGTCACCGCGGGGCCGCCCTGCTCGACCCAGGAGAAACGGAAGCGGCGCGCGCCGTCGTCCCCCGCCAGCGTCCAGCGGATCGTCACCCGCCCCTCCGGCACCGACAAGGCGCCGTACTTGATCGCGTTGGTGGCGAGCTCGTGCAACGCCATCGACAGCGCCAGCGTGATCTCGGGGCTGAGCCGGATCGAGGGTCCCGCCGCGTCGAAGCGGCGGCCGTCGCGGTCGGCGAAGGGCGCGAGCACGCGCTCGACGATATCACCGATCGCCGCGCCCTCGACCTCGTCGTGCACCAGCAGCTCGTGCGCGGCGCCGAGGCTGGCGATACGCCCCGCCACCGCGCCGCGCGCGGCGGGGAGCGAGGGCGCGTCGCGCAGCGTCTGGCTCACCACCGCGCCAACGGTCGCCAGGATGTTCTTCACGCGATGCGTCAGCTCGCGCGCCAGCACGGCGCGATGTTCCTCGGCGAACTTGCGGTCGGAGATGTTGGTCGTGAAGCCCACCATCGCCAGCGGCGTGCCGTCGGCGCGATACTGCATCTCGGCGTGCACCGCGATCCAGCGCTGCTCGCCCGCCGGGGTGAGCACGCGATACTCGATGTCATAGGCCGCGCCGCGCTCGAATGTGGCGGTCATCGCCGCCGCGACGCGATCGCGGTCGATCGGGTGCACCGCGGCGACCAGCTCGTCGATCGTGATATCCTCGTCGGGTGCGCGACCGAAATTGGCCTTGCAGCTCGCCGAGGAGGTGATCGCGCCCGTCGCCGGATCGAGCGAGAAGGTACCCAGCCCGCCCGCGCGCAGCGCCAGCGCCAGCCGCTCCTCGCGCTCGGCGATCGCGGCGTCGCGCTCGGCCACCTCAAGGGCGAGCTGCTCACGATCCTGCTGCAATCGCGCGAGCCGATGGCGCTCGAGGGTCACGTCGAGCTGCGACGACACGAAGTACCGTAGCGACCCGTGAGCGTCATACACGGGGGCGACGGTCAGCCGGTTCCAAAAGGGCGCACCGTCGCGGCGGTGGTTGAGCAGGTCGACCTCGACGCGCTCGTGCCGCGCGATCGCCTCGCGCAGCCGAGTCACCTCGGCGGGGTCGGTCAGCGGGCCCTGCATGAAGCGACAGTTGCGGCCGACCAACTCGGCCGCGGTGAAGCCGGTCAGCGCCTCGAACGCGCGATTGACGTAGAGCAACGGGTTGTCGGGCAGCGTCGGGTCGCTGATCGCCATCGGCGTGATCGATTCGTCGAACGCCGCGACCCATGGATCGCCCTGCGCCAGTCGCGCCGCGAATGCGGCCACCGCCGCGCGGACCGCGGCGTCTGGCTCGCGCGGGAGCAGCGGTGGGGAGGCGCGGGAAGGATCGTCCAAGATGCTGGCTAGCATAGATTAGTCCTTCCGCGACGGCAACTCGCCGCGGCCTGCCCTGCGGCAGCGCGATGCCGCCTAGGCGAGCGCCGACGGCGCCACTAAGGTCGCGCGCGACCCGGGTAAGAGAGAGGATCTATGCTGCGGAATCTATTGGCCTTCACGACGATTTCCGCGGCGCTGGCAGGGTGCGGCGGCACGACCACCCCGGCCAGCAACCAGCAGCAGCCGAACGCCGCCGCCCCGAGCAGCGGCGCGCCCACCACCGCGGCCGCGCCGGTGAATTACGGCGATGCCAAGCCGGCCGCGACCAAGCCGTTCGACACCGCCACCGTGACGACCTTCGACCAGCCCTGGGCGCTCGCCTTCCTGCCCGACCGGCGCATGCTGGTGACCGAGAAGCCGGGGCAGATCTGGCTCGTCACCACCGACGGCAAGAAGACCAAGGTAAGCGGCGTGCCCAAGGTGCACGACGAGGGCCAGGGCGGCCTGCTCGACGTCGCCGTGTCGCCGCGCTTCGCCAGCGATCACGCGGTGTACATCAGCTACAGCGAGCCCGGCACCGGCGGCGACTCGCTCGCGCTGGCGCGCGCGACGATCGATCCTGCCGCGGCCGCACCCGCGTTGGCGGGGCTCAAGGTGATCTGGCGGCAGCTGCCGCGCGGCCAGGGCGGCCAGTTCGGCGCCTATATCGCCTTCGCGCCCGACGGCCAGCACCTGTTCCTCGCCGCGGGCGACCGCCAGCGCATGACGCCGGCGCAGGACCCCGACCAGCCCGTCGGCAAGATCCTGCGGCTGACGCTCGACGGCAAGCCCGCCCCTGGCAATCCCGCCGAGGGCAAGGTCGGCGCCACCACGCTGTCGCTGATCGACCCGCCCGAGAACACCGTCGCGGCGGCCAAGGCCAAGGGTCGGCAGGTCACCGTGCCCGCGCCGAACCTGACGCCGGCGGAGACGTGGAGCAGCGGCCATCGCAACCCCTATGGGCTCGCCTTCGACGCGCAGGGCCGGCTGTGGTCCGTCGAGATGGGGCCGAAGGGCGGCGACGAGCTCAACCTGATCGAGCCGGGCAGGAATTACGGCTGGCCCCTAGTGTCCTACGGCTCGAACTACGACGACGTGCCGATCCCGAGCCCGACGACGCGGCCCGACCTGGCCGAACCAGCGCTCTACTGGAACCCGGTGATCGCGCCGGCCGGGCTGACCTTCTACGACGGCACGCTGTTCCCCGACTGGCGCGGCTCGGCCTTCGTGGGCGGGCTGGCGGCGACCGCTCTGGTGCGGATCGCGTTCGACGGCACCAAGGCGCGCGAGGCGGAGCGCTGGGACATGGGCAACCGCATCCGCGCGGTGGTGAGCGGCCCCGACGGTGCGCTCTGGCTGCTCGAGGACGGCGCCGACGCCAAGCTGCTGCGGCTCACCCCGAAGAAGGCGGGCTGAGGCGGATCGCCCCTCTCCCGCGCGGGGGGAGGGCGTCACCGCGCGCGCACGTAGCTTCCTGGTGCGGGCTCGATCGCGGCCAGCGCGCTCGCGCCCGGCACGCGCGCGCCGGTGGCGGGCACCTCCTCGGGCGCGAGCGCGCGCAGCCACGCCGCCCAGTCGGGCCACCAGCTGCCCTTCACCTCGCGCGCGCCGGCGACGAACTCGTCGAGCGACGCCGCGCCTGCCTCGTTGATCCAGTGCTGGTATTTGCTCGCGGCCGGCGGGTTGACCACGCCGGCGATATGGCCCGATCCGGCCAGCACGAAGCGTAACGGCCCGCGGAAGTGCTCGGTGAGCTTCCACACGCTCTCGGCCGGCGCGATATGGTCCTCGCGCCCCGCCTGGACGTAGCTCGGCGTGGTCACGCGGGCGAGGTCGATCGGCACGCCCGCCACGCTCATCTCCCCCTTGGCCAGCCGGTTGTCGCGGTACAGGTCGGTGAGATAGGCGAGGTGCCATTTGGCGGGCAGGTTGGTGACGTCGCCGTTCCAGTGGAGCAGGTCGAACGGCACGTGATCCTTGCCGAGCAGATAGTTCTGCGTGACATAGTTCCAGATCAGGTCGCGCCCGCGCAGCAGGTTGAAGGTCGCGGCGAGATAGCGGCCGTCGAGGAAGCCCTGCGGGCTGAGCGTCGCCATGACCTTGAGCTGCTCGTCGTCGACGAAGTGGAGCAGGTCGCCGGCGCGGCTGAAATCCACCTGTGCGGTGAGGAAGGTGGCACTGGCGACGCGCGCCTCCTCCCCCTTGGCGGCGAGCAGCGCCAGCGTCGCGGCGAGCGTCGTCCCCGCGACGCAATAGCCGACGGTGTGGACCGCGGGCACGTCGAGCAGCGCGCGCACCGTGTCGATCGCGTCGAGCTGGGCGGCGACGTAATCGTCCCAGGTCACGTCGGCCATCGCCGCGTCGGCGGAGCGCCACGACACGACGAAGACGGTAATTCCCTGCTCCACCGCCCAGCGGATGAAGCTCTTCTCACGCGTCAGGTCCAGGATATAGAATCGGTTGATCCAAGGCGGGAAGATCACCAGCGGCGCGGCCAGCACCCGCTCGGTCGTGGGATCGTACTGGATCAATTCGTAGAAGGGCGTGCGCTTGATCACCTGGCCGGGTGTGGTGGCGAGATCCTCGCCGAGCGTGAAGGCGCCCTCCTTGCTGTGCGTCACCTGCCCGCGCCGCAGGTCGTCGAGCAGGTGCTGCAGCCCCGCGAGCAGATTCTCGCCGCGCGTCGCGATCGTGCGCTCGATCACCTCGGGGTTGGTCAGCGCGAAGTTGGACGGGCTCATCGCGTCGACGAAGCCGCGCGCGGCGAAGCGTAGCTGCGCGCGGGTGCGCTCGTCGACGCCGTCGAGCTGGTCGACGCCGCGCAGCAGGTGGTCGGCGACCAGCGCGTAGCTCTGGCGGATCCAGTCGAAGAGCGGGTGGTCCCGCCACGCCGCGGCGGCGAAGCGGCGATCCTTCTCGGGCGTGGCGGCGGCGGCGGCGTCGGGCGCGGCGAAGCGCTGCCAGAGCGCCAGATAGTCGCTCCAGAAGTCCTGCACCTGCGCCGCCGCTCTCTCCGGCGCGGCGAGCGGCACGCCCGCCTCCATCAGCATCTGCTGCGCGCGTCCCGCCACCCAGGTCCAGTGCTGGAGCTCGGCGAGATCGGGGATCGGCGGCTTGGTCGTCGCGCTCACGGCTCGTCGCTCCTCGTTGGCGCGCCCGGCATAGCGCAAGCTCGTTGCGCGGCGAAGCGCAGGCGAAGGCTTTTTCTGTCGGGCGGGTGCCGCGCGGGGCGAATGGCGATATAGGTGAACGGAAAGGAGTGCCCGCCCGTGTCCGACGAATTCTACCGCATGAAGCGCCTGCCGCCCTATGTCATCGCCGAGGTCAACGCGATGCGGGCACAGGCGCGCGCGGGCGGGGAGGACATCATCGACCTGGGCATGGGGAATCCCGACCTACCGCCGCCCGATCACGTCATCGCCAAGCTGGTCGAGGTGGCGCAGAAGCCGAGCGCGCACGGCTACTCGCAGTCGCGCGGCATCCCCGGGCTACGCCGCGCCCAGGCCAATTACTACGGCCGCCGCTTCGGGGTGGAGGTGGACCCCGAGACCGAGGTGGTCGTCACGATGGGATCGAAGGAGGGGCTCGCCAGCCTCGCCACCGCGATCACCGCGCCGGGCGACGTGGTGCTGGCGCCCAACCCGAGCTACCCGATCCACACCTTCGGCTTCATCATCGCGGGCGCGACGATCCGCGCGGTGCCGACCACGCCGGACGAACATTATTTCGAGAGCCTCGATCGCGCCGTGGCCTTCACCGTGCCGCGCCCGAGCGTGCTGGTGGTCAACTATCCCTCGAACCCGACGGCGGAGACGGTCGACCTCGCCTTCTACGAGCGGCTGGTCGCCTGGGCGCGCGCCAACGAAGTTTGGGTGATCTCCGACCTGGCCTATTCCGAGCTCTATTATGACGGGAAACCGACCGTCTCGATCCTCCAGGTGCCCGGCGCGCGCGACGTCGCGGTGGAGTTCACCAGCCTCAGCAAGACCTACTCGATGGCGGGCTGGCGGATCGGCTTCGCGGTCGGCAACCGCAAGCTGATCGCGGCGATGACGCGGGTGAAGTCCTATCTCGACTATGGCGCGTTCACGCCGGTGCAGGCCGCCGCCTGCGCCGCGCTCAACGGCCCGCAGGACATCGTCGAGAAGAACCGACAGCTCTATCACAAGCGCCGCGACGTGCTGGTGGAGAGCTTCGCGCGCGCCGGCTGGGACGTGCCCGCGCCGCGCGCCTCGATGTTCGCCTGGGCGCCGCTGCCGCCGGCGCTGGCACATCTCGGCAGCCTGGAATTCTCCAAGCAGCTGCTCAGCCACGCAAAGGTCGCGGTGGCGCCGGGCGTCGGCTATGGCGAGAACGGCGAGGGGTTCGTGCGGATCGCTTTGGTCGAGAACGAGCAGCGGCTGCGCCAGGCGGCGCGCAACGTGAAGCGCTACCTGCAGAGCATGGGCGTCAACGTGCCGGGCAAGGCGGCGGGGTGAGTTGAGGGGCGGGCTGGGCTACGAAACAAGCCTCTCCCCTTCGGAGAAGGGCTTGGGGTGGGGCCTTCGCCCGGACGCTGCGCCTGGGGAGAGCCCCACCCCCGCCCCCTCCCCTGAAGGGGAGGGGAGAGATCGCACGACATCTACGATCTCGCCCCCTCAGCTCCGCGCCACCGCCGGGGACAGCTTCAACTCACCCAGCACGCGGTCGAGATGCGCCAGCGCCTCGGGCGTCGGCCCCGGATACGGCCCCTCGGTCGGCTGGTCGCCGATATAGCCCATGTCGGCCTTGCCCTCGGGAAGGCTGTAATAGCCCGTGACGAAGAGGTAGCGCAGCTTGTCCATGAAGGCGACCGGCGCGACCATCCGCGGCGCCGGCGTCGCCACCGTCAGCGCGTCCATCAGCGTCGTGCGCTGCGCCGGCGCGAGCGCGACGAACGAGCGGCCGCCGAGCGCGCGGCTCTGCGCGTCGAGCCAGGCGAGCCCGGGCAGGATCCGCTCGCGATCGGCGCGCTGCACCGGATAGGGCGCGCTGACCCACTCGTCGACGAAGGCGGCGACGCCGAGCTTGCCCGCGCCCGGCGCGTCGCCATCGGGCGGCAGGATGAGATCGCCCAGCAGGTCGAGCGTGGCGCGCTGCGCGCGGTCGAGCGTCAGCGGCCACGGCACGCTGGGCTCCATCAGTTTGGGATCGCGGCCATAGCCGGGGGCGGGCTTCGCCGCGGGCAGGGCGGGCCAATCGACCACGGCGAAGGGCGGCGCGACCGCGGCGGCGCCGGCCTGCGCCAGTGCGGGCGGCTCGAACAAGGGCAAAGCGGCCGCGGCGGCGAGCCACTGCAGCGTGGTACGGCGCGATAGCGTCACGCGAGAGCTCCCGTCTTGATCCGTTGCGCCAGCCGCTCGGAGTTGCGAAGCGCGAGCGCGAGGATGGTCAGCGTCGGATTCTTGTGCGCGCCCGAGGCGAACACCGCGCCGTCCATCAGCACGAGGTTGGGCACTTCCCACGCCTCGCCGTAGCTGTTCACCACCGAGGTGCGCGGGCTGTCCCCCATGCGCGCGGTGCCGAGCTCGTGGATGATCTCGCCCCCCGCGGTCATGATCTGCTCGATCGGCAGGTCGGGGCTGAGGATCGTCCCGCCGAGCCGCTCGAACACGGCGTGCGCGGAGCGTCGGCCGTGCGCCACCTGGTTGACCTCGTTCTGCGACCATTTGAACGCGAAGCGCAGCACGGGGATGCCGAACTTGTCCTTCACGCCCGGATCGATCTCGCAGAACGTGTCCTTGTTCGGGATCATCTCGCCGCGCAGCGTGAGCCGCAGCGTCGCGCCCGAGGACTGGCGCACCGCCTGGCGCAGCGCGCTGCCATAAGCGCGCGGCAGCGTCGCGGGCGGCGGGATGTCGAAGCGGCCGCCGATCTCGAAATGATAGCCGCGCGCGAAGTCGAGCTCGCCGCGCGCCTGCTCCTTGTACTGCCAGAAGGGGATATAGATGTGCTGCCCGCCGATCCCGTCCTCGTTGTAGCGCGGTCGCCCGGCGAGCTTGGGAATATAGGCGGCGAACGAGGCGCCGGTGGAGTCGGTGAGGTTGCGCCCCAGCTCGCCCGAGCCGTTGGCGAGCCCGCGCCGGTCGGTGCCCGAGTTGAGCAGCAGCCGCGCGGTCTCGCCCGTCCCCGCCGCCAGCACCACCGCGCGCGCGCTCACCTGGTGGCGCTGCCCGGTCTTGCGATCGACATATTCGACCCCGGTGGCGCGACCGTTCGGCCCCATCAGCACGCGCGCCACCATCGCGTCGGTGACGACGCGCAGCCGCCCGGTCGCCTGCGCCTGCGGCAGCAGCGAGGTGGTGGTCTGGAACATCGCGCCGATCGTGCAGCCGCGCGTGCAGGGCGTGGCATTGAAGCAGGCGCTGCGCGGCGCGACGTCGTCGGGCATGTCGCGCGTGAGCACCGCGGTGTGCGCGGCGCGCACCGGGATGCCGATACTCTCCGCCGCGGCCTTGATCATCATCTCGGTGACGCGCGGCTTGGGCGGCGGCAGCAGACAGCCGTCGGGCGAGTCGGGGTGGTTCTCCAGCCCGAGCTTGCCGCCATTGACCCCGATCATCCGCTCGACGCGATCGTAATAAGGCGCGACGTCGTCGTAGCCGATCGGCCAGTCCACCCCGAGCTTGTCGCGCGAATACGGCTTGAAGTCGTACGGGCCCCAGCGCGGCGAGTGGCGACCCCAGTGGTTGGTGCGGCCGCCCAGCATACGCGGGCGATACCAGCGGAAGTCGCTGCCCGGGCGCGAGGTATAGGGCTCGCCGTCGACCTCCCAACCACCGCCGACGGTGGCGTCGAAATAGCCGAACGGCTTGTCCGGGGTGGACGCCCCGCGCAGCGGCGCGTCGCTCTCCGGCGCGAACATGTTGACTTCGGCCTTGGGGTCATAGTCGCGACCCGCCTCCAGTATCAGGCAGCGCAGCCCGGCCTTGGTAAGGCTATGCGCCGCCATCCCGCCGGCCGCGCCCGACCCGACGATGATCACGTCCGCGGGCGCGTCGGTCGCGCCCGCGCGCGCCGGTGCGGCGCCCGCCGCTCGGGCCTGTGTCGACATGCTCTCTCCCACTCCACCCACGCTCGTGGCCCTACCTAATGGCCGGGGCAGTCAGCGCAATCCCTTGATCGCCGGACGATACCGAGCGAAGCGGCTGGTCTCGACAGCGGCGCTCGCGAAGGTCGGGGCTGCCCGTTACCGGCCCGTTCGCCCGCGAGCGCTGCGATCGATGGTCGCACAGGGTGACGGACCGCGGCGCCAGGCTCTGCTGGGGTTCCCGCCCGCACGGGACCTCTGCGGAGCCGCTTCAACGTCGTCATCCCGGCCGAGAGCCCGGACTTGAGGTGCCACATAGCAGTGGCCTGGTCGTACGCGGCACCATGGATCCCGGGTCAAGCTCGGAATGACGATGTGGTGGTGCAGAGGTCCCGCAGGCGCGAGAGCACAAGGACAGTGCTCGGCGCGGTGTTGCGACAGCCGGGGCTCACTCCAATTCGATGCGCCTGGCGCGCTCGGTGAGGTGCGGGTCGATCGCCAGCGCGGCGCTGCGGTCGCGCGCGGCCTGGTCGGCGCGTCCTGCCTTGGCGGCGGCAAGGGCGCGTCCGTAAAGCGACCAGGCCATGCGCGGCGCGAGCCGAAGCGCCTTGTCATAGTCGGCCAGCGCGGCATCGAGCTCGCCGCGTCGCAGCCGCACCAGCGCGCGGCTGTCGAGATAGGCAGGGCGGTCGGGCGCGAGCTTCAGCGCGGCGTCGCAATCCGCCAGCGCGGCGTCGAGATCGCGGTTGAGCTGCGCGCGCGCCCAGCAGCGACCGTTGAGCGCGTTGGCACGGCGCGCGTCCTCGGGATGCGTGCGCAGCCAGGCGTCATAGCTGGTGAGCGCCGCGGCGGGCCGGTCGACCCGGTCCCACAGGCCGGCGAGCGTCAGCCGCGGCGCGCTGGAGGGCGCCAGAGTCGCGTCGGCCGCTTCCAGGTCGATGGTGGCGCCGGGTCGGTCGCCGCCGGCCAGCCGCAGCCTGGCCCGCTGCAGCCGCGCCTCGGCGTCCTGCGGCGCGAGCTCGATCGCGCGGTCGAGGTCGGCCAGCGCGGGCAGCGTCTGTCGGTCGGCGAGCCGCGCCGCGGCGCGCTGGCGATAGTATCGCGCCTCCTTGGGCGCGAGCGCGACGGCGCGGTCGAGGTCGGCGATCGCATCGGCCAGCTTGTGATTGGCGGCGAGCACCGCGCCGCGCCGGCTGAACCCCTCGGCGTCGGTGGGGGCGCCGGCGCGATCCGTCAGGTCGATCGCCGCGCCCGCCGCGGTGCGCGCGCCATGCGGGGTGAGGCCGAACAGCGGCCCGCCGTCATAGGTGACGTACATCGTCCGGGTCGCGTTGCTGACCAAGAGGCGGTGCGTCAGGAAGAAATCGACGCCGATCAGCATGTCGGCCTGCTTCAGGTCGACGTCTTCGATGGCGATCCGCGGCCGTTTGATCACCTCGCCGCCGATCTCGATCGAGCCGAAGGTGGCCCGCCACGCCGCCACGCCGCGCTGGCCCAGGCCGAACCCCGGCCCGGTCACCTCGACCCCCCGGCGTATCGGGCGTGACGCCGATCCGCCTCGCCGCGGCGCGCGTGAGCATCGACTCCGAGGCGCCCGTGTCGAACAGTGCGCGCAGCGACGTGCCGTCGATCGTCACCCGCGCGACGGTGTGCGGCTTGAACGGGCCAACCTCGGGGCGCTCCAGCGTGAGCGTCGTCACGGGCTTGTCGCCGGCCCAATAGGCCAGGTTGACCTTGCCGCAGCCGCTGGTGCGCATCAGCCGCACCATGCCGTGGGGCAGGTCATATTCCACGTCCGCCAGTCCGAGGATATTCTGCCCGAGCAGCCCGGTCGTGCCGGTGTCGCTGCCGCCGACGATGAAGTCGATCCGCGGCAGCGTCGCGCGCCCCAGCGAGAAGTCGCGCACCTTGGCCACGGCCGCGCTGGCGGATCCGCCGATCACACCGAGCTTGAACGACGGCGGCAGCGGCTCGACCCTGAGCCCGAGCTCGGCCGCGCTGGCGCGCGACAGCGTGCTTTAGAAGGCGCCGCTGTCGAGGAGGAAGGCGACGTCGCGTGCGCGCACGCGACTTTGAACGATGGGGCGCTGCCCCGCCATCGTCACGGGGAGCTCCAGCATCTTGCTGACCTGGCAGTCGGCACGCGCGGCCGCGGGCGCCAGCGCTCCTGCCCCTAGCAGCACGACGATCGCCGCTGCCCGTCCCTGTCGCGCCCGACCCATCCGCATTGCCCCCTCTCTGTCGCGATCCGCTGCGTCGTACGGAACGCCGGGCAAGCGCCCCCGGCGGGGGCGACGCGCCTGCCCGATCCGATCCGGACCTCGTTTCCGCTTAGCGCGCCTGCCGCGCGTTCGACGTCCGGTGTCGCCGCCGCGGGTAAGGACGCGATCGTTTCGGTCCTGACGCATCCTTTTCGCCGGCCCCTCGTATCCCCCTCGCGCGCGACGTGACGCCGCGCCGAAGAGGGAGAGCGTTCGATGGCCGCGGGCGAGAGACTGATCGAGGCGCGCGCGCGCCGCCGCGAGGAGCGCCGCGCCTTCTTCCGCGACGCCGCAGGCGTGGCGGTGCTGGGAGCGGGCGGGCTGATGCTGGCGCGCGAGGCCAGCGCGCAGACCGCGGCGAGCGACGCCGATATCCTCAACTTCGCGCTCAACCTCGAATATCTCGAGGCGCAATTCTACAGCTACGCGGTCTCCGGCGTCGGGCTGGCGGCGGACCAGCTCACCGGCACGCAGACGCAAGGGTCGGTCACGGGGGCCCGTCGCGCCGCGCTGAGCGACCCGGCGGTGATCCAGTACGCGCGCGAGATCGCCGCCGACGAGGTCGCCCATGTCGCCGTGCTGCGCCGCGTGCTCGGCAGCGCCGCGGTGGCGCAGCCCGCGATCGACCTGTCGACCACGGTCTTCACCGCCGCCGCCAGGGCCGCCGACATCGACCTCGACGCCAGCGGCGGCGTGTTCGACCCGTACGCCAGCGACGACAATTTCCTGCTCGCCGCCTTCCTGTTCGAGGACGTCGGCGTCACCGCCTACAAGGGCGCCGCGCCGCTGCTCAGCGACGTCGCGATCGTCGACGCCGCGGCGGGGCTGCTCGCCGCCGAGGCCTTCCACGCCGGGCTGATCCGCAGCGCGCTCTACCGCCGCGGCGTCGACGTCGACGACCTGCGCGAGAAGGCCGACAAGCTCTCCGACGCGCGCGACGATCTGGACGGCGACGACGATTCGGACGGCCCACCGCGCCGCGTCGACGACGACGACCAGGGCATCTCGCCGGTCACCTCGATCTACGGCCGCGCCGCCAACGTCGTCCCCACGGACGGGCGCGGGCTGGTGTTCGGCCGTACCGTCGAGCAGGTCCACAACATCGCCTATCTCACCGACAAGCAGGTCAGCGCGGGCGGTTTCTTCCCGGCCGGGACCAATAATGCCAATGCGGCGCTTCGTCGCTCCGGCGCGAACTAAGGAACACGGCGATGAGCGATCCGATCGAGTTCCTCGACCTCATGGAGCGCGCCGAGCAGCAGCGCCAGGCGCGCCGCCGCTTCATCCGGCTGTGCGGCGGTGCCGCGGCGATGACGGGCGGGCTGGCGCTGCTGTCGGGATGCGGCGACGACAATGATAACGGCTCACCGACGCCTTCGCCGACTCCGACGCCGAGCGGCGCGATCACCGACGTCGCGGTGCTCAACTTCGCGCTCCAGCTCGAATATCTGGAGGGCGCCTATTACGCCTATGCGGTGTCGGGCAGCGGCGTCGACGGCGCGCTGCTGACCGGCATGGGCACGCAGGGGCCGGTGGTGACCGGCAGCGGCGCGGGCGCGGCGCGCGCGGTCGACTTCAGCGACGACGTGGTCGCCGAGTACGCGCGCGAGATCGCCGCCGACGAGATCGGCCACATCCGCTTCCTGCGCGAGACGTTGGGCAGCGTGCGCGTGGCGCAGCCCGCGATCAACATCTCGGGCAGCGCGAGCGTGGACGTCGCGGGCACCACCGCGGTCGGCGCCTTCACCGCGGCGGCGCGCGCCGCCGGGGTGATCGGCGCGGGCGACATCTTCGATCCCTATGCCAGCGACGAGAACTTCCTGATCGGCGCCTACCTGCTCACCGACGTCGGCGTCAGCGCCTACCGCGGCGCCGCCAGGCTGCTCACCAACAAGACCTATCTCGAGGCGAGCGCGGGCATCCTCGCCGCCGAATGCTACCATGACGCGACGATTCGCGCCGAGCTGTGGCGCCGCGGGTTGACCGTGCCGAGCATCTACACGCGGGTGAGCCAGATCTCGGCGCTGCGCGACTCGCTCGACGGCGCGGGCGACACCGACCAGGACATCGGCACGGCAGCGACCGCCAATCTCGTGCCGACCGACGGCGACGGGCTGGTGCTGGGGCGCAGCGCGGCGCAGGTGCTCAACGTCGTCTTCCAGAACGGCGCGGCGGTGACGGGCGGCGGTTTCTTCCCCGCCGGGCTCAACGGCACGATCCTGACGAGCGGCGCAGGCTGAGCGCGCGGACGCGCCCGTCTTCCGGCGAAAGCCGGAGCCCTGAGCCGCAAGCGTCGTACGGGCGGTCCTGGACTCCCGCGCTTGCAGGAGGACGCCCGCCGTCCGAACGCGGCAATTCAAAGCGGCTGGATCATGCGCTAGTGTTCAAGCCATCGGTCCGGAATCCGGAGGTAAGATGGCCAGCGCCCTCAAGATCGCGCCCGGCGACAGCGTCGCCACCCTGCTCGACGACGCGCGCGCGGGCGAGACGCTCACGCTTGCCGGAGACACGCTGACGCTCGCGCAGGACGTGGCGCGCGGGCACAAGGTCGCGGTCGCCGCGCTCGCGCCGGGCGAGGCGGTGATCAAATACGGCTATCCGATCGGCCACGCCACCGCGCCGATCCGCCCCGGCGAGCACGTCCACTCGCACAACCTCGCCACCGCGCTCGACGCCACGCTCGACTATCGCTACGCGCCCGCGCCGCCCGCCACGCTGGAGCGCCCGACCGCGGCGAGCTTCCTCGGCTATCGCCGCGCCGACGGCCGCGTGGCGACGCGCAATGAGATCTGGGTGCTGCCGACGGTGGGCTGCGTCGCGCGCACCGCCGAGCGGATCGCGGCGCGCGCCGCCGCGCTGGTCGGCGACGCGGTCGACGGCGTGCACGCCTTCACTCACCCGCACGGCTGCTCGCAGCTGGGACAGGACCTGGGCGGGACGCGCGCGATCCTCGCCGCGCTGGCGGCGCATCCCAATGCGGGCGGCGTGCTGATCGTCGGCCTGGGCTGCGAGGAGAACCAGGTCGCCGCGCTGATCGAGGCGATCCCAGCCACGGCGCGCGGCCGGGTGCGCGCGCTCACCGCCCAGGCGAGCGCGGACGAGGTGGAGGAAGGCGTCGCCATCGTCGCCGCGCTGGCCGAGGCGGCGCGCGCGACGCGCGAGCCCTGCGCGCTCGGCGAGCTGGTGCTCGGGGTCAAATGCGGCGGCTCGGACGGCCTGTCGGGGCTCACCGCCAACCCGCTGGTCGGCCGCATCAGCGACCGCATCGTCGCGGCGGACGGCAGCGTCGTCTTCACCGAGATCCCCGAGATCTTCGGCGCCGAGCAGTCGCTGATGGACCGCGCCAGTGACCATCGCGTGTTCGACGGCATCGCCGGGCTGGTCAACGACTTCAAGCGCTACTTCCTCGACCACGGCGAGACGGTCTCGGAGAACCCCTCACCCGGCAACGTCGCGGGCGGGATCACCACGCTGGAGGAGAAGTCCCTCGGCGCGGTGCAGAAGGCCGGGCGCGGGCCGATCAGCGACGTGATCGGCTATGGCGCGGCGGCGCACGCGCGCGGGCTGACGCTGCTCGAGGCGCCGGGCAACGACGCGGTGTCCTCGACCGCGCTGGCCGCCGCGGGCGCGACCGTGATCCTGTTCACCACCGGGCGCGGCACCCCGCTCGGCTTTCCCGTGCCGACGGTGAAGATCGCCTCGAACAGCGGCCTGGCCGAGCGCAAGCCGGGCTGGATCGACTTCGACGCGGGCGCGGTGCTGAAGCGCGGCTTCGACGCCACCGCCGACGCGCTGCTGGCGCGCATCGTCGCGATCGCCTCGGGCGAGCCCACCGCCGCCGAGCGCAACGGCGAGCGCGAGATCGCGATCTGGAAGCGCGGCGTGACGCTGTGAGGCGTGCACTACTCGTCCGACGTCCTTACCAATTTTCCCCTGTAAGGGGAGGATCAGCTTGCGGCCGTCCCGGATCTACAGGGCGATCCGCTTGCGCGACGTGACAGAGCGCCTCCTTCGCCGCGCCGCGCTCACCCGCGCCCGCGTCGCCCAGAAACCGTAGACCGCGAGGCTGCCGAGCAGCGCCAGCGCCAGGCCCGAGGCGGTGATCGCCAGCTTCCATGCCAGGCCGCCGACCTTCGCGGCGTGGAGCGGGTAAAGCTTCTCGCGCGCGTGCTCGTGCGCGCCGCCGACCGCGGGATCGGCGACGCCGACGATCGCGAGCATCGCCGGATCGGCGTAGACGAAGGTCCGCCCGTTCGGCGTCCACTCGAACGGCTGCCGTAGCCGCAGCGCCAGCGGCGCGCCCGCGTCGCGCGGCCATTGCACCCGCCGCACCTCCGCACCGGGGAAGCGTCGCGCCGCCGCCACCAGCAGCGGGCCGAAGCGTGTCGGCGTCGCGGGCGTCGTGTCGGTCGTCACCAGCTTGGGCGGCCGCGCCCGGTCGCTCATACCGAGCGGCGCCAGCAGCAGCCGCTCCACCGCCGGCAGCGCCATCATCGCGCCGGTGAGCAGCGACAGCGCGAGCAGCGGTGCGGTCAGCACGCCGAGGTCGCGGTGGTGGTGGACGATCGCGCCCGAGGTCATCCGCGCGGGCCAGAGTCGCGGACGGAAGCGCATACGCGTCCGCCACCACAGCACGACGCCGCTCACCACCAGCACCAGCCCGACCAGCGCCGCGACGCCATTCACCGTCTCGCCGAGCTCGCCCAACAGTAGGCGGTGGTGGAGGTCGAACAACAGCAGCTCGGGCCGCTGCCACGCGCTCGACCAGCGCGCCACCACCTCGCCGCTCTGGCTGAGATAGGCGCCCCCGCCGTCGCGAAACACGACCTGGTGCACCCCCAGCCCCTCGCCCGCGAGCGTCACGCGATCGAGCGGCCGCGCGCCCCCGGCGAGCGCGTCGAGCACGCGCGCCAGCGCGGCGGGGTCGCGCGACACCGCGTCGCGGACGTGCGGCACCACCGTCAGCGTATCGCGCCACACCAGCAGCGCGCCGGTGACGCCGAGCAGCGCGAGCAGCACGCCGACGATCGCGCCGACCCAGCGGTGCAGCAGCGCCAGCGCGCGCATCAGAAGCTCGTCTGCCAGCTCAACGTCGCGTTGCGCCCGCGGCCGGTATAGAAGCGCGCGTTGTCGGTCGGTCCCTGCGTGTCGCTGTAGTAGGTGACGTAGTCGGTGTTGCCGAGGTTCTGCACGCTCAGCATCAGCCGCCCGACCGGCGCGTCATAGGCGAGATAGGCGTCAAACAGGCGGTAGCCGCCGAAGTCGTTCGCGATCGGCTGGCCCTGGAAGCGGCGCGACAGATAATAGCGCCCCTGTACCCGCGCGCTGAAGCGCCCGGCGCGATAGTCGGCGCTGAGGTTGAGCCGGTCGGGCGAGATGTTGGCGCCGTCGAGGTCGGCGTCGAGCCGGCCGTCCCCGTTCGTGTCGGTGCGGCCGGTGACGTGGCTGTAGCCGAGTGCGACGTTGAGCCCGGGAAGCGGGGTGAGCGTGTCGAGGTTGAGCTCCAGCCCCTGGATGTCGATCGGTTGGCGCACCACGTTGAAGATGCCGTCGTCGCCACGCACCAGCACCGAGCCCGCCTCGCTCGACGACCAATAATAGGTGCTGCTCGCGGTGAGCGGGCCGCGCTTGAGCTCGACGCCGACCTCGCGATTGTTCGAGATCACCGGGGTGAGGTCGAGGAAGTCGTCGATCCGGACATTCGGCTGGTTCACCGCGCGCAGCACGCGTCCGATGTCGGCGATCGTATAGCCCTCGGCGTAGCTGCCATAGGCGCGGATACCCGCGGCGGGCTCGAGCACGACGCCGCCGTTCCATAGCGCGCGCTCGAACGCGGGCGAGCCGCCGGTGACGCGGCGCGCACCCGAGGTCGCCAGCGTGGTGTAATCGGGCACGTCGAGCCGGACATTCTCGTAGCGCACGCCGCCGGCGAGACGCACCAGGCCGTCCGCCAACCTGAGGTTGCCCTGCGCGAACGGCGCGAGGCTGCGGAAGTCGGTCCGCGGCACCCACGCGCGCTGCGTCTGCACCAGCGTCTGCGCGGTGCGGTCGACCAAAGCGTCGAACCCGGCGGTGAGCGTCAGCGCCTGCCAGCCGGGCACCGCGCGCTCGTAGCTCAGCTTGCCGCCGAGCTTGCGCGAGACGTTGCGCGACTGGTCGAACAAGGTGCCGACCGGCGCGATCGCGGCGTCCTGGAAGGTCGCGAGCACGCCGCCCGCGAACGTGTCGCTGGTGCGGTTGTAGAAGCCCTGCAGCGTGAAGGCGCCTCCCGCCAGCGCACCGTCGGTGAGCGAGGCCGAGACCATCTGCGCGACGCCAGTAGAGGGCTGTCCCGGAGTCGAGCCGCGCCGCGTCGTCGCGGGCACGCCCGTGGCGCGATCGCCCTCGACCGGGACATAATGGTCGCGCCCCTCGAGATGGAAGCGGCTCGCCACCACTTCCAGCCGCGCGCTGTCGCTCAGCGCCACGCCGGCGCGCGCGAAGAAGGAGAGCGTGTCGGTGTCCTGGATCTCGCTCTGGTTGCCGTCATAGCCGACGCGGCGCCCGCGCCCGTCGAGAAAGGCGCCGCGCCGCTCGAACGCGGCCCCGGCGGTCGCGTCGACGCGCCCGGCGCGATAGCTCACCAGCGCGCCGAGCTTGCCGCCGAGCGACTCGCCCGAGAGATCGTCCCCCGCGTTGCCCTGCACCAGCGTGCGCCCGCTCCAGCCGTCGCGCTCGGGCGCGCGCACCGTCACCTGGTTGACCACGCCGCCGGTCGCGCCGATGCCCTGGAGCGCGTTCGAGCCGTAGATCACCTCGACGCGGTCGATGAAGAAGGGGTCGATCGTGTAGCCGTCGCGCGCGCCGTCGCGGATCGGCGTGGTCTGCGGGATGCCGTTGATCGCGTAGAGTGGCGAGCGGCCGCGCAGCGTCTCGCCGACGCCGGTGATCTTCTCGCGCGTTGGCGAGAACGCCGGCAGCAGCGCCGACACCGCGTCGACCACCGAGCCCGACACCGCGACCTGCCGCGACAGTGTCTCGCGATCGATCACGTCGACGGTCAGCGGCAGCGCGCTCGCGGGGAGGACGGTGCGCGCAGCGGTGACGACGACCTCGCCGCGCGCGTCACTCGCCGATGCGGACTCGCCCGGCAGCTGCGCACTCGCGCCCGAGGCGCACAGGCCCGCCAACACTCCCCAAGTGATCCGCATCCCCGTCCCCTCCCGTGGATCAACTGCTCGGCCATCTCCTCCGTGCTCCCGCGCGCGGGGGCGCAGCAGCCCTGAGCGTTGCCGGCTGTGGCCTGCTGGGCCGCGGATTCCCGCGTTCGCGGGATAAAAGCTGAGGGTTGAGCCGCTGATCCTTCCCGGCGCGATAGACACCATCTCAAGCTAATGCAAGTCGGTCGCATTAGTCTGAGCCGGCGATTGTGCACGTTGGTCACTGGCGCCGCCGCATCGCTATGCTACGCTCGTCGCGAAGACGAACACGTCGGAGAGGGCGTCTGTTATGGAATGGAGTCCGAGGGGCCGCAGCGCGGTCGTCGCAGCGGCGATCATGGCGGCGCTGGCATCACCGATCGGCGTGTCCGCGCAGTCCACCCCCGCCCCGCCCCCCGCCGCATCCACCTACACGCCCGCGGCCGCCAATCTCGCCGCTCGGACCTGGTTCCAGGACGCCAAGTTCGGCGTGTTCCTCCACTGGGGGCTCTACAGCGAGCTCGGCGGCAGCGGCTCGCCCGGGCTGGCCGAGTGGATCATGCAGGAGAACAAGATCCCCGCCGCGAAGTACGAGCGGCTCGCGCATTTTTTCAACCCGACCCGTTTCGACGCCGACGCCTGGGTGCGCTCCTTCAAGGACGCGGGCGCGCGCTACATCGTCATCACCAGCAAGCACCATGACGGCTTCGCCATGTTCGGCAGCAAGGTGTCGCGCTACAATGTCGTCGATGCGACGCCGTTCAAACGCGACCCGATCGCCGAGCTCGCCGCGGCCTGCCGGCGCCAGGGCGTGAAGCTGTTCTTCTATTACTCGCAGCTCGACTGGCACAATCCCGACTATTTTCCGCGCGGTCGTACCGGGCACACCACCGGGCGCCCCGAAGCGGGCGACTGGGAGCGATACCTCGACTATCAGGACGCGCAGCTGCGCGAGCTGCTGACGCAATATGGCCCGATCGGCGGGATCTGGTTCGACGGCTGGTGGGACCAGGAGAAGACCGCGCTGCGCGACCGCTGGCGGCTCGACCGCACCTACGCGCTGATCCACTCGCTCCAGCCGGCCGCGCTGATCGTCAACAACCACCACCACGCGCCCTTCCCGGGCGAGGATTACCAGACCTTCGAGCGCGACCTGCCGGGCGAGAACACGATGGGGTTCAACGGCGACAAGGCGACGATCGGGCGGCTGCCGCTCGAGATGGCCGAGACGATGAACGGCAGCTGGGGCTTCAACCTGGTGGACGACAACTACAAGTCGGCCGAGACCTTGGTGCGTACGAT
The DNA here is from genome assembly GCF_019429485.1 of Sphingomonas citri. Taxonomy (GTDB): domain Bacteria; phylum Pseudomonadota; class Alphaproteobacteria; order Sphingomonadales; family Sphingomonadaceae; genus Sphingomonas; species Sphingomonas citri. Next base: position 210,907 of record NZ_JAHXZN010000003.1, on the reverse strand, counting down.
GGTCGGCGCGGCCGGCCGGAACGCCAATTTCCTGCTCAACACCGGGCCGATGCCCAACGGTGAGATCCAGCCCGAGAACCTCGCCACCTTCCATACCATCGGCGAGTGGATGAAGCGTCACGGCGAGAGCATCTACGGCACGCGCGGCGGCCCGGTCGCGCCCGGCGACTATGGCGTGACCACGCAGCGTGGCGACACCGTCTACGTCCACCTGCTGCGCGCGCACGACGGGCGCGTGCGGCTGCCGCTGACAGCGAAGGTACGCTCGGCGCGGCTGCTCGACGGCGGCGCGGCGGTGACGGTCACCGCGCGAAACGGTGCGGTCGAGCTCGCCGGCCTGCCGCCGCTGGGCGCCGCCTGGGACCAGGTGGTGGCGCTCCAAATACGGCGCTGAGCGGCCGCCTCAAACCTCGCCGGCCGCGCGCCGGGCGGTGAGCGGCACCAGCGCGAGCAGCGCGGCCAGCGCCCAGAAGGAGGCGGGCAACCCCACCGCCGCGGCGGCGACGCCGATCCCCGCCGGCCCGACCAGCACGCCGGCGTAGCCGAGCGTGGTGATCGCGCCGATCGCGAGCGCGGGCGGCATGCGGCGCTGCGCCCCGGCGCGGCGGAACAGCACCGGCACGATATTCGAGGCACCGAGGCCGACCAGGAGGAAGCCGCCCAGCGCGAACGGTGCCGGCAGCGCCAGCAGCGTCACCAGACCGACGCAGGCGAGCAGTCCGCCCGCGGCGAGGGTGCGCCGGTCACCGAGCCGCGCCACCAGAGCGTCGCCGCCGAGTCGACCCGCGGTCATCGCCGCGGCGAACAGGATATAGCCCAGCCCCGCCTGCGCCGCGGGGGCGAGCCGCCGCTGCACCACCAGCAGCGCGCTCCAGTCGAGCATCGCACCCTCCACCAGGAAGGTCACCATCGCCAGCAGCGCGAGCAGCAGCACGATGCCGCGCGGCAGCGCGAACAGCGGTCCCGGCTCGGCGCGGACGGCGAGCAGGCGCGGCGTCGCCACCGCCATCGCCACCAGCATCGGCAGCGCGCAGGCGAGCGTGGCGGCGAGCGACGCCACCCCGCGGCTGAGCAGCAGCGTCATCAGCGCGGCTCCGGCGAAGCCGCCGATGCTGAACAGCGCGTGGAAGCCGGACATCAGCGGCCGCCCCGCGGCGCGCTCCACCTCGACGGCGTGGATGTTCATCGCCACATCGAGCGAGCCGAGCGCGGCGCCGAACAGCAGCAGCAGCACGCCGAGCGTGATCGGCGTGGCGGCCACGGCCAGCGTCGGCAGCAGCAGGGCCAGCGCGACCCCGCCCGCGACGATCACCGGCCGGCTGCCGAGCCGCGCGCTGAGCGGCCCGGTTGCCACCATCGCCGCGACCGACCCCGCGCCGATGCACAGCAGCAGCAGACCGAGACCGGCGTCATCGACGCCGAGCCGCGCCTTGGCGAGCGGCACGAGCGGTACCCAGCAAGCGATACCGAAGCCGGCGACGAGGAAGGCGAGCCGAGTCGCCAGCCGCGTCGCGGGCCGGTCGGCGGAGGGCGTCGCGCTCATGCCGGGGGGGCAATCAGCAGCCGCGCATAGCCGGCGGCATCGAGTTCACGACGCTGCGCGGCGGTCGTCGCCTCCTCGATCACCAGCAGCGCTACCTCGCCCGGCAGCGCGACGTGATAGCCAGCGTCCGCACCGAGCTTGTCGGTCGTGGCGAGCACGATCACCTGCGCCGCGCGTGCGATCACCGCGCGCTTGAAGCTCGCGTCGGCGTGGTGGAAGGCGGCGACGCCCTCGTCGGCGATCGCGCAGGCCCCGACGAAGGCGCGGTCCAGCCGCAACTGCACCACGGCCTGCACCGCGACCGCGTCGACGCAGCCGCCGACCGCTGGGTCGACCATGCCGCCGAGCAGCAGCACCGTCAGGTCGCCGCGCCGCAACGCCGCCGCGGCGATGTCGGGCGCGTTGGTGACCAGCGTGAGGTCGGCCTGGTCCGGCAGCATCTCGACCAGCGCGAGATGGGTACTGCCCGCGTCGAGGAAGATCCGCTCGCCCGGCCTGATCGTCTCGGCCGCGGCGCGGGCCAGCGCGCGCTTGCCCGCCGTCGCCTCGTCCGCGCGCGCCGCGAGCGGTCGGGTGGCCGCGGTGATCGGGAGCGCGCCGCCGTAGACGCGGCGGCACCGACCCTCCGCGGCGAGCGCGCGCAGGTCGCGTCGGATCGCGTCCTCTGACACCGAGAACTCGGTCGCCAGCGACGCGGCGACAACGGGTTGGCCCGCCATCAGGCGAGACGCGATCGTCTCCCGCCTTTGTTCCGAAAGATCATTGTTCATGCACGCTTTCTACGTCCTTCTCGCACATGTTCAAAGCTGTTTGTGCATGTTTACGCGCGTGCGGCTGACGAACTGGTCACCGAAACGGGTCTTCTGCAACCTAGCTGCGATTGACACGCATTAGTTGCAGGGCGTGGACGTACGGATTTGCGCCGAGGCGGCGACACAGAGGATCATCGATGCGCACGTCGTGGGCGACGGCCCTGATCATATCGTTGTCCGCAGCGAGCAACGCCGCGATAGCCGGCGAGCCAGGCGGCGATGACGACGTGGTCGTCACCGGCAAGCGCGACGGCTACGGCCGGGCCGACACCGCCGCGGCGAAGACCGTGGCTCCGTTGCGCGACCTGCCGCAGTCGGTCGCCGTCATCACCGCCGCCGTGCTGCGCGATCAGCGTGCGCTGTCGTTGCAGGACGCGCTCAAAAACGTGCCCGGCGTCGGCTTCTCCACCGGCGACGGCCAGCGCGACCAAGTCACGATCCGCGGCTTCAGCGCGATCGCCGACCAATATGTCAACGGCTTCCGCGACGACGCCCTCTACTTCCGCGACCTCTCGAACACCGAGCGTGTAGAGGTGATCAAGGGGCCCGCCGCGGTATTGTACGGGCGCGGCTCGTCGGGCGGACTGATCAACCGCGTGCTCAAGCGCCCCGACGTCGACGTCACTTCCGCCACGCTCACCGGCGGCAGCTTCGGCCACCGGCGCGCCGAGTGGGACCTGGGCCGCTACATTGCGGCGAGCGCGGTCGGCCTGCGCCTCACCGGTGCGTATGAGGACAGCGACAGCTATCGCGAGCAGCAGTTCCTGCGTCGTGTCGCGCTGGCGCCCTCGCTGCTCGTACAAGGCGGGTCGACCAGCCTCTACGCCGTCGCCGATTATGTCCGCGATCGCCGGCTGATGGACATGGGTATCCCCGCGCTGAACGGCCGCCCCGTCGACGTGCCGGCGCGCAGCTATTACGGCGCCGCCAACGCGCGCGACGCCGATAGCACGCAGAGCCAGGTGCTGTCGCAGACCGCTGTGGTCGAACATGTCGTGACTGACGAGCTGCGTTTCCGCGACGGCTTTCGCCACTATGATTATACGCTCGAGCGCCACGGCACGCTGCCCGACGCGGTCGATCCCGGGACCCTCACCGTAACGCTGCGCCACAATCGGATCGGTCGGCGCGAGGAGGGCTGGTCCAACCAGGCCGAGGTGACCCAGACGCTCGCGCTCGCCGGCACGCAGCACCAGTTGCTTTACGGCTACGAAGCGGCGCGCCAGCTGAAGGACGCGAGCACCTACGCGCACCGCGTGGTCGCACGCACCGCATTGTTCGACCCGGTGCTGCCAGTCATGGACAACGCCAGCTTTACCGCGCTGAGCGCGCGCACCAGCACCACGCTCGAGACCCAGGCGCTGTACCTTCAGGATCTCGCCGATCTCGGCCACGGGGTGAAGGCGCTGATCGGCGCGCGGCACGATTGGTTCACGCAGCGCACGCGCCAGCTGCTGCCCGGTCAACCCAATCTCGCGCGGCTCGACCGCACCTGGAGCCCGCGCGCCGGGCTGGTGCTCCAGCCCGACCCGGCGCAATCCTATCACGTCGCGTGGAGCCGCAGCTTCCAGCCCTCCGCCGAGACCTTCGCGCTGGCCGCCAACAACGCCGAGCTCGCGCCCGAGCAGACCGTCAACCGCGAGGTCGGCGCCAAATACACGCTGCTCGGCGGTCGGCTCGCGCTCCAGACGGCGGGGTTCATACTGCGTCGCACCGGGATCAAGGGCGCCGACCCGGCGGAGCCGATCACGCTCCTGCCGATCGGCACGCAGCGCACGCGCGGGCTAGAGCTCTCCGGACAGCTCGACCTCCCCGCGGGGCTCCACGCGATCGCCGGCTATTCCTACCTCGACGCGCGGGTCACCGCCTCCGCCAACCCCGCCTTCGTGGGCAAGCGCGCGACGATCACCCCGCGTCACGCCGCCAATGTCTTCGTAACCGGGAGCGTGGCCGACTGGTTTGGCGTCGGCGGTGGGCTGAACTATGTCGGCGACCGCTGGGCCGCCCCGGCCAACACGACGGTACTGCCGCATTACGTCACCGCCGACGTGACGGCTTGGTGCCGCATCGGTCCGGCGCGCGTGCAGCTGAACGGCTATAATCTCGGCGACACGCGCTACATCGTCGCCGGGCACGGCACCTCGCCGCTGCTCAACCTGCCCGGCGCGCCGCGCACCCTCCTGTTGACCTTGCGGCTCAACGACTGACTCAAGGCCTCAGAAGTCAATCGCGATGCCGTCGCGCTCCCAGTCGCCATAGCGCACCGGGTCGCGGCCGAGCGGGTCCTGGGAGGGCCGGTCGAGCGGCTCCGGGGCGGGCACCGGCGGGTTGGGGCTGAGGTGCGCCGGCGGCTTCACGTGGTCGGGGCGCTGGCCCATGCGGACGTCCTTCCGATTGATCGCTCGCGTCGACAGGGACATATGCGCGGGCATGACCCGCTTCAACCCGCGCGCGCCGCGCTGATCATGGCGCGCCCCGCCGCCCGGCCCGCCAAGCCCTCCCGCCCCGCCCGCGGCCCCGACCCGCTCGGCACTGCCACCCGCCGCGCCGCGCTGCGCCTGCTCGACGCGGTGCTCCGCCGCGGCGAGCCGCTCGAGTCCGCGCTCGCGCTCGCTACGCGCGCGCTGCCCGGCGGCCCCGACCGCGGCCTCGCCCACGCCATCGCCGCCGAGACGCTGCGCCGTCTGCCCGACCTCGACGCGCTGATCGACTCGGCGACGCGCCAGCGCCTGCCCGACGACGCCAAAGCGCGCTTCGTGCTGCGCGTCGCCTTGGTCCAGGCACTCGCGCTGGGCACGCCGCCGCACGCCGCGATCGCCACGGTGCTGCCGCTGGTCGACGGCGGCCCCAAGCGACTGGTCCACGGTGTGTTCGGCACGCTGATGCGCGGCGGCGCGACGCTATCCGAGGTGCCGAGCTTGCTCCCCGCGGTGGCGGAGCGCTGGCGCGCGTACTGGGGCGAGGAGGCTGTCGCCGCCGCGGCGCGCGCGATCGCCGCGCCGCCACCGCTCGACCTCACCTTGCGTGACCCCGGCACGACCGCCGACTGGGTCGAGCGGCTCGGCGGCACCAGCCTCGCCCCCGGCCATGTCCGCCTGCCCGCCGGCGCCGGGGCGGTGAGCGAGCTGCCCGGCTATGCCGAAGGCGCCTGGTGGGTGCAGGACCTCGCCGCCTCGATCCCCGCCCGACTGCTCGCCACCGGCGCGGCGCCGGGAGCGCGCGCGCTCGACCTGTGCGCCGCGCCGGGCGGTAAGACGCTCCAGCTCGCCGCGGCGGGCTATGCCGTCACCGCGGTGGACGTGTCGGAGAGTCGCGCGGCGCGACTTCGCGACAATCGCGATCGTATCGGGCTCGCCTATGACATCGCGCTGGCCGACGTGCTCGACTGGTCGCCCGGCGCGCCGGCCCAGGCGGTGCTGGTCGACGCGCCGTGCAGCGCCACCGGCATCTTCCGCCGCCACCCCGACGTGCTCCACCGCGCCGGCGACGCCACGATCGCCGAGATGGCCGAGCTGCAGACGCGTATCCTCGACCGCGCCGCCGACTGGGTCGCGCCGGGCGGGACGTTGGTCTACGCCACCTGCTCGCTCGAGCCGGCCGAGGGCGAGGCGCAGCTGACGCGCTTCCTCGCCGCGCGCGGCGACTTCGCGCTGGCCCCGCCGACCCAAGCCGAGCTGCCGCAAGGCGTCGCTCCGACGAGCGAGGGCTGGGTCCGGACGCTGCCGGGAACGGTCGAGGCGGTGGGCGGCTGCGACGGCTTCTTCGTCGCGCGGCTCACGCGGCTTTAACCCGGCGCCGCATCGCGCTACCTCGGCGCGCATGACCAGACCCGTGCGCATCGCCCCGTCGATCCTCTCCGCCGACTTCGCGCGGCTGGGTGAGGAGGTGCGCGCGATCGACGCCGCCGGCGCCGACTGGATCCACATCGACGTGATGGACGGCCATTTCGTCCCCAACATCTCGATGGGTCCGGCGGTGGTGAAGGCGCTGCGCCCGCACACCGCCAAGCCGTTCGACGTCCATCTGATGATCTCGCCCGTCGACGCCTTTCTCGACGCCTTCGCCGAGGCCGGCGCCGACACGATCACGGTTCATCCCGAGGCCGGGCCGCACGTCCATCGTACGATCCAGCACGTCAAGTCGCTGGGCAAGCGCGCCGGCGTCGTGCTCAACCCCGCCACCCCGGCCAAGATGCTCGATTATCTGATCGACATGGTCGATCTCGTGCTGGTGATGAGCGTCAACCCCGGCTTCGGCGGGCAGCATTTCATCGATAGTCAGCTGCGCAAGATCGCCGCGATCCGCAAGATGATCGACTCGACCGGCCGCACGATCGACCTCGAGGTCGATGGCGGCATCGACCCGGACACCGCGCGCCGCGCGATCGAGGCAGGGGCGGACGCGCTGGTCGCTGGTACCGCCACCTTCCGTGGCGGGCCCGACTGCTACGCCGCCAACATCCGCGCACTGCGGGGCGACTGAGGCGATGAGCACGGACGGACACGGTCGCGGGCCCGAGGCACGCGAGGGACCGACACACCACGACGAGATCGAGCCGGGCAAGCGGCTGGTGCGCGCCGCCCCCGCGACCGGCGCGCCGCTGGCGCAGCAGGTGGTGCGCTGGTTCGAGCGACTGACCTGGCGCACCCCGCTGCACGACCGTCGGCTCGACGGGCAGCACCCGCCCAAGCTGCTCGCGGTGCCGGTCGACCCCTTCCCCGGCGACGAGCTGGCGGGCGAGGCGCTGCTGGAGGGTTGGCTGTTCGCCGCGGGCGAGCAGCGCGCCATCGCCGAGCTCGACCCGCTCGCCCCGACGCGGCCAGGCTTCACCGACTATCTCCACGGCTTCGCCTGGCTGCGCGATCTCGCCGCGACGGGCGAGCGTGAACGCGCGGCGAGCATCGCCGAGACGCTGGCGCAGCGCTGGCTGATGGCGCACGGCGAGCGCCCGACGGAGCCGGCATGGCGCCCCGACGTCGCCGCGCGGCGGCTGCTGATGCTACTGTTCCACGCGCCGCTGCTGCTCTCGTCGAGCAACCTCGTGGCGCGCTCGCGCGTGCTGACCGCGATGGCGCGGGGCGCGCGTCACCTCGACCGCACCGCTGACAAGGCGCCGGCGGGAGCGCCGCGCGTGCTCGCCTGGGGCGGTTTGGTCGCGGCGGGGCTGCTGCTGCCCGGCGGCGAGACCCGGCGCAGCGTCGGCGAGGACGGCTTCGCGCGCGCGCTCGCGGGCGCGCTGAGCGACGACGGCGGCGTGGTCAGCCGCTCGCCGGCGCAGCTGCTCTCCGTCATGGAGACCATCGGGCTGCTGCGCGCGCTCTACGACTCGCGTCGCGAGCCGCTGCCCGAGGCGCTGGCGGCCGCGCTGACGCGCGCGACGCCGGCGCTGCTCGGCAGTGCGATGGGCGACGGCGGTTTGGCGAGCTGGCAGGGCGGGCTGCCGCTCGACGCCACGCGGATCAACGACGCCTTGCAGGCGAGCGGGGCGTTCGGGCGACCTTTGCGCCAGTCGCGCGACTGGGGCTATCAGCGGCTGAGCGCGGGCGGCGCGGTGCTGCTGGTCGACGCCGCCCCGCCCCCCGCCGCCGCGGTGCCCGACGGCGGCTGCGCCGCGACTCTGGCGATAGAATTCTCTGACGGTGCCGAGCGGCTGATCGTGAGCTGCGGCGGTGCGGGCCACGCACGCGCGCGCGGCAACGACGCGATGGCGCAGGCGCTGCGCACCACCGCGGCGCACTCGACGCTCGTGATCGCCGACACCAACTCGACCGCGCTCAACGCCGACGGCACGCTCGGCCGCGGCGTCACCGCGGTGGAGCTGGCGCGACAGGAGTCGGAGGTGGGGAGCCGTATCGAGGCGCGCCACGACGGCTACGCGCGGCGCTTCGGCTTCGTCCACCAGCGCACGCTGCTGCTCACCGCAGACGGCGGCGAGCTTCGCGGCGAGGATGCGGTGCTGCCCGCGCCGCAGCCGGCGCGCTGGGGCCGCCGCGTGGAAGGCGCGATGACCCCGCTGGCGCTGCGCTTCCATCTCGGCCCCGGCGTCGACGCGGTCGCCACCGCGGACGCGCAGGCGGCGATGCTGCGCACGCCGTCGGGCGGCTTCTGGCAGCTGCGCGCGCGCGCCGACCGGCTGACGGTGGAGGACAGCGTGTGGAGCGACCCGCACGGCCGGCTGGTGCCGACCAAGCAGATCGTGATCGACTCGCTCGCCCCCGCCGGCGGCGCGACGATCGCCTGGGTGCTGCGCCGGGCGCGGTAGGCGGGCGGGTGGCTGTCGTCGGGTTGGTTGCGCGCGGTTCATAGAAGCGGAGCTTCGCTGCGGCGCCTCCAGGCCCGACTGTCGCGGAGAAACGTAGCTCTGCCCGCATGAGGCTCCCTCCCCTTCAGGGGAGGGCTGGGGTGGGGCCTCTCCGCTGACGCAGCGTTCGCGGATACGCCCCACCCCAACCCCTCCCCTGAAGGGGAGGGGGTAGCTCACTCATGCCGGCAGCCCACCGGCCGGCCGACCGCACATCACCGGCAGTGCCCTTCACCCCGTCACGGCGCGACGCGCGACCCGTCCGCGTTGAGCCCCAGATTGTGCAGCAGCGGCGCCACTTCCGGGTCCTTGCCGTAGAAGGCGCGGAACATCGGCGCGTAATCCTCGGTATGCCCCTTCGACAGGATCATGTCGCGGAAACGCTGGCCGTTGGCGCGGGTCATGCCGCCGTTGCGCTCGAACCAGTCGTAGGCGTTGGCGTCGAGCATCTTGGTCCACTGATAGGCATAATAGCCGGCCGAATAGCCGTTGCCCCAGATGTGGAGGAAATAGCTCGAGCGATAGCGCGGCGGCACGTCGGCGGTGTCGAGGCCGGTCTCGGCCAGCGCCTTGGCCTCGAACGTGTCGGCGTCCTGCTGGCCCGCGCTGGCCGGGAGCGAGTGCCAGCTCATGTCCATCTCGGCAGCGGCCAGCGCCTCGCCGAACGAATAGCCGGTGTTGAACGTCGCGGCGCGCTTGATCTTGCCGACCAGCTCGGCCGGGATCACCGCGCCGGTGCGATAGTTGACGGCATAGTGCGGCAGCACCTTGGGATCGAGCGCCCAATGCTCGTTGAACTGCGACGGAAACTCGACGAAGTCGCGCGCGGTGTTGGTGCCCGAGACCGACGGGTAGGTCTGGTTCGCGAACAGCCCGTGCAGCGCGTGGCCGAACTCGTGAAACATCGTCGTCACGTCGTCGAAGGTGATCAGCGCGGGCTGGCCCGCCGCCGGCTTGGTGAAATTGCCGACGTTATAGATCACCGGCTTGGTGCCGAGCAGCTTCGCCTGGTTGACGAAGTTCGACATCCACGCGCCGCCGTTCTTGTTGTCGCGCTTCCAATAGTCGAAATACATCAGCCCGATGGTACGCCCGTCGCCCTCGAACACCTCGTAGACCATCACGTCGGGCTGGTAGACGGGGATGTCGGTGCGGCGCTTGAAGGTGATGCCGTAGAGCTGGTTGGCGGCATAGAACACGCCGTCGGTCAGTACCTTGTTGATCTCGAAATAGGGCTTCAGCTCGTCCTGGTTGAGGTCGTACTTCGCCTTGCGCAGCTTCTCCGAATAGAGGTCCCAATCCCACGGCTTGAGCGCGAAACTGCCGCCCTCGGCCTTGATCTGCGCCTGGAGCTCGCCCGCCTCGCGCTTCTGCTCGGCCGCGACCGGCGCGCCGAGCTGGCGCATGAAGGCCAGCGCGGTCTTGGGCGACTTCGCCATCTGGTCGGACAGGACATAGTCGCCCCAGGTCGGGAAGCCGAGCAGCTTGGCCTTCTGCGCGCGCAGCGCCGCGATCTGGCTGATCGTCGCGCGCGTGTCGTTGGCGTCGCCTTTAGTGGCGCGGGTCCAGCTCGCGTTGAACAGCGCCTCGCGCGTGGCGCGGTCGGTGAGCGTCGCCAGCGCGGGCTGCTGAGTCGTGTTCTGCAGCGTCAGCACGTATTTGCCCGCGAGGCCGCGCTCCTTGGCGGCGTCCGCGGCGGCGGCGATCTCGGCGTCGGAGAGGCCGGCGAGCTTGGCCTTGTCGTCGACCACCAGCGCGCCCGCCTTGGCCGCGGCGAGCAGCTTCTGCTGGAACGCGGTCTCCAGCGTGGAGAGCTGCGCGTTGAGCGCGCTCAGCGCCTTCTTGTCGGCGTCGTTCAGCTGCGCACCGGCGTGAACCATGTTCTCATAGGTCAGCGTCAGCACCTGGCGCTGCTCGGCGTCGAGCTTCAGCGTGTCGCGCTGGTCGTACAGCGTCTTCACCCGCCAGAAGAGCCGCGGGTCGAGGTTGATCGCGTCCTGGTGCGCGGCGAACTTGGGGGCGAGCACCTCCTGCGTCTTCTGCAACACGTCATTGGTATTGGCGCCGTTGACGCCCGAGAAGGCGAGGGCAGCGCGCTCGAGCAGCCGGCCCGACTTCTCCAGCGCGGCGATCGTGTTCTCGAAGGTCGGCATCGAGCGGACGTTGACGATCGCGGCGATCTCGCGGCGCTGCTCGGCCATTCCCGCCTCGAGCGCGGGGAGATAGTCCGAGTCCTTGATCTTGTCGAAGGGCGGCGCCTGATAGGGCAAGTTGCTCGGCTGGGCGAAGGGGTTGGTCGGGCTGAGCGTCTGCGCGACCGCAGAGGAGGACATCAGCGCCACGACGGTGGCGACGGCGAGGGAACGCATCGTTGCTCCTTGAGCTGGAGGATGCGCGCCTGATGCACCTGCGCGGGGGTAGGGGCAAGCGTGCTGCCCTAATGTGGGTTGAGTCGGCCTGCCGACCCACGGAGCCAGTGGCGACAAGGGCAACACGCGCGGCATCGCGCGCCGCCCTGCCGCGTCATCCCGGGCTCGACCCGGGATCCATGGTGCCGCGCGCACCCACGCCGCTGTTACCGCGGAAGCATGGATCCCGGATCAAGTCCGGAATGACGGTAGCGTGAGGGGCGGCGGTCGCGCCCTGCGTCGGCCTCAGTCCGCCAGCCTCCCGTCCTTGAGCGCCGCCGCCTCGAAGGTGAACAGCACGTCGGGATCGGGCAGCGGCACCTCGCGCGCGATCTCGGGCGGGGCGGCGCGGTGGAGCAGGTGCGCGAGGATCGCGCGCCGCGCCGCTTTCTTGTCGTCGGCGCGGACGCAGTGCCACGGTGCCAGCGGCGTGTGCGTGCGCGTCAGCATCACGTCGCGCGCCGCGGTGTAATCGTCCCACTTCGACTGGGCGACCGCGTCCATGTCGGAGACCTTGAGCGCCTTGAGCGGGTCCTCGCGCCGCGCCTCGAGCCGCTCGCGCTGCTCGTCCTTGCTGATGTCGAGCCACAGCTTGACCAGCTTGATCCCGCTCTCCACCAGCATGCGCTCGAAATCGGGCGCGTCGCGCAGGAACTCGGCCTGCTCGGCGGCGGTGGAGAAGCCCATCACCACCTCGACGCCGGCGCGGTTGTACCAGGAGCGATTGAAGATCACGAACTCGCCCGCGGCGGGCAGATGCGCGACATAGCGCTGGAAATACCATTGCGTGCGCTCGCGGTCGGACGGCTTGGGCAGCGCCACCACGCGCGTGGCACGGACCGAGCTGTGCTCGACGATTCGCTTGATCGCGCCGTCCTTGCCGGCGCCGTCGCGGCCCTCGAGCACCAGCACGACCCGCTCGCCGCTGCGTGCCGCCGCCTGCTGGGTGTGCACCAGCGCGAGCTGGAGCTCCTCCAGGCTGGCATGCCCCTCCTTGTGCTTATCGTCGTGATCCTTGCCCATCCGTGTCGCGCTCCGTCGCCGAACCTGCGACTATAACGCACCGGAAGCAGGAGGATGCGCGCGCGGCTCAGACCGTCAGCGTCACCCGCAGGAAGTCGGGCACCGGGCCGTTCCAACCGCCGTCGTCGGGCGCTTCGTCGCGCTCGCGGCGGCGATCGGCGTAGCGCTCCTGCCTCGGCGCAGCGGCGCGCGGCTCGGCCGCGGGTCGCTCGGTGCGGGCCGGGCGTTCGTCGCGGGTCGGCCGCGCGGCGCGGCGCGGACGCTCGCGCGGCTCGTCCGGGCCGGACCCGGCCACGATCGACTCGACCGGCGCCTCGCTGCGCGCGCCGCGACGCTGCCCGCGCTCACGACCGCGGCGGGGACGCTCCTCTTCGACCGCTTCCGCTCCCGCGCTCGTATCAGCGCCTGGCAGCGCCTCGAGCCGGGCGATCCTCTGGCCGGTGAGTTTCTCGATGTTCTCGATGTTCTCGAGGTCGTCGGGCGCCGCCAGCGTGTAGGCGACGCCGGTCGCGCCGGCGCGACCGGTGCGGCCGATGCGGTGGACGTAATCGTCCGGATGCCACGGCGCGTCGAAGTTGAAGACGTGGCTGACGCCCTTGATGTCGAGCCCGCGCGCCGCGACGTCGCTGGCGACGAGGATGTTGACCTCGCCCTTCTTGAACTTGTCGAGCTCCGCGAGCCGCGCCGGCTGGTCCATGTCGCCGTGGATCTCGCCGCTGGCGAAGCCGTGCTGTTGCAGGCTCTTGTTGAGCTCGCGCACGGTGGTCTTGCGGTTACAGAAGATGATCGCGTTGCGCACGTCGTCCGGCGCGAGCAGCTGGCGCAGCACGCGCCGCTTCTCGAACGAAGTCCCCTTCACCGGCACCACCCACTGGGTGATGTTGACGTTGGTGCTGGCCGGGCGCGCCACCTCGATCGTCTTGGGATTGCTGAGGAAGCGATCGGCCAACTTCTTGATCGGCGGCGGCATCGTCGCCGAGAACAGCAGCGTCTGGCGCGTCGCCGGCAGCTTGGTGCAGATCTCCTCGATGTCGGGGATGAACCCCATGTCGAGCATGCGGTCGGCCTCGTCGATCACCAGCATCGAGCAGCCGGTGAGCAGGATCTTGCCGCGGCCGAACAGGTCCATCAGCCGGCCGGGCGTGGCGATCAGCACGTCGACGCCCTTCTCCAGCGCCTTGACCTGGTCGCCCATCTGCACGCCGCCGATCAGCAGCGCCATCGAGAGCTTGTGGTACTTGCCGTATTTCTCGAAATTCTCGGCGACCTGCGCGGCGAGCTCGCGCGTCGGCTCGAGGATCAGGCTGCGCGGCATGCGCGCGCGGCTGCGGCCATGGGCGAGGATGTCGATCATCGGCAGCACGAAGCTGGCGGTCTTGCCGGTGCCGGTCTGCGCGATGCCAATGATGTCGCGCATCATCAGCACGGGCGGGATCGCGCTCGCCTGGATCGGCGTCGGCTCGGTATAGCCGGTGTCGCCGACGGCGCGGAGAAGTTCGTCGGAGAGGCCGAGATCGGCGAAGCTCATGCAGATGTCCGGGCTGTGGGGCGCGGGCGGAACCGCAGGAATAGCCTAGCCCCGAGCGCTTCCCTATCCGCGGCGAGAAGTCAAGGAGAATGCGGGTCGGCGGCGGGGTGGGAGAGGGAAAGGCGTCGCCGCCTGGCGTCTCGCTGCTGTCGAGCAAAGATGGCGTGGCGCCCCGCGGCCCGCCCGCTATTTCCGCTTCTTCGGCACCAGCGTGCGGAACTTGCTGATCGGGCACAAAGCGCCCGAGCGCGAACGGATCGCGTCGCGGCCGGCGCAGATCTGGCCGTCGCTCGTCGGGCGCAGGTAGAAGCCGGCGTAGAAGTCGAGCGTCGGGCAGTCGTCGTCCAGCTTGGCGCGAATGCGGCGCGCGCCCTCGATGACGAGATCGACGTCGCCCTTGGTGTCGATCGCCGCGCCGGTCAGCGCGGTGACGCGCAGGCACTCGGGGCCGCGCTTCTCCTGCCACTCGACCGCCGCCGGGGTGACGACGCGCGCGCCCCGCGGTGCGGGGGCGACGCGCGGGATGCGGATGATCAGCCGCTCGTGGATCGTCAGCTGCGCGTACTGCACGCCGGCCCAGCCCGGATCGGGCGCGCGCGCCGACACTGCCAGCGGGGCGGTCAGCAGCAGCGTCAGAACGGGCAGGAAGCGCTGGGGCATGCGGCACGGCCCGTTGCGGAGAGTCGGTTGAATGCCGGCTGAATTGAACGCGGGCGCTTTGTCGGGCAAGAGGCGGAGCGTGACAGACGTGCAACACCGCCTCGCCCAAATGCTTGCCCAGCAGCTCGCGCCCGGCGCGATCGTCACCGATCCGGACGCGATCGCGCCCTGGTTGATCGACTGGCGGCGGCGCTGGCACGGCCGCGCGGCGCTGCTGCTCCAACCGCGCGACACTGCCGAAGTACAGGCGATCGTCGTCGCCGCGCGCAGTCTCGGGGTGCCGCTGGTGCCGCAGGGCGGCAACAGCTCGATGGTGGGCGGAGCGACCCCACCGGCGGACGGCAGCGCCGCGATCCTTTCGCTGCGCCGGATCAACCGGATCCGGCGTCTCGACCCCGCCGCGGGGCTGGTGGTGGCGGAGGCGGGCGTGGTGCTCGCCGATCTCCACGCCGCCGCGCTGGCGCAGGGTCGCCGCTTCCCGCTCTCGCTCGGTGCCAAGGGCAACGCCACCGTCGGCGGGCTGGTCTCGACCAACGCGGGCGGGACGCAGGTGCTGCGCTTCGGCACGATGCGCGGGCTGGTCGCCGGCATCGAGGCGGTGCTGCCCGACGGCACGCTGCACGAGGGGCTCGCCGCGCTGAAGAAGGACAATCGCGGCTACGATCTCGACCAGCTGCTGATCGGCGCCGAGGGCACGCTGGGCGTCGTCACCGCCGCGTCGCTGCGGCTGGTGCCCGCGCTGGCGGCGCGCGCGGTCGCCTGGGTGGGAGTCACCTCGCCCGACGCCGCGATGGCGCTGCTGCGCCGCTTCCAGCGCGCCACGCCCGCGCTGGAAAGCTTCGAGCTGCTCCCCGACGAGTCGCTCGCCGCGGTGCTGGCCTATCTGCCCGACGCGCGCGCGCCGCTCGCCGGGCGCCACGCCTGGCACGTGCTGCTCGAGGTCACCGCCGACGCGGCGGGCGACGATCCCGCCGCGCTGGTCGAGGCGCAGCTCGCCGCCGCGCTCGACGCGGGCGAGATCGGCGATGCCGCGCTGGCGCAGAGCGAGGCGCAGGCCGAGGCGTTCTGGCGGCTGCGCGAGTCGATCTCCGACGCCGAGCGCGCCACCGGTCCCGCCGCGCAGCACGATATCTCGGTGCCGGTCGAGGCGATGCCGCGCTTCATGGTCGAGGCCGCGGCGGCGTGCGACGCGCGCTTCCCGGGCACGCGCGCCTCAGGTTTCGGCCATCTCGGCGACGGCAACGTCCACTTCCACGTTCGCGCCGCACCGGGCACCGATCCGGCGCACTGGTATGCCGAGCAGGTGCCGGTGGTGTCGCGCTTCGTCCACGACCTGGTCGCCGCGGCGGGCGGCTCGATCTCGGCCGAGCACGGCATCGGGCAGATGAAGCGCGCCGAGCTCGAGCGGCTCGGCCCGCCGGCGCGGCTCCACGCGCTGCGCGCAATCAAGCGCGCGTTCGATCCGGGCCAGCTGTTCAATCCGGGCAAACTCGTCGCGCTTGCGCCCGACCGCGGCAGTGAATAACCCCGGCGACCATCCGCGCGGCGACCGGGGGCGACGCGCCGCGACCTGACTGCCAACCCTCACCGTCCTTTGGAGATTCCCATGGCCAGCGCGCCGCAACTGCCGCTCTTCTACAACGGCCTCGAGCCGCTCTCGAGCGAGACGCACGCCAACTACAAGGTGCAGCCCTCGACGGTCGCGCCCTTCCTCGCCAACCAGCACGCCATTCCGCTGACGGTGGAGGAATTCCCGCTGGTGCAGCGGCACATGCCGATCGTCTTCTCCTCGGGCGACGACGCGATCCCGCTGGCGCTGATGGGGCTCAACGAGGGCGTCAACGTCTTCCTCGACGACAGCGGCAAGCTGCTCGAGGAGACGATCTACGTCCCCGCCTATGTCCGCCGCTACCCGTACATGCTCGCGCGCCTGACCCCGGACGCGCAGGAGCTGTCGCTGTGCTTCGACCCGACCTCGCCGACGATCGGCGCGTTCGACCAGGGCGACGCGCTGTTCGAGAACGGCCAGCCCACGGAGCTGACGCGCAACATCCTGCAGTTCAACGAGAACTTCGAGCAGGCCGCGGCGCGCACGGCGCAGTTCATGAACGAGGTGCGCGAGCTCGGCCTGCTGATGGAGGGCGAGGTGTCGATCCAGCAGGACGGCGTCGAGCAGCCCTTCGTCTATCGCGGCTTCCAGATGGTCGACGAGCAGAAGCTGGTCGACCTGCGCGGCGACCAGCTGCGCAAGATCTCGCAGTCCGGCCTGCTGCCGCTGCTCTACGCGCACCTGTTCTCGCTGTCGCTGATGCGCGATATCTTCGCGCGGCAGGTGCGGCTGGGCAAGATGCCGCAGCCACAGCTGACGATGTAACCACCAGCGGGAGAGACGGCGATGGCGACGCGGGCATATCGGGGCGAGCGCTACTCGCGCGTCGCCATCGCCTTCCACTGGACCATCGCCGCCCTGGTGATCTTCAACATCGCGGTGGGGCTCGGGCACGACCCGATCCCCGCGCTGCGCACGCTGATGCCGGCGCACAAGGCGATCGGGCTCACCGTGCTCGCGCTCACGGCGCTGCGCGTCGCCTGGCGGCTGGCGCACCGCCCGCCCCCGCTGCCCGCCGAGACGCCGGGCTGGGAGCGGGGCGCGGCGCACGCGACGCACTGGACGCTCTACCTGCTGCTCGTCGCCCTGCCGCTGAGCGGCTGGGTGATGGTATCGGGGCCGCAGGGGCGTCGGTCGCTCAGCTGGTTCGGCGCGTTCGACCTGCCCTACCTGCCCGCCACTTCGCCCGCGGCGGAGGGTGCCGCCAAGGCGCACGGGCTGCTCGGCTGGGTGATGCTGGCGCTGGTGCTGCTTCACGTCGCCGCGGCGCTGCGCCACCACCTCGTGCTGCGCGACCGCGTGCTGGCGCGCATGCTGCCGGGTGCGTGAACCCGCGGCCGCATCGGCTCGGCTCATCGCAACGAGACGACATTTCGCGTCGTAGGGGTTGCAACCAAAAACCGTCTTCCTAAGTTAATGGCGTACGGCGCTCGTGTCCCCCCTTTCGCGAGCCCGTATGACACGCCTCTGGCGTGTCTCCTCCCTGAACCTTGGCCACCGCGTGCTCGCACGCGGTGGTTTTTTTATTCGGCTGCGAGGGGTGTGCTGCCGGTCGCGGCCAGCGCCTCGTCGGCGAGCGAGTCGATCACGGTGCGGAGCAGCGCCACCATCGCTGGCGCTCCTCCGCCGAGCGACTCGAGGCGGCGGTCGAGATAGAGCGAACGGTCGAGCTCGAGCTGGATCGCGTGCACGCCCTGATGCGGCCGCGCGTGGCGCTCGAGGATATGGCCGCCCGCATAGGGCGTATTGAGCGTGTAGCCCAGCCGCGCCGTGCGGACCGCCCCTTCCACCCGCGCCACGAAGCGCGCGCCGGCGGCGCGACCGAAGCGGTCGCCGATCACCAGCCGCGTCCGCCCGCCGGCGATCGGCGGCATCGAGTGGACGTCGAGCAGCACCGCGCAGCCGAAGCGCGCGCGTGCCTGCATCAGCGCGTCCTCGAGGGCGGCGTGATAGGGCCGGTGCGCCGCCGCGATCCGTGCCTCCACCTCGCCCGCGCTGAGCTTGCAGCGCCACAGCTCGCCCGCCGCCGCGGTCCGCCGCGGCACCAGCCCGATGCCCGCGCGCACCTTGGCCGAGAGCGGTGCACCGCCGCGGGCACCGTCGTCGAGCAGGGGATCGCGCTCGTGCTCGGCGCGGTTGAGGTCGATCCAGGCGCGCGGCGCATCCTGTACCAGCAGCGTCTCGTCACGGCGCGCGGCGAGCGCGAGCGCGTCGACCAGCCGGTCCTCCAGCGTGGCGAGGCAGGACAGCGGCGCGCGCAGCGAATCGCGCAGCGCGGCGGGATAGTCGCGTCCGGCGTGCGGCACCGACAGCACCACCGGCGAGGCGGGCGGCGTATCGCCGATCAGTCGGAAGCTGCGCGTCATCTGCGCGTGACCCTATGGAACCCGCCGCGGCACCGCAACGCATCGTCGCTCGTTATGACCTAATGGGACGGCAAGGCCGTTCGTTCACCATGTCCGCTGGTGGAAAAATCAATGCGGATCGGGCATAAGCATCGGCTCGGGAGCATGGACACGTGATGATCAGGATTCTTCTGGCCGAGGATGATTCGGTGATGCGCGAGTATCTCACGCGCGCGCTGGAGCGCTCCGGCTATGCCGTCACCGCGGTGGACCGCGGCACCGCGGCGCTGCCGCTGATCACCGAGGAGCGGTTCGACCTGCTGCTCACCGACATCGTCATGCCCGAGATGGACGGGATCGAGCTCGCCCAGAAAGCGCAGGAGCTCGCCCCCGGCATGCGCGTGATGTTCATCACCGGCTTTGCCGCGGTGACGCTGAAGGCGGGCAACACGATGCCGCAGGCACGCGTGCTTTCCAAGCCGTTCCACCTGCGCGACCTCGTCCTCGAGGTCGAGCGGCTGTTCGACGTCGACGCCGCCAACGAGCTGATCTGAGGCGCGCGCGAAAAGGCGCTTGCGCCCGCGGCCGAGGCCGGTTAGAGGCGCCACCCTCGGGCGTGTAGCTCAGTGGTAGAGCACTGTGTTGACATCGCAGGGGTCGCAAGTTCAATCCTTGCCACGCCCACCACGTAAGTTGTTCCTATCCGGTCATTTCAAGCTCTCAGCTTGAGGGCCGGATAGGACGACTTCGGCGCATTTTCGGCGCAAGCGCCTGGCGCGCGTACGTCGATCTCGGCCAGGATGTTTTCCAAAGCGCTCCGAACGGTGTCGAATCGATCGACAGCGTAGATCTCAGCCGTTCCGCCGGCGTCGCGCCCCATGAAATCCTTCAGATTCCTCCTCATCCGCTCACCTTCTCGACCCGGTCCGCGCGGCGGCGCTCGACCCAGCCATACAGGCTCGGGAGAAGGAGTAATGTCAGGATCGTCGAGGTGAGGATGCCGCCGATCACCACGGTCGCGAGCGGCCGCTGCACCTCGGCGCCCGCGCCGGTCGCGATCGCCATCGGCACGAAGCCGATCGAGGCGACCAGCGCGGTGGAGAGGACCGGGCGCAGCCGGTCGCGCGCGCCGCGCCGCACCGCTTCCTCGACGTCGAGCGGCTCGCCCTCGCGGCCGTCGCGCAGCGAGTTGATATGGTCGATCAGCACCAGGCCATTGAGCATCGCGATGCCCGATAGCGCGATGAAGCCGATCGCGGCGGTGATCGAGAAAGGCATGCCGCGAAGCCACAGCGCCAGCACCCCGCCGGTCACCGCGAAGGGGATGCCGGTGTACACGATCGCCGCCTCGCGCACGCTGCCGAGCGCGGCGTAGACCAGGGCGAAGATCAGCACGAGCGCGGCGGGCACCACGATCGCGAGCCGGCGCCGCGCCGCCTCGAGCTGGTGATATTGGCCGCCGAACTCGACCCGATAGTCGGGCGGCAGCCCCACCTTGCCGTCGATCGCGGCGCGCGCCCGGGTGACATAGCCCTCAAGGTCGGTGGTGGAGAGGTTGACCATCAGCGCAGCGCGGCGATTGCCGTCGTCGTGCAGGATCGGCTCGACCATGCGCGTCTGGCGCAGGCTCGCCACGCGCGAGAGCGGCACAAGGCCATAGTCGCCGACGCGCAGCGGCAAGGACAGGATCGCCGCCGGGTCGGCGCGCAGCGCCTCGCTCATGCGGATGACGATCGCGTGGCGCGCCGCGTCGTGCGGGATGAAGCCGACCTCGGTGCCCGCGATCGCGTCGGTGATCGCGCGGTTGACTTCCTGCGTGCCGAGCCCGAGCCGCAGCAGCGCGGCACGGTCGAGCTCGACCACGATCGTCTTCGGCCGGCCCGCGGTCTCGAACTC
This sequence comes from Sphingomonas citri, assembly GCF_019429485.1. Classification (GTDB taxonomy): domain Bacteria; phylum Pseudomonadota; class Alphaproteobacteria; order Sphingomonadales; family Sphingomonadaceae; genus Sphingomonas; species Sphingomonas citri. The sequence continues at coordinate 190,782 of NZ_JAHXZN010000003.1, read as the reverse complement.
CACCCCCTCGGTGCCTGGTAGCCGCTCCAGAATGACCTTGGCGCGGGCGGCGGCGCGCTCGAGCACGTCATAGTCGTCGCCGTAGAATTTGACCGAGACGTCGGCGCGGACGCCCTCGAGCATCTCGTTGAATCGCATCTCGATCGGCTGCGCGAACTCGAAGTTCTGGCCGGCGTAGACGCGCCGCGCGACGCGCTCGATCCCCGCGATCAGCTCCTGCTTGGTGCGCGGCTTGCCATCACCCCGCGGCCAGTCCTTCTCGGGCGCGTAGAAGACGTAGAGGTCGTTCTCGTTGGGCGGCATCGGGTCGGTCGCCACCTCGCTGGTGCCGATACGCGAGAAGGTGTGGGTCACCTGCGGGAAGGCGCGACGGATCGCCCGCTCGGTGCGCTGCTCGATCGCGAGGCTCTGCTCCAGCGAGAGGCCGACCGGGCGGTACACCATCGCGGTGATCGCGCCCTCGTCGAGCTGGGGCGTGAACTGCGAGCCGAGCGAGCGGAACGCCAGCGCGGTGCCGCCGAGCAGCGCCAGCGCCGCGAGCACCAGCAGCAGCGGATGCGCCAGCGCGCGCTCGAGCAACGGGGCATAGCCGCGCTGGGCATAGCCGATCACCCCCCCAGTGGCGCTCCCGTCGCCGTGGTCGCGGGACGGCGCACGCAGCAGCCACGCCGACAGCGCCGGCACGATGGTGAAGGTCCAGGCGAGACCGGCGACGATCGCCAGCATCACCGCCTGTGCCATCGGCTGGAAGAGCTTGCCCTCGACCCCGCCGAGGCTGAGCACGGGCACATAGACCAGGGCGATGATCGCGATGCCGAAGCTGGTCGGCCGCGCCACCATCCGGGCCGCGCGCGCCACCGTCTCGCGGCGCTCCTCCGCGGTGAGGTCCTCGCCCTTGTCGCGGCGGCGCGCGGCGAGCAGGCGCAGGCTGTTCTCGACGACGACGATGGCGCCGTCGACGATCAGGCCGAAGTCGAGCGCGCCGAGGCTCATCAGATTGCCCGACAGGCCGACGGCGTGCATCCCGCTGACCGTGACCAGGAAGGCGAGCGGGATCACCAGCGCCACGATCAGCGCCGCGCGCCAGTTGCCCATCACCACCAGCAGCACGAGGGCGACCAGCAGCGCGCCCTCGCCGAGATTGCGCTCGACGGTGTGGATGGTGCGGTTGACCAGGTCGGCGCGGCTGTACTGGCGGTCGATCACCATGCCTCCCGGCAGCGCGGCGCGAATGCTGGGCAGCGCGTCCTCGACCCGCAGCGCGACCTGGCGGCTGTTCTGCCCCACCAGCATCATCACCGTGCCGAGCACGGTCTCGCGCCCGTTCTGCGTCGCCGCGCCCTGCCGCGGCGCGGCGCCGATCACCACGTCGGCGAGATCGCGCACCTGCAGCGGCAGCACGCCGCCCGCGAACTTGACCGGTATAGAGCCGATCTGCGTGGCGTCCATCACACGCGCATCGGTGCGGACGGTGAAGCGCTCGGTGCCGCGGCTGACCACGCCGCCGCCTGCATTCTCGACGTTGCGCCCGACCGCCTCGGCGAGCTCGGCGGCGGTGACGCCGTGCAGCGTCAGCCGGCGCGGGTCGGGCTCGACCACGAACTGTAGCTCGAGGCCGCCGTTCGAGTTGACGTCGGCGACGCCCGCGACCGAGCGCAGCATCGGGCGGACGGTATATTCCTGCGCCTCGTACAGCGCCATCAGCTGCTGCTGCGGCGACATGCCGGCGGGCGGCCGGCGCCACTCCAGCGTGTAGTAATAGATCTCGCCCAGCCCGGTGGTGATCGGCGCGAGCTGGGGCGTGCTGCCCGCGGGCAGCTGGTCGCGCACCGCGGCGAGCCGCTCGGTGACGAGCTGCCGCGCGCGCAGCTGGTCGGTGCCGTCCTTGTACAGCAGCGTGACCTGGCTCAGCCCGGTCTTGGTCAGCGAACGGCTTTGGTCCAGGCCCGGCTGGCCACCCATCGCGCGCTCGAGCGGCAGCGTCACCAGCCGCTCGATCTCCTCGGGCGCGAGCGCGGGCACCTGGGTGTTGATCTGCACCTGCACACCGGTGATGTCGGGGATGGCATCGATCTGCAGGCTGGCGAACGACCACAGCCCCAGCGCTGCGACGATCGCGCCGATCAGCGCGACCGCGAGGCGGTGATGGGTCACCCAGCGGAGCAGCCGGCTCATCGCGGCAGCGCGTCGCCGCCGTTCAGCGCGCGCAGCTGGAGCAACGCCTCGATCGCCTCGCGCCGCGTATCGAGCACCGCGGTGGTAGCGTCGACATAGGCCTGCTGCATCTGCGTGTAGGTGGCCAGCGGGATCGCGCCGAGGCGATAGTTGCGGTCCGCGTCGGCGGCCGCGGCGGCGAAGCGGCGCGGCGCCTCGTCATCCCAGCGCGCCAGCGCCGCGCGCTTGGCCTCATATTGCGCCGACTGATCGAACACCTCGCGCGCGACGCGGCGCTCGGCGCTGACCAGCGTGGCGTTGGCCTGCGCCTGCCGTCCCTGCTCGGCGGCGACCTCGCCCGCCTGCCGGTTCCACAGCGGGATCGAGGTCGACAGCCGCACGCCGTAGTTGGTCTCGCGGATGTCGGAGCGCGCGCGGTCGTAATAGGGGCCGACACTGACCACCGGCACCCGCGCCTTGCGCGCGAGATCGACTCGCAGCCCCTGCTGCTCGAGCTGGGCGCGGAACGCGCGCAGCTCGAAATTGTTCTCGCCCGCCGCGGCGGCCAGCGTCGGACCGGCGGGCAGCGCGGGCAGGCCCATGTCGGGGCGCACCACGCGCAGCCGCGCCGCGAAGGGCTGGGCGCGCAGCTGGTTGAGCTCGTACAGGATCGAGTTGGCGTCGGCGTCGGCCGCGGCGGCGGTGCGCTCGGCACTCACCGCGCCGGCTTCCAGCGCGGTCGCCTCGAGCACGGGGGAGGGGCCGGCCGGATCGCGCGACACGATCACGCGCGCCAGCGTGCGCATCCGCGTCGCCACGGTGCGCGCCGCGGCGGCTTTCTCGTCGGCGGCGAACAGGCCGTAGCCGAGCGAGCGCGCGCGCGCCGTCAGCGTCGCGTCGAACTGGCGCAAGCCCAGCTCGGCGAGCCCCAGCTGACGCTCGGCGATGGCGCGGCGCAGCGCGATGCGGCCGCCGAACTCGATCGGCTGCACCACCGAGACCGCGTAGGTCACGCCCTCGCCGGTGAGCGCGCCGCTGGTCACGTCCTGCGCGCGGCGCTGGCCGAACTCGACCACCGCCTCGGGATTGGCCCAGCGGCTCGCCGCCTGCTGCTCGACCCGCGCGGTGGCGATCTGGCGCTCGTAATATTGCCGCTCGGGATTGTTGGCGACGACATCGCGCGCGAGCGCGTCGAGCGAGACGGCCGGTGCGGCGACCGTCTGCGCCATCGCCGGCGAGGCCGACGCCAGCGCGGGCAGGGAGAGGCAACCCAGCATTGCGAGCGCGATACGGCGCATCGATCACCTCCGTTCCTTCGCCCCGCTCCCTGCTAGCGGCGCGGTGGGGGTACCGTCGACTAAATCCCGGTTCAGAATCTGAACTGCTATTCAGTTGATTCACGGCGCCGGTCGGACGCACATCCATGCGCGTGACGCGGATCCTGCTCCTCGAGGACGACGCCGGCACGGCGACCGAGATCCTGCTGGAACTCGCCGCCGCCGGCCATGAGGCACTCCACCGCACCACGCTGGCTGGCGCGGCCGAGGCGATGCGCGAGAGCGCGATCGATGCGATGATCGTCGACCGGCAGCTCCCGGACGGCGACGGGCTGGACCTGATCGCCGCTCTGCGCGCCGAGGGACGCCGCACGCCCGCGCTGGTGCTGAGCGCGCTGGGCAGCCTCGACGACCGGGTGCGCGGTCTGCGCGCGGGCGGGGACGACTACCTGCCCAAGCCGTTCGCGCTGGTCGAGCTGGCGGCGCGGCTGGAGGCGCTGCTGCGCCGCCCCGAGGAAGGGCGCGCGACGCGGCTGATCGTCGGTCCGCTCGACCTCGACCTGCTCGGCGGCACCGCCACGCGCGCCGGACGACTCCTGGGGCTGCTGCCGCGCGAGCTCAAGCTGCTCGACTATCTGGCGCGGCGACCGGGGAGGATCGTGACGCGCTCGATGCTGCTGCAGGACGTATGGGGCTATACGTTCGAGCCCAACAGCAACGTCGTCGACGTCCATATGGGCCGGCTGCGCCGCAAGGTCGACGGCGAGGGCGAGCCCGCGCTCATCCGGAACGTGCGCGGGCAAGGTTATGTATTCGATGTTCCGGGCTGATCCGGTCGCGCGCACCGGCTGGCGCTGGGGCGGAGCGCTGGCGGCGATGCTGGTCTTCCAGTCGCTCGTCCTCACCGCGATCTTCTGGGGCTTCGCGAACGACAATCACCGCCGCGCGATCGAGCACGGGCTCGCCGACGACTGCACCTTCTTCGCGCTGACTCCGGCCGAGGAACGGCCCGAGGAACTGCGCGAGCGGCTCAGCCGCGACATCCACCGCGAGCAGTTCCTCGCGCTGTTCGACGCGCGCGGCCGGCTGATCGCGGGCAACGTCGCGCGGCTACCGGCGGCGAGCGGCGTCGGGCGCTCGATCGTCGCCGCGGTCGCGCCGACCGAGCTGCCCGGGCGGACCAGCGACGTCGCGCGGCTGACGGTATGTGCGATGCCCGACGGCACACGGCTGCTCACCGGGGTCGATCTAGACGACGCCGAGGAGGCGCTGCGGCTGGTATGGCGCTCGCTGCTGCTGGCGCTCGCGCCGGGGCTGCTGCTCGCGTTGGGGGTTGGATTGATGCTGGGGCGGCGCGCGGCGCGCCAGGTCGATGCGGTGCGGCGGCTGACAGCGCGGATCGTCGCGGGTGACTTGCGCGAGCGGCTGCCGGTCAGTCGTCGCCCCGACAGTGTCGGGCTGCTGTGGGCTCAGGTCAACGCGATGCTCGATCGGCTTCAGCTGCTCGTCGCGGACGTGCGGGGCATCGGTGACGACATCGCGCACCAGCTGCGTACCCCGCTGACGCGGCTGCGCGCCGGCCTCGAGCGAGGACTGCGGGAGGCGAGTGATCGAGGCGCCTTCGAGCGGGTGATGGAGCGCGCGCTGGCTGAGATCGACGCGCTGCTCGGTGTCGTCGCCGCGCTGCTCCGACTGCGCGAGCTGGAGGATCACGAACGCCGCAGTCGCTTCACGCAGGTCGATCTGGCACGTCTCGTCGAGGACGCCTGTGATCTGCATCGACCGATGGCGGAAGACCGGGGGGTCACGCTCGTCTGCCTGGTCCACGCCGGCGTCGAAGTTCGGGGCGATCCGAGCCTGCTGATGGAGGCTGTCGCCAATCTCATCGATAATTCGGTCAAATTTGGTCCCGCGCTGGGGCGTGTCTCGGTCGAGCTCGACCGGCGCGACACGGCGGGGATCATCACGGTGCGGGACGACGGCGAAGGCATAGCCGTCAGCGAGCGGTCGCTGGTGACGCAGCGAGCGTATCGCAGCCCAGGGGTCGTCCGCGGTGCTGGTCTCGGCTTGGCCATGGTCAAAGGGATCGCTGACTTGCACGGCTTTAGGCTGCACTTCGTCGAGGGGGAGAGCAGCGTACAACTGATTTGCCCTGCCCCGGTGGATCACACCTCGCCGAACAGCTCGCGCTGACTTTTCTCCAGCTCCTCGCCGTAACGCCGCCGCACGTGCGCCTCCGTGAGCAGGCCGAGTACCCTGCCGCCCTCGTCCACCACCGCCAGCTCCTCGCGCTGCGCCGCATCGAAGCACGCCATCACCGCGCGGATGTCCATCTCCGGGCGCAGCACCTCGCCGCGTCCCTGCACCAACGTGAGCACCGGTGTGTCGTCGTCGACCCCGCCGTCATGCGCCGCGACGGGGTCGACGATCCCGGCGTAACGGCCGCCCTCGTCGAGGACGATCACGCGCTTGGTCGAGCCGAGCGGGAAGCGACGACGAAACTCGGCAGCGCCGGTGCTGCCCGCGACCATGTTGGGCTGCCGCCGCATCATGCGCCCGGCGGTGAGGGCCTTGACCCAGCCGACGTCGCGCGCGCTGCGGATCGTCTCGCCGCGCAGGTGGAGACGCCACGTCGAGAAGGAATAACCGAAGAACTGACGAACGATCGTCGACGACACCAGGCTCGCCGCCAGCACCGCGCCGGTGAGGCTGAAATTGCCCGTCGCCTCGAGCACCAGCATCGTCATGGTGAAGGGCGCGCCGATCACCGCCACCGCCAGCGCCGCCATGCCCACCATCGCGGCATTGCCTGGGTCGAGGATCGACTCCCCCGCCACCCAGCCGAGCGCGCCGGCGTACAGATGGCCCACCAGCGTACCTAGGAACAGCGAGGCGAAGAACAGTCCGCCGCGGTAACCGAAACCGAGCGAGACGATCGACGCCAGCGCCTTGGTCAGCAGGATCGTGGCCACGAAGGCGAGCGGCACCGACGCGGTGATATCGAGGTGGAGCGCGCTGTGCCCCGCGGACAGGACCTGGGGCGACACCGCCGCCAGCCCCGCCAACAGCGCGCCGCCAATCACCGGACGGCTCCACGCGGGCAAGCGCGCGCGCGTCTGCGCCTCGACCGCGCCGACCGAGCGCATGATCGCGATGCCGACCAGCGCGCACAGCACGCCGAGTACGCCGTAGACCAGGTAACCGAAGCTATGGATCGCCGGGCCGCGCTCCACCGCGACGATATAGGGCACCGTGCCGAGCCGCTGCGCCACTTGCGATCCTGCGAGCGCGGCAGCCACCACCGGTGCAATCGCGGCGGGGGTGTAAGCGCCGATGACGACCTCGAAGGCGTAGAAAGCACCCGCCAGCGGTGCGCCGAACGCCGCGGCGATCGCCGCCCCCGCGCCTGCCCCCACCAGCGTACGGACGTCGATCCGGCGCAGCGCCAGCCAACGCCCGCTCGCCGAGGCGATCAGCCCGCCGAGCTGCGCATAGGCCGCCTCCAACCCGACCGAGGCACCGAAGCCGTTCGACAGGATCGTCTGGCCCGAGACGATGGCGCTGTCGCGCGCGGAGAGCTGCCCGCCGTGCAGCGCGTTGGCCTCGACCGCGTCGACCAGCGAGCGGCGCCGCGCCCCGACCAGCCGATTGAACGCCACCAGCACGGCGCCGCCGAGCGGCAGCACGAGCAGCTGCCACCCGTCGAGCGCGGGCACACCGCTGAGCCGCAGGTCGTCGGGCAGGCGGTAGAGCAGGTGCTGGAGCGCCCGCGCCAGCGCACCCTGCACCACCGTGAGCAGCCCCGCACCCATGCCGACCACCACCGCGACCAGCACGAACAACAGCTCGACCGAGCGGACGCGCGCGCCGAACCAGCGCGACCAGGCGGGCCATCGGCGTAGATCGCGCGCGATCACGTGCGCTGAAGGGCGGGGCGAGACATGGCACCGCAGTGCCCGCGCGCGCCGCGACTGTCACCTCCTCGCACTATCCCCACGGCAGAATGATCCGAGAGTGTCACCCCGATGGCTTTGCACGGTTAAGCGCTGAAGCCGGACCGCGCGCTCCGCCGCCGCACCCGCCAGCATGTGTCGTATCTGCCTGATCAGGCCAGTTGGGCAGCTGCGCCGAACGCCCGGAAGGCTTCGAAGATGGAGATGAATGGAAATCCGATATCAGGTGGTCGATTAGTGGCCGAGCGTGATCCTTGGTGCGCCGACGGGCCGACCATCAATCCGTCGCAGCCCTCACTCTGGCTTGGTGCGCGCCGATGCCGGCCAAGACGCCGGCCGCGGACGCAAGCGTGGCATTGTGCATGGGGGTGGCAGCGTCCCCGGCAGCCCATACGCCGTCCACGGAGGTGGCTCCCAATTGGTCGACTTTGATGTAGGGGCCGGTCGGTCCATCCTCATGGTCGCACCCGAGGAGGGCGGCAAGCGGGGTCGTCGGTGTCGTTCGGGGTGCTGTGAAGACCGCTGCAACGTTCAGTACGCGCCCGTCTGCCAGGCGAACACCATCGAGCGCGGGTGCTTCGCCGAGCAGCTCGACGATCGGTGTGCGCTCGATCGCCACGCCCCGCGCGGCGAATGCCTGGAGCTCGGCCGGCCCAGGCTCGAACTCCCCCTGAGTGAAATAGGTAGTTGGTCCCCAATCGGGGATAAGCAATGCCTGATGCGGCGACATGGGATGCGCGGCCAGCACGGCGAGCGGCAGGTCGCGAACTTCGTAGCCGTGGCAATAGGGGCAATGCAGCACGCTCTCGCCCCAGCGCTCACGCAGGCCCGGGATCGACGGCAGGGTGTCACTTACCCCTGTGGCCAGCACGAGACGTCGGGCCTGCTCTTCGCCGCCGGACGAGAGGCCGACCGCGAAGCCGTCATTGATCGGCTCGACCGCGCTGGCCTCGCCGGTCCGGATGTGCACCGTTGGATAGCGTAGAAGCTGAGATCGAGCGTCACGTAGGATCGAGGCGGGGGGACGGCCGTCCTGACCCAGAAAGCCGTGGGCTTCGTCGGCGAACCGGTTCCGCGGCAGCCCGGCATCGACCACCAGAACCTTCTGCCTTGCCCGCGCAAGCTGCAGGGCAGCGGACAGGCCCGCGAAGCTACCACCGATCACGATGACATCGTACATCTCGCACCCCTCAGAACACTCTCACTGTTACATGACAAACGCCGCCCCCTTTTGCAACAACAAAGGTGGCATGATATAAAGCGGTGAGGAGGATCGGTACTGTGGACGCCCGTCTGTCGAGAATGCTGCACCTGCTGATCCATATGGGACGAATGGCCGGACCGCTGACCTCGGAAGCAGCGGCCACGATGTTGGGCACGAACCCTGTGGTCGTACGCCGAACAATGGCGGGCCTGCGCGACGCGGGCTACGTCCGCTCGGTGAAGGGGCATGGCGGCGGATGGTCGCTGACCAGGAAACTTGAAGACATTACCATGCTCGACGTTCATCGAGCATTGGGAGAGAACCGCATCTTCGCGCTCGGCCCCGCTGACCCGACGGCAACCTGCCTGGTCGAGCAAGCTGTCAATGCGTCGCTGGAGGGTGCGCTGCGTGAAGCAAAAGCTCTGCTGCTTCAGCGTTTGAGAGACGTGACCCTCGCGGGCATCGCGGCGGATTTTGATCATCGCCTCGCCGAGTTGCCAGACAATGGCGGCAGCAGAGTGAGCAGCAACCTGCGTTAGACGAGTTACGGAAAGGTCTCTGCTGCCATCGATGGCGGCCACCCCGGATCACGGGGGCTCTGATCGACCGGCATGACGTCTGCCCCGCTTTCCCGACAGAGATGGCAACGGTCGACGCTCTCAAGAACGACGGCATCTCAGGAGAGCGCACCGGTTCCTAAGAACCCCGCCTAGATCGATGTGACCAGCCAGTTCCGTCTATCGGTTGCCTTCCTGCTGGCTGGAGAGGACCGATCCTAGCGCATCGAGCCTTCTGTCCCACGCTGATCGCCGTTCGCTCAACCACTGCTCGACGATCTTCATGCCATCAAGGTCGAGTTGGCAGGATCGGACACGCCCCAGCTTGCTGCTGGCAACCAGCCCTGCCTCCTCGAGAACCCGGATGTGCTGACCCACAGCCGTGACCGTGATCCCGCACATGTCGGCCAACGCCGACACGGCCCGCGGACGCTCGCCGAGCCGTTCGATCATGCGACGCCGCGTGGGATCACCCAGTGCATGGAGCAACCGGTCGATCGGCTCGGCATCTATCACCCGGCGTGGCCGCGCCACGTCAATCCGCCAGCAACCGGCCGAGCCGATCCAGAAGGTCGTTCCACCCCTGCTCACGCATAGCTGGACCGTCGGAGCCCTCGAAAAACACACCCTGGAAGGTGCACGTCAGGTCCGTTCCGCCGTCTACTTCAGCAATCTCAATCGTCTCCAGTGCCACCGAGATCGGCCTGCCCGCTATCGCCATGCGAGAGGATATGATGATACGCTGTCCGTCGACGATGTCATGGAAAACGCCTTCGTTGGTTAGCTCGACGCCGGGAAAGGGTGTGTCGGGTCCGAACAGATAAGTGAGCCGCTCGGTACCACCGACACGGAAATCGCTATCGAAGGCCTTGATCTCATGCGTGTCACTCTCCGCATACCAACTCTTTTTGATCGAGGGATCGGCGCACGCGGCGAACACCTTGGCAGGCGCAGCCGGGTAGAACCGGTCGATGGTGAAGTTGCCATGCACGACAGCAGAGTTGGTCATGCCTATCTCCTCACTGAGGTAATGACTTCACCATAGCGCCCATCGTCAAACGGTCAAGTAATAACCTTAGCGTGTGCCTGCGACCGGTCCGGCTTTCCCGATCGGGAAGGTTGATCGAGAACGACGGTGCATCCCGCGAGATCGAGTCAGGGCCAAACGGGGCGAGCTTTCCCAGATCCTGGTCCCGATGGTCTTTTCCCGAGATCTTGCCGGATCGACGGGGAAACGGGACGCTTGAACCTGTCGGAAAACACCTGATTGCCGTCCTCCGAGCGTGTCCGGATTGAGTCGCGTTCCGGTCCCGTCGGAACCGGCACTGGTCGCTCCATCGGGGGCCGACGCGCGCCACCCGGACCGCTTTGTTGACATCGCGGTGTCGCAAGCTCAATCCTTGCCACGCCCACCACGTAAGTCGGCTCTATCCGGTCATTTCAGCGTTTAGGCCGAGCGACCGGATGGAGCGACTTCGTCGCCATCGCGGCGGCATGATCCTTGATCGTCACTGGTTTCGCCTGCGCTGCGGCCTTTACCGTGTCGCTCGCCTGGGCGAGCGACACGGTCGCTGCGTTACTCGGACGAGAGCACGCAGAGGGCCAGCGAGGGCAGGCCGACGAAGAGGATCATCAGGAGCAATTCGATGTCGACGAAGCGTGCCAGCGCGCGTCTCCATCCCGCGCGACCCTCCTCCGCCTCGCTCAGTCCACCGACCCCGTCGGCGGAGCGTCTTCCTCGCGGCTCAATCGCCGCGTCCGAGTTGCCAAAATGATGAGGGGAAGGCGCGACCGGGTAGTCGCGCTGCCTGAGACCGTTTGCCATGTCCATGCTCTCGCTAAATCGAAGCCGAGAACGTCTTCGTCACGTCCCGGCGGATCGGTCGAAAGATCCCGAACTCGAGCGAGCAAGCCGCCGAGCTCGGGCTAACCGCGTGCGGCGAGTTGACCCGCGTGGTTGCGAAAGCGCTGGAAGAGAACAGCGGGCGGCATAGACCTAACATGCACTTGCCAGGACGCGAGTCAATGGCTGCGCCTGATGTGGATCATCGTTCCGAACGTGATCCCGGCTCCACCGCGGCTCTTCTGGCCATGCGGGCCGGGCCACTCCGACACTCTCGCGAAGTGATCGTGATGTCCGACCCGATCTGTCTAAGTCGACGCGAGCCTGGCCTTACCTGCCCTCTCCGGCATCGCAGCTGGTCCGATCGTTGCATCTTCGATGGGAACGAGGCCTCACACGGAAAGCGCTGCATGTTCCTGGCAGCACTCTCCCGCTTGTGGCGCCTCCACAACGACAGGGGCGGCCACTGCGACGATGATCGCTCGACCCGGCGCCGCTGGCGCCGGACTAGGCCTCGCCCTCGCGCGCCAGCACGCGCGGCGCTCCCGCTGCCCCGATCGCGCGCAGAAGGTCGGCCGCGCCATAAGGCTTTGGTAGCAGCCGCACTCCCGCCGCCGCGGCGTCGACCGAGCCGGTGTCGCCGCTCGCGACCACGACGTGGATGCCAGGGCGTAGCTCGGCGGCGCGCTCGGCCAGTGCCAGCCCAGAGGTGCCCGGCAGGTGAATGTCGGTGATCAGCACGTCGATCGGCGCGGTCTGAAGCGCCGCCATGGCCTCTTCCGCGCTGGCGGCCTCGACCACCACCTGACCCGCTTCCTGCAACACCTCGGCGGTGGCGGAGCGGATCAGCGCGTCGTCCTCGACCAGCAGGATCGTCGCTCGTGTGGTTGGAGCGGCCGGCACTGGGCTCGTGACCGGGATGGCGCGTGGCGGCAGCGCCGCGCGCTGGCGCTGGTTGGCGAGTACGTGCCGGATCTTTCGCGCCAGCGCCTCGCGGGTATAGGGTTTGGAGAGCAGCTCCACGCCCACGTCGAGCCGCCCGCCGTGAACGATCGAGTTCTCGGTGTAGCCCGAGGTGAACAGCACCGCGATCTCGGGCAGCCGCTCGCGCGCCTTGCGCGCCAGCTCGGGGCTCTTGAGCGTGCCGGGCATCACCACGTCGGTGAAGAGCAGGTCGATCGCGATGCCGCTCTCCACCACGCTGAGCGCGCTCTGCGCGTCGACCGCCTTGAGCACGCGATAGCCGAGATCGGCGAGCAGCTCGACCACGGTGGCGCGCACCTCGTCGTCGTCCTCGACCACGAGCACGGTCTCGCTGCCGCCGGTGATCGGCCCGGTATCGACCGCCACCTCGACGTCCTCGCTCTCCAGCGCGCGCGGCAGGTACAGCCGGATCGTCGTGCCGTGGCCGGGCTCGGAGTAGATGTTGACGTGCCCGCCCGACTGTTTGACGAAGCCGTACACCATCGAGAGGCCCAGCCCCGAGCCCTTGCCCTCGGCCTTCGTCGAGAAGAACGGCTCGAACACCTTCTCCATGATCTCCGGCGTCATGCCGCTGCCGGTGTCGCTCACCGCCAGCATGACATATTGGCCGGGCGTCACCTCGTCGTGGCGGCGCGCATAGGCGTCGTCGAGGTGCGCGTTAGCGAGCTCGATGGTGAGCTTGCCCTGCCCCTCCATCGCGTCGCGCGCGTTGATCGCGAGGTTGAGCAGCGCGTTCTCGATCTGGCCGGGATCGATGAAGGTGTTCCACAGCCCACCGCCGAACACCGTCTCCACCTCGATCCCCTCGCCGATCGCGCGGCGCAGCATGTCGTCCATGCCGCGCACGAAGCGCGTGACGTTGACCGTCTTCGGCTCCAGCGCCTGGCGCCGCCCGAACGCGAGCAGCTGGGACGCCAGCCGCGACCCGCGCGACACGCCCGCCAGCGCGTTGGCGACGCGGGTCTCGGCGCGCTCGTTGCCCGCGATGTCCTTCTGCAGCAGCTGGAGGTTGCCGGAGACGACCTGAAGCAGGTTGTTGAAGTCGTGCGCCACGCCACCGGTGAGCTTGCCCACCGTCTCCATCTTCTGAGCCTGCGCCAACTTGGCCTCGGCGGCGCGGCGCGTCGCGATCTCGTCGATCACGCGGGTCTCGAGCGTCTCGTTGAGATGGCGCAACTGTTCTTCAGCGCGTTCGCGGTGCCGCACCTGGCGCTCGAGCTGCTCGGCATGGTCGCGCAGCGCTGCCTCGGCGGCGCGTTGGTGCGTGATGTCGGTGTGGACGCCGACCCACTCGGCGATCGCGCCCTTGTCGTCGAGCCGCGGCACCGCGCGGATCGCGAAGGTGCGCCAGGCGCCGCAGTGGCGCCGAACGCGATGCTCGAACACGAAGGTCGACTTGGCCGCGACCGCCTGCTCCCACGCCGCGAGCGTCGGCGCGACGTCGTCGGGGTGGACCGCGGCCGACCAGCCATGGCCCTGATAGTCCTCGAGCCGCTGGCCGGTCAGCAGCGCCCAACCGGGCTGCTCGCCGACCATCCGACCGTGCGCGTCATTGGTCCACAGCACGCCGTGCATCGCCTCCATCGCGGCGCGGAAGCGCGCGTTGCTGGCGTCGAGCGCCTCTTCGCGGCGAACGCGATCCTCGATGTCGAAGACGATCACCTGGAAGCCGGTGATGCTGCCGTCCGCGGCGCGGCGTGGCAGGTAGCGCACGTCCGCGCGACGCAGGCTGCCGTCGCCGTGGCGGATCGCCGAGTCGGACTCGATCGTCTCGCCCGCGAGCGCGCGATCCATGAGCGGTCGGCGCTGCGCGTAATTCTCCGCGCCGATCACGTCGCGGGCGTGGCGGCCGACGACCTGCTCGGGAGCCAGCCCGAACCAGTCGAGGTAATAGCGGTTGGCGAAACGGAAGACGTGGTCGCGGTCGATGAAGGAGACGAGCAGCGGCAGCGCGTCGGTGACGGTGCGCAGCTCCGCCTCGCTGTCGGCGAGCTGGCGCTCCAGCTCGACCCGGCCGGTATTGTCGATCACGGTGCACAGCACGCCGCCGACGCTGCCGTCGGCCTCGTAGACCGGCGTATAGAACAGGTCGAAGATCAGCTCAGCGGGCACGCCGTCGCGCAGCAGCGTCAGCGGCTGGTCGCGGTACGAGACGATCTCGCCCGCGAAGCCGCGCTCGAGGATGGCGCGGTTCCAGTCCCAGATCTCGGGGAAAACACTCGCCGCGGTCTGGCCGAGCGCGGCGGGATGGTGGGCGCCCGCGACCGCGCGATAGGCGTCGTTGTAGAGCATCACGCCCTCGCGTCCCCACATCAGCACCTTTGGCACGGGCGAGTTGACCACGTTGGCCACGGTGGTGCGCAGCTGCGGCGACCAGTCCGCGAGCGGACCGAGCGCGCTGCGCCCCCAGTCGCGCGCGCGGATCAGCCCGCCGGTCTCCCCGCCGCCGATCGGCCAGGCGGGCACCGTGCCGGGCACGCCGCGGTCGCGCAGCAGCTTCAGCGCGGTGCGGACCACCTCGCTGGCGTTGCCATAGTCCCCCGAGGCGAGCGCGTCGGTGATGACCGACTCGAGCTCGGGGGTAAGCGACACGTTGCGCGATGAGCGTTGGGTCATGCCCGGCATGTCTGGCCTCTAGCGACGCTGTGTCAATCAGTGTCAGGGAGGGATGTGTCTGATCTACGTTGGCTTTCCCGCTGGTTAATGACTCCGCACGGCGGCGGCGCGCCGCGATGAACCCATCGCTGCCCGCGATGGTTACCTTCCGGCGCAATCACGAGAGGATGACCGATGCCGCCGCAGCTCAAGCCGATCGACCAGCAGGTCATCCTGATCACCGGCGCCAGCTCCGGCATCGGGCTGGTCACCGCGCGCACGGCGGCGAAGCGCGGCGCCAAGGTGGTGCTGGTCGCGCGCGACAGCGACGCGCTGGCGACGATCGCGCGCGAGATCGAGGAGGCGGGCGGACAGGCCGCGTTCGCCACCGCCGACGTCGGCGACCTGCGCGACGTCCAGCGCGCCGCCGCGAAGGCGGTCGAGCGCTTCGGCCGCATCGATACCTGGGTCAACGCCGCGGGGGTCGCGATCTATGCCAAGCTGGTCGACACCCCGATGGACGAGCACGAGCGGCTGATGCGCACCAATTATCTCGGCGCAGTGCACGGCTGCCTCACCGCGGTGGAGCAGCTCCAGCGCGAGGGCGGCGCGTTGATCACGGTCGGCTCGATCGTGTCGGACATCCCGACCGCGGGCATGGGCGCCTATGCCGCGAGCAAACACGCGGTGAAAGGCTATGTCGACTCGCTTCGCATCGAGATCGAGGGCGATCGCCTGCCGATCTCGGTGACGCTGGTGAAGCCCTCGGGGATCGACACGCCGATCGCCGAGCACGCCGCCAACCATCTCGACGGCGCCGCGCTGCTGCCGCCGCCGGTCTACGCCCCCGAGCTGGTCGCCGAGGCGATCCTCGAGGCGGCACAGCATCCCAAGCGCGACATCACGGTCGGCGGCACCGGCCGGCTCCAGGTGCTGGTGGCGGAGCATTTCCCGCCGCTGCTCGACAAGCTCGGCCACAAGCTGCTGCCGATGATCCAGGACCGCACGCGCGCGCCGACGCGGCGCGACAATCTCGCGGCGCCGTTCGACGGCGGGCGCGAGCGCTCGCACGACCAGCATGGCCGCTCGGTCAGCCTGTACGACGCCGCCGGCCGCCACAAGTTCGCCGCCGCCACCGCGGTCGGCGCCGGGCTGGGTCTTGCGGTGCTGGCGCGGCTGCGCGGGCGAGGCTGAGCGCCAGCTTCTACCTAGGTTAGGAGGTTGCTGCGGAACGCCCCGTGTGTCGGAAGGGTTAATCCGATAGATCACCAGGGTAGATCAGCTAATGGGTCAGGCATGCGGCACCACCGTCCTCCTCGTCGAGGATGAGCTGTTCGTCCGCATGATCGGCGCCGACGCGCTGTCCGAGGCAGGCTATCGCGTGATCGAGGCGGGCGATGCCGACGAGGCGCTGGCGCGGCTCGAGCGCAGTGACGACGTCCAGGTGCTGTTCACCGATATCCGCATGCCCGGATCGATGGACGGGCTCCAGCTCGCCGGCGAGGTGCACCGCCGCTGGCCGGCGATCCGCATCCTGCTGACCTCGGGCGACACCCGCCCGACCGGCGCCGCGATCCCCGACGACGGCCGCTTTCTCGCCAAGCCCTACCGTTTCGAGGCATTGTCGCGCGAGCTGGACCAGCTGCTGGCGCACTGATCGTCCGCCCGGCGCCGCGTCCCGCCGCTTGCCGGTCGCCGGCGGCTTGACGCACGCGCCGGGGCGGCGGAGGCTCATCCGCTCGTCTCCAGCGGAGCATCGATGACCGACGCCGCGGCCGTGCTCGACCTTCCCCAGCCCGCCGCCTCGGCGCCGGCGACCGTGCCGCATGGCATGCCGCTGTACGCGCTGCTCGGCTTCGCCGCGGGGCTGCCCTTCTATCTCTTCTCCACCGTGCTCGCGCTGCGGCTGCAGGCGCACGGCGTCGCGCTCGCGGTGATCGGCTTCTTCGCCTGGGTGCAGCTGCTGCCGACCTTCAAGTTCGTCTGGGCACCGCTGCTCGACCGCTACGACGTGCCCGGCTTCGCGCACTTCTGGGGCAAGAGGCGCGGCTGGATCATGCTGGCGCAGCTCGGCATCACCGCGTCCACGGCGGCGATGGCGTTCACCGCCGCGGACACCAGCCTGCCGCTCACCGCGCTGTTCGCGGTGCTGCTCGCCTTCTGGACGACGACGCTGGAGATCGCCGCCGACGCCTGGCGCATCGAGCTCTACCCGACGCAGGACCAGCAGGGGCCCATCGTCGCCGCCAACCTGTGGGGCTATCGCGGCGCGATGGTGGCCGCGGGCTCGGGCGCGCTGCTGATCGCCGACGCCGCCGGCTGGACCGCCGCCTATCTCGCGATCGCCGCGGCGGCATTCCTGCCCTTCCCGCTGCTCGTCGCCGGGGCGGCGCAGCCGGGACGCGAGGCGCGCGGCGGCCGCTGGGCCGCGCTGGCAGCGGGGCTCGCCGCCGCAGCGGTGATCCTCGGCGCGGTCGCGATCGCCACCGCCGTGCTGGGCCGACTCGCGCTGGCGCTCGCCGCCAGCGCGGGGCTGAGCGGTGCGAGCAACGTCACGCCCTATGTGCTGGCGCTCTGCCTCCTGCCGTTCGTCGCGATGGCGGCCGCGCTGCCGCGGATTCGCCGCGCGACACCAGAGTCACGGCTGCGCCGCTCCGCCGCGCTCGGCCCCTACGTCGATTTCTTCTGGCGCTTCGGGGGCGCTGCGATCGGGCTAATGGCGTTCGTCTCGATCTACCGCATGGGCGACGTGCTCGCGCTCAACCTCGCCAAGCCGATGATCAAGGGGCTGGGCTATAGCCTGAGCCAGATCGGTCGCGCCGACAGCCTGGTCGCGCTCGCCGCCAGCGTCGCCGGCGTCGGTGCCGGCGGCTGGCTGGTGACGCGCGCGCCGATGCCGCTGGCGCTCGCCGTGGGAGCGGTGGTGGCGGGGGTCGGCAATCTCGGCTTCGTCTGGCTCGCGCACCAGCCGGTCGGCGAGGCGGTGCTGTACCTCTCCACCGCGGCGGACCAGTTCGGCAACGGCATGGCGGGGGCGGTGTTCGTCGTCTATCTCTCGCTGCTGGTGAACCCGCGCTTCCCGGGCGCGCAATATGCCTTTCTCACCGGCTTCGCCTTCCTGCTGCCGCGGCTGCTGGCGGGCGCGGGCGGCACGATGGTGGGCGCGATCGGCTATGACGGATTCTTCCTGCTCTCGGGCGCGCTGAGCCTGGCGGCGCTGCCCTTCCTGCCGTGGCTGGCGCGATTGCGCCCGCGCGCCGACGACATGGGCGGGGCGTGATCGCGCGCGCGGTCGAGGCCGGCTTCGCTCCCGCCGTGGCGGCGGTCAAGTCGGGCAGGATGCCCGGCGCCGCGCTCGGGGCGGTGACCCGCGACGGCGCCCGCGCGGTCCGCTGGGCCGGGTGGGCGCAGCGGGTACCCGATCCCGAGCCACTGACGCGCGCGCATTGGTTCGACCTCGCCTCGGTCAGCAAGGTGCTCGCCACCACCCGCCACGTGCTCCGCCTCGCCGACGCGGGGCGGATCGACCTCGATCGCCCCCTCACCGACGCCATCCCCGACCTGCGCCAATATGACGTCGCCGGCGCGGCGGAGCGGCGGATCACGTTCCGCGACTGTCTCGCGCACCGCACGTTCCTGCCGGCGGTAGAGCCGATCTACACCTATGGCGACGACCCGGCGCGGCTGCGTGCCTTCGTCCTCCAGCGCGCGTGGCGCCACGGCCCTCCGGTCTATTCCGACATCAATTTTATCCTGCTCGGCATCGCGCTCGAGCGGCTGACCGGCGCGGGGCTGGACCAGCTGCCGCTGGGAAGCGACGGGCTGGCCTGGTCGCCGCCCCCTGGCCCGCCGGTGGCGACCGAGGCCTGTACGTGGCGCGGGCGCGTGCTGCAGGGCGAGGTCCATGACGAGAACTGCTTCGCCATGGGCGGACGCACCGGCCATGCCGGGCTGTTCGGGACGGTCGACGGCGTGCTCGACGCGGCGCAGGCGCTGCTCGACGGCAGCCAGGACTCGCCCGCGGCGCTCGACGCGATGCGCACCCCGGTCGCGGGAGTGCGCACCCACGGCTGGGAAGTACGGCACGACGGCTGGTCGGGCGGCCAGGCCTGCTCGGCGGGGACGATCGGCCACACCGGCTTCACCGGAACCGGCCTGTGGATCGACCACGCGCGCGGGCTCGCCTGGACGCTGCTGACCAACCGCGTTCACCCGACGCGGCATCACGACAGCGGCATCTTCACGCTGCGCCCCGCGGTGGGCGAGGCGCTGATGGCAGGGTGGGACGCGTCCGCCGCGTGACGGCTCAATACGGCGGCGCGATCCGTCCGCGCTTAGCCTTCGCCGCCTCCGCCCACCAGGCGAGATCGTCGGCGAAGCGGCCGAACTGGCGCTCGAGCGACTCACCCGCGCCGCCGGTCGGCCGAGCCTCCGCGTCGAGCGTCTGCGTGATAGGGCCGACCACCAGCGTGCTCGAGATCACCGGCATCCCCATCTCGGGCAGGATCGCGTGCCACGCGCTGTTGCTGCGCGCGCCGCCGAGCCGGCCGGCCGAGTAGCTCGCCACCGCGGCAGGGCGCCAGAACCATTCCTCGAGATAATGGTCGGTGAGGTTCTTCAATCCCGGCTGCGGACCCCAGTTATACTCCCCGGTCACGAACACGAAGGCGTCGGCGTCGCGTATCTGGCCCGCCAGCCGCTCCATCGCCGCCGGCGCCTCGCCCGCGGGATATTCCTTGTACATCCGATCGAGCAGCGGCAACCCGACCTCCTTGGCGTCCACCAACGTCGGTGCGTCGCCGCGCGCGGCGAACCGGTCGACGAGATAGCGCGCCAGCCGGATGCCGGTGCGATCGGCGCGATACGAGCCGTAGAGGATCAGGACGTTCATCGCCCCCGTCCTGCCCTCCGCGCCGGACCGGGTAAAGCCCCGCGCGGTGGCGCCGCGCGTCGGAGCGCGCTAGGCGCAGGCGCGATGACCGACGCCCCGCACCGCCTCGACTGTTCCGCCGCCGCACTCACCGCCAACTGGCGCGCGCTCGCGCGGCTGAGCGGCGCGGCGGCGTGCGGCGCCGCGGTGAAGGCCGACGGCTATGGCCTGGGTGCGGTCGCGGTGGCGACGCGGCTCACCGAGGCGGGCTGTCGAGACTTCTACGTCGCGACCTGGGCCGAGGCGGCGGCGCTCGCCCCCGCGCTCGCCGGCGGTCCGGCGCGGATCGCGGTGCTCCACGGCGCGCGCGCGGCCGATCTCGCCCACGCCGACCTGCCCGGCGTCCGCCCCGTCCTCTCCACCGCGGCGCAGGTGCGACGCTGGCGCGAGGCGGGCGCGGGGCGCGCGTGCGACGTGATGGTCGACACGGGGATGAACCGCCTCGGCGTCGCGCCGGAGGAGGTCGCCGACGGGCTGCTCGACGGGCTCGCGCTCGACACGCTGCTGAGCCATCTCGCCTGCGCCGACGAGCCCGACCACCCGCTCAACGCGGTGCAGCGCGCGCGCTTCGCCGCGCTGGCGGGCCGAACCGCGGCGAAGCGGATGAGCCTGGCCAACTCGGCGGGCATCGCGCTCGGCGCCGACTATCATTTCGACCTCACCCGGCCGGGCCTCGCGATCTACGGCGGCGAGCCGGTGCCCGCGCTCGGCGCCGTGCTGCGCCCGGTCGCGACGGTCGCGGCCGAGGTGTTGCAGCGCCGCCTAGTGCGCGCGGGCGAGACGGTGGGCTATAACGCGACGTGGCGCGCGCCCGCGGACACCGCGGTGGTGATCGCCAACCTCGGCTATGCCGACGGCTATCACCGCGCCCTCTCCGACCGCGGCCGCGCCTACGCCGAGGACGCCCCGCTGCCGGTGATCGGGCGAGTCTCGATGGACCTGGTCGCGCTCGACGCCACGGGGATCGACATCGGTGAGGGCGACTGGCTGCGCTTCGATCCCGACCTGCCCGCGACGGCGGCGGCGAGCGGGATGAGCCAGTATGAGCTGCTCACCGGCCTGGGGCGGCGGCTGGAGCGGCGCTGGGCCTGAGAGGCGGGCGCCCGAGCCGGAGCACTCACCCCGCGACCCCGCGCAGCCACTCGGCGAGCGGATCGTAGAGCAACGCGCGCGCGCGCCCGCCCACCATCATCCCGACGTGCCCCGCGCCGACGTCGCGCCGCTCGGCCAGCCCCGCCGCGGTCGCCGCGGGCACGATGCGGTCGCTCAGGGAGACGAACTCGATCGACGGGCAGGCCAGGTCGCCGGGCGTGACCACCCGCCCGCCGACGCGCCAGGCACCCGCCCCCGGCAAGTCCTCGCCCACCAGCGCGCCGAACAGTTCCGCCCCCGCGGCGTAGGTGAGCGGCGCGCCCGCGTTGGCCCAGTCCTCGAGCAGCACGAAACGCGCCAGCGTCGCCGCGTCCGCCGTCGCCAGCGCCTCATATTTGGCGACAGTGCGCGCCGGGTCGAGCTGCCAGAAGCCCGACTGGAGCACCTCCATCGGCAGCACGCCGAGCGCGCGGCAGGCCGGCTCGGCCTGCTCCCACGAGGCGCGCATCGCCGCTCGCGCGCGCTCGCCATAGCCGGCGAAGCGCCACGGCGCCGCCACCGTCGCCACGCCGGCGCAGCGCGATCCCAGCAGCGCCGCCGCGCCGAGCGCGAGCGTGCCGCCGAGGCAGTAGCCGACCAGCAGCGGCGGACGGTCGAGCCGCGCCAGAAGCGGCAGCAGTCGTTCGGTGACGTGGCCGGCGAGGTCGAGCGCGGCGTCGCCCCCGCGCGGGTGCCCCCAGTCGAGCAGCCAGGGATGCAGGCCAGCGCCGGCGAGATGGTCGACCAGCGAGCGACCGCGCGCGAGATCGAGCACCGAGGGCGGGTTGATCAGCGACGGCACCAGCACCACCGGCGGCGCGTCCGCGGCCCCGCCCCCGTCGCGCAGCCGTGCCGCACCGCGGCGATACCGTACCGGCTTCATACGGCGGCGCGGGCGAGGTGCCTCCTGGTAGCGCCGCAGCCCGGCCAGCGCCGCCGTCCGACGCGCGGGCGATGCTGCGGTCTCGCGGCGCAGCATGTCGAGGAACAGCGGCAGCGGCCGGGGGACGTCGCGCTTGTGTTGCGGCGCGAAAATTTGTGCGGTACCGAAGGGACTATCGGTCATGGGGGCTCGCGCGATGAAGAAACAGCAGGGCGACGGCGTGGTCGTCATCAAGAAGTACGCCAACCGCCGGCTCTACAACACCGAGAGTTCGTCCTACATCACGCTCGAGCATCTCGCCGCGATGACCCGCGCCGGGCGCGAGTTCAAGGTGGTGGACGCCAAGACCGACGAGGACATCACCCACAACGTCCTCACCCAGATCATCATGGAGGAGGAGAGCCGCGGCCAGACCATGCTGCCGGTCAACTTCCTGCGCCAGCTGATCGCGCTGTACGGCGACTCGATGCAGGCGATGGTGCCCGACTATCTCGAGGCCTCCATGGAGAGCTTCCGCCGCAACCAGACGCAGTTCAAGACCGCGGTCGAGGGTGCGTTCGCGGGCTCCCCCTTCGCCGAGATCGCCAAGCGCAACCTGGAAATGTTCGAGGCGGCGGCTAACGCGTTCAAGCCGGGCGCCACGCCGGCGCCGGCGGGGGGCACCACACCCGCGGCGGGCAAGGACGGCGAGATCGCCGCGCTCAAGGCCGAGCTGGCGCAGCTGCGCGACAAGGTCGACAAGCTGGGCGAGTGAAGGCGTTTGCCGGGCGGTAGCGCGTCGTTGCGGCAACGGGACCGCGGCGCGAATGTTGCGAATGTTGAGTCGCTGGCGCGTGTCGGGCGAACGTTGAGCCGCGGGAGCGTGCGGGCACGCGAGGATCGAGGAAGGCGTCACCCGGCGCGTCTATCAGGGCTTGGGTAGCGTAGGACAGCGCTCGGCGTCCGGGTTCCTCGTCGGGAGGCGGTAAGGACTGTCCGGGCCGACACGTCGTCGCCTCCACTAAGGCGGCGCCCGGCAGACATCGCCACCCCTTCCTACCACGCGCACGCGCCGCGTGCCGGCTCGGGCGTTCTCCGGCCCCACAGGCGTCATCCTGAACTCGTTTCAGGACCCACTCGTCCACGGATCCACGGGATCCTGGGTCCGCGGACCCGTGGATCCTGAGACGAGCTCAGGATGACGCCAGGGTGAGGGAGTCCCCCTCAGCGCGGCTTGACGAAGCGGAGCGTCATGCGGTCGCTCTCGCCGATCGCCGCATAGCGCGCGCGGTCCTTGTCCTTGAGCGCGTAGCTCGGCGGCAGCGTCCACACGCCCTCGGGCCAGTCGGCGCTGTCCTTGGGGTTGGCGTTGATCTCGGAACGGCCCGCCAGCTTGAACCCCGCCGCGGTGGCGAAGCCGATCACTGAGCTGGGCTTCATATAGCCGCTCTTCTCCTCCGCCGCGCTCGGGCGCGACTCGGGCAGGCGGTGCTCGACCACGCCGAGCGTGCCGCCCGGCTTGAGCATCCTGTACATCGCCGCGAACATCGCGCGCGCCCGGTCCTCGCCGCCGAAGCGCCAGTTGTGGACGTTGCGGAAGGTCAGCACCACGTCGGCGCTGCCGTCGGGCACGCCGGGCTGGCCCGCCTCCGCCGGGAAGGCGGCGAGCCTGACCTTGCCGTAGGTGGCGGCGTCCTTCGCCTGTAGCGCCCGCACCGCGCCGAGGCCCTTCTCCCACGGGCCGGCGGCGTAATAGGCGCCGGCGCGCGCCGTCAGCGGGGCGAGGATCTCGGTGTACCAGCCGCCGCCCGGCCACACTTCCACCACCGTGTCGCCGGGCTTGACCCCGAAGAAGGCGAGCGTCTGCGCCGGGTGGCGGTAGCGGTCGCGCGCGACGTTGGCGGCAGTGCGCGTCGGCGCGGCGACCGCGGCGGCGATCGGCGCTGGGACGTTGGGGGTGCTGGCCGCGACGAGCAACGGTGCGGCGAGCAGCAGGGAGCAGGCGAGACGATGCATCGGCGATCCTCCGGGACGATGACGCACAGGCTGACGCGCGCGTGAGCGATGCGCAAGCCTCGCTCGTCGCGATCGCGTCGCTGGCGTTCGCGCTGGCGCTGTTCGCCGGCTGGCGCGCGCACCGCCGCACGCGCCGCGCCGACCCCGACGCGGTCGGCTGGGTGGACTGGACTTTGGTGCAGGTGGTGGCGCTGATCGCGCTGGCGGTGTCGGGCTATGTCGCGCTGAAGGGGTGAGGCTGCGCGGCAACGGCGGCCGGCGGACCGCGCTCAGTAGAAGCGCCGCAGCACCAGTACGCGCTCGCCCGCGCCATCGCACAGCGTGAGCCGCACCGCGCGTCCCGGCATCCCCGTCGCCCAGCCGGCGACCGGCTGGCTCGCATAGCCCGGCCCGACCGCGGCACCGTCGACCGCGCAGATCGTGTCGCCGACGCGCCAGCCCGCCGCGGCGGCGGGGCCGCCGCGCATGACGTGGAGCACCTTCAGCCGGTCACTCGCCAGCCCGAGCAGCAGCCCGCTGGTGGAGCGCGTCACCGCCGTGCCACCGGGCAGTGCGCGCAGCAGCATGTGCCCCGCGCCCGGATCGAGCAGCACGCGATAGCGCTGGAGAAAGCCCGAGCCGATCCGCCCCGCCACCCCGATCGTGTCGGAGAAGCCCCCGGCGGGCTCGACGCGCAGCTCGACGTCGCGTGCCGCGACTCGACCGACCTGGAGCCGCGGCACGATCGCGAGCTCGCTCACCACCGCCCCCGCCAGTCCGTAGGAGACGGTGGTGGTGGTCGGCACCGCGCGCGCCGCCGCACCCACCGTGGCCCAGGATTCGGCGCCGAGCGTGATCGACGAGCCGTCGCCGGTATCGACCACCATCGGGCGCAGCCGCGCGCGCCCGAGCGCCACCTCGCTGACATAGACCAGCCGGTCGGGCGCGATCGCCAGCGGTGCGCTCAGCCCGGCGAAGGGCGCGCGCCCGCTGCGCAGCAGGCGGAAGCGCCGCGCGGCATAGTCGATGTCGAGCGCGTAGGCGGCGGTGAGGTCGCGCCCGACGAGCAGGTCGACCGGGGTGGCGCTGCCGGTCGCGGCGGCGGGCAGCTCCGCCACCGCGAGGCTGCCGCCGCGCCGGGTGAGGCCGCCGAGCGCCAGCGTCGCAGTATCGACGCGCCCGACGTCGACGCTGCCGCCGATCACCGTCGCCTGCCCCTCGGCGCGCACCGTCAGCCGGTTGGCGCTGGCGTAGCGCTTGGCCAGCACCGAGTAGCTCACCCCTGTGTCGAGCACCGCGGTGACGTCGCGGCCGTCGAGCGTCATGCGGAAGCGGATCTGGTTGCCGGGGGTGAGGTCGAAATCGACCCAGCGCGCCTCGGCGTCGGGGGCGAGCGCGCTGCTGCCCGCCCAGGCGGCGCGCGGCTCGGGCAGCGGCGGCGCGGCGGCGGCGAGCAGCAACGGCAGCAACAGGCGGGATCGGACGCGCACCCGCGCGGGTGTAGCGCATCGCCGCGGCGAGTCACGGGGAGAGCGGGAGGGCGGGTGTGTCGCTTTGGGTGGCGATCACCGCCGTCCCGGTGGCGGTGCCTAGAAGCTCGCCTCGGCATAGACCTTCGACACGTCGCCGCCCCACGCGCCATGGTAGCGCTCGAGCAGCTGCTCGGCGGGCACCTTGCCGCTGCGGACGATCTCGCGCAGCGGCTCGAGGAAGCCGGTCTCGTCGTCCCCCGCGGCATTGGTGCGGCCGCGGGCGCGCAGGCCCAGCGTGGCGATGTCGAGCACCGCGCCCGCGATGTCGCGCAGCGTGCCCCCGCCCGGCAGCGGCGCGGCGAGCCCCAGCCGCGGCACCGAGTCGCGCAGCGTCTGGCGCTCGTCGAGCGTCCAGTCCTTGACGAGGTCCCAGGCGGCGTCCAGCGCGCCCTGGTCGTAGAGCAGCCCGACCCACAGCGCCGGCAGCGCGCAGATGCGGTTCCACGGCCCGCCGTCGGCGCCGCGCATCTCGAGGAAGGTCTTGAGCCGCACCTCGGGGAAGGCGGTGGAGAGATGGTCGTTCCAGTCGTCGAGCGTCGGCTTCTCGCCCGGCAGCACGCTCAGCTCGCCGCGCAGGAAGTCGCGGAACGACAGGCCCGCGGCGTCGATGTAGCGGCCGTCGCGATAGACGAAGTACATCGGCACATCGAGCATGTAATCGGCATAGCGCTCGTAGCCGAAGCCGTCCTCGAACACGAAGGGCAGCATGCCCGTCCGCGCCGGATCGGTGTCCGACCAGATATGGCTGCGATAGGAGAGGAAGCCGTTGGGCTTGCCCTCGGTGAACGGCGAATTGGCGAACAGCGCGGTGGCGAGCGGCTGCAGCGCCAGCCCGACGCGGAACTTCTTCGCCATGTCCGCCTCGGACGCATAGTCGAGGTTCACCTGAATCGTGCAGGTGCGCAGCATCATGTCGAGCCCCATCGTGCCGACGCGCGGCATGTGGCGCAGCATGATGGCGTAGCGGCCCTTGGGCATGATCGGCAGCTCGGCGCGGGTCTTGTCGGGCCACATGCCGAGCCCGAGGAAGCCGATCCCCAACGCCTCACCCGCGGCTTTGACCTGGGCGAGGTGACGACCCGTCTCGGCGCAGGTCTGGTGGAGGTTCTCGAGCGGCGCGCCCGAGAGCTCGAACTGCCCCGCGGGCTCGAGGCTGACGCTACCATCGGCGCCGCTGAGCGCGATGACGTTCCCGCCCTCCTCGACCGGGCGCCAGCCGTGCTGGACCAGCTCGCCGAGCAGCGCGCGGATGCCGGCGGGCTCGTCATAGGAGGGCGCGTGGTGGTCGCCGAGCGCGTAGACGAACTTCTCGTGCTCGGTGCCGATCCGCCAGCGCGCCGCCGGCTTCTCCCCCGAGGCGAGATGGGCGATCAGTTGGTCGCGCGATTCGATGACCGCCGCGTTGTGATCCGAAACGGTCTTCGTCGTCATGGCGCCGCGCTTACGCGCGGATGAACGGGCGCGCTAGAGCCGATCGACGTCGGCTTGACGTAGGTCGAGCGGTGACCAGCCGACCTTGCGCCCCAGCCACGTCGGATCGCCTGAACGATCGTGTCGGCTAGGCCCTCACCAATCCCCGACCTCCGCCATCCACAGCGCTACCGCCGCGGCCGCGGCGGTGTCGGCGCGCAGGATGCGCGGGCCGAGCGTGATCGCCACCGCCTGCGGCAGTGCGCGGATCAGCGCGCGTTCCTCGTCGTCGAAGCCGCCCTCGGGGCCGATCAGGATCGCCGCCGGCCCCGCGTGCGCGCGCATCGCCGCCGCGGCGGGCACGCCGCCGGTCTCGTCCGCGAAGAACAGCGCGCGTTCCGCCGGCCAATCGCGCAGCAGCGCGGGCAGCTTCACCATCGGCGCCAACTCGGGCACCGCGGTCCGACCGCACTGCTCGGCCGCCTCGATCATATGGGCGCGCAGCCGCTCGGCATTGGGCTTGTCGACCACGGTGCGCCGCGTGACCACCGGCACCAGCCGCGCCACGCCGAGCTCGCACGCCTTCTCGGCGAGCCAGTCGACCCGCCCCTTCTTGAGCGGCGCGGCGGCGAGCCACAGGTCGGGCACCGGCTCGCGCTCGGCCAACCGCTCGGTGACGTCGAGCACTAGGTCGCGTTTGCCGACGCTCGCCGCGGTCGCGAGCCACTCGCCGGTGACGTCGTCGAACAGCCGCACCGGGTCACCCGCCCGCAACCGCATCACCGCGATGAGATAATGTGCCTGCGGACCGGCGAGCGCGCGCGGGCCGGGGGCGAGCGGCGGCTCGACGTACAGCCGCGGCGTCGAGCGCGGCGGCCAGGCGGGAGTCGCGCCCATCAGCGGCGCCCGCGCGCGAGCAGCAGCCGCGCCACCAGGAACGCCGCGCCGCCGAGCAACGCGATGCCGATCACGCTCACCGCGATGCCCCCCGCCACCCGGAGGATCGCGTAGAACAGGGCCTCGAAGAAACGACCGAGCGCGACCGAGAGATGGATCACCTCCCCGTCACGCGGGACCAGCGCTGTTCGCGGCAGCCGAAGCCAGCGAAGAGACAGCCCTCGGCGACCAGGGTATCGCGACCCTCCAGGTGGAGCGTGCCGTCGACCTCGCTGCCGATGTCGGGGACGAAGACGGTACCGGCATATTGGCCGTCCTCGCCGCGCTCGAAGCCGCGGAACAGAGCGGTGCCGATCAGCCGCTCGGTGCCGCCGGCCGCCGCGTCGGCGCGTGCCTTCTCGCTCGCGGCCACCACCGTCCCGCACATGCCCGGCTCGCCGCGACACGGCGCGACGCGGATGCGGACGCTGTCGCCCGCGTTGCGCCAGGTGCCGGCGAGCGGGTCCGCTGCGGCGGCGGGAGCGGGGGCGAGCGCGAGCAGCAGGGCGAGCGATAGCATGCCGGCGAGATAGGGGAGGAAGCGGGCGGTTTGAAGTCCGCGGCGTCGGACCTGGGAGCGCGCATGTGCTCCGGCGAAAGTCGGGGCCCAGTCGGGAAGGCGGAGGTGAGCCTCATCAGCGTCTTGCAGCTGGGCCCCGGCCTCCGCCGGGGCGCGCCCACCGTCAGCCCGGCTGCGCCGCCAGCCTTACCGCCACCGCCTCGGCCACCTTGATCCCGTCGACCGCCGCCGAGAGGATGCCTCCGGCATAGCCGGCCCCCTCGCCCGCCGGGTAGAGCCCGGCGGTGTTGAGGCTCTGGAAGTCGGCGCCGCGGGTGAAGCGCACCGGCGAGGAGGTCCGCGTCTCCACCCCCGTCATCACCGCGTCGGGGTGGTCGTAGCCGCGGATCTGCCGGCCGAACACCGGCAGCGCCTCGCGCATCGCGGCGACCGCGAAGTCGGGCAGGCAGGCGGCGAGGTCGGTCGGCGTCACGCCCGGCCGATAGCTCGGCATGACGCTGCCC
Source organism: Sphingomonas citri (assembly GCF_019429485.1). Classification (GTDB taxonomy): domain Bacteria; phylum Pseudomonadota; class Alphaproteobacteria; order Sphingomonadales; family Sphingomonadaceae; genus Sphingomonas; species Sphingomonas citri. Next base: position 162,396 of record NZ_JAHXZN010000003.1, on the reverse strand, counting down.
AGCGCGGTCGAGGCGCGGCCCTCGAGGAAGTCGCCGACGCGCTGCGCCGGGGCGCGATAGTCGCGGCCCCCCGCGACGAAGGCGCGCTCCTCCCAGTGGCGCTGCAGCGCGATGCCGGCGAGCGGGTCGCCGGGATAGTCGCGCGCCGGGTCGATCGCCACCACCAGCCCCGAGTTGGCGTTGCGCTCGTTGCGCGAATATTGGCTCATGCCGTTGGTGGCGACGCGTCCCTCCTCCGAGGTGGCGGCCACCACCGTGCCGCCCGGGCACATGCAGAAGCTGTAGACGGTGCGGCCGTTCGAGCAGTGATGCGAGATATGATATTCGGCGGCGCCCAGCGCGGGGTGGCCGGCATCGTCGCCGAAGCGCGCTCGGTCGATCCACGACTGCGGATGCTCGATCCGCACGCCGAGCGAGAAGGGCTTGGCCTCGGCATGCACCCCCGCCTCGACCAGCATGCCGAACGTGTCGCGCGCACTGTGGCCGACCGCGAGCACGACATGCTCGGCCTCCAGGTACGAACCGTCGTGGAGGTGCAGCCCGCGCACGCGGCGCTCGCCGCGCGCGTCCGCCTCGACGTGGAGCCCGTCGACCCGCGTCGAGAAGCGATACTCGCCGCCCAGCGCCTCGATCGAGGCGCGCATGCTCTCGACCATCGTCACCAGCCGGAAGGTGCCGATATGCGGGTGCGCCTCGGTGAGGATCTCGGGCGGGGCGCCGGCGGCGACGAACTCCTCCAGCACCTTGCGGTTGAGGTGGCGCGGGTCCTTGATGCGGCTGTAGAGCTTGCCGTCGGAGAAGGTGCCCGCGCCGCCCTCGCCATATTGCACGTTCGACTCAGGGACGAGCACGCCGCGGCGCCACAGCCCCCAGGTGTCCTTGGTGCGCTCGCGCACCACCTTGCCGCGCTCGAGCAGGATCGGGCGGAAGCCCGCCTGTGCCAGGATCAGCGCGGCGAACAGCCCGCACGGCCCGGCGCCGATCACCACCGGGCGCTGGCGCGCGCCGCCGCTCGGGGCGAGCACGGGGGCACGGTAGGCGGTGTCGGGGGTCGGGCGGACGTCCTTGTCGGCGCCGAGCCGCGCCATCACCGCTGCCTCGTCGCGCAATGCTACGTCGACCGAATAGACCAAGGCGATTCGCCCGCGCCCGCGCGCGTCGTGCCCGCGGCGCGCCACCTGCCAGCCGAGCACGTCGTTGGCGGCGACGCCGAGCCGCTCGTGCAGCGCCGCCGGGAGCGCGTCGTCGTCGTGGCGCAACGGGAGGCGCAGGTTGGAGAGCCGGATCATCGCGGCGCCTTACACCGCGCCGGAGCGGCGGCCAATGTGAGTCGGGCGGCGACAGACCTCGCCGATCCTCCGCTCGGCGGAGAGGGGGACCGCCGCGCGCAGCGCCGTGGTGGAGGGGGCTCTCCACTAGGCACAGCGCCCGCGGGCGCCCCCCTCCACCAGCCTGCGGCTGGTCCCCCTCCCCGTACCCGGGAGGATCTACCCTCTCACAGTTTCTCGGTGAGCTCCGGCACGATCTTGAACAGGTCGCCGACGAGGCCGACGTCGGCGACCTGGAAGATCGGCGCGTCCTCGTCCTTGTTGATCGCGACGATCACCTTCGAGTCCTTCATCCCGGCGAGATGCTGGATCGCACCCGAGATGCCGACCGCGACATAGACCTCCGGCGCGACGATCTTGCCGGTCTGGCCGACCTGATAGTCGTTGGGGACATAACCCGCGTCGACCGCGGCACGGCTCGCGCCCACCGCGGCGCCGAGCTTGTCGGCGAGCGGCTCGATCAGCTCGTGAAACTTCTCGCCCGAGCCGAGCGCGCGACCGCCTGAGACGATCACCCGCGCGCTGGTCAGCTCGGGGCGGGTCAGCGCCGCGATCTCCGCGCCCTCGAAGGTCGCCAGCCCGGTGTCGTCGGTCGCCGCGACCGCCTCGATCGTGCCGCTGCCGCCCTCGGCCGCGGCCTTCTCGAAGGCGGTGCCGCGCACCGTCAGCACCTTCTTGGCGTCGCGCGTCTGCACCGTTGCGATCGCGTTGCCCGCGTAGATCGGACGCGTGAACGTGTCCTCGCCCTCGACCGAGAGCACGTCGCTGATCTGCATGACGTCGAGCAGAGCCGCGACGCGCGGCGCGATCGCCTTGCCGGTGGTGGTGGCGGGCGCGACGAAGGCGTCATGGTGCCCCATCAGCTCGACTACCAAAGGCGCGACATTCTCGGCGAGCTGGTGCGCGTAGGCGGCATCGTCGGCGACATGGACCTTGCCCACACCCGCGATCTTGGCCGCCGCCTGCGCGACGTCGTCGACGCCCTGCCCCGCGACCAGCAGGTGGACCTCGCCGAGCTTGGCGGCCGCGGTCACCGCGGAGAGCGTGGCGTCCTTGACGGACTGGCCGTCGTGCTCGACCCAAACCAGAGTCTTCATGCTGCGCTCCCTTACTTCGCGATGCCGAGCGACTTGAGCTTGCCCGCCAGCTCGTCGACGTCGGCGACCTTGACGCCCGCGGTGCGCTTGGCCGGCTCGGCCACCTTCACCGTGGTGAGCCGCGGCGCGACGTCGACGCCGATGTCGGCGGCGGTCTTGGTCGCGAGCGGCTTGGACTTGGCCTTCATGATGTTGGGCAGCGAGGCGTAGCGCGGCTCGTTGAGGCGCAGGTCGGTTGTCACGATCGCGGGCAGTTTGTAGCGATCGGTCTCGAGCCCGCCGTCGACCTCGCGCGTCACCGTCACCGCATCGGCGCTCAGCTCGACCTTGGAGGCGAAGGTCGCCTGGCCCCAGCCGAGCAAAGCGGCGAGCATCTGGCCGGTCTGGTTGTTGTCGTCGTCGATCGCCTGCTTGCCGAGGATGACGAGCTGCGGCTGCTCCTCCTCGACGATCTTGGCCAGGATCTTGGCGACGCCGAGCGGCTCCACCTTGGTGTCGCTGGTGACGAGGATGGCGCGGTCGGCACCCATCGCCAGCGCGGTGCGCAGGGTGTCCTGCGCCTTGGGCTCGCCGATCGAGACCGCGACGATCTCGGTGACGGTGCCCTTCTCCTTTAGCCGGATCGCTTCCTCGACCGCGATCTCGTCGAAGGGGTTCATGCTCATCTTGACGTTGGCGAGGTCGACCCCCGAGCCGTCCGCCTTCACACGGGGTTTCACGTTATAGTCAAGCACGCGCTTGACCGGCACCAAGACCTTCATCAGCGTCCTTCCGATCCTGCGGTCGGGGCGAGCGTTCGCGGCCCCGGTGTGGGCTCCACATGGCGGTTTTCCGCGCTTTTCGCAAGTTCAGTACGGAAAGCGCGGTTGCCGTAGCGGCAGCAATCGCGGCGTCAACGCGCGGGGCGCGGACATGGTGTCCGGCGTGGGCGATTTTCGCGTCGTGCCGCGGCTGAGGTGACAGGGCCCCGCTTCTTGCATCGCCCCACAACAGGGAGAGCGACCACCCCGGCATAGCTAGTCACCACCCGGCGAACGCCGGAGTCCAGGTGGGCGGTCCTCGGTCGAACGAGCGAGGCGCGTCGTCACGTGGGCCTTCCCACCTGGACCCCGGGTCCGCCCGGGTGGTCAGGGAAGGTGAGGCGCTCCTCAACGTCATTCCGGACCAAGTCCGACACGATGGGGGGCGGGCGGCGCCACCGGGCGCCGCCCTCTCACGCCTCAGGCGACCTTCTTCACCTCGGCGACGATCTTCTGCGCGGCGTCGCCCAGGTCGTTGGCGGGGACGATCGCGAGGCCGGAAGTGGACAGGATCTCCTTGCCCTTCTCCACATTCGTGCCCTCGAGCCGGACGACGAGCGGCACCGACAGGTTCACTTCCTTCGCCGCGGCGACGATGCCCTCGGCGATGATGTCGCACTTCATGATGCCGCCGAAGATGTTGACCAGGATGCCCTTCACCGCGGGATCGGCGAGGATGATCTTGAACGCCGCAGTCACCTTCTCCTTGCTCGCGCCGCCGCCGACGTCGAGGAAGTTCGCGGGGAACATGCCGTTGAGCTTGATGATGTCCATCGTCGCCATGGCGAGACCGGCGCCGTTGACCATGCAGCCGATGTCGCCGTCGAGCTTGATATAGGCGAGGTCGTACTTGGACGCTTCGAGCTCGGCCGGATCCTCCTCGGTCTCGTCGCGCAGCTCGGCGAGGTCCTTGTGGCGGAACATCGCGTTGCCGTCGAAGCCGACCTTGGCGTCGAGCACCATCAGCTTGTTGTCGTCGGTGACCGCGAGCGGGTTGATCTCGATCTGCGAGGCGTCGGTGCCGAGGAAGGCGTCGTACACCTTGGCGGCGAGGCTGTGCGCCTGCTTGGCGAGGTCGCCGGTCAGGCCGAGCGCGTTCGCCACGGCGCGGCCGTGGTGCGGCTGGAAGCCGGTCGCCGGGTCGACCGCGAAGGTGTGGATCTTCTCGGGCGTATCGTGCGCGACGGTCTCGATGTCCATGCCGCCCTCGGTCGAGACGACGAAGGCGACTCGGCCGGTGGCACGGTCGACCAGCAGCGCGAGGTAGAATTCCTTGGCGATGTCGACGCCGTCGGTGACGTACAGGCGGTTGACCTGCTTGCCGGCGTCGCCGGTCTGGATCGTCACCAGCGTGTTGCCGAGCATCTCGGTGGCGGCGTGGCGCACCTCGTCCTCGGTCTTGGCGAGGCGGACGCCGCCCTTGGCCTCGGCGGGCAGCTCCTTGAACTTGCCCTTGCCGCGCCCGCCGGCGTGGATCTGCGCCTTCACCACGTACAGCGGCCCGGGCAGCTTCTTGGACGCGGCGACCGCCTCCTCCACGCTCATCGCGGCGAAGCCCGCGGGCACCGGCACGCCGAACTTCGCGAGCAGCTCCTTGGCCTGATATTCGTGGATGTTCATGCGCGGTCTCCGAGACAGCAGGACAGACTAGACTGGAGGGTGCCTTAGGCGCTTGCGGCGGGGGAATCCACCCCCGCGTAGACGCGATCATCGGTCCGCACGGCAGTTGCGATGCATTATCGTTAAGCGCTTTGCGGTTGCCGATCTGTTCCGCGTGGCGCACAGCGAGAGCGTGACGTCGCCCTTTCCCGCGCTGCCGCACCCTGCGCTTCATGCCAGCCACTCGGGTGTGTGGGTGGCACGAGGCGGTGAGACGCGCGCGCTGTCGCGCGGCGAGGCGATCCGGCTCGCCGCCGACACGCCGGTGATCCTGCTCAACGCCCCACTGGTGGCGCAGCGGCTCGGCTATGCCGAGCTGTCGGGGCTCGACCTGCTCGAACTATTCGCCTTCCTCCACCCCGCGCGCTTCGCGGTGCCGACCCCGCGCGGGATCGCGCAGGTGACCGGGCTCGAGGCGCCGGCGCGGGACGAGGAGGTCGCCGCTTTCCTCGCCGCGGCCGCCGAGCGGCTGCTTGCGGTGACGCAGGCGGGCGACTGGCCCGAGCGCGAGGGCGCCTGGACCGCGGCGCAGTCGCTCACCCGCGCGCGCTGGCCCTGGGCGCCGATCGTCGCGCCGCGGATCGCCAAGCCGGCGCAGCACGAGCGCTGGCTGTTCTCGCGCCTGCCCGAGTGGCAGGAGGCCGCCCCGCGCCCTACGCCGCGCCCCGTGACGCTCGACGACGCCGCGGTGCTCGACCGGCTCGAGACTCTCGTCGGCGGCGGCGCCGAGCTCCGCACCGGTCAGCGCGCCTATGCCGCCGCCGCAGCAGCCGCCTTCGCGCCGCGCATGACGCGCGACATGCCCAATCTGGTGCTCGCCGAGGCGGGGACCGGGATCGGCAAGACGCTCGGCTATCTCGCCCCCGCCAGCCTGTGGGCCGAGCAGGCCGGCGGCGCGGTGTGGATCTCCACCTACACCAAGGCGCTTCAGCGCCAGCTCGGGCACGAGACGCGCCGGCTCCATCCCGATCGCGCGGTCCGCAAGGCGCGCGTGGTGACGCGCAAGGGACGCGAGAACTATCTCTGCCTGCTCAACCTCGAGGACGCGCTCCAGGGCGGCTTCGCCGGCCGCGCCGCGATCCTGGCGCATCTGGTCGCGCGCTGGGCGGCCTATAGCGACGACGGCGACATGGTCGGCGGCGACCTGCCCGGCTGGCTCGTCACGCTCTTCCGCCGCAACGGCTCGGCGGCGCTGACCGACCGGCGCGGCGAGTGCGTCTACGCCGGTTGCCCGCATTACCGCCGCTGCTTCATCGAGCGCGCCGCGCGCGCCTCGGCCGAGGCCGATCTCGTCATCGCCAATCATGCGCTGGTGATGGTCAACGCCGCGCGCGGGCGCGAGACCGCGACCCGGCCGACTCGCTACGTGTTCGACGAGGGGCACCATCTGTTCGACGCCGCCGACGCGATGTTCGGCACCGCGCTGACCGGACAGGAGACGATCGAGCTGCGCCGCTGGATCGTCGGCCCCGAGGGCAATGCACGCGGGCGGCGGCGCGGGCTCCAGGCGCGGCTGTCCGACCTCGCCAGCTACGACGAGCAGGGCGCGCGCGCGATCACCGAGATCGTCGCCGCGGCGGGAGCGCTCGCCGCCGACGGCTGGCTCCAGCGAGTCGCCGAGGGACAGCCGTTCGGCGCGATCGAGACCTTGCTCGCCGCGGTGCGCGGGCTCGCCTACGCACGCGCCGAGCAGGACGCCGACGCGGGCTACGGGCTCGAGACCGAGCTCGCCGAACCGACCCCCGAGCTGATCGAGGCGGCGGCACCCGCCGCGCACGCGCTCGACTCGCTGGTGCGGCCGATGGTGGCGTTGGGGAAACGGCTGGAGGCGGTGCTCGCCGACGCGCCCGACTGGATGGACGCGCCGGCACGCGCGCGCGTGGAGGGCGCGATCGCCTCGCTCGGCTGGCGCGCCGAGACCGTGGCGGCGTGGCTGGCGCTGCTGGCGCGCGTCGGCGGCCCGGCCGACCCGCGCCACGTCGACTGGCTCGCGGTCGAGCGCGGCGAGGGGCGCGAGTACGACATCGGGCTGCACCGCCGCTGGCTCGACCCGACCCTCCCCTTCGCCGAGACGGTGCTCAAGCCAGCGCACGGCGCGCTCGTCACCTCCGCGACGCTGACCGCGGGGGGCGACTGGGAGACCGCCGAGGCGCGCGTCGGCGCACCGCACCTCCAGCGCGCGCCGGGCCGCTTCACCGCGCCGAGCCCGTTCGATTACGCGCGCAACGCCGAGGTGGTGATCGTCACCGACGTCAAGCGCGGCGACGTGCCCGCGCTCGCCAACGCCTACGCGCGGCTGATCGAGGCGGCGGGCGGCGGCGCGCTCGGGCTGTTCACCGCGATCCGCCGACTGCGCGCGGTGCACGCGCGCGTCGCCGACCGGCTCGCGCGCGCCGGGCTCCCGCTCCACGCGCAGCACGTCGACCCGATCGACACGGGGACGCTGGTCGACATCTTCCGCGACGATCCCCACGCCAGCCTGCTCGGCACCGACGCGCTGCGCGACGGCGTTGACGTGCCCGGCCAGTCGCTGCGGCTGGTGGTGATGGAGGGCGTGCCCTGGCCCAAGCCGACCGTGCTCCACGCCGCGCGCCGGCTCGCCGGGGGCGGCAGCGCGTACGACGACCGCATCGTGCGCGCGCGGCTGGCGCAGGCGTTCGGTCGGCTGATCCGGCGCGGCGACGACGCGGGCCTGTTCGTGCTGCTGTCGGCGGCGATGCCGTCGCGGCTGCTCGACGCCTTCCCGCCCGGCGTGCGCGTGTCCCGCGTGCCGCTCGACGAGGCGGTGAGTCGCGTGCGGCAGCGGCTTTCCACCGCGGGTCCGATCGGGCATGAGGCCGACCTCGACGCCTGAGCGGAGTTCGCCCGAATGAAGACGCTGACGCTGCTGCGCCACGCCAAGTCGGGCTGGGACGATGCCGTGCCGCGCGACCTCGATCGCCCGCTCAACCCCAAGGGCCGCCGCGCCGCGCAGGCGATGGGGCGCGAGATCAAGGCGATGGAGCTCGACTTCGACCGCGTGATCGCCTCGCCCGCGGTGCGCGTGCGCGAGACGATCGAGGAGCTCGAGCGCGGGCTCGGCCGCGCGCTGGCGCCCGAATGGGACCGGCGGCTGTACCTCGCCTCGACGGCGACGCTGCTCGACGTGATGCACGAGCAGGACGACTCCGCGGAGACGCTGCTGCTGGTCGGCCACAATCCTGGGTTGGCGGAGCTGGTGCTCGCGCTGGTGCCCGAGGCGCCGGGCGGGTTGCGCGACGCGGTGGAGGAGAAATATCCGACCGCCACGCTGGCCGAGATGACCTTCGCGGTGGATGGCTGGGGGGCGGTGGCGCGCGGCGGCGCGACGCTGACGCGCTTCGTCCGCCCGCGCGACATCGACGCGACGCTGGGGCCGGACGGGGAGTAGCGGATCGTCGGACGGGACGAAACGCGAGATCCTTCCCCGCGAGGGGAGGTGGCAGCGCGCAGCGCTGACGGAGGGGGTCTCTGCGAGCGCCACGCTTGCTGCGCACAGCAGGCGCGCTAGCTCCCCTGAGACGCGATCAACTGAGCGAGTCGCCCGCGGAGAGCCCCCTCCACCACCAGCCTGCGGCCGGCGGTCCCCCGCCCCGCGAGCGGGGAGGATCTAGCGGGCAGCACTAAAGCGCGGGTGCGCTCGGCGCATATGCTTCTTTATTCCCCATCGACGAACTCGGCTTTTACAAGCACATTGATCGTAGAGGGGAGTTTCCATGCACCGTCGCCGTCTGTTCGCGTTCCTCACCACCACCGCGGGCCTCGCCGTCGCGCTCCCCGCGACCGCGCAGCAGGCGGCCGACGCGCCGGCGCAGGATGTCGCATCGACGCCGACACAAACCCCTGCCGCCAACCCCGCCGACGGCGACGTCGTCGTCACCGCGCGCTTCCGCAACGAGTCGCTCCAGCAGGTGCCGATCGCGATCACCGCGCTCAGCGGCGCCTCGCTCGCCGAGCGCCAGCTCAACAACGTCCAGGCGATCACCGCCGCGATCCCGTCGGTCAACTTCCGCACCGGGGCGTCGAACAAGGACCGCACGATCTTCATCCGCGGCGTCGGCACGATCACCACCTCGCCCGGCGTCGAACCCTCGGTCTCGACCGTGCTCGACGGCGTGGTGCTGACCCGCCCGGGCCAGGCGACGCTCGACCTCGGCGAGGTCGAGCGGATCGAGGTGCTGCGCGGGCCGCAGGGCACCTTGTTCGGCAAGAACGCCTCGGCCGGCGTGGTCAACATCGTCACGCGCGACCCCGGCGAGACCTTCGCCGCCTTCGGCGAGCTCGGCGCCACCACCGACGAGGAATATCGCGTCAAGGCGGGCGTGTCGGGGCCGCTGATCCCGGGCAAACTCGCCGCGCTGATCGGCGGCCTCTACGACGATTTCGACGGCAACACGCGCAACGTCGTCACCGGCAACGACACCAACGCCTCGCGCCGCTACGGCGTGCGCGCCAAGCTGATCGCGACGCCGACCGAGACGCTCAAGCTCACCGCGATCGGCGACTATCTCAACACCAAGGAGACGGTCGCGGCGGTCTATGCCTCCGCCAGCCAGATCGCTTACCCCAGCCGCGCGGTGACCACCTCGGCGCCGCTGCTCGCCGCGCTCGGCGCGCAGGGGATCACCCCCTCGCCGACGAACCGCGCCAACGCCACCGACATCGACACCGACGTGCGCGACGAGAATTACGGCGGCTCGCTCACCGCCGAGCTCGGGCTGGGCGACTATCAGGTCACCTCGATCACCGCGTGGCGCCAGTGGCTCAACCACCAGCGCCAGGACTATGACGGGCTCACTGGGCTGAGCACCGCCTTCCCGCAGGGGCTCGACGACGGCACGGTGAACAGCAAGCAATTCTCGCAGGAGCTGCGGCTCACCTCGCCGCGCGGCGGGCTGATCGACTATGTCGTCGGCGCTTATTACCTGCGCGGCGAGACCGACGAGCGCTACCAGCGCACGCTCACCACGCTGACCGCGGGCGCGCCGCTCACCACCGTCGGCGTCGCCAATTACGGGATCACCAGCCACAATTACGCATTGTTCGGCGAGGCCAACGTCAACTTCAGCGCGGCCTTCCGCGCGATCGCTGGCTATCGCTCGACCTGGGACACGCTCGACTTCTACCACGTCCGCACGTCGAGCAACGACCCGACCAACAGCGGCGCGGCCGCGCTCGATCGCCCCGCGATCCGCGCCTATCACAACGCCAGCGGCAGCACCGACCGGCGCGGCGACAGCTACCGGCTCGGGCTCCAGCTCGATCTCGGCGCGCGCGCGCAGACCTATTTCACCTACTCGCGCGGCTACAAGGGCCCGGCGTACAACGTCTATTTCAACATGCGCTCGCTCAACGCGACGACGCTGCTGGACGAGCTGCCGCTCAGCCCCGAGACGAGCGACTCGTTCGAGATCGGGCTCAAGGGCAGCACCGCCGACCGCGCGCTGAGCTACAGCCTTGCCGCCTACACCACGACCTTCGACGGCTATCAGGCCAATTTCAACGACGTGGTCAACGGCGCGCAGGTCACCCGGCTGATCAACGCCGGCTCGGTGCGGTCGCGCGGGGTCGAGGCCGACGTGACGCTGCGTCCGACTGCGGGGCTGACGGTGGACCTCTCGGGCGCCTTCACCGACGCCACGGTGCGCGACTTCCTCTGCCCGCCCGGCGCGCCGACCAGCTGCAACATCAACGGCCAGCCATTGCCCTTCGCGCCGCGGGTCAAGCTGTACGAGAACGCGGCGTATCGCTTCGCGCTGAGCGATTCGCTGTCGATGGAGCTGCAGAGCGACGTCAGCTTCAGCTCGAAGACGCAATATTCGCTCAACCAGACCCCGAGCACGATCCAGCCCGCCTATGCGATCTGGAACGCCAGCGTGGCGCTGATCCGCCCCGGCGACGGCTGGCAGCTGCGCGCCTACGTCAAGAACATCACCGACCAATCCTATGCCAGCTTCCTCGCCAACGGCTCGTTCGCTGGCACGGTGCGGTTCGTGCCGCGCGACGATCGGCGCTATGCCGGGCTGCTGCTGCGCAAGGATTTCTGACGATGGCGGAGGACACGGGCCGACGCGGCGTACTGCTGGCGGGGACCGGCGGCGCGTTCGGGCTGTACAGCTGGGCGGCGGGCGCGGCGGAGGCGGCGACACCCGCGCCGCGCCGCTCCCGCCGGCTCGCGCGCGTGCCAGGCACGAAGCCGCGCAACATCCTGTTCGTGCTGACCGACGATCATCGCTACGACGCGATGGGCTTCATGAAGGCGCAGGACTTCGGCGAGACGCCGACGCTCGACCGGCTGGCACGCGAGGGCACGCATTTCCGCAACGCCTTCGTCACCACCGCTTTATGCTCGCCGAGCCGCGCCTCGATCTTCACCGGGCTGTACGCGCACCAGCACAAGGTGGTGGACAACAACCACCCGATCCCGCCCGGGCTGGTCTATTATCCCGAGTACCTCCAGGCGGCGGGCTATGACACCGCCTTCATCGGCAAATGGCACATGGGCGAGGAGGGCGACTCGCCCCAGCCCGGCTTCGACCGCTGGGTCAGCTTTCGCGGCCAGGGCAGCTACCTGCCGGAGGCGAATGGGCTCAACGTCGACGGCCGGAAGGTAGCGCAGAAAGGCTATATCACCGATGAGCTGACCGACTATGCGCTCGACTGGCTCGGCGCGCGGCCGAAGGGCAAGCCGTGGATGATGCACCTCGCGCACAAGGCGGTGCATTCCGAGTTCATCCCGGCGGAGCGCCACAAGGGCCGCTATGACAAGGAGACCTTCCGCTACCCGGCGTCGATGAAGCCGGGCGTGGCGGGACGCCCGATGTGGGTCGAGAACCAGCGCAACAGCTGGCACGGCGTCGGCTACCCCTATCACGGCACCCTCGACATCGGCGACTATTACAAGCGCTACATGGAGACGCTGCTCGCGGTGGACGAGGGGCTGGCGCGGATCATGGACCTGCTCGAGCGCCGCGGCGAACTCGACGACACGCTGATCCTCTACATGGGCGACAACGGCTTCATGTTCGGCGAGCACGGGCTGATCGACAAGCGCGCCGCCTATGAGGAATCGATGCGCGTGCCGATGCTGGCGCGCTGCCCGTCGCTGTTCCCCGCGGGCAGCGTGGTGGAGCAGGTGGTCGCCAACATCGACGTCGCGCCGACGATGCTCGCCGCCGCGGGGCTGCGCGCGCCCACGGACATGGCTGGGGCGAACATGCTGCCGCTGGCGCGCGGCGGCGCGGTGCCGTGGCGGCGCGAGCTGCTCTACGAATATTATTGGGAGCGCAACTTTCCGCAGACACCGACCGTCCACGCGCTCCGCGAGGATCGGTATAAGTACATGCATTTCCACGGCATCTGGGACCTGGACGAGCTGTACGATCTCGCCGCCGACCCGCACGAGAGCGACAATCTGCTCGCCCGCCCGGGCCACGAGGACCTGGCCGCGCGGATGAGTGCCAAGCTGTTCGCGCTGCTCGAGACGACCGACGGCATGGCGATCCCGCTCAGCGCCGATGCGGGCGTGCGAAACGACCTGCGCGATCCTGCGGGGCCGCGCCAGGCGCCCTTCCCGGCGGGCTTCTTCCGCCCGCCGACCACCGGCTGAGTGCACCGAAACGGGTCATCTCGCCGCATCGGGCGACGCGAAACTGTAAAAAGGTTCCCTCGCGTCAGCCTCCCTGCCCCATTGGGGCTGGAAATTTTATTGCCGAGTTGCTATAAGAGGCCGGCACGGGCGCATTCGTTCTCGCGTCCCTGGAGACGTCAAACCTTCTGCTCCCCTCGTCAGTCCGTTCCGCGGTGCTTGCCGGCGCGGGTCGCAGCGGGCTGCGGGAGCCCTAACATTGGAAAGGCCTCCTATGGCTGCCAAGGCTCTGCATTTCGATGTCGGTGACTATGTCGTCTATCCCAAGCACGGGGTCGGCCGTGTGATCGAGCTGCAGAAACAGGAGATCGCGGGCATGCAGCTGGAGCTGTACGTGCTGCGGTTCGAGAAGGAGCGCATGACGCTGCGCGTTCCCACCAACAAGGCCGAGTCGGTCGGCATGCGCAAGCTCTCGTCGGACAAGACGATGCGCGAGGCGATGGAGACGCTCAAGGGCAAGCCCAAGGTCAAGCGCACGATGTGGTCGCGCCGCGCGCAGGAATATGAGGCGAAGATCAACTCGGGCGACCTCGTCTCGATCGCCGAGGTGGTGCGCGACCTGTTCCGCGCCGACGACCAGCCCGAACAGAGCTATTCCGAGCGCCAGATCTTCGAGGGCGCGTGCAGCCGCCTCGCGCGCGAGCTCGCCGCGATGGAGCAGATCGACGAGCCGGCGGCGCAGGAGAAGATCCTCGAGATCCTGCGCAAGGCCGCGGCGATCTACAACAAGGACAAGGTGCCGGCGTAACCCGCCGCACCGGGTCGAATGAGAGCGGGGGCGGTCCGCGGGCCGCCCCTTTTCGTTTGCGTGTCCCATCGCTGTGTATTAGTGCCGCAATACACGTAGGGGAGAAGAGGACATGCGCGCGATCATCGCCGCCGCACTGCTGCCGCTGGCGGCCTGCGGCAACAGCTTCACGCAGGACGATAGCCCCGGCATCCCAGGCACGGGCAGCGGTAACCAGCGCAGCTTCCAGGCCGCCGGCTTCGACTCGGTCGAGCTCGCCGGCAGCGACGATGTCAGCGTGCGCGTCGGCGGCGGCTTCGCCGTCACCGCCGAGGGCGACGCCGAGGCGCTCGACAAACTCAAGATCACGCGCGACGGCAACACGTTGCGGGTGTCGCGCCGCAACGACCGCTCGCGCGGGCACGCGCGGGTGACGGTGACGCTGCCCGCGATCAAGGGTGCGATCCTAGCGGGCTCGGGCAATCTCTCGGTCGATCGCGTCGAGGCGTCCGCGTTCAAGGCGAAGCTGGCGGGCTCGGGCAACCTCACCGTGGCGGCGCTGCGGGCCGACGCTGCCGACGTCTCGATCGCCGGGTCGGGCAACGCCGCCCTCACCGGCCGCACGGGCACGCTCGACCTGTCGATCGCCGGCTCGGGCGGCGTCACGCTGGCCGGTGAGAGTGATCGCCTCGAGGTGTCGATCGCTGGCTCGGGCGACGTGGCAGGCGAGCGGCTGGTCGCCAAGGCCGCCGACATCAAGGTGATGGGCTCGGGCAGCGTCCGTGCGACGGTCGACGGCCGGGCCGAGGTGATGGCGATGGGGTCGGGCGACGTCGACCTCGGCGCGCGGGCGCGCTGCTCGGTGCGCAAGATGGGCTCGGGCAGCGTGCGGTGCGGCGGCTGATCCTCGCCGCCGCGCTGCCCGCGCTCGCCGCCGTCCCCGCGAGCGCGGCGGAGCGGCGCTGGCCGGTCGCCACGGTCGAGCGGCTGCGGGTGGAGACCCCCGCGACGGTGCGGGTCGTCACCGCAGGACCGGGCGGAGTGGGTACGGGCGTCAGCGCGAGCGCGGCCGATCCAGCGGCCCTCGACGCGCTGAAGGTGGAGCCGAGCGGGGGCACGCTGGTGCTGCGCGGCGGGCCGGCGAGCGCGGTGGTGACGGTGGTCGCGCCGCGGCTCGTCGGAGTCGCGGTCTACACGCCGGCACGCGTGACGATCGCGGCGATGCGCGGCGAGCGAGTCGAACTGTCGGCGGCGGCGGGCTCGATCGACGTGGCCGCGCTCGACGTGGCGCGCGTGAGCGCGACGCTGGCGGGCGACGCGGTCATCACGCTAGCCGGCGCAGCGCCCGACGCGACGGTGGTCGCCAACGGTACCGGCACGATCGACGCGCGCGCGCTGGCGACGCAGCGGCTGACGGTGCGCGGCGCGGGCGACTCGATCGTGCGCGCCGCCGCGTCCCAGGCGGCGAGGGTGGTGGCGATCCAGGGCGCGCAGGTCAGCGTCGCCGGGCGCCCGCGGTGCGACGTGCGCGCGGTGGCCCCCGCGTCGGTGACGTGCGGGCGTTGAGGTGCTGCTGCTGAGTGAGGCGCCCCTCCTCCACCGTCATCCCGGACTTGATCCGGGATCCATCCCTCCGCGGGAGCAACGGCTGCGGCGCTCGCGGCACCATGGATCCCGGATCAAGTCCGGGATGACGGAAAGGGAGACACGGGCCTTCTGCCGACTCACGCCACGACGCGACGCCCGCTCACCAGATCCGCACGCGGTCCTTCGGCGCGACATATTGCTTCTGCGACGGGTCGATCTTCCACGCGGCATACCAGGCGTCGACGTTGCGCAGCGGGTTGACCGCGCGGATCTGCCCCGGCGAGTGCGGGTCGCTGACGAGCTGCTGCCGCAGCGCCTCGTCGCGGAACAGGGTGCGCCACACCTGCCCCCAGCCGAGGAAGAAACGCTGGTCGCCGGTGAAACCGTCGATCACCGGCGCGCGCTTGCCGCCGAGCGAGGCGTGATAGGCGTCGAGCGAGATCAGCACGCCGCCGAGGTCGCCGATGTTCTCGCCCATCGAGGCGCGGCCGTTGATATGGACGCCGGGCAGGCCGGGGAAGGTGTAGGCCTCGTACTGCGCGCCGAGCCGCGCCGCCTGCGCCTCGAACTTGGTCGCGTCCTCCGCGGTCCACCAGTCGCGCAGCACGCCGCGCCCGTCCGACTTGCGGCCCTGGTCGTCGAAGCCGTGGCTGATCTCATGGCCGATCACGCCGCCGATCCCGCCATAGTTGATCGCGTCGTCGGCCTGGGGATCGAAGAAGGGCGGCTGGAGGATGGCGGCGGGGAAGACGATCTCGTTCTTCACCGAGCTGTAGTACGCGTTGACCGTCTGCGGCGTCATGCCCCACTCGGCCTTGTCGACCGGGCGCGCGATGCGGGCGCGGTCATAGTCCCACTCGAAGCGGGTGGCGCGCTCGGCGTTGCCGACGAGATCGCCCGCGCGCACCTCCAGCCCGCTATAGTCGCGCCACTTCGAGGGATAGCCGACCTTGACGGTGAAGCCCTGGAGCTTGTCGAGCGCCTGAGTCTTGGTCGCGGGGCTCATCCACGCCAGGTTCTTGATCCGCCCGGCGAGCGCGACGCGCAGGTTGCCGACCAGTGTGTCCATCTTCGCCTTCGACTCGGGCGGGAAGTAGAGCGCGACATAGTCGCGGCCGATGCCCTCGCCGATGGCGTTCTCGGTGAAGCCGACCGCGCGCTTCCAGCGCTCGCGCTGCTGCGGCTGGCCGTTGAGGAACTTGGAGCGGAAGTCGAACTCGGCGTCGACGAAGCGGCGCGACAGCAGCGGCGCGACGTCGTCGGCGGTGCGGAACGCCGCCCAAGCCTTGAGCGTGGCGAGATCGGTCGCGGCGAACAGCGCGGCGATCTTGGGAAAGGCGGTGTTCTGCGCGACGATCGCGCGGTCCGCCGCGCCGAGTCCGGCGGCCTGCCAGTAAGCGTCCCAGGCGAAGCCCGGCGCCTGCGCCTTCAACTCGGCGAGCATCATCGGGTTGTAGGTCTTGTCGCGGTCGCGGCTCTCGGCGCGGGTCCAGTGCGCCTGGGCGAGCTTGGTCTCCATGTCGACCACGCGCTCCGCCGCGGCGGCGGCGTCGGGCCAGTTCGCCATCGTCAGCATCTGCGCGACATATTGGCGGTAGCGCGCCACCTGCGGCGCGAACTTGGGGTCGAGGTACAGCTCGCGGTCGCCCAGGCCCAGCCCCGACTGGCGCAGGTAGAGCGCGTAGACCTCGGGCCGCTTGGCGTCGTCGCTCACCCCGGCGCTGACGAAGCTGGCGCCGAAACCGCCGACCGAGCGGCCCATCAGCCGCGCGATATCGTCCTTGCTCGCCGCTGCGGCGATCGGCCGCAGCCGCTCGGCCAGCGGCGCGGCGTCGGCCTGCTCCGCCGCGGCGGTGTCCATGAAGCCGTTGTAGAGCAGCGCCGCCTTGGCGCGGTCGGGATGGGAGGCATCGCTCGCGCTATAACCGGTGATCAGCGCGCGCAGCCGCTGCTCGGAGAGCTCGCGCAGCACCGCGAAGGCGCCGTAGGAGGAGCGGTCCGCCGGGATCTGCGTGCGCGCCACCCAGGCGCCGTTGACGAAGCGGAACCAGTCGTCGCCGGGGCGGACGCTGCGGTCCATGCCGGTGAGATCGAAGCCCCAGGCGCCGTAGCGGGTCGCGCCGGCGTCGGGCGCCGCGGCGGGGCTGGCAGCGGGCGCCGACTGGTCGCGGCTCAGCGCGGGGGCGGCGAGGACGAGGCCGGCGGTCGCCGCCAGCAGCACGCTCTTCAGGGTCACGGGATCGTCTCCGGGCGAAATAGTAACTTTTGGTATGAGAAAGCGGTGCCACGTGCTGCGGAGGGAGGCAATAGGCCAGTGCTGCTGCCGGTTCGTGTCGGCCGTGCTGGGCCGGCGCGCGCTTTCCTTATCGCGCGAGCCGGCTAGAGCCAGACCGTTCGTCCGTGAGCCCCGCCCTTGAGCCCGTCATGCCGGGCTTGACCCGGCATCCATGGTGCCGCGTGAATCGCCGCCGGTCGGTGCGCGGTAGCATGGATCCCGGCTCGGGGCCGGGATGACGATGGGAGAAGTCGGCGCCTTACCTGCCTGAATCAGGCGCCCGTGATCATGAGAATGAGGTTGCCGTAGCCATGCTTCCCCGCCGCCTGATCGCCCCGCTGCTCGCCGCGCTCGCGCTGGCCGAGCCCGCCGCCGCGCGCGACCGCGGCGCGGTGCGGCCGCAGCCACCGGCGCGGCTGCTCAACGCGGTGGAGGCGCTCGGCCAGCGCTTCCCCGGCGCGGTCGGCATCTCGGTGCGCGACGTGGACCGCGGCTGGACCGTCTCGTGGCAGGGCGGCACGCGCCGGCCACAGCAGAGCGTGAGCAAATTGTGGGTCGCGCTCGCCACCTTCGACGCGATCGACCGCGGCACGCTCAGCCTGCGCAAGACCGTGACGGTGCGGCGCGCCGACCTCACCCTGTTCCACCAGCCGATCCGCGCGCGTGTCGGCGCGGGCGGGCTGCGCATCACGATCGCCGGCCTGCTCGACTGCGCGCTGACACGGAGCGACAACACCTGCAACGACGTGCTGCTGCGCCAAGTCGGCGGCCCCGCCGCGGTGCGGCGAACGCTGACGCGAAAGGGCATCACCGGCGTCACCTTCGGTCCCGGCGAGCGGCTGCTCCAGGCGCGCACCGCCGGGCTGACGTGGCGAGACTCCTGGGCCGGCGGCGACGGCTTCCTGCGCGCGCGGGCGCGGCTGAGCCTCGCCGCGCGGCGGCGCGCGCTCGACCGCTACGTCGCCAGCCCGCCCGACGGTGCCTCGGCCGACGGTGTCACGCTCGGGCTCGCGCGGCTGGCGCAGGGGCGGCTGCTGAGCAAGGCGTCGACCGCGCGGATGCTGGCGCTGATGCGCGCGAGCCGTACGGGCCCGCTGCGACTGCGCGCGGGGCTGGGGCGCGGCTGGACGCTCGCGCACAAGACCGGGACGGGGCAGGAGCTGGCGGGCACCGCGACGGGCACCAACGACGTGGGGCTGCTCACCGCGCCCGATGGGCATCGCTACGCGGTGGCGGTGCTGATCGCGCGTACCCGCGCGCCGCTGCGCGCGCGACTTCGATTGATGGGTGACGTCACCCGCGCGGTGGTGCGCGCGCACGGCTGAGCCGGCGGATTGATCCGAGTCACTGGCGCCGCGGCGAAATCCGGCGCAGCCTGCGGACTTATCGTCCCGGAGACCTGCCGCATGCGTCCTGCCCTGATCGCGCTCACCCTCGCCCTGCTCGCACCGCTGGCGCTGACCGCCGCAGCACCCAAGGCGACGCTCGACCCGCGCACCGCGCTCTACGAGCTGCGGACTTATTATCCCGCGCCGGGCAAGATGGCCGCGCTCAACACGCGCTTCCGTGAGCACACGCTCGGCATCTTCAAGCGCCACGGCATGACCAACGTCGCTTATTGGAACGAGCTGCCCAGCGCCGACTATCCCGAGGGCCGCGTCGTCTACGTGCTCGCCTACCCGGACCGCGCCGCGCGCGACGCCGACTGGAAGGCGTTCGGCGCCGACCCGGAGTGGCAGAAGGTCGCTGCCGCGAGCGAGGTCAACGGCAAGATCGTGACCAAGGTCGACAGCGTGTTCATGACCATGACCGACTATTCGCCGCCGCTGCGGCTGAAGTAGAGGGTAATCCTTCCCGCGATGCGGGGAGGATCTGCTTTGGCCAAGCGCCCACGCGTCACGGCACCGCATCGCGCCTCGTTCGTTGTGCCCGCGCATCCAGCAGGAGACATACGCATGGCCGACACCGCCACCACGTCGAACAAGAAGACCGCGCTCACCGACTCGTTCAAGACGCATTTCGGCGGCGACGCGCCGCTGACCGAGAAGGCGCGCGGCTTCGCCAAGGAGCGGCCGTGGACCAGCGCGGCCTTCGTCGGCGTCGCCGCACTCGCGGTGCTCAACACGCTGCGCGGCAAGGGCTGAACCCGCCAGGCGGCCGCGGCGCTCAGTTCGCCGCGGTCGCCGCTCCCGCGGGTGAGTCGTCCGCGACCGGCAGCCACACCGCGCTCGCCGCGTCGCCGCCCCAGCGCACCGTCTGCGTCGCCTTCACGTAGTCGCGTGGGCGCGCGTCCATGATCGAGGGCACCCAGCTCTGCGGGTTGCGGTCGTAGAGCGGGAACAGCGACGACTGCACCTGCACCATGATGCGGTGCCCCGGCAGGAAGACATGGTCGACGTTGGGCAGCGACCAGTCGAACTTGTAGGTCTTGCCCGGCGTCAGCGCCGCGGGCGTGGCGAAACCGTTCACGTAGCGGCCGCGGAAGATCTCGATCCCGAGCGCGAGCTGATAGCCCGCCATCGCCGGGTCGGCGCTGTTCTCTTCCGGGTAGACGTCGATCAGCTTGACCACGAAGTCGCCGTCGCGCCCGGTCGTCGCGGCGCGCAGGTCGACCTTGGGCGCGCCCTTGATATGGACTGGTTGATTGAGCACCGCGCCGGTGTAGCTCAGCACGTCGGGGCGGCCGTCGACGAAGCGCTGGTCGTGGACCAGCCAGGTGCGCCACTCCTCGCCCTGCATATGGATCGGCCGCGGCAGCATCGGCACCGGCTTGGCCGGGTCCGAGACATAGCTGTCGCTTCCCGCCGCGGGCTTCTGCCACGACAGCGACGCGCCGCCTGCTAGATACAGAGGCCGGTACTGCCCCGCGGGCCAGCGCGGCGACACCTCCCAACGGTTCTCGCCGGTGGCGTAGGTGAGCACCGGCGGCGTGTCGCACGGCGCCGGCTCGGTCTTGAGATGGCAGTCGAGGAATGGCTTCATCCAGCGCGTGCGGAACTGCCGACCCGTGTCGCCCTCCCACTTCAACGGGCCGAGCTCGCGCGCCTCGTAGTTGACCTGCGAGTGGCGCCACGGCCCGATCACCAGGCTGACGAGTTGGTTGTCGGGGTCCTGCCCCTCGAGCGCCTGATAGACGGCAGGGGCGCCGTAGCTGTCCTCCTGATCCCACTGGCCGACGACGAGCATGGTCGGTACGGTCAGCTTGCGGGCGCCGAGCAGCTTGTCGACCGCCTGTCCCTGCCACCATGAATCATAGCTCGGGTGCTCGAGCACCTTGCGCACCACCGGCAGGTCGAGCAGGCCATAGTGGCGCGCGTAATCGCCCGCCGAGCCGGCGGCGAGGTAGGCGGCATATTCGTCGCCACCGCCCTTGGGCACCGCGCCGCCCCCGGCCTTGACCGTCTGCGACAGGTCATAGTCGAAGCCGAAGGTGCGGAAGGCGCCGTTGTGGAACCAGTCGTCGCCCATCCAGCCGTCGACCATCGGGCTCTGCGGCACCGCCGCCTTGAGCGCGGGATGCGGGTCGATCAGCGCCATCAGCGAGGTGAAGCCGAGATACGACGAGCCGGTGATGCCGACCTTGCCGTTGCTCTCGCGCACGTTCTTCACCAGCCAGTCGATCGTGTCATAGGCGTCGGTGGCGTGATCGACCTTGGTGGGGTTGAGCGGCCCGCGCAGCGGCCGGTTCATCACGTAATCGCCCTCGGATTTCCCCAGCCCGCGCACGTCCTGGTAGACGCGGATATAGCCGTCGTCGACGAACTCGGCGTCGGCGACGGGCAGGATCTCCTCGATAAGCTGGCTGCGGTTGCGGCTGGTCGCCTTGTCGGCGTCATAGGGCGTGCGGCTGAGCAGGATCGGCGCGTCGTGCGTGCCTTTGCGGTAGACGATCACGGTGTACAGCCGCGTGCCGTCGCGCATCGGCACCATCTCGGTGCGGCGCACGTAATCGGCCTCGGGGCGGACCCAGTCGTAGCCGGCGACCTGCTCGTTCGCCATCGTATCGGTGGGCGCGCGCTGCGCGCTCAGGGCCGCCGGCAGCGCGGCGGCGAGCAGGAACGGGGCGGCGCGGCGGGCGAGCGGGAGGCGGCGGGTCATGGCGCCTGAGGTGCCGGGACGCGCGCGCGCGGTCAAGCGCGCCGCGCTCCCCTTGGCAGCCCCGTGCGACCTGCTATTCGTTGCGGAGAGACAATAGGTTGCGGCATGCACGTCCCCGATCCTCCTGTGCCCGCCGTCACCGTCCTGGGTGACTTTGACTGGGCAGCCACCCCGCTCGGCGCGCCCGAGCGCTGGAGCCCCGCGTTGCGCGCCGCGGTCGCCGAGTCGCTGGCCGGCCCCGCGCCCGTGCATCCTCCCGCCCCCAGCGCCGCCGCGGCGCTCGACGCGCTGTTCGACGCCGCGCCGCTCGGGCTCGGCATCTGGGATCGCGAGCTGCGCTTCGTCCGCGTCAACGCCAGCCTCGCGCAGATGAACGGCCTGCCTCCCGAGGCGCATATCGGCTTCACCCCGCGCGAGCTGCTGCCCGACATCGCCGGGATCGACGCGCTGATGGAGCGCTGGCGCGCGATCATCGCTACCGGCGAGCCGTGGCTCGACGTCGAGGTCCACGGCGGCACCCCGGCGAACAGCGACAAGCAGCGCAGCTGGCGCGAGCATTTCTTCCCGATCCGCAGCGGTGACGAGGTCGTCGGCATCGGCGCGGTGGTGGAGGAGACGACCGAGCGCGACCGGGTCGAGGTCGCGCTCCGCGCGAGCGAGGCGCGCTTCCGCGAGTTCGCCGAGGCCTCGTCCGACGTGCTGTGGCTGTTCGACATCGACAGCGCGCGCTTCGCCTATCTCAGCCCGGCACTGCGCAAGCTCTACGGGGTCGGCGTGGCGAGCGGGCGCGGCGCGCCGCTGAGCTTCGACTGGCAGACCGCGATCATCGCGGAGGACCGCGACCTCGCCGCCACCACGCTGCGCCGCGTCCGCCAGGGCGAGCGAGTCACGCACGATTTCCGCGCGCGCATCCCCGGCAGCGGCAAGGTGCGCTGGCTCAAGAACACCGCCTTCCCGCTGCGCGAGCCAGACGGGCGCGTCAGCCATATCGGCGGCATCGCGCAGGACGTCACCGAGGAGCGCGACACCGCGGCGCGGCTGCAGATGCTGATCGGCGAGCTGCAGCACCGCACGCGCAACCTGATGGGCGTGATCCAGGCGGTGGCGGAGAGCACGCTGGAGGCGAGCGCCGACCTGACCGACTTCGAGCGCGCCTTCTCGGCGCGGCTCGACGCGCTGTCACGCGTGCAGCAGCTGCTGTCGCGGATCGAGGGACTGGAGCGGGTCGGCTTCGATCAGCTGCTGCGCAGCGAGCTCGCCGCCTTCGGCGCGCTGCCGGACGAGGACGCGCGCGTGTCGCTCGCCGGCCCCCGCGGGATCCCGCTGCGCTCGGGCGGGATCCAGACGCTCGCGCTGGCGCTGCACGAGCTGATCACCAACTCGCTCAAATATGGCGCGCTAAGCCAGCCCGGCGCGACTCTGTCGGTGCGCTGGGCGCTGCTGCCCGTCGCGGCGGGGGAGCGGCCGCGGCTGCGCTTCGACTGGGAGGAGCGCGGCGTCACCATGCCGGTGCGCGGCGAAACGCCCGAGCGCGTCGGCCAGGGGCGCGACCTGATCGAGCGCGCGGTGCCCTATCAGCTTGAGGCGACGGTCGACTATGCGCTCACCGCCGACGGCGTGCGCTGCGCGATGGTGCTGCCGGTGTCGCAGACGCTGGCGCGCGGCGCCGCGGCGTGACCGCGCTCGCCGGCCTGCGCGTGCTGGTGGTGGAGGACGAGTATCTGCTCGCGCGCCAGCTGGAGCGCGCGCTCCAGCGTGACGGCGCGGACGTGGTCGCGGTCGCGCCCTCTGTCGCGGCGGCGCTGGCGGCACTCGCCGCGGGCGCGCTGCCCGATGTCGCGGTGCTCGACCTCAATCTCGCCGGCGAGAAGGCCTATCCGGTCGCCGCCGCGCTGCGCGCCGCCGCGGTGCCCTTCGCTTTCGCCAGCGGCTATGACGCGGACGATCGCGACCCGGCCTTCGCCGACGCCCCCCACCTCAACAAGCCGCTGACGATGGCGACGCTGCGACGCTGCCTCGAGCGGCTGACAGGACGCGCGCCAGGATGAGCGGAGCCCGGAGACGATGATGATCGACGACCGTTTGACGCGCCGCACCCTGCTCGGCGCTGCCGCCGTCGCCGCGCTGCCCGGTGGGGCGCTGGCCGCCCCCGCCGCGACCCGGGCGCTCTACGCGGGGGGCTACAACAAGGAGGGCGGCGCGGGGCTGCTGCCGCTCGACTATGCCCCTGCCGCAGGCGCCTGGCGCGCGCACGCGGCGGTGGCCGCCGCCCCTGATGCCTCCTGGGGCGTGCGCCACCCGCGGCTCGGGCTGCATTATCTGGTGCAGGAAGGCAGCGCCGGGAAGGTCGCGGTCCTCCGCGAGCGCGGTGGCGCGTGGCAGCGGCTCGCGCTGGTCGACTCGGGCGGCGCGGATCCGTGCCACCTCGCGCTGAGCGCCGATGGCGGCGCGCTGGCGGTGGCCAATTACAGCAGCGGCAGCGTCGCGCTGATCGCGCTCGACCCGCGCACCGGGCTGCCGCGCGCGGCGGCGCAGGTGGTGCCGCACCGCGGGCGCGGACCGGACGCGGAGCGCCAGCCCGCGCCGCACGCGCACTGGGTGGGCTTCAGCCCGGACCGCCAGTGGCTGTGGTCGGTCGATCTCGGCGCCGACACGATCTTCGCGCACCGGCTCGACGCCGCCGGCACGCGGCTGGGCGAGACCCGCGCCGCCTATCGCGCCGTCGCGGGCAGCGGCCCGCGCCATCTCGCCTTCCACCCGCGGCTGCCGCTCGCCTATCTCGTCGCCGAGCTCGACAACAGCGTGACGGTGCTGCGCCGCGGTGCCGACTACCGCTTCACCGCGCTGGCGCGCCACTCCACGCTGCCGGCCGGCTTCGCCGGCAAGAGCCAGGCCGGCGCGATCGCGATCGACCCACGCGGGCGCTGGCTCTACGCCTCCAACCGCGGTGCCGACAGCGTCGCGGTCTACGCCATCGCGGCGGACGGCGCGCTCACCCCGATCCAGCACATCGCGGGCGGCGGGCGCTGGCCGCGCCACCTGCGTGTGCTCGACTCGCGCCTGCTCGTCGCCAACGAGCGCAGCGGCACGATCGACGGCTTCTCGGTAGGCCGTGACGGGCGGCTGTCGCCCTTCGGCGCGGCGGCGCGCGCGCCCGGCGTGGCGTTCATCGGCGAGGCGTGAGGGGGTTGAGGCGGCCGTGGGCTAACGTCCCGGCTTGACCGCCTCTCGACCTGTTCCGTCATCCCGGGCTCGACCCGGGGCCCATCGTGCCACGCACACCACCCCCGTCGCTGTCGTGGAGGCATGGATCCCGGATCAAGCCCGGGACGACGGCAGAGCATTAGACGCGGGGAGGCGCTCTCCTCCCCAACGGGTCGGAACGCGCCCTCAGCCCGCCTCCGCCAGCAGCGCCTTGGCCTGCGCTCCGGTCCAGTCGAGGTCACCGGTCACGCGCCAGATCTCCTTGCCCGCGGTGTCGTAGAGGATCGTCGTCGGCAGGTTGGCGCCGTAGGCGGTGCTCAGCGCCAGCTTCTCGTCGAGGAACGGCTCCAGCCGGGCGAAACCGCGCGCCTTGAGGAAGTCCTTCGCCTTCGCCGGCTCCATGTCCTGACTGACCGCGACGACGCGGACCTTGCCGGCGAGCGCGCCGGCGGCGGCGTCGAGCGTCGGCATCTCCTTGACGCAGGGCGCGCACCAGGTCGCCCACAGGTTCACCAGCAGCGGCTTGCCGCCGCCCAGCTGGGCCAGTGTCGTGGGCGCGCCCGCCAGCGTGGCGAAGCCGGCGTCGGGCGCGGCCTCGCCCTTGTGGCTGCGATCCACCTTGTCGGGGCGTGCCGCGGCGGTGGCGGGCACCTCGTCCGCGCTCGCGGCGGCGGTGGCGTTGCCCGCGGCTTGCCCGTCGTCCCCCGAGCCCTTATCGCACGCACCAACCGCCAGCGCGGCGCCGAGGAGACAGACGATCGCGACACGCGAGACCATGAGCGGTTCCAACCAGATGTGGGGCGGGCGCTTCGCCGAGGGTCCGGCCGCCGTCATGCGCGAGATAAACGCCTCCATCCCCTTCGACAAGCGGATGTGGCGCCAGGACGTCGCGGGCAGCCGCGCGCATGCCGCGATGCTGGGCGCGCAGGGGATCGTCTCCGCCGGGGACGCCGCCGCGATCGACGCGGGGCTGGCGCAGGTGGCCGAGCGCTACGCCGCCGAGGGCGTGCCCGACGATCTCGCGATGGAGGACATCCATATGCTGAGCGAGGCGCGGCTCGGCGAGGTGATCGGCGGCGCGGCCGGGCGGCTCCACACCGCGCGCAGCCGCAACGACCAGGTCGCGACCGACTTCCGCCTGTGGGTGCGCGACGCGACCGACCAAGTGGTCGAAGCGCTCGACCGGCTCGACGACACGCTGCTCGCACGCGCCGAGGAACATGCCGCCAGCGTGATGCCGGGCTTCACGCATCTCCAGTCGGCGCAGCCGGTGACGCTCGGCCACCATCTGATGGCCTATCACGAGATGGTGCGACGCGACCGCTCGCGCTTCACCGACAATCGCGCGCGCGCCAACCTCTGTCCGCTCGGCGCGGCGGCGCTGGCGGGGACCGGCTTCGCGATCGACCGCGACGCCACCGCCCGCGGACTCGGCTTCGACGCGCCGACTCGCAACAGCCTCGATTCGGTCAGTGACCGCGACTTCGCGCTCGATTACCTGATGGCGGCGAGCCAGTGCGCGCTCCACCTGTCGCGGCTGGCGGAGGAGTTCGTGCTGTGGGCGTCGCAGCCCTTCGCCTTCGTCGCGCTGTCGGACCAATGGTCGACCGGCAGCTCGATCATGCCGCAGAAGCGCAACCCCGACGCGGCCGAGCTGGTGCGCGGCCACAGCGGGCGGATCACCGGCTGCCTGGTCAGCCTGATGGTCACGATGAAGGGGCTGCCGCTCGCTTATTCGAAGGACATGCAGGACGATAAGCCGCCGGTGTTCGAGGCGCACGACCTGCTCGCGCTGTCGCTCGCGGCGATGACCGGGATGGTGGAGAGCGCCACCTTCCGCACCGAGCGGATGCGCCAGGTGGCGGAGAGCGGCTTCGCCACCGCGACCGACCTCGCCGACTGGCTGGTGCGCGAGGCCGACGTGCCGTTCCGCGAGGCGCATCATATCACCGGCCGCGCGGTGGCGCGCGCCGAGGCTTTGGGCTGCACGCTCGACCGCGTGCCGCTCCCCGAGCTGCAGGCGATCGACGCGCGGATCACCGATGCGGTCTACGACGTGCTGTCGGTCGACGCCTCGGTGGCGAGCCGGCGCAGCTTCGGCGGGACCGCGCCCGACAATGTCCGCGCCGCGATCGCCGCCGCGCGCGCGGAGCGGGCCGGAGAGGTGGCATGACGATGTACCGTTCACCGGTCGCTCTAGCGCTGGCGACCGCGCTGGCGGGGTGCGGCTCGACCCAGGCGCTCAAGCCGGCACCGGGCACGCCGCTGCCGGTGGCGCCCTATGGCGCGACCGCGACGCCGGGGATCAACGACCTGCTCACCCCCAGCGTGCAGGCGCGGCCGCGCCGCACCGGCGAGGTGCTCACCCGCTCGCAAGAGCGCCAGAGCGACGAGTTCGACCTGCCGCCGCGGTGATGATGGTGGGGCGTCGAGGCGCTTCGCTGTGCTATCCACCCCCCTTCCGTCATCCCGAACTTGTTTCGGGATCCACTGCCCCGCATACGCCACGGTCGAGGGATGTGCGGCACCGTGGATCCCGAAACGAGTTCGGGATGACGGCACGTTCGGGGCGATGACACGCGCCCAACATCCGGCCACCTCTTCCTCACCTGCACCGCGCGAATCACGCTAGAAGAGATTTGATGGACCATTTCCACTATCGCGACGGAGAATTGTGGTGCGAGGGCGTGCCGCTGGCGCGCATCGCCGCCGAGGTCGGCACCCCCGTCTACGTCTATTCCGCCAACGCCTTCCGCGATCACGCCCGCGCCTTTCGTGCCGGTCTGGCCGACGTGCGCGACGCGCATCTCGCCTATGCGATCAAGGCCAACCCCAATGTCGCCGTCCTGCGCCTGCTCGCCGCCGAGGGCTATGGCGCCGACGTCGTATCCGGCGGCGAGCTGGCGCGCGCGCTCGCGGCGGGGATGCCGGCCGAGTCGGTCGTCTTCTCGGGTGTCGGCAAGACCGAGGCCGAGCTGGTGCGCGGGCTCGACGCCGGGATCGGCCAGTTCAACCTCGAGCTGGAGGAGGAAGGCGAGGCACTCGCCCGGCTCGCCGCGGAACGGGGAGAGACCGCGCGCGCGGTGCTGCGCGTCAACCCCGACGTCGACGCCGGGACGCACGCCAAGATCTCGACCGGGCGCAAGGAGAACAAGTTCGGCGTGCCGATCGACCAGGCGCCCGCGATGTTCGCGCGCCTGGCGGGGCTGCCGGGTCTCGCGCTCGAGGGCGTGGCGATCCACATCGGCAGCCAGCTGTTCGACCTCGCCCCGCTCGAGGCGGCCTACCGCCGCGTCGGCGAGCTGGTCGCCACCCTCCGCGCCGCCGGGCACCGCATCACGCGAGTCGATCTCGGCGGCGGGCTCGGCGTCCGCTACAAGGAGGGCGACGCGCCGCGCTCTCCCGCCGAGTACGGCGCGATGGTCGACCGCGTCACGCGCGCCTGGGACGTCACGCTGATGTTCGAGCCCGGGCGGGTGATCGCCGCCAACGCGGGGGTGCTGCTCACCCGCGTGATCTGGGTGAAGCCCGGCGTGGTGAACCCCTATGTCATCGTCGACGCGGCGATGAACGACCTGGCGCGACCCGCGCTCTACGACGCCTGGCACGACTTCGACCCGGTGGTGCCGAGCGGCGAGCGGGTCACCGCCAACATCGCCGGGCCGGTGTGCGAGACCGGCGACACCTTCGCGATGGCGCGCGAGATCGACCGCGTCGCCAAGGGTGATCTCGCGGTGTTCCGCAGCGCCGGCGCTTACGGGGCGACGATGGCCTCGACCTACAACAGCCGCGCGCTGGTGCCAGAGGTGCTGGTTGACGGCGAGCGCTTCGCGGTGGTGGCGGACCGGATCGCGGCGGAGACGATCCTCGCCGCCGAGCGCGTGCCCGAGTGGCTGTGAGCCGGTGAGCGACTCGCGCGACGCCGCAGCGGCGCTGCCGAGCCTGCCGGTGTTCCTGCGGCTGGCGGGACGGCCGGTCATCCTCGTCGGCGCGGGCGAGCCGGCCGCGGCGAAGCGCCGGCTGCTCGAGCGCGCGGGCGCGGTGATCGTCGGCGAGGACGATGGCGCCGCGCGGCTCGCCGTGGTGGCGGACGACGAGGCCGCGGTCGCTCGACTGAAGGCGCGCGGCGTGCTGGTCAACGCGGTCGACCGGCCCGAGCTGTGCGACTTCACCCTCCCCGCGATCCTCGACCGCGCGCCGGTGCTGGTCGCGATCGGCAGCGCGGGCGTGTCGGCGGGGCTGGCCGCGGCGCTGCGCCAGCGGCTCGAGACGCTGCTGCCCGCATCGCTCGGCCGGCTCGCCGAGGCGCTCCACGCCGCGCGGCCCGCGCTCCGCGCCGCGCTGCCCGACATGGGCGAGCGGCGCCGCGCGATCGGCGCCGCGCTCGCGCCCGGCGGCGCGCTCGACCCGCTTGGCGCGCCCGCGCTCGACGACGTCGCCGCCGCGGTGATCGCGGCGCAGCCCGCCACCGGTCTCGCTCGGCTGCGGCTGCGCTCGCACGACCCGGACGAGCTGACGCTGCGCCAGGCCCGGCTGCTCGCCGCGGCGGACGTGGTGACCCACCGCCCCGACGTGCCGCCCGCGATCCTCGACCGCGCGCGCGCCGACGCCGAGCGGGTGGAATGCGCCGCGCCGCCGCTCGCGCCGGCGACCGGGCTGGTGGTCGATCTCGCGATGGAGGAGGAACGATGAGCGGCACCGCGTGGCGGCTCACCGGCGAGGGCAAGGTCGAGGAGATACCGGTGAAAGGCGCGCTCGGCTGCGGCGCGCCGTTCGTGTGGGTCCACCTCACCACCAACGCCGAACACGCGCAGACATGGCTGCGCGACGAGGCCGGGCTGCCGCCCTATATCGTCGACTCGCTGACCGCCGCCGAGACGCGCCCGCGCGCCGACAAGCTGGCCGACGCCGCCTTCGTCAACCTGCGCGGACGGACCGACGAGGAGCTCGACGGCTCCGACATGCTCGCCTCGATCCGCATCTGGGCAGCCAAGGGACGGGTCGTCACCGTCTCGCGCAAGCATCTGGTCGCGCTCGACGAGGTGGTGACGCAGATGCGTGACGGCACGATCCGCGACCCCGGTGACCTGATCAGCGCCTTCGCCACCGAGATCACCGAGGACCTCGATCCCGTGGTCGGCGACCTCGGCGACTGGCTCGACGATTGCGAGCAGAAGCTCACCGCGGAACATATCTTCGAGCTGCGCCGCGGCGTCACCAAGGTGCGGTCGGAGGCGATCAACTATCGCCGCTTCCTCGCGCCGCAGCGCGCCGCGCTGGAGAAACTGGCGACGCTGCCGGGCGACTGGCTCGCCGAGGACGATCGCGCGCATCTCTCCGCCGCGGCCGACCGCGCCGCGCGCATGGCGGAGGAGGTGGAGGCGATCCGCGAGCGCGCCGCGCTGGTGCACG
Source organism: Sphingomonas citri (assembly GCF_019429485.1). Taxonomy (GTDB): domain Bacteria; phylum Pseudomonadota; class Alphaproteobacteria; order Sphingomonadales; family Sphingomonadaceae; genus Sphingomonas; species Sphingomonas citri. Next base: position 132,543 of record NZ_JAHXZN010000003.1, on the reverse strand, counting down.
AGGCGCTCACCGACCTGCGCGCCGAGCAGCTCGACCAGCGCGGGCTGGTGATCGCGGTGGTGGCGATGGTGTTCCTGCCGCTGACCTTCATCACCGGGCTGTACGGGATGAACGTCGAGGGACTGCCCTATGCCAAGGAGCCCTGGGCGTTCGACGCGATCGCGGGCGTCTGCGCGCTGATCGCGGCGGCGACGGTGATCTATTTCCTGCGGCGCCACTGGTTCCGCTGACCGGCCACGGTCACCCCGCCGCGACGACGCGCGCGGTCATGCTCGCGGGCGACAGGATCTCGATCCAATAGCCGTCGGGATCGGTGACGAAGGCGATGTCGCGCATCTTCCCCTCGTCGGGCCGCTTGCGGAACGGCACGCCGAGCGCCTCGAACCGCGCGCAGGCGGCGGCGACGTCGGGCACCGAGACGCCGAGATGGCCGAAGCCGCGGGGCTCGTCGTTGCCGCTGTGATAGCCGGCGAAGTCGGGGTCGCTCTCCGTGCCCCAATTGTGGGTCAGCTCCAGCGTGGTCTCGCGCGTGAAGACGAAGCGCGCGCTCCACCGGATCCGTCGGCACGCTCTCGCCCTCGCCGAGGAAGGCGAGGAAGTAGAGCGAGAAGCGCATGTCCTCGAAATCGAGCCGCTGCAGCAGCGTCATGCCCAGCACCTGCTGGTAGAAGGCCAGCGATGCCGCCGGGTCGCGCACCCGCAGCATCGTCTGGTTCAACGTGAACCCCTCGGTTCCGGCAGGGCGGGGCATGAGCGAGTCTCCGTCAGGCGAGCGTGAGGCCGACGTCGACGTTGCCGCGGGTCGCGTTCGAATAGGGGCAGATCTGGTGCGCGGTCTCGACCAGCCGCTCCGCCTCGGCGCGCTCGACCCCGGGCAGGTCGACGAGCAGGTCGGCGGTGATGCCGAACCCGCCCTCCGAACGCGGACCGATGCCGACGGTTGCGGTCACCTTGGTGTCGGCGGGCACCTTCACCTTGAGCTGCTGGCCGGCGACCTTGAGCGCGCCGATGAAGCACGCCGAATAACCCGCCGCGAACAACTGCTCCGGATTGGCGCCCTCGCCGCCGGCGCCGCCGAGCTCCTTCGGCGTCGAGAGCGCGACGGTGAGCTTCCCGTCCTCGGTACGTGCCTCGCCGTCGCGCCCGCCGGTGGCGGTGGCGCGGGTGCTGTACTTGACGTCGACGGTCATGATGCAATCTCCTGTCGCGGCAACTATTACCTCGATACATAGCTGCTAGTCTGGCCGGCGGGGCTTGTCCAGCGGTATTTGTATCGCGATAAGGAATGGGCTATGTGGCGGGAAAGGATGACGTGAATGTCCGTTCCGCTGCCGCTCGACCAACAGCTCTGCTTCTCGCTCTACGCCGCCAGCATGGCGGTCGGGCGGGCGTACAAGCCGCTGCTCGACCAGCTTGGCATCACCTACCCGCAATATCTCGTGCTGCATGCGCTGTGGGAGCAGGACGGGCGCAGCGTCGGCGCGATCGCCGAGCGGCTCGCGCTCGAGTCGAGCACGATCACGCCGCTGGTGAAGCGGATGGAGACGGCAGGTCTGGTCGAGCGTCGGCGGAACCCGGACGACGAGCGTCAGGTGCGGGTGTTCCTCACCGAGGCGGGGCAGGCGATGCGCGCGCGCTGCGGCTGCCTGGCGGAGCGGCTGCTGGAGCGCTCGCGACTGTCGATCGACCAGCTCGCCGCGCTCAACGGGCAGGTGCAGGCGCTACGCGACGCGCTGGTGGAGAGCAGCGGGGATTAAGCGCGATCGTCGTTCAGCGCGGCGGCGATCCAGTCGCGCACCACCCGCACGCGCGCGAGCGTGGCGGCCTCGCCCTGCAACTCGTGCTGCGACTGGTTCGTCTCGCTCGGCGCGGGACCGTCACCGGCGCTCGGCGCGGGCGAGACCGGGGGCGTGGCGCCGCGGCTTTTTGAGCGCTCGCGCGCGAGCAGTTGCTGGACCCCGCGGATGGTATAGCCCTCGCCGCCCAGCAGCGCGGCGATCCGCTCGATCAACGCGATGTCGGCGGGGCGATAGTAACGGCGGTTGCCGGCGCGGGTCACCGGGCGGAGCTGCGGGAAGCGTTCCTCCCAGTAGCGCAGCACGTGCGGGGCGACCCCGGTCGCCGCGGCGACCTCGCCGATCGTCCGGAAGGCGGCGGCGGATTTCTCGTCCGACGCCACGATCGTCAGCTGGCGCCCGCGATGCGGTCGCGCATCATCTGGCTGGCGCGGAAGGTCAGCACTCGGCGCGGCGCGATCGGCACTTCCACGCCGGTTTTGGGATTGCGCCCGATCCGCTCGCCCTTGTCGCGCAGCACGAAGGTGCCGAAGCCCGAGATCTTGACGTTCTCGCCCTCGGCCAGGGCGCCGCACATCTTCTCCAGGATCTGCTCGACCATGCGCGCCGAATCAGCGCGCGAGAGACCGACGCGCCGGTGCAGCGCCTCCGCCAGATCAGCGCGCGTGAGCGTGCCCGCCTCCACCATGACCGCAACCCCCCTTCGAAGTTAAATGACTGTCATTCCCGTTCGTTATAACGCAATCGTTATCTTGTCGATCGGTGACCGCCAGTCAGGGTCAGTAGCGCAGCACCGCCGCGCCCCAGGTGAATCCGCCGCCCATCGCCTCGAGCACGACGATATGGCCCGGCCGGATGCGCCCGTCGCGTACCGCCTGATCGAGGGCCAGCGGCACCGAGGCGGCGGATGTATTGGCGTGCTGGTCGACCGTCATCACCACCTTCTCGGCAGGCAGCGACAGCTTGCGCGCGGTGGCGTCGAGTATGCGGGCATTGGCCTGATGTGGGACGACCCAGTCGACCGACTCGGTCGGCAGCCCCGCCGCGACGAGTGCCTCCTCCATTACCGCGGCGAGATTGACCACCGCGTGCCGGAACACCTCTCGGCCCTTCATGCGCAGCTTGCCGACGGTGCCGGTGGTCGAGGGACCACCGTCGACGTAGAGCAACTCGTTGTGGCGACCGTCGGCGTGAAGCCGAGTCGCCAGGATGCCCCGCGCGGCGGGATCGGCGTTGTCGTCGGCCGAGTCGCCCGCCTCGAGCACGATCGCGCCCGCGCCGTCGCCGAACAGCACGCAGGTGGTGCGATCCTCCCAGTCGAGCAGTCGGCTGAAGGTCTCGGCGCCGATCACCAGCGCGCGGCGGTGCGCGCCGGCGCGGATCATGCTGTCCGCCACCTGCACCGCGTAGAGGAAGCCCGAGCAGACCGCGGCGACGTCGAACGCGACGCAGTCGTCGATCCCCAGCATCGCCTGCACCTTGGTGGCGGTGGCGGGGAAGGTGTTGTCGGGCGTGGCGGTGGCCAGCACGATCAGGTCGATGTCCTGCGGCGTTACACCCGCGGCGGCGATCGCGGCGACCGCGGCGTCGCGCGCCAGCGTCGCGGTGGTCTCGCCCTCGCCCGCGATATGGCGGAAGCGGATGCCGGTGCGCTCGACGATCCACTCGTCGGACGTGTCGACCCGCTCGGCCAGCTCGGCGTTGGAGACGCGGCGCGCGGGGAGAGCGGAACCCGTCCCCGTCAGCACGGCACGGATCATGCGGCGGCCTTCGCTTCGAAGTGGCGCAGGTCCTCGGCGATGCGGCGCGCCAGATCGGCCTTCACCATCTTGGCGGCGTTGCCGATCGCGGTGGCGACGCCGCGCTCGTTGGCGCTGCCGTGGCTCTTGAGCACCAGCCCGTTGAGCCCGAGGAAGACCGCGCCATTGTGGTTGTTCGGATCGAGATGGTCGCGCAGCAGCTCGGTCGCGGGTCGCGAGATCAGGAAGCCCAGCTTGGAGCGGACCGAGCTGGTGAAGGCGCGCTTGAGCAGGTCGCCGACGAAGCGCGCGGTGCCCTCGGCGGTCTTGAGCGCGATATTGCCCGAGAAGCCGTCGCACACGATCACGTCGTGCTCGCCGCGCGACAGCCGGTCGCCCTCGACGAAGCCGGTAAAGTTCATCGGCAGATGCCCCGCCACGCGCAGCATCTGCGCGGCGTCGCGGATCTCCTCGGTGCCCTTCTGGTCCTCGCTGCCGATGTTGAGCAGCGCGACTCGTGGCGATCCGAGGTCGAGCGTGGTGCGCGCGTAGGCCGCGCCCATCACCGCGAACTGGACGAGGTTGCGCGCGTCGCACTCGGTGTTGGCACCGAGATCGAGCACCACCACGTCATTGTCGCCCAGCGTCGGCAGCAGCGCGGCGAGCGCGGGGCGGTCGATGCCGGGCATGGTGCGCAGCGACAGCTTGGCCATCGCCATCAGCGCGCCGGTATTGCCCGACGAGACCGCCGCGCCGGCGCGCCCCTGCTTCACCAGATCGATCGCGACGCCCATCGAGGTGGTGCGCGCGCGGCGGATCGCCTGACTCGGCTTCTCGTCACCCGCGATCACGTCGGGGGCGTGGACGATCTCGGAATGCTGCGAGAGGTTCGGGTGGCTCTTCAGCCCCTCCGAGATCGCCGCCTCATCGCCCACCAGCAGGAAGCTGACGTCGTCGAAGCGGCGGCGCGCACGCGCCACCCCGGCCAGCATGACCGCCAACCCCTCGTCGCCGCCCATCGCATCGACGGCGATCCGGGACCTGTCGGACATCACTGGACCCAACTCCTGATGCTCAGACGCGGGAGACTACCCGCGGTCAGGCGTCGACCGCGATGACCTCGCGACCGTTGTAGTGACCGCAGGCGGTGCACAGGTTGTGCGGGCGCTTCAGCTCGCCGCAGTTCGGGCACTCCTGGAACGCCTCCACCGAGAGCGCGTCGTGCGCGCGACGCATGCCGCGGCGGGAGGGGGAAGTCTTTCGCTTGGGGACGGCCATCGCGGCACCTTGATCTATCTAAGAGTTCGTAACAGCGACGAGCCGATGTCCGGGGCCGCGCGGCCGACGCTTGAGCCGGCCGCGGCGGACAGCCGGGCATCGGCTCGTATCGCGAAGCCCCGCGCCTATAGCGATTTCCGCCACTGTTGCAAGTCGCCGTCACCTGTCTCTCCGCTGCGTCACCAACGAGCGAGCGGCGCAATTGATGCCACCGGCAACGAAGCGCAAGTCCCCGCGCCTTCACGCGAATCACTCGCGGCCGAGGATCATTGCGCGAGCACCCGGTCGCTCACGAACATGTTGTGGCGGCGCTCGTGCGCGAAGGTGCTCGGCTGGCCGTGGCCCGGAATGAAGGCGGTGGCGTCGCCCAGCGGCCAAAGTTTCGTGACGATCGACTCGATCAGCTGCGGAAAATTGCCCTGCGGCAGGTCGGTGCGTCCGATCGAGTTCTGGAACAGCACGTCGCCGACCTGCGCGAAGTTCGACGGCGCGTGGTGGAAGATGACGTGGCCGGCGGTGTGCCCCGGCGTGTGATAGACGTCGAGCACCAGCTCGCCGACGCGCACCGTGTCGCCCTCGACCAGCCAGCGGCTCGGCTCGAACACATGGCCCTCGACACCCCATTGCCGGCCGTCCTCGTCGAGCCGCGCCAGCCAGAAGCGATCGTCCTCGTGCGGCCCCTCGATCGGCACGCCGAGCGAGTCGGCGAGCGGCTTGGCCGCGCCGGCATGGTCGATATGGCCGTGGGTGAGCAGGATCTTCTCCACCGTCACGCCGGCGCGCGCGATCGCGGCGGTGATCTTGGGCAGGTCGCCGCCAGGGTCGACCACCGCGGCGCGCATCGTCGCGGTGCACCAGATCAGCGTGCAGTTCTGCTGGAGCGGGGTGACGGGGATGATCGCCGCGCGCAGCGGGGTGTCGCTCATTGCTCGCTCCTAAGCTCGCGCCTGACGCGGTCCGAACGTGCCGCGCGCGCCCCGCATAGCGGCGGCGCTCGCACTTGTCACAGCCGTCGACCCGGCGGTGGAGACCCAATTGCCCTCCTTCCCGCGACTTGCCCGCGACGAGTCGAGGCTAGCCGACTTGCCGGCGCGGCGGCGCGCGGGCATCACCGGCTCATGGTGCTCGAACCGCCCTTCGTGCTGCTCGACGACGCGCGACCGGGTGCGAGTCCGGCGCGGCTCTACACGAACCCGCGCCGCGTGCTGCGCGCCGACACGCCCGCGGCGGTGCCGGCGCTGCTGCGCGAGGCGGCGGGGACGGACGCTGCGGGCTTCCTCGCCTATGGCGCGGGGGCGGCGTTCGAGCCGAGCGCGCAGGTCGCGCCGCGTGCGGCCGACGCGCCGCCGCTCGCCTGGTTCGGGCTGTTCGACGGCTGGCAGACGGTCGACGACGTCGCCGCGCTGCTGCCCGAGGCGGCGGCGAGCTGGCTCGGCGCACCCGAGCCCGAGCCGACGCGCGAAGAGTATGACGCGATGTTCGCCCAGGCGCAGGCGCTGATCGCGGCGGGCGACCTCTACCAGCTCAACCTCACCTTCCGCACGCGCGTGCCGGTGCTGGGTGACCCGCTCGCGCTCTACGCGCGGCTGCGCCCGCACGCGCGCGCCGGCTGGGGGGCGATCGTCGCCACCGGCGAGCATATGCTGCTGTCCTTCTCGCCCGAGCTGTTCGTCGCGCTCGACGGCGACCGGCTCACCTGCCGCCCGATGAAGGGGACGGCGCGGCGCGAGGCCGAGCCCGCCGCCGACCGAGCCGCGGCCGAGCGGCTCGCCGTTGACGCCAAGCAGCGCGCCGAGAACCTGATGATCGTCGACCTGATGCGCAACGATCTCGCGCGCGTCGCGGTCGCGGGCAGCGTCGACGTCCCCGAGCTGTTCGCGGTGGAACATTACCCCAGCGTCCACCAGCTCACCTCGACGGTCACCGCGGCGCTGGCTTCGGGGCGCGACGCCGCCGACGTGCTCGCCGCGCTGTTCCCGTGCGGCTCGATCACCGGGGCGCCCAAGGTGCGCGCGATGCAGGCGATCACCGCGATCGAGCGCGGCAGCGCGCGCGACGTCTACACCGGCGCGATCGGGCGGATCGACGCGAACGGCGACGCGCAGTTCAGCGTCGCGATCCGCACGTTGACGCTCGCCACGGACGCTGACGCGGCGCTGCTCGGCGTCGGCGGCGGGATCGTCGCCGATTCGCGCGCCGACGAGGAGTGGGACGAGGCGCTCGCCAAGGCCGCTTTCGTCGCGCGCGCGGTGACCACGCCCGACCTGATCGAGACGATCGCCTTCGACCCGCTGGAGGGGCTGCTGCTGGTCGACCGCCATCTCGCGCGGATGAAGGCGAGCGCGGCGGCGCTCGGCTTCGACTTCGACCGCCACGCCGCGCGCAACGAACTCCAGGCGGCGACCTTCCGGCTGCGCGAGCGCGCGCGCGTGCGGCTGCTGCTGGCCCCCTCCGGCGCGATCGCGATCGAGGTGACCCCGCCGCCCGTGCCCCGGCTCGCCCCGCTGCGCGTCGCACTGGCGCCGTTGCCGGTGACGCCGCGCGACTGGCGGCTGCGCCACAAGACCAGCGACCGCGGCTTCTACGATCGCGCGCGCCGCGCCGCCGGCGCGGACGAAGTGGTGTTCGTTGCCCCCGACGGACGCCTCACCGAGGGCAGCTTCACGACCGTCTTCGTCGAATGCGGCGAGACGCTGGTGACGCCGCGCGACGGCCCGCTGCTGCCCGGCGTGCTGCGCGCCGAGCTGATCGCGCAGCGCCGCGCGATCGAGGGGGACCTCACCCCGTACGACCTCGCGGGCGGATTCCTGCTCGGCAATGCGCTGCGCGGGCTGATGCCGGCCACGCTCGCGGTTGCACAATGAGGACGCCCGTCGCATAGGCACGCGCGCTTCCTCAACGAAGGCGCCCGCCATGCACACCTCCGCCGCGCTCGACCGCATCAACCCCTCGCCGACGCTGGCGATCACCAGCCGCGTGCTGGAGCTGAAGCGCGCCGGGGTCGACGTGATCGGGCTGGGTGCGGGCGAGCCCGACTTCGACACGCCCGAGTTCGTCAAGGAGGCCGCGATCGCGGCGATCCGCGCGGGCAAGACCAAGTACACCAACGTCGACGGCACGCCCGAGCTGAAGGAGGCGATCGTCGCCAAGTTCAAGCGCGACAACGGGCTCGACTACACCCCCGCTCAGATCAGCGTGAACGTCGGCGGCAAGCACACGCTGTTCAACGCGCTGGTGGCGACGCTCGACGCCGGCGACGAGGTGATCGTGCCCGCGCCTTACTGGGTGAGCTACCCCGACGTGGTGCAGTTCGCCGGCGCCACCCCGGTGATCGTCGCCGCCGGCGCCGATGTCGGCTACAAGCTGACGCCCGCGATGCTCGAGGCGGCGATCACGCCGCGCACCAAGTGGGTGATCCTCAACTCGCCGTCGAACCCGACCGGCGCGGCCTACACCGTCGACGAGCTTCGAGAGCTGGGCGCGGTGTTCGAGCGCCACCCGCACGTGTGGATCTTCGCCGACGACATGTACGAGCATATCGTCTACGACGACTTCCGCTTCGCCACGATCGCCGAGGTCTGCCCGTCGCTGTACGAGCGCACGCTGACGGTGAACGGCTGCTCCAAGGCCTATGCGATGACCGGCTGGCGGATCGGCTTCGCCGGCGGGGCGCCGTGGCTGATCAAGGCGATGAGCAAGCTCCAGTCGCAGTCGACCAGCAACCCCTGCTCGATCGCGCAGGCCGCCGCGGTGGCGGCGCTGACCGGCGACCAGTCGTTCCTCAAGGAACGCGCCGCCGCCTTCCAGAAGCGCCGCGACCTCGTCGTCGGCATGCTCAACGAGGCCGCGGGCATCACCTGTCCCACGCCCGAGGGCGCCTTCTACGTCTACCCTGACGTGAGCGGCGTGATCGGCAAGGCGACCCCGGCGGGGCGAAAGATCGAGACCGACAGCGACTTCGTCGGCTATCTGCTCGACGATGCGAAGGTGGCCGCGGTGCAGGGCGTCGCCTTCGGCGTCTCGCCGGCGATGCGGATCAGCTACGCCACCTCCGAAGCGCTGCTGACCGAGGCGTGCCACCGTATCCAGCAGGCCTGCGCCGCGCTGCGCTGAGTGGCGTGACTGTCACGAACGGAAACGATTCTGTTCGAACGTTGACATATCGGCGCACGTAAGCCGCGCCTATATGGGCGCGAGATGAACGCCTCGATCGGAGTTCGTTCATCGCCCGATCCCTATCCCTCCAGCCCTAGGGCGCGTGTGGCGCCCGCGATATCGGAGCGGCCGCGCCAGCGGCCGGAGAGAAGAGAGTAACGTTATGCACCGCTTCATCAAGTCCAGCTTCGCGCGCCAGTTCGCCGGCGGCTTCCTGATCGGCGCGGCGGCGATGCTCGGGATCCACGCCAGCCAGGCCGAGACGCCCGCGAACGCCTACGCCGCGACCCACGTCGCGCGCTGATCGTTGTATCGCCGCCCGCGATCCGCGCGGGCGATGAAAGGCGCTGATCCATGTTGCCGGCGCGTCGCGCGCTCCCCATCTTCAGCGGCATGACCAAGCCCCTCACCTACCGCCTCGCCGCGCTCACGTTCGGCGCTCTTGCGCTGACCGGCTGCGGCGCGGCGCAGGCGGAGCGGGCGGTGCCGATCCCCGCCGCCGCGCGCGACGTCGCCCCGACGCCGGGGTTGCAGACCGCGGTGCTCGCGGGCGGCTGCTTCTGGGGCATGGAAGCGGTGTTCCAGCAGGTCCGCGGCGTGCGCGACGTCACCGCCGGCTACGCGGGCGGCACCGCGGCGACCGCCAACTATCGCGACGTCAGCAGCGAGACGACGCGGCACGCGGAGGCTATCCGCGTCCGCTACGACCCACGCGCCGTGAGCTACGCGACGCTGCTGCGCGTGTACTTCTCGGTGGCGCACGACCCGACGCAGGTGAACCGCCAGACCCCCGACGTCGGCACCAGCTACCGCTCCGCGATCTTCGCGCAGACGCCCGAGCAGCGCGCGGTGGCCAACGCCTATATCGCGCAGCTTGCCGCCGCACACGCGTTCCAGCGCCCGATTGCGACCAAGGTGGAGAGCGGCACCTTTTACCCGGCCGAGGCGGAGCACCAGGACTTCTTCCGGCGCAACCCGTACCACCCCTATATCGTGCGCTGGGACAAGCCCAAGGTGGCCGCGTTCCGTGCCGGCTTCCCGCGCCTGGCGAGCTGAGCGTGCGGCACGCGCTACAGGCGCGTTCCCACCGCCGCGCAGGCGAGGAACATCAGCAGCCCGGCGAAACGGTTGCTGCGGAAGCGCGCGAGCGCGCCGGCGCCGTCGTCGGGCACCAGCGTCGTCGCCTGCCAGCCGAGGTGGAGCGCCATCGGCGCCAGCGCGGCGAGCACCAGAAGGTCGGCGCGGACCTGCCAGAAGGCGGCCGCCCATAAAGCCAGCGCGAGCGCGTAGCAGAGTGCGACGCCGGCTCGGACGTGCCGCCCCATCGCCAGTGCCGACGAGCCGATCCCGATCAAAGCGTCGTCCTCACGGTCCTGCAGCGCGTAGATCGTGTCATAGCCGACCACCCAGCAGATCGCGCCGGCGTAGAGCATCAGGCCAGGCGCGGTGAGCGCGCCCCACACCTCGCTCCAGCCGACCAGCGCCGCCCAGGAGAAGACCAGCCCGAGCCACACCTGCGGCCACCAGGTGATCCGCTTCATGAAGGGATAGGCGGCGACCGGCGCGAGCGCGGCGAGCGATACGATCGCGGCGTAGAGATGCAGCTGGAGCAGCACCACCAGCCCGATCAGACACAATGCCACCAGCCATGCCCAGGCGGCGCCGAGCGACACCTGGCCGCTGGCGAGCGGGCGGTGGCGCGTACGCGCCACGCTGGCGTCGAGCTCGCGGTCGACGATATCGTTGTAGACGCAGCCCGCGCCGCGCATCGCCACGCTGCCCAGCAGCAGCCACAGCAGCAGCGGCCAGCGCTCCACCACCCCCCCGGCGAGCGCGACCGCCCAGGCGCCGGGCCAGAACAGCAACCACCAGCCGATCGGCCGATCGAGCCGGGCGAGCAGCGCGAGCGCGCGCGGGAGCGGCGGGAGCGCGGCGACGAGGCCGCGGTGCTGGCTGTCGGGAACGATCTCGGTCACGCGCGTCGCTCTAGCGCGTCCCGTCCCGCGACCAAAGCCGCGGTTGCGGTGCGACGGCGCCGCCGCCATGGTCGCGGGTGAACCGTCCGCGCGGGAGAGGATAGATATGGTCGCCCAGCCGGCATGACGTTGCTCGCAATCGCCCTCGTCATCGTGCTGTTGATCCTGCTGGTGGCGCTCGCCAAGGCGCCGCCGCTGGTCGCCTTCGTCATCGCCGCGCTGCTGGGGGGCGTGCTGCTCGGCGTGCCGCTCGAGACCATCCCCAAGGCGATCGAGAAGGGCATCGGCGACACGATCGGTCCGCTGGTCGTGATCGTGGTGCTCGGCGCGATGGCGGGCAAGCTGATCGCCGACAGCGGCGCGGCGCGGCGCATCGCCGACGCGCTGATCGCGCTGTTCGGCCCGCGGCGACTGCCGCTGGCGATGGCGGCGACGGGCTTCCTGGTCGGCATCCCGCTCTTCTACAACGTCGGCTTCGTTCTGATGGTGCCGCTGATCTTCTCGATCACGGCGCGGGCCAAGCTGCCGCCGGTGCATGTCGGCATGCCGCTGCTCGCGGGCCTGTCGATCGCGCACGGCTTCCTGCCGCCGCACCCGTCGCCCACCGCGCTGGTGACCCAGCTCGGCGCCGACCTAGGCCAGACGCTGATCTACGGCCTGATCGTCGGCGTGCCGACATTGCTTATCGCCGGCCCGCTGTTCGCGATGACGCTGAAGAACATCCAGTCGCCGCCCTCGGCGCTGTTCGGCAGCGACGACACCGCCGAGCGCCGGCTGCCCGGCACCGCGGTGAGCTTCCTGTGCGCGCTGCTGCCGGTCGGGCTGATCGCGGGCACCACCGCGCTCGGCTATCTCGCTTTGTCGCCCGACCTCGCCGCGGCGGTGCGCTTCGTCGGCAACCCGACGGTGGTGCTGCTGGTGGCGATCGCCATCGCGATGCTCGCTCTGGGCGCGGGCAGTGGCCTGCCGCTGCCGCGCATGATGGAGAGCTTCGCGGGCGCGACGCGCGACATCGCGCCGATCCTGCTCATCATCGCCGGCGCCGGCGCGCTCAAGCAGGTCCTGGTGGAGAGCGGCGCCGACCGCGTGCTCGCCGCCGAGCTCGCGACGCTGCCGATCCCGCCGCTGGTGCTCGGCTGGCTGCTCGCCTGCGTGATCCGGATCGCGCTCGGCTCGGCGACCGTGGCGGGGCTCACCGCGGGCGGGCTGGTCGCGCCGCTGCTCGCCAGCAGCGGCGCCAACCCCAACCTGATGGTGCTCGCGATCGGCGCCGGCAGCCTGATGTGCAGCCACGTGAATGACTCGGGCTTCTGGATGTTCAAGGAATATTTCGGGCTCAGCCTGCGCGACACGTTCCGCTCCTGGTCGCTGATGGAGACGCTGGTCGGCACGTTCGGGCTGGTGTTCGTGCTGCTGCTGGACGCTTTGGTGTAGCCGAGCGATCAGGCGGCCCCCGCGGCGCCCCGGCGCGTGCTCGGACGACCTCTGTCCTGCACTGTCACGGTAGCGTCGTCACACCAGTGCAACGGTGGCCAGCACCGCGCGGCTATAATGCTAGCCGCGGGCAGTGGCGGAGACGCAGGCGGACATGACGGGACGGATTACACGCTGGACACGATCGCTGGCGCCGCTCGCGCTTCTACTCGCCGCGCCGCTCCACGCCGCGCCGCGCGGTGCCGTGCGACCGCACGAGCTCCGCGTCGAGCGGGTGGTCGCGCTGGTCCGCCACGGCGTGCGCGCGCCGATCCCGGGCGAGGTGCCCGAGGGCACGCGCACCGACGTGCCGTGGCCGCGCTGGCCGGTCGCGCCCGAGCGGCTCACCCCGCACGGCGCGCGCGCGCTGCGGAACGAGGGCGCGCTGGCGCGCCGCTGGCTCGACTCGCTCGGCCTCACCGCGCGCGGGCACTGCCCCGCCCCGGGGCAGCTGAGCGTCTGGACCAACACCGCCGAGCGGACCATCGCCAGCGGCGCCGCGCTGGTGGAGGGACTCGCTCCTGGCTGCGCGGTCCCGGTCGGGCATCGCGGCGCGGGCGAGGTCGATCCCTTGTTCGAGCCGCTGCGCGCGGGCGCGGCGCGGTTCGACCCGCGCGCCGCGATCGAGTCGATTCAGGCCTATACCGGCGGGGTCGAGCACATGGCGGATCGCTACCGGCGGCAGCGCGCCGAGCTCGACCGCGCGCTGGGCTGCGGCGATGCGGCGGGCTGCAGTCCCGATGCGCCCGCGACGCTGCGCCCCAGCGCCGACGGGCGCGCGATCGAACTGAGCGGCCCGATCCGCGACGTCTCGGGCACGGCGCAGGTGCTGCTGCTGCAATATGCCGAGGGACTGACCGCGCGCACGCCCTGGGCGCGGGTCGACGCCGCTTCGCTGCGCCGCCTCGGCGCGCTCCACGCCGCGCTGTTCGACGTCTTCTCGCGGCCGCCCTATATGGCGGCGCGCCAGGCGGGGCCGCTCGCCCGCCGCGTCGAGGAGCGGCTCACCGCGCGCGACGGTCCCGCGATCGAGCTGCTGGTCGGGCATGATACCAACGTGACCGCACTCGCCGCGGTGCTGGGCGTGACGCTGACCGCGCCGGGCTATGCCGCCGGCGACGTCGCGCCCGGTGGCGCGCTCGTGCTGGAGCTACTGCGCGGCCGCGCCGGGGCGCGCTTCGTCCGCGTGACCTATCGCACCCAGTCTCCGACCCAGCTGCGCCGCCTCGCGCGCGGCGAATCCGTGACCCGGCTGCCGATCCCCGGTTGCGCGGGCGGCCCCGAGCGGAGCTGCCCGATCGGCGCGTTCGTGCGGCTGCTGCGCGCGCGCACCGCGGACTGAGCACCGCTTGCGCCCCCGCGGCGGCTCGCCGACAAGGGGGCATGTTCCGCTCACTCCTCGCCCTGGTCGGGCTCGCCGCTTCGCCCGCGCTCGCGCAGCAGCAGGGCCAGCGCCCGCCGATCACCGCCGCGGCGCCGCAGCCTGCCGCTTCGCGCACTTGGCCGACACGCGAGGCCGACGCCGAGCTGCGCGACGTCACCTTCGCCGCGGGCGGGACGATGGCGCGCGTGCGGCTCCACTACACCACGCTCGGCACCCCGCACCGCGACGCGCGCGGCGACATCGACAATGCGGTGATGGTGCTCCACGGCACCGGCGGGACCGGCAAGCAGTTCCTCCAGCCGCAGTTCGCCGACGAGCTCTACGGCCCCGGCCAGCCGCTGGATATCACGCGCTACTACGTCATCCTGCCCGACAATATCGGGCACGGCGGCTCGTCCAAGCCGTCGGACGGCAGCGGTCCCGAATTCCCGCGCTACGATTACGACGACATGGTCGCGTTCCAGCACCGGCTGGTGACCCAGACGCTCGGGATCAGGCGGCTGCGGCTGCTGATGGGCACGTCGATGGGGTGCATGCACGCACTGATGTGGGGCGAGCGCTGGCCCGACGCGGCGCGCGCGCTGATGCCGCTGGGCTGCGAGGCCGTCCAGATCGCCGGGCTCAACCGGATGTGGCGCCAGCTCGCGATCGAGTCGATCACCGCCGACCCAGCCTATGCCGGCGGGCGCTACCGGGCGCAGCCGCTCGCCGGGCTGCGCGGCGCGGCCGCGCTGCTGTTCGTCGCCGGCGGCGCGCCGATCTACCTGCAGGACGCCTATCCGATGCGCGACGCCGCGGCCGATTATGCGCGCCAGCGCGTCGCCGCCTCGCTCAAGGGGCTCGACGCCAACGACCTGATCTGGGCGCTCGATTCGTCGCGCAGCTACGATCCCTGGCCGCGGCTGGAAGCGATCACCGCGCCGCTGACCTGGATCAACTCGGCGGACGATTTCATCAACCCGCGCGCGCTCGACTATCCCGTGCAGGCGGTGAAGCGGATGCGCGACGCGCGTTTCCGGCTGATCCCCGAGAGCGTCGCGACTCGCGGCCACGGCAGCCACACCTGGGCGCGGCTGTGGAAGGACGATCTCGTCGCGCTGCTCGCGCGCTCGGCCCCGCGCTGATCGCCTCGCGGGAGTGAGGCACGCTCACGGCTTGCACGCGCGCGCCGCGCGACCTAGCGCCGGGCGCATGCGCCCCCTCCTCCCGCTCGTCGCGCTCGCCGCTTTGCTCTCCCCGCCCGCCGCGGCGCAGCGCGCCGACCGCGCCACGCCCGGCTGGGTGCGGGTCCGGCTCGAGACGGCCGACGGCCCGATCGTGCTCGCGCTCGACTCGCGCCACGCGCCGGTGACCACCGCCAATTTCATGCGCTACGTCGACGACGGGCGGTTCGACGGGGTCAGCTTCTACCGCACCGCGCGCAACAAGCGCGACCCGCGCTACGGCTTCATCCAGTCGGGCATCCGCACCGACGCGCGCCGCTTCCTCGACACGATCCCGCACGAATCGACCAAGCAGACCGGGATCAAGCATCTCGACATGACAATCTCGATGGCGCGGCTCGGCCCGCCCGGCGCGGCGAACGGCAATTGGTTCATCACCGTCGGCGCCATCCCCTCGATGGACTGGACACCGACCAACCCCGGCTATGCCGCTTTCGGCCGCGTGGTGGCGGGGCAGGCGACGGTGAAGCGCATCCTGGCCGAGCCCACCGGCGGCGGGATGAAGGGCACGCTGATGCTCCAGCCGGTCCGCGTCAACAAGGCGATCCGGCTCGACGGCACCGCCAAGCCGACCGGCCGCCCACGCCCCTGGCTGATCGAGCGCCGGCGCGACGGCTGAACTCCTGGCGCTCCCGGCTCGTTAGGCACGCAGCGAAGGAGAGTGACATGAGCGAGCAGCCGAACAAGCCGGGCGGCGATTTCCGCCAGGACGGCACCGTCCGCGACGCGGGCGACGAGCAGGCGGTCAAGAACCAGGGCGGCACCACGCCGGAGGCGTATCCGAAGAAGGACGGCGGCCGCGCCACCGGCGAGGACAGCGCGGTCGGCGCCGGCCGCGGCGAGAGCGACGGGCAGTAGCCCCTCACCCGCGCGGCAGCGCCTCGACATAGGCGCGCACCGCGTCGGCGATCGGCACGGGCCGGCCGGTCGGCAGGTGGACGTTGACGCTTACCATCGTGATCACGCTGCACAGCGCGCCGGTGGCCGGGTTGGTTAGCTCGAAGCGCAGCGTCATGCTGGTGGTGCCGAGCTTCTCGACCCGCACATGCGCCTCGACCTCGTCGCCCCAGGTGAAGGGCGCGAGATAGTCGAGCTCGGCGCGGCGAATGTGGAACTCGCTGTCCTCCCACACCGGGCCGAGCGCCTTGGCGATGCCGCTCGCACGCCAGAACTCGGTCGCGGCGACGTCGGCATATTCGAGGTAGCGCGAGTTGAAGACGACGCGCTGGCCGTCGATCTCGGCGTAGCGCACGCGGAAGCGGGTGGAGAAGGCGAAGCCGGGGCGGGTCATAGGCGGCGCGCTGTGACGGCGCGGACGCGTCGGGTCAACCGCGGCGGGCCGCGTGCCTCACAGCTCGATCACGCGGTCGGGCAGCTCGTTGACGTCGCTCGCGCTCTTGGGCAGCTGCTCGGCCAGGATCGCGCCGATCGCGCCCACCGCCGCGACCATGCCGTCGCCCGCCTGCCCCGCCCGCATCGAATCGACCAGCGCCGCCATCGCCGCGCCCCAGCGCTCCGCCGGCACCGCGGCGTGGACTGCGCGGTCGGCGACGATCTCGGCGGCGCGCTCGTCGGCCGAGAGGTAGAGCAGCACCGCCTCGCGCCCGGCGGTGCGACGCTCGGCGGCGAGGCGGAAATAGAGCAGCGCGCGCCGGCGCACGCGTCGCCGCCTCGTCGCGCGCGGGGTCAGCGCTAAACGCAGCGGCATCCAGGCGAGCAGCAGTCGCGCGACGAGGAAGGTCGCCGCCTGCGTTACCAGCAGCAGCGCGAGCGCGGTCGCGCGCGACTCGCCCCAGCCGTTGCCGGGCGTGAGCGACGCCGGCCATAGCGCCGCCGCCGCGGGCACCGCCAGCGTGGCGAGCAGCGCGTAATGGAGCCCGACGTCGTGATAGGCGTCGGAGCGCTCGCTCACCACGGTGACGATCTCGCCGTCGGTGGCGCGCTCGGCCGCGGTGACGGCCTCGGTCACCGCGGCGCGTTCCGCAGGGGTGAGCACCAGCCGCGCCATCACCAGCTCCCACTCGCGCCGCCGCCGCCGAACGAGCCGCCACCGCCGGAGAAGCCGCCGCCGGAGAAGCCGCCGCCCGACGAGCCGCCGCCCCAGCCCGAGCCGCCGCCCCAGATCACCACCGGCGCGAACCCGCCGCGATAGCGCTTCCCGCCGGCCGAGCGGCGCAGCAGCGGCAGCAGCACGAAGACGAGCACCACCGCGATCCAGAAGGCCGCGACCGCCCAGTCGCCGCCGTCGTCCGCGCGCGCCGGCTTGGCGCTGGCCTGCGCGGCGCGACGCTCGGCGGCCTCGAGCGGCAGCTTGAGCTGATCGGCGAGCTGCTGCGCGCCGGCGACGATCCCACCCGCCATGTCGCCGTCGCGGAAGCGCGGCAGGATGGTCTGATTGACGACGATGCTGGCATAAGCGTCGGTGACGATCGGCTCGAGCCCGTAGCCGACCTCGACCCGCACCTTGCGCTCGCTCGGCGCGACGAGCAGGATCACGCCGTTGTTGGCGCCTTTCTGGCCGATGCCCCAGGCGCGCCCGAGCCGATAGCCATAGTCCTCGATCGTATAGCCTTGAAGGCTCGGCACGGTGGCGACGACGAGCTGGCGCGACGAGGCCTGCTCGACCGCGGCGGAGAGCTGCTCGAGCTGGCGCACCTGGTCGGCATCGAGCAGCTTGGCGGCGTCGACCACCCGGCCGGTGAGCGGCGGGAACTGCTGCGCGGTCGCACTCGCCGCTACCGCCAGCCACAGCAACGCCACGAGCAGCGCGCACCAGCGCCGCATCGACTCGCGCCCCGGCGCGCGCGCGATCATCGTCGCGGCTCAGCTGCCGAAGTTGACCGTGGGAGCCTGCTCGGCGCCGGGGCTCGTCGCCTGGAACGGGACGAGCGGCTTGGCGCCGTAGAAGATCTTGGCGCCGACCGCGTCGGGGAAGGTGCGGATTCGCGTGTTATACTCCTGCACCGCCTGGTTGTAGTCGCGCCGCGCGATGGTGATGCGGTTCTCGGTCCCCTCCAGCTGCGACTGGAGCGAGAGGAAGTTCTGGTTCGACTTGAGGTCGGGATAGGCCTCCTGCAGCCGCTGCAGCGACAGCGTCACCGCGTTCTGCGCGGCGGCGTAGCGCTGCACCGCGGCCGGGTCGCTGAGCTGATCGCCGCTCACCTGGACGCGATTGGCCGAGGCGCGCGCCTCGGTGACGCGGGTGAGCACGTCCGACTCCTGCTTGGCATAGCCCTTCACCGTCGCGACGAGGTTGGGGATCAGGTCGGCGCGGCGCTGATATTCGTTCTGCACGTCGGCCCAGCGCGCCTTGGCGTTCTCCTCGGCGGTGGGGACGCTGTTCACCCCGCAGGCGGCGAGCGGCAAAACCATCACGAGCGCGGCGGCGCGGCGGTGCATCATCCCGTAATCCCCTTGTTTCCCGCGAACTATACGCCGGCGCCAACGCGGGCGAAGCGGTAAAAGTTACCAGGGGAGTAACGATCTTCTCGCGTCCGTCAGCCGCCGGCGGTCGCGTGGGCGGGCGGGGTCGCCTGCCAGCGCGCGCGCTCCTCGAGCAGGTGCGTCACCGCCGCCATGTTCGCGCTGCCCCACTCGCACAGCGGCGCCAGCGCAATGGCGAGACTCCGTCCGAGCGGGGTCAACGTGTAATCCACCCGCGGCGGCACTTCCTGATAGTCGTGACGCGTGATGATGCCGTCGGCCTCCAGCTCCTTGAGCTGCTGGATCAGCATCTTGTCGCTGACGCCGCGGACCGCGCGCTTGAGCGCTCCGTAGCGATTGGGCCCTTGCACGAGGAAGTAGATGATCAGCGGCTTCCACTTGCCCGCGATGACGCGGAGCGTGGCGTCGAGCCCGCAGCTGAAGCCGGGCGCAGGGAGGTCGGTAGCGTTCGTCATATTAGAGGTACTTACCAAAAGGTTCATACTTGTCGTCAGGTAGGCACGCCATCAGCTCTGCGCCAGTTCAAACGAACGGAGCAGACGACCATGAAGAGACTGGATGGCAAGACCGCGGTAGTGACCGGCGGCGGGACCGGTATCGGCTTCGCGACCGCGAAGCGCTACGTCGACGAGGGTGCGTTCGTCTACGTCACCGGGCGTCGGCAGGAGCCGCTCGACCGAGCGGTAGCGGCGCTCGGCGGCAACGTGCGCGCGGTGCAGGGATCGGTGTCCGACCTCGCCGACCTCGCGCGGCTGTTCGATCAGGTGAAGGCCGAGCGCGGCACGCTCGACGTGCTGTTCGCCAACGCCGGCCACGGCGATCTCGTCCCGCTCGGCCAGATCACCGAGGAACAGTATCAGCGCACCTTCGACATCAACGTGAAGGGCGTGCTGTTCACCGTGCAGGCGGCGCTGCCGCTGATGCGCGCGGGCGGCTCGATCATCCTCACCGGCTCGACGACCGGTTCGATGGGCACGCCCGCGTTCAGCGTCTACAGCGCGACCAAGGCGGCGGTGCGCAACTTCGCGCGCAGCTGGGCGCAGGACCTGCGCGGCACCGGCATCCGCGTCAACGTGCTCTCGCCCGGGCCGACGCTGACAGAACTGGCGCAGGAGGTGGTCGGCCGCGATGCGATGGTGGAGCTGGGCGCGGGCACGCCGATCGGCCGCGTCGGCCAGCCCGACGAGATCGCCGCGGTCGCGGCCTTCCTCGCCTCGTCGGACAGCAGCTTCATGACCGGCAGCGAGGTCTTCGCCGACGGCGGCCTGGCGCAGATCTGAGCGCGCCGCGGCGACTCACTGGACCGCGCCGCCGAACAGCGGCAACCTCCCGGGATGGAACCCGATTCCCGCCGAGGCGAACCGATGATCGAGCGCGCGCGCAGCGTCGCCGCGGGCTTCGCCGACGTCGGCCTCACCCAGGCCGAGGAACTGCTGCGCCGCGTCTCGCCCGAGGGACGCGCGCAGGCGCGGCGCGAGCGTGAGGCGCGCGCGCGGCGGCAGCGCCGGCTGCTCGTGCGGGTCGTGCTCGCCGCCGCGGCGTCGCTGCTGGTCTGGGCGTTGCTCGCGATCGCGGTCGCGCCGGCGGTGGCGCTCGCGGTCGCCGCGGCGCTGATGCTGCTGCTGACGGCGCTGGTGCTGATCCGCGCGGCGCCGCGCGCGCCGGGGCGCGAGGCGCTCGCCGGCGCGGCGCTGCCCGACCTCGCCGCCGAGGCTGCTGTGTGGCTCGCCGCACAGCGCCGCGGGCTGCCGCCGCCCGCGCTGCGGCTGAGCGAAGCGATGGCACACCGGCTCGAGACGCTCGCGCCGCGGCTCGCGCAGCTCGACCCGCGTAGCCCCGCTGCGGCGCAGGTCCGCGCGCTCATCGCGGTCGAGCTGCCCGATCTGGTCGACGGCTGGCGCGCGGTGCCGATCTCGCTGCGCGGCAGCGCGCGCGACGGTGCGCCCGCGCCGGACCTGCTGCTCGAGAACGGGCTGCGGCTGCTCGACGGCGAACTCGCCCGCGTCGACTCGCAGCTCGGCCGCGGCGCGCTCGACGGCATCGCGGTGCAGGGCCGCTACCTCGAACTCAAATATGACGCGGACGGCGAGCTGCGCTGAGCCCCCTCACCGCCCCGTCAACAGCACCACGGGCACGCGCAGCACGGTGCGCAGGTCGGTCGCGTCCTCGGTCGCGCCGACCTCGACCGACCAGTTGAGGCTCGCGCGATCGGTGACGCGATAGGTCACGCCGAACAGGAAGCGCCCGATCTGGAGGTCGCGCGAGATCGTCTCGCGCTCGCCCGGCCAGGCCGCGGTCGGCTCGATCAGCATGGTGCGCGTGCGCGTCCCGAACGCCCAGGTATGCGCGTAGCCGAAGTTCACCGTGGTGCGCTGGTTGAGCGAGATGCCGATCCCCGCCGAGCCCGAGATCGCGTCGCCCGGGTCGACATAGGTGATCACCACCGGCGGGATCCGCGTGTCGACGGCGCGCGGCAGGTTGAAGGTATAGCCGAGCGTGCCGAACAGCACGACCGGGTCGCTCGGCAGGATCGCGGTGACGCTCGGCGCGATGCCCCAGAAGCCCGCGCCGGTCGCCGCGCGCGTCGGCCGGCCGAGGTCGTCGCGCCGGATCGCGAACGGGTCGGTGCCGGTCGGCAGCACGCCCTGGAGGTTGCCGATCAGATAGGGCCGGCCGTTGCCGCCGCTGAGCAATTGGTAGCGCGCGGTCAGCTCGATGTCGCCGATCCCGGTGCCTTTCACCGAGCTGTCGATCGTCGCGGCCTGGTCGTTGTTGGTGCTCCCCGCGATCGGCGCGATGATCGAGGCGTCGGCGCGATGGATGAACGGCGCGCGCACGCCCAGTTCGAACCGGTCGGTGAGGCCGTAGCGCAGCGCCGCCGAGGCGGTGAGCACGTCCTGTCGGCTCTCGTTGATGTCGAACACGCCGACCAGCACCGCCTCGACCAGCTCGACGCCGCGGAACACCGCGCGGCTGCGATCGGCGCGCGCGTAATCGACCTGGAACTCGCCGGTGAGCTGGCCCTTGCGCGTCACGACGCTCGACTGGCTGTCGAGCACCGCGAGCTGGATCGGCTGCTCGGCGTCCTCGGGCGCCTGGCCGACGCGCTCGAGCGGGGGCTGGAGCACGCCCGCGGGGTCGCCGGGGGCACCCGGCGCCGCCCCCTGCGCCGCGGCCACCGCGGGCGCGCGCGGCGGCGCGGCGGCGAGCTGGGGCAGCGGCGCCGACTCGGCGCGCGCGACCGCCTGCGCCTGCGCGTCGACGCGGCGGCGCAGTTCGGCGAGCTCGGCCGCCTGCGCGTCGAGCCGCGCGCGCTG
Source organism: Sphingomonas citri (assembly GCF_019429485.1). Lineage (GTDB taxonomy): Bacteria > Pseudomonadota > Alphaproteobacteria > Sphingomonadales > Sphingomonadaceae > Sphingomonas > Sphingomonas citri. Next base: position 110,758 of record NZ_JAHXZN010000003.1, on the reverse strand, counting down.
CGCCTCGATCAGCTGGAGCGCCTGGTCGAGCTGGCGCTGCAGCGGCGCGCGCCGACCTGTCGGCTGCGCCTCGGCAGACGGGATGAGGAACGTCGTGGCGAGCAGCGCGAGCAGGACCCGCCGCATCACTGCGCCCGCATCGCGGTGGCGCCGCCCGCGATCTCGCCGACGCGCAGCAGCGCCGAGCCCGCGAGCAGTTCCGCGCCCGCCGCGCCGAGATCGATCGCGACGCTGGTCTGCGTGTCGATCACGCGGTCGCTCCCCGAATTGGCGATCGCCGTGCCGAAGACGTTGCCGGCGAGATGAGTCACCGTGAGATCGCTGCCGCTCAGTTCCACCGTCCGCGTGCCCCCCTGCTGCCCCTGTGTGATCACGCCGTGATCGGTCATACCCCCGGCGACCGCCTCGAGTCCCGCGGGCAACGCCGCCGCTCCCGCCGCGGCGACGCCGACGCCGGGCGCGCTCGTGCCGGGCGTCACCTGGAAACCGGTGCGCGTGTCGTACGTCACGGTCGGTGCCCGCGCGCCGGCGGTACCGGCGGCCACCGCGGGCGTGGCGGCGACGGTCTCGCCCGCGCGCGGCGCGTAGACGGTCAGCGTCGGCGTTCCCTGGCTCGCCTGGAAGACGGTGCGCAGCACGACCGCGCCGTCGACCGCGGTCTGCGTCTGCACCGTCAGCGCGACGTCGATCCCGCCCGGCAGCATGAAGCCGCCGCGCTCCTCCGCCAGCGCCGAATCGGGGACGGGGGTGAGCGCGCCGAACAGCGCCTGACCCAACCCCAGCAGCATCAGCGCCGCGCCGCTCACGAGATGTCGCCGTAGGAGGGGGCGGTGATCGACAGCGCCTGCTGGCTGACCGGATCGGAGAAGCGGCCGCCGATCGGCGCGCGCGCATAGGCGAGCCACTGCGCCTCGCGGTTGAACCGCGTCTTGGCGAGCGGCTGGTCGTCGGCGAGCACGAAATAGATGCCGTTCCACGCCTGCTCGAAGGCGGCGCGCGGCATCACGGTGACGCCGCTCGACGGATCGCCGAGCAGCACCTCGCGCGCGCTCACGCCCTTCACCACGACGAAGTGGCGATAGTCGCGGATCGCGATCAGCGCGATCCCCGGCACGCCGGTCTGGCGCACCTTGTCGAGCGTCACCTTGTAGCCGTCCGCGCGCAGCCCGCGACTGGCGAGCCAGCGCTTCATGTCGAGCAGCGAGAAGCCGAGTCGGCGGATCTGCGGCTGGTCGCCGCGCAGCCACATGCCGCGGAAGGCGAGATCCTCGCGCACGTCGAGGTCGTAATGGTAGCGCAGCAGCGTCGCGAGCGCGGCCGAGCCGCAGCTGAAATCATAGCGCTGGCGAACGATGCCGTCGAAGCGCCGCTCCGCCATCGAGCGGACCGGCACGCGATAGTCGCCGACCGGCCCCGCGCCGGCGCCGCCGACGAAGCGCGACCCGGGCGCGACCTCGCCCGCGCACGCCGCCGCGCCGAGCGTCAGCAGCACGGCCGCGATCAGGCGGGGCACGGGCGCGAGCGGGATCATGGATTGGGCGAGAGCGCGATCGTGACGTTCATCGCGGCGTTGATCGCGACATTGTTGCCCGTGTTGACGCTCAGCACCGACAGCCCGGACATGTTCTGGAACGCCTGTCCGTCGATCGTCGCGTCGCCGGTGCGGACGTTGTCGCCGACGCTGTTGTGCGCGACGCCGGCGTTCTGCTCGGCCAGCGCCGACTGGCGCGTGTCCTCGCGGCCGGCGATCTGCGCCAGCGCGCCCTCGTCGAGCGCCGCGGTGGCGAAGGGCGTCGCTTCGGTCTGTGCCGCGACGGGCGCGGCGGCGAGCGCGCCGACGAGGAGCAGCGGCGATGCCCAGAGGCAGAGGGGAATGAGGCGGGGCATCGACACGCTCCTCGTTGGTCGAAGGTGGGCCGGCGGCGGGGGGCACCGCCGCCGGCCCGGGGGCATCAGAAGGTGACGTCGCCGGTCGACACCGCGACCGACACGCTCGCGTTCTGCGAGGCACCGACGCCGGTGTTCTGGTTGAGCGCCTGCATGCCGGCGTAGTTCTGGAACGCGCCGCCGCTGTTGCTCAGCTGGTTGGCCGCGCCGGGTGTGCCACCCTCGCCGCCGCCGCCGAAGGTCACCGACACGCCGGTGACGTAGCTCGACAGCGTGGAGCTGGCGACGATGGCGCTGTCGCCGAACACGTTGGCGTTGGACGCCGAGGCCGTCGCCGAGGTGCCGACCAGCGAGATCGAGTGATCCGAGCTGTCGTTGTTGCTGTTGGCGACCGAATTGTCGGTCGAGTTGTCCGAGCTGTCGTTGTTGCTGTCATTGACCGAGTTGTTGGAATTGTCGGTCGTCGAGCTGTTCGAGTTGTCGTTGGTCGAGTTGTTAGAGTTATCCGTCGTCGAGTTGTCGGAATTGTCTGTCGTCGAGTTGTCCGACGCGTCGGTCGTCGTCGTGGTCGAGCTGTCGTTGTTGCTGTTGTTGGTTGAGCTGTTGGAATTGTCCGTCATCGAGCTGTTGGAGTTGTCGGTGGTGGAGCTGTTCGAATTATCCGTCATCGAGCTGTCGGAATTGTCCGTCGACGAGTTGTCCGAGGCGTCGGTCGTCGTCGTCGTGGTCGTCGAATTGTCGTTGTAGCTGTCGGTCGTGTTGGTCGAGCTGTTGGAGGAGTCGCTCGACGAGTTGTTGGTGTTGTCGGTCGCGGACGCGCTGTTGTTGGCGGCGACGCGGCCAGCCGAGGCGGTGGCATTGCCGCTGTCGCTGGTGGTCACCGAATTGTCGGTGGTCGAATTGTCCGATGCGTCGGTGGTCGTGGTGGAGTTGTTCGAGCTATCCGAGGTGGAGGAGTTGTAGCTGTCCGCGGTGTTGGTCGAATTGTTCGAGCTGTCCGACGTGGTCACCGCGTTGTTCGAATAATCGTTGGTCGAGCTATTCGAATTATCGGTGGTGGAGCTGTTCGAGTTATCGGTGGTCGAGCTGTTCGAATTGTCCGTCGTCGAGCTGTTCGAATTGTCCGCGGTCGAATTGTTCGACCAGTCGTTCGTGGAGCTGTTCGAATAATCGTTCGTCGAGCTGTTCGACCAGTCATTGGTCGAGTTGTTCGAGCTGTCGGTCGAGGCGGTCGAGCCGCCCGCGGCGGCATTCTGCCCCGCGCTCGCGCCGTTGCTGGGGTCGGCGGTCTGCGCCACCGCGGGGGCTGCGATCAGCAGCGCGGCGACGGAGCAGGAGCGGTAGAATGGTGCTTTCATGTCGGCGTTCCTCGCTATCACGTGATCGCCACGCCCCCTGTTGACCGCGCGACGTCGCCGTCGTCGGAGGAGCGGTGCGGCACCGTATCCTCGGTACGCTATCGGTATGCGGACTCCGCTGGCGCTTCTCTGCCCCGACATAAGTGATTCCCTTGCCCTCGTTCGGGGAAAGCCGACCCCCTCGTTCAGGGGGTGTTCACACGAAAGACGTGCGACAGATCGGCGCCACGCGCACCGCGCTCTTCAGCATCAGCCACACCAGCTCGGCCTGCCGGTTGGTATCGGTCTTGAGGAAGATCTGCTTGAGGTAGGAGCGCGCGGTCTGCTCGCGCACGTGCATCGCCGCGGCGGCATCGGCCAGGCTCAGCGCGTCCGCGAGCAGGCAGGTGAGCCGGGTCTCGACCGGCGACAGGCCATAGAGCTTGCACACGGGCTCGATCAGCCGGCGCAGTTCCTGCGCCGGATCGAAGACGTAGAGGATCGCGGCGCAGTCCTCCGCCGTGGCAGGCGGCTGGTCGGTGGCGACGATCGCGACCAGCAGCGGCCGCCGCTCGGCGCGACCCAGCGCGATCACCGGCGCGGCGGCCCGTGCCCGCGACGTGCCGCCGCCGACGACATGGTCGATCGCGGTCTGCAGCCGCAGCGTGTCGGGCAGGCGGCTGCCGCTCAGCAGCGTGCCGCTGCGCCGCAACCCGTCCTGCCGCGCCATCAGCGCCTCGGCGACGGTGTTGGCGAGCATCAGCTGGCCGCGCGCGTTGACCAGCAGCACGCCGACGTCGCTGTGGTTCACCGCCTCGGCGAGGCCGCGCGCCTGCGCCTGCGCGCGCGCGCGCTGCGCCCATAACGCGAAGAAGGGTTCGAGCAGCGACTGACGGCGCGCCGCCTCGGCCTCGGCGCGCTGCCGCGCCGTCTCACTCGGGCGGGCGAACAGCGTCGTGATCGTCACCATGCCATCGCCCGCGGGAAAGACGGCGAGCAGGCGTGCGCCGCCCTCGTCTCCTTCCCGCTCCGGGCGCCATTCGCGGGCAGCACGCGCCGGGTGCGCGGCCTGCTCGGCGACCAGCCGGTCGATCCGCTCGCGCGTGAGCCCCGCGCCGCCGGCGTAGAGCGCCACCGGCGCGCTTGCGGGGGGCTGCCAGGTGATCAGCAGCGCGTCGGCGTCGAGCGCTTGGGCATGGTCGCGCGCGAGCGCGACGAGCGGGTCGTCGACCTCCGCCGACGCCACCGCGCTCAGGACGCGATCAGGCGGCAGCGCGCTGGCGGGCCGGGCCTCGCCCTGGCCCTGCCCCATCATGGCAACGACGGCCGAGCCGTGCAGCACGCTGACCATAGCTCTCTCCTGTCATCCGACCGGTCGTGCCGGTCGCCCCGCGTTCGATGCGGTGGTTGTGGTCGGTCTCTCGTTCTTCGCGTCGTCACCGTAGGTTAGCTGACAAGCCCGGTGAGCATGCGGGATTGCCACGGACCGACAAGCGACCAAGCGCGCGCCGCCTTCCCGAAAAGGGACGCGCCTCCGCCGCTCGCTCCAGCGGGCGAATGGTGCCGCGCGATTTCGGCAAAATGAAGCGTAAACAGCATCTTGTTCGTCCCGCGAACGCCTACGCAGTGGATAGGTCGTGATCGGAGCGAGCGTTCGCCGAAGGTACTGCCTCGTCGGGGAGCTGCCGCCACCCCCAAGGGTTAGAGAAGCTCGAAGGGAGCACTCCATGAGAGACGACATGATCCGGACGCGCCAGCGCGAGATCGCCGCCGAGCATCTGCTGTTCAAGCTCATCGAGTATGTCGAGTCGCGCGATCCCGGGCTGCTCGACTTCCTTGAGGCCAGCCTGTCACACCTGGGTGATCCGGCGAAGGACGATAGCAAGGACGATGAGGGCGTGCGCGAGATCGCGCGGCGCATGATTGCCGGGGCGCGCGCGCAGGGCACGGGCTGAGCGCCGTGCCGCCCGCACTGGCGGCAGGTTCGCCGGCCTATCGCCGCCTCACGCTGGCGATGCTGTTCGCCGGCTTCGCCACCTTCTCCACGCTGTACGCGGTGCAGCCGCTGCTGCCGCTGCTGGCGGCACACTTCCGGCTGAGCGCGGAGGCGGCGTCGCTGGCGGTGTCGCTGGCGACGGGACCGCTCGCGCTCGGCATCCTCGTCGCCGGCGCGGTGTCGGACCGGGTCGGGCGCCGCCCGCTGATGGTGGCGGCGATGATCACAGCGGCGCTGATGACGGTGGCCGCGGCGGTGGTGCCCGGCTGGTACGGGCTGCTCGCGCTGCGGCTGCTCGCCGGGCTGGCGCTCGCGGGCGTGCCGGCGGTGGCGATGGCCTATGTCGCCGAGGAGGTCGACTCGGCTTCGATCGGCGCGGCGATGGGGCTCTACATCGCCGGCAGCGCGCTCGGCGGCATGGGCGGACGGCTGGTCGCCAGCCTCGTCGCCGCGGCGGCGGACTGGCGCTGGGCGCTGGCGAGCGTCGGCCTGATCGGGTTCGCGCTGGCCGAGGCGTTCCGCCGGCTCGCGCCCCCGTCGCGCCGATTCGCGCCGAGCGACGCCGGCTGGCTGGCGCTGCCGCGCGGCGCCGCCGCCCTGTTCCGCGATCCCGGACTGAGGCTGCTCTACGTCGAGAGCTTCCTGCTGATGGGCGCGTTCGTGACGATCTACAATTACGCCGGCTTCCACCTGCTCGCGCCGCCGTACGGCCTGGGGCAGGCGACGATCGGGGCGGTGTTCCTGCTCTACGTGCTCGGCTCGGTCAGCTCGCGGCTGTTCGGCGGCCTGGCGGGCCGGCTCGGGCGTCGCCGCGTCTTCTGGGTGCCCGTCGTGCTGCTGATCGCGGGCGTGGCGCTCACCGCGACGAGACCCTTGTGGCTGGTGATCCTCGGCATCGCGGTGCTCACGATCGGCTTCTTCGGCGCCCATTCGATCGCGAGCGCCTGGGTCGGCCGCCGCGGCGGCGCCGCACGCGGCCAGGCGGCGGCCTGGTACCTGTGCTTCTACTATCTCGGGTCGAGCGTGCTCGGATCGGCGGGCGGCATCGCCTGGACACGTCACGGCTGGCCGGGCGTCGTCCTCTTCTGCGCCGCGCTCGGCACGCTCGCGCTGCTCGGCGGCGTGCTGCTGGTGCGGGTGCGGCCGCTCGCCGTGCCGGAGGATCCCAGCACCGGGCCCCCGCCCGCCTCGGCGTGACGAGGCGACACTTCCGCTCGCGCCGACCGCCGTCGCCCCGTCACGCCACTATAAAGCACCGAGGTCAGTGCGGGGTGAGTGATGCGGGTCGGGATCATCGGGGCGGGCCAGGTCGGCCAGGCGCTGGCGCGCCGAGCGGTCGTGGCGGGGCACGAGGTGACGCTCGCCAACTCGCGCGAGCCCGAGACGATCTACGACCTCGCCGCGACGATCGGCTGCGCTGCCGCACGTGCCGAGGACGTGCCCGGGCTGAGCGAGCTGGTGGTGCTCGCGGTCCCGTTCACCGCGGTGTTCACGCTCGCGCCCGGGCTGCTGGCGGGGCGGGTCGTCGCCGACGCCAACAATTACTACCCCGACCGCGACGGCCGGATCGCGGCGCTCGACTCGCGCTCGACCACGACCAGCGAGATGGTGGCGCGCCACTTCCCCGCGGCGACCGTGGTGAAGGCGTTCAACGCCATCCTCGCGCGCGAGCTGCGCGCGCCGCCGGTGCTGCCGGGCGGGGCGCGTCGCGCTCTGCCGATCGCGGGCGACGACGAAGGCGCCTGCGGGGAGGTGGCGGCGCTGCACGGCTCGCTCGGCTATGCCGCGGTCGATGCGGGACCGCTGGCCGAGGGGTGGCGGTTCGAGCGTGCCAAGCCGGCCTATTGCGTCCCGCTCGACCGTGCCGGGCTGGTCGCCGCGCTCGACGCCGCCGAGCGCGACGTCGATCTTCCCGAGGGATCGTGGCGGTGAGTGCGACCTAGAAGATCCCCAGGAAATTCTTCCGCTTGGGCGCCGGCGCCTTGCTGGTCGTGCCGTTACCCACGTCGGTGCGCGGCTCGCCCTTCTCGTCGCGCTGCGCCGCCGCGGTCTTCCCCGCGAGTATCGGGCCGCACTGCGCCGCCTTGGCGTCTCCCGGGTCGACGAACGCGAGCAGCGCCGCGACGGGCGTCGCAACCACCGCCAGGCCTAGCCCGGCGCCGGCGCGCGCCACCAGCTGCGGCGAGATCACGTTGAGCTGCGGCTGTGCGAAATAGCCGCCGAGCCCGACCGGCGACTGGCCCGAGAAGAGGCTGAACTTCTTGGAGTCAGCGCGGAAGGCGAGGTCCAGCGCCTCGGTCTTGAAGCTGAACCCGCCGCGCGCCAGGATCACGTTGTTCTTGGTATCGATCAGGATCGGGTCGGTCGCCGCCACGCCGTCGCGGACGGTGAAGGCGATCAGCCCACAGTTGATCTGCACCGGCTCCTTGAGCTCCTGCTGAAACATCTTCTGGACGAAGGTGCCGAGGTCGATCTCGGCCAGCTCGACGTTGCGCGTCCACATCGTGCCCGCGGGCATCACGAAGGCGATCCGGCCGCGCGCGCTGGCGAGCGAGTCGTGGATCGTGTCGCCGCGGCCCGCGAGCTGGATGCGGCCGCGGATCGTCCCGGACGTACCCGACTCGGCGACGCCATAGCCGGCGAGCAGCCGCCCCATCGGCGTCGGCGCGAGGCGGATGTCGTAGCTGACCGCGCTCGGCCGCTCGCGCGTGTCGAAGATCGCGTCGGCGGCGACGTTGCCGCGCGCCATGGCGAAGGTGAGCGGCGACAGCGCCAGCCGGCCGCGCTCGAGATCGAGCACCATGTCGATGTCGGAGATCGGCACGCGGCGCGAGCGCACCACGCCGACGTGCCACTTCAGGTCGGCGTCGAATCGCTGCATCGTCGCCACCGGCAGCGCGGCGTCGGGGAGGATCCGCGCCGGCGCCGCGCCGGTCGCGGCGGCGGCGGCGACGGCGCCCTTCTCCGCGACGATGTCGGGGTTGTAGCCGATGAAGGGCGCGGCATCGACGATGTCGAGCCGGCGCGTCGTCAGCTCCGAGTCGAGGTGGAGCCGCGCACCGTTGGTGATGGTCAGCCGCCCCGCGACGTCGCTGTCGCCGAACGTGCCGCTCATGCGCGTGAAGCGGTATTCGTTGCCGCTCTGCACCAGCTGTGCGCGGAGCCGGTAGGTGCGCGTGTTGGGGATCACCACGCCGATCACGTCGAGCAGGGTCGACAGGTTGCGCCCGGCGGCGCGCACCGCCAGCGGCACGTTCTCGAACTCGGCGAGGCTCGGCAGCGTGCCGGCGACGTCGACCGTGTTGCCCGCCGCCCTGGCGCGCGCGACCAGCTCGTTGCGGCCGCGCGCCACGGTCGCGTCGGGCGAGAGCAGCCGCGCCGCCAGCGTGAAGGGCGTGTCGCGCAGCTGGCCGCTGCCGCTCAGCCCCACCGCCTGGCCGATCCGCGCGTCGGTCGAGCGGATCGTGTCGAGCGTCAGATCGGCGAGCAGCTTCATCCGAGGGTCGCGGTAGCGCACCTGCGTTCCCGTGACGGTGGCGCGGTCGATCCGTGGAAGGTCGAGCGGCTTGCCCGATCCTTTGTCCTCGCTGAAGGTCCAGGTGTTACGCGTGTGCGCAGGATCCCACTCGAGGTCGGCCGCACCGTTGGTGAGCTCGAGCCAGTAGAGCCGGCGCTTGCCGAACAGCAGCGACAGTGGCGCGATCCGCGAATCGATCCGCTCCGCGGCGAAGAGGTTCGGCCGCGTCGCCCAGGTGGGATTGGCGATGGCGAGTCGTTCGGCGTAGAACTTGATCTTGAGCGGGGCGAAATAGAGCTGGAAGTCGCCACCCACCGTCACCTGGCGATGGGTCAGCTTGCCGACGACGCTCTCGAACGGTCGCTTGAGGAAGCGGCCCTTGGTGACGAACAGCACCAGCCAGATCGCGGCGATGAGGGCGAGCAGCCCCAGCACGACGTTGCGCGCGATCCGCCAGCCGCGGCCGGACGACGGACCAGCGCCTCCCGGCGGCGCGGGCGGCGGTGACGCACCCGCCGCGCCGGTCGACGCCGCGGACGGAGCGGGCGCGGCGACCGTGTCGGGCGGGATCGTTGCCATGGCGGTCCAATCGCGCGACGCGGCGACGCGGTTCCCGGTGCCGCGCGCGCCACCGTGCCAGATGCGGGCGGTTGCTTTTCGCGGGGAGCGCGGCTAAGGCGCCCGCTTCTCCGAGCGATCGGCGGTGACGAACGGCCCGGCCATCCAGGGCTGCCGCGGCCGTTTCAGCCGAACGCTCCAGCAGAAAGGACGAAAATGCCCAAGCTCAAGACCAAGAGCGGCGTGAAGAAGCGCTTCAAGCTCACCGCCACCGGCAAGATCAAGCACGGCGTCGCCGGCAAGCGCCACCGCCTCATCAGCCACAACGCCAAGTACATCCGCCAGAACCGCGGCACCACGGTGCTGTCGAAGGCCGACACCGCGACGGTGAAGGCCTGGGCGCCGTACGGCCTGAACTGAGCGACGAGGAGGAATAGCATATGGCACGCGTCAAGCGGGGCGTCACCACTCGCGCCAAGCACAAGAACATCCTCGAGCAGGCGAAGGGCTATCGCGGCCGTCGCAAGAACACCATCCGCGTCGCGCGGCAGGCGGTCGAGAAGGCCGGCCAGTATGCCTATCGCGATCGCAAGGTGAAGAAGCGGACCTTCCGCGGCCTGTGGATCCAGCGCATCAACGCCGGCGTCCGCGCCGAGGGCCTGACCTACAGCCAGTTCATGCACGGGCTGAAGCTCGCCGGCGTCGAGCTGGACCGGAAGGTGCTGGCCGACATCGCGATGAACGAGGGCGCCGCCTTCACCGCGATCATTGCCCAGGCGAAGGCCGCGCTGCCGCAGGCGGCGTGAGGCTTCCTCCGCGATGATATGGGGGCGCTGGTGGCGACACCGGCGCCCCTTTCTCGTTTGTTGAGGGGCAAGGGCCGTCATACGACTGACGCGCACCCCGCTCACGTCGTCACCCACGTCCTCACAAGCATCCCCGCGAAGGCGGGGATCCATACACGCTGACGTTCGACCTCTCACGCGGACCCGCGCGAATGGGTCCCCGCCTCCGCGGGGATGACGGACGAGGCAAGAGCGGCGCGTCCAGGAAGCGTGGCACGACGTTGACGCCGTTCGCCAGCGAGACCGCCTATATCGCCTAGGTACCTCAACCTGCCGAACCGCCGCCCATGGCGAAACAGCCGTGCGTCTACATCCTCGCGAGCCGGCGGCACGGTACGCTGTACATCGGGGTCACCTCCAACCTGCCAGCGCGACTGGCGCAGCATCGCGGAGGATTGATCCCGGGGTTCGCCAGCCGCTACGGAGCGGTGCGGCTGGTCTGGTACGAGACGGCCGACACGATGGAGGCTGCGATCGCGCGCGAGAAGCAGCTGAAGAAGTGGAAGCGTGACTGGAAGTTGCGGCTGATCGAGGAGGCGAACCCGGCGTGGCTCGACCTCGCCATCGGCCTCGGCTTCGCCCCCGTGGCGCGGCGGAAGGGCCGCGGCGGCGAGAATGACGAAGGTGAGCAATGACCGATACCGACGAGCTCCAGACCCACCTGCTCGCCGCGATCGCCGCGGCCGCGGGGCTCGACGCGCTCGAGGCGGTGCGGGTCGAGGCGCTCGGTAAGCAGGGGCGCGTTACCGCTCTGCTCAAGACGCTGGGCGCGCTGTCGCCCGAGGAGCGCCAGGCGCGCGGCCCCGCGATCCACCAGCTCCGCGAGACAGTCACCGCCGCGATCGCCGCACGCAAGGCGGTGCTGGAGCAGGTCGCGCTCGACGCGCAGCTCGCCAGCGAGGCGCTCGACATGACGCTCCCGGTCGACCTGCCCGCGGGCGGCACGGTCCACCCGGTGAGCCAGGTGATGGACGAGCTGGCCGAGATCTTCGCCGACCTCGGCTTCGCGGTCGCCACCGGGCCCGAGATCGAGGACGACTGGCACAATTTCGGCGCGCTCAACATCCCGGACACCCACCCGGCGCGCGCGATGCAGGACACATTCTACGTCGCGCAAGCCGAGGGCGCCGAGACCGCGCCCTTGGTGCTGCGCACGCATACCTCGCCGGTGCAGATCCGCACCATGGTCGAGGTCGCGCGCCGCCAGAACGGCGCGGGCGCGCCGATCCGCATCATCGCGCCCGGCCGCGTCTATCGCTCCGACTGGGACGCGACCCACACGCCGATGTTCCACCAGGTCGAGGGACTGGTGATCGACAAGGGCATCACGCTCGGTCATCTCAAATGGACGCTCGAGACCTTCCTCAAGGCCTTCTTCGAGCGCGACGACGTCGTGCTGCGGCTGCGCCCGAGCTATTTTCCCTTCACCGAGCCCTCCGCCGAGGTCGACGTCGGCTTCTCGGTCGAGAAGGGCAAGCGCGTCGTCGGCGGCGATCAGGGCTGGATGGAGGTGCTCGGCAGCGGCATGGTCCACCCGCGCGTGATCGCCAATTGCGGGCTCGACCCCGACGAGTGGCAGGGCTTCGCCTTCGGCTGCGGGATCGACCGTCTGGCGATGCTCAAATACGGCATCGACGACCTGCGCCCGATGTTCGAGGCCGACTCGCGCTGGCTGCACCACTACGGCTTCGCCGCGCTCGACGTCCCGACGCTGTCGGGCGGCGTCGGCAGCCCCGCCTGACCTTCCTTCAGCTCCGGACTAACCGATGAAATTCACGCTCTCCTGGCTCAAGGACCATCTCGACACGAGCGAGCCGCTCGACTCGATCCTCGCCGCGCTCACCCGCGTCGGGCTCGAGGTGGAGGGGGTCGAGAACCCCGCCGCGCGGCTCGGCGGCTTCCGCGTCGCGCGCGTCCTCACCGCCGCGCCGCACCCGCAGGCGGACAAGCTCCAGGTGCTCACGGTCGAGGCTGGCCCCGAAGTCAACGGCGGCGCGCCGCTCCAGGTGGTGTGCGGCGCGCCCAACGCGCGTGCGGGGCTGGTCGGCGTGTTCGGCACCGCGGGCGCGACCGTCCCCGCCAACGGCATGGTGCTGCGCGTCGCCGCGATCCGCGGCGTCGAGTCGAACGGCATGATGTGCTCGTCGCGCGAGCTCGAGCTGGGCGACGACCATGACGGCATCATCGAGCTGGCCTCGGATGCGCCAGTGGGCACCGCCTTCGCCGACTATGCCGGGCTCGACGACGCGGTGATCGACGTGTCGATCACGCCCAACCGCCCGGATTGCATGGGCGTGCGCGGCATCGCGCGCGACCTCGCCGCGGCGGGGCTCGGCACGCTCGTGCCGCTGACCGTACCCGACGTGCCGGGCGAGGGCCCCGGCCCGGACGTGCGGATCGAGGATGAAGCGGGCTGCCCCGCCTTCTATGCGCAGGCGGTTGCGGGTCTCACCAACGGCGAGTCGCCCGAGTGGATGCGGCGACGCCTCCGCGCGATCGGGCAGAAGCCGATCTCGGCGCTGGTCGACATCACCAACTATCTCACCGTCGACCTCGGCCGCCCGCTGCACGTCTACGACCGCGCGCACCTCACCGGCGGCCTCGTCGCGCGCCAGGCGCGCGAGGGCGAGAGCGTGGTGGCGCTCAACGGCCGGACGTACACGCTCGCCGCGGGCATGACCGTGATCGCCGACGATGTCGCGGTGCACGACATCGGCGGCATCATGGGCGGCGCGCACTCCGGCGTCTCGGCGGCGACCACCGACGTGATCATCGAGTGCGCCTATTTCGCGCCCGACGCGATCGCGCGCACCGGCCAGAAGCTGGCGCTGACCAGCGACGCGCGCCAGCGCTTCGAGCGCGGCGTCGACCCGGCGTTCCTCGACGACGGGCTCGCGATTGCCACCTTCCTCGTCCGGGAATATTGCGGCGGCACCGCCAGCAACGTCACACGCGTGGGGTCGCCGCCGGTGGCGATGCCGAGCTATGCCTACGACCCGGCACGCGCCGCCACCCTCGGCGGCCTCGACGTGCCCGCCGATCGCCAGCGCGCCATCCTCGAGTCGCTCGGCTTCACCGTCTCGCCCGAGTGGCAGGTCACCCCGCCGACCTGGCGCCCCGACGTCGACGGCACCGCCGACCTCGTCGAGGAGGTCATTCGGATCGAGGGGCTCGACCGCGTCGAGGGGGTGGCGCTACCGCGCCTGTCCGGTGTCGCGCGCCCGACCGCCACGCCCGAGCAGAAGGTCGAGCGCCGCCTCCGCCGCGCCGCCGCGGCGCGCGGGCTCGACGAGGCGGTGACGTGGAGCTTCGTCGCGGAGCGCCACGCCGCGGCGTTCGGCGGCGGCGACTGGACGCTCGCCAATCCGATCAGCGAGGAGCTCAAGGTGATGCGGCCCTCGCTGCTCCCCGGGCTGCTCGCCGCCGCCGAGCGCAACCTGCGCCAGGTCGCGGAGAGCGTGCGGCTGTTCGAGCTGGGCCGGCGCTATCTGGCGAAGGACGGCGCGCCGCACGAGCGCGCGACGCTTGGACTCGTGCTCGCGGGCGACCGCCGCGCGCGCGGCTGGCGTGAGGGCAAGGCCGCCGGCTTCGACGCCTATGACGCCAAGGCGGAGGCGCTGGCGCTGCTCGCCGCGGCGGGGGCGCCGGTCGACAATCTCCAGGTGATGGGCGAGGCGGGCGGCGCCTTCCACCCCGGTCGCTCGGGGACGCTGCGGCTCGGCCCCAAGACGGTGCTGGCATCGTTCGGCGCGGTCCATCCCGCGGTGCTGCGCGCCTTCGACCTGTCCGGCTCGGTCGCCGCGGTCGAGCTGTACCTCGACTCACTGCCGGCCAAGCGCGGCACCGGCTTCATGCGCGCGGCCTATGCGCCGCCCGCGCTCCAGCCGGTGCGGCGCGACTTTGCCTTCCTCGCCCCCACCGCGCTCACCGCCGAGGCGCTGACGCGCGCGGCCAAGGGTGCCGACAAGGCCGCGATCGTGCGCGCGCGCGTGTTCGACGTGTTCACCGGCACGGGCGTGCCCGAGGGGCAGAAGTCGGTCGCGCTGGAGGTGGTGCTCCAGCCGGGCGAGAAGAGTTTCACCGACGCCGAGCTCAAGGTGGTCGCCGACAAGGTGGTCGCCGCGGCGGGCAAATTGGGAGCGAGCTTGCGTGGCTGAGTGGATCCGACTCTCGAACGGGGTGCTGGGCGCGGCGATCGACCCGCACGGCGCGCAGCTCTCTTCGCTGACCGACGGCGATGGGCGCGAGCTGATGACCGACGCCGACCCGCGCTTCTGGAACGGGCGTGCCCCGATCCTCTTCCCGGTGGTAGGCGCGCCCTCGGGCGAGACGATCCGCGTCGACGGCGTCGACTATCCGATGCGCAAGCACGGCTTCGCCCGGCGCAGCGACTTCGCCGTCATCGAGGCGACGCCGACCCGCGCGGTGTTCGCGCTGACCGACGATGCCACGACGCGCGCGCGCTATCCCTTCGCCTTCCGGCTCGAGCTGGCCTATACGCTCGAGGGCGCGACGCTGGCGATCGAGGCGACCGTCGCCAACCCCGCGGACGTGCCGCTGCCGGCGAGCTTCGGCTTCCATCCCGCCTTCGCCTGGCCGCTCCCCTATGGCCAGGCGCGCGGCGACCACCGCATCGTCTTCGCCAAGGACGAGCCGGCGCGGCTGCGCAGCATCGCCGCCGATGGCACGATCGCGGCGGAGACTGTCGCCTCCCCGCTCGATGGGCGCGTGCTGCGGCTCGACGACGCGCTGTTCGCGCATGACGCGCTGGTGTGGGACGAGGTGGTGTCGCAGTCGGTCCGCTACGGCGCCGAGGCAGGCCCGCAGCTCGAGATCGCTTTCCCCGACACGCCCAAGCTGGGGATCTGGACCAAGCCGGGGGCGGCCTTCGTGTGCGTCGAGCCGTGGCACGGCATCGCCGACCCCGAGGGCTATACCGGCGAGTATCGCGACAAGCCCGGCGTCTTCGAGGTGGCGCCCGGCGGCGAGAAGCGCATCACGATGAGCGTGACGCTGATGGGGTGAGGCGGGGCGCTTTCCCCGTCTGCTAGCGTCATCCTAAACTTGTTTCAGGATCCACGGTCCCGCGTTCTCAGCGGTGGCGGTTCGTGCGGGGCGGTAGATCCTGAAACGAGTTCAGGATGACGCCGGAACGAAGGTGACGTGACGTTCAGCCGTCGGCACCACTCAGCGGCTTACATGACCACGTCATCCCGCGATCCGGCGCACGCGGGCGCCCAAGGCCACGGGAGCGCAGCCCCCATCTCCCCGCGCCCCTGTCCGCGCAGGCGCACGAGGAACACGCTCGAACGCCTCAGCCGTCGTAGTCGGCGCCGAGATTCTGGTTGCGCGGCGGGGCGACCGCGGTGAGGCGCAGCGCCTCGGCCGAGGCGGCGAGGCTGCCGATCGCGTCGGCCTCTTCCTCGTCGTCGATCTGGACGCGCTGGAGGCTCTGCACCACCGACTCGTGGAGCTCGTCGGGCTTGACCGTCTCCTCGGCGATCTCGCGCAGCGCGACCACCGGGTTCTTGTCGCGATCGCGGTCGATCGTCAGCTCGGCGCCGCCCGACACCTGCCGCGCGCGCTGGGCGGCGAGCAGGACGAGATCGAAGCGGTTCGGGATCTTGTCGACGCAATCCTCGACGGTGACGCGCGCCATCGCGTATCCTCTTGTCGTAAACTTCAGGGAAGGGTGGCCATCTAGTCGAGCACCGGCCAGCCGTCAAGGAAGCCGCGCCCCACGCCGGGGCAGCGGTGCGCTTGCCCGCCGCGGCGCGACCCGCCATCTGAGGGCGATGGAAGACGCTCCCGCCCAGCCGACGTTCACCGTGGAGGGCAACCGCCTGACGCTGCTCGACACCGGCCCGCGCCGGCTGGAGGGACTGATCGCGCTGATCGACGGCGCGCGCCGCTCGCTGCGTGTGCTCTACTACATCTACGCCGACGATGAGTCGGGGCGCCGCGTCAACGCCGCGCTCACCGCTGCGGCGGGGCGCGGGGTGCGCGTCGCGCTGATCGTCGACGGGTTCGGCAGCGACGACGCCGACCCCGACTTCTTCGCGCCGCTGGAGCGCGCCGGCGTGTCGGTGTGCCGTTTCTCACCGCGGCTGGGACGACGCTATCTGCTGCGCAACCACCAGAAGCTCGCGCTCGCCGACGCCGAGACCGATGACGCGCGGATCATCATCGGCGGCTTCAACATCGAGGACGATTACTTCGGCACGCCGCGCGAGCAGGCGTGGCGCGATCTCGGCCTGCTGTTGGAGGGCCCCGCCGCGGCGCGGATGGCGGGCTATTTCGACGCGCTGGAACAGGGTATCCACGGGCGCAGCCGGGTGCGCCGGCTCAACCGCGCGCTGGCGCGGTGGAGCGAGAACGACGGCAGGCTGCGCTGGCTGATCGGCGGCCCGACGCGCGAGCTGTCGCCCTGGGCGCGCGCGATCCGCGACGACATGCGGCGCGCGACCCGCATCGACGTGATCGCGGGCTATTTCACGCCGAGCCCGACGCTGCTGCGCGCGCTCGATCGCGCCGGCCGCCGCGCCGCGGCGGTGCGGGTCGTCACCGCGTCCAAGTCGGACAACAACGTGACAATCGCGGCGGCGCGCTTCACCTATGCGGGGCTGCTGCGCCGCGGGGTGCGCGTGTTCGAATATGCCGCCACCAAGCTGCACACCAAATTGTACGTGGTCGATGACGCCACCTGGATCGGCAGCGCCAACCTCGACATGCGCAGCCTGTTCATCAACCTCGAGCTGATGCTGCGGATCGACGATCCGGCCTTCGCGGCGCACGCGCGCGCCTATGTCGAGGGCGAGATCGCGCAGTCCAACGAGGTGACGCCCGAGGCCTATCGCGCCGCGACCGGCTGGTGGCAGCGTGGCAAGCAGCTGGTCGCCTATGCGCTCACCGCCGTGGCGGATCCGGCGATCTCGCGCGGGCTCAACTGGGGGATCGACGAGGGCTGAGTCACGCGGCGCGGCGCGGCGTCTCGCCCTTGAGGAAGCCGACGAAGCGCTCGGTCGCGCCGTCGAGCGCGCGCGCGCTGGCGGCGAGCTCGCCCGCGCTGCCGCGCACCGTCTGCGACAGCGACGCGGTGGAGCGCACCGCGGCGGCGACCTCGTCGATACGCCGCTCGATCAGCTCTGCGCCGCTCGCGGTGCGAGTCGCGCCCGCCTCGATCCCGGCAGCGAGCTGGCGCTGGTCCGACACCGAGGCCGCGATCCCGCCCGCCGCGCTCGACACCTGCGCCACCGCCATATCGGCGCGGGTCAGCGCCGCGGCGGCATCGCCCACGCCCGCGAAGATCGCGCCGAGAAGGGCGCTGATACGATCGCTCGCGCGCGTCGAGTCGGCGGCGAGCGAGCGCACCTCGCCCGCGACCACGGCGAAGCCGCGCCCCGCCTCGCCCGCGCGCGCCGCCTCGATCGTGGCGTTGAGCGCGAGCAGGTTGGTCTTCTCGGCGATGTCGCGGATATCGCCGACGAGCTGGCCGATGCGCTGGCCGTGCTCCTCGAGCTCGCCGATCCGGCCGACGCCGCTGCCGGCCGCCGCCTGCGCCACCGCGGTGAGCGCGCTCTGCTGATCGGCCGAGTCGGCGATGGCACGGATCGAGCCGCCGAGATCGCGGATTGAGTCGGCGACGTGGCGGATCTGCGCGGTCGCCTCGACCGCCTCGCTCGCCACCGCCGCGGCCTGCACTCCGGCCCCCGCGGCGAGATCGTCGAGCGCGATCGAGGAGCGCTCGAGCTGGCCCGCCGCGCTGCCGATCGCACGCACCACCTGCGCCACCGAGCCCTCGAACGCCTCGGCGACGGCGAGTAGCTCGTCTCGCCGCCGCGACGCCGCGTCCTGCTCGACGCCGCGCAGCCGCGCGCGCTCGGCCGCGGCGGCGTCCTCGGCGGCGCGCGTCTGGCGCAGCGCCTCGGTCGCGGTGGCGCGCGCCTGCTCGGCGGCGGAGCGCGCCTCGTCGGCCTCCGCGACCAACACGCGGCTGTGCTCGAGCGAGAGCCGCTGGCGTTCGAGCAGCCGCTCGAGCGCACCCGTCACCAGCCACAGCACCCCTGCCTGCATCACCACCGCCAACGCGTGGACCAGCACGCGGCCGAGCCGCCCTTCGCCCGCGAATACCCAGGTCGGCGCGAACCATTCGAGCAGCAGGTGATGGAGCGCGATCAGCCCCGCGGCGAAGACGATCGGCCGCCAGTCGCACAGCACCACCAAGGCGGCGAGCGCGACGAAGAAGAACATATGCCCGTCCATCTGCCAGGGATGACCCTCGAGCACATAGACCAGCAGCGCGGGGGCGGTGGCGGCGAGCGTCCCCGCGACGGTTCGCGCCTGGGCGTCGGTGCGACCCTTGAACGCGAGCCAGGTCGGCGCCGCGGTGAGCGCGATCCCCGCGCCGAGCACGAAGGGATCGACGACGCCGGTGAGCGCCAGCTGGATCACCGCCACGGCGGCGAGCGCGACCCAGCCAAGCGCGGCGATCAGCCGCATGCCGAGAAGACGCATCTGCTCGAGCGTCAGCGTGTCGAGCGCGCGCCAGCCGATCACGGTCATGTCCTCACCTCGAGATCGTCGCCGCAAAGCGGCGAGGGCGCGGCGAGCAGCAGCGCGTCGCCGAGGCGCAGCCGCGCCTTGATCCGGTCGCGCGTGCCGCGCACCACCAGGCTTCGTCCCGGCCCGCGCCCGACCAGCCGCGCGTCGGCGGCGAGCGCGGCCGAGGCGAGCACGCCCGGGGCGGTGGCGATCGGCACCAGCAGCAGCGTCCCCTCGGCCGGCGGCCGCAGTGCCAGCACCAGCAGCACCGCCGCGAAGAGCGCGGCGTGGAGCAGCAGCGGGACCGGGAGACGGCGCGTCATGCCAATCGTCTAGGCGACGATAGTTAATGTGCGCTTTATCTCACATAAGTTAGCGCCGTCATGACTATGCTGAGCGCCCGTGAGCCGGCACAAGCGTGATCGCCTTCAGGTGACGCCGGCGCTACCCTCACGCCACCTGGAACCCGGCCCAAAACGGGTCGGCGCGATCGATCCAGATTGTGTTGAAGCCGGTTGCCACGGCCGATCCCTCGATCGAGGGGACGATCGCGGGCACGCCGCCCAGCGTCGTCGCTTCCTCGACCCGTCCGATGAAGCGGCTGCCGATATAGCTCTCGTGGACGAAGCGGTCGCCGACACGAAGGTCGCCGCGGTCGGCGAGATGCGCGAGCCGCGCCGAGGTGCCGGTACCGCAGGGCGAGCGGTCGATCGCCTTGTCACCGTAGAACACCGCGTTGCGCCCGTCGGCATCGTTCGCGCGGGGGCGTTCCGCCCAGAGCACGTGGCTCACACCGCGGATCGTCGGGTCGAGCGGGTGGACCGGCTCGACCTTCTCACGCACCGCGGCGCGTACCAGGCGCGAGGCCGCGATCAGCCGGTCCGCGCCCATCGCGTCGAGCCCCGCATAGCCCCCCTGCGGCTCGACGATCGCGTAATAATTGCCGCCATAGGAAACGTCGACGCGAAGCCGCCCGAGCTCGGCCACCTCCACCTCGACCCCGCGCGCCGCGACATAGCTCGGCACGTTGGTGATGCGCACCGAGGTCACCTTCTCGCCCGCGACCGAATAAGCGATGTCGATCACGCCGGCGGGCACCTCGACCTTGAGCCGCCCCGGCGTGGTCGGCTGGATCAGCCCGTGCTCCAGCCCGAAAGTGATGATCCCGATCGTCCCGTGGCCGCACATCGGCAGGCAGCCGCTCGTCTCGATGAACAGGATGCCGACATCGGCGTCGGCTCTGGTGGGCGGGTAGAGGAAGCCTCCCGACATCATGTCATGCCCGCGCGGCTCGAAGCAGAGGCCGGTACGGATCCAGTCGTAGCGGGCGAGGAAATCCTGCCGGCGGTCGGACATGGAGGCGCCGCGCAGCAGCGGCGCGCCGCCGGCGACGAGCCGCACCGGGTTGCCCGCGGTATGGCCGTCGATGCAGAAGAAGGTGTGGCGCATGACGCGCAGGCTATCAGGCCGCGGCGGGCAGCGACAGGCTCGGGCGCGTCGCCGCGGCCTGCTCGACCATCGCGATCACCTCGGCGCGCCGCGCCCCGGTGAGCACGTAGCGCGGCGGCAGCACGCGCTCCGAGCCGCGCCCCATCACCTGCTCGGCCAGCTTGATCGACTGGACCAGGTCGTGCTCGGCATCGAGGTGGAGCAGCGGCATGAACCAGCGATAGATCTCGAGCGCCTTGGCATGATCGCCGCGCTCGACCGCCGCGACCAGCTCGACCGACTCCTTGGGAAAAGCGTTGGTCAGGCCGGAGACCCAGCCGCGCGCGCCGAGATACAGCCCTTCCAGCGCGACGTCGTCGAGCCCGGCGAACAGCACGTAGCGGTCGCCGAGATCGTTGCGGAAGTCGGTAAAGCGGCGCGTGTCGGGCGCCGATTCCTTCACCGCGACGATATTCTTCACCGGCACCAGCTGCTCGAGCACGTAGCGATCGATCACGGTGCGATAGGCCGGCGGGTTGTTGTATAGCATGATCGGCAGCGCGGTGCGCTCCGCCACGCCGCGGAAGTGCGCCACCAGCTCGTCGGGCTTGGGGACATAGACCATCGGCGGCAGCAGCATCAGCCCGTCCGCGCCGGCCTTCTCCGCGGCCTGGGCGTAGCGCACCGCGCGCCGCGTGTCATATTCGGAGACGCCGGTGAGCACGGGCACGCGCCCCTTCACCACCTCGACGATGGCGGAGAGCACCGCGACCTTCTCGTCATGATCGAGCGAGTTGTTCTCGCCCACCGTGCCGAGCGCGATGATCCCGGTGACGCCGTCGCGGATCAGCTCGTCGACGACGCGCTGCGTGTCGGCGAGGTCGAGCGTGAGATCCTCGCGCACCTGGGTCGTCACCGCCGGGAATACGCCCTTCCAACCGATCGCCATCGCCGACACTGCCCCTCGCCCGTTCTCAGGTAGATCGTATACTAAGTATAATATGTAAGCGCAACCTGTCTGACTACTCCTCGTCGGCATAGGGACCTCGACCGTCGTCGCGGATCAGCTGGTCGACGCGGCGATCGATCTCGCTCACCGGCACGGAGCCGAGCGCCAGCACCGCATCATGGAAGGCTTTCACGTTGAACTTGGGGCCGAGCCTCTGCTCGGCGCGCGCGCGTGCGCGCTGGATCGCGAGCTGTCCGGTGTAATAGCTCAGCGCCTGCCCGGGCCAGGAGATGTAGCGATCGACCTCGGTGGTGACCTCGTGGTCGGACAGCGCGGTGTTGTCGCGCAGATAGGTTTGGGCGCGCTCGCGGCTCCAGCCCATCGCGTGGATGCCGGTATCGACCACCAGCCGCGACGCGCGCCACGCCTGATAGCTGAGCATGCCGAAGAGATCGTAGGGAGTCTCGTACATCCCCATCTCCTCGCCCAGCGTCTCGCAGTAGAGCGCCCAGCCCTCGCCGTAGACCGACAGATAGGAGTCGCGGCGGAACGGCGGCAGGTCCTTGTTCTCCGCCGCGAGCGGCATCTGGAAGGCGTGACCCGGCGCGCTCTCGTGCAGCGTCAGCGCGGGCAGCGCGTAGAGCGAGCGGGCGGGCAGGTCATAGGTGTTGACGAGGTACACGCCCGGCCCGCCGCGCCCCGCGGTGTAGAAGGGCGCGACGTCGGCGGGTACCGGCCGGATCGCGAAGCGGCTGCGCGGCAGCCGGCCGAAATAGCGCGAGGCCTTGCCGTCGAAGGTCTTGGCGATCCACGCCGCGCGATCGAGCAGCTGCTGCGGCGCGGTCGCATAGAAGCGCGGGTCGGTGCGCAAGAAGGTGAGAAAGGCGGGCAGGTCACCCCGGAACTTCACCTGCGCCATCACTTGGTGCATGCGCGCGCGGATCTTGGCGACCTCGGCGAGACCGATGGCATGGACCTGCTCGGGGGTCTGCGGCAGCGTCGTATAGTTCGCCACCTTGGACTGGTAATAGGCCCGGCCGTCGGGGAGGTCAGCGGCGGCGAGGGTGATGCGCGCGCCGGGAACATATTCCGTGCGCAGGAAGGTGAGCAGCCTACGATGCGCGGGGACTACCGAGTCGCGGATCGCCGCCTCGCCGGCGCGGCGCAGCTCGGCCTGGGTCGCGGCTGGGATCTGCTTCGGCAGGCTGACGAACGGCGCGTAGAAGGGATTGTCCGTGATCGTCTTGGCCTCGACCACCTGCGCCACGCCGATGTCGCGCCCCGCCAGCGTCACCCGGGGCGGGGTGAAGCCGCGCCGGAGGCCGGCGCGCATCTCGGCGATCTGCTGGTCGAAGTAGCGCGGCAGCTCGCCCAGCATCGACAGGTAGGCGCGATACTCCTTCTCGTTCGCCAGCGGGTCGCGCGCCGACGCGGCGACGTCGCCCCAGAAGCTGGTGTCGGCGGTGAGCGGCATCTCATAGTCGCGGAAGCGCTGCTCGTTGAGGAGTGCGTCGATCTGCTGGCGATACACCGCATAATTGACCTGCTCGGCGGGCGAGAGATCCGCCGGGCGGATCGCGCGTAGCCGCGCCGCGGTGTCCTCCCAGCGCTTCAGCCGCGCCGCCTGCGCCGCGGGGCCGACGTCAGGCAGATGCGCGCGGGCCTCGCGGCGGCTGTCCTCGTCGGCGGCGAGCTGCTGCTGCCGCCAGCGATATTCGTCGGTGTAGAGCTGGCGCAGCGTCGCGTCGGCACTGCCGTTTGTCGGCGCGGCGCTCGCCGATACCGCCACCATCATCGTCGCGCCGAGCAGCGCTGCCAACATGTTCCTCACTCAACCTCCCCGATCGCGATGACGTCGGCGTAGAGCGCGGCGAGCTTTCCCACACGCGCTTTCTGGCTCCGCGCGCGTGCCGCGTCGCACGCGAGGCGCAAGCATCGCTCGAGACTGCCCCGCCCTCCCGCATCATCCTGGATTCGGTTGAGGATCCACCGCACCGCTTGTTCAACAGCCATCTCGTTCGCGCGATCGTGATTTCTGAACCGAGTTCAGCGTGACGGCAGTAGCGGTGGCGGTGTCCACCGCCTCTCGCGCGGGAGCGGCTACCGCGCCCGCCACCTCCGCCTCAGTTCGCCCGCTCACCCTCGCCGCGCAGCGCGGCGCCGATCAGCGCGAAGAACGCCTGGCTTCCCGCGCTCGAGTCGACGTCCCACTCCGGATGCCACTGCACCGCCAGCACCTCCGCGCCGCAGCCGGGCGCCGCGACCGCCTCGATCACGCCGTCGTCGCTCGACCGCGCCTCGACCCGCAACCCGCCGCCGAGCCGCTCGATCGCCTGCTCGTGGACCGAGTGGACGGTCAGTTGGCGCTCGCCCGTCGCGCGCGCCAGCCGCCCCTCGGGCGCGAGCTGGACGTCGTGGCGCAGCGTGAACAGCTCGGCATAGTCGCGCTGCGCCCAGCTGCCGCCGCGCAGGTGGCGGCCGCAGCACGAGTCGGCCGAGAGCGAGCCGCCGAACAGCACGTTGATCTCCTGCAACCCGCGGCAGATGCCGAACTCCGGCTTGCCCGCCGCGATCATCGCGTCCGCCAGCGACAGCGCCACCTCGTCGCGCTCCGGGTCGAGCGCCTCGGGCGGCAGGTCGAGCGTGCCGCCGTAGCGTTCAGGGGCGACATGCGAGCGCGAGCCCGTCAGCAGCAGCCCGTCGAGCGGCGCGGCCAGCGCGGCGGCCTCGTTGGCGCCGGTCAGCGCGGGCACCAGCAGCACGGTCGCGCCCGATACCGCGGCGAGCGGGCGGACGAAGCGGCTCGCCACCGCCTGCACGGGGCGATGCGCCACCTCGTTGCAGCACAACACCCCGATCAGCGGTCGCCGCGACGCCATGCTCAGTCTCCCGCCAGTCCATCGCGCCAGCGCTCGCCGTCGGCGGGCGCGAGCACGCGCGCCACCGGCTGCGCCACGATGCGCCCCGGCGGCACATCCTCGAGCAGCCAGACGTTGCCGCCGATCATCGCGCCGCGCCCGATCGTCACGCGCCCCAGGATCGTCGCGCCGGCGTAGATCACCACGTCATCCTCGACGATCGGGTGGCGCGCGTAGCGCTCGCGCGGGTGGTCCGACGCGTCCGCCAGCGGCGTGCGCGCGCCGAGCGTGACATGCTGGTACAGCCGCACGCGCTCGCCGATGATCGCGGTCTCGCCGATCACCACGCCGGTGCCGTGATCGATGAAGAAATGCGCGCCGATCGTCGCGCCGGGGTGGATGTCGACCCCGGTGCGCTCGTTGGCGATCTCGGAGATCAGCCGCGCGGCGATCGGCGCGCCGAGCTGATAGAGCGGGTGCGCGATGCGGTGGTGCAGGCTGGCGATCGCGCCCGGGTAGCAGACCAGTATCTCGTCCGCGCTGCGCGCCGCGGGGTCGCCGAGGAAGGCGGCGGCGACATCGCTGTCGATCAGCCGCCGCACCTCGCCGAGCGTGGCGAGGAACAGCCGCACGATCGTCGCGGGCTGCTCGGGATCGAACGCGCCGCTGCGCGCCTCGGCCTGCCAATAGGCCAGTTCGGCGCCGATCTCGCGCTCCAGCTCGGCCGCGGCGGCGAGCAGTTTGGCGGCGACGAAGCCGTCCTCCTCGCCCGCACCGCCGCGATACTGGCCGAGCCGGCGCGGGAAGAGCGCGGCGGCGAGCGTCTCCACCACGCGCTCCAGCGCCGCGCGCGACGGGAAGGTGCGCGCCTCCTCGGACGGGTGGCCGGCGCGCCAGTCGTCGCGCGCGCCCCGCAGCGCCAGCACCGCCGCGGCGATCGCCGAGCCCTCACCCGCCCCGCTCGCCGCCCCGTCGCTCATGCCCCGCCTCTCGCCCGTTGGTCCGAGCCGCGAGTCATACTCCACCAGGCGAGTAGGTGATCCAAGCTTTTCTTGCGCGGCGAGGAGGTTCGCGCGCGTCGCATCGGTCAGGCGCGCTGCAACGCGCGGGCGCGGCGGCGCTGCACCGAGCTGCCGATCCCCATCGCCTCGCGATATTTCGCGACCGTCCGCCGCGCGATCCCGAAGCCTTTCGCGTTAAGCAGGTCGACCAAGGTGTCGTCGGACAGTATCGTGTCGCCCTCGCCCGCGATCAGCGCGCGGATCGCGCTCTTCACCGCCTCGGCCGAGACCGCGTCGCCGCCGTCCGCCGCGGCGATCGCCGAGGTGAAGAAATACTTCAGCTCGAACAGCCCGCGCGCGCAGCTGAGATACTTGTTGCTGGTGACGCGGCTGACGGTCGACTCGTGCAGCTCGATCGCGTCGGCCACCTGGCGCAGCGTCAGCGGGCGAAGGTGCGCGACGCCGTGGAGGAAGAAGGCTTCCTGCTGGCGCACGATCTCGGTGGCGACGCGGATGATGGTGCGCTGGCGCTGGTCGAGCGCCTTCACCAGCCAGTTGGCGCTGGCGAGCTTCTCGGCGAGCCAGGTCTTGCCCGCGCGATCCTGCGCGCCGCCCGCCAGCTCGCTGTAATAGCTCTTGTTGACCAGCACGCGCGGCAGCGTCGCGGCGTTGAGCTCGATCGCCCAGCCGCCGCGCGCGCGAGTCACGGTGAGGTCGGGGATCACCGGCGCGGGCGGGTCGCCGCCGTAGCGGAAGCCCGGCTTGGGATCATAGCCGCGCAGCTCGCGGATCATGTCCGCCATATCCTCGTCGTCGGCGCGGCAGATTTTCTTCAGCCGCGCCAGCTCGCCGCGCGCGAGCAGGTCGAGATGGTCGAGCAGCCGCGCCATCATCGGGTCGTAGCGGTCGGCGTCGCGTGCCTGGATCGCGAGACATTCGGCGAGGTCGCGCGCGCCCACGCCGGTGGGCTCGAACTTCTGGATCCCGGCGAGCACCGCCTCGACGCGCGCCAGCGACACACCGAGCCGCCGCGCGACGTCGTTCAGGTCGGCGCGCAGGTAGCCGGCCTCGTCGATCTGGTCGATCAGCGCGCGCGCGACGAAGAGGTCGACGTCGTCGAACGTGGCGCCGGCCTGCGCGAGCAGCACGTCGGCGAGGCTCTCGCTGGTGTCGGCGAACGAGTCGAAGTCGATCGCCTCGCCGCTGCCGCTGCCATTGCCATTGCCCGGACCGAGGTCGCCGATCCGCTCGGCCGCCGACTCGCTCGGGCCGTCGTCGAAGCGTTCGGCGGCGATGTCGACGTCGAGCGACTCGCCCGCGCCCTCGCCCGCCATCACCAGCTCGTCGGCGCCGGCGGGCTCGTCGCGCGGCACCTCGGCGGTCTCGGGTACGGCGGAGACGCTGTCGTCGGCGGGCGCGCTCGACTCGAGCAGCGGGTTGCGCTCGAGTTCCTCGGCGATCACGCCCTCGATCTCGAGGTTGCTCAGCGTCAGCAGCTTGATCGCCTGCTGCAGCTGCGGCGTCATCACCAGCGACTGCGACTGGCGCAGGTCGAGGCGCGGGGCGAGGCTCACGGGATGACGGGTCCGCGGCGCATCGGCCTCACAGCGTGAAGCTCTCGCCCAGATAGAGGCGGCGGACGTTCTCGTCGCGCACCAGCTCCTCGGGGCTGCCGGTGAACAGCACCTTGCCGTCGTAGATGATGTAGCCGCGATCGACGATGTCGAGCGTCTCGCGCACGTTGTGGTCGGT
Organism: Sphingomonas citri; assembly: GCF_019429485.1. Classification (GTDB taxonomy): domain Bacteria; phylum Pseudomonadota; class Alphaproteobacteria; order Sphingomonadales; family Sphingomonadaceae; genus Sphingomonas; species Sphingomonas citri. The sequence continues at coordinate 84,089 of NZ_JAHXZN010000003.1, read as the reverse complement.
GATCAGCACACCGATGCCGCGCTCCTTGAGCTGGCACACCAGGTCGCGGATGTCGGCGATCGAGATCGGGTCGATGCCCGCGAACGGCTCGTCGAGCAGCATGATCGACGGGTCCGCGGCGAGCGCGCGCGCGATCTCGGCGCGGCGGCGCTCGCCGCCGGACAGCGCCATCGCGGGCGCGTCGCGCAGCCGGGTGAGGCCGAAATCGGCGAGCAGCGTCTCCAGCTTCTCGGCGCGCGCGGCGGCGTCGGGCTCGGACAGCTCGAGCACCGTCAGGATGTTCTTCTCGATCGTCAGCCCGCGGAAGATCGAGGTCTCCTGCGGCAGATAGCCGAGGCCGAGGATGGCGCGGCGGTACATCGGCAGGCCGGTGATGTCGTCGCCGTCGAGCATGATCCGGCCCGAGTCGGGCTTCACCAGGCCCATCACCGAGTAGAAGCAGGTGGTCTTGCCCGCGCCGTTGGGGCCGAGCAGCCCGATCACCTCGCCGCGCCCGACCGACACCGACACGTCGGTGAGCACCACGCGCTTGTCATAGCTCTTGGCGATCGAGACGACCTGGAGCCCGCTCTGCACCGGCGCCTCGTGGATCGGCGCGACCTGGTCGAGCGACTCGCGGTCGAGCTGGGTGGTCACGCTGTCCATCGCCGTCAGGCCTCGCATAACAGGGTTACCGGTCCGCTAACGGAGCGCCGGTTGGCAGGGAACGTGCATGCCCGATCGGCGCGGCCGTTTGAAGGGGGGACGTGACGGGCGGTGTGCGGGCGGGGATGAGGGGGCGTTCGACCCAGTGCTTCGAGACGGGCTCTCGACTCCGCTCGATCCCTCCTCAGCACGAACGGTAGAGGAGGAGGCGAGATCTGCATCATCGCTGACCAGCGGTTCTCACCACCGCTCGCTCTGAGGAGAGGCTGAGCCCGTCGAAGCCTCGTCTCGAAGGGCCGCCCGAGGCGGTCGTCCCCGGCCTCAGTTCCGCTTGGGTACCGAGAACGTCCCGGTCACGCGCCCATTCGGCGCCTGAGTCACGTTGCCCGTGCCGGCGCCGCCGCCCGCCACCGCCGAGCCGTCGATCACCGCGCGCCCGGTGTCGAGGTTGATCGTTAGCCGCCCGCCGCTGACGGTGTTGCCCGCCTGGGTGAGCCGCACCCCGCCCAGCATCGTGATGACGCGACGGTTGAGGTCGTACACCGCATAGGTGCTGCGCGCGGTCTGGTCGGGCCGGGTCACCGTCACCCCGCCCGCCGCGTCCAGCCGCGACACCTGCGGGTTCCCGTCCTCGACCTGGCCGGTGTAGGCGACCGTCATCCGCGCCGCGTCGAGCGTCATCTCGGCCTGGCGCACCTTGACGTTACCCGCCAGCACGGCGCGGTTGGCGCGGTCCTGCAGCTCGATATGGTCGGCGCCGAAGTCGATCGGCGCGGCGCTGTTATGACGCGTCTGTGCGGCCGCGCCGCCGGCGAGCAGCAGCGCCAGCAGCGGGACTCGGCAGGCGACCGGGGCGAGAGGGCGCAACATCCAGCGCTCTTTCTATTTTCTCGGGTCGATCCGCAAGCGCGCATTGCCGTCGAGCGTGACGGTGCGCGCTTCCAGGTCGGCGCGCATGCTGTCGCCGCTGAACGTGCCCTGCCGGACGGTGCCGGTGACCGCGGCGGTGGAGCGCAGCCGGCGCGTCTTGAGGTCGACCACCGCGTCGTTGGTGTCGAGCGCGTAATTGTTCGGGCCGCGCACCTTGATCGGGCCGGCGACGTTCACCTGCTCGCTGTCCATGTCGTAGCGGCCGGTCGGCGCGGTCATCTCGGCCGGACCGTCGGACAGCCGGATCGCGGCGGCGAGGTCGCGGATATTGACGACCGGCTCGGCCGAGCTCTTCTGCAGCGCCGAACCCGCGGTGAGCGCGAAGGGCTGGCCCTTGGCGTCGGTGCCGCGATAGCGCGCGCGCTGGATCTTGAGCCGCTCGCGCGCGACCTCGACCTTGTTCTTGTCGAGCACGAAGGAGGCGTCGCCCCCCATCGTCAGCGGTGCCATCACCAGGAAGGCGAAGAGCACGCCGATCGAGAGCGGCAGCAGGCGGTTGGCGGTGGCGATCAGGCGATCGTGACGCCCGCCGGGCTGCGCCCAGCGCTGGCGCTCCGAGCGCGTGCGGATCGCCACCTCAGACATGCGCGAAGATGTCCACCTCGGGCCAGCCGGCGAGATCGAGCTCGGCGCGCGCGGGCAGGAAGTCGAAGCACGCCTGCGCCAGCCCGGTGCGCCCCTCGCGCGCGAGCCGCCGGTCGAGCTCGTCCCGCAGGCGGTGGAGAAAGCGCACGTCGGAGGCGGCATAGTCGCGCTGCGCCTCGCTCAGTTCGGGGCCGCCCCAGTCGGACGACTGCTGCTGCTTAGAGATGTCCTGGCCGAGCAGCTCGCGCACCAGCTCCTTCAGCCCGTGGCGATCGGTATAGGTGCGCACCAGCCGCGACGCGGTCTTGGTGCAATAGACCGGCGCCGCCACGACGCCGAGGTAGTGGCGGATCGCGGCGATGTCGAAGCGCGCGAAATGATACAGCTTCACCCGCGCCGGGTCGGCGAGCACGGCGCGCAGCACCGGCGCGGCATAGTCGCTGCCGGGGTTGAAGCGGACGAGATGCTCGTCGCCGCTACCGTCGGACAATTGCACCAGGCAGAGCCGGTCGCGCGGGGTGATCAGCCCCATCGTCTCGGTGTCGACCGCGATCGCGGCGCCCGGGGCGAACACGTCGCCGGGCAGATCTTCCTCATGAAAATGGACAGCCATGCGCGCGGCTGTAGCGGGGCGGTGGCGCGGGCTCAACGCGTTCGTTCGGTTGCGTCTGCGACAGACGGTGGCGGGCGCGGGATGAGAGGCAAGTCATTGGCGCATTGGTGAAGAAAAGACTCGCACAACGATTCGACGGCGCTGGATTGTTCGGCTATGACGGGCGATGCGGCGCAATAGGATCTGCGCCCGGGGAACCGCGTTCGCCGTCCTGCGCGTGGTCTCGTTGAGAATGTTCGGGCGGACCGGGAAGACGAACAGGGTTATGGGTTACGACAAGGGCGGCCGCGGCAATCGCGGCGGACGTGGGCGCGACAAGCGCGACGGTTTCGGCGGCGGCGGTGACGACTTCGGCGGCGGCGGGTTCGGCGGCGGCGGCTTCGGGTACGAGGACCGCGGCGGCTTCGGCGGTGGCGGCGGCAACCGCGGCTTCGGCGGCGGTGGCTTCGGCGGCGGCGGCGGTGGTCGCGGCTTCGGCGGCGGCGGCGGCGGGTTCGGCGGCGGCGGTGGTGGCGGCTTCGGCGGCGGCCGCGGCATGCCCCCCCAGGTCGTCGGCGAGGGCACGGGCGTCGTCAAGTTCTTCAACGCGCAGAAGGGCTTCGGCTTCGTCGTGCGCGATGACGGCGGCGAGGACGTGTTCGTCCACATCTCCGCGGTCGAGCAGGCCGGCCTCTCGGGCCTGGCCGAGGGCCAGCCGCTCGGCTTCACCCTGGTGGATCGCGGCGGCCGCATCTCGGCGACCGACCTGAAGATCGAGGGCGAGCCGATGCCGGTGACCGACCGCGCGCCCCCGCGCGAGGGCGGCTTCGGCGGCGGCCCGGGTGGCGCACGCGGCGGCGCGCCGCAGCGCCAGCTGACCGGCGAGAAGGCCACGGGTACGGTCAAGTTCTTCAACGCCATGAAGGGCTTCGGCTTCATCCAGCGCGACGACGGCCAGCCCGACGCGTTCGTCCATATCTCGGCCGTCGAGCGCGCCGGCATGCCGACGCTCAACGAGGGCGACCGGCTGCAGTTCGAGATCGAGGTCGATCGTCGCGGCAAGTACGCCGCGGTGAACCTGTCCTCGTCGAGCTGATCGGCTCCTTGAACGGCTGACAGAATCGGCCCGCCCGGCCTCGTCGGGCGGGCCGTTCTCGTTTCTGCGCCCGGTCGATCGACCGTAAGCGCTTGCCCTCGCGGGCTCGCTCGCGCATCGCGGCGGCGAGGGAGTCCTGCCATGATCACACGCCTTCGCCCTGTCCGCGCCGCCGCGCTCGCGCTCGTCGCGCTGACCGGCGCTTGCGCGCCGTCGCTCAAGGTGATGACCTACAATGTCCGCTACGCCTCGGACGACGGGCCGCAGCCCTGGCCGTCGCGCCGCGCCGCCGCGGTGGCGATGCTGCGCCGGGTTCATCCCGACGTGATCGGCACGCAGGAGCTGCTCCAGCGCCAGGGCGACGACATGGTCGCCGCGCTCCGCGAGTATCGCTGGTTCGGGCGCGACCGCATGGGCGGCCACGCCAATGAGCATATGGGCATCCTCTATCGTACCGACCGGCTGACGCTGCTGCGCCAGGGCGATTTCTGGCTCTCCGACACGCCCGACGTGGTCGGCAGCCAGAGCTGGGGCACCGATCTGCCGCGCATGGCCAACTGGGGCGAGTTCGCGCTGAAGAGCGATCCCCAGCGTCGCTTCCTGCTGGTCGACACGCATCTCGCGCACCGCGACCAGGACGACGGCGCGCGCGACCGCGCCGCCGCGCTGCTGCTCGAGCGCATCCCGGCGATCGCACGCGGGCTGCCGGTGGTGCTGACCGGCGACTTCAACGCCACGCCCGACAGCGCCGCCTACCGCCGCCTCGCCGCGGCGATGACCGACGCCTGGGGCAAGCGCCCCGGCGGCCTCAGCTTCCACGATTTCACCGGCGTGGCGGACCGGCGGATCGACTATATCTTTCTCGACGGTGCGCGCGCGAGCGGTACCAAGGTGGTGACCGACCGACCCGGCGGGGTCTACCCCTCCGACCATTTCCCGGTCACCGCCAAGGTCACGCTGCTGCGCTGACCGGCCGCGCGAGGACCGGCGTGTGAGCCCGCGCCGTGCGCCAGCGAACGCAGGAGCCCACAGCGAGAGGCGTCACGCCTGCTGCCCTAACGCGCCACCGGCCAGCCCTCCGCATCCCAGGCGAGCGGCTGGATCTGCAGCGTCGGCGTGCCGTTCCGCTGCGTGTCATAGGCGTGATAAACGATGACGTCGCCATCGGCACGCTGCAGGATCGCGGCGTGGCCCCGGCCGACATAGCGATCCCCCGTCCCCTGCCCCGAGGCCAGCACCGGCGTGCCGCCGCCCCGGAGCATCGCGATGCCGGCGCGGTCGACATAGGGGCCGGTCGGCGTGGCGGACCGGCCCACGACGGTGTTGTAGCTGCTCGCCGCGCCGCGGCAGCAGAAGTCGAACGAGGCGAACAGATAATAGAAGCCGCGGTGCCGGATCACGAAGGGCGCCTCGATCGCCCCGGGTGACGGTCGCGCGGCGAGGCTGCGCAGCGGATCGCCGTCCCGACGCTTGCCGGTGGTGGGATCGAGCTCGATCAGCTTGATCCCGCTCCAGAAGCTGCCGAACACCAGCCATGATCGCCCGTCCGCGTCGGTGAAGGCGTTGGGATCGATCGCGTTGTAATCGTCGGTAACATCCGATCGGATCACCGGCCCCTGATCGATCCAATGCGCGGCCGGGGCCGCCGGATCGATCACCGTCGCGGTGGCCAGGCCGATCGCCGAGCGATTGCTGCCGAAGGTGCTGATCGAGTAATAGAGCCGGTACTCGCTGCCGACCTTGGAGATGTCCGGCGCCCACATGCCGGACGCGCCCGGTACCGCGCTCGCGGCCCATGCGGGCAGCGCGACATAGGAGCCGCCGCGCAGCGTCCAATCTCTGAGGTCGTCGGAGGTGCGCAGGCCGAGCAGCCCGGCGGCATTGCCGGCGTTGCCCGTCGTGAAGAGATAATAGCGGCCGCCGTCGGCTAGGATCGCGGGATCGTGGACCGGGCTGGTCGCGCCGGTCAACGCGATCGAGCCGGCCGCGGGCGCCGGCGTCGGGCTGGGCGCAGGTGCCGGCGCAGCAGCCACTGGCGCGAGCGCCGCCGCGCCGCTGCCGCCGGCGCCGCCGCATCCTGCCAACAACGCGGTCACGCCGACGAGCGCCGTCCCGGCGCGCCTCGTTCTGCTCGCCATCGTCTCTCTCCCGGCGTGAAGGGGCGTGGGCGGGGCACGCCGCCCCCGCCCGTCGGGCGGCGCGCTCAGTCGAAGGTGTAGCGCACGCCGATCGCGAAGGTGCGTGGGATCAGCAGCGTGCCCAGGTTGAACTGGTCCTGGTTGCCGGCCGAGTCGAAGCGGTAATATTCCTGCTGCTTCGCCTTGGTCAGGTTGGTGGCGTCGAAGGTCAGGCCGAGGTCGTCGGTGAGCTTGGCGGTGAGCTGGAAGTCGAGGCTCTTGTCGGGCCGGCGCCATACGCCGATCGGGTTGGCGAACAGCGCCGCCTCGTTGCGCTGCAGGAACTCCTTGCGCCACACGTAGGAAAGGCGCGCGCCGATCGGGCCGTGATCATAGGCCAACGTCGCGTTGTACGAGAGGTCGGAGACGCCGAAGAAGGACGAGCGCAGCTGCCCCACCACCGCGCCGGCCTCGTCGAACTCGGGCACGTTCTGCGACGAATCGAGGATCGTCACGCTGCCCTGCGCGCCCAGGCCGTCGAGGAAGCTCGGCAGATAGTGCGGGAAGTAGACGAAGCCGAGCTCGGCGCCCTTGAGCACGCCGTCCGACGCATTCTCGGGCCGGTTGACGACGAAGCTGCTGGTATTGAGCCCGGTGTTGAGCACCGTGACGCGCGAGCGTGCGCCGACCACCAGCCCGTCGATCTCGCGCCGGAACAGCGTGCCGTACAGCGCGCTGTCGCGGTCGAAATACCACTCCAGTCCGAGGTCGTAGTTGGTCGACTGGGTCGGCCGCAGGTTGATGTTGCCGCTGCTGCCGGTGCCATAGCCGACGCTGGTGAGGTCACCGGTGAGATTGTAGTTCGGGTTGAGGTCGCCGAACGCCGGTCGGCGCAGCGTCTTGCCGTAGTTGAAGCGGGCGCGGAGCGTCCGCGTGATGTCGTAGCGGAGCGTCGCCGACGGCAGCAGCTTGCTGGTGGTCTGCGAGCCGCGCAGCTGCGCGCCGGCGCTGTAGCGGTCGACGAAGGTGAAGTCGGTATCGACGTCGACGTAGCGGGCACCCGCCTCGATGCTCAGCGGCCGGCCGAAGATCGAGAGCTCGGCGTCGGCCTGGACATAGGCCGACATGGTCTTCTCGCTGATGTCGAACACGCGCGTGAGCGAGAGCTGGTCCGCGGTGAGGATGTTGGGGAATTTGGTCTGGTACAGCCGGCGGATCTCGTCGGTGTTGTTCGCGAGGTAGTAACCGTTGGCGTTGACCCAGGAGGTCGGCACGTCGGCCGCGCCGTCGAAAAAGCCCTTGTTGACGTAGCGCAGGCTGTCCGAGAGCGTGGCGAAGTTGACGCCGAGCCCGCCGTTCGCGTCAGCGGCCTGGGTGCGCACCTCGCTCGCCGCCTTGCGCGCGTCATAGCGCAGCCCGGCCTTGATCTTGCGGAAGAATCCCGAGTCCCACGACTGGTCGGCGTCGACCGTGGCGGTGAAGGCCGAGCCGGTGTCGCGGTTGGCGTTGTCGTAGAACTCGCCCGCGGTCCACTGGCCGGGGTCGAGCAGCAGCGCGTTGTCGCTGAAATTGTACGAGGGGATGCCGTCGCGCGCGTTGAAGTCGACGTCGATCCGGCTGGCGACGCGGTTGATCCGCATCGCGGTGAAGGTCGTGTCGTTGCGGCTGGTCTGATAGGCCGCGTCGGCGACGATCTTGCCGTTGCCAACGTCCCATTTGCCGTTGAGCGCGTAGACGAAGCTGTCGGTGGTGGCGCGCGTCAGGTCACCGCTGTTGAAGCCGAACACGTCGCCGACGCTGCGCGTCTTGATGATGTTGGTATCGGGGTAGAGCGAGATCGTCGAGCCGGGGTTGGCGCCGAGGCTGCCCCACCAGTCGACGAACGAGAACATCAGGCTGTTGTAGGTCGTCTGGCGGAAGCCGCTCCAGAAGAACTCGGCGGTGTAGGTCGAGCTGGAATTAGGCGACCATTGCAGCGCCGCGTTCACCGCCGGGCGCTCGCGCTTGCCGTAGAGGTCGCCGCTGAAGACCGCGTCGCGCGAGAGATAGTAAGGCGTGTCGACGCCGTTGACGAGCATGGTCGACCCGGGCGCATAGGGCAGGCCCTCGCGCGTGCCCGGCGACCAGGCGCCTAGGCCGGGTGCGGCGGGCGCGAAGCCGGTCGCGCTGTTCACGTCGGGCGCGAGCGGGAAGATGCGCTGGAGCGGGGTCAGCCCCGACCCGGCGGGCGGGGTCTCGGTGGCGAACGGCACCTGCGCGCCGGCGGCGACCGACATGGTGCGGAACTTCGTGCGCGCGTAGCTCGCGTTGACGAGCACGCCGACGTCGCCGATGCCGGTCTCCCAGCGGTCGCTGATCAGCGCCGAGACGTTCGGATTGAACGTATCCGCCTGCTCATTGTAGATCCCGCGCGCCACCGCCGAGATCGCGAAACCGTCGAAGTCGAACGGGCGACGCGTGAACACGTCGATCTGGCCGGCGAGGCCGGTCTCGATCTGGTCGGCGGCGCGGGTCTTGTAGACGTCGACCCGCTTGACAAGATTGGCGGGGATGTCCTGCAGCGCGAACGACTGGCCTGTCGTCGTGAAGATGATGCGGCCGTTGAGGGTGGTGAGCGGGTCGGTGAGGCCGCGGATCGACAGCGCGCCCGCCTCGGCGTTGCCGCGATCGGTGACCTGCACGCCGGTGACGCGCTGGAGCGCCTCCACGACGTTATTGTCGGGCAATTTGCCGACGTCCTCGGCCACGATCGAGTCGACGATCTGGACCGAGTCGCGCTTGACGTTGAGCGCGCCGATGATCGAGGCGCGCACCCCGGTGACGACGATGTCGTCGGCGCCGGCCGCGTCTTCCGACGGCGATCTCCCGGGCGCGGGCTGAGATTGCTGCGCAGCGGTGCCGGGCGCGAGTGGTGCTTCCTGCGCCGCCGCGGCGCCCGCGAGCAGCAGCGAGCCTGCCGATACCGAAACCAAGAAAGCGGCCTTCATCGCCATCATCCCCTCCCTCACGCTGGCACCGGGCGCGTGTTGCACCTCTTATACTCCGACATATACCTGATCTTAGACGGTAGCAAGGGTGATTGCCGACGTCGTCTGTACAAGCACCGTGCCAATAGTGCGCGCGGATCGGGGGCTTCGACGCCTGCAACTCCGGGCGACTGTCCGACTGCCTTCGTGACATTAGTCGGACAGGTAGTCGCTTCATGCTGTTCGGGGCGGCGGTACATGCGCCAGCTATTTGTGGAGCAGTCCTGACGGATCGCGCCCGTGCGTATGCCGCTGGTCACGCCCGTGGCGATCCAGATTCGCTGGGGATGGAAGCCGCGCCACCGCCGCAAGCGATGGCGGCAACGCGTCTCTTGGGCGGCGGGCCGGACGGCTTGGATCGCGGGCGCACAAAGCGCGCGCTTCAAAGGGCTGAAGCTAGGGCCGTCCGGTGGAGAAGCCAGCGGCGGCGCGCCCCCGCGCCGCCGTCCCGGTCAGCTGCGCGGCAGCGGTCCGTTCGCCACCGGCGGGTCGAACAGCGGGGTGCCGTCCGCGGCGTAGCGGATCGGCTGGACGCGCGTGTGACGGTTGGGATCGAACAAGGGATCGCCCTTGATCGTCTCATAGTCGCGCGCGTGAAACACCAGCATGTCGCGGCCGCGCTCGTCGACCGTGAAGCTGTTGTGGCCAGGGCCGAAGATGCGGTGCGCGCGCGAGGTCTTGAGCACCGGCGCGGGCGACTTGGTCCAGCTGCGCGGGTCCATGATATCGGCGTCGTCGCGCGCGGTGAGCATCCCCATGCAGTAGCGCGCGTCGGTCGCGCTCGCCGAATAGGTCATGAACAGCCGGCCGTTGCGCGCCAGCAGCGCGGGCGCCTCGTTGACCTTGAAGCCTCGGATCTCCCAGTCGAGCTCGGGTACCGACAGCCGCGCCGGCCTGGCCGCGAGCGTCAGCGGCGTCTTCAGCGGTGCCAGGTACAGGTTCGAGTTGGTCTCGATCCCCGGCTCGCGCTGCGCCCAGGCGAGATAGCGCGTACCGCGATGGACGAAGCTGGTCGAATCGAGGTTGAAACTGTCCCACGGCGTCTCGAGCTGGCCCAGCACCGTCCATCCGCCCGTCATCGGGTCGGCGCCGTCGCACACCACCGCATAGGTGCGGATGCGGAACACGTCCTCGCCGCCGCCGCTGGGGCCGGCGGCGAAATACATGATCCACTTGCCGTCGATCAGATGAAGCTCGGGCGCCCACAGGAAGCCCGACATTGGCCCGCTCTTCTCGTGCCGCCACAGCACGCGCTCGGCGGCGGTCGAGAGCCCCGCGAGCGTGCGCGCCCGGCGCAGCACCAGCCGGTCGTATTCCGGCACCGAGCCGGTCATGTAATACCAGCCGTCGGTGTGGCGGAACACCTGCGCGTCGGCGCGCTGGCGCACCAGCGGGTTGACGATCGTGCCCGCACCCGCTCCCACCGCGCCGCGCCGGCGCTGCGCCAGCGCGGGCAGCGCCGCCAGGCTCGCACCGCCCGCCAGGACCAGGCGGCGCGAGAGCAGCGTCATGCCGGCCGCGCTCACTGCAACGTTAGCATGACGACCGACTTGGCCGGCAGCGTCACGCTGAGCTGCCCGCCCGCCACCTGCGCGCCGGTGAAGGCGGCGGGGACGACCGCGTTGGGCTGGTCGAAGGTGTTGATCGCGGTGATCGCCGGCGCGGTCAGGATCTGGCCGGTCGCGCCGCTGGCGTTGAGCCCGGCGAGTGCGGCCTGCACGGTGATCGAGCGGTTCGGGTCGGCGTTGGCGAGCGCGACGTGCACCACGCCGGCCTTGTCGCGCACCGCCGAGGCGCTGACCGCGGGCATCACCCACTGGTCCTTGTTGTACCACGGCGACTTCAGCTCGATCGGCAGCACCGTGCCGTCCATGTACGGCTTGTACATGTGGAAGACGTGGTAGGTCGGCGTCAGCACCATCTTGCTGCCGTCGGTGAGGATCATCGCCTGGAGCACGTTCACCATCTGCGCGATCGCGCTCATCTTCACGCGATCGGCGTGCTTGGCGAAGATGTTGAGGTGGATCGCCGCGACCAGAGCGTCGCGCAGGCTGTTCTGCTGGCGCAGGAAGCCCGGGTGCGTGCCGGGATCCTGCGCGTACCAGGTGCCCCACTCGTCGACCGCGAGGAAGATCTTCTTCTCGGGATCGTATTTGTCCATCGCCGCGGAATGGCCGGTGATCAGCGTGTCCATCTTCCACGCGCCGGCGAGCGTCTCGGCCCAGCCCGCCTCGTCGAACTGGCTCGCCGAGGCGCGCGGCGGCCAGCCGCCCGGCACGGTGTAATAATGCAGCGACAGGCCGTCCACCTGGCCGCGCGCCTCGCGCATCATCACCTCGGTCCAGTTGTAATCGTCGTTGTTGGCGCCCGAGGCGATCTTGAGGATCTTGGTGTTGGCGGGTGCCTTGACGAAGGTGGCGTAGCGGCGCGTCACGTCGGCGGCATATTCCGGGCGCATGTTGCCGCCGCAGCCCCACAGCTCGTTGCCGATGCCGAAATAGGGCAGCTTCCACGGCGCCTTGTGGCCGTTCTCGGCGCGCTCGTCGGCGAGCGTGCCGGCGGGCGAGGTGATATACTCGACCCACTCCGCCATCTCCTGCGGCGTGCCGTTGCCGACGTTGCCCGAGATATACGGCTCAGCGCCGACCTGCTCGACCAGCTCCATGAACTCGTGCGTGCCGACGCTGTTGGGCTCGGTCACGCCGCCCCAGTGCGTGTTGATCTTGACCGGGCGCTTGTTCTTCGGCCCGACCCCCTCGCGCCAGTGATATTCGTCGGCGAAGCAGCCGCCCGGCCAGCGGATCACCGGCACGCCCAGCTCCTTCAGCGCGCCGACCACGTCGTTGCGGAAGCCGCGCGTGTTGGGGATCTTGCGGTCATTGCCGACGAACAGGCCGCCGTAGATGCCATCGCCGAGATGCTCGGCGAACTGGGTGAAGATGCGCTTGTCGTAGGTCGGTCCCTGGCGGTCGCCGTGGACCGTCGCGGTCGCGGTCGGCGCGGCGGGCTCCTGCGCGATGCCCGGCACCGGCGCGAGCGCCGCCAGCATCAGCGCGCCGGTGAGCGCGAACAGACGTCCCTTCATCCCATCCTCCCGTTGGTCGGCGGCGCGTTTCCCGACGCGGCTCACCCAGATCACGATTACTCGGACATTATGGATGCGCTCGTCCGAACGCAACGACTTTGCGTCAGCGTCCGACCTTCACGCGGAGCGCGAGCACCAGCGCGTCGGGGATGTCGCGCCGGCCGCTCGGGTCGACCACATATTGCGCGTCGGGCTCGAGGCTGAGCCAGCGCGCCGCGACCCAGCGGTAGGCGGCCTCCACGATCAGCTCGCGCGCGCCGGTGTCGACCAGCGCGCGGTGGCGCTCACCGAACCAGGCGCAGGCGAGCGACAGGCCGAGCTGGTCGTCGTCGCGCCCCCGCCACGTGCCCGAGCGCACCAGCCCCCCACCGAGGTAGCGCGTGATCGCATTATAGCGGGCATCGGCGACGCCGTACCGCAGCCAGCCGCTCACCCCGGCGCCGCCGCGAGTGTCGCCGACGAGCTGGCGCTCCGCCAGCACATAGCCGCCGGCATTGCCCCGACCGCGCGCCGCGGGGTCACCGATCGGCGCGAACGGAGCGGTATAGCGCCAGCTGCCGATCGCCAATTTGGTGGCGCGGTCGAGCCAGCCGAGCTCGCCGACCAGCAGCGCGCCGTCGGCGCGCCGCAGCCGGATCGCGGTCCTCGCCGGGCGGTCGGGATCGCCGGGCACGCCGTCGAGCACCGCGGCGTGGAACAGCCAGTGCGTGCCGAAGCCGACCTCGCCGCGCAGCGCGAGCGACGTCACCGGGAAGATCGACGGCCCGCGCCGGCCCGACTGCGCCAGCTCGGGACCAACGCCGTGCGACGACAGGCGGAACAGCCCGCCGCTCACCGTCGTGTCGAACTCGGCATTGAGGTTGTACAGCCCCGCCTTGACCGAGGCGCGGCGCCCGATGTCCTGCTCGATCCACGCCTCGAACAGGCGGGTGGCGGGCACCGCGGTCTCGATGTTCGACACGCCCTGAGCGTCGCCGCTGAGCGCGGAGAGGCTCGTCCCGTTGTCACGGATGACGTAGCCGAAGGCGCGCGCGCCGTGCCAGCCGACCAGGCCGTTCAGGTCGAGCGCGGCCTGCAGGTCAAGATTGTCGAGGTAGCGCACGCCGCGCGCGCGCCCGCCCGCGACATCGGCGGCGAGATCGGCGGTATAGACGGCGGAGAGCGTCAGCGTGCCGTCGCGCCGCTCGTTGGCGGAGCGCGGATAGCCGGTCGGGCGCTCGTCCTGGGCGCGCGCCGGCGCGACGATCAGCGTGAGGCACGCGAGCGGCAGCGCGATGCGCGTCGATTGGACCCCCATGCCGCACTCCGTTCCCCGTGCCCGGCGGCGCTTAGCCGAGCGCGCGCGGGGCGAACAGGGGCGGTGAAGGCGCGCGCCGGGCTCGGGTGGGAAGCCGGTGGTGCGACTCACGGACGTCACTCACCTCGACTGCCGGTCCGAGCCGAGAACGAGCGCGCTGTCTGCGGCGGGGTTGGTGATGGTAGCGGTGGCCCGGGCGAAGCGACCCCTCAGATCCTCGCCGCTCGCGGGGAGGGTCGAGCAGGTCGCCATGTCCCCGGGACATGGCTGAAATTGCCGGGGGCAATTCCACCTGCACGACAGTCGAAGGCTGGTGTAGGGGCGTTCGCAGGCGCGGCGCTGCGCGGACAGCCCCCTCCACCGCGCTAGCGCGCGGCGGTCCCCCTCCCCGTGCCGGGGTGGATCTGCGGCCTGCCTCCACGCCGGCTGTCCTACACCGAAAGGGCGTGCCACATCCACGACCGCTCTGTCTCATCGTCGCCGGCCAGGATCTCGTCAGCGACGCCCGTTAACCGAGACCGCCCACCCGCCCGCGCCGGACTCAACGTTCGCGCGAACCGCCGGCGACTCAACATTCGCAACATTCGCGCCCGCCGCGGCCCCGATCTGGACGACGAAAGCCCGCCACCGCCGCTACTTGGCCGGACGGTTCGGCCTCGTCGCCGACGGCCATGCGACACACCCGCCCCTTGGCCCGCGCCGCCGCTTCTGCCACGGACGGCGGCATGTTCGCGTTCGCCCTGCTCCTCGCCGCCGCGCCCGCGCCGCTCCCGCAGCAGGAGGGCGAGACCGTCACCGTCCGCGCGCCGCTGCCCGCCGCGCCGCAGACCCCCGCCACGCTCGTCGCCGAGCCGGTGGCGATGATGATCGCCACCTTCGATTCGAACGGCGACGCGATGGTCGATCGCGCCGAGCTCGAGGAGGGCGTGCGTCGCTCGTTCGAGGCGATCGACACCGCCAAGACGGGCAAGCTGCGCTACCTCGCCTTCTCCGACTGGGCCAAGCGCTTCCTCGGCGACCAGCACGCGCTGCCCAGCCCCTATGAGGTGGATCGCAACGACGACGACGCGGTCACGCTCGACGAGCTGGAGGATCATTTCTCGCGGCTGTTCGCGCGCTACGACCGCGACGGTGACCATCTCGTCAGCCGCGCCGAGCTGCTGACCTATCGCACCATGCCGGTCGACGCGCAGGGCCCGACCGCTGGGCGCCGGCCGCCGAAGAAGGAGGACGCCAGGAAGCCGGATCGCGGCGACGGTCGCGGGAAGGACGGGAAGCGCGGCGGGCGTGACACGCCGCCGCCCGACGCCGACGCGCCCGAGGCGGAGCGCGCGCGATGAGCGCCGCGCCACGCTTCGCCTTCCAGGTCCACGCCACCGATGGCGCCGCGCGCACCGGCACGATCCGGATGGAGCGGGGCGACATCCGCACCCCCGCGTTCATGCCGGTCGGCACCGCCGCGACGGTGAAGGCGATGAAGCCCGCCGACGTCGAGCGCGCCGGCGCCGACATCATCCTCGGCAACACCTATCACCTCATGCTCCGCCCCGGCGCCGAGCGGGTGGCGCGGCTGGGCGGGCTCCACGAGTTCATGGGGTGGGAGCGGCCGATCCTCACCGACTCGGGCGGCTATCAGGTGATGAGCCTGAGCGAGCTGACCAAGCGCTCGGAGGAGGGCGTCGCCTTCGCCTCGCACCTGGACGGCACGCGCCACCTGATCACGCCCGAGCGCTCGATCGAGATCCAGCGGCTGCTCGGCTCGAACATCGTGATGGCGTTCGACGAGCTGGTCCCCACCACCTCGACGCGCGAGGTGCAGGCCGCGGCGATGGAGCGATCGATGCGCTGGGCCAAGCGCAGCCGCGACGCCTTCGACGGCGGCGGCGCGCATGCCGAGCACAATGCGATCTTCGGCATCCAGCAGGGCGCGCTCGACGAGGGGCTGCGGCGCGCCTCGGCCGACGCGCTGGTCGACATCGGTTTCGACGGTTACGCCATCGGCGGGCTCGCGGTCGGCGAAGGGCAGGCAGCGATGTTCGGCTGCCTCGACTATGCGCCGGCGCAGCTTCCCGTCGACAAGCCGCGCTACCTGATGGGCGTGGGCAAGCCCGATGACATCGTCGGCGCGGTCGAGCGCGGGGTCGACATGTTCGACTGCGTGATGCCGACCCGCTCGGGGCGCACCGGCCAGGCGTTCACGCGCGACGGCCCGATCAACATCCGCAACGCGCGCTTCAACGAGGACCAGGCGCCGCTCGATCCGGACTGCGGCTGCGCGGTGTGCGCCACCTGGACGCGCGCCTATCTCCACCATCTGGTGCGCAGCGGCGAGATCCTCGGCGCGATGCTGATGACCGAGCACAACATCGCCTTCTACGAGGCGTTGATGGCGGACCTGCGCACGGCGATCGCGCAGGGCGTGCTGGCGACGTTCGCCAACGCGTTCCGCGCGCGTTATGGCGCGGGCAAAGGAGAGACCCGATGAGCGACCAACCCAACGAGATCCTCGCCGAAGTGGCCGCCGCCAAGGCGCACGAGGAAGCCGGCGCGGGCAAGGCGGCGCAGAAGAGCCGCGACCGCCGCTGGCAGGGCGGCAAGACCTGGCTGGCGGCGGGGATCGGCTCGGCCGCGGTGGCGGCGGCGGTCCTGTTCGCCAACTCTCGCCGCGACGAGAAGTAAGCAAGCCTTCGCTATGACGTGTTCCTCCGGATGCAGGAGGCCAGAGCGACCGAGTGTCCCGCTGGTGGCGCCGGGCTCTCGCCTCAGCGGGAGCACAGTCGCCAGCCGGACACCTTGCTACAGCTTCAACCCGCGCAGCACCGGCTCGATCACCGTCGCCATCGCGTCATAGCCCCGCTCGGTCGGGTGGACGCCGTCATAGGCCAGCCCCGCGCGCATCCCGCCCGCCGCATCCGCCAGCACGGGCGTGTAATCGACGAAGCGCGCGCCCAGCCGCGGCGCGGCCTCGCGGGCCCAGGCGTTGAAAGCGCGGATCGGCGCCACCGTCTCCAGCCCCGGTCGCCAGGGGAAGTTCGCCGCGGGCGGGATCGCGCCGAGCAGCACCTCGATCCGATTGGCGCGCGCGAGCTGGATCATCGCGGTGACGTTGTCGCGCGTCTGCTGCGGCGTCATCGGCCCGGTGTTGCCCGCGATGTCGTTGGTGCCCGCCATCAGGTGGAGCGCGCGCGGGCGCAGCGCGACCACGTCGGCCATCACGCGCAGCACCATCTGCGGCGTGGTCTGCCCGCCGATGCCGCGGTTCACGCGCCCCGGCGTGAAGAAGCCCGGCCGCTTGCTGCCCCAGCCCTCCGTTATCGAGTCGCCGAGGAAGACGATGCCGACCTTGGCACGCGCCTCGATCAGCCGGCGGTTGTCCGCGGCGTAGCGGCCGAGCCACGGCCAGTCCTCGTGGAGCCGGCGCTCGGCGGCGTCGTCCGCCGCCGCGGCAGGTGTGGCGAGCGCCCCGGCGGCGATACCACCGGCGACTCCCAGCAGCGCGGCGCGACGATCGATCACAGCGAGTCTCCCCAGTTGCACACGTCATTGGCAGGTGGGACAGCGGCGCGCGCGCCGGCCGCGTCGAGCGCGAGAAAGGTCTGCGCCGCGTCGGCCACGGGCCAGCTCGGCAGGCCGGCGCCGTTCGGGTCGCCCGTCTTCACGAAATTGGCCCAATAGTCGATCAGGTGAAGCCGGCCGAGCGGCTGGTCGGCGTAGATGAACGGGATCTCGAGCGCGTGGCGGGTTGGCGCGCCGGTGGCGCTGCCGTCGAACAGGTAGCGCCACACCTTGCCGCCGCGCCCCCGCATCGTCGCGGCGAAGCGCTGCGCCGGGCAGCGGAAGGTCGCGTCGGTGGCGATGCGCTGGTCGCGCGTGCCGTCGCGATCGGCCGGGTCGGCGCGCGGCTCGGGCTGGTCGAGCCGGTAGAAGCGCCGCGCCTCCGCCTCGTGGCCGGGGTAGCTCAGCGCGACGAAGGCGTCGCGGCGGGTGTGCCCGCCGGGCAGGTCGAGCTCGATCCGGTTGGTGCCGATCAGCACGTCGACATCCGGGGCGGCGGCGAGCAGCCGGTCGGGCGCCGCGGGAAAGACGGTGCCGTCGACGGTGGTGCGCAGCCAGCGATAGCTGTCGTCGGTGAGCAATTGGTCATGCGTCGTCTCGCCCGCGACGAGCAGCGGCCAGGCCGCGACCGAGCGCATCGCGTCGGCGTCGCCGCGTGCACCGAGCGCGTCGTCGACCTGGTCGCCGAGCCGCAGCGCCTCCTCGCGCGAGCGCCACGGCAGGCCGAAGCCGGGCGTGCCGCTCTCCATGATGGCGCGGCGGAATAGCCCGCGCGCGGCGGGCGCGGCGACGAGCAGCCCGACATCCTGTGCGCCCGCGCTCTCGCCCGCGATCGTGACCCGGTCGGGGTCGCCGCCGAAGCGCGCGATATTCTCACGGACCCAGCGCAGCGCCGCGATCTGGTCCTGGGTCGCGAGGTTGCCGCCGCCGGCGCTACGGTGATGGAGGAAGCCGAGCGCGCCGAGCCGGTAGCGCACGCCGACCATGACGATGCCGCGCGCGACGATCGGCGACTCGGCCATGTCGCCGGGCGAGCCGGCGTAATTGGCGCCGCCGTGGATCCAGACGAGCACGGGGCGACGGCCGGCGAGCGATTCGGTGCCGACGTCGAGCGTCAGGCAGTCCTCCGACTGGTGAAGGTGATCGGCGCGGTTCCAAGTGTAATCCTGCTGGGTGCAGGCGGCGGCCGGCGCGGCGGCGTCGCGGATGCCCGGCCAGCGCGCGGGCGGCGCCGGCGGGGCGAAGCGGCGCGGGCCGAGCGGCGGCGCAGCATAGGGGAGACCGCGGAAGACGAGGTGTCCGCCCGCGCTGGTGCCGCGCACGTTGCCGAGGCTGGTGCGCGCAACGGGGGCCGCGGCGTGCTCCTGCGGACGCAGGAGTCCAGGGTCACGAGCGCCGGCGTTCGCGGCGCCGGGTTCCTGCGTGTGCATGAACACGGTGTCCGTCGATGTCGGCGATGAGCGCCCGATCCCCACCTCCGTCATCCCGGACTTGGTCCGGGATCCACCGTTCCGCACGTCCACGGCTCGGTAGGTGCGCGGCGACGTGGATCCCGGAACAAGTCCGGGATGACGCAAGGGCGAGGAAAGACGGCCTTCGCTCGGCCCGCGACCGTCGAGGTCGGCCGCTCCCGCTGCGGCAGCCGCCGCCATTCCCACCAGCGCCAGCGCGGCGAGCAGCGCACGCCTCACTTCACCGCCACCTTGCTCTCGCGCACGTTCCAGCCCGCCAGCGTCACCGCCGCCGCGGTCGCGCCGCGCGCGGGATAGCGGATCGCGATCACCTTCTTCTCCCCCGGCAGCAGCGCGACATAATTGTCGTCGTAATAGGCCGGCAGCACGCGCTTGCCCGCGGCGTCGACCAACGTGAGCTTGGCGTTGAGCGCGGGCACGGCGCCGTCGTTGCTCAGCGTCACCCGCACGACCCGATCATCACTCTCGGTCGCGCTCGCCACCGACGTCTCCAGCGCCACCGGCGCGAGTTCGTTGAGCGCGCGATAGGCGCCCTCGTCGCGACCGCGCCAGTAGACATTCTCCGACACCGTCGTCCCCGCGGCGTCGCTCAGCACCAGCTTAACCAGCACCATCGGGTGCTCGGCGAAGAGCCGGTCGAGCGGCACCGCCGCCAGCGTCGTCGCCGCATTGGCCGCGGCGTCGACCCGGTCCTCGCGCGCGAACAGCTCGCGATTGTCGAGCCCGACCACGCGCACGCGCGCGGTCAGCCCCGACGCGGCGGTCTGCGTCGTGTTGAGCACCACCAGCTCGTTGCCCGGCAGGTTGAGCTGGACGTGGAGCGGCTCGGTCGCCTTCTTCGCGCCATAGTAAGCCGCGTGCGTGTCATAGTCCCAGGAGTAGATCTGCCACGCGTTCGACGGCCACGCCGGGTGCGTCATCCACAGCAGCCGCCCCGAGTTCTTGCTCCAGAGATGGCCGAGGAAGCCCTCGTACATCGCCTTGTGCGTCTCGAGGTTCATCATCTGCGCCTTGCGCTCGAAGTCGGCGAAGCTGGTGCCCGCGCCGAACATCCGCTCCAGCGTCGCGGTGAAGGTCTTGGTGTCGCCGTTCCCGCTGACGTGCCAGTCGTGATAGGCCAGCACGTCGCCGAGCGGCCAGCGGTCGGCGGCGGGCACGTAGCTGGCGATCGACTCCGCTGTCGACAGCGAGGGCGTCCCGGTCTCGACCGAGAAGCCGGTGGCGAGATCGGTAAAATAGCCGACCGGCGGGCGATAATTGTACGGCCCCGACCCCTGCAGGTTGACCACGTTCGAGCTGCCGGTGAACCAGCGCGTCCCGTCCAGCTCGAACACCGCCTGGTCGAGCCCCTCGTTGAGCGTGGGATACGGCACGCCCTCGTTACGGCCGAACCACAGCACGATCGAGGGATGGTTGCGGTAGCGCGCGATCGTGTCACGCGCGTTGGCGAGGAACAGCGAGGGGTCGTCGGGCTCGACCTGGAAGTTCTGCGTCGACTGCCAGAAATCGTTGAGCACCATCATGCCGTTCTCGTCGGCGAGATCGAAGAACTCCTCCTCGTCGTTGTTGCCCATCCAGTTGCGGATGACGTTCATGTGCGCCTCGCGCTGAAGCCGGAAAAAGGGCTTGAGCCAGTCGTAGCTCACGCGCTTCATCGCGTCGTCCATGCCCCAGTTGCCGCCGCGCGCGGCGATGCGCACGCCGTTGACGCGCAGCGTGAGGTGCGGCTCGGGCAGGGTCTCGGTGATCGGCGTCACCGCCCTGGAGGTCGCGCCGGCGGGGGTGAGCGACTCGGCCCAGCCGCGCGGCGATTCCTTGATCGCGGCGTGGCGCACGTCGATCAGCTTCGTGCCCGCGAGCGCGCCGTCGGTGGTCTGGACGTTGACTCGGCGCAGCGCCCCGGCGGGATCGAACAGCGAGAGGTCGTAGCTCACCTCGCGGATGCCGAAGCGGCCCTTGCGCAGGTCGGATACGCCCGCGGCGTCGCTCACCTGATAGGTGACGTCGTAGAGGTGTGGCTCGCCATAGCCGTTGGGCCACCACAGCTGCGGGTTGGCGACGCGCAGCTGCGGGAAGTCGCGCGGGGTGAAGGCGACCTCGCTGTGCCCCGGCGCGGCGGTGACCTGCCGCTCCACCGTGACGCCGTCGAAGGCGACGCGCACCGTCACCGGCGCCGCAGCGCCGGCGTTGTCGAGCGGCACGGTGACGTAGACGTCGGCGCTGTCGGTGCGCGGCAGCGGCAGGTCGGTGACGACGTGCGGGTCGCCGATCTTGACCGCGCCGGTCGCGACCAGCTCGACCGGGCGCCAGATGCCGGTGTTGCGGTCGCGGATACCGGGGATCCAGTCCCACCCCTCGGTCGCGACGAAGGTGGGACCGTCGATCGCGAGCTGGCCGCCGTTCTCGCCGACGCCCGCGGCGACCGACTGCTCGTGCGGGATGCCGGGGTGCGGCGGTGGCGAGACGCGCACCGCCACGACATTCTCGCCCGCCACCGGCGTGTAGGCGAACTGGCCGCGGATGAACGCGCCGCGCGTGGTCCCGAGCCGCTCGCCGTTGGCCCACACCTCGGAGGCATAGTTGATCCCGCCGAAGACGAGCGTCAGCCTTTTGCCCGCCGCCTCGGGCGGCACGGTGAAGCGCGTGCGGTACCAATAGTCCTGCCGGGCCAGTCGCTCGGGGATCTGGAGGTTGTTGAGCCCGTAATAGGGGTCCGGGTAGACGCCGCGGTCGACCAGCGTCTGGAGCACGGTGCCGGGCACGGTCGCGGCGCGCCACACGTCACCCTTGGCAGCGCCGGGGCGCGACAGTGCGGCGCCGTCACCGGCTACCTCGGGCGCGGCGGCGAGCTGCCAGCCGTTGAGCTGCCAGTGGCCCGGCGCGGTCGGCTGCATGACCGGCCGCTGCGGCACGGGCTTGGCGACCGGCGGGGTCGTCGCGTCGGCGCGCGACCTGGGGAGCGTCCAGGCGTCCTGCTGGACCGTGAGCCCGATATTGGCGGTCTTCTGGAACGGCCAGCCGACGCCGATCTCGGTCATCTGCACCGTGTCGAAGTCGGGGCGCGCACGCGCCGCCGCGGCGAGCGCGCGCGCGTCGATCGCGCCGCTCTCCGCGGTCGCGCCGACGAGCTGGCCGCCGTAATGCGCCGCGCCGGGCGGCGCGATCGCGATCACGGGCGTCACCGCGGTCGCACGCGCCGCGCCACCGCCGACGCGGCGCCCGTCGAGGTAGAGCGTCGCGCGTGCGCCGTCCGAGACTGCGGCGACATGGGCCCACTTGCCCGGGGTCAGCGCCGGCCCGCGGACCACCCCCGACCCGTCACGCAGCACCAGCCGGCCGCGGTCGAGCAGCAGCGCGCGCTGAGTCGGCGCGGCGCCGAGCGCGATCAGTGTGACCGCGGCGTCCTGCGCCGAGTCGGCGCGCACCCAGGCGCTCAGCGTGTAAGGCGCACCCGCCGCGACCAGCGCGTCGGCGCGCGCGAGCGGGCGCTCGATCCCGATGCCGCCGGTGAGGCTGCGCACGTTGTACGGCCCGCCGTTGCCCGGCACGTCGGCGTGCGCGGCAATCGTCGCGCCCAGCGCCAGCCCGGTCCCCGCCAGCAGCCAGGCCGCCCGCCTCATGTTCGCCCCCATCGTCCCTCTTCCCGGTTGGCGCCGCGGCGCGCTGTCACTGCCCCCCGCCCGCGACGCGGCGGAGGAAATCCTGATGCGGCTCGGCCAGCCGCAGCGTGCCCGCGATCGCCTCGCGCATCCGCGTCAGGCTGTCGGTTAGCGTCGCGACATCATATTGGTCCGCCAGCGGCGACGGTCGTGCGGGCAGATCGTCGAAGCCGGCGTAGAGGCTGAGCCAGCTCGCGTCCTGGAACGTGTCCCACTCGCGTCGCACGAACTCGCCCGCAGCGCGCCACGCGTCGAGCTTTGCCTGTAGCCCGTCGGTCGGCGGCACCGCGCGGATCGCATCCCAGAAGGGCTCGCCCTCGCGCCGGTTGGGAAGGTAGTGGAGCAGCAGGAAGTCGCGGATCCGCTCGAACTCGAGCACTGACTGGCGGTTGTAGGTCGCCGCCAGGCGTGGGTCGAAGCCTTGGTCGGGGAACAATGGGGCGAGCCGGTCGAGGCCCGACTGGATCAGCGAGATGCTGGTCGACTCGAGCGGCTCGAGGAAGCCCGAGGCGAGGCCGAGCCCGACGACGTTCTTCTCCCAGAAGCGCGCGCGATGCCCCGCGGTGAAGCGCAGCCGGTTGGCGGGAGCGAGCGGCTCACCTTCCAGGCTTTCGCGCAGCAGCGTCTCGGCCTCGTCGTCGCTCGCGAAATCTGAGCAATAGACATAGCCGTTGCCGGTGCGGTGGCGCAGTGGGATGTGCCACTGCCACCCCGCCGGGCGCGCCGTCGCGGTGGTGAGGGGGCGGTGCGGGCCCGACGCGCGGCACGGGATCGCCACCGCACGGTCGCACGGCAGCCAGCGACGCCAGTCGACGTACGGCACCTCCATCGCCTCGCCGAGCAGCAGGCTCCGGAAGCCCGAACAGTCGATCCAGAGGTCACCTTCGACGCGCGTGTCGTCCTCCAGCCGCACCGCATTGACCGCGCCGCGCTCGCCGTCGCGCAGCACCTCGGTGATGCGGCCCTCGACGTGGCGGACATGGTTGGCCAGCGCGAGCCGCTTGAGCAGCGCGGCGAACTTCGAGGCATCGAAGTGGAGCGCGAAGTTGAACACGCCGAGGTCGTTCGCCGGGCGCTCGGTCGGGGGCAGGAACAGGTTGCGCTCGGCCAGCTGGGTCGCGACGCAATAGGCGCCGAGCGACGTCGGATCCCCCGCCTGGCGCAGCTTGAGCCAATAATGGTGGAAGGCGACGCCGCGCGCCGCCACGCCGTACAGTCCGAAGGGATGGAAGAAGTCGTGGCCGTCGCGCTGCCAGTCGCGGAAGCGGATGCCGTATTTGATCGTGCCCTCGGTCTCGCGCAGCACCTCGGCCTCGCCGAGTTCGACCGCGGCGAGGAAGTCGCGGATCGCGGGCACGGTCGCCTCGCCGACGCCCACCGTGCCGATGGCGGCGCTCTCGACGACGGTGATAACAAGACGAAGGTGCGCGAAGCGCCGCGCCAGCCAGGTCGCCGCCATCCAGCCGGCGGTCCCCCCGCCGACGATCGTGATCGAGCGGATCGGTGCGTGCGTCATGATGCGTCCCTCACCCGCCACCGCTCCTGCCCGAGGGCAAGAGCGGTGACCAGGGCGATCAGAAGCGGACGCGCGCGCCGGCGATGAAGCGCCGCTCGTAGATGTTCTCGTTGAACACCTGGTCCGGCCACGTGAGATAGTAACGCTCGGTCTCGGCGGTCAGGTTGGAGGCCTGGCCGTAGAGCGTGAGGAACGGCGTCACGTCATACGAGATCGAGGCGTCGAGATAGTTGGTCGGCGCCTGGTACTGCGCGAGCCCGACGATGCCGCCGTAGTTGGACGACACCAGCCGCTTCGAGCGGTAATTGTAGGCCACGCGCGCCTGCAACCCGTACTTCTCGAACCAGAGCGCCGCGTTGATCTGGTGCTTCGAATTGTCCTGGAAGGGCTGGTTGTTGCCCGCCAGGTCGACGAGCCCCGCGTCGCCCAGCGACAGCGTGTAGTTGGCGTCGACGCCGAAGCCGCCGAACAGCCCGTTGACGCCGTAATCGGCCAGTGACTGGCGCGCCGAGAGCTCGATGCCCTTGAGCGTGCCGCCCTCGCCCTGGCGGAAGGTGTTGGTCACGACCTGGCGGCGGATCACGCCGTCATTGTCCGGGATGTCGCTGCGCAGCTCGGTGGTGCGATCGATGAAGCTGTCGACCGCGATATAGAAGGCACCCGCCGCGACCAGGCTCGAACGGCCGGTGTAATATTCGAGGCTCGCCTCGACGTTGGTGGCGCGCCACGGGTTGAGGTTGGGGTTGCCGAGCGAGTCCGCGGTCTGCGCCTCGAAGCGCGGCGGCGAGATCTGCGTGTTGATCGCATAGCCGACGTTGAGGCCACCGCCCCACTGCTGGAAGTCGAGCAGCGTCATCGTCTTCGAGAAAGCGGCCCGGGCGCGCAGCTTGTCGGTGACGTCGAAGGCGATGTTGATCGACGGCAGGAAGTCGGTGAACTGACGCTCGGTGACGACGTCACCCGCGTCCACGCCGGAGACGCCGTAGGGCTGCGGCGCGCCGAGGATGTTCTGGCGCACGTTGAGGCGGGTGTTGACCACCTGCAGGCCGCCGTTGGCGCGGAACGCCATGCCGAGCAGCTCGCCCTCGCCGGAGACCTGGGCATAGCCCGAGATCTGGCGCGTGTTGACGTTGAACGACAGCGCCGGGTTCACGATGTTGACGCTGCCGGGGTAGAATTTGTTCTGCCAGGCCTCGCTGTCGTCCATCGCCTTCGGATCGAGCGCGTAGAGCGCGGGCGTGCCCGCGGCAGGCAGCGCATATTGCTTGATCAGGCCCGCGAAGATCGGGTCGGTCGCCTGGCGGGTGAGTCCCGCGGTATAGGCGCGACCGGCAGGATCGAGCACCGAGCACGAGTTGTCGTTGAGGTTGACGTCGAACGCCTTCCACTTGACCAGGCAGCCCGCCGCCGGGTTCTGCGGGTTGTCGGTGTTCCCGGCGTAGAAGGGCGAGGCGCGGTCGAAGGTGTATTGCTCCACGCTGCGCTCGCCGTAGCGCGCGCCGAACGCGATCTTGAGCTGGTCGTTGGCCTGCCACTCGCCATCGGCGCGCAGCGCCCAGATGTCGCCGTTCTGGTAGACGTTGCCCTCGGACGAGATCGTCTTGAGGCCGTAGCGCGACGGGTCGCTCGCCTGCGCGAGGAAGTCGGGCGAGAAGCCGAACACCGGCGCGCCGCTGGAATAGTCGATCGTCGCGGTCGGGCTGTAGACCTGATAACCGGTCGGATTGAACTGGCGGTCGCCGCCGATCGAGGCGGGGTAGTTGCCGAGGCCGCCGATCTGCTGGCCGCCCGGATTGGCGCTGCCGTCGGGCTGATAGCCCCACTGGCGGCCGTTGGTCAGGCTGAACTGAGTGTACGACTGATCACGGTTGCGCGAGGCCTTGCCGTAGATGCCCCGCACGGTCGCCTTGAACGTGTCGCTCGGCTTCCAGTCGAGCTGGAGGTTGTAGTTCTGCGACTCGCTCTTGGTGCGGAACGTCTCCGAGTAGCTGTCGAAGCTCGGCAGACTATAGGTATATTGCTGGACGGTGTTGACGTCGAAGCCGTTGACCACCGCGCCGGTGTCGCGCGACTTCGTCGGCGAGAAGGGCGAGGAGAGCCAGTCGACGTTCTGGAACTGGAAGCCGGCGGTGCGGTCGTACTGCGTCTGGCGCGTGTAGAAGCCGTCCGCAGTGAGGCGCAGCGCGTCGTTGATCTCGAACTGCAGCGACGCGTTGGCGCCGAAGCGCTGGCGATCGGTGATGCGGTTCCATGCCGTGTGCGACTGCGGCGTGATGAAGGCGTCGTTGGCGTCGCCGTCACCATTAACGTCGTAGCCGACGATCGCGCCCGCGGCGTTGCGCACCGGGGTGCCACGGCTGACGCCGTTGTTGCCAACCGCGAAGTCGCCCTGGTTGGTGGCGCTGCCCGACTCGTTGCGCAGCGCGACGCCATAATCCTGGATGCCGCGGAAGCTGTTGGCCAGCGTCAGGTCGCTGTACGCCGCCGAGACGAGCAGTCCGACGCGATCGCCGTGGAAGGCGATCAGCCCGTTGAACGACGGATTCCACTTTTCGGTCTTGTCGCCGTACTGGCCCTCGCCCGCGGCCGAGAAGGTAAGGCCCTGCTTGAGGTCGAACGGGCGCCGCGTCAGCAGGTCGATCGTGCCGGTGAGGCCCGCCTGCTGGAGCGACGCGGTCGGCGACTTGAACACGGTCGCGCCCGAGAAGAGCTGCGACGGGATGTCGGTGAAGTTCGGCTGCACCGTCGTCACCGAGTTGGCGCCGAGGAACTGCTCGCCGTTGAGCAGCGTGGTCACCTGTGGCAGCCCGCGGATGTTGACCGCGGCACCTTCGCCCGCGTCGCGGCGGATCTGCACGCCGGGGATGCGCTGAAGCGAGTCGGAGATGGTGACGTCGGGCAGCTTGCCGATATCCTGCGCGCTGATCGCCTCGACCACGCTGTCGGCGTTGCGCTTCACCTCGATGGCGCGCGCCTGCGAGGCGCGGATGCCAGTGACGACGATATCGGCGGGCTCCTCACCGGCCTGGTCGGGCGCCGCGACGCGGTCGGGATCGGTCGTCGCCGCGTCCCCGGTGGCGGTACCGGCGCCGGTCTGCGCCAGTGCGTCCAGCGGCAGGCCGAGCAGCCCGACCAGCGACACGGCGGCGAGCAGCTTCGCGCGGCTCGCGTTCAACCCATTGAGCCCCTTCATAAATCCCCTCCTGAACAACGCGCTCTACGGCGATACGTCAATCAAATTGATTTAATCTGTGGAAGTCCTCGCACTGTCAAGCGTCAAACCGCGGCGGGAACAGCTATGATGTGAACGTTCTCTCACATTATACGCATTAAGTATGATCAATGATGCGCAAGTAGCCTTCGGGCGGAGCAGCGAAAACGATTTGGCGCAACGCCGGAGGTGGCGTCGCGAGCGGCGTGAGCGCTTGACACAGGTGAGTTACCCCGGGTTCACGCTCTTCGCCTATACCGCCCGCTCCATCTGGGAATAACCATGCCGCGTCGCATCCGTTCGCTGTTAGGATCGCTCAGCACCGAGGTGCGCGCGCACGCGGACCGCTCCGAGGCGATCGCGGCGCAAACCAAATTGCTCGCGCTCAATGCGGCGATCGAGGCGGCGCGTGCGGGTGAGGCGGGCCGCGGCTTTGGAATCGTGGCACAGGAGGTGAAATCGCTCGCGGCGCAGGCGAGCAGCTCGTCGCACGCCTTCCGCGAGGAACTGCTCGGTCGACTGCGTCAGGGCAGCGAGATCGCGGCGGAGCTGGTCAGCGAGCTCGAGGGCGGGCGGCTGGGAGAACTGGCGCAGTCGATCGCCGACGCGCTGGCGCGAATGCTGCACGACCGCTCGGTCGACGTGCGCTTCCTCGCCTCGGACCATGCCATCCGCGAGAGTCTGCTGCTCGACAAGGATCCCCGCGCCGAGACGCGGGCGCTCGAACGGCTGCGCGCGCTGCTCGGCTATTCGCCGTATTTCCTCAACGCCTTCCTGGTCGACGCCGAGGGCAAGGTGCGGGTCTGCGCGCACGAGAATATGGCGGTGCGCGACGTCCATTTCGCCGAGTTCGCGCAGTTCCGCCGGGTGCTGTCGGGGGGCGCGACGGCGGGCTGGGTCACCGACGAGGTCTGGGTCAATCCCTGGTCGAACGATCGCAAGGTGCTGATCTATGTCGCGCCGGTGGTGTGCGAGGGCGTGATCACCGGCATCTGCTACCTCGAGTTCGACTTCGAGGGCCAGGTGGCCGAGCTGATCGGGGTGATGAATCGCGCCGCGCGCGCGACCATCTCGATCGTCGATCCCGAGGGCCGGGTCGTCGCGACCACCGGCGGCTATCGCCATCTCGAGCCGCACCCGCATGTCGTCACGAGCACGGAGCGGCTCACCCGCGCGCTCGACGGACTCACCGTCGCCCAGGCCAGGGTGCCAAGCGACCACGGCATGCCCGGGCTGGGCTTTCGCTGCGTCATCGAGGATCATGTCGCCTCGGAGAGCGAGATCGTCGCCGCGCTGACCGGGCGCTCGCGCTAAGTCATTGACGAGCGGAGCCGATCGCCCGCCGGCTCGTTCCAGCGCCCCGTGTCCGATCTACTCGTCGCCGCTTTGTCCTTCCTGGTCGCCGAGAGCGAGCCGCCCGACGCACGCGCGCATCGACGCGACAGCGTCGGGCGCAGCTCGGGCGAGACCTATGCCGCGCTGCTCGAGACGATTGCGCCGGGCGCGACGATCACCCGGATCACGCCCGCCGACGACGGCGCGACGCCGCCCGGCATCGCTGAGATCGCGGAGTATGACGCGGTCTTCCTCACCGGCTCGCCGCTGCACCTCTACGACGACAGCCCCGAGTGCCGCCGCATCATCGCCTTCATGCGCGACGTGTTCGGCGCTGGCGTGCCGTCGTTCGGCTCGTGCGCGGGGTTGCAGGTCGCGGTCGTCGCGGCGGGTGGCCGCGTGCGCGCGATGGGTGAGCGCCGCGAGGCCGGGTTCGCGCGCCGCATCGCGCCGACGACGGCGGGGCGCGACCATCCGCTGCTGCATGGCCGGCCGCCCGCCTATGACGCGCCCGCGATCCATACCGACGAGGTCGCCGAGCTGCCCGCGGGCGCGACGCTACTCGCCGGCAACGCGGTGACCGCGGTCCAAGCCGCCGAGATCTGCCACGGCGACGGCGTGTTCTGGGGCGTGCAATATCATCCGGAGATCGACCTGGGCGAGGTCGCCGCCGCTTTGCGCCGCCAGGCCGATGACCTGATCGAGCACCGGCTCGCGCGAGACGAGGTGGACGTCGCCGCACAGGCCGAGCTGGTCGAGACGCTGCACGCAGCACCCGAGCGGCGCGACCTCGCCTGGCGGCTCGGGCTCGACTCGCAGGTCATCGACGCGGCGACCCGCTCGACCGAGATCCGCAACTTCATCGAGCGCCTGGTGCTGCCGACGCGGGCACGCCGGCGCGGCTGAGCCACGGGAACGCTCTGCCGGGCTCGAACGTCCGGCTCCACGAGACATCAAGGAAGGACGATCCCGTGACGATCTTCAACAAGGACATGGTCGAGCTCGCGTCGAAGAACGAGCTCTGGCAGAAGGAAGTGTACCGCGACGCCAAGGTGCAGATCGTGCTGATGAGCATCCCGGCGGGCGAGGAGATCGGCATGGAAACCCACCCCGCCGACCAGACCACCTTCATCGTCGCCGGCGACGCGCAGGTGGTGATCGACGGTCACTCTACCAAGGCCGGTCCGAACCACCTCGTCGTCGTGCCGAAGGGCGCGCAGCACAATATCGTCAACAAGGGCAGCGGCGAGCTCAAGCTCTTCTCGGTCTACGCACCGCCCGCCGAGCCCGAGGGCGCCGCGTTCCGCACCAAGGAAGAGGCCGAAGAGGCGGAGAAGGGCCTGCTCGCCAAGGCCGCCGACAAGGTCCGCGAGGCGATCGGCCACTGAGGAGGACAGTGGGGGCAACGCGCCCCCGCCGACCCGACCGGCGTCGCGCTCAGCGGCGCTGGAGCCAGCGCTCCAGCTCGTCGCTGCCGCCGACGCGCTCGCCGGCGATAAAGACCTGTGGGGTGGTCTCGACGCCCTGCTCATGCTCGAACCGATCGACCGCGTCGCGGGTTGCCAGGATCTGATCGTCCACGTCGAATCCGGCCTGCTCCAGCATCGCCTTGGCGCGCACGCCGAACGGACAGACATGGTCGGGCAGCACCATGCGGTAGAGAGTGGCCTGCTGAGTCATCGTCGGTTCCTCGTCTCAGGGGATTAGCCCCCCAAGCCGCGTCGACGCCGCGGGTTCCGCCGCGACTCAGAACAAGCCGTCCCCGTCCTCCTCGGGCGCCACCGCCTCGCTCGTCCGCATCGTCATGCCGGGCAGCAGGAAGGTCGCGTGGATCTCGCGTTCGCGCGCCATCGTGTAGAGCCCGGCGATCCACGGCATGAGGTCACGCAGGCTGGCCTTATCGGCATCGCTCAGCGTCGCGTGCCCTTGGGTACAATCGTGGAGAGAGCCCGACGCGGCCTCGAGCGCGCTGATGAACATCTGCTGCTCGTGCAATTCCTCGACGCTGTGCTCCAGCGCCGCGACGATCCGGCGCGCCTCGTCGCCGCTCCCGGCCACCGCCGCATCCGAGCGCTCGCACGCGGCGCGCACCACCGCCAGCGCGTCCCGCAGCGTCGCGCGCGCGTCGCCGCCGGCAGCCGCACGGTCGCCGCCCAGGGCGATGCCGCCGAGCGCCGCGATCTGTTCCACCACGGTGCCGCGCAGCCGCTCCAGCTTGCGCGCACACGGGTCGACCTCGCTGGCGATCACCGCCACCGCGCGACCGATGTCGCCGTGGCGCCGGCAGAGCAGTCGCGTGTTGATCGCGATGTCCTGCACGTCGAGCGTCACTGCGCGGATCGCCTGCAGACCGCGGCCGAGATCGACCACGGTCTCCTCGACGAAGGCCGCCAGCATCGCCGACTGCTCGTCGGTATCGAACAGCCGCGCAGTAATGTCCCCCAGCGCGGCGATGCCCTGCTCCAGCCGCAGCAGCGCGCCGCCGTCACCGCCGGCCTCGCTCGTGCTCTCCGCGCCTCGCGCCGCCTGCGCCTCCACCAGCGCGAGCAGCTCGGCCGCGAGCGGGCCGAGCCGCGCGAGCGAGTCGAGCAACGCGATGCTCTCGTGGCGGAAGTCGTCCGCGATCGCGCGCATCTGCGCCGCGATCAGCCGCGCGACATGCGCCACCGCGCCGCGTGGCGGGGGCGCCGGACGTTCGCCGTTGATCCCCGCCGACGGATCGATCACCCGTAGCACCGCGACGCAATGCTCGACCCGCTGGCGCACGCTGTCGCCGATCTGGATCGCGCCGAGCACGCGCGCCACCTCGCCCTGCACCGTGCGGGTGATCGCGCTCACCTCGTGCGCCATACGCGTCATCGCGGCGAGCTGCGCCTCGAGCGTGTCGGCACTGGCGGCGAGCTCGGCCGGCGCCTGCGCGCCCACCTTGGCGCACTCCCCGGCGAGCCGCGCGTCGGTCGCCTGCACGTCGGCGACGATCCGCCCGAAGCGCTCGAGCTCCTGCGCGAAGCGGCGTAGCTGCTGCTCGCTGCCGTCCAGCTTGGCCTGCATCACCGCGACGAATTGGAAGAAGGCGGGCTCGCCCGCCGAGGCAATCTTGATGCTCATGCCGTAGCAGCCGAGCAGCCGCATCACTTCGCCCATCTCCGCGAGCAGTGCGCGCAGCGCGCGCGTGCGTTGGGTCAGCTCCGCGACATCCTCGGCGCGCCGGCGCTGCGTCTCGGGCAGCGCGGTGAGCCGCGCCGCGGCGGCGCGCAGCTCGGCCACCGCGGCGCCAGCGCGTTCGGGTGCGAGCGCGCGCTGCACCTCGTCGAGCGCGCCGGCCATCCGGTCGATCGTATCGATCGCGGCGGCGAGCGTCTCCCCGACCCCGCGAAAGCGCCCCTCCAGCCCGCCCGCGAGCGCGTTCAGCCCGTCGACGAGCTGCTCGATCGGGGTGAGATCGCGATCGGGCGTGATCGGGGCTACCAGCATCCTTCCTCCTCTGGCTCAGCGCGCCGTGGCCTGGAGCAGCTCGCGGGCGATCCGCCCTAGCGGCACCACGCGATCGGCCGCGCCGCGCGCGATCGCTTCCTTGGGCATGCCGAACACCACCGAGGTCGCCTCGTCCTGCGCGATCGTGCGCGCGCCGGCCTGCTTCATCTCGAGCAGCCCGCGCGCACCGTCGTCCCCCATGCCCGTCATGATCACGCCCACCGCGTTGGCGCCGGCGTTGCGCGCGGCCGAGCGAAACAGGACGTCGACCGAGGGGCGATGGCGCGACACCAGCGGGCCCTCGCGCACCGCGACGACATAGCGCGCGCCGTGCCGCTCGAGCAACGTGTGACGCAGCCCGCCCGGCGCGATCAGAACGCGGCCGCGCATCACCGTGTCGCCGTCGGCGGCCTCGTGCACGTCGACCGCGCAGAGCGAGTCGAGCCGCTGGGCGAAAGCGCGCGTGAAACGCTCGGGCATGTGCTGCACCACCACCATGCCCGGTGCGTTGGCGGGTAGCGCCTCCAGCACCTCGCGCAGCGCCTCGGTGCCGCCGGTCGAGGCGCCGATGCAGACGACCATCTCGGTGGTACGACTCATCGCGTTGCCACTCGGGGGTGGCAGCACCGCGTCGGCGGAGAGTTTGCGCTGCGGCCCGTCGGGCACGTTCCGCGCGCTCGGCCGGGCGCGCAGCCGCGCACGCGCCGCGCCCTTCACCGTCTCGCGGATCTGCACGTGCGCGTCGGCGAGATGTTCGACCACGCCGAGACGCGGCTTCAGGATCACGTCCACCGCCCCCGCCTCCAGCGCCTGGAGCAGCGTCTCCGAACCCTCTTCCACCAGCGATGAGCACATCACCACCGGGATCGGTCGTTGTGCCATCAGCTTGCGCAGGAAGGTCAGCCCATCCATCCGCGGCATCTCGACGTCGAGCAGGATCACGTCGGGCACCACCTGCCGGATGTGCCGCGCCGCGACGAACGGGTCGCTGGCAGTCGTCACCTCCAGCTCGGGGTCGGCAGTGAGGATCGCGATCATCGCCTGCCGCACGCTGGCGCTGTCGTCGACCACGAGGACGCGGGTTTTGCGCATCGTGCTCATGCCCGCGCGAACACGGTGCCCGCGACGGGCACCAGCGGGAGATCGAACCCGGCGATCGACTCGCTGTGGCCGAGGAACAGCAGCCCGCCCGGCGCGAGGCAGTCGGCGAGCCGGCGCACCACCGCGACTTGCGTATCGCGCTCGAAATAGATCAACACGTTACGGCAGAAGATCAGGTGCATCGGCGCACCCACCGGATAATGTTGCTCGATCAGGTTGAGCGGCGCGAAGCCGATCGCCGCGCGCAGCTCCGGCGCGATGCGCAGCTCGTCCCGGCCATCGAGCGCGTGGTGGAGATAGCGCTGGCGCAACAGCGGCGGCACCGGATCCAGCTGCGCGGTCGGGAACACGCCGCGGCGCGCCACTGCCAGCACCTCGGTGTCGAGGTCGGTCGCGAGGATGCCGTAATCGGGCCCGCCGTGATCGATCGCGAAGGAGTCGAGCAGCATCGCCAGCGTGTAAGGCTCCGCCCCGGTCGAGCAGCCCGCGCTCCAGACGCGGAGCCGCGGCACGCCGGCGTCGCGCAGCCGCGGCAGCACCTCGGCCTGGAGATAATCGAAGTGGCGCGGCTCGCGAAAGAAGTCGGTCTTGTTGGTGGTTACCGCGTTGAGCAGATGCTCGCGCTCGGCCGGCAGGCCGCCGCACTCGAACAAGGTGGCACAATAGTCCGCCAGGCTCGCGTGGCCGGTGGCGCGGACGCGGCGGCGCAGCCGTCCCTCGAGCATCGTCGTCTTGCCGTCGGGCAGCCGGATACCTGACTGCTCGAGAATATACGCGCTCAGTCGAGCAAAGTCGCGGCGCGACAGTCGGTCATCCGGTGCGGGACGCGGTGCGATCGTGCCGACGCGAGCCTCCGGCCGCGCGGCGAGGCACTCCGACGACCGGTTCGGCACGGTCATGCGGGGAACACGCGCTCGACACCGCGGCCCGGCCCGTCGGCCAGCGCGATGGCGACGCCGCGGGGCGGCACCGCGGCCCGCAGCGCTCGGGTCACCATGGACGGCTTCGATCCGGCCGGGCGCTCGCGGCGTGCCGCCGCTGGCTCAACCGCCCCCGACTCGGCGAGCGTGAAGAAGGCGATCTCGCGGGTGAGGCGTTCGGCCTCCTCTGCGAGCAGTTCGGCGGTGGCGGAGATCTGGTCGGACGACGTCGCATTCTGCTGCGTCACCTGATCGAGCTGCTGCATCGCCAGGTTGATCTGCGCCGCGCCGAGGTCCTGCTCGCGACAGGCGGCGCTGATCTCCGCGACCAGGTCGTAGGTGCGGCGAATGTCAGGTACGAGCCGCGCGAGCATGTCGCCGGCCTTCGTCGCGGCGGCAGCGGTCTCGCCCGACATCGCCCCGATCACCGAGGCCGCGGCCTCGCTGCGCTCGGCGAGCTTGCGCACCTCGGCCGCCACCACGGCGAAGCCGCGGCCGTGCTCGCCGGCGCGCGCCGCCTCCACCGCGGCGTTGAGCGCGAGCAGGTCGGTCTGGCGCGCGATCTCCTGCACGATGTCGATCTTCGCCGCGATGGTGCGCATCGCGCCGACCGCGTCGCGGACCGCCGCGCCGCTCTCCTCGGCGTCGCGCGCGGACTGGCGCGCGATCGCTTCCATCTGCGCGGCATTGTCGGCGGTCTGGCGGATGTTCGCCGCCATCTGCTCCATCGAGGCGGACGCCTCTTCGGTTGCGGCCGCCTGCTCGGTCGCGCCCTGCGACATCTGCCCCGACGCGGCGGAGAGCTGCTGGCTGTTCGCCGCGACCTGCTCCGAGGCCCGCGCCGTCGCCGCGATCGTCTGGCCGAGCAGCCGCGCCATGCCGTTGACGTGATCGGCGACCGCGCGGATCTCATCGTCGTGGCGAGTGGTGATGCGCGCCGTCAGGTCACCCCGCGCGATCGCCGCGACTCCGTCTCGGATGAGGCCGAGCCCGTCGCTGATCTGGCGCGAGATCCACACCGCGCCCACGAGCGCGCTCAGCAGCGCCGCACCCGCGGCGATGAGCAGCAGCGAGCGCGCCCGATCGAAGGCCGAGTCGGTCTCCTGATCGACCACCTGCATCCGGTCGCGCTGAAGCTTGACCAGCTCCGCCAACACATGCGCCAGCCGCTTGGTCGCGCGCTGACCTTCCGCCGCGCTCAACGCACCCGCCTGCCGGTCGCGGCCGCTCATGCCGAGGGCACGGATCTGCTCGTCGAGCGGCTTGTAGCGCTCCCACTCCGCTCGTGCCGCGCGCCAGAGCGGTGACCCCTCCCGTGAGGCATGCGCGGTGCCGTCGTCGAGAAGAGCATCGATCTTGCCGGCCGCTGCTAACGCCACCTGATTGTCGCGCTGCTCGACATCCTTGTCGTTCGACTGGATGACGTCCTTCTGAGCATTCAGCAGGCGCCCGAGTTCGCCGTCGAGCGTGAGCGCGCGCTCGAGCTGTCGCGCCGGCCCGGTGATCACCTCACCGATCGCCGTGTTCAACATCGTCAGCCGTGACACGCCGGCGGTGACGATGCTCGCAAGAAGCGCGATGATGATCCCGAACGTTAGCCCCAGCTTCGACTTTATCGTCGCACGCATACCCAATCCCACGAGCAGACACTCGACCATCGTGGCGGCGCGAGCGTCGCCTGGGTCCGAGGTGTTGAAGAGCGAGGGGCGGCCGAACCGGTCCCCGCCCCTTTTATATGACGACGCCGCACGACCTATCCGGCTTCCGCCGCGCTGTTGTCGCCGGCGAGGTCGAGCGCCGAACCGCGCGCTTGGCGGAGCCAGTCGACGAGCGCGCCTGCCTTCAGCGAGCGCTTCGATCGCGCGGTGGGCGCTGCCCCCGAGCGCTCGAGCACAGCCGGCTCGTCACCGCTGTTCGGCCGCGCGGCGGCGACGGCCCGCGTGATCGGCTGCGATCCGTCGGTGTCGACACGAAAATAGGTCAGGTCGCGACGCAGCGCATCGGCCTCGGCGGAGAGCGCGTCGGCGGTCGCCGCGATCTGCTCGGCGGCGTTGGCGCTCTGTTGCGTCACCTGATCGAGCTGCTGGATGGCGAGGTTGATCTGGCCGGCACCGAGATCCTGCTCGCGGCACGCCGCGCTGATCTCCGCCACCAGCTCGGCGGTGCGGCGGATGTCGGGAACGAGTCGGCCGAGCATCTCACCGGCGGCAGTGGCGGCCTCGCTCGTCTCGCCCGACATCGCGCCGATCTCCGCCGCCGCGTCTTGGCTGCGCTCGGCGAGCTTGCGCACCTCGGCCGCCACCACCGCGAAGCCGCGGCCGTGCTCGCCCGCGCGCGCCGCCTCCACCGCGGCGTTGAGCGCGAGCAGGTCGGTCTGGCGCGCGATCTCCTGCACGATGCCGACCTTCTCCGCGATCGCGCGCATCGCCCGGGTCGCCGTCTGCACCGCCGCGCCGCTCGCCTCCGCGTCGATGGCCGATTGGCGCGCGATCTTCTCGGTCTGCGCGGCATTGTGCGCGTTCTGGCGCGTGTTGCTCGCCATCTGCTCCATCGCGGCGGATGCTTCCTCCGCCGCCGCGGCCTGCTCGGTCGCCCCCTGCGACACCTGCTCGGCCGCGCCGGACAGCTGCTGGCTGTCACCGGCCACGCGCTCGGCCGCCGCCACGGCGTGGCCGACGATCGCGCGCAGCCGCTCGATCATCGTCGCCAGCGCGCGGCCGAGCTGATCCTGCTCCGAGCGCGCGCGATGATCGATGGTGAGATCGCCCGTCGCCACCGCCTCGGCCAGTGTCGCGGTGGCGCGCAGCCCGGCCAGCATCGTCACCAGCGCCTGGCCGAGGATGTCGGAGTCCGACTGTGGCGTCGGCCGGGCGGTGAGGTCGCCGCCCGCGACCTGATCGGCGATCCGCGCGATCACCTGCATGTTGCGGCGGATCAGGTCGATGTCGTCGGCGAGCTGGTCGCTGAGGCCGCCGTAGCGCCGCGCCACGCCGACTTTCGTCTCGCCGACCGACACCGCGCGCAGCGTCGCCGAGACGGCGCCGATCGCCTCCCGCACCGCGCGCACACTGCCCTGCATCTGCCCGATCTCGTCGCGGCGCCCGGTGTCGATCGGGTCGGCGATCGTCGCCAGCTCCTCCTGCACCGCAGTGACCGGCCGCGCCAAGGTGCGCGACAGCACCACGACGACCAGCAAAGCGATCAGCGCGCTGGCGAGCGCGCTGGCGAGTATCTCGAGCGGGACGGCGACGAAGAGAGTGTCTTGCTGGCGGCGCCGCTCGGCACGCAGGGCGCGGAGGGTGCTGGCAACGGCGCCGTAGCGCGCGCGCAGTTCGTCGAAGAGGCGCTTGCCGGCGCCGCCGCGCTCGATCGCGCGGGCACGCTCGCGCGTGCGCGGGTCCGCCATCAGCCGGACTCCCGGCTCCGCCACCGTCTCGCGCCAGCGCGCCGCCGCACCGCGCACGCTCTCCACCTGCGCCCGCAAGTTCACCACGCCACCGGCGTCGGACAGAGCGGCGAGCGAGGCGCGATCCAGGTCGGTGCCGCCGCGCTGATAGGCATCGAGGAAGCCCGGATCGGCCGCGAGCAGATAGCCGCGATAGCCGGTCTCCTGATCGGTCACGGCCTGCATCATCTCCGAGACGTCGCCGATCAGGACGGAATAGCGACGGTTCTCCTCGCCGATCGTGCGTGCTCTCAGCGTCTGGACGAACACGGCCGCGTCGCCGACCAGTGTCAGCAGCAGGATCGCGCCGATGCCGAACGACAGCTTGCGCGCGATGGGTAGGTCTTCGATCAGTCGCTTCATTCGATCGGCTCCGCGGCAGGGCGACCGGCGATGGGCCGGAATGCTTCCATGATAGAGGGTCGCCTCGCCCTGCCCGTCCGCGCGCGCGCGAAGTCGTTGCCATCCCTCGTGCCGGAGATCAGCCGCTCTCCTCCGCGGTATCGATCAGCAGCTCGGCATCGGCGTCGCTCGAGAAGATGCTGGCGAGGTCGAGCAGGATGGCGAAGCCGCCGTCGCGGCGCAGCACGCCGCGCAGATGCTCGGCCTTCCAGCGCACGCCCAGCTCGGGCGGCGGCTCGATCGCCGCTGCGGCATAGCCGCGCACGTCGAGCACGCGATCGACCGTGAGCCCCAGCGTCACGACCGCGGCGCGCTCGGCGAGCGTCACCTCCACCACCAGCACGCGCGTCATCGGCGTGACCGCGGCCGGTGCCAGCCCGAGGCGCAGCCGCAGGTCGATCACCGGCACCGAGGCGCCGCGCACGTCGGTGAGGCCGAGCAGCCACGCCGGGGCATGGGGCACGCGGAAAGGCGCGTGATGGTCGAGGATCTCGCGCACCTCGCCGACCGGCAGCGCGAACTGCTCGTCGCCCAGCGCGAAGACGACGACCTGGAGCTCGCCCGTCGCGCTCATGCCGCGCGACCGAAGTCGGCGTCCTCACGATCGGGACCGCCGCTGCTGAGATCGAGCGCGAAGCCGCGCGACCGCGCCGGATCGCCGGCGCGATGCGGCGGCGTGGCCGCCCGCGACGGCGGCGCGGCCGCTGCGCGTGACGTCCGGCGCGGTGCGCCTGCGCTCGGCCGCTGCTGATCGGTGCGGAAGAAGCTGATGCTCTGCTGGAGCTCCTCGGCCTGGCCCGCGAGTTCGTCGGCGGTGGTGGAGATCTGCTCGGCGGCGCCGGCATTCTGCTGCGTCACCTGGTCGAGCTGCTGGATCGCGAGGTTGATCTGTCCGGCGCCGAGGTCCTGCTCGCGGCACGCCGCGCTGATCTCCGCCACCAGCTCGGCGGTGCGGCGGATGTCGGGTACCAGCCGGGTAAGCATCTCGCCCGCGTCGCCGGCCGCCGCGACCGTGTCGCTCGACATCGCGCCGATCTCCGCCGCCGCGGCCTGGCTGCGTTCGGCGAGCTTGCGCACCTCCGCCGCCACCACCGCGAAGCCGCGGCCGTGCTCGCCCGCGCGCGCCGCCTCCACCGCGGCGTTGAGCGCGAGCAGGTCGGTCTGTCGCGCGATCTCCTGCACGATGCCGATCTTCTCCGCGATGGTACGCATCGCCCCCACCGCTCTCTGGACCGCCGCCCCGCTGATTTCGGCATCCTGCGACGACTGGCGCGCGATCTTCTCGGTCTGCGTGGCGTTGTCGGCATTCTGTTTGATGTTGGCCGCCATCTGCTCCATCGACGCGGACGCTTCCTCCGCCGCCGCGGCCTGCTCGGTTGCCCCCTGCGACACCTGCTCCGAGGCCGAGGAGAGCTCCTGGCTGCCGCCCGCGACCTGCGCCGCCGCGCCGCTCACGTCGCCCACTACGCCGCGCAGCCGCGCCACCATCGCCACCATCGCCTGGCCGAGCCGGTCGCGCTCGGACAGCGGCACGTGCTCCACCGTCAGGTCGCCGCGCGCGATCGAATCGGCCAGCGCCGCGGTGCCGCGCAGGTTGGCGGTCATGCGGTTGACCGCTTCGACCAGGTCGCGGATCTCATCGTTGCCCGAGACTCGCACGTCCTGGTCGAGGTCGCCGAGCGCCACCGCCTCGATCGCGGTCGAGGCGGCGCGCAACCCGCGCGATACCAGCAGCGCGATCCACACCGTCCCCGCCACCGCCACCGCCACCGCCACCGCAGCGGTCGCCATCAGCGTCCGGCGCGACCGGGCGTAGAGCACGTCGGTGTCCTGTTCGGCGCGCTGCATCGAGGCGCGATTGGCGGCGACCATCTGGTCGCTCGTCTGGGTGATCTCGTCGCCGAGCTTGAGCGCCGCGCCGAGTGACAGCCGCGCCGCCTCCGCGTTCTGATTGGCGAGGGCGAGCGCACGGATGCGGTCGTTGACCGCCTTGTACGCGGCCCATTCGTCCTGCAGCCGACCCCAGCGCGGCCTGTTCTCCTCCGAAGCCTGGGCCAGCCCCTCGGCCATCAGCCGCTCGACCCGCGCGCGATCCTGGCCGAGCCGCTCGTCGAACGTACGCGTCAGCGCGTCGTCGGTCGTCATCGCCATGTTTTTCTCCATGCGCATCACGTCGCCCAGCGCGTCGTTGAGCGCGAGCGAGCGCAACGCGCGCTTGGTCGGCCCGTCGAGCACCTCAGCCATGGCGGCGTCGAGCGCCCCCATCCGCGTGATCGCGACGCCGACGACGGCGAGCAGCAGCAGGGTCAGCACCGAAAAGGTGACGATGAGTTTCAGCTTGATCGTGGCACGCATCACTGGGGTCCTCGATGAGAGGGTCGGTACGATGTGATTGAGATTGTCAGGGCGAAGGAGCCGGTGGTCGCCGGATGAAGTCGCCACGGCGCCGCCCTGCTCATCCCCCGACGCCCGTGTCGTCGAACGCCGGGGCGAGAATGGCGGCGAGGTCGGGCAGCACGATCACGTCGTCGCCCGAGCGCACCAGCCGCCGCATATAAGCGCGCGGCCAGCGCACGCCGACGCTCGGCGCGTCCCCGCTGCTCGCCTCGGCGAGTGTCACCACCTCGCGGACGCGGTCGGCGCGCAGGGCGAGCAGCAGCGTCTCATCGTCGAGCGCGAGTTCGGCCACGACGAGGCGGCTCTCCACGGTGGGTGGCGCTGCGACCATGGCGAAGGCCGCGCGCAGGTCAGCCACCGGCACGATGCGGCCACGGTGGTTCACCACCGCGCCGACCAGCGCGGGAGCGCCGGGCACTGCGGTCTCGGGCAGCAGCTCGACGATCTCGCGCACCAACGTCGCCTCGATCGCGAAGCGCTCGCCGCCGAGATCGAAGGTGAGCACCTCGAGTTCGCCGTGCGCATCCCAGGCGATCGCTGCGGAGCCTTTGACCAACCAGCCGCCGATGGAGCGCGCGCTCATGCCGCCTGCTCCATCGCCGCCTCAATCTGCTGTCCGAGCGCGACCAGTTGCGCGACATCGAGGATCAGCGCCACGCCACCGTCGCCCAGTATGGTAGCGCCCGAAAACGAGCCGATGCCGCGGTGGAACGGCGAGAGCGCCTTCACCACCGTCTGATGACTGCCGACGATCTGATCGACCACCAGCCCGACGGGCTCGCGCCCGGTCGCGACCACCACGATCTTCTGAAAGGCATCGGGTGGAGCGTCGCTGGCGAACAGCTCGCGCAACCGCAGGAACGGCACGAGCCGGTCGCGCAGCGTGATCAGACTGCGGCCGAGCGACCGGCGGTCCTCCTCGGCGGAGAGCTCGAGGCACTCCTCTACCGCCGCGAGGGGGATGACATAGCACGCCGTGCCGACGCGGACGAGCAGCCCGTCGATGATCGCCAGCGTCAGCGGGATGCGCAGCGTGATCGAGGTGCCGGCGCCCTCCGTGCTTACCAGCTCGATCGTGCCGCGCAGCCGCTCGATCTCGCGCTTGACCACGTCCATGCCGACACCGCGTCCGGAAAGGTTCGTCACTGCCGCGGCGGTGGAGAAACCGGGATGGAAGATCAGCGCGAGCAATGCCGCGTCGCTGAGCACCTCGCCGGGCGCGACCAGCCCACTCGCCTCGGCCTTGGCGCGCACGCGCGCTCGGCTGACGCCGCGACCGTCGTCGCTGATCGTGATCACCGCCGCGCCGCCCGCCTGGTGCGCCGCCAGCCGGATCGTGCCGGTCGCGCCCTTGCCGAACGCGATCCGCTCGTCCGGCGGCTCCAGCCCGTGATCGCAGGCGTTGCGAACGATATGGACGAGCGGGTCGAACAGCCGCTCACCCACGCTCTTGTCGATCTCGGTCGACTCGCCCGCCGTCTCGAGCGCGATCGCCTTGCCGGTCTCACGCGCGAGATCGTGCACCAGCCGGCGGAAGCGACCGAACAGGCTCGCTACCGGCACCATCCGCAGCACCATCATCGTGTCGCGCAGCTCGCCGGCGAGCCGCTCGATCTCCTCCGCGACCGAGCGCAGCAGCAGGTCGTGGCGGTCGCCGGCGAGCTGGCTCAGCCGACTCTGTGCGATCACCAGCTCGCCGACACGGTCCATCAACGTATCGAGCCGCGCCGCGGGCACGCGGACCAGCTCGCCCTGCGCGACGCGGGCGCGGCGCTCGCCGGACGTGTCGGGCGCGGGCTGGTCGGCCGCGGATCGCTCGTGCTCGCGCGCCGCTTCTAGTACCGGCGTCACCTCGGTCGCGGTGGTGGGCGCCTCGGCTGACGCGAGCGGCGTCACGCTCAGCTCCATATCGTCGAGCACGAAGAGGAACACGTCGTCGATCGCGGCGCGCGGCACGGCGCCGCGCAGCTCGGCGTCCCAGGCGATCAGGCAGTCGCGCTCGGCGAGCTGGTCGAGCGGCGGGATCATGTCGCGCCGCGCCACCAGGGTGCAGTCGCCGAGCGCGCGCAGCTCGTCGAGCAGCGCGAGCGCGTTGGTGCCGTGCGCCAGCGCCGCCCGGGGCAGCCGGAACGACAATCGCCAGCCGGAGGTAGCTGCCTCTCGCCCCGCGGATCGCGGCGGCGCGGCAGGCTCGGTTCG
This sequence comes from Sphingomonas citri, assembly GCF_019429485.1. Taxonomy (GTDB): domain Bacteria; phylum Pseudomonadota; class Alphaproteobacteria; order Sphingomonadales; family Sphingomonadaceae; genus Sphingomonas; species Sphingomonas citri. The sequence goes on along the minus strand of NZ_JAHXZN010000003.1, from coordinate 42,030 downwards.
GGGAGCGTCGACCGCGGCGGCGAGCCGGACCAGGATCGCCGCTCCGTCCTGCGGGACGGCGTCGCCCTCCACCAGCGCACGCATGTGGTCGCGCGCGGCGAGCGCGGTGGCGACCAGCTCGAGCGTGGCACGGGCGCGACCCTTGCGCACCCGGTCGAACGCGCTCTCGATATGGTGGGTGAAGGCGGCGAGCGCGTCGAAGCCGAACATCGCACCAGAGCCCTTGAGCGTGTGCAGCCCGCGGAACACCGAGTCGATCAGCGCGGGATCGTCCAGCCGGTGAGTGAGGTCGAGCAACGCCTGCTCGACCTGATCGAGCAGCTCGCGCGCCTCCACCCGGAAGGCGGCGGTGGGATCTTCGATGCTCACCGCCCCAGCACCTTCTGCACCACTCGGATCAGCTGCTCGGGCTCGAACGGCTTGACCAGCCAGCCCGTCGCGCCGGCGGCCTTCGCCTGCGCCTTCACCTCCGCGTCCGACTCGGTGCTGAGGAAGATGATCGGTACGCCCGCCTGGGCGGGCTGCTCGCGCAGCGCGCGGATCATGCTCAGCCCGTCCATGTTCGGCATGTTGAGATCGGTGACGATCAGGTCGAAGCGGGTCGCCGTCGCCCTGGCCAGTCCGTCCGCGCCGTCGCACGCCTCGGTCACCGTATAGCCCGCCCCCGTCAGGGCGATGCGGATCGCCATGCGCAGGCTCGCGCTATCGTCGACGGTCAGGATCGAGGCACTCATCGCGGCGGGTCTCCGTGAAACCAGAAATCATGGTCGGTGGCGTCGAAGCCCTTGATGAAGCCGGCGCGCTCCAGCGCCCTCGCCAGACCGGCGCCAGCGGGCGCGGCCAACGCGACGTCGACGCCGTCGCGTGACGCCTGCCGCCGCGCCGCCTCGACGAGCTGGAGCAGCGCGAGATCGGGGGCGGCGACATGGGTGAGGTCGAGCTGTATCGAATCTCCCCGGGCGAGCGCCTCGCGCAGGGCGGCGGCGAGCCGGTCGATGGTCGCGAGCGAGAAGCCGCGCTCCGCCACGATCGCGGTGGTCATACCGGTCAGATCCTCGTCCAGACACCATCTCGCCTCGGCCCTGCGGGAGCCGAACAAAGCGCACGCGTCGCCGCGCCACTCCCGAGCAAGGGAGCAGCGCACCGACGTCCCGCGCGATGGCCTGGCGTGCGACCGATCATGGGCGCTTCGCTGCGGGTCGTCATCACGTCCGATCTTCTTTCCTGCCCCATCGATGAGACGCTATCCGGTAGCATCGATGAAGCAGAAGCTGACGAACGTGCTGAGCACATGCCGTTTACGGCATATTAGCTAGCGAAAGGAAAGCCGACCTATACTTGATCACCGATCTGGGTCAGCGCCGATACTAGGCGGCATCACGCGGACATAGCAGGATCAAGTCACGAGTTAGCGGGTAGCACTTCGCCAGAACGGGTCAACCCGTTCCGGTGATCTACTCCGCGTCGTCGAGCGGCACCGCCGCCTCGACCAGCAGCACCGGCACGCCGTCGCGCACCGGATAGCCGCGCCGCGCCGCGTCCGACACCAGCAACCCGCGCACCGCATCGTAGCGCAGCGGCGTGCGCGTCGCCGGGCACACCAGTCGCGCCAGCAGCCAGGGATCGAGGATCGGCGGCACCGCGTCGCTCACTGCAGCGTCACCCGGTCCTCACCGTCGTGACGGCCAAAGAACTGCATCAGCTGCACCAGCAGCTCGGCGCGATCGGCGATGCCGTCGGCCTCGAGCAACGCCTGTTTGGCCGCCACGTCGAACGGCGCGATCTGCGCGATGCCGTTGACCAGGCTGGTGTCGTCGAGCCGGCCTACCGCCTTCCAGTCGACCGCATAGCCCTGCACCGCGGCGAATCGTCGCGCCTCCAGCTCGAGCGAGGAGCGCGCGCCAAGCGACAGCGTCTCGTCAGGCGGCGACGGCAGCAGCTCCGCCTCGATCTGGCGGAACGGCGTCGTCACCTCGATCTCGCGCACCAGGCGGAACAGCGCGAGGCCTTGCAGGATCAGGTTGTAACGCCCGTCCTCGAGCGCCTCCACCTCGGCGATGCGGCCGACGCAGCCGACCTCGAACAGCCCGGGCTTGCCGCGATCCTCGCTGTCCGGGCGCGGCTGGATCATCGCGATGCGGCGGTCGCGCGCCATCGCGTCGGACACCATCGCACGGTAGCGCGGCTCGAAGATATGCAACGGCAGGTGCAGCTGCGGGAATAGCAGCGCGCCTGGCAGCGGAAAGATCGAGAGCCGCGTCGTCTCGCTCATCCGAACAGCGTCGCCGACAGCTTGCGCCGCTGCGCCGCGACCCAGGGATCCTCGAGCCCGACCACCTCGAACAATTTGAGCAGCTGCTGGCGCGCGGCGCCCTCGTTCCAGTCACGCTCGCGCGCGACGATCGAGAGGAAGCCCTCCGCCGCGGCGTCGCGGTTGCCCGCGGCCATGCGGGCGTTGGCGAGGTCGTAGCGCGCCTGGAGGTCGTCCGGGTCGGCCGCCACCGCCGCCTCCAGCGGGGCGAGATCATCCACCGCCGGCGCGGAGCGTGCCAGCGCCAGCGCCGAGCGCGCGCGCGCCATGTCGGGCAGTGCCGCCACCTCTTCGGGCAGCGCGGCGATGGCGGCGTCGGCCTCGTCTACCTGCCCCGCCGCGACCAGCGCGCGGATCCGGCCGGACAGCACGCCGGGATGGTCAGGTGCCATGTCGGCGAGCTGGTCGAAGATCGACAGCGCGCGCGCCGCATCACCCTCGGCCAGCACCTGCTCGCCCATGGCGACCAGCGGCTCGAGCTCGGCCTCCTGCTCCTGCGCCTCGCCAGAGATCGGCAGCTGGCGCAGCAGCTGGTCGAGAATGGTGCGCAGCTGCGACTCGGTGCGAGCGCTTGTCAGATCGGCGACGAGCTGCCCCTGGAACATCGCGTAGACGGTCGGGATCGAGCGGACCTGGAACTGCGCGGCGATGAACTGATCCTTGTCGGTATCGACCTTGACCAGCACCACGCCCTTGTCAGCGTAATCGGCGGCGACCTTCTCCAGCACCGGTCCCAACGCCTTGCACGGCCCGCACCACTCGGCCCAGAAATCGATGATGACGAGGTGGGTCATCGAGGGTTCGACGACCTCGGACCGGAAGCGCTGCACGGCCTCCTTCTCTGCCGGTGACATTCCTAGCGTGGCCAAGGGGCGCTCCTGCGATTGCTGGGGCCCTTATGTGGGAAGGCGAGAGGGGATACAAACCCCCTGGAACATCTGGGGCGCCGCCAGCGACGCTTGCTGGGCCGCGGCGAGCGCGAGGGTCGGTCGGACGGCAGCGACACGCCTGATCCATATCCTGCGTCATCCCGATCTCGCCTCAGGATCCACGGTGCAGCGAGCGCCTCATGATCCGAGTGCGCGCGCCGGTGGATCCTGAAGCTAGTTCAGGATGACACCCTCAGTTAAAATACGCTCTCGGTCTCAGAACGCCGCCGTCAGCGATACCACCACGGTGCTGCCCGCGATCGTGCCAGTGCCGTCCTGCCCCTTGCTGAAGCTCGGCTGGAGATAGGCCGCCTCGCGCTCGGAGATGTTGGTGTCAATATAGGCGACGCCCAAGGTCAGCGGCGTGGTCGGGATCGCATAGTCGGCGCCGAGCATCCAGTCGACATATTCGCCGGTCGGCGCGACGCTGGTGGCGAACGGCCCGAGGCCCTTGTTGCCCTTGGAGGCGCCGATATGCGCCTTGGCGGTCAGCCCGGTGTCGGGGATCGCCGCCGCGACGTCGCCCCAGACATAGAGGTTGTCGTTCTTGTCTCCCGGACGATCGTACACGCCGTTCGCCGCCGAGGTGCCGTTGAGATACCAGGAGCCGAGCGCTTCCTGCTTGGGCGCATAAGCGACACCGGCGGTCAGCGAGGCGGGGCCGAGCGTGCCCGACAGCTTGGCGTAAGGCTCGATGAAGTCGGTGTTGTCGAAGCCGCCCGGATACATGTACCAGGTCGCGCCGACGTCGAGCGTGCCGCCGCCTACCGGAAATTTGTAGCCCGCGATCAGATCGAGCTCCATGTTGGCGCCGCCGAACGTGCCCCAGCCCGCCAGGTTCGAGCCCCAAGTGCCGATGTAGACGCCGCTCTCGTGCGCGATGGTGAAGCCGCCCTGCACCGCTAGATTCTCATCGGACTGTGACACGCCGCGGAAGCGATAGTCGCTGACGAGGCCGACCGAACCGGAGACGGTGATGGGCTTGGGCGGCGCGGTGTCCTGCGCGGCGGCGGGAACGGCGAGGCCGGCGGCGAGCGCCGCGGCGAGACGAAGCGTGTAGTTCATGGAACCTCCCTTGTGGCAGAGGCTCCTCCTGCTCGTGACCCGGGCTCGCTCTCCCCCGGTACCCACGAAGGCGTCGGGAGGGCAGCCGCTAAGCCACCCTCCCGACGTATTCAGGCTATGTTGCTCTATTATTTCCGCTTGATGTCAAAAGTTGCTGCTGCACCTGCTCAGTGACGATGCTCCGCGAGTGTGGCGATCCTGCCACGCGCCCCGGTGATCTCCACCGTCGTCCCGGCGGCGCGGCGGCGCTGGAACCAGTCGCGCAGCATCTCGGCGCTGGTGTGATCGACCGCGTCGAGCCGCGTGGCGTCGATCCGCACGTTGGTGCCGGCGGGCACGCGATCAAGCGTCTCCGACAGCTTCGGCAGCGTGACGAAGGTTGCGGTGCCGTCGAGCGTGATCGCGTGCGACTCGCCGTCGCTCGCCTCGAACACCTTGAGCCGCAGGCGGCGCAGGTGCGGCACCAGCTCGAGCATGGTCAGGCCGATGCCGACCAGCACGCCGGTGAGCAGGTCGGTCGCCACCACGGTCACCAGGGTGGCCGCCCAGATCAAGACCGGCAGCGCGCCATAGTCGTGGAACAGGTGGGTGGCGTGTTTGACGCTCACCAGCCGCACCCCGGTCACCACCAGCACCGCGCCCAACGCCGCCATCGGGATGGCGGTGAGCACGAAGGGCAGCGCGGCGACGAAGCCCAGGATCCACACGCCATGCAGCATCGACGACAGGCGAGTCGCCGCCTGCGCCTGGACGTTGGCCGAGCTGCGCACGATCACGCCGGTCATCGGCAGCGCGCCGGCGAGCCCGCACAACAGGTTGCCGACGCCCTGCGCGCGCAGCTCCTTGTTGTAATCGGTGCGAACGCCGTCGTGCATCTTGTCGACCGCGGCGGCCGACAGCAATGTCTCGGCCGAGGCGATGAAGGCGATCGCCAGCGCAGCGGCGAGGATCGAGGGATTGAGCCAGCTCGCCAGTGCCGAGGCGCTCGGCGGCGCGATCGCGCCCATGATCGAGGCGGGCACCTGGACGCGCGCGACCTCGAGCCCCAGCGTCAGCGATAGCAAGGTGCCGACCACGACGCCGACCAGCGCACCCGGCAGCAGCCGCAGCGCTCGCGGGCGGAACTTCTCCCAGCCGAGCATCGCCAGGATCGTCGCGACGCCGATCGCGAAGGCGAACTCGGTCGCCTGCAGGTTGCTCGACAGCCCTAGCAGGCGGCCGGGCGCCGCCGCCAGGTTCTGCAGCCCGCTCGGCAGCGGGCGGTGATCGAACAGCACGTGGAACTGGCCCACGACGATCAGCACGCCGATCCCCGCGAGCATGCCGTGCACCACCGCGGGCGAGATCGCCTTGAACCAGCCGCCGAGCCGGAACACGCCGGCGACGAACTGGACCAGCCCCGCGAGGATGAGGATAGGCCCGAGCGCGCCGATACCCTGGTCGCGCACGAGCTCGTAGACGATCACGGCCAGACCCGCCGCGGGGCCGCTGACCTGAAGCGGCGAACCCGCGATCGCACCGACCACGATGCCGCCGATGATGCCGGTGATCAGGCCCTTCTCGGCCGGAACGCCCGAGGCGATGGCGATCCCCATGCACAAGGGCATGGCGACGAGGAAGACGACGATCGAGGCGGTGAGGTCGCGCCCGAGGAAGCGGATCGCGGGGACCGAGACGCCGGGGCGGGCGGCCGCGGTGGTACGTTGCGCGAGGCTGGCCATCACGCCGCGACCCGGCGCTGGGCGGGAAGGAAGGCCGGCCGAGACGCCGCAACCTCTCGACTGAACACGCGTCCGCTGGCGTCGTCCACGGCGGCAACCTCCTGATGAGCAATCGTCCAGGGAGTAGCGCCACCGGGTGTCCCGCGTTCGACCGAGGCGTGTCGTTGTGTTGCTCGCGCGGCCATGCCCAGCTTCCGGCCGGCACGGAGCGCCTCAGCGCCGCGGCAGCACGATCTCGGCGCGCAGTCCGCCCTCCGCGCGATTGGACAAGGTCAGCGTGCCGCCCTCCGCGGCGACGGCGAGCTGGACGATCGACAGTCCCAGCCCGAACCCCACCGTGTCGCGCCCGCGCGCCGGGTCGAGCCGGACGAAGGGCTCGAGCACGCGCGTGAGCTGATCGTCGGGGATACCCGGCCCGTCGTCCTCGACGCGGATCGTCAGTGCGGCGTCGCCGGGCAGCAGCGTGAGACGCGCGCGCTCGCCGTAATGCAGCGCGTTCTCCACCAGGTTGACCAGCGCGCGCTTGAAGCCGAGCCGGCGCACGCTCCACTCGCAGTGATCCGGGCCCTCATATTCGGCATCGGCGCCGCGATCCTGCGCGTCGTCGATCACGGTGGCGCACATCACCGCCAGGTCGACGACGCTGGGCGGCTCGGGCTCCGCCTCGCCGCCGAGGAAGGCGAGCAGCGAGGTGATCATCGACTCCATCTCGGCGACGTCGTGCGCGATCGCCTCGCGCGCCTCGAGCTGCGGCAGCGACTCGGTGCGGAGATGGAGCCGTGCCAGCGGCGTGCGCAGGTCGTGCCCGACCGCCGCCAACGCCTGCGTGCGCCCCGCGATCAGCGCCTGGATGCGATCCTGCATGCGGTTGAACGCGCCGATCACGCGGCGCACCTCGCCCGGCCCGTCCTCTTCCACCGGGACGACATCGCCGTGGCCGACGCGCTCGGCCGCCGCGGCGAGCCGGCGCAGCGGCAGCAGCACGCGCCGCAGCAGGATCCCGCCCAGCACCATCAGCGCGATCGCGGGCACCATCGCCAGCGCGATCCGCTCGAACGCGAGGTTGATCGTCGCGACCGGTTCGAGCGTGCGGAAATACAGCCAGCTGCCGTCGTCGAGCCGCAAGCCGCCGGTCACCACCGAGCGTCGACCCGGAGTCTGCACGCGCAGCCGGAGATCGGTCGCGGCGAGCGACGGCTCCCACTCGATCACCTGCCGCTGCATCTCGTCGAGCGCGGGCGCGATCGGCGGCGGGGCGGGCAGCGCCTCGCTCCAGCGCAGCGCGTAGCGGTCGGTGGTGAGCTCGGCGGCCATGCGCTCGCGCTGCGCGGCGGGGCGCTCGGCGAGCAGGCGGCGGCTGATGACGAGATGCTCGGCGAGCCGGTTGGCCTCGTCGTCGCGCACCGCGAAGCGGCTGGCGCGCTCGTACAGCAGCGTGCTGGCGCCGAACTCGATCACCAGCGTCAGCAGCAGGATCGCCACCACCTGGCCGAGCAGGCCCAGCGCGGGGCGGCGCAGCGAGCGCATCCGCGGCGGCGTCAGCCGCGCTCGACCGGGGCGTTGAGCATATAGCCGACGCCGCGCACCGTCACGATCGGCGCGGGCGCCCCCGCGCTGCCGAGCTTGCGGCGCAGCCGGCTGATCAGCACGTCGATGGAGCGGTCCGAACTGTCGCCCAGCCGGGTGCGGCTGAGCTCGATCAGCCGCTCGCGCGCGATCACGCGCTGGGCATGGTCGGCGAGCACGACGAGCAGGTCGAACTCGGCGCCGGTGAGATCGACGATCGCGCCGCTGGGCGAGCTGAGCTCGCGCCGCGGCAGGTTGATCGTCCAGCCGTCGAAGGTCAGCATGCCCTGGTCGCCCGCGCCGGCGCGGCGGTCGAGCGCGGGCCGGCGCAGCACCGCGCGCACCCGCGCCACCAGCTCGCGCGTGCCGAACGGCTTGGCGATATAGTCGTCCGCACCCAGCTCGAGCCCGACCACCCGGTCGGTCTCCGAGGCACGCGCCGACATGAAGATGATCGGCACGTCGCTCTTCTGGCGCAGCGAGCGGCACAGGTCGATCCCGCTGGTGCCGGGCAGCATGATGTCGAGCAGCACGAGGTCCACCGGCCCCGAGTCGAGCGCGAGCCACATCTCCGGCGCCGCGGACGCGGGGCGCACCGCGAAGCCGTTCTCCTGCAGCGCGCGCGCGGTGAGCATGCGGAGCGAGGGATCGTCCTCGACGAGCAGGATCGTTGGAGCGGTCATGCCAGCGGGACCTAAGGTCAGGGCTGATCGGGGTCAATTCGCGCGTGCGGCAGAAAAATGCGTGGACGTGTAAAAAGCTGTTGCGAGGCTCCCGGGCCGCTGCTAGTGGCCGCGCCTCACCCAGCCGGTCCTCTTCCCGAGGGCGGCACAGGCGCCAGAGCGGGCGTAGCTCAGGGGTAGAGCACAACCTTGCCAAGGTTGGGGTCGAGGGTTCGAATCCCTTCGCCCGCTCCAGTCGGTCATCCGGCTCTCTCACCATCGTCGATGCGTTGACGCGCGGAACGCGCGACGCCACAGGCGCGCCATGCCCGTTCGCCTGTTCAAGCCCCTGCTCTCCGGCGCGCAGCTGCGCGAGCGGCTGATCGCCTGTCTCGGCGCAGCGATCGGCATCGCGCTCACCGCATTGCTCGGCGCGTTGCTGGTGCAGGGCGCCGCGCTGCCGCTGATCGTCGCGCCGCTCGGCGCCTCGGCGGTGCTGGTGTTCGCGGTGCCGGCCAGCCCGCTCGCGCAGCCCTGGCCGGTGATCGGCGGCAACACGCTCTCCGCGCTGGTCGGTGTCGCGGTGTACCGGCTGGTGCCCGACGCCGCGATCGCCGCCGGGCTCGCCGCGGGAGCCGCGATCCTGACGATGTCGCTGCTGCGCTGCCTCCACCCGCCCGGCGGCGCCGCGGCGCTGACCGCGGTGATCGGCGGGCCGACCGTCCATGCCGCCGGCTTCGGCTTCGCGCTGCTGCCGGTGGCGCTCAACTCGGTGACGCTGGTGGCCGCGGGGCTGCTGTTTCACCGGGTGACGCGGCGCTCCTACCCGCATCGCGCCGCCGCCCCCATCGCGGCCGGGCTCCACGCCGCCGACATCGACGCCGCGCTCGCCGACCTGCACGAGAGCTTCGACATCGCCCCTGAGGATCTCGACGCGCTGCTCACCCGCGCCGAGTGGCATGCCGCACGGCGCCGCGCCGGCCCGCCGCCGCCGCGGCGATGAAGCCGTCGGTCGCCGCATTGCCGGCGATGGACAGAGCGCGCGCGACGCGGCACCCCGGTGGCCATGACGAGCGAGGCGAACATCCGAGTCGGCATCGGCGGCTGGACCTATGAGCCGTGGCGCGGCACCTTCTATCCGGAGAAATGGCCGCACAAGCGCGAGCTGGACTATGCCAGCCGCCACGTCACCGCGATCGAGGTGAACGGCACCTTCTATTCCTCGTTCAAGCCCGCCACCTTTGCGAGCTGGCGCGACGGCACGCCCGAAGGCTTCGTCTTCGCGCTCAAGGCGTCGCGCTATTGCGTCACGCGCAAGGTGCTGGCCGAGGCGGGCGAGTCGGTGCAGCGCTTCGTCGGTCAGGGGATCACCGAGCTGGGTGACAAGCTCGGCCCGATCCTGTGGCAGATGGCGGCGACGCGGAAATTCGACGCCGACGACCTGCGCGCCTTCCTCGCGCTGCTGCCGGCGAAGCAGGACGGCGTCGCGCTGCGCCACGCGATCCAGGTGCGGCATGAATCGTTCGCGGTGCCCGAGTTCGTCGCGCTCTGCCGCGCCGCCGGGGTGGCGATCGTCCACGGCGACTCGGCCGACTATCCCGCGCTCGCCGACGTCTCGGGCGACATCGTCTACGCCCGGCTGGAAGACGCGCGCGAGGAGGAGCCCGCCGGCTACGCGCCGGCCGCACTCGATCGCTGGGAGACGGTGGCGCGCGACTGGGCGGCAGGGAAAAGTCCCGACGGGCTGCCCTATGTCGCCGCGCCCGCGCCGGTGCGGCCGCGCGACACGTTCGTGTTCATGATCAACGGCGCCAAGGTGCGCGCGCCGCACGCCGCGATGGCGCTGCTCGAGCGGCTGGGGCGGACGCCCGCGTAGTGCGAATGTTGCGAATGTTGAGTCGCCGCGCGGGTTCGCGCCGGCGGCGCACGGCGCCGGCGCGGCGGCCCGGGGGCGCCAATGCTGCAAAAGTTGAGTCGCCGGCCGGAGCGTCGGCGGACGCACGTGAGGCGGGAGGCTGACCTGAGCGGCGGGCACGCGCGCGTCCTAGCCGCGCGCCTGCCACGTAGGACAGCCGTCCCGCTCACCCCATCCGGTCGCGTAGGTCGAGCAGCGCCAGCGCTGCCTTGGCCGCGGCGCCACCCTTGTCGAGCTGCGCCGGATCGGCGCGAACGATCGCCTGCGCCTCGTCCTCGGTGGTGAGCACGCCGTTGCCGATCGCCACGCCGTCCATCGTCAGCGCCATGATCCCGCGCGCGCTCTCGTTGGCGACGATCTCGAAATGATAGGTCTCGCCGCGGATCACCACGCCGAGCGCGACGAAGGCGTCCCAGCGCCCGCGCTCGGACGCCATGGCGATCGCGCCGGGCAATTCCAGCGCGCCGGGCACGGTGAGCACCTCGCAGCTATGCCCGGCGGCCTCGATCGCGCCGCGCGCGCCCGCCACGAGCAGGTCGTTGAGATGGTCGTAGAAGCGTGCCTCGACGATCAGGATATGCGCCATGCTGGTCTCCTTGCTGTGGTCGTGTGTTGGTGCTGCCCACGCAGGTGTGCGCGCCGGCACTGCGCCCTCTTCCCGTCATCCCCGCGCAGGCGAGGATCCAGACGCGCGGTCCTCGCGCCTCTTGTAGTGAGCCGCGCCAGGTACGTGCCGTCGCGGGCCGCTGGCGCTGCACACCGCCACGCCCGTCAACGTGTCTGGATCCTCGCCTTCGCGGGGATGACGTAAGGTGGTGGTGCGGCCGCGAGAGGACGCGAGCCGAGGTCGAAGTGAAGGACGTGGCCGGCCACTTCGTCCCTCGCCCGCGCCTGGCAGGTCGCGCTCGGCTCACGCGCCCGCCGCGCTCAATCGATCTCGCGCTCGCCGACGATCGACAGGCCGTAGCCGTCGAGCCCGACCAACGTGTGGTGCGTGTTGGTCAGCAGCACCATGTCGTGGACGCCGAGCTCGGCCAGGATCATCGCGCCGACGCCATAGTCGCGCAGCTCCTCCATATCGACCGTCACCGCCTCGCCCGCCTTCATCCGCACCGCGGTGGTGAAGGCGTCGGCGCGCTGGCGGTTGATCACCACGATTACCCCCGCACCGGCCTCCCCGATGAGCTCCATCGAGCGCGACAGCAGGTGGCTGCGCTGGCTGTCCTCGCCGAACATGTCGGCGAAGGGCGACAGCGCGTGCATCCGCACCAGCGTCGGCTTGGTCGGATCGACGCGGCCCTTGACCAGCGCGATCTGCTCGGTGCCGGTCGCCTTGTTGCGATAGGCGCGCACCGTCCAGTCGCCGCCCCAGCGGCTGGTGAAGGGCGCCTCGCTGACCAGCTCGACGAGATGGTCGTGGCGGCGGCGGTAGGCGATCAGGTCGCGGATCGTGCCGATCTTGAGATGGTGGAACTGCGCGAAGGTGACGAGATCGTCGAGCCGGGCCATCGTGCCGTCCTCGTTCATGATCTCGCAGATCACGCCCGAAGGGTTGAGCCCGGCGAGCCGCGCGACGTCGACCGCCGCCTCGGTATGGCCGGCCCGTACCAGCACGCCGCCGTCGCGCGCCACCAAAGGGAAGACGTGGCCGGGGGTGACGATGTCGTCGCGCACCCTGGTCGAATCGATCGCCACCGCGATCGTGCGCGCGCGGTCGGCGGCGGAGATGCCGGTGGTGACTCCTTCCTTCGCCTCGATCGAGACGGTGAAGGCGGTCTCGTGGCGGGTGCCGTTGTTGCGGCTCATCAGGTCGAGCCCGAGCTGCTCGACGCGCGGCTTGGTGAGCGCGAGGCAGATCAGCCCGCGGCCGTACTTGGCCATGAAGTTGATCTTCTCGGGCGTCGCCATCTGCGCGGGGATGACGAGATCGCCCTCGTTCTCGCGATCCTCGTCGTCGACCAGGATGAACATCCGGCCGTTGCGCGCCTCGTCGATCAGTTCCTCGGGCGAGGAGAGATAGCCGTGGCGCAGCCGCGCCAGCGCCGCGGGCTCAGCGACCACGATAATGCTCCATCCGCTGGAGATAACGCGCGAGCACGTCGATCTCGATGTTGACCGCCTCGCCCTCGATCAGCGCGCCGAGCGTGGTGACCGCCTGGGTGTGCGGGATCAGGTTGACGGTGAAGCGCGTGCCGTCGGCCAAGTCCTCCACCGCGTTGACGGTGAGCGAGACGCCGTCGACCGTGACCGAGCCCTTGGGGGCGAGGAACGGCGCCAGCTCGCCCGGCACGCGCAAGGCGATGCGGCGCGAGTCGCCGTCGGCGGTGATCGCCTCCACCGTCGCGACGCCGTCGACATGGCCGGTGACGATATGCCCGCCGAGCTCGTCGCCCAGCTTCATCGCGCGCTCGAGGTTGAGGCTGCGCCCCTCGGCCCACTGCGCCGGCGCGGTGCGGCTGCGCGTCTCGTGCGAGACGTCGACCGCGAACCAGCCGCCGACGCCGCTCTCGTGCGGCGCCTTGTCGACGACGGTGAGGCACACGCCCGAGCAGGCGATCGACGCGCCCAGCTCGATCGTGGCGACGTCATAGGCGGTGTCGATCACCGCGCGGGTGTCGCCGCGCTGCGCGATCTGGCGGATGGTGCCGATGTCGGAGACGATGCCGGTGAACATGATGACCTCTCAGCCGCGCTCGTAGACTTCGAGCCGATCGCTGCCAAGCTGGCGCGAGTCGGCGAGCCGCCAGCGCGCGTGCGCGTCGCCGAGCGCGGCGAGCCCGATGTCGGGCAGCGTGCGCCCGCCGCCGATCAGGATCGGCGCGCGGTAGAGCAGCAGGCGATCGACCAGGTCGGCGCGCAGGAAGGCCGCGGCGGTGCCCGCGCCGCCCTCGATCAGCAGGTGGTCGGCGGGGAGGGAGGCGATGCCGGCTGGGGTAGAGGTCCAGCGCGGATCACGCTCCTGCGCGGCCGGTGTCCCCGCTGACAGCACCACCCGCAGCGGTGCCCTGCCTTCAAGCCCCGCGAGCCGGACGTCGAGCCGCGGCCGGTCCGCTTCCCAGGTGCCGCGGCCGACCAGGATCGCCTCGTGGCGCGCGCGCTCGAGATGCGCGTGCGCGCGCGCTTCCGGCCCGGTGATCCACTGGCTGCGCCCGTCGGCCATCGCGGCGGCGCCGTCGAGCGACAGCGCGAGCTTGAGCGTGACGTACGGCCGCCCCAGCGCGCGCCGCGTGAGGAAGCCCGCCATCGCGCGCCGCGCCGCATCCGCGCCTATGCCCACCTCGACTGCGATCCCCGCCGCCCGCAGCCGCGCCAGACCGGCACCGTCGGTGCGCGGGTCGGGATCGCCGAGCGCCACCACCGCGCGCGTGATCCCCGACGCGACGAGCAGGTCGGCACAGGCGGGGCCACGCGGGCTGGCGTGCGCGCAGGGCTCAAGCGTGACGTAAGCGGTAGCGCCGCGGGCGCGCGCTCCCGCCTCGTCGAGCGCCATCGCCTCGGCGTGGGGCCGGCCGCCCGGCTGGGTCCAGCCGCGCCCGACCACCGCGCCGTCGCGGACGAGGACACAGCCGACGTTCGGGTTCGGGAAGGTGCGCGCGCGCGTTCGCTCAGAGAGCGCGAGCGCGGCGGCCATCCAGCGGGGGTCGGCGGCGAGGAGTGTTGGAGATGACATGCGCGGCAAGCAATCAGCGGTAGGAGCTTCTATCGGGTCTGGCGCCATCTCCTGCACCATCCCGGCGAACGCCGGGGTCCAGTTGGGAGACGATGTTGAGACTCACGACAGCCTTTCCACCTGGACCCCGGCGTTCGCCGGGGCGGCAGCGGATTCAGCGGCCCACCCGCACATTCGACCCACCCCGGCGCCGGACTCCCTCAGCTCAGATCCCCATCGCGTTGAGCTTGTCGTCGAGCCGCTTGAAGCCCTGGCGCAGCTTCTCCTCGCGCGCACGCTGCTCGCGCTCGGCGATCTCGCGCTTGGCCTGGTCGATCTGCTGCTGCGCGATGATCTGGGCGTCGGTGCGATCCAGCTTCCACTGCTCGAAGTAGATGATGTTGGGCTTATACTCCTTCTCGAAGTACGAATCGTGGAAGAAGGCCCAGACGAAGAAGCCGGTGATCGCCACCGACAGCGCCAGGAACCCCCATTCGTAGCGCTCGCGCGTCTGGAAGAAGAAGCGGAGGTCGCGCGCGGCGCGCAGCGGCGACAGTCGGGCGAAGAACTGCATCGCGTGGATATAGGGCCTCAGCCGCTCCGGTTCGAGTCCGCCGCGGCGTCGAGCCGCGCCAGCGCGCGGTCGCGCCCGATCAGCGGCAGCAGCGCCGCCATGTCGGGGCCGTGGTCGCGCCCGGTGAGCGCGCGGCGCAGCGGCAGGAACAGCGGCTTGCCCTTGCGCCCGCTCTCCGCCTTGAGCCGCGCGGTGAGCGCGTGCCACGGGTCGCCCGCCCAGTCGATCGCGCGCGCCGCGGTGGCGGCCTGGGCGAGATAGGCGCCGTCCTCGGCGGCGGTGGGCGGATCGATCGGCCCCTCGATCACGCCCCACCAGTCCGCCGCCTCGGCCACGGCGGCGAGGTTGGGCCGCACCGCGGCCCACGCCGCGGCGTCCATCCCCTCCGGCAGCCGATCGGCGACGGCGTCGAACGGCAGCTGGTGGACGATGCGCGCGCTCACCTGCGCCAGCTCGGCCTCGTCGAAGCGCGCCGGGGCGCGGCCGAAGTGCGCGAAGTCGAGCGCCTCGATCAGCGGCGCCGGATCGACGAGCGGCTCGACCGGCTGGCTGGTGCCGATCCGTGTCAGCAGCGACAGCACCGCCGCTGGCTCGATCCCGCCCTCGCGGAAATGATCGACCCCGAGCGAGCCGAGCCGCTTCGACAATTTGCCCTCGCTGCCGGTGAGCAGCGCGGCGTGCGCGAAGGCGGGCGCGGGCGCGCCCATCGCGGCGAACATCTGCAACTGGAGCGCGGTGTTGGAGACATGGTCCTCGCCGCGCACGACGTGCGTGATGCCGAGATCGGCGTCGTCGATCGCCGAGGGCAGCATGTAGAGCCACGAGCCGTCGGCGCGGCGCACGACCGGGTCGCTCATCGTCGCGGGATCGAAGCGCTGCGGCCCGCGCACCAGGTCGTCCCACTCGATCGGCGAGTCATGATCCAGCTTGAAGCGCCAGTGCGGGCGTACGCGGTCGGACTCGAGCGCCGCCCGCTCTGCGGCGGTCAGGCGCAGCGCGGCGCGGTCGTACACCGGCGGCAGCCCGCGGCCGAGCAGCACCTTGCGCTTCAGGTCCAGCTCCTGCGCGCTCTCATAGGCCGGGTAGATCCGCCCCGCGTCGACCAAAGCGTCGAAGCGCGCCTGATAGAGCGCGAACCGCGCCGACTGGCGCACCTCCTGGTCGGGCACCAGCCCGAGCCAGGCGAGGTCGGCGCGGATCGAGTCGACGTAGCGCTCCTCGCTGCGCTCGGCGTCGGTGTCGTCGATGCGCAGCACGAAGCGCCCGCCATCGCGCCGCGCCAGCATCCAGCTGTGCAGCGCGGTGCGGATGTTGCCGACGTGGAGCCGGCCGGTCGGCGACGGCGCGAAGCGGGTGACGACGGGGAAGGAAGGGCTGGTCATGGCCCGCCCGCGCTTACGCGCCGCCCCTTCCCCTCGCCAGCCCCCCAGCCTAGAGCAACGGGCGCGAAAGGGTGTTCTCGATGAAATTGATGACCGGCAACTCCAACCTGCCGCTGGCGCGCGCGATCTCGGACTATCTCGAGGTGCCGCTGACCGAGGCGCTGGTGCGCCGCTTCGCCGACGAGGAGATCTTCGTCGAGATCATGGAGAACGTGCGCGGCGAGGACGTGTTCGTCGTCCAGTCGACCAGCTACCCGGTCAACGACAATCTCATGGAGATGCTGATCATGATCGACGCGCTCAAGCGCGCGTCGGCCAAGCGCATCACCGCGGTGCTGCCTTATTTCGGCTATGCGCGGCAGGACCGGAAGCCGGGGCCGCGCACGCCGATCTCGGCCAAGCTGGTCGCCAACCTGGTGACGACCGCGGGTGCCGACCGCGTGCTGTCGGTCGACCTGCACGCCGGGCAGATCCAGGGCTTCTTCGACATCCCCACCGACAATCTGTTCGCCGCGCCGGTGATGTCGCAGGACATCCGCGCGCGCTTCGGCGAGAAGAACCTGATGGTCGTCTCGCCCGACGTCGGCGGCGTGGTGCGCGCGCGCGCGCTGTCGAAGCGGCTCGACAACGCCCCGCTCGCGATCGTCGACAAGCGCCGCGAGCGCGCGGGCGAGTCCGAGGTGATGAACATCATCGGCGACGTCGAGGGGCGCTTCTGCGTGCTGATCGACGACATCGTCGACTCGGCCGGCACGCTCTGCAACGCCGCCGCCGCGCTGCGCGAGGCGGGCGCGGAGGGCGTGGTCGCCTATGTCAGCCACGGCGTGCTGTCGGGCGGCGCGGTGGCGCGGGTCGAGGGCTCGGCGCTGCACGAGCTGGTCATCACCGATTCGATCGGCAACCACGAGGCGATCGGCGGGGCGGCGAAGATCCGCCACCTCACCATCGCGCCGCTGCTCGCCGAGGCGATCCGCCGCATCGCCGACGAGTCGAGCGTCAGCAGCCTCTTCGACTGAGGCCCGCGACGGCACGGGCGTCAGCCGACGCCCAGCCGCCGCTCCATCTCCTCGAGCGGCACGCCCTTGGTCTCGGGGAAGTAGAGCGCCACCACGACGAGCTGCAGCAGCATCATCGCCGCGAAGACGTAGAAGGGCAGGCTCACCGACAGCGCCGCCACCGTCGGGAAAGCGGCGGCGATGATCGCGTCCAGCCCCCAGTGCGTCGAGGCGCCGACCGCGCTGCCGCGCCCGCGCACCGCGGTGGGGAAGACCTCGCTGATATAGACCCAGATCACCGCGCCCGTGCTCGGCGCGAAGAAGGCGATGAAGCCGATCAGCGCGGGCAGCACGATCCAGCCCGGCAGCGACCCGCCGAGCGCCAGCCCGGCCACGGTGAGGCTCGCCGCCATCCCGGCCGAGCCGACCATCAGCAGCGTCTTGCGCCCGAGCCGGTCGATCAGCAGCATGCCCACCGCCGTGAAGATGCCGTTGACGACTCCGATGATGATCGCCTGCACGTCGGCCGAGAGCGCGCCGCCGGCCGCCGCGAAGATGTCGTTGAGGTAATAGAGCAAAGCATTGATGCCCGAGAGCTGGTTGAAGCCCGCCACCAGCAGCGCCAGCATGATCGGCTTGCGATGGCGCCGCCACGACAGTCTTTCGCCGCTAGGCTTGGCGGCGAAGCCGGCGTGGATCGCGGCCAGCTCCTTCTCCGCCTGCTCCTCGCCCATGCCGACGCGGGCGAGCGCGTCACGCGCCTCAGCGGCGCGGCCCTTCGCCATCAGCCAACGCGGCGAGTGCGGGATGCGCAGCAGCAGCAGCAGGAAGACGATCGCGGGCGCGGCCGAGACACCGAACTTCCAGCGCCAATCGTCCGCCCCCAGCGCCAGCGCGGCGATGATCGCGTTCGACACATAGGCCAGCAGGATGCCGAGGATGATGTTGAACTGGAACGCCGCGACCAGCCCGCCGCGGCGCGCGGGCGGGGCGATCTCGGAGATATAGACCGGCGCCAGCACCGACGAGCCGCCCACCGCCAGCCCGGCGATCACCCGGAAGAAGACCAGCGACTCCCAGCTCCACGCCAGCCCGCAGCCGATGCCGCCGGCGACGTAGAAGAGCGCGAGCACGCGCAGCGTGTCCCGGCTGCCGAAGCGGTCGCCCGGAATCCCCGCGAACAGCGCCCCTACCAGCGTGCCCCACAATGCCGAGGACACGGTGACGCCGAGCCAGAAGCTGTCGAGCCCATAGGCGCGCGTCAGCGACACGGTGGTGCCCGAGATCACCGCGGTGTCGAAGCCGAACAGCAGCCCCGCCAGCGCGGCGGTGACGATACAGGCGAGCAGCCCGGCGTTGAGCGGCGGCGCGCTGCCGCCCGATTGATCCGGGGCTATCGCCGTCACCGCCATCTATCCTGTCCTTCCCTCAGCCTTCGAACCCGCTCAGCAGGCTGGCGACATTGGCACCCAGCGCGTTCACCGCATAGCCGCCTTCCATCACGATCGCGCACGGCAGCCCGGTCGCGGCCACGTCGCCCGCCAGGACCGCAAAGTCCCCGGTGGTGAGGCGGAAGTGGCTGATCGGGTCGCCCTCCCAGGTGTCCGCGCCGAAGCTGAGCACGAGGAAGTCGGCACCGAAGGCGGCGATCGCGTCGAGCGCGCGCGCCTGTGCGGCGCGGAACCCGGCCAGCGCGGCGCCGCGCGGCAGCGGCAGGTTGAGCGTCGCGCCCTCCCCCTCGCCCGCACCGCGCTCGTCGGCATGGCCCCAGTAGAAAGGATAGTCGCTCGCCGGATCGGCGTGGACCGAGGCGTAGAAGACGTCGCCGCGGTCGTAGAAGATGTCCTGCGTGCCGTTGCCGTGGTGATAGTCGATGTCGAGCACCGCCACCCGCGCGCGGCCCGCGTCCCGCGCCGCCTGCGCGGCGACGGCGGCGACGTTGACGTGGCAATAGCCGCCGCAATAGTCGCGCCCGGCGTGGTGGCCGGGCGGGCGGCACAAGGCGAAGGCGGCGCGCTCGCCTTCCAGCACCGCGTGCGTGGCGGCGAGCGCGGTCTGCGCGCTCCAGTAAGCGGCGTCCCAGGTCCGCTCGGTGATCGGCGTCGTCGCGTCGAAGGCGTGCGCGCCGAGCAGCGCGTCGATCCGCGACAGCGCCAGCGGGCGTCGGCCGACGATCGGGAAAGCGTAGGGGATCGCGTCGCCCGGCCGCCCCGCGGCGCGCCACAGCGTCGGCGCGTCGCGGAGGAAGTCGAGATAGGCGGCGTCGTGCACCGCCGCGATCGGCGCGAGACCGCGATCGGGCGGCGGAACCGCCCCACCGATGGCGGCGAGGATCATCTCGGCGCGCTGCGGCACCTCGGCGTAAGCGGTGAAGGCGCCGTTGTGCAGCTCCAGCTCGGGCGCGTGCGATGCCTGCTGCGGCGCGTAGAAGCGCTTCACCGGCGCGGGCGTTCGTGGCTGACGGTCAATCCGACTCTCGCGCGACCTCTGGACGATCTCCACGCCGTGGCGCCGGCACCGCGCCCGCGTCAAGTCGGCGGGAGGAATGTCCCAGATCCGGTCCACTTCCGTGGCGATCCCGTTTGACGACGGCGGGGTGCTCGGCGAGGTTCGCCCGCGGCCCGCGGGGGCGGGCCGCAAACGGGGGTTCACATCATGATTCATCTTTACGCCGCGGCCGCGGCGGTGTTGCTCGTGGGCGGCGCTGCCCGCGCGCAGACCGTCGCCGCGCCGGCGCAGCCCGAGGCCGTCGCGCCCATCGCGGCACCGGTGACCGGGCAGGCGGTGCTGCGCACCGGCACCGAGGTGCCGCTCAAGCTCACCGAGGAGCTCACCACCAAGGGGAAGAAGCTCAAGATCGGCCAGCGCGTGCACCTCGAGACCGCCGAGCCGCTGCTGGTGCAGGGCACCACCGTCGTCCCGGCGGGCACGCCCGCGGTCGGCGAGCTCACCGAGGTGCGCAACAAGGGCATGTGGGGCAAGTCGGGCCATTTCGCGGCGCGGCTGCTCTATCTCACCGTCAACGGTCGCCAGGTGCGCCTGTCGGGCGGCTTCGACGACAAGGGCACCGCCGGGGGCATCGGCGCCACCGCAGTGTCGGCGCTGGTGTTCCTTCCGGCGGGCTTCTTCATGACCGGCACCAGCGCGCATCTCGCGATCGGTACGCCGGTGAAGGGCTTCGTCGACGAGGACGTGCCGCTCGCCTTCGCCGCGGCGGCGCCGGCGCCGCTGGCGGTGACGCCGGCGGCGGCCACGCCGATCGTCGCCGCCGCGGCGGCGGCGCCGGTCGCCGCCGCCGTGCCGGTCGCCGCCGTCGTGCCAGCGAAGTGAGCCGCACCCGCGCCGCCCGGCCCGACCGGGTGGCGCGGGTCACCGCCGCGCTTTCCCGCGCCGGAAACGCGGCCTAAGGGTCGCGCCATGGACCAGCCGACCAGCGCCACCTCGCTCGCCGCCGCGCGCGCGCACCCGGAGACGGGCGCGGCGGCGTTCGTCGCGCTGGTGGTCGCCAACAGCGCGCTCGCCTTCGGGCCGCTGTTCGTCCGGCTCGCCGACGTCGGCCCGGTCGCCGCCGCCTTCTGGCGCATGGCGCTGGCGCTGCCGCTGCTCGGCGGTGCCGCGCTGGTGGCGGCGCGGCGCACGCGCGGGGTCGCACCCGCGACGTCCGCCTCGGCGCGGCGCTGGTGGCTGCTCGCGCTCGCCGGGCTCGCCTTCGCCGCCGATCTCGGCACCTGGCATGCCGGCATCCTGCAGACGACGATGGCCAACGCCACCCTGCTCGGCAATTCGGCGACCTTCCTGTTCCCGCTATGGGGCTTCCTGGTTGCGCGGACCTGGCCGACGCGGTGGCAGGGGCTGGCGCTGCTGCTCGCCGCGGCGGGCGCGGCGCTGCTGATGGGGCGCTCCTATCAGCTCGACCCGCGCCAGCTCGGCGGCGACCTGCTGTGCGTCTGCGCGGGGGTGCTCTACGCAATTTACTTCATCCTGATGTCGGACGTGCGCCGCGCGATGGCGCCGCTGCCCGCGCTGGCGCTCTCGTCGGCGGCGTCGCTGCTGCCGCTGCTCGTCTTCGCGCTCGCGCTGGGCGAGCGGATCATGCCGGGGAACTGGACGCCGTTGCTGGGCGTCGCACTGGTGAGCCAGGTGATCGGCCAGGGCTGCATGATCTACGCGCTGGGTCGCGCCTCGCCGCTGGTGGTCGGGCTGGCGCTGCTGATCCAGCCGATGGTCGCCACCGCGGTGGGCTGGGTCTGGTTCGGCGAGACGCTCGGCGGCCCCGACCTGGTCGGCGTGGCGATGATCGCGGCGGCGCTGGTGCTGGTGCGGCGCGAGCGCGAGGAAGCTAGGCCGATCGGGGCGGCGGCGCCGGCCGAGGCGGTGACGGAGGAAGCGTGATGAGTGACGATGCCGCGGCGATCGCGCCGGAGGACCTGACGCTCGACGAGGTGCGCGCGCTGCTCGCCCCAGCGATCGCCGCCAACGCCGCCTTCGACGGCTGGGGCGACGCCGCCCGCGACCTCGCCGCCGAGAGCCACGACATCGACGCCGACGTCGCGCGGCTCGCCTTCGCTGACGGGCCGGTGGCGATGATCGACGCCTGGTTCGACCATGTCGACGCCGAGATGGCCCGCGCGCTGCCGCCCGAGCGGCTCGGCGCGATGAAGATCCGCGAGCGCATCACCGCGCTGGTCGAGGCGCGGCTGGCGGTGCTGGCGCCCGAGCGCGAGGCGCTGCGGCGCGCGCGCGCGGTGCTGGCGCTGCCGCAGAACGTCGCGCGCGCGGCGCGACTCGGCTGGCGCAGCGTCGACCGCATGTGGCGGCTCGCGGGCGACCGTGCGACCGACTATAATCATTACACCAAGCGCGCGATGCTGCTGGCGGTCTATGCCGCCACCACCACCGTCTTCCTCGACGACGAGAGCGAGGCGCATGCCGATACCAGCGCCTTCCTGGCGCGCCGGATCGACGGCATCATGCGCTTCGAGAAAAGCAAGGCCGCGTTCCAGCAGCGCGCCACGCGTCGCCCCAGCCTGAGCCGCTTCGTCGGGCGACTGCGCTATCCGGTCGTCTGACCCGACGCGGCGATAGGACGACGCAGCTTATTGATAATCAGTTGCATGCGCCCTATACCGAGACCGTGACCGCGATCCGCTCCCCCCGCCACACCGCCGCTCACCATGCGGCCGACTCGCTCACGCTCGAGACGCTGCCGCGTCGACGGTCGGCGACGGTGGGTGCGATCGAGTGGGCGCGACTCGCTTCGCCCGAGGCGCGGCGGCTGCGCGAACTCGGCTTCGACGAGGGCGTCGCGATCGAGGTACTGCACCGCTCGCGGCTGGGCGGCGGGCCGATCGCGTGCCGTATCGGACGGATGACGGTGGCACTGCGCCGCGCCGTGGCGCGCGCGATCAGCGTCTCGCCCGATCCGCTGCCGGCGGAATGACCCGCCCCTCCTGATGGAACTCCCGCCGCTGGTCGCGATGGTCGGCAATCCCAATGCCGGCAAGAGCGCGCTGTTCAACGCGCTGACGGGAGCGCGGCAGAAGGTCGGCAATTACCCCGGCGTCACGGTGGAGCGGCACTCGGGCCGGCTCGCGCTCGAGGACGGCCGCCCGGTCGAGCTGGTCGACCTGCCCGGCGCCTACAGCCTCGACCCCGCCTCGCCCGACGAGCGCGTGACTCGCGACGTCGTCACCGGCGCGCAGGCGGGCGAGCGGCTGCCGGACGCGCTGCTGGTGGTGATCGATGCCTCCAACCTCGACAATCACCTGCGCTTCGCGATGCAGCTGATCGCGCTGGGTCTGCCGGTGGTGGTGGCGCTCAACATGGTCGACCTCGCCGAGCGCGACGGTTTGGTGCTCGATCCCGCGGTGCTCGAGCGCGAGCTCGGCGTGCCCGTGGTGCCGACCGTCGCGGTGCGGCGTCGCGGCATCGATACGCTGCGCGGGCAACTCACCGCGCTGGTGGGCGGCGCACCCGCGGCGGCGGGGATGCGCCGGCTGCGCGCCTCCGACGGCAGCGTCGACGACGATATCGTCACCCTCCAGCGCCGCGCGCGCGCGATCGCCGCCGCCGCGACGGTGAGCGAGACACCGGTGCGCCGCTGGAACCACATGCTCGACTCGGTCGCGCTCCATCCCCTGTTCGGACCGGTGCTGCTGGTCGCGCTGCTCTTCGTCATGTTCCAGGCGGTGTTCAGCTGGTCGGAGGCGCCGATCGGCTGGATCGAGGGGGCCTTCGCCGCCGCGGAGGCGTGGCTCAAGGGCGTGCTGCCCGACGGCTTCCTGCGCTCGCTGCTGACCGACGGCGTGATCGCGGGAGTGGGCGCGGTGGTGGTCTTCCTGCCGCAGATCCTGATCCTGTTCCTCTTCATCCTGGTGCTCGAGGCGAGCGGCTATATGGTCCGCGCCGCCTTCCTGATGGACCGGCTGATGGCGCAGGTGGGGCTCTCCGGACGGGCCTTCATCCCGCTGCTCTCCAGCTTCGCCTGCGCGGTGCCCGGGATCATGGCGACGCGCACGATCGAGGACGAGAAGGACCGGCTTACCACCATCCTGATCGCTCCGCTGATGACCTGCTCGGCGCGGCTGCCGGTCTATACGATCATCATCGGTGCGTTCATCCCGTCGCGGCAGGTCCTGCCGTTCGTGGGCCTGCAGGGGCTGGTGCTGTTCGCGCTCTACCTGCTCGGCATCGTGGGTGCGTTCGTCGCCGCGCTGCTGCTGCGCCGCACCGTGACGAAGGGTGAGTCGTCGGGCTTCATGATGGAGATGCCCAAATATCAGATGCCGCGGCTGCGCGACGTCGGGCTGGGGCTGTGGAGCCGCACCGAGATCTTCCTCAAGCGCGCGGGCACCACGATCGCCCTCACCACGGTGGTGCTGTGGGCGCTGCTCAGCTTCCCCCAGGCGCCGGCGGGGCAGCGGCAGGTCGATTACTCGATCGCCGGCCGGGTCGCCGACGGGCTCGAGAAAGTGGTGCGCCCGATCGGCTTCAACCACGATATCGCGTTGGCGCTGATCCCGGCGATGGCGGCGCGCGAGGTGGCGGTGGCGGCGATCGGCACCGCCTATGCGATCGATGACGTCGAGGACGATGCCGGCGAACAGGGGCTGGTGGAGAAACTGCGCGGGCGCTGGTCGCTGCCCACCGCACTGGCCTTTCTGATGTGGTTCGTGTTCGCGCCGCAGTGCATCTCCACGATCGCGGTGACGCGGCGCGAGACCAACGGGTGGCGCTGGCCGCTGTTCATGATCGGCTACCTCTTCGCCGCGGCCTATGTGATGGCGGGTATCACTTATTGGCTGGCGGTGGCGGCGGGGCTGTGACTATCTAGGCCATCGGTCGTTTGCCCGCCACGCGCGGGAACGCCGCGGGACGCCGGCGCGGGCCGGCACTCACCAGCAGGCGCCGGCGGTACCGGCGCGCAGAGGATTCGATGGCAGGCAGCGTCAACAAGGTCATTCTCGTCGGCAATCTCGGGCGCGATCCCGAATCGCGCTCGTTCCAGAACGGCGGCAAGGTGGTGAATCTCCGCATCGCCACGTCGGAATCGTGGAAGGATCGCAACACCGGCGAGCGCAAGGAGAAGACCGAGTGGCATTCGGTGGCGATCTTCAACGAGGGGCTCGCCAACGTCGCCGAGCGTTACCTGCGCAAGGGCAGCAAGGTCTACATCGAGGGCCAGCTGCAGACGCGGAAGTGGCAGGACCAGCAGGGCAACGACAAATATTCCACCGAGGTGGTGCTGCAGGGCTTCAACTCGGTGCTGACCATGCTCGACGGCCCGCAGGGTAGCGGTGGCGGTGGCGGCGGCGGCGGCGGCCGCGACGATTTCGGCGGCGGTGACGACTTCGGCGGCGGCGGTGGACGTGGCGGGTCGCGCGGCGGCGGCGGCTTCGGCGGCGGCGCGGGCGGCGGTGGCGGCTCGAGCGGCGGCGGCAGCCGCGGCGGTGGCAATTTCGGCGGCGGCTTCGCGGACGACCTCGACGACGACGTGCCGTTCTGATAACGGGTAAGGCTTAAATCTGTAACTATTCGCCGTGTTTACGAGGCGAAAAACGCCAGATCAAGCGGAAAACCTGTAACTAGTAACGAGGCATTTTTGCCTGAATATAACGGGTGGCAGTTGTAACTGCTGCCCGTTTTTTCTGTGACCCACGATGACTTACCGGCTATGTACGTTTACGTAGCGGCCTTGACTATCAACCAATCAGTTACAGATTGCCTTGCAAGAAGGGGCGATCATGACGGACGGACGCGGCTACAGCACCAAGATCATCCGCCTTGAAAGCGGAGAGCGCTTCCCGCTGATGGTCTCGCGTGCCACCGGTCTGCCGGATGCCCAAGTCTGCAGTTACAGCATCAGCCAGCAGCGCACCGGTTCGATCAACAGCGCCAAGCGCGAGGTCGACAGCCTCTGCCTATTGCACGAGTGGCTAGACAAGCAGGGCATCGATCTGACGCAACGCGTCGAGAGCGGCACGCTGTTCGCCCCGCACGAGATCGACATGCTTTCCGAATGGATGCGGGCGAGCAAGAAAGAACCCCGATCCATCAGGGGGACGCCCATTCCCCGCGCCGTGAAGGCCGACACACATTCCGATCGGCTGGGCTGGACCTGCGACTACATCGAGTGGCGCACCGCGCCCATTATCCATCGGGCGTCGACCCCCGCGCATGCCATCAACCTGCGTGCGCGTTTGACCGAGGTCCGCGAACAGATCGACTCGCTTCGACGGTCGGGAAGGAAGGGTCAGCGCGAGGCGTTGACGGACGAGCAGCGCGAGTTCCTCCTTGCCGTCTGTCGTCCCGACGACACCCGCAATCCGTTCAAGCCCGAAACGCGATATCGAAACTTCGCAATCGTCCTCATGCTGGACGAACTCGGCACGCGGGAGGGGGAGCCCCTCGTGCTTAAGGCCGCCGAGGACCTGAGGCTTCACGGCGCAAATCCAAGCATCGTCATCGTGCCTCGTCCCAACGATCCGGACGAAGTCCGACGCAAGCCGCCGCTGGTCAAGACGATGGGTCGGACGCTCATCGTCAGCCGCGTCTTGGCGACTGTACTCGATACTTACGCGATGCGGCATCGCGCCGGACTGAAGGGGGCTAAACGTCAGCCGTTCTTCTTCATGGGAACAAAGGGCGATGGCGCGGCCATGTCGCTCGACAGCGTCTACGACATCTTCGAGGTGCTGCGGCTTCGCTTTCCCGAAGATCTGCCGGCTGACCTCAATCCCCACAAGATGCGGCACACTTGGAATGCCCGCTTTCGGCAGCGAGCGGCCGAACTCGGCTGGAAGGATGCATTCCGCGACACGGTCAACAATTATCTGATGGGCTGGGCGAAGAACTCGAAACAGTCGGTCAACTACTCGCACAGCGAGATTGTGAAGGAGGCGAGCCGCATTCTGCTCGACCTTCAAGGTAAGATCGAGGCCATGGCATGAATGCACCTGCATCACTTCCGGAATTTGAGCAGCGTCGCTGGCCGCCGGCTAACACGACGATCGTCGATCGCGCAGGCCTGCCTGTCGACGTCTCCGGAAGGGTTTGGCGCCTGAACAGCCCGAGCGGCGATAAGGTGCTGAACTGGGATCTGGTGAAGTTGCCGGAGGGGCAGATCCTAGACGCCTTCCGATGCTTCATAGTCCATCACATCGTTAGAACCTCGGCTTGGACCACCTACAACACGTTCGGCCGCGTGCTACATCTGCTTCACACCCCGGCAGCAATCACCGCTGCCGCAGAGGGCCGCACTTTGCCCTATCTGGCCTTCAGCGAGGCCCGCGTCAAACTCGGCGCCGAACGGTCATACCTGTTGCACGAGAGCCGCCTGATGTACCGATGGTGTCGTCGACAGCGGCTCGAGTCCTTCTCGACCGACGTGGAGGACAGGCTGACCGGCCTCGTCATTGGCGGAAACGCTAAGGGGAGAGCTGTTAGGTCGCAGGATCCCACCGAAGGTCCTCTGACCACCCAGGAAGTCGCGAACATTATCACCGCCCTGAAGGCCGCCCGGGTCGAAGGCACCATTCCGGTTGCCGAACAGGCCGCACTGGTGCTGTGTCTCGCAACGGGAAACAATGCATCCCAATACGCCGCGCTTCGCGAAGATGATCTCGTACCGGTTGAAGCCAATGGAGCCATCACCTGCTACATCCTGAATATTCCTCGCCACAAGAAGGGCGAGGAACGCCTTCGGACTAGTTTTAGACAGCGCAAGCTGAATACGTTCTTCGGCAACATTCTTGCGGAACTCTGCGAACAAAATCGAGCCACACCGCATCCCGGAGATAAATTCTCTCGCCCTCTCTTTAGGCGAGATACGCCCGCGCTCTCGCGTGGCAACATCGAAGATGAATGGCTTTATCATTGTGCAGCGTTCGAGTTTACAAAATTAATCCAGTCGGCCATTCGCCGTCTTGGCGTGCTCGGCCGGGACGGCAACCTGCTGGAAGTGACAACGCGGCGGTTCCGCTACACCTTCGCCAGCCGCATGGTAAACAACGGCGCGTCCCGTGCCGCCGTTGCCGACGCGCTTGACCACAGCGACCTCCAGAACGTTCCAGTCTACTGGGAAATCCATTCCGACATCGTGGAACATCTTGATCGGGCTATGGCCATGTCTCTTGCGCCTCGCGCGCAGGCGTTTGCCGGCATCGTGCGGGACGAGCATGATGCTATTCGAGGGGGCGAGAAAGGAAGCCGCCGCTTCCTTGTCGATTCTACGGCGCGCCGTTTCGCGCCCGTCGGCACCTGCGGTAGCTTCTCGTTCTGTAACATCACAGCCCCCTACGCATGCTACACCTGCGTCAAGTTTCAGGCGTGGATGGACGGCCCGCACGACGATGTACTCGCTCAGCTCATCATCGCGCGCGAGGAGCGGCAGTTGCAGGGTCTCGACCCGAAGATCGTCGGCATCGAAGATCAGCTGATCGTGGCGGTCGCAGGGGTCATCAAGCGCATCGAGGACATTCGTGCCCGACAAATGGCAGCCAATGATTGAGGTCCTCGAGACCCGCCCCCAGCGTGATGCCCGCCAGCGCCTAGCCGACTTCGTGCTTCAGGCTCGCACCGACTGCGCGGCGTTCGGCACGGATCTTGACTGGGACCGACCCGATTGGGACATAACGGCATACTGCCCCCAGCCGGCGAACAAATCACATAGTCGCAGCGTGATCTACTTTACGACGCACGAGGGTGGTTCGTCAAAGTCGATGAAGGGGCGAACGCCGCTTCCCGAGCCCTTCGCCTCGCTGATCAAGGCGATCGTCAGGACGCGGCAGGACGGAAATCCGCAGTCCGTCCACCCGCTCTCGAGGATCGTCAACGCGGCGCGCGACCTGTCGCTTGAACTCGCCGATCGCGGTCACGACCCGTGCCGACTCCTGCCGCAGGACTTCGCCGCCGCGGCCAACCGGGTGCGGCAGCGTGCGACCGGAGCGAGCGTGTATCGCTTGGGTCAGGCGCTCGAGATCATCGCCGCGACGATCGACGCCAAGGGAATCGGGTTCTGCAGGCTCGACTGGAAGAACCCGATTCCGCGCGTCGCGAACAATGGCAGCCGTCAGAGCGAGGTCGCCGACAGTGCCCGCTCGAGGAGCATCCCCGACGACGAGGTCTTCGACGCGCTCGCAGCCATCTGGAACGCCGTCGAGGACGAAAGCGATGTAGTGCTGATGGGTGCCGTCACGCTGCTCCACTGCGCACCTTGGCGGATCGTCGAGACGCTGGGCATCAACGAGAACTGTGAGATCGAGGAGCAGAAGGAGGGCGTGAACGGACCCGTCTTCGATCTGGACGGCATCGGCATCTTCCGCTTCGGCATCCGGTACTGGAAGGAGAAGTCCGGCGAGCCGGACGTGAAGTGGATCCCGACGGTCATGACGGACGTCGCGAAGCTGGCCATCGAGCGGGTCCGTTCAGCGACGGCCGGTGCACGCGAGCTTGCCCGCTGGCTGCACGACCATCCTGGGAGGGCATGGCTGCCCGACCCCGATCTCGATCCCGACAAGCTGTACACGGTGCGCGACGTGCAGGCGATGTTCGGCATGGCAGCGCCGGCGGCCGCGCTGCTGTGGCTCAAACAGCACGGCGTACCGCTTGAAGATCAGCTTCGTACGTCCGGCGGGAAGATGCGCAAGGTCGTGAGGCGTGCCGATCTGGAGGTCGCGCTTCTCGCCGACATGCCGATCATCCCCGCATCCGATCGGGAGACGCCGTTGCACGAACGGCTGTTCCTCAGCTTCCGGAACGCGCACCACGCAACGCGTGCCACGAACCCCTGCCTCCTAGAGATCGTGTCCGACCAGCAGATCCGAGACTTCCTGGGTGGGCGCAACGGCATCGTCGCATCCGGGTTCGATCGCATCCTCCAGCGGAAGGACCTAGTCGCACGCACGCACCAGTTCCGTCACTGGCTGAATACCCTCGCCCAAGCAGGCGGTCTCGAGCAGGGGCTGATCGCGCGTTGGTCGGGCCGTGACGACGTTGCTCAGAACAGCGAGTACGACCATCTGACGCCCACCTTCCTCGCCGAGCAGGCCCGCGAGCTGCTCCACGGCGGCAAGGTGATCGGTCCGCTGGCCGACATCCATACCTCGCTTCCGCCGGTGAAGCGGGAGGCCTTCGCGGAAACCGTCATCGCGACCGCGCACGTGACGGAGATCGGCTTCTGCCTGCAGGACTGGAACAGTTCGCCATGTCCCGAATTCGGAGCCTGCGCGACCTGCGAGTCCGCAGCAATCAAGAAGGGTGACCGCTTCGCTAGGGCACGCGCCGCACAGATGCGTGACGACAACGCCTGGATCGCGGAGCGCCTGATCGCCGAGGTCGACGACGGCACGATCGGCGCGTCTCAGCACCATCGGGCCACCGTGGACGTCGTAAGTGCGTTGGACCGCATCATCGCGATCCACGACGATCCGACTATCGAAGACGGTACGCTCGTCCAACCCAATGCGACCTCGCCTGCCCACTACGGCGGCCCCGACATCAGGATCACGGCATGACGGACAGGAAGACGCCCGGGCGCACCCGCGAGGCAATCACCGGCGACAGGCGGGACCAGATTGTCGGCCTGATTAATCGATGGACGAACGATTGGGGCAAGCTGACGGGGCCTGGCCTCGAAAAGAAGGTGGAGAGCTGTCTGAAGCTGAAGCTCAGTCGAATCGGCATGCTGAAACACCAGGAGATCGAGGCCGCCTTCAACGCCAAGCGGAAGGAACTCGACGGCGGCAAGCCGAAGCGGATCCGCCTAGTCGGCGAAGAACTCCTTCTGCAGCGAATCAAGCGCCAGGAGGAACAGATAGTAAAGCTGAAGGCCGTCGTGTCGGGCTACGAGGAGCGGTTCGTCCGTTACATCTACAACGCGCGGATCAGGAAGGGCATGACGGCCGAAGAGCTCGAGATGCCGTTGCCCAACCGCAACGAGGGATGATCCGATGCCCGAACCCAGCAATAAGGCGCGCGGCGAGGCCAATCACCAAGCGCTGATCGGCTACTTCGATCGCGTCGGTCCCGACATCCCGCGCAGGCCCGACGGTTCCGCCGACATCGCGGCGATCGTTCGCGACGTGCCGCTGAACGATCGGCAGCTGATCTATCAGAACGGTCGGAATCGCGACCTGTGCAATGCACGGTTCGCTCTGCACGGCATTCCGCCGATCGCGGCCAAGGGGTCTGCCGACGCCGAACCGTTCCAGCGCCCGGGTGCAGCCGCTCCGGACGAGGAAAAGAAGGCGCTCAAGCGGCACAACGACCAGCTGCAGAAGGAATTGCTTGTCGCACGCGCCGAGGCCGTCGAACTGCGCCGCCGCATGCGCCGCTACGAGGCCATCGAGTTCCATCTGGCGGACACGGGCCGCCTGCCGCGATGAGCGACGTCGCTGTCCGCGCGACCGTCACGCACGTGCTGAGCGCGGGCGTGCGGATGGCCGTCTTCCGCGCCGACGACGACGGG
Organism: Sphingomonas citri; assembly: GCF_019429485.1. Taxonomy (GTDB): domain Bacteria; phylum Pseudomonadota; class Alphaproteobacteria; order Sphingomonadales; family Sphingomonadaceae; genus Sphingomonas; species Sphingomonas citri. Next base: position 11,295 of record NZ_JAHXZN010000003.1, on the reverse strand, counting down.
CACGTCCGCCGCCGCTTCATCGCCAGGGATCTGGCGAGGCCGCCGGCCACCGGCGAGACCTGGCACATCCGCGGCACCGCCGAGATCCACCCCGGCTACGGTCCGCAGGTCGTCGTCACCGACATGAAGCTCGCTCGCCCCAAAGGGCGCTTAATCGCGCGGCTGCTGGCCGGTCAGCGCTTCCCGGGCGTCGGCGAGGCGACGGCCAACAAGCTGTGGGACGCATTCGGCGAGCAACTGATCGACGTACTCGAGGCGGGCGACGCCGAGGCGCTTCTGCGCGCGCTCCCGGACGACAACCGCTCGCGCGCGCAGATCAAGACGATCCTTCTCGAATGGCCGCTGGTCGACGCCGAGCCGCGCATCCTGGCAGGCTTCGACCGCGTCGGTATTCCGCCGCGCATTGCCGCCAAGCTGCTTGCCGTCTACGATGCCGACGCACTCGATCGCATCCACGACGATCCATATCGGCTGCTCGCATTCACCAGCTGGAAGTCGGCGGACGCGATCGCCCGCCGGATGGGTCTCGGGGAGAAGGACGAGCGCCGTCTTGTGGCAGCATGCGAGGCGGCGTTGAACGTCCGTCTGGGCGACGGCGACACGCTGATGGACGGTAACGCCCTCCGGAAGGCCGCTGCGGCCCTCCTGGGCATGCCCGTGGGCGACGACGTCCTGGCCAAAGCCTCACTTCTCGGCGCCATCCGCAGGCGTCCCACCGGCTGGCAGTCGTCGGGAACCGCGCTCATGGAGGACGCGATCGCGCAGCGGATCGCGGACGAACTCGCCTCCTCATCGCGCGAACCGACCGTTCTCCCCCTCCCCCACCGGTCCGGTGATGGCGTCAACCTTAACGCCGGACAGGCGGCGGCCGTCGCGATGGCGATCACCGCCAACTTCTCGCTGCTCGTCGGCGGCGCCGGCACCGGCAAGACGACCACGCTGAAGGCCATCTGCCGTGCGGCCACGGCCGCCGGCATCCCGGTCGAGATGTTGGCGCTCTCCGGCCGCGCCGCCCTGCGCATGCGCGAGGCCACCGGCGAAATGGCCCGCACCATCGCGGGCTGGTTGATCGGCGTGGCGACCGGCCACGTCGATCTTTCCACCCTGCCCATGATCATCATAGACGAGGCGAGCATGGTGGACCTCGGGTCGCTGTACCGCATCATGCTCTCCGCGCCAGCCGGCTGCCGCTTCCTGCTCGTCGGCGACGACGGCCAGCTGCCGCCGGTCGGCTTCGGTCTGACCTTCCACGCCCTTCTCGGCGTCGACGCGATCCCGCGTACCGTGCTGACCGAAGTCATGCGCCAGGCGGCGGCGTCCGGCATACCTGCCACCGCGCAGTCGGTGCGCGACGGCGTCCTCCCCGACCTGCCGGCATTCGACGCCACCGCCGACCACGGCGTGTCGATCGCCGCCTGCGACGCGCGTGACGTGGTGACAACGGCCGTTACCATCCGCCGTGCTCTCCCGAACGCGCAGATCGTCGGCTCGATCAAGGGGGCCGGTGATCCAGCCGACGGCGGCACCGCGGCGATGAACGCCGCCCTGCACGACGCATGGGCGGTGGCGCGCAAGCTCAATCCCTTGACCTGGCTACGCGGGGAGCCCGTCATCTGGACGGTCAACGACTACGACCTCGACCTGTGGAACGGCAGCCTCGGCAATGTGCAGGGAATGACCGAGAACGGGCTCGCCGTCCGCTTCGACGAGGGCGACCGCACCATTCCGGCGGAGCTGCTCGAATATCTCGAGCCCGCATGGGCGATCACCACGCACAAGGCGCAGGGGTCGCAGTTCGAGATCGTGGTCGTGCCAGTCACTGCCAGCCGGATCCTCGATCGCGCCCTGCTCTATACGGGGATCACCCGTGCAACCCGGCGGGTCGTACTCGTCGGCGACCCCAAGATCATCCGCGACGCAGTCCGCCGACCGCCGCAGGCGACGCGGCGCGCTACGTATCTCGCTCAAGCCGTAACCGACTCCATCATCGCATCCGCCGAGGCTGAAGCCGCCTAGGACGAAACACTCGACGAGGGGAAACGCCCCCCCATCGGTCAGGCTGGAGGTCATCGCAGAACCTCTCTCCCAGCGTACGCTCTCATGACTGCCATCCGAGACGCCGGCCGAGTTTACCTCTTCGCTGGCTGTGACGCCAGCGGGCGCATTGACCTTGGCGGGTGTGCCGCGGGCGCCTGATCGACGACGATTGATCACGCTCTCATCCGCGGGTTGGTTACCGCACTACCCTTATCCGTCGCTGGGCCTGTCCACCGTCTAAGATTGTCAATCGGCGTCCAAAAAGGACCCCCTATCGGCGTCCAAAAGGCACCCCCTTCGTCGAGCAGCATAACGGGTATGACGGGTGCGCCGTTCGCGCTGGTTGCGGCGTAGGGCGGGCGTAGCCCGACCGGAGGCGCAACCAGCGCGAAGCGTCTTCTTCCGGTGGCCCCCGGGCGTCAGCTGCGGTGCTTGAATCGCCAGCTGTCGTTGCCGGTTTCGACGATGTCGCAGTGGTGGGTAATGCGGTCGAGCAGCGCGGTGGTCATCTTGGGGTCGCCAAAGACGGTCGGCCACTCGCCAAAGGCGAGGTTCGTGGTCACGATGACCGAGGTCTGCTCGTAGAGCTTGCTGACGAGGTGGAAGAGCAGTTGACCGCCCGAGCGGGCAAACGGCAGGTAGCCAAGCTCGTCGAGGACCACGAGGTCCAGGCGCGAGAGCTGGGCCGCCAGCGTGCCGGCCTTGCCGAGGCGGGTTTCCTTCGAGCCGGTTCACCAGATCCACCGTGTTGAAATAGCGCCCGCGGGCGCCGGCCCGTACCACATTGGCCGTGATGGCGGCGGCGAGATGCGTCTTGCCGGTGCCAGTTCCGCCGACCAGCACGACGTTGCGCCTGCCCGGAAGAAACGAGCCGCTGTACAGCGAGCGCACCAGCCCCTCGTTGATGGGCGTGCCGTCACTGATAGGCCTCGCCCGGCCGGAACAGCAGCGGGATGAACGCCGGCGCATCCATCACGTCGCGACGCCGAACCTGCCGCCAGCGCGCTGCATAGCGGCGCACTGCGTCGTACGAGCCGTCAAACCCCTCACGCAGCAGCAGATCGTGGATGCGCGTGAGCCGCAGCTTCTCGCGCCGCGGCCGCGCCTCGTCCTCCTCCAGCAACGCGTCCAGTCGCGCCTGGAACGGCCCCAGCTTGGGCAGCGGCTGAACCTCGCATCGGTAGCCCATGTCCGCCTCCGGCGCCCGAATCGCCTTGCGCACCACCTTGCGCGACAGGTGCAGGTCCCGCGCTATCGCCTTGATGGCCTTGCCCGACGCGTGCTCGCGCCGGATCCTCAACACCGTCTCCAATACCAGCATCCCGATCTCGCCGCCTGACACACCGCCAAGCGAGCAGCCTAGACCACCGGGATGAGGGGTCCTTTTTCGACGCCGATCACCTCGCTACCGGGGTCCTTTTTCCACGCCGATCCACAAGCCAGATCCCCAACTGTCCAACAGCAAAAGGTGAGGATTGGACGATAGTGCAGATTCCCGCAAAGGATGGTGACATGGGACAGTATCGATCCGTTGTAGCCGTCTGGGTCTACCTGTATGTCTGTCGCTCTGGCTGCTCGTAACGCCCGGCCTTTCGGAAGGGTGACATGCCCAAGAACCACTCATCGATGTACCGTGAAAACGAAACACGCGAGCGCGCGAGCGCCGCTGCTTCGTCACTGGAGCATGTCGCCGCCATGCATCTCAGGGCTGCCGTGAAATGGGGTGAACTCGCAGCGCGACAGGAGAAAGTCGAGCGGGGCTCATAGGCTGTCCGACACAGAGGACGTAAGCCGACAGCCGGGCAATTTGCAGATCATCACATGGATAGTTGATCTTTTCGGATCGCCATGCGTTGTGTGCCGACTTCGTCGGCGAGCCGCAATGCCTTCGGGGCACGATCTGTGCTATGCGGCCAGGAGTAGCCGATGCCGCATTTTCCCGCACCGACGCCCGAGCACCCGTTGGGTACGGAGACGCTGCTGATCGATGCGAGCAGCAAGCTCGCTCATGCCAAATCATTGGATGCGGTAGTCGAGGTTTTGCGTCAGACCGCCCGGGCAGCCTTGGGCGCAGAGGGCATCGCGGTGGTGATCCGCGAAGACGACCATTGCTTCTATGCCGCCGAAGATGCGGTCGGAAAGCTATGGTCCGGCAATCGCTTCCCGGTCGGTGAATGCGTTTCGGGATGGGCGATGCAGCACCGACAGACGGTGGTCGTTCCCGACACGGGGATCGACCCACGCATACCGCAGGATGCGTATGCACCAACATTCGTCCGCAGCATGATGCTGGCCCCGATTGGAGCGCCGGTCCCTGTTGCCGCCCTTGGTGCCTATTGGTCGGACGTCCGTGACCATGATCCTGTCACAATCCGGCGCCTTGAGGGACTGGCGACACTCGCTGGCATCGCAATCGAGAACGCCAGGCTGCTGCGCGTGGCGGGTGACGCCGATCGTCAGCGTGCGCTGATGTTGTCGGCCGGAAAGATGGGGATCTGGTCCTTTGACGTCGCGACGGGCGAGTTGCGAACCTCCGAGCTGTGCCGAATTAACTTCGGCCGCAACCCTGACTTACCGTTCACCTATGCCGATCTCCATGCCGCGATCCATGAAGACGACAGCGCCCGTGTACTCGCTGCGATCGAAGCCAGTCTGACGCAGGGTGTCGAATACCATATCGAGTATAGATTGCGGACGCCGGCGGGCGAGGTTCGCTGGATCGAGATCAGGGGTCAGCCCGGCTTCGGCCCTGACGGAACGTTACAGACCCTCGACGGCCTCTCGATCGACATCACTGAGCGCAAGCGAATGGAAGATGCCTTGCGCAGTTCCGCTGCAACACTGGAACATCTTGTCGAGCAACGGACCCGTGAGCTGGTGGCGGCCCAGGAGGCGCTCCGCCAGTCACAAAAGCTCGAATCGATGGGCCAGCTGACCGGCGGGGTCGCACATGACTTCAACAACCTGTTGACGCCGATCCTCGGCAGCCTTGATCTTCTTCAACGCCGCAAGGTTGGAGGGGAACGCGAACAGCGGCTGATCGAAGGCGCCCTGCAATCCGCTGAACGGGCAAGGACGCTGGTGCAGCGCCTCCTGGCCTTCGCACGCCGCCAGCCCTTGAAGGTCGAACCTGTCGATGCTGGGGCACTGGTGCGTGGGATCAGCGACCTTGTTGCGACGACGACCGGGCCGCTGATCCCGTTGCATGTGGAAGTGGGAGAAGACCTGCCGCTCGCGCACGCAGACGCTCATCAGGTTGAGATGGCGATCATCAACCTGTCGTTGAACGCACGCGACGCCATGCCGCGCGGCGGGAGGCTTAGCCTTTCTGCGCATCGGCGTAGCCCCGGTCGTCAGCATCCCGATGTACCGCCAGGGAGCTATGTCGTGATCGAACTTTCCGACAACGGGGAAGGCATGGACGAGGCGACACGCCTTAGGGCGATCGAACCGTTCTTTTCGACCAAGGGCATCGGCAAGGGCACAGGCCTCGGCCTGTCAATGGCGCATGGCCTGACGCTTCAGCTCGGGGGCGCTATGACGATCGAAAGCGAGTTGGGCGCAGGAACGACGATCAGCCTGTGGTTGCCGCTTAGCCGGATGGCTCACGCTCCGGTCGCATCGTCGCAGGCGTATGATCCGCTGGTAACGGGAATCGCCGTTCTCGTCGATGACGAAGATGTGGTGAGGGCCAGTACGGCCGACATGCTGGCGGAAATCGGTTTCGAGGTCATCGAGGCGCGCTCCGGGGCGGAAGCGTTGCAGGCATTTGGTGAACATCCGCATATCGACGTTCTCGTGACCGATCATCTGATGCCGGGCATGACCGGGGTCGAACTGGCACATTCGATCTTGCAAGATCGCCCCGACCTGCCCGTGTTGATCGTCTCAGGATATTCCGACAGCCTGGGCATTGAAGCTGGCTTTCCCCGACTTGAGAAGCCGTTTCGGCATCATGATCTTGCAAGCAAGCTTGCCACGCTTCTCACCAAGAATGGCGCCAGATCGCCGCTACAGTCGCCGATTTAGTGACAAGCATTCCGGCGACCGTCCCGATTGGGATGGTATTTCGGGATTATGGAAGTAGATCGGTTAGCCGGTTCCACCTGAGACATCAGGAGCCACTTTGGGGTCCGGGTCCTGCGCCTTGCCGGTCGCGGGTGCCACCTTCTGGCTCGGCATAGCGGTGAGATAAGCAACGATCGCATCGACGTCCTTCTCGGCCACTGGCGCCTTATACACCTCACGCATCTTGGTGACGGTCGCCTTCCACTGATCCGCCGATAGCGCAGGCTGGGTCAGCGCCATGCTGGCTGAGTGGCACGAGGTGCAATTGGCATTGATGACGTCGGCGTGCGGACCGTCGGGGTAGGTCGCGTCGTCGGCCGGCAGGTCGACGCTGGTCGAGGCAAGCGAGAAGCCGCGCGCTGACACGCTGGCGGCCGGTGCCGGCTCAGACATCTCGGAGATCGGAACGGGCGCCTTGCGGCTGCTCGGCGCGCCGATCGAGACGAGGATGATGCCGGTCAGGCCGATCAGGCCAGCAGCCATCATGCCGGGAGACGGAGTCTTCATGATTTGCTCGCTCCTCAGGCCGCGATGATGGTGGTGGTTTCAATGTTGCCGCGCATGAACCCGCCGGGATTCCAGATCGGCTTCATCGGCTGAGCGACACCGTTGGTGTTCCAGCAGCGCACCATGATGGGGTTAGGCCCGCGTCTCAGCGGCACCCGCCCGTCCCAGCGCCGGAAGCTGTACCTGCCCTCGTCCGCTCCGAGCGTCGTCCTGTACCAGGTGCGGCCACCGTCCGACGACACATCGACCTTGGCGACGCCGCAATCGCCGCCCATTGCGATGCCGCCGACCGGGATCGACGCTTCATAGGCGATCGCCTGACCATCGGGCAGGCTGGTCATCCAGCTACGCGGGATCATGCGATTGATCGGTACGGTCGGGAAGTCCTTGGCACCGGGCGCGACATTCGCGCCGGGTGTCGCGGGGATCTTGTAGGCCTTGGCCATCCAATACTGGTCGTCAGGGCCGGGCAGTACCTCGATCGCGTTCAGCATCTTGACCCAATAGGTCGAGTACCAGCCCGGCACGATCAGCCGGCAGGGAAAGCCGTTGAGGAGCGGCAGTTGCTCGCCGTTCATGCCGAAGGCGATCATGACCTCGCCGTCGCGGGCATGGTCGATGTCGAGTGCCTTCTCGAAGTCAGGAGCGCCCGCCACGACCGGCTGATCGAGAGCGCCGAAGCGCACCTGCACCGCGCCTGCCTTGACCCCGGCGAGGTCGAGCACGTCGCGCAGGCGAACGCCGAGCCACTTGGCGTTGCCCATCGCGCCATTGCCCCATTGCGCGCCGGCGACGCGCGGCTGGAACAGCCCGCGGCTGTTGCCCGAGCACTGGTTCACCGCCGCCATCTCGACCCGTGGAAGGCGCAGCAGCTGAGCGAGGCTGATCGACAGCGGCCGATTGACGTGGCCGAAGACGTTGAGGCGGAAACTTTCCACGTCGATCGAGGTCGGTATGTCGGCCCAGTGCCAGCGGACGAAGAACTGGTCGTTGGGCGTGAACACCGACTTGTCGAAGACCTCCATCGGCGTCTCCAGCAAGGGTGGATGGACGCGCTGGAGGATCATGCTGCCCTTGCCGGGAAAGGCGCTGGTCATCGGCCGCTCGGCATTGCCGCCGGGCAGCTTCAGGTCGACGAGCTGCTGCGCCAGTGCCGGCGCGGCGGCAAGGCCGGCGGTGCCGAGCGCGGCATGGCTGAGGAAGCGGCGACGGCTGGTCTCACTCGCCAGCCCGGCGTCGAAATTGTCCATGACAAGGCTCTCCTGTGGCCAGTCACGCTGGCGGATCGAAGGGGCATTCTGCAAGTGATCGGACCGACTGATCCGATCATCATGGCGGATCAGTTCGGGGTGGCGATGCAGGGCGAGACGAACAGGTTGCCCCGCCATGCACCGGCTAGCGTCTTGGCACCGACCAGCAGCCACATCGCCGCGAGCGCAACCGTCAGCACCGTGCCGACGATACCGAAAAACATAAGGTTCAGCGTCGTGCCGAGGCGGAAGGTGGCGACGGTGTAGACGCCGAGCGGGAAGGTGTAGCCCCACCAGCCGAGGTTGAACGGCACGCCCGCGCGCCAGTAGCGGATGGTGATAAGCGTCGCGAGCGCCAGCCACCACAGGCCGAAACCCCAAAGGCAGAGCCCGGCGACAACGCCGATCCCCTGCGCGACGGTGCCGACGCCGGCTAGCCCGTGCGCGGTGAGGATCGCCGGCGCATCCGCGCCGAGCACCAGCATGCCCAGAGCACCCGTGCCGATCGGCCCCAGCGCCAACCAGGAAGATGCCGCCATGCTTTCATGCGGCAACTTGTGGAGTGCCATGCGCAGGATGAGGATGGCGAGGATGCCAAACGCGACCGGCACCGAATAGGCCCACAGCACATAGGAGGTCGCGAGCGTCACTATCTGCGCGTGGGGATCGGTTAGATGCGGCGCGAGCAGCCCGCCGCTGGCGCCCGCCACTTCGGCAGCGACGACCGGCAGCAGCCATACGGCGGTCATGCCGTCCAGGCTGTGCTCGTGGCGGGTAAACATCAGGTAGGGGATCAGCACGCCGCAGGCGAGCGACATGGCGACGTCGATCCACCACAGGATATGCGCGACCGGCACGATGCCATTTCCGAACCGCGCGATGCCGAAGGCGAGACAGCCGTTGATGATCGTCGCCAGCCCCATCGGAATGGTCCCGATGAACATCGACACGGTGTTGTGCCCGAAGATGCGCCGCGCCTCGTGCCCGAACATCACCCAGCGCGCGCCATAGAGGCCGGCGAACAGCGCGAAGAGCGCGATATTGAAGAACCACAACACCTCGCCGACAGGTTTAAGCGAAGGCCCGATGCCGGGCACCTGCGGCAGCGCGAGGGCAAGGATGCCCGTGCCCATCGTCGCGGCGAACCAGTTGGGCGTGAACTGGCGGATCATCTCGCGGGGGTGATCGAGCCGGCTGAGCGGCTTGAGGCCGCTGAGAACGGAGTGCGTGTCGGCAGTCATGCGACCTGCTCCTTGATGAGATCCGTCAGCGCGTCGGCCGCGCGGGTGCGATAGCGTTCCTTGTGGCGCAGCGCGTGGAAGGCGCGGTCGGGCAGCCCGAGCGGCAGCTCGACGAGATCGCCAGCCTTGAGCGCGCGCGCGACGACCAATCGCGACAAGACGGCAACGCCGGCACCGGCCTCAACGGCGGTGCGCACCGCCTCGTTGGACGGCAGCGTCATCGCTATCGTCAGCTGGGCCGGATCAAACCCGCGCGTTCGCAGCACGTCCTCGAAAGTCGAGCGCGTACCCGATCCCTGCTCACGGACGATCCAGCGTGTAGTGCGCAGCCAGGCCTCGTCGATGCGTTCGGCTTCCTCGCGGCCGACCAGCACCATTGGGTCATGCCCGACATTCCAGTGGGCAAGCGCCGGTTCGTCCACCTCGCCCTCGACAAAGCCGAGTTCCGCCGCGCCGCTCAACACCTGCGCTGCCGCGCCTTCGGTGTTGTCGATCGCCAGCTCGACCGCGATCTGTGGGTGGCGTTCGTGGAAGGCGGCGAGCTTTGCCGGCAACCAATAGCTCGCGATCGTCTGGCTGGCGACGATCCGCAACGAACCACGCGCGAGCCCGGCATAGTCCGCGAGCATCGTCTCGGCATGCGCTGCCCGCCCCAGCACCGCGCGCGCTTCCTCCAGAAAGCCGCGGCCTGCCTCGGTAAGCTGGATGCCACGCCCGACGCGGTGGAACAGCGGAACGCCGTAGCGCGCTTCGAGGGCCGCAACCGCCCCGGAGGCAGCAGACTGCGTGACGTTCAGCGCCTCCGCTGCCTTGGTGACGTGTTCGCGCTCCGCGACACCGACGAATATTCTGAGCTGCTCCAAAGTCATGCAGCATATATCGCGTACTTAGATCGATACGACCAACCGTTTGATATGGTCATTCCAATCTGGATATCGGAATGGTCGGCAGCCTTTCGTCTGCGATGGTCTCGAAGACTTGAAGCGTTACGCGTGCCCGCGACGTTTGATCGTCCATGACCGATATGATCGAGCGCAGTTCTGATCCCTACAATGCCGAGCCGACGCCCGGTGCGTTGATCGAGCGGTTTCTGACGCCGCAGGCGCTGTTCTACGTGCGCAGCCACGGGCCGGTGCCGGATCTGCCCGCCAATCATCGGATCGAGGTGAGCGGGAGGGGCATGGCGAGCCGCTTCTTCTCGGTGCAGGAACTGAAGAGCACGTTTGCCACGCGCACGGTAACGGCGGTTCTCCAGTGCGCCGGCAACCGGCGTACCGATCTCCAGCAGGTCGCCAACACCTCCGGCGATCCGTGGGACGTAGGCGCGATCGGCAATGCGGAGTGGACCGGCGTACGCTTGGCCGATGTGCTCGATGCGGTCGGCGCGCCGGATGCGTCCGAGCTGTTCGTGGCGTTCACCGGCGCGGACGAGGTGGACGTGGAGGGTGAAGAAGCCTTGTTCGGGGTATCGATCGCCATGAGCAAGGCGCGGGAGCCCGACGTACTCCTCGCCTGGGCGATGAATGGCGAGCCGCTGACGCCCGAACATGGCGCCCCGCTCCGCATGGTGGTGCCTGGCTATGCCGGGGTCCGCAGCGCCAAATGGCTGACACGGATCGAGGTGCGTGAAACGCCCTCCGAGGCACCGATCCAGGCGCACGACTACAAGCTCTTCCCCGCCGCTGTGACGAGCGACACCGTCGACTGGAGCCAGGGTCTGACGATCAATGCCATGCCGCTCAACGCCGCGATCTGCTCGCCCGGTGCGGGCGAGAGTTTGGCCGCCGGAGAGGTGCGGATTGAGGGATATGCCATTGCCTATGACCGCCGTATTTCTCGGATCGAAGTGTCGGTGAACGGCGGTCGCGACTGGCAACAGGCGACCTTCGCCGATGATCCGGAGACGCGCTGGGGCTGGCGGCGCTGGATCCTTGACGCCACACTTGCCAAGGGACGCCAGCACCTTGTCGCCCGTGCCTTCGACGAGACCGGGCAGGGACAGCCCGAGCGGCCGGATACGATGTGGAATTTCGCCGGCTATCTGTGCACCGCCTGGCATCACGTTCACGTGCTGGTCGAATGATCGAAGCATCAGCGGCACCGGACGTCGCTTTCTGGATCGATGCGATTGGCCGGCTGGTGGTGGCGACCGCGGCCGGGATGGTGCTCGGCTGGGAACGCTCGCGTGAGAA
>NZ_JAHXZN010000030.1 GCF_019429485.1 Sphingomonas citri | reverse complement strand
GTCGATCGGGTTGGTGCCTGCGGGGGTGTCGAACTTCATGGCCTCAACCCTTCTTCTGCGCCGGCGTGCCCGCCTGGGCGAGCACCGCGGCGAGCGCGCGCGTCGCCAGCGGCAGCTTGAACGCATTGTCCTTGGTCGGTGTGGCGCCCTGGAAGGCGCGCGCGGTCACCGCCTCGGCGCCCTGCGGCAGCAGCGCCTCCGCCGCCTCGACCCGCCACGGCTTGGGCGCGACGCCGCCGAACGCCACCCGACCGCTGCCGTCGCGCTGGATCACCGCCGCGACCGACACCAGCGCGTAGGCATAGGAGGCGCGGTCGCGCACCTTCTCGTAGAAATGCTGGCCGCCGAGCGGCCTGGGCAGCACCACCGCGGTGATCAGCTCGCCGGGGCGCAGGCTGGTGTCCTGCTCGGGATGGTCGCCCCACAGCCGGTGGAAGTCGGCGATGGGGATACTGCGGCGCTGGCCGGCGGCGTCGACCGTCTCCACCACCGCGTCGAGCACGCGCATCGCCACCGCCATGTCGCCGGGGAAGGTGGC
>NZ_JAHXZN010000029.1 GCF_019429485.1 Sphingomonas citri | reverse complement strand
TGGAGCGCGCGGTCGGGCGCTGGCGACAGCGACGGGGTGCGGAGGTCCGCCCGTGGGTCTATGCGATCCTGCACAATTTGTTGGTCGATCATCAGCGGCAGCATAGCCGGCGAGGTACGGCGGTTCCGCTCCACCTCGTGGACGACGCCGCGCTCGGCCGCCCGGCCGATCAGGACACAGGCCTGCACCACCGCGACCTGCTGCGCGCGCTTGATGCGTTGCCTGAAGAACAGCGAACGGTGCTGCTCCTGGTCTCGGTCGAGGGCCTGCCCTATGCGGAGGTCGCTGCCGTAGTCGGCGTGCCGCTGGGCACGGTAATGTCGCGCATATCGCGGGGGCGCGACCGTCTGGCGACCCTCCTCCGGGAGGGTGAACGGCCGCGATTGAGGAGCGTGCAATGACCAGCCCGATCGGCGAGGACGATCTGGCCGCATGGATCGATGGCAGGCTGTCGCCCGAGCGGCAGCGCCTGGTCGACGCCTATCTTGAAGGCCAGCCGGACGTGCATGCCCGTGTGCGAGAGCAGGCGGAGCAGGCGCGAGCCCTTGCATCCCTGTTCGCC
>NZ_JAHXZN010000002.1 GCF_019429485.1 Sphingomonas citri | reverse complement strand
CCCGACCGCGCCAATGGTACTATCGCTCAAGCGATGGAAGAGTAGGTCGCCGCCAGGCATTGAAGCCCGCGCGTTGAAACATATCCATCATCCAAGAACCCATTCACACACACCGCTCTCCACCACGATGCGGACCTGCGCCGGCGCGCGCGAGCGACCTCCTTGCAAAGTCAATGATTTACGCGTCATGCACCTAGCATGTCCCACGCGCTTCGCCTGCTCGCCATCGCCGCCATGCTGGTGGCCGCCTCGTCGACCCGCGATGTGCCACAGCGCGCGCTGCTCGACTCCGCACCCGATCCCTATGTCATCGCTCATGACGGCTGGTATTATGTCATGGCGACACGCGGCGACCGTCTCGCGATCCGGCGCACGCGAGACCTCGCCCGCCTTGACGACGCTGTCGAGACGACCGTCTGGCAGCCGCCCGCCAACGGCGCCAACGCACGATCGATCTGGGCGCCGGAGCTCCACCGCCTCAACGGTCGCTGGTATATCTATTACACCGCGGCTAACGCCGAACACGACGACGACTCCCATCGCGGCGTCTTCGTGCTGGAGAACCGCGCCAGCGATCCACTCTCCGGCCGCTGGGTCGATCGCGGCCGCGTCAACACGCGCCTGCCGGGGCTCGACGGCACCGTCTTCACCGCGCAAGGCCGATCCTGGTTCGTCTACTCGGCCTATGATGGGCCCGACAGCGTCCTCGCGATCGCGGCGATGCGCGATCCCTGGACGTTGACCGGATTCGAGCGCGTGATCGCGCGCCCCGACCGCGCCTGGGAGCGGCAGGGCGGCCGGCAGATCCTCGAGGGTCCCGCCTTCCTGCGCGGGCCGCGCGGCGATCTCATCCTCAGCTACTCGGGCAGCGCCTGCTGGTCGGACGGCTATGCCGTCGGCCTGCTCCGCGCGCGCGCCGACGCGAATCTGCTCGATCCCGCCAGCTGGACCAAGGCGGCGCGCCCGATCCTGGCCTCGAGCGCCGGCGCGCGGGTGTTCGCGCCCGGTCACAACGCCTTTTTCCAGCCTCGCCGCGGCGAGACCTGGATCGTCTATCACGCCAACAAGGCGGCGGGGCAGGGCTGCACCGCCCGCCGTGCTCCCCATGTCGCGCGCGTGCGCTGGAGCGCGGCGGGTCTGCCCGAGGTGCCACTCACCCAACGCGCGCTGCCCAGACCGCTCCACGATTGAGCGCATTCTTGCTTCAGGTCAGCAAGGTTGCCGCTACGCCTCGTCTATTTATCTGATAAGTAGCTGCTCTTGCGGACCGACGCGCGAAGCAGCGGAGGCGGCCCGACGACCATGTCAGGAGAGGTCCCATGCGCCACATGCTCGCGCTGTCCGTATCCCTGGTGGCGCTGACCGCCGCCGTTCCCGCGCTCGCCCAGCAGGGCAGCACGCCGCCCAACGCGCAGCAGACGCCGCCCCCGACCGACGCCGACGCGCCTGCGGGCAGCGATAGCGCGCCGCTTCCCGGCGCCGACGCGGTCGCGCCTCCCCCCGCCGCGCCCGATACCGCTGCGCCCGACACCGCGACCACCGGCGACGAGATCGTCGTCACCGGCATCCGCGCCAGTCTCGCGCGCGCGGCCGAGATCAAGCGCTCGGCGCCGCAGGTGGTCGACTCGATCGTGGCGCAGGACATCGGCAAGTTCCCCGATCCCACCACCGCTGCCGCGCTGCAGCGTGTGCCCGGCGTGCAGGTGACGGTCGGCGGCAACAACGAGATCGTCAACCCGCTCGTCCGCGGCCTGCCCGACATCCTCACCACGCTCGACGGCCGCGAGATCTTCACCGCCGAGGGGCGCGGATTTGCTTTCCAGGACCTGCCCGCCGAGGCGGTGGCGCGGGTCGACGTGTTCAAGTCGAACACCGCCAATCTGATCGAGGGCGGCGTGGCGGGCACGATCGACCTGCGACTGAACAAGGCATTCAACTACACCGAGCCGACGATCGCGCTGAGCGGGAAGCTCAACTACCCCTCGAACGCCGAGAAGCTCGGGCCGCAGGTGAGCTTCCTCGCGACCGATCGCTGGGACACCGGGATCGGCGAGATCGGCGCGCTGATCAACGTTTCCTGGTATGACATCCCCTATAACCGTCCGTACAATTACGTCGCCGACCGTCGGTCGGGCGCGGGCGGGCCGCAGGGGGCGAGCGGGCTGCTGTTGCCGATCTCCACCGGCGGGCTCAATGAATATGGCCGCTACCAGCGCCCGCAGGCCAACGCCTCGCTGCAATGGCAGGCCAGCCCCGCGCTGGAGGTCTATGTCGACGGCCTCTACTCGGCCTATCGCAGCAAGTTCACCACCGGCTTCTACGAATATCGGCTCGGTACCGCGACGAGCGTGACCGGGGTCGACCCATCGGACAATTGCTTCACCGCGCGGGTCGCGTCCGATGGCTTCAACCCGAACGCGACGACCCCCGCGAGCCAAATCACGCAGCAGAACCTCTGCGCCTTCAACGCCGCGACCTTCAACGACCTCGAGGCCTTCACCTCGACCCAGGCGCATGACAATCGCACCGACACCTGGCTCGCCGCGGGCGGCTTCCGCTTCGATCAGGGCCCGGCCAAGGCGAACGTGGACCTCAGCTACGAGCGGTCGATCACCAACAACGCCAATTTCATCGTCGACATCGGCAAGCGCGTGCCGAGCGTCACGCTCGGATTGACCAACGGCGACCAGACCGCCGCGGTCGCCGCCCCCAACAATCCGATGGCGGATCCGGCGGGCTACACCTTCATCAACGCGCTGTTCCAGGACTATTCGCGCGCCAGCGGCGGGCTGTTCGCGGCGAAGGCCGATGCCAGCTACGAGCTCGGCACGATCGTCAAGACGATCGAGGTGGGCGGTCGATATGCCGATCGCACCGCCAACTTCCAGCAGGTGCAGCTCGGGATCTCACCGCCCGGCGGCTCCTTCGCGACCCCGATCACCGCGACCGAGCTGCCGCTCGAACGCGCGCCGGGCATCCCGCAGATCAACAACGGTGCGCCCTTCCTGCTGCCCTCGCGCGACTATCTTCTCTCGAGCGCGGGGCAGGAGTCGCTGCGCGCCTTCTTCGGCGCACCCGCGGGGCAGCCGGCGTTCCAGCCGACGCGTCGGTTCGACGTCGCCGAGAAGAGCTACGCCGCTTACGCCCAGGCGGGCTATGAGGTGCCGTTCGGCGACGGCCCGGTGGTGCTCGATGGCCGCGTCGGTGTGCGCCTGAGCAAGACCGACCGCGAGATCAGCGGCACCGGCGAGGTGAGCGGCGCGCCGGTGACCAGCACGTCGCGGACGAGCGACACCGACTGGTTGCCGAACGCCAGCGCGCGGCTCCAGCTCGGCGGCGGTCTCCAGCTCCGCGCGACCTATGCCAGGACGCTGGCGCGGCCGGCGTTCGGGTCGCTCAACCCGGGGCTGAACTATATCGTCTCGACCAATCCCAACATCCGCAACAGCGGCTCAGGCGGCAATCCGCTGCTGCGCCCGCAGAAGTCCGACAGCTACGACGCGACGTTCGAATATTACTGGAAGGACGGCTATATCGCGATCGCCGGCTATTATCGCGACATCAGTGACCGCGTGCTCAACGCGACCACCGCCGAGGTGATCGAGGGCGTTACCTACAATATCTCGCGCCCGCGCAACGTCGGCACCGCCAAGCTGAAGGGGATCGAGGCCAGCGCGCAGACTTTCTTCTCCTTCCTGCCGGGTGATCTCGCCGGCTTCGGCGCGTTCGGCAATTTCACGCTGGCCGACTCCGAGGTGGGCGGCGACGATCCGCTCGCCGGCTACGCGCTCCAGGGTGTGTCCAAGTATAATTTCAACGCCGGCCTGCTGTACGATCGCAAGGGCATCTCGGCACGGGTCGTCTATACGTATCGCTCGAGCTACTTCGACGAGGACCGTACCGGTACCGGCGACGTCCGCCCGATCGATACCCCCGTGTGGCTCAACTATGTCCGCCCGAACGGCCGGCTCGATTTCAGCCTTGGCTATGACGTCACGAAGAACGTGACGGTGACGGTCGAGGGCAGCAACATCCTGCGCTCGCGCTATCGCAGCTACATCAACGAGGACTATCTATGGCGCGACACCCGCACCGACGACAGCCTCTACGCGGTCAGCGTGCGCACGCGGTTCTGAGCGACGGGGCGGCGGCGCCGAGCGCCGTCGCCTGGTCGGCATAGCGAGCGATTATCGCGCCGAGCCGTTCAGAAGGGCGGCGAGACGCATCGTTTCACTTGCAGCGGCGTTCGCTCCGTGGGCAGAGTGGGACGGCAGAGCATCGGCCGATGCGCCGTGGGGACCATTTCTGCGGAAAGAGGAGAGTGTGATGGCACGATCAGCGGAGAAGCGCGGCAAGGACGAGACCGCCGCGGCCGAGAAGAAGGTCAAGTCGACCGGCAAGGCCGCCGGTGGCGCACGCGGCGGCATCACCGCCCCGGTCACCCCGTCGCCCGAGCTGGCCGAGATCGTCGGCAAGAACGACCTGCCGCGCAGCGAGGTCGTCAGCAAGGTCTGGGAATACATCAAGAAGAACAACCTTCAGGACGAGAAGGACAAGCGCCAGATCAACGCCGACGCCAAGCTGGAGAAGATCTTCGGCAAGAAGTCGGCCAGCATGTTCGAGATGAACAAGCACCTCAGCGCGCACCTGAGCGCCAAGAAGGCCTGACCTGGCCTTGCGCCGGGCCGCGCATCGCGGATGCGACGCGGCCCGGCGCAGCGATCCCGCTTGCGTCCGCGGGGCCGTGCGATACGCTTTGTCCTCCAGAGACAAAGGGGCATCGTGCATGGCGATCGGGCGCAATCTCTTCCTTCTCGGCGCGGCGCTCGCGCTGATCACGACGCCCGGTCTGGCGCAGACGCCTTCATCGGACACCGCCGCGATCGGCTCCGACGCGCAGGCGCTCGATATCGCCAAGCGCGCGATCGCGTTCCGCAGCGTCGCCGGCGCGGGCAACCAGACGCCGCAGCTCGCCGCCTATCTCAAGTCGGTGCTCGTCGCCGGCGGCTTCGCCGACTCGGACGTGACGATCACCCCGGTGGACGACACCGCCTATCTCGTCGCGCGCTGGCGCGGCAGCGATCCGTCGGCCAAGCCGCTGGTCGTCTCGGGCCATATCGACGTGGTCGAGGCCAAGCCCGCCGACTGGCAGCGTGATCCCTTCACTCCCGTGGTCGAGAACGGCTACCTCTACGGCCGCGGCGCCACCGACATGAAGCTGGATGCGGCCGTGGCGATGACCGCGCTGCTGCGAATGAAGCACGCCGGCTTCAAGCCGCGTCGCGACATCGTGCTCGAATTCTCGGGCGACGAGGAGACGCGGATGAAGACCAGCGCGCTCATCGCCGAGCAGTTGAAGAACGCCGAGCTGGTGATCAACATCGACGGCGGGGGCGGGCGCTTCGCCGAGGACGGCAAGCCGCAGTTCTTCACCTGGAACGGCGCGGAGAAGACCTACGCCGACTTCGAGCTGACCGTCACCAACCCGGGCGGGCACAGCTCCGCGCCGCGGCCGCAGAACGCGATCAACCAGCTCTCCGCCGCCCTGGTGCGGATCGGGCAGTATCGCTTCACGCCGCAGCTCTCCGACGTCACCCGGACGTTCTTCCGCGAGGCGGCCAAGCAGAAGACCGGCGAGCTCGCCGCCGCGATGCGCGCCTTCGCCGAGAACCCGAAAGACGAGAAAGCGATCGCGGTGCTCGCCGCCGACCCGGCCTATGTCGGGCAGATCGGCACCACCTGCGTGTCGACGATGGTGTCCGGCGGGCACGCGCTCAACGCGCTGCCGCAGCGCGCCACCGCCAACATCAACTGCCGCATCTTCCCCGGCGTGAAGCCCGCCGAGGTGATGGCCACGCTCAAGCAGGTCGCGGCCGAGCCGGCGCTGACGATCCGCGACGTGAGCGAGGGATCGGTGGCCAACGATGCCTCGCCGATGCGACCCGACTTCGTCGCCGCGGTGACCAGGGCGGTGGGGAAGGCGTGGCCCGGCGTGCCGGTCTTCCCGAGCATGTCGGCGGGGGCGAGCGACAGCATGTGGTTCCGCTACCATCACGTGCCGAGCTACGGCGCGAGCCCGACCTTCATCAAGGAGTCGGACGATTTCAGCCACGGCCTCAACGAGCGCACCGAGGTGCGCAACATCGCGCCGGGGATCCGCTATTATGTGTCGCTGTTCGGCGACCTGGCGAAGTGAGAACGAGGGGGGTCCGTCGGCGTGATCAGCCGCCTGGGCGGGTGAGTAGGCAAGTCCGGATGAGACGCTCCGCCTGACCTCATACCGCCTCGGCGAACGCCGGCGCCCAGTTGGGGGACGCTGCTTGCTCCCACGAGGGACTTCCCGACTGGACCTCGGCGTGCGCCGGGGCGGCGGGACGTTTAGTCGCCGGACGCGCGCGCCCCCCTCACACCGCCGCCAGATACCCCGCCACCGCCGCGCGCGCCTCCGCTGCCGAGAAGGCGCCGGGCGACAGGCACAGCTCCAGCCACAGCCCGTCGACCAACGCGGTGAGCCCCACCGCCGCCATTCGTCGCTGATCCGCCGCCACGCCCGCCTCAGCCAGCAACACCTCCAGCCGCGCGCGATAACCGGCGTAATGCCGCGCGTGGCTCGCCTGCATCGCCGCGCCGCCCTGCGCCAGGCTCCAGAAGGCGATCCAGGTCGCGAGCAGCGCGGGGTCGGCGATCGGCGGCGCGAAGCTGGCATCGAGATAGGCCGCCAGCCGCGCTCGCGGCGACTCGCTCGCCGCCGCCACCGCCACCTCCAGCGCCTCGCTGACCTGCGCGGCGACATGGTCGTAGGTCGCCTCGACCAGTCGCTCGACCCCGCCGAAATGGTGCGTCACCAGCCCCGGCGACACGCCCGCTTCCGCCGCGATCACGCGCACTGAGGCGCCCGCCGCGCCGCGCGCCGCCAGCACGCGCGCGGTCGCCGCGATCAGCTCGGCGCGGCGTGCCTCGGGAGCGGCGCGCTTGCTCACGCCGCGGCGTTGTTATACGTTCGTGCAACAATCACGCGGGGGCCTCCATGCATCGCTCGACCGATCTGCCTTACGCCGATCCCGACGCGGATTGGAGCCTGCCCGGCTGGCTCTACACCGACCCGGAATATTTCGAGCTCGAGTGCGCGCGCGTGATCCGTCCCTCGTGGCAGATCGTCTGCCACGAGAGCGATCTCGCCGAGCCGGGCACGTGGCGGACGCTCTCCTATCTCGGCGAGCAGCTTGTCGCCGTCCGCGGCACCGACGGCGTGATCCGCGGCTTTCACAACGTCTGCCGCCACCGCGCGATGCGGCTGGTGGAGGGGGCGAGCGGCTGCGCCAGGAAGCTCGTCTGTCACTATCACGCCTGGGTGTACGAGCTCGACGGTCGCCTGTCGGGCGTGCCGATGAAAGGCGACTATCCCGCGCTCCGGCTCGAGGAGAACGGGCTCGCAGCGGTCGAGGTCGAGACGTGGCGCGGCTTCGTCTTCGTGCGGCTGGAGGATGACGGCGGGCCGAGCGTCGCGACGATGATGGCGCCGTATGACGCCGAGGTGGCGCCTTATCGCTTCGAGGAGATGCGCCGCCTCTCCGACGTGCGGGAGCGCGAACGGCGGGTGAACTGGAAGAACGTCGGCGACAATTACTCGGATAACCTCCACATCCCGGTCGCGCATGACGGGCTGACGCGGCTGTTCGGCAAGAGCTACGCGATCGAGGCGGCGGGCTGGGTCGACCGCATGTCGGGCGAGCTGGTCGAGCGCGCCTCGAGCGACTGGTGGGAGCGCTTCTACCAGACGCATCTGCCGCGCGTCGACCATCTCCCCGAGGCGAGCCAGCGGCGCTGGCTCTACTACAAGCTGTGGCCCAACATGGCGTTCGACATCTACGCCGACCAGATCGACTTCATGCAGTGGCTGCCGCTGACGCCGACCACCAGCCTGTTGCGCGAGATGAGCTTCGCGCTGCCCGACGAGCGGCGCGAGATGCGGCTGGTGCGCTACGCCAACTGGCGGATCAACCGCACCGTCAATGCCGAGGACACCTGGCTGATCGAGCGCGTGCAGGAGGGGATGGCGTCGTCGAGCTACACCGCCGGGCCGATCGGCGCGAGCGAGGTGTGCCTGCGCAGCTTCGCGGCCAAGATCCGCGAGCGCATCCCCGAGGCGCGCCAACACCGCGCCCCGCCGCCGGGCTGGTCGCGGCGGGTGCGCGGGGTGTGAAGGGGCCGCGGTAGGTTGGCGCAGGCACCCTTCACTCCACCCGATGCCGTCATCCTGAACTCGATTCAGGATCCACCGTGCCGCGAGCGCCGACGCACCTAAATGTGCGGGACGGTGGACAACGAGACGGGTTCGGGGCGACGTCAGTGGAGTGGGGAAACGGCGGGGCGAACACGTCCGAGGACACGAACAAGGGGGCACCATGACACAGCGCTACGACGCGATCATCATCGGCGGAGGGCATAACGGCCTGGTCTGCGCCTTCTATCTCGCGCGCGCGGGCCTCAAGGTGCGCGTGCTCGAACGTCGCCACGTCGTCGGCGGCGCGGCGGTGACCGAGGAGTTCCACCCCGGCTTCCGCAACTCCACCGCGAGCTACACCGTCAGCCTGCTGCGTCCCAAGGTGATCGCGGACATGAGGCTGCACGATCGCGGCTATCGCATCATCGAGCGCACGATCAGCAATTTCTTCCCCTTCCCGGACACCTATCTCACGCTCGGCGGGGGCACGCAGCGCACCCAGGCGCAGTTCGCGCGCTTCAGCCAGCGCGACGCCGACGCCTACCCCGCCTATGACGCCGCGCTGGAGCGCGTCGCGCAGGTGCTGCGCGACCTCGCGCTCGAGATCCCGCCCAACGCGGGCGGCGGGCTGTTCGAGCTGGTCAGCGCGGCGCGCCAGGCCTGGCCGTTGGCCAAGCTCGACATCGCCGCGCAGCGCGACCTGCTCGACGTCTTCACGAAGTCGGCGCGCGACTTCCTCGACGGCTGGTACGAGGACGACCACGTCAAGACCGCCTTCGCCTTCGACGCGGTGGTGGGCAATTACGCGGGCGTGTCGACGCCGGGCTCCGCCTATGTGCTGCTCCACCACGTCTTCGGCGAGGTGAACGGCAAGTACGGCGCCTGGGGCCATTCGGTCGGCGGCATGGGCGCGATCACCCAGGCGATGGCGGCGGCGTGCCTCGCCGAGGGCGTCGAGATCAGCGTCGAGGCGCCGGTCGCGCGCGTGCTGGTCGACGGCGGGCGCGCCGCGGGCGTGGTGCTGGAGAGCGGCGAGGAGATCGTCGCGCCAATCGTCGCCGCCAATGTCGGGCCGGCGATGCTGTACCGCCAGATGGTCGCGGGGCACGAGCTGCCCGAGGATTTCCGCCGCCGCATCGCCGGGTTCAAGATCGGCTCGGGCACCTTCCGGATGAACGTCGCGCTGAGCGAGCTGCCCGATTTCACCGTGCTGCCCGGGCGCGACCGCGCCGAGCATCACACCGCCGGGATCATCATCGCGCCGGGCATGGACTATATGGACCGCGCCTATGACGACGCGCGCGTCCACGGCTGGTCGCGCCAGCCGATCGTCGAGATGAAGATCCCCAGCACGGTCGACGACAGCCTCGCCCCGCCGGGGCAGCACGTCGCCAGCCTGTTCTGCCAGCAGTTCGCGCCCGAGCTGCCAGATGGACGTAGCTGGGATGACGTCCGCGAGCAGGTCGCCGACCGCATCATCGACACCGTCACCGCGCACGCGCCCAACTTCAAGGCGAGCGTGATCGCGCGCCAGATCCACTCGCCGCTCGACCTCGAGCGCAAGTTCGGGCTGATCGGCGGCGACATCTTCCACGGGCGGATGAGCCTCGACCAATTGTGGTCGGCGCGTCCGGTGCTCGGCCACGGCGACTATCGCGCGCCGATCCGCGGGCTCTACATGTGCGGCTCGGGCGCGCACCCGGGCGGCGGCGTGACCGGCGCGCCGGGCCACAATGCCGCGCACGCCATCCTCGCCGACCGCCGGCTCAGCGCGCGCTGGCGCCGCCGCGCCTGACCGCGAGATAGACCGGCACGCCGGCGAGCAGCAGCACCAGCGCCCAGCCGTTCGCCTCCGCGCCGAGCCCGTAGGAGAGCCAGCCGACGAACACCGCCGCGATCACACCGACGACGCGCGCGGCGGGGTCGTCGCGCAGCAGCTTCACCGCGGCGAGCGCGCTGGCGAGATAGGCCAGCATGCCCGCGGCGAGCGACACCGAGGCGACGAAGGCGAACAGGTCGCCCATGCCGCGGGTGAAATTGGCGAGCGTCACCGCGGTGACGAGCAGCCCCGCGACGACATGCGCGCGCGCCGGCGTGCCCTGAGCGGTCTCGCGCGCGAACCAGCGCGGGAAGACACCGCCCTGCGCCATCGCGCGCGGCACCTCGCCCTGGAGCAGCACGAAGCCGTTGAGCGTGCCGAGCGCGCTGATCGCGGCGAACAGCGCGACGAGCTGCGCGACACCGTCGCCGAATCCGAGCCCGAGGAACGCCGCGATCGGCGCGGGCGAGGCGGCGACGGTGGCCCGCGGCATCAGCGCGGTGATCGCGCTCGACACGATCAGGTAGATCGCCCCTACAGCGGCGGTGCCGATCAGCGTCGCGCGCGGCACGGTGCGGCGCGCGTCGGCGACGCGATCGGCCGGCACGGTCGCGGACTCGACGCCAAGGAAGCCCCAGAAGGTCAGCGCCGCAGCACCCGCGGTGCCCGTCACCGTCAGTGGCACTGCAACCTCATGCGACACGGCCGCGCCGCGCGTCAGCAGTAGCCAGGCGGCGAGCAGCACGACCGCGGCGAGCGGCACCAGCTTGATCACCATCGTCGTCATCTGCAGCTTCACCGCGAGGTCGACGCCGCGGATGTTGACCAGCACCGCCAGCCACACCAGCACCACCGCGGCGATCGCGGCGTGCGGCGCCAGCGCGGGGAAGGCGAGGCTGAGCGCGCTCACCACCGCCACCGCCACCGCGCCGTTGCCCGCCCAGACCAGCGTCCAATAGCTCCAGGCGGTAGCGAAGCCGATCACCGGGCCGAAAGCGGCATCGGCATAGGCATAAGGCCCGCCCGCGCGCGGGATCGCCGCGGCGAGCCGCGCGAAGACGAACGACAGCGTCATCGCCCCCGCGATCGTCACCACCCAGCCGAGCGTGGCGTTGGCACCCAGCGGCGCCAGCGTCGCGGGCAACAGGTAGATGCCCGAGCCGATCAGATTGCCCATCACCAGCGCCAGCACGCCCCAGAAGGTGAGCGCGCGGCTTGATCGCGCGGCCTCGGCGTGATTGTCTCGGTCTTCCATGTCCCTCGTGTCTGTCCGCGAACCCCGGCGTCTGCCGCCCCTGCTAGTCGACGCGGCGCTGGCGCTCCACGACAATCGCCTGGAGGTCGCCGAGCCGCTGCTCCGGAGCTATCTTAAGCGGGATCCGTTCGACGCGCGCGCGATCCGCATGCTCGCCGAGCTGGCGGGGCGGCTCGGGCGCAACCGCGACGCCGAGACGCTGCTGCGCCGCGCGCTGGAGCTGGCGCCCGGCTTCGCCGCGGCGCGCGCCAATCTCGCGATCGTGCTCTATCGCCAGAATCGCCCCACCGAGGCGCTGGCCGAGCTCGACGCGCTGCTCGCGATCGAGCCCGAGCATCTCGGCCACGCCAATCTCAAGGCCGCGGCGCTGGGGCGGCTCGGCGGCTTCGACGAGGCGATCGCTTTGTACGAACGCGTGCTCGCCGCCGCGCCCGCGCAGCCCAAGGTGTGGATGAGCTTCGGGCATATGCTCAAGACGGTGGGGCGACAGGCCGAGGGGGTCGCCGCCTATCGCCGCGCGATCGCGCTGCGGCCGGTGCTGGGCGAGGCGTGGTGGAGCCTCGCCAACCTCAAGACGGTGCGCTTCCCCGACGATGACGTCGCCGCGATGGAGCGCGCGCTGGCCGAGGCGGGCGACGACGAGGACCGCTTCCACCTCGACTTCGCGCTCGGCAAGGCGTGGGAGGAGCGCGGCGACGTCGATCGCGCCTTCGCGCATTACGCCGCGGGCAACGCGCTGCGGCGGCGCGGCATCGTCTATGACGCGGATGCGACCGAGGCGTTCGTCGACGCGAGCATCACGCTCGCCAACCCCGACTTCTTCGCCGCGCGCGCCGGCTGGGGCTGCGCGGCGCGCGATCCGATCTTCGTGCTCGGCATGCCGCGCGCGGGCTCGACTCTGGTCGAGCAGATCCTCGCCTCGCACAGCCAGGTCGAGGGGACGACCGAGCTGCCCGACCTGCCCGCGATCGCGCGGCGGGTCGGCGATTACCCGCAAGGCCTCGCCTCGCTCACCGCCGAGCGCGCGCGCGAGCTGGGCGAGGACTATCTGCGCCGCGCCGCGGTGCAGCGGCGCACCGACCGGCCCTACTTCGTCGACAAACTGCCCAACAACTGGGCGCACGTGCCGCTGATCCGCCTGATCCTGCCCAACGCCACGATCATCGACGCGCGCCGCGACCCGCGTGCCTGCTGCTTCTCCAACTACAAGCAGCATTTCGCGCGCGGGCAGGGGTTCAGCTACGATCTCACCGACATGGGGCGCTATTATCGCGATTATGTTCGGCTGATGGCGCGCGTCGACGCGGTCCAGCCCGGCGTGGTGCATCGCGTGATCCACGAGGAATTGGTCGACTCGCCTGAGCCGCAGATCCGCGCGCTGCTGGCAGCGTGCGGGCTGGCCTTCGAGGATACGTGCCTCAGCTTCCACGCGACCGAGCGCGCGGTGCGCACGGCCTCGTCCGAGCAAGTGCGCCAGCCGCTCTTCCGCGGCGGCGACCGCGCCTGGCGTCCTTTCGCCGCGCATCTCGGGCCATTGGAGGTGGCGCTGGGAGCGGTGATCGCGGCCTATCCGGAGGCGCCGGCCGAGGTAGCGTGAGCGGCGGGCGATGGCGCGAGGCGCTCGCCCGCGCGAAACGCTAGACCCAGACCGCCGTCATCCTGAACTTCTTTCAGGATCCCCATACCGCGATCGCCGCGGGCACCTGGTCGTGCGGCACGGTGGATCCTGAGACAAGCTCAGGATGACGCGTGATAGGTCAAATTCCGCGAGAACGCGCCGTCACGCGCCCAGCCGCATCGCGGCACCGCGGGCGAGCCGCTGCAACGCGCGGCATCGCGGCTCGGGTGGCGCGGCGCGCGGGCGCTGGTCGACCGCGCACAGCATGCCGAGCGCCGCGCCGTTCGCGTCGACCAGCGCCGCACCGACATAGAACCGCACCGCCTCAGGCCCCTGCGCGATCGGCATGCGCGCGAAACGCGCGTCGGCCTGGAGGTCGGGGACGCACAGCACGCTCTCCGGCTCCGCCATGCCATGAGCGCAGACGCATTCGTCACGCTCGAGCCCGTGCAGCCGCGAATTGAAGCGGCCGGCGACCCACAGCCGCTCGTCGACGATCGTGACGAGGGCGGCCGGCGTGCCGATCAGCCCAGCCGCCGCGGCGGCGATCTCGTCGAGCTCGTCGGCGAGGCGCTCCCAGTCGGCGCGCGCGACACGCGCCATCGACGGGGAAGGCGGAGGAGGGGCACGCAGGCTTGACCAGAGACGCATGGTGACTCGCCGGTGGAGGGCGTCTCGCTCTTAGCGCCCGGGCGTGAACAAGCCGTTCCGCCGTCGCTATCGGTAAGTTAACCATAGGCCGCTACCCGATCGGCGATGCGCCGCTCGCCTGTTCTCGCCTCGCTGATGGGCTCCGGGCCCTCGCTCGTCGCCGGCTTCACCCTGCTGCTGAGCTGCGGCTGCAGCGCCGCGCTGCTCGCGGTGCAGAGCCGCTCCGCCTTCGGCTGGGTGCAGCACACGTTCGAGGTCGGGGCCATGCTCGACACGGTGCAGATCGAGGCGATGCGTGCCGAGATCAATCGGCGCGGCTATGTCATGACCGGCGACGCAGCGCAGCGCGCCACCTACGCGCGCTCGGTCGCGCACGCGCGGCCCGCGCTGGCGCGGCTCGAGCGGATGGTGGCGGACAATCCCGCGCAGCGCGCCAATGTCGCGGCGCTGCGCGGTCGGTTGAACGGCCGCTTCGACGAGATGGCTCTGGCGGTGCGCTGGCGTGACCAAGGCCGAACCGCCGCCGCGGTCGCGCTCACCGGCTCGGCCGCGGGCAAGCGCGAGACCGCGATCGTGGTGGCGGCGCTGACGCGCGTGCGCGACGCCGAGCAGCGCCTGCTGGTGGCGCGCAAGGCGCGCACCGCGCGGCTGGAGCGGCTCGGGATCGCGACCGGGCTCGCCAGCGCGACGCTGCTGCTCGTGCTCGCCGCCTTCGTGCTGCGCGAGCGACGCCGCCAGTTCGCCGACCTGGAACGGACACACGCGCGGCTCGAGCGCGACATGCGGCTGCGCGAGCGTGCCGAGGCCGAGCTGGCGCTCCTCGCCGACAACGCCACCGACGCGGTGATCCGGCTCGGGCGCGACGGCTTGTGCCTCTACGCCTCGCCCTCGGCGCAGGAGACGTTCGGCGTGGCGCCCGCGGCGCTGATCGGCGAGCCGCTCCACCATTTCGTCCACCGCGACGATCGCGGCGCAGTGGCCGCCAGCTTCGCCCGGCTGATCGCGGGCGAGGCGCTGCGCGACGTGGTGACCTGCCGACAGGCCCCGCGCGAGGTCGACGAGCGGGTTGAGGGCGAGGAGACGCCGCGCTGGCTCGAGGCGAGCGTTCGCGCGATCGTCGACGCGCCGGGCCGACCGCCGCGCGGCGTGATCGCGGCGGTGCGCGACATCACCGCGCGCAAGCGACTCGAGCTGGCGCTGGAGGCGGCGCGCGCCAGCGCCGAGGTGGCGACCCAGGCCAAGTCGAGCTTCCTCGCCAACATGAGCCACGAGATCCGCACCCCGATGAACGGCGTGCTCGGCTTCACCGACCTGCTGCTCGCCGCCGCGCCGACCGAGGAGCAGCGCCGCTACCTCGAGCTGATGGCCGATTCCGGCCGCGCCATGATGCGGCTGCTCAACGACATCCTCGATCTCGCCAAGGTCGAGGCCGGCGAGATGCGGCTGAGCGAGGAGCCGCTCGACCTGCGCCACGTACTGCGGCGCTGCGTCGGGCTGATGACCGCCGTGGCCGAGCAGAAGGGCCTGGTGCTGCGGCTCGAGCTCGCGCCCGCGCTGCCGCCTCGCCTTCTCGGCGATCCGCTGCGCTACCGCCAGATCGTGCTCAACCTGCTCGGCAACGCGATCAAGTTCACCGCCGCGGGCGAGGTGGTGGTGCGTGCCGACGTCGGCGACGGGCGCCTGCGCGTCAGCGTGGCCGACAGCGGGATCGGGATCGCGCCCGAGCGGCTCGGCGCGATCTTCGAGGAGTTCGCGCAGGCGGACCGCACGACCGAGCGGCACTATGGCGGGACCGGTCTGGGACTCGCGGTGAGCGCGAAGATGGCGGCGCTGATGAACGGCACGCTCGGCGTCGCGAGTGCGCCGGGCGAGGGCGCGACCTTCACGCTCGACGTGCCGCTGCGCGCCGTGGCGCCGGCGGAGGACGCTGCGCTTGCCGGCCCGCGCCCGACCCCCGCGGGAGCGGTCGGCGGCGCGCGCGTGTTGATCGCGGAGGATCACGACATCAACCAGGAGCTGGTGCTCGCGGTGGCGCGCCAGATCGGTCTCGACGCCACGCTGGTGAGCGACGGCGACGAGGTGCTGCCCGCCATCGCCGCGGCGAACGCGGCGGGGCGCCCCTATGCGCTGGTGCTGATGGACATGCAGATGCCGCGCATGGACGGGCTCGAGGCGACGCGCCGGCTGCGCGCCGCCGGGCATGACGCCGCGACGCTGCCGGTGGTGGCGCTGACCGCCAACGCCTTCGTCGACGACGTCGCGGCCTGTCGCGCCGCGGGAATGCAGGCGCATGTCGCCAAGCCGTTGCGCGCTTCTGATTTGGCCGAGACGGTCGCGCGTTTCGCCCCGACGCGGGCGGCGCCCGCGCCATCGTCGCCGGCGATCAGCCCGGCGCTACGGGCCCGTTTCGCGACGCGGACCGAGGCGACCTTCGCCGCGCTGGAAGCACTGGCAGCCGGAGGCGGCGGTCGGGAGGAGGCGCTCGACGGGCTCCACAAGCTCGCCGGCACCGCGCGGCTGTTCGGTCACGAACGACTCGGCGAGCTCGCCGCTATGCTGGAGGATCGATTGTCGCGCGCGGCGCTCGCGAACGACGAACTGCGGGAAGCGGTGGGCGAGCTACGGGCGGCGGCGTGAGACGCGGTGCCGCTGTGACGGAGGCGGCATCCCCGCTCAGTAGCGAAAGCTAGCGCTCGCCGTCCGCCTTGCCGGTGAGCGGGAGACCGTCGCCGCCGCTGCGGTCTTCCTCGAAGTCCTCGCCGGGGTTGCCGCCGCCTGCACCCGATCCACTGCCGTGCACCTCGCCGGTCGCCGGGTCGAAGGACGCGCGGCGCCCATTCTCGGGCGGCAGCGCTGGGTCGACCGTATCGACGCGCGACTCGCTGGGCGCGACGGATCCGGCCGGCATCTGCTCGCCTAGCCTGCGCTCGTCCTCGCGGCTGAAGCCTTGGCCGAACGTGCCCTCGTCCTTGTCGAACGCTGGCTGACGGCGGTGCGCGGGGTCGGCGGTGCGGTGGCGATCATCGGTCATGGGTCGATAACGCAGTGCCCTGCCAGGCGATCCGCGCGCCAACCGGTCTTCGTAGCGACAGGATCGAGCACATGCGGAGTAGCAAGAGCTCAGTTAATGTGCTAGAGACTCGCAGTAGCGTTAAGGAGCAGTGCTACGCCCGACGATCACGCCGCGACGATGTTGAGCCCGCGCACGCCGCGGCCGGCGGGTGTGAAAGGGCAGCTCTTGCTGCTCGCCACGCTGGCGCTGTTCGTGGCCGCGCTGACACAGCCGTTGCTGGCCCACAACCTGGTCGCCGACGCGGTGGTGATCCCGGAAATGGCGGCGCCGTGGCTGCTGCGCGTGCCGCGGGAAAAGGCGACGATGCGTCAGCGCTTCGGCGGCGGTTACGAGGCTTATTGCGTTTGAGTCGGGCGGTGGGGAGTGCGGTCATGAGCGTCGCTCCCCCGCTTCCCGCCGCGCTGCTCGCGCGCGCGGCGCGCTGCTGGCGTTGTGCCCGCGATCAGCGCGCGCCGGTGCAGCAGCGGCTCCACGCGCTGCTCGCCCCGCTCGGCTATGAGATGATGGCGCCGGTGATCGACAGCGTGATGACGATCGGCGAGGCCTGCCTCGGGCGTCAGCTGTGCCGCGGCTGCCCGATCGGTCCCGACGGCGACGAGGCGCTGCTGTGCGCGCTGTTCGCCGACCCGGCGCGGCTCGATCGACTGCCGCCCTGTAGAGCCTGTCCCGAGCGACGCGAGTTGTTCGCGGGCGCGCTGAGCTCGGCACGCGTGATGGCGGCGCTGGCGTGACCGAAGCCTTCTTCACCGCGGTCGCGCCCGGCCTCTATCGCTCGACCGATCGCGCCCTGATCACCGCCGCCGACGGCGAGCGCTGGACCGGCGACGATGACGCGCTGCTCGCCGCTGGCACGAAGCTGGCCTTGCTGCTCGATGGGGCGCACCGGCCCTCGGCGGAGGCGGGGCGGCCACTTGCGCGGTGGCTCAAGGCGCGGCGCGACGTGTCGGCGACGCTGGTCCGCGGCGCGGTCTTCGTCGTACCCGACGCCGACGAGCGCGCGGCGTGGCAGGCGCGGCTCGACGCCGCCGGCGGCCGCAGCCCCTGGCCTTACCCCATCGCCGCCGCGGCGGACCGGGCCGCGGCCGAGCGCCTCGCGCGCGACTGGCTCGACGCGCCCGGCTGACACGCGCCGCGCGCTCGCCTAAGCGCGGCTGCGGAGACCTGCTGCCATGACCATCGACCTCGTGTGCCTCGATGCGGACGACACCCTTTGGCACAACATGCGCTTCTTCGACGCGGCCGAGCAGGCGTTCGCGGAGCTGGTCGCGCCCTTCGCCGCGGCACCCGCGGCGCGCGCACGGATGGAGGCGATCGAGGTGCGCAACCTCAAGCGCTACGGCTATGGCGCGAAGAGCTTCACGCTCTCGATGATCGAGACCGCGCTGGAGCTCGCCGGCGACGACCTGCCGGCGGCGAGCGTGCGGCGGCTGCTCGAGATCGGGCGGACCCTGCTCGACCATCCGGTGGAGCTGCTCGACGACGTCGCCGCCACGCTGGAGCGGCTCGCCGCGCACGCTCGGCTGGTGCTGGTGACCAAGGGCGACCTGCTCCACCAGGAGGTCAAGCTCGCCGCCTCCGGGCTGGGGCAGCTGTTCACCGGCGTGGAGATCGTCAGCGACAAGCGCGCCGACACGTTCGTCCGGGTGTTCCATCGCTACGGCTGCGCGCCCGAGCGCGCGGTGATGGCGGGCGATTCGATGCGCTCGGACGTGCTGCCCGCGCTGGCGGCGGGGGCGTGGGGCGCCTACATCCCGCAGCCGCTGGCGTGGAGCCACGAGGTCGCCGCCGCCCCGACGGCGCACCCGCGTTTCCGCCAGCTCGCGCGGCTGGGCGAGCTGCCCGACTGGATCGCGGCGCTGTGAGGGGAGGGCGACCCCGCTGGTGAAGCGTTAGCCGTGCGAACGCTTCACCTCCAAGCACGCCGCCACCCCGGCGAACGCCGGTCCAGCTGGGCGACGTGCGCGAGTCTCACGACGGCCTTCCCACCTGGACCCCGGCGTTCGCCGGGGTGGCGGCTTGAGTGGGGCCGCGATCAGCAGACACTCGCGCCGAGATGGGAGGATGCCTCCCCTCGCGCCGTCACCTCAATTGAAGCGGCCCGCGAGCGAGATGCCCACCACGCGCGGCTCGTTGAACACCGCGGCGTTGTAGTTCTCGATCACGCCCTTGAGGTTCTTCTCGTCGGTGATGTTACGCGCGAAAGCGGCGATCTCATACTTGCCGTCGGCGGTGGTGTAGCCGACCTTGAGCCCCAGCTCGAGATTGCCGTCGGCGTAGAACTCGCGCGTCTTATACAGCACCAGGTTGGTGTAGCCCTGCACGTTGAGGTCGCTCGAGACGAACAGATTGCCCTCGTTCGTCAGCGGGATGTCGTAGCGGACCGCGGCATCGAGCTGCCAGCGCGGCGCGTTGGGCAGGGGGTTACCGTCGATCTGCGCCAGCACCGCGGGCTGGCCGAAGATCGTGCGCGTGATCGTCGGGTCCTGCACCGTGCAGGTCACCACGCCGCCGAAGGCGCAGACCTGGGCATAGACCTGCTTGTCCTTGATCTCGGTGTGGATCGCGCTGCCGCCCAGCGAGAAGGTGATGTTGCGGATCGGCCGCCATTCCAGCTCGGCCTCGACGCCGTACGCATCGGCATGGTCGGCGTTGAACAGCACGCCGTTGCCGTCGGCGTCGTTGCCGTTGAGCTGGATGTCCTTGACGCGATAGGTGAAGGCCGTCGCGTTGAGGCGCAGGTTGCTCGTCGGCCGCGACTTCACGCCCGCCTCGTAGGACATGATCGTCTCGGAGTCGGCGGTGGTGAAAGGCGTGTTGAACACCGCCGAGCGACCCTGGATCGTCGGGCCGCGGAAGCCGCGCGCGACGCGGGCGTAGACGCTGGTGGCATCGTCCAGCTCGTACAGCGCCGACACGTCCCAGCTCGGCTCCTTGCCGGAGAGCTTCACGCTGCGCGGCGCGCTCGCCGGGAAAGTCTCGGTGGTGCCGGCAGCGTTGCGCCCCGAGCGGACCAGCTCGGTGCGTTTGTCGTCCTCGGTGTAGCGGGCGCCCGCGGTCAGCGTCAGCCGGTCGGCGAGGCGGTAGCTCGCCTGACCGAACACCGCCCAGCTGGTGTTGACGTTGTGCAGCCGCACCCAGTTGTTCGGGTTGTAGCCGGTCGTGCCCGGGCGCAGGAAGAAGCCGCGCTGGTAGAAGTCGGTGACGTCGCGGCTGTCGAAGTAGAAGCCGCCGAACTGCCACTTGAACGCGCCGTCGCCGTTGCTGGCGAGGCGCAGCTCCTGCGTCCACTGGTCGAGGTCGCGGACGCGGCCCTCGCTCTGGCCGAAGCCGACACCGCCGAAATTGACCGCGGCGCCGCCGTCGGTGTCGCCGCGGCTGTAGCCCGAGGTGGTCTCATAGCCGGTGATCGAGGTCAGCGTGGCCGCGCCGAAATCCCAGGCGGCGTTCACCGAGCCGCCATAGGTCTTGTACGCCTGCGGGTTGCCGTCGGCCTCGTCGAGCGCGACGCGGTCGCGCGGCTCGCGGTTGATGTTGTTCTGCCCGCGCAGCAGCGCACCGCGGTGGAAGATCGTCGAGGTGCCCTCGTAGGAGCGGACATGGCCCGAGACGTTGACCGACAGGTCCTCGGTCGGCGTGAACAGCAGCTGGAGCCGCGCGTCGCGCTCGTCGAAGCCGCCGAGCTGGTCGCGGCCGCCGCGGGTGCCGTCCGCCCCGGTGCCGGTGAAGCTGTTGTCCACCCAATTGTCGCGGTGCTGGTACAGGCCGGAGAGACGGATCGCGATCTTGTCCTGCACGATCGGGCCGCCGACGCCGCCGTCGAAGGTGACGGTGTTGTAGCTGCCGTAGGAGGCGTTGAAGCGGCTGCTCCACGTCTGGCCCGGGCGGATCGTGTCGAACTTGATGATGCCCGCGGTGGTGTTGCGCCCGAACAGCGAGCCCTGCGGGCCGCGCAGCACCTCGACGTTGGCGACGTCATAGACCGGGTTGGACTTGAGCACGACATGCTCGAGCACGATGTCGTCCTGGATGATCGACACCGGCTGCGACGCGCCGAGGTAGAAGTCGATGTTGCCCAGGCCGCGGATGTAGAAGCGCGGGAAGATGCGGCCAGTGGTGGTCTCGGCGTAGAGGCCGGGGACGCGCCCGGCGAGCGCGAGCGCGTCCTCGCCGCCGGCCTGGAAGGTGCGCAGCGAGTCGCCGTCCACCACCGCGACCGAGACGGGCACGCGCTGGATGTTCTCGCTGCGGCGCTCGGCGGTGACGACCACCTCGCCCAGCCCGTCGTCGGCCGCATTCGCGGCGGGCGCGGTGGCGGGCACGTCCTGCGCCAGCGCGGGCTGGGTCAGCGCGGCGAGGCCGATGGCGGCGGTGGCGAGCAGGATCGACTTGGGTGAGCGCATGATGTCCTCTTGTCTGTTCGCGGCAAGAGGCATGGGGCGACGCCGCGGTGCGGTCAGCGCACCGCGTCACCGTCGCACGAGGCCCCCTGGCGGCCCCTCGATCCATGCGGTTCCCCCCGCGGGGCACGCGCTAGGACGCGATTGTGTCGGGATCGTGAAATGTTGCGGTCTATTTCTCGGCGACGTCACGGGCGCGCCGACACGTCGCGTCGCATGACGTACCGGTGTTCCCGACTCGCCGCCTCGTGCGTTAGACTGCCCGCGGGGGCTCCTGAGACGAACGAGGTAAGGTCATGCGTTTCCTCCCCACTTTCGCCGCGGCAGCGCTGCTGAGCGCGGGCGCGATCGCCGCCGCCCCGCGCGACCGCGCGCCCGACGCCGACTATCAGAAGCTCGTGGCCGGCAAAACCGCCGGCAAGCCGCAGGAGTGTATCGACACGCGCTTCACCCGACCCGACCTCTCCGCCTACGGCACCAAGCTGGTCTATCGAGTGAGCAACAAGCTGGTCTATGTCAGCGAGACTGGCGGCGGGTGCGAGCGGGTGCGCCGCGGCGACACGTTGGTCACGCGCCAATATCAGACCCGGCTGTGCCGCGGCGACATCGCGCAGACGGTCGATCTGCCCGCGCGCATTCCCACGGGCAGTTGCGCGCTCGGCGCTTTCGTGCCCTACCGTGCGCCGTAAGTATCAGGAGAAACGATCGCATGGCCGACGAACCCACTGAGCAGGAGCTGACCGGGGTCGAGACCCGCGTCTCGCCCAAGCCCGAGGTCGACGCGATCGGCGGGCGCAGGCTCAAGCCCGCGACGCTGATGATGGGCCACGGCTACGACCCGACGCTCTCGGAAGGCGCGCTCAAGCCGCCGGTGTTCCTCACCTCCACCTTCGTCTTCCCCAATGCGGCGGCGGGCAAGCGCCATTTCGAGGGTGTCACAGGCAAGCGCCCCGGCGGCGCGGCGGGGCTGGTCTACTCGCGCTTCAACGGCCCCAACCAGGAGATCCTGGAGGACCGGCTCGGCATCTGGGAGGGCGCCGAGGACGCGCTGACCTTCTCCAGCGGCATGGCCGCGATCGCCACCTTGTTCCTGTCGCTGGTGCGGCCGGGCGACACGATCGTCCACTCGGGCCCGCTCTACGCCGCGACCGAGACACTGATCGCGCGCGTGCTCGGCCGCTTCGGCGTCCACTGGCTGGACTTTCCCGCGGGCGCGACGCGCGAGGAGATCGACAATGTGCTGTCCAAGGCCGCCTCGGGCCGGGTCGCGCTGATCTATCTCGAGAGCCCGGCCAACCCGACCAACGCCTTGGTCGACGTCGAGGCGGTCGCCGCCAGCCGCGACGCGATCTGGGGTAGTGCCGCGGAGAAGCCACCCATCGCGATCGACAACACCTTTCTCGGCCCGCTCTGGTCGCAGCCGCTCCAGCACGGCGCCGACGTGGTGGTGTACAGCCTCACCAAATATGCCGGCGGCCACTCCGACCTGGTCGCGGGCGGCGTGCTCGGGTCCAAGGCGGTGATCGACACGATCCGCGCGATGCGCAACACGATCGGCACGATCTGCGATCCCAACACCGCCTGGATGCTGCTGCGCAGCCTCGAGACGCTCGAGCTGCGGATGAGCCGCGCCGGCGAGAATGCCGCCAAGGTGTGCGCCTTTCTGCGCGATCACCCCAAGGTGGAGCATGTCGGCTACCTCGGCTTCCTCGCCGAGGCGGAGGGGCGACAGGCCGACATCTACCGGCGCCACTGCACCGGTGGCGGCTCGACCTTCTCGCTGTACCTCAAGGGCGGCGAGGCCGAGGCGTTCCGCTT
This sequence comes from Sphingomonas citri, assembly GCF_019429485.1. Taxonomy (GTDB): domain Bacteria; phylum Pseudomonadota; class Alphaproteobacteria; order Sphingomonadales; family Sphingomonadaceae; genus Sphingomonas; species Sphingomonas citri. The sequence goes on along the minus strand of NZ_JAHXZN010000002.1, from coordinate 496,545 downwards.
CCTCGACTCGCTCAAGATCGCCAAGCTGGCGGTCAGCCTCGGCGGTACCGAGACGCTGGCGAGCCATCCGGCGGCGATGACCCACCTGTCGGTGCCCGACGCGCGTAAGCAGGCGCTGGGAATCACCGACAATCTGGTGCGGATCTCGATCGGCGTGGAGGATGCCGACGACCTGATCGCCGACATGGAGCAGGCGCTGGCGGCGATCTGAGCCGCCGGCGCTCCCCCTCGCGCGCGTGCGGCACGGCCCGCTCAAGCTGAAGGCGCAGCTGCTCTGCGGCGACTCGATCGCGTTCGGACCGGGCAAGGCCGACCTGCTCGACGCGATCGACGCGCACGGATCGATCTCGGCGGCAGGGCGCGCGCTGGGGATGAGCTATCGCCGCACCTGGCTGCTGGTCGATGAGATGAACCGCTGCTGGCACGATCGCCTGGTCGCGACCGGGCGCGGCGGCGGCGGCGGGGCGCGGCTGACCGACGACGGGCGCGAGGTGCTCGCGGCCTATCGCGCGCTGGAGGCGGCGATCGACGTGGCGGTGGAGTCCACCGCCGCGTTCGAGCGGCTGGGGCAGCGGCTGCGTGACGCCCCGCTGCCGCCGGGGACGGAGCCCGCTTCGCCGCGCGGTGCGACGCCGTCCGGGCGGCGGCGAAAGACCGCTCCAAGTAGAGTGACGAATGTCCCAGATGACGAAAGATGAAAATAAGATGAGATGAAGAAGTCGCCGTGCGTCACCGAACCGTAACGGTAGCGCCGCGCAACCCTCCTATCGGCCCCGCACAGGCCAATGTGCCGTAGAGGGGTTGAAGTCCATGTCGTATCTATCGCGTCGCCGCCTGCATCTGCTCGCGGGCATCGCCGCGCTCGCCTTTCCAGGCCATGCGTTCGCCGCGCCCGGCGGGGCCGCGCCCATCGCCGCCGCCGACCCGACCGCCGCGCCCGACGCCGCCGCTCCCGATGCGGCGCAGCCCGGCGGGCTCGACGAGGTGGTGGTCACCGCGACGCGGCGCGAGACCAACCTGCAATCGACCCCGGTCGCGATCAACGTGCTGAGCACCCAGGCGCTGCAGGACCGCCACGTGCAGAGCCTGTACGACCTCGCCGACGGCGCGGTGCCCTCGCTGCGCGTCGCCACCTTCGAGGCGCGCCAGTCGGCGCTCACGGTCGGCATCCGCGGCATCGTCCCGCTGGATGCCAACCAGCCCGCGCGCGAGCAGGGCGTCGGCATCTATATCGACGGCGTCTATCTCGGCCGCCAGCACGGCCTCAACGCCGCGCTGTTCGACGTCGAGCGGGTCGAGGTGCTCAAAGGTCCGCAGGGCACGCTGTTCGGGCGCAACACCGAGGGCGGCGCGCTCAACATCGTCACCCGGGCACCGTCGGGCGAGTTCGAGGGGCGGGTGCGCGCGGGCATCGGCAATTACGGCGCCTACACCGGCGAACTCCACCTAGACTTGCCCGAATACCATAACGTCAGCGTCAAGGTGGACGGCGTCGTCCAGTACCAGGGGCCGACCACCAAGAACCCGCTCGCGGGTCAGACCGGCTTCAACTATTACGACCGCCGTGGCGGCCGCATCGCCGCACGCTGGAAGCCGTTCGAGGGGCTGACCAACGACTTTTCCTACGATTATGGGCTCGACAAGAATTCGCCCTTCTACAGCCAGCTGCTCAACTACAACCCGAACGGCTGCACCGCCGGGCCGGTGAGCAACGCACCCAATTGCGTGCTGCCGGGTACCAGCTACAGCTCGCTCACCGGCACGGTGAAGCCGCTGCTGCCGGGCGTGGTGGTCGACGGCACCAGCCGCATGAAGACGGCCGACATCGGCGTGCCGCAGCAGCCCAGCGTCGACCAGACGCACGGCTTCACCAATCTGCTCAAGTACAAGGCCTCGCCCGAGGTGGAGCTGCGCTCGATCACGGCGTGGCGCGGCGTCAACGCGACGCAATGGGACAATTCGGGCGGCGCGCACCGCGTGCCGGTGGTGAACCTCACCGCCGCCTGCACCGCCGCGGCGCCGTGCGGCTTCAGCCGCTATAGCCTCGCCGACCTGCACCAGAACCAGTTCAGCCAGGAGTTCCAGGCGGTCGGCACGATCGACCGCTTCGACTATGTCGCCGGCCTCTACTATTTCAACGAGCACGTCACCGACGACGCGGCGACGCCCAACTCGAACGGCGCGGTCGCGGTGCTCAACGCTGCCGGCCAGGTGACCGGCGCCAATTACGTCATCCTCGATCCCTGCCGCGGCTCGAGCGGCTTCGGCTCGCAGCCGGGCTGCCGCTCGATCGATCGCGCCTCGGAGGTCTGGTCGAAGAGCTACGCCGGCTACGGCCAGATCACCTGGAACCCGCTCGACGTGCTCCACCTCACCGCGGGCGGGCGCTACACGCACGACACCAAGCGCGGCGTGCTGCATTACTCGCGCAACGTGAACTATGACGTGAACACCGCGGCGGCCAGCGCGGCGGGTTACCAACCGCTCGATCGCACCTGGAACCGCTTCAACCCGGCGTTCACCGTCGCGGTCGACGTCACCCAGGACGTCCACGCCTATGCCAAATACGCCACTGGCTATCGCGCCGGCGGCGCCAGCTCGCGCACGGCCAATTACCAGTCGTTCGGGCCGGAGGACATCAAGTCCTATGAGATCGGCCTCAAGTCCGACTTCTGGGACCATCGCGCCCGATTGAACCTCGCGGGCTATATCATGGACCGCAAGGACAGCCAGGTCGACATCAGCTCGATTCAGCCGTTCAACGGCAGCAACTTCAACAATCTGGTGACGATCAACGCGCCGGGCACGACCAAGATCAGGGGCTTCGAGGCGGATCTGACGCTCAACCCGGTGGAGGGGCTGACGCTCAACGGATCCTATGCCTACACCTATACCAGGATCCCGCCGGTGCTGATCAACTATACCGCGGGCGGGCTGACGAGCAGCGTCGCGCAGAACTTCTACATCGTCTTCACGCCGCGCAACACCGCCAGCGGCGCGATCGACTATCGCGTGCCCGTGGGCGAGGGAAGCACCATCTTCCGCGTCCACTTCGACGGCAATTATGCCCAGTCGACACAGGCCTTCGACCAGTTCGCCACGCGCGCCGACGCCTCGCTGATCTTCAACGGGCGGATCGCGCTGGCGGACATCGCACTGGGCGAGGGCAAGCAGAAGCTCGAGGTCGCGCTGTGGGGCCGCAACCTGTTCGACGAGCAGTACGTCTATCGCCGCGATCCGTCGAACAGCCTACCGGCGGCGCCGACCAGCAGCGTGAGCGCGGGCAACATCAACAACGTGCTGGGCGACTACGGCAATTTCAACGCGCCGCGGACGTTCGGACTGGAAGCGCTGCTGAACTTCTAAGCCGAGGGGCGGGGCGGCTCGCCTACGGGGCGCGCTAGCCCTGACTCTCCCTCACGCAATGCCGTCATCCCGAACTCGTTTCAGGATCCACCCTTCCGCGCACCCACCTGCTTCGCGTGTGCGGCACAGTGGATCCTGAGACGAGCTCAGGATGACGCCGGCCGAGGGGCAGCACTATCGATCGCGCACCAGCGTGCCGCTGATCCGCCTGAGCCACACCGCCAGCCCCCTCGCGCCTACGCCTCCTCCACCCGCAGCGTCATCATCGCGTCCAGCCCCGGCGCGGCGTCGGCGAGGGTCAGCGTTCCGCCGTGGAGCCGCGCCACCGCCTCGACCAGCGGCAACCCCAGCCCATGGCCGGACCGATGCCGGCTGGTCTCCAGCCGACCGAAGCGGCGCAGCGCCAGCGCGCGGGCCTCGGCCGGTATCCCCGGTCCGTCGTCGCGCACGCGCAGCGCTGCCATCCTCCCTTCGCGCGCCAGCGTCACCGCCACGCTCGTCCCCGCCGGCGTGTGGTGGAGCGCGTTCTCGATCAGGTTGAGCAATGCCTGGCTCAGCAACTGCGGGTCGCCGCGCGCCGTCAGCGGTGCGAACGGGCCACCGCTCAGCCGCTGGCCGCGCTCCGACGCGGCCGCGGCGAGCGTCTCGCACGCCTGCTCGGCCAGCGCGGCGAGGTCGACCGGGCGGAAGCCGGCGCGGCGCTCACCCGCGGTTACCTCGGCGATGCGCAGGATCGCGCCGAATAGCGCGAGCACGTCGTCGCACGCCGCCAGTACCGCCTCGAGCTCCTCGCCGGACACGCTCGGCCGCTCGGCGAGCCGCGCCAGTCGCGCGCGCAACCGTGCAAGCGGCGTGCGCAGGTCGTGCGCCACGTCGCTGCTGACGCCGCGAAGCTGCTCGACCAGCGCGGCGATGCGATCGAGCGCGCGGTTGAACGCCTCGGCCTGGGCGGCGAAGGCGCCGCCGCGCGCCGGCACGGGGACGCGCCGGTTGAGATCGCCGTCGATGATCGCCGCGGCGGTGGCGCGCACCTCGCCGATACGGCGACGGACGATCCAGCCGAAGCTGGCGGTGCCCGCGAGCACCACCGCGAGCAGCGCGCCGAAGCCGATCAGATAGAGCCGCACGCGCGTCGGGCCATAGCCGTCGATCGGCTCGGTCTCCGCGATCGTGATCAGCCGCAGCCCGCCGCCCGCGTCGCGCGCCTGCGCGCGACCGGCGCTCAGCCCGACGATGCCGTCGCGCCGCATCAGCGTGGTGAAGCCGAGTGGCACCGCGCGCTCCAGCACGACGTTGCCGCCGATCCGGCGCCCGCGCGAGTCCTCCAGCTCGAAGCCGATGTCGCCGGTGTCGCGGCGGCGGGAGAAAGCGTCGATGCGGCGCAGGATCGCGCGCGAGTCACCCGGTGCCACCGCGCTCAGCATCGCGTCGCCGACTTCTTCGATGCGCCGGTCGACCGCGCTCACCACCGCGGCGCGCGACGCGGCATAGGTGAGATAGCCCGCGAGCACCGCCGCCGCGGCGAAGGCGGCGAGGAAGAACAGCGTCAGCGCGCGCAGCGACGACATGCTCAGGCGCGCAGCATATAGCCGACGCTGCGTTTGGTGACGATCGGGTCGGTCTCGCCGGGCGCGCACAACTTGCGCCGCAGCGAGCGCACCTGGACGTCGACGATGTTGGTGCTGGGCTCGAAGTCGTAGCCCCAGACGCGCTCGATCAGCATCGCGCGGGTCAGATAGCTGCCGGCGTGGCGCGCGAGCTCGGCGAGCAGGCCGAACTCGAGCTTGGCGAGGTCGAGCGCGCGGCCGTTGCGCCAGGCGCGGTGCTGGCCGGGGCTGACGACGATGTCACCCGCGCGCAGCGTGTCGCCCTCGCCGCCCTGCTGCTGCCAGCCGCGCGCGCGCAGCAGCGCGCGCAGCCGCGCCTCGATCTCGCTGGCGGGCGTTGGCTTGACGACGTAATCGTCCGCGCCCGCCTCCAGCCCGTCGACCTTCTCGACCGATCGACCGAGCGCGGAGAGCATCAGCACGGGCAGTGTCTGTCCGCGTTCGCGCGCGAGGCGCACCACCGCCGCGCCGTCCACCTGCGGCAGCATGCGATCGAGGATCACCGCGTCGTAGCGGTCGCGCTCCAGCGCGAGCAGCGCGTCGCGGCCATTGTCGGCGACGGTCACCTGATGGTCGAGCGCGACGAGATCCTCGCGCAGCGCCGCGGCGTAATCTTCGTCGTCCTCGACGATCAGCAGCTTCATCGCGTCCTCGTTACCCGGCCACTCCTTCTTAGGCGGGGGGAAGGCGAAACTCACGCGCGATCGGCCGAGCGGGTGGTGGGAAGGGCGGGGCGAATGGTGGCGGGCGGGAAGGCTCGACCCCGTTGCTGGCATAGGCCGCCCCATCACCTCTCCGTCATCCCGAACTCGTTTCAGGATCCACGGTCCCGAAACACCCTCCTGCTGTGAAGGTGCGGCACGGTGGATCCTGAACGAGCTCAGGATGACGCTGGCGGATAGTGGAGCCATGCCGCCGCGATCGCACCCCACACCGGCGCCATACGACCGAGTCACACGATGGCGTGCGGCACGTAGCGGGCGAGGTCGCGCGTGATCGGGCCGTCGTCCTCGCGCATCGACAGCGCCACGGGCTCGTCGCCGACGATCCACGATCCCACCACCGCGTGCTGGCCGTCGAACACCGGCAGCGGATGATAGGCCTGGACGATATGCCCCTCCTCGCCATAGCCGCCCGCCAGCGGCGCGGCCGCGACGCCGTCCCCGACGTCGACCAGGGCGATGTCCCAGCCCTCGCGCGAGAACAACGGCTTGCGGACGTGGCGCGGGCCGATCGCGGCGATGCCCGCGGCGTCGTCGGCGAAGGCGGCGGGGAGCAGATTGGGGTGGCCGCAGTGGCGCTCCCACAGCAGGGGCAGGATACCCTTGTTCGACAGCAGCGCCTTCCACGCCGGCTCGAGGAACAAGGTCTTCGTCGTCGGCAGCTGCGCGGCATAGGGCTCGCGCAGCATGTCCTCCCACGGGTAGAGCTTGAACAGGGCGCCGATCAGCAGCGACTCGTCGTCGACGAAGGCACCCTCGGCGTCGACCCCGATCCGGTCGATCGCGACGAACTGCGGGTCGAGCCCGGCCTGGCGCGCGACCTCCTCGAGGTAGCGCACCGTCTGCCGGTCCTCGATCGAGTCCGGCACGCTGCTGAAATGGACGAGGCTGCGCGGCGTGAACAGAGTCGCGAACCGTTCCAGCAGCGCGTCGTGGAGGCGGTTATACTGGTCGGCCTCGGCCGGCAGCGTGCCGTCGGCGACACGGTCCTCGAGCCATTGCCATTGGAACAGCGCGGTCTCGTACAGGCTGGTCGGCGTGTCGGCGTTATACTCCAGCAGCTTGGCCGGGCCGGTGCCGTCATAGGCGAAGTCGAACCGGCCGTAGAGCGACGGCGCCTTGGCGCGCCACGACGCCGCCACCATGTCGCGCATCTCGGCCGGGATGGCGAGTCGCTGCATCAGCGAGTCGCTCGCCACCACTTCCTCGACCAGGGCGAGGCAGAGCTGGTGCAGCTCGCCAGAGGGCGCCTCGATCCGCTCCTCGATCTCGTCGAGCGAGAAACGGTAATAAGCACGCTCGTCCCAGTAACGCTGGCCGTCGAGATGGTGGAAGGTGAAGCCCATCGCGCGCGCGATCTCCTCCCATCCGGGACGCTCGCCGCCGACGATCCGCTCCACCCGCCGCCGCCCGCTCAGTCGCGCGACGTGTCGCGGCTGCGGTCGTCGAGCCGCAGCGGCGCGCCGCCGTCCTTCGGCGCCGCCAGCCGCGCGAGGATGTCGTCGGCGCTGCTCGAGCCCGGCAGCAGCCCGGCGGCCTGGAGCTTGGCGTCGAGGTCGGCGCCGGTGCGCATGTCCTCCAGCTCGGCCGCGGCGCGGAACTTCTCCTCGCGCACCGCCTGGCGCTCCTTGAGCCGCTTGAGGCTGTCCGCCGCCGAGCCGAGCTGCGACGAGGCGCCGCTGGTGTTGGCGGCGATCGCCGCCTGCGCCTGCTGCACGCTCTCGTTGGCGCGCACCACGTCGACCTCGCGGCGCAGCGACTCGATCTTGCCGTCGCCCGACTTGATGATGCCGCGCATCCGGTCCTCGGCGGTGCGCATCTCCTCCACCTGCGGGCGCTTGCCGCCGAGCTCCTGCTCGATTCCCGCCAGCCGCTGCGCCACCTCGCGCGCCAGGTCCATGTCGCCGCGCGCCATCGCCGCGCGCGCCGACGCCTCATATTTCTCCTGCTGCGCGGCGAGCGCCTCGATGTCCTTCTCGATCAGGCGACGCTTGGCGGTGAGCGTGGCGAGGTCGTCGCGCGCCTTGGCCTGCGCCGCGCCGGCGTCGCGGATCTGCTGGTCGAGGATCGTCAGCGCGCGCGCGTCGACCACCGACTGCCCCGCCTCGTGCGCGGTGCCGCGCACCAGGGTGACGAACTGCTTCCACATCGACATGACGGATCGGTCCTTGAGGGAATGAGGGTCAGGCGGCGGCGAAGGCGTCGCGCAGGTCGGCCGCGGCGTCCAGCGCGTTCTGCGCCAGCACGCGCAGCTCGATCAGGATCTCGCGCTCGCTCGACTCGATCGAGAGCTCGCCGATCAGCTCGTAATATTCGCGCCCGTCCAGCTCGGTGATCGCGAAGTTGGACAGCGGCACCAGCTTCTGCGCCTTGAGCAGGAAGCGGTTGAACTTCTCCGCCTCGGGCTGCTCGTCGACCGGCCACAGCAGGGTGGAGACGACGATCTGCTCGCCCGCGCAGCTGACGAACACCGCGAGGTCGCCGTGGTCGTGCATCGTCACGCGCAGCACCGGCTCGGCCGACTCGATTCGCTCGACGCTCAGTTCCTCGCGGTGCGCGCCGAGCGCGTCCGCCAGCCGACCGATCGTCCATACCCGCGCCGTGTCGCTCACCGATCGCTGCTCCTGCCGTTCACGCCTGTTGACACCCCCCGCATTAGCCCGCACCCGGAGGCAAGGAAAGGCGCGACGGGTGACGGCATGATCTTCGGCAGCCTCTTCGGCGGCGGGCGCGACGAGGCGGCGCGACCCAGCGTGGCGGTGGTGCGCGACATTACGATCGGGCGGATGGTGCGGCTCGACCCACTGGCGTGGCGACGGCTGAGCGGCGGCGTGTTCACGCTCGACCGCGATACGCTCGAGATCACCGCGCAGGGGCTGATCAAGCTCGACGACGGCGGCTATGTGCACCGCTTCTACACCGACGACGAGCTGATGCTCCAGGCGGTGAGCCAGCAGGCGGACGGCAGCGATGCCGACGATTTCACGCTGTTCCGCCCGTGGTCGTCGACCTACGCCAGCGGCGGCTGGGACGATGCCGCCTTCCGCGAGCGCATGACCAGGCCCGAGTGGGTCGAGGGCGGGCTGCCGCCGTTCCGCCGCTATTGGTACGAGGGAGACGACCGTGTCCAGCCGCCGGTGCAATTGTGGGAGGCGCTCTACTATGAGCGTGACGGCGCGCCGATGAAGCACATCCGCCAGCAATGCATGCTCTACGCGCGCGACCTCGCGCCCGAGGGGCAGGAGCTGCTGCTCGCGGTCGCCACCAGCCCCGAGGGCGGCGATACCACGCACGACCTGATGGTGGGGTTGCCGCTGTCGCCGGCGGAGTTCAGCGCGTGAGCGGAGGGAGGGCGCCGACGGCCGGCCGACCGAGCGCGCGAACAGCCACCGTTCGTGCTGAGGAGAGGCTGAGCCTGTCGAAGCCTCGTCTCGAAGCACTGCCACGACCCTCGCGACGGTGCTTCGAGACGGCACCTCGACTTCGCTCAGTGCCTCCTCAGCACGAACGTAGATTGAGTGACGCTCCCTCGCGCTGACCTCACCTGACCACCCGCCCCGCCACTGACCCGGGAGACGCCATCGTGACGCTCGACATTCCCGCCTATCTCGCCGGCGTGGGCCATTTCCTGCTCGCGTTCGGGCTGGCCTGCGTACTGCTCGCGCTGTTCAAGGCGATCTACCAGAAATCCACGCCCTATGACGAGCGCGCGCTGGTGGCGCAGGGTAACGTCGCCGCCGCGCTCGCCTTCGGCGGCGCGATCGTCGGCTTCGCGCTGCCGCTCGCCTCGGCGCTGAGCGAGACCACCGACCCGATCGAGTTCGTCGCCTGGGCGGTGCTCGCCGGCGCGATCCAGGTGCTCGCCAGCCTGGTGGTGCGCCGCCTGGTGGTGCGCGACATGGCGCGGCGGTTGGAGGAGGGCAATGTCGCCAGCGGCGTCTATGCCGCGGCGACGTCGATCTCGGTCGGGCTGCTCAACGCCGCCAGCATGACCTATTGAGGTCGCCATGACCGAATCGACCGTTCCGCGCCGCCGCCTGCGCTCCGCCGCCGCGGGTCTCTCCGCCGCGAGCGCGCTGGCAATGCTCTCCGCCTGCGACCCGCAGCCGAGCGACGAGCAGGTCTCGCGCGAGCGCTACGGCGCGCCCACCGAGGTCGCTGCCTTCAACAACGTCGACGAGTGCAAGGCCAGCGGCGCCTTCGCGCAGGTGACGTGCGAGGAGGCCGCCCGCAACGCCGCGGCCGAGGACAGCAAGACCGCGCCGCGCTTCGCCGACCGAGACGTGTGCGAGGACCAGTTCGGCGCGGGCAAATGCCTCGTCCGCAACGAGGGCGGGCAAAGCTTCTTCGTGCCGCTGCTGACCGGCTTCATGATCGGGCGCCTGCTGAACGGGCCGGGCTACCGCTACTCGGGCCTGTACCGCAGCGGGCGCGACGACCGCTATTACACGCCGGGCGGCGCCTGGCTGTACGGCGGCGGCTATGGTGGGCGCGGCTATTCCTACCAGGTCGGCTCGCGCGCGGTGACCGCGCCGGTGACGACGCAGCGGATCCAGACGCGCAGCTCGGTGGTGTCGCGCGGCGGCTTCGGCGGGCGCGTCTCGGCGCGGTCGAGCGGTGGCTGGGGCGGGGGACGCTCCTTCGGGGGGTGAGAGGGGCGGAGAGGTGGGCGCCGACGACCCACGCCGCTCGCTACTCCCGGTCGTCCCGTTACTCCCCGTCATCCCGGACTTGTTCCGGGATCCACTCCTCCGCGAGAGCGGCGGCGTCGGCGTACGCGGAAGGCTGGATCCCGGAACAAGTCCGGGATGGCGGGCGGCGCCGCGGCGTCCAGCGACCGCGATCGGTGGTCTGCGAACTCGCCTTCGCCGCCACCCCCTTCATCCCCGCGCGTGCACCGCTTATGCCCCCCGGCATGACCACCGTCACCGACATCGCGACGCGGACCTACAACCACAGCTTCCGGCTCGACCCGATCGTCCGCAGCCTGCTCGACACCGACTTTTACAAGCTGTTGATGCTGCAAATGATCCGCCGCCTCCACCCGGAGACGCGCGCAACCTTCGCGCTGATCAACCGCACGAAGACAGTCCGCCTCGCCGAGGTGATCGACGAGGCCGAGCTGCGCGCCCAGCTCGACCACGCGCGCACGGTGCGCTTCGCCAAGAAGGAGCTGATCTGGCTGGCGGGCAACAGCTTCTACGGCGAGGCGCGGATGTTCGCACCCGACTTCCTCGCCTGGCTCGCCGACTTTCGCCTGCCCGAGTACGAGCTGCGCCGAGTCGCCGGCCAGTATGAGCTGACCTTCGCCGGGCTCTGGTGCGAGACGACGATGTGGGAGATCCCGGCGCTCGCGATCATCAACGAGCTGCGCTCGCGCGCCGCGACGCGCGACCACGACCGCTTCGCGCTCGACGTGCTCTACGCGCGCGGCAAGGCGAAATTGTGGGACAAGGTCGAGCGGCTGCGCCAGCTGCCCGAGCTCGTCATCTCCGACTTCGGCACGCGCCGCCGCCACGGCTTCCTGTGGCAGCGCTGGTGCGTCGAGGCGCTCAAGGAGGGGTTGGGCGATCGCTTCATCGGCACCTCGAACGTGCTGCTGGCGATGGACGCCGACCTTGAGGCGATCGGCACCAACGCACACGAGCTGCCGATGGTGGAGGCGGCGCTGTCGCGCGACGACGCCGATCTGGCGGGCGCGCCCTATCGTGTGCTCGAACAGTGGCGGGGGCATTACGGCGGCAACCTGCTGATCGCTTTGCCCGACGCCTATGGCACCGCGGCGTTCCTGCGCGCCGCGCCCGACTGGGTGGCGGACTGGACCGGCTTCCGTCCGGACAGCGCGCCGCCGATCGAGGCGGGCGAGCAGATCATCCGCTGGTGGCAGAAGCACGGCCGCGACCCGCGCACCAAGCTGCTGATCTTCTCGGACGGGATGGACGTCGACTCGATCGAGCGCGTCTACCGCCACTTCCACGGCCGGGTGCGGATGAGCTTCGGCTGGGGCACCAACCTCACCAACGACTTCCGCGGCTGCGACCCCGATGGCGCGGGCGGGCTCGAGCCGATCTCGCTGGTGTGCAAGGTGACCGAGGCGGACGGCCACCCCGCGGTGAAGCTCAGCGACAACCCCGCCAAGGCGACCGGCGCACCGGCCGAGATCGAGCGCTACCTGCGCGTGTTCGGCGCGGACGGACGGATCGCCCAGCCGGTGCGGGTGTGAGGCGCGGCGGAACCGTGCGCGCGCGCTCGCGTCCTATCCTTCTGACGAACAAGGGCGACGCATGACCAAGTTGTTTCACGTGAGCGACGTCCATTTCGGCGCGGAGGACCCGGAGGCGGTGGCGTGGTTCCGCGACCTCGTCGCCGCGGAGAAGCCCGACGCGGTGATCATGACCGGCGACCTGACGATGCGCGCCACGCCCGGCGAATTCGAGGCGGGCGGCGCGTGGCTGCGCAGCCTCGGCGTGCCGGTGACGCTCGAGGTCGGCAACCACGACATCCCTTATTATTGGGATCCGATCCGCCGGCTGTTCTCGCCATACTCGCGCTACGCTGCGGTGGAGCGGATGATCGAGAAGCCGCTCGATGTCGCAGGCATCACCGTCGTGCCGCTCAAGACCACCGCGCGCGCGCAGTGGCGCTGGAACTGGTCAAAGGGCCGGGTGAGCCGCGGCTCGCTGCGCCGCGCCTTGGCGCTGGTGCGGGAGGCGCCCAAGGATCATCTCATCTTCGTCGCCGGCCACCATCCGCTGATCGAGGGCGGCACCAAGGGTACCGCGAAGACCCGGAACGGTGACGCCGCGCTGGAGGCGCTCGCCGAAGCGGGGGTGCATGCGGTGCTGTCGGGGCACGTGCACGATCCGTTCGACGTGCCGTATGAGCGCGGCGGCTGGACGCTGCGGCTGATCGGCGCGGGCACGCTGTCCAAGCGCACGCGCGCGACTCCACCGGCGTTCAACGAGATCCGCGTGTCAGGAGGGCGGTTCGAGACGATCGTCCGCACGCTCTCGCCCCAGCCCGAGCGATCGATCAGCAGCACGGTCGAGGCGGGGCGGGGGTAGCGGAAGCCGTCCCTCGCTGGGCTCGACCACCTCTTGTCGTCATCTTGTCGTCATGCCGGACTTGTTCCGCGATCCACTCCTCTGCACGAGCAGCGGCGTCGGCGTTCGTGGAAGGCTGGATCCCGAACCAAGTCCGGGATGACGAGACAGGGCAATGGGGCTGACGCGGGAGGACGGATGGCGATGCGATTAAGCCTCTCGCGTTACACTAACGCTAGGGTTGCCAGAGATCGCGCTACCAAGGTTCTGGCTGCGAGCGCTCACCCGATACGGCCGATGCGCCTCCACGTCGCAACCCGTTGTTTACCCTGATTCGCTAGGCGGCGCCCCGACCTACCGGGAGCCACAGCGAGCGTGTCCATCTTCTACGATGCCAGCGGGCGACGCGGGCGCCGCGTTCGCGCGACCCTGGCGCTCGCGGCGCTGGTGCCGCTCGCCGCGCTCGCGCTGCTGATAGCGCTGCTGGTGCAGCCGCTCGACCGCGTCGCGCCGCGCTTCGCCGACGGGGGCACGACGCCGCGCGCGCTCGCTCCGGCGAGCGTCGCGAGCGCCCCCGGCGCGTGGCTGCCCACCGCGACGGGCGCCGCGCTGAAGCGCGAGACGATGGGCTTCTACATGCCGTGGGACGCGCCCTCGCGCGCCTCGCTCGCGGCACATCTCGGCGGGCTCGACTGGCTCGTCCCCGGCGTCGCCACCGTCACCGGCGCGGATCACCGCCTCACCGTCGAGGGCGACGCGACGCTCGCCCCGTTGCTCGCGCGAGCGAAGCACCGGCCGCGCCTGCTGCCGATGGTGCAGAATGCGCGTGCCGACGGCCAGTGGGACGGTGCCGCCACCGCCGCGCTGCTGGCCGACGGGGGCGCGCGTCGCGCCTTCGCCGCGCACCTGGAGACGCTGGTGGCGCAGCAGCGCGGCGCGGGCGTGATGCTCGATCTCGAGAGCCTGCCCGCTTCAGCGCATCCCGATTATCTCCGCTTCCTCGGCGATCTGCGTGCGCGCTTCGCCCCGCGCGGCTGGGTGGTGATGCTCGCCGCACCGGTCGCCGACCCGGACTGGGACCTCGCCGCCTACGCGCGTGCCGCCGACCGGGTCGTGCTGATGGCCTATGACGAGCATTGGATGGGCGGCGAGGCCGGGCCGATCGCGTCGCAGCCGTGGTTCGCGCGCGTGGTCGCGCAGGCGGTGGCGCGCGCCGGCGCGGGCAAGGCAATCGTCGCGATCGGCAGCTATGCCTACGACTGGGCGGGGCACAGCACCGAGCCGCGCTCGGTCGCCGACGCCTGGGCGATCGCACGGCGCGCCGGTACCGCGCCCGTCTTCGATCCCGTCAGCGGCAACAGCCATTTCTCCTATCAGCTCGGCGCGGCCAAGCACGACGTGTGGCTGCTCGACGCCGCCAGTGCGGCGAACCAGCTCGCCGCGGTGCGCCGTACCGGCGCCGCGGGTGTGGCGCTGTGGCGGCTCGGCAGCGAGGATCCGGCGGTGTGGCCGCTGCTCGCGGGCCGTGCGCTGCCCGCGCGCGAGACGCTGCCCGCGCAAGATACGGTCGCTGTCGAGGGCAAGGGCGAGCTGCTCCGCCTCGCCGCCGCGGCGTCGCCGGGGGAGCGCGGCTTCGTCGCCCGCGACGGGCTGATCCGCGACGAGCGCTGGGGGCGGCTGCCCGGACCCGACGTGGTCGAGCGCACCGGTGCGCGGCGCCGGCTGGTCGCGCTGACCTTCGACGACGGCCCCGACCCGCGCTGGACCCCGCGGTTGCTCGACGTGCTCCGCCGCGAGCGCGCGCCCGCGACCTTCTTCATCACCGGCGCCAACGCGCTGGGGCAGGGGCCGCTGCTGCGCCGCATCGTCGCCGAGGGAAGCGAGCTGGGCAACCACTCCACCACCCACGCCAATCTCGGCCGCCGATCCGAGGCCGACATCGCCCTAGAGCTGCGCGCCACCGAGCGGCTGGTCGAGGCTTACACCGGGCGCGCGATGACGCTGTTCCGCCCGCCCTTCCTCGGTGACGCCGACCCCGATCGGCGCGACGAGCTTCATGCCAGCCGCGTCGCGTCGCGGCTCGGCTACCTGACCGTGGGTCTGAACGTCGACCCGCTCGACTGGGAGAAGCCCGACGCCGCGACGATCGCGCGCCGCGTCATCGCCGGCGTCGCGGCCGGCACCGCGGAGCATCCCGCCCAGATCGTCCTGCTGCACGACTCCGGCGGCGATCGCACCCACACGCTCGCCGCGCTGCCCGCGATCATCCGCGGGCTGCGCGCGCGCGGCTACGAGCTGGTGCCCGTCTCGACGCTCGCCGGCCTCTCCCGCGAGATGGTCATGCCGCGGCTCGCCGCCGGCACCGGCGTGCGCGCCGCGGGCGCGCGGACGCTCTTCGACGGTGCGGCCTGGCTGCGCGACTCGCTCGGCTGGCTGTTCGCGGTCGCGATCGCGCTGGGCATCGCGCGTTCGCTGTCGCTCACCGCGCTGGCGCTGTGGCGCCGCCGCGACGCCGTGCCCGTGCCGGCGCCGCATCGCGTGCCCGGCTTCGTCTCGGTGCTGATCCCCGCCTTCAACGAGGCGCGCGTGATCGTATCGTCGGTGCGACGTATCCTCGCCAGCGAGGGCGTGCGCGTCGAGGTGATCGTGATCGACGACGGTTCGACCGACGGCACCTCCGACGTGGTGCGCGCCGCCTTCGCGATCGACCCGCGCGTGCGGCTGCTGACGCTGAGCAACGGCGGCAAGGCGCGCGCGCTCAACACCGCGCTGGCGCAGGCGCGCGGCGACGTGGTGATCGCGCTCGACGCCGACACCCAGTTCGAAGCCGACACGATCGCGAAGCTAACGCGCTGGTTCGCCGACCCCGCGATCGGCGCGGTGGCGGGCTGCGCCAAGGTCGGCAACCCCGTCAACCTGATCACGCGCTGGCAGGCGCTGGAATATGTCACGGCGCAACAGCTCGAGCGTCGTGCACTCGCCGCGCTGGGGGCAGTGACGGTGGTGCCGGGCGCGGTCGGGGCGTGGCGGCGTGTCGCGCTGGACGAGGTCGGCGGCTATCCCGAGGACACGCTGGCGGAGGACCAGGACCTCACCATCGCGGTGCAGCGCGCCGGCTGGCGCGTCGCCTGCGACAATGACGCGGTGGCGTGGACCGAGGCGCCCGAGACGGTGCGCGCTCTGTTCAAGCAGCGCTTCCGCTGGGCCTTCGGCACGCTGCAGTGCCTGTGGAAGCACCGCGCGCTGATCGGGCGCGGGCGGCCGCGCGGGCTCGCCTGGATCGGCCTGCCGCAAGCGCTGCTGTTCCAGTTCGGCTTCACCTTGGTGGCGCCGCTGATCGACCTAGGGCTGGTCGCCGGCGTGGGCGGCACCGCATGGCGGGTGTATGACCGCGGCTGGGACGCGGCGGGCGGCGACGCGGCGACGGTGGCGGCGTTCTGGCTCGCGTTCACCGCGATCGATCTCGCCTGCGGCTGGATCGCCTTCCGGCTGGACCGCCGCGAGGCAGGCTTTCCCGCGCTGCGGCTGCTGCTGCAGCGTTTCGGGTACCGCCAGATCCTCTACGCGGTGGTGCTGCGCGCGACCTATGCCGCGCTGACCGGGCCCAAGGTGGGCTGGGGCAAGCTCGAGCGCACCGGCAGCGTCGACGCAGGCGAGGCGCCGGTGGCGATGCCGGCGGGGGAGCCGGCGCTGCTGCCGGCGTCACTGCCGAAGGCGGCGTAAGCGGGGCGGGAGCTAGATCCTCCCCGGCACGGCGAGGGGGCACCGCGCCCGAGGGGCGTGGTGGAGGGGGCTCCGCGAGTGCTGCGCTGCGTGGAGAACCCCCTCCACCATGCTGCGCATGGTACGCCTCCCCGCGAGCGGGGAGGAATGATGTCGTGACCCGCTAGCGCCCCCCGCTCAGCCGCCCTGCACCGGCGGCCGCGCGCCCGAGAGCGTGCGCGCCTTGTCCTGCGCGGTCAGCACCAGCTCGGCGGCGAGCAGCGCCTGCGCCTGGTTCTGCGCCACTTCGCTGCGCTCGACCACGTCGGTGACGAACTGCGGCCCGAACGGCAGCGGCACCTTGCTGCAATCCATGTAGCGCGTGCCCTTCTTGTCCGCGAGGAACAGGTGGTTGCCGCCCGGCCGACCCTCGATGTCGACGTACTTGCGCAGCTCGATATAGCCCTCGGTGCCGAGGATGAAAACGCGCCCGTCGCCCCAGGTCGGCAGCCCATCGGGCGTGTACCAGTCGACCCGGACATAGCCCGCGCCGCCGTTGCCGGTCAGCATCATGTCGCCGAAGTCCTGGAACCGGGGATGCTGCGGCGTCGCGAAATTGCCGACCTGCGACGCCACCACCGAGGCCTCGGTCGAGCCGGTGTAGAAGACGAACTGGTCGGCCTGATGGCTGCCGATGTCGGTGAGGATGCCGCCGTAATATTTGACGTCCCAGAACCACTCGGGGCGGCTCGGCGCGCTGACGCGGTGTGGCGCGATGTTGATCGTCTGCACCACGCGGCCGATCGCGCCGGCATGGACCAGCTCGCCGGCCTTGACCGCGGCGCGCACCTCGAGCCGCTCCGAGTACATGATCGCGAACTTGCGTTTGGTCTGCGCGATCGTGCGGCGCACCTCGCCGAGCTGGTCCAGGCTGGTGATGCCGGGCTTGTCCGACAGGAAGTCCTTGCCCGCGCGCATCACGCGCACGCCGAGCGGCGCGCGGAGGTTGGGGATGGACGCGCTGGCGACGACCTGGATCGCCTTGTCGGCGAGGATCTCCTCCTCGGTACGCGCCACCTTCACGTCGCCGTAGCGCTTGCGGAAGGGGACGAGCTGCTTCGGGTCGCCGGCGTGCACCGCAACCAGCGTTCCGCCGCCGCGGATCAGCGCATCGGTGATGGCGTAGATGTGCGAGTGGTCGAGGCCGATGACGGCGAAGCGCAGGCGGTTCTTGGCGCTCGGGTCGGGGCCGGTCGGCGCGCCCTCGGCGGAGACGCCGTTGCCCGCCGAGGTCGACTGCGCCCCCGCCGCGCCGGCGAGGCCCGCGCCGACGAGCCCGGCACCGGCGAGCAGGAGACGGCGATCGATCATGTCCATGGCTACAGGTCCTCAGGAGAAGGAGGGTCAGACGGTGACGAGGTCGGTCGGCCAGTCGAGCGCGCGGCCGGTGTCGATCGCCTGCTCGCCGAGCAGCGAGGCGACGCTGGCGTAATAGGCCTGGGCGAGCAGCCCGGGCACCTCCTTGCCGCTGCGCACCGCCTCGCCGAAGCCCTCGAACTGGAGCATCGTCTCGTCATATTCGCCCCAGCCGAGCGAGTCGCCCGGCGTGGTGACGGGCAGCTCGGGGAACCAGGTGGCGCCGCCGATCGGCACGGTGTTCTTGCGCCCGGCCTGGACGTCCTTGCGCATCTTGGCGAGCGCGGGGACGGCGGCTGGCTGGACCTCCTGGTAGATGCGGCCGAGCTCGGGCTCGATCGTGCCCTTGCTGCCCTGGATCTGCTCCTCGCAGCCGTAGCGCGCGTTGTTGAGCATCGAGGTATAGATCACCTTCCGCCCCTCGGCGTAATCGTAGATCAGCGCGACCTGGTCGTAGACCTCGCGCCCGTCCTTCCAGAAGCAGATGCTGCCCGAGCCCATAACGCGCGTCGGCAACCCGTCCATGAACCAATTGGCGACCTGGAGCTGGTGCGTCGCCAGCTCGGTCATCAGCCCGGCCGAGCGCGCGCGGTACAGCCGCCAGTTGATCTCGCGCTCCTGCCCGCCGGCGGGGACGTCGCGGCGCCAGCTGCGGTTGCGGTGCCAGCTCGCGCGGATCTGCGTGATCGTGCCAATCTCCCCCGACTTGGCGCGCTTGAGTGCGTTGAGATAGGTCGGGTTGAACAGCCGCTGGTGACCGATCTGGAGCACCTTGCCGCGCTGGCGCGCGCGCGTGACCATCGCGCCGCAGTCGGCGATCGTGCGCGCCATCGCCTTCTCGCAGAACACCGGATAGCCCGCGTCGAGCGCGTCCATCGTTTGGCGCGCGTGCAGGTCGAGCGGGGTGGCGATCACCACCGCGTCGATCCCCTTGGCGTCGAGCATCGCGCGGTGATCGGTGAAGACGGGCGTGTTGGCGGGCACCAGCGCGCGCGCCTTGGCCATGTGCGGCGCGAACGGGTCGCATAGCGCGGCGACGGTGCAGTTGCGCGTCTTGTTGATGTTCTGGATCAGCGCGCGGCCGCGGTCGCCGGTGCCGATCACGCCGAGGCGCACGCGCGGGCCGCTCGCGGGCTCCGCCGCGGCGAGCGCGGTCCAGGGCGCGGCGACGCTCATCCCGACGCCCGCCGAGGCGACCAGCACGCGATCGAGGAAGGAGCGGCGCGAGAGCGCGAAATCGTCGTCGGTCATGCGGTGAGTTCCATCGGTCGGTCGGCGCGCGTCGGCGCGTCATGGGAGAAGAGGAAGCGGCGATCGGGCGCCGCGGCGCGGAGATGGCCGAGCGCGGGCGCGTCGGCGACGAGGAGCGCGGTGCTGAGCGCCTCGGCCTCGGCGCCGGTGGTTGCGACCGCGACGGCGGTGGCGGCGCGGGTGACGATCGCGCCGTCGGCGGGGCGCACCATCGCGGCGCGGCCGGGCTTGGCGGCACCGGCACCGACCGTGGAGGAGACCGAGAGCGAGGCGTCGGTGAGCTCGAGCTCGGTCAGCCAGACGCCGTCGATCTCGGGATGCGGGATGGCGAGTGGCCATCCGCCGCCGAGCGGGTGCTCGCCGATCACCGCGATCGAGCTCTCGCCGGCGGAGAGGAAGGCCGAGGTGACGCCCGCGGCGCGCAGGACGGCGGCGGCGCGGTCGAGCGCATAGCCCTTGCCGAAGCCGCCGAAGTCGAGCGCGAGCGGGCGGGTGGCGGCCACGCGGCGGGTGGCGCGATCGATGCGGAGCGCGGACCAGCGGGGGACGGGGGCAGTATCGTCGGCGCCATGCGCACTTGTCCAGCGGCGAAGGCCGGGATCCAGTGGGGAAGGCGGAGGTGACGACGACGCGACGCCGGCCATGTCGCCGCTGGTGGAACGCTGGCGGAAGATCGTCTCCTCCCCCTCACGTGCCACCCCGGCGGACGCCGGGGTCCAGGTGGGGGACGTCTCGCACGAGTCACTACAGCCTTCCCAACTGGGCCCCGGCGTCCGCCGGGGAACAGGTTTGAAGGGATTGGCAGCGGCACCGCGCCACCCGCGCGCAGGCACGTCACCCCCCACGCACGGGTCGAACAGCCCACCCGTCGCGCGCCACATCGCGTCCACGGCGAGCAGTGCTTCCCACAGCAGCGGGTCCGCCACCACCGTCTCGCCGCCCCTCGCCAACACTCGGTTGAGCGCCGCCGCGGGCGACTCGCGCCGCACCGTCAGCGAGTCCTCCACCGCCTCCACAGCGGCGCGCGCGGCGGCGAGCGCGTCCGGGTCATCGCGGCCGAACAGGTGCAGCTCGACCCGCGTGCCCATCGCGGCGAACCGCGCGACGCTCGCCTCCACCTCGGTCACCTCAGGCGCGGACCTCCCAGCCGGGCTCATAGTCGACCGACCAGAGCTTCTGCGCCGCCGCCTCGCTGGGCTTGCCGGTCGCCGGGTCGACCGTGAGCGACCCGCCGGTGCGATAGGCCATGTTGCCGAGGTGGCACAATGTCGTGCTGATATGGCCCTCCTGGATCGGTGAGTGGAGCGCCTGCTCCTGCCCGCGCACCACCGCGAGGAAGTTGGCGGCATGGAGCACGTCGAGCGCGCCCTCGCCGACCGTGCCGGTGGTCTCCGACGAGGCCGCCGCCTTCACCTCGCGCACCTGCTTGCCGGCGAGGTCGTACAGCTCGAAGCCGTTGCGATCGACCACCGCGGAGCCCTTGGTGCCGAGCAGCAGCGTGCCGCGCCCGCGGCCGTAGCGCAGCATGCCGTTGCAGCTCTCGCCGTCCCAGCGGATCACGCGGCCGTCGTCATAGCCGAGCGTCAGCGCGAGCGTATCGTACATCTCCCAGTCGTCGCCGCGGAAGAAGCGGCGGTCGCCGCGCGCGGTCACGGTCTTGGGATAGGTGACGCCCATCAGCCAGCGCGCGACGTCCAGCTCGTGCATCGCGTTGTTGCAGATCTCGCCGGTGCCGTACTTCCAGAACCAATGCCAGTTATAATGGACCAGGTTGGAGCGATACGGCCCGCGCGGGCGCGGCCCCTGCCACATGTTCCAGTCGAGGTTGGGTGGGGGCGCGATCTCCTCGCCCTTGCCGATCGACTTGCGGTTGTTGGCGTACCAGGTCTGCGCCTCGTAGACGTCGCCCAGCTCGCCGGCGCGGATCAGGTCGAGCAGCTGGCGCGTCTCGATGCTGGAGCGCTGCTGGTTGCCGACCTGGAGCACGCGCCCGGTGCGCTGCTGGGTGGCGATCAGCGCCTCGCCCTCGGCGGGGGCGATGCCGATCGGCTTCTCGATATAGACGTTGCGCCCGGCGTCCATGCCGTCGATCGCGACCTTGGCGTGCCAGTGATCCGGGGTCGCGACGGTGACGACGTCGACGGTCTTGCGGTCGAGCAGCTTGCGATAGTCGCCGACGGTCTTGACCTTGGTGCCGGAGCGCTCGGCGAATTCGGCGGCGCGCTTGGCGAGCACGTCAGAGTCGACGTCCGCGAAGTGCGTCACCTGGACGTTGGGCTGTTTCGAGAAGGCGCTCATATGCGCCTGGCCGCGCCCGTTGACGCCGACGATGCCGACGCGGATGCGGTCGTTGGCGCCCTTGATTTGCGCGTAGCTCTTGGCGGTGAACGCCAGCGCGCCGATCGTCGCGGCGCCGCCCTTGATCATCGTTCGACGGTCGAACATCGTGATGCCTCCCCTGGGGTGCTTGTGTTCCTAGCGCTCGGTCGCCGCCCCGCGAACGCCGGGGCCCAGTTGGGAAAGCCGTGGTGAGACTCACCGTCGTCTTCCACCTGGACCCGAGCGTGCGCCGGGATGGTGGTACTCGAAGAAGTCATCGATCGACCATCAGAACCTGCGCAGCTTTATCGAGCGGAAGTCGACCTTGTCGCCGTGGTCCTGCAGCAGGATGGCGCCGTCCGCGGTCTCGCCGAAGCCTGCGGCTTTCGCGAACTTGCTCTGCGCGATCAGCGCCTTCAGCTCGGCCGAGCCGCGCTCATACTCGACCACCTTGAAGCCGTTGAGCCAGTGCTCGACGTGGTTGCCGCGCACCAGCACGGTGGCGCGGTTCCACTCGCCCGGCGGGTTGGCGCGCTTGCCCGGGCTGTCCGGGTCCGAGAGGTTGCGCGCCGGGATCAGGTCGTACAGCGAGGCGAGCGTGCGGTTGCCGTCGCGCCCCATCTTGGCGTCGGGGTGGCGCGCATCGTCGAGCAGCTGATACTCGAAGCCGACGTTCGACACGCCGCCGTTCGGCCCCGGCGGCAGCAGATATTTGATCCCGCTGTTCGCGCCCTCGGAGAGGCGGAAGTCGACGGACAGCTCGAAATCCTGGTAGGTCGCCGCCGTAGCGATGTCGCCGCCACGCGCCGCCTCGGTCGCGCTCTTCTCGACCGTCAGCACACCGTTGGCCATGGTCCAGCCGTGCGCCGGGAAGCCGCCGCCCTTGGCCGCGCGCCAGCCTTTCGACGAGCGCCCGTCCCACAGCAGGGTCCAGCCGGCGCGGCGCTCGGCCGCGGTGAGCGCGTTCGACTGCCAGCCCTGCTGCTCGAGGCTGTTCTCGGGCATGGCGTAGCGCTTCGGGTCCTGCGTGATGATGCGCAGGCCCTTGAACCGCACCTCTGGCCCCTTGGCGGCGACGTCGTCGGGCAGCGCGTGGACCTGGAAGGCGAGGAAGCCGCGCGCGTCGGTGTCGTCGACGATGTCGGCGGCGGGCACGCCGTTGACGAAGGTGCGCAGCCGGTTGCCGATCGCCTCCACGCGATAATGGTTCCAGTCGCTCGAGCGGAAGGCCTTGCGCGCCGCCTCGTTGCGCCCGAGCGTGTAGAGCCATTGGCGCCGCTGCTCGTCGTATAGGCCGGCGCTCCACGCGCGCGACGAGGGGTCGATCTCGGCCTGATAGCCGAAGACGACGCCGTTGCGGTAATCGGGGCGGCTCTGGCCGCGGATCATCATGCCCGAGTTGAGCGTCGGGTCGGTCTTGGCGTCGAACTCGACGATGAAGTCGCCGTAGAGCTGGTCCGAGACGAGCCAGCTGTTGCCCTTGCCGACCACCGCGCGGCCGACCAGCTCGTCGCCGACCACTTCATAGGTGGCGTTGCCGCCGGTGCGGTGCCAGCCGGCGAGGCCGGGCTTGGGCATCAGGGCTTGCCATGGCGCGGCGGCGCTGCGCGCCGGCGCCGACTGGGCCGTCGCGACGGCGGGGAGGGTGGCCGACGACCATGCCGTCAGCGCCAGCAACGCGAGTGTGCGAACCACCGTCTCTCCCCTCGATCATGGCTTGGGTGTCCACTCGCCGGGCATACCGGAGGCGGCACTCTCGGAGCTAGGCGTAGAACGTGGTCGGGCCACATGCAAGACCAGTGTCAGACATTTTGCCGTGGCGAGCTGCCGAGAAGGCTTGACGCGCCGGCCCGTCAGGTCGAGGAACACGCGATGCGGGAGCGGCGGAACGGGCGCGTCGCGGCGCTGAGGAGCTGACGCGCGTGGCCGAGCATGGCGGCAAATTGTACCGCAGGATCGTGCAGTCGATCGTCGCCGACATCGCCGCGGGCGTCTATCCCGTCGGCGCGCGGCTGCCGGCCGAGCGCGACCTGACCGAGCGGTTCGGCGTGAGCCGGCCGACGATCCGCGAGGCGATGATCGCGCTCGAGATGCAGGGGCTGGTGGAGGCGCGCAAGGGCTCGGGCGTGTTCGTGCTCGCCGCCGCGACGCCGCACGTCGAACAGGAGCTCGACATCGGCGCGTTCGAGATCACCGAGGCGCGCCGCCTGCTCGAGGGCGAGGTGGCGGCGGTGGCGGCGACCGAGATCGACGCCGAGCAGCTCGCCGAGTTGCGCGGCCTGCTGAGCGACATGGCGCGCGACGAGGTGGCGGAGGACGCCGACCGCCGCTTCCACATCGCCATCGCCGAGGCGACGGGCAACGCCGTGATCATCTCGGCGGTGACCGACTTTTGGGACATGCGCTTCCGCTCGCCACTGGCGCGCGAGGTGCTGCTGAAGGCGGGGAGCCTCCGCACCGAGAGCCGGCTCGCCGAGCATGGCCGTATTCTCGCCGCGCTGGAGGCGCGCTCGCCGATCGACGCGCGCAACGCCATGCGCGACCATCTCAGCCGCGTCATCGACTATCTGCTCGACGTCACCGAGACCGAAGCGGTGGAGCGCGCGCGCAAGGAGACTGACCAGCGCCGCCGCGCTTTGGCGCGGCGGACGGTGTAACAAGCCCCCCCTCAGGGCGGGGAGGAATTAAGCACTCCTTTTCCTACAATCTGGTCAGGCCAGTTGCCAGACAGGTTCGCAACTGTTAGCTCTCTCGCATCGACCGCATGCCGCACAGACGGCGGCGGCACCACCGGCGCACAGCGAGCCTGAGACGAGCGTGCGCATATTGGAGAGGGGATGTGGGCATGCACCGTCGCCACAAATGCGCTCTGTTCGTGTCGTCGAGCGCGTTCGCTGCGCTGATCGCGGGCGCCGCCGCCGCACAGGCCACGTCGCAGGACCAGCCGCCACCCTCCGCCACCGGCGACGTCGTCTCCGCCGGCGCCCCCGCCGCTCCCCCCGCGACCGACGCGCAGGGCACGCAATCGCCCGTGCAGGAAGGCGGCGAGGCGCAGATCAACGACATCGTCGTCACCGGCTTCCGCGCCTCGCTCAACAGCGCGCTCAACCAGAAGCGCGCCGAGACCGCCGCGGTCGACAGCATCGTCGCCGAGGACATCGGCAAGTTCCCCGATTCGAACCTCGCCGAGTCGATGCAGCGCATCCCCGGCGTGGCGCTGTCCCGCGGCGACGGCGGCGAGGGGCGCAACATCTCGGTGCGCGGCCTCGGCGCGCAGTTCACGCGCGTCCGCATCAACGGCATGGAGGGCGTGTCGCAGGTCAGCGGCAGCGACATCCGCGGCGGCGTCGCCACCGGCCGCTCGTTCGACTTCGTGACCTTCCCGACCGAGATCTTCTCGGCGCTGTCGGTGCGCAAGACCACCTCGGCCGACGTCGAGGAGGGCTCGCTCGGCGCGACGGTCGACCTCCGCGCCCCTAAGCCGTTCGACCAGAAGAAGTCGTTCGTCTTCTCCGGCACCGCGCGCGGGATCTACAACGACATCAAGAAGGACGTCGACCCGCGCCTGTCGGCGCTCGTTTCCAAGCAGTTCGGCGACACGTTCGGCGTGCTCGCCAGCGTGGCCTATTCGAAGCGCCGTATCGACGAATATGCCTATTCGGCGGTCGATGTCGTGCCGACCACGGTCTACGGCCTGGCCCAGCCGACCGGCAGCGCCAACGCGGGCGTGATCTTCCCCTTCTGCACGCCCGTGGGCTACACTTATAAGGGCGGCGCGGTGACCAGCCCCGGCGTCGGTTATACCCAGCCGAGCGGCGCCTCGATCGGCTCGGACGCCAACAATTGCAGCACCAACAACCCGCGCACCGGCAACCAGGCGACCTATGATTACATCATGAGCCGCACCGGCGTGAACGGCCGGCCGGGCGGCGGCGTCTACCTGCCGCGCCTGCCGCGCCCGGTGCGCAGCAGCCAGGACCAGCAGCGTCTCGCCGGTTCGCTGACCTTCCAGTGGAAGCCGAGCGACAATACCGACATCTCGCTCGACGGGCTCTACTCGCGCTTCAAGGTCGACCGGCTCGACACCTATTTCGACGCGCGCTCGTTCGGCCGCGCGATCTCGAACAACGGCCAGCCGCTCACCTCGGTGCGCGAGATCGAGGTCGATGACAATGGCTCGCTGATCCACGGCCTGTTCGACGGCGTCGACCTGCGCTCGGAGATGCAGAGCGAGCGCTTCACCTCCGAGTATAAGCAGGCCAATTTCAACTTCGACCATCGCTTCTCCGACAGCTTCCGCGTGTTCGGTCTCGCCGGCATCAACGAATCGCGACTGGACGTGAACCGCCTGCAGGTGGCGATCGACTCGAACGACAGCCGCAATTGGTCGATCGACTTCCGCGACAATCCCGACATTCCCAAGATCGGCTACGGCATCGACACGACCGACCCGACCCTGTTCCAATACGGCCCGCCGCTCGCCAACGGCGACCAGCGCGGGCAGCTCTCCAACTTCATCCGCCGCAACACGATCGTCAGCAAGACGTTCGAGCTCAACGGCGACTGGAAGCCGGCGCAGGGCTTCACCGTCCAGTTCGGCGGCCAGTATCGTACCAACAAATATACCGCGCGCGAGCGCCAGCTCGCCACCAACAACCCGCTGGCGCTGCCGACCGGCGTCTCGCTCGCCGACATCACCTTCACCACCACCGGGATCGGCAAGAATCTCGACGGCCAGCTGCAGGACTTCGTCTCGATCGATCCGGACAAGTTCCGCGACGCGGTTGGGCTCGACAGCTACGTCTATTGCAGCATCGAATGCGCCAAGGGCACCTACGGCGGCGTCGACGAGAAGTACAAGTCGGGCTATTTCATGGTGAAGTTCGACACGCAGGACATCCTGCCGGTCACGCTGCGCGGCGACGCGGGCGTGCGCTACGTCCACACCAGCCTCGATACCTACGGCCCCATCACCACCGCCGCGCCGGCGGGGTCGACCTACCCGTCGCGCTACGTGATTTCCGAGGTGGGCCGCTCCTACGAGGACTGGCTGCCGTCGATGAACCTGGCGCTGGACGTCACGCCCGACCTGATCGCACGCCTCTCCGCGGCGCGCGTGATGTCGCGGCCGTCCTACGGGCAGCTGATCCCCTCGGGGTCGGCCAACCTGGTGATCCAGACCGCCTCGTTCAGCAACCCGTTCCTCGACCCCATTCGCGCCAACACGTTCGACGCCGCGCTGGAATGGTATTTCCGCCCGGGCTCGCTGCTGTCGGTGGCGTATTTCTACAAGAACATCGAGACCTACATTCAGACGACCAGCGCCAGCGTCGCCTTCCAGGACATCGGTCTGCCGCTGTCGCTGCTCAACGGCACGCAGCTGCGCCCCGGCGATCAGTTCACCGTCCAGCGCAGCAACAACACGCCGGGCGGCCCGCTGCGCGGCTTCGAGGCGAACGTGCAGCTGCCTTTCACCTTCCTGCCGGGCTTCCTCAAGAACTTCGGCGCGCTGGGCAACTTCACGCGGGTGCGCTCGAACATCAACTATATCATCTCCCCGACGCTCTCGCGCACCGCGCCGCTGGTCGGCCTGTCGCCGGAGACCGCGAGCGGCACGCTCTATTATGAGGACAGCCGCTTCAGCATCCGCTCGACGGTGAACTATCGCTCGTCCTTCCTCACCGCGGTGCCGAGCGGCTCGGTCGACGCGGACTCCACCTCGAACGCTAGTTCGATCTTCGTCGACGCCTCGGCCTCGTACAACCTGACCGAGAACGTGAAACTCATCGCGGAAGTGCAGAACATCACCAACGAGACCAACCGGCTCACCGTCGACACGGTGCGCAAGGACCCGCTCTACACCGCCTATTTCGGCCGCACCTTTGCGCTGGCGGTGAATTTCGTGTTCTGAGCCGCGGATGATGTTTCGGGGCGACAGCGAGGACGGGCGGATGGCGCGACACGACGGGCGGGTGCGATGGATGACGCAGACGATGCGCTGGTTCGGGCCGTCCGACCCGGTCGCGCTGCGCGACATCCGCCAGACCGGCGCGACCGAGGTCGTCACCGCGCTGCACGAGGTGCCCAACGGCGCCGTGTGGAGCGCGGCGGCGATCGCCGAGCGGCGCGCCACGATCGCCGCGGCGGGGCTCGGCTGGACGGTGGTGGAGAGCCTGCCCGTCCACGAGGAGATCAAGACGCGCGGGCCGCGCTGGGACGAGCTGGTCGACGCCTATCGCACCAGCCTTCGCCATCTCGCCGCCGCGGGCATCCGCGTCGTCACCTATAATTTCATGCCGGTGCTCGACTGGACGCGCACCGACCTCGGCTGGGAATTGCCCGACGGCGCGCGCGCGCTGCGCTACGAACATGAGGCGGCCGCCGCCTTCGACCTCTTCCTGCTGCGCCGCGACGGCGCCGAGCGCGACTATGCCGCCGACCTGGTCGAGCGCGCCGAGCGCCGCCTCGCCGGCATGGACGAGGACGCGCGCCGCCGACTGACACGCAACATCATCGCCGGCCTGCCGGGCAGCGAGGAGAGCTTCTCGATCGAGGACTTTCGCGCCGCGCTCGCGACCTATGATGGGGTGGATGCCGCCGCGCTCCACGCCCATCACGTCGCCTTCCTCGAGGCGGTCTGCCCGGTGGCGGAGGAGCTCGGCCTGCATCTGGTGGTCCATCCCGACGACCCGCCCTTCGCGCTCTTCGGCCTGCCGCGCGTGGTGAGCACCGAGGCCGACGTCGCCGACCTGTTCGCGCGCGTGCCGAGCCGCGCCAACGGCCTCTGCTTCTGCGCCGGCTCGTTCGGGGCGCGACCCGACAACGATCTGCCCGGCATGGTCGACCGGCTGGGCGATCGGATCGGCTTCCTCCACCTCCGCTCGGTCCAGCGCGAAGGCGGCGACGCGCGCGGGGGAACGTTCCATGAGGCGGCGCACCTCGAGGGCGACGCGGGCATGACCGCGATCGTCGCCGCGGTCCACCGCCTCCAGCAGCGCGAGAATCGCTCGATCCCGATGCGACCCGATCACGGACACCAGATGCTCGACGACCTCTCGCGCGTGACCAATCCCGGCTACTCGCTGCTCGGCCGGATGCGCGGGCTCGCCGAGCTGCGCGGCGTGGAGCGCGGCGTCGCGCACGCCACCGCCGACGCGCGCGCGGGGGCGCTGGCATGACCCGAGCGCTCCGCCTCCACCCCGACCGGCTGTTCCCGAGCGATTCGACCCAGCGCGACATCGCGCGCGCGCTCTATGCCGAGGTCGGCGGACTGCCGATCGTCAGCCCGCACGGGCACACCGATCCGCGCTGGTTCGCCGAGGATTCGCGCTGGCAGAACGCGACCGAGCTGCTGCTCGCGCCCGATCACTACGTCTTCCGCATGCTCTACTCGCAGGGCGTCGCGCTCGACGATCTCGCCATCCCCTCGCGCGCGGGCACGCCCGCGACCGACCCGCGCGCGGCGTGGCGCGTCTTCGCGGATCATTACCACCTCTTCCGCGGCACGCCGTCGCGGCTGTGGCTCGACCATGTCTTCGCCGAGGTGTTCGGCTTCGACGTCGCGTTGGAGGCTGGCACCGCCGACCTATACTATGATCGTATAAACGAGCAGCTGGCGACGCCCGCCTTCCGCGCGCGCGCGCTGTTCGACCGGTTCGGCATCGAGTTCCTCGCCACCACCGAGGGTGCCGACGATCCGCTCGAGTCGCATCGTCGGATCCGCGAGTCGGGCTGGGGCGGACGCGTCGTCACGACCTATCGCCCCGACGGCGTAATCGACGTCGAGCACGAGCAGTTCCAGCCGGCGATGGCGCGCTTCGCCGAGCTGACCGGCGAGGACGTGTGGAGCTGGCAGGGCTATCTCGCGGCGCATCGCAAGCGCCGCGCCGACTTCCGCGCCGCGGGCGCCACCGCGACCGACCACGGCCACCCCAGCGCGCGCACCGCCAACCTCTCCGCCGCGGAGGCCGAGGCGCTGTTCGGCCGCATCGCGAACGGTGGCTGGGACGCGGCGGACGCCGAGCTGTTCCGCGCGCAGATGCTCACCGAGATGGCGAAGATGAGCGTCGAGGACGGCATGGTGATGCAGCTGCATCCCGGCTCCTTCCGCAACCACAACCGCCAGCTGTTCGCGAGCCACGGCCGCGACAAGGGTGCCGACATCCCGATGCGCGCCGATTTCGTGAGCGCGCTCCAGCCGCTGCTCGACGTCGTGGGGAACGACCCGCGCTTCACGCTGATCCTCTTCACGCTCGACGAGACCACCTACGCGCGCGAGCTGGCGCCGCTCGCCGGCCATTACCCGTGCCTGCGGCTGGGGCCGGCGTGGTGGTTCCACGATTCGCCCGAGGGCATGATGCGCTACCGCGAGATGACCACCGAGACCGCGGGCTTCTACAACACCGTCGGGTTCAACGACGACACGCGCGCCTTCCTCTCGATCCCGGCGCGGCACGACGTCGCGCGGCGGATCGACTGCCATTATCTCGCGCGGCTCGTCGCCGAGCATCGGCTGGAAGATTGGGAGGCGGCCGAGCTGGCGCGCGATCTCACCGTCGGGCTGGTGCGCAAGGCCTACAAGCTGTGAGCGGCGCGGAGCGGCTGTCGCCGGCCACCGTCGATCGGCTGCCCGCGAGCGTCGAGCGCCCCGGCTACGACCGCGCGGTGCAACGGACCGGGATCGTCCACCTGGGGCTCGGCGCCTTCCACCGCGCGCACCAGGCGGTCTACACCGACGCGGCGATGTCGGCGGGCGATCGCGATTTCGCGATCACCGGCGTGTCGCTGCGCTCGCCCGCGGTGGCCGAGGCGCTGCTGCCGCAGGACGGGCTCTACACGGTGACGCAGCGCTCCGCCGCGGGCGAGCGGATCGCGCTGGTCGGCGCGCTGCGCGAGATGCTGGTGGCGCCGCGCGACGGCGAGCGGCTGCGCGCCTCGCTCGCCGCGCCGACCACCTCGCTCGTCACGCTGACCGTCACCGAGAAAGGCTATCACCGCGGCCCCGACGGCGCGCTCGACATCGCCTCGGTCGAGGCGGCGGGCGGCACGATCTACCATCATCTCGCGCGTGCGCTCGCGGATCGCCGCGGCGCCGGCGCCGGCGGCCTCACGCTGGTGAGCTGCGACAATCTCGCGCACAACGGCGCCGCGCTCGCGGCCTCGCTCGGCGCCTGGCTCGATCGCACCGATCCCGGCCTGCGCGCGTGGTTCGAGGCGGAGTGCGCCTGCCCGTCGACGATGGTCGACCGCATCGTCCCGGCCGCGCGCGAGGCCGACCTGGAGCGCACCGCCGCCGCAATCGGCCTGTACGACGCCGCCGCGGTGACCACCGAGCCCTTCATGCAGTGGGTGATCGAGGACAAGTTCGCGACACGCCGCCCGCGCTGGGAGCTGGCCGGCGCCCAACTGGTCGCCGACGTCGCGCCATACGAATTCGCCAAGCTGCGCATGCTCAACGGCGCACACTCCGCGCTCGCCTACCTCGGGCTGGAGCGCGGTCATCAGTTCGTCCATCAGGCGGTGGCCGATCCCGCGATCCGCGCCACGGTCGAGCGACTGATGCGCGACGAGGCCGCTGCCAGCCTCACCGCGGCGCCGGGGCAGGACCTGGGCGCCTATGCCGACGCGTTGCTTGCGCGCTTCACCAACCCGGCGCTGCCGCACGCGCTGATCCAGATCGCGATGGATGGCTCGCAGAAGATCCCGCAGCGCTGGCTCGCGACCCTGCGCGCCAATGCCGCGGAGGGGCGGCGCTGCCCGGCGATCCTGACCGCGCTGGCGGCGTGGCTGCGCCACGTCCGCGGCAACGGCGCGCCGGTCAACGATCCTATGGCGGAGCAGCTCGCGGCCCTGTGGCGTGAGGTTGGCGAGCACGGGATCGTCGCGGCGCTCTTCGGCGAGCGCGGGCTGTTCGCTGATCACTGGCAGGCCGACGCGGAAGACCGCGCGGCGCTGCACGCGGGGCTGCGCGAGGGTTGAATCAAGCGGGCGGCGGGTGTCGCCCCGGGGAGGGTCGAGTGAGTTCAGCAGCTGAGATGAGTCCGCCGGCGGTGGCGCCGCGCGGGCGCGTGCGCTGGGTGATCTGCGCCCTGCTCTTCTTCGCCACCACGATCAATTACATCGACCGTCAGATCATCGGCATCCTCAAGCCGACCTTGCAGACCGAGCTGGGCTGGACCGAGGTCGATTATGGCATGATCGTCTTCTGGTTTCAGGCGGCCTATGGGATCGGACTGCTGGTCTCGGGCGCGGTGATCGATCGGATCGGCTCCAAGATCGGCTATGCCGCGGCGATCACGGTGTGGAGCCTCGCCGCGCTGTTCCACGCGCTCGCACGCAGCCCGGGCGGGTTCGCGCTGGCCCGCTTCGCCCTGGGGCTGGGCGAGTCCGCCAACTTCCCGGCCGCGATCAAGTCGGTCGCCGAGTGGTTCCCGAAGAAGGAGCGCGCGCTCGCCGCGGGCATCCTCAACGCCGGCGCCAATGTCGGCGCGATCGCGACGCCGATCGTCGTGCCGATCATCGCCATCAGCTACGGCTGGCAGGCCGCCTTCATCATCACCGGGCTGCTGGGGTTCGCCTGGCTGGCGGCGTGGCTCGCTTTCTATCGCGCGCCCGCGCAGCACCCGCGCGTCTCGCCCGAGGAACTGGCCTATATCACCTCGGACCAGCACGCCGACGAGCTCAACGCCGCGGCGCCGCGGCCGTCCTGGGCGTCGCTCTTCCGCCACCGCGGCACCTGGGCCTTCGTCGTCGCCAAGTTCCTGACCGACCCGGTCTGGTACCTGTTCCTGTTCTGGCTGCCCGACTTCTTCGCCAAGCGCCACGGGCTCGACCTCAAGACCTTCGGCCCGCCGCTGATCGCGGTCTATCTGCTCGCCGATGTCGGCAGCATCGGCGGCGGGTGGCTCTCGTCCTGGCTGATCAAGCGCGGCTATAGCGTCAACGCCGGGCGCAAGCTGGCGCTGCTGGCGAGCGCGATCCTGGTGCTGCCGATCTTCTTCGCCTCGACCGTGTCGAGCCTGTGGGCGGCGGTGGCGATCATCGGCGTGGCGGCGGCGGCGCACCAGGGCTGGTCGAGCAACCTCTACACGATGGTGTCGGACACCTTCCCGTCGCGCTCGGTCGCCTCGGTGATGGGGATCGGCGGCGCCGCGGGCGCGGTCGGCGGCATGATCATGGCGCGCTACGTCGGCGAGGTGCTGGAGCGGGTAGGGAGCTACCTGCCGGTATTCGTCTGGGCGGGCAGCGCCTATCTGCTGGCGCTGCTGCTGGTGCACCTGCTGGTGCCGCGGTTGGAGGTGAAGGGATGAAGCGAGCTTGTTGCTCGCCTCGAAGCTTCACTCGTTCGGCGTCATCCCGAACTTGTTTCAGGATCCACCGGACCGCGACCGCCTCACGCGTCGGCTGTGCGGCACCGTGGATCCTGCAACGAGTTCAGGATGACGGCAGGTAAGGCGAGGCGCGGCCTCCTCACTCCCCCGGCCGGTAGCGCCGCTCGACATGGCCTGCCAACTCGTCGGGGTAGAAGTACACCGGCCGCAGCGCTCCGCTCGCATAGCGCCCCACCTGATCGGCGAAGTGGCGCGACGCCGGGTCGCCGCTCTGCCCGCCCGCCATCACCGCCGCCGCCCGCACGCGCGGGCCGAACTCGACCACAGCGACGAAGCTGTTGCCGCTCGTGCCGTAGTAGCGCCGCGTTCCCGGCCAGCTCTTGGCGCCGAAGGAGGCGAGGCTGCCCCATTGCGCCGAGGTGAAGGGCACCGTCACGGAAGGACGCGCGTCGTCGAAATGCGGCGCGATCGAGTCGTCGAGCCGTTGGAAGCGATTGATCTGTCCCCAGCGCGTGCGCCAGGTGCCGAAGTCGCGCGTGAGCCGCGCCACGGCCGCCTCCAGCGCGGCGAGCTTGGCCGCCGCGTTCACGCGCGTCGCGATATAGTCGGGCACGTTGACGCGCTCGGCCTGTGCCGCGTCGCCGACCTCGCGCCACAGCTGGTCCCCCCAGAACACCGCGAGGCTGGTCGCGACCGACTCCGCCGTCCAGCGATGATCCCAGCGCGCCAGTTCGTCGACCGGAGCGGCCAGCGCCGCGCGCCGCGGGTCGGTCGCCGGTAGCGCTCGCCACGCCGCTACCAGGGGCGGTAGCAGCCGGGCGAAGGCGGGCAGGTAGGAGTCATAGGCAGCGGCCCGCAGCGTCTCGGCCGTCCAGCCGCTCTTGCCCTGGAGCAGCAGGTCGGCGTGCTCGCCGCGCGCGTTGCCGCCGGTCTGGTCCATGTAGCGCGGATAGTCGGCGGCGCGCGGGCTGTCGGCGCCCGCCGCGCTCCACGGCCAGTCGTTGGTGTTGTGGACCCAGCCGGTGCGCGGGCGGAGCACGCTCGGCAGCGTGGCGAGCGCATGCAGGCCGTGCCAGTCGGTACGCTTGTCGCTGCCGTCGACCGGGCGCGTGTAGTCGAAACGGTCGTCGCGGCGCGGCATGAATTGCGGCATGAGGAAGGCGATCTCGCCCTTGTCGTCGGCGAAGATCGTGTCGTTGGAGGAGTTCGCTTTGCGCTCGGCGACCTTCAGATAGGCGGAGAGGTCGGTGGCGCGGGTGCGCAGCCAACTCTGCTCGAGCGCGGGGCGCGGCCGCCACATCAGCGCGGTCGCGATCCAGTGCCCGTCGCGCGCCGCGGTGATCGGACCGTGATGCGTCCGCCAGGTGGTGAAGCGCCGCTCCGCCATCGTGCCGTCCGCGCGGCGGTAGCGCAGCGTGACCGGGCGTGCCGTGACCGGCCGCCGCGCCGGACCGTAGCGATAGCTCCAGCCGGAGCGGCGGCGCTCGACCCGCTCCGCGAACTCGTCCACGTTGTCGACGGTCGACGAGGTGTGCATCCAGCCGGCGTGCGCGTTGAAGCCCTGGTAGACGAAGAACTGGCCCCAGGTGCTCGCGCCATAGACGTTCAGCCCGGTGTCGCTGCTCAACTGCGCCTCGGAGCGGAAGTAGAAGCTGGTGTGCGGGTTGATCAGCAGCAATGCGTGGCCGTCGCGGGTGAGCCGCGGCGCGATGGCGATGCCGTTCGAGCCCGACGGCTCGCGCGGCACCACGCCGCGCTCCTCCGGCGTGGGCGGGGTCGGGCGGTCGTAGAAGCTGCGCAGCGCGCTCAGCGGGATGCGCTCGACGTCGCCGCCGATGCTGCCCTCGGTGAAGCTCAGCGCCATCCACGGCTCGTAGCGGGTGAGCACGCGCGGCCGCACCGCGGGATGGGTGGCGAGATAGAAGTTGAGCCCGTCCGCCCAGGCCTGGGTCAGCGCGCGCAGCCACGGCGGGCAGGCGGCATAATCGGCGCGCAGCTCGGCCTCATCGACGAACAGCCGCTGGCGCAGGTCGGCCCAGAGCGCGGCCTCGCCCTCGGCCTCGGCGGTGCGACCGAGCGCGGTGAGATAATTGGCTTCGACGCGCGCGAGATCGTCCTCGGCCTGGGCGTAGCTCAGCGCGAACACCGCGTCCGCGTCGGTGCGGCCGTGGACGTGCGGGATGCCCCAGTCGTCGCGCGTGATCGTCGCCGCGGCGGCGTGGCGGCGCCAGCGCGTTGCGTCGGGCTCGGTGGCATCGGCCCCCGCGCCGAGCACGAGCAGCGCGGCGGCAGCCGTGACGCGGAGCGGCGACGTTCGTGGATCAAGGGGAGGAAGCGGGCTCATCGCACGAGGATAGCCGTGCCACCCGCGGAGGCAACGCTACCGGCGATAACGTGACGAGCGCCATCGCCGCTGGTTCTTCTCTCGCTAAGTCAGTAGCCTGGGCCAGGAAAGGCGCGGTCGGGCGGGCGCGTGCGAGACGAAGGGGATTGAGCGCGGGTGAGGGAGATCGACGCATGAGGCGCTCGCTCGCCCTGCTCGTGCTCGCGGGCGTGATCCCGATCGTGGCGCTGGGCGGCACGTTCGGCGCGCTGACGTTGCGCAGCGAGCGCGAGGCGGTCGCCGCGCGCGGCCGCACCGACGCCAATCTCGCCGCCGCTCTGGTCTCGCAGACGCTGCGCAGCAATGTCGCCGCGGTCGAGATGGTGGCGCAATCGCCCGCGCTCGACGGTGCCGCGCCGGACGTGGCGCGCTTCGCGACGCTGGCGCGCCGCATCCTCGCGAACCAGCAGGACTGGCACGCGATCGTGCTGGCAGACGCCGAGGGGCGCGTGCTGTTCAGTACGGCGCCGGTCGGTGCGGCGGCGACGCCGCTCGCCGTCCTCGACGCGACGGCGCTGCGTCGGCTGCGCGACCGCGGCGAGCCGCAGATCGGTACCTTCTCGATCGCGAGCGACGGCGCGCGGGTCTTCCCCGTCGCCGCGCCGGTGGGCCGCGCGGGACAGGTGCGCTACGTCGTGGCGGCGCTGCTGCCCGCGGCGCGGCTCGAGCGGCTGCTCCGCGTCGAGCCGCTCGCGCCGGGCTGGACCGCCTCGATCATCACCCCCGCCGGCGCCGCGCTGATGGTGCCGCGCGACGCCGCTCCGCTCATCCACACCGATCCCCGCCCGGTCGAGCTGTGGATGCCGGTGAACGGCGCGCGCTGGTCGATCCGCATCACCGCGCCGGCGCAGGCTTTTCTCGTCCCGGTGCGGCGCGCGGTGCTGCTGCTGCTCGCCGCGGCGGCGCTGTGCATCCTGCTGCTGGCGCTGCTCGCGCGGCTGCTCGCGGTCGAGCTGCGGCAGCAGCGTCGGCGCGACGCCTCCGAGCTGCAGCGCCAGCGGATGGAGACGCTCGGTCGGCTGACCGGCGGTGTCGCGCACGACTTCAACAACCTGTTGACGCCGATCATGATCAGCCTGGAGCAGTTGCGGCGCCACGCCGGCGACGCCGCGTCGACGCGCCACGTCGACGTCGCCATGGCCGGCGCCGAGCGCGCGCGGCTGCTGGTCAGCCGGCTGCTCGCTTTCTCGCGACAGCAGCAGCTCTCGCCCGAGCCGGTCGAGCTCGCGGGGCTGGTCGACGGGCTGATGGACCTCATCGAGAAGTCGCTAACGCCCGCGATCACGATGACGGTCGCGGTCGCGGCCGAGCTCTGCGCCGCCGAGGCCGATCGCGGGCAGCTCGAACTCGCCATCCTCAACCTCGTCATCAACGCGCGCGACGCCATGCCCGACGGCGGCGCGCTGCGGCTCTCGGTCGCGCGCGCCGAGCCGCGCCACACCGCGGG
Organism: Sphingomonas citri; assembly: GCF_019429485.1. GTDB lineage: Bacteria > Pseudomonadota > Alphaproteobacteria > Sphingomonadales > Sphingomonadaceae > Sphingomonas > Sphingomonas citri. Next base: position 459,959 of record NZ_JAHXZN010000002.1, on the reverse strand, counting down.
TCTCGCCGCCGGCGACTATGTCGCGATCACCGTCTCCGACACCGGCAGCGGCATGGACGCGGCGACGGTCGCACGCGCGGTCGACCCCTTCTTCACCACCAAGCCGATCGGCAAGGGGACCGGCCTGGGGCTGTCGATGGTCGACGGCTTCGCCTCGCAGTCGGGCGGAGCCTTCGTGCTGGAGAGCGAGCCGGGCCGGGGGACGAGCGCGCGGATCGTGCTGCCGTGCAGCGCGGGACCGGCGGTCGCGACGCCGCTCGCCGCGGCGGCGGGGGGCATGAGCGCGCTGACGATCCTGCTGGTCGACGACGATCTTCGTGTGCGGCGCGCCACGGCCGAGGTGCTCGCCGAGGCCGGTCACGCGGTCGTCGAGGCGGCGGACGTGGACGAGGCACTGGCTCTGCTGGCGACGCGGGAGCCGGTCGACGTGGTCGTGACCGACTTCATCATGCCCGGTCGCTCGGGCGCGGAGCTGATCGAGCAGATACGCGCCGAGTGGCCGCGGGTCGCCGTGCTGATGGTGACCGGCCATGTCGAGGACGATGGCGTGCTGCCCGACGGCGTCGAGCTGCTGCGCAAGCCCTATCGGGGCGCGACGTTGCTGGCGGCGGTGGAGCAGACGGTGCGCCAGCGCGGCAGCTGACGGGCGCCGGGGCCGGTGTCCCGGCTATCTCCGTCCCGATGCGCCCGGAAAGCGCCATGGCGCGTTGAGGCACCGAGCGGAGGAACACGGCCGTCACGACGAGAGGTCAGCGCGTTCCGCTCCCCCTCATCGCGGCAGACGCGTCCGCCCCGGCACGGGCTTCTCCCGCGCCGGAGACGAGGAGCCTATCATGCGCGACAGCGAGACCTTCACCGCCAACGCCGTGCGCTGCCGCGAGGAAGCTGATGCGGCAACGCTCGACAATGTGCGCGACCGCTGCCTGCGCGCCGAGGCCGCCTGGGTCGCGATGGCGTCGCGCAGCCGCCGCTCCGAGAAAGCGCGCGACGATCGGGTCGCCACCGTCGCCTGAGCGCTGCGATCAGGCGCCGCCGCGCTCGCGCGTGATGCGGCGCACCGTCGAGACCAGCGCGGCGAGCTTCGGATCGTGGATCGGCTCGGCGACCTGCAACTCGCGACTGCGGCCGTCGATCGTGAGCCCGATCGTGTAGGTCCGCGCGTCCGGGCGCGGCGCCGCGGCCTCGGGCGTGCAGTCGAAGAAGCTGGCCTCGTCGGCGAGCCGCGCCAGTTCGGCGCGCTCGTCGCCGCCCAGCCGCTCGAGCGGCACGCAGGAGTCAGTGGCGCGGCCGGGCAGATGCGCGAAGCCGCCCTCCACCCGCATCCGCGCCTCGCCGCCGCACCCCGACCCGTCCGCCATCAGCTCACTCCGACATCGCTCCACGCCGAGCCGACCGCGGTCGCCTCGGCACTGCTCGCGCCGTACAATCGCCCGGCCACGTCCACCGTCACCCGCGCGAAGGCGGCGAAATCGGTGTTGGCCCTGACATTGGGGTCGAGCAGCGCATTATACCAGATCGTGCCGGCGCGGTCCCAGGCATTGCCGCCGATCGCCGTCGCGGCCAGGTAGAAAGCGCGGTTCGGGATCCCCGAGTTGATGTGGACGCCGCCATTGTCCTGGTTGGTACGAACGAAGTCGTCCATGTGCGCGGGCTGCGGGTCCTTGCCGAGCACGGGATCGTCGTAGGCGGTGCCCGGCGCCTTCATCGAGCGCAGCGCGCTGCCCTTCACCTTGGGCGTGAACAGCCCCTCGCCGATCAGCCAGTCGGCCGCGGCGGCGTCCTGGCCGAGCGCCTTCTGCTTGACCAGCGAGCCGAACACGTCCGAGATGCTCTCGTTGAGCGCGCCCGACTGGTTGAAATAGGCCAGTCCCGCCTCCTTCTCGGTGACGCCGTGGGTAAGCTCGTGGCCGATCACGTCGAGCGCGAGCGTGAAGCGGTTGAACAGCGCGCCGTCGCCGTCGCCGAACACCATCTGCGTGCCGTCCCAGAAGGCGTTGTCATAGTCCTGGTCATAGTGGACGGTGGCGTCGAGTGGCAGGCCGGCGTCGTCGATCGAGTTGCGCTGATAGGCTTCCCAGAAGAGCGCGAAGGTGGCGCCGAGCCCGTCATAGGCCTCGTCCGCGGCAGGGTCGCCGGTGGGCGCGTCGCCCTCGCGGCGCACGACGGTGGCGCCGGGCGCCTCGGGCTTGTTCCCGGCGTCGCGGATCGTGCGCAGCGGGCTCGGGGTGAGGATGTTGCCGGCGGCGCTGCGCAGCCGCGCGACGCTGCCCAGCACCGGACCGGCGGTGGTGGCGCGGACGATCCGGATCGAGGGATCGACCAGCAGCGCGCGGATTGCCGTGCCCCTTAGCTCGGGTGGGCCGTGCTCGGCGATGCGCGAGAGGATGTAGGGGGGAAGGATGCAGTGGAGGGAGTGGCGGTGGGTGAGCGTGCACATCGGCGTCTCTCCTTGGCAGATCAGCGGCGGGCGCGGCGCAGCCACAGCGGTGCGAGCGCGACCCAGATGATGGTGACGAACGCGAGCAGCTGGCGCGTCTGCTCGGCGCCGTCGGGCAGGTAGCCGAACCCGCCGAGCGCGGCGGCGTAGAGCAGGAAGGAGGCCAGCGCGACCGCGATCGCGGCGGGGTCGGGCTGGCCCCCGCTGTCCTGCGTGCCGAGCCAGCGCAGCGCGACGACGAAGACGCCGATCACCGCGATCAGGATCAGCCGCACCGAGCGGTCCTCGCCCGCGATCCCGGTAGCGAGCGGGTATAACGCTACCGCTTCGACCGGGAAGAGCTTGGCCAAGCTGGTGTAATAAGGCTCGATCGGGGCCGCCGCGGGGGAGGGCGCGAGGGCCGGCCGTGCCGGCTCGTCGCGCGCATGGTCCAGCCGCAGCGCGCCGCGCAGCAGAGGCGCGGACGGGGCCGAAGCGACGGCGTTGGGCGGCTCGGCCCGCAGCGCGGCGGTGGCGCGCGATACCGCGGCCGCGTAGCGCTCCACCGCGACGTCGCTCGGCATCAGTTCCTCGCCCGCGCGACGCGCCTCGACCGAGCGGTCGAGCACCGCGGCGAACACCGCGGCGTCGCCCGGCACGGTGATCAGCGTCGCCGAGAAATGGTCGAGCGCGTCACCCAGTGCGGTGCGCAGCCCGAACAACCGGTCGAAATAGCGCGGCAGGAAGCGCCCGTCGGCGACATAGGATTGCACCTGCTCGGCGAGCGCGTCGGCGGCCGCCAGTGCCTCGGCGTAGCGGGTCATGCCTTCCTCCTCACAGCGGGCGCGCGACGGTGGCGACCAGTGCGAGCGCGCGTGCGATCCGGTCGAGGTTGAGCTTGGCGGCGGTGCGGCGCTGCGCCGGGGTGAGTCGCCCGGACAGCGCCGCGCGCAGGTCGGCCTGGGCGGTGGACGCCAGCGCGAGCGCGTCCGCTACCGCCGCGGCGCGCGCGGGACCGGTGCGCGATGCCTCGCGCGCGGCGAACACGCGTGCGGCGAGCTGCTCGCGCTGCTCGGCGGTGAGGTCGGCGCGGTGGCGCAGATAGGTGCGGAACAGCGCGTTGCCGTACAGATCGTCGGCACTGCGCGCGGCGGTGCGACCCCAGCCCTCGACTTCGCCGCGCAGCTCGCCCAGCACGCGGTCGACCGTGGCGCCGCGCTCTTCCACCAGCGCGCGGACCTGGCCGGCCGTGCGCGCCTCGCGCGCGAGCTCGGCGGCGAAGGTGGCGAGGGCAACCAGGCCTTGCCCGCGGGGCGTCGCCGGATCGACGTCGGCCACGCCCGCGGCGGCTACGACGCGACCGACCCGCTCGGCGAAGGCGGTCAGCTCGGTCGAGACGTCGGCCTGGGGGGCGGCAACGATCGTCGCCAGCGCCTCGACATAGTCGCCGACCGCGGCGAGCAGCGCGACGCGCGGCTCCAGCAGCGCGCGTGGGCTGGTGCCGACGTCGATGCTGAGGAGGGTGTAGCCGGGCGCGGGCGTGTCGCGCTCGGGGCAGAGCGATGCCGGTGGTGCGGCGGCGATCGTCGGCACCTGGATGCGCAGCGGCGAGGCGGGGAGGCAGCTCGGGTCGCTGGCGACCAGCGCTGCGGCAGCGTCGCGGCGCCGCTGCTCGACCGAGTCGAGATAGGCGGCGGTGGCGGCGGTCGCCTCCCGCCCGCGTGCGGTGACGTCGGTCGCGGCTTGGATGCGCACCGCGTTCGTCGCGCAGCCGGTGAGCAGCAGCGCGGCGGCGAGCGCGGCGATAGGCGTGGCGGGTCGGCGCATGGCGGGCGGCTTACCTCCATCTCTGCGGGCGAGATCACCGAATCGGGTCACGTCGCCGATCCCATGTTCCATGCCTGTTCCATGTAGGACAGCGCAAAGCGGCGATCCGCGGCGGAAAAGGCGCGCCCGGGGGTCATGGCGAGCAGCGCTGCTACGCGGAAGGGGAGCGCACTCGTGGCGCTAGGGCGGCGAGCGTCGCTCATTGATCCCCCGGTGAAGGCGGGGGTCCAGTTGACGAGTCTGAGTAGCGGTCACTGCCGTTTCCCACCTAGGGCCCGGCCTTCGCCGGGGGACGTAGACGCCGCTTCCCGTCTGAAGGACGTGACGCTCACCGACCACTTAGCGCGTGCCGATCCCGCTTCTCGCTTTGGTGCGCCACCATCTGCACGGCACCACCGTGTTCGGGGGCCAGGACATCGACTGTGTCGGCATAGTGCCGGCGCTGCGCCGCGGTCGTGTGAGACGAGCCGGCGTTCGCCGCTACGCCGCCGCCGACTCCGCCCCGAGCAGCCAGGCCTCGGCCTGCTCGACCGTCTCGAAATAGCAGGCGGCGCGCTCGGCCGCGGCGCGGCGGATCTGCGAGCGCGCGAGCGAGCGCGCCACGACGAAGGCGAGGCGACGCGAGGCGTGGCGCGGGTCGGCGAGCACGGCGCGGAACTCGGCGACGCTGCCCTGCGCCTGGATGTCCATTTCGCGGATGTCGACGAGCGTGACATGCGCGTTGGCGCCGCAGGTGAGCAGGGCGTGGGCGGCGTCGCGCGCGGCGACGAAGCGCGCGATCGCGGCAGCGTCGAAAAAGCCCGACATGGTAATGCGCACCAGCGCGCGCGGCACGTCGACCTGGATGAGGAAGTGCGCGGTCATCGCCGAATGGCATAGCCCAGGATGGGTAAAGGTCGCGTTAGCTGCGTGCGTGGGTGCGCGAGACTTGAGCCGAGAGCTGGCGTCATCCTGGACTCGTTTCAGGATCCACGTGGCGGCATGACCGATCGGATCGGTGCTCGCGGCCCGGTGAATCCTGAAACGAGTTCCGGATGACGCTGAAGAAGGGCTTCGCTTGTCCTCACGTTTTTCCGCTTCACCGCTCGCCGATCGCGCACCCCTTCGGCCGGCGCACCGGGTTGCAGCGCGCCACGCCACCGCCGGGCAGCGCCACGTGGTAGCCGCCGGGGAAGCGCGGGTCGGGCCAGAGATAATCGGTCGACACATAGTGCGCCCCGCTCGCCAGCGCGGTGTCGCGGCGGCGCGGGTCGTTGCTGCGCGCCTCGCGTGTCTCGGCGTCGGCGCGGGTGCGCACGAGATAGCCCGCGGCGACGTCGCGGCGGATGCGCGCGGCTTCCGCCATCGTCTCGTTGAGCGTGAGATAGGCCGCCGCGGGCGAGTCCTCGTCGGTGTTGATGAAGAACACGCGTCCCTCCAGCGAGCGCCGCGCGCCGCGGTACAGCGCCACCTTCGCGGGCGTCTCGTCCAACGCGAACAGGATCTTGCCGCGTGCCTGTTCGAGCCTCGGCCAGTTGTTCGCCAGCACCGCCTCTCGCAGTGTCGGGTAGCGGCCCTGGACGTCGTCGGGGGTGATCAGTTTGGCCGGCGACAGCACCGCGCGGATCTCGGCGTCGAGCGCGTCATAGCCGGCGGCGTCGGGCACGACCGAGTCGATCCCGCCGCGCGCCGCATTCTGCTCGTCCTTGACGTTGAACATCAGCATGATCGGCACGTGGCGCGGGTGGGCGTCGGACCAGCGGCGGATGATCGTGAGACAGTCGGTCAGCACCACGCAGCTCGACGAATTGTCGATGCCGGGGATGTGAAGCACCTTGTAGCCCGGCCGGCGCAGCGCCGGATCGTCCGACCCGCGCGCGTAATGGCCGCCCTGAGGATCGTAGTTGACGTCGATCTCGAGCTGGCGCGCGCCCTTGTCGAGCTGTTCGCTCAGGTCGCGGTGCGCATAGTCGAGCGCGTCGGCGAGCTTCGGGTCGGCGGCGCGCAGCCGCGCCATCGTCGCGGCGGGCATCGCGCGCTTGTAGCTGTTGTGCGTGCCGATCACCTGCACATCGTTGAGTCGCAGCGGCGCGGCGTCGCGTGCGGCGGCCGGCGCGGCGAGAAGGGTGGCGAGCGCGAGCGCGCGGGCGAGACGGATCATGCGCGTCGCCCTAGGAAGCGCGCGTGAAACTGGCGTGACATCGTCGCCCCGCGCCCGAGTCTCTGCCATCGCTTAGCAATGGTTTGCGATCAACATCAGCGGCTTGCCCGAGATCGCTTGTGCCGACGCCGCGTGGTATTATTGTCAGACAACAAGAGGGTGGCGACAGGCCGTCCGTAGGGGGAGGAAAGAGGGAATGCGTTCGCTGTTGCTCGCCGGCGTCGCCGCCGCGTCGCTGGTCATGCCGCTCGGATCGGAGGCGGTCGCGCAGGGACTGCCGCAGGTACAGCCGGTGCAGGTCGACCCCGCGCGGCCCGACTGGGAGAATCCTGCGGTCAACGCGCGTAACAAGATGCCCGCGCACGCCACCGGTTTCCCGTACGAGACGCGCGCGCTCGCGCTGGCGGGCGAGGAGGCGCGCTCGTCGCGCTACGTCGCACTCGACGGCACGTGGAAGTTCGCGCTGTCCCCCAGCTCGGACGACCTGCCCGCGGGGTTCGAGAAGCCCGACTTCGACGTCGCGGGCTGGAAGGACATCAAGGTCCCCGGCGATTGGCAGGCGCAGGGCTTCGACCAGCCGCGCTATAACAATGTCACCTATCCGTTCCCGGCCAACCGCCCGCTGATCCCGCACGCGACCAACCCGGTCGGCTCCTACCGCCGCGACGTCGACGTGCCCGCGGGCTGGCAGGGCAGCGACGTGATCCTCCACATCGGCGCGGCGGGCTCGGCCTATGAGGTCTGGGTCAACGGCGAGAAGGTCGGCTATTCCGAGGATTCGAAGCTGCCGAGCGAGTTCGACGTCACCCGCTTCGTCAAGCCGGGGCGCAACACGGTGGCGATCCAGATCCATCGCTGGTCCGATGGCAGCTACCTCGAGGATCAGGATTTCTGGCGCGTCTCGGGGATCGAGCGCTCGGTCTATCTGCTCGCCGCGCCGAAGACGCGCGTGCGCGACGTGTTCGTCCACGCCGGCCTTGACGACGCCTATCGCGACGGCAAGCTCGCGATCGAGGTGGCGGTGGGCGGCACCACCGCCGCGAGCGCGCGCTACGTGCTGATGGACGGCGATCGCGTGCTCCAGCAGACGCGCGCCCCGGTGCCGCCGGGTTCGGGCGAGCGCAAGGTGACGCTGAGTGGCACCGTGGCGAACGTGCGGCCGTGGACCGCGGAGACCCCCAACCTCTACACCCTGCTGGTCGAGCTGTACGACGCCAAGGGCGCGCTGATCGAGTCGAGCGCGCGCCGGATCGGCTTCCGCACGGTCGCGATCATCGACGGGCGCGTGACGGTGAACGGCAAGCCGATCACGATCCGCGGCGTCAATCGCCACGAGCACGACCCGGAGACCTTCCACACCATCACGCGCGAGTCGATGGAGCGCGACGTGCAGCTGATGAAGCGCAACAACATCAACGCGCTGCGCATGTCGCACTATCCCAACGACCCGTATATGTACGAGCTCGCCGACCGCTACGGCCTCTATGTGATGGACGAGGCCAACGTCGAGAGCCACGCCTATATGGAGGCGGGCAACAACCACCCCGACGATCGCGCCAAGCTCCAGATCGGCTTCGACCCGGCGTGGAAGGACGCGCATGTCAGCCGCGTCACCAACATGATCGAGCGCGACAAGAACCATGCCTCGATCATCTTCTGGTCGCTCGGCAACGAGGCGGGGATCGGGCCGAACTTCGAGGCGGGCGCCGCGGCCGCCAAGCAGCGCGACCCGTCGCGGCTGCTCAGTTATCTCGGCTGGGGCACGTGGGAGGGCGTCCACGACCATCGCCCCAATTACTTCGCCGACATCTACGCGCCGATGTACGACACGGTCGAGAAGATGCGCGACTATGCCGTCAACTGGCGCTTCAAGCAGCCGATGATCCAGTGCGAATACGCGCATATGATGGGCCAGACCGGCGGCAATTTGAAGGAATATTGGGACACGATCTACGCCCACCCCGACAAGTTGCAGGGCGGCTTCGTATGGGACTGGGTCGACCAGTCGATGTATCGCTATACCAACGACGGGCGGCGCTATTGGGGCGACGGCGGCGAGTACGGCCCCAACCCGGGTGGCGACATCGAGTTCGGCGACGGGCTGCTCCAGTCCGATCGCACGCCCAACCCGCAGCTGTACGAGCTGCGCAAGGTCTATGCGCCGGCGCAGTTCGACGGCTTCGACCCCGCCACCGGGCACGTGACGGTGCGCAATCGCCACGACTTCCGCGACCTGTCGGGCTTCAGCTTCGACTGGCAGCTGGAAGAGGATGGCGTGCCCGTCGCCAAGGGCGCGCTGGCGCCGCTCGCCACGCCCGCGCGCGGCGCGGAGGCGATCACGCTGCCGCTCACGGGCTATCAGCGGCGCGCGGGCGCCGAATATTTCGTCACGGTCAACGTCCGCGCCAAGGAAGGCGCGATCCCCGGCGTGGCGGGCGGTACCTTGCTCGGCTTCGAGCAGTTCCAGGTGCAGCCGGGCGCGGCCAACGCGCCGGCCGTCGCGACGGGCGCTGTGGCGCTCAAGCAGGCGAGCGGCGCGGTGACCTTGTCGGCGAACGGCGCGACGCTCACGATCGATCGCGCCACCGGGCTGGTGCGCGACTATGCGCAGGGCGGGCGCACCATCGCGATCGGCGGCGCGCCGCATTTCTGGCGCGCGGTGACCGACAATGACATCGGCATCGGCACCGATCGCAAGCTGGCGATGTGGAAGGCGATGAGCGACACGCGCCGGGTCACCGCGGTGCGCAGCGCGCGGACCGACGCCGGCGCCGAGGTCACGGTCGACTATGCGCTGGGCGACGGCGCCGCCACCTTCACGACGCGCTACGCCATGGCGGCGGACGGCAGCGTCGCGATCGACGGGCAGTTCACGCCGGTGAAGACCGACCTGCCCGCGCCGTTCCGCGTCGGGCTCGCCTTCGCGATGCCGACCGACGTCACCGAGGTGGAATGGTACGGGCGCGGTCCGCACGAGAGCTATGTCGACCGCAAGACCTCGGCGCCGATCGGGCTGTGGCGCGGCAAGATCGCCGAGCAGAACCATGACTTCATCCGGCCGCAGGAGACCGGCAACAAGGTCGACGTGCGCTGGATGGAGCTCTCCGGCGGCGGGCGCGGCGTGCGCGTGCAGGGCGATCAGCCGCTGATGATGAACGCGCTGGCCTTCCCCTACGCCGATCTCGACCGCCACACGCCGGGTACGTGGAAGTCGACTGACGTGGTGCCGCACGGGCAGGTGACGCTGCTGGTCGACTCGGCGCAATGGGGCGTCGGCGGTGATACCGAGTGGAGCCAGGCGGGGTTGCCGATGCCGCAATATCGCACGCGGTTGGAGCCGACGCGCGTGACCTTCCGCCTCACCCCGTTCGCGGGCGAGGGCACAACGCCCGACCGGGCGCGCCCGGCGAGCGCGACCGGCGAGGACTGATCGGGCTTCGGGAACCGAGAGCCACGGGCGTCCCTCCCGCGGCCCTCGGCTCCGGCGTTCGCCGGAGCACCGATCAGTCGAGGCGGATCATGGTCTAGACACCGGCAGAAGGGAATTGATGGCGCAGTATTCGTGTTCACAGAGCGAGTGCTGACGCAGATCGGCGATTTGTGGTCACCGCAATCAAGATATAATCACTGTCGATCAGGGGTTTGACTTTTCGATCTGATCCGGTGCGATCTGCGCTGCCGCAGGACCATCGCTAATCCGACTTATCATAGGGGCGCCAGATAAAAAGGGGCGCTCCGTGCATATCAAGACTTTGCTTCTGTTCACCTGTGTGCCGCTTGGATTGACAGTACCACAGCTCGCCGCCGCGCAGCAGGCGCCCGCGACGGACGATCGGGGCGAGGACGCCGCCACGCCCGAGGCGATGACACCGCGCCGCGACGTGGTCGTCACCGCGGTGGCGCGCGGGCGCGACCGGCTCGACACCGCGGTCTCGACCAGCCAGCTGCTCGCCAGCGACATCGACAAGATCGCGCCGCGCTCGGTCGCCGAGATTTTTCGCAACATCCCCGGCATCCGATCGGAGAGTTCGGGCGGCGAGGGCAACGCCAATCTTTCGATCCGCGGCCTGCCCATGGCCACCGGCGGGGGCAAATACCTCCAGCTGCAGGAGGACGGCCTGCCGCTCGTCGAATATGGCGATCTGGTCTTCGGCAATGCCGACATCTTCCTGCGCGCCGACCTGGGCGTCGCCAGCATCGCCTCGGTGCGCGGCGGCTCGGCCTCGACCTTCGCGTCCAACTCGCCCGGCGGCGTGATCAACCTGATCTCCAAGACCGGCGAGACCGAGGGCGGCGCGGTGCAGCTGCTCACCGGGCTCGACTATGGCGAGCATCGGCTCGACCTGGACTATGGCGGGCGGCTCGGCGACGGCTGGCGCGTCCACGTCGGCGGTTTCGTCCGCGAGGGCGAGGGGCCGCGGCGGATCGGCTATGAGGGCAACCGCGGCGGCCAGATCAAGCTCAACCTCACCAAGGAATTCGACGGCGGCTACGTGCGTCTCTACGGCAAGGCGCTCGACGACCGCACCGTCAGCTACATGCCCAACCCGGTGCGTGTGACCGGCAGCGACGCCGACCCGCGTTACGAAAGCCTCCCCGGATTCGATATAGGCCATGACGCGCTCTCCTCGCGCTACGCGCTGCGCAACGTCACGCTGGACGGCGCCAACCGCCGCGGCGTCCACGACCTGCGCGACGGCATGCATCCCGTGGTCGACGCGATCGGGCTCGAGGCGCAGGCAACGCTCGCCGGCTGGACGGTCGTCGACCGCTTCCGCTTCACCAGCATCACCGGACGCTTCATCGCCAACTTCCCCGCCGCGATCGGCGCCGCGAGCGACATCGCCGCGGCGCTCGGCGGCGACGGCGCGACCCTGCGCTACGCCACCGGGGCGCAGCCGGGCCAGATCATCGCGCGGCCTGACCAGCTCGGCGGCGGCAACGGCCTGCTCGTCGAGAACATCGTGTTCGACGCCAAGATCAACAGCTTCGGCAGCCTGTTCAACGATCTTCGTGCCAGCCGCGTCGACCCGATCGGGCGCGGCGAGCTGACCAGCACGCTCGGCTTCTATCGCTCGCGCCAGGACGTCCACACCGACTGGCTGTGGACATCGGACCTGCTCGAGCTGCGCGGCCGCGGCACCGCGGCGATGATCGACCTGTACGACGCGCAGGGCGTGCCGGTGACCCAGGAAGGCTTCTACGGCTACAGCGCCAGCTTCTTCGGTGACTGTTGCCGCCGCCGCCACCGCGTCGACTATCACACCAACGCGCCGTTCGGCTCGCTCAACTACAAGCTCGGTCGCGTCTCGATCGGCGGCAGCCTGCGCTACGACGTCGGGGACGCTGCCGGCCTTATCTATGGCTCGGACCTCGGCGGGGGTCGCTCCAAGCTCATCGCGCGCGACATGAACGGGGACGATGCGATCGCGGCGGCGGAGCAGCGCGTCGCCGCGCTGCCGCTCCGCAGCCCGGCGCCGGTCTTCTACGGCTGGCATTACCTGTCGTACTCGACCGGCATCAATTGGCGCGTCGCCGAGCCCTTCGCGCTGTTCGCGCGCTACAGTCGCGGCGGGCGCACCAATTCGGACCGGCTGCTGTTCGGGCCTGGGCTGGACGTCGGCACCGGCGCTTTGACCAATCGGCGCGCCGCGGTCGACCGGGTCGAGCAGGTGGAGGGCGGGCTGAAGTACCGCCGCGACGGCGCGCGGCTCGATCTCACCGGCTTCTGGGCGCGCACCGGCGAGCAGAACGCGCAGATCACCACGCCCGGCTCGTTCATCGACCGCGTCTATCGCGCGCACGGCGTCGAGGCGGAGGGCGCGCTCACCGGCAAGGTCTTCAGCCTGACCGCCGGCGCGACTTTCACGGACAGCAGGATCGCGATCGACCAGATCGATCCCAGCACCGTCGGCCACGTGCCGCGGCGGCAGGCGCGCTTCATCTTCCAGACCACGCCCGAGCTGACGCTGGGGCCGATCGAGCTCGGTGCCAATGTCGTCGGCACCACGAGCAGCTTCGCGCAGGACGTCAACGAGCTGAAGCTGCCGGGCTTCACCACCGCGAGCGCGTTCGCGACCTATCATCTAACCGAGCGCGTGCAGCTCTCGCTCAACAGCAACAACGCCTTCGACGTGCTCGGCTTCACCGAGTCCGAGAATGCGACGATCCCGGCGAACGGCATCGTCCGCGCCCGCTCGGTCAACGGGCGCACCACGTCGCTGGCGCTGCGCCTTCTGCTCTGAGCGCGCCGATCAGGCTGCCGCGGGGCGGAGCAGCGGCTCCACCCGCGGCGCGTCGGGCTCGCGCCAGCGCTCCGCCAGCCTGCGGTAGGTGGCGAGCGCCTGCCCGACGACCTGGTCCATGTTGTAATAGCGATAGGTCGCCAGCCGCCCGACGAAGCTCACGCCGGCCTCGGCGATGGCGAGCGCCTCGTAGCGCTTGAACAGTTCCTGGTTCTCCGCGCGCGGAATCGGGTAATAGGGGTCACCGGTGGCGCTCGGATATTCGTAGGTGATGCTGGTGTTCGGCGCCTGCTGCCCGGTGAGATGCTTGTACTCGGTCACCCGCGTGTACGGCACGTCGGGCGAGGGATAGTTCACCACCGCGACCGGCTGGTGCCATTCCTGCGACAGCGTCTCGTGCTGGAAGCGCAGCGAGCGGTACGGCAGCTGGCCATAGCGGTACCCGAAATATTCGTCGATCGGGCCGGTGAAGACGAGATGGTCGTGCGGGTAGGCGTCGCGCGCCTCATGGTAGTCCACGCCGAGCAGCACGTCGATGTTCGGATGGTCGAGCATCCGCTCGAACATGCGCGTATAGCCGTCGAGCGGCATCGCCTGGAAGCTGTCGGTGAAATAACGGTCGTCGGTGTTCGTCCGGGTCGGCACGCGCGCGGTGACCGACTTGTCGAGCTCGGACGGGTCGAGCCCCCATTGCTTGCGCGTATAGCCCTCGAAGAAGGTCTCGTAGAGATCACGTCCGACGGCGGAAATCACCACGTCGGCCGAGGTGCGCACGACATCGACCGGCTCGGCGCGGCTGGCGAGGAAGGCGGCGGCCTCGGCCTCGGTCCCCAGCTCCAGCCCGTAAAGCGCGTTGAGCGTGGTACGGTTGATCGGCATCGGCACCAACGTGCCGCGCACGTCGGCGAGGACGCGATGCTCGTACGGCCGCCAATCGGTGAAGCCCGACAAATAGTCGACGATTTCCCCTGAGTTGGTGTGGAAGATGTGCGGTCCATATTGGTGGATCAGCACACCACCGGCGTCGAGATGATCATAGGCATTCCCGGCGACGTGCGGGCGGCGATCGACCACCAGCACGCGCTTGCCCGAGCCGGCGGCGAGCCGCTCCGCCATCACCGCGCCCGCGAAGCCCGCGCCGACCACCATCACGTCGTAGCGCTCGCGGGTCGTCACGGGCCAGGCGACCGGCGAGACGATCGGCTGGACGTGGCTGGCGCGCGCGATCGCGGCGTCGATCAGCGCGGCCATCTCGCTCTGGACCTGGTCCCACGATCCGCGTGCGAGCAGCGCGTCGACCTGCGGCAGCCAGCGCTCGGGCGCGCGCGCCAGCGCGAGCGCGGCGTCGCAGGCCGCGGCGAAGTCCGTCGCTTCGGCCGCGACGAACACACCCGGCACGTCGCCGTAGCTGCGCACCACGTCGGTCACCGGGGTCGACACTACCGGGCGGCCGGCGGCGAGATATTCGGGTGTCTTGGTCGGGCTGATGAAGCGCGTGGCCTCGTTGATCGCGAACGGCATCAGCGCCACGTCCCAGCCGCGCAGATAGTCGGGCAGCTCGGCGTAGCCGCGCCCGCCGGGATAATGGAGGTTGGCACGCCGCGGCAGGTCGTCGGGCGAGATCTTCACCACCGGGCCGAGGATCACGATCTGATAGTCGGGGCGCGCGTCGGCGAGCGCGGCGAGCAGGGCGAGATCCATCCGCTCGTCGATCACGCCGTAGAAGCCGAGCCGCGGCGCGGGCAGGTCGCTCTGGTCCGCGGGGGTCGCGCCGGGCGCGCGCGCGGCGGCGAAGTGCGCGACGTCGACGCTCGACGGGAAGGCGTGCACCGCGCCGTGGCGTTCACGCTTCGCCTCATAGAGGCTATGGCCGCCGGTGAAGACGAGATCGGCCTGGTCGAGCAGCCGCTGCTCGAGCGGCAGCAGGTCGCGCGGCGCGTTCTTGAACTGCGACAGCTCGTCCATACAGTCGTAGACGATGCAGTCCGCGGCGAGATGCTCGGAGAAGGGCAGCATCATCGGCGTGTAATACCAGCGCACCACTGGGCCGCGCGGCGCCACCATCACCGCGTCGAGCAGGCCGCGCAGCGTCGCGCACACCGCGTCGCCGTCGAGGCCGGCCGGGAGGTGCGGGGTGCACACCGTCACACCAGTGTCGCCGCAGCGGCGCTGCTCGACGCGCGGCTCCGTGTCCGCCGCGGCGACGATCGGTTCCTCCCAGAACAGCACCTGCCGCGCGCGCGCGAAGCGGCTCATCAGATGCTGCGGTCGCTGGAAGACGAAATCCCAACGCAGGTGGCTGAAGCAGATCAGCGTGCCCTCGTCGTCGCTGACGGTCGCACGGCTGTCCTGGTGCGGCAGGGGGGACGAGGGCAGGGTCACGGAGGGATCTCCCGGTGTTGCGGACACATTGGGAAACTCAGCAACATAGCCGCATGTTCCAGCGTAAGTATTTGATAGATCTAGGTTTAACTATGAGTTGCAGGCAACGATTTTGCACCGGCGAGGCAACGGCGCGCGGGGCCGGACGTTGGCGGCACGATCGGGCAGAGGAGCCGGAGCGTGCGCGAACTCGAGCTATGGGGCGGCCTGGAGTGTACCGTGAATCGTGTCGGCGACCATTACGTCGATCAATTCGCGCTGCTCGGCCATCGCGATCGCCCCGAGGACATCGACCTGATCGCCGATCTCGGCATCAGCGCGCTCCGCTATCCCATTCATTGGGAGACCGTCGCGCCGGAGCGGCCGGAGTCGCGCGACTACGGCTGGTATGACCAGCGGCTGGAGCGGCTGCGCGCACGCGGCGTCGGCGTGATCGCGGGGCTGGTCCATCACGGCTCGGGTCCGCGGTACACCGACCTGCTCGACGAGCATTTTCCCGCGCTGCTCGCCGATTACGCGCGCGCTACCGCCGAGCGGTATCCGTGGATCGACGACTGGACCCCGGTCAACGAACCGCTCACCACCGCGCGCTTCGCCGCGCTCTACGGCCATTGGTACCCACACCGCCGCGACGAGCGCGACTTCTGGCGCGCGCTGGTCAACCAGGTCGAGGGTACCGCGCGCGCGATGGCGGCGATCCGCTCGGTCAACCCGCGCGCGCGGCTGATCCAGACCGAGGACCTGGGCCGCAGCTTCGGCACCGTCGCGACGCGTGACCAGGTGGCGTTCGACAATGTCCGCCGCTGGGCGTCATGGGACCTGCTGTGCGGTCGCGTCGTTCCCGGTCATCCGCTGCACGCGCGGTTGCGCGACTTCGGTCTTGCGGCGCGGCTCGACGCACTCGCGGCGGCGCCGTGCCCGCCCGACGTGATCGGGGTGAACCATTACCTCACCAGCGATCGTTTCCTCGATCACCGGGTGGCGCGCTATCCCGCTCACACGCACGGCGGCAACGGACGCCAGCGCTACGCCGACCTCGAGGCGGTGCGCGCGCTCCAGCCCGGCGCACCGGGGCTGGCCGGCGTGCTGCGCGAGGCCTGGGCGCGCTACCGGCTGCCGCTGGCGGTGACCGAGGTGCATAACGGCTGCACGCGCGAGGAGCAGATGCGCTGGATGGCCGAGGCGTGGGACGGTGCCGTGGCGTTGCGACACGAGGGCGTCGACCTGCGCGCGGTGACATGCTGGTCGCTGCTCGGCAGCCAGGGATGGAACACGTTGCTGACCGGCGGCGGACTGTACGAGCCGGGCGTCTACGACCTCTCCTCCGGCGTGCCGCGGGCGACCGCGATGGTGCCGCTGCTGCGAGCGCTGGTGTCGGGTAGCGCGCGCGACCCGCTGGTGCACGTGCCGGGCTGGTGGCGCCGGCCGGAGCGGCTGACTCATGCCGCGGTGCCGCGCCCCGCACCGATGTCGGTACAGCGGCCGTACAAGGAGGTCGCGCGCGACGCGGTCCCGCCGCTGCTAGTGCTCGGACGCGACGACGCGCTCGCGCCGCATCTCGCCGCCGCCTGCGCGCACCGCGCGATCCCGCTGGTCTTCGGCGAGTACGAAGATGACTCGCCGGAGGCGTGGGCCGTGGTCGACCTCATGGGTAACCCGCGCCCCGTCGGCCCGTCTCCGACACGCCCGCGCCTGCGGATCGAGGCGAGCTGGAGTGACGAACAACCGCGATCTCAGCGCCGCACGCCCGCGACGCTGGTGGTCGTGGCCGATGATCTGTTCGCGCCCGACCGGCCACCGTCGCCGCGAGCGGCGACGCCGACCTACGTGCCCGACCTGATCCGCGCCGCGCTCGATCTGCTGATCGATCGTGCGAACGGCGAGTGGCACCTGCGCCACGGCGATGCGGGGCACGAGCCGCCGGTGCGCGACCTGCTGCTGCTGCGACCTCTGGAGCAAGCACTGGCCGAACAGGCTTCAGCCGCCGCCGCGCTTCCCGCGCGCGCCGCCTGAGCCGGCGCAAACAGGCTCACCCAGGTGAAGAGGCGGGGACATCGACACCCCGGCCGACGTTCTCTCGGAACAAAAAAGCCGGGAGAAAACAACATGCTAACCGAGGTCAGCGAGGTCGATCAGCGGCTCGCCGCACCCTGGGCCGCGGCCGAGCGCCGACCCGCGTTGCTGGCCTTGCTGCGCCTGCTCGACGCGCGCGGCTATGACCATGTCACCGCAACGCCCGGAACGCACGCGCGCGTCGTCGCGCGCGACCCCGAACGGCTGGGCCGCGATGCGCGCGAGGTGCTCGGCTGGAGTCGATGCTTCGAGCATGACGCGCTCGATCCAGAGCTGCTCGCCGCACTGCGCGCCGCCGGCGCGGTCGCGATCGAGCCGGACGGGCGGCTGCGCCCACTGCTGCGCGCCTCGCGCGTGGCGGGGCGGCTGTTCCTTCACTCGGCCTTTCCCACCGACGCGCCCGACTCGGTCTTCCTCGGTCCCGACAGCTGTCGCTTCGCGCAGCTGATCGCGGCGCGGCTCGACCCGCGCGCGACTCGCGTGCTCGACTATGGCGCGGGGGCGGGCGTGGGCGGCATCGTCGCGGCGTCGCTGCTCGACCGCGCGCACCTGACGCTCGCCGACGTCAACCCGCGCGCGCTCGCGCTGGCGAGCGTCAACGCCGAACATTTCGGGGTGACGCACGCGATCGAGCAGGTGCAGGCGCCGGACGATCTCGCCGGCGCCTTCGACCTGATCGTGACTCATCCGCCCTTCATGATCGACGCGGCCAAGCGCGCCTATCGCGACGGAGGGGACCTGTATGGCGCACGATTGTCGCTCGAGTGGGTGGTGCAGGGCCTCGCGCTGCTCGCGCCGGGTGGGCGGCTGATCCTGAACACCGGCGTATCGATCGTCGACGGCCGCGACGTGCTGCGCGACGCGCTGCGCGAGCGCCTGCCCGCGATCGGAGTCAGGCTCGACTATCGTGAGCTCGATCCCGATATCTTCAGCGAGGATCTCGACCAGCCCGGCTATGATCGGGTCGAGCGGATCGCCGCGGTCGGGCTGGTCGTTGAGCGCAGCGGCGGCGCCTGAGCGCCGCATCACGGGAGACGATGATGCCGCAGCTCAACGGAGTGCTCGAGACGGCGCTCTATGTCGAAGACAAGGCGCGTTCGATCGCCTTCTTTCGCGACGTCATGGGGCTAGCGATCCTGCGCGCCGAGGAGCGACTCACCGCCCTCGACGCCGGCGGCGGCAGCGTGCTGCTGATCTTCGCGCGCGGCCAGTCGACCGCGGGCGAGGATACGCCGCAGGGCCATATCCCCGGGCACGACGGCGCCGGTCCGCTCCACATGGCGTTCAAGACCGCGGCGGAAGATTATGACGCCTGGCGTGACAAGCTGCGGGCGCACGGCGTCGCCGAGCTCAGCGAGATCCACTGGCCCGCGGGCGGGCGCAGCGTCTATTTCAATGATCCCGACGGTCATGTGCTCGAGATCGCCACGCCGGGGCTGTGGCCGAACTATTGAGCCGGTGATCTTCCGGTTCGCGAGCGGGGCCGCTCAGGTTTCGGCCCTTGCCAACCAAGCTTCCAAGCTCAGGTGGCAGCTCGCCGCCGTTTCCGCGCACATGCTCTTGCGCATCAGTTCCAACGCCCAGTCGAGGTGCTCGGGGCGCTCGCTCGCGACCGTGTCCTCGGGTACCCACAGGTCATAGTCGCGCATGTGCGCGTCGGCGGCGGTGAACAACACGCAGATGTCGGCAGCGACCCCGGTCAGGATCAGCCGGCTCACCCCGAGCTGGGGCAGCAGCACCGGCAGGTTGGTCGCGTAGAAGCCGGAGAATTGTGGCTTCACCACGAAATAGTCGCGTTCGCGCGGGCGGAGCGCGTCGATCAGCGCGGCGCCGCGGCTGCCCTCGCGACAGCAATGGTCGACGATGCTCGATCGCTCGGCGTGCCAACGCCCGAAATTGTCGTTGACGTAGATCACCGGCACGTCCGCCGCGTCGGAGCGATCGCGCAGCGCGCGGATGCGATCCGCCGCCGCGATGGCCGGGGGGGCGAGCTGCTCGCCGCCCTCGAAATCGAGGTCGTTGATCATGTCGATGATCAACAGCGCCGTGGCGCCGGGCGTCGGCTCGGTGGCATCAGCCATGTCGCGCACGCTCGGCGAGCGGCGTCGACGCGGGTGACGTCGGCGTCATGGCGACCGGCAGCGCGCGAACCGCCGCGACGATCTGATAGGAGGCGAAAGGTGCGAGCAGGCACGGGCGCGCGGCGAGGTGCGGCGGCGGTACCATCCCCGCCTCGCCGATGAGCAGCAGCGGCACGCCGCCGGCCTCGAGCGAGTCGAGCAACGGCAGGGCGCTCCCGTCGCTCAGCCGCAAGTTGACGATCGCGGCGGCCGGGCGCTCGCGCAAATTGGCGAGCAGCGCCAGGCCTTCCGCCACCGCGCGGACCGGTCCGAGCAGCTGCGCCCCCGCGTCGTGTAGCGCGTGGCGGAGATAATCGACGCGGAACGGCTCGGCCTCGGCGAGCAGGAGAAGTGGCCGCGGTGGCGGGGAAGCGTCCGGAAACATGCGCGCAACCTGACACGCGCGTCGCGGCTTCGCGTTGATCTGGAGTGGTTCCGGTCGATTTAGCCGAACAGGCGCCAGGCGCAGGCCTGCATCAGCCGGTTGAAGGTCCGCCGTGTCATGCCGAGCTGCTCGGCTACGCCACGATCCGGAAGGTGTAGCTGTAGCTCTGCGCCTGGCCGCGCACCGACACGCCGTCGATCGTCACGGTGTAGGTCACGCCGTTGGCCAGCCCCGCCACCGCGAACTGGATGTTGTTGGGCACGCCGTAACCGGTGTTGTCGAAGCTGATGTTCGACACCGTCAGCGCAGTGTCGCCGTTCGATACCCGTACCGTCGCCCTGGAGTAATCGACCTGAGCGTTGGCGCCGCCGCGCCGCGTCGCGTCGGCGATCACCGAGAAGGACAGCAGCGCCGCGGGGTCGAAGTAGCGCGCCGGATAGTCGCCGTAAGGATAGGCCACGTAGGGCGGCAGCCCGCCCGGCACCGTGACCCCGCCGCTGAACGAGACCACCTTCATCGCCGCCGCATCGGTGCGGCTGCCGTCGGCGAGCACCTGCGCGACGCGGCCGTAGCTGATCTTGCCCAGGAAGGGATCGAGCATCCAGCGGCGGTGACCCACGTTGTTGGCGACCAGGTTGGTCGTCTCGGTGAGCCAGCCGCCGAGATACATGTCCTCGGTGTAGTAGGCGAGATAGGGCGAGATCAGCCCGCCGTAGAGGTTGCTCGTCCCCGCGCCGGTCGAGCCAGTATCGGTGTAGCATTTCCAGTCGGCCGGGGGCGTGTGGGTGAGCTGGCCGTTGGCCGCCATCATCAGTGCCGCCTGGGTCGCCTGCTCGTCGTCGGCGCTGGAATAGGTCACCGCGGGCAGGCGGTGGAGCGCCCGGATCGCGTTCAGCCGCGCGAGCACATCGGCGCGCACGCTGTCGGCCAGCATGCCGGGGCGGCAATTGGCCACGTCGGGCTGGCTGGTGAAGAGCGCGGCGGCGCGTGCCGCCCAGCTGCCGGCGGGCGGGGCGGAGGCGGGATCGAGCGCGACAGGCGTGGGGGAGGGGGTGGGCTGCGGCGCCGGGCTCGGCGTCGGCGAGGGAGCGGGCGCGGGGGCCGGCGTCACCACCACCGCGGCGGGGGTGCTCGCCGTGCTGCTGCCACCATCGCCACCGCCCCCACAGCCGCCGAGCAGCAGCGAGAGCGACGACACGCCGAAGATCCAGGACAACCGGAAGTTACGCATGTCGCCCCTTATCCCCTTGCCGCTTAACAAATTGGCCTGCGTCGGGTTGCTCAAAGCGGCGGCAGTCGGCGCGCGGCTGCCCGATTTTCGGGCAGGCGCGCCCGCCGCCCGGCCGATCGCCGCACTGGGTTGCCCTGAGCGTCCGCGGCTGGCACGGTCGGTGCAAGGTACCTCGCGGGGTATCGGTCTTTCATCCGAGGTGGGGCGTCAATCGCGTGAAGAAGATCGAGGCGATCATCAAGCCGTTCAAGCTGGATGAGGTGAAGGAGGCGCTGCACGAGATCGGCGTCAGCGGCATCACCGTGACCGAGGCCAAGGGCTTCGGCCGGCAGAAGGGCCATACCGAGCTGTATCGCGGCGCCGAATATGTCGTCGACTTCCTGCCCAAGGTGAAGCTCGAGGTGGTCGTCGAGGACGGTCTCGCCGAGCGCGTGGTCGAGGCGATCGCTGCCGCGGCGCAGACCGGCCGGATCGGCGACGGCAAGATCTTCGTGATCCCGGTCGAGACTGCGCTGCGCATCCGCACCGGCGAGCGCGACAACGACGCGATCTGACATCCCATCGCCCCGGCCGCGCGCCGGGGCGTCCCTGTTACCGCGTGCCCCGGCAACGTCCGGGGAGCGCATCTGCGAGAGAGAGAAGCATCATGGCGAACACGGCCGCAGACGTTCTGCAGAAGATCAAGGACGAGGAGATCGAGTGGGTCGATCTGCGCTTCACCGATCCCAAGGGCAAGTGGCAGCACCTCACCATGGTCGCCTCGGTGATGGGCGAGGACGAGTGGACCGACGGCCTGATGTTCGACGGCTCCTCGATCGCCGGCTGGAAGGCGATCAACGAGTCGGACATGATCCTCAAGCCCGACCTCGACGCGGTCTACACCGATCCCTTCTCGGCGACGCCGATGCTGATCGTGTTCTGCGACATCGTCGAGCCGTCGACCGGCGAGGGCTATAGCCGCGACCCGCGCACCACCGCCAAGCGCGCCGAGGCCTATGTCGCCACCACCGGGATCGGCGACACCGTCTATGTCGGCCCCGAGGCCGAGTTCTTCATGTTCGACGACGTCCGCTTCGAGAACAGCTACAACAGCAGCTACTTCAAGATCGACGACATCGAGCTTCCGACCAACACCGGCCGCGAATATGAGGGCGGCAACCTCGCGCACCGCCCGCGCGCCAAGGGCGGCTATTTCCCGGTCGCGCCGGTCGACTCGGCGGTCGACATCCGCGGCGAGATGGTCTCGACCATGATCGAGATGGGCCTGCCGTGCGACAAGCACCACCATGAGGTGGCGGCGGCGCAGCACGAGCTGGGCCTTACCTTCGGCACGCTGACCACCACCGCCGACCGCATGCAGATCTACAAGTATGTCGTGCACCAGGTCGCGCACGCCTATGGCAAGTCGGCCACCTTCATGCCCAAGCCGATCAAGGAAGATAACGGATCGGGCATGCACACGCACTTCTCGATCTGGAACGGCAAGGAGCCGCTCTTCGCGGGCAACGGCTATGCCGGCCTGTCCGACACCTGCCTGTATTTCATCGGCGGCATCATCAAGCACGCCAAGGCGATCAACGCCTTCACCAACCCGACCACCAACAGCTACAAGCGACTGGTGCCGGGGTACGAGGCGCCGGTGCTGCTCGCTTATTCGGCGCGCAACCGCTCGGCCTCGTGCCGCATCCCCTACGGCACCGGGCCGAAGAGCAAGCGCGTCGAGGTGCGCTTCCCCGACGCGATGGCGAACCCGTATCTCGCCTACGCCGCGCTGCTGATGGCGGGCCTGGACGGCATCCAGAACAAGATCCATCCCGGCGAGGCGATGGACAAGAACCTGTACGACCTGCCGCCGGCCGAGCTGGCGCAGGTGCCGACGGTCTGCGCGTCGCTGCGCGAGGCGCTCGACTCGCTGATGGCCGACCACGACTTCCTGCTGAAAGGCGACGTCTTCACCAAGGACCAGATCGAGGCCTATGTCGAGCTGCAGTGGCAGGACGTGGCGCGCTGGGAGATGACCCCCAGCCCGGTCGAGTACGACATGTATTACAGCGCCTGAGCCGCGCCGAGCGGCTGACGCGAGAAGGGCGCCCGGTGCGAACCGGGCGCCCTTTTCTCTTGGCTTTATCCTCCCCGCACGCGGGGAGGGGGACCGCTCGCGTAGCGAGCGGTGGAGGGGCGACGCCTCAAACGAGCCGTCCTCAAAGGGGAGAGTCCCCTCCGTCAGCGCGTCGCGCTGCCGCCTCCCAGCGAGCGGGGAGTTACGCCGGTGAATTCTCCGCCGTCGTCGCCACCTTGGCGTGGCTGCCCGACTCGCTCGCCTTGATCGTCCCGCCGAACAGCATCTTCACGCGGCCCGAGAGCGAGATGTCGCTTTCCCACAGCTCCGCGCTGTCGACGTCGACGCGCAGCAGCGCCAAGTTGGGGTCCTCGCGACCGCCCGGAAACCAGGCCTCGGCCTGCTTGTTCCAGAGCTTGTCGATCTGCGCGGCGTCGTTGTCGATGCGCGCCTGGCCGTCCATGCAGGCGAAGAAGTCGTGCCCCTTGGACACGTACTGCGCCATCACGCGACCGCCGCCGGCGAGCCGGTTGTCCTTGCCCACGAAGAAGAAGAGTGTGTCGACCTGGTCCTTGTCGAGCTGCGCGGTGAGCGGCTCGCTGTGCGCCGAGCCGTCCGCCGGGCCGACCATGACGAACGGGCTGTCCGCCATCTTCTGCCAGAGGTCGTGCTTGAGCTTGGTCGGGTCGGTGTTGGCGTCCGCCATCTTGGGTCTCCTGTCGATGTGGACGGAGAACGAGAGCGGGTCGGGTTGGTTGCGGGAGGGGTGGCGGCGCTAAGAAGGCGCCGGTTTGCTCCTGCGCACGCAGGAGCCCAGAGCCACGAGCGCGGCACCTGCTGCCCTGGGCTCCGGCGTTTGCCGGAGCACGTCACCCCAACGAAAAACCCCGGCACGCGGCCGGGGTCCTCGGGGAGGGCGACGACCCTCCGGCGCCACTCCGGAGATGCCGGAGCGACGGATGGGGCAGGTCAGCGCGAGTAGAACTCGACGACCAGGTTCGGCTCCATCTTCACCGGATACGGCACCTCGTCCAGCGTCGGCACGCGGATGAAGGAGACCTTCGCGGCGCCGTCGGGCGCAACATAGTCGGGCACCTCACGCTCGGCGAGCTGCTGCGCCTCGAGCACCAGCGCCATCTCCTGCGCCTTGGTGCCGAGCGTGATCTCGTCGCCGACGTCGCAGCGGCGCGACGCGATGTTGCACTTCACACCGTTGACGCGGACGTGGCCGTGGCTGACCAGCTGACGCGCGGCCCAGATCGTCGGCGCGAACTTCGCGCGGTACACGATCGCATCGAGGCGGCGCTCGAGCAGGCCGATGAGGTTCTGCGAGGTGTCGCCCTTCATGCGCGACGCCTCCTCATAGGCGTGGCGGAACTGCTTCTCGGTGACGTCGCCGTAATAGCCCTTGAGCTTCTGCTTGGCGCGCAGCTGGATGCCGAAGTCCGACATCTTGCCCTTGCGGCGCTGGCCGTGCTGGCCCGGGCCGTACTCGCGCTTGTTCACCGGGCTCTTCGGCCGGCCCCAGATGTTCTCGCCGAGACGACGGTCGAGCTTGTACTTGGCGCTGCTGCGCTTCGACATCAGATATTCCTAAGCAATGGCGTACAACGTTGGTCCCGGTCATCGCGCCGCGTGATCCACGAGGTGGAAAGCGCAGGCCCGCCGCTTCACCGGGGTGCGGGGGCGATTGCGAAGCGGCGCGGGTAGCGGGGCAGGGCCGCGGAGTCAAGTTCGAGGCGCGGCGCCTAGGCTGAGCCAATAGCTCAGGGGCTCGTTGAACCTCTTCCCGCGCAGAAGGATCAGCCGAGGGTCGAGACTCTCTCGCTCCGCCGATCACGCGTTGCGCGCGACGCTCTCCTTCATCCGCGCCAGCTGCTCCGGTGTCGCCTCGTGCTGGTGGCGGTCTTTCCACTCGGCATAGGGCATGCCGTAGATCGCCTCGCGCGCGGCATCCTTGGGCAGCCCGCCCGCCTCGCCAACCCAGTCGGACAGGCAGTTGCGGCAAAAGCCCGCCAGCCCCATCAGGTCGACGTTCTGCGCGTCGGTGCGGTGGCGCAGGTGGCGCACCAGGCGGCGGAAGGCCGCCGCGGCGGTCGCGTCGTCGAGCGTGTCGAGGGGGTCGCGCTGATCCATCTGCATCTCCGGATTTGATCCCGGCGCGTTAGTCGCTAAGGCGTCCGCGGCAAAGCAGGAAGGCGCATGTGACCGAGACATCCGATACGATCGCCCCGCGCTCGCGCAAGGTTCGCGTGCTCGCCACCCTGGGGCCGGCGAGCGACACGCCCGAGATGATCGCGACGCTGTTCCAGGCGGGCGCGGACGCGTTCCGCATCAATATGAGCCACGGCGACCAGGCCTCCAAGGCGCAGATCATCCGATCGATCCGCGCGCTGGAGCAGAAGTTCAACCGCCCCTCGACGATCCTCGCCGATCTCCAGGGGCCCAAGCTGCGCGTCGGCAAGTTCGCGGGTGGCCGCGTGATGCTGGAGCACGGCAGCACCTTCACGCTCGACCATGACCCGACGCCGGGCGACGCGACGCGCGTGCGGCTGCCGCACCGCGAGATCTTCGCCGCGATCGAGCCGGGCGCGCGCCTGCTGCTCGACGACGGCAAATTGGTGCTACGCGTCACCGACCATGACGAGAATCGTATCGTCACCAACGTAGAGATCGGCGGCGCGCTGAGCGACAACAAGGGCCTCAACGTTCCCGACGTGGTGGTGCCGATGGCGGCGCTGACCGAGAAGGACCGCTCCGACCTGTCGTTCGCGCTGGAGCAGGGAGTCGACTGGATCGCGCTCTCGTTCGTCCAGCGCCCCGAGGACCTGGCCGAGGCGCGCAAGCTGATCCAGGGCGAGGCCGCGCTGCTCGCCAAGATCGAGAAGCCCGCCGCGATCGAGCGGCTCGAGGAGATCGTCGAGATGTGCGACGGCGTCATGGTCGCGCGCGGCGATCTGGGCGTCGAGCTGCCGCCGCAGTCGGTGCCGCCGCTGCAGAAGCGCATCGTCGAGACCGCGCGCCGCATGGGCCGACCGGTGGTGGTCGCGACGCAGATGCTCGAGTCGATGATCCAGAGCCCGTCGCCGACGCGCGCCGAGGTCTCCGACGTTGCCACCGCGATCTACGACGGTGCGGACGCGATCATGCTCTCGGCCGAGAGCGCCGCGGGCGCCTGGCCGGTCGAATCGGTGGCGATGATGAACGCGATCGGCGACGCGGTGGAGCGCGATCCGATGCACGGCGACCGCATCCACTTCACCGTGACGCGGCCCGATCCCACCACCGCCGACGCGCTGGCGGAATCGGCCAAGAACATCGCCGCGACGGTGTCCGCGGCGGCGATCATCTGTTTCACCAGCTCGGGTTCGACCGCGCGTCGGATCGCGCGCGAGCGCCCGTCGGTGCCGATCCTGGTGCTCACCCCCAATCGCGAGACCGCGCGCCGGCTCGGGCTGCTGTGGGGTACGCACAATGTGGTGACGCGCGACGTGGAGTCGTTCGAGGAGATGGTGGCCAAGGCGAAGCGGATCGCGCTGCGCCAAGGCATCGCCCAGGCGGGTGACCGCGTGATCGTGATGGCGGGCGTGCCGTTCCGCACCCCCGGGTCGACCAACGTGCTCCACGTGGTGCGCATCATCGGCGACGAGCTGAAGGACTATCGCGCGCAGGGCGAGTGACGCGCTCAGCGTGATCGGCCGCCACGGTCCGCGCGGATCCGTCCGATCCGATGCGGATGGAGCGTCGACGGCGGTTTCGTCCAATCCCTCCCCGACCGGGTCGCGCATGGAGCGCGCGAACGGGGGCAGGGAAGAAACGATGTTACGCAAGGCGACGCACGAGCTCGTGCGCAGCGAACTGGCGCGCGCGCGCCGCACCGCCGCGATGGTGACCGACCCGGTCTCTGCCGGCTCGCTGCGCCGCTACATCGGCGAGCTCGAGGAAGAATTGCACCGCCATCCGCGGACGTGAGGGCCGTTTGACGATCGTCCCCCCAGGGCGGGAAGGGGGCGTGCGGGCGCGATCGTGTCCGCCGGACACGATCTTGGCGTGCCCCCGGCACGCCAAAGTCCGCACGCTCGCGAAGCGAGTGGTGAAGCGGGTTCTCTGCGCAGTGCAGCGCCTGCGGAAGCCCCCTGCACACGGTGCGCATGGTTCCCCTCCCCGCGAGCGGGAAGGAACTCGGAGCTCACAACCCGTCGATCATCTCAGCGACCACCTCGAGGCACGACACCCCCAGCCGACGGCTGCGCTCGGGGCTCCAGCCGAACTCGGCGTCGGGATTGGGATCGTGGTCCTTGAACGGCATCTCCAGCGTCACCGACACCGCGCCGAAGCGCTCGGCGAGCTGATTGGTCGACATCGACAGATTGGCCTTGCCCGGGGCGGAGCGTTCATAGCCCAGCTCGGTCTGGAAATCGCGGCTGTGCGCCGCCAGCCGCTGTCCGAAATCGTAGAATTTCGCGCCATGCGCGTCGGTCCAGGAGGGAATGCCCTCGAAGCCGGCGATGAAGTTCGCCGGGATGGCCTCGTCGCCGTGGACGTCCATCGCGAAGGTGACGCCGGTGCGGTCCATCTCGCGCAGCACGCACAGCACCTCGGGACTGCGCTCGGCGGACGGCGCGTGCCACTCGCGGTTGAGGTTCACCCCCGCCGCGTTGGTGCGCAGATGGCCGCGCCGCGTGCCGTCGGGGTTCATGTTGGGCACGACATGGACCGTCGCCGCCGCCAGCAGCGACGTGGCGGCGTCGCTGGTGAGCCAGTCGAGCGCGCCCTCCATCCAAAATTCGGTCATCGATTCGCCGGGGTGCTGGCGGCCGTACAGCCACACCTGCTTGGCACCGCTGCCGACGCGGAAGTAATCGATCGCCTGCCCGTCGAGCGTCTGCCCCAGCTCGCGATGAGTCACGCCCGGCCGCGCCGCGATCCGCGCCACCAGCTGCGCGTGCATCTCCATCGTGAACGGCGCGAAATAGGCGAACCAGGCGAGGTCGCCGGTGCCGGTCCAGTCGAAGGTGAGCACGCCGCCGTCGTAGCGCGTGTCGATCATCCGCCACGCCGCCAGGTCGGTCGAGGCGCGGGTGCGATAGCCCGGCCAGCCGAACGGATAGGCCGACTGCCCGGCGTTGACGATGCGGAACGTGACCCGCCTGCCGCGCAGCCCGGCGGCGCGGAAGTAGAACCACTGGTAGAAGTCGGACTGGTGATCGCGCACGATCTCAAGATCGCAGGTCCAGTCGTCGCCCTCGCCGCGGAGCTCGACCAGGCGGATGTTGCCGCCATCGAAGGCGGCGTTGATCTGTAGCGTCATTTCACCTCGACCGTGCGCCCGGACTCGCCGGGGAAATCCTTGAACAGAGCGGCGGCGAGCCGCGCCGCGACCGTGTTGGCGTCGGCGTCGGGCGCGCTGGTGTCGGTGAGCGACTGCGCCTGCCCCTCCCAGATCGCGTTGGGGCCGCGCCGCAGCCGCACCGCCAGCTCGGTCACCACGCCGATGCGCTCGCGCGCGCCGCCGAGCGGGAAGCTGACCCCGCCGCCCAGCCCGGTGCCACCGCGCCGCCCGCCCGAGAAGCCGCCCCCGCCGAGCCCGATCTGCACCGGCGAGCTGCGCGGCGGCAGCGGCCGGTCGGTGCGGGTGAAGCCGACGGTGGCGATATATTGCGCGGCGGTGCCCGGCGCGGGGCTGGTGAAGCCGTTGCGCAGCAGCTCGGCCTCCACCGCGGCGGCGTAGGTCTTGTACTCTAGGCTGGGCGATCCCGCGCCCTGCAGCGGCTCGACGCTCACGGTGCCGCGTTCGGCCACCGCGTCATAGTGGAAGCGGGTCGCCTCGACCGGGAAGCGCTGCGGCCCGGTGGCGCAGGCCGCCAGCGGCGCGGCGGCGAGAAGGACGAGGACGACACGACGCATGACACATCCTTCGGGGAAGCGATCGTTGCGCCATAGCAACGCCGCAGCGCGTCGCAAGCTCCGCCAGGGGCAGGGGGCGGAGTGGGATCATGACGGTAGGGTGACTTCGAGACGAGGCTTCGACGAGCTCAGGCTCTCCTCAGCGCGAACGGACGTGAGTGAACGGCTGGGCGATCCCGGCTGCAGCGCGCGTTCCCTCGGCCTCGCCCTCATCCCCCGTTCATGCTGAGGAGTCGCTGAGCTCGTCGAAGTGGCGTCTCGAAGCACGGCCACATCCGCCACTCTCCCCGACTCAGGTTGACTTTCCACCCCCTGCTCTCTAGGCGGCGCGCTTTCTCATTCTCTCGATAGAAGCGCCATCGCCATGAAGATCCGCAACAGCCTCAAGTCGCTCAAGGACCGCCACCGCGACAATCGCGTGATCCGTCGTCGCGGCCGCACCTACGTGATCAACAAGACCAACCGCCGCTTCAAGGCGCGCCAGGGCTGAGCTCTGACGTGACGTCGGCGGCCGGCGCCCCGACGTCGGTGATCTTCGACGTCGGGCACGTCCTCTATGACTGGGACCCGCGTGCGCTCTACGGGCGCCTGTTCGACGACGAGCAGGCGCTCGACTCGTTCCTGCGTGATGTCGCCACGCGCGAGTGGCATTTCCAGCATGACGCCGGCCGGCCCTTCGCCGAGACCAGCGCCGAGCTCACCGCGCTGCATCCGCGGCACGCCGAGATGATCGCGCTGTGGGGGCCGCGCTTCGGCGAGCAGATCCCCGGGCCGATCCCGGGCATGCCCGCGCTCGTCGAGGAACTCGACGGGCGCGGCGTGCCGCTGTTCGCGATCACCAATTTCTCGGGCGAGTTCTTCGCGCCGTTCCGCGCGCGCGAGGCGGCGTTGTTCGACCGCTTCCGCGACATCGTCGTCTCCGGCGACGAGCGCGTGGTGAAGCCCGATCCGGCGATCTTCCACCTCGCGCTGCGCCGCTTCGCGCTCACCGCGGACCAGGCCTTCTTCGTCGACGACAATGAAGCGAACGTCTTCGCCGCGCGCGCGCTCGGCATCCGCTCGCACCTGTTCGCCGGCGCGGACGCGCTGCGCGCCGAGCTGACCTCGCTCGGCCTTCTTGGCTGAGCATGGCCGCGTCGGTATCGGGTGCGGTGCCGCCGCGCCACCTGCTGCTCGCGCTCGCCGTGGTGGCGGTGTGGGGCACCAACTTCGTCGTGATCCGCGCCGCGCTCGACGTGTTGCCGCCGCTCGCCTTCGCCGCCTGTCGCTTCGCGCTCGCCTTCCTGCCCGCGCTGATCGTGCCGCGCCCGAAGGTGAGGTGGCGCTCGCTCGCCGCCTACGGCCTGCTGATCGGCGCCGGACAGTTCGGGCTGCTGTTCCTCGCGATGGACGGCTGGATCTCGCCCGGTCTGGCCAGCCTGGTGGTGCAGAGTCAGGTGTTCTTCACCATCGGCCTCGCGATCGTGTTGAGCGGCGAGCGCGTCCGCTCCTATCAGCTCGGCGCGCTGGTGCTGGCGAGCGCGGGCATCCTCACCATCCTCGTCCACAACGATCGCGCCGCCACTCCGCTCGGAATCGCGCTGACGATCGCGGCGGCGATCAGCTGGGCCGGCGGCAACCAGGTCGCGAGGGCGAGCGGCACCACCGACATGCTGGGCTTCGTGATCTGGTCGAGCGCGTTCGCAGTGCCGCCGCTGGTCGCCGCCGCGCTGCTGGTCGAGGGTGCCGCGCCGATCGCGGCGGCGGTGCAACGCGCCGGGCCGGGCGTGTGGGCCGCCGTGGTGTGGCAGGCGGTCGGCAACACGCTGTTCGGCTATGCCGCCTGGGGCTGGCTGCTGGCGCGCCATCCCGCCGCGACGATCACGCCGAGCGCGATGCTGGTGCCGGTGTTCGGCATGGGCACCTCGGCCTTGTTGCTGGGCGAGCCGCTGCCGGGGTGGAAACTGCTCGCCGCCGCGCTGGTGCTCGGCGGGCTGGCGCTCAACCTGCTGTGGCCGCGCGTCAGCGGCTATCCGTGGCGCCGCGGCGCGGCGGGTTGAGAAGCGACGGAACGATCCCGCGCCCGCCTCGCTTGGTGGCGGAACAATCACGGGAGCAGGTAGCATGGAAGACGGTCGCGTGTGGGCGTTCGAGGAGAGCCTGTGGACCGCCGACGCGGAACACTATCGCGAGTCGATCGACGAATCGGCGCTGATGGTGGTGCCGCAGCCGCCCTATGTGCTCGAGAGCGAGGCGGCGGTGGAAGCGGTGAGCCGGACGCCGCGCTGGGACGCGGTGCGCTTCAGCGACCAGCGCATCGTGCGCCCGCAGGAGGGGCTGATCGTGGTGGCCTATAAGGTCGAGGCATCTAAGGGCGGGGGCAAGACCTATGTCGCGCACTGCACCTCGACCTACCGCCGCATCGAGCACGAGCGCTGGACCGTGGTGCAGCACCAGCAGACCCCACCGTTGGTGGCGGAGGCGCAGCTGGAGGCGGGGTAATGTGTCGGGAGTCGGGTAAACCCCTCCCCTGACGGGGAGGGGTGAGTACACCCGGCGTCCGACGCCCCCTACGCCGCCTCCGCCGTACCCGTCGTCCAGCCGAGATGGGGAATAGTGATCGAGCGCTTGCCGGCCATGTCGGTTCGGGTGACGAAAAGGTCGCGACTCTCGATGTAGCCGATCAGCCGCTTGACCCGCCCGAGCGAGCTCGTCCCATAGGTGTGCGCGATCGCCTCGTCGGACGGGCACGGCTCCCCGTCGCGCGCCGCCTTGGCCACCAGCAGGAAGGCACCGAGCATGTCGTCGGGCAGCCCCTGCGCCAGCGCCAGCGCGCTCGCCCATTCCTCGGCGTGCGGGGTGAAGATGCCGGCGCGCGCGCACGACAGCCGGCGGCTGAAGGCGGCGAGGTCGAGCGCCGGGCGCGCCACCCCGGTCATGCGGCAGCGCACCTGAAAGTCCTGGAACAGCACCGCGGCGGGCCGCCCGGCGCTCTCCACGTCCGCGACGATCGCGCGCAGCACCTCGGCGTAGACCGCCTCGACCTCCTCTTCGGAGCGGTCGGGCAGCGCGGGCGCGGGCACGCCCGGCGCGGGCGGCGCGGCGAGATCGGCGAGCAGCTCCTCGCTCGGCACACGGCGCGGGCGGGGATCGAACGACAGCGGCAGCGCCGGCGCCGCCTCGGGGGTGACGTCGAGCAGCGCCTGGACGTCGACGCTGTCCGCCTTGGGCAGCGGCACCAGCTTGGGGCTGCCGCTGCGCGCCTGCGTCTCCACCGCGCCGATCTTCACCGTCAGCGGGCGGCGCGACACCGCCGGGCCGAGCGCGAGGAAGGTACCGCGCGCGAGATCGCGGATCACGTCGGCCTGGCGCCGCTCCATGCCCAGCAGGTCCGCCGCGCGCGCCATGTCGATGTCGAGGAAGGTGCGCCCCATCAGAAAGTTGCTCGCCTCGGCCGCGACGTTCTTGGCGAGCTTCGCCAGCCGCTGCGTCGCGATCACCCCGGCGAGCCCGCGCTTGCGGCCGCGGCACATCAGGTTGGTCATCGCCGAGAGCGAGGCGCGGCGCACGTCCTCGGCCACCTCGCCGCCGGTGGTGGGGGCGAACAGCTGCGCCTCGTCGACCACCACCAGAGCGGGGTACCAATGCTCGCGCGGGGCGTCGAACAGCGCGCCGAGGAAGCCCGCGGCGCAGCGCATCTGGCCTTCCGCCTCAAGCCCCTCGAGGCTGAGCACGACGCTGGCGCGATGCTCGCGCAACCGCGCGGCGATGCGCGCGATCTCGCGCTCGGCATAATCCGCGCCCTCGATCACGACATGGCCGTAGCGCTCGGAGAGGGTCACGAAATCGCCCTCGGGATCGATCACCACCTGCTGCACCTGCCCGGCCGAGCCCTCGAGCAGGCGGCGCAGCAGGTGCGACTTGCCCGAGCCCGAATTGCCCTGGACGAGCAAGCGGGTGGCGAGCAGTTCCTCGAGATCCATTGTCACGGGCGCGCCCGACATATCGGTGCCCATGTCCACGCTGACGGTCATTGATGTCGCCTGTGCCCGATGCGGCGGAGTCGGGGCAAGCGCGATGATGGGGAGGGGGGTCTCGCTGCCCACCACGGCTTGCGGGTGCGCTCTCGCGCGACTCACCCTTGCACCACCCACCCTTTCGTCATCCCGGACCTCGTCCGGGATCCACTGTTCCGCACCTCCTGCAGGCATTGCTCTCGCGGAAGGGTGGATCTCGGAACACGTCCGGGATGACAGAGGTGGGGGCGTGCGGCACGTCGCAACGGCCCGCGCCTGTTAGGCTCAAGTCGGAAGGGCGCGGCGATCGGCCCACTCGCCTCTCGCAGGCGCCTCACGCCCCGCACTGGCATCGCGCGTCTCCGCGGGATAAAGGCTCGGGATTACCCGCTAGAGGCAGTCATGGCAGGCCATTCCAAATTCAAGAACATCATGCACCGCAAGGGTGCGCAAGATAAGAAGCGCTCGGGCATGTTCTCCAAGCTCAGCCGCGAGATCACCGTGGCGGCCAAGATGGGTCTGCCCGATCCGGACATGAATCCGCGCCTGCGTGCCGCGGTGAACGCCGCCAAGGCGCAGTCGATGCCCAAGGACAACATCCAGCGCGCGATCGACAAGGCGAGCAAGGGCGACACCGAGAATTACGAGGAGATCCGCTACGAGGGCTTCGGCCCCGGTGGCGTGTCGCTCATCATCGAGGCGCTGAGCGACAACCGCAACCGCACCGCCACCAACGTGCGCACCGCGGTATCGAAGAACGGCGGCAATCTCGGCGCGAGCGGGTCGGTGAGCCACGCCTTCGACCGCGTGGGGCTGATCACCTATCCCGCGAGCGCGGGCGACGCCGAGAAGGTGTTCGAGGCCGCGCTCGAGGCGGGCGCCGAGGACGTCACCTCGAGCGACGAGGGCCATGAGATCTGGACCGCGGTGGCGGACCTGCACGAGGTGGCCAAGGCGCTGGAGCCGGTGCTGGGGGAGGCCGAGGGCGCCAAGCTGGCGTGGCGCCCGCAGACGATGGTCGAGGTCGGCGAGGACGAGGCGGCGACGCTGTTCAAGCTGATCGACGCGCTCGACGACGACGACGACGTTCAGACCGTGTGGGGCAATTACGAGGTCTCCGACGCGGTGATGGAGAAGCTGGGTTGATCGCGATCCTCCCCGCCGCGGGGAGGAGCCGATGATCATCCTCGGCCTCGATCCCGGGCTCGGGACCACCGGCTGGGGCGTGATCCACGCCGACGGGAATCGGCTGAGCCACGTCGCCAACGGGCAGATCCGCACCGATCCGTCGATGCCGCTGCCGCGCCGCCTGTCCAACCTGCATGCCGCGCTGACCGACGTGATCCTCGCCGAGCGTCCCGACTCGGCCGCGGTGGAGGAGGTGCTCGGCAACACCAACGCGCAGTCGACGCTCAAGCTGGGGCAGGCGCGCGGCGTGGTGCTGCTCGCCGCGGCGGGGGCCGGACTGGCGATAGGCGAATATCATCCCTCCACCGTGAAGAAGGCGGTGGTCGGCACCGGCGGCGCGGAGAAGCGCCAGATCCAGGCGATGATGGGGGTCCTTCTGCCCGGCGCCAGGCTCGCAGGCCCCGACGCCGCGGACGCGCTGGCGGTGGCGATCACCCACGCGCACCATCTCGCCAGCGCCGAGGGGATGCGCCGCCGCGCGCGGGTGACGGCCTAGGGTCTGTACTCAATCGCAGCAAGGTCGTGACGACGCGGATTTTGGCGCCAGGCTAGGAGCAAGGAGGGAGCGATGCTCATGCATCGTGACCGACGCGCGACACCGCATGGCGCCGAAATCCGCCCGCCGCGAAGCGGTTGCCCGCGCAAGGTCGCCCAGCATCGTCGCTTCCCTGCGGGTAGCGCAGCTACCCGGCTGCGCTGCGCCCCTCGTGGGCGGCCTTGCGCGGGCGATCACGATCCTTGCTGCGATTGAGTACGGACCCTGGCCGCAGACAGCGCCGGCGTTCAGTGCACCGCCACCGTGGCGCGCCACGTCGTGATCACGTCCTCGTCGCCGCTGGCGTCCGGCAAGGCGGCGTCGTGCTGCTCGAGCACCAGGCGGAAACGCTCGCCATCCCAGGCATATTCCTGTCGGAGCGGGCCCGCTGCGCTGATCAGGCGCCGTCGCGCGGGATCCCAGCCCGGTGGCGACGCGGCGGGTGCGCGGTCGGTCGTCGCCGCGATCGCGGAACCCTTCGGCGGGAGCAGGTACAGCGCAGCGAGCCCGTGCGTGGCGGCGCAGCCGGGGTCGAGCGCTAGGAGCGTGTGCGCGGCGTCGAGCCGCCATGTCCGTGCCTCGGCGCAGTCGGCGGCGGCGCGACCCAGCAGCTTACGCGCGTCCTTGGCGGAGAAGCGGCGCGGCGCCTCGCCGGTCACCTCGGGCTGGTCGATCACCGGCAGCGGCGGAACGGCCGCGAATGGCGCGGGGACGGCGCCGCGCTCGGACGGGACGAGCGCCGCGGCGCTGCCATCGCGCCCTTGCGCCGCGTCGATGGCGCGCAGCGCCGCGCCGAGCCCGAGGAGCGAGGCGCCGGCGAGCACGTGCCGCCTCGACGCCAACAACGTCAGGCGTCGCCCGCGCACCAGCGCGGCGGCGAGCTTGCCCTCGAAGGGCAGCGCGAGCCCACCCCCACCACCGGGCGCGATCAGCTGCGCGAGCGGCCGCCCGTCGACCGCGAGCGTGACCCGGCTGGCCGCGGCGACGCTGAGGGGAAGGGGCACGTCGAGCCGCGCCTGCGCCGTCGCCGCGCCGTCGCGGCGCAGCGCCAGCCGCAGCCGCGGCTCGCTGCCGCCGCTATCGCGGACCAGGGCGTCGCAGGCGCGCTGATTGTCGCAGCCGAGGATCCAGTCGCCATGGGTCGCGAGCGCGGCCGGCGCCGCCGCCTGAAGCAACAGCGCGGCGAGGAGAGACGCCATCGAACACCTCCGAGCCCCGCGCATGACGCGGGCAGCGCCGCGATTAGACTGCAAAGAGGTAAATAAATCGTTGAGATCGGCGGCCGAAGAGGCGTGCGCTTAGGCAAGAGCCGCCGGCGAGGTTGGGCCGCCGGCGTGGGGGGCACGCCGGCGACCCCCGACCCAGCTGCCTGTCGGGCGACCCGAAGGGCTGACGTGGTCGGTCGCGTGGGGAGCGGCGGACCGCCCCCGAACCCTCGCTTCGGGCTAGCGCAACCCGCCGCTACGGGGCAACCCCGACCTGCCTCGCTTCGCCGCGATGCGCCTCAGGCGTCGACGTCCTCCGGCTCCGGCACCGGGGGGTGAAGGCGCAGCCGGTTGATCCGGCGCGAGTCGGCGTCGACCACCTCGATCCGCCACCCGCTCGGGTGATCGACGCACTCGCCCGCCTCGGGCACGCGTCCGGCGAGCACCGCGGCGAGGCCGCCGATCGTGTCGACGTCGCTCTCCGCCTCGGCGAGCCGCGCGTCGACGGTCTCGCCGACGTCCTCCAGCTCGACGCGTGCGTCGGCCTCCCAGGCGCCGCCGTCGAGCGGGACGAGCAGCACCTCGGGGGCGTCGTCGTGCTCGTCCTCGATCTCGCCGACAATCTCCTCGATCAGGTCCTCGATCGTCACCAGCCCCTCGGTGCCGGAATATTCGTCCAGCACCACCGCGAGGTGGATGCGCGACTGGCGCATGTCGGCGAGCAGGTCGAGCGCGCCGCGGCTCATCGGCACGTACAAAGGCTGGCGGATCAGCGCCGCGATCGTCGCGGGCGGCTCGCCGCCGCGGGCGAGGATGGCGAACACGTCCTTGATATGGACCATGCCGATAATGTGGTCGAGGTTCTCGCGGTAGACCGGCAGGCGGCTCACCCCCGCCTCGGCGAATACCTCGACCAGGTGCGCGAAGCTGGTCGCCTCCTCCACCGCCACCACGTCGGCGCGCGGCACGCCGATGCCCCCCGCGTCGCGCTCGCTGAAGTGGAGCAGGTTGCGCACCATCTGGCGCTCGAGCGGGGTGAGATCGCCCTTCAGATCGGGCGCCGGGTCTTCCTCGTAACGGTCGATCGCCTTCTCGAGCACCTCGCGCAGCGTCGCCTCGTGCGGTTCGCCGAAGATGAGGTTGCGCAGGCCCGACCAGATGCCGGGTTCGTGGTGGTGGTCGCCGTTACCGGCGCTACTTCGGTCGTCGGCCATCGCCGTTCGTCAGTCCTCGCGTATGAGATAGGGGTCGGCGACGCCGAGATCGGCGAGCGCGGCGCGCTCGATCTCCTCCATCGCGTCCCCCTCTTCGTCGGTCATATGGTCATAGCCTAGCAGATGCAGCGTGCCGTGCACCACAAGGTGGGTGAAATGATCGGCGACCGCGATCCCGCGCTCCGCCGCCTCGCGCGCGCAGACGCCGTGCGCGAGCACGATGTCGCCGAGCAGCAGCTCGCCGTCGTCCGAGTTCTGGCTCACGGTGGCGAGCAGGTCGGGCTGCACCATCGGGAAGGACAGCACGTTGGTGGGCTTGTCCTTGCCGCGATACTGGCGGTTGAGCGCGTGGACCTCGGCGTCGTCGGTGAGCCGCACGCTCACCTCCACCGCGGCGCGGGTGGTGAGCAGCTCGCCGTGTGGGGTATGCGCCACCGCGGCGCGGGTGGCGGCGAGCGCGCGCTGCTCCCACGCCTCGTCGGGCCAGGCTTCCTCGCGGGTGAGTTCGACGTGGATCATGTCAGGCGAGGTCCGTGTGCGAGAAATCGTCGCCCTTGTAGAGCAGGGCGGCGCCATGGGTCTTGGCGCAGGCATAAGCGAAACAATCGCCCATGTTGAGTCGCGCCGGGTGACCAGTGCCCTGGCCGTAACGAGCGTGGGCCGCGATCGCCGCGACCGCCTCCGCCTCGCCGATCGCCACGAGATCGACCGCGAATTCGTGCAACAGCGTCGTCAATTCCGCATAGGCGTCGTCGATCGTTATCTTTCGCTCGTACGCCACCGCTCGCGCCGTCTCCCAGAGCGCGATCGGAGAGGAGAGCCGTCGCTCTGCCGCGCCGAAGTTAGCCTCCAGCTCGCGCGCGTCCGGCTCCCCCGTCGCGATCGCCACCAGCGCCGAGGCGTCGATGAAGACGGTCAACCGCCGTCCTCGTCGTTGAGCGAGTCGTAGAAGGCCTTGTCCGCCTCGCGCCCGGTGGCCTCGCCGAGCGGATGCGCGGCCCGCCACGCGTCGAGCCGCTCATGGATGGTGCGCCCGCGCTCCGCCATCAGCGCGTCTCGTCGGTGCAGCAGCGCGTCATGTACCGCCGCGGTCTTTGTGACGTGCAGCAGCTCCGCCACCTCGCGTGCCAGATCGGCGGTCTCGTCGTTCTTGATATACAACGCACCCATGATGCCTCCGTATATCCCGTCTAGGCAAGAAGGATATCCCGCCGGATCAAGCCTCCTTGCCCTCGTACGCCTCCACGATCCGCCCGACGATCGGATGCCGCACCACGTCGCCCGCGGTGAAGCGGCACAAAGAGATGCCCTCCACGCCCTCCAGCCGGAAGGTCGCGTCGGCCAGCCCGCTGGCGGGGACGCCGCCGGGCAGATCGGTCTGGTTGGGGTCGCCGCAGATCACCATCCGGCTGTTCTGGCCGAAGCGGGTGAGGAACATCTTCATCTGCGCGGGCGTGGTGTTCTGCGCCTCGTCGAGGATCACGAAGGCGTCGGCCAGCGTGCGGCCGCGCATGAAGGCGATCGGCGCGATCTCGATCTCGCCGCTGGCAATGCGGCGCTCGACCTGCTCGGCGGGGAGGCAGTCGTGCAGGGCGTCGTACAGCGGGCGGAGATAGGGGTCGACCTTCTCCTTCATGTCGCCGGGCAGGAAGCCTAGCTTCTCGCCCGCCTCCACCGCGGGGCGCGACAGGATCAGCCGCTGCACGCTGCCCGAGATCAGCTGCGACACCGCCTGCGCCACCGCGATATAGGTCTTGCCGGTGCCCGCCGGCCCCAGCGCGAAGATCATCTCGTGCGAGGTCAGCTCGCGCATGTAATGTGCCTGCGCGGGGGTGCGCGGCACGATCGTCTTCTTACGCGTGCGGATCATCACCGAGGGCGCGCCGCTGCCCGAGTCGGCGCGGATGATGCCGTCGAGCACCGGCTCGGCCGCCATCGCGATCGCGGCGTCGACCAGGCCGGTGTCGACCTCCTCGCCGCGCTGGATGCGGTGGTACAGGTCGTTGAGCGTGTCGCGCGCGAGCGCCACCTGCTCGGCGGTGCCCTCCAGCCCGACGCGGTTGCCGCGCGCGGTGATATAGACGCCGAGCCGGTTCTCGAGCGCCACCAGATGCTGGTCATATTGGCCGAACAGCTGGCTGAGCAGCTGGGGCTTGTCGAACAACAGCTCGACGCGGGAACGCTCGCCGGATTGGGCGGGAACGGGCTTTCGGCTCATGCGGCTCCTTGCACGGCGGCGGACGCGCCGGTTGAGGCGGGAGATAGGCGCGAGGGGCGGTGACGCAATGGCATCGCGGCGAGTGTGGCAGGCGCGACGCGGCGGACAAGCCGAAATCGCGGGGCGGCTAACCGAAATTCAGCGATGCGGGCGTGCCGCGACGGTACGCCGTGGCGGCCGCGTCGAGCGGGAACCGATGCCGCGCCAGCTGCGCGAGGTGACGCCGCAGCGCGCCATTCAACGCCGCGCCGACCGCCTCGCCCGCGGCATCGGTGAGCCAGTCGGGGCGAAGGGCGAGGCCGTCCGCGGTCACCTCCACCGCCGCGCCGAGATTAACGAACCGTCGCCGTACCGTCGCCTCGGGCAGATGCAGCGCCTCCGCGACGAGGCGGCCACGCACCGGTCGCCACCCCGGTGTGAGCTGGTGCGGCGGCGCGGCGCGGCGGAACAAGGCCGGATCGGCGGTGATCGCCGCGGCATTGCCCGCCAGTAACGCGGCGAGGAGCACGCGGTCGACCGGCTTGGCACAGCGCCACTGTTCCGCCGCCGCGATGGCGAGCGTGAGATCGACCGCGATCGCCAGCCCCACGGTCCAGTCATAGGCTCCCGGCACGGCGGTGAGCACGGGTAGCAGCGCCGCTGCGGCGAGCCGCTCGACCAGAGCGACGGTGCGATCGTGGACGCGCGCGA
Source organism: Sphingomonas citri (assembly GCF_019429485.1). Classification (GTDB taxonomy): domain Bacteria; phylum Pseudomonadota; class Alphaproteobacteria; order Sphingomonadales; family Sphingomonadaceae; genus Sphingomonas; species Sphingomonas citri. Next base: position 420,129 of record NZ_JAHXZN010000002.1, on the reverse strand, counting down.
GGCGCGGCCCGAGCGTTGGATCGTCCAGCGGACGGCCTGCGACGATCATCCCGCCCGCGACGCGGCGACACCGCCCTGCCGCGGCGAGTGCGGCGACGTGACGGCGCGCCGTCTCGAACGGCATGGCCAGCGTCTCCCCGACGCCGAGCACCGGGGTCGGCCGCGCGCCGTCCAGCGTGCGGCGCAACAGCAGCAGGTAGATCAGCACCCGCTCGACCCGCGCGCCGAGCACCGGGGTCAGGTCGGCGATCACGCCGGCGAGCAGGTCGGCGAGCAGGCAGCGGATCATCAGGGTCGGAGGGAGCGCGCCGATCACGACGCGCAGCCTCGTCCCGCCGCGCGAGCGCGTCCAGCACCTCGCGCCGGCATGGGTCAGCGCGCGCGCAGCCCCTCGGCCATCAGCGCGTAGGCGTCGAGGGCGCGCGGCAGCGCGACGTCAGGCGCCTCGCTCGCCGCCACCCACAGGGCGGCGTTGAGCGCGGCACCGCTCAGCAGCCGCGCCGCCGCCTCGACGTCGACCGCGCGCATCGTCCCGGCGGCGACGAGGCGTGCCACCGTGTCCCGCGTCTCGGCGAGGCAGGCGTTCTGGCTCGGCCAGCGCGACGGGTCGCCCAGCACGGCGGGACCGTCGAGCAGCACGATGCGACGCACCTCGGGATCGAGCGCCATCTCGATATAGGCGGCGGCCTCGGCGAGCAGCGCGTCCCAATCGTCGCGGGCGGAGGCCGCCGCCGCGCGCGCGCGCGCGGCCATCTCCCCGTCGATCTGCGCGACCACGGCGGCGAGCAGGCCCCTCTTGTCGCCGAAGCCGTGATAGAGCGCGCCGCGCGTCAGCCCCGCGGCCGCGGTCAGCTCGTCCATCGAGGCGCCGGCGTAGCCGTGCTCGGCGAAGGCGGCGCGCGCGGCCGCGAGAAGTCGCGTCCGGTTCGCCTCGGTGGTCTCGGCACGGCGTCCCGCCATCTCGGATCGTCTCCCTGGCATACGTGACGTATGCGAGTTGACATACGGCGCGTATGCCTTAACCTACGCAGCGTATGTCAAGTGGCAGGCGTGATCCAGTGCCTGCGCAAGAGGAGAAGACCGATGAGCCAGCGTGACGTCGTCGACCTGCCGCATCGCCATGCGCTCTATGACGCGCACGGCTATTCTCCCGCGGTACGCGCGGGCAACCTGCTCTTCGTCTCCGGCCAGGTCGGCAGCCGCGACGACGGCTCGCCCGAGCCCGAGTTCGAGGCGCAGGTGCGGCGCGCCTTCGCCAATCTCGCGAACGTGCTGGGCGCGGCCGGGCTCGACTTCGACGACGTGGTCGACGTCTCGACCTTCCACACCGATCCGGCGACGCAGTTCGAGACGATCATGAAGGTGAAGGGGGAGGTCTTCGGCGCCGCGCCCTATCCGACCTGGACCGCGGTCGGCGTTACCTGGCTCGCGGGCTTCGATTTCGAGATCAAGGTGGTGGCGCGGCTGCGGTCCTAGGCCGGCCGATCATGCCCTGGCGCGGGCCGCGGCTTTGAGTGGGAAAGGTGGTCGCATTGTTTGACGTCGCCACGTTCCGACCGCTTTGCGAGGCCATGGTGCGCCCACATCGTCATGCCGGGCTTGACCCGGCATCCCTCGTGCGACGCGCGCCTCAGCTGTTGTTCTCGCGGGACCATGGATCCCGGCTCAAGGCCGGGATGACAGTGGTTGATAACAGCGGTGAGCTCTCGCGGGGTCTCGCCTCGCGAAGTTGCACGCGTGGTGTGCTACGCCACCCTTCGCCTCAGGCGGCGTCGCGGACCGCCACCGCGCCGGTGAGCGAGTTCGGCCCCGCCGCGGCGAGCGTCACCTCGACCAGATCGCCGATCGCATGGTCGCCGACGAGATGGACCGACTGGAGCCACGGCGACTTGCCGAGCCACTGCCCGGGCAATTTGCCACGCCGCTCGATCAGCAAGGTGCAGCGCCGCCCGACCGATGCGGCGTTGAAGGCGGCCTGGTCGCGGTTGAGCGCCGCCTGCAGTCGCTGCAGCCGCTCGTCCATCACCTCCGCGGGCACGGCCGCGGCGAGGTCGGCGGCGGGCGTGCCCGGGCGCGGCGAATATTTGAAGCTGAACGCCTGCGCATAGCCGACCCGGTCGACCAGCCGCAGCGTCTCGGCGAACTCGGCCTCAGTCTCGCCGGGAAAGCCGACGATGAAGTCGCCCGACAGCGCGATATCGGGCCGCACCGCGCGGACGCGGTCGAGCAGGCGGAGATAGCCGTCGACCGTGTGCGCGCGGTTCATCGCGCGGAGCACGCGGTCGCTGCCCGCCTGCACCGGCAGGTGGAGGAAGGGCATCAGCGACGCGACGTCGCGGTGCGCCTCGATCAGCCCCTGCGCCATGTCGTTGGGGTGGCTGGTGGTGTAGCGGATCCGCGCCAGCCCCGGCAGCCGGTCGAGCGCGACGATCAGGTCGTGCAGCCCGCGCCCGTCGTCGTCGCTCCAGGCGTTGACGTTCTGCCCCAGCAGGGTGATCTCGCGCGCGCCGGCGTCGACCAGCGCGCGCGCCTCGTCGAGGATCGCCGCATAGGGCCGGCTCACCTCGGCGCCGCGCGTGTAGGGCACGACGCAATAGGTGCAGAACTTGTCGCAGCCCTCCTGCACGGTGAGGAAGGCGCTCGCGCCGACGCGGCGCCGCGCCGGCAGGTGCGCGAACTTGGACGCGAGCGGCATGTTGGTGTCGAGCGCGGCCTCGCCCGACGCGGCGCGCGCGACCAGTTCGGGCAGGTTGTGATAGGATTGCGGGCCGACCACCACGTCGACCTTGGCGCGGCGCACGATCTCCTCGCCCTCGGCCTGCGCGACGCAGCCCGCCACCGCGATCATCGGCGCGTCCGCGCCGCGCTCGCGCGCGCGCTTGCGCAGCCGGCCGATGTCCGAATAGACCTTCTCGGTTGCCTTCTCGCGGATGTGGCAGGTGTTGAGCACCACCAGGTCGGCGGCGTCGGCGTCGGCGGTGCCGACCAGCCCCTCGGCCGCCATCAGCTCGGCCATGCGCTCGCCGTCATAGACGTTCATCTGACAGCCGAACGACTTAACGTGGAAGGTCTGGGGCGGGGTCTTGGCAGTCACGGACATGGCGCGCGCTCTACCGGAAACGCGTCCGCCTCGCTACCCGCGGCCAGGATGCGGCGGCGCGCCTCGGCCGCGATCGCCTTGCGGTCGCCGGTGGGGGCGAAGGCTTCGAGGAAGTGCAGCGTCGCCACGAACGTGCCGCGCCGGGTGAGCACGCGGCGCGCGTGCGCGGTGCCGGGTTCGTCGCCGACCCAGGCGAGCGCGCGCGCGGCGGGCTCATAGTCGATCCGCACCGGCTGCACCATCAGTCCGGGCGGCGGCGGGTCGAGCGCGGCGAGCAGCGCGGCCTTGAACGGCAGCAGCGTCGCGCCGTCGCTCGTCGTGCCCTCGGGAAAGATCGCGACCGGCTGGCCGCGGGCGAGCGCGGTGCGCAGCGCGCCCACCTGGTCGGCGACGCCGATCCGGTCCCCGCGGCGGACGAAGACGGTGCGGTTGAGCGTGCTCAGCCAGCCGACCAGCGGCGCCGCGCGCAGCTCGGCCTTGGCCACGAAGGCGCAGCCGCTGGCGCCGGCGAGCAGGAGGATGTCGAGCCAGCTGAGATGGTTGGCGAGCAGCACCGCGTCGCGTCGCAGCGGCGTGCCGAGGACGCGCACGCGCGCGCCGAACAGCCACGCCGAGACGCCGAGGAAGCGCCTCGGCCAGGGCGAGCGCGCGCGCACCAACCGCCATAGGCCGTGAAGCAGCAGCGCGAGGAGCAGCCAGGCGACGAGCGCGGCGAGGCGAAGGTAGGCGATCACGCGGGCGGCGGGAGGGAGACGGGACCGGCACGCGCCGGGACGTCCGCTCGCTTGTCCTCCAAAGGCGGCTCCACCCCGGCGCACGCCGGGGTCCAATTGGGGAAGGTCTCGGCGGAGCCACCACGGCCTTCCCACCTGGACCCCGGCGTGCGCCGGGGTGGTCGGCTGTGGTAAGGCGCGCGCGTCGCACCACCAGGCGAGCCGCCGAGATGAACCCGGAGCAGCCGGATCACAGCGACCCCACCGGCCTCACTTCTTGGCGAGCGAGACGCCGTACAATTCCATGCGGTGGTCGACCAGACGGAAGCCGAGCCGCTCGGCGATCGCCTTCTGCAGCAGCTCCAGCTCGGGATCGACGAACTCGATCACCTTGCCGGTCTCGACGTCGATCAGATGGTCGTGATGCGCTTCCGGCGAGGGCTCGTAGCGCGCGCGGCCGTCGCCGAAATCGTGGCGGTCGAGGATGCCCGCCTCCTCGAACAGCCGCACGGTGCGGTAGACCGTGGCGATCGAGATGCCCGGGTCGATCGCCGAGGCGCGGGCGTAAACCTTCTCGACGTCGGGATGATCCTCCGCCTCCGACAACACGCGCGCGATGATGCGGCGCTGTTCGGTGATGCGCAGCCCCTTCTCCTGACAGAGCGCTTCGAGATCGATCTTACGAGCCATGCGACCCTATGTAGTGCGTCCGGCTTGTTGCGAAAAGCGCTAGCGACTCGCAACTAAGAGAATTGCCGTCCTCGCAGTGGGTTGCTCCGGGCGAGATAGCGGCGAGGCGGGCGCTGCGCGGCCGGCGGCCGCTCGGCCGCGAGTCGCCGCCTGCCTCACTCCAGCGCGAGCGCGTAGGTATGCGCGTCGAAGGTCTCACCGTCACGGTTGCGGTAATAGTTGCGACGCACCCCGGCGCGGCGGAAGCCGTGCCCGGCGTAGAGTGCCACCGCGGGATTGTTGGCGCGCACCTCGAGATGGAGCCGCTTCACCCCGCGCGAGCGACACTCGGCGATCGCCCCGCGCAGCAGCGTCGCGCCGATGCCGGTGCGCGCGTGCGCCGGGTCCACCGCGATCAGCAGCAGCTCGGCCTCGTCCATGATCGCGCGGCTCAGCGCGAAGCCGACCACCGCGCCCTCGACCCGCGCCAGCGTCAGCCACACGCCCGGCATCGCCAGGATGCCGACGCACTGGCTGCGCGTCCATGCCTCGCCGTAGCGCGGATCGAACGCAGCGCCCATCACGCGGTCGATCGCCTCGGCGTCGGCGGCGGCCCCGGCGGTGAGCTCGACCAGCCGCACGCGCGCGCTCACGACGCGGCGCGCGGCGCCGGCGGCTTGGCGTCGGGTGCGCGGCCGTAGAAGGGCAGCGCCGGCAGAGCGCGTTCGGCGGCGGGCAGCAGCAGCGCGTGTGCCGCGTAAGGCAGCGCGGGACGATCGGCGACGGTGGCGTCGAGTGCGGCGAGCCAGCGCGTGCCCGTACCGATCGCCGCGGCGCCGTCGAGCTCGGCCAGCGCCGCCGCCGGCGTGAGCGAGCGGGGCGTGTCGAGCGGCCGGAACGGGCGAGCGAAACGCTGCATGAAGACCTCACCGTGCCCGCCTTCCGCGATCACCGCAAGAGCCGCGAAATCGGTGTTTCCGGCGAGCGCGGCCGCGCCGACGAGCGCGAGTGCACCATAGCCCGCTACCTCGGCGCCCCAGCCCAGCGCGAGCGCGCGCGCCGCCGCGATGCCGACGCGGATGCCGGTGAAGCTGCCGGGACCGACGTCTACCAGGATCTGCGTAGCCCGGCCGCCGTCGGGTAGTCCGGCGATCATCGGCACCAGCCGCTCGGCATGGCCGCGCCCCACCTCCTCGTGCGCGTGCGCGATCAGGCGCTCGCCTTCGAACAGCGCGACCGAGCAGGCCGCGGTGGCGGTGTCGATGACGAGCAGCCGGTCGCGCACGTCAGGCGATACGGTTGAACGTCTCGAACGCGGGGCGCGGCAGGCGCTCGTGCAGCGTCGCGGTGTCGCCGTAGCCGAGCGTGGCGATGAAGTTGGTGCGGACGTTGGGCGTGTCGGCGAAGAAGGCCTTGTCCACCGCGCCGGCGTCGAACCCCGACATCGGCCCGACGCCGAGCCCCAGCGCGCGCGCCGCGAGGATCAGGTAAGCGCCCTGCAGCGACGAGTTGCGGAACGCCGAGGCCTCGCGAAGCTCGCGATTGCCGTCGAACCAGCTCTTGGCGTCGACGTGCGGGAAAAGCGTGGGGAGATGCTCGTGGAAGTCGGTGTCCATGCCGATCACGACGCTGACCGGCGCGGCGAGCACCTTGTCCTTGTTGGTCGCCGAGCAGGCGGCGGCGAGCCGCGCCTTGGCCTCGTCGGACACGCACCACACCAGCCGCGCGGGCAGCTGGTTGGCCGAGGTCGGCGCCATCTTCATCAGGTCCCAGATCGCGCGCAGCGTCTCCTCGGGCACCGGTTCGTCGCGATAGTGGTTGAAGGTCCGCGCGCTGCGGAACAGCTGGTCGAGCGCGGCATCGTCGAGGGGGCGGTCGAGCGCGGGCATGGCGATCCTGTCGGTAGGGGAGGGGGAGCGATCGGGCGCGCGCGTCAGACCGCGCGCACCTCGGTCACCTCGGGGACATAGTGGCGCAGCAGCTGCTCGATGCCGTTCTTGAGCGTCGCGGTGGAGGAGGGGCAGCCCGAGCAGGCGCCCTGCATGCGCAGGAACACCTTGCCCTTGTCGAAGCCGCGATAGACGATGTCGCCGCCGTCATTGGCCACCGCGGGGCGGACGCGCGTGTCGATCAGCTCACGGATCTGCGCGACGATGTCGGCGTCGGCGGGATCGTCGGTGAAACTCTCTTCTTCCGCGGGCACGCTGAAGTCCGCGCCGCCGGTGCGGAACAGCGGCATCTGCGCGGTGAAATGCTCCATCAGCAGCGCGAGCACGTCGGGCTTGAGCTCGCTCCAGCTCACCCCCGGCGCGGCGGTGACCGAGACGAAGTCGCGCCCGAAGAACACGCCGGTGACGTCGCCCAGGTCGAAAAGCGCGACCGCGAGCGGGCTGGCCTCGGCCTCCTCGGGTGTCGCGAAGTCGCGCGTGCCAGCGTCCATCACGATGCGCCCCGGCAGGAACTTCACGGTCGCCGGGTTCGGCGTGGCTTCGGTCTCGATCAGCATGATCGGCATGTGGCGCCTGCGCGGCGGGGGATCAAGCGGGCGCAGCGAAAGGGATTGTTTCGAGGGGGAGAGCGGAAGTCCTCCCCTGCAAGGGAGGATCGGCAACCTACCCGTCCAGCTGCTGCACCGCCGCGTTCCACTTGGCGACGTTGGCACGCGCTTCCTGCACGAAGGCGGAGCGCTTGACCGCGCCGAGGAACAGGTCGGCGAACCACCTGCCCGGGTTGCGCAAGGGGCGCTCGAACTGGATCAGCAGCACCACCCGGGTGCCGGCGGTGTCGTTCCACACCTCGTGGCGGTAGGTGTCGTCGAACACCAGGGTCTCGCCCTCGGCCCAGCGCACGACGCGATCGTCCACGCGCATCCGCACGTCGCCGTCGCGCGGCACGATCAGCCCGAGGTGGCAGGTGATCAGCCCCTTCGTGACGCCGCGGTGGTCGGGAATGTGAGTCCCCGGCGCGAGGATCGAGAAGAAGGCCGAGTTGAGCCCCGGGATCTGCTCGATCACCTTCTGGGTGCGCGGGCAGCGCGCCAGATTGTCGTGGATCGGATAACCATAACCCCACAGGAAGAAGGAGCGCCACTTGTTGATCTCGGCGATGGCGCGATGGTCGGGCGAGATCGTCGCCAGGCTCGGTGCGGCGTTGCCGACCAGCGCCACCGCGCGTGCCTCGTCGCGGATCGCTTCCCAATGCTCGCGCAGCAGCGCGGTCCAGGCGAAATCGCGCACGTCCAGCACCGGATCGTTGGGCACCAGCGACGAGCCCGCGATCAACCGGTCGAAGACGCCGCGCAGGTGCTTGCCGACCCGGATCAGCAGCGGGCGGTTGGTGTCGGCCCGCATCGCTGCGCCGGGAACGGGCGCGCCCGAGATCACGTTGAGATCGGGTACCAGCACCGGGTCGGCGGCATCGCCGCTGTCCTGCCACATCCGCGCCTGTGCCAAACGGCTGTCGTGCTTCATCGAAAACGTCCTCGTCGCGGCAGCGTGCGCCGCCGCTCTCTCTTTCCCGTCGGCTAAACCCGCATCACGACCAAAACGTGGCATCCGCTTGGCAAAGGCTTGCTCGGGCACGGGAAAGGATCGTTTCACTGGCGTGAGTTGCCGCCGGCCCGCGCGCGCCCTACAAGCGCGGCCATGTATTCGTATTCGCGCGCGCTCGCGAAGCCGCTCGTCGCCCTCCTGCTCGTCTCCGTGTCGCTGCCGCTGCCCGCGCAGCAGCGCGCGCGCCGCGCGCCGGCGGCTCCCGCCAGGCCCACCGCCGCCGCGCCCGCGCCGGCGATCCGCGTCGACACCTCGCCGTGGCTGTTCAAGGGATCGGACATCCCGCCCGATCCCGAGTGGCATTTCGGCGCGCTGCCGACCGGGCTGCGCTACGCGGTGCGCAAGAACGGCGTGCCGCCGGGGCAGGTCGCGGTGCGCGTGCGGATCGACGCCGGCTCGCTGTACGAGAGCGACGCCGAGCAGGGCTTCGCGCACCTGATCGAGCATCTCTCCTTCCGCGGCTCGCGCTACGTGCCCGACGGCGAGGCCAAGCGCGTGTGGCAGCGCTTCGGCGCGACCTTCGGCTCGGACTCGAACGCCTCCACCACGCCGACGCAGACGGTCTACAAGCTCGACCTGCCCGGCGCGACCGACGTCAAGCTCGACGAGAGCCTCAAGATCTTCGCCGGCATGATGGCCGAGCCCGCGATCACCGACGCGGGCCTCGCCGCCGAGCGCCCCGCGGTGCTGGCCGAGCAGCGCGAGGCGCCGGGCGCGCAGGTGCGTTACGGCGATGCGATCCGCCAGACCTTCTTCGCCGGCCAGCCGCTCGCCGAGCGCTCGCCGATCGGCACGATCAAGACGCTGGAGGCGGCCACGCCCGCGACGGTGCAGGCGTTCCACGACAAATGGTACCGCCCGGCGCGCGCGGTGGTGATCATCTCGGGCGACATCGATCCCGACGTCGCCGCGAAACTGGTGGTCAAGAACTTTGGCACCTGGACGGGCAAGGGCGCCGACCCGGCCGACCCCGACTTCGGCAAGCCCGATCCCAAGGCGCCCGCGACCAAGACCATCGCCGAGCCGTCGCTGCCGCCGGTGGTCGCCACCGCGGCGCTGCGGCCGTGGGAATATCGCGACGACACGATCATCTTCAACCAGAAGCGGCTGGTCGACTTCCTCGCGATCCGGTTGATCAACCGCCGGCTCGAGTCGCGCGCGCGTGCCGGCGGGAGCTTCCTCCAGGCCTCGGTCAGCCTCGACGACGTGTCGCGCTCGGCCAACGGCACCTTCACCAACGTGATCCCGATCGGCGACGATTGGGAGGCCGCGCTCAAGGACGTGCGCGCCGTGGTTGCGGACGCGATGGCGACGCCGCCGACCCAGGCCGAGGTCGATCGCGAGCTCGCCGAGTTCGACGCCGCGATGAAGAACGACGTCGACACCGCGCGCGTCGAGGCCGGCGCCAAGCAGGCCGACGACATGGTCAACGCGCTCGACATCCGCGAGACCGTGGCGGGGCCGAAGACCAGCTACGACATCCTGCAGGACGCGCGTGCCAAGGGCATGTTCACGCCCGCGGCGATGATCGAGTCGACCAACCGCCTGTTCAAGGGCGACGTCCAGCGCGCGCTGCTCAACACGCGCACGCCCGACGCCAGCGCCGCGACCAAGCTGGCCGCCGCGCTCACCGCCGACGTTTCCAAGCTGGCGGGCAAGCGCGCCGAGCAGCGCTCGGTCGATTTTTCCAAGGTGCCCAAGCTCGGCACCCCCGGCCAGGCGACCGCGCGGGCCACCGTGGGCGACCCGCCGATGGAGCAGGTGACCTTCGCCAACGGCGTGCGCGCGCTGATCTACGCCAACCCGTCCGAGACCGGGCGCGTCTACCTGCGCGTGCGCTTCGGGCGCGGCTATCAGGCGCTGCCGGGCGACCGGCCGACCCCGGCCTGGGCGGGCGAGACCGCGCTGATCGCCAGCGGCATCGGCACGCTCGACCAGGGCGCGCTCGACTCGCTCACGACCGGGCGCCGCATGGGGCTCGATTTCGACATCGGCGACGACGCTTTCCTGCTGGGCGCGCAGACGACGCCGAGCGACTATGCCGACAACTTGACGCTGATGGCGGCCAAGCTCGCCGCGCCGCGCTGGGACGCGGCGCCGGTGGCGCGCGCGCGCGCGGCGATGCTGACGGGCTATGCCGGGCTGAACTCGTCGCCCGACGGCGTGCTGGCGCGCGACCTCGAGGGGCTGCTGCGCGACGGCGACCCGCGCTGGGGCATGCCGACGCTGGCGCAGATCCAGGCGCTCAACGCGCGCGACTTCAAGAAGCTATGGCAGCCGCTGCTGGCGACCGGGCCGATCGAGGTGGACGTGTTCGGCGACGTCAAGGGCGACGAGGCGATCGCCGCGATCGCGAAGAGCTTCGGCGCGCTCAAGCCGCGTCGCGCGGACGAGGGGACGGGCGCGCCGGTGCGCTTCCCCGCGCACAACGTCACGCCGGTGATGCGCACGCATGACGGCGACGACAACCAGGCCGCCGCGGTGATCGCCTGGCCGACCGGGGGCGGCTCGGCCGACCATGCTGAGCAGCGCCGGCTCGACGTGCTGGCGGCGGTGTTCGCCGACCGGCTGTTCGACCGTCTTCGCTCGGTGGCGGGGGCAAGCTACTCGCCGACCGCGCAGAGCCAGTGGCCGGTAGGGCTGCCCGGCGGCGGGCGGCTGATCGCGGTGGGCAAGGTAGCGCCCGACAAGGTGCCGCTGTTCTTCCAGCTGTCGCGCGAGATCGCGGCCGAGCTGGTGTCGACCCCGATCAGCGCGGACGAGCTGCGGCGCACGATCGTGCCGATGCTGCAATATATGGCGCGCGCCTCCTCAGGGAACCAGTTCTGGCTGATCCAGACCTCGGGCGGCACGTTCGATCCCAAGCGGATCGAGGCGAGCCAGAGCCTGATCGGCGACATGACCGGCATCACGCCGGAGGCGCTCCAAGCGAGCGCGGCCAAATATCTGCGGCCCGACAAGGACTGGACGATGGCGGTGGTGCCCAAGGCGGCCGCGGGCGGGGCGGGGGCGGCGACGCCGGCCGGATCGCCGCTCCAGGCAGCGCCGGCAAAGTAGCGTCGTTCAAGTTTTCCGCCGGTCGGCACGATCAAGTACCACCCGGCGAACGCCGGGGTGGTGGCCCTCGCTAAGGTGCGCTGCGGCGGGGAGGGGCGGTGGCGCCGTTCCGCTTAGTTATATCGGCATCCAAGGGGGGACGATCCTCCCGTGCGAGGGGAGGATCGGCTGTATGTCGACACGCCTCACCCCCCGTACAGCGCGTCGAGCCGCGCGCCATAGACCTGGCGCAGAACGTGGCGGCGGATCTTGAGGCTGGGCGTGAGCTGCTCGTTCTCGATCGTGAAGGGTTCGTCCGCGACGATCCAGCGGCGCACGCGCTCGGTCACCGACAGGTCCTTGTTGGTGCGGTCCACCGCCGCCTGGAGCGCGGCGCGATAGGCGGGATCGTCCGGCGTCATCGGATCGCGCCGCCCCTGCGCGCGCGCCCAGTCAAAAGTCCACTCTGGGTCGGGCACCAGCACCGCGACCATGTGCGGGCGGCGGTCGCCGTAGATCATCGCCTGGCCGATCTCGGGCTGCAGCGTCAGCATGCCCTCCACCTTCTGAGGCGCGACATTGTCGCCCTTGTCGTTGATGATCAGGTCTTTCTTGCGGTCGGTGATGCGGATCCGGCCGCGCTCGTCGAGCTCGCCGATGTCGCCGGTGTGCAGCCAGCCGTCCTTCAGCACGCGCGCGGTCTCCGCCTCGTTGCGCCAATAGCCGCGCATCACCAGCTCGCCGCGCACGAGGATCTCGCCGTCCTCGGCGATCCGCACCTCGGTCTCGGCGAGCGGTGGGCCGACCGAGTCCATGCGCAGCCCGGCGGAGGGGCGGTTGCACGAGATCACGGGCGCCGCCTCGGTCTGGCCATAGCCCTGCAGGAAGCAGATGCCGAGCGACTGGAAGAACACGCCCACCTCGGGCGTGAGCGGCGCGCCGCCCGACACCATCGCCTTGATCCGGCCGCCGAACTTGCGCGCGATCTTGCGCTTGAACAGGGTGTCGACCAGCAGCGCGGCGGGCCGGTCGCGCAGCCCCAGCCGGCCCTCGTAGCGCTTGGAGCCGACCTCGAGCGCGAGCCGCAGCAGCTTCTGCGGCGTGCCGCCCTGTTTCTCGATCCCCTTGGTGATGCGCGTGCGCAGCACCTCGAACAGGCGCGGCACCACCACCATGATCGTGGGGCGCACTTCCTCGATGTTGCTGGCGAGCTTCTCGAGCCCCTCGGCATAATAGATCTGCCCGCCGAGCCCGATCGGCAGGTGTTGGCCGCCGCTATGCTCATAGGCGTGGCTGAGCGGGAGGAAGGAGAGGAACACCTCGTCGTCCCAGCCGAAATCCTCGGCGATGATGACGATGCAGCCGTTGACGTTGTGCAGGATCGCGCCGTGATGCTGCATGACCCCGCGCGGCGCGCCGCCCGTGCCCGAGGTGTAGATGATGCAGGCGAGGTCGTCGCGGCTCAGCTCGGCGGCGGCGCGGTCGGCGGCGGCGCCCACCTCGGCGGGGTGGCGCTCGATCAGCGCACGCCAGTCGTGCACCTCGATCGGAGTCTGGCCGAGCCGCATCGGGTCGATGCCGATCAGCATCTGCGGGCGGATCGAGCGCAGGATCGCGGGCATCAGCGTGCGGGCGAGCTTGTCGGTCGAGACGATCACCGCCTTCGCGCCCGAGTTCTCGATGACGTGGGCGTGATCGCGCTCGGTGTTGGTGGTGTAGGTCGGCACCGTCACGCAACCCGCCGCCATGATCGCCAGGTCGGACAGGCACCATTCGGGGCGGTTCTCGCTGACCAGCATGACGCGATCGCCGCGCTCCAGCCCGATCGCGCGCAGCCCGGCGGCGAGCCGCGCCACCGTCTCGGCCGCCTCGCGCCAGCTGGTCGCGCGCCACGCGCCGTCGCGCTTGGTCCACAGGAACGGGGCGTCGCCCTTCTCGGCGGCACGGGTGAAGAACATCGTCACCAGGTTGGGGAAATGTTCGAGGCGTCGAGTGATGGCGCCGCTCCTCTCGCTGATCGTTCCTGTGTGGCACGTCATGCCTGAGATGCGGCGGCCTCGTCCAGCAAGCGATTGCGTCGCCCGCGTCGCCCGGCCACAAGCGACGGATGACGCTTCGCTTTTCCGCCGCCGCGCTGCTCGCGCTGACGCTTGCCACCCCCGCCGCCGCGCGCGACGCGGTGTCGCAGGAGCGGCAGCGCGCCACGGTCGAGAAGCTGGTCTCGTTCGGCACCCGCCACTCGCTGTCCTCGGCGACCGACCCGAGGCGCGGCATCGGGGCGGCGCGAACCTGGGTCGCGGGCGAGTTCGCGAAGCTGTCGCGCGACTGCGGCGGCTGCATCGCGACCGAGCGGCTGTCGCGCCGCTTCACCGGCCCGCGCGCGCCCGACGGTGTGGTGATCGAGGACGTGCTCGGCGTCCAGCGCGGCACCGACCCGAACCGCTACGTCATCGTCGGCGCACATATCGACAGCCGCGTCACGGACGTGATGAACGTCACCAGCGACGCGCCCGGCGCCAACGACGACGCCAGCGGGGTCGCGCTGGTGCTGGAGGCGGCGCGGCTGCTCCACCGCGAGCGCTTCCGCGCCAATATCGTCTACGTCGCCTTCTCGGGCGAGGAGCAGGGGCTGTGGGGCGCGACGCTGCTCGCCGAGACCGCGCGCGCGCGCGGCTGGCAGGTAGACGCGATGCTCAACAACGACATCGTCGGCAACTCGCTGGGGCAGGGCGGCGTGGTCAACGACCGCTACGTCCGCGTCTTCTCCGAGGGGATCCGCGCCAGCGAGTCGCTGAGCGAGGCGATCGAGCGGCGTGGGCTGGGCGGCGAGGACGACGGACCCAGCCGCGCGCTCGCCAAGATGATCGGCGGCGTCGCGACGACGCTGCCCGGCGGCTTCGGCGTCTTCGTCGATCGTCGCCCCGACCGGTTCGGCCGCGGCGGCGACCACGAACCCTTCCTCAAGCAGGGCTATCCCGCGGTGCGTTTCTCGGTCGCGGCGGAGAATTGGGACCGCCAGCACCAGGACGTGCGCACCGAGAACGGCCGCGTCTACGCCGACACGATCGAAGGGATGGACTTCGGCTATCTCGCCAAGGTGACCGCGATCAACGTCGCGACGATCGCGCGGCTCGCCGCCGCCCCCGCCGCGCCGGCGAGCGCGGCGATCTCGGGCGCGCTGTCCTACGACACCAAGGTGAGCTGGGCGCCGGTCGAGGGGGCGGCGCGCTACAAGGTCTATTGGCGCCGCGCCGACGCCGCCGCGTGGAGCGACTCGCGCGAGGCGACGGGCACGACGCTCGAGGTCGCCGGCGTGCCGGTCGACGACCATTTCTTCGGCGTGGCCGCGATCGGCGCCGACGGGGCGGAGAGCCTCGTCACCTTCGCGGGCCGCGAGAGGAAGTAGCGCCTCAGCCCGCCAGGCGCGGGGCGAGCAGCGCCATCAGCCGCTCGCAGCCGCGTGCGTCCTCGGCGTCGAAGCGCTCCGGCACCGGGCTGTCCAGGTCGAGAACGCCGAGCAGGCGGCCCTCGTAGACGATCGGCACCACCAGCTCCGACCGGCTCGCCGCGTCACAGGCGATATGGCCGGGGAAGGCGTGGACGTCCGCGACCAGCTGGGTGCGCCGCTCGGCCGCGGCGGTGCCGCACACACCGCGTCCCAGTGCGATGCGGATGCAGGCCGCCTTGCCCTGGAACGGGCCGAGCACCAGCTCGTCGCCGATCATGCGGTAGAAGCCCGCCCAGTTGAGTTCGGGCAGATACTGCCACAGCAGCGCCGCGGCATTGGCCATGTTGGCGATCGGGTCGGGCTCGTCGCCGGTCAGCGCGTCGAGCGCGGCGGACAGATCGTCGTAGCGGTGGGGCTTCGACTCGGCGGTGACGGCGAACTGATACATGCTGCCGACCTAGGAGCTCACCCAGGATCGCGCCAGAGGCGGGCGCGCCGGGCGGCGCGGGGCCGCCACGACGCGGCGGTGGTCGATCAGCCCCGCACGGTCCAGTGCACCACCACCCGGCTGTAACCGGCTTCGCACAGCGGCCAGGATGCGCTCCCGCTCCGCTCAAGCGTGATCGCTGGTCGGGAAGCGCCGGCGCGCCAGCATCGCAGCGCCGTCACTGATGGCCGCCCGCGCGCGCGGGGGCGAGCCCCTGCTGGTCGAGAAACTGGTTCAGCCCCGCCGCCAGCGCCTGCGCACCCGCGATCGTCAGCGCGATCCGGCCGGCGACCACGCGCTCCACCACCGGCGTCTCGCCCGAGTGATCGCAGCGCGCCGCCTCCAGCGTCAGCACCACCGTGCCGCCCAGGCTGGTGAAGCCGGCGCAGCCGGTGGCGAACAGCTCGGCGGCGAAGGGATTGTCGACCAGCGGCGGCGGGGCCTGGCGCGGCTGCGGCGCGCGGCTGCGGGACGAGATGTACATACCAACTTCCTCGTTGCGCCGGCAGGGGGAGGCCGGCGCGAGGCGAGGTGCGCCGCTCGCGTCTCGCTCGCGTGTCGCTGTGTTGCGTCCGTTTGGCCGCCATGTTGCGGCGGTGGCGGCCGCGGCTCGGCAAGGGCGCAGCATCGGCCCCTTCGAGCCCATCGCACTCGCCCCCGTCGGCGTTATATACCGCCATGGCCCGCCTCCCCGTCACCCGCTCGCTCTCGATCGAGGACGACCTGATCGACTATACCGCGACCCGTTCCGGGGGCGCCGGCGGGCAGCACGTCAACACCACCGACTCGGCGGTGATCCTGCGCTTCGACGTCGCGGCGAGCGACCTGCCCGAGCGGGTGAAGGAGCGTCTCGCCGTGCTGGCAGGATCGCGGATGACGGCGGCCGGCGTGCTGGTGCTGCGGAGCGAGGGATCGCGCTCGCAGCACGTCAACCGGCAGGAGGCACTGGAGCGTCTCGTCGCGCTGATTCAGGAATCGACGGTCGTCCAGGCCAAGCGCCGTCCGACGCGCCCGACGCGCGCGTCGCAGACCCGACGGGTGGACGCCAAGAAAGGGCGATCGGGCGTGAAAGCGGGGCGGAAGAAGCCGACGTTCGACTAATCGGCGCCGATGCGGCGCGCAGCTCAGCCGGCGGCGAAGCCGAGCGCGGCGAAGCGCTCGGGCCAGGGCGCCTCCGCCGCGGCGTCCTCCTTGCCGGGGCGCGGCAGCGCGATCGCGGCGGCGTGGAGCATCATCCCCGCCGGATCGGCGCGGCCATAGACCGGATCACCCACGATCGGCACGCCCAGCCCCTGCTGCGCGTGGACGCGCAGCTGGTGCGTCCGCCCGGTGTGCGGGGTGAAGGCGACCAGCGCGCGCCCGTCGCGCGTGTCGAGCAGTTCCCAGTCGGTGCGCGCCGCCTTGCCGCGCGGGTCGACCGTGATGCGCCAGCCGCGCTCGGCCGTGGATACCTTGCGCAGCGCCAGCTCGATCGTGCCGCGCTCCCCCCCGGACAGGCCGTCGAGGATGGCGAGATAGCGCTTGCGCACCTGCCCCGCCTCGAACGCCTGCTGGAAGCGCGCCTGCGCCTTCGGATTGCGCGCGAGCAGCAGGCAGCCGCTGGTGTCGCGATCCAGCCGGTGCACCGCGACCGGCCAGCGCCGGAAGCCGAAGGTCAGCGAGGAGAGGTGGTTCTCCAGGCTGAGCCCGCCGTCGCGCGGCGGATCTACCGGCAGCCCGGCGGGCTTGTCGATGATCAACGCCTCGCCGTCGAGGAACAGGACCCGGTCGCCTAACATGCGCACTGCCCTTGCCATCGCCGCGCCGCCGTGGCCAGAGGGCGCGATGCGCCGCGCCTCCCTCATCCTCGCCGCCCCGCTGCTCGCGCTGGCCGCGCCGGCGCAGGCGCAGCTGTGCGACAACAGCAACGTGCGCGTCGGCGCGGACGGGCGCGCGCTGGGGCACCTGCCCTATGGCGACGCGCCGCCGGGCGAGCTGGTCGCGGTGCCCGAGGGGCTGGCGGTCGGGCCCTGCGTGCTGCGCCGCGACATGATACCCGACCTCGCGCGGCTGATCGCCGCCTCAGGTGGGCAGGTGCGCGCGCTGTCGTGCCACCGTTCGATCAGCTACCAGCAGGCGGTGTTCTGCCGCGAGGCGCAGACCGCGGCGGGCGAGCGCGCGCTCTCGGTGGCGCCGCCGGGGCACAGCGAACATGCGACCGGCTATGCGCTCGACTTCGCCTTTCGCCCGCGCGTCAACGACTGCCCCGACGCCGAGGCGTGCGGCGCGGCGACGCCGGCGTTCCGCTGGCTCGTCGCCAACGCCGCGCGCTACGGCTTCGAGATGTCCTTCCCGGCGGGCAATCGCCAGCGGGTGAAGTGGGAGCCGTGGCACTGGCGCTGGGTCGGCGCCAGCGCGACCGCGCCGGGGGCAGCGCGTGCCCGCGCGCTGTTCGCCCGCGCGCGTACGGCCTTTCCGGCCGAGCCCGCCGTGGCGCGCGACCCGGTGGTGATCGCGGCGGTGGCGCCGCCGCCGATCTACCTCGGCGCCTATGCGCCGCCCGAGTGCCGCAAGGGCAAATGCCGCCTGCTCAAGGCGAGACGGCGGTAGCTCGCTGACCCTTTCCTTGCAGCGTTCCTCTGCGCTCCCTCCAGAACGCTTGTCACTCACCGTCATCCCGGACTTGTTCCGGCATCCACTTCTCCGCGCAGACAACGCTTCCAGAGTTTGCGGCACGGTGGATCCCGGACCGAGGCGGGGATGACGGAAGGGTTTTGCAGAAGAATCCTCCTTGGGGCGGATCAGCAGTAGAACGCGATCGCCCTCATCCGCTCAGCCGCGGTTCAGCCGCGCGGGCGCTAGGATCGCTCGTGCAATTCCGCTACGTCGCGGGATCGCTCTCACCGGGGTCTCGACCATTCGCATGAAGTCCAAGCTGCTCCAGGCCGCCGCGCTGGTCACCACGATCGCGATGGTGCCGGTCGCCACCGGCGCGATGGCCGCCGCCGATACCAGCGCCTATCGCGAGATGGACAAGTTCCTCGACGTCTACAATCGCGTGAAGGCCGACTATGTCGACAAGGTCACCGACGAGCAGCTGATCAAGGGTGCGATCGACGGCATGCTCGCCGCGCTCGACCCGCATTCCAGCTACGTCGACGCCTCGGACTTCGACAATCTGCGCATCCAGACCGAGGGCAATTACGGTGGCCTCGGCCTCACCGTCTCGATGGAGGACGGCGCGGTGAAGGTCGTCTCGCCGCAGGAGGACACGCCCGCGGGGCGCGCCGGGATCAAGTCGGGCGACTTCATCACGCATATCGACGGCAAGCTGATCTACGGCGGCACGCTCGACGAGGCGACCGCGCAGATGCGCGGCAAGCCCGGCACCAAGATCTCGCTCACGCTCGTGCGTCCCGGCCGCGACAAGCCGATCGACGTCACCCTCGTGCGCGAGGTGATCGTGCAGCGCCCCGTCAAATGGGAAGTGAAGGGCGATGTCGGCTACATCAACATCAACACCTTCTCCGAGGCGACCGGCGCCGACACGCGTGCCGCGGTGATGGCGATCGACAAGTCGCTCGGCCACAAGCCGCTCGGCTATGTCGTCGACCTGCGCGAGAACGGCGGCGGGCTGCTGACTCAGGCGATCGAGGTCTCGGACGCCTTCCTCGAGCGCGGCGAGATCGTCAGCCAGCGCGGCCGCGAGAAGGACGATATCGAGCGCTATTTCGCCAAGCCGGGCGACGTCGCGCATGGCCTGCCGATCATCGTGCTGACCGACTCGGGTACCGCCTCGGCCAGCGAGATCGTCGCCGGCGCGCTGCAGGACCATCACCGCGCGCTGGTGATGGGCGAGCGCAGCTTCGGCAAGGGCTCGGTGCAGACGCTGCTCCAGCTCGGTCCGCGCACCGCGCTGCGGCTCACCACCGCACGCTATTTCACGCCGTCCGGGCGGAGCGTGCAGGAGGGCGGGATCGAGCCCGACATCCGCGTGCCCCAGCTCTCCGACCCCGATTACAAGTCGCGCCCGGTGTTCCGCGAGGCCGACCTGCGCCGCCACCTGATCAACGAGATCAAGTCGCCCGACAATGCGGTGCTGGAGGAGGACACCAAGGACGACCCGCGCTTCACCGCGACGCCTGAGTCGCTCAAGAAGCAGGGCGTCGAGGACTTCCAGCTCTGGTACGCGCTCAAGACGATCGCGCGGCTCGGCGGGCCGCAGCAGGTCGCCGCGGTGACCCAGTCCATGGCGAGCAATCCGCCGGCGTCGGGCAAGAAATAATGGGCGCGGCGCTCGACCGGCCGTTCGGCGCGCGCACGGGGCAGGGGCTCCGCAACGCCCGGCTGCTCGCGCTGCTCGTGCCCGCGGCGCTGCTCGCGGGCGCCTGGGCGTTCCAGCTGATCGGCGGCCTGTACCCGTGCGAGATGTGCCACTGGCAGCGCTGGCCGCATTACGGCGCCGTGGCGATGGCGGCACTGGCCTTCGTGATCCGTGCGCCGCGCGTGCAGGCGACGCTGGTGGCGGGGGCGGCGGCGCTGATCGTCGTCTCGGGCGCGATCGGCGTGTTCCACGCCGGGGTGGAATATCACTGGTGGCAGGGCGTGACCGCCTGCACCCAGACGACCAGCACCGTCGGCCTCTCTACCGACCAGGCGCTCAAGGACCTGCTCGCCGCGCCGATCGTTCGCTGTGACGCGGCGCAATGGTCGCTGCTCGGCGTGTCGCTGGCGGGTTGGAACGCTCTGCTCTCCTTCGCCGGCGCCGCGCTGATCGTATCGCAGCTGTGGAGGCGCGCATGACCTGGAAACCCGGCGACAAGCCCGCCGCGACCGACTCGATGATCCGCGTCGACCAGGCGGGCGAGTTCGGCGCGATCCGCATCTACGCGGGCCAGCTCGCCATCATGGGCCAGCGCTCGCCGATGGCGCGCAAGATCTCGGCGATGGCCTTGCAGGAGGAGAAGCACCGCGCCTTCTTCGATCGCATGATCGTCGAGCGCGGCGTGCGGCCGACGCTGCTCCAGCCGTTCTGGGACGTCGCGGGCTTCGCGCTGGGCGCGGTGACGGCGGCGATCGGTCCGGAGGCGGCGATGGCCTGCACCGCCGCGGTCGAGACCGAGATCGACAAACATTATGAGGAGCAGCTCGTCGCGCTGGGCGACAGCGACCCCGAGCTGTCCGAGGCGATCCGCGAGTTCCAGGCCGAGGAGCTGGAGCATCGCGACACCGCGCTGGCGCACGGGGCGGAGAACGCGCCGGCCTATCCGCTGATGTCGGCGGCGATCCGGCTCGGCTGCCGGGTGGCGATCGCGACCGCCAAGAGGATCTGAGAGGGAAGGTGATGGTAGGACGGGTCTTCGCCGCGGCGCTGCTGCTGACCGCACCGGCGGGTGCGCTGGCACAGAGCGGGCCGCCGTCGCCCAACGCGGTCCGCGCGCCGCGCACCACCGCGGCGGAGGGCGTGTCGCGCAACGCGCCGGTCAACGGCGTGCTGGTGCTCTACGGCAACGAGCGCTGCCCCACCAACGCCGACGGCGCCGAGGTGGTGGTCTGCACCCGCCGCCCCGCCGAGGAGCAGTTCCGCATCCCGAAGGAGCTGCGCAACTTCGAGGTGACGCCCGAGAACCAGGCGTGGGCGGCGAAGGAGGCGGCCAACTCGGGCGTCGGCGCGGTCGGCGTCGGCAGCTGCTCCACCGTCGGCGCGGCGAGCGCCACGGGATGCGTGGTGCAGAACGCGACGCGATGGAAGCGCGAGCGCAAAGCCGCCGCCAAGGCCGCCGAGGACCAGCCCTGAGGGTGTCGAGGAGCGCGGTAGCGCCCCTCGATCCCGATCACACCAGCTGCGTGACGCGCACGCGCGCGGTACGACGGCGCAGCGAGTAGCCCACCGCGCCGAAGCCCAGAATCATCATCGCCCAGGTCGCCGGCTCGGGCACGGGCGCGACCGCGATGCCGAACAGCTGGCGCGACGTGGTGCCGAGCGTCGACAGCGCTCCCGATTGCAGGTTGACGCTGTAGAGCGAGCGGCCGTTGTACGCGAACGCCTCGCTTCCCGCGATGTCGAAGCTGGTGCGCGAGCCCAGCTCGCGGCCGAGGCCACCCACCGTCGTCAGCACGCCACCGTTGTTGTTCTGCTTGGCCAGCACGTCGAGGTCGGTGTCGATCACGTAGAGCTGGGTCGAGGTACCCGGCGCGCCGAAGCTCGAGCTGGTATAGGCCGCCGCGCTCACGCCCGGGTCACGCCCGGCGTTCGGGTCGCCCGCGGCATAGCCGAGCGGGCTGGTGGTCGGCGCACCGGTGAGCGAGCCGTCGTTGGGATTGTAGACGTAATTGTTGTTGGTGTTGCTGACGATGCGCACACGATCGATCGTCGGATTGAAGTCGAAGCCGAAGACGCTGCCCTCGATCCCCAGCGCGGCGCTGGCGGCGGTGGCCACGCCGGTCATCGTGTTGATGGTGTAGACCACGCGATCGGTGCCGAGGCCGTAGAGCATGCCGTTGAGCGGGCGAAAGTCGAGTGCCTCGATGCTGCTGCTGGTACCGGTGATCCGGACCGAGGAGGTAAACGTGCCCGGCGTGGCGCTGCTGAACGTCACCAGCCTGTTGTTCTCGTCTACACCGAAGATCGTGGCCGCGGACGCGCTGGCCGGGGCCAGCAACGCCGCGCAGGCCAGAAGAACCGCCTTGTTCATGACCGCAACTCCCTCTGTTGTCGTCGGACGAAGCAGAGATCGCGGCTTGGTCCGGATCGCGCTCGCCCGCGCCCAGACAGCTTCTGGTTAACGTCGAGTCAACGACTGTGGCGTGACAAGCGTCCTTAACCAGGATTACATTTTATGTCTGACGCGACGCTGCATCTATTTGGCGTTCTTCGCGTATCTCTTCCCTTCGCGCGACAAAGGCGCCTATCGCAGCGCCATCCACAGCGCCATGGACACCATCATGACGTTCTCGGTGAGCGAGACGAAGCCGAGCGGCACGCGGGTGGCGCCACCGACGCACGCGCATTTCAGCTCGCGCCGGTCGATATACACCGCTTTGACCACCGAGACCGCGCCGACGCCGCCGATCACCAGCGCGATCGGCACCGACAGCCAGTCGGCCGCGTGCGCCGCCATCAGCACGCCCGCCAGCCCCTCGGCATAAGGGTAGACATAGCCGTAGCGGACCCAGCGTCGCGCCAGCAGGTCGTAGTTGAGGAACATGGTTGAGAAGGTCTCGACATCCTGCAGCTTGAGCAGCGCGAGCACGCACATGCTGAAGGCGATGAACCATTCGCCCGCGCGCACCGTCAGCGGCGTGCCGAAGGCGGCCTGGCTCGCCGCGAGCGCCATCAGCGCGGTCATCGCGAAGACCGCGATCACGGGACGATAGCTGGTCTCGCCCGCCGCCGCGACGCGCTGGCCGAAGTGGCGGCGCAGGTCGTCATAGCCGCCGACGCGCTCGCCCGCGATGAAGGTCTGCGGCGTGGTCTTGACGCCATGCTCGGCCTTGAAGGCGTCGGTCTCCTCGCGCGTGCGCAGCGGGTGATCGTCGACCGTGTAGCCGCGGCGCTCGAGCAGGTCCTTGGCCTTGAGGCCATAGGGGCAGGTGTGGCCGGGCATGACCATGCGGTAGAGCGTGGCGCGGCGATCGAGCGAGGCGGTCATGCCCGAGAGATAAGGGGCGCGAACGTTGCTCGCCAGCGCGCGAGGGGCTGAGGCGAGCCTAGCGCCCGACTCACTTCCGCTAGCCGATGATCCGCTGATACAAAGCCGCATAGTCGTCGGCCATGCGCGCGACGCTGAACCGTTCCTCGACGCGGCGGCGGCAGGCGGCGCGGTCGAGCTCGCCGACATGCTCGATCGCCTCCACCGCCTGGTCGACGTTCTCGACTAGGAAGCCGGTGACGCCGTGCTCGATCAGCTCGGGCATCGCGCCGCGGCGGTTGGCGATCACCGGCGTGCCGCACGCCATCGCCTCCACCACCGACAGGCCAAACGGCTCGTCGAAGTTGATCAGGTGCAGCAGCGCACGCGCGCGCCCCAGCGCGGCGACCCGCTCGGCGCCACCGACCGCGCCGTGCCACGTCACTCCGGCGCCACCGAGCGCAGGCGACACGGCGCGCTCGTGATAGCCCTGGTCCTGCACGATGCCGTACAGGTGGAGCTGGCGCCCGCTCGCGCGCGCCGCGGCGATCGCTTCCTCGGCGCCCTTGTCGGGGTGGATGCGGCCGAAGAAGAGCAGGTCGTCGCTGCCGCGCGGATCGAACGCGAAGTCGTCGAGCGGGATGCCGTGGTGGATCGTCGCGGCATAGCGCAGCGCGGGGTGGCGGTCGGCGTCGCTGATCGCGACATAATGGACGCGGTCCTGGAAGGGCTGGTACATCGGCAGGATGCGATCCGACGAGAAGCCGTGGATCGTCGTCACCAGCGGCGTGTCGACCAGCCGCGCGAAGGCGTGCGCGGGGAAATCGGCCTGGTTGTGGATCAGGTCGAACTGGTCGGCCTGTTCGAACACGTGCGCGAGATGGCGATATTCCCACACCTTGGCGTCGATGCTCGGGTCTTCCGAATAGGGCGCGGGGACGACGCCGTCGAGCGTGCCCGCGGTGAGGCTGTCGAGCGTGGCGAACAAAGTGACGTCCACGCCGCGCGCGACCAGCGCCTCGGTGAGCAGGTGCGTGACGAGCTCCCACGGGCCATAATGGCGCGGCGGGGTGCGCCAGGCGATCGGGGCGAGCATGGCGATCTTCATATGTGGTCCTTCGTCATGCGGGGCGTGGGCGTTTCCCCTTCTCCTGCCGTCATCCTGAACTCGTTTCAGGATCCACGTCACCGCGGGCATCGCGGCGGGTTCGTCTGTGGCAGGGTGGATCCTGAGACAAGTTCAGGATGACGGCGGGCGAGAGGCCGGTGGGAGAAACACTCACCGCATCACCACGCCCTCGTCCGCGCGCAGCACGCCGTCACCCCCGCCAACGAGCGTCGACAGCAGCACCGCGCCGTCGAAGGGCAGCGGGCGCGGCTCGGCCGACAGGTTGAGCGCCACCCGCAGCACCGCGTCGCCGTGCCGCCGCTCGTACGCCAGCACGTCGGGCGCGGCGTCGAGCAGCGCGAAACTGCCGACGGCCAGCGCCGGATGCGCGCGGCGGAGCGCGAGCAGGCGGCGGTAGAGCGTCAGCATCGAGCGCGGGTCCGCCTCCTGCGCGGCGACATTGCGCGTGCGCCAGTCGGGGTTGAGCGGCAGCCACGGCTCGACCGTGGAGAAGCCGGCGAACGGACTCGAGTCCCACGGCATCGGCGTGCGCGAGCGGTCGCGGCCGATGCCGATGCCGGGCTGGCGCAGCTCCTGCGGGTCGCGCACGCGCTCGGGCGGGATCTCGACCTGACCGACGCCGAGCTCGTCGCCCTGGTACAGCGTCGGGGTGCCGCGCAGCGTCAGCAGCAGCATCGCCGCGGCGCGCGCCTGCGCCTCACCGACGCGCGCGGCGATGCGCGGCGCGTCATGGCTGCCGATCACCCAATTGGGCCAGCCGTGAGTCGGCAGCGACGCCTCATAGTCGCCGATCACCCGCCGTAGCGACGCCGCATTCCACGCATTCTCGATCAGCTGGAAGTTGAAGGGCAGGTGCACCTGCGGCCGCTCGGGCGTGCCGTACCAGCGCGCGTGGCGATCGTTGGGCAGGAAGATCTCGCCGATCAGCACGCGCTCTCCGTAGCTGTCGGCCAGCGCGCGCATCTCGGCGGCGATGGCATGCGCCTCGGGCTGGTCGGTGGAATGCTGCTGGATCAGCCGGTCGCGCTCGGTGATGCCGGGGCGCCAATAGGGATTGGGCGGGTTGTCGGGCAGACCCTCGGCCTTGACGATGTGCCACAGCACATCGATGCGGAAGCCGTCGACCCCGCGGTCGAACCAGAAGCGCATGACGTCGAGCATCGCCGCCTTGAGCGCCGGGTTGCGCCAGTTGAGGTCGGGCTGCTGCCTGAGGAAGGCGTGGAGGTAATATTGCCCGGTGGCCGCGTCAAATTCCCAGGCGGAGCCGCCGAAATCACTGATCCAGTTGTTGGGCGGGCCGCCGTCTGGGGCGGGATCGCGCCAGATGTACCAGTCGCGCTTCGTGTCGGTGCGGCTCGAGCGGCTCGCCTGGAACCAGGGGTGCTGGTCGGACGAGTGATTGGGGACGAAGTCGAGCAGCAGCCTGAGCCCGCGCGCGTGCGCGGCGGCGAGCAATCGGTCGAAGGCGGCGAGGTCGCCGAACATCGGCTCGATGCCGCAGTAATCGGCGACGTCATAGCCAAAGTCGGCCATCGGCGAGGGGAAAATCGGCGACAACCAGATGGCGTCGACACCGAGCGCGGCAACATGGTCGAGTCGGCGCTCGATCCCGGCGAGATCACCGACGCCGTCGCCATCGCCGTCCTGGAACGAGCGCGGGTAGATCTGATAGACCGTGCCGCTCTCCCACCAGGGCGGCGGCGGATCGTCGGAGTGGCGCATCACGGAGGATAACCGTCCGGCGGGCGAGATGTTGCGCGGGACAGTGTTGCGCCCGCGGCAAGGCGGAAGCGTACAGTCTCCGCGTCATCCTGAACTCGCTTCCGGATTTACCGGCCAGCACGCGCCGCCGCGGCCGGATGTGCGGCACGGAAGATCCTGAAACCAGTTCAGGATGACGGTCGTGGAGGGGGCTACTGCCGGTCTTCCTCCTCGTGCCCCGGCCTGCGCCGGGGCACGAGGAGGCGACGCAATCGATACCGCAGCAACATTTCGTCACCGCGCGGCCAGGAACAAAGCTCCGTCACGATCCTTCACGAACGAGGGGGACACGATCATCGGCTCGGGGCGCCAATCCGCATTCACCACGTTCGGCACGGAGGCCGCCTGGCTCGCCGGGCTGACCGGCTGGATGGTGCTCGGCGCGGTCGTGATCGCGCTGGCGCTCGCCGCGCTGATGGTCACCGCGTCGCGCTCGCGCGAGGGGGCGCTGAGCCACCGACAAGGCATGCGGCTGGTGCTGTGGGCGGGCGGCATCGTGCCGAGCGTCGTGCTGCTCGCGCTCTTGATCGCGACGCTGCCCGCGATGCGCCCGATCCGCGCCGCGCGGGATGACCTGCGCGTCACCGTCACCGGCGAGCAATTCTGGTGGCGCATGGCCTATCGGCGCGCCGGCGCCGCGGTGGTGACCTCGGCCAACGAGCTGCGCCTGCCGGTCGGGCGCGACGTCGTGCTCGCGCTCGAGGGCGGGGACGTGCTCCACAGCTTCTGGGTGCCCGGGCTCGCCGGCAAGATGGACATGGTGCCGGGGCGCACCAACACACTCGTCGTCCACGCGACGCGCGCCGGCCGCTTCCGCGGGCAATGCGCTGAGTTCTGCGGGCTGAGCCACGCGCTGATGGCGTTCGACGTGGTGGCGATGGAACCCGCCGCCTTCGACGCCTGGCTCGCCGCCGAGCGCCGTCCGGTCACCACCGCCGCTTCGACGGGTGCGCGGCTGTTCGACGCCTACGGCTGCGGCGGCTGCCACGCGGTGCGCGGCACCGGCGCGGCGGGCGCGATCGGGCCCGACCTCACGCATCTCGGCGCGCGCGCGACGATGGCGGCGGGGATCCAGCCGCTCACCACCGCCAACCTCGTCCGCTTCATCCGTGACGCGCCCGCGGTGAAGCCCGGCGCGCGCATGCCCGCTTACCCGCAGATGTCCGCGCCGGACGCCACCGCGATCGCGCGCTGGCTGGAGACGAATCGATGAGCCTCCACGCGCAGGACGATCCCGCGTTGCGCGCGGCGCAGGAGGAGCGGCTGCGCGCCGTCTGGGCGCCGCCCAAGGGGCTGTTCCTGCGCTGGACCGACACCAACAACAATCAGGTCGGCGTGTGGTACACGCTGACCGCCTTCGGCTTCATGCTGTTCGCCGGCGTGCTCGCGCTGATCATGCGCGTGCAGCTGGCGCAGCCGGGCAACGAGCTGGTCACGCCGTCGACCTTCAACCAGCTGTTCACGCTGCACGGCTCGATGATGATGTTCCTCTTCGCGGTGCCGATGTTCGAGGCGGTCTCGATCATCCTGCTGCCGCAGCTGCTCGGCGCGCGCGACCTGCCGTTCCCGCGGCTCAGCGCGTTCGGCTATTGGAGCTTCCTGATCGGCGGCGTGTTCGTCTCGGGCTCGATCTTCTTCGACGCCGCGCCCGACGGCGGCTGGTTCATGTACCCGCCCTTCACCACGCGCACCGACCTCAGCGGGCTCGGCGCCGACATCTGGATGCTGGGGCTGAGCTTCATCGAAGTGTCCTCGGTCGCCGCCGCGGTAGAGCTGATCACCGGCGTGCTCAAATGCCGCCCGCCTGGCATGCGTCTCAACCTGATGCCGCTCTACGCCTGGTACATCCTGGTCGTCGCGGTGATGATCCTGTTCGCCTTCCCGCCGCTGATCGCGGGGGACGTGCTGTTCGAGCTGGAGCGGCTGCTCGGCTGGCCCTTCTTCGACGCGGCCAAGGGCGGCGACCCGATCCTGTGGCAGCACCTGTTCTGGATCTTCGGCCACCCCGAGGTCTATATCGTCTTCCTGCCCTCGATCGCGCTGTTCGCGATGATCGTGCCGACCTTCGCGCGGCGCCACCTGCTGGGTTATCCGTGGATCGTGCTCGCGGCGGTGGGGACGGCCTTCCTCAGCTTCGGGCTGTGGGTGCATCACATGTTCACCACCGGGCTGCCCAAGATCAGCCTGGCGTTCTTCTCCGCCGCGTCGGAGGCGGTGGCGATCCCGACCGGCATCCAGATCTTCGCCTTCATCGCGACGCTCTGGGCCGGGCGCGTGACCTGGTCGACGCCGCTGCTCTACGTCACCGGCTCGATCGCGATCTTCGTGATCGGCGGGCTGACCGGCGTGATGGTGGCGATCGCGCCGTTCGACTGGCAGGCGCACGACACCTATTTCATCGTCGCGCACCTCCACTACGTGCTGATCGGCGGCACGCTGATCCCGCTGTTCGGCGGCCTCTATTATTATTGGCCGCTGATCACGGGCAAGAAGCTGTCCGACCGGATCGGGCGCACCGCCTTCTGGCTGCTGTTCGGCGGCGCCAACCTCACCTTCTTCCCGATGCATTTCTCCGGGCTGATGGGCATGCCGCGGCGCGTCTTCACCTATCCGGAGGAGCTCGGCATCGGCGGCCTGAATCTCGCCTCGACGATCGGCTCGTGGGTGTTCGCGGCGGGCGTGCTGCTGGTGTGCATCGACCTCGCGCTGAGCCCGCGACGCTCCAAGTCGCTGCGCAACCCGTGGCAGGCGGGGACACTCGAGTGGCTCGCCCATCCCGACGACGAGGATTGGGGAATCCGCTCGATCCCGCTGATCGAAAGCCGCTACCCGATCTGGGACCAGAAGAACTTCGTCGCCAAGGTGGACGAGGGCCGCTTCTTCCTGCCCGACGCGCAAGAAGGGCGGCGCGAGACGATCGTCACCAGCGTGCTCGACGCGCGGCCGGTGCAGGTGCTGCGGCTCGGCGGGCCCAGCGTGGTGCCGATGCTCACCGCGATCGCGCTGGGCAGTGTCTTCATCCTGACGACCTATCATCTCTATTGGGCGGCGCTGGTCGGGGCGGTGGTGACGCTGGCGATGGTGCTCTACTGGCTGTGGACCGGCACCGCCGAGATCCCGGAGAAGGACTGCAAGCCGATCGGGCACGGCATCGACCTGCCGCTGTACATCTCGGGCGCGTCGGCGAGCGGCTGGTGGGCGATGTTCATCACGATGATGGCCGACGCCACCGCTTTCTCGGGACTGGTGTTCGGCTATTACTTCTTCTGGACGCGGCACGAGGACTTCCCGCCGGGCGGCCCCGGCATGGACGGTCCGGGCAGCTTCTGGCCGATGCTGGCGATGGCGGTGATGCTGGCGAGCTGGGCGCTGACCGTCGCCGCGCGCGAGCTCAACCGGCGCGCGGCGGTGGGCGCCGCGCGCGCGGCGCTGGCGACGGCGGCGCTGTTGTCGCTCGGCGCGATCGGCGCGGGGCTGGCGGGGCCGTGGCTGAGTGGCCTGAAGCCCGAGCTCCATGTCTATCCAGCGATCGTGTGGACGTTGGCGATCTGGACGACGGCGCATTGCGGGGTCGGCGCGATCATGCAGCTCTACACGCTGGCGCGGAGTCTCGCCGGGCGGATGACGCCGCGCCATGACGCCGACCTGCGCAACATCACCGTCTACCAGCATTTCATGGCGCTGACCGCGGTGGTGACCTACGCCACGATCGGCCTGTTCCCGGGGGCGGCATGAAGGAGGACGCCCCCCGCGGCCGGCAGAGCCTGGGCGAGCGGGTGCGCGGGCTGCGCGTCACCCTGTGGACGCTGATCGTGCCGCCGACCGTCTGGGCGGTGCATTTCCTGTTCTGCTACCTCTGGGTGGCGGTGAGCTGCGCCAAGCTCGGTGCCTTCCCGCGCTTCCCGGTCGCCTTCGTGGTCGGCACGGGGGCGGCGCTGGCGATCATCCTCGCCTCGGGCTGGATCGCCTGGGTACAGTCGCGCACGCCGGGTGACGACCCGCCGCACGACGAGGGCACCGACATCGACCGGCTGCGCTTCCTCGCCACAGCGACCTTGCTGCTCGCCGGGCTGAGCTTCGTCGCGGTGCTGTTCACCGCCGCGCCCGCGCTGCTGCTGACGGACTGCCGATGAGAGCCGCGCCCGGTTCCGCCCTGGGTCTCGCGCTCGCGCTCGCGCTCGGCGCCACCGCGCTCGCCTTCGCCGGGCTGGGCATGACCGGGCATATGGCGGCGCATATGGGCGCGGTGGCGGTCGCCGCGCCGGCGCTCGCCGCCGCGCTGCCGCGGCGTCCGACTGGCGCGGGCGCACCGCTGCTCTGGGCGATGGTGGAGTTCGCGATCGTCTGGGCGTGGCACTTCCCCGCGCTGCGCGCGCTCGCCGACGCGCACGTCGCGGTCGCGCTGGCCGAGCAGGCGCTGTTCCTCGCCGCGGGCGTCGCGCTGTGGCGCGCCGCGCTGGTGCAGCCCGCCGCGGGGGCGGCGGCGCTGCTGCTCACCTCGATGCACATGACCCTGCTGGGCGCGCTGATCGGGCTGGCGCCGCGTCCGCTCTACGCGATGATGGCGATGCATCCAGCGCCGAGACTCGACGCGCTCGCCGACCAGCAGCTCGGCGGCGTGGTGATGCTGGTGGTGGGCGGCGCGAGCTACTGCCTCGGTGGGCTGTGGCTGCTCGCCACCCTCTTGCGGGAGCCGCGCGCGGCATGACGATCCGGGTGACCTGGAAGCGGCTGGTCGCCGCGCTGGCGACGCTGGCGGCGGCGGGGCTGCTGTTCGCCTGGTCGGGCATCTTCAACATCGCGGCCTCGTCGGGCCACTGGGCGGTGACCGAGTGGTTCCTCCACTGGACCATGCGCAACTCGGTAAAGACGCACAGCTTCTTCGACTCGCCTGCGGACCCGATCGCGCACGACGGCGCGATGGTGAGCGCGGCGGGCCATTTCGCCGCGGCCTGCGCGACCTGCCACGGCGCACCCGGCCAGCGCCCGTCGCCGGTGATGCAGCAGGCGATGCCACCCGCGCCCGATCTGTCGGTCAACGCCAAACAGTGGACCGACAAACAGCTGTTCTACATCCTGCGTCACGGCGTGAAATACAGCGGCATGCCCGCCTGGGGCGGGAAGGGGCGCGACGACGAGATCCGCCGCATGGTCGCCTTCGTGCGGCGGCTGCCGGTAATGTCGGCGGCGGAGTACCGCCTGCTCAGCGGTGGCGCGACCGGCGCCGGGACGACCGACGCGCGCGCGCTCGCCGGCGCGACGCTGGCGGGCTGCGTCGCCTGCCACGGCGCGGACGGGCGCGGGCGCGGCCAGCCCGACATTCCCGTGCTCGGCGGGCAGCGTGCCGGCTATCTCGAGGCAGCGCTGGCGGCCTACGCCGACGGGCGGCGGCAGAGCGCGGTGATGGGGAATGTCGCCGCGGTGCTCACGCCCGCGCAGCGCCGCGCGCTGGCGGCGCATTTCGCGGCAATGCCGGGGCTGGGCGCGGCACCGGGGCGCGACGCGCGCGCGCGACTGATCGTCGAGCGAGGGTTGCCCGAGCGCCAGCTGCCGGCCTGCGCGAGCTGCCACGCGCCGGGCAAGCCGCAGCCGGTGCTCGCGGGCCAGCGCGCGGTATATCTCGCCGAACGGCTGCGTCACTGGCGCGGCGACGAGAAGATCGTCGACGCGCGCCAGCCGCAGCAGGTAATGCCGGTGATCGCGCGTCGTATCCCCGAGGAAATGATCGAGCCGCTCGCGCGCTATCTAGCGGGGGAGTGAGGCGGGCGCTTTGCCGACGCCGTTTTCCTGCGGAGGCAGGAACCCAGGGTAGCGGGTGGCGCGCGTAGTGGCCCTGGGCTCCTGCGTGCGCAGGAGCACGGCGGTGCGGCGCTCACCGCCCCTTCCTCCTCCGCCGCCGTCATCCTGAACTCGTTTCAGGATCCACCGCCCCGCGCACTCTCCGGCTGGAGGCGCTTGCCGCGCCGTGGATCCTGAAACGAGTTCAGGATGACTCCAAGGGGAGGGCGTGTGGTAGATGCTGAAACGGCTTGAGGATGACGCCAGCGGGCGGGAAGGAGCTGCCTGCGTCGCGCTAGCACACCGCTCCGCCACCCCTCACACCCGGATCGCGGCGCTCTCTTCCTCCGGCATCAGCGTCCAGCCGCGCGGGCCGAGCATTTCGAGCGGGCGATAACGTGTCTTGTACGCCATCCGCGCCGAGCCCTTCACCCAATAGCCCAGGTACACATAGGGCAGCCCGGCCTCGCGCGCGCGCGCGATGTGATCGAGGATGATCAGGTTGCCCAGCCCAGGCCGCGCGTCCTGCTCGGTGGCGAAGAAGCTGTAGACCATCGACAGCCCGTCGGTCTGGCGATCGGTGAGGCAGGCGCCGACCAGCCGCCCGGGGCGGTCGCCGTCCGCGGGCTCGCGATATTCCACCACCACCGAGTTGACCGGCGACTGCTCGACCATGTCGGCATAGTCCATCTCGTCCATGCCGATCATCCCGCCGCCGGGATGACGCGCCGCGAGATACTGGCGCAGCAGTTGATATTGCTCGTCGGTCGCCCAAGGGCGGCACGCGCTGACCTCGAGATCGGCGTGGCGGCGCATCAGCTTGCGCTGGCTCGCGTTGGGTTCGAACTGGTGCGTGAGCACGCGCACCGACACGCAGGCGGCGCAACCCGCGCAACTCGGCCGATAGGCGACCGACTGGCTGCGGCGGAAGCCGATGCGGCCGAGCGCATCGTTGAGCTCGCCCGCGTTGGGGCCGCTCAGTTCGGTGAAGACCTTCCGCTCCTGCCGGCCGGGCAGGTACGGGCACGGCTGCGGGCTGGTGACGAAGAAGCGCGGGAATCGAAATGGCGCGGTCACCGCCTTCAGCCTCCTCTTCGACTCCGCCCCCGGTGCGTGATCTCCCATATGTAGGGTCGCGCCGATGGTGAAAAGTGGATTCACCAAGATTTCGGCGCCATTGCCTTGCTCATGTCGGATCAGGCGAGGTCGACGGGGCGCACCTCGTAGCCGGCCTCGCGCAGCGCGACGATCAGCCGGTCGAGATGCGCGCGGTCGCGCGCCTCGCACTCGATATCGGTGATCAGGCCCTTGGCGGGCAGCGTCGTGAACACGCGCTGGTGGTAGATCTCGATGATATTGACCCGCTCGCGATCGAACACGCGCATCACGCCGTACAGCGCGCCGGGCTGATCCTGCAGCTGGAGCCGCAGCCGCGCCAGCCGCCCCGAGCGAGCGAGGTCGCGCAGCAGCACGTTGGCGAGCAGCCGCGTGTCGATATTGCCGCCGCACAGCACCGCGCCCACGGTGCGTCCGCGGAAGCGATCGGGATGCGCCAGCAAGGCGGCGAGCCCGGCCGCGCCCGCGCCCTCCACCACGGTCTTCTCGATCTGGAGCAGCAGGCTCACCGACTCCTCCAGGCTGCGCTCCGAGACGAGCACGATCTCGTCGACCAGCCGCGCCACCATCTGCGCGGTGATGCCGCCCGGCTCCTTGACCGCGATGCCCTCCGCCAGCGTGTCGCCGGCGCAGGCGAGCTGCGTCGCGTTGATGCGGTTGTACATCGAGGGGTAGAGCTCGGCCTGGACGCCGACCACCTCGATCGGGCGCGCCGCGGCGCGCGCCACCGTCGCCATGCCCGAGATCAGCCCGCCGCCGCCGATCGGCACCACCAACGTGTCGATGTCGGGGTGATCCTCTAGCATCTCGACCGCCACCGTACCCTGGCCGGCGATGATGCGCGGATCGTCGAACGGGTGAACGAAGGTGAAGCCACGCTCCGATTCCAGCAGTCGCGCGTGCGCGTAGGCGGCGTCGAAGGTATCGCCTTCCAGGATCACGTCGGCGCGGTGCGCCTGCGTCTGGGTGACCTTCACCGTCGGCGTGTTGCGCGGCATCACGATCGTCGCGGGCACACCGAGCCGGTTGGCGTGATAGGCCAACCCTTGCGCGTGATTGCCCGCCGAGGCCGCGATCACGCCCTTGGCGCGCGCTTCGTCGGACAGCTGGAGCAAGGTGTTGAGCGCGCCGCGCTCCTTATAGGCCGCGGTGAACTGGAGGTTCTCGAACTTGAGATAGACGGTCGCGCCGGTCAGCTCCGAGAGCGTGCGGCTGATCAGCGTCGGCGTGCGCACGATCGAGGGCGCGATGCGCGCATGGGCGACGCGGACGTCGTCGATCGAGACGGGCAGGGCGGGATCGGACACGGGAAGGCTGGCCATCGCGCCGTGCTAGCCCATGATCGAGGATAGAGGAACACCCCCGCGCCGACGCGCATTGGTCCCCGGTGCAGCGCTACTTCTTCTCGCTCCGCATCGCGCTGCTGGTGATCGTCGCGGGCGTGGCGGTGAGCGCGATCGACTTGGCCACCCGCGGCTTCGTGGTGGTGTACGACCCGCGCGCGCTGATCGCGGGGGCGGTGCTGGAGGACGGGCTCGGCGCGAGACGTCGGCCGCTGCACGCGTTCGCGCGCGGCTATTGGGCGACGCGCCCGGCGTTCGACGGCATGGTGCGGCTGCTGTGCCGCAGCGGTCGCGAGGTGCTGCGCGGCGACGTCAGGCCGGGCGAGCAGACGAGCTACACGGTGACGGCGGAGGATTGCCGGAAGGGCGGGTGAGGCCGCGGGCCACTAAGATACCCTCTCTCGTGTTCCTGCGGAGGCAGGAATCCAGCGTCACCGGCGTCGCGCCCGCGGCCCTGGGCTGCGCGTCCGCCGGAGCACGGTCAGGCGGCACGGTCATTGCCCGACGCGAAACGCCCTGCGCCACTCGGGCCGCACTGCGGCGAGCAGCTCGGGCGTGACCGGCACGGTCATCTCGTACATGCCCTCCACATAGGCGCCGGCGACATATTGCCCGGCGATCAGCCCGACCCGGTCGATCGCGCGCCGGTCGGTCGAGCCGAGCAGCAGCGTCAGCTCGGCGATCTTGGGGCAGGGGAAAACGGGATCGTCGACCTCGTCCACCTGGAGCCGACGCGCGCGCTCGCGCGGCAGCCAAGCGCACCAGCGCGCGCCGAGCGCGCGTTGGAGCGCGTCCGCCGACACGAACAGCGCGCGCGGGTCCAGCCGCCGCGACCGCACCTTCTCCCACACCAGCGAGTCGATCGCGGTGCCGCCGTGCGCGCCGCCGGTGTAGCGATAGGTCTCGGCGGAGAGGCTGAGCAGCAGCGGCGTCTCGGTCACCACCTTCCACGCCCGCGTTGCCTCGTGCTGGTGAAACGGATGCCCGTCCTTTGCCGCCTCGACGCGATCCGCGGCCGCTTCTGTCGCCGCCGTCCGCCGGAAGCGAGCGCGGTCCTGCTCGAGCCACTGGCGCAGGCTGGACAGGCGCGTCGCCGCGGATGGCGCGACATAAACGAACGTGTAATCGGCGGCCTTCTCCGTCCGCGCGGGGGCGGCCAGCAGCACCGCGCCGATCGCCAACCCACTCCACACCCGATGCATCGCACCCTCGCCAAAGACCGCGCGCGATCATATGGCGAGCGCATGAACCGCCGCTTGCTCCCGCGCCTGCTCGGCACCGCCGTCGCGACCTGCCTGCTCGTCTCGGCGAGCGGGGCCGCGGCCGACGCGCTGATCGACAATGTCACCGGCCTCACGCTCGACCGCGACCAGCGAGTCGTCCGCTTCAAGGCGATGGTGATCGACGCGCAGGGCAAGGTGGTCCGGCTGATCGCGCCCGACGAGCAGCCGCCCAAGCCGACCAAGAAGAACCCCGGCCCACGCTACGACTGGCGCGCCGATATGAAGGGGCGCGTGCTCGTCCCCGGCATGATCGACGCGCACGGCCATGTCGTCCAGCTCGGCATCGCCGCGCTGACGCTCGATCTCTCCGACACGCGCACGCTCGACGACGCCAAGGCCAAGATCGCCGCTTATGCGCGCGAGAACCCGGAGCGGCCATGGATCGTCGGCCGCGGCTGGAACCAGGAGGTGTGGGGGCTCGGCCGCTTTCCCACCGCTGCCGACCTCGACGCCGCGGTGGCCGACCGGCCGGTGGTGATGACGCGCGCCGACGGCCACGCGATATGGGCCAACTCGGCCGCGCTCAAGGCCGCCGGCGTCACGGCCGCGACGCCCAACCCGGCGGGCGGGCGGCTCGAGAAGCCGCTCGGCACCCTCGTCGATCGCGCCACCGACCTGATGGAGAAGGTGATCCCGAAGGTCAGCCCGAAGGACCGCACCGCCGCCTTCCTCAAGGCGCAGCAGATCCTGCTCGGCTACGGTGTCACCGCGATCGCGGACATGGGGACGAGCCTCGACGACTGGATGACCTATCGCCGCATGGGCGACACCGGCGCGCTGCGCGTGCGGATCATGTCCTACGCGCTCGGCATCGACACCGCGGTGACGATCGGCGGCACCGGGCCGACCCCGTGGCTGTACGACGACCGGCTGCGGCTGGAGGGGGTCAAGCTCTACGCCGACGGCGCGCTCGGCTCGCGCGGGGCGTGGCTCAAGGCCGATTACGCCGACGCGCCGGGGCAGCGCGGGCTCGGCTTCCTCAGCGACGACCAGCTGCAGAACATCATGAGCCGCGCCGCGATGGACCGCTACCAGGTGGCGGTGCACGCCATCGGCGACCGCGCCGATACGCAGGTGATCGACTCGATCGCCGAGCTGTCGCAGACCTACACTGGCGACCGGCGCTGGCGGATCGAGCACGCGCAGGTGGTCGATCCCGCCGACTTCAAGTCGTTCGGGCGCTACGGCATCATCGCCTCGATGCAGCCGACGCATCAGACCAGCGACCGGCTGATGGCGGAGGCGCGGCTCGGCCCGGCGCGGCTGGCGGGCGCCTATGCGTGGAAGTCCTTGCTCGACAGCGGTGCCAAGCTGGCGTTCGGCTCGGACGTGCCGGTCGAGCGGCCCGATC
Organism: Sphingomonas citri; assembly: GCF_019429485.1. Taxonomy (GTDB): domain Bacteria; phylum Pseudomonadota; class Alphaproteobacteria; order Sphingomonadales; family Sphingomonadaceae; genus Sphingomonas; species Sphingomonas citri. Next base: position 383,754 of record NZ_JAHXZN010000002.1, on the reverse strand, counting down.
CCTGGGCCGGCTGGGCGGCGGCGTTCACGCGCACCGATGCGAACGGCGAGCCCATCGGCGGCTGGCACCCCGAGCAGGCTGTGACCCGCGAGCAGGCGTGGTGGGCCTATACCGGCGGCGCGAGCTACGCCGGTTTCGCGGAGGATCGCTTTGGGGTGCTGGCACCCGGCCAGCGCGCCGACTTCCTGATCCTCGACCGCGACCCGATGCTCGCGGGCGCGTCGGAGCTGCGCCAGACCAAGGTGCTGGAGACATGGATCGGCGGCCAGCGCGCGTGGGAGGCGGGAAAGTAGGTAGGAAGGCTGGCTTTTGAGCCTCCCCTGCAAGGGAGGTGGCGCGCTAAGCACGACGGAGGGGTGTCGCCAGTCGTTAGACCAGAGACCTGCGCCGGCCGGGTCACCCCTCCGTCAGCCCTACGGGCTGCCACCTCCCCTTGCAGGGGAGGATTTGCGAACATCGCCACGTCCGCCCAGCGACGCCGGCTTCCGCTCAGAAACTGAACGCTTCAAACACGCGGCGGGCGCATCGTCGCCCGCCTGTTCTTCCTACTTAGTGCCCGACATCGTGCCGTTCGACAGGTCGCCGAGCGTGTCGCTGTTCTCCATCATCATGCCGTTGCCGCTCATGGCATTGTCCGTCGCCATCACGTCGCCCGCCGCACCCGAGGCGGTGAGGCCGTTGGCCTGGCTCTCGTTGGCGACGACATTGTTGTTCTCGTCGACCGTGATCGTCTGGTCGCCCTTGCCGCAGGCGCCGAGCGCGAGTGCGAGCGGGAGGGCGGCGAGGAAGGCGGCGCGGGGCAGGGCACGGGTCATGACAGTCTCCGTCGGCTGAAGCGCGCCAACGTCGCGCGCCCCCGCCGCGTTCCGCCACGCGCAAGAGTCGTCGTGCGCTCCGTACGCCTATAATCATGGGTGACGCGTGAACAGCGAGGCCGCCGGTGCTCTTCCCGACCGATCTGCGGTGCGCTGCGGATGACATAGAGTGCCGCGGCATCGGCATCCATCTCGGTCACCGGCAGGTGTTCGCCGCGGATGGCAAGTGGCGCAAGATCCCGCGGCATCGCATCGTCTCCCGCGTCGGCATCATGGCATCGCTCTACTTCGAATGCGGCTGCGACGTTGACAAGCGGCGCGCCGCCCTCGCCTGTCTGGAGGAGTATCTCAGCCTGTGTCCCGACGGGGTAACTCACTACGATCTGGGCGACGGCGGCTGGCCGCGACGGTGGCGCGACGGTGGTCTGCCGCCGCCCTATCGCGAGCAGAGGCGCCTCATCGAACCGAGCTTCTACCTGTCCGTGAAGCGCTACAAACGCGCCGAGCACGACGACCCCGCTTTGTATCGCTTCATCTTGCTGGCGAGTGATGGATCTGCCGGCGCGCGGCTCTCGAACATCAAAGTTCATTTCCCACCCAACATCGTTTTCGCCGATCCCGCTCGGTTCATCGCGATGATCGCGCGCTGGTCGTCGCTGCTCGCTGTCGTTCATGGGACCGCGGGTCTGGGCGCCTTATCTGTTCCCGGCACCGAGATGGACGAACCCTATCAGTACCCCTGGCTGCTAAATTACCCGGCACTGGAGTATGATGCGGTCGGCGCTTATTTCAGTGAAGTCCGCCTCACTAGTGCGCATCGGCGACCGCGGTCGTCCAACTGGCTGACGATCTTGGGATCAACCAATGTCGCTGCGCTCGGCGGTACCGCGGCGATAGCAGCGTCGCTCACCCCCGAGATGGCGATGATCGATCAAGACAGCGTCGTCATCGTTCGCGCCGCTGCGCTGCCATCGCTGGGCGACGCGGCGAACGGTGGCGTTCCGCGCGGCTATCGCCGTGTCGCTCGTCTCATTCGACCGATACGGTTCGAAGAGTATCGACACGACGTCATTCGCACGCCGTTCACCATGGAGACGCACGGCGCCGAGGTGACGTTGAACTGGATCCGCCGCTTCGACTGAGCCGCTGTGTCCGACGCGCCACAGCCCGCCCCGAGGCGGCTGAATACGTATGTGGCTTTCTTGTGACGCGGTCCGGCGCGGGCCTAATCGGCGGCATCAACCCAGGCACGGTCGCACCAACGCGGCCGCCGGGACAGGGGAGGATCGTCTTGGACCGCTCGTCATCCATATCGTCGGCGCGCACGCGCCTCGTCTCGCACGCAAGCGGCGGTGCGCTCGCCGGGGCGCTGCTGCTCGTCGCCGCCGCCGCGCAGGCGCAGGAGGCGCCGCCGCAGGCGAACGCGCCCACCGCCAACCCGACCGCCAAGGCGACGGTCGACCAGCCCGCGCCGCCGGCCGATCCCACGCCCGACGCCAACGCCAACCCCGATCCCACCGCGACCGACGCGGGCGCGGACGAGATCGTCGTCACCGGCATCCGCGCCAGCCTCGCTAAGTCGGCCGAGATCAAGCGCAACTCGACCATCATCGTCGACTCGGTCTCGGCCGAGGACATCGGCAAGCTGCCCGACGTGTCGGTCGCCGACTCGCTCGCGCGTCTGCCGGGCGTCACCGCGCAGCGCGTCGAGGGCCGCGACCAGAGCCTGTCGATCCGCGGCCTCGGCCCCGATTTCTCGACCACGCTGCTCAACGGCCGGGAGCAGGTCACCACCGGCGACAATCGCGGCGTCGAGTTCGACCAGTACCCCTCGGAGTTCTTCAGCAACGTCAACGTCTACAAGTCGGCAGACGCGTCGCTGATCGCGGCCGGCGTGTCGGGCACGGTGGACCTGCGCATGCTGCGCCCGCTCGACCAGAAGGAGCGGCTGTTCGTCGTCTCGGCGCGCGGCCAGATGAACGGCATCGGCAAGCGCAACCCGGACGGCCAGCGCTACGGCTATCGCGCCACCGCCACCTTCGTCGACAAGTTTGCGGGCGACACGCTCGGCATCTCGATCGGCCTCGCCGCGCAGGAGTCGCCGACCAACTACGACAAGTACGAGGCCTGGGGCTATCCGGGGCTCAACGACCGCAACGTCAACTGCGACGCGGCCGGCAACCCGTGCCTGCTCGGCGGCGCCAAGCCCTATGTCCAGTCCAACCTGCTCAAGCGCTATGGTGGCGTCGGCACGATCGAGTGGCAGCCGAGCGACTCGTTCCACTCGACCTTCGACGCGCTCTACACCCACTTCGAGGAGACGCAGCACCTGCGCGGGATCGAGTTCCCGCTCGGATACAACGTCGCGCCCAATCCCGGCTCGGTGACGGTGCAGGACGGCTACGTCCAGACCGCGACCTTCTCGCCCCAGTACACCGTGCAGCGCAACGACCTCAACGAGCGCCGCGCCGACATGTATTCGTTCGGCTGGAACAACGATCTCAAGCTGTCGGACTCGATCCACCTCAACGTCGACGCGAGCTGGTCGCACGCCAACCGCCAGGACGAGCTGATCGAGACCTATTCCGGCACCGGCTATGGCGGGACCGGTCAGCGCGACACGATCACGATCACGCGCCAGAACAGCGGCATCTACTCGATCGTGCCGACGCTCGACTATACCAACACCGACGTGATCCGCATCACCGACCCGGGCGGCTGGGGCTATAACGGCACCACCGCGGTGGTGCAGGCGGGCTTCCAGAACCGGCCCAAGTTCAGCGACGATCTCAAGTCGCTGCGCGCCAGCCTGGCCGGCGACTTCGCCGACCTGGGCGTGATCCGCGGCTGGGAGGTCGGCGCCAATTACTCGCAGCGCGAGAAGAAGGCGCAGTACACTTCCTATTTCTACTGCCCGTCGGGCATGGGCACCGGCTGCACCGTCGCCAGCGGCACCACAACCTCGATCGCGGTGCCGAGCGACGTGGTGCTCGATCCGGTCTCGCTCGGCTTCATCGGCGTGCCCAACATCCTCGCGCTCGACTCGCGCGGCGTGCTCGACCTGCTCACCCCGGTGTTCGACAACCGCCCGGAGAGCCTCGCCAAGGTGTGGGGCGTGAAGGAGAAGGTGGCGACCGGCTATGCCAAATTGGTGTTCGACGGCACCGCCGGCGGCAAGGCGATGAAGGGCTCGCTCGGCGTCCAGGTGGTGCACACCGACCAGAGCTCGGACGGTCGCATCGCCGGGCTCAACGCCGGCGCGGTGACGCTGTCCGAGGTGTCGGGCGGCGCGAAATACACCAACGTGCTGCCGAGCGCGACGCTGTCGGTCGAGCTGATCCCGAGCGGCTTCGTCAAGATGGGCGCGTCGCAGACGATGGTGCGCCCGCGGCTCGACCAGGAGCGGATCTCGCAGAACGTCGCGATCACGCCGGGCAACGTCGGGCGCGGCTCAGACCCGCTCAACAGCCCCTTCTCGTCGGACGGCGGCAACTTCCAGCTGCGCCCGTACAAATCTACCAACATCGACATGTCGTTCGAGAAGTACTTCCCGGGCGGCGGCTATGTCGCGCTGACCGGCTATTACAAGCGGCTGACCGACTATGTCGATCCGAACAACAACGTGCTCTACGACTTCTCGCCGCTGCTCAGCTCTCTCACGCCCGAGCAGCAGGCGATCGTGCGCGCGCAGAATGCGCAGAACGGCCTGTTCAAGCTGCCCGCGAACTCGGGCCGCGGCGAGATCCTCGGTGCCGAGGCGACGCTGTCGCTGCCGCTGCGTATGCTGACGCGCTCGCTCGACGGCTTCGGCCTGTTCGGCAGCGGCAGCTACACCAGCTCGGCGGTGCGTTACGACAGCGCGCCGGCGGACACGCAGACGGTGCCGGGCCTGTCGAAGTGGGTGCTGAACGGCACCGCCTATTTCGAGAAATGGGGCTTCCAGGCGCGCACGACCTATCGCTACCGCTCGAGCTTCCTCGCCGAGGTGCGCGGCCTGTCGGCGACGCCGGAGCTGAACACCGCCAAGGCGGAGGGCATCCTCGACGCGCAGATCGGCTATGAATTCCAGAGCGGTCCGCTCCAGGGCCTGGCCATCCTGGCGCAGGCGAAGAACCTGACCGATCAGGCCTTCTACCAGTACACCAATGGCGACCCGCGCCAGGTGCGGCGTTACCAGCGCTACGGCACCGATTATTACGTCGGGCTGACCTATCGGTTCTGACCCAAGATCCTCCCGGGCACGGGGAGGGGGACCGCCCGGCAAAGCCGGGTGGTGAGGGGGCTCTCCACCAGACGCAGCGCCTGCGGAGCCCCCCTCCACCGCCGCTTCGCGGCGGTCCCCTCCCCGCGAGCGGGGAGGAGCCTGACGCTCAGAACTCCGCGCGCGCGCCGAACAGGATCGTGCGCCCGTAGTAATTGACCTCGCCGAAGCGCAGCTCCTTGTCGTTGTACGTGTTCTGCCGCGCACCGGCGAGGTTGATCCCCTCCAGGCTGAGCGTCAGCTGCGACGCCACCTTGACCGAGAAGTTGCCGTCGAGCGAGCCGAACGGTGCGACATAGCTCGGCGCCTGCACCGTGCTGCCGGTGCCGTTGAGATAGCGGTCGCGCCATACGTAGGAGAGCCGCGTCGACACCGGCCCCATGTCGTAGAAGCCGACCAGGTTGAAGCTGTTTTTCGACAGGCCGAGCAGCTGGTCGCGGATCTCGCGGTCGCCCGCCTTATAGTCCGCCTGCACCGAGGTGTGCGTGTACGAGGCCTGCACGCCGAGCCCGTCGAGCGGCTTGGGCAGGAAGGTGAACACCTGGCTGTAGGCGAACTCGGCGCCGTAGACCTTGGCGTCGCCGCCGTTGATCTGCGTGGAGAGATTGACGTTGCCGCGTCCCGGTATTTCAAACTGGACGTTGTTCTGCGTGATGTAATTGTCCAGCGCCTTGTAGAAGACAGCGCCCGACAGCAGCCCCGAGGGCGCGAAATACCACTCGAGCGAACCGTCGAACTGCGTCGCCAGGAACGGGACGAGCTGCGGGTTGCCACCGCTCGCGGTCGCCGCGTCGGTCGAGACGGTAATACGCGGCGCGACGTCGGTGACGTTGGGGCGCGTCAGCACGCGGCTGGCGGCGAGGCGGCCGACCAGCTTGGTGGTGAGATCGGCGCGCAGGTTGAAGCTGGGCAGCCAGTTGTTGAAGGTTTTCGGGAAGCTCGCCGGCGTCGCGACCGAGCCCGCGGTCAGCGTGCCGCTCGCGACCTGGTCGGTGTGGACGTAGCGCACGCCGACGTTGCCGCTCACCGCCACCGCGCCGACCGGGAACTGATAGTCGGCGCGGATATAGCCGCCCGCGATCCGCTCGGTGACGGTGAAGCTCGAGCGCCGGTCCGCCAGCGTCAGTGCCGAATTCTCCACCGCGGGCGTGAAGAAGGCGTCGAGATAGGCGCTCGTCACCGGCACGAGGAAGGTGCGCGGCGCGTTGCCGGGGACGCCCTTGAGGAAGTCGTCGAACGGCAGCTGCTCATAGGCGCCGCTGCCGAGCACGCTCAGCGGCGTGCCGGCGGGCGGGTTGACCAGGAAGTCGCGGCGGAAATAGTCGCGTCGGCGCCGGTGATACTCCCCGCCCGCGGCCAGCTTGGAGACGAAGCCGTCGAGGTCGCGCGCGACGTCGGCGCGCGTGTAGAGATCCCAGTCCTTGCTGTCCTTGGGCGCGATGTTGAAGGTGTAGAGGCTGTAGTTCGCCGGGTCGGTGGCGTCGACCGGCGTGGTGAGGCTGGGCAGTACCTTGTAGCCGCCGGTCGCGTCATAGCTGAGCGGGGCGATGAAGATCGCGCGGCTGCGCACCGTGCCCTCGCGATAGTCGGGGTGATAGCTGTGCGCCGCCGACCAGTTGACGTCGGCCGACAGATGCCAGCGATCGGGGTTCCAGCGCTGCTTGAGCCCGACCGTCAGCAGGTCGTGGCGGTTGAGGCTATATTCGCGCGACGCCATGAAGCGGACGTTGTTGATCGTCGCCCTGGTGATCGTGTCGCCGTCGGTGACGACCGAGCCGGGGACGATCGACGACCCCGAGGGATTGTAGGTGCCCTTGCCGTCGTCCGGATAGATGTCGAGGCCGAACTCGTCGTAGGCGACGTCGAGCCGGGTCGCGACCACGTCCACGACGGTCTCCAGCTCGGCGGACGGACGCCACTGCGCCGAGATCATCCCCGACACGCGCTCGCGATCCTCGGTCTCGACCGTCGGCCGCGTGCGCGTCGGCGAGTAGAGCCCCTTGGGCAGGCCTCCGGTCGCGGTGGTGGCATAGCGGTCCGCGATCCACCCGAACCCCATGAAGCGGTCGTTGCGCACCGATTTGGCCCAATATTGCGCCCCCGCCAGCAGACCGAAGGTGCCGTCGTCGGTGGTAGCGCTGGTCAGCAACGTCGCGTTGGGGCGCACCTTCTCGGCCTGCGTGGTGTAGGTGCCGCGCAGGTTGAGCGTGGTCTTGTTGCCGACCTCGAGCGGGCGGAAGGTGGTCACGTCGATGTTGCCGCCCAATGCGCCCTCGCTCATGTCGGCGGTGGGCGTCTTCACCACGTCGATGCGCGAGGTGAACTCGGCCGGCAGCATCTCGAAGCGGAACTGGCGTCCGTTGGCGCCGCCGTTCTCGATGAGGTCGTTGAGCGCGACGGTGCGCCCGTTCATCAGCGTGTTCTGGAACTGCGGCCCGAGCCCGCGGACGCTGACGTACAGCCCCTCGCCGCGCGGGCGCGTGATCGCCACGCCCGGGATCAGCTGGAGCGCCTCGGCGACGTTCTGCGTCGGGAACTTGCCGATGTCCGTCGAGCTGATCGAGTCGACGCCGTAGGCGGCGCGGCGTTTGGTCTCGACCGCGGCGTCGATGCTGCGCGCATAGGTGCCGTTGACGACAATGTCCTCGCCGGGTTGGTCGGCGGCGGAGTCGCTCGCCTGCGTGGCGGCAGCGGCCGGCGCAACGGTCTGTGCGCTCGCGGTCCCGGATAGCGCGGCGATGGTGACGAGCGCGGCCGACGCCCGCAGCAGGCCGACATAGGATAGCATGATCGATTACCCCCAAAGCGGCATGAGTGCCGTCTCGGCGCGGGCCGCTAGGGGGGCTCGATGTAAACGCCGCGACGTTTTCGCGACGTTTTCGTTACGACCGCGTACTTTCCGGCGCGATATCGCTATTTCGGCTAGCTCGGTGCAACCGAGAGGCGCGGTCCCGCTTCTGCTCGCGCTAGCGCAGGAACACGGCGGGTAGGTCGAGGTGGTCGCCTAGCGGTCGCGCCACCAGACCCACAGAGCGATCGCGACGCCCAGCGCCAAGCCGACGAGGAAGCCGATCGTCGGCTCGCCGGCCATCAGACCGAGGATCGTGCCGCCAAGGATCAGGGCGGCGATGGGGAAACCGCCGGCGAGCGGGGAGCGGGAAGGGGGCATCGACGCGCTCTGCCACGCCCTCGCCGCGCACGCCAGCCGCGACCGACCGTGCCGGACGCGCGATCCCGGCCGCGATCGGTCGGTTTTCCCCCCTTCTTCTCTCCACCTGCGGCGGCTAGACGGAGCGGATGAGGCCGGACGTGGGGCGGCGCGGCGCGCTGGTCTGCGCCGTGGTCGGCGTGATGACAGGAGCTGTACCGGCGCGCGCCCAGCAGGCGCCGGCGGCCGCGTCGCCGTCTCCATCTCAGACCGACACCGGCGCCGGTGCGCTCGACGACGTCGACCCGACCGCACCGCTCGCGGCCTTGCCCGACATCGGCGTCGACTGGCCCGATCTCAGCGCCGCCCCCGCCGCGCCGGTGGCCGAGCGCGCGCAGATCGGCGCCACCACGCGCTACGCCTGGCGCATCGACGGGCTCGACGCCGCGGGCACGCCGCTGCTGCGCCAGCGCTTCCAGGAACTGTCGGTGCTCGCCGGCAACGAGGGGAAGGAAGCCAATCCGGCGCAGCTCGACCGCCGCGCGCGGCAGGACGCCGAGCTGCTGCTCACCCTGCTGAAGGGCGAGGGCTTCTACGATGCCGCGGTGGCGACACGCTTCGAGCGCGCCGAGAAGCGCCCCGTGGTGGTGCTGGTGGCGACGCCGGGCACGCTCTACCGCTTCGCCGGCGTGACGCTCGCGGGCGTCGAGGCCGCGGGCGCGAAGGCGCAGACGCTTCGCGACGCCTTCGCGGTCCGCCCCGAGGACCCGGTCAACAGCGACGCCATCGCCGCGGCCGAGGCCAACCTGCGCACGCGCGCGGGGGAGGAGGGCTTCGCCTTCGCGCGGATCGGCGACCCGCAGGTGGTGGTCGACCGCGCCGCGCAGAGCGCGACCGTGTCGGTCGAGGTAACGCCGGGCACCGCGCGGCGGTTCGGGCGTATCACCGCCAACCCCGACAATCGCGTGTTCGACGCCGCGCACGTCGCCGATATAGCGCGCTTCAAGAGCGGCGACTCGTACGAGGCGTCGCAGCTCGACGACCTGCGCCGCGCCTTGGTGCAGACCGGGCTCGTCTCCACCGCGGACGTGCGCGCGGTCGCGGCCGACGACCCGTCGGTGGTCGACGTGGCGGTGCGGCTCGAGCCGGCGCCGCCGCGCACCGTCGCGGTCGAGCTCGGCTATGGCACCGGCGAGGGCGCGCGCTCGGAGGTGAGCTGGACCCACCGCAACCTGTTCCCACCCGAGGGGGCGGTGACGCTGCGCGGCGTCGCCGGCACGCGCGAGCAGCTCGGCCAGGTCACCTTCCGCCGCAACAATTTCCACGCGCGCGATCGTGTGCTCACCGCGCAGTTCGCCGCGGCGCACCTGCTGCGCGACGCCTATGAGGCCAACACGCTGTCGTTGTCCGCGGCGTTGGAGCGGCAGACCAATATCTTCTTCCAGAAGACCTGGACCTGGTCGCTCGGCGCCGAGCTGGTCGCCTCGGACGAGCGCGACGTGATCCTCTCCACCGGCGAGCCGCGCCGCCGCACCTTCCTGATCGGCGCGCTGCCGACCAGCCTGGGCTATGACGGGTCGGACGACCTGCTCAACCCGACGCGCGGCTTCCGCCTCGCCGGGCGGGTGAGCCCCGAGCTGTCGCTGCAGAACCGCGCCTTCGGCTACACGCGGGTCCAGCTCGACGCGAGCGCGTACCAGCCGGTCACCAAGGGGACGGTGCTGGCGGGCCGCGTGCGCGCGGGGACGATCCTGGGCGCGCCGCGCGACCAGATCGCGCCGTCGCGGCGCTTCTACGCCGGCGGCGGCGCCTCGGTGCGCGGCTACGGCTTTCAGTCGATCGGTCCGCGCGACCCCAACAACGATCCGATCGGCGGGCGCAGCCTGGCCGAGTTCGCGCTCGAGGCGCGGATCAGGGCGTTCGGCAATTTCGGCGTGGTGCCCTTCTTCGACGGTGGCAACATCTACACCGGCGGGCTGCCCGACCTCACCGGCTTCCGCTACGGCGCCGGGATCGGGGTGCGCTATTACTCGAACTTCGGGCCGATCCGCGTCGATCTCGGCACCCCGATCAACCCGCAGAAGGGCGACAGCCGGCTCGCGGTCTACGTCTCGCTGGGGCAGGCCTTTTGAGCCGCGTGCTGCGCTATCTCGGGCTGGCGCTGGCGGGGCTGGTCGCGCTGGCGCTGCTCGTCGTGTTCGTGCTCGACACCGGCGTGGGGCACCGCTTCGTCGCCGACCGGGTCAACGCGCTGCGCCCCGACAACGGACTGCGCTTCCGCATCGGACGGATCGAGGGCTCGCTGTACGGGCGCGCCGAGCTGGTCGACGTCCGGCTGTACGATCCCAAGGGGCTCGTGCTGACCGTGCCGCGCGCGCGGCTCGACTGGTCGCCGCTCGCCTGGTGGCACAATCGCCTCGACATCACCTCGCTCGATATCGCCAGCGCGACGCTCGCCAAGCTGCCCGAGCCGCGCGACACCGGCCGCAGCGGGCCGCTGCTGCCCAGGTTCGACATCGCCATCCGGCGGCTCGCGGTCGACCGGCTGATCGTGGCGCCGCGGGTCACCGGCGTGGTGCGCTACGGCCGGTTGCGCGGGCGCGCCGACATCCGCGACGGGCACGCCTTGGTCGACCTTGCCGCGCTGGTGCAGGGCAGCGACTCGCTCGACCTGCGGCTCGACTCGCGCCCCGACGCGGGCCGCTTCGACCTGGAGGCGCGCGCGCGCGGCACCGCGCGCGGCGTGCTGGCGAAGCTGACCGGGCTCAACCGCGCGCTCGCGCTCGACGTCGCGGGGGACGGCGACTGGCACCGCTGGGACGGGCGGGCGGTGGCGCAGGCCGGCGCGGCGCGCGTGATCGACCTCGCGCTCGCCAATCGCGACGGGCGCTACCGGCTGATCGGCACGGTGGCGCCGAGCGCGGTGACCGGCGGCAAGCTCCAGTCGCTCACCGCACCGCGCGTCGCGGTCGATGGGCATGCCACCTTCGCCGACCGCCGCCTCGACGGCGCGCTGGCGCTGCGCTCACCCGCGATCGCCGCCCAAGTCGAGGGGATGGTCGACCTCGCCGCCAGCGCGTTCCGCAACGTGCGCGTCAGCGCACGGCTGCTGCGCCCGGCGGCGCTGTTCCGCAACATGACCGCGCGCGACATGCGACTGCGCGCCATCCTCGACGGCAATTTCCGGACCTTCTCCTTCGACTATCGCCTCTCCGCCGACCGCTTCGCGTTCGACGATACCGGCTTCGAGCAGGCGCGCGCGGCGGGGCGCGGGCGATGGTCGAAGACCCCGGTGCTGGTGCCGGCGCGCTTCACCGCGGCGCGCGTCACCGGCGTCGGCGACGTCGCCGGCGGCATCCTGCGCAACCTCAGCGTCGACGGCCTGCTCAAGGTCACCGCCACCCAGGTCGCCGGCGACCGGCTGCGGCTGCACTCGGACCAGCTCGCCGGCGAGATCGGGCTCCGGCTCGACCTGCGTACCGGGCGCTATGACGTCGCGCTGAGCGGCGGGCTCGGGCGCTATCTCATCCCCGGTATCGGGCTGGTGCAGGTCGACTCGCGACTCCAGGCGGTGCCGGGGCCGAACGGTCACGGCACGCGCGTGGTCGGGCGCGGCACCGCGCGCGTGCTGCGGCTCGACAACGCTTTCTTCCGCTCGCTCACCGGCGGCCTTCCGCGAATCGAGACCGAGCTGGAGCGCACCCCGGACGGGATCCTCCACTTCACCCGGCTGGTGCTCACCGCGCCGACGCTGCGGTTCGCGGGGAACGGCTATCGTCGCCGCGACGGCACCTTCTTCTTCGAGGGCGCGGGGACGCAGGGCACCTACGGCCCCGTGACGCTGCGTCTGGACGGCAGGATCGAGCGGCCGACGCTCGATCTCGTCTTCGCGCACCCCAACGCGACGCTGGGGCTCGCCGCGGTGCGCGCGCACCTCGATCCCACCGCGCAGGGCTTCGCCTTCACCGCCGCGGGCGGATCGCGGCTCGGCGACTTCGCGGGCGCGGGACAGATCGTGCTGCCGCCGGGCGATGGCCAGTCGCGCATCCTCGTCGAGCGGCTCGACGTCAGCGGCACGCGCGCGACCGGCGCGCTCGACATCGTCGACGGCGGCTTCCGCGGGCGCCTGAACGTGAACGGCGGCGGCTGGAGCGGCGCGCTGGACCTCGCGCCCGTCGGCGAGGTCCAGCGCATCGCCGCGGAACTCCAGGCGCGCAACGCCCGCATCGGTGCCTTCGCCTCCGTGCGCGTGGCGCGGCTTCAGTTCACCGCGCTGCTCGATCCCGCCGGCACCAAGCTGGACGCCACCGCGCGCGGCGCGGGGCTGCGCCACGGCGCGCTCTCGGTGTCGCGCTTCGACGGCACGGTCGCGCTGGCGGGGGAGACCGGCGAGATCCGCGCCGCGATCGCTGGCTCGCGCGGGGTCGGCTTCCGCGTCCAGACCGTCACCGCGGTGACGCCCGACGGCTATACCGTGCGCGCCAGCGGCAGCATCGGCCAGCGCCCGATCCGGCTCGACACGCCCGCGGTGCTGCGCCGCGACGGCGACGCCTGGACGCTCGCGCCGACCAGGCTGAGCTTCGCGGGCGGCTCGGCCGAGGTGTCGGGCCGGCTGGGCGACGACGACACGAGCGTCCGCGCCACGCTCGCCAACCTGCCGCTGGCAGTGCTCGACATAGGCTATAGCGGACTCGGGCTCGGCGGCAGCGCGAGCGGCTCGCTGCGGCTCGACGCCCGCGCGGGCGCGGCGCCGACCGGGCGCGCCGACCTCACCGTGCGCGGGCTGACCCGATCGGGGCTGGTGACCTCGTCCACGCCGGTCGACATGGGGCTGGCGGCGGTGCTCGCGCCCGATCATGCCGGCGCTCGTGTGGTGATGCAGTCGGCGGGCAAGATCGTCGGTCGCGCGCAGGCGCAGCTCAAGCCGCTCGGCAGCGGCAGCCTGGTCGAGCGGCTGTCGCGCGCCGGGCTGTTCGCGCAGGTGCGCTACAGCGGCCCGGCCGATACCTTGTGGCGGCTCACCCGGATCGAGCTGTTCGACCTGACCGGCCCGGTCGCCTTCGCCGCCGACGTCTCCGGCACCACCCAGGCGCCGCAGCTGCGCGGCGTGGTTCGCGCCGCCGGCGCGCGGATACAGAGCGCGACCACCGGCACCTCGATCACCAACGTCGCGGCGAGCGGGCGCTTCAGCGGCTCCCGGCTCCAGCTCGACCGCTTCACCGGGGACACCGCCCGCGGCGGCAAGGTGTCGGGCGGCGGCTGGTTCGACCTGCGCTCGACCGGCGTCGCGCTTGACCTGCGCGTCGACGCCGATCACGCCGTGCTGATCGACCGCGACGACATCGGCGCGACCGTCACCGGGCCGATCACCTTCCGCTCCGACGGCGATGGCGGCGTGATCGGCGGGGACGTGCGGCTCGACACCAGCCGCTACAAGTTCGGCCAGGCCACGGTCGCGAGCGCGCTGCCGCAGGTCGCGGTGCGCGAGATCAACGTGCCCGGCGGCGACAATGCCGACGACGAGGTGGCGGCACCGTGGCGGCTCGACGTCCGCGCGCGTGCGCGCAACGGACTGATGGTCACCGGTCTCGGCCTGTCGAGCGAGTGGACCGCGCAGGTACAGATCGCGGGCACGCCGACCGACCCGGCGCTGACCGGCCGCGCCGATCTGGTGCGCGGCGACTATGAGTTCGCCGGGCGCGAGTTCGAGCTGTCGCGCGGGATCATCCGCTTCGCCGGCGAGGTGCCCGCCAACCCCGCCCTCGACATCGAGGCGAGCGCCAACACCACCGGGCTCAACGCGACGATCCGGGTCACCGGCGTCGCGCTCAAGCCCGAGATCAGCTTCACCAGCACGCCCGCGCTGCCGCAGGACGAGCTGCTGTCGCGGCTGCTGTTCGGCACCTCGATCACCAACCTCTCCGCGCCCGAGGCGCTCCAGCTGGCGGCCGCGGTGGCGGCGCTGCAGGACGGCGGCGGCGGGCTCAACCCGATCAACGCGGTGCGCCGCGCCGCCGGGCTGGACCGGCTGCGCATCCTGCCCGCCGACCCGCAGACCGGTCAGGGCACGTCGATCGCGGCGGGCAAATATGTGACACGCCGCATTTACGCCGAGATCATCACCGACGGCGCCGGCTATTCGGCGACGCGGGTCGAGTTTCAGGTGACGCGCTGGCTGTCGCTGCTGTCGTCGATCTCGACGCTGGGGCGGCAAAGTGCCAACGTGCGGGTGTCGCGCGATTATTGACCTGGGTCGCGTTTCACGGCCGGAACGGGCCGGCGAATACAGGGGTTGAGGCGCTGCGGCGCGAGTGAGCGTGAGGGGGCAGGGATGCGACGGGGATGGTGTGCGGCCGCGGCGGCCGCGCTGGCATGGGGTGTCGGCGCGGCGGCACAATCGCCGGCCGCGCTCAACGATGCGCCGCCTCCCCCGCCCACCGCGGCCGGGCCAGCGCCAGCCGTTGCGGACGACATGCGAGGCGTGCTGGAGCAGTTGCCGCTGCTCGGCGCTCGACCGATCGCGACGCTAACACCGGTCGAGGCGCGGCTCGAGCCCACGGCGGCGGACGCGTACAATGCCGCGATCCGAAAGTCGGGCATGTCGGTCGCGCCCGACGCGACGGTGACGACGCAGGACCTCGCCTACGGCACCGACCCCATGCAATATGCACGCCTCTACCGGCCGGGTGCGGCGGCGGGAACGGGCGCGCCGCTGCCGCTGCTGGTCTATTATCACGGCGGCGGCTGGGTGCTGGCGGATCTCACCGCCTATGACGCGACTCCGCGGCTGCTCGCCAAGCAGCTCAATGCGATCGTGGTCTCGGTCGAATATCGCCGCGCGCCCGAGTTCCGCTTCCCGGCGCAGCACGACGACGCCGCCGCGGCCTATGGCTGGGCGGTGCAGCACGCCGCCGCCTGGGGGGCGGACCCGGCGCGCGTGGCGCTGGCGGGCGAGGGCGCGGGCGGCAATCTCGCGCTCAACACCGCGATCTCCGCGCGCGACCATGCGCTGGCGCGGCCGGCGCACGTGCTCGCGATCTACCCGATCGCCAACAGCGACCCCGCGCTGCCGTCCCGGCGCGACTCCGCGGGCGCGACTCCACTCGACACCGCCATGCTCGGCTGGTTCGCGCATTATCATGGCGCGAACGCCGGAGACGCCGCCGACCCGCGGCTCAACCTGGTGAAGGCCGACCTGCGCGGCCTGCCGCCGGTGACGATCGTCAACGCTCAGATCGACCCGCTGCGCTCCGACGGTGAGACGCTCGCCCAGGCGCTGCGCGGCGCCGGCGTGAGCGTGCAGCAGCGGACGTACAACGGGGTGACCCACGAGTTCTTCGGCATGGGCCGGCTGGTGCGCGGCGCCTATGACGCCGAGCTCTACGCGGTGGCGCGGCTCAAGTCGGCGTTCGGCCTGTGAGGAGAGGGACGATGCGCTTGACCGCCGGGCTGTTGACGATAGCCGCTGCGGTTACGGCCGCTCCCGCGGGAGCGCAGGCGATGTCGGCCGCGCGCTACCTCGAGGCGGCGGGCGCGGCCGACCTGTACGAACGCGCGGCGAGCCAGATGGTGCTCGAGTCCACCACCGACGCGAAGGTGCGCGAGTTCGCCCGCATGATGCTGGCCGATCACGCGCGTGGCAGCGCGACGCTGCGCGCGGCGGCGGCGCGCGCCAGGGTGCGCGTGCCCGCGACGGCGATCAGCCCGCTCCAGACCGAGCTGATCGCTGAGCTGCGGGCCGAGACCGGCCTGGCACGCGACGCCACCTATGTCGCGCAGCAGCGCGCCGCGCACGCGCGCGCGCTGTCGCTGCACCAGGCCTATGCCGCGGGTGGCGGCGCGGCGGCGCTGAAGGCGGCAGCGGCGCGCAATGCGGCAATGGTGGCACGCCACGCGGAGGCGCTGAAGGCGATGTGACGGGCCGCCCGCCGATCGCCCGCGCCGCGCCGGGGGGTCGAGACCGGTAAGGCTTGATCCGCTCGGGGCGCACGGTGCTTCGTCCACACGCCGATCGCCGCTCGCCGTCGCGGCCTCGCGCGCTCGATAAAAGCGTCCTCCTTCGACGGGCGCGCGCGTCGAACCTCTACAAAGCTCTCAGGTCCGCACGCGATCAGGGGAGGGCACATGCACATCAGGGTTTCGAGCGCCGGCCAATATCTGATCGCCGTCGCCGCGACCGCGCTGAGCATCGGCCAGGCGCACGCCCAGGCATCGAGCCAAGCCCCCCTTCCGGGCATCGTCACCGAGGGACCGGACGGCGAGGTCGTCGTCACCACCACGGCGCAGAAGCGCTTCGAGAACATCCAGGACGTGCCGCTGGCGGTCCAGGTCGTCAATCCCGCGCAGCTGGAAGCGCAGGGTGTCCACCATTTCCAGGAACTGGAGCGGGTGATGCCCTCGCTCGTCGTCCGTCCCGCCAACCAGCCGGTCAACACCAACGTCTCGATCCGCGGCGTCGGCACCTTCGCCTATGCGATCGGCGTGGAGTCGAGCGTCGCCGTCACGGTGGACGGCGCGCCGGTCGCCTTTCTCGCGCGTGCCATCGGCGATCTACCCGACGTCGCGATGATCGAAGTGCTGCGGGGGCCGCAGAGCACGCTCTACGGCAAGGCGGCCTCGGCGGGCCTTATCAAGATCATGACGACGCAGCCGACGAACGACCTGCACGTCCGCGCCAACGCGCGCCTCACCGATGATCACGAGTTCGCCGAGCAGCTCAGCATCACCGGACCGCTGACCGACACGCTGGGCTATGTCGTCACCGGCGGCTTCACGCACTGGGACGGCAACCTCCGCGACACCGTCAGGGGCAAGCGCATCGGCGGGCGCGACACGATCACGACCCGCGGCAAGCTGCGCTGGCGCGCGACACCGGACCTCACCTTCACGCTCTCCGGCAATCATGCCGAGGGCAGCACGGCCTTCGGCCGACCCTTCGTCCGCCTGGATCCCGCGGCTCGACTGCGCAGCGATCCCGCGCTCACCCCGGCGGTGGTCCTACCCGGGGTCGAGGCCGGAGCCGATAACCAGTCGGTCGCGTACAACGCCCGATCGGGCACCGACTATCACGGCAGCGGCGCTTTGCTGCGCAGCGAATGGGATCTCGGCAAGCTCAATTTCCTGAGCCTGACCAACTATGATCGTTTCAAGCTCTACGATTATCTCGACTTCGACGATACCGCCTCGTCCGCGCCCCTGGGCAACGCGCGCGAGATCGGGCGCTTCGGGTCGCGACTGTTCACGCAGGAGGTGCGGATCCTCTCGCCCGGCGACTCCGCCTTCCGCTACGCGCTCGGCCTCTATTATGCCGACACCCGCTTCGAGCGACCGTTCGAGCGCGGCCCGGGCTTCGCTCTCTCCCATCTCCACGCGACCGCCGGCTCGCGCCAGATCGCCGGTTTCGGGCAGCTGGACTGGGAATTCGTGCCCTCGCTCACCGCTACCGTCGGCGGTCGCGTCCAGAACGAGCGCGTCCGCTACACGTTCGACGACCTGCTCGTCGCCCAGCGTGACCCGCAGGCCACGCACCATTACGCCGGCCATGACAGCGACGACGCGGCGACCTACCGGCTCGGCCTGACCTATCAGGCGACGCGCGACCTCATGCTCTTCACCACCTATGCGACCGGCTACAAGGGCCAGGCCTATGACCTCACCACCGGCTTCGACCAGAAACGGGCCGATGGCGGACCGATCCGCCCGGAACGGTCGCGCGACAAGGAGATCGGCGTTCGCAGCCAGTGGTTCGATCGGCGCCTCACCACCAACCTCACCTTCTTCGGCACGCATTACCGCGACCTGCAGGCGCAGACGGTCGAATTCTATGCGGACGGCAGCTATCGCAATCGCCTGACCAATGTCGGCCGACTGGTCACGCGCGGCGTGGAGGTGGAGAGCGCGGCACGGCCGACCGGCGATCTCACCCTCGCCGCCAACGCCACCTACCTGCGCGCCCGCTATCTCTCCTTCTCCTCCGCGCCCTGCTTCCCGCTGCAGACGGTCGCGCAGGGCTGTGTCGGTTCGCCGGCGCGGCAGGACTTGTCGGGCGAGCGTCTGCCGCAGGCGCCGACCTGGCGGCTCGACGCGTCCGCCGAATATGCACCCGAGCTCGGCCAGCATTATCGCGCAGTGATGCAGGCGGCGTGGCAATATCAGGGCGCGATGTCGTACGCGCCGCGCGATCCTGAGCTGTGGCAGCGCGCCTATCACATCGCCAACATCAGTCTGGGGCTGCGCGACGCGGATCGCCACTGGGACGCCGCCGTCTTCGTCGACAACGTCTTCGACCAGCGGCATTATACGTCACTTGTCAACAACGCGAACAACTTCGGCGGCCAGGTCGCCACCGCGGCGCTGCTGCCGCGCGACTTCCGACGCTTCGGCGGGATTCGCGTGGGGCTCAGCTTCTGACGTCTGAACCATCCTGAAGGCAACGTGCTCGCGGCGATCCCGGCGCGGCCGCGCCGTTGGTCGAACCAGCCGCGTCTTGCCCCGGGCGCGCTGACCGATCACCATCGTCGCGGCCGATCCGGCCGCGGGGAGCTACGCATGCGCACCATCGTCATCGCCGGCGGCGGCAGCGCGGGGTGGATGTGCGCCGCGGCTTTCTCGCACCTGCTCGGCCCCGGCTGGCACGTGCGGCTGGTCGAGTCCGAGGCGATCGGCACCGTCGGCGTCGGCGAGGCGACGATCCCGCAGATCCGCACCTTCAACCAGGCGCTCGGCCTCGACGAACGCGCCTTCCTCGATGCCGCCGAGGGCACGTACAAGCTGGGCATCGAGTTCGCCGGCTGGGGCGCGCCGGGCGAGCGCTACCTCCACGCTTTCGGCGACGTCGGGCGCGATTCGGGTCTGGTACCGTTTCACCAGCGCTGGCTGCGAGCGCGGGCGGCGGGGACGGTGGCGCCGCTCGGCGACCATTCGCTCAACGAGGTCGCCGCGCGCGAGGGGCGGATGCAGCTCGGCCGCGCGCGCACCGCCGCGCTGCTGCCCGAGATGCCCTACGCCTTCCACTTCGACGCCGCGCTCTACGCCGCGCTGCTGCGCCGCTTCGCCGAGGCGCGCGGGGCGGAGCGAGTCGAGGGGCGCATCCTCGGTGTCGAGCGCGCGGACGAGGCGCTCACGGCATTGCGGCTCGACGGCGACCGGCGCGTCGAGGGCGAGCTGTTCGTCGACTGCACCGGCTTCGCCGCGCTGCTGATCGGCGGCGCGATGGCGGTGCCGTACGACGACTGGTCACGCCACCTGCCGTGCGACCGCGCGCTCGCGCTGCCCTGCACACGCGTCGCGCCGCCGATCCCCTACACGCGCGCCACCGCGCACGACGCCGGCTGGCAGTGGCGCATCCCGCTGCGTCACCGCACCGGCAACGGCATCGTCTACAGCAGCGCGCACCTCGATGACGCCGCGGCCGAGCAGGTACTGCGCGCCGGGCTCGACGGCGGCACCGAGGCAGCGCCGCGCGCGATCCGCTTCACCACCGGGCGGCGGCGCGAGCCGTGGTGCGGCAATGTCGTCGCGATCGGGCTGGCGGCGGGCTTCATGGAGCCGCTCGAGTCGACCAGCCTCCACCTCGTCCAGTCGGCGATCGCGCGGCTGATCGCGCTGCTGCCCGGTGCGGCCGCGGGGCCGGCGACGCGCGACGCCTTCAACCGCCAGAGCGCGACCGAGTGGGAGCGGATCCGCGACTTCCTCGTGCTCCACTATCATGCCAACCGGCGCGACGGCGCGTTCTGGCGCGACTGCCGCGAGCTGCCGCTGCCCGAGACGCTCGCGGCAAAGCTGGCGCTGTGGCGCGAGCAGGGCGTGGTGCTGCGCGAGCAGGACGACTTGTTCACCGAGGTGGCGTGGGTGCAGGTGCTGATCGGGCAGGGGGTGCTGCCGAACGGCCATCACCCGCTCGCCGCCGCCGAGCCGCTCGACGAGGCGCGTGAGTTTCTCTCGCTATGGGCGCAGCTGGTGCGGCGCGAGGTGGCGCAGATGCCGCGGCACGCGACGCTGGTGGGAACGTAGAATAATCTGACAATACTCTTTCCTTTATCGGACTGCCTGTGCCATCTCGCTGACAAGACGGGCGGAACGCCTCGCAGGGAGAGAGACATGAGCAAGCTGGCCATCATCGTCGCGGCGCTCGCTGGCGCGGCGACCTGTCCGCTCGCGGCGGCGCAGACCGCCCCCGCCACGCCGGCCGGCAAGATCTACACCAGCGATCTCGTCACGCGCTGGGGCCGCGCCGTCACCCCGGACAATGCCTGGCGCAGCTACCCGCGCCCGCAGATGAAGCGGACCAAGTGGCTCAACCTCAACGGTCAATGGGACTATGCGGTGCGCCCCAAGGCGGCGCCGCAGCCCGCGGCGATGGACGGCAAGATCCTCGTCCCCTTCGCGGTGGAATCGCGCCTCTCGGGCGTGGCGCGCTCGGTCACGCCCGACGATCGGCTGTGGTACAAGCGCAGCTTCGCGGTGCCCGCCGACTGGCAGGGGCAGCGCGTGCTGCTCCACTTCGGCGCGGTCGACTATGAGGCGAGCATCATGGTCAACGGCAGCCTGGTCGGCACGCACCGCGGCGGGTCGGACGCGTTCAGCCTCGACGTCACCGATTACCTGAAGTCCGGCGACAACGAACTGGTGGTGCAGGTCACCGACCCGACCTCCACCGGCGCGCAGCCGCGCGGCAAGCAGGTGCTCAAGCCCAACAGCATCTGGTACACGCCCGTCACCGGCATCTGGCAGACGGTATGGCTCGAGCCCGTCCCCGCGCTCCATGTCGAGGACATGAAGATCACGCCGGATATCGACCGCGGCACGCTCTCGGTCGACGTCGCGCTCAACCGCAGCGCGGCGGACGACGACGCGGTGCGAATCACCGCCTCGCAGAAGGGCCGCACCGTCGCGACCACGCTGGTGCGCGGCAACCGCCCCGCCACGCTGGCGATCCCCGACGCGCATCTGTGGTCGCCCGACGATCCCTTCCTCTACGATCTCAAGGTCGAGCTGGTTAAGGTGCGCAGCCCCTACACCGGGCCGGACAACAGCCCGCATCGCCAGCGCGGTGACTCGATCCTCACCGCGCAGGAGGCGGCGCTGTATCGCACCGCCGCGGTGCAGGGCGGCGCGCGCGACACGGTCGACGGCTATTTCGCGATGCGCAAGAGCTCGATCGGCGCGGGCAAGGTGCCCGGCCAGCCGGTGATGATGCTCAACAACAAGCCGCTCTTCCAGAACGGTACGCTCGATCAGGGCTGGTGGCCCGACGGGCTGCTCACCCCGCCGTCGGAGGAGGCGATCCGCTTCGAGATCGACTATCTCAAGTCTTCGGGCTTCAACATGTTGCGCAAGCACATCAAGGTCGAGCCGGCGCAATATTACTATGAGGCCGATCGCATGGGCATCCTGATCTGGCAGGACATGCCCTCGGGCGAGGAGGACGAGAGCCTCGACCAGTTCGTCCGCCCGTCGTCGCAGGGCGAGGCGCTGATGCCGCAGGAGACCACCAACGAGTTCGAATATGAGCTCACGCGGATGATCAGCGACCTACGCAACCATCCCTCGATCGTGACCTGGGTCGTCAACAACGAGGGCTGGGGGCAATATGCCTCGACGCGCCTCGCCAAGATGGTCCACGAGCTCGATCCCAGCCGGCTGGTCAACAAGGTATCGGGCTGGCTCGACACCGGTGACGCCGGGTCCGACCTGTACGACATCCACACCTACGAGGACGTGCCCAAGGCGCCGACGCATCAGACGCATCGCGCGATCGTAATCGGCGAGTTCGGCGGGATCGGCCTGCCGGTGCCGGGGCATCTCTGGTTCCCGGCGCGCAACAACTGGGGCTACCAGACCGCCAAGGACAAGGCCGATTATCAGGCGCGTTACCAGCGCAAGTACGACGAGGTGATCCGCCAGGCGCGCGAGCTGGGGCTGAGCGCGGCGGTTTATACCCAGACCACCGACGTCGAGGGCGAGATCAACGGCCTGCTCACCTACGATCGCGCCGAGAGCAAGCTGCCGCCGGCCACCTTCGCGCGCATCCACGCGCCGCTTCACGCTGCCGAGCCAGGGGCGGGGAAATAGCCTCGGACGGGATGACGGCGCATGTGTTTTCCCCGTCCCTCTCACGTCACCGGAACAAGTCCAGGATGACGGAGGGTAAGGAACCTTCCCGAAGTTTGGCGGCGGAGTCCTGAAGGGGAGCTCGCTCGCGTCAAGGCGACGCTCCCTGCTGTTCACTCCTCACCTGCGAGCGCGGCGCGCCTCTCGCTACCTCGGCGCCCCCTTGCGCAGCAGTGCGGTCCAGCGACGCCAGCCGGTCGGGCGGTGGAAGGTATCGAGCCCGCGGTCGTCGAGCGCGCGGACCAGGTCGCGCGTGAGCGAGCGCAGCTGGCGCTCGTTCACCGCCAGGCTGACGCGCTCATAATCCTGCCGCCGCACGTCCTCCGCCGAGCGGGCCAGCTGCAGCGTCACCACGTAGCCGTGGCGCGTGCGGTCGCGCTTCCAGCCGACCAGGATCGCGGGCGCCTCGGTCATTCTCTACCCCCCGGATGCGCGCCCGCGCGCGGACGCATCGATGCGCCGTAATGCTGGACCCGCCCCCCGATGGAGGCAAGGCGCCGCGATCGATCGATCGGTCCGGCCGTGCGGCGTTCGATGTAAAATGCGCGGTCTGCCCGTTCGACTTCGGTCTTAACAGCCGGCAATGAAGCGACGTCGCTAGCACCTGCTTAACCAGATCGGCCGCTGATCACTCTCGCACGCCCACATCGGGCGAGACGCGGGGTGAAGGCGATGACGCCGGGACGGTGGACGGCAGGGATGGCGGTGATCGCGGCGGCGCTGTCGCTCGCGGCACCGTCGCGCGCCGCCACGCCCGCCGGCACGCGCATCGTCAACACCGCGCAGCTGATCGTCGCCGGAGACGCGCCGCGCGCGATCGACAGCAACACGGTCTCGGTCGCGGTCGACGCGCTGGTCGATGTCGCGCTCGCCGCCGACGCCGCCAGCGTGGCGGTGACCGGGGCCGCGACCCTCCCGGTGGCCTTCACCGTCACCAACAGCGGCAACGCGCCCGCGCCTTATGATCTCACCGCCACCGTCGACCTGGGGGCGAGCGTCACCGCGATCGTGCCCGACGTCGACGGCAACGGCCGCTACGATCCCGCGATCGACCAGGGCGAGGCGACGGTGACGCTCGCCGGGGGTGCCAGCGCGCGCGTCTTCGTGCTGATCGCCGGTGCCGCGAACGGCGCGACCGTTGCCGCCACGGCGACGGCGCACGCGGGCAGCGGTGCCGCGGGGACGCTGCTCCCTGCGGGCGGCCCCGCCGGTACCGACGCGGTGGTGGGGACCAATGGCGCGCGCGCGAGCGCCACCAGCCGGCTCACCG
The DNA here is from genome assembly GCF_019429485.1 of Sphingomonas citri. GTDB lineage: Bacteria > Pseudomonadota > Alphaproteobacteria > Sphingomonadales > Sphingomonadaceae > Sphingomonas > Sphingomonas citri. The sequence continues at coordinate 360,148 of NZ_JAHXZN010000002.1, read as the reverse complement.
CCGACACCGCCGCGGCGCGGCTCGACAAGGCGCAGTCGGTCGTCGCGCCGGACGGCAGCGCGCGCGCGATGGTCGGCTCAATCGTGACCTACACGCTGGTCGCCCGCTTCGCGCGCGCCTGCCCCGCGGTCGAGGTCAGCGACGTCGTGCCCGAGGGCACGCGCTTCGTGGCCGGCAGCATGACGCTCGACGACCGCCCGCTCAGCGACGGGGCCGACGGCGATGTCGCGCAGCTCGACGGCAGCACCGTTCGCGTCGCGCTCGGCGACATGCCCGCCGGCACCACCCGCACCATCCGCTTCAAAGCCATCATCCTGTGAGGAGTCTCCGCATGATCCGTCCGCTCCTGCTGCTCGGTGCGGCGCTCGCCGCGCCCGCCACCGTCGCCGCAGCTCCCGCCGGCCCGCTCCAGGTCACCTCCAAGGTGCTGGTCGAGAGCAAGCAGCGCGCCGCCGACGGCACCACGCGCGTCGCCCTGGTGCCAGCCAAGCGCGCGGTGCCGGGCGACCGGGTCGTCTTCGTGCTGGCCTATCGCAACACCGGCACGCAGCCGCTCAGCAACATCGTGTTCGACAATCCGGTGCCGCGCGGGGTCGCCTATCGCGCGCCGCTGCCGGGCTCGGCCGTACCCGAGCTGTCGGTCGACGGCCGCGCCTATGGCGCGCTCGATCAGCTGACCGTGGCGGCGAACGGCGCGCGCCGCGCCGCCGCGGCAGACGACGTCACCCATGTGCGCTGGCGCCTCGCGCGCCCGCTCGCGCCCGGCGCGCAGGGCGAGTTCGCCTTCCAGGCCGCGCTCAAGTGATCCCGACGACCCACGTTTAACAGGAAGGACCCAACATGTTCGTGAGAAGGGCCATGGCCGTGCTGCTGGCGGGGACAGCCCTCGCCGGCCTTGCCGGCGCGGCACAGGCGCAGACCGCGGCGGCGCAGCTGACCACCGCCGGCACGCGGATCGACAACACCGCCTCTGTGACCTACTCGGTCAACGGCACCAACCAGTCGACCACCTCGACCACCGCCTCGTTCGTGGTCGACAAGAAGGTCAACTTCACCGTCGTCACGGCGCAGACCGGGCCGACCCAGGTCAATCTGGGCGACCAGAATGCGGTAACGACCTTCCGCGTCACCAATTTGACCAACGACGTGCAGGACTTCCTGCTCGATCCCGATCAGCAGAACATCTCGCTCGGGCTGTTCCCCGGCAGCGACAATTTCGATCTGACCAGCCTGCGCGCCTATGTCGATTCGAACGGCAACGGCCGCTACGACGCGGGCGTCGACACGCAGACGTGGATCGACGAGCTCGCCCCCGACGCCTCGGTCACCGTCTTCATCGTCGGCAACGTCCCCAACCAGGCGGGCGCGCAATATGCCTATGACTCGCTCCGGGTCGTCGCCGCGGCGGGCGGCCAGTCGGGGACGCAGGGCAGCGCGCTGATCGCGACCGACCTCAATCTCAACGGCGCCGACGGCACCGTCGACATCGTCTTCGCCGACGATGACAGCGACGGCGCGCTGCTCGGCGACATCGCTCGCAACGGTCAGGGCCGCGCCTATTCGGGCTATTTCGTCGCGATCAACAACGTCGCGCTGAGCGTCGCCAAATCGGCGCGCGTGCTGGCGGACGGGCTCGGCTCCGCCAATCCCAAGGCGATCCCCGGCGCCACGGTCGAATATTGCCTGCGCGTCAGCAACGCCACGCTCAACGCCAGCGCCAACGGCGTGACGCTGAACGACGTCGTCCCCGCGCACACCACCTATGTGCCCGGCTCGATCTCGATCGGCACGCCGGGCGCGCTCGGCATCGCCTGCGTCGTCAACGGATCGACCGAGGACGACGATTCCGACGACGCGACCGAGACCGATGGCGTCACCGCCTCGTTCGACGGCGTCGCCAAGAAGGTCGTCGCCAATGTCGGCACCGTCAGCGGCGGCGGCTCGGTGGCGGCGTCGTTCAAGGTGACGATCGACTAAGCCCCGCTCAGCCCCGCTCGTCATCCATCCCGGTGCGCCCCCGCGCGCCGGGCAGGGACCCTGCATGCCCGCATCGCGCGCCCTCTCTGCCTTCGCCACGCTGCGCACGCTCGCGGCGGCGACGCTGTGTGCGCTCGCCGCGCTGGCGACCGGCGCGGAGGGCCAGCTCGCGCAGGTGAGCAACACCGCGCGGCTCAGCTTCGGCGGCGCGAGCGCGCGCACGACGATCGACTCAAACACCGTCACGCTCGCGGTCGACCGCACAAGACGGCCGAGCTCGCTGAGCTTTCGGCTGCTGCCGATCGGCTATCGGCTCACCGGCATGCGCTGCGACCCCGATGCCGCGGCGCCGTTCACCCCGGCGCCGATCGAGGCCGCAGATCTCGCGCGCGCGGCCCCGCTGCGCACGATCGACACCAAGCAGCCGATGATCATCGTGCTCGACGCCGCCGCGGACAACCACGATCCGGCGGTGCGCGAGACCGACTGGATCGACGTCACCACCGACACGCGCACCGTCAAGCTGCCGCTGCTCGAGACCGGGCCGAACACCGGCGTCTTCGCCGGCGGCGTGCCGGGCGGCGGCACCCAGCCCGAGCTCGCCGCCTGCGACCCGACCCGCAATCGCGGCATGCGGCTGCGCATGTCATACGCGGGCAACGCGCTGAGCATGGCATCGCAGGCGTCGGTGCTCGTCGACCCGGCGGGCTACGTGTTCGACTCGGCCACCGGCGCGCTGGTCGACGGCGCCGAGGTGACGCTGCTCGACGGCGACGGCAATCTTGCGCAGGTCTACGGCGACGACGGCGTCAGCGCCTATCCGGCGACCGTCATCAGCGGCGGCTCGGCGCATGATTCGAGCGGCCGCGAGTATCGCTTCACCACCGGCAACTACCGCTTTCCGCTGGTCGCGCCCGGCACCTACCACCTGCGCATCGTCCCGCCCGCCAATTATGTCGCGCCGTCGACGCGCGACCCGGGCGAGCTGGCGCGGCTGCTCGACCCGGGGGGGCGGCCGTACATGATCAACGCCGCCTCGTTCGGCGCCGGCTTCACGATCACCACGCCCGATCCCTTCTACTCCGATATCCCGCTCGATCGCACCGGCGACACCATCCTGCTGCTGAGCAAGACCGCCTCGACGCGCGAGGCGTCGCCGGGTGACGTGGTGCAATATCGCGTCACCATCACCAATCGCGGCGAGCAGGCGGCGCGGGCCGTCTCGGTCACTGATCTTCTGCCCGCCGGGCTGCGCTACCAGCGCGGCTCGACCCGCGGGGTCGCCGAGCCCGAGCTCGCGCCGGACGGGCGAAAGCTCACCTTCGCGGTGTCCGAGATCGCGGCGCATGCCACCGCGGAGCTGCGCTACACCGTCTCCATCGCTGCGGGCGCCAGGCCCGGCGACACGGTCAACCGCGTGCTCGCCAGCGGCAGCGCGGGAGTCACCGGCAACGAGGCCGCGGCGGCGGTGCGGATCCGGCCGCTGCTCTTCTCGGACGGCTTCACCGTCATCGGTCGCGTGACCGAGGGCGACTGCCGCGATCCGGTGGCGGGGCGGCGCGGCGTGCCCGGCATCCGGCTGCTGCTCGAGGACGGCACCTATGTCGTCACGGACAAGGACGGTCTGTACCATCTCGAGGGCGTGCGCCCAGGTCGCCACGTCGTCGCGCTCGACCGCGACTCGGTGCCCGCCAGCCACGCGCCGGTGGCGTGCGACGCCGACACCCGTCAGGCCGGCAGCGCCACCTCGCGCTTCGTCGAGAGCGAGGGCGGGCTGCTGAAGCGAGTCGATTTCCAGCTCCGCCCGACCGGCCGCACCGCCGCCGCGGCCGCCGCGCTGCCGGTGCCGGTGCTCGCCGACGCCGCCGCGGCGGGCGCCGCGCGCGACTGGTTCGCCGGCGAGGCGCCGGGCATCGCCTTCCTGTTCCCCGAGCCCGATCATAACCCGCGCGCGCCCGCCGTCCGCGTCGCGATCAAGCACCTGCCCGGCCAGCGCGTCGCGCTGACGATCAACGGCGAGCCGAGCGACCCGCTCGCGTTCGACGGCACCGACCTCGACCCCACCCGCACCATCGCGGTGGCGCGCTGGTCCGGTGTGCCGCTGCGTGCGGGGGATAATCAACTCGTCGCGCGCGTGCTCGGCGCGGACGGCGCGGTCGCGGCGACGCTGACCCGCACCGTCCACACGTCCGGCGCGCCCGCGCAGGTCGTCGCGATTCCCGAGAAGAGCCGGCTGGTCGCCGATGGGCTCGCCCGCCCGCTGCTCGCGCTGCGCGCCACCGACGCGAGCGGGCGCCCGGTACGCGCCGGGACGCTGCTGACCGTGCGAGTCGACGCGCCCTATGCGGTCGCCGAAGAGGTCGCGATCGCGCAGGAGCGCCGCCGGGTCGCCGACGGCGGCACGCACAGCGCGCAGGTGGTCGGCGACGACGGCTATGCCTTCATCGCGCTCGAACCGACGATGCAGAGCGGCGCGGTGCGCGCGCACGTGGAGCTCGCCGACCGCGACACGCGCCGCACCGTCGACCTCACCGGCTGGCTCGCCGCGCCGGCGCGGAGCTGGACCGTCGTCGGCTTCGGCGCCGGCACGCTCGGCTATGACACGCTGCGCCGCCACGGCGGCACGCTGCCCGCCGGCGTGCGCGGCGGCACGGTGCGCGACGGCCAGCTCGCGCTCTACGCCAAGGGGCGGATCAAGGGTTCGTGGCTGGCGACGATCGCCTACGACAGCGACCGCCGCCGCGACCCGACGCGCGGGCTGCTCGGCACGATCGACCCCGACCGCTACTACACCGTCTACGGCGACGGCACGCGCCAGGGCTATGACGCCGCGACCGATCGCAAGCTGTACCTGCGGCTGGAGCGGCGCGAGTTCTACGCGCTGTTCGGCGACTATGAGACCGGGCTGACGCAGACCCGGCTCGGCCGTTACAGCCGCACGCTCAATGGGCTGAAGGCCGAGTATGACGGCGAGCGGCTGCTGTTCAGCGCCTTCGCCGCGCACACCGACGAGCGCTACGCGCGGGACGAGATCGCGGGCAACGGACTCAGCGGACCGTACCGGCTGATGGCGCGCGACATCGTGCCCAATAGCGACAAGCTGCGGATCGAGGTACGCGACCGCTTCCGCCCCGACCGCATCGTCGCGACCACGCAGATGACGCGCCACATCGACTATGACATCGACGCCGCGGCGGGCACGATCCGCTTCCGCGAGCCGGTGCTGACGCGCGACGCCGCGCTCAACCCGGTGGTGATCGTGGTCGATTATGAGACCTATGGCACCGGCCGCAAGAAGGTGGCGGGCGCGCGCGGCGCGGTGCGGCTGGCGAGCGGCAAGGTCGAGCTCGGCGCCACCGCGCTGCACGACGAGACCACGGCCACCGCCGACCTCGTCGCAGTCGACCTCAAGGCGCATGCCGGCGCGGCGACCGAGCTGCGCGCTGAGGCCGCGACCGGGGGCCGCGGCGGGTTCGGGGCCGGCCGCGCCTGGCTGGCCGAGGCCGAGCATCACGGCGCGCGCGGCGACCTGCTCGTCTACGCGCGCCAGCAGGATCGCGGCTTCGGCGTGTCGCAGCAGAACGTGGTGGACGTCGGCGCGCGCCGGCTCGGCGTCGACGGTCGCGTCCAGCTCAGCGGCGCGCTGTCGCTCACCGCGACCGGCTGGTACCAGCGCCAGCTTGACGCGCCGGGAAGCCGCAGCGCGCTCGACGCGCGGCTAGAGTGGCGCCGCGAGACGGGCGCGCTGTTCGCCGGGGCGCAGCTCGCCTCCGATCGCGGGGTCGACGGCCAGGCGCGCGACTCGCGGCTGCTGACGCTCGGCGGCACGCGGGCGGTGCTCGACGGCAAGCTGACCCTCACCGGTCAGACCCAGGTGGCACCCGGCGGCGACAAGGCGAGCGTCGACTTCCCGGTGCGCCATCAGCTGAGCGCCGCCTATCGCGTCGCGCCGACGGTGCGGCTGATCGGCGGCTATGAGATCGCCGAGGGCGCCAGCTACACCGCGCAGACCGCCCGGCTCGGCTTCGACGTCGCGCCCTGGACGGGCGGCAAGCTGATGAGCACGCTCAACCAGCAGGCGGTCGGCAGCGAGAACGCGCAGCGCGTCTTCGCGCAATATGGGCTCAGCCAGTCGCTGCCGCTCGGCTCGCGCTGGATCGTCGACGCGACGCTCGACGCGAGCAGCACGCTGCGCGGCCACCTGCCCGAGGGCGCCACCGTCAATGCCTTCCAGTCGGGCGTGACCGGCACCGCCACGCAGGATGGCACCGGCGCGGACTATGCCGCGGTGACGCTCGGCGCGAGCTACCGTGCGGGGCGCTGGTCGTGGAACGGTCGCGCCGAATATCGCGGCAGCGACGCCGGCGATCGTTTCGGGCTCACCAGCAGCGCCCTGCGCTCCCTCGGCGAGGGGCGCACGCTCGCGGCGGGGCTGCGCTGGTACAGCGTGACCCAGTCGCCCGACGCCAAGGCCACCTCGCTCGCGGGCGACGTGGCGCTGGCGTGGCGTCCGCTCGACGGGCGCTGGTCGCTGCTGGAGCGGCTCTCGCTTCGCCACGACGAGGCCGACGCGGGTGTCACCGACCGCAACGTGCTCGGCGTCGGTGCGGGCGGCGGTGCCTTCCAGGCGACGCTGCGCACGATCAACAACGCCGCGCTCAACTATCGCAGCGGCGCCGAGGGCGAGGGCCACGGCACCGAGCTGACGCTGTACCACGGCATCAAATGGGTGCGCGGCAGCTTCGGGGCGGACGATTACACCGGGCTCACACAGGTGGTCGGCGTCGAGCTGCGCCGCGATCTCGGCCGCCGCTTCGATCTCGGCGTGCAGGGCTCGGTGCAGCACGGTATCTCCAGCCACACCATGGCCTTCAGCGCGGGACCGAACCTGGGCGTGTCGCCGGCACGTGACCTGTGGATCAGCGCGGGCTATAACGTCAGCGGCTATCGTGACCGTGACTTCGGTCAGGATCGCTACACGCGGCGGGGGCCGTATGTGACGCTGCGGTTGAAGTTCGACCGCGACAGCGTCGGATCATTGTTGGGGCGGGCAGGATGACCAATCACGCGGCGCGCTGGCGCATGACGGAGGACGGGATGAGCCAGGGGGCCGATCAGGTGCCGTCGCGCGCGGGCGAGGAGCAGCGCGCCACCCCGCGCGAGCGCACGCTCTACGCGCTCGGGCGCCTGATGGTCGCGGGACGGCAGCACGTCTGCACCGTGCGCAACCTCGGGCCGGGCGGTGCGGGTATCGAGCTCGATCCGCCGCCCGCCGTCGGCACCGCGGTTACGATCGAGACGCGCGGGCTGATCGCGCGCGCCGCCACGGTGCGCTGGGTCCGCGATGCGATGGTAGGGCTGAGCTTCGACGAGCCGCTCGGCGAGGAGACGCTGCGCGTGGTGGCCGAGACGCCGCGCAGCCCGCGGTTCAGCTACGACGGCCCGGTCGAGCTCGTCACCGACGCGCGGCTCACCGAGCATCGCGCGATCGACCTCGGGCTCGGCGGGGTGCGCGTCGCGGGTGCGCCCCCGGCCGACGCCGGCAGCGCGATGGAGGTGGTGATCGATGCCGAGCTGGTCGTGCGCGGCAAGCTCGCCTGGACCGGGGGCGAGGCGTTCGCGATCGAGTTCGCCGCCCCGCTCAGCGTGCGCCAGCTCGCCGGTGCGATCGCGCGATTGGAGGCGACGCTCAGCCGCTGAGCAGCGCGCGGATCTGCGCCGACAGCGACAGCGGGTCGAACGGCTTGACGATCACGCCCCGCGCGCCGATCGCGCGCAGCGCCGCGACCTCGCGCTCGCGCCCGTGCGCGGTCATGAAGATCACCGGCAGACCGGGGCTGCGGTCGTGCAGCGCGGCGAGTAGCGCAGGCCCGTCCATGTCGGGCATCGACACGTCGAGCAGCGCGGCGTCGGGCTGCGTCGCGGCGAGCGCGTTCAACGCCTCGCCCGCGCTGGCGGCGACGCGCAGCGCGATCGTCGGGTCGAGCCCGAGCGCCAGCTCGACGATGGTGCGGATATCGGGGTCGTCGTCGACGAAGAGCAGGCGCAGCGGCATCAGGCGTCGACCGGCGCGCGTCGCTCGGCGAGCAGCCGCCGCACCGTCGCGACCAGCTCGGGCAGATCGTGGCGCCCCTTGGTGAGCACCGCCGTCGCGCGGGCGGCGAGCGCGGGCGGTACCGCTTGGCCCGAGTAGATCACCACCGGCACCGGCGCACCGTTCGCGTCGACCAGCTCGGGCGCGAGTTCGGGCCCGTGCCCGTCGACCACCTGCATGTCGAGCAATGCGAGGTCCGGCGCGCCGCCGCGCAGCAGCGCGCGCGCCATGGCGAGGCTCGCCGCCGGCAGCACGCGTGCGACCCCGACGAGGGCCGCGGCGACGGTGTCGCGGACGTCGGGGTCGTCATCGAGGTGAAGCAGCAGCGGCAGCGGCGCGTCGGAGGCGGGCGTGCCTCCGAGCACCGATCCAGGTAACGGCAGCGCGAAGGCGAAGCGCGTACCGCCGCCGTCGCGGTCCTCGAACCAGATCGTACCGTCGTGGCGGCGGACGATCTCGCGCGAGATCGCCAGCCCCAACCCCGAGGCGGGCGCGTGCGTTGCGGCGCGGCCGCTCTCGAATCGCTCGAACAGCCGCGGCCGCACCGCCGCCGGTACGCCCTCGCCGCGATCCTCGACGGCGATCAGCGCGCGCCCCGCCTCGACCCGCGACGCGATCGTCACCGTGGCACCCGCTGGGGACGCGTGGATCGCGTTGGAGACGAGGTTCGTGACGACCTGCAGCAGCCGCTCCGCGTCGCCCTCGACCGGCACGGGGGCGTTCGCGGACGCGTCGGTGAGCACCACGTCGCGGCTGCGCGCCAGGCCGTCGCTGTCGAGCGCGGCGCGCGCCACCACCTCGCGCAGGTCGAGCGGCGTGCGCGCCATCGCCAGCTGGCCGGACTCGATCCGGTCGATGTCGAGTAGATCGTTGATCAGCCGTATCAGGCGCCGCGCGTTGTTGTCGGCGATGTCGACCAGCCGCGCCGCCTGGGGCGGCAGGTCCATAGCGGCACCGCCGCGCAGCAACGCGAGCGACCCCACCACCGAGGTGAGCGGGGTGCGCAGCTCGTGCCCGATGGTGGAGATCAACTCGTCCTTGGCGCGCTCGATCCGGGTGCGCTCGGAGGCGTCGCGCAGCGACAGCACGAGATGGTCGCCGCTCGGCACGCGCATCACACCGATAGCGACGTCGACGTGCCGCTCGCTGCCGTCGCGGTGGCGCGCGACCCGGTCGGTGAGGAGGGGGCGATCGAGCCGACCGTCGTGCAGCCCGATGCGCTGGTGGAAGGCGCCGCTGCCCTCGGCGATGCGCAGCACCGTGACGACGTCGCGCCGCTCCAGCTCCTCGGGCGTGTAGCCGAGCAGCGCGCTGGCGGCGTCGTTGATCATCTCGATCGTGCCGCTGGGATTGAGGATCAGCAGCGCGTCGCTGGTGCCGCGCAGGATCGCGGCATTGCGCTCGCCCTTCTCATAGGCGTCGAGCGCGGCATCATAGGCCTCGCAGCGCGACCGCCACAGCGAGCGCAGCGTCACCGCCAGCGCAAGCGTCAGCACGGCGCCGGTGGCGAGCAGCAGCAGCCGGAGCTCGCCCCGCTGCCGCGCGAAGGCGGCGCGGCGTTCGGCGGTCAGCGCCCGCTCGCTGGTGCCCGCGCGCGCGAGGGCGGCGCGCAGCCGGTCCATGACGCGGCGGCCCTCGCCGTCGGCCACCGCGGCACGCGCCGCGGCGTGCTTCCCGCCGCGGAAAAGCGCGAGCGTGCGGTCCAGCTCGGCGAACTTGCTGTCGATCAGCGCGGCCACCTCGGGTGCGGCGACTCCCTCCATCGCGCGCAGTCTCGACGCGAGGCGGCGGGCGGGCGCATAGGGATTGAGGAAGGCGGGATCGCCGGTGAGGAGGTAGCCGCGTTGCGCGGTCTCGGCGTCCTTCATCGCGGAGAGCAGCATCACCTGCGCGCGCTCGCGGTCGAATGAGCGGGTCGCCGCCGCCTGCAACCGCAGCGAGCGCGCATATTCCGCGTCGGTCCACGCGATCAGAGCCGTCATCAGCAGCGGGACGAGCGCGGCGGCCAGCAGGAAGCGTCGACGCGAGGGCGGCCGGGGGCGCGCCACCGCGGTCACCGCGGTGCGGCGCCGAGCAGCGGCTGTACCGCCAGCATCGCCTGCGCGCGGTTGGTCACGCCCAACTTGCGGAAGATCGCGGTCATATGCGCCTTGATCGTGGCCTCGGTGACGTCGAGGTCGCGCGCGAGCTGCTTGTTCGAGCGACCGTCGGCGAGCGCGATCAGCACGCCGCGCTGCGCCGGCGAGAGCGTCTCGATGCGCGCGCGAAGGTCGCCGAGCTGGGGCGCGGCGCCGTTGATCGGTGGGAAGGCGGTCTGGCCCGCGTCGATCCGGCGCAGCCGCTCGGCCAAAGCGTCGAGCGGCAGACTCTTGAACAGATAGCCGGCGGCGCCGAGCGCGCGCGCCGCCTCGACCAGCGATGGCTCCTCGCTGGCGGTGACGAGCACCACCGGCGTCCGCGGCGCGTGCATCTGCAAGGTCAGCAGGCCCGAGAAGCCGTTCGCGTCGGGCAGGTGGAAGTCGAGCAGGATCATGCGGAACGGTCCGCGCGCGGCGGCCTCGCTCGCCTCGCCCACGGTACCCACCGCGACCACCGAGACGCCGGGCAGCGCCGCCCGTGCGGCAAGCGACAACCCCTCGCGAGTCAGCGGGTGATCGTCAGCGACGAGGGCTCGACCCCCTAATCTCTGCTCCTGCTCTGACATCATACCGACTTGCTTATCTTTTTTCCGGTAGGAAGGTTTCGCGATGGGACCGGTCTGTCGAGCGATTTTTCGACCGGAACGGTGGAACTTTGATGCGGATAAAGAAGAATCACTGTCTCATGCTCGTCGGACCCGCCGCGACCACGCTGCACGTCGCCGGCTGGCGGCTCTGCGACGGGGCGGCCGGTCCGTGCGCCGACGCCGGCCCGCCCGACGCCGCGCTCGTCGCGATCACGCCCGGCGCACCGGCGCCCGCGCGGGTTCGTGCGCTGGCCGAGGTGCCGTACCTCCCCGTGGTCGCGCTCGCGCCGGACGACTGGATCGACCGGCACGATTGGCGCGCGCTCGGCTATGACGCGGCGGTGTCGGCGGCGGCCATGCCCGAGGCGCTCGCCGGCGCGCTCGCGGACTGGCACCGCGACGCCACATGGGCGACGCTCGACCGGCTCGAGGCGAGCTTCGGTGCCGCCGAGGTGACGGCGCTGGTCGAGCGCTTCGGCGCGATGCTGGTGGCCGCGCGCGACGAGCGCGATCCGGCCGCACTGGCGGACATGGCGCATCGCGTCGCAGGAATCGCGGGGACGCTCGGCTTCGCCGCGCTCGGCCGGCTGTGGCTGCGCTTCTCGGAGGGCGAGACCGCGTTGGCCGACAGCGCGCGTCGCGCCGCGGCCCATGCGATCGAGACGATCGCGCGGCGCGGCTGAGCCGCGGGCTCAGCCGGCCAGCGGCGCGACGTCGACGTTGACCTCCATCGCCTGTGCGCCCGAGCCGAGCACCACACCGTCGACCGGCGCGATCTCGGCATAGTCGCGCCCGATCGCGACCACGACATGGTCGCTCGCCATCCAGATGCCGTTGGTGGGGTCGAGCCCAACCCAGCCGCGCGCGGGGCCGCACCACAGCAGCACCCAGGCGTGGGTGGCGTCGGCCCCGACCAGCCGCTCCTGTCCGGGCGGGGGCAGCGTGCGGATATAGCCCGAGGCGTAAGCGGCGGGCAGACCGGCGGCGCGCAGCCCGGTGATCATCACCTGGGCGAAATCCTGGCACACGCCGCGGCGTTGGCGGAACGCCTCGTGCGGCGGGGTGTCGACCAAGGTGGCGGCGGGATCGAAGACGAAGTCGCGCTGGATGCGCCGCGCCAGCGCGATTCCCGCGTCCAGCGCGTTGCGCCCGGGAGCGAGATCGGCGCGGCAATAATCGGCGATGGCGGGATCGAGCGGGATCAGCGGCGACGGGAAGAGATAGGCCGCCGGCCCGGCCGCGGAGAGGTCGTTCGAGGCGCGCGCCAGTGCCGCTACCTCCGCGAGCGATGGGTCGTCCGCCTGCGGCACGGGCACGGCGCGATCGATCGTCACGCGCGCGCGGCTCTCGATCGTCAGCGAGCGCACCGGCTCCTCGATCACCAGCCGCGCGACATGCGCCAGCCCGGCCTCGGCACGCGCCGGCTGGACACGCCCGGCCGGCGCGACCGTCAGCGCGTAGGACTCGACGCGCTGCCCCGGCCAGTCGATCGGGCGCAGCCGCAGGTTGCAGCGCGCGAACTTGACGGCATTCCCATAGTCGAAGCGGGTGACGTGGACGATGTCGTAGCGCATGACCTGTCCCGCGACGGCGGGAAGCGGCGCGGGCGTGAGCACGTCGCTCATGCCAGCGTCAGCCCGCCCGCGCGCAGCGGCTCCGCGCCCTGCAGGAAGTAGCGCCGCGCCACCGCGTCGGACAGCCGCCCGAGCCGCTGCTCGACCGCGAGCAGCAGCTCGCCGGTCAGCGTCGCGGCCTGTTCGGGCGCGACCATCGCGTACAGCTCGGTCGCCTCGATCTGCTGCGCCTCGGCCATGCCGTCGTCCTCCAGTACCGGCAGCCGGGCGAGATGGTCGCGGATCGCCTCGACCTGGAACATCAGCGCGCGCGGGTTGCCGGGATCGAGCACGACCAGGTCGAGCACGGGCACGCGCGCGATCCCGGTGAGATAGCGCTGGCGGTAGCTGATCTGACTGTCGCCGAGGTCGAGCAGGGTCGAGAGGTCGTCGAGCGAGGCACCGGTCGCGCCGAACACCCGCGCGGCGCGCGCGATCGCCTGCGCGCGCTCGATGCGCCGGCCGAGGTCGTGGAAGCGCCACGCCGCGGTTCGCCCCATATGCTCTGCCGACAGTCCCGCGATGGCGGCGTAGCGGCGCTGGAGCGAGCCGGCGCGGTCGAGCAGCCCGCGGTGCGTGGGGAAAGGCGCGTCGAGCAGCCGGATCATGTCGGCGGAGAGCCGGTCGCGCGAGCCGCCCGCGATCCGCTGCGCGTGCGCGTTGATCGCGGCGACCGACTGCCAGCCGTCGGCGCGCGCCTCCATCGCGGTGCGCGCGAACTGGGTGAGGTCGGCGCGGCGCAGCGATGGCGGTGCCGGCGCGGCACCCGCACCGACCAGCTCGTTGACCAATTTGCCAACCGTCGCGGTGCCGAGCGCGGCGCCGGCGTCTGCGTCGATCGAGTTGCCCAGCATCACGCGGATCACCGCGAGCATCGCCTCGCCGCGCTCGAGATAGCGGCCGAGCCAGAAGAAATTGTCCGCGACCCGGCTCGGCAGCGTGCCCGGATTGCGGCGCACGTGGAGCGTGTCGACCGCGGGCAGCAGCGACACCGGCGCGACCGGATCGCTACCATGAACGCAGACATCGGCGGACCAGCTGCCCTCGCCCATGACCGCCGCGCGTGGATCCGGGTGGGCGCCGATACGTGCGAAGCCGCCGGGCATCACCTGCCAGCGCCCGTCGCGGTCGCGCGCGGCGAAGACCCGCAGCGTGAAGGGGCGCGGCTCCATCCGGTCGGCGATCACCACGGGCATGGTCGAGAGGCGGACGATCTCCTGCCCGACATAGTCCTGCGGCCGCGCCGCCATCCCTTCCAGCAGCGCGGCACGCTGCGCCTCGGAGAGGTCGGCGCCTGCCACTGCCGCCTCGCCGGGCAGGCCGAGCGTGCGCGCGCCGAAGGCGGAGGAGAGCAGCAGCGACGGCAGCTCGGCGGCGACGTGCTGCGCCTCGCGTTCCTGGCCGCACCACCAAGTGGCGATGTTAGGCAGCATCAGGTCCGCACCGGTTAGCCGGGTGGCGAGCTGAGGCAGGAAGGCGCCGAACGCTGCACTCTCCAGCACCCCCGCGCCGGGCGCGTTGGCGAGCACGACATTGCCCGCGGCCCAGGCGTCGATCAGCCCCGGCACGCCGATGCGCGAGTGCGAGTCGAACGCGAGCGGGTCCAGCAGCCGCGGGTCGAGCCGCCGCCAGAGCGCGTCGACGCGCTTGAGCCCGCCGATCGTGCGCACGTACAGCCGGTCCTCGAGCGCGGCGAGATCGTCCCCCTCGACCAGCAGCAGCCCGAGGTAGCGTGCGAGATGCGCCTGCTCGGGATAGCTGGGATTGTAGCGGCCGGGGGTGAGCAGCCCGATCCGCGGGTCGCTGCGGCGGCACGCGGCGGCGAGCCCGTCGCGGAAGGCAGCGAAGAAGGGGGCGTGGCGGCGCACGTTGAGCCGCCCTTGCAATCCGCCGAGCGTGCGGCTCACCGCGAGCCGGTTCTCCAGCGCATAGCCTGCGCCGGTGGGCGCACGCAGCTGGTCGGCGAGCACGCGCCACTCCCCCGAGGGGCCGCGCCCGAGATCGACCGCGACGAAGCGGAGGTGATAGCCGCCTGGAGGCGTCAGGCCGACGAGCGGTCGGAGGAAATAGGGGCTGCCGGTGACGAGCGTGGCGGGCAGGTGGCCGCGCTCGACCAGCTGTGCCGCGCCGTACAGGTCCTGGAGGATCGTCTCGAGCAGGTCGGCGCGTTGGGCCACGCCGCGCTCGATCCGGGTCCACTCGTCGGCGTCGATCAGCAGCGGGATCGGGCTGACCGGCCACGGGCGCTCGCTGTCCTCGCCGATGATGCGGAAGCCAGTGCCGATGTCGGCGGCATGGCGCTGCACCCGCTCGCGCGCGTGGCCGAGATCATCGCCCGCGACGGCGGCGAGCTCCTCGAGCATCGCCAGCGCTGCGGTAGCCTCGCCCGCGCGCATCGCGTCGTCGGCGCCGCCGGCATAATCGTCGAGCCAGCGGCGGGCGTTGGTCCCGGCATCGAACAGGGCAGGCTGGGTCGCCACTCGGTCCTCCGTGCGCGGGCAGGGGCGACCCTAGGCGATGCCGCGGTGCAGTGCAAAGCCGCGGCGCGATGATTCAGCGCGCGACCGGCGGCGCGGGATAAGCGAGCACCGCGCCGGTATAGCGCTCCACCACAGCGCTGATCGGCGCGCCGTCGGGCAGCAGCAGCAATGCGCGGTTCTCGATCACGATCTCCGTCGCGTCGATCCCGGCGCGTTCCGGCCAGCGGTCTGACTCCCGCCTCTCCTGGCGCCGCGGAAACGCCGGCCAGAGGTGCCGGCTCGACAAGCTGTGACGGCGGAACTGCAGCGGCTGCGCGGCGCGGCCGAACGGCGTGTCGCTGGTGTCGAGCTGGCGATTGATGTCAGCCGTGAGCCGCGCGGGGACGTACCAATTGTCCGCGTCGGAGAGGACGTGCGTGCCGCAACGCAGCCGGACGTGCCGATAGCCGAGCCGTTCGGCGGCGGATACCTTGAGCAGGGCGCGGATCTCGGGCGGGGCGGGGCGCGCGTCGGCGCGGATCCGCTCGGCTCTGATCGTGGGATCGGCGGCCATGCGATGCTCGGCGCACCAGCCGTCGAGCACGAGCGTGGCGCTGTCGCTGGCCGCGAGACGGTCGCTCAGCGCATGCAACGCCGCGTCGGCGGCCAGGCGGTCCTGCGCGGTGCCGATCCAGGAGAGCTGCACCGACCCGATCGCGACCGGGGCAGCGGCGAGCGTCACGAGGGTCGGGGCGCGGAGGCGGCGGAGCGGCATCCGTCCATTATAGCGGCAGCCGGGCGCTAAGATCCTCTCCACTAGCGGCGAAGAGTTTGTCCCCACCCCCTCACACCTCGGGCAGCACCTGATCCGCGACGCCCCAGCCCTTGAGCGAGCGGCCGTTGGCGCGCGCGATCAGCTCGGCGGCGTCGCCGACGTGCCATCGTGCCGCGGTGTCGAGGTCGCGCAGCTCGGTCCAGGACACCGGCGCGGCCACCGGCGCCCCGGCGCGGGCGCGCGCGGCATAGGGCATGATCGCCGTGGCGCCGCGCTGATTGCGCAGATAGTCGATGAAGATCCGGCCCTTGCGCTTGGCCTTGCTCATGTTGGCGACGAAGCGCTCGGGCTCGGCCTGCGCCAGCGCGCGCGCGAACCGCTCGGCGAAGTCGCGCACCGCGGGCCATTCCGCCGCGGGCGTCAGCGGCACCACGACATGGATGCCCTTGCCGCCCGACAGCAGCGGGAAGCTCGTCAGGCCGAGCTCGGCGAGCTGCTCCTTGAGATGTTCGGCGGCGCGCTTGGTGGCGGCAAAGTCGAGATCCTCGTCGGGGTCGAGGTCGAACACCATCCGGTCGGGTCGCTCCAGCGCCGCCACGGTCGAGCCCCAGCCGTGGAACTCGATCGTCCCCATCTGGACGCAGGCGACGAGCCCGTCCGCCGAGTCGACGTAGAGGTAATTCTCGGTCGAGCCGTCCTTCTCGTGGATCGGCACCTGGTGCACGGCGTCGCCGAACGAGCCGGCGTCGTGCTTCTGGAAGAAGCAGTGTTTGGCGCGTCCCTGCGGACAGCGCACCAGGCTGACCGGGCGGTGCCCGACCCAGGGGAGCATGATCCCGGCGACGGCGAGATAATGATCGGCGAGATCGCCCTTGGTCACCTCGCTCTCCGGGAAGATGACGCGGTCGCGGCTCGACACCTTGATCGAGGTGGTCGGCGCCGCTGCGGCCTTCGGCGCCGGCGCGGGCCGCTCCACCACCACCTCGGCGGCCTTCTTGTCGCCGCGCAGGCCGAGGAAGCTCGGGTGGCGCAGCACGCCCTCGGGGGTGGTCTCGGTGAAGGCGATCTCGGCCACGAGCTTCGGGCTGACCCAGCGCGCGCCGCGTACCGCCGCGCGGGGCGCCGCGACGGTCGGCGTCTTTCGCTCGAGTTTCTCGAGTTGGGCGGTCAGCTCCTCGATCAGCGCGCCCGAGAAGCCGGTCCCGACCTTGCCGGCGTAGCGCAGTTCGCCGCCCTCGTTGACGCCGAGCAACAGCGAGCGAAAGCCGTGGCGCTTGTCCGACGGTGTCCAGCCGACCACGACGAACTCCTGCCGGCGCGTGCATTTCACCTTGAGCCACGCCTGGGTGCGCTTGCCGCGATAGAGCGCGTCGGCCTTCTTGGAGACCACGCCCTCGAAGCCCTCGCGGCACATCGTGTCGAACAGGCGCTCGCCTGCGCCAATGACATGCTCGGCGAACTGGAGCCGCTCCTCGCCCGCGCCGACCAGAGCGCGCAGCCGCTCCTTGCGCTGGACGTTGGCGAGCCCGCGCAGGTCCTCGCCGTCCTGCTCGAGCAGGTCGAAGGCGAAGAGCGTCATCGCGCCGCCCCCGCTGATCGCGTCCTTGAGCGTCGAGAAGTCCGGGCGTCCGTCCTTGAAGGCGACGATCTCGCCGTCGATCAGCGCGCTGCCGACCGGGAGCGCGCCCGCGGCTGACGCGATGCCGGCGAACTTGTCGGTCCAGTCCAGGCCGTTGCGCGTGTAGACCTTGGCCTGTCCCCCGGCGACCGCGACGAGCGCGCGATAGCCGTCGTACTTCACCTCATGGATCCAGTCGCTGCCGCCCGGCACCGAATCGACCAAGGTGCAGAGCTGCGGTGGCTCGTAGGCGGGCAGGGCGGCCTTGCGCGCGCGTTTGGACGGCCTGGCCTTCGCAGGCTTCGCTCTCGCCGCGGCGGCCTCTTCATGCGGCGGTGCGCCCTCGGCGATCTCCTGCATCGTGCGGCCGGTGGCGACGCTGGTCAGCGCGGTCTCGACCAGCGTGTCGGTCCCGCCGGCGAAGGCGTCGTCGATCTTGCGCAGCAGCCAGTTCTCGTTCTTCTCCTTCCCGCGCGGGCGCAACCGGATCAGCAGCCACTCGCCCTTCATCCGCTCGCCGTCGAGCACGAAGTGAAGATGGCCCTTGTCGAGGTCGCGCGCGCTCTTGCCCGCGACCGGCGACCAGGTGCCGCGATCCCACAGCATCACCGTGCCGCCGCCATACTCGCCCCTGGGGATCGTGCCCTCGAACGTGGCGTAGGAGAGCGGATGGTCCTCGGTGCGAACCGCGAGCCGTTTCTCGTCGGGGTCGAGGCTCGGCCCGCGCGTCACCGCCCAGCTCTTGAGCACGCCGTCGATCTCGAGCCGGAAGTCCCAGTGGAGGCGCGTCGCGTCGTGCTTCTGCACCATGAAGCTGTTGCCGTTGCCGGGTGCGAGCGTGCCCGCAGGCTCGGCGGTGCGGGTGAAGTCGCGCTTGGCGTTGTAGCGCGCGAGCGGGTCGGCGGGGGATGAGGGAGGGGAGGCGGGTGGGGCGCCTTCGACCTTCTTCCTCGTCACTCGACCTGATCCTCATGCGGGTGGCCGCTGCAAGACGCCATTGCCTCATCGACCGGTGTCATCCCGGATTCTGTCCGGGATCCACCGTGCTGCGTATTCAGAAGTAGATGCTCGCGCGGACGAGTGGATCCCGGACCAGGTCCGGGATGACGGAGGAGGAGAGCGACCCTCACGCGCTCTTCTTCGCCGCCGGCTTGCGCGCCGCCGGCTTCTTCGCCGGCGCGCGCTTCGTCGCCGGCTTCGCCGCGGCCCTACCCGAGCCGGCGTTCTCGTTGGCCGCGCCGCGCGAGCCCTCCATCGACTTCTTCAGCGCGGCCATGAGGTCGACCACGTTCGAGCCCGAGCGCCCGCCACCCTCGTCCTTGTCCTCGATGATCTTGCGCCCGTGCGCCTTGCGCTTGCGCTCGATCAGCCCACGCAGCGCGTCGACGTAGCGGTCGTGGAACTCCTGCGGGTCGAAGGCGCCGCTCTTCTTCTCGATCAGCGCCTCGGCCAGGTCGAGCAGCTCGGGATCGGGCTTCTCGTCGGGGATGTCGCGGAAATAGCCCTGCGCCTTGTTGACCTCGTCGGCGTAGCGCAGCGTCTCCAGCACCATGCCGCGCCCGCACGGCTTCAGGCTGACGACATATTCGCGCCCGCGCATCGCCAGCTGGCCCAGCCCAACCTTCTTGGTCCGCCGCAGCGCCTCGCGCAGCACGATGAACGCTTCCTCGGCGAGGTCGTCGGCGGGGACGACGAAATAGGGCTTCTCGTAATAGAGCACGTCGATGTCGCTGGCATCGACGAACTGGGTGAGCTCCAGCGTCTTCTTCGACTCGAGCTTGACCGCGTCGATCTCGTCCTGCTCCAGCAGGACATATTCGCCCTTCTCGACCTCGAAGCCCTTGACGATCTCGTCGGTGTCGACCGGACCCATGCCCGGCACGACTTTCTCATATTTGATCCGCTTGCCCGAGGGTTCGTGGATCTGGTGGAAGCTGACCTGCGCGCCCGACTTGGTCGCCGAGTAGATCTCCACCGGGATCGACACCAGCGCGAGCCTGATCTGTCCCTGCCAATATGCCCGCGCGGCCATGTCGCTTCCCTTGTTCCGGAGGCGATTCAATCATTTGCTGCCGAGCGGGTTCCCTCGGTCCGGGTCACGCCCGATCGGGCGTGGAAATCGCGGCCCTTTTCGCCTAGATGCGCGGCATGGCCGACGATCCGATCGCGCTCTTCGACCGCTGGCTCGCCGAGGCGGAACAGAGCGAACTCAACGACCCCAACGCGATGGCGCTCGCCACCGCCGATGCCGGCGGACGGCCGTCGGTCCGCATGGTGCTGCTCAAGGGGCACGGCCCCGATGGCTTCGTCTTCTACACCAACCGCGGCAGCCGCAAGGCGGAGGAGCTCGGCGCCAATGCCCAGGCCTCGCTGCTATTCCACTGGAAGTCGCTGCGTCGTCAGGTGCGCGTCACCGGTGCGGTGAGCCCCGTCAGCGACGCCGAGAGCGACGCCTATTTCGCCTCGCGCGGCCGCGACTCGCAGCTCGGCGCCTGGGCCTCGGACCAGTCGCGCCCGCTCGATTCCCGCGCTATTTTCGAGGCGCGCGTCGAGGCGATACGCGAGCGGTTCGACGGACAGGACGTGCCGCGCCCGCCGTTCTGGGGCGGCTATCGCGTCGCCGCGGAGGAGATCGAATTTTGGCAGGATCGCGCGCACCGGCTGCACGAGCGACGGCTGTTCACTCGCGCGGGCGACTGCTGGAACGAGGGGCTGCTGTTCCCATGACCAATGAGGAACGCCGCCGCGTCGTGCCCTTGGCGATGCGCGCGGCGCTCGCCAGCGTGGCGATGGCCACGTCGCTGCTGGTAGTGAAGGGCTATGCCGCCTGGCACACCGGCTCGGTCGCGATGCTGGGCAGCCTGGCCGACACCGGGCTCGACCTGCTCGCCAGCCTGGTGACGCTGTACGGCGTCAAGCTCGCCGCCGAGCCCGCCGATCACGATCACCGCTTCGGTCACGGCAAGGCCGAGGCGCTCGCCGCGCTCTTCCAAGTGGTGCTGATTACCGCCTCGGCGATCGGCATCGCGGTGCGCGCGATCCAACGCTTCTCCGCGCCCGCCGCCAACGAGGACGCGGGGCTGGGCATCGGCGTCTCGGTGCTCGCCATCCTCGCCACCTTCGCGCTGCTCGCCTATCAGCGCAGCGTGATCCGGCGCACCGGCTCGGTCGCGATCCTGGCGGACAACGTTCATTATCAGTCGGACGTGCTGCTCAACGTGGCGGTGATCGCGGCGTTGGTGCTCGACCAATATGTCGGCCTGGCGGGCGCGGACCCGGTATTCGGCATCGCCATCGCTCTGTGGCTCGCCTGGGGCGCGTTCCAGGCGTCGAGCCAGGCGATCGACATGCTGATGGACAAGGAATGGCCCGAGGACCAGCGCGCCGCCTTCATGGAGGTGGCCGCGCGGCAGCCCGGCATCCGCGGCATCCACGATTTCCGCACGCGCCGCGCCGGCAGCCACGATTTCGCGCAGTTCCACATGGAGGTGGACCCGAGCCTCACCGTGCGCGACGCGCATGACATCGTCGAGCGGGTCGAGGTGGCGCTTCGCCAGACCTTCCCGCGCGTCGAGACGCTGATCCACCTCGACCCCGAGGGCCATGTCGACACCGACAATCCGCTGGTCGAGGCAGACGTCACGCCGCATTGGTTCGGCAAGCGAGTAGGCTATTGATGCGCATCCCCTTCGCCCAGATCGACGCCTTCGCCGACGCAGCCTTCGCAGGAAATCCGGCGGCGGTAATGCCGCTGACGAGCTGGCCCGAGGACCGGCTGCTCCAGCAGATCGCGGAGGAGAACAACCTCAGCGAGACCGCCTTCCTCGTCCCCGACTCGAGCGGCGACAGCGACTTCGAGCTGCGCTGGTTCACCCCGGCCGCGGAGGTGGCGCTGTGCGGGCATGCCACGCTGGCGAGCGGCCACTTCGTGCTCTCATCGGACGGTAACCGCGACTCGGTGCGCTTCCGCACGCGGCAGGCCGGCGTGCTCGAGGTCGCGCGCGCAGACGGCGCGGTGGGGGCGAGCTACGCCATGGCGCTGCCGGCGTGGAAGCCGACGCCGCGCGCGCTGCCGGAGATCGTCGCGGCGCTCGGGGTCGAGGCAGTCGAGACCTTGTGGCACGAGAAGGGCTATGCGCTCGTGATCGTCGCCGACGAGGCGGTGGTGCGGGCGGCGACGCCGGATGGGCGTGCGATCAAGGCGCTCGGGCCGTTCGTCCATATCGTCGCGGCGCGCGGCGAGACCGCCGAGGTGGTCAGCCGTGTCTTCACCGACTATTTCGACATCCCCGAGGACCCGGTGACCGGCTCAGCGCACGCGGTAATGGTGCCTTATTGGGCGGAGCAGCTCGGCCGCGACTCGTTCGGCGCGTTCCAGGCGAGCGCGCGGGGCGGGCGCGTGGGCTGCCGGCTCGACGGCGAGCGGGTGATCCTGCGCGGCGACTGCGTCACCGTGATCGAGGGTACGTTCCTCCTCCCCTGACTACATCCTACAATGAGGGAGACCGCCGCCCTCTCGGGCGCGAGCGTCATCGTGCGCGCTCCGCCGCTTTTCGCCTCCATGGGTCGGTCAAGGCATCTACTCACTTGTTTTCCGATCGGAGCAGTGTAGATTAGCGGTGACGGCGCGAGGCGCCGCCTATCTGAAGGGGATCGGAGTTGATGAAGAAGATCGTCGCCGGTGCGACCGGGATCTGCCTGGCGCTGGCGCTCGCCGCTTGCGGTTCGAAGACCAGCAACGACACCGCCGCCAACGACACGCTGGCGAATGAGACGGTGCTCAACGAGGAGCTGCCCACCGAGGGTAACTTCGCGTCGGTCGGCAACGGCACCGACCTGGGCGCGCTGCCCGCCAACGCGACCGGCGACAATGTGAGCGCCACCGCCGGCAACACGCTCTGATCCGAGTTTCGGCGCCTCTCCCACGGGCGCCGCACCGAACCGTCTAGTGCTCCCTAGACCAACCTCCGCCCGGCGCTCCCCCGCGCCGGGCGCTTGTTGTTGGCGCCCCGAGCGTCACTGCGGCCAAACGCCCCGGCGCGGCGATGGCGGCGCTTGCCCCCGGCCAGCCGTCTGGGTAACCGCCCGACGAGCCTCCGCAGTCCGGGACCGAGCGTGCCATACCTCGAGCAGAGCCGCCCGCGCCGCGCGCCCAACGTGCTGCCGCGGCTGATCTATCTCTGGCGGTTCGGGCGGCTGCCCGATCTCGCCGCACCGCGACGCTTCAGCGAGTTGGTGTATGCGCGCAAGTTGTTCGAACGCGACCCGCGCTGGCCCAAACTCGCCGACAAGGTCGCGGTGAAGGCGCATGTCGCCGCGGCCTTGGGCGGCGAGTGGGTGATCCTCACCTTGTGGCATGGCACCGCGCTCCCCGACGTGCCGCCCTGGCCGCGTCCCTTCGTGCTCAAGTCCTCGCACGCGAGCCAGCAGAACGTGTTCGTCCGCGCCGGCGAGTCGCTCGATTGGCCGGCGGTGCGGCGCCGCGCGGCACGCTGGCTGCGCCGGCCCTATGCGCCGCTGCTGCATGAGTGGCTCTACTCAGAGATCGCGCCGCAACTGCTGGTCGAGCCGCTGATCGGCTGCGGCCGTGAGCTGCCGGTCGACTATAAGTTCTTCGTGTTCGGCGGGCGAGTGGAGTTCATCCAGGTCGATCTCGACCGCGAGCATCGCCACCGCCGCGTGATGCTGGACCGCGCATGGCGCCGGCTCGACCTTGCCTTCGAATTTCCCGCTGATCCGCGCCCGGTGACTCCACCGGCGTCGCTCGATCGGATGATCGCGGCGGCCGAGACGCTCGGCGCCCCGCACGACTTCGCACGAGTAGATCTCTACGACGTCACCGGTCGACCTTATTTCGGTGAGTTCACGCTCTATCCCGGCTCGGGGCTCGATCGGTTCCGGCCGGTCGGTTGGGACCTCCACTTCGGCTCCTACTGGGCCGAGCGTCGGTCCGCGCTCCCTCAGGCAGCGAGGCGGTACGGCTCGTCCGTGACCGAGACCGGAACGATCGGCGCGGCGACCGGCGCCTCGGCAGCACGGGCGCGCTCGGCGCGACGATGGCTGATGATGAGGTAGACGAGCGAGAACATGGGAGATCCTAGGCTTGATGCTGCGCTGCAGCACTGGCCGTCATGTGGTCAACGCGCGGTTAGCACGCAACTGCAAGTTGGCGCGTCGCCGTTGCAGCAGGCGCAATCGCGCGGACCATGGCGGTAAACGCGAGCGGCAGGCCGGCGAGCCACACCGGCGCGAGCATCAGCCCCCAATAGCTGTTCTCGGGCCGGCCGATCAGCAGTGTGGGTAGCAGCAACGTCACCAAGGTGAGAGTGACGCGCCGTGCATAACCTCCGGGCGCGCTCGCCCAGCCGTAGAGGGCGAGCGGGACGAGGACGGCCACGATCGCTGTCGGAGCGAGCGCGAGCGGCGTCGTGGCGCCTGCCATTGCGAGATCGAAGCTCCAGCCGCCCGCGCGGATCCATCCCTGCGAGACCGCGTCGCCCGGTCGCAGTATGGCGGCGACCGCGCTCGCATGGACAGCGAGCGCGGCAACGGCGGCGGTCGCGACGGCCGCCCACCCCAGCGCTTCTCCACGCCGCCGCTCGAGTGCCGCGGCGAACGCCATCGCGACGAGATAGGGAAGCGCCAACTCTCGGAAGAGCGCGGCAGCGAGCCCGAGCAGCGCGGCGACACGCCAGTGGTGCCGGTCGCGCGACGCGAGCGATAGCGCCACCAGCAGCCCCGCCCAGCACTCGGGCCAGAGCGCGACCACGGCAGTGGCGAGCGGCAGCGAGGACGCGGCGGCGATCGCGCTGGCGGCGCCCCAGAGGAGACGCGGGCCGACCGCCGCGCGCAGCCGACAAGCGGTGGCGAGCGCAGCGAGCAGCGCCAGCGCGCGCAGCACCCACAGAGCGCCCTCCGCGCCGACCAGACGATAGAACCAGGCACGCGTCGGCAGCCTCACCGCGACGAACGGCCGCAGTGGGAAGTCGCGGGTCCGATGCTCGGCGGCGGTCGCGGCGTAATAATGCTGCCCAGCGGCGACGCGCCGGTCGATCGCACGATACAGCGCGGCATCCCCGCTCGCGGCGGTGGCGGCAGGGCGCGTCGTCGGCGGGTCGGGGGAGAGCAGGCCGATCGCGATCAGCATCATCGTCGCCGCGAGCAGCAGCCGAGCGATGGCACGGGGCGGCGGCGGGACAGGGCACGAGAGCGGGGCGGGCACGTCGGCACCTTGCGCGTCGATCGGTTAACGTGCCGTCAACCTGCCGGCCGCTCAGCAGCCGAAGTGGCGGAGCAGGAAGCGATAGACCCACAGCAGCAGCGTCGCCGTGCCGAGAAGAAGGCAGAGCCGGGAGCGCGGACGCCACCAGGCACATAGCAACAGCGCCACCACGGGGAGGAGCGTGAGCGTCGCCAGCAGTGGCCGAGCCGGGTCGCGGGCGCCGAGCACGGCACACCGCGACCCGGGCATGAGATCGTCACCGGCGCCGATCCACTCGAGCGGGCTGGTCGAGAGCGTCACGATCGACAGCGCCGCCGCCAGCGTCGACAGCGTGAGCACCAGGCGCTTGGCGCGGGCGAGCTGCCGTAGCGCTCGACCCCGGCGACGGCGCAGCGGCTGCCGAGTGGGCGGTGCCGGCGCGTCGTCCGGCTCCGGCGCGGGAGGCGGCCGCCGCGCCGCGTGACCGCACCGGCCGGGCATGGCTCAGCAGGCGTCGATCAGCGCGCGCAGCGCCGGATCGCGCACCTCGAGCACCTCGAACAGGCCGAGCAAGCGGAGCACCGGCACCGCCTCGGCGATCGCGCCCGTCAGCAGCGCGCGTTCGGGCGGCGCGACATCCGGCTCGGCCCAGCGACGTGCGTTGCGGAGGAAGGCGGCGATGGTGCCCTTGCGCACGGGTGCCCCGTCGATCTCGGCGTGATCGACGCCGTCGGCGAGCACGTCCTCGGGGCGCCAGGGGCGGGGCTGGTCGATCACGCGCGGGCTCCGTCATGGATAACCCGCTCATCTTAGGACGCTCCGCGATGGCACCGCCGCGACGGGGCACAAAAAAGAAGCCGCCGCCCGGCATCCCGGGCGGCGGCTCGATCAGGTCGACGAGCGGCGCGCGGTGCCGCCCGTCTCGTCTCACTCCTCGTTGAGATACTCGCCCGCGTCGGCGTCGGTACCGGTACCCGACGGCACCACCGCCGCCAGCGGATCGCTGCCGGTGCCGGCATCGTCGCGCGGGCTGCGTGCCTCCTCGGCGGCGCGGGTCTGCGACGCCGTGCCGGCGGAGCCCGCCGCGATCATCGCCTCCTGCAGCTTGCGCTGCTGGACGCGCAGCGCGGCGTCACGCGACGAGGCCGCCACGCGCAGGCGGTTCATGCCCGCGCCGGTGCCCGCCGGGATCAGCCGGCCGACGATGACATTCTCCTTGAGGCCCATCAGCGTGTCCTGCTTGCCCTGGACCGCCGCCTCGGTGAGGACGCGGGTGGTCTCCTGGAACGACGCCGCCGAGATGAAGCTGCGGGTCTGCAGCGACGCCTTGGTGATGCCGAGCAGGATCGGCTTGCCCGCGGCGCGCGCCTGACCGTCCTCCAGCTTCTCGTTGATCGCGTCCATCTCCTCGCGGTCGACCTGCTCACCGACCAGCAGCGTGGTGTCGCCGCTCTCGGTGATCTCGACCTTCTGGAGCATCTGGCGGACGATCGTCTCGATGTGCTTGTCGTTGATCTTCACGCCCTGGAGACGATAGACCTCCTGGATCTCCGACACGAGATATTCCGCCAGCGGCTCGATGCCGAGCACCTCGAGGATGTCGTGCGGGTCGGGGCTGCCGCCGATCAGATTGTCGCCACGCTTGACGTAGTCGCCTTCCTGAACGTCGATCACCTTCGACTTGGGCACGAGATACTCGACGACCTCGCCGCCGTCCTCGGGCTGGATGCCGATCTTGCGCTTCGCCTTATAGTCCTTGCCGAACACGACACGGCCAGAGACCTTGGCGATGATCGCGTTCTCCTTGGGCTTGCGTGCCTCGAACAGCTCGGCGACGCGCGGCAGACCGCCGGTGATGTCGCGCGTCTTGGCGGACTCGCGCGCGACACGGGCGAGCACGTCGCCCGCCTGCACCGTCGCATTGTCCTCCACCGACAGCACCGCGCCCGGCGCCAGCAGGTAACGCGCCGCCTCGCCCGAGCCCTCGTCGAGCAGGGTCATGCGCGGGCGCAGATCCTCCTTCGACTTGGTGGTCGCGCGATATTCGGTCACAACGCGCTGCGCGATACCGGTCGCCTCGTCGACCTGCTCGGTGAGCGTCTTGCCCTCGATCAGGTCCTGGAACTTCACGGTACCGCCGGTCTCCGTGATCACCGGCATGGTGAACGGATCCCACTCGGCCATGCGGTCGCCCTTGGAGACGATGTGGCCGTCGTCGAACATCACGTACGCGCCGTACGGGATCTTGTGCACCGCCAGCTCGCGCCCGTCCATGTCGACGATCGCGATCTCGGCCGAGCGGCTCAGCACGACGCGACGGCCGCGCTGGTCCTCGATCACGCGCACGTCGCGGAACTCGACGGTGCCGTCGACCGGCGCCTCGAGGTTCGACTGCTCGTTGAGCTGCGCCGCGCCGCCGATGTGGAAGGTCCGCATCGTCAGCTGCGTGCCGGGCTCGCCGATCGACTGCGCCGCGATCACGCCGACCGCCTCGCCGATGTTGACCGGGGTGCCGCGCGCGAGATCACGCCCGTAGCACTTGCCGCAGACGCCGACCTTGCTCTCGCAGACCAGCGGCGAGCGGATCTTCATCGACGGGATGCCCAGCGCTTCGATCTGCGCGACCATCGGCTCGTCGAGCAGCGTGCCGACCGGGATCGCCACCTTGCCCGTCTTGGCGTCGACCACGTCCTCGGCCGTAGTGCGGCCGAGGATGCGCTCGCCGAGCGACGCGATGGTCGACCCGCCCTGGACGATCGCCTTCATCTCGAGCGCGCGCTCGGTGCCGCAATCCTCCTCGATGATGACGCAGTCCTGCGACACGTCGACGAGGCGGCGGGTGAGATAGCCCGAGTTGGCGGTCTTCAACGCGGTGTCCGCAAGGCCCTTACGAGCACCATGGGTCGAGTTGAAGTACTCGAGGACGGTCAGGCCTTCCTTGAAGTTCGAGATGATCGGCGTCTCGATGATCTCGCCCGAGGGCTTGGCCATCAGGCCGCGCATACCCGCGAGCTGCTTGATCTGCGCCTGCGAGCCACGCGCACCCGAGTGCGCCATCATGTAGATCGAGTTGATCGGCTTCTCGCGGCCCGTCTCCGGGTCGACCTTCACCGCCTTGATCTCGTTCATCATCGAGGCCGCCACCTGGTCGCCGCAGCGGCTCCAGGCGTCGATCACCTTGTTGTACTTCTCCTGCTGCGTGATCAGGCCATCCTGATACTGCTGCTCATAGTCCTTCACCTGGTCGCGCGTCTCGTCAACCAGCTGCTCCTTGTCGCCCGGGATGATCATGTCATCCTTGCCGAACGAGATGCCGGCGCGGAACGCGTGGCGGAAGCCGAGCGCCATGATCGCGTCGGCGAACAGCACCGTCTCCTTCTGGCCGGTGTGACGATATACCTCGTCGATGACGTCGCCGACGTCCTTCTTGGTCAGCAGCCGGTTGACGACGTCAAAGGGCACCTTGTGGCTCTTCGGCAGCGTCTCGCCCAGCAGCATGCGGCCCGGGGTGGTCTCGAAGCGCTTGAGATACTGCTTACCGTTCTCGTCGGTCTGCGGCACGCGGCTGATGATCTTCGAGTGGAGCGTCACCGCCCCCGCGTAGAGCGCCTGGTGCACTTCGGCCATGTCGCCGAGCAGCATGCCCTCGCCGGGCTCGCCCTGCTTCTCCATCGACAGATAATAGAGGCCCAGCACCATGTCCTGCGAGGGCACGATGATCGGCTTGCCGTTCGCCGGGCTGAGGATGTTGTTGGTCGACATCATCAGCACGCGCGCTTCCAGCTGCGCCTCGAGGCTCAGCGGGACGTGCACGGCCATCTGGTCGCCGTCGAAGTCGGCGTTGAACGCGGAGCAGACCAGCGGGTGGAGCTGGATCGCCTTGCCCTCGATCAGCACCGGCTCGAACGCCTGGATCCCGAGCCGGTGGAGCGTCGGCGCGCGGTTGAGCAGCACCGGATGCTCGCGGATCACCTCGTCCAGGATGTCCCAGACTTCCTTGCGCTCCTTCTCGACCCACTTCTTCGCCTGCTTCAGGGTCATGGAAAGACCCTTGGCGTCGAGGCGCGCGTAGATGAACGGCTTGAACAGCTCGAGCGCCATCTTCTTGGGCAGGCCGCACTGGTGCAGCTTGAGCTCGGGACCGGTCACGATCACCGAACGGCCCGAATAGTCGACGCGCTTGCCGAGCAGATTCTGGCGGAAGCGGCCCTGCTTGCCCTTGAGCATGTCGGACAGCGACTTGAGCGGACGCTTGTTGGCGCCCGTGATCGTCCGGCCGCGACGGCCGTTGTCGAACAAAGCGTCGACCGCCTCCTGCAGCATGCGCTTCTCGTTGCGGACGATGATGTCCGGCGCGCGCAGCTCCATGAGGCGCTTGAGGCGGTTGTTGCGGTTGATGACGCGGCGGTACAGGTCGTTGAGATCCGACGTCGCGAAGCGGCCGCCGTCGAGCGGCACTAGCGGGCGCAGCTCGGGCGGGATCACCGGCAC
Organism: Sphingomonas citri; assembly: GCF_019429485.1. Lineage (GTDB taxonomy): Bacteria > Pseudomonadota > Alphaproteobacteria > Sphingomonadales > Sphingomonadaceae > Sphingomonas > Sphingomonas citri. Next base: position 331,195 of record NZ_JAHXZN010000002.1, on the reverse strand, counting down.
GACCTCGAGGATCATCCACTCGGGACGGTTGCCCGACTCGAGGAAGCTCTCGACGACCTTGAGCCGCTTGATGATCTTCTTCGGCTTCAGCTCCGACTTGGTCGTCGCCAGCTCCTCGAGCAGCGCGACCTTCTCACCCTCGAGGTCGAGGCTCTCGAGCATGATGCGGACGGCCTCGGCGCCGATGCCGGCCGAGAAGGCGTCCTCGCCATACTCGTCCTGCGCCTCGAGCAGCTCGTCCTCGGTGAGCAGCTGGTACTTCTCGAGCGGGGTCAGGCCCGGCTCGATCACGATATAGGCCTCGAAGTACAGCACGCGCTCGAGCTGCTTGAGCTGCATGTCGAGCAGCAGGCCGATGCGGCTCGGCAGCGACTTGAGGAACCAGATGTGCGCGACCGGGGCGGCCAGCTCGATATGGCCCATGCGCTCGCGGCGGACCTTCGAGACGGTCACCTCGACGCCGCACTTTTCGCAGACGATGCCCTTGTACTTCATGCGCTTGTACTTGCCGCACAGGCACTCGTAATCCTTGATCGGACCGAAGATGCGCGCGCAGAACAGGCCGTCACGCTCGGGCTTGAACGTGCGATAGTTGATCGTCTCGGGCTTCTTGATCTCGCCGAACGACCAGCTGCGGATCTTGTCCGGCGATGCGATCCCGATCTGGATCTGGTCGAACGTCTCCGGCTTGGCGAGCGGATTGGCGAAATTGGTCAGTTCGTTCATCTTGCTTTCCTCACAGGGAGGGAAAAACCACATCCGTTCGCCCTGAGGAGGGACTGAGCCGAGGCGAAGGCCCGTCTCGAAGGGCACGCCCGGCCTCAGTCCTTCGAGATGCCGCTTCGACTTCGCTCAGCGGCTCCTCAGGACGAACGGTGTTATGTGCTCACTCGGCCGCGATGGCGACGCCGTCCTCGTCCACGCCCAGGTCCATCGTCTTGAGATCGACGTTGAGACCCAGCGAGCGCATCTCCTTGACGAGCACGTTGAAGCTCTCGGGGATGCCGGCCTCGAACGTGTCGTCGCCCTTGACGATCGCCTCGTAGACCTTGGTGCGGCCGACCACGTCGTCGGACTTCACCGTCAGCATCTCCTGCAGCGTGTAGGCGGCGCCGTACGCCTGGAGCGCCCACACCTCCATCTCGCCGAAGCGCTGGCCGCCGAACTGCGCCTTGCCGCCCAGCGGCTGCTGGGTGACGAGCGAGTACGGCCCGATCGAGCGCGCGTGGATCTTGTCGTCCACGAGGTGGTGCAGCTTGAGCATGTAGATGATGCCCACCGTCACCTTGCGGTCGAACTGATCGCCGGTGCGCCCGTCGAACAGGTCCGACTGGCCCGAGCGATCGAGCCCGGCGAGCTCCAGCATCTCGGCGACATCGGCTTCCACCGCGCCGTCGAACACCGGGGTCGCCATCGGCACGCCCGCCTTCAGGTTCTGCGCCAGCTCGACGATCTCGTTGCCGTCGCGGGCGCGGATGTCGTCGAGATAATGCTCGCCGTAGACGGTCTCGAGCCGCTCCTTGACCGCCGCGGGCATCTCGCCCGCGGTGGCGTCGGGGTTAGCCTCGCGCCAGTCTTCCAGCGCGTGCGAGATCTGCTGCCCCAGACCGCGCGCGGCCCAGCCGAGGTGGGTCTCGAAGATCTGCCCGACGTTCATGCGCGACGGCACGCCCAGCGGGTTGAGCACGAGGTCCACCGGCGTCCCGTCGGCGAGGAACGGCATGTCCTCGACCGGCAGGATGCGGCTGATCACGCCCTTGTTGCCGTGGCGGCCGGCCATCTTGTCGCCCGGCTGCAGCTTGCGCTTCACCGCGACGAACACCTTGACCATCTTGAGCACGCCCGGCGGCAGCTCGTCGCCGCGCTCCAGCTTCTCCCGGCGATCCTCGAACTTGTCGCGGATCTTCTTGGCGGCCTCGTCATACTGCGCCTTGACCGCTTCCAGATTGGCCTGGACCGCATCGTCCTGCACCGCGAACTTCCACCACTCGTGGCGGTCGACGCTGTCGAGCAGGTCCATGTCGATCGTGGCGCCCTTCTTCAGGCCCTTCGGCACCGCCGTCGCGACCTGGTCGAGCAGCATCTCGCGCAGGCGCGACCAGGTGGCGCGGTTGAGGATCGTGCGCTCGTCGTCCGAGTCCTTCTTCAGGCGCTCGATCTCCTCGCGCTCGATCGCCATCGCGCGCTCGTCCTTGTCGATGCCGTGGCGATTGAAGACGCGCACGTCGACGATCGTCCCGGCGACGCCCGGCGGCAGGCGCAGCGAGGTGTCGCGCACGTCGCTGGCCTTCTCGCCAAAGATGGCACGGAGCAGCTTCTCCTCCGGCGTCATCGGGCTCTCGCCCTTGGGCGTGATCTTGCCGACCAGGATGTCACCCGGCTCCACCTCGGCGCCGATGTACACGATGCCCGCCTCGTCGAGGTTGCGCAGCGCCTCCTCGCCGACGTTGGGGATGTCGCGGGTGATGTCCTCCGGCCCGAGCTTAGTGTCGCGCGCCATCACCTCGAACTCGTCGATGTGGATCGACGTGAACACGTCGTCCTTCACGATCCGCTCGGAGATGAGGATCGAGTCCTCGTAATTGTACCCGTTCCACGGCATGAACGCGACGAGGGCGTTGCGGCCAAGCGCCAGCTCGCCAAACTCGGTCGACGGGCCGTCCGCGATGACGTCGCCGACGTTGACCACGTCGCCCACCTTCACCAGCGGGCGCTGGTTGATGCAGGTCGACTGGTTCGAGCGCTGGAACTTCATCAGCGTGTAGATGTCCACGCCCGACTCGGTCGCGCTGACGTCACCCGTGGCGCGGATCACGATGCGGCTGGCGTCGACCTGGTCGACCACGCCGGCGCGCTTGGCGGCGATCGCCGCGCCCGAATCGCGCGCGACGGTCTCCTCCATGCCGGTGCCGACGAACGGCGCCTCGGCCTTGACCAGCGGCACCGCCTGGCGCTGCATGTTCGAGCCCATCAGCGCGCGGTTGGCGTCGTCGTTCTCGAGGAACGGAATCAGCGACGCCGCGACCGACACGAGCTGCTTGGGGCTCACGTCCATCAGCGTGATCGTCTCGGGCAGCGCCATCAGGAACTCGCCCGCCTGACGCGCGGAGACCAGCTCCTCGGTCAGCCGGCCGTCCGCATCGAGATCCGCCGAGGCCTGCGCGATCGTGTGCTTGGCCTCTTCCATCGCCGACAGATAGACCACCTCACCGGTGACCTTGTTGTCGACGACCTTGCGGTACGGCGTCTCGATGAAGCCATACTTGTTGACGCGGCTGAAGCTCGCGAGCGAGTTGATCAGACCGATGTTCGGGCCTTCCGGCGTCTCGATCGGGCAGATGCGGCCATAGTGCGTCGGGTGGACGTCGCGGACCTCGAAGCCCGCACGCTCACGCGTCAGGCCGCCCGGCCCGAGCGCCGAGACGCGACGCTTGTGCGTCACTTCGGAGAGCGGGTTCGTCTGGTCCATGAACTGCGACAGCTGCGACGAACCGAAGAACTCGCGCACCGCGGCGACCGCTGGCTTAGCGTTGATCAGGTCGTTCGGCATCACCGTCGACACGTCGACCGACGACATGCGCTCCTTCACCGCGCGCTCCATGCGCAGCAGGCCGACGCGATACTGGTTCTCGAGCAGCTCGCCGACCGAGCGGACGCGGCGGTTGCCGAGATTGTCGATGTCGTCGATCTCGCCCTTGCCGTCCTTGAGGTCGACCAGCGTCTTGACCACCGCGAGGATGTCCTCGGTGCGCAGCGTCGTCACCGTGTCCTCGGCGTCGAGGTCGAGGCGCATGTTGAGCTTGACGCGGCCCACCGCCGACAGGTCGTAGCGGTCCGGATCGAAGAACAGGCCGGCGAACAGCGACTCCGCCGTCTCCAGCGTCGGCGGCTCGCCGGGGCGCATCACGCGATAGATGTCGGACAGCGCCTGCTCGCGCTCCTCGGCCTTGTCGGCCTTGAGCGTGTTGCGGATCCACGGGCCGGTGGTGACATGGTCGATGTCGAGCAGCTCGATCCGGTCGATCCCGGCCTTGTCGAGCTTCTCGAGGCTCTCCGGCCCCATCTCGTCACCGGCCTCGACGTAGATCTCGCCGGTGGTCTCGTTGATCAGGTCATAGGCGGAATAGCGGCCGTAGATCTCCTCGGTGGGGATCAGCAGCGTCTGCAGCCCGTCCTTGCCCGCCTTGTTGGCGGCGCGCGGGGTCACCTTGGTGCCCGCGGCGAACACCACCTCGCCCGAGGCGGCGTCGATCAGGTCGAACGTCGGCTTCACGCCGCGCCAGTTCTCGGGCGCGAACGGGATCTGCCAGCCACCCTCGCCGCGCACATAGGTGACGCGGTTGTAGAAGTGGTTGAGGATCTCTTCCGAGTTGAGGCCGAGCGCGTACAGCAGCGCCGTCACCGGCAGCTTGCGCTTCCGGTCGATGCGGACGTTGACGATGTCCTTGGCGTCGAACTCGAAGTCGAGCCACGAGCCGCGATAGGGGATGACGCGCGCGGCGAAGAGATACTTGCCGCTCGCGTGCGTCTTGCCGCGGTCGTGGTCGAACAGCACGCCCGGCGAGCGGTGCATCTGCGAGACGATCACGCGCTCGGTGCCATTGATGAAGAAGGTGCCGTTCTCGGTCATGAGCGGCATGTCGCCCATGTAGACGTCCTGCTCCTTGATATCGAGCACCGAGCGGGTCTCCGTATCGGGATCCACCTCGAACACGATCAGGCGCAGCGTGACGCGCATCGGCGCGGCATAGGTGATGCCGCGCTGGCGGCACTCCTCGACGTCGAACTTCGGCGGCTCGAGCTCGTAGGTCACGAAGTCGAGCTCGGCGGTGCCGGCGAAGTCGCGGATCGGGAACACGCTGCGCAGCGTCTTCTCGAGACCCGAGACATAGCCGATCGAGGGATCCGAGCGCAGGAACTGCTCGTAGCTCTCGCGCTGGACCTCGATCAGGTTCGGCATCTGCACGACTTCGTGGATGTTGCCGAAGACCTTGCGGATGCGCCGCTTGCGCGTGCCGCTGAGCCGGTCGGAGCGCGCGGAGCCCGCGTCGATCGCCTTGGTTGCCATAGGAGCGTGTGCCTCGTCAGCCAGTATATACGGGCGCATGGGACCGAACGGCGAAAGGCCGCGCGTCTGATCCCGGCCAAGCGGGAGACGGCGACCTTCAGCGTCCTGAACCCTTCGAACCATACGTATGACCCGCTGCGCGACGGCGTGCCATGTCCCGAGATCGAAGGAAGTGGTCGTGATATAGGCCCGTCGTGTTGGAGCGTCAACCGGGCGGAGGCGGCGGGACAGCGCAGGGGAGGGCGGTTGACCTCCTCGGCGGGCGCGGTAGCGGATGCGGCGATGTTCACGCGTAACCTCCTCGTCCTGCTGGCCTCGCTGCCGCTCGCCGTGCCCGGGTCGGCGCAGCAGGCGAAGCCGGCGCCGGTCACCACCGTGCCGCCGGCCGATTCGGCGGTCCCGCCGCCGATCTCCTGGTCGCTGCCGCCGGGCCCGGGTGCGACGCCGAGCGCGCCCGCCGTGGTCGCGCCGGTCCGAGCGGCGCCGGCGCTACGTCCCACGCCTACGCCCACCCCCCGTGCGACCCTCGCGCCGGCGCCGCGAGCGAGTGCGACGCCGCGCGCCGCCCCGACGCCGGCGCCACGTACCACCCCAGCGCCTGCCGGCGTCGCGGCGCCGGTCGCCGCGCCCAGGCCGTCGGCGACACCGGCCAACGCGGCTCCTGTCGACACACCGTCGACGGCAGAGTCGCCGACCGCGGCCGCGACCGGCATCGTACCAGTACCTCCGCCCGCTTCCGCGCCGCCGGCGCCGCTGTGGCGAGCCGACTGGCTGATCGCGGGTGGTCTCGTCCTGATCGGCGGCGTCGCGCTGCTGCTGTGGCAGCGGCGCCGCAAGGACTTGAGCGGCACGGCTTCCGGCGAGGTGGCAATCTCTTCGCCGACAGCGGAGTCGCATGCGCACCGGCCACCAACCTCAGCGCCGGTGTCGCCCATCGCCCCCGCGCCCCGCGCTTCCCTGCCGGCATCGCCCGCCGCTTCTCCACCGCGCGCGCGCCTGACCGTGGCGCTGCGCCCGCGCCGCGGCGGGATCAACCTGCTCACCGCGACGCTCGACGTGGAGCTGGAGATCGTCAACACGGGCGACGCGTCGGCGGGGACGGTACAGGTCGCCGCGCGGCTGCTGAGCGCGCACCGCGACCAGCAGGCCGAGCTCGACGCGCTCTTCGCCGAGCCGCGCGTGCGTCCGGCGGTGGCGCCGTTCGTGCTCGCGCCGGGCGAAGCACGCGTGCTGCCGCTGCTGCTCACGCTACCGCGCGCCGCGATCCGGCCGATCGACATGGGCGGGCGCGCGATGTTCGTGCCCGTGGCGGCGGTGGACGTGCGCTATGGCAGCGGGATGGGGGAGGCGCAGATCGCGGCGGCCTTTGCGGTGGGCGTGGCGCGCGACGGCGCGGCGAAGCTCGCGCCCTTCCGGCTCGACGGTCCCGCGCGCATGCACGAGACGCTCGACGCGCGGCCCCACGGCGCGCCGGTCACGCGCTGACGCCGGAGGGAAGGGACGAGTGCAGCTCTTCAGCAAGTGAACGGCGTCGCGCAAGCCGCGGGTCGGAGTTGGCGGATGTCGGAAACCCGGTGGGATGACCCGATCGACCGCAGTGTCACCGTATCGCCGCCGGGAGAGCCGCCTTCACCGGCGGGCTCTCGTCTTCAGCGTCCTTCCGTGACGCGACCGCCTGCTGCCTCACGTCGACGCGCGCACCACCAGCGTCGCGGGCAAAGTGAGGTGATCAGTCGGCTCGCCAGCGATCTGGCGCACCAACGTATCGACCAGTACCGCTCCGGCGCGCGCGTAATCCTGCGCCACGGTGGTGAGCGGCGGGCGTGTCAGGCTCGCCGCGGGGATATCGTCGAAGCCGACCACCGACACCGCACGCGGCACCACCAGCCCGGCCTCGTCGAGCGCGCGCAGCGCGCCCAGCGCGATCAGGTCGGAGGCGGCGAACAGCGAGTCGAAGCCGATGCCGCGAGCGATCAGCCGCTGCGTCGCCTCATAGCCGGCCTGCTCCGACGATAGAGCGTCGACGTGCAGCCCCGGATCCGCCGCGAGCCCGGCCTCGCGCAGCGCGTCGGCGAGGCCGCGGTAGCGATCGCGGAACTCGGGATAGTGATCGCTCGCCTCGCCGATGAAGGCGACGCGGCGGCGCCCGCGCTCGATCAGGTGGCGCCCCACCGCCGCGCCGCCGGCGCGATTGTCGCAGCCGATCACCGTTCCGAGCCCGCCGCTGGCCGCGACCGAGCCGTAGCGAACGAAGCGCGTCTTCTGCCCGACCAGCTGCTCGACGCGCGCGCGGTACAGCTGCCAGTCGCCGTAACCGAGCAGGATCAGCCCGTCTGCCTTGCGCGAATCGGCATAGTCGACGTGCCAGTCGGCGGAGAGCTGCTGGAACGACGTGAGCAGGTCGTAGCCGCGCAGCGCGCAGGTCTTGAGGATCGACCCCAGCATCGACAGGAAAAAGGGATTGATGTGGGAATCGTCGGGCAGCGGGTCTTCGAAAAAGAGCAGCGCCAGCGTGCGCGCCTCGCCCTTGCGCAGCGACGAGGCGGCGCGGTCGACCTTGTAGTTGAGCTGGCGCGCGATCGCCTCGATGCGCAGCCGCGTCGCCGCACTCACCGTCTTGTCGCCGCGCAGCGCGCGCGACACGGTGGGCTGCGAGACGCCGGCCAGCGCCGCGATGTCGAACGAGGTGACTTTGTCGGACAGCGCCATGGCGGCGGATCGGTCTCTCCAGCGGGAGCATCTTCTACCGCGCACGCGCCGCGCTGTGAATACGTATGCCCTGCGCTGGCCAAGCGCGCCGGCGCGCCGCATCAGGTGCCGAACCGCGCGGCCTGTCCCGACGCGGCACGGGGAGGGTGAGCGGATGGTGGTGCCGGGATCTTCGCTGGAGGTGTGCTCCCGCGAAAGCGGGAGCCTAGAGCCACAGAGCGGCGCGTTCGCGGCGCTTGGTTCCCGCGTGCGCGGGAACACGGGTGAGGCGAGGGTGGCTTCCTCTTCGCCGTCGCTGCGGCAGAAGATGCACGCCGCCGCTCCGCCCTCGTTGCCGTCACCGGAGGGGCACGGCGCCGCTCCCTCCTTCCTACCGTCATCCCGAAGTTGTTTCGGGATCCACCGTGCCGCGTATTCAGCGGCCGCGGCGCTCGCGGGATCGTGGATCCTGAAACGAGTTCAGGATGACGCCAGTGGGAAGGGGCAGCGGCGCAGTAAGGAAGGAAGCGTGCGGATCCGCCCGCTCGCCCTCGCGTCCCTCGCGGCCCTGCTCACCACCGCCACCCCGGCGCTCGCCGACCCGCTGGCCGACCTGCGCGCGCGACCGCCGCAGGACGAGGTGATCTATTTCGCTCTCCCCGACCGCTTCGATAACGCCGATCCGAGCAACGACCGCGGTGGCCTGACCGGCGACCGGCTCGTCACCGGCTATGATCCGACCGCCAAGGGCTTCTACCACGGCGGCGACCTCAAGGGGCTGCTGCGCCGGCTCGACTATATCGACGCTCTCGGCGCGACCGCGATCTGGGTCGGGCCGATCTTCCGCAACAAACCGGTGCAGGGCCCCAGGGGGCAGGAGAGCGCGGGCTATCACGGCTATTGGATCACCGACTTCGAGCATGTCGACCCCCACCTCGGCACCGACGCCGAGTTCAAGGCGCTGGTCGACGCCGCGCACGCGCGCGGGATCAAGGTCTACATGGACATCATCGTCAACCACACCGCCGACGTGATCCAGTATCGCGAGTGCGGCGACTGCGCCTATCGCAGCCGCGCCGACTATCCTTACCAGCGCCGCGGCGGCGTCGACGGCGCCGCGATCAACCCCGGCTTCGCCGGCGACCAGGACGGGAGCGCGGCCAATTTCGCGCGCCTGACCGATCCCCGCTACGCCTACACCCCTTTCGTTCCCAAGGGCGAGGAGAAGGCCAAGTCGCCGGCCTGGCTCAACGACGTCACGCTCTACCACAATCGCGGCAACACCACCTTCAGCAACGAGAGCTCGACCATGGGCGATTTCGTTGGGCTGGACGACCTGATGACCGAGAACCCGCGCGTCGTCAGCGGCATGATCGAGATCTTCGGCGGCTGGATCGATCGCTTCGGCGTTGACGGCTTCCGCATCGACACCGCGCGCCACGTCAACCCCGCGTTCTGGCAGCAATTCGTCCCCGCGATCCTGTCGCGTGCGAAGGCGCGCGGCATCCCCAATTTCCACGTCTTCGGCGAGGTGGCGGCCGATCAGCTCGATCCCGGCCCGCTCGCGGTCCACACGCGCGTCGACAAGCTGCCCGCGGTGCTCGACTTCGCGTTCCGCCGCGCGGTGCTCGACGCGGTGGCGGGAACGCGCGGCACCGACGCGTTCGAGACGCTGATCCGCGGCGACGCGCTGTACGAGGGCGGCGAGGCGGTCGCGCGCACGCTCCCCACCTTCGTCAGCAACCACGACAACGGCCGCTTCGCCTTCTACGTGCGACAGGCGCTGCCGCAGGCGAACGACGACGAGGTGCTGCGCCGGGTCGAGCTCGCCAACGCGATGCTGCTCACGCTGCGCGGCGTGCCGACGATCTACTCGGGCGACGAGCAGGGCTTCATCGGCGACGGCAACGACCAGGACGCGCGCGAGGACATGTTCGCCAGCCGCGTGGCCAGCTACAACGACAATCGCCTGCTCGGCACCACCACGACCACCGCCACCGCGCATTTCGGCCGCGACAACCCGCTGTTCCGCCAGATCGCGACGCTCGCGCGCGTGCGCCGCGCCGAGCCGGCATTGCGCGAGGGGCGGACGCTGCTGCGCGCGCGCGAGGACAAGCCCGGGCTGCTCGCGGTGTCGCGCGTCGACCCGGCGAGCGGGCGCGAGATCCTGCTCGCCTTCAACACCGCGACCCGGCCGATCGAGCGGCTGGTCGAGATCGGGGCGCGCGGTGCCACCGCCGCCACGCTCGCGGGCGCGGGCTGCGCCACGCGCGCGGCCGCGCCCGGATCGCTGCGTGTGACCTTGCCGCCGCTCGGCTATGCCGTGTGCGCTATCGGAGAGACAGAATGACCGACCCGTGGTGGAAGGGCGCCGCCGTCTACCAGATCTACCCGCGCAGCTTCGCCGACGCGAACGGCGACGGCGTGGGCGACCTGCGCGGCATCACCGCGCATCTCGACCATGTCGCCTCGCTCGGCGTCGACGCGATCTGGATCTCGCCCTTCTACACCTCGCCGATGCGCGACTTCGGCTATGACGTGGCCGATTACTGCGACGTCGATCCGACGTTCGGCACGCTCGCCGACTTCGACGCGCTAGTGGCGCGCGCACACGCGCTGGGGCTCAAGGTGATCACCGACCAGGTGTGGTCGCACACCTCGGACCAGCATTACTGGTTCCGCCAGAGCCGCCAGCGCCGCGACGGCGACAAGCATGACTGGTACGTCTGGGCAGACGCGAAGCAGGACGGCTCGCCGCCCAACAACTGGCAGTCGGTGTTCGGCGGCCCGGCCTGGACCTGGGACGCGCGGCGCCAGCAATATTACCTCCACACCTTCCTGCGCGAGCAGCCCCAGCTCAACGTGCGCGAGCCGGCGGTGCAGGAGGCGCTGCTGGCGGTCGGGCGCTTCTGGCTGGAGCGCGGCGTCGACGGCTTCCGGCTCGACGCGATCAACCACGCGATGGGCAGCGCGGCGCTGACCGACAACCCGCCCGCGCCCCCCTCGAACAAGCCGCGGACGCGCTCGTTCGACTTCCAGCTCAAGCAGCACAGCCAGGATCAGCCCGACATGCTGCCCTTCGTCGAGCGCATCCGCGCGCTGACCGACGAATACCCCGATCGCTTCACCGTCGCCGAGATCGGCGGCGAGGAGAGCGACTGGGTGCGCAAGGACTATACCGCGCCGCGCCGGCTCGACACGGCCTATGGCTTCGACTTCCTCTACGCCGAGCAGCTGACCCCGGCACTGGTGCGCGCCGCGCTGGCGCAATGGCCCGGCGCCGCAGGCGAGGGCTGGCCGAGCTGGGCGTTCGAGAATCACGACGCGCCGCGCGCCGTGTCGCGCTGGGCGCTGCCCGAGCACCGCGACGCCTTCGCGCGCGCCAAGATGGTGCTGCTGGCGGGGCTGCGCGGCAACATCTTCCTCTACCAGGGCGAGGAACTCGGGTTGACCCAGGTGGCGGTGCCGTTCGAGCTGCTGCAGGACCCGGAGGCGATCGCCAACTGGCCGCTGACGCTCAGCCGCGACGGCGCGCGCACGCCGATGCCGTGGCAGGCGGAGGGGGCGGGGCACGGCTTCACCGCGGGGACGCCGTGGCTGCCCTTCGGCGCGGACCACGGCGCACTGGCGGTGGACGCGCAGGAGGCCGACGCGGGCTCGCTGCTGCATTGGACGCGTCGGCTGCTGGCGCTGCGCCGCGCGCATGCGGCGCTGCGCGTCGGGACGATCGCTTTCGTCGATCTCGGGCCGGGGGTGGTGGCGTTCGAGCGCGCCTCCGGCGACGAGCGGCTGCTGTGCGTGGTGAACCTGACACCCGAGCCGCGCGCGCTGGCGCTGCCCGATGGCGTGACGCTGGTGGCGAGCGGGGTGAGCGGGGCGAGCTTCGAGGGCTATGGCGCGCTGCTGGCGCTGCGTGCGCCGGCGGAGGCGGCGGCCGGGCCTGCGCCGGGGTGGGGCGATGAAGAGGCGCCGGTCGGTTCCTCCACCACCGCCCCGGCGGACGCCGGGGCCCAGTTGGGAGACGCTCGTGCATCTCGCACGCCGCCCGCAACTGGGCTCCGGCCTACGCCGGAGCACGCGGGTGGTGAGGGGCGCGAGACTTCCTCCACCACCGCCCCGGCGGACGCCGGGGCTGAGTTGGGAGGCGTTTCCGCATCTCGCGTGCCGCTCGCAACTGGACTCCGGCGTTCGCCGGGGTGGTCGGAATTGGGGGGTAGGTCGTCGCCGCTCGCGCAGAACGTGGTGGACGCCGACCCCACCGCCGGCACCGGCGCGGACGCCACGGCGGATGCCACCGCGCTCGCAGCCCCCCGCGCATGACCCAGCCGCGTCGCCGCCGTCAGTCGCTCGCCGGGCTGGCCAACATCAGCTTCGGCTTCTTCGGCATCCAGATCGGCTTCGCGCTGCAGAACGCGAACATGAGCCGCATCTTCCAATCGCTCGGCACGCGCCTCGACGATCTGCCCGCCTTGTGGGTCGCCGCGCCGCTCACCGGGCTGCTCGTCCAGCCCGTGATCGGCCACCTCAGCGACCGCACCTGGCTCGGCCGCTTCGGGCGGCGGCGGCCCTATTTCCTCGCCGGCGCGCTGCTCGCCGCGCTGTCGCTGCTGATCATGCCGCTCAGCCCGGGGCTGCTCGTCGCCGCGCTGATGCTGTGGGTGCTCGACGCCTCGCTCAACGTCTCGATGGAGCCGTTCCGCGCCTTCGTCGGCGACATGCTCGACCGCGACCAGCACGCCGCCGGCTATGGCGTGCAGACCGCCTTCATCGGCGCGGGCGCGGTGGTCGGCTCGATCTTCCCCTGGCTGCTCGAGCGAGCCGGCGTGTCGAACGTCGCGCCGCCGGGCGTCATCCCCGACTCGGTCCGCGTGGCCTTCTGGGCCGGCGGCGCCGCGCTGCTGCTGAGCGTGCTGTGGACCGTGCTGACCACGCGCGAATATGCGCCCGAGGAGATGGCGGCGTTCGACGGGGCCCCAGCCGCCGACGAGGCCGAGGGCCACGCCGCGCTGGCCGCGCGGGGTGACGGCGCGCCGCTCGCTTGGCTCGGCGCGGGCGCCGCGGTGGTGGCGCTCGTCGCCGCGCTCGGGCTCGAGAAGGAGATGTACCTGCTCGGCGCGCTGCTCGCCGGCTACGGCCTCGCCAGCCTGGTCGCGATTAAGCGCGCACGGCGAGCGCGGGGCGCGGGTATGCTCGGGCATCTCGTCGGCGATTTCGCGGGTATGCCGCCGCTGATGAAACGGCTCGCGCTCGTCCAGTTCTTCAGCTGGTCCGCGCTGTTCATCATGTGGATCAACACCACCCCCGTCGTCACCGGTGCCTTCTACGGCGCGCCCGACGCGGCCAGCCCGGCCTATCAGGAGGGGGCCAACTGGGTCGACGTGCTGTTCGCCACCTACAATGGCGTGGCGGCGCTCTCCGCGCTGCTCCTGCTGCCGTGGCTGGCCCGGCGCGTCGGCAAGTCGCGCACCCACGCGATCGGGCTCACCTGCGGCGCGCTCGGCTTCGCCAGCGTGTTCGTGGTGCCCGACGCGCGCTGGCTGCTGCTGAGCGAGGTGGCGATCGGCATCGCCTGGTCGACCATCCTGGCGATGCCCTATGCGATCCTCGCCTCGGCGCTGCCGCAGCGCAAGCTGGGGGTGTATATGGGTCTGTTCAACGTCTTCGTGGTACTGCCGCAGCTGCTGGTCGCGACCGTGATGGGATCGATCACCAAGCATTTCTTCCCGACCGCGCCGATCTGGACGATGGCCTTCGCCGCCGCGACGATGCTGGCGGCGGCCGCGGCGATGCTGCGCGTGCGGGTGGAGTAAGGCGACGTGAGCGACGTGCTTCACAACGGCGCTGCGACGGACTCGACCCCTCCTCAGCATGAACGGATGCCTCAGGACCAAGCCTGACATCTCCAGCCGTTCGCGCTGAGGGGAGGCTGAGCCCGTCGAAGCCTTGTCTTCAAGCGTTCCCGCTACGGCCGCTCGGGCACCTTCTCGCCACCCTGCGCCGCCAGCGCCATCGCGCGCGCGGTGCCGGTGGCCGGCTTGAGCCGCGTCGCCGACGCGTCACGGCCGTAGTTGAGGTACAGCACCGTCGCGATCAGCAGCGCGATCGCCAGCAGCGCCGGCCAGCCGGCGAAGCTGCGATAGGAGAAGCCGTGCTTGTTCGTGTCCATGGCGGTCCTCGTCGTCGGGTCTCGCCGCTGGCAATGGCATAGCGGGCAGTCACGTTCCCGCTGATCGAGGTTACATTTTCTTGCTGTCAGGCGGCGCGGGGGTGCGCCGCCAGCGCGGCCTCGGCCTGGTCGAGCGCGCGCGGATCGTCGACGTCGAGCCACCAGGCGTCGCCGACGTCGATCACCTGCGCCTCGCCGCGCGATGCCAGCGCCTCGACCCCGGCCGAGATCGACCCGCTGCCACCGGCCGCGATCGACTCGCGCAGCGCGTCATGGAAGCGCGCGTCGACCGCGAACACGCCGGTGTCGTAGCAGTCATAGTCGGGCAGGTGCTTGCCGATCGCGACGATGCGGTCGCCCTCGGTACGCACGCGCGTGACGTCGTCGAGGTCGACCAAGGGATTGTCGAGCCGGCGATCGACGCCGAGCGTCAGCGCCGCCGCGGGCGCCGCCACGACGCGAGCGATCAGCGCCGGATCGAGCAGATGGTCCGCCATCATCAGCAGGTGGCGGCGCGGGCCGATCGCCTCGGCGCCGGTCAGCACCGAATGGCCGTTGGCGAGCGACCAGTCGGACGTGCGCACGCAGCGCAGCGGCACGTCGAGCGTCGCCGCGACCACGGCGAGATGACGCTCCAGCCGCTCGCCCTCGTGCCCGGTGACGACCGTCACGTCGGTGACGCCACCGTCGAGCGCGGCACGTAGCACGCGCTCGATCAGCGGCACGCCCTGCACGAGCGTCAGCGGCTTCGAGGGAGAGACCGCGCGCAGCCGGCTGCCATAGCCGGCCGCGACGATGAGCGCATGCAAGGGGTAGGCCTTACTCGGCGGCGAGGCGCGCGTCGGCGTGGATGAACTCGTTGGTCATCGCCGCCGCCACGTCGTCGGTCACCTGCTGCGGCGGGTGCTTGCAGAAGAACGCCGACGGACCCTCGAGCGCACCGGCGATGCCGCGCTCCAGGCCGAGCTTAACGCAGCGGATCGCGTCCACCACGACCGCGGCCGAGTTGGGCGAATCCTCGACCGACAGGCGCAGCTCGAGGTTCATCGGCACGCCGCCGAACAGGTCACCCTCGAGGCGGAGGAAGCAAAGCTTGTTGTCGCCGAGCCAGGGGATGTAATCCGACGGGCCGACGTGGATATTCTCGTCCGCCAGCCGCTCGGCGATCACCGCCTGCACCGCCTCGGTCTTCGACTCCTTCTTGCTCGCCAGCCGGTTGCGGTCGAGCATGTTCATGAAGTCGGTGTTGCCGCCGGTATTGAGCTGGTAGGTGTGATCGATCGTCACGCCGCGCTGGCCGAACAGGTTCGACAGCACGCGGTGGACGATCGTCGCACCGACCTGCGCCTTCACGTCGTCGCCGATGATCGGCAGGCCGGCGTCGGCGAACTTCTTCTCCCACTCGGGGCGCGAGGCGATGAACACCGGCATGCAGTTGACCACGCCGAGGCCCGCCTCGATCGCGCACTCCATGTAGAATTCGGTCGCCTCCTGGCTGCCGACCGGCAGGAAGTTGACGAGGATCTCGGCGCCCGAGCGCTTGAGCTCGGCGATGATCTCCGCCTTCTCCGCGTCGCGCGTGTCGTCGATCTCGAAGCCGCGGTCGTTGGCGGCGGTGAGCATGTGCGGCGCGACGCCGTCGAGCTTGGCACCCATCTTCACGATCGTCCCGGTCTTGGGCACGTCCGCGTGGAATACCTTGGTGCAGTTCGGCTTGGCGAAGATCGCCTCGCCGAGGTCGAGCCCGACCTTGCGCGAATCGACGTCGAACGCCGCGACGAAATCGAGGTCGCCGACCTTGTAGCCGCCGATCTCCTCGTGGATCAGACCGGCGGCGGTGTTGCTGCCGGCATAGTGGTATTTGCCCTGCACGAGGCTGCTCGCGCAGTTCCCAACCCCGATGACCGCCACCTTGATCGAAGCCATTCTACCCCACTTGTCGGCCCCTAGCCGAGCTGAAGACATATACGTTGCCGCTTCGTGACAGATACGTGGCAACTGTCAAGCGGACCGATCGCCTGTATAGGCGCGCCGGGGCAAATGCACGAGGAACGCGTGAACGATTCCGAACCGGCTGTGGCGGGGAAGCCGCGCGAGCTACAAGGCTTTCTGAACAGGACGATTTATCACCCGCTGGCGCACCTGCTGGCGCGCGCGCTGGTGCCCACGCCGGTGACGCCGAACATGGTCTCGATCGCAGGCGCGCTGATGGTGATGGCGGCGGCGGTCCTGTACGCGCGGGTGGGCACGCCAGCGGCGATCGCGCTCGGTTTCCTGCTCCACTGCCTGTGGCACGTGGTGGACGGCGCCGACGGCGCGCTGGCGCGGCTGTCGGGCCGCGCCTCGCCCTCGGGCGAGATCGTCGACGGGCTGTGCGACTATGCCGGTCACGCGGTGATGTACACGCTGCTGGGTGCGGCGATGGACGACCGCATCGGCTGGGTCGCCTGGCCGATCGTGCTGCTCGCGGGGGTGAGCCGCGCGGTGCAGTCGGTCTTCGCCGAGAGCCAGCGCCGCACCTATCAATGGTGGGCCTATGACGTGCCGTGGCTGCAGACCGCCAAGTCCGGCGGCGACGGCATCGGTGTGAAGCTGTCCGGCCTCTATCTCTGGGCGTGGCACAAGATGTCAGGGCCGACGCAGGTGGTGAACGCGCTGGTGGCAAGCGCCGCCGCTGACCCGCCCGAACGCCGCCGCATCGCGCAGATCGCGCGCGAGCAGGGGCGCAAGCTGCTGCCCGCCGCCGCGGTGCTCGGCGCCAACCCGCGCACGATCCTGCTCGGACTCAGCATGTTCGCGGGAACGCCGCTGTGGTTCTTCCTGATCGAGATCGTGGTGCTCAACGTGGTGCTGGTGCTCGCGATCGTGCAGGCTGCCTATGTCGGGCGGCGGATGACCGCGCTGATCGCGCACGGGCACCGCTGACCCAAGCCGGTCGGGCGCGGAACCGCGCGCGCGGCCCGCGGGTTGCCTGCGGCAAGAACATGGATCAGCGAGATTTAGGGAGCGAGCGATGCGACGGATCACGGCGATGACGACGGTGGGGCTGGCGACGCTGGCGCTCGCCGCGTGCAACGACCAGGCGAAGATGGACACGGGCGCGCCGGTCGCGGGCGGTGCCAGCGCCACCGCGCAGCTCGCCACCGCGACGGGCGCGCCGGCCGGCCGTGCCACCGCGACCGAGGTGGCGGGCGGGCTGCGCTTCACCGTGGACGCCAGCGGCATGCCGTCGGGCACCCACGGCGCGCACGTCCATATGGTCGGCCGCTGCGATCCGCCGGGCTTCGAGAGCGCGGGCGGCCACTGGAACCCGACGCAGATGAAGCACGGCACGATGAACCCGCAGGGGCCGCACCAGGGCGACCTGCCCAACCTCGTCATCGGCAACGACGGCCGCGGCACGATCGGTGCGACGATCCCGGGCGCGACCATGGCCGGGCTGCTCGACGCCGACGGCGCCGCGATGGTGATCCACGCCGGGCAGGATGATCTGAAGACCGATCCGAGCGGCAACTCGGGCGCGCGCATCGCCTGCGGCGTGTTCCAGGCGGGGTGAGGGAGGGGCCGGTAACGCCGGTCCCTTCTCGCTGGCGTCATCCTGAGCTCGTCTTCAGGATCCACCGTGCCGCGAACTCAGGTGCCGATGTTCCTGCGGCGCATCGGCCCGCTCCCACTGGCGTCATCCTGAGCTCGTCTCAGGATCCACCGTGTCGCACACTCAGACGCCGAGGCGCTCGCGGGACGGTGGATCCTGAAACCAGTTCAGGATGACGCCAATGCGTGAGGGGCGCGCGGGTGGCGAAGAGAGATAGACGACGTACCCCCGCCGCCTCACCCCAGCTCCCCCGCCGCCCGCGCCCGCGCCTCGCGGGTCCGCTCCGCCTCGGGCACCAGCCGGTACGCCGCCAAGCCCGCCGCCACGCCCAGCGGCACCACCGCGAGCAGCGCCAGCATCCCGGTCGACAGGCTGCCGCTCAGCGTCGAGATCCGCCCCGCCAGATACGGCCCGAGCGCCAGCCCGAGCAGAGTCGTGCCGATGAAGAAGGTGGCCGTCGCCGTACCGCGCATCCGCGGCAGCACCAGGTCCTGCGTCGCCGCCGCGGCCGAGCCGAGACCCCAGCTCGCCAGATATTGCGACGTGAATAGGCACAGATAGAGCGTCAGCGGCGCGCTCGCGGTGAAGCCGATCACGAGGAAGGGCACCGGCAGCACCGCGCCGCACAGCACCGGCACCAGTCGCCCGGACGGATTGGTCCGCCGCAGCCGGTCCGCGATCAGCCCGCCGCTCGTCACCCCGAGGAAGCCCGACAGCGCCGCGCCCCCGCCCAGGATCAACCCGGCCTCTGCCGGCGACACCGCGAGCGCGCGCATCGCGTAAGGCGCCGCCCAGAAGGAGGCGGCGTAGCTCAGGAAGGCGTTGAGCCCATAGGCCACCACCACGCACAGGAAGGCGGGTGTGCCGACGATCAGCGCGAAGGTCGGCGGGTCGCGCCGGCGCAGCGCGCTTGCCCAGGAGAAGACCGCGTAGACGCCGGTGCCGACCGCGATCCATTGCGGCAGCGGCTCGCCCAGCGCTTGCAGCAGCGCCACCGCCGCGACCACCGCAGCGAGCGCGACGAGATTGGCCGCCAGCGCGCCGACCCCGCGCCGCGCCGCCGCGATCAGCGTGAGCGGGGGCAGGATCGTCAGCAGTTCGCTGCCGAAGGCGCGGAACGGCGCGGGATGCGCCGGCGGCGGGGGCAGCCCCTCGACCGCGCCGCGCACCGGCTCGCGCAGCGTCGCCACCAGCGCGGCGAGCAGCAGGCCGGGCAGCCCGACCGCGAGGAAGGCCGCCTGCCAGCCGGCGAGCCCGAGCGGCGGGTCGGTCGGGAAGGCGCGCTGCCAATGCTGCACCACCAGCCCGCCGACCAGCAGCGAGCAGCCCCCGCCGACATAGATGCCCGCCGAGTAGATCGACAGCGCGGTGGCGCGCAGCTTGCGCGGGAAATAGTCCGAGATCAGCGAATAGGCCGAGGGCGACGCGGTGGCCTCGCCGACCCCCACGCCGACGCGCGCGGCGGCGAGCTGCGCGCCCCCGCTCGCCAGGCCGGAGAGCGCGGTCATGGTCGACCACAGCGCCAGCCCCACCGTCATCAGCCGCACGCGGTGCCAGCTGTCGGCGAGGCGGCCGAGCGGGATGCCGAACAGCGCGTAGAAGACGCCGAAGGCGGTGCCGTAGAGGAAGCCCAGGTCCTCGTCGCGCAGGTGGAGATCGCGCTTAATGTCCTCGGCGAGGATCGAGATCACCTGCCGGTCGACGAAATTGAGGATGTAGACGACGAACAGGACCGCGAGCACGTACCACGCATAGCCGCTCGCGCGCTGGTCGCCGTCCGGGGTCATGCCCGTTCCCTCCCGATGTTCGTCGTTGCGAGGAGCGTAACAGAGGCGGGGCGGGAGGGAAGGGGGCGCCGCCGATATGGGGCGGGGCGGGGAGCAGGAGGTCGCGCCGCCCGCTCGGACCTCATGCCGAACTCGTTTCATGATCTACCGCAGCGCGTGTCCGGCCGTCCGTCGGGAGCATTCGCCATCGCGAGCGCGTGCCCCGGCGGAGGCCGGGGCCCAGTTGGGAAGCCCGGTGTGAGAGCCACTCACGTCCCTACCTGGGCCCCGGCCTTCGCCGGGGCACGCTCGCGCTCGGGATAGGACGCCGCTCCTTATAAGAGGGCTTCTCCTCGCGCCTTCCACTTCGCCTCAAACCTCACCCACCCGCCTCATTGCGCCGCCGATACTTTCGTCCATGATCGCGCCCGTCCCATCCCCCGCGGAGTCGTCCTCATCGTGCGTCCAGCGCTCTCCCGTCTCGCTCTCTGCCTCGCTCTGCTCGCCGCCCCCGCCGCCGCGCAGCAGCCGCCCCGCGCCGCCACGGCGGACGGTCCCACCCGCCTCTTCACCGGCGCCGACCTGTTCGGCCTGTCGGTCGCGAGCGACCCGCAGATCAGCCCGGATGGGAAGACGATCGTCTACGTCCGCCGCTCGGGCGACATCATGACCGACCGCATGGCTTCCTCGCTGTGGCTGGTCGACGTCGCCAGCGGGCGCCAGACCCCGTTCGCCACCTCGGGCAGTTCGCCGCGCTGGTCGCCCGACGGCACGCGGATCGCCTATGTCGCGGGTGACGGCGACCAGTCGCAGCTGTTCGTGCGCTGGCTCGCGACGGGCAGCAGCGCGCGCGTCACCTCGCTGCCCGGCGACCCGAGCGCGCTCGCCTGGTCGCCCGACGGCACCCGCCTCGCCTATGTCGCCAATGTCGCGGGCGAGGGCACCACGCTCGGCAAGGCGCCTGCCAAGCCCGAGGGCGCGAAATGGGCGCCGGGGCTGGAGGTGATCGACCGCGTCACCTATCGCAACGACGGCCCCGGCTATCGCAAGCCCGGCTATGCGCACCTGTTCGTCGTCGCGGCGGACGGCGGCGCGGCGCGCCAGCTCACCTTCGGTCGCTTCGACGACGATGGCCCGCTGGCGTGGAGCCCCGACGGACGCCGGATCCTGTTCGCGGCGATCCGGGCCGGCGACACCGAGCGCGAGGTGCTCAACACCGACGTCCAGTCGGTCGACCTCGCCACCGGCGCGGTCACCGCGCTGACCACGCGCCAGGGGCCGGATGCCAACGCGCGCGTCTCGCCCGACGGCCAGCGAGTCGCTTGGATCGGCTTCGACGACAAGCGCCGCGGCTATGAGGACGCGCAGCTCTACGTCGGCGGGGCCGACGGCGGCGCGCCACGCTCGCTCACCGCGTCGCTCGATCGCAGCGTCGAGGACGTGCAATGGGCGCGCGACGGGCGCAGCCTCTACGCCAGTTACGACGACCGCGGCCAGCGCAAGCTCGCGCGCGTCGGCACCGACGGCAAGCTCAGCGTGATCGCCGACAATCTCCAGGGCAGCGGGCTCGACCGGCCCTATACCGGCGGCGACTTCTCGGTCTCGCGCGACGGCACCGTCGCCTACACCGGCGGTGACGCGGGCGCGCCGGCCGACGTCTGGGTCCTCGCCGGCGGCAGGCCGCGCCGGCTGACCCAGCTCAACGCGGTGATGACCGCCGCCAAGACGCTCGCCCCCGTCCGCAAGCTGAGCGTCACCGCGCCCGATGGCCGCGCGATCGACGCCTGGCTCGCCACGCCGCCGACGCGCGCCGCGGGGCAGCGCGTGCCGCTGATCCTCGAGATTCACGGCGGCCCGCACTCGGCCTATGGCCCGACCTTCGCCAGCGACGTCCAGCTCTACGCCGCGGCGGGCTATGCCGTGCTGTGGGTCAACCCGCGCGGCTCGACCTCCTACGGCGCCGAGTTCGCCAACCTGATCGACAAGAACTATCCTTCCGCCGACTATGACGACCTGATGGCCGCGGTCGACGCCGCGATCGCCGACGGCACCGCCGACGGGGATAACCTGTTCGTCACCGGCGGCTCGGGCGGCGGGGTGCTGACCGCCTGGATCGTCGGCAAGACTCACCGCTTCAAGGCGGCGGCGACGCAGAAGCCGGTGATCAACTGGCTCAGCGAGGCGCTGACGATGGACAACACCACCTTCACCTCGCGCTACTGGTTCAGCAAGCTGCCGTGGGAGGATCCGATGAGCTACTGGGTGCGCTCGCCGCTCAGCCTCGTGGGCAACGTGACCACGCCGACGCTCGTGGTAGTGGGCAGCGAGGATTATCGCACCCCGGTGAGCGAGTCGGAGCAATATTATGCCGCGCTCCAGATCGCCAAGGTGCCGACCGCGCTGGTGAAGGTGCCGGGCGCGAGCCACGGCGGTTTCACGTCGCGGCCGTCGCAGTCGGCGGCCAAGGCGGCGGCGATCCTTGCCTGGTTCGACCGCTATCGCGGGCGCGCCGGGGCGGCCCCTGCGAACTGAGCCCAGTGTCGGGCGCGGCGCCTGACGCATCCACGTCCGTCATCCCGGCCTCGAGCCGGATCCATGGTCCGCGAGAGCGACGGCCGAGGCGTATGCGGCCCGATGGAATCCGGCTCGGCGCCGGGATGACGAACGTGACGTGCCCGGCCGTGCTCGACGCCGACTTGGGCTTGCGCGCCCGTCACCCGCGGGTCTGCTGCCCCAGGACATAGGTTAAGGTGTTTGATTTGAGCTATTTACGTCGCAGGACGTTGGCCCGGGAAGGGTGAGAGCGATGAGGATGGAGCCTCGCGACGAGACCAGCCTGCTGGCGACGCTCGCGCGCAAGAACGCGGTGCTGGAGGGCATCAACCGAATCTTCCACGAGGCGCTCACCGCCCCCTCGCTGGAGGCGCTCGGCCGCGTCTGCCTGCGCGTCGCCGAGGACGTCACGGGGGCGTCGTTCAGCTTCATGGGCGAGATCGACCGCGCCACCGACCTGCTCGACGAGATCGCGATCAGCGAGCGCGGCTGGGCTGCCTTCGAGGCAGCGAAGAGCGACTGGCCGCACGGCAAGGTGCCGACCGGGCTGACTATCCACGGCCTGTACGGGCGCGTGCTGCGCGAGGGGAAGGGGCTGATCTTCAACGACGCGGCGACTCACGCGGATCGCGTCGGCACGCCCGCGGGCCACCCGCCGCTGGAGTGTTTCCTCGGCGTGCCGCTGCACCAGAACGGCGCGGTGATCGGCATGGTGGGGCTCGGCAACCGCGCCGGCGGTTTCCGCGACGAGGACCTCGCCGCGGCGGAGGAGCTCGCCCCCGCGATCGTGCAGGCGCTGCACAGCAAACGCGCCGAGATGGCGCTGCGCGACAGCGAGGAGCAGCGCCGCGTCACGCTCGAGCTGGTGCCCGCGATGCTGTGGCGCGTCGATCTCGACGGCCTGCGTATCGCGTCGAACCAGCAGTGGCACGCGATCACCGGCCAGACCGACGAGCAGGCCTCGAACGGCGGCTGGATGGAGCTCATCCACCCGAGCGAGGCGGGCAAGGTGAGCCGCGCCTTCCGCCGTGCTTATGCCGCGGGCGAGCCCGTGACCGTGCAGTGCCGCGTGCGCCAGGCCGGGGTCGGCTATCGCGCGCTGCTGATCCGCCAGGTGCCGGTGCGCGACGGCGCCGGACAGATCACGCATTGGTTCGGCGCCGCGACCGACATCAGCGACATGCAATCACTCGAGGAGCGCCAGCGCGTGCTCGTCGCAGAGCTGCAGCACCGCGTCCGCAACATCCTCACCGTGGTACGCTCCGTCTTCGCGCGCACGGTCGAGGGCGCGGAGTCGCTCGACGACGTGGCCGACCATTTCCGCGGCCGGCTGGACGCGCTGGCGCGCACGCAGGTGAGTGCGACGCTCAACGCCAGCGGCACCGTTGACCTGGAGAATCTGATCCGCGACGAGCTGCTGAGCGTCGGTGTCAGCGACGGGCCCGGGCTCACCATGACGGGCCCCGACGTGGCGCTGCCCGTGGGGGCTGTCGAGCTGCTCGGTCTCGCGATCCACGAGCTGGCGACCAACGCGTTAAAATTCGGCGCTTTTCGTGCTCCAGGAGGGTCGCTCTCGATCGTCTGGGATGTTAATGTAGATGGAAGATCGGCGCGCCGCCTTGACCTTAGGTGGGTCGAGCAGGGCGTGCCGGCGATCCCGATCCGGCCGGCGCGGCAGGGGTTCGGGACCGAGTTGATCGAGGAGGCTCTACCGTATCGGCTCGGTGCCGAGACGCGGCTCGAGTTCCGCGGTGGCGGCGTGCGCTGCACCATCGGGTTGCCGCTGGGCGGCGACGAGGAAGGGGCGTGACGATGCCGGGGCGACTCGCGGGCAAACAGATACTGGTCGTGGAGGACGAATATTTCATCGCCTCCGATCTGCGCCGCGCGCTGGCCGCCGAGGAAGCGCTGGTGATCGGCCCGGTGAGCAGCCTCGCCGCCGGGCTGGATCTCGCCGAGCGCGAGGGGATCGCCGCCGCGCTGCTCGACGTCAATCTCGAGGGCGATTCGTCGCTCGCCATCGCCGACCGGCTCGCCGCACGCGGCGTGCCGTTCGTGTTCGTCACCGGCTACGATGACTGGGCGCTGCCCGACGCCTATCGCCACGTACCGCGTATCGCCAAGCCTTTCGCGGTGCCGACGGTGCTCGCCGCACTCGACCAATTACTCGCATCGGAGGACGTGCCATGATCCGTGCCGCCACCATCATCGACGATCGCCAGCCCGCGCTGCAGCGGCTCGCCGCGCTGGCCCCGCTCGACGCCGAGGTGATCGACACGATCGTCGCGGCCGCCGGGCAGGCGCAGACGATCCGCGCGCGCCGCGAGCTGGTGAGCGAGGGGCGCGAGATCGCCGAGCCGCTGCTGCTGCTGCGCGGTTGGGCGGCGCGGGTGCGGCTGCTGCCCGACGGGCGGCGCCAGTTCCTCAGCTTCCTGCTACCCGGCGACGTGGTCGGCCACTGCCCGCAGCCGCGCCCGGTCGCGGTGGCGACGATCGTCGCCCTCACCGACGTGCTGGTCTGCGCGGCGCCGCCGGCCGCACCCGGCTCGGTGCTGGGCACGGTCTATGCCGTGGGCGACGCGCTCGATCAGGCCTATGTGCTCGCGCACGTGACCCGGCTCGGCCGGCTCAACGCGCAGGAACGGATCGGCGACCTGCTGCTCGAGCTGCACGAGCGGCTCACGCTCAACGGCATGGCGCGCGGCACCAGCTTCGACCTGCCGCTGACGCAGGAGACGCTGGCAGACGCGCTGGGGCTCACCTCGGTCCACGTCAACCGCATGGTGCAGCAGGCGCGGCGCGAGAACGATTTGCAGTGGAAGGGCGGTCGGGTCACGCTCCTCGATCCGCCGGGGCTCGCGCGCAAGATCGGCCGCGTGCCGGTTCGCGTGTCCGCCACCGTGGGGCCGCAGCCGGCGCGGGCGCGCTGAGGCAAGATCGACGCCGCAAGCGGGGAGGGCCTACCCCTCCACCCGCCGCGCCCCCGCGTCGCGCACCGCGGCGAGCGTCGGCCAGCCGTTGACCGCCATCAGCAGGTCGGCCTCGGCGAGCAGGCATCTGAGCACGTGCGCGCAGCCCGCCGCGCCGCCGAGCGCGAGACCGTAGCTGTACGGCCGCCCGACGCCGACCAGATCCGCGCCGAGCGCCACCGCCTTCACAATGTCGGTGCCGCTGCGTACCCCCCCGTCGAACCACACCGGGATGCGCCCCGCCACCGCCGCCGCCATGTCGGGCAGCAGGTCAATCGCGGCGATCCCGCCGTTGGCCTGGCGGCCGCCGTGGTTGGAGACATAGACCGCGTCGGCGCCGCCATCGATCGCGCGCAGCGCGTCGTCGGGGTGGCACAGGCCCTTCAGCACGATCGGCAGCTCGGTCAGCGAGCGCAGCCACGGCAGGTCGCCCCAGGTCAGCACCTGGCCGAACGTCGCCGCCCAGGTCATCACCGCGGCGCGGCGGTCTTCCTCGGGCGGCCGCGCGAGCAGGCGGCGGAACACCGGGTCGCTGAAGTAATTGGCCAGCACGTGTCCGCGCAGCTGCGGGAAGTTGGCGGTGTTGAGATCGCGTGGACGCCAGCCGGTAACCCAGGTGTCGAGCGTCACCACGATGGCGCGGTAGCCGGCTGCCTCGGCGCGGCGCACCAGGCTGGCGGCGAGCTCGCGGTCGCGCGGCGTGTAGAGCTGGAACAGCGCGGGCGTGTCGCCGGCGGCGGTGATCACGTCCTCCAGCGGATCGTTGGCGAGCGTCGAGGCGCACAGCGGCACGCCGGTCTCGGCCGCGGCCTGGGCGGCGGCGAGGTCACCGTGCGAGTCGGCCGTGCATAGCCCAGTGACGCCGATCGGGGTCATGAAGAGCGGCGAGGCGAGCCGCGTGCCGAACAGGTCGGCGGAGAGATCGCGCTGCGCGCTGTCGACCATCATCCGCGGCACCATGCCCCAGTGCGCGTAGGCGCTCGCATTGCGGCGCTGCGTCAGTTCGTCCCCGCAGCCGCCCTGGACGTAGGTGAGCAACGAGGGCGGCATCGCCGCCTCGGCGCGCTGTTCGAGCGTGGCGAAATCGACCGGCCACTCGGGCACGATGCCCTCCAGCCCGGCGAGATAGATCGCCAGCTGATAGTCGCCGAACTGCGCCATCCTCGCTCTCCCTTTGTCAGCGCGGGCGTACGCCAATCCGGGAAGCGGTTCCACGCCGTTGCGACGGGGCGCGGATGCGAGAAGGGCCGGGATCGCTCCCGGCCCTTCCGCTGTTCGTCTGTCGAGGCGCCCCGGCTCGCCAGGGCGGGGGCGTCAGGCGCCCGCGACTTCGGCGACGTCGACCTTGATCCCCGGGCCCATCGTCGAGCTGACCGCGATCTTCTTGACGTACTTGCCCTTGGCGCCCGACGGCTTGGCCTTGACGACGGCGTCGACCAGCGCGTCGAAGTTGCGGCGCAGGTCCTCGGCGCCGAAGCTCGCCTTGCCGATGCCCGAGTGGATGATCCCGGCCTTCTCCACGCGATACTCGACCTGACCGCCCTTGGCGGCCTTCACCGCCTCGGCCACGTTCATCGTCACCGTGCCCAGCTTGGGGTTCGGCATCAGGCCCTTGGGCCCGAGCACCTTACCCAGGCGGCCGACCACGCCCATCATGTCCGGGGTCGCGATGCAGCGATCGAAGTCGATCGTGCCGCCCTGGACCGTCTCCATCAGGTCCTCGGCCCCGACCACGTCCGCCCCCGCGGCGCGTGCCTCGTCGGCCTTGGCGCCGCGCGCGAACACGCCGACGCGGACGGTCTTGCCGGTGCCGGCGGGCAGGGTGACGACGCCGCGGACCATCTGGTCGGCGTGACGCGGATCGACGCCGAGGTTCAGCGCGATCTCGATCGTCTCGTCGAACTTGGACGACGCGTTCTGCTTCGCCAGCGCGATCGCCTCGTCGACGCCGTGCAGCTTCTCACGGTCGATCGTCCAGGCCTTCTGCTTCTTGCTCACCTTCGCCACGGCCTCAGCCCTCCACCACTTCGAGGCCCATCGCGCGGGCCGAGCCTTCGATGATGCGGGTCGCCGCCTCGAGATCGTTCGCGTTCAGATCCTTCATCTTGGTCTGCGCGACCTCGGCCAGCGCCGAGCGGGTGATCTTGCCCGCGGACACCTTGCCCGGCTCCTTCGAGCCCGACTTCAGGTTGGCCGCCTTCTTGATCAGGAAGGTCGCCGGCGGCGTCTTCGTGATGAACGAGAAGCTGCGATCGGCGTAGACGGTGATCACGGTGGGCAGCGGCGACCCCTTCTCCATGTCAGCGGTCTGCGCGTTGAACGCCTTGCAGAATTCCATGATGTTGACGCCGCGCTGACCCAGCGCCGGGCCGATCGGCGGCGACGGGTTGGCAGCGCCCGCGGGCACCTGCAGCTTGATATAGCCTGTGATCTTCTTTGCCATTCGTCTCACTCTGTTACTGGGCGCGCCCGAGGGAAGCGCCCGGTTCAAGTCTAGCGGTTCGTCCGGACGCAGCCGCAGCCCCGCCCTCCCGCGGTGTTCCATCGTGTGATGCGGTGGAAGCTGGCGCGCGTAGCCGAAGCGGGGCGCGTTGGCAAGGTCTCGGACCGCAACCGTGCCCCTCCGCCCGGGTCATAAATTTCCACCGAATTGTACGTAATTTATCGCTCGATCCGGTCAGTTCTACGAGCCCGATTATTGCCGAGGGCGGCGCCAAGTCGTAATCGCGAAGTCATGGGCGGCTTCATCCCACGTACAGGTACTTCACGCGACGGCGCGCCGCTATCGCTGAGTCGTACGCCGCCCGACGATCTCGCTCCTTTTGTCGCGCGCTTCTTCGTCACCATCTTCGATCGGCCGGGCGACGCCGTGCTCGAAGATTTCCTATTGCATGAAACAGCTTACATCCGCGTTCCGGTGATCGGCCAGTGGTCGACGATGATCGATGGGGCATGGCAGGACTATGAAGGGCCGATGCTGTTCGGCGCCCAGCAGCGTCGCTTCCCGGTGCGCTGCGTCGGACCGATCGTGGCCGCGGGATTCGCGATCCGACCCGCCGGCTGGTTCGGCTTCAGCGACGCGCCCGCGGACGAGCTGGCCGATCGACTCGTGCCGATCGTGCCGGGGCGGTGGAACGAGGCCTTACGCTGGGCGGGCGACGACGTGTTCGACCAGGAGCAGACCTTCGCTCGGCTTCACCAGGTGGTACGCGAGCATCTCGTCGTCCGCGCCGTGACGCCCGACATGATCAGCGCGCGCTTCGAGCGGATCGCGCGGGTCGACCCGACCCGACCGGTGACGGAGATCGCGGCGGAATTCGGTATCTCCGGGCGCCGACTGGACCGCGCCGTGCGCCAGCATTTCGGCCACCTGCCCAAGACGGTGATGCGGCGCAGCCGTTTCCTCGACATGGCTGCGGTGATGCGCGGTCTGGCGGTGCCGAGTGCCGATGAGCTGGCCGAGTTGCGCTTCTACGACGCCTCGCACCTCAACCGCGAGTTCCGCGAGTTCGTCGGCATGACCCCGGCACAGTTCCGCCGCACGCCGACACCGCTGCTCACGCCGGGGCTGGAGGTGCGCCAGCAGCGCAAGCGCGCCGATCTCGCGCCGCACGCCCCCGCACCGTGGCTGGCAGACGGGCAGACGGCTCCCGCGCTGCTTGAGGTGCCGATCCGGGACGTGGGCATGCTGCCCGGCGGCGCCGCGACGACCGCTGAGACGCAGGGCGCCGCGCGGCCGCGTTAGGGATCGCCCAGCAGGGCGGCGCTCCCGCTCTAGCGGGAGCCCGGCGCCTACTTGCTGCGCTCGACCTGCTCGAAGTCGAGCTCGACCGGCGTGGCGCGACCGAAGATGCTGACCGAGACTTTGACCTTGGACTTGTCGAAGTCGAGTTCCTCGACAGTGCCGTTGAAGCTCGCGAAGGGGCCCTCGAGCACCTTAACGGCATCGCCGATCTCGTAGTCCACCTTGACCTTGGTCTTGGGTGCGACCGCTGCCTCCTCCTTGGAGTTCAGCATGCGCGCCGCCTCGGCTTCCGAGATCGCCTGCGGCTTGCCCGACGAGCCGAGGAAGCCGGTCACCTTGGGCGTGTTCTTGACGAGGTGGTAGACGTCGTCGTTCATGTTCAGCTTGGCCAGCACATAGCCGGGCATGAACTTGCGCTCTACCGCGATCTTCTTTCCGCGGCGCGCCTCGGTGACAGTCTCGGTGGGCACCTCGATCTGCTCGACCAACTGCTCGAGTCCCATGCGGGTCGCCTCGGCCATGATCGAGTCGCGGACCTTGCCCTCGAACCCCGAATAGGCGTGGATGATGTACCAGCGCGCCATCGTCGTGCTTCCCGTCCTTACTTCGCCAGGCTCAGCAGCGCCTTGACCACGGCGTTGAAGAACGAGTCCACCGCCAGGAAGAACAGCGCCAACACCGTGGTCATCACCACGACCATCACCCCCGTCATCACCGTCTCGCGGCCGGTCGGCCAGACGATCTTGGCGGTCTCGGTGCGGACCTGTCGGATGAACTCGAGCGGGGTCGTCTTCGCCACGATACTGAGCCCTTGTTGAGCCGTGATAGAATATCCCGGCAGCGACCGGCATGGGCCCGCTACCGCTTCCCCGCGGGTGGGGAGAGCGATGATAGACCGTCCGTGCTGTCGGAAGTGCGAGCGGACATAAGTTGGCCGCGGTGAAAAGGCAAGCGCGGTGGCGGTATGCACGTCGAGATCGCCGCCATGAAGAAGGGGTCGGCGCATCGCGGCGCCGACCCCTTCCGCTATCCTTCGCTATCGACGGTGCGTCGCCCGTGGCGACCGCGCCCGATCAGTTGCTGTCGGAATCATCGTCGTTGTCGTTGACGATCGCGATCACGCCGATCGCCGCGATGCCGGCGGCGATGATCGCGCCGAACACACCGGCGCCGGCGAGCTGGCTGTCCTTCGACGTCGAGGTCGACGCGCGCGCGCCGGCGACCGACAGGCTGGCGGCGGGGTTGGCGGTGGCGGCGAGCGCCGGAGTGGCGACGAGGCTCAGCGCAGCGGCGCCGGCGAGAATGGAACGCATATGGCTACTCCCTTGGTGATTGACGTACGTCAGAGGTATAGGGCTATTACGCCGCGCTTGCGAACGCGCAAGACGGAGAATCTATCCTTCGCCACCGATATGGGTTGGCAGGAGTGGAGGGACTCGAACCCACGGCCCTCGGTTTTGGAGACCGATGCTCTACCAACTGAGCTACACTCCTGTGCCGCGGCGCTGTTGGACGCCGCGCGCGCGTTCGTCAAGGGGCGAGCGCGCCGAAGGTCTCAGGCCGCCCGCGTGGCGGCAGGCGAGGCGTCGGGGCGGCGCACCGCGATCGCCAGCGCGCGCGCCTCGCTCACCGGCAGCGGACGGCCGAAGTAGAAGCCCTGGATGCTGCCGCACCCCAGTTCCTGCGCCAGCCGCAACTCGGCCTCGGTCTCCACCCCCTCAGCGGTGGTGGCCATGCCCATGCTCTGCGCCATCGCCACCACCGCGCGGATGATCGCGATTGCCTCGGCGGTGCCGCGCGACGCCGCCTGGACGAAGCTGCGGTCGATCTTGATCGAGGAGAAGCGGGTGGCGCTCAGATAGCCGAGCGAGGAATAGCCGGTGCCGAAATCGTCGAGGCTGAGCCCGACGCCGAGATCGAGGATCTGCTTGAGCAGCTTCACCGCGCCGGTGCCCTCGCGCAGGAACACGCTCTCGGTCACCTCCAGCTCGAGCCGGCGCGCGGGCAGGCCGGTGCGCGCCAGCGTGTCGGTGATCACCCCGACGAACTGCGGGTTGTGGAGTTGCTCGGGCGAGACGTTGACCGCGACGCGCACGTCGTCGGGCCAGCCCGCCGCCTCCGCACAGGCGGTGCGCAGCACCCACTCGCCGATCGGTGCGATCAGCCGTGCCTCCTCGGCGATCGGCACGAACTTGGCCGGCGGAATATCGCCCAGCTCGGGATGGCTCCAGCGCAGCAGCGCCTCGAAACCGCGCACCGCGCCGCTGCGCGAGTCAACCACGGGCTGATAGGCGAGATGGAGCTCGTCGTTGTCGAGTGCGCGTCGCAGCGCCAGCTCGATCACGCGGCGCTCCTCCGCCTCAAGGTGCAACTGCGGGACGTAGGCGTGATAGACGCCGCCGCCGCGGTCTTTCGAGCGGTACAGCGCCAAGTCGGCCGAGCGGATCAGCGTCTCCGCGGTGCGGCCGTCGCGCGGTCCGGTAGCGACGCCGACCGAGGCGCCGATGTAGAGCGTGTGCTGATCGACCTCATAGGGGCGCGACAGCGTCTCGATGATGGTGTGCGCCAGCCGCTCGAGCCGGCCGGGGTCGCTCGCGTCGCGCACCACCACGGCGAACTCGTCGCCGCCGAGCCGGCCGATCAGCTCGTTCTCGGTCACCAGCTCGGCGAGCCGCTCCGACACGCGGCGCAGCAGGCGATCACCGACCGGGTGGCCCAGCGTGTCGTTGACCGCCTTGAAGCGGTCGAGGTCGATCATCATGAAGGCGCAGCGCGCGCGCCAGCGCTCCGCCTCGCTCAGGGCGCGGGTGAGCTCCTCGTTGACCGAGAGGCGGTTGGGCAGTCCGGTGAGCGCGTCGAAGCGCGCCATGCGGCTGATCCGCTCGGCCGAGGCGCGCTGCTCGGTGATGTCCGACACCACGCCGCGATAGCCGGTGAAGCGGCCCGCCGCGTCGAGCCGCGGCGCCGCGGCGATCTGCCACCAGCGCGTCTCGCCGCGCACCGTGACCGGCAGCGCGACGTCGCTGAACGGCTCGCGCCGGGTCATCTTGTCGGCGATGAGGCGCAGCTCGTCGGGGACGGCGGCGCTCTCCCAGTCGGCGCCCGCGAGCGACTGGAGCAGGGGCGTGCCCTCGAGCTCCGCGGCGGCCACCCCGCAGGCCCGGGCGAAGCGCTCGCTCGCGCCGACGATCCGACGCGCGGCGTCGGTCTGCCACAGCCAGTCGGCGCCTTCCTCGAAGTCGCGCAGCAGCAGCTGCACCGTCGCCTCGCGTTCGCGCAACGCGCTCTCCGCCGCGCCGATCCGCGCCGCCGCGCGTGCGCGGGAGAAGATTCCCGCCGCGAGCAGCAGCGCGAGCGCGACGACGATGGCCGCCACGACGGGCCGGCCGGTGAGCGCGAACGGCGCGGCGGTCGCGGCGGCGGTGCCGGCGACGAGGACCAGCGCCGCGCTCGGCAGAGTCGCGAGCGTCAGCGCGGAGGCGGTCATTACCGTGGCGAGCAGCAGGTCGAGCGCGTGCGTCGCGGCCGGTTCGGTAGCGGCGGCGAGGTGCAGCGGAATCACCGCCCAGACCAGCGCCAGCGCGGCCGCGGCGGCGGTCGCGCCTGCGAGCGGCAGCGGCGCCTCGGGCTCGGCGCGCGCGACGAGGATGCGGGTGAGCGTCGCCGCTGCCGCCGCCATCGCCGCGCCCCAAGCGATCAGCCAAGGCAGGGCCACCGCGTCGCGCAGCAGCGCCATCGCCGCGCCGGCGCCGAGCAGATGCGTGGCGAGCAGCGCAGGCGCGAGTCGCCGCGCCACCAGCCGCTCCACCGTCACCTCGCGGTGGCCGGCGGCGCGCTCGGCGCTACGACGCAGGCCGAGGCGCGCGCGGATCGGCACGGATGCCGACAGGGGGGAGGGATCGCGTGTCACGCCCGAGCCTTAGCTCCATCGTCGTTGACGAAGCGTTGCTGCCGGCAAGAACATGCCAGCGCGTCGGCACGAGATTGCCGGAGACAAGGTCGGCGTTGTCAGTCGCTTGCGCGCCGCAGCGGGATTGGTGGTGGAGAAAGCGTCCGGAATGGACGAAGAATCATCGCGCCTCACCCACCACAAACGAGGCGAGCGTGCCCGCTGCCGGGCCCCGGCCCACGCCTCAGGCGGCGAGGTCGTAGGGCTTGATCTCGCCGGCGAGATACAGGTTGCGCGCCTTGGCGCGGCTGAGCTTGCCCGAGCTGGTGCGCGGCAGCGTGCGCGGGGGAATGAGTTCCACGACGCAGTTCATGCCGGTGACCGAACGGACGCGGTCGCGAATCTCGTCGCGCAGCCGCACGCGCTCGACCTCGTCCGAGCTGCGACACTGCACCAGCACTGCCGGCGTCTCCTCGCCGCCGGGCGTGGTGATCGCGAAGGCGGCGATGTCGCCGGCCTTGAACCCGGGCAGCTGCTCCACCGCCCACTCGATGTCCTGCGGCCAGTGGTTGCGCCCGTTGATGATGATCATGTCCTTGGCGCGGCCGACGATGAAGATGTAGCCGCCGGACATGTAGCCCATGTCGCCGGTGTCGAGCCAACCGTCGATCAGGCACGCCTCGGTCGCGCCGGGATCGCGGAAATAGCCGACCATCACGCTCGGCCCGCGGCACCACACCTTGCCGATCGCGCCGTCGGGGAGCGGGGTGCCGTCCTCCTCGCGCACCTCGACCTCCATGTCGCGCACCGGCTTGCCGCAGTTGACGATCGCGCGGTAGCGCTGCGGCCGGTCCTCACCGTGCTGCATGCCCGAGAGTTCGGTCTCCTCGACCAGCTCGACGCGGATGCCCTCGCCCGGCGGCATCAGCGACACCGCCAGCGTCGCCTCGGCGAGGCCGTAGCTCGGCAGGAAAGCGGTCGCCTGGAAGCCCGCGTCGGCGAAAGCGTCGACGAAGGCCTGCATCACGTCGGGCCGGATCATGTCGGCGCCGTTGCCCGCGACGCGCCAGCGCGACAGGTCGAACCGGTCCGACGCCTTGGTCTGGCTGGAGATGCGGCGCGCGCAGATGTCATAGCCGAAGGTCGGCGAGTAGCTCAGCGAGGTGCCCGGATTGCGGCTGATCAGGTCGAGCCACGACAGCGGGCGGCGCGCGAAATCCTCGGTCTTGAGATAGTCGGTCGAGACCTGGTTGGCGACCGGCGAGAGGAAGCAGCCGACCAGCCCCATGTCGTGGTACCACGGCAGCCACGAGACGCAGCGGTCGGTCTCGATGATCTGCACGCCGTGCGCGTGCGCGGCGAGGTTGCTCAGCAGCGCGCGGTGCGTGATCGCCACGCCGTGCGGAAAGCGCGTCGAGCCGCTCGAATATTGCAGGTAGCAGACGTCGTCCGCGGTGCTCGTCGGCAGCGGCGTCTCCGGGCCGGACTGAGTGGCGAACTCGACCCAGTCGACGCCGCGCACGCCCGAGGCATCGGCCGCCGCGCCCGCCATCTGCGCCAGCTCGGGCGGGAAGACGAGCATGACGGGATCGCAGCTGGCGAGCTGGACGCGGAGCTGATCGATGTAGGAGTCGCGCCCGCCGAACGAGGTCGGCAGCGGGAGCGGAACCGGCCAGGCGCCCGCGAGCACCGCCCCGAAGAAGAGCGCGGCGAACTCGGCGCTGGTCTCGGCCACCAGCGCGACGCGGTC
Organism: Sphingomonas citri; assembly: GCF_019429485.1. GTDB lineage: Bacteria > Pseudomonadota > Alphaproteobacteria > Sphingomonadales > Sphingomonadaceae > Sphingomonas > Sphingomonas citri. The sequence goes on along the minus strand of NZ_JAHXZN010000002.1, from coordinate 297,006 downwards.
ACCCGGCGTGACGCCCGCCGCGATCAGGCGATAGGCGCAGGCGCGCGCGTCGTCGCGCAGCGCGGTGAAGCCGTAGGCGCGCACCAGCGTGCCGCGCGCATCGTGGAAGTTGAGCCCGCGGCCGCCCCGCGCGGCATAGTCGAGCGCCTCGCCCAGCGTCGCGAAATCGGCGAAGCGGCGCGGCAGCGGATCGGCCGTCGGCGTCGGTCGCGTCTGGGGGGCAGTCGGGGCGATGTCGGTCGTCATCCTGTGTTCCTGTCGCAGCGGTCACGCCGGTGCAATAGTTAAGCGGTTAAAGGCGTACTTTGGCCGAGCGTTCAAAATCGGATGCCAGTGTGGCACAAACATGGCCGTGTCGCTGCCCCAATCACCCAAACCTTCCTCGCGCCGCCGCCCGCCGCCGCTCGATCAGGCGGCGCTCGAGCGGCTCGCGCTCCGCTACGTCGAGCGTTTTGCGACCACGCGCGGCAAGCTCAGCGCCTATCTCGCGCGCAAGATCCGCGAGCGCGGCTGGGACGGGGAGCCCGCCGACCCGGGCGGCGTGGCGGAGCGGATGGCGGCGCTCGGCTATGTCGACGATCGCGCTTTCGCCGAGCAGAAAGGCGCCGCATTGGGTCGGCGCGGCTATGGCGCGCGCCGTGTCGCCGAGACTTTGCGCGCCGCCGGGCTCGATGCCGAGGATGCCGCCCCCGTGCTCGAGCAGGCGCGGGCGGCGGCGCTGGAGAGTGCGCTGCGGCTCGCTCGGCGCAAGCGGATCGGGCCGTTCGCCGAGGTCCCCGCTGACGCCCTGCAGCGCGCGCGTCAGCTCGGCCAACTACTGCGCGCCGGCCACGCCCCCGCGCTGGCGCGACGCATCGTCGAGGCCGAGCCCGGCGCGACTCTGGACGAGGAATGAGCGATCGGCGCTTGCCAAGGATCATTGTGCAGTGCACCGATAGCGAGCGTTAACGCTGCGACACGGCGAAGAAGGGGACGACGACGCGACGTGCGAGACGAGGCTTCCGCTACCGCCGGCGATCCGCACGATCCGGCCGGACTGCCGACGGCTGATGCCGATTCGGTAGCGGTATCAGGCGTTCTCAAATGGTTCGACGCGACGCGCGGTTTCGGTTTCATCGTCGCGGACGATCCCGCGATGGGTGATATCCTGCTTCATTTCAGCGTGCTCCAGGCGTTCGGGCGGCGCACGCTGCCGGAGGGCGCCCGGGTCAGCGGCACCGCGGTGCGGGGGCAGCGCGGCTGGCAGGCGGTGACGATCGCGGACATCGATCTCAGCGTCGCGCTGGAGACCATGCGCGATCGCGACCGCGCCCGCGTCGATCCCACCGCGCTCGCCGCCGAGGCCGGCGAGTGGGAGGAGGTCACGGTCAAATGGTTCAACCGCATCAAGGGCTACGGCTTCCTGGTCTCGGGCGGCCGACCGGGCGACATCTTCGTCCACATGGAGACGCTGCGCCGCGCCGGGGTTTCGGAAGCGCAGCCCGACCAGCGCCTGCGCGCGCGCATCATACAGGGGCGCAAAGGGCCGTTGGCGGTCGCCGTGGCGGTGGTCGAGTGAGCCGCGCCGCGCTGCCGCTGGCCCTGGCGCTGCTGCTCGCCGCCTGCGGGCGCGGTGCGCCAGAGGCGACATCGTCGGCCTCCCCCGCCATGACGAGCGAGACGACCAATGCGCAGCGCCGCACGATGCCGGTGACGATCGAGAGCGGCGGCAAGCGCCACACCTTCCGTGCCGAGGTCGCCGAGACCGCGGCGCAGCAGGCGCAGGGGCTGATGTTCCGCACCGACCTGCAGCCCGACGACGCGATGCTGTTCGCGCCCTATCCCGCCGGCGGCGGCGCGCCGCAGGTGGCGGAATTCTGGATGAAGAACACGCCGCTGTCGCTCGACATCGTCTTCATCCGCGCCGATCACAGCATCGCCGCGATCGCGCCGAGCACGACCCCGCTGTCGGAGGCGAAGGTGAGCTCGGGCGAGCCCGTCGCCGCGGTGCTCGAGCTGGTCGGCGGCCGCGCCGCCACGCTCGGTATCGCGGTGGGCGACCGGGTGAGCTGGTAAGTTACTCAACTCCCCCGCGCGCGGGAAGGATTGCTGTGCAACGACCGGCAGGCATTGAACCGCGCCCGCGGGGCGGGTAAGCGCGGGGCACCATGGGCATCAACCTCAATCCCTTCACCTGGTGGAACGGCGCCAGCTGGGGCACCATCCTCGGGCTGCGCGGCAAGCGCCAGGTCGGCGAGGACTCGCTCGGCAACACCTATTGGGAAGGCGGCCGCGACACCGCGGGCAACCCGCGCCGCTGGGTGATCTATTCCGGCGCCAACGACGCCAGCCGCGTCCCGCCGGAGTGGTTCAGCTGGCTGCACCATCAGGTCGACGGCACGCCCGACCAGAACCTGCCGCCGCCGCGCCAGTGGCAGAAGCCGGCGGTGCCCAATCTCACCGGCACCGCGCTGGCGTATCGCCCCCAGGGCGCGCTGGAGAAGGGCGGCCATCGCGCCTCCGCCACCGGCGACTATGAGGCATGGAGCCCCGACGCGTGAGGCGGGGGCTCGCGCTCGGCGGGCTATTAGTGGTGGCGGCGGCGGCGACCTGGGCGGCCCTGGGCTGGCGCGGCGCACGCCACGGCGACTCGCCGGCCGTGAGCACCGCGCTGCCCGCGCCCACGGAGGCGCCCGCGCCGCGCGCGTCGGATGAGGTGTCGCTCGACTCGCAGGACGATCCGGTCGATCTCGGCGCCACCCCGATGGCGCAGCGCGTCGCGGTGCTGGGCCTGCTCAACAAGCGCAACGGCGTCAGCCGCGATATCACCCTCAAGCCCGGCCAGGCAGTGCGCGCGGGCGACGTGATCGTGCGGCTGCGCGCGTGCGAGCAGACCGCGCCGTGGGAGCCCGAGCCGCTCACCGGCGCCTTCGTCCAGCTCGACGTCCGCGCGGTCGAAGGTGGGTGGCGCCGCGCCTTCTCGGGCTGGCTCTACAAGGAGCGCCCCGCCGCCAACGTCGTGATCCATCCGGTCTACGACGTCTGGACCAAGAGCTGCGCGATGACCTTCCCGGGTACCGCGCCGTCGGCGCCGGCCGCGGCGTCCAGGGCGCCGAAGGCACCCGCGCCCGCCGCCTCCGCCAGCGCGGCGGGGGAGGAGCCCGCCCCCGCCGACGAGGCGGTCGAAGAGAGCGCCGCGCCCAGCAACGTCATGTAGTCGGCGCGCGGCACCTCGATCGCGCCGAGCGAGGCGAGGTGCTCGGTCATGAACTGGCAGTCGAGCAGGGTGAAACCGCCGGCGCGCAGCCGCGCTACCAGCGCCGCGATCGCCACCTTGGAGGCGTTGGGCGCGCGGCTCACCATGCTCTCGCCGAAGAAGGCACGGCCGAGCGCCAGGCCATAGAGCCCCCCGACCAGTCGGTCGCCGTCCCAGCACTCCACCGAATGCGCCAGGCCGAGCCCGTGCAGGCGAACGAACGCCTGCTCGATGGAGGCGTTGATCCAGGTGTCGGGACGGTCCTCGGCGCTCTCGGCGCACAGCGCGATGATGTCGGCGAAGGCGCGGTCGGCGGTGACGCGGAACCGGTCGCCCGCGATCACCTTGCGCAGCGAGCGCGAGAGGTGGAAGCCGTCGAGTGGCAGGATCGCGCGGCGGCGCGGCTCGACCCAATAGACGTCCTCGGCGTCGCGGCTGTCCGCCATCGGGAACACACCGACCGAATAGGCCCCCAGCAGCAGCGACGGGTCTAGCGGCTCGCTCAAGCGCAGCGCTGCTCCACGATGCGCCACAGCTGCGCGAGCGCCTTGGCCGCGATGTTGTTGGGGGCGGCGGCGCCGACCGGCAGCCGCTTGGCAGTGGCCGCCTCGATCGCGCTGGCCGCGGGGATGGCGGGCCAATCGGCGTGCTGCCCGACCGCGGCGACGTGGAGAGCGCGGCGGCGGTCGACCAGGTTGTGGACCGGCAGGATCGCGACCTGGCCGCCGAACTGGCGCTCGATCGTGGCGTAGGCGCGCTGCGAGAAGGCCGAGGGCACCACGGGCACGACGATCAGGTCAGCGGCACGCGCGACCTGGTCGGCGGTCTCGGTCAGCCCGGGCGGGCAGTCGAGGATGACATGGTCGTGGTCGCCCAGGTCGGCGATCAGCTTGCGCAGCCGTTTCTTCTTGTCGAGCTCGCGGAACAGATGGTTGAGGTCGCGCAGCGAGGCGTCGGCGGGCAGCAGCTCGAGCCGGTCGAAGCGCGTGCGCGCGATCAGCCGCTCGGGATCGACGTCGCGCGAGAACAGCGCCTGGGCGCGATCGTGCGCGGCGCCGTCACCCAGCACCCAACTCGACGCGGCCTGGGGATCGAGGTCCCACAGCAGCGTCCTTCGGGCGGAGAGCGTGGCCGCGCACCAGGCGAGGTTCACCGCCAGCGTCGATTTGCCGACGCCGCCCTTCAGGCTGTAGATCGCGATGGTTGCCATAAGCGTCGGACGCTAGGGGCGGCCGCGACGTGCGGCAAGGAGTGATCGCGGTGAAGCGCCGGCGCTCTCCGCGAGAGGCGCCGGCGCGGTTCAGTTCAGGCGTGGCAGGAGAGCGCGCCCTTGCCGGGGCGGGTGAGGGTGATCTCGGTCGGCGTGCCGGTCAGCTTCCAGCCGCCCTCGGCGCTGAGCGGCGCCTCGCCGCCCTCGCCCTTGAGCATCGTCGGCGTGCCGTTCTTCTCGGTGCGCACCACCGCCTGCTTGTCGCCGGTGAAGAAGGTCACGTAGACGAGGCTGCCGTCCTTGCAGCGCATCGTCTTGTCGGCCTTGATCGCGGGCGGCAGTTCGACCGGCGCGGCGTTGGCCAGCTGCGACGCCATCGGATCGGGGTTGGAGTCGATCACCTGCGGCTTGGACGGCTCGGAATTGCACGCTGCGAGCGCGAACAAGGAGGCGGCGAGGGGGAGGAAAGCGAGCTTCTGCATAGGTCCGCACGCTTCGCGCATGCGGAAAAGGGCGTCAACCCTGTCATACTAAAGTCATTATATCATCGACCCATTTCGGTAGCGCTCACTCGTGGAATTCGGACAGCTCGGGAATGCGGCCGAACGCGATCTTTGAGCCCACACGATCGAGCCGCCCGCCGTTCAGTGGGCCGACCGAGACCGCGTTGCGTCCGAACCGCTCGTTGATCCGGTCCATCGCCCGGCTCAGCGCCAGCGTGCGCGTCTCGCGCGCGAGCGGATCGTCGGGATCGAGCGCGGCGAACAGCGAGCCCTGCTCGCCCGCGACCGGCTCGATCTCCGCCAAAGTCACCCCGATTATGCGGCAGCCGCTGCGATGCGCCGCGCCCGCGGCCCGCAGCCGCGGGAACAGCGCGTCGAGCCGCGCCAGCATCACGAAACTGTCCTGCGTGGCCGGCAGCTTGACGCTCGCGCGCCACTTGCTCTTGTCGTCCTCGAAGCGCGCGTGAAGCACCAGCAGCCGCGCGCGATACCCCTTGCGGCGCAGCCGACTGGCGGCCTTGAGCGCGAGCCGCCGCGACGTCAGCCGCACCGATTCATAGCCACGGTGGCGAGGGGAGAGCACGTGGCTGTGCCCGATCGTACGGCTCTGCGTCGGCTTCTCGGCCAGGTCGACGCCGTGGAGCAGGTACCATAGCCGGTCGCCGTCGCTCCCGCCCCAGGCGTGGCCGGCGTCGCGCGGGCGGCGCGCGAGCAGCTGGCGGATGTCGTTGACGCCGTCGCGCGCCAGCCGTCGCTCCATGTTGGGGCCGATGCCGGCGATGTCGCGCAGCTTGAGCGGGTACAGCGCCTCGGGCAGCGCGGCGGCCTCGAATACCACCAGCCCGTCGGGCTTCTGCAGGTCGGAGGCGAGCTTGGCGAGCAGCCGATTGGGCGCGATCCCGATCGAGCAGGTGAGATAGTCGCCGACCGCGGAAGCCAGCCCGCGCTTGATCCGCCCGGCCAGCGCCATCGCGGCGTCGCGGCCGTTCTCATTGTCGAGCAGCCGGCACGCCACCTCGTCGATAGAGCAGACCCGCGTCACCGGCACGTGGCGCTCCACCTCGGCGACGATCCGGTGGTGATAGGCGACGTACAGCTCGTGCCGCGCCGGCGTGACGACCAGGTCGCGGCACTTGCGCTTGGCTTCCCACACCGGCGTGCCGGTCGAGATGCCGTACCGCTTGGCCTCGCGCGACGCCGCGATCGCCACCGTCGTGTCGCTGCCGACCGGCGCCACGATCACCGGGCGACCGCGCAGCGCTGGCTGCACCTGCTGCTCGACGCTGGCGAAATAGCTGTTGAGGTCGAGGAACAGCCAGCGCAGCGGCCGCGGGGGCAGGGTAAGATCGGCGCTCGGCACCGGCGGGCGACTCGCGAGAGGGAACGGATGAGGAACATGGCACGATCCGGTCGCGGTGGCGAGCGCGAAGAGACGGGTTGACGCGGGCACGCGAACGCGGAGGATGGCACACGGAGATCCGCCCGTGACACCGCGCACCTTCGCCGACTTCTGGCCGCATTACCTCCGCGAGCACGCGCGCCCTGCCACCCGCGCGCTCCATTATGCCGGCACCGCCCTCAGCTTCGCCGCGGCGGCGCCCGCGCTGGCGTTCGGCGGCTGGTGGTGGGCCGCGGTCCCGGTCGCGGGCTATGCCTTCGCCTGGAGCGCGCATCTCGCGGTTGAGCGCAACCGACCCGCGACCTTCCGCCACCCGATCTGGTCGCTGCTCGCCGACTATCGCATGTTCTTCCTGTGGCTCGCCGGGCGCCTCGCGCCGCACCTCGCCAAGGCCGGGGTGGCGCCGCGATAGATCTGCTCGCTTGCGCATTGCCCCCGGGCTCCGCATCTAGCGCGCCATGCATACCACAAGCGACACGCTGGCGCTGATCGGCAACACGCCGCTCGTCCGGCTCAAGGGGCCAAGCGAGGCGACCGGCTGCGACATCTTCGGCAAATGCGAGTTCACCAACCCGGGCGCGAGCGTCAAGGACCGCGCCGCCCTGTTCATCGTCGAGGACGCGGAGGCGCGCGGGCAGCTCCAGCCCGGCGGCACGATCGTCGAGGGCACCGCGGGCAACACCGGGATCGGGCTGGCGCTGGTCGCCAACGCCAAGGGCTATCGCACGATCATCGTGATGCCCGATACCCAGTCCAAGGAGAAGATGGACACGCTGCGCGCGCTCGGTGCCGAACTGGTGACCGTTCCTGCCGCGCCCTATTCGAGCCAGTATCATTTCGTCCACACCTCGCGCCGCATCGCCGAGGAGACGCCCGGCGCGATCTGGGCCAACCAGTTCGACAATATCGCCAACCGGCGCGCGCATATCGTCGGCACCGCCGAGGAGATCTGGGCGCAGATGGAGGGCCGAATCGACGGCTTCACCTGCGCGGTCGGCACCGGCGGCACCTTCGCCGGGGTGGGGCTGGGGCTCAAGGCCAAGGACGAGCGCGTCTGCATCGCGCTGAGCGATCCGCACGGCGCCGCGCTCTACGACTATTACGCGTGCGGCGAGCTGCGCGCGGAGGGATCGTCGGTCGCCGAGGGGATTGGGCAGGGGCGGATCACCGCCAACCTCGAGGGCGCGCCGGTCGACGCGCAATTCCGCATCGCCGACCAGGAGGGTTTCGACTGGACCGAGCGGCTGCTGGCGGAGGAGGGGCTGTGCCTCGGCCTGTCGTCCGGGATCAACGTCGCGGGCGCGGTGCGGCTCGCGCGCCAGCTCGGGCCGGGCAAGCGGATCGCGACGATCCTGTGTGACACCGGCTTCCGCTATCTCTCGACGCTCTATGACCCGGCCTGGCTGGCCGCGAAGGGGCTGGTACGGCAGCGTCGTGACGGGGCGTGATCGACAGCGCCGCGACGATCGGTTAACGTCGCACGACGAGATGAAGGGTTCGCAGCGAAAGAAGGTGGCGGTCGAGCGCCAGCAGTCGGAACAGGCGCGCCAGCGCGTGCGGGTCGGCATGGTCGGGCTCGCCATGGTCGTGTTGCTGATCGGCGTGGCCAGCGCGATCTTCTCGACCGTCGATCAGGAGCGCCCGGTCGCGGTCGCCGGCGCGGCGCAGCCCGCGGTGGTGGTCAACATGAGCGTGCCGGGCCCGATCCCCACCGTGACGCCGACCAACGAGCCGCTCGCCGAGCTCGGCGTCACCCCCAGCGCCGCCAACACCCCGCCGGCCGAGAAGCCCGCGCCGCACGCTCAGTGACGATCGGCGCGCCCGGGTGCGCGCGTGGGGCGGGGGAGCGCGTTGGCCGCTATCAGCGGCCACCGTCGGCGGGGTTGATGCCCAGTTTCCTCTGGCGAGCTCGGCATGTCCGGCTTGACCCGGCATCCATGGTGCCGCGAGCCTCCCACCCGTCGTGTCGGCGGAACGATGGATCCCAGCTCGAGCCCGGGATGACGATCGTACCGGAACCGGCCTCCTCGTCGAGGCGAGCACTGCTCCTTGCCGGATGGAGATGCGACGCGAGGAGCGGTCAGATCCCCTCGAAAACTGGTCCGATCCTCCAGCGCGCACTCTCGCTCCCGCGCCTTCCCCGATTCTCTTGGGGAAAAGCGGGGAAAGCTCGCCCGCACTCGCCTTCGGCGCCGAGTTCCACTCGCGCGAGCGCTCGCTCACGCCCTCCGCCGCCGCGCTAGCGAACGGATTAGCCGAGAAAATCCGGACTTTCCCCGCCTATCCCCGAATTTCCCTTCTCATCCCCACGCAACCCTGATACCTCCATGCGACGACATTGGGGGCAAGACCACTGTTGTTTGCTGACGGGCAACGTCGGCGGGCGGTGATGGCCGTTCGCCGGGCAGGGAGGTTTTGCGTCCCGGGTGTGAGGTGGGCGTGGCGGACAGGGTGGACTATCAGGGAAAGGGGCTCGGTCTTGTCGACGACAAGGGCCGCGTCGCTATTCCCAACACCCTTCGCGCGATGCTCGCCAAGAATGCCCCCCGCGACGACGGCAAGGACGGCGGCACGGTCATCATCGCCCCGCACCCCGAGCACCGCTGCCTGATCGCCTATGATCCCGGCTTCGTGCCGTTCTGGAAAACGCGGCTGGAGGCGCTCGACGCGGCGCAGTTCGAGCGCACCGGCAAGGTCGATTACAACATCCTCGACCGCGCCGGCGGCGCCGAGCCTTTGCCCTTCGACGGCTCGGGCCGCTTCATCATGCCCGCGTTCGAGCGCCGCTACGCGCGGATCGCGGGCGCGGCGGTGTTCCTCGGCGCGTTCAACTGGATCACCATCTGGGCGCCCAACATCCTGCTCGAGACTCCGGATATCGACCCATTCCTGAAGGAATATGTCGAGTTCACCTGCGAGGAGAAGGGGATCGCGCTATGATACGCGAGACCGCCCCTGAGACCGCCTTGCCCCACGGCACTGCCGCGCCGCACGTGCCCGTGCTGCTCGCGCCCGTGCTCGCCGCGCTCGCCGCCGCCCCCGGCGAGCGCCACGTCGACGCGACTTTCGGTGCCGGCGGCTACACGCGCGCCCTGCTCGCCGCCGGCGCCGAGGTGGTCGCGTTCGACCGCGACCCCGACGCGGTCGCGACCGGTCGCGCGCTCGCGGCCGATGCGCCGCGGCTGACGATGGTCGCCGCCACCTTCTCGGCGCTCGCCGAGGAGCTGGAGACGCGCGGCCTCGCGCCGGTGGACGGCGTGACGATGGACATCGGCGTCTCGTCGATGCAGCTCGACCAGCCCGAGCGCGGCTTCTCCTTCCAGGGCGACGGCCCGCTCGACATGCGGATGAGCCAGGAAGGGCCGTCCGCCGCCGATTTCCTCAACACGGCCGACGAGGAAGCGATCGCCGACGTGCTCTACCGCTACGGCGAGGAGCCCAAGTCGCGCCGGATCGCGCGCGCGGTGGTGGCGGCACGCCCGCTGACCACGACCGCGCAGTTCGCCTCCGTGGTGCGCCGCGCGCTCGGCCATCGCCCGCACGACAAGAAGGATCCAGCGACGCGCGCCTTCCAGGCGGTGCGGATCCACGTCAATGGCGAGCTCGACGAGCTGGAGCGCGGCCTCGCCGCGGCGGAGCGCGTGCTCAAGCCGGGCGGGCGGCTCGCGGTGGTCAGTTTCCACTCGCTCGAGGATCGCATCGTCAAGCGCTTCCTGCGCGATCGCGCCGGCGCGGCACCGGGCGGCTCGCGCCACCTGCCGGCGGCGGCACCGGGGCGCGCGGCGACCTTCGAGATGATCGGGCGCGCGCAGCGCGCCGACGAGACCGAGCTGGCAGCGAACCCGCGCGCCCGCTCGGCGACACTACGCGCGGCACGGCGGACGGCGGCGGCGGCTTGGGTAAGGGAGGCGTGACGATGGCGGCGATGTATCGGTTGAAGGGGTTGGGCTGGCTCACCAGCTGCGCGATGGTCGCGATCGGCTTCTATCTGGTCTCCTCGCAGGTGGCCGCCGAGCGCAAGCGGCTGGAGCAGGTCGACCGCAAGATCGTCGGGGCCGAGCGCGACATCCGAGCGCTCGAGACCGAGTTCGACGTGCGCGCCAACCTCGCCCAGCTCGAGCGCTGGAACGGCGACACGCTGGCGCTGACGGTGCCGACCGCCGCGCAGTTCGTTCGCGACGAGGCCGCGCTCGCCTCCCTGTCGCCCAACCAGCCGGTGCCCGTGCCGCTGCCGGGCGCCGCCGCCCCGGTGCAGACCGCGCAGCTGATCGTTCCCGCCGCCGCTACCGCCGTCACCGCCTCTGCCGCTCCCACTCCCGTCGCTCCCGCCACCGTCCGGACCGCGGCCGCCGCGCCGGTCGCCACGGTGAAGGTTGCGGTGGCGAAGCCGGTCGCCGCTCCCCGCATGACGCCGGCGGTGGTGGCGGCGGCCGCACCCGCCTCCACGGGCGCCGGCGCCGCGCGCGCCGCCAAGGTGGCGATGCTCGATCGTGCGCTGCTGAGCGAGACCACCGTCGGCGACCTGCTCAGCCGGGCCCGCACCGAGCGCGGTCGCCTGCGGTGACCGCACTCGTCGCCCGTCCGGTCCGCGGCGCGCGCGCGGGCGACCAGCGCCAGCAGCTGCTCGCCACGCAGCACCTGCGTTTGATGGTGCTGATGCTGCTGTTCGTCGCGGGCGTGCTGGTGGTGATCGGGCGGCTGACGCTACTCGGCGTCTTCGCCGGCAGCGAGCGCGGCGGCAGCGTCGCCGCGGCGGTGCCGCGCGGCGACATCGTCGACCGCAACGGCGCGCCGCTGGCGCGCACGATCGACGCCTGGACGATCGGCGTCCATCCCAAGAGGCTGATCGGCGACCCGTCCGAGATCGCGCGCAAGCTCGCCGAACTGATGCCCGAGAAGGGCGACCAGTCGTGGTTCTACGCGCAGATCACCAAGCCGGTGAGCTTCACCTATCTCCAGCGCCGCGCCAGCCCGGCGCTGGTCGAGGCGGTCAACGCGATCGGCGAGCCCGGCATCGTGTTCGAGCGCGAGACGCAGCGGCTCTACCCGCAGAGCACGCTGGCCGCGCACGCGCTCGGCTTCATCAGCGGCAGTCATGGCATGAGCGGGATCGAGCGCGCGCTCGACGAGCGGCTCACCAACCCCGCCACCATCGGCCAGCCGGTCGCGCTCTCGCTCGACACGCGCGTTCAGGCCGCGCTGGAGAGCGAGCTGGGCCGCGCGATGACCACCTTCTCGGCGCGCGGCGGCGGCGGCATCGTGCTCGACGTCCACACCGGTGAGGTGCTGGCGATGGTGTCGCTGCCGACCTTCAACCCCAATCGCGTCGGCATGTCGGGCACCGACCAGCTGCGCAACTTGACGACGCAGAGCGTGTTCGAGCTGGGTTCGACCTTCAAGCCGATCACCATGGCGACCGCGATCGACACCGGCGTGGTCACCTCGATGGAGGCGCGCTTCGACGCCACCCACCCGCTCCAGGTCGGCCGCTACACCATCCACGACGAGCGCGGCGACCCGAAGCGCTGGCTCAACATGGCGGAGACGCTGATCTATTCGTCGAACGTCGCCACCGCGCGTGTCGCCGACGAGGTCGGTCAGCAGCGCATGGAGACGATGTTCCGCAAGCTGGGCTTCGACACCCGCCCCGACATCGAGGTGCGCGAGAAGGGGCGGCCGCTGTGGCCGAAATATTGGGCGCGCACGACGACGATGACGACCGCCTTCGGCCATGGCATCGCGGTGACGCCGCTCCACCTCGCCAACGCCTACGCCGCTTTGGTCAACGGCGGCACCTGGCGCCCCTCGACCTTGCTCAAGCTGCAGCCGGGCCACGCCCCGGTCGGCCGCCGCGTGATCAGCGAGGCGACCAGCGCGCGGATGCGGCAGATGCTGCGGTTGGTGGTGATGCGCGGCACCGGGCGCAAGGGCGACGCGCCGGGCTATCGCGTCGGCGGCAAGACGGGTACGGCGGAAGCGGCGGTGGCGGGCGGCTATGACCGGTCGCGCAACGTCGCCACCTTCGTCGCGGCCTTCCCGATGGATGCGCCGCGCTACGTCGTGCTGGCGATGCTCGACTCGCCGCAGGGAACCAAGGAGACGGGCGGGTGGAAGACCGCGGCGTGGAACGCCGCCCCGGTGGTGGGACGCACGATCGCGCGGGTCGGCTCGTTGCTCGGCGTGGTGCCCGACGATCATCGCGACGTCGATGTCTCGGACATCCTGCCGACCTTGTGGCAGGGCGACGACGTGCCCAAGAGCGGCGGCCAGTGAGGCGCGCGCGATGAGGCTCTCCGCGCTTCTCGGCGACGCCGCCGCTATCGCCGCCGACGCGACCGTCACCGGTTTCGCGATCGATCATCGCAAGGTCGCGCCGGGCAACCTCTTCGGCGCGTTCGAGGGGCTGCGCGTCAACGGCGAGGATTATATCGACGCCGCGGTCGAGGCCGGCGCGGTGGCCGTGGTGGCGCGGCCCGGCGCGCACGTCGAAGGGGCGGTCCACGTCGCCGACGACAACCCGCGCGAGGCCTTCGCCCGCCTCGCCGCACGCTTCTACGCGCCCTTCCCCGCGACCGCGGTGGCGGTGACGGGCACCAACGGCAAGACCTCCACCGTCGAAATGACGCGCCAGCTGTGGCGCATGGCGGGCGAGCACGCCGCCTCGATCGGCACGCTCGGCGTCACCACCGCCGACGAGCGCGTCGTCACCGGGCTGACCACGCCCGACGTCGTCACCTTCCTGTCGAACGTCGCCGGGCTGGCGCGCGAGGGAGTCACGCACCTCGCCTTCGAGGCGTCGAGCCACGGGCTGAGCCAGTACCGCACCGAGGGGCTGCCGGTGCGCGCCGCCGCCTTCACCAATCTCGGGCGTGACCATCTCGACTATCACGGCGACATGGCCGCCTATTTCACCGCCAAGCTGCGGCTGTTCGCGCAGGTGCTGAGCGACGACGGCAGCGCCGTGGTCTGGGCGGACGACCCGCAGTCCGAGCGCGTCATCGACATCGCGCGCGAACGCGGCAATCGCGTCGTCACCGTCGGCGAGCACGGCGACGACCTGCGGCTGATCGAGCGCGTGCCGACGCTGCTCGGGCAGGGCCTGGTGATCCGCGCCGGTGGCGTCGATCATCGCGTCCAGCTCCCGCTGATCGGGGGCTATCAGGCGGCCAACGCGCTCATCGCCGCGGGGCTGGTGATCGCCACCGGCGGCGACGTGGCGACGACGATCGCGGGGCTGGCGCGGCTCCAGCCGGTGCGCGGGCGGCTGGAGCGCGCCGCGATTACCGCGAGCGGGGCGCCGGTCTATGTGGACTATGCGCACACGCCCGACGCGATCGAGGCGGCCTGCGCGGCGCTGCGCCCGCACGTCGCGGGGCGGCTGATCCTGGTGGTGGGGGCAGGCGGCGACCGCGACCGCGGCAAGCGCGAGCCGATGGGGCAGGTGGCGGCGGCAGCGGCGGACGTGGTGATCGTCACCGACGACAACCCGCGCTCGGAGGATCCCGCCGCAATCCGCGCCGAGCTGCTCGAGGGCGCGCCGGGCGCACGCGAGATCGGCGACCGCCGCGCCGCGATCGCCGCCGCGCTGCGCGAGGCAGCGGCGGGTGATATCGTGCTGATCGCGGGCAAGGGCCATGAGCAGGGCCAGATCGTCGGCGACCTGGTGCTGCCGTTCGACGACGTCGCGGTCGCGCGCGAGATGGCGGCGTGAGCGGGATGGTGGAGAGCGTGGCATGAGCCTCTGGACCTCGTCCGACATCGCCGCTGCCACCGGCGGCACCGCCACCGCCGACTTCGCCGCCGACGGGGTCGCCTTCGACTCGCGCGAGGTGGGCGAGGGCGACCTGTTCGTCGCGCTGGCGGGCGAGCAGAGCGACGGCCACCGCTTCCTCGACCAGGCGTTCGCGCAGGGCGCCGCCGGCGCGATCGTGTCGAGCGATACCACGCATCCCGTCGTGCGCGTCGCGGACACCTTCGCCGCGCTCGAGGCGCTCGCCCGCGCCGCCCGCGCGCGGGTGAAGGGCCGAGTGATCGGCGTCACCGGCTCGGTCGGCAAGACCTCGACCAAGGAGGCGCTGTTCGCCGCGCTCGACCGCTCGCCCAACCGACGCGCGCACCGCTCGGTGAAAAGCTACAACAACCATACTGGCGTCCCGCTCAGCCTCGCGCGCATGCCCGCCGACAGCGACTATGCGGTGCTGGAGATGGGGATGAACCACCCCGGCGAGCTGGCGCACCTGACCACGCTCGTCCGCCCCCACGTCGCGATCGTCACCGCGATCGCGCCGGCGCATACCGAGTTCTTCCCCGACGAGAGCGCGATCGCCGACGCCAAGGGCGAGATCTTCCGGGGGCTGGAGCCCGGCGGCATCGCGATCGTCCCATATGACAGCCCGCACCGCGACCGGCTGATCGCGGCGGCGCACCCTTATGCGGGCAAGATCGTCACCTTCGGACTCGACAAGCGCGCCGACGTCCACGCCGCCGAGGTGATGCCCTCGCCGCGCGGCGGCACCTTCGTCGGCGCCAAGGTGGGCGCGCGCGAGCTGAGCATGACGATCGCGCAGCCGGGCCAGCATTGGGTGTCGAATGCGATGGCGGTGCTCGCCGCGGTCGACGCGGTCGGCGCCGACCTCGCGCTCGCCGGGCTTGCGCTGGGCGAGCTCGGCGGGCTGGCGGGGCGCGGCGCACGACGCGACGTCGCTGTGGGCGAGGGCCGCGCGCTGCTGATCGACGAGAGCTACAATGCCAACCCGGCCTCGATGCGCGCGACGCTGGCGGTGCTGGCGCAGGAGCCGGGGCGCCACGTCGCGGTGCTGGGCGAGATGCGCGAACTCGGCGAGGGCTCGGCCGCGTACCACGAGGCGCTCGCCCCGGCGGTGATGGCGGCGCGGGTTGAAATGGCCGTGCTGGTCGGCGAGGCGATGGCACCGCTCGCGCAGGCGCTTGAGGGGAAGGTCGATTTCGTCCATGTGCGCGATGCCGCCGCGGCGCTGGACCAGGTCCGCGCCCTGCTCCGTCCGGGAGACGCGGTGCTCGTCAAGGGATCGAACGGGGTCGGGCTGTCGCGGCTGGTCGCCGCGCTCGCCGACAAGGTGGGTTGAGTGCTGTACTGGATCGCCGAGCATCTGGGTTTCCCCGGCGGGCTGAACCTCATCCGCTATCTCTCCTTCCGCGCCGGCGCGGCGGTGGCGACCGCTCTGTTCATCGGCCTGATCATCGGGCCGCGCTTCATCGGCTGGCTGCGCGTGCGGCAGGGCAAGGGCCAGCCGATCCGTGCCGACGGGCCGCAGACCCACCTCGCCAAGCGCGGCACGCCGACGATGGGCGGGCTGATGATCCTCACCTCTCTGGTGCTGTCGATCCTGCTGTGGATGAACCTGGCCAACCCGTTCGTCTGGGCGTGTCTGTGCGTCACGCTCGGTTTCGGGGCGATCGGTTTCCTCGACGACTATGACAAGGTGCGCAAGGCGAGCACCGCGGGCGTGTCGGGGCGGACCCGGCTGCTGCTCGAGTTCCTGATCGCGGGCATCGCCGCCTGGATCATCATGCAGGAGAACGGCTCGGCGCTCTATCTGCCGTTCACCAACCGCTATTTCATCGACCTCGGCTATGCCTATCCGCTGTTCGCGGCCTTCACGATCGTGGCCTTCGGCAATTCGGTGAACCTCACCGACGGGCTCGACGGGCTCGCCACCATGCCGGTGATCATCGCCGCGGTGGCGTTCATGATCATCGCCTATCTGGTCGGCAACGTGAAGTTCGCCGACTATCTCGGCATCCCGCACGTGCCGCGCGCGGGCGACATGGCGATCTTCTGCGGCGCGATGGTCGGCGCGGGGCTCGCCTTCCTGTGGTACAATGCGCCGCCCGCGGCGGTGTTCATGGGCGATACCGGTAGCCTCGCGCTCGGCGGTGCGCTGGGCACGATCGCGGTCGTGGCGCACCACGAGATCGTGCTCGGCATCATCGGCGGGCTGTTCGTGGTGGAGGCATTGAGCGTCATCATCCAGGTGTTCTGGTACAAGCGCACCGGCAAACGGATCTTCCGAATGGCGCCGATCCACCACCATTTCGAGCAGCTCGGCTGGAGCGAGCCGACGGTGGTGATCCGCTTCTGGATCATCGCGCTGGTGCTGGCGCTCGCCGGTCTCTCCACGTTGAAGCTGCGGTGATCACCTCCGGCGCCTGGGCTGGCAGACATTATGCGGTGCTCGGGCTGGCACGCTCGGGCGCCGCGACCGTGCGTGCGCTGCTCGCCGCCGGGGGGGCGCGGGTGACGGCGTGGGACAGCGACGCGGCGAAGCGCGACCAGATGCTCGCCGCTCGCGAGGCGGATCTGCGGATCGCCGACCTCGCCACCCTCGACCTCGGCAGCTTCGACGCGCTAGTCGTCTCCCCCGGGGTGCCGCTCAACACGCACCCGCTCGCCGCGGCGGCGCGCGCGGCGGGCGTGCCGATCGTCGGCGACATCGAGCTGTTCGCGCAGGCGCGCGCCGATCTGCCGCCGCACCGCGTCGTCGGCATCACCGGCACCAACGGCAAGTCGACCACCACGGCGCTCATCCACCACCTGCTCGACACCGCGGGTGTGCCCGCGCGGATGGGCGGCAACATCGGCCTGCCGATCCTCGCCCAGGCGCCGCTACCCGCGGGCGGCGTCTATGTGCTCGAGCTGTCGAGCTACCAGATCGACCTGACGCAGACGCTCGACTGCGACGTCGCAGTGCTGCTCAACGTCACCCCCGACCATCTCGACCGTTATGCCGGGTTCGCCGATTATGCCGCCAGCAAGGCGCGGCTGTTCGCGATGCAGTCGCCGCACCACCGCGCGGTGATCGGCACCGGCGACGCCGCCTCGGCGGCGATCGCGGAAGGTTTCGCGCACCGCGGCGAGACGATCACCACGATCGCGCCGGGCGCGCTGCTCGACCAGTCGCGCTGGCCCTCGCTGCAGGGCTCGCACAACGCGCAGAACGCGCTCGCCGCGATCGCGGTGGCGGAGGCGCTCGGCCTTGACCGCGCCGCGGTCGAGGCGGGGTTGGAGACGTTCAACGGCCTGCCGCACCGGATGGAGCGGGTGGCGACGCTGGGCGGGGTCACCTGGATCGACGACAGCAAGGCCACCAACCCCGAGAGCGCCGCCCCCGCGCTTGCCGCCTTCCCGCGCGTCCACTGGATCCTCGGCGGCCGCGCCAAGGGCGACGACCTCGACGCCTGCGCGCCGCACTTCGGCAACGTGGTGCGCGCCTATACGATCGGCGAGGCCGGCCCGCGCTTCGCCGCGCTGCTGCGCGACCGCGTACCCGTCGCCGAGGCGGGGACGCTGGAGCAGGCGGTGCGGATCGCCGCGGCCGAGGCGCGGCGCGGTGAGGTGGTGCTGCTGTCGCCCGCCGCCGCCTCGTTCGACCAGTTCCGCGATTACGAGCATCGCGGTACGGTGTTCCGCGCGGCAGTGGAGGCGCTGGCATGACCGACGTGAGCAGGGCACAGCGGGCGGGGCTCAAGGGGCGCGGCGGGCGCGGTGACCCGTCGCCGCTCGGCACCTGGTTCTGGGACATCGACCGCGTGCTGCTGCTGCTCGCATTGTTCCTAATCGCGATCGGGCTGATCGCGGTCGCGGCGGGATCGCCGGCGAGCGCGTCGCGCTATTCGGGCGAGCACCTCAAGTTCGCGCCGCTGCATTATTTCTGGCGCCAGTTGCTGTGGGCGGGCGTGTCGCTGCCGGTGCTGTTCGGCGTGTCGATGCTGCCGGTGACGGCGGCGCGGAGGATGTCGCTGATCGGCGCGGCGGTGTGCGTGGCGCTGCTGATGATCGTGCCGTTCGCGGGGGTCATGGTGAACGGCGCGCGGCGCTGGATCGGCTTCGGTTTCGCGCAGTTCCAGCCGTCCGAGTTCCTCAAGCCCTTCTTCGTCGTCGCGGTGGCGTGGCTGCTGTCGCTCAAGTCGCGAGACGAGGAACTGCCGGTGACGATGATCACCGCGGGGCTCACCGGGCTGATCGCGCTGCTGCTGATGCTCCAGCCCGATTTCGGCCAGACCGTGATCTTCTGCTGCATCTGGCTCGCGCTCGTCACGATCGCGGGGACGCCGACGCGCGTGATCATGGGCTTCGTCGCGATGGTGCCCGCGGCGCTGGTGGCGGCGTACCTCTTCTACAGCACCGCGCGCGCGCGCATCGATGCCTTCCTCTTCCCCGGCGTGGAAGGCGAGGGTGCGGCGGACCATTTTCAGACCGACGCGGCGCATCGCACGCTCACCTCGGGCGGCTGGTTCGGCACCGGGCCGGGTGGCGGCACGGTGAAATATGGCCTCCCGGAAGCGCACACCGACTACATCTTCTCGGTGATCGGCGAGGAGTTCGGGCTGCTCGCCTGCATGGTGGTGGCACTGGTGTTCTTGGCGCTCGTGGTGCGCGTGTTCGTCAAGCTGCTCGACGAGCAGGACCCGTTTAAACTGCTCGCCGCCTCGGGGCTGGCCGTTCAGTTCGGCGCGCAGGCGCTGATCTCGATGGCGGTCAATACGGGGCTGGCGCCGTCCAAGGGGATGACGCTGCCGTTCATCAGCTACGGCGGATCGTCGATGGTGGCGCTGTCGCTCGGCATGGGACTGCTGCTGGCGTTCACGCGGCGCAACCCGTTCCTGCTGCGCAGCCCCTACATTACGCGATGGAACGCCGAATGACGCCCGTGCAGGACTTCCGCCCGCGCCACTTCGTGCTCGCCGCGGGCGGGACCGGCGGCCATATGGTGCCGGCCGCCGCGCTCGCGACCGAGCTGACCAAGCGCGGCCACCGCGTCGCGTTGGTGAGCGACGCGCGCGGGGTGCGCTTCCCCGGCCTGTTCGAGGGAGTCCAGACCCATGTCATTCCCGCCGGGCGCTTCGCCGGCGGGCCGCTCGGCTGGGCCAAGGCGGCGCGGCTGATGATGCAGGGCCGCGCCATGGCGGCGGAGCTGTACCGCACGTTCAAGCCCGCCGCGGTGATCGGTTTCGGCGGTTACCCCGCTTATCCCGCGCTGTCGGCGGCGTTCGCGGCGGGGATCCGCACCGCGGTGCATGAGCAGAATGCCGTGCTCGGCCGCGTCAACCGGCTGGTGGCGGGCAAGGTCGACGCGATCGCGACCAGCTACGCCGAGACCGAGCGGCTGCGCCCGCGCCACAGCGGCAAGGCGCATCACGTCGGCAACCCGGTGCGTGAGAGCGTGCTCGCGCTGCGCGCCAAGCCCTATCCGTTGCTCGACGAGGACAGCATCTTCCGCGTGCTCGTCACCGGCGGCAGCCAGGGCGCGTCGGTGCTGAGCCAGGTGGTGCCCGAGGGGCTGGCGATGCTGCCGGTCGCGTTCCGCCGCCGGCTCCAGGTGACGCACCAGGCCCGCATCGAGGACATCGACGCCGCGCGTGAGACCTACGCGCGGCTCGAGATCGCGGCCGACCTCGCCACCTATCTGCCCGACCTGCCCGAGCAGCTCGGCTGGGCGCATGTGGTGATCGCGCGCGCGGGCGCCTCGACCATCGCCGAGCTGACCGCGGCGGGGCGCCCCGCCATCCTGGTGCCGCTGCCCAGCGCCACCGACGACCACCAGACCGCCAACGCGCGCGAGATCACCCGCGCCGGCGGCGCGCGCACGATCGCGCAATCGGCCTTCACCCCCAGCGAGCTCGCCAAGCAGATGCAGAAACTCGGGCTCGACCCGGAAGCGCTCCAGAATGCCGCGGCGCGCGCCCGCGCCTGCGGCACCCCCGAGGCGGCGAGCGACCTCGCCGACCTCGTCGAGAGCCTCGACTCGCCCGCGTCGCGGCTGCCGATCGGGCGCGTTCAGCAGCGGAAAGCGTTCGCGTGAGGGGGGTCGCCACCGACATCGGGACGATCCACTTCGTCGGCATCGGCGGGATCGGCATGTCCGGCATCGCCGAGGTGATGCACAATCTCGGCTATAGCGTACAGGGCTCGGACGTCGCCGAGGGCTATGTCGTCGAGGGCCTGCGTGCGCGCGGCATGAAGGTGACGATCGGGCACGACGCCGCCAACGTGGCGGGCGCCGCGGTGGTGGTCACCTCCACCGCGGTGAAGCGGGGCAACCCCGAGGTGGAGGCGG
The DNA here is from genome assembly GCF_019429485.1 of Sphingomonas citri. Taxonomy (GTDB): domain Bacteria; phylum Pseudomonadota; class Alphaproteobacteria; order Sphingomonadales; family Sphingomonadaceae; genus Sphingomonas; species Sphingomonas citri. The sequence goes on along the minus strand of NZ_JAHXZN010000002.1, from coordinate 276,563 downwards.
CGCTGCAGAACCGCGTTCCCGTCGTGCGCCGCGCCGAGATGCTCGCCGAGCTGATGCGGCTGAAGTCGACCGTCGCGGTCGCGGGCACGCACGGCAAGACGACGACCACGTCGATGGTGGCGGCGCTGCTCGACGCCGGCGGGGTCGATCCGACCGTCATCAACGGCGGCATCATCAACAGCTACGGCTCGAACGCGCGGCTCGGCGCGAGCGACTGGATGGTGGTCGAGGCGGACGAGAGCGACGGCAGCTTCCTGCGGCTCGACGGCACGATCGCGGTGGTCACCAACATCGACCCCGAGCACCTCGACCATTACGGCAGCTTCGATCGCGCCAAGGACGCGTACGTCGAGTTCGTCGAGAACGTCCCCTTCTACGGCGCGGCGCTGCTGTGCCTCGACCATCCCGAGGTGCAGGCGCTGATCCCGCGCGTGCGCGACCGCCGCATCGTCACTTATGGCTTCGCCGCCTCGGCCGACGTGCGCGGCGTCAACGTCACCCCCTATCCCGGCGGCAACCGCTTCGAGGCGCAGGTGCGCGCGCGCGACGGCGCGGTGCGCTCGATCGAGGGGATCGACCTGCCGATGCCGGGGCGCCACAACGTTCAGAACGCGCTGGCGGCGATCGGCGTCGCGCTCGAGCTCGGCATCGACGACGCGACGATCCAGAAGGGGTTCGAGCGTTTCTCCGGCGTGAAGCGGCGCTTCACCAAGGTGGGGGAGGTCGCGCTGGACGGCGGCGCGGCGACGATCGTCGACGATTACGGCCACCACCCGGTCGAGATCCGCGCGGTGCTCGCCGCGGCGCGCGAGTCCGCTCAGGGTCGCGTGATCGCGGTGGTGCAGCCGCATCGCTACTCGCGGCTGGGTAACCTGATGGAGGAGTTCCGCGGCGCGTTCAACGACGCCGACCTCGTCTATGTCACCCCGGTCTATGCCGCGGGCGAGGCGCCGGTGCCCGGCGTCGACTCGGCCGCGCTGGTGGCGGGGCTGCGCGACCGCGGCCATCGCCAGGCCGAGCAGGTCGAGGACGCCGCGGCGCTCGCCGCCGCGCTGGCGGGCGAGCTGCGCGCGGGCGACCAGGTGATCTGCCTGGGCGCGGGCGACATCACCAAATGGGCGGCGGGGCTCGCCGCCGCGATCTCGGCGCAGCGGCGGTGAGCGTCGCGACGCTCCCTCCGGTGCGCGGGCGGCTCACCCCCGGTGCCGCGCTGGCGCCGCTCGTCTGGTTCAAGAGCGGCGGGGCGGCCGAGTGGCTGTTCGAGCCCGCCGACGCGGACGATCTCGCCGCCTTCCTCGCCGCGCTCCATCCGCGCGTGCCGGTGCTGCCGCTCGGGCTCGGCTCGAACCTGATCGTGCGCGACGGCGGCGTGCCGGGCGTGACGATCCGGCTGGGCAAGGCCTTCGCGAGGGTGGAGCCGATCGGCGACTCGCGGCTGCGCTGCGGCGGCGGGGCGAGCGGCATCCTCGTATCCTCCACCGCGCGCGACGCCGGCGTGGCGGGGGTCGAGTTCCTGCGCTCGATCCCGGGGACGGTCGGCGGCTTCGTTCGGATGAATGGCGGCGCCTATGGTCGGGAGACCGCCGATGTGCTGGTCGAGGCCGAGGTGGTGCTGCGTGACGGCACGCGGCGGACGCTGTCGCGCGACGATTTGGGCTACAGCTATCGCCACTCGGCGCTGCCCGACGGGGCGGTGGTGGTGGGAGCGACCTTCCGCGGCGTGCCGGGCGAGCCCGCCGCGATCCAGGCCGAGATGGATCGCATCGCCGCCGCGCGCGAGGCGAGCCAGCCGCTGCGCTCGCGCACCGGCGGCTCCACCTTCAAGAACCCGCCGGGCGCGAAGGCGTGGGAATTGGTCGACGCCGCCGGCTGCCGCGGTCTGCGCCGCGGCGACGCGCAGGTGAGCGAGAAGCATGCCAACTTCCTGCTCAACCTGGGCGCCGCGAGCAGCGCCGAGATCGAGACGCTGGGCGAGGACGTGCGCGCGCGCGTCAAGGCCGCGAGCGGCGTCGAACTGGAATGGGAGATACAGCGCGTGGGCGTTCAACTCGATCCTCCCCGGCATGGGGAGGAGTTTAGGCGTCTCCACGTCGCGGTCCTCATGGGCGGCTGGTCGGCCGAGCGTGAGGTGTCGCTCAACTCGGGCGCCGGCGTCGCCGAGGCGCTCGAGTCGCTCGGCCACCGCGTCACCCGCGTCGACCTCACCCCCACCGTCGCCGCCGATCTCGCCGCCGCGGCGCCCGACCTCGTCTTCAACGCGCTCCACGGCACGCCCGGCGAGGACGGCAGCGTCCAGGGCCTGCTCGAGCTGATGGGGCTGCGCTACACCCACTCGGGGCTCGCCACCTCGGTGATCGCGATCGACAAGGTGCTGACCAAGCAGGTGCTCGTCCCTGCCGGCGTGCCGATGCCGGGCGGGCGCATCGTCCGCTCCGCCGAGGTGTTCGAGGCCGACCCGCTGCCGCGCCCCTATGTCCTCAAGCCCGTCAACGAGGGCTCGTCGGTGGGCGTCGCGATCGTCACCGCGGGCGGCAATTACGGCAGCCCGATCGGACGCGACACCGCGGGGCCGTGGCAGGAGTTCGACGAGCTGCTCGCCGAGCCGTACGTCCGCGGGCGCGAGCTGACCACCGCGGTGCTCGACGGTGCCGATGGCCCGCGCGCGCTCGGCGTCACCGAGCTGCGGCCCAAGTCGGGCTGGTACGATTACGACGCCAAATACACCGACGGCATGACCGAGCATCTCTTCCCCGCGCCGGTGCCCGACGAGATCGCCGAGGCCTGCCGCGACCTCGCGCTCCAGGCGCATCGCGTGCTCGGCTGCCGCGGGTGCAGTCGCTCCGATTTCCGCTGGGACGACGAGCGCGGCGTCGACGGTCTGTTCCTGCTCGAGGTCAACACTCAGCCGGGCATGACCGCTTTGAGCCTCGTCCCCGAGCAGGCGCGCCACACCGGGATGAGCTACGCCGAGCTGGTGCAGGCGATCGTCGACGCCGCGATGCGCGCGCCGGCGCCCAAGGCGGCCGCGCGCGCGAAGGATGCGGCGCGGTGAGCCGCACGATCAAGCGCGGCGGCCCTCCGCCTCGACGCGCGGTCAACAACCGGCGGCGCGCGCCCAAGGCGTCGCTCGGCGACCGGCTGATCGCGCGACTGCCGGTCAGCGAGGAGACGCTGCGCCGCGCGGTGACCTGGACGTTGCTCGGCGGAGTCGGCGCCGCGGCGCTGTCGCTCGCCACCGTGCTGGGCGTGCCGCAGGCGATCGGCGTCGGGATCGCCGAGGCGGCGGGGCGCGCCGGGCTCGAGGTCGAGCAGGTCGACATCACCGGGCTCAAGCGGATGGACCGCGAGACCGTCTACGCGATCGCGCTGGAGGACCAGCCGAGCCGCGCGATGCTGCGGGTCGACCTGGAGCGCGTGCGCGAGCGGCTGCTCGCTTATGGCTGGATCGCCGACGCCTATGTCGCGCGGCGGCTGCCCGACCGGCTGCTGATCCACATCACCGAGCGTGAGCCCGCCGCGATCTGGCAGGACAACGGCCAGCTCACGCTGATCGACCCGACCGGGCGGCTGCTCGCCCCGGTCGATCCCGCGCATATGCCCGACCTGCCGCTGGTGATCGGCCCGGGGGCGGACCGGCAGGAGGCGGGCTATCAGGCGCTGCTCGCCGCCGCACCCGCGCTCAAGCCGCGCATCCGTGCCGCCACCTGGATCGGCAACCGCCGCTGGGACCTCACCTTCGACACCGGCGAGACGCTGGCGCTGCCGCAGGACGGCGCGGCGCAGGCGCTGATCAAGTTCGCGCAGCTCGACGGCGCGCGCGCGCTGCTCGGCAAGGGCTGGGTCCGCTTCGACCTGCGCGATCCCGCCAAGCTGGTGGCGCGCAGGCCGGGGCAGGACCTGCACCAGCGCTTGCAGGACGACGGCAGCGCCGACGCGGTGGCGGGCAACGCCACCGACGGCGGCAGCGGCAACGAGACGACGGCGACGCGCGCGCGGGAAACGACGCGCGTCGGCGAGGCGTGACAGAGGACATGAGGGGGACAGCATGGCCAAGGCAGCACCGGACGGGTTGATCACCGCACTCGACATCGGCTCGTCCAAGGTGTCGGCGATGATCGCGCAGAAGGGCGACGGCGGCGAGCTGGTGGTGCTCGGCACCGGCCAGCGCGAGAGCCGCGGCGTCAAGCGCGGCTATATCGCCGACATGGACTCGACCGAGGTCGCGGTGCGCGAGGCGGTCGAGCAGGCCGAGCGGATCGCCGGCTTCAACATCGAGAACGTCTGGGCGGGCTTCTCGGCCGGCGGGCTGGTGAGCGACGAGGCGTTCATCGAGGCCGAGCTGGGCGGCATGCGGATCGAACAGGCCGATATCGACGCGCTGCTCCAGGAAGGGCGCCAGTCGATCGACCCGGCCGGGCGAATGGTGCTCCACGCCCAGCCCGCGCTGTACACGCTCGACGGGCTGACCGGCGTGAAGAAGCCGCTGGGGCTCCACGCGGACCGGCTCGGCGTCCACATCCACGTCATCGCCGCGGACGGCTCGCCCGTGCGCAACCTCGACCTGTGCGTGCGTTCGGCGCACCTCGAGGTGAAGTCGATCATCGCCGCGCCGGTCGCCACCGGACTGGCCTGCCTCAGCGCCGAGGAGCGCGACCTCGGCGTCGCGTTGGTCGAGATCGGCGCGGGGATCACCAACGTCTCGCTGTTCGCGGGCTCGATGCTGGTCGGGCTCAAGTCGATCCCGTACGGCAGCGCTGACATCACCGACGACATCGCCTCGGCGTTCGGCACGACCCGGCTCCAGGCCGAGCGGATCAAATGCTTCCACGGCTCGGCCAACGCCTCGCCGCGCGACAACCATGAGATGGTGACGATCCGCGAGCGCACCGACGACGAGGGTTCGGAGGCTCTGCAGATCACCAAGGCGGCGCTGATCGCGGTGATCCGGCAGCGGCTCGAGCATCTCACCAGCGAGATCCAGGCGGCGCTCAAGGAGCTGAAGTTCGAGGGGCCGGTCGGGCGCCAGGTGGTGCTGACCGGCGGTGGGGCGGAGCTCAAGGGCATCGCCGATTACGCCCAGCAGGCGCTCGGCCGCTCGGTCCGGGTCGGCCGACCCAAGGGGCTGACCGGGCTGCCCGAGGCGCATTCGGGGCCGGGTTTCGCCACGCTGGCGGGGCTGGCCTTCTTCGCGGCGAGCGATCCGATCGACCTGCGCGGGCTCGTGCCGTCGCAGCAGATGGTCCACCGCCAGCGCGGCCTGCGCGGTTTCTGGAAGCTCGTGCAGGCGGCCAAGGCGAATTATTGACGCGGCTACAGGGCGTTTCGCGGTGTTTCCTCTTTCGCCCGGCGCCTCGTTGTTGCACATCGGTCAAAATTAACCGCGCGAGTGACGGCGGCGCGGAGCGGACGGAGTAAGCACGCGATGAGCATCGAATTCATCACCCCGGATCTCGACGATCTCACCCCGCGCATCACCGTCGTGGGGGTCGGCGGCGCCGGCGGCAACGCCATCGCCAACATGATGCGCGCCGACGTGCAGGGCGTGCAGTTCCTCGTCGCCAACACCGACGCGCAGGCGCTGAAACAGTCCGAGGCGGAGCAGAAGATCCAGCTCGGCGCGAAGATCACGCAGGGGCTCGGCGCGGGCAGCCGCCCCGAGATCGGCCGTGCCGCCGCGGAAGAGACGATCGACGAGCTGTCGCGCCTGCTCGAGGGCAGCCACATGTGCTTCATCGCCGCGGGCATGGGCGGCGGCACCGGCACCGGCGCCGCCCCGGTGATCGCCAAGGCCGCGCGCGACATGGGCATCCTGACCGTCGGCGTCGTCACCAAGCCGTTCAGCTTCGAGGGCAACCGCCGCGCCAAATCGGCCGACGCGGGCATCGAGGAGCTGCAGAAGTTCGTCGACACGCTGATCGTGATCCCGAACCAGAATCTGTTCCTGGTCGCCAACGCCAACACCACCTTCAAACAGGCCTTCGAGATGGCCGACGAGGTGCTCCAGCAGGGCGTGCGCGGCATCACCGACCTGATGGTCATGCCCGGCCTCATCAACCTCGACTTCGCCGACGTCCGCTCGGTGATGCAGGAGATGGGCAAGGCGATGATGGGCACCGGCGAGGCCGAGGGCGACGATCGCGCGCTGATCGCGGCGCAGAAGGCGATCGCCAACCCGCTGCTCGACGGCGTGTCGATGCAGGGCGCCAAGGGCGTGATCGTCTCGATCACCGGCGGCGACGACATGCGCCTGCTCGAGGTCGACGAGGCCGCCAACCACATCCGCGAGCTGGTCGACCCCGACGCCAACATCATCTGGGGGTCGGCGTTCAACCCCGAGCTCGAGGGCAAGATCCGCGTCTCGGTGGTCGCGACGGGCATCGAGAACAGCGTCGGCACCGCCGCGCCGGCGAGCAGCGCTCCGGCCGAGCCGGCCCGCACCTTCAGCTTCTCGGCACCGCGCCGCAGCGATGCCACGCCGAGCGCCGCCGCTCCGACGCCCGCGCCGCAGCCCGTGGCTCCGTCGCCGGCGCCGGTCCCGAGCGCCTACCAGCCGACCCCCGAGGTGCCGCCGCAGCAACCGAGCGGCGCCGCCGCCGGCGCGATGGCGCAGGGCGTGCCACCGACCACCTCTGGCCCGGTGATGGAGCCGGCCCCGGCGCCCGCCGCCCCGGCCGACGACGAGCTGCTGCTCGGTGCCGACTCGATGATGCCCGCGCCGACGCCGCAGGCGCCCGCGGGCGAGGCCGCGCGCCGCCGCTTCCTCGCACCGGGCGGGGAAGGCGAGGACGCGCCGCCGCAGCCGCGAGTCAAGCTTGGCGGTACCTTGTTCGAGCGCATGCAGAACGCGACCCGCAATGCTGGCGGCCGCAGCGACGAGGGTGAGGGCGGCGACCTGCCGCGCTTCCTGCACCGCCAGAACAACCAGTGAGCTGACGCGAGGCCGGGTGGCCTCGTGGTGACATGCGTCGCTGGGGGGAGGGCGTCTGCTGTCCCTCGCCGTCATCCCCGCCTGCGCGGGGGTGACGATTGACGGGTCGAGACGCGGCGAGCCGTGACCGCGTGCCCCCCGCCGCGGTCGCGTGCCACGCGTCCCACGCCGTTCACCGCGCGACTGTCCTTCCCGCGCGCGCCGTGGCAAGGCTCGTTCTCCGATCCGCCCCGAACGAGTGACGCGACATGACCGCCATCGGCATCTACGGCAGCAACGGTCGCATGGGGCGCGCGATCGCGACGATCGCCGAGGGTGAGGGCTGCACCATCGCGGGCGGAGTCGACGCCGGCGGCGACCCGCTGCCGCTCGCCCAGGCCGCCGACGTATTGGTCGATTTCTCCACGCCCGCCGCGCTCGAGCCGCATCTCGCCGCCGCGGTCGCGGCGCGCACCCCGATCGTGATCGGCACCACCGGGCTGAGCGCGACGCACCACGCGCTGATCGAGCAGGCCGCCGCGCTCATCCCCGTGCTTCAGACCGGCAACACCTCGCTCGGCGTGACGCTGCTGCAGACGCTGGTTCGCGAGGCGGCGGCGCGGCTCGGCGCCGACTGGGACATCGAGATCGTCGAGATGCATCATCGCCACAAGGTCGACGCCCCCTCGGGCACCGCGCTGCTGCTCGGCGAGGCCGCGGCCGCGGGGCGCGCGACCCGGCTCGCCGAGGTGCGGGTCGACAGCCGCGCCGGGCTGGTCGGCGCGCGTACCGAGGGTACGATCGGCTTCGCCTCGCTGCGCGGCGGCTCGGTCGTGGGCGATCACTCGGTCGTCTTCGCGGGCGAGGGCGAGCGGGTCGAGCTGGGCCATCGCGGCGAGGACCGCAGCATCTTCGCGCGCGGCGCGGTCAAGGCGGCACTGTGGCTCGTCGGCCGCGCGCCGGGGCGCTACGCGATGGCGGAGGTGCTCGGGCTGTGACCCGGCGCGAGGTCGCCGAATTCTACCGGCGGCTGGCGGAGGCCAACCCGCATCCCGAGACCGAGCTCGAGTCGGTCAACGTCTACACGCTGCTGGTCGCCGTGGTGCTGTCGGCGCAGGCGACCGACGCCGGGGTCAATCGCGCCACTCGCGCTCTGTTCGCCGAGGTCGACACGCCCACGGCGATGGTCGCGCTCGGCGAGGAGGGGCTCAAGCAGCACATCCGTACGATCGGGCTGTTCAACACGAAGGCCAAGAACGTGATCGCGTTGAGCCAGGCGCTGCTCGACCGGCACGGTGGCGACGTCCCGCGCGATCGCGCCGCGCTCGAGGCGCTGCCTGGCGTCGGGCGCAAGACCGCCAACGTCGTGCTCAACGTGGCGTTCGGCGACGAGACCTTCGCGGTCGACACGCATATCTTCCGCGTCGGCAATCGCACCGGGCTGGCGCGCGGCAAGACCGTTCTCGCGGTGGAGAAGAAGCTCGACGCGGTGACCCCCGCGCCCTTCCGCGTCCACGCGCATCACTGGCTGATCCTGCACGGCCGTTACGTCTGCAAGGCACGTCGGCCCGAGTGCTGGCGCTGCATCGAGCAGGACCTCTGCGCGTTCAAGCCCAAGACACCGCCGCCCGAGCAGGCCGCGGCGCGCGCGGGCTGAGGAGGTGACGATGCGCGGCTGGTTGGCGATGTTGCTGGTGCTGGTGTCGGGCGCTGCGTTGGCGCGCGACCGTGGCCCGAGGGTGCCGGAGGCGGTCCCCGCGGGTGAGGCGCGCACGTGCGTGCCGATCACCGCGCTGCGCGAGAGCCTCGTGCGCAGCGACCGCGTGATCGACTTCCACACCGCCGGTGACCGTTACTACCGCGTGACCTTGCCCCAGGCCTGCCCCGGGCTCGGCTTCGAGCGGCGCTTCGGCTACGCCACCTCGATCGGGCAATTGTGCGCGCAGGACATCATCACCGTGCTGTACGCGACCGGTGGGATGCGTGGCGCGAGCTGCGGACTGGCGCCGTTCCAGCCGGTGACGATCGCGCGCCGGACTGCGAAAAGCGGGTAGCGCGGCGCCGCGCACCCTGCTAGTCGCACCCGACCGGCACCCGTAGCTCAGCTGGATAGAGCGCTGCCCTCCGAAGGCAGAGGCCACAGGTTCGAATCCTGTCGGGTGCGCCAGCTTTTCTCCTCCTCACCCATAACGCTCCGCCTTCCACGGGTCGCCGCGCAGGTGATAGCCGTTAACCTCCCAGAAGCCGGGCGTGTCGCGCGCGATCAAGTCGATCCGGCGGATCCATTTGGCGCTTTTCCAGAAATACAGGTGCGGGATGACCAGCCGCGCCGGGCCGCCGTGCTCGCGCGTCAGCGGCTTTCCCTGCCAGGCGTGCGCCACCAGCGAGTCGGCCGCGGCGAAGTCGGCGAGCAGCACGTTGGTGGTGTAGCCGTCATAGCCGTGCAGCATGACCGCCTGCGCCTCGGCGCGCGGCTGCGCCAGATCGAGCAGGTCGCGCGTGCTCACGCCCGTCCAGTCATTGTCGTAGCGCGACCAGGTGGTCACGCAGTGGATGTCTGAGCGCGAGCGGGTCTCGGGCAGCGCGGTGAAGCCGGCCCAGTCGAGCGTGACCGGTCGCTCGACCAGCCCGCCGAGCTCGAGACGCCATCGCGCCGTCGCGATGTCGGGCGTCTGGCCGAGGTCGAGGACCGGCCAGTTGGTGACGAGATGCTGGCCGGGCGGTAGCCGCTCGCGGCCCGCCGGCGGCGCGGCATCGGCGAACTTATGCTCCTCGGCCCAGCGCCGCTTCGAGCGGGTGAGCTTGCTGTCGGGGGGTAGGTCATCCATCGCGCGTCTCCGCCGTGCAAGATGGCGCGCGCGGACGCCGCGGCCAAGCCCCTCTCCCTTGCGCGGCCGTCGGCGCGGCTTACCTCCGTCGTGGTGGAGACGTTCGACCAGCTCGTCGCGCAAGTGCGCGCCTGCGCCGCCTGCGCCGCGGAGCTGCCGCTCGGCGCGCGACCGGTGATCCAGGTATCGCCGACCGCGCGGCTGCTGATCGCGAGCCAGGCGCCGGGCAGCAAGGTCCACGCCAGCGGCCGGCCGTTCGACGATGCCTCGGGCGACCGGCTGCGTGACTGGATGGGGATCGACGCCGTCACCTTCTACGACGCGGCGCGTGTCGCGACGCTGCCGATGGCCTTCTGCTACCCAGGTCGCGCCGCCGGGGGAGACCGCCCGCCGCCGCGCGCCTGCGCGGCGCGGTGGCGCGAGTCGCTGCTGGCGGCGATGCCGGAGGTACGGCTGACGCTGCTGGTCGGCAGCTACGCCCAGGCGCACGTGCTCGGTCCGGGAGCGCTGACGCCCCGCGTGGCGAATTATCGCGCCTATGGGCCGGCGCTGTTCCCGCTGCCGCACCCGTCGTGGCGCTCGCAGCTGTGGATGCGGCGCAACCCGTGGTTCGAGGCCGAGGTGCTGCCGGCGCTCCGCGCGACGGTGGCGGCGGCGCTGAGATAGCGCGCGCGGCCGCTCGCCAGCGGAACCTTCCCCCGCTCCCGAGCGGTTGCGGCGTTCCTCGAATGAACGCAGCGGAGACAGGCATGAGCATCGCGTCGGCACTGGGGCTCGGCGGGCGCAAGGTGCGCTACGCCATCGTCGGCCTGGGCGACATCGCGCAGGAAGCGCTGATGCCCGGCGTCAAGCACACCGGCAACTCGGAGATCACCGCGCTGGTCTCGGGCGACCCGGTCAAGCTCACCAAGCTCGGCAAGAAATATGGCGTCAAGCACCTCTACGGCTATGAGAGCTTCGCCGCGCTGCTGAAGAGCGGCGAGATCGACGCGCTCTATCTGGCCACCCCGAATTGGCGTCACGCCGAGTTCGCCGTGCCCGCGCTCGAGGCGGGTATCCACGTGCTGTGCGAGAAGCCGCTCGAGGTCTCGAGCGAACAGGCGCAGCGGATCGCCGATGCCGCCAAGCGCGGAAAGGCCAAGCTGATGACGGCCTATCGCCTCCATTTCGAGCCCGCCACGCTCGACGCGATCCGCCGCATCCGCGCCGGCGAGATCGGCGAGCTGATCGCCTTCACCTCGCTGTTCTCGCAGCCGCTCGATCCCGCCAACCACCGCGCGCACCACGGCATCGAGGCGGGCCCGCTGTTCGACATGGGGCCGTACCCGATCAACGCGATCCGCTATCTGTTCGGCGCCGAGCCGGTCGAGGTCGTGTCCGCGGTCGGCGTGCGCCACGCGTCGGCGGGGCTGGGCGACCTCGACGACACGGTCGCCGCCACGCTGCGGCTGCCCGGCGGCAAGCTGGCGCAGTTCACGGTGAGCTACGCCGCCGACGCCGTCGACAGCCTCATCGTCGTCGGCACCAAGGGCTCGATCGAGATGAACCCCGCCTACGGCTTCGGCCAGGGACTGGAGCAGTTCCGCAGCGTCGGCGGCAAGGACTCGCACGAGACCTTCGCCGCGACGGACCAGTTCGGCGGCGAGCTGCGCTACTTCAGCGACTGCATCCTCGAGGAGCGCGATCCCGAGCCCGACGCCGAGGAGGGGCTTGCCGACCTCGCGGTGATCGAGGCGGTGGTCGCGGCGATGCGCAGCGGCAAGGCCGAGCCGGTCAAGGTGAAGCAGCGCACGCGCCGCATCGATCCCGAGACGCAGCTCCAGACGTTGCGCGCGGTGTCGGCGCCCGAGCCGGTCAACGCCTCCTCACCGACGCGCGACTGAGGTGGCGCAGATGACCGACCCGGCGCGGCCGCTCGCCGGCCACAGCGCGATCGTCACGGGCGCGAGTTCGGGCATCGGCCTCGCTGTCGCCGAGGCGCTCGCCGGCGCCGGCGCCGCGGTAGCGGTGAACTATCGCTCGCAGCGCGAGCCCGCCGACGAGCTGGTCGAGCGGATCGAGCGCGCGGGCGGGCGCGCCGTCGCGATCGAGGCGGACGTCTCGCAGGAACAGGAGGTGGTTCGCCTCTTCGACGAGACCGCCGCCGCCTTCGGTCGCGTCGACGTGCTCGTCGCCAACTCGGGCGTGCAGCAGGACGCCGCCATCGCCGACCTCTCGCTCGACCAGTGGAACACCGTGATCGGGGTCAACCTCACCGGCCATTTCCTCTGCGCGCGCGAGGCGGTGCGCCGCTTCCGCGCGCAGCCGAGCGACCGTCGCCCGGCGCGCAGCGCGGGCACGATCATCGCGATGAGCTCGGTCCACGAGGTCATTCCCTGGGCAGGGCACGTCAACTACGCCTCGGCCAAGGGCGGGGTGAGGATGCTGACGCGCTCGCTCGCACAGGAGGTCGCCGGCGACGGCATCCGGGTCAACGCCATCGCCCCGGGCGCGATCCGCACGCCGATCAACAAGGACGCGTGGGAGACCGACGAGGCCCTGGAGAAGCTGCTGCAACTGATCCCCTATGGCCGGATCGGCGAGCCCGAGGACGTGGCGCGTGCGGCGGTGTGGCTCGCCTCCGACGACGCCGATTATGTCACCGGCACGACCTTGTTCGTCGACGGCGGGATGACGCTGTACCCCGAGTTTCGCGACAATGGGTGAGGCGGGGGCAGCCGGTCGCCGCGTCCCGCCGCGCTCGATCGGCGATCGCGGCATCATCGGCGACCTCGAGACCGCCGCGCTGGTCGCGCGTGACGGTACGATCGACTATCTGTGCTGGCCCGCGCTCGACAGCCCGACGATCTTCGCCGACCTGCTCGACGACGAGAAGGGCGGCGCCTTCTGGCTCGCACCCCGCCTCGCCGACGCGCGCCGGCTCCAGCTCTACCTGCCCGACACCAACGTGCTGGTGACCCGCTGGATGGCACAGGAGGGCAGCGCCGAGGTGCTCGACCTGATGCCGCATCCCGACGCGGTCGGGACGCTCGGCGCGCGATGTCTGCTGCGTCGCGTCACCGTCACACAGGGGACGGTCGGTTTCGACGCGCGCTGCGCCCCGCGCTTCGACTATGCCCGCGAGGTGCCGCGAGTGGAGGGCGGAGGCCGCAGCGTGCGCTTCGTCGGCGCGGACCTCGCGCTGCGGCTCCACGCCTCGATGCCGCTCATCGTCGGCAAGGGAGAAGGCGAGGCGATCGCGGACTTCACGCTGGCGGCGGGCGACAGCGCCTGGTTCGTGCTCGGCGACGACTCGCTCACCCGTCCCGACGCGGCGCCGGTGGAGGCCGCGGTGGACGCGACCGCGCGGGCGTGGCGCCGCTGGCTCGGCCATGCCAGCTACAAGGGCCGGTGGCGCGAGCAGGTGCTGCGCTCGGCGCTGGCGCTCAAGCTGCTCACCTCGGCGCGGCACGGCTCGATCGCCGCCGCGGCGACCTTCGCCTTGCCCGAGGCGACCGGTGCTGGGCGCAACTGGGACTATCGCGCCACCTGGATCCGCGACGCTTCCTTCACCGTCTATGCCTTCATGCGGCTGGGCTTCGTCGACGAGGCCGAGCATTTTCGCCGCTGGGCGGGCGAGCGCGTGATGCAGGCCGACCAGGAGCATCCGATCCGCGTGATGTACGCGATCGACGGATCGGAGGCGGCCGACGAGCACGAGCTCGACCATCTCGCCGGCCACGCCGGCAGCCGGCCGGTGCGGATCGGCAACGCCGCGCACGCGCAGACCCAGCTCGATATCTTCGGCGAGCTGCTCGACAGCACCTATCTCTCGAACAAATATGGCGCGGCGATGAGCCATGCGGGCTGGCAGCACGTCCGCGGCATCGTCGATTTCGTGATCGCGCACTGGCAGGAGCCCGACGCCGGCATCTGGGAGATGCGCGGGCCGCCGCGCCACTTCCTCCACTCGCGCGTGATGTGCTGGGTCGCGCTGGATCGCGCCATCCGGCTCGCCAAGAAGCGCTCGCTGCCCGCGCCGCTGGTCGCCTGGGCCGAGGCGCGCGACGCGATCGTGGCGGACGTCTGGGCGAACTTCCGCCACCCCGTGCACGGCTATTTCGTCCAGGAGCGCGGCGGCACCGCGCTCGACGCCGCGCTGCTGATGATGCCGCTGGTGCGCTTCGTCTCCTCGACCGATCCGGTGTGGCTGGAGACGCTCGACGCGATCGGCGCGCAGCTGCGCGACGACGGGCTGGTCTATCGCTACCGCGACGACGATGGGCTGGAGGGCGGCGAGGGCGCCTTCACCACCTGCACCTTCTGGTATGCCGAGTGCCTCGCGCGCGCCGGGCGGCTGGAAGAGGCGCAGCTCATGCTCGAGAAGGGGATCGCCTACGGCAACCACCTCGGCTTGTTCGCCGAGGAGCTGGACCGCCGCGGCGCGGCGCTGGGCAACTTTCCCCAGGCGCTGACGCATCTGGCCTTCATCAGCGCGGCCTATTTCCTCGATCGCCGGCTCGATCCGGGATACCGGCCCAATTGGCAGCCGTGAGGACGCGATGGGGCAAGCGAAGCCGCGTTGCAACGTCGCGGCGCGGTCGCAAAGTCACTTTCGTCATCGAGGCTGCCGGAGGAAGTGCCGCACACCGTTCGATCGACCTCGCACCAACGCGAACGGGGCGACCTTCCGCCAGGAAGGCCGCCCCGCTGCTGCTGAGCCCGTGACCCGCGGGCGAACCCGCGGGATCCGGATATCGGCTTACTTGAGCTCGACGGTCGCGCCGGCTTCCTCGAGCTGCTTCTTGACCTTCTCGGCCTCGTCCTTGCTCACGCCTTCCTTGACCGGCTTCGGCGCGCCCTCGACGAGAGCCTTCGCCTCGGTCAGGCCGAGCCCGGTGATCGCGCGGACCTCCTTGATGACGTTGATCTTCTTGCCACCGTCGCCGGTCAGGATCACGTCGAACTCCGTCTTCTCCTCGGCGGCCGGCGCACCCGCGCCCGCGCCACCGGCGGCCGGGGCAGCGGCGACGGCCGCGGCGGCCGAGACGCCCCACTTCTCTTCGAGCAGCTTCGAGAGCTCGGCGGCCTCGAGGACGGTCAGCTCGCTCAGCTGGTCAACCAGCGCGTTCAGGTCTGCCATGATCTTACTTCCTATCAAGCGGGGACAGGTGCCCCATGTTCACAAACAAATGCCGGTCAGCTGCCCGATCAGGCGGCTTCCTTCTCCGCGTGCGCGGCGAGGACGCGCGCGATCTGCGCGGCCGGTGCCTGGGCGATCGTGGCGATCTTCGTGGCCGGGGCCACGATGAGGCCGACGATCTTGGCGCGCAGCTCGTCCAGCGACGGGAGCGTCGCCAGTGCCTGCACGCCGGCCAGGTCGAGCGCGGTCGCGCCCATCGCGCCGCCGACGATCTCGAACTTGTCGGTCGTCTTGGCGAAGTCGACCGCTACCTTGGCCGCCGCGACCGGATCGGTCGAGGACGCCAGGCCGACCGGACCCGTCAGCATATCGCTGAGCGAGCCATAGTCCGTGCCGTCGAGCGCGATCCTGGCAAGCTTGTTCTTCGAGACCTTGTAGCTCGCGCCGGCGTCCCGCATCCGGTTGCGCAAGTCGGTCGACTGCGCCACCGTCATCCCGAGGTTGCGGGTGACGACCACCACGCCGACCTTCGAGAAGGTATCGTTCAGCTCGGCGACGGCCGCGGTCTTCTGACTACGATCCATGCCATTCTCCACGTTAGGACAGACGGCCGAGGTCGCCTGTCCGGGTACGAACCGCCGCGCGCGAGCGCTCGGCGGCAGTGTCCAGCGATGGGGAATGGGAGCCCGTGCGGGCAGCGGCACCACGCGCCTCTGAGGGCGCGCCGCGGCCGCGTTGGTCCTGTCCCCGTCTCGGCGGGGAATTAAGGCCCTGGAGCCACCCGCTGTCTCGGACGGTGCGTCATCGCCCGGGGGCGGGACGCGCGGGGCGGTACATAGCGGAACGCGCGCGCCAGTCAAGCGGGTAGCCGCTGTCACGCAGACGTAACGCTCACGTCACTCCCCTCTCATCAAACTGTCGCGCACGTGCCTTGGAGCGCGGCCAATAGGCGTCGGTACAAGCACATAGCGCCCAGGGAGCGTCATGACCGACCAGCAGCTCAGCCTCGCCACCGCGTCCTACGACGACGGTGACGTCGACACCAACCCGACCCGCAACCCGCATCTCGCCGACCTTGTCGCGCGCCGCTACTCGCGCCGCCAGCTTATGGGTGGAATGAGCGCGATGACCACCGCGGTGTTCGGCGGCGCGCTGCTCGCCGGCTGCGACGACGACAAGCAGGACGTCATCACCGTCTCGGACGGCGTCAACGTTCAGACCCAGGGCGGCCGCGTCGTGACGCTCACCGCCACCGCGACCGACAATGCCAGCACGACCAAGTTCACCCAGGTCAGCGGGCCGACCGTGCCGGTGATCGCGAGCGGCAACTCGATCACCTTCACCGCGCCCAACGTCGCGCAATCGACGGCGCTGGTCTTCGAGTTCACCGCCAGCGGCGGCAGCGGCTCGAGCAGCGCGCGCTCGACCGTCACCGTACTGCCGGCGACGCTCGCCTTCACCGCGGTGGCGAAGAACCTCAACGACGTCGTCACCGTGCCGTCGGATTATCAGGTGACCGTGCTCTACCGGCTCGGCGACCCGATCGCGGCGAGCGTCGCCGCCTATGCCAACGACGGCAGCGACACCAACTTCGCACAGCGCGCCGGCGACCATCACGATGGCATGTCGTTCTTCGGTCTCGCCGCGAGCGGCAGCGCCCCCGACACCACCAACAACACGCGCGGCGTGCTCGTGCTCAATCACGAGAACATCACCCAAGCCTATCTCCACGCGAACGGCCCGTCGCCGTCGCCGCGCCCCGAGGCCGAGGCGATCAAGGAGATCGAGGCGCACGGCGTCTCGGTGATCGAGGTCACCCGCGCCAGCAACACCGGCGCGTGGAGCTATGTCCAGGGCAGCGCGCTCAATCGCCGCATCACTCCCAACACGCCGGTGCAGTTCAACGGGCCGGTGCGCGGCAACGCGGCGCTGCGCACGCTCTACGCGGCCGACGGCACCACCGGGCGCGGCACGATCAACAATTGCGCCAATGGCTACATGCCCTGGGGCACCTACCTCACCAACGAGGAGAATTGGGCGGGTTATTTCCGCCGCACGGCCGGTGACGCCGCGGTGCGCACCGCCACGGGCAATGCCAAGCAGAACGTGTCGCTGACCCGCTACGGCATCAGCGAGGGCCGCGCCGGCAATTACGGCTGGACGACGGTGACGCCGTCCGACGCGACCAGCACCGTCTTCGCGCGCTGGAACGCCACCGCCGGCGCCAGCGCCGCCGCGGACGGCACCGCCGACTTCCGCAACGAGCCCTTCCAGTTCGGCTGGGTGGTCGAGATCGACCCCTATACGCAGACCTCTACGCCGCGGAAGCGCACCGCGCTCGGCCGCATGAACCACGAGGGCTGCATGGCCGGCCGCGTGGTCGCGGGCGTCCGCCCCGCCTTCTACATGGGCGACGACGCGCAGAACGAATATATCTACAAGTTCGTCTCGGCGACGCCCTGGGTCGCCGCCGACGCGACGCCCAGCGACCGTCTCGCCACCGGCGACAAATATCTCGACACCGGCACGCTCTACGTCGCCCGCTTCGAGGCCGACGGCAGCGGCACCTGGCTGCCGCTGACCTTCGGGCAGAACGGGCTGACCGCGGCCAACGCGAGCTACGCCTTCGCCGACCAGGCCGACGTGCTGATCAACGCGCGCCTCGCCGCCGACGTGCTCGGCGCGACGCGGATGGATCGGCCCGAGTGGACCGCGGTCAACCCGGTCAACGGCGAGATGTACTGCACGCTCACCAACAACTCGTCCCGCACGCCCGCGACCACCGACGCCGCCAACCCGCGCGCCTACACCGATCCCAAGCTGCCGCAGGGCGACGTCGTCAACGCCGACCCGCCGACCAGCGCGCAGGCGACGCGCGGCAATGCCAACGGCCATGTCATCCGCCTGCGCGAGACCGGCGACACCACCGAGGCGACCGGCTTCACCTGGGACATCTACGCCTTCGGCTCGGGCGCTGACCTCGATCCGACCAACATCAACCTATCGGGCCTCGACGCCAGCAACGACTTCTCCTCGCCGGATGGGCTATGGTTCGGCCTGCCGAGCAACGCCAGCGGGCAGGTCGCGCCGGTGCTGTGGATCGAGACCGACGACGGCGCCTACACCGACGTCACTAACTGCATGCTGCTCGCCGCGATGCCGGGCAGCGTCGGCGACGGCGGCACGCGCGTGGTCAACAACACGCTGACTACCGCGGCCAACAGCACCACGACGAGCACCGCCACCACGCGTATCGGTGCGGCGCCGGGCAGCAAGCTCAAGCGCTTCCTGGTCGGTCCGAAGGAGTGCGAGATCACCGGCATCACCTCGACCCCGGACGGCCGCTCGCTGTTCGTCAACATCCAGCATCCGGGTGAGAACGGCGGCCCGGCGAACATCACGTCGAGCTGGCCCGCGAACCAGGCGGGCGCGGTGACCAGCCCGACGCGTCCGCGCTCGGCCACGATCGTGATCACCAAGACCGACGGCGGGGTGGTCGGCCTCTGACGCGCAGACCGCCGCCCGGTCGACGCGCGGCATTTGTGTGCTCTGGCGCTCAGATCGATTGGCTTGGGAGACGCAAACCCTTCTCTTCTGCGGCCCCGGCGAAAGCCGGGGCCCAGTTGAGTGACGTGGCGACTCAACGACGACGGCCGTCCCACCTGGACCCCGGCGTTCGCCGGGGTGACGGTGAAAGGAACGGGCTTTGATCATCTGGCCGAGCGGCGATCACCGCACCCGGCGCGACCAGCCTAGCATCGCCGCCGCCAGCGCTGCCGTCGCGGGGTCGTGCCCCGGCGCGATCACCACGAACTCCATCGCCGGCAGCGGCGGCAGTGATTCCCCAGACGGGAGCACCGCCAGTCCGGCGGGGAGCAGCCGCGCCGAGTGCGGCATCACGCCCAGTCCGGCGCGCGCCGCCGCGCTCAGCCCGATGAGGCTCGCGCTGGTGAAGGCGACCCGCCACGTCCGCCCGACCTCCTCGAGCGTGGCGATCGCGCGCGTGCGGGTGACGCTCGGCGGCGGGTAGAGCAGCAGCGGCAGCGGCGCGTCCGCGTCAGCGCGCCAGCCCTCGCGCCCGACCCAGGCGATCGGCTCCTCCCATGCCAGCGTGCCGCGCCGGTCGCCGCTGCGGCGCTTGACGAAGATGAGGTCGAGCTGCCCTGAATCGAACGCCTCGTAGAGGTGCTCGCTCAGCCCAGCGCGCAGCTCGAGGTCCACCTCGGGATGGCGGCGCGCGAAGCCGGCGAGCACGTCGGGCAGCGCCGAGAGCACGAAATCCTCCGACGCGCCGAGCCGCAGCCGCCCACGCAGCGGCACCGCGGCGAGGTGACGCGCGAGCCGCTCGCTCGCCGCCAGGACCGCGCGCGCTTGGTCGAGCAGCGCCTCGCCGTCGGGGGTGAGCGCGACCCGGTGCGTGTCGCGGTCGATCAGCCGCCGCCCGGCCTGCGCCTCGAGCCGACGAATGTGCTGGCTCACCGTCGACTGGCGCAGATCGAGCGAGCGCGCCGCGCCGGTGAAGCTGCCGTGCTCGGCGACGGTGACGAAGGTGCGGAGGAGATCGAGCGCAATGTCGGGCATGTTCATCACGATAGATGATAAGCGATATCGCGGCGATCGGGTTTGTGCATGAGTTATCATGGCCTAGATGAGGGTCGAGAGGACGCCCAGGGGCTTCCTTCCGTCACTCCCGCGAAGGCGGAAATCCAGACGCGCGGGCCTCACGGCTGGAGGCGCGGCGTCAGCGTTCTGGATCCCGTCTCCGCGAGACCTCTGCGAAACCTTCTCGTCATCCGGGGCTTGACCCGGGATCCATCGTGCCGCGTACGCCTAAGCCGTTGTTTTCTCCGGCACCATGGATCCCGGCTCAAGGCGGGGATGACGGCGGCGCAGCAGTTCGCAGAGGTCTCGCCCCCGCGAGGGTGAAGGGGAGGGGGCAGACGGTGCGGCTATGAAGGGATGCCGGTGCGAGGAGGCGTGGCGATGACAGGCACTCCCCGCTTGGTGACACATCCTCGAAGAGCGACGTCTCTGAATGAAGCGGCGGCTACTGTCAGCGCCATGTGACCGAAGCCGCACCCTGAGCAACCGACGCCGCCACGAACGAAAGGTCCCGCATGTTCTCCCGTCCCTTCCGTTGGCCGCGCGTCGATCGCTACCTGCTGCTGCTGATCGCGACCGTCGCGCTCGCGGCGCTGCTGCCCGCGCGCGGCGCCTTCACCAGCGTCGCCGACGGCGCAGTGACGGTCGCGGTGGCGCTGCTGTTCCTGCTATACGGCGCGCGGCTCGCGCCCGAAGCGATCTGGGCGGGGCTCACGCACTGGCGGCTGCAGGCCTTGGTATTCGCCAGCACCTTCGTGCTCTTCCCGCTGATCGGCCTCGCTACCGCGGCGGCGACCGCGCCCTTCCTGCCGGCGCCGGCGGTCACGGGGCTGCTGTTCCTCAGCCTGCTCCCCTCGACCGTCCAGTCGTCGATCGCCTTCACCTCGATCGCGCGCGGCAATGTCCCGGCGGCATTGTGCAGCGCCTCGCTGTCGAACCTCGTCGGCACGCTGCTCACCCCGCTGCTTGTCGCGCAGCTGATGCCCGCGGTGAGCGGGGGCGTGTCGCTCGCCGCGCTGGAGGAGATCGCGGTGCAGATCCTGCTGCCTTTCGTCGCCGGCCAGCTGCTGCGCCCGCTGATCGGCCAGTGGCTGCTGCGCCACCCGAAGCTGACCGCGACGGTGGACCGGGGCTCGGTGCTGGTCGTCGTCTACGCCGCCTTCAGCGCGGGCATGGTCGCGGGGATCTGGACGCAGGTGTCGGTGGTGGACCTCGTCGCGATCGTCGCGATCGCCAGCGTGATGCTGGCGTTAGTGCTCTTCGCGACCCGCGCCGCCAGCCGTGCGCTCGGCTTCAGCAAGGAGGACGAGATCGCGATCGTCTTCTGCGGCTCGAAGAAGAGCATGGCGAGCGGTATCCCGATGGCGGCGATCCTCTTCCCCGCCGCCTCGGTCGGGCTGATCGTGCTGCCGCTCATGCTGTTCCACCAGATCCAGCTGTTCGTCTGCGCGGTGCTGGCGCGGCGCTACGCCGAGCGCACCGACACGCCGGCGCCGGCGCCGTCGCCCGCCGCGGTCACGGGTAGCTGACGGTCTTTGGCACCTCGGGGATCGGGATCCACTCCTTCTCGTCCCCAGGCACGCGCGCGAACTCGCCCGCCATCCAGGCGCGCTTGGCCTCGCGGATCGCATCGCGCGACGAGTGGACGAAATTCCACCAGACATGGCGCTTGGTCGCGAACGCCGCACCGCCGGCGAGCATCGCGCGCCCGCCCAGCGCCGAGCTCAGCGTCGCGGCGGTGCCGGGGCGCAGCACGTAGAGCTTGCGCGGTTCGAGCGCGAAGCCGTCGAGCGAGGCCTCGCCCTCCGCCAGATAGAGCGCGCGCTCGTCGGTGCTGAGGTCGATCGGAACGCTCGCGCCGGAATCGAGCACCACGTCGGCGTAGATCGTGTCGGCGTAGGTCGTGGTCGGCGCGCGCGCCCCCCACAGCGATCCCATGATGACGCGGGCGCGCGCGCCGCCGGCCTCGACGATCGGCAGCTCGCCCGCGCCGACATGCTCGAACGCGGGGGCGATGTCCTCGCGGCCGTCCGGCAGCGCCAGCCAGGTCTGGATGCCGGCGAGCGCGGGACCGTCGGCGCGCACGTCGGCCGGCGAGCGCTCCGAGTGGACGATTCCGGTCCCGGCGGTCATCAGGTTGACCGCGCCGGGCGTGATCCGCGCGTCGGTGCCGAGCGAGTCCTTGTGCTGGAACGCGCCGTCGAACAGGTAGGTGACGGTCGACAGGCCGATGTGCGGGTGCGGGCGCACGTCCACGCCGTCGCCGGGGGGCAGGTGCGCCGGCCCCATCTGGTCGAAGAACAGGAACGGCCCCACCATCGTGCGCTCGCGATGGGGCAGGGTGCGATACACTTTGAAGCCGCCGAGATCGTGCGTGGCGGGCTCGAGCGTCTGCAGGATCAGGTCGTCGCGGGTCGACATGGCGCGTCTCTCGGGTTGCGGGCCGCTGGGCTAGCAGGTTGGCGGCGCGGCGGAAACCTTTGGGTCTCGGCGGCGGCGGAACGCGCGCGCCTGCCGCCCGTTGACGCGCGCATGACCCAGAAGAGCAAGCCGAAGGGCAAGAGCAAGCGCGGCTACAAGCCGGATCACCACCGCCGCGACCGCGCGATCGCGGCCGCCGGCCTGATCGGCGCGGTCGCCGCGGGTATCGGCGCGGCCTTGAAGTTCGGCTGGTTCGACCGCTACTTCCCCGCCGACGACGCCGAGCACGCCGCGCCCGACCTGGCCGCGGACGCGCCGACGCCGGGCACGACCCGCGCGCCCGAGGCGTTCCGGCCGGACCCGACCGCGCCGGTACCCGAGTCCGAGCGCGAGTCGCTCCGCCCCGCGACCGGCCCGGCGCCGACGCTCGCGGCGACGCGCGGCGAGATGGCGAACCAGACCGGCGCGGCGAACTGAGGCTGCCCGCCGACGCTCTGCTCTTGTGCCCCGGCGCAGGCCGGGGGGCCGGTTCGAGTGGCGTCGGTGGGTCTAAGAAGCGTGCCCACCGGGGCGCCGGCCTTCGCCGGGGCACCAGCGAGTTGGCTGGTATCCGCTCACGTCAGAACCACCGCATCACGGTCGCGGGAAACGGCGTCCAGCGCCCGACGCGTACGCCCGCCACCGCCAAGGTGTGCCCGGTCCAAGCGTTGCAGGTCGTGATCGCATCGTACCGCCCCGCGCCTGGGTAGAAGGCGTCGTAGCCATAATAGCCGCGTACGGCCGGTCCCGCGGCGCGGCTGGTGCGGATCGCCGCTGCCAACCGGCGATACTCCTCCGGCCGCAACACGATCGCGCGCACGTCGTCGCCGAGCAGCGGGCGCGGCACGTGCTCGACATGGACCAGCGTCGAATCGCTGCCGAACGCCGCGCCGAGCAGCACGCCCGGCCGCACGTCCCACCATGTCGGCGTGCCGAGATAGAAGCCGCGCTCACCCCAGCCGATCGCGACATGGTCATGGCCGGCGTAGCGCGGGTCGGCGAGGTCGGCGGCGGGGAAGTCGGCGGTCCAGTCGATCCCGGCGGCGCGCTTGGGCAATATCAGCCCGGTGTGGACGCCATTGTCCTCGACCCAGATCGTGACGCCCTTCGGCGGCGGGCGCCAGCCCGGGTTGCGCGGGATCAGCCCGCCGACGCTCCCCGCGACCGCATAGCCGAACAGCAGCAGCGCGAGCGCGGCGAGCAGGCGACCGAGCAAGGCGGATAGGCGGGCCACGCGGCCATGCTATACCGCGTCGCATGACCGAGGAAACACACGTGCTCGATTCCCCGCCGCCGGGCGCCGCGACCGACTGGACCGTCGCGCAGGACTGGTCGCATTATACCGCGGAGGAACATGCCACCTGGGACACGCTGTTCCAGCGCCAGCGCGCGCTGCTGCCGGGGCGCGCGGCCGACGCTTATCTGCGCGGGCTGGAGGTGCTCAACCTGTCGAAGCCCGGCATCCCGGACTTCGAGGAACTGTCCGAGCGGCTGATGAAGCTGACCGGCTGGCAGGTGGTGGCGGTGCCGGGGCTGGTGCCCGACGAGGTGTTCTTCGATCATATGGCGAACCGCCGCTTCGTCGCGGGCAATTTCATCCGCCGGCCCGACCAGCTCGATTATATCCAGGAGCCCGACGTCTTCCACGACGTGTTCGGCCACGTGCCGATGCTCGCTGACCCGGTCTTCGCCGACTATCTCGAGGCCTATGGCCGCGGCGGGCAGCGCGCGCTGGAGCTCGGCGCGCTCAAGCAGCTCGGCAGGCTCTACTGGTACACGGTCGAGTTCGGCCTGATCGACGAGGGCGACGGCCTGCGCATCTATGGCTCGGGCATCGTCTCCTCCGCGGCGGAGACCCGGTTCGCGCTGGAGAGCGACAGTCCTCACCGGATCGCGTTCGACCTGAAGCGGGTGATGCGAACCGACTATCGCATCGACGACTTCCAGCAGAACTACTTCGTCATCCCTGGCTTCGACGCGCTGCTGCGCGCGACCGTTGAGACCGACTTCGCGCCGCTCTACGGCGAGATCCTGGCGCAGCCCGACGTGCCGGTCGCGACGATCCTGCCAGAAGACGAGGTGATCACGCGCGGCTCTCAGGCGCATGCGGGCGGCGCGGCAGAGGCGTAGGCGCCGCCCGGCGACGGTCACGTTACCACACACGCGGAAAAGTTCCCGAAGAAAATCAATATGCACTTGTTTTGACTGCCTCGCGCTGGGGCAGGCGGGGTCAACAAGAGGGTCACTCCGATCCGCGCTCTCGGGCATTCTGAGCGACGGCTTCGCGCACCGAAGTCGTGTTCCAGTCAGGGAGTTCGTACATGAGATCTGTTGTCGCTATCGCCGCTGCCGCCGCCGCGGTGATCGGTGCCGCTGCCCCCGCCGCCGCCGCCACCTATCCGGTGGGCTCACCCAACTTCCAGGCGACCGCCGGCCCGAACGGCACCTTCTCGGGGGCGTTCTTCGCGACCGGTATTGCCGCCGGCGTCTTCTCCGACACCTTCACCTTCACCCTGCCGACCAACGGCCTGGGCAGCGGTACGGTGACCACCAGCGTCACCGACCTCGGGTCGGCCAACGATCTCGACTTCACCTCGGTGACGATCAACGACATCGCGGCGCAGATCACGAAGACCGCGGGCGGCGCGTTCGAGGTCGCCTTCACCAACAACGTGCCGATCGTCGCCGGCCAGCTGAACCGTCTGGTGGTCAACGGCGTGTCGCGCGGCAATGGCGCGTACGGTGGCCAGGCCACCTTCACCCCGGTCAGCTCGGCGGTGCCCGAGCCGGCGACCTGGGCGATGATGATCATGGGCTTCGGCGTGGTGGGCTACGCCATGCGTCGCCGTCGCACCACGGTGCGCTTCAGCCAGGCGGTCTGAGGACCGTCTCGCTGCACGTCGGCGTGAGTCGGCGCATCGGGGGCGGCGCGGGATCGCGCCGCCCCCACCCCGCGCCGGCTGAGCGCCGGCCGCCAGGACATCGCACCATGTTGAGCCGACCCACCACGCCGTCGCTCGCGGGCACCACCCGCGTGACCTATTGCCAGGATCAGCCGAAGCGCTTCCTCTGCGAGCGCGACGAGGCGTCTCTGCCCACCGCCGGTGGCTATGTCGCGCTGGGTGACGCGCGTTACGCCGTCCGCCGCGTCGAGCGGATCGCGCGCGAGGCGCTCGCCTATGTCATGCCCGATTGATCGAGACGCTATGCGGCTCAGTCGTCGACCTGATGGTTGTGCTCGGTCAGCCGAGGGTTGTGGGCACTGTTCTTGAACACCAGCATCACCGCGACGATCGCGACGACACCGATCGCGATCGCGATCAGCAGGCGTCTGGCGGCATAGCGGCCCGGTTCTCGCGGCATCCTCGGCTCCATTGTCTCGCGCCCCGACGCGAGGCTAGCCGCTCCTCACCCGCGGCGATATCATCTGGAGCATGACCGCCGCCGCCAACATCGTCATCCTCACCGGCGCCGGCGTTTCGGCCGAGAGCGGCATCGCCACCTTCCGCGGACCGGGTGGCCTATGGGAGGGACATCGGGTCGAGGACGTCTGCACGCCCGAGGCGCTCGCGCGCGATCCTGCGCTGGTGCACCGCTTCTACGACCTGCGGCGCGCCGCGCTCGACGCGGTCGCGCCCAATCCCGCGCATCACGCGCTGGCGCGGCTCGACGCCGCCTGGCCGGGCGAACTGCTGATCGTGACCCAGAACGTCGACGACCTGCACGAGCGCGCGGGCGCGCGACGCTTGCTCCACATGCACGGCGAGTTGCGCTCCGCGCTGTGCGCCGCCTGTGGCGCGCGCCACGCCTGGCATGGCGCGCTGCCGCCCGCGACGCGCTGTCGGACGTGCGGCGCGCCCGCGCTGCGTCCCGACATCGTGTTCTTCGGCGAGATGCCGTACGAGATGGAACGGATCGAGGCCGCGCTGGCGCGCGCCGACCTGTTCGTCTCCATCGGCACCTCGGGGGCGGTCTATCCGGCCGCCGGCTTCGTACGCGCCGCCGACGCGGGCGGCGCGGCGACGCTCGAGCTCAACCTCGAGCGCTCGGCGGGCAGCGCCTGGTTCGACGAGACTCGGCTGGGACCGGCCGGCGTGCTGGTGCCGGCCTGGGTCGACGGGCTGCTGGCGAGCTGAGCCCGCAATACGCGCGCGCTACGCGATCGATCGCGATCGCTCTCGCAAGTCTATGCGTCGCCTCGTAGCTGGAGTCGGCGGGCGCTCAAAGCCCGATCATGCGAGGCTATGACGCGAGATGGTGCGGCTTCACCTTCGTCCCCCGTCGGTTCCCTATCGATCGACGCCCTGGCGGTCCGCCGTGTCACGCCCCGGCCCGACGGCGGACGCGCGCTGGCCCGTGCTGGCGCTGGCGCTGACCGGGCTGCGCCAGGCGGGGCGCCGCGCGGTGCGGATCGTCGACGCCGATTGCGGTGACGGTGCGCTGCTGCTCGCAGCGGCGCGGCACGCGCGCATGCTCGGCTTCGTCGCGATCGAGGCACGCGGCGTTGACGGCGCACCCGCGCCGATCACGCGCGCCCGCGCCGTCGCAGCGACGTTCGACGACGCGGCGATCGGTGTTTCCTTTGAGTGCGCCGACATGATCGCGGCGCTCGCGCAGGAGCGTGACCTCGCGCCGGACATCGTCCTGGCGCCCACCGTCACCTCCGCAGCGACGACGCGCGCCCTGACGCGTACCGGGGCCCGCGTGATCGCCGGAGGGCAGGCGTGACCCGGCGCGATCTCGCCTGGCGCCTAAGCGGCGTCATGCTGACCGGCGGTGCCTGCTCCGCCTGTCTCTTGCTCGATCGCTCGCCGCTGATGGTGCCGCTCTTCGTCGTCGCGCTGCTCGGTCTGCCGCTGATGGTGCACGGCAAGCGCGTGGCGCAGGTACTGCGCGCCGAGCGACGCGGCCACGCGCTCACCGCGGCCGCGGTACACACGGCGAGGCTGCGCGCGCGCACGCAGAACAGCGACGGCTTCGGCGCGTGAGGCGAGGCGGCGATCGGCCGCCCGCTGTGTCGGGCTAGCGCCGTCGCTCGGCCAGCCGCACCACCTTGCCGCCGCTCGTCAGCGCCGCGAGCGCGGCGGCGAGGTCGGCGCGGCGGAACGGCTTGGCGAGCTGCGGTAGCTCCAGCGCGAGGTCGCCGCCGGCATAGCCCGTCACCACCAGCACCAGCAGGTCGGGGCGGCGACGGTGGATCTCAGCGGCGAGCTCGGCGCCGTTCGTCCGCGGCATCATGTAATCCGTCAGCACCGCGTCGACCGACAGGCCGTCGTCGAGGGCCGCCAGCGCCGCGGCGCCGTCGCTCGCCTCGGTGACCTGATGGCCGAGATCGCGCAGCATCTCGGCGGTGCCGGTGCGCACCAGATCCTCGTCGTCCACCAGCAGCACCGCGAGCGGGCGGGTCTCGGCGATCCGCTCGCCCGCGCGCTGGCGGGCGCCCGCCTCGGCGTCACGCTCCGCGACCGGCAGATAGAGGTCGGCTCGCGTGCCTTGGCCGGGCTTGCTCGTCATGACGAAAGCGCCGCCGAGCTGCGCGGCGAGTCCGTGCACCATCGACAGGCCCAGCCCGGTGCCCTTGCCGCGCTCCTTGGTGGAATAGAAGGGCTCGATCGCGCGCGCGAGCGTCGCCTCGTCCATGCCGGTACCGGTGTCGATCACCGCCAAGCGAACATAGGCGCCGGGTGCGAGGCGTAGAGCGGAACCTGGGCCGATCGCCTCGGTCGCGGCGATCACGGTGAGCCGACCACCCTCGGGCATGGCGTCACGCGCGTTGACGCACAGGTTGAGCAACGCGAGTTCCAGCTGGTTGGGGTCGGCCAGCGCCGGCGGCAGGTCGTCGGGCAGCACGAGCTTCAGCTCGACCCGGCCGCCGACCGAGCTGGCGATCAGGTCGCGCATTCCTTCGACCAGCGCCACGGTGTCGACTGCGCGGGTCTCCAGCGCCTGGCGTCGCGCGAACTGGAGCAGGCGCTGCACCAGCGTCTTCGCGCGCTCGGCCGACTGGAGCGCGCCGTCGATCAGCCGCGCCGCGCGCGCGTCCTCGGCGTAGCGCTTGCCGAGCAGGTCGAGCGCGCCGGTGATCGGGGTGAGCAGGTTATTGAAATCGTGCGCCACGCCACCGGTGAGCTGGCCGATTGTCTCAAGCTTCTGCGCCTCGTGCAGCTGCGCCAGCGCCAGCTCGCGCTCATCGATCGCGGCAGCGACTCGACGCTCCAGCGTCTCGTTGAGCTCGCGCAGCGCGATTTCGGCGCGTTTGCGCTCGGTCACGTCCTGGAAGATCACCGCCACCTCGCGCCGGCTCGCCGGCTCGACGCGGAAGGCGGCGAGTTCGAGGTGGCGCCGCGTCGCGACCAGCTCGCGCTCGAAGCGGATCGCCTCGCCGCTGGTCAGCACGCCGCGGTACAGCTCGATCCATCCCTCCGCCTCGTCGCCGACCATGTCGCGCACCTTCTGCCCGACGACGTTCGCGATCCCTGTATGACGCTCATAGGCCGGGTTGGCCTGGACATGGACATAGTCGCTCAGCGGTCCGATTGGGCCGTCGAGGAACTCGATCACGCAGAAGCCCTCGTCCATCGTATCGAACAAGGTACGCAACCTTGCCTCGCTCTCGCGGATCGAGACGATCCGCGCGCGCGCCTCGTATTGCCGCCGCCGCGCGCGGATCGCGGCACGCGCGAGGCTGATCAGCGTGGTCGGGTGGAAGGGGCGTTCGAGGAAGGTGACGTTGCCGAGCAGTTCGAGGTGGCGCACCGCCGCGGGGTTGCGCTCCAGCCCGCCGCCGCGGCTGGTCAGCAGGATGAAGGGCACGTCGGACCATTCCTCCTGCTCCCCGATCCAGCGCGACAGCGCGCGCACGTCGGCGGTGGCGACCGCCTCCTCCGTGACGATGGCGTAGCCGGCGCCGCGATCGAGCTCGGCCACTAGATCAGCCAGCGTCTCGCAGGCGCGCGCCTCCAGCCCCGCCTCGGCGAGCATCTCGGTCGCCACCGCGGCGTCGCGGCCGCGCGGCGCGAGCACCAGCGCGCGTTCGGAGACGGTGGTGCGCTTCACGCGTCCTCGCGCCGAAGCAGCGCCGGGTCGCCGCGCAGCTCGGGCACGCCCCCGAGCACGCCCTGGAAGACGGTCAGCGGCTCGCCCAGTGTGATGCCGCGCGCCCCGATCTGATATTCGCGGATCGTGTCCTCGTGCGGGCCGGTGCGCTTCTTCATCACCGAGATGGCGCGACGCACCCGGCCGAGCGCCTCGAAATAGCGCAGCAGGATGACGGTATCGGCGAGATAGGTTACGTCGACCGGCGTGCTCATCCCGCCCACCAGACCGTGCTGCGCCACGGTGAGAAAGGTCGTCGCGCCGCGCCTGTTGAGATATTGCAGCAGCTCGTGGAGGTGGAGCACCAGCGCCTGCTCGCCGGGCATCGCCGCCTGATAGCCGTTGAGGCTGTCGACCACGACGGTCTGCGCGTCATGTTCCTCGACGCAGCGGCGCACGCGCGCCGAGAATTCGCCCGGGGTCAGCTCGGCGGCATCGACCTGCTCCAAGGTGAGGCTACCCGCCTCGACCATGGCGGTGAGATCGATGCCGAGCGCGCGGGCGCGCTGCACCAGGGTGCCGATCTCCTCGTCGAACACGAACATCGCGGCGCGCTCGCCGCGCGCCACCGCGGTGGCGATGAAGGTGAGGACGAGCAGCGACTTGCCCGTGCCCGCCGGGCCCAGCACCAGCACGCTGGAGCCGCGCTCGATGCCGCCGCCCAGCAGCCCGTTGAGCTCGGGCGTGTCGGTGGTGACGAGGTCGCGCGCGAAGTCGCTCTTGTGCTCGGCCGAGACCAGCCGCGGGTAGACGTGGACGCCGCCGGTGAGGATGGTGAAGTCGTGATAGCCGCCGCGATAGCGCCGCCCGCGATATTTGATCACGCGCATCCGCCGCCGCTCGGCGCCGTAATCGGGGGCGAGCTCCTCCAGCCGGATCACGCCGTGCGCGACCGAGTGGACGGTCTTGTCGTTGGTGTCGGTGGTGAGGTCGTCGAGCATCACCACGGTGGCGCCGCTTCGCGCGAAATAGTGCTTCAGCGCCAGGATCTGGCGGCGGTAGCGCAGCGAGCTCTGCGCGAGCAGCCGGATCTCGGACAGGCTGTCGATCACCACGCGATCGGGGCGCGTGCGCTCGAACGCCTCGAAGATCCGCCTGGTGGTCTCGCCGAGTTCGAGGTCGGAGGAGTAGAGCAGGCTCTGCTGCTGTTCCTCGTCGAGCAAATTCTCGGGCGGGACGAGTTCGTAGATCTCGACGCCGGCGAGGTCCCAGCCGTGCGACGCGGCGGTGGCGCGCAGCTCGTCCTCGGTCTCGGACAGCGTGACGTAGAGGCAGCGCTCGCCCAGCGCCGCGCCGGCGCGCAGGAATTGCAGCGCGATCGTGGTCTTGCCGGTGCCGGGGCTGCCTTCGGTCAGGAAGGTGCGCGCGCGCTCCAGGCCGCCGCCGAGCACGTCGTCGAGCCCGGCGATCCCGATCCGCGCGTCGCCTGCGCTAATTACTGGCAATTCGTCCTCCGCCTCGCGTCGGCGCGCACCCTAGCACAGCCGCGCGAGGAGGGTAGCGCCAGCGCGTTGAGCGGGATCAGGGCAGGTGGAGCACGATCCTCCCCGCGAGCGGGGAGGATTTTCCCGGCTCAGCCGTGGCGGTACGCCACCAGCGTCTCGGGCCGCATCTCGATCGAATAGCCCGGCGCGGTCGGTGCCTGATAGGCGCCGTCGCGGACGACACAGGGCTCCAGGAAGTGCTCGTGAAGGTGATCGACATATTCCGCCACGCGTCCCTCGGCGGTGCCGGCGAAGCAGAGATAGTCGATCATCGCGAGATGCTGGACATATTCGCACAGCCCCACGCCCCCGGCGTGTGGGCAGACCGGCAGCTCGGCCTTGGCCGCCATCAGCAGCACCGCCAGCACCTCGTTGACGCCGCCCAGGCGGCAGGCGTCGATCTGCACCACGTCGATCGCGCCCTCGGCGATGAACTGCTTGAACACGATGCGGTTCTGGCACATCTCGCCGGTCGCGACCTGGACCGGGGCGACGCCGCGGCGGATCGCGGCGTGGCCAGCGACGTCGTCCGGGCTGGTCGGCTCCTCGATGAACCAGGGCCGCGCGAAGGCGAGCGCGTTGACGTGATCGATCGCCTGGCCGACCTCCCACACCTGATTGGCGTCGATCATCAGCACCGCGTCGTCGCCGATCGCGCGGCGCGCGATCCCGACGCGGCGGACGTCGTCGTCGAGGCTGACGCCGACCTTGAGCTTGACGTGGCGGAAGCCCTCGGCGATCGCCTCGCGGCACAGCCGCTCGAGCTTCTCGTCCGAATAGCCGAGCCAGCCCGCCGAGGTGGTGTAGCAGGGATAGCCGGAGCGCTCGAGTTCGGCGATGCGCTGTTCCTTGCCCGCCGCGCGCGCGGTGAGCAGCGCCAGCGCCTCCTCCTCGGTGATGTAATCGGTGAGGTAGGTGAAGGGGATCTGCCGCACCAGCTCGGCCGGCGTCATCTCTGCGACCAGCCGCCACAGTGGCTTGCCCGCTTCCTTGGCGAGCAGGTCCCACACCGCGTTGACGACCGCGCCGGTGGCAAGGTGGATCACGCCCTTGTCGGGACCGACCCAGCGAAGCTGGCTGTCCCCGGTGACGCGACGCCAGAAGGCGGCACCGTCCGCGCGCACGGTGGCGAGGTCGAGCCCGACGACCAGCGGGCGCAGCGCCTCGATCGCGGCGCAGCACAGGTCGTTGCCGCGCCCGATCGTGAAGGTCAGGCCGTGGCCTTCGAGGCCCGGCGTGTCGGTCTCGAGGATGCAATAGGCCGCGGAATAGTCCGGATCGGGGTTCATCGCGTCCGAGCCGTCGAGCAAGGCGGAGGTCGGAAAGCGCAGGTCGAGCACCTGCAGGCCGGTGATCACGGTCATGCCGCCGCCCCCTTCACGGATGCGCCGACAGCTGCGTTGCGATAGCCCAAAATGATGCCGCCTCCCCCTGGTGGTCTGTTCGCAGGTGCTACCAATGTTCACCGGTGCGCACAACGGGGATGATGACGCCTGTACAGTGACCGGCGTCATCCTGACTTCATTTTACGATCCACGAAGCCGCGAGCGCCTCACGTGCTGGGAGTGCGGCACGGTGGATCCTGAGACAAGCTCGGGATGACGCCAGCGGCGGTTAAGCGCGAGGGCGGACGGTCGGCAACGAGCGCCGGGGGCGGCGGGCTGGCGGCGGGTGGAGCGGCTCAATAGAGCCGGCTGTCCGCCTCGACGAGCTGCGCCGAGATCGCGTCCGCCGCCGCGCGTACCGCCTTGGCGGCGGCGCGCGGCAGCAGGTCGGCGCCGATCTTCTTGAGGAAGGGGACGGTCAGCGCCGCTGCCGCCGCCCCGCCGCGCATCACCGGCGCGGAGATGTCGGTAACGCCGGTGACGAACGGGCTGGGGGTCAACTCGACGCGGCGCTCGCGCACCGCGTCGGCGTGCGCGCGGAAGGCGGCGAGCTCCTCGGGTGAGAGCGGCGGGTCGAGCAGCGCCTCCCAGCGGCGCCGCACGTCCTCGGGCTGGAAGGCGTAGAGCACCGCGCCCGAGGCGACCTGCGCCAGCGGCTTGCGATAACCCACGCGTACCGAGAAGCCGAGCTGCTCGCTCGATTCCATCCGCGCCACCACCACCATCTCGCCCAGCGTGTGCAACGCGAGGTGGCACGACTGCTGGATGTCGAGCGACAGCTGCCGCATCACCGGCAGCGCGACCTCGACCAGGCTCTGCGTGCGCGGCTGTTTCATGCCGAGCGAGAACAGCCGGTCGGTGAGGAAATAGCCGTCGTCGCTCGGGTCCTGATCGAGGTAGCCGCGGAACTGGAGCACCTGCACCATGCGGAACAGCTCGCCGTGGCTGCGGCCGAGCCGGTTGACGATCGCGGTGAAGGTGAGGGGGCTGGGCGCGGCGGCGAGCAGCTCGAGGATGTCGAGCCCCTTCTCCAGCGCGGGCGCGCGATAGCGGCGCTCGTCCTCGCCCGCGCTGTCCTCGATCATCGGCGTCCCCTCCCGTGGCGCGCATCGACGCCTGTTACCTGCTGTGTAGGCGGGGGAGGGGGCGCGCGGTCAAGGACTTCGTCGCGAGGAGGGAGCTGGGGCGACCGTCGGACGACCTCGCTCCCCCTAACCGCCATCCCGGACTTGTTCCGGAATCCAGCCTTGCGCGCGAGCAGTGGCCGAAGAGGAGGCGGGCCGGTGGATCCCGGAACAAGTCCGGGATGGCGGCGATGAGGGAGGTGACGACGGTGAGGGAGGTGGAGGCGGTGGGGATAGCGACGGAGGTCACGAACGCCATCGTCCCAGCGACACGCAGAGCTACCGGCCCACCACCTTCACCAGCCCCGCCGCCGACTGGCCGGTCGGCAGCGCGCCCGCGGCGGTGAGCCGGCCCGCCGCCTCGTCCCAGCGCAGCGTCGCGCTGCGGCCGCCGTTCTTGCGATAGGCCTCCGTGGTGCCGTCGTCGTCGTACAAGCGGGCGGTCGCGTCGCGGCCAGGGAACACGCGGATCTCGGCCAGCGCCTGCTTCTCCGACGTGTTCGCCACCGGCGCGCCGATCGGCACGATCGAGCCTGCGCGGACGAACAATGGCATGCGCTCGATCGGCGCGGCGGCGTCGATCCACTGGCCACCGGCATGCTTCTGGTTGGTCCACCAGTCGTACCAGTCGCTGCCCGCGGGCAGATAGACGCGCCGGCTGGTCGCGCCCTGCTCCGTCACGGGCGCCACCAGGAAGGCGGGGCCGAACATATATTCGTCGCCGACGGTCGCCACCTGCGGGTCGCTGGCGAAATCCATCCACAAAGCGCGCATGAAGGGTGCGCCGGTCTCGTAGGTGGTCCGCGCCAGCGGGTAGATGTACGGCAGCAGCGAGTAGCGCAGCTTCGACCAGCTCGCCAGGATCGGCTCGGCCGCGGCGCCATAGTCCCAGATCGCGGTCGCCGGGCGCTGGCCGTGGATGCGCAGCGTCGGGGTGAAGCTGTTATACTGGAACCAGCGCACGAACAGCTCGGGATAATCCGGATAGTTCGCGCCCATCGCGGTGGCGCCCGCCGGGCTGAGCAGCGGCGCGCGCGCGGGCTTGCTGCTGCCCGGATATTGCCAGCCGCCGGTGTCGCTCGACCAGAGCGCGATGCCCGAGGCGGTCATGTTGAGACCGGTCGGCACCTGGCGGCGCAGCGATTCCCAGGTCGACTGGATGTCCGACGACCAGAACAGGCAGCCGTTGGCCTGGGTGCCGAGATAGGCCGCGCGGCACAGGATCATGTTGCGGAAGTCGGGACGATCCCGCCGCGATCCCTCGGCCGCACCGTCGGTGTGAAGCAGCGGGAAGACGTTGTGGTAGCGGTCGCCTGACCCGATCGAGTAGAAATAGCCGTCGGGCACGAGATCGGGCTCGGTCTCGTCGAGCCAGAGATAGTCGAAGCCCTGGCTGAGGATGTTGTCGCGCACCTTGCCCCAGAACCAGCCGCGCGCGGCGGGGTTGGTCGAATCGATCAGCGCGCCGGCGCGGTCGGAGCGCACCGGCAGGCCGTCGACGGTCTTGCCGTCGGCGTCCTTGAGGAACCAGCCCTTCGCGTCCAGCTCGTTGAAGTAGCGGCTCTCCTTCTCGAAGCGCGGCCAGACCGAGATGATCGAGTGGAGCCCGCGCTGGTGCAGCTCGCGGTTCATCCCCGCGGGATCGGGGAAGAAGTTCCGGTCGATGTCGAGCTGGCCCATGCGGGTCCAGTGGAACCAGTCGAGCACCATCATATCGAGCGGATAGCCGCGGCTGCGATAGCCGTCCGCCACCGCCATCAGCTCCTGCTGGCTCTCGTAGCGCGCCTTGGACTGGATCAGCCCGAACGCGGCCTTGGGCGGGAGCGGGGTCTTGCCGGTCAATTTGGCATAGCCGGCGTAGAGCTCGTCGCTCGACTTGCCGGTGATGACGAAGAAGCTGACCCGGTCGCCCACCTCGCTCTCGAAACGGGTCTGACCGTGGATCCCCGGCGAGACCCGGGTGGCGGAGGGATTGTCCCACACGATCGCGTAGTTGCGGCTGGAGACGAGGACCGGCACGCAGACCTGCTCGCCCGCCGGCGCGTCGTACCAGTGGCGGCAGTCGATCGTGCGCCCGCGCAGGTCGAGGATCCCCTCCTGGTTCTGACCGAGCCCGTAGAAATGCTCGTTCGGATCAGCCTCGAAATTGGCGCCGGCGAGAAAGGTTTTCTCGCCCGAGACGGTGTGCGGCGCCATCGACCAGCCGCCCATGGTGATGGTGCGCCCGTCGGCGGTGGTGATCGCGACCGAGACCGGCGGCAGCGAGGGGGCGAAATAGCGCTGCATCTGACTCGGCGCACCGGGCCACGGCTGCGCCTTGACGGTGACGGTCAGCGCGCCCGAGGCGAAGACGTCGCCCGCCTGGGTGGTGCTGTGCGACCAGCCCGCGGCGTCGGCCGCGGCGCTGATGCCATAGCCGGGCTTGCCGTCGGCCTGGTCACGCTCGGTGGCGATGGTGACGCGGACGATGTTGGGCGCATAGGGCTCGACCGCGACGAGGCTGCCGTTGCGGTCGACCGTGGCGACCGGCTCGGCGACCGCCTGTCCGCCGAGCGCGAGCAGCCCGAGCGGTAGCGTCCGCGCCCAGCGCGCCGTCCTGCGGTTCATCGTCTTTCCCCTCCGATTGATATGACGGCTTCTGCCCAAGTGAACGTTATCGCTCAAGCGCTTTTCGGTAGCGGTACCATCGGAGTGACGCCCGCGGTCGTCCCGCGGGCGTCTCATCGCGTCAGTAGGTCAGTCGCGCGGTGATGCTGACGCGACGGTCGTTGAGCACCGAGGACTGCGGGCGGCTGGCGACGCCGTAATAGGTGCGGTTCTCGGTGTTGGTCAGGTTGGTGCCGTCGACGGTCAGGCCGAAGTTGGGCGTCACGGTGAGGGTCACCGAGGCGTCGAGCTGCCCGCGCGCGTCGTTGAAGATCGGCAGGTTGCCCGATCCGTTGCCGCGCGTGGTGACAACATATTTCGAGCGCCAGTTATACGCGACCCGCGCCGACAGCGGGCCGCGATCGTAGAAGCCGATCAGATTGTAGCTGTACTTTGACAATTGCTCGAGCGGCACGGTGAGCTGCGCGCCGCTGGTGTCCTGCGCGTCGGGCGAGGGTGCCTTGCTGTCGACATAGGTGAAGTTCGCCTGCGCGCCGAAGCCCGACAGCCAGCCCGGCAGGAAATCGAGGAAGGTGTTGCCGCCGACTTCGAAGCCCTTGATCTTGCCGTCGTCACCGTTGACCGGACGGGTGACCTGATAGACGTAGTCGACCCCGTTGAACGAATAGGTCTCCGGTGCGGTGATGGTCGCGATGAAGCCGTCGACCTTCTTGTAGAAGCCCGCCGCGTAGATCGATCCGGTGCGCGAGAAGTAATATTCCAGGCTGGCGTCGAGCTGGTCCGCGGTGAGCGGGCGAAGGTCGGCGTTGCCCGAGGTAGCGGTGCGCTGGCCGTTGGTGGGATTGTTCTCGAAGATCGTGATGTTCGGATTGAGCTGGTCGAAGCCCGGCCGGGTCAGCGCCTTGGACGCGGCGAGGCGCAGCTGCAGCTTGTCGGTGAAGTGAAACGCCAGGTTCAGGCTCGGCAGCGCCTTGGTGTAGTCCGAGTCGACGTTCACCGGATTGAAGGTGATTGGGCCGTTGCCGTAGATCGGCGCGCCGGTGATCGCGTCGGTGCCGGTCTGCACCCGCGGCGACGAGCCGACGAAGCCCGCGGTGCTCACCTTGGTCTTGATCAGCCGCACGCCGATATTGCCGTCGATCGGCACCGCGCCGCCGCTGCCGAAGCGCGCCACGCCGTACGCGGTATAGGTCTTCTCGCCCTGCGTGTTGCGGTCGGACGGCGCGTAGCCGACGCCGGCGAGCAGCGCCGCCTGCTGCGACGGATCGACGAACGGGGCCAGCGCCTGCCGCGTCGCGCCATAGTCGAGCACGGTATCGCGGTTGAAGAACACCGCGCTGGTGGGCACGTCCTGGAAGCCGCGATAGAGGTCGCCGCGGAACAGCCGCTGCTCATAGAGATCGGGCGAGAGCGCGCGGGTGAGGCCGTAATATTGATAAGTCGAGCTGTCGGTCACCGCCGAGCGGTCGGTGTAGCGCAGCCCCCCCGCGAGTGACTTCAGGAAGCCGCCGTCGATCTTGTACTCGGCGTCCAGGCGGCCGGCATATTCGGTGCCGACCGAATGCTCGATATGATCGAGGTAGCCCGCTCCCGAGGCGTAATTGGCCGGATCGCTGACCAGCCCGTTGCCGTTGCCAGGATCACTGTCAGGCGAGATGATCATCGACGGCACGCCGCTGCCGACCGAGGTGGTCAGCCGCTCGGCGGTGGACGCGAGGATGACGATCGAGCGCTGCCCGTCGGTGACGCCGCGGATATACTGGAAGTCGCCGTTGATCGTCAGCCGGTCGCTCGGCCGCCATTTGGCGTTGAGCGAATAGTCGTTGGTGACGGAATGGCGCTGTTCGAGGCTGGTGTTTGCGTTGATCGGCACGTTGACGAAGGTGCCGCTGCGGAAATTGCCCTCGCTGTCGTAGGTGAACGGCTGGGTGAAGTCCGGCGTGATCGGATTGTCGCCGGTGTAGGCGAAGAAGCTGTAGTCGCCGTAACGGAATTTGTAGTCCGAGCGAACATATTCGGCGGTGACGTCGATCGTGTCGGTCGGCCGCCACTGCACCGCGGCGTCGATGCCGAGGCGGCGGCGATCGCCGAGATATTGGCCGATGCCGACGCCGTGCGAGAGGTACGTCGGCTGGCCGAGCCGGCCTAGGCCCTGGGCGGTGGCATAGTCGGTCGCGTTGACCGGCTGGCCGCTCGCGTTCAGCTGGTCGTTGAGCAGGTAGAAGGGCTGGCTGGAGATCTGGTCCTGGCGGAACGCGGTCTCCTGATAGGCAACGTCGAGCAGCACGCCGATCTCGCCGACGCCGGTCTGCCAGCGATCCGACACGAGCAGGTTCGCCTGCGGCTTTGTGCCGTCGTACAGGTCGTAATAGTTGGCGGTCGCGCTCGCGGAGAGCTTGAAGCCGTCGAAGTCGAACGGCTTGCGCGTGCGCAGGTTGACGAGGCCGCCGATGCCGCCCTCGATCAGGTTGGCCGAGGGATTCTTGTAGACGTCGACCCCGGCGAGCAACTCGGAGGGCACGTCTTCCAGGCTCAGCGTGCGACCGTTGTTGGCCGTGAACACGTCACGCCCGTTGATCTCGGTGCGCACCTGGCTGAGCCCGCGGATCGCGATCGAGCTGCCCTCACCGTAGCTGCGCTGGATCTGGATGCCGGTGATCCTCTGCAATGCCTCGGCGACGTTGCGATCGGGCAGCTTGCCGATGTCCTCGGCGACGATCGAGTCGACGATCTGGTCGGCGTAGCGCTTGATCCCCTGCGCGCTGCTGAGGCTGGCGCGGACGCCTGTGACGACGACGTCACCGCCGCTGGCATCGCTGTTGCCGCTGCCGGGATCGGCGATGCCCTGGTCGCCGCTCGGTGCGGTGACGCCGCTTCCCGTGCCCGGCTGCTGAGCCGTGGGAGGGGAGCCTTCCCGCGTCTGCGCGTGCGCGGTCGCGCCAGCCAGCAGCAGCGCCGCCGCGGACACCGTCAGTGCCAGTCGCGCCCGCGCGCGGCGCGCGATGAACCCGTTACCCGTCATCATCCTCGTCCTCCCTGCGCCGGCGCACGCATCGCGCCAGCGGCCTGTCATCGGCGGGCGTCTCGTTGCTGCGGCGGCGCCCGAGAACGTTCACTACTGCAGGATCAATCATATTCATATATGAATTTCACGCGCACCAGCGACTAGGCTATGTTAAGCTCCCAAGCGGACGGGGGGAGGAAGATGCTCCAATTCAATCGTTTGCTCTTGGCTGCCGTAGGAGCTGTCATGATGACGGCGGCGTGGGCGGAAGCGCCCGCGGCCGAGCCGGTGTACCAGAGCTCGCCAGAGCGCCGCACCGTCCCGGAGCGGGACTGGGGCCCTTGGCTGGGGCCGTTCCGGGCGCGGCTGGTACCCAGCCTGATGCAGGACTTCGGCGAGCGTTACCTCTACGCGGCGGCCAACCGCGCGCTCGGTGCGCCGCGGCCGGGCGAGCGGCGGGTGGTGTTTCTGGGCGATTCGATCACCGATCGCTGGGACCTGTCGCGCTCTTTCCCGGGCCGCCCCTATGTCAATCGCGGGATCGGCAGCCAGGTGACGAGCCAGTTGCTGCTGCGCTTCCATCAGGACGTGGTCGCGCTGCACCCCGCGGCGGTGGTGGTGCTCGCCGGCGTCAACGACGTGCAGGGCTTCCTGCAGCAGGAGAGCGACGCGCAGATCGAGGCGAACTGGGAGGCGCTGGGCGACCTCGCCGACGCGCACGGTATCAGGGTGGTGTTCGGCGCGCTGCTACCCGTCAACGGCGACACGGCGGCGGCGCGCGACGTGCTGCGTGAGCGCGATCCGGCGCGCCTGCGGACGCTCAACGCCTGGCTGCGCGCCTTCTGTGCGCGCCGCGGCTACGTCTACGCCGATTATTACGCCGCGCTGGTCGACGGGCGCGGGCTGATGCGGCACGATCTTACTGCGGACGGCATCCACCCGCTACGCGCCGGCTACGTCCTGATGGCGCCCGTCGCCGAGGCGGCGATCCGGCGCGCGCTGGGGGAGAAGACGCGGACACGCTTGCCGTCCTAGCGACAGCTCGCCGACGTCTCACCCCTGCGCCGCGAGGTCGAAGATCAGCCCCGCCTGGACCCATTTCTCCCCTGCCGCCGCCCAGGGGAGGCGTTGCTGGAAGCCGTCCATCAGCGTCTCCCAGGCGACCACGTCGAGGTCGGCGGCGTCGGCGTGCGCCTTCGCAGTGGGGTCGAACGCCGCCGTGACGTCCATCACCATCACCAGCCGGTTGCCGCTGCGGAAGATCTGCATCGCCGCGATCCCCGCGGCGCGGATGCTCGCCACCACGGGCTTGGGTACAGCGCCGGCGGCATGCCACGCCTCGTAGCGCGCGATCGACTCCGGTTCGTCGACGAGGTCGAGCAGCAGGACGTGGCGCTTGGTCAATTGATCCACCCGCCGTCGATGATGTGCGCCTGCCCGGTGGTGAACGCGGACTCGTCGCTCGCGAGGTACAGTGCGAGTGCGGCGACTTCCTCGGGCCGCCCCAGCCGCCCCATCGGCTGGCGCGCGGTGAAGTCGGCGCGCGCCTTGGCGTAATCGCCGGTGTCGTGCAGCCGCTGCTGGAGCGAGGGCGAGTCGACCGTGCCGGGGCAGATCGCGTTGCAGCGGATGCCGCGCGCGACGAAGTCCGCCGCGACGGACTTGGTCAACCCGATCACCGCCGCCTTGGTCGCGCCATAGGCGAAGCGATTGGGGATGCCCTTGATCGAGCTGGCGATCGACGCGACGTTGACGATGCTGCCGCCGCCGCGCTCCAGCATCACCGGCAGGAACGCGCGCACCGTGCGATACATGGCGGTGACGTTGAGCTCGTTGGAGAAGGCCCAGGCGTCCTCGTCGCAGTCGAGGATGGTGCCGCTGTGGACGAAGCCGGCGCAATTGACGAGCACGTCGACCGCCCCGGTCCGCGCCGGCAGCGCCGCGACTGCGGCGGCGTCCCGCACGTCGAGCGCGAGCGTCTCGGCGTCGAGGCCGTCGAGCTTGGCGAGGTCGATGTCGCTGGCGATGACGCGCGCGCCCTCGCGCGCGAACAGCTCGGCGGTGGCGCGGCCGATGCCTTGGCCCGCAGCGGTGATGAAGGCGGTCTTGCCCGCCAGACGCTCGCTCACGCAGAAGTCTCCGTTGAAATGTCGTCGAGCGCGGCGCGACAATCGTCCCACAGCGGCTCGGGGATGGGATGGCGCGCGTAACGCAGCGTGTCCGCCACCTGGGCTTCGCCGACCAGGCCCGGGATGACGCTCGCCACCGCCGGCGCGCGGGTGGGGAATTGCAGCGCGGCAGCGGGCAGCGGCACGCCGTGCCGCGCGCAGGCTCGCTCCAGCGCCGCGACCCGCTCGACCACCTCGGCGGGCGCGGGGGCGTAGTTGAAGTGGCCGTGCGAGGCGCTGCCCTCGACCAGGATCCCGCTGTTGTACGGGCCGCCGATCACCACGCACGTGCCGACCCGTGCGCAGCGATCGAGCAGCGCGGCGGCGGCGTCGGGCTCCAGCAGCGTGTAGCGGCCGGCAAGGAGGATGACGTCGAGCTCGACCGCGTCGAGCAGCCGCTCGCACACCGCGATCTCGTTGACGCCCAATCCGATCGCGTCGATCGCGCCGGTGTCGCGCAGGTCGCGCAGCGCGCGATAGCCGCCGTCGAGGAAGGCGCGCAGGTGGCGCTCGGCATCCGCGCCGTGGGTGACCTCGCCTAGATCGTGCGCGAACAGCAGCTCGACGCGGTCTCGCCGCAGCCGCGCGAGGCTGGCTTCGTGGCTGCGCAGCACCGCGTCATGGCCATAGTCGAACACCGGCTCGAGCGGCGGCGCGGCGACGAAGCCGTGGCGCTCGGGCGCGTCGCTGTCGGTCGGCACCAGCAGCCGGCCGACCTTGGTCGAGACGATCGCGCGCGCCTCCGGATCATGGCGCGCCAGCGCGCGGCCGAGCCGTTCCTCCGCCAGCCCGAAGCCGTAGTGCGGGGCGACGTCGAAATAGCCGATCCCGGCGGCGAGCGCGGCGGCGACGGTGGCGTCGGCCGTAGCCTCGTCGACCTCGCGGTAGAGGTTGCCGATCCCGGCACAGCCCATGCCGAGCGGCGGCAGCGTCAGCGTCATGCGGCGATCCCGTAGGTGGCGCGCGCGGTGCCATCGAACACCGCGTCGTGGTGCTCGCGCGGCACCAGCGCGCGCGCCTGCGCCTGCCAGCCGGCATAGTCGCCCGCGAGCGCGAGCACGGGCCAGTCGCTGCCCCACATCAGCCGCTCGGGCGCGAACAGCGCGATCAGCGCGGCGGCGGCGGGCGCGACCGCCTCGGGCGGGTCGGCGGGGCCGCGTTCGGTGAGCAGGCCGGAGAGCTTGCAGCGCACCCGCGGCAGGACGGCGAGCGCGGCCAGGTCGGCCTGCCACTCAGTGAGGTCGTCGAGCACCGGCTTGGCGCCATGATCGATCACGATCGTGAGCGCGGGATGCCGCGCCGCGAGTCGCGCAAGGCTCGGCAGGTGGCGCGGTCGCACCAGCGCCTCGAGGACCAGCCCGGCGCGTGTCATCGCGTCCCACACCGGGTCGCGCGCGGGATCGTCGTACCAGTCGGCGGCGAGGTCCTGCACCATCGGGCGCAGCGCGCGCAGCTTGGGCGCGCGCGCCAGCCGCTCCATCACGGCGACCGCGTCGGGCGCGTCCACGTCGGTCCAGCCGGTCACCGCCAGCACCTGCGGCTCCTGCGCCGCGAGCGCGAGCAGCCATTCGGTGTCGCGCGCGTCGGGCTGCGACTGCACCAACACCACGCCCTCGACCGCCGCCGCGCCCGCCAGCGCGCGCCAGTCGTCCATCAGGAAGTCGCGGTGGATCGCGGGAAGGTCAGGCGTAGGCCAGCTGTGGCCGTTGGCGCCGATGCGCCAGAGGTGGACGTGCGTGTCGATCACGCGCGCCCCCGCCGCAGCGACAAAGCGTAGAGCAGCACCACCGTGAAACAGACTGCGGGCACGACCATCGCCATCACGATCGAGCCGCTGCGGTCCGACACCAGCCCCATCAGTGCCGGGAACACCGCGCCGCCGACGATCGCCATCACCAGCAGCGCCGCGGCGGACTTGGTCAGCGCGCCGAGGTCGCGCACCGCCTCGGCGAAGATCGTCGGATACATGATCGACATGAAGAAGCTGGTCGCCACCAGCGCGACGATGCCGATCCCGCCGCCGAGAAGCGCCGCCGCCAGCGTCAGCGCGCCGGCGATCGCGGCGAAGGCGGCGAGCAGCCGCGCCGGCGCGACGCGCGTCATCAGCGCGGTGCCCGCGAACCGCCCCGCCATGAACAGCACCAGCGACAGCGTCAGGTAATGCGCCGCGGTGCGCTCGCCCGTCCCGGGCACCGCCACCTCGCTGTAGCGGATCAGGAAGCTCCAGATGCCGACCTGCGCGCCGACGTAGAAGAACTGCGCCGCCACGCCGCCGCGCACCCGCGCCGAGCGCACCACCGCGGCGAAGTCGCCCGCGGCGCCGACGCCTTCCTCGATGTCGCGCTCGGTCGCGACCGGCGGGAAGGAGGTCAGCCGGATCAGCGCGGCCCAGGCCAGCACGCCGAGGCCGATGACGAGATAGGGCAGTTGCACCGCCGCCGCCTCGGCGGCGCGCGCGGCCTCGCCGGTGACCGGTCCGGACTGGCCCGACAGGATGAACTGGCTGCCGATCAGCACGCCCGTGATCGAGCCGAGCGGGTTGAACGCCTGCGCCAGATTGAGCCGCCGCGCCGCGCTGTCCTCGCTGCCCAGCTTCGCCATTAGCGGGTTGGCGGAGGTTTCTAGGAAGCCGAGCCCGCTCGCGATCACGAACAGCGCGAGCAGGAAGGCGGGATAGCTCTGCCACGCTGCGGCGGGCCAGAACATCAGCGCGCCTGCGCCGTACAGCAACAGCCCGAGCAGCACCGCGGCGCGATAGCCGAAGCGCCG
The DNA here is from genome assembly GCF_019429485.1 of Sphingomonas citri. Lineage (GTDB taxonomy): Bacteria > Pseudomonadota > Alphaproteobacteria > Sphingomonadales > Sphingomonadaceae > Sphingomonas > Sphingomonas citri. The sequence continues at coordinate 233,008 of NZ_JAHXZN010000002.1, read as the reverse complement.
CATCGTCAGCGCCGCCGGGATCGCGAGGCAGAAATAGCCGAGGTAGAAGGCCGACTGTACCAGCCCCGCGCCGAGATCGCTCAGTACGAACAGCTTCTTGAAATGCGCGATCAGCACGTCGTTGAGGTTGTTGGCGACGCCCCACAGGAAGAAGAGCGCGACGACGAGCACCAGCGGCAGCCGTCGCATCGACGCGCCGCTCATGCCAGCCCGCGCCCGTCGATTCGCACCGCGGGGACGAACCCGCCCGGCGCGCGCCCGCCGAGGTCGAGCTCCAGCCCGCGCGGCGTCTGGCGGTGCGCGACCGTGCCGCCGCCGAGCAGCGTGACGCGCTCCACCACCGGCGCGTTCGGCGCCGCGGCCAGCGCGGCGACGCGCGCGGTGCCGGCGGGCGGCTTGAGGAACAAGGCGTAGAGCGCGCCGGCGCGCGTAGTGAAGCGCACGTCCTCGGCGGTGAAAGGCTTGGCCGCCTCCTCGTTCTGCGCGCCGGCGGCGACCCGGGTCGGCCCCTCGCCATAGATCCGCCACGGGCGCGAGGCGAAGATCGCCTCGCCGTTGATCGCCATCCAGCGCTCCATCGCGTCCAGAATCTTCTCCTCCTCGGCGTCGATCGCGCCGTGACCCGGCTGCGGGATCGAGAGCAGCAGGTTGCCGTTCTTCGAGACGACGTCGGCGAGCCGCTGCACCACGTCCTCGGCGGTCTTGTAGCTGCGGTCGTTGAGCCTGGCGACATTGTAGAACCAGTCGCCGATGCAGGTGTCGGTCTGCCACGGTTCGGCGCGCAGCCGGTCGCTGAAGCCGCGCTCGACGTCCTCGACGATCCCGCCCAGCTGGTGCGGCTCCAGCTTCTTGCCGGTGAGCACGACATCGGGCGCGCCGTGCCACTGGATCGCGCGGTTGTAATAGTCCGCCGCCGCCTCCAGCCCGATCGCGCCGAACGGCAGCGCGGTATCGTCCATGTAGCAGAGGTCGGGCTTGTACTTGGCCATCAGATCGGCCTGGCGCAGCAGCCACCGGGCGGCGTAGCGCGGGTCGGCCGGGGGCGGCGTCTCGATCCACTGACCGTCGTGCGCCTCGTGCCACGTGCCCATCGCCGCGGCGGTGCGGATGCCGTCGGGCGCGACCATGTGGCGGCCGGTGTAGAGCTGCTGCGGGTCGAGCCCGTCCCACCAGGTGCCGCGGCCGTCGGCGCGGGTCAGGTGATAGGCGTCGTAGCGCTCGCCCGCGCGCGGCCCCTCGGGGTCATAGGCGTAGGCGGGCTGGTACCAGTGCCAGGCGTGCGCGGCATGGTTCGACACGCCGAACTTGAGCCCCGCCTGCCGCGCCGCGCGCTCCCAGGTGCCGACCACGTCGCGCTTCGGCCCGACGCGCAGCGAGTTCCAGGCGTGATAGCGGCTGTCGTAGCAGTCGAGATTGTCGTGGTGGCAGGCGAGCGCCATGAAGTACTTGGCGCCGACGCGCTTGTAGCGCTCGACCAGCGCCTGCGGGTCCCAGCGCTCCGCCTTCCACAGGTTCTGGATGTCCTTCATCCCGACCTTCGTCGGGTGGCCGTAGGTGCGTAGGTGGTGCTCGTAGACCGGATGCCCCTGCATGTAGAGGAAGCGACCGTACCAGTCGCCCTGCTCGGGCACCGCCTGCGGCCCCCAGTGCGACCACAGTCCGAGCTTAGCGTCGCGGAACCACTCGGGGACGCGATAGTGCGAGCGCAGCGACTCCCATGTCGGCTGGACCGGCCCGCTCACCGTGCCGGTCGGGCTGGCGGCGAGACCGGCGCGCGCGGCGAGCACCGCGGCCGAGCCGGCGAGGAAGGCACGGCGCTGGATCGCGGTCATGCTCAGCGCCCGAGCGCGCGGCGGATCGAGTCGAGCGCGACCGGCGCCATCGCGGCATAGCCCGCCGCGGTGGGGTGGACGCCGTCGCTCGCCAGCCCCTCCCGCATTGCGCCTGCGGGCGTGGCGAGTACCGGGTGATAGTCGACCCAGGTCGCGCCGCTGCGGCGCGCATAGGCCTGGAGCCAGGCGTTGAGCGCGGCGATCTGCGGCGCGGGGCGCTTGTCCGGGCTCCACGGGAAGGCAGCGGCGGGCGGGACCGAGGCGAGGATCACCTTGATCCCGTTGGCGCGCGCCAGCTCGGCCATGCTCTGGATATGGCCCTCGACCGTCTCGATCGTGGCGGCGCCGGTGTTGCCTGCGACGTCGTTGGTGCCCGCCATGATGTGGACCGCCTGCGGGTGAAGGTCGATCACGTCCTGGCGGAAGCGCAGCAGCATCTGCGAGGTGGTCTGCCCGCTGATGCCGCGGTCGACCCGGCCGTCGCGCCAGAAATCGGGCGCGAGGTTGATCCAATTGTCAGTGATCGAGTCGCCCATGAAGACAACCCGCGGCTTCGCCGTCAGCGCGCGGTTGGCGGCGGCGTAGCGGCACAGCTGGCCGTGGTCGCGCGTGAGCATGTGGAGGTTCGCGATCGTTCCCGCCGCCTTGTCCGCCGGCTTGGGATGTGCGGGGCAGGGGTCGGCGACGATGCCCGAGGGATCGTCGGCGTACGGATCGCCGGGTACCTTCGTCTGCGCCGTCGCGACGGTCGCGGTGGCGAGCAGTGCCGCGGCGGCGGCCCAGCTGATCGATGCGCGCAACGCTTCCTCTCCCTCGCCCGACGCTGCCACTCGGTCGGGCAGCGCTCCTGTCGCGACGCTACAACGGGCGAAGGGGCGGACGCAACCGGTGATGAAGCGGACTTTCACTGGTGAACCGAGTGACCTGTTCGTCGACGGCGCGACGCTCGGCGCCTCTAGTGGATGGCTGGTGAGGGAGCAGCTCGCGAGGTGCTTCGAGACGGCACTTCGACGAGCTCAGTGCCTCGTTAGCGCGAGCGACGGTAGCTCTTCCGTCGTCCACAAGCACAGACCGTATCGAGGCCGGCCCCCGCTTTCACATTCGCGCTGAGGAGAGGCTGAGCTTGTCGAGCCTCGTCTCGAGGTAATGCCACGTTCATGGGGCCAAGCGCCTGGGAACGGCAACGCGCCACGCCCAACGCTCTTTCGTCTCCGCGCGACGCCCCGTGACACGCACGCAAGCGCCAGCTAACCTACCGGCCTGACGCCATTTCTTCGGCGCGGCAGGGGAGGGTCTCACATGCGTCTCACGCGGGCGGCGATGATCGTCGCGGCGTTCTTCTCGGTCGGCGCTCGCGCGCCCGAGCGGCCGCCGATCACCGGCATCTCGCATCTGGCGGTGTACAGCCGCGACCTGGCCGCGTCGGAACGTTTCTACGCCGGCGTCCTCGGCGCGCGGAAGGTGGCGGACCCGGAGAATGCCGCCGGCGCGCGGTTCCAGTTCAGCGGTACGCAGTTCGTCGAGGTGCTGCCCGCGCCCGCGGGGCTCGGCGCCAGCCTGTTCGCGCACGCCGCCTACCGCACCCCCGACGCCGCCGCGCTGCGCTCCTGGCTGCTGGCGCGCGGCGCTGCCGGCGTCGGCGCGCTGGAGCAGGGCGCGGGCGAGCGCCGCTTCGCCGCGAGCGACGCCGAGGGCAATGAGGTGCAGTTCGTCGAGACCAAGACCAGCGCCGCGGCGATACCCGGCGCGGTGAGCGGCCGCATCATCCATATCGGCCATGCCGTGCGCGACCGCGCCAAGGAGGACGGCTTCTATCGCACCCTGCTCGGCTTCCGCCCCTATTGGTTCGGCTCGTTCGAGCCCCCCAAGGTCGACTGGGTGTCGCAGCAGACCCCCGACGGGCGCGACTGGCTCGAATATATGATGGTCGGCGCGGGCTCGCGCGTGAGCGAGGCGTCGCTCGATGCGCGCCAGCTCGGCGTGCTCAACCACCTCTCGCTCGGCGTGCGCAACATGCAGACCGCCGTCACCGAATTGTATCGCGGCAAGAAGATGACCGGCCGCCACGACGGCCCGCAGATGGGGCTAGACGGCAAGTGGCAGGCCAACCTCTACGATCCCGACGGCACGCGCATCGAGCTGATGGAATTTCATGCGGTGACCGAGCCGTGTTGCTCGCCCTTCACCGCACCCGATCCGGAGGGGTGAGGAACGGCTAGCCCCTTACGGTCGACGTCATCGCGCCAGCAGCGCCAATAGCAGCGTCAGGGCGCCGAGCCCGCCCGACAGCGTCAGCCGCAGGCCCCACCAGCCGGGCAGCTCGCGCACGGCCGGCGAGGCGGCGCGGTCGGCGAGCGGGGAGACCAGCACCGCGGCGCCGAGTGCGAGCAGCGACGAGGCCGGCGGCGCGCCCCCGAGCAGCCACGCCAGCAGCGCCGCCCAGGCGACCAGGCTCGGGGCCACCGCCAGCACGTACGGCGCAGCCGCAGCGACGCGGCGCTCGAGCGAATCCATCCACCACAGCCCGCCGAGAAACGACAGGATCACGGCGGCGTAGATCCCGCCCACCAGCGTCGCGGCCGGCTGCAGCGCCGGCAGCGCGAGCGCGACCGCGACGCAGCCCGCCGGCGGGAGCAACCCCGCGAGGCCGAGCCAGCGCGGCACCACCGGCAGCGGGCGGGGGGTCGGATCGCGCACGCGGCTCAGGCGGGCTGCGCCGCGCCGACCGGCCCGATCTCGGCCGGCTCGCCGCGCGAGTAGGTGCCGCTCAGCATGCCCGCGGCGAGCACGCGCCCGCGCAGTGCCTCCAGCACCGCGCTGCGCCCCGGGCTGACGTCGAGCGCCGCCGCCTCGCTCAGCGCGAACAGTTGAAAGACATAGTCGTGACCGCCGTGGCCGGTCGGCGGGTCGGGCGGCAGCCAGCCCTCCTGCTGATAGCTGTTGCGGCCGACGTCCGAACCGTCGAACGCGCCGCGCCCGTCCGCCGAGATCGCACCTTCCTCCAGCCCCGCCGAGTCGGGCGGCAGGTTCCACACGACGGCGTGGACGAGCGGGTTGGGCGCGGGTGCGTCGGGGTCCTCGACGAGCAGCGCCAGCGCGACCGCGCCGGCTGGCACGCCGTTCCAGGTGAGCGGCGGCGACACGCCCGCGCCGTCGGCAGTGAAGCGCTCGGGCAGCCGCGCGCCGTCGGCGAAGGCGGGGCTGGAGAGCGTTAGCTGCGCGCCGCCCGCGGGCACGATCCCATCCTGCACGATCACCAGCTTGGCATGGCCCGCGCGGACGTTGTGCAACAGGCTGCCGAGCCAGTGGGGAACATGTTCGAGCATAGCGCCTCCTGCGGGTGATACGCAGTGAACCGCCGGCGCGCCCGCTGGTTGCGGGGACCTCATCGGAGGTTAGCTCGGCATTCATCGATCCTCCCGACTAGGAGAGGATCGATCGATATCCTCTAGGCTCTAGCTCGATAGCACCGCCAGCAGCGCGAAGGTGGCGAGCCAATGGCCGCCCATGTAATCGTCGTCGAGGTGCGGCAGGCTGGCGGCGAGGTGCGCGTCGGCGGCGTGCAGCATGGCCGCCGCGGCGGGATGGCGCGGTCCGAGCGCGGCGGCGAGCTGGCGCCAGCACCAGGCGCGGCTGAGGTTGAGCCCGTCGAGATGCGCGATCTTGCCGTCGCTCCGGTCGGACACGTGCGCCGGCCGGAACAGCGTGGCCGGCTCGCCGCGCGCGACATCGGGGAGGAAGGCGTCGAACCACACCGCGAACGCGCCGGCGGGCAGCACGCGGCTCATCAGCAGCGCCTCGCACAGCGCCGAGGAGAGGAAGTCGTCCCCCGACGGCTCCCACGCCTGGCAGGCACGGTCCGCGTCGAACCAGCCGCGCGCGCGCGCGTCGATCAGCTCGACCAGCGCGTGGTCGTGGCGGAGCGCCCAGTCGCGCGCGAGCACCAGCGCGAAGCTGGTGTTGAAATGCGTGCCGACGCGCACCGCATAGGTCAGCTTGGGGAGGTAAGCGGTGAAGCGCGCGGCGAAGGCGCGCGCCAGCGGCTCCAGCGCCTTGCCCCAGGGCGCGGCATGCCGGTCCGCCTCGTCGTGGAGCGCGAGCAGCCACGCCCAGCCATACGGCCGCTCGAACCCGCCGCTGGTCGGCCGGTCGAGATAGGCGAGCTCGCCCGCGACCTTGGCGGGGACCAGCATGGTGTCGGCGCGCGCGCGGATCGCCTCGGCTTCGGCCAGCGCCGGGAACAGGCGGCGGATCGTCAGCAGCTGCCACCAGCCGTGGACACAGCTGTGCCAGTCGAAGCTGCCGTGGAAGATCGGGTGGAGCGTCGCCGGCGGCACCGCGTCGTGCGCGCCGGTGAGGACATGGTCGAGCTTGTACGGAAACTCGCGCCCGACATGGTCGAGCGTGATGCGGGCGAAGCGTGCGGCGAGCGCGGGGTCGAGCCTGGTCATCGGATCACCCACCATAGCAGCAGCACGTTGAAGAGGAGCAGCGGCAGCGCGGTCGCCGCCTGCGCGCGGATCACGCCATAGCGGTTGCGCAGCTCGAGCAAAGCGGCGGGGACGATGTTGAAGTTCGCCGCCATCGGGGTGAGCAAGGTGCCGCAGAAGCCCGCCAGCATGCCGATCGCCGCGACCGCCGCCGGGTCCCCGCCGTACTGGCGCACCAGCAGCGGCATGCCCACCGCCGCCGCCATCACCGGGAAGGCGGCGAAGGCATTGCCCATCACGATCGTGAACAGCGCCATGCCGAGGCCATAGGCGACCGCGGCGCCGAGCACGCTCCCCGCCGGGATCGCGCCGCCGACCAGCCCGCCGACCACGTCGCCCACGCCCGCGAGCGCGAACACCGCGCCCAGGCTGGCGAGCAGCTGCGGCATGATCGCGGCCCAGCCGATCTCGTCGAGCAGCCGCCGCCCCGCGCGCACCCCCGCGAGCGGCGGCGCGCGCAGCAGCCAGTGGCCGAGCGCGAGCGCGACGAGCACGCCGAGCGTCAGCGCCACCAGCGTGGCCTGCTGCGAATCGATCAGTGTCGGCAAACGCTTGAACAGCAGCGTGCCGCCGAGCGCGGCGGCGGGGATCACCAGCGCCAGCGCGAGCAGCGGGCCGTGCGGCTCGCTCGCCGCCTCGGGCTCACCGCGGCGCATCCGGCCCGAGGTGGCAGTGGCGACCAGCGCGAGCACCAGCACGCCGTTGCCGAGGTCGCCGATCGCGTCGCCGGCGAAGAAGGAGAGCGCGAGCAAAGCGTGAAACAGCGCGTTGGCCCAGCGCCGGTCGACCGCGCCGAGCAGGGCGCAGGCGGCGAAGAAGACACCCGCGACCGCGTAGACGAGGTTGAGCCCGATCATCGCGTGCGCCGCCTCAGCCGGCGATCGAGCCACCACAGCCGCGCGCCATGGACGAGGAAGGCGGCGATAGCGGTGGGAATCGCCCAGACCGAGAGCTGGAACGGCTCGACGCGCACGCCATAGCCCTCGAGCACGCCGCGCATCAGCAGGATCGAGCCGATCGCGATGAAGATGTCCTCGCCGAAGAACAGGCCGATATTGTCGGTCGCGGCGGCGAGCGCGCGGATCGGCTCGCCGTCCTCTTCGCCCTGGCGGGCCGCGGCGGCCTCAGCCATGGGCGCGACGAGCGGCCGCACCGTCTGCGCCGGCCCCGCCACCGCGTTGAGCCCGAGCGCGGCGGAGAGCTGGCGGAACAGCAGATAGCCCGCGAGCAGGCGCCCCACGGTGAGTCCTCGCAACCCGCCGACCAGCCCGCGCGCACGCTCCTGCAGCCCGGCGCGCTCGAGCAGGCCGATGACGGGGAGCACCATGTAGATCGCGGTGACGTAGCGGCTCTGGTTGAAGGCGTGGCCGAATTTGGCGAGCACGGCGAGCGGGTCGAGCCCGGCGGCCAGCCCGGTCACCGCGGCGGCGACGACGATCACGAGCAGCGGGTTGAAGCGCAGCAGGAAGCCCAGCGCGATCACGGCGACGCCGGCGAGGACGAGCATCAGCGACGGGTCCGCGCGGGAAGGAGAGTAAAGCGGTGTTGGGTCAGCGCTCGACCCCCCTCATCCTCTGACCACCCCGGCGCACGCCGGGGTCCAGGTGGGATAGCTCACGCGGCTCACGCGAGCGGCCCGCAACTGAACTCCGGCCTGCACCAGGGTACGGGCTCGGTAAAAGAGACGGTGCTCCCGCCGTGCCATCATCCCGACCCGCACCTCGCCGGCAATGCCGCGAGCCCCACCCGCTCACGCCTCGCCCCCGTAGCCACCGCCGCCGGGCGTCTCGATCACGAACACGTCGCCCGCCGCCAGCTCCACCGACGCGGTCGCGCCGAGCGTCTCGACGCGCCCGTCCGCCCGCTCGACGCGGTTCGCCCCGACGGCACCGTCGCCGCCACCCGCCAGCCCGAACGGCGCCACCACCCGGTGATTGGACAGGATGTTCGCCCGCATCGGCGCGCGAAACCTCACCCGCCGCACCGCGCCGTCACCGCCGGCCCAACGCCCCGAGCCGCCCGAGCCGCGCCGGATCGCGAACGCCTCCAGCAACACCGGGAAGCGCGTCTCCAGCACCTCGGGATCAGTCAGCCGGCTGTTGGTCATGTGCGTCTGCACCGCGCTCGCGCCCGCGAAGCCGTCGCCCGCGCCAGCGCCGCCCGCGATCGTCTCGTAATATTGGTGGGTCGCGTCGCCGAAGGTGAAGTTGTTCATCGTCCCCTGCGACGCCGCCATCGCGCCAAGCGACCCCATCAAAGCGTCGGTGACGACCTGGCTGGTCTCGACGTTGCCCGCCACCACCGCCGCGGGATAGCGCGGATTGAGCATCGAGCCCTCCGGCACGATCAGCGTCACCGGGCGCAGGAAGCCGTCGTTGAGCGGCGTGTCCTCGCCGACCAGCGTCCGCAGCACGTAGAGCACCGCCGCGCGCGTCACCGCCAGCGGCGCGTTGGTGTTGCCCGGCCGCTGCGCGCTGGTGCCGGCGAAGTCGACTGTCAGCGCCCCCGCGTCGCGGTCGACCCGCACCGCGACGCGCACGGTGGCGCCGTCGTCGGTGGCGTAGGAGAAGGCCCCGTCCGACAGCAAGCGTACCGCGCCGCGCGCCAGCGTCTCGGCGTGCGCCTGGACGTGCTCCATATAGGCCGCCACCACCTCGCGCCCCTGCTCGGCGACGAGCCGCTCGAGCCCCGCCGCGCCGCGCGCGCAGGCGGCGAGCTGCGCGGCGAGATCGGCCATGTTCTGGTCGATCGCGCGCGCGGGGTGCGGGCCACCCGCAAACACCGCGCGCACCTCGGCGTCGCGCAGGCGGCCCTCGGCGAGCACCAGCACGTCGTCGAAGACCACGCCCTCGTCGGCGAGCGTGCGGCTGTCCGCCGGCATCGAGCCGGGGCTGGTGCCGCCGACGTCGGCGTGGTGCCCGCGCGCGGCGACGAAGAAAGCTGGCGTATCGCCGCCCGCGAACACCGGCTGCACGACGGTGATGTCGGGCAGATGCGTGCCGCCGCGATAGGGGTCGTTGACCGCATAGGCGTCGTTCGGGCGCATCCCGCGCCCGTCGCCAGCGCGGCTGGCGATCAGGTGGCGGACGCAGTCGCCCATGGAGCCGAGATGCACCGGGATGTGCGGCGCGTTGGCGACGAGGTAACCGTTCGCGTCGAACAACGCGCAGGAGAAATCGAGCCGCTCGCGGATGTTGACCGAGGCGGCGCTGCGCTGGAGCGCGGATCCCATCTCCTCCGCCAGTCCCATGAACAGCCCGGCGAAGATCGCCAGCCGCACCGGGTCGACCGCGGCGTCGCCCGCCGCCGCCGCGCGAGGCGCGACGCGGGTGAGCCGCAGCGTGCCTTCGTCCAGCACCGCCGCTTCCCAGCCGGGCTCGACCGCGACGGTGGAGGTGGCATCGACCAGCAGCGCCGGACCGGCGACGCGCGCGCCCGCGCCGAGCGTCTCGCGGCGGTGCAGCGGCGCCCGGTGCGACGCGCCCGCCATCGTCACCTCGACCGTCTCGGGTGCGGACGCCGCTGCCGCAGGTGCCGCCATCGCCGGCGCCGCGCTGGCGCGCACCGCCTCGACCTGGAGTCGCTCGACGATCAGCGCGTCGTCCGCGGTGAACCCGAAGCGCTCGCGGTGCGCCGCCTCGAACGCGGCGCGCATCGCCGCGGCGTCCGCGACCGCCACCTCGATCCCCTGATCGGTGCGCGCGTAGCGCAGCGTCGCCACCGCCTCGATCCTCGCCTCGCCGCCTAGTTCATCGCGCGCCGCGGCGGCGAGCTGGTCCAGCGTCGCGCGCCACGTGCCCGCGTCGAGCGGCGCGGCGACGGTGCGCTGGCGCACCGCGCGCCGGTCGGCCAGCGCGATTCCCCAGGCAGAGAGCACGCCGGCGAGCGGGTGGATCAGCACGCCGCGCATCCCGAGCGCGTCGGCGACGAGACAGGCGTGCTGTCCGCCCGCACCGCCGAAGGTCATCAGCGCGTAGCTCGCCGGATCATGCCCGCGCGCGACCGACACCGACTTGATCGCCTTGGCCATGTTGGCGACCGCGATCGCCACCAGCCCCTCCGCCGCGGCGAGCGGATCGGGGCGCGTGCCGGTCGCCGTCTCCACCGCGTCGAGCAGCGCCTCCAGCCGCTCGCGCGCGGCGGCGCGGTCGAGCGGCTGGTCGCGCCCGGGGCCGAACACCGCCGGGAAATGCTCGGGCACGATCTTGCCGAGCAGGAGGTTGCAGTCGGTCACCGTCAGCGGCCCGCCGCGGCGATAGCAGGCGGGCCCGGGGTTGGCGCCGGCGCTCTCCGGCCCGACGGTGAAGCGGCCGCCGTCGAAGCCGCAGATCGAGCCGCCCCCGGCCGCGACCGTGTCGATCCGCAGCATCGGCGCGGCGACGCGGACGCCGCCGATCACCGCCTCCTGGCGGCGCTCGAACGTCCCCGCCCACAACGACACGTCGGTCGAGGTGCCGCCCATGTCGAAGCCGATCACGCGCTCGACCCCGGCGGCGAGCGCCGCCGCGGCCATGCCGACGATCCCGCCCGCGGGTCCGGACAGCAAAGCGTCCTTGCCGCTCACCGCGCCCGCCGCGGCGAGCCCGCCCGAGGATTGCATGAACAACGGCGCGCCGCCGAACGCCGCCTCCAACCCGTCGACGTAGCGGCGCAGCACCGGCGAGAGATAGGCGTCCGCGGCGGTGGTATCGCCGCGCGCGACCAGCCGGATCAGCGGCGCGACGCGGTGGCTGACCGAGACCTGGGTGAAGCCGATCGCGTGCGCCAGCTCCGCCAGCGCGGCCTCGTGCGCGGGATAGCGCCAGCCGTGCATCAGCACGATCGCGACCGCGCGCAGCCCGGCGTCATGGCCGGCGCGCAGGTCGCGCTCCGCGGCGGCGAAGTCGAGCGCGCGCACTATCGCGCCGTCGACGTCGACGCGCTCGTCGATCTCGATCACGCGCTCGGGCAGCTGCGGTGGGCGGACGATCGCGCGCGCGAAGATGTCTGGCCGATCCTGGTAGCCGATCGCCAGCGCGTCGCCGAAGCCGCGCGTGATCGCCAGCAGCACCGGCTCGCCGCGCCGCTCGAGCAAGGCGTTGGTCGCCACCGTGGTGCCGATGCGCACGTCGAGCGGCGGCAGCACGCCGTCGCGCATGCCGGTCAGCCGCCGCACCGCCTCGACCGCGGCATCGTCGTAGCGGCCGGGATCGACCGAGAGCAGCTTGACCACCTCGACGCTGCCGTCTTCGCGCTCGGCGACCACGTCGGTGAAGGTGCCGCCGCGGTCGATCGCGATGCGGCGGAGCGGGGCGGGGGACGCGGTCGACACGATGTAAGCTATCGCAGCGCCGCCGCTTCTTGTCGATCGCTGCGCGGCGGCTTGCCCCCGCTGGCGGGCGCGCTACACTCGGCCGATGGTCACAAGGCGACAGGTCATCGGCACGTCACTCACCCTCGCCGCCAGCGCGGCCGTCGCCGGGCCGGCGACGCCCTCGCGCAAGCGCCTCAAACAGTCGGTCAGCCGCTGGTGCTACGAGAAGATTCCGCTCGACCAGCTCTGCGCCTTCGCCGCCAAGATCGGGCTCGACGGCATCGACCTGCTCGAGCCCAAGGATTACGACGTGCCGCGCCGCCACGGCCTGCGCTGCACGATGGGTTATGCCGCGGACGTGATGCAGATCCCGAACGGGCTTAACCGCACCGAGAACCATGCCGCGATCGAGGCGCAATATCGCGTCGGTATCCCGCAGGCGGCCAAGGCGGGCGTGCCCAACGTCATAGCCTTCTCGGGCAACCGCAAGGGCATGTCGGACGAGCAGGGCGCCGAGAACACGATCGCCGGGCTCAACCGTGTCAAGAAGATCGCCGAGGACAATAACGTCACGATCTGCCTCGAGCTGCTCAACAGCAAGGTCGACCACAAGGACTATATGGCAGACCACACCGCGTGGGGCGCACGCGTGATGGAGGCGGTGGGCTCCCCGCATGTGAAGCTGCTGTACGACGCCTACCACATGCAGATCATGGAGGGCGACCTGATCGACACGGTGCGCCAGAACATCCGCTGGATCGGCCATGTCCACACCGGCGGCGTGCCGGGACGCCACGACCTCGACGACACACAGGAGGTCAACTGGGGCACGTTCGCGCGCGCGCTCGCCGACACCGGCTTCGACGGCTATCTCGCGCACGAGTTCGTGCCCAGGGGCGATCCGCTGCCCGCGCTCGCGCGCGCGGTGAAGACCTGCGCGGCGTGATAAGCCGCTAGGCGTTACGCCGCGCGGGTATGGCGTGCGGCTCGAACGAGCCGATCCGATCGAAGCCGGCGCTTAGCTCAAAGCGGCGCAGATCGAACAACGTGTCGATCGAACGCGGCGGTCCCGGCACCCCCTTTGGCATCCCCCGCAATTGCCGCTGCGCGCTCGTCTGCGGGAGTCCGCGGCACGTGTCCGCTGCTAGGCTGGCGCGCAGGGAAGAGGGGACAGGTCATGTGGGGGCAGATCGTCCGATTCGGCGTGATCGGTGGATTGTGCGCGACGATCTACTCGTCGGTGTACCTCGCTTATGTGCTGATCATCCTGCCCGTCAGCCTCAACGTGGCGGCGGTGCTGCCGGCGTTCCTGCTCTCGGTCTATGTCGGCTACCACCTGCAGTCGCGCGTCACCTTCGGCGACGCGGGCGCCGCGCCGTTCGGGCTGCGGACCCGCGCCAAGTTCGTGCTGACCCAAGTGGTCGGCCTGCTGATCAACTGCGCGATCACCTGGATCATCACCGGTCCGCTCCAGGGGCCCGACTGGGTGCCGCTGGTGCCGAGCGTGCTGATCACCCCGACGGTCACCTTTGCCTTGCAGCGCTGGTGGGTGTTCCGTGCGCCGCGCCGGGTCGAGGTGCGGTCGGTCGCAGGCGCACCGCTGTGACGCTCGCGCTCGCGCCGCGCGATGGAGCCGTCGAGCCGCTCGCGGCGCGACCGTCGCGCGGCGCGGCTGCGCACCTAGGCTACGTCGACCTGTTCCGCGGCTTCAGCATCGTGCAGGTGGTGCTGATACACGCCGGCAACGCGCTGCTCCTGCGCGGCCTGCCGGCGTGGCACGGCGATGCCGCGGCGGTGCAGGCGCTGCTCCACGTCGTCGCGCACGACGCGACGGTGTATTTCGCGATCATCTCCGGGCTGCTCTACGGCCATCTCTTCGCGCGCCGCCCGCACCGACGCTTTCTCGCGCAACGGCTCGCCGCGGTGGCGCTGCCCTATGCGGCGGTGACGCTGGTGCTGACGCTGACCACCAACGCCACCGCGCAGGCCGCGCTGGCCGCGCCTGACGCGCCGCTGCTGGCGCGCACGCTGGCGACCAATCTCGTCACCGGCGCGACCTGGAATACCTTGTGGTACATACCCGTGATCCTGGTGCTGTACCTGGTGAGCCCGGCGCTGCTCGCCGCGCTGCGAGGCCCGCGTCTGCGCTGGCCCGGCGCCGTGCTGATGCTGGCGCCGCTGCTCGCGTCGCGCACGGGTACCGAGGTGACGCCAGCGATGATCGTCTATTTCGCGGGCGCCTACGCGATCGGTATCGCGGTGGGGATCGACCTGGAGGCGCGCCTCGCCTGGCTGCGCCAGCGTGCGGCCTGGCTCGGCCTCGTCGCCGCGACGGCGACGATAGGGCTGGTGCTGCTCTACGTGCTCGAGCGCGACGCCTGGCACGGCGTGTCGTTGCGCGAGAGCGCCTTCTATCTCCAGCGTGCGACGATCGCGCTGCTGCTGCTGCTCTGGGCGCGCGCGCGCGAGGCCGCGCTGCCGCCGGGCGCGCGCGCGGCGACCGGGTTCGTTGCCGGGGCGGCGTTCGGCATCTATTTCGTCCACGGGCCGATCCTGCGGCCGGTGGCGCGGCTGGTCGGGGCGTGGGTGCCGGACGATCAGCCGTGGTGGGCGCTGCTCGCCGCGATCGGCGCTACCTTCGCGACGGGGTTGCTGCTGTCGCTCGGTCTCGTCCAGCTGCTGCGCATGCTGTTCGGGCAGCGCTCGCGACTGCTGATCGGCGCCTGACGCCTAGTGCAGCTTGGCAATCGAGAGGCCGTCCTGCTTCGCGCGCTCCTTGACCGATTCCTCGCTGCGCGTCAGCGCCTTCGCGATCGCCTTCAGCGCCATGCCCTTCTTCGCGAGGGTATGGAGCTTCTGGAGCTCGTCGGGGCGCCACGGCTGGCGGTGTCTCTCGGAGCGGTCGGCCATGGCGCCCTGCTACGCGCTTCGGGCCGCGCTGGCCAGCGGCTCAGCCGCGGGCATAGCTGACCCGCCACACCGTCCCGCCGACGTCGTCCGCGATCAGCAGCCGGCCGCGCGGATCGATCGCGACGCCGACCGGGCGACCGCGCGCCTTGCCGTCCTTGAGGAAGCCGGAGACGAAGTCGCGCGGCACGCCGATAGGGCGCGCGTCGCGGAAGGCGACGAAGGCGACCTTATAGCCGTGCGGCTCCGTGCGGTTCCAGCTGCCGTGCTCGCCGACGAAGGCGCCGCCGCGATAGCCCGCGGGGAAGCTCGTCCCGGTATAGAAAGCGAGCCCGAGCGGCGCGACGTGCGAGCCGAGCGCGTAATCGGGCGCGACCGCGCGCGCGACCAGGTCGGGGCGCTGCGGCTTGACGCGGGGATCGAGGTGCTGACCGTAATAGCTGTACGGCCAACCGTAGAAGGCGCCGGGGCGGACCGAGGTCAGATAGTCGGGGACCAGATTGGGACCGAGTTCGTCGCGCTCGTTGATCACCGCCCACAAGGTGTTGGTGCCGGGATAGAAGGTGAGGCCGTTCGGATTGCGCAGCCCGGTCGCGAAGGGGCGCGAGGCACCGGTGCGCGGGTCGACCTCGAAGATCGCGGCGCGGTCCCGCTCGGCGTCGCTGCCGCGCTCCATCGCGTTGCTGTTCGAGCCGACGCCGACGTACAGCCGGGTGCCGTCGGGGCTGGCAGTGAGGCTCTTGGTCCAGTGATGGTTGATCGTGCCCGCGGGCAGCGGCGTCAGCCGCGTTGCCGGCGCGGTGATCCGCGTCTGCCCCGGCGTGAAGGGATAGCGCATGATCGCGTCGGTATCGGCGACGTAGAGCTGGCCGCCGAGCGCGACCACCCCGAACGGCGCATTGAGCTTGTCGACCAGGACCGAACGCGCGGCGGGCGGGCCGTCGCCACCCGCGCCGCTCAGCAGCGTCAGGCGGTTGCTCGGCGCGGGCGCGTCGCCGCTCTGCGTCTGCGAGTGCGCGCGCGCCATCACCCAGTCGCGGATCGGGTCCTTGGGGCGCTGTACCGGCTCCTTGCTCTCGTTGCGCGACTCGACCACCAGCACGTCGCCGTTCGCCAGCGCGACGACGTTGCGCGGGTTGCTGAGCCCGCTGGCGAGCGGCTCGATGCGGAAGCCCGCGGGGACGGTGGGCGTCTCGCCCTTCTTCCAGCCGACCGTCTCGTAAACCCCGACGTCCGCGACGAGCTGCTCATGCGGCGGCGGCAGCAACGGGTCGGCGCCGTACTGGCGATTTTGGTCGATCTGCTGCCCGCTACCGCAGGCGGCGAGCGGGAGCGCGACGAGCGCGAATGTCAGCCGTCGGATCATCGCACGTCTCCCGAGCGGCGCCGCGGCACCGCCTGCCAGAACCAGCCGGCAGCAAGCGCGAGCAGCACCGCCAACACCGACAGCGCGAGCCCGGTCGGCACCACCGCGGTCCAGCCGTCGCGCGCGTGGATGAAGGAGTTGAGCACCTCGACGATCCAGGCCGAGAGCAGCAGCGTGAAGTGCAGCCCGAGTGGCCCGCGCCGCGCCGTGCCGGCGCGGACCAGCTCGACCAGCAGGAGCGCGCCGGCCAGACCGCCCGCGATCAGCCCGGCGAGCAGCAGCCAGGAGGAGAAGTCGAGCCACATCATCTCGGCGCTGCTGGCATAAGCGGAATCGGTGACGAGCGCGGCGACGAACAGGATGATCGGCACCGGCAGCAGCACCGGGTAGATCGGCCTTCCCGCGAGCGCGAGCGGGGCGAGTGCGGGGCGCACGGCGCTGGATGCCATCGTGTCAGGTCCTTCCGGTCCGAGTGGCGCGAGTACGAGCGGGCGACGGGCGTAGTTCCGCGTGCGGCGGGAGGAAGGTATCGATTGAGATCAAGCGCGGTGCGGTGTCGATGCGCTTCTCGCTCACACTCTCCTTCGGCTCATTTCCTTCTCTGCTTGCGTCATCCCCGCCCTTCCTCTTCCGTCATCCCCGCGCAGGCGGAAATCCAGATGCGCTGGCCGCGCGCTTCTTGCCTCAGCGTCAGCGTGTCTGGATTCCCGCCTTCGCGGCAATGACGAAGTCGGTGCGCGCGGGAGGAGCAGCCATCACGGCGGTGCTCCGCGCCGCCGTTCTCGCTCAAGCGTCGTCCCACGTCTCAGCACGTCTCACCCTGCTGCCACCACGCTGGCAGCATGCCCGGCGTACACCGCCTCCACCGGCCGACCCGGCCCCAGGAGACCTTCGATGCTAACGCTGTTCCACGCCCCACGCTCGCGCTCGACCCGGATCATCTGGCTGCTCGAGGAGCTCGGCGTGCCGTACCAGCTCCGCTACGTCACGATCCGCTACCAAGACGGGAGCGGCGAGGGACCCGACGCCGCCAACCCGCACCCCGACAAGAAGGTGCCCGCGCTGAGCGACGACGACGTGCTCGTCACCGAGTCCGCCGCGGTGGCGACCTATCTCGCCGATCAGGCGGACGGCGCCGGGCTCGCACCGTGGATCGGAGATCGCGACCGCGGCCGCTATCTCACTTGGCTCAGCTGGATCGAGGGCGAGTTCGGCCCCGCGATCGGAGCGCGCCTCGGGGCGCCGCTGGAAGAGGCCCCGCCGGCCTTCGCCGCCGCACTGGCGCGGGTCGAGCGCGCGCTGGCCGACGGGCCGTGGTTGCTCGGCGAGCGCTTCAGTGCGGCCGACGTCATGATGGGCGGCACGCTCGGCTGGGCGCATCAGCTGATGCCGTCGGACGGCCCGATCCCCGCCTATCTCGCGCGGCTCACCCAGCGCCCCGCCTTCCAGCGCGCCATGGCGCGCGACGCGGTGCCGGCGTGACCGCGCGCGACCTGCGCTGGGCGGCGGCAGGCTTCCTCGCCACCTCGCTGCTCATCCTGGCGAGCGCCGCTCCGCTGCTTCCCGCGACGCTCGCCTCGGCGCTCGCGCGGCTCTAGGATCGGCCGCATGCGCCGCGCCGACCGCCTCTTCGAGATCGTCCAGCTGCTCCGCCGCGCGCCCGGCCCGATGACCGCCGACGCGATCGCGGCCGAGCTCGAGACCAGCCGGCGCTCGGTCTATCGCGACGTCGCCGCGCTGGTGGCACAGCGCGTGCCGATCCGCGGCGAGGCCGGGATCGGCTACGTGCTGGAGCGCGGGTTCGACATGCCGCCGCTGATGCTCACCTCGGACGAGGTCGAGGCCGTCGTGCTCGGCGCGCAATGGGTGCTGGTGCACGCCGACGAGGGGCTGGCGCGCGCCGCGGCCGACGTGCTCGCCAAGGTCGCGGCGGTGATCCCGGAGCGGCTGCGCGCCGCGATCGACGAGCCCGCGGTGATCACCCCGCCGTCGTGGAGCGAGCGCGCCGACGCCGGGATCGATGTGGCGCGATTGCGTGCCTGGAGCCTGCAGGGGCGCAAGCTGCGGATCGGCTATGCCGACGCCGCGGGCGAGCCGAGCGAGCGGACAGTGTGGCCGTTCCTGGTCGGCTATATGGACGGCAAGCGCGTGCTGATCGCCTGGTGCGAGCTGCGCGGCGACTTCCGCATGTTCCGCACCGACCGGCTCGCGAGCGTCACCTTCCTCGACGAGCGTTACCCCGAGCGCCGCGCGGTGCTGCGCCGGCGTTGGCTGGCGATGATGGCGGCGCGACGCGAGGCGGCCGAGTGAGCGCTCAGGCTGACGCCGACAGCCAGCGGGTGAGCACCGCCTCGGCCGCGTCGCGCAGCGCGGCGTCGTGGCGCGCGGCGTCGCGCGCGAGCGCGGCGGGGTCGATCCGCTCGGCGCGCAGCTCGGCGGCGTGGCCCTCCAGCCATCGCTCGATCCGGGCCGCCTCGAGGTGGAACTGCAAGGCGAGCGCGTGGCGACCGACCGCGAACGCCTGTCGGCGATAGAGGTCGGTCGAGGCGAGCAACGTCGCGCCCGCCGGAAGGTCGAAGGTATCGCCGTGCCAGTGCAGGACCGACTGGCCCGCGGGCAGAGCGGCGAGCGGCGAGGCCGCCCCCTCCGCGGTGAGCGTCACCGGCGCGTAGCCGATCTCTTTTGCCGGTCCCGGATAGACGCGCGCGCCGAGCGCCGCCGCGATCAGCTGCGCGCCGAGGCACAGCCCCAGCGTCGGCCGCCCCGCCGCCAGCCGCGCGCGCAGCAGCGCAAGTTCGTCGGCGAGGAAGGGGTGCTCCGGCGTCTCGTAGACGCCCATCGGGCCGCCGAGTACGACGAGCAGGTCGGGCGCGAGCGGGTCGAGCGCGGCGACGCCTCCCGCCGCCGCCTCGACGTAGCGGATCGCGTAGCCGGCGGCGCGCAGCGGCGCGTCGAGATGGCCGAGGTCCTCGAAGGCGACATGGCGGATCGCGACGGCGGTGAGCGGCACGGGGGTACTCCGCGACTGTTCCGACGCGGCGACGATTCGGCGCGTCCTCTCGTCCTGCTCTTAGCCCAGCCGCGTCCGCGCGCCACGATGACGCGCCGCCGCGCCCGATCGAGTGCCGCGTCGCCGCGAAAGATGACCCGCGCTTTCCGAAACTTGGTATAGGTTAGCGCGGCGGCCGCGCCGCATCGGAGAGGTAGGGAGAAGCCCTTATGTCGCTCATCGTCAACGGAGAGGCGGTGGCGCTGCCGTCCGACCCGCGAGTCTCGCTGCTCGATCACCTGCGCGAGGCGCTGCATCTCACCGGCACCAAGAAGGGCTGCAACCAGGGCGCGTGCGGCGCCTGTACCGTGCTGGTCGACGGCGAACGCATTCTCTCCTGCCTCGCGCTGGCCGTGCAGTACGAGAGTCGCTCGGTCACCACGATCGAGGGGCTGGCGGGCGAGGACGGGCTGCACCCGCTGCAACAGGCCTTCATCGAGCATGACGGATTCCAGTGCGGCTATTGCACGCCCGGCCAGATCTGCTCGGCGATCGGCATGGCGGCCGAGGCGGGGCGCGGTGTCCCGAGCCACGTCAGCGTCGACCTCGGCGCACCGGTGGCGCTCACCCGCGAGGAGGTGCAGGAGCGGATGAGCGGCAACCTATGCCGCTGCGGCGCGCACAACGGGATCGTCGACGCGATCCGCGCCACCGTCGCGGCGGAGTGGGCGGCATGACGCCCTTCTCCTACGCCCGCGCGGGAAACGCCGCCGAGGCGCTGCGGCTCGGCGCGGCGGGCGCCACCGCCTATCTCGGCGGCGGCACCAACCTGGTCGACCTGATGCGCGAGACGGTGGCGCGCCCCGCGGCGCTGGTCGACGTCACCGGCCTCTCCGCCGTGATCGAGGAGACCGACGGCGGCGGGCTGCGCATCGGCGCGGCGGCGCGCAACACCGCGCTGGCGGAGCATCGCGCGGTGCGCGAGCGCTATCCGATGCTGTCGCGCGCGATCCTGGCGGGCGCCTCGGCGCAGATCCGCAACATGGCGACGGTCGGCGGCAACCTGCTCCAGCGCACGCGCTGCACCTATTTCTACGACACCGAGGGTTCGCGCTGCAACAAGCGCTCGCCGGGTGAGGGTTGCGACGCGCGCGACGGCTTCAACCGCATCCACGCGGTGCTCGGCGCGTCCGAGGCCTGTGTCGCGACTCATCCCAGCGACATGTGCGTCGCTTTGGTCGCGCTCGACGCGCAGGTCCATGTCGCCGGCGCGGGCGGCGAGCGGACGGTACCAATCGCCGACTTCCACCGCCTGCCGGGCGACTCGCCCGACCGCGACACGATCTTGGCGCCGGGCGAGCTGATCACCGCGATCGAGCTGCCCACGCTGCCGCTGGCGGCGCGCTCGACCTATCGCAAGGTGCGTGATCGCGCGAGCTACGCCTTCGCGCTGATCTCGGTCGCGGCGGCGATCGAGCTCGACGGCAACCGCGTCGCGGACGTGCGCGTCGCGTTCGGCGGGGTGGCGCACAAGCCGTGGCGCGCGCTCAAGGCCGAGGCCGCATTGCGCGGCGGCCCGGCGACGCCCGAGGCGTTCCATGCCGCCGCGGCGCTCGAGTTCGCCGAGGCCGCACCGCTGCGGCACAACGCGTTCAAGCCGGCGCTGGCGGGGCGGACGCTCGCCGCGGTGCTGGGCGAGCTGGTCAAGGGAGAGGCGGCATGAGCATCGTCGACACGGTCAAGCAGGGCGCCCAGGGCCTGGTGCAGGGCGCGATGACCAAGCTGGTCCCGCTTGCGCCGGACAGCTGGATCCCCGGCGGGGTCCCCGACCCACTGATCCAGCACAAGCACGGGCTGATCGGCGCGGCCGTCTCGCGGCTCGACGGCCCGCTCAAGGTCAAGGGCGCGGCGCCGTTCGCGGCGGAGTTCCGCTTCGAGAACATGGCCTATTGCGCGCTGGTCTACGCTACCATCGCGCGTGGGCGGATCACCGCGATCGACGTCGTCGCGGCCGAGGCGGCGCCCGGCGTGGTACTGGTGATGTCGCACCTCAACGCGCCGCGGATGAACAAGCCGCCCGCGTTCGGCTCCACGCCGCACGGCGTCGGGCCGGCCGATCTCCCGATCTTCCAGGACGATCGCGTCCATTGGAACGGGCAGCCGATCGTCGCGGTATTGGCCGAGACGCAGGAGCAGGCCGATCATGCGGCCGCGCTGGTCGAGGTCGCCTACGCCGCCGAACCGTCGACCACCTCGCTGGAAGGCGCCAAGGCGAACGGCATCGCGCAGGGCCTGTTCATGGGCCAGCCTTTGCTCAACGAGATCGGTGATGCCGAGAGCGCGCTGGCCCAGGCGGCGGTCAAGGTCGACGCGCTCTATCGCACGCCGCGGCACAACCATAACCCGATCGAGCCCCACGCCGCGACGATCGCCTGGGTCGGCGACGAGCTGGTGATCCATGACGCCAGCCAGATGGTGACGCAGCAGGCGCAGACGCTCGGCGAGGTGTTCGACCTCACCCCCGACCAGGTGCGGCTGACCTCGCCCTATGTCGGCGGCGGGTTCGGCAGCAAGGGGCTGTGGGACCATCAGGTGATCGGCGCTGCCGCGGCGAAGATGGCGGGGCGGCCGGTGCGGATCGCGCTGTCGCGCGAGGGCGTCTACCGCGTCGTCGGCGGCCGCACGTTGACCGAGCAGCGTGTCGCGATCGGCGCCAGCGCCGACGGCAAATTCGAGGCGCTGATCCACACCGGTCTGTCGGTGATGTCGCCGCACAACAACATGCCCGAGCCGTTCATCCTCGGCACCCGCGCCGGCTACGCCTGCCCCAACATCAGGCTGCAGGTGGAGGTGACGCAGATGAACATGCTCGCCAACACCTTCATGCGCGCGCCGGGCGAGGCGGTCGGTACCTTCGCGCTCGAGTCGGCGATCGACGAGCTCGCGGTGGCGCTCGCGATCGACCCGGTCGAGCTGCGGTTGCGCAACGAGCCCGAGAAGGACCCCACCACCGGGCTGCCCTTCTCGTCGCGCCACATCGACAAGGCATGGCGCGACGGCGCGGCGCGCTTCGGCTGGTCGGACCGCGGCGCACCGGGGGCACGGCGCGAGGGCGAGTGGCTGGTCGGCACCGGCTGCGCCACCGGCACCTATCCTTATTACCGGATGCCCGGCGCCGAGGCGCGCATCACGCTCCGCCGCGACGGTGACGGTGTCGGCGCTTTGGTCGAGGTGGCCGCGGCGGAGATGGGGATGGGCACCTCCACCACCACCGCGATCGTCGCCGCCGAGCGGCTCGGCCTGCCGCTCGACCGCGTCGAGGTCGCCTATGGCGACTCCGCCATTCCCGGTGCGATCATGGCGGGCGGGTCGCAGCAGACCGCCGCGATCGGTGCGGCGGTGATCGCCGCGCACAACGCGCTGGTGGCCGAGCTGCTGACGCTGGCGGGCAACGACTCGCCGCTCGCGGGGCTCTCGGCGGGCGAGGTCGGCAGCGAGGACGGCGGACTGGCCAAGCTCGACGACGCCGCGCGGCGCGAGAGCTACGCCTCGATCCTGGCGCGCGCGCAGCGGGACGAGGTGACCGTCACCAAGGCCGGCACGCCGCCGCTCGAGCTGATGCACTGGTCGATGCACTCGCACAGCGCCCTGTTCTGCGAGGTGAAGGTCAATGCGGTGACGGGCGAGACGCGGGTCAGCCGCTTCCTCGGCGCGTTCGACTGCGGGCGCATCCTCAACGCCAAGACCGCGGCCAGCCAGTTCCGCGGCGGCATCATCATGGGGCTGGGCCTCGCGCTGATGGAGGAGACGCAATTCGACGAGCGCAACGGCCGGATCATGAACCCGAGCCTCGCCGAGTATCACCTGCCGGTGCACCTCGACGTGCCCGAGATCGACGTGATCTGGACCGACATCCCCGACCCGCACACGCCGATGGGCGCGCATGGCGTCGGCGAGATCGGCATCACCGGCGTCGGCGCCGCGGTGGCCAACGCGATCTACAACGCCACCGGCCGGCGCGTGCGCGACCTGCCGATCACGCTGGACAAATTGCTATAGCGCGGCGGTGGAGAACGCGCGCGGCGGCGCGCTCGGCGCGGCCGCCACGCTCGGCCTTCTGGCGCGGGGTGCGGGTGAGCCTCGTCAGCTCGGCCTTCGTCTGCGCGGCGGTGGCCGCGGCGGGCTATTTCGACCGCGATGCGGTGCACGTCTACCCGGCGATGCCGCCGGTGCGCGACGTCGCGGTGGTGAACGTCTCGGGTGACATGGGGCTGCGCTTCCTGCTCGGCGCCTCGACCTCGCGCGGACTGACCGAGCATCATATCGGCGTCGTCGGCATCTCCTCGCCGGTCTATTTCCGCAAGCGCCGTACCCGCGCCGAGGTCGACGCCTTCGTCGCCGACGCGGTGCGTACCGCGATGGCGCGGACCGGCGCGCGGCGATTGATGGTGATGGGCCAGTCCTACGGCGCGGACATCGTCCAGACCGGCATGGCGCATCTGCCGGCCGAGCTGCGCGGGCGGGTGGCGGGGATCATCCTGGTGCTGCCGGGTGACTCGGTCTTCTACCGCGCCGACCCGACCGGCTGGGCCTATCACGGCACGCCCGACAGCGTCGGCGTGACCACCGCGCGGACGCTGACCTGGACGCCGCTCACCTGCATCTACGGCGCGGAGGAGGACGACAGCCTGTGCCCGCTGCTCGATCTGCCCAACGTGCGCAAGATCGCGATGCCGGGCGGGCACAACATCAAGCACGATGCCGAGGGATTGCTGCGCCACGTGCTGGCGGCGGTGGAGCGGGCGGGGGCGGCGAGGTAAGTAGGCTCAGAAGGCGCTCTTCCATCTCCCACCGTCATCCTGAACTCATCTCAGGATCCACCTTGCCCCGTCACCAGCGGTCGCGGCGTCGGCGGGCCTGTAGATCCTGAAGCGAATCTAGGATGACGGCGATCGCTCGAGAGGCGACCTTCGACATCGCGGTCCGGCACTACACCTCCCAGCCGCCGCCCAGCGCGAGGAACAGCTGGACCTGGTCCGCCGCGAGCCGGCTGTCCGCCGCGGCGAGCGTCTGCTCGCTGCCGATCAGCGTGCGCTGCGCGTCGAGCACCGGCAGGAAGCCGGTTCGCCCAGCGGTGAACAGCCGCTCCGAGTCGCTCGCCGCCCGTCCCGCCTGTTCGCGCGCCTGCGCCAGCGCGGCGCGGCGGTCGAGGTCGCGCGCGTAGACGGTCAGCGCGGTCTCGGTCTCGCGCAGCGCGCCGAGCACGACGCCGTCGAATCTGGCCACCGCGGCGTCGGTCTCGGCCTGCGCGCCCGCGATCCGTGCGCGCACGCGGCGACGGTTGGGGAACTCCCAGCTGATCAGCGGGCCGAGCGAGAATTTATAGGTGTCACCCGCCAGCGCGTTGCGCAGCAGCCCGACCGAACCGGCGGAGGCGCCGAGCGTCACGCGCGGGTAGAGTGCCGCTTCCGCCACGCCGATCCGCGCGGTGGCGGCGTGGAGCAGCAGCTCGGCGCGGCGTACGTCGGGGCGGCGGCGCAGCAGCGCGGCGCCGTCGCCGACCGGGATCGGGCGGTCGAGCCGGGGCTCGAGCGCGCAGGCGGCGACGTCGCGGTCGAACTCGGCGGGAGGGCGGCCGGTTAGCGTCGCCAGCCGGAACAGCGCCACCTGCCGCGCCGCGAGCAGCGTCGGCAGCGTCGCGCGGACCTGCTCCTCCTGCGCGCGCGATCGCGTCGCATCGAGCGAGATGCCGCGCCCGGCGCGCACCAGCCGCTGCGTGAGCGCGGTGGTGCGCTGCTGCAGCGCGAGTGCGCGCTGCGCCACGCCGATCTCGCGCCCCGCGGCGCAGGCGTCGACATAGGCGCGCGTCGCGTCGGCCACCACGGTGACCTTCACCGCGTCATAGGCGGCGCGCGTCGCGGCGACGTCGGCGGTCGACGCCTCGACCGCGCGACGCACCTGCCCGGCGAGGTCGAGCTGGTAGGAGACGCCGACCCGGCCCGCATAGACCGGGGCGGCGGGTAGCGCCGCGCCGGGTAACAGCTCCTCCTCGGCCGAGCGCTGCGCGTAGCCCGGGGCGACCTCGAGCTGCGTTTGCGGCGTGCGGTCGGTCTCGGCGAGGTCGAGCGCGGCGCGGGCGCGGGAGATATTGGCCTCGGCGACGCGCAGGTCGGTGTTGTGCGCGATCGCCGCGGTGACGAGCCTGTCGAGCAGCGGGTCCTGGTACAGCCGCCACCAATGGTCGGGCAGCGGCGCCGGCGCGTAGGCGGCGGCGTCGCCCGAGACGAACGCGCCGGTCGCGCTCGGCCGCTCGATCATAGCGGTGGCGGGCCGGTGGTAATTCGGACCCGCCGCGGCGCAGCCGGCGAGCAGTCCGGCGAGCAGCGCGGGGGCAAGGCGCCGAGTCACGCGCGATGCTCCCGCGCGGAAGGGGCAGGAGCGGGAGGCACCACCTCGACCGTGGCGGTGCGCCCGACGACGAGCGAGATGCCGGCGGGCAGGCGATCGATCGTCACCCGCACCGGGATGCGCTGCGCCAGCCGCACCCAGCTGAAGGTCGGGTTGACGTTGGCCAGCAGGTTGGCGCCGGCGCTGCGGTCGCGGTCCTCGATCCCGCCGGCGATGCTCTGGACATGGCCGGCGAGCGCGCCGTCGTCGCCCATCAGCCGCACCCGCACCGCGTCGCCGACGTGGATGCGCGGAAGCTTGGTCTCCTCGAAATAGCCGATCACATGGAGCGAGGCGCGGTCGATGATCGCGAAGGCCGGGTGTCCCGCGCTGGCATAGTCGCCGGGGCGCAGGTCGAGGTTGGTGACCGTGCCCGCCACGCCCGCGCGCACCATCGTCCGTGCGAGGTTGAGCTCGGCGGTGTCGAGCGCGACGCGCGCCTGCGCCAGCGTCGCCTCGAGCTGCGCGACCTTGGCGAGGCTCTGCTCGCGGACCTCGCCCGCGACCAGGTCGCCGAGCTCGCGGTCGCGCCGCGCCTCGCGACGCGCCTGGGCGAGCTGGACCTGCTGCGCCGCGATCGCCGCGCGCGCCTGCGCCACCGCGAGCCGGTAGCGCGGCCGGTCGACCTCGAACAGCGGCGTCCCCGCCGCGACCGGCTGGTTGTCGCGCACGAACACCTGCGTGACGAGACCCGAGACGTCGGGGGCGACCTGGACCACGTCGGCGCGCACGCGGCCGTCGCGCGTCCAGGGTTCCTCCTCATAGTGGATCCACAGCCGCTGCGCCGCGAGACAGGCGGCGGCGACCACGACCAGCGTCACGGCGACGCGCAGGATGACGATCTTTCTCATGATTCCTAGCCGAAGAGAGCGGCGGGCGCGGTGCCGCCGAGGAGCGCGGCGCAGCCGGCCCAGAGGATGACGGTGAGCGCGACGTCGAACAGCCCGCGATGCCAGACGAAGCGGTAAAGGCCGAGCCGCGCCAGCGCCCAGCCGATCGTTTCCGCGGCGATGAAAGCGAGCACCGCGGCGAGCAGCAGCGGGTGGACGTACACGCCCGCGAGGTCGATCTCGCCGTTCATGCCGCCGCCCTCGCGTAGTCGAGCCCGCGCGCGGCGGGGAAGAAGTTGCGGCGCAGCCCGGTCAGCGCGGCGAGCCGGTCGCGCGGGGCGGGCGCCTCCGCCAGCGCCGTCGCGATCGCCGCGTCGAGCCGCGCCAGCAGCGCCGCGTCGGGTGCGGCCACCTCGCCGCGGGCGCGGGCGCGGTAATGCGCGGCGACGTCGGCGCGCAGCGCGGCGAGCGAGCCGTCGGCGACGACGTCGTTGGCGGGGGCGAGCTGCGTCAGGCTCACGCCAACGCGGAGCTCGCGCAGCGCGGCCATGCCGGCGTCGCGGTCACCCTGATCGAGGTCGCCGACCCGCGCGCCGAGCAGTCCGACGCGGTCGAGCATGCGGCTCCGCCACGCCGGCAGCGTCGCGCGGCCGGGGCGCGCGGCCAGCTCGGCGAGCTCGCGCCACCCGGCGCGGCGCAGCCGGCGCAGCGCGGCGCCTGCGCCGAGGCTGCGGCACAGCCGCGTCGCCACCATCGCCGCGGCGACTCCGGCGAGTTGCGCGACGCTGCCGTTGAAGAAGCCGGCGGCGTCGGCGCTGAAGCTATTGGTCAGGGCCAGCCCGCCCGCCAGGCCGATCAGCAAGGGCATCATCCGCCCGTACCAGCGCGGCAGCGCCATCAGCACCCCAGGCACCAGCAGCGCGGGCGCGAGCAGCAGCGCGAGCGTCTCGAAGCTGTGCACCAGCGGCAGCAGCGCGAAGAGATAGAGCGCGACCAGCGGCAGCGACGTGACCGTCCAGATCAGGAAGCCGCGCTGCGCCGGCACCGGATCGTCCATCGTGGCGAAGAAACAGCACACCACCGCCGCGATCATCGCCGCGACCGCACCCTCCGGCCAGGCGGTCATGATCCAGAAGCCGCAGCAGGCGAGGATCGCGACGAAGGTGGCGACGGCGGAGAGGAGCGCGAGCGGCAGGTCGCGGTGGAGCGGTCGCCGTCGCCGCTCGCTCAGCAGCGCACGCACCCGCTCCGGCGGCGCGGCGCCGGGATCGATCGCCTGCGCCGCGACCAGTCGCGCGATGTCGAGCGCCTCGACCAGCTCGCGCAGTCGATCGAGCAGATTGGCGATCAGCAGCTCGCGCCAGTCCGCGGGTGTCAGCGCCGCGGCGAGCGCGTCGGCGCGCGCGACCAGGCTAGCCGGATCGTGCGCGGCCGCGTCACTAGCCCAGCCGCGGATATCTTCGACCAGCGCGGCTATCTCGGCGGGCACCTCGCCCTCGACGGCGATCGCGCGGAGCCGGTCCTCGACCGCGGAGACGAGCGGCAGCAGCAGCACGAAACGGTCCTGCAGCGCGCTCAGCAGCGCGCGGGTCGGGCGCGCGGCGGCGGTGTCGAACGGGACATGTGTCGCCATGACGTGCAGCTCGGTGACGTCGCTGGCGAGACGGCGGCGCTCCTGGTCGGCGCGATGCGTCGGAGCGGGGGCGAGCGCGTCGGCGATCCAGCGCTCGGCCTCGGTCAGCAGCGTCCGAACGCGCGCCCCGAGCAGCGCGGTGACGCTGCGCGGCCAGACCGCGGCATGGACGAGCGCGGCACAGGTCACGCCGATGCCGATCTCCTGCGCGCGCAGCACCGCGACGTCGAAGATCGCCTCGGGGTGGCCCACAGTGGGGAAGCCGACCAGTGCCGCGGTATAGCCAGCGAGCATGAAGAGGTAGGAGCGCGGCGTGCGATCGAGCAGCGAGACGAACTGGCACGCCGCCACCCAGCCGGCGAGCGCCAGCGAGAGCAGCAGCGGGGCGTCCACCAGCAGCGGCACCATCACCACCGCCGCGCTCGCGCCGACGAGCGTGCCGAGCAGTCGGAACAGCGCCTTGGAGCGGACCGCGCCGCTCAGCGGCTGGCTGGTGATATAGACGGTCGCCATCGCCCAGAACGGGCGCTCGAGCCCCAGCGCGAACGAGACGTACAGCGCCAGCATCGCCGCGGCGAAGCAATTGGCCGAGAACACGGCTTCGCGCAGACCGACCCGCATCGGATCAGGCCGCGTCGGCCGCGGACAGCGCGTGGGCGAGCCGCTCGAGCACGTTGCTGGCCACCGCGATCTCGGCAGGAGCGATCCCGGCGAACAGCGCGGCGCGGATCTCGGCCGAGCGCGCCTCTGCCGCTGCGGCCAGTGCGCGGCCCGCGTCGGTGAGGTGGAGCGTCTTGGCACGCTTGTCCGCGGGATCGGCCCGACGCTCGGCGAGCCCCGCCCGCTCGATCTGATCGAGCATCGGGACGACCGTGGGCGGCTCGACCCCGAGCTGCTCTGCCAATGCGCCTTGGCGTACCCCGTCCTCCATCCGCCCGAGAAGCATCACTGCCAGCGCGGAGGAGTGCGACAGCGAGAGGTCCGCCAGTTCGCGGTCGAGATGGCGGCGATAAGCGCGTGCCAGCGGGACGAGCAACGTGGTGAGCTGACGCTCGGGCGGAGATGAGCTGGTGGGCACATCCGTTAGTTAGCTATCTATCGATTATGGGGCAAGTGGTTGGGTACGGCTCTTGTCAGAGCTTTGTTCCTTCGAGCCCGCCCCGCGCCACCGGCCGACGCCGGTGACGCGGGGCGCTCGTCTCGCCGCACGAGTGACAGTCACGCCACGGCCAGACGCCGGGCGGTCTCGCGATAGTCGTGCAGCGGGCGGCCGAGCAGTTGGGTGAGCCGCTCGCGATCGCCCTCGTGCGGGATCATGCCGTCGCTGACGTAGCGCTCCGCCATTAGCCGCATCTCATAGGCGGTCCAGCGCGGCATGAAGGTCGCCATATTCTGCTCGAAACCGCTCGGGTCGTCACCGCCGTAGACGACGGGGCGGCCGAGCACCTCGGACCAGATCGCCGCGACGTCGGTGCCGGTGAGCGTCTCCGGGCCGACCAGGTTGATCGTCTGGAGCGGCAGCTTGGCGGGCGCGCGCTCGCGGCGGATCAGCTCGATCGCGGCGACCTCGGCGATGTCGCGCGCGTCGACCATCGCCACGCCCTTGCCCCCGATCGGCATGGGGTACACGTTGTGCTGCAGGATGACGTCCTTCACCATCGCCTCGTTGTCGATGAAGTAGGTGGGGCGCAGGATCGTCGCGCCCGCGTCCATCGCCGCCAGCATCCGCTCGGCGCCCGACTTGACCGCGAAATGCGGGACGTTGACCGCCTCGTCGGCGCCGAACACCGAGAGGTAGACGAAACGGTCGATCCCGGCCTCGCGCGAGAGGTTGAGCGTGATGATCGCCTGGGTGAATTCGTCGCCCGTGACGGCATTGAGCAGGAACAGCGTCCTGATGCCGCCGAGCGCGGCGCGCAGCGTGTCGATGTCGAGCACGTCGCCTTTCACCACCTCGACCGCGGCGGGGAAGCTCGCCTTGGCGGGATCGCGTGTGAGAACGCGGACGTCGGCGTCGCGGGCGAGCAGCTGATCGACGACGTGCCGGCCGACGCGGCCGGTGGCACCGATGACGAGGATGGTCATGAGAAGTCTCCTTCGCGTGTCGTGTTGACGAAGGCGAAGATGTCCGTTCCATGAGGGGGCGAATAGACGCGCCTTTTAGATGCGGTGTTCCGTTGGTGAGACGATCGTGGTCGTTGTGGGTGCTACGGCTGACGCACCTCGTCTGGATCGTGCGCGTGCTCCAGCGAACGCCGGAGCGCAGCGTCGCCGACGCCGACTGCCACGACGCCGGGTGCGGGAGCCCGCTCCGACTTGCACGGATCAGGTTCTGGGCAGAGTCGTTGCACTCACACGCCTCGTGGCTTCGGCAGACGCCGGTGCATAGGGCGAGGCTGTGCCCCGCGAGACGGAAGGCTGCAGCGCCACGGCGGAGCGCCCGATCTGCCAAGCAGATCGCACCTCACGCCATCGCGCTAGACGGACCGATCGCGACGGGCGCTCACCACTGTCGGCGGAAGCTGCGGATCGCCACCACGGAGTCGCGCCGGGCGCGCTGTGTCGTGGCGCTGAGGGCGGTCGCTTCCGCCGGAGGAGCGGGATCGACCACCATGCTCTCGATGGTTTCGGGCTGAGGCGCGGCCGGCGCCGAGATCGCGATCGCGGCGGGCTCGACCGCGCCGATCATACGGTCCGTCAGTACCACGGCGGGTCGGCGGGTTACCTCCGCGTCGGGACGGTGGAGGGGGCGTGCTACTCGGACCACCACGGCGGGCAGCGGCGTCGGTCGCTTGATCGAGCGCGGACGCGTGGCGGGTGCCGCGGCGACGGCGGTCGGCGCGACGGGTAGTGGCGCGATCTTGACCGGTGCGCGTTCGACGTTCGTCGTATCCGCACGCTGGCTCGGCGCCGTCGCTCGGACGCCCGACGGATCGGGAGCGTCGTCGCGCGCCAAGGCCAGGAAGGCGAGGCCGCTGATCGCGCCCACCGCGGCAATACCGAGCGTCGCCGAAGCCCGGCGCGATCCCGCGAGCGATCCGGCGACGCCACGCGGCGACGGCGCGGTGTGGCCGTTTGCGTCGCCGTCCGCGGCGGTGGGCTCCCCCAGCACCGACAGAAGCGCGGCGTCGAGCTGCTCGTCGTCGAAGGCGGCGGGCGGGCGGTTTACCATGCCGCCACCGTCTGCCGGTGCTCGTCTGCCTCTCGGCGCTCCGCCCCCACCGGCGCGGCCGCGCCCGTCGCCTGCAGGAACCAGCGCTCGCCGCGTTCCAGCCCCATGGCGGTGAGGCGACCGGTGCGATACGCGCCGGTGTCGAGCCCGATGCGGTTGTCACGCACCTCGGGGCCGTCCTCCGCGATAGTGTGGCCGTGCACGACGGTGACGCCGTGATCGTCCTCCGAATCGAGGAACTCCTCGCCGATCCAGAGCAGGTCGCGCGGCACCTGGCGCTCGAGCGCGACCCCGGGTCGGACACCCGCGTGAACGAACAGATGATCCTCGTGGCGCAGCGTCAGCGGCAGCCGCGCCATCCAGTCGATCACGTCGCGGCCGACCAGTTGCGCCGCCGCGCGCAGCTCGCGGATCCCTGGCATGTCGTCGGTGAGCGCGGGTGAGGCACCCCAGCTCAGCAGCGTCTCGCGACCGCCGAAGTCCAGCCACGCGCGATAGGCCCAGAGATCACCGCGCAGCGCGTGCACCATCATCTCCTCGTGATTGCCTCTGAGAACAGTGAAGCGCGGATTGAGCTGGCTCAGCCGCAGGCAGCCGCGCACCAGCCGCGCGCTGTCCGGGCCGCGATCGACGATGTCGCCGAGCAGGACGATCCGCGTCACCGCCGGTGTGCGTGCGGCATGGTCGCGCTCGATCGTGCGCATCAGCGCGCGGAACAGATCGAAGCGACCGTGCAGGTCACCGATCGCGTAGATCCGTTCCGGCCCGTTCGCGTGATCGCCGCCCGTCACTCGCTCGCTACCCCCATGCTGGCGCGCTCACTCGCGCGCTCGTGACAATCCCACCGAGACGGCCAGGCCCGCCGAGAAGCTGGCCGCACCGCGCGACAGCCCCGCGGTGGTGAACCCGGTCAGCCGCAGCGGTGTTCCCGCGAGCCGCGTCGAGGCGCCCGCGAACAGCTCGTGTGCGTCCTCGACCAGGCGCGTCGCCGCGCGCGCATAATGGTAGGAGGTCAGCAGATAAGCATCGCGCCCGAGCGCGAACGAGGCGCCGGCCGAGGCCGCCGGACCGTCGCGCAGCTCGTACAGCGCGGTGTCGCCGAGGAAGCGATAGGTCACGGAGACGAACGGCGTCACCACGCCGAGCGGCAGCGACGCGTCGGCGCCGACGGCATAGTCGTTCTCTCCGCTGGAGAGGCCGCTGCGCTGGGTCGCGGTGTTGATCTTGGCGCGCCCCGACAGCTCGACCTCCACCGGGCTGCCCGCGGGGGCGATCGTGTAGGCGGCGCCGAGCGTGAGATCGCCGATGCCCTCGGCGGTGCGCTTCACCGCGGAGGTGTTGGGTGCGACCAGCACCGGCGTGGCGTCGATCCCGGTGAAGACGGTGGACCGGCTGCGGATCCGCATCCACGGCAGCGAGGCCGAGAGCGTGAGGTCGTTCAGCCGCAACCGCGCGCCGAGCGCGGAGCTCCAGATCGTCGTCGTCGAGCCGGTGCCGAAGTCGCCCTCGCCATAGATGCCGCCCAGCGAGACGTCGAGCGTGGCGTCGTCCCGGTCGAGCCGCTCCATCGCCTGCGGCACGGTGGCAGCGGAGACGGTCGCGTTGGCACTCGACGGCGAGATCGCGCTCGTGGCGTCGTAGCGCACGTTCCGCTCGGGTGGATCGAGGACCTGCGCCGCCGCGGGCAGGGCGAAGGCTGAGACGGCGAGCGCGGCGAGGACCGCTCTGTCATGGATCATCGGGCTCTCCCTGAGGCCGGCGTCACGGTGCCCGTCGCCGCGTGGGGACCGGCGGCACCGAATGGTTAATCAACGCCTTACGCGATCAGGCCGAGAGGGAAACAGCGTTGATCGCGTGTGAGACGACCAACAGCTGACGGGTGGCACGAGCACGAACCCGAGCGTAGCAGGGCGCGTCGTCACTTCGCCGCGGACTGTTCCGGCGCCGGCGCGATCTATCGCTCGTCAAGACACCTATCTCGACGGAGGCCGTGCGCCCGATACGCATGGTTCATTCTGGGACAGTGAGCTGATGGTAGCTGCCCCCGCGGTCCGCGCCCTCGATCTGCGATCGGTCACCGATGGATACCAACGCTGGTTAAGGTGGGTCTTTAGAGAAGGTAGATAGTTGCTGCGCATGAGGAAGTTATGGCGCGTTTGATCCACCGGCTGCGGCAGCTGCGACACTCGGACGAGCGGATCACCGCCGCGGCGCGCGCCACGTTGGTCGAGTCGCTCTACGCCTCGCCGCAATCGCTGGTGATCGGCGCGCTGACCAGCAGCGTGATCGCCACCGTGGTGGCCGTGGTCAGCCGCGACCGCTGGCTCGCCATCTGCGCCGTCACGATCGGCGTGGTCGGCGTGATGCGCATCGTCGACGCGGTGCGGCTGCATCGCCAAATGGCGGTGGCCAAGGTGCGCGCGGGGGCGGCGGCGCGGCGGCAGGAGCGCGGCTATCGGCTCGGCGCGCTGAGCTACGCCGGGCTGCTCGGGCTGTTCGGGCTGCTGACGCTCACGCGCACCGACGACGGCGTGCTCCAGCTGCTCGCGGTCACCACCGCGATCGGCTACGCGGCCGGGATCGCGGGGCGCAACGCGGGGAGACCGTGGATCGCGCTGAGCCAGCTGTGCGGTGCCTCCTTGCCGCTGGTCGTCGGACTGCTGATCGCGTTCGATCCGCTCAAGGCGGTGCTCGCGGCGGTGATCCTCCTCTTCGTCGTGGCGATGATGGAGATCACGTTGCAGACCTATGAGGCGATCCTGCGCGCAGTCCTCGTCTCGCACGAGAAAGCCGCGTTGGCCGAGCACAACGCCAATATGGCGCGGCGCGACGACCTCACCGGGCTGGCCAATCGCACCGCTTTCCGCGAGCAATTCGAGGCGCGGCTCGCCGCCGTGGCGGCGGACGGCGGGTCGCTCGCCCTGCTGTGGCTCGACCTCGACCGCTTCAAGGAGGTGAACGACACCTTCGGCCATCTCGCCGGCAACGCGCTGCTGGTCGCCGTGGCGGAGCGGCTGCGGCGCACCTTCACCGACTGCGGCACCGTTGCTCGCCTAGGCGGCGACGAGTTCGCGATCGTCTGCGCGCTCGACAACCCTGAGCAGGCGGCCGCGATCGGGCGGCGGTTGCTCGAGGTGGTGGGAGAACCGGCGCAATGCGATGGCCACCGGCTGCGCTCCAGCGTCTCGGTCGGGGTCGCGGTGGCGCCGCGCGACGGCACCGACGCCGACACGTTGCTCAAGAACGCCGACCTCGCGCTGTATCGTGCCAAGGAGAGCGGACGCGGCCAGATGTCGCTCTACGAACCCGCGATGGACGAGAAGATCGAGCGCCGCCGCCAGCTCGCCGCCGAACTGCACGGCGCGCTGCAACGCGGCGAGTTCCACCTCGTCTATCAGCCCATCTACGACCTGGCGGGCGAGCGGATCACTTCGTGCGAGGCGCTGCTGCGCTGGACCAACCGACGCCACGGCGCGGTGTCGCCGGCCGAATTCATCCCGATCGCTGAGGACAACGGGCAGATCGTCGCGATCGGCAACTGGGTGCTCCACCAGGCCTGCTGCACCGCGCGCGACTGGCCGGCGCATATCTCGGTCGCGGTCAATCTCTCGCCGGTGCAGCTGCGCGCGAGCAACCTGCCCGCAGTGGTGATCAGCGCGCTCGACTCGACCGGACTGGCGCCGCAGCGGCTGCACCTGGAGGTGACCGAGTCGGTGCTGCTCGAGGACGTCGACGCCTCGCTCGCCGCGCTCAAGGCGCTCAATCGGCTCGCGGTGAACACCACGCTCGACGATTTCGGAACGGGTTATTCCGCGCTGAGCTACCTCACGCGCTTCCCATTCCAGACGCTCAAGATCGATCGCTCCTTCGTCACCGACCTCGATCACAGCCCGGCGTCGATCGCGATCGTGCAGACCGTGGTCGATCTCGCCGCCAAACTGGGGATGCGGACCGTGGCCGAAGGGGTGGAGACGGCGGCGCAGCTCGACCAGCTGCGCCGCACGCGCTGCGACGCGGTACAGGGCTATCTGCTCGCGCGGCCGATGCCGGCGGACATGGTCGCCGCCATGTTCGCCGGCACGCGGCTGCGCGCGGGGAACGGCTAGGCCGCGGCGCGCTCGAGCAGGCGGGTCTGCGCGCCGGTCAGCCGCCGCATCAGCTTCAGATCCGACTCGCTCAACCGCAGCGCGGCGTCGGCCCACAGGTCCACCACCGACTCTAGCTCGGCGAGCGGCAGTGGGTTCACCGCGCGTGACGCCTCGTAGATGGCGCAGTGAGCGCTGTGGCGGCGGCGGTTCTGGCGGATATAATCTTCCACCATGCCGCGCCCCGTGCCCGGCTCGGCGAGCGCGTGGACCAGGCCCATCTCGTACAGCTCCTCCGCACGATAGGTCCGTCCGCTCAGGATCATCTGCTCGGCGCGCGCGGCGCCGAGCCGACGCGACAGGAAGCAGTGCGCGCCCATGCCGGGGAACAGGCCGAACAACGTCTCGGGCAGGCCGAAGCTGACGCCGCGCTCGGCGATGACGACGTTGAACGACAGCAGCGCCTCGAAGCCGCCGCCCAGCGCGTCGCCCTCGACGAGGCCGATCGTGACGATGGGTCGGTCGAGCCCGGTCATGTTGCGGTGGAGGATCTGCACGCAGGCGTGCCCGTACCGCACCAGCGATTCGCGATCGCCCGCGCGGATATGCTGTGCGAACAGGTCGAGGTCGCCGCCCAGCGAGAAGACGCCGGGAAAGCGCGAGCCAAGCACGAGGTAGCGGATCGGCATGGCGCCGCTGGCGCAGGCGAGCTCGATATCGTCTTGCCAGGTGACGAAGTCGCGCAGCAGGTCTGGGTTGAAGCTCGGCCGCGTGCGCGGGCGCATATAGGTCCACAACGTGTCCAGCGTGGGATCGAAGCTCACGTCGAGCTGGTCGAGCTGGAACAGCGGCCGCGCGCCCGCGGTGGGCGAGTCGGCGTGCTGGAGGCGGTGGTGCGGCCCGGGGACGACCGGAGGATATTCGACAGTCATGATGTTTTCCTCTTCTCGTGCAGCGCTTTGCTGCATGAGAAGAATATCCCGGAGCGCTCGCGGATGCTGGCGCTGTTATGTGTCCCGCGATGGTCCGTCAGTCGTATTCCTGCAACGCGACGACTTCGAACTCGAACGATCGCCATCCGCGCTGCTTCGCTGCCTCCTCGGCGGGCACGCGTTTGGCGAGCGCCGCGCGTTGCGATGGTTCGTGCCCCCAGAACACCTCGGTGCGCCCGTTGTGGAGCTGTGCGACGATGCGCCAGTAATGCGTCAGCGGCGCAGCGGTCGGCCCGATCGTCTTGACGTACCCGTCCGACAGCGTGGCAGTCAGGTAACGTTTCCTCTTCGCCATGGCGGCAATGCTGCCCCTTACTAAGAACCATGCCTTCTAGGCCTCCTGCGCGTGCCGGAGCTCAGAGTCACTAAGGTCGCCCGTCGTCGAACTGGGCTCCGGCGCCCGAAGGAAGACGGCCGGGTCGCGGACGCGTCGCTCTGGACAGCATCGGCGCGGGCGCCTATCGGGCGCGCCTTCGCGGCCTCTTCCGGGTTTCCG
Organism: Sphingomonas citri; assembly: GCF_019429485.1. Taxonomy (GTDB): domain Bacteria; phylum Pseudomonadota; class Alphaproteobacteria; order Sphingomonadales; family Sphingomonadaceae; genus Sphingomonas; species Sphingomonas citri. The sequence continues at coordinate 196,476 of NZ_JAHXZN010000002.1, read as the reverse complement.
GCCGCGGCCACCTCCACCGAGCCCGCGAGAAGGAACCTCCTCATGGCGTGGCTCATCCTCGGCGTTGCCGTGGTCACCGAGATCATCTGGGCATTGAGCCTGAAATGGGCCGCGATGCGCCCCGGGCTTCTCGTCTCGACGATCCCCATCGCGCTGAGCTTCGTCAACATGGGGCTGCTGGCGCTGGCGATGCGCGGCCTGCCCGCGGGCACCGCCTATGCGGTGTGGACGGGTCTGGGTGCGGTCGGCGTGACGCTGCTCGGCGTGGTGCTGTTCGGCGAGACGCTCAACTTGGCGCAGGTCGGCTTCATCGCGCTGATCATCATCGGCGTCGTCGGCACCAAGTTCTTCGCCTCCGCCTGAGCATCGCTCTCCGCGCTGCGGCGGGATCCAGGCAGGTCGCGGCGCCAACTGCTGCCGTTGAACGTCGCCGCGCGATCACACCTGCGGGACGGCCGTACGCAAGAGAGGCTTCCCCCGCGAGTTCCTAATCCATATTAGGGATTTTGCGGCTTCGACTCGATCGCCGCGGGGGGACGTCGAGACTTTGCCCGACTTCAAGGAAGAGGCGCGGATCATCCGTGAGCTGGTGCGCGCGGGCAACGGGCCGGATCCGTTCTCCTCGGCCGTGCGCACCACGCGCATGCCGATGCTCATCACCAACCCGCGCCAGCCGGACAACCCGATCGTCTTCGCCAACGCCTCGTTCGCGCGGCTGACCGGCTATGATCGCGCCGAGATCATCGGCAGGAACTGCCGCTTCCTCCAAGGCCCGGCGACCGACCGCGGCGAGGTGGCGCGGCTGCGCGCCGCGATCGACCTGCGCAAGCCGATCGAGCTGGAGCTGCTCAACTACCGCAAGGACGGCACCACCTTCTGGAACCGCCTGCTGGTCTCGCCGGTGTTCAGCGACGACGGCGTGCTGACCTTCTACTTCGCCTCGCAATATGACGTCACCGAGGAGCGCGAGCGGCTCGCCCGGCTGAAGCGTGACCGTGACGAGCTGGAGTCGGAGGTGGCGCGCCGCACCGCCGAGCTGCAGGCGAGCGAGCAGCGGCTGCGGCTGGCGCTGGAGGCGGGGCGGCTCGGCACGTGGAGCCTCAACCTCGAGACGCGCCACCTGATCGCCTCGGACAGCTGCAAGGCGATCTGCGGTCGTCGCCCTCACGACTCGCTCAGCCTGGAGGAGTTGCAGGCGACGATCCACCCGGACGACCGAGCGATGCAGGCCGCCGCGATCGGGCGCGCGATCACCGAGGGCACGATGCTCGACGCTGAATACCGCCTCTCCCTGCCCTCGGGCGAGGAGCGCTGGGTGCAGGTGCGCGGCCAGGCCAACCATCGCGCCGACGGCACGCCGATCGCGCTGGTCGGTACCACCCAGGACATCACCGAGCGCCGGCGCGACCAAGGCCATCGCGCGCTGTTGGCGCGCGAGCTGAGCCACCGTGTGAAGAACACGCTCACGTCGCTCCAGGCGGTGGTGGCGCAGACCATCCGCCGCGCCAGCTCGCTCGAGGACGCGGGCGAGACGATCGCGGCGCGGATCCAGGCGATGGCCGCCGCCAACGAGCTGCTCGTCAGCGAGGCCTTCGCCAGCGCCTCGGTGCGCGACCTGCTCGAGCGCACGCTGGCGCCGTTCGGCATCGAGGATGGCCAGCGCTTCGTGCTGAACGGCCCCGCGCTGAGCCTGCCGCCGCACCTCGTCGCGGCCTTCGCGCTGGCGCTGCACGAGCTCGCCACCAATGCGACCAAATACGGCGCGCTCTCCAATGCCGCGGGCGTAGTGGAGGTGACGTGGGAGCTGATCGACCGTGCCACCCCCGCGCTGCTGCGGCTCAGCTGGGTCGAGCGGGCCGGCCCCCCGGTGATCGCGCCCGAGCGCAGCGGCTTCGGCACGCAGCTGATCCGGCGCGTCCTCGCGAGCGAGGCGGGGGGCAGCGCCGACATCGATTATCGACGCGAGGGTGTGGTGTTCACTGCTATCCTGCCGCTGTCGCTCGACTAGCACGACGCGATGAAAGAAGCCGTGCTTGCTCCACCTCTATAAGGGGGGCCCTCTGGATGACGGCGGTGCGTGTGACGCGTCGCGCGCTATCGGGTCGGCCGCGTGTCGATATCGACTCGACCGGCAGCATTTCTTCATGGCGCTTGGTGACGAGCCAGCGGCCGCGCCCGCTTGTCTGTTCACGCTGAGAAGCCGCTGAGCCCGTCGAAGCGGCGCCTCGAAGCACATACTCACCGCGTTGAAAGAGCGCTGCAAGGCGATGCTGAAACGAGCTAAGCCTCAACTCAGCGCTAGCGGTACCAGGCGGGCAAAGGCCGCTCGCGGCTGGCTTCCATCGCCGGATGAGCGTCGCGTGATGGCAGCGCCGGTTGAAGAAGCCCGTCCGCGCCATTCCGACCCAAGACGAACCGAAATTTACCGCGCGCGTGCTGGCAGGCGGCCGGTCAACCATCCTAGGGCTTGGCGCGGATGGGTATACCGAATCACCGCGCCGGCGCCGAGTGGCGCGCGGGCTGGCCGCTCGTGCTGGGCGGGCTGGTCGGCATGGGTGCGGGGCCGGGGCTGTTCCAGAACATCTCCAGCCTGTTCATTCCCGGACTGATCGCCGAGTTCGGCTGGACGCGCGGCGAGATCGCCACTGCCGCGGGAGTGGGGCTGCTCGGCTGTGTCGCCATCCCCTTCTTCGGCCGCGCCACCGACCGGGCCGGGCCGGTCCCGGTCATCGCCTTCTCGCTGCTGCTGCTCGGCGCCACCTATCTCGCCTTCACGCGGCTGGCGGGCGAGCTGTGGCACTATCAGGTGATGGTGCTGTGTCTCGCGCTCGGCGTGCCCGGCACCAGCGCGGTCGCGTACGGAAGGCTGATCGCGACCCGCTTCGTCGCGCATCGCGGGCTGGCGCTCGGCGTCGCCACCTCCGGCCTGTCGGTGACCACCCTGCTAATGCCGCCGATCGTCGGGGCGGCGATCACGCGAGAGGGCTGGCGCGGCGGCTTCGTCGTCCTCGCTGTCTATGTCGTGGCGGTGGCGCTGCCGCTGACCCTGCTCGCGCTGCGCCGCGTCGGACCGGTCGCGCCGGTGGACACGGCAGGCGGTCCCAGCGCGCGCGCGGCGCGGCGCCAAGGACGCTTCTGGCGGCTGGGGCTGACCGCCTTCTGCGTCAATTTCGCGACGGTCGGGCTGGTGACCCAGCTCGTGCCGCTCGGGCTCGAGCGCGGGCTCGGCGCGATCGAGGCGGCGCTGCTCGTCACCGCTTTCGGCAGCGCACAGCTGGTCGCGCGGGTCGCGATCGGGGCGCTGGTCGATCGGCTCGCGCCGCACCGCGCCGCCGCCGCGGTGGCGTTGCTGTCGGCGGCCGGGTTCGCGCTGCTCGAGCTGCGCGCTCCCGGTCTCGCCGCGCTGTGGCTGATCGTCTTCCTCGCCGGGCTGATGAACGGTGCCGAGAACGACCTGCTGCCCTTCTTCGCGGCACGGCTGTTCGGGGTCGGCGCGTACGGCGAGACGTACGGCTCGCTGCTGGTGATCGCCCTGCTCGGCACCGCCGCCGGCGTGGTCGGCTTTGGGCGACTGCGCGACGCGACCGGCGCCTACGATCTCGCGCTCGCGCTCGGCGCCGGGGCGATGGTGGCGGCGGCGCTGCTGTTCCTCTCGCTGCGCCAGCGCGCGCACGACTGAGCGATGATCGACCGCCGTCGCCACCCGCCCGGGCTCGCCTTCACGAGCTGGCGCGCGCGCGATGGCTGGAGCCTGCGCGCCTATGACTGGCCCGCGCCGGCGTCGCGCGGGCGGCTGCTGTTCCTCGGCGGACGCGGCGATTTCGCCGAGAAGTACCTGGAGGCGATGGCGCATTGGCGCGGGTGCGGGTGGAGCGTCAGCGGCTTCGACTGGCGCGGCCAGGGCGGCTCGGGACGGGTCGGGCACGACCCGCTGGTCAACCATCTCGACAGCCTCGATCCGCTGCTCGACGATCTGGCCGAGTTCGTCGCGGCGCGGCCGGCGGCAGTGGTGGTGGCGCATTCGATGGGCGCGCACCTGCTGCTCCGCCTGCTCGCCGAGAAGCGCGCGCGCTTCGACGCCGCGGTGCTATCGTCGCCGATGCTGGGGCTGCGCGCCGGCCCGCTCGGCACGCCGGCGATCGCCGCGCTGGCCGCCGCGGCGGCGCGCACCGGTCGCGGCGAGCGACGCGTGTGGGAAGGCGATGCGGGCAATGTCGGCGGGCGGATGACCTCCTGCCCCGAGCGCCAGGCCGACAAGGTCTGGTGGAAAACGAACCACCCGCAGATCGCCTCTGGCGCGCCGAGCTGGGGCTGGACCCGCGCCGCCTGCGCCTCGATCGCGCGGCTGCGCCCCGCCGCGCTCGCCGCGGTGGACACGCGCGCGCTGCTGCTGGTGTCGCGGCGCGACCCGATCGTGTCGCCGCGTGCCGTGGCCCGCGCCGCGCGGATCCTGCCGCTCGGCCAGCTCGAGCTGCTGCCCGGTCGCGGCCACGAGCTGCTGCGCGAGGCCGACCCGATCCGCGAGCGCGTGCTGGCGCGGATCGACCAGTTCCTCGACTGAGGTTCTCTGCTCAGAAGGGCGCCATTTCGCTTCCGTTAGGAAGGCACCATGCCTATATGCCCGCTATGGCAGAACAGCAGAATTCCAGCGAGTACGGCGCCTCCTCGATCAAGGTGCTGAAGGGCCTGGACGCGGTGCGCAAGCGTCCCGGCATGTACATCGGCGACACCGACGACGGCTCGGGCCTCCACCACATGGTGTTCGAGGTGAGCGATAACGCGATCGACGAGGCGCTCGCCGGCCATTGCGACCGGATCGACATCACGCTCAACGCCGACGGCTCGGTTTCGGTGACCGACAATGGCCGCGGCATCCCGACCGGCATCCACCCCGAGGAGGGCGTCTCCGCGGCCGAGGTCATCATGACCCAGCTCCACGCCGGCGGTAAGTTCGAGAACACCAGCGACGACAACGCCTATAAGGTGTCGGGCGGACTCCACGGCGTCGGCGTCTCGGTGGTCAACGCGCTGTCCGAATGGCTCGACCTGACGATCTGGCGCGACGGCGAGGAGCACTACATGCGCTTCGCCCACGGCGACGCGGTCGCGCCGCTCAAGGTGGTCGGCAGCGCCGAGGGCATGAAAGGGACTCGCGTCACCTTCCTGCCGTCGCCGGACACGTTCAAGATCACCGAGTTCGACTTCGACAAGCTCGAGCATCGCTATCGCGAGCTGGCCTTCCTCAATTCGGGCGTGCGGCTGTTCCTCACCGACGCGCGGCACGAGGAGCCCAAGCAGGTCGAGCTGTTCTACGAGGGCGGGATCGCGGCCTTCGTGAAGTGGCTCGATCGCAACAAGCAGCCTTTGTTCCCCGATCCGATCTCGGTGGCGGGCATGCGCGACCAGATCGGCATCGAGGTCGCGCTGGAGTGGAACGACTCCTATTACGAGAACGTCCTCGCCTTCACCAACAACATCCCGCAGCGCGACGGCGGCACGCACATCGCCGCCTTCCGCGCCGCGCTGACCCGCACGCTGAACAGCTACGCCGAGAAGTCGGGGCTGCTGAAGAAGGAGAAGGTCAGCCTCACCGGCGACGACATGCGCGAGGGGCTCACCGCGATCGTCTCGGTCAAGCTGCCCGATCCCAAGTTCAGCTCGCAGACCAAGGACAAGCTGGTCTCGTCCGAGGTGCGCCAGCCGCTCGAGAGCCTGATGGCCGACAAGATGGCCGAGTGGCTCGAGGAGAACCCGCAGCACGCCCGCTCGATCGTCGGCAAGATCATCGACGCCGCCGCCGCGCGTGAGGCGGCCAAGCGCGCGCGCGAGCTCACCCGGCGCAAGGGCGTGATGGACATCGCCTCGCTGCCCGGCAAGCTGGCCGACTGCCAGGAGCGCGACCCCGCCAAGTCCGAGCTGTTCCTCGTCGAGGGTGACTCCGCCGGCGGGTCGGCCAAGCAGGGGCGAGACCGTCACTTCCAGGCGATCCTCCCCCTGCGCGGCAAGATCCTCAACGTCGAGCGCGCGCGCTTCGACCGGATGCTGGGCTCCAAGGAGATCGGCACGCTGATCCAGGCGATGGGCACCGGCATCGGCCGCGACGACTTCAACCTGGCCAAGCTGCGCTACCACAAGATCGTCATCATGACCGACGCGGACGTCGACGGCGCGCACATCCGCACCTTGCTGCTAACCTTCTTCTATCGTCAGATGCCCGAGATCATCGAGCAGGGGCATCTCTACATCGCGCAGCCGCCGCTCTACAAAGCGACGCGCGGCCGGTCGGAGGTCTACCTCAAGGACGACGTCGCGCTCGACGAATATCTCGTCGACGCGGGGCTCGGCGCGATGGCGCTCGACCGCGGCGCGGAGGCGCTGACCGGCGCGCATTTGCGCCCGCTGGTGGAGCATGCGCGCCGGATGCGCACGCTGATGCGCTACGTGCCGCGCCGCTACGATCCGGTGATCATCGAGACGCTCGCGCTGGGCGGCGCGCTCGCGCCCGAGCTGACGCGCGAGGCGCGTGCTGCCGCGGTGGCCGAGGTGACGCGCCGGCTCGATCAGGGCGACAGCGAGGCGACCTGGAGCGCGCGCCTGACCGAGGAGGGCGGCATCCACTTCGAGCGGCTGTGGCGCGGCGTGACCGATCACCATATCGTCGAGCCGGCGTTCCTCGCCTCGGCCGAGGCGCGCAAGCTCCACACGCTCGCCGCCGAGCAGGCCGAGAACTTCGCCCACGCCTCCAAGCTGGTGCCGGTCAAGGGCGCTGCCGTAGAGACGCCCGCCGACGCGATCGCCACCGACGAGGAGGGCGAGGAGACGGTGACGGTCGGGCGCGGCGAGTCGCTCGTGGCACGCCCGTCGCAGCTGCTCGACGCGATCCTGGCGGCAGGGCGCAAGGGGCTGGCGATCCAGCGCTACAAGGGGCTCGGCGAGATGAACGCGGAGCAATTGTGGGAGACTACGCTCGATCCGTCGAACCGCTCGATGCTCAAGGTGGCGATCGATCAGGCCGACGTGGCCGACGAGATCTTCACTCGGCTGATGGGCGACGTGGTCGAGCCGCGCCGTGAGTTCATCCAGGAGAATGCGCTGAGCGTCGCCAACCTCGACGTCTGAGGGGAGCGGCGCCGAGACGCGGCAAGTCAGCAGGACGTGGGTTACGAGGTCGTGCTCCGGCGCACGCCGGAGCCCAGAGCCGCGGGCATGACGCTGGTCGCTCTGGGCTCCTGCGTGCGCAGGAGCACCCTCTGGTTCACGCCAGATCGATCATAAGCTATCGCTTCGGACGGCGGAGATCATTCGGCTCCCGCGGCGGGTAAAGCGCAGCCGCCGCTTTTGCCCTGCGGCTGCCCGTCGCAAGTAAAAATGGCCCCGTCCCCGGTGCATAACTACCAGGAAACAATCTAGGTTAACGCGGTTCTTCTCCCGATAGGGAAGAAATACCATGAGACCTTCAGTAGCTGCCGCACTGTGCTTGGCCCTGCTCGGCGCGACATCGGCGTGCGTCGACCCGTCGGCGCGCATCGCGTCGTCGCTCGAAGGCTACGGGTTCGCGCCCGACCAGTCGACCTGCGTCGGCGAGCACCTCGAGAAGAACCTGTCGCTCGGCCAGCTGCAACAGCTCGGCCGCGCCGCGCGTGCCGCGCGCGAGGGCGACACCACGCCCGGCCGCCTCACCGCCGGCGACTTCATCCGCGTCGCGGGTCAGGTGAAGGACCCCAAGGTGCCGCTCGAGGTCGCCCGTGCCGTCGCGGGCTGCGGGATCGTCACCGCGCCACCCGCGCTCTGACGCGCGGTCTCACTTACAGAAGGGGATCCACTCTTATGAACGACGTCACTTACGCGGGCGGCCAGGTGGTCTCGAACAGCCGGGAGCTCGGCTCTCGTCTGCTCTACTACGTTGAGGAATGGGGGCCGCGCCTCCTCGCGGCGCTCGTCATCCTGCTGATCGGCTGGCTCGCCGCGCGCGCGATCAAATGGGCGGTGGCCAAGCTGGTCAACCGCACCCCGCTCGCGCGCCACGCCAATGCCGCGAACGTCGGCGAGCGCCACCCCGACAGCATCGGCGTCCAGGTCGGTGACGCGGCCTATTGGGTCGCGCTGCTGATCGCACTGTTCCTCGCGGTCCAGCCGCTCGGGCTCACCGGTGCGACCGGGCCGCTGGGCGACATGCTGAGCGGCTTCGGCCAGGCGGTGCCGCATATCATCGGCGCCAGCCTGATCTTCTTTCTCGGCTACGTGCTCGCCAAGGTGGCGCGCAAGGCGGTCGAGGCGGTGGTCACCGCGAGCCACGTCGAGCGCTTCTCCACCAGCCTCGGCGACAGCGCTCCGGCCGACCCGTCCATGCTGCCGCGCACGCTCGGCGCGATCGTCTTCGCGCTGATCATCATCCCGGCAGCCATAGCCGCGCTGGACACGCTCAACATCGCCGCGATCTCGCAGCCCGCCACCGCGATGCTGCGGCTGATCCTGGACGCGATCCCGCACGTCGTCGCCGCCGCGCTGATCCTCGCGGTCGCCTATGCCATCGGCAGGTTCGCGTCGCGGCTGCTGACCCAGTTCCTCGGCACCACCGGCTTCGATCGCGCGATCGCCGCCACCGGCCTGTGGTCGCAGGCGACCGCTAGCGAGCTCGGCGCGGCGCCGGCCGACCTCCGTCCGTCCGCACTGGTCGGCAAGGGCGCCTTCGTCGCGGTGCTGATCTTCGGCCTGATGGAGGCGTTCCGCCAGCTCGACTTCGCTTACGGCTCGCGCATCATGGCCGAGGTGTTGGCGCTGTTCGGGCAAGTGGTATTCGGCTCGATCATCATCTTCGCCGCGATCGTCATCGCGCGCCTCGTCGCCCGCGTGGTCGAGGGGCAGAGCGGCGCGCGCGTCGCGGCGCCGTTGGTGCGCGTCGCGATCATCGTGCTCGGTACCGCGATCGGGCTGCGCTTCATGGGTCTCGCCGACGACATCATCAACATGGCGTTCGGGCTGCTGCTCGGCGCGGTCGCGGTCGCCGCGGCGCTGGCCTTCGGGCTGGGCGGTCGCGAGGCGGCGGGACGCGTCGTGACGCGGCTGCTCGAGCGCGATCTGGCCGATCGCGACCTGACCGCAGCACCTACCGCGGAGCACAGCCCGGCACCGCGCGCCGCACCGTTCAACCCGCAGTTCAATGAAGGAGACGAGCGATGAACACTGATACCCTCGCCGGCGCCGCGACCAACCTCGGCGGCAAGATCAAGGAAGGTCTGGGCAGCGCCACCGGCGACAAGACCCTGCGTGCCGAGGGCAAGGCCGACCAGCTCGGCGGGCAGGCGCGGCAGAGCTACGGCGACGCCAAGAATGCGGTGGAGGACACGATCCGCCCCGCGATCGACTATGCGCGCCAGTTCATCCACGAGCGGCCGTTCACCGCCGCGGCGCTGGGTGGCGTGCTCGGTATCGCGCTGATCAACACGCTGCGAGGCAAGTGACCGCATGGGGCGAGCTGCCGGCCGGCACCTCGCCCCACACCTCTTCTCGCTCTCGTCCGCGTAGAACGCCACGAGGCCCCGCCCGATCGCTGCCGCGCGGTGGCTCGCGGCCGAGGTCTTCGGCACCTCCTGGCTCGTCGTCGGCGGCTGCGGTGCGGCGGTGCTCGCCGCCGCGACCGGCGTGCCCGGCTCGTTCGGGCTCGTCAGCGTCTCGCTCACCGTGCTCACCATGGCCTTCGCGGTCGGCTTCATCTCCGGCGGCTACTCCAATCCCGCGGTCGGCGTCGGCCCCGTGCGGCAGCTGTGGCTGTTCCGGGCGGCGCCGCTGCTCGGCGCGTCGGTGGCCGGGCTGCTCGGCCGCTGGCTCTTCGCCCGCGGGCGCTCGATCAGTCGCCCGGTCCGATCAGCGACATGCCGGTCGAGCGGCTCGTCGACGCCGACCGCGCGGCCTCGTCGCGCTGAACCGCTTGAACGGTGAGTCCTGCCGGCCGCTTGGCGTAACGGATTGACGAAACGCGCCATTTCGGCTCCTACGGGCCTTCGGCCGGGGAGAGGACAGAATGACGCAAGCGATCCAACGACGCTCGCTGCTCGCGGGCGCTGCCATCGGCGGCATGACGCTGTCGAGCGGCGCGGCGCATGCGCAGCGCACCGCCGCCACGACCGCACCCGAGGTCTATGAGCTGCGCACCTATCACCTGGTGCGCGGGCCCATGCGCGAGCGCCTCGACACCTATCTGCGCGACGCCTTCATCCCCGCCGCGCGCCGCGCCGGCTGCGGGCCGATCGGCGTGTTCACGGTGGCGATCGGCTATGGCACGCCGGGTCTCCAGGTGCTGGTGCCGCATCCGACGATCGCCGACTTCGCCGCGCTGCCCGACCGGCTCGCCGCGGACGGCCGCTACACCGCCGCGGCGGCACCCTTCCTCGGCACCACGCCGGACGCGCCGCCCTTCGTGTCGCTCGACGTCAAGCTGATGCGCGCCTTCCCGCACTTCCCGCGGGTCGAGCTGCCCGCCGCGACCGCTGGCAACAAGGCGCGGATCTTCGAGCTACGTACCTACTACAGCCACAACGAGCGCGCGGGCACGACCAAGATCGGCATGTTCGACACCGGTGGCGAGATCGACATCTTCCGCCGCACCGGTCTCACCCCGGTCTTCTTCGCGCAGGACCTGACCGGCGCGCATCTGCCGAGCCTGACCTACCTGCTCACTTTCCCGGACCTGGCGACGCGCGAGCGCAACTGGGCGACGTTCGGGTCGGACCCGGCCTGGCGCAAGCTGATCACCACGCCGGGGCTCACCGACCCCGAGATCACCTCGGCCGCCGACAACCAGATCCTGAGCCCGATCGCTTACTCGCAGATCTGAGACAGCGGCGGGGCGGCGGCTTCGATGATCGCTCGCCAGATGCCCCCCGGGTCAGAAGCGTCGCGTTCACGATGTCATGCGTCCGTGCTCGGCCAAACCAATCCTCTTCCTAGCAAGTATCGCTGCGAGATCGCGGCTGCGATGATCCACTGGTCGGCCGGTCGCGTGATCGGCTGGCCGACAGGGGCTTTCCAAACAGGCTGTTTGGCGAGTTCAACATCCGGCTCCCCGGGGCTCCGTGTCGCTCACATCCAGGCCAGCAGAGCCATCTCGCGATGATCCTCTGTTGGGGAGGACCGACACGCCTTCTCTCTGTTATCGATCCGCGCTGCTATCAGAGCGTCTCGCCGGTCCCCGGCAGCGCGCGATCGGGCAGCAGCAGGAAGCAACAGCAGGCGAGCAGCAGCGCGCCCGCGCCGCACCCTAGCGCAGGAGTGTAGGTGCCGGCGGCGTCGTGCAGCCGGCCGAAGCCGATGATCCCCACCGCGGTGCCCGACAGGGCCAGCGGCATCGCGGTGCCGTAGATCTCGGCATAGGCGCGAAGGCCGAACAGGCGCGCCGCGAAGAAGGGCAGCAGGTCGTTCTCGGCACCGTTCATCAGCCCGGCGAGGAAGACCAGCAGCAGCAGCGTCGCCTGTCCCTGCGGCGCGAGCGCGAGCAGCACGAACGCCACCGCCGACACCAGCGCGAACCCCGCCGCCACGGGTTGCGGGCGGAGCCGGTCGACCAACAGACCCACCAGCAGCCGCCCAGCGATCGCGCTCGCGGCGAAGGCGGTGAGCAGCAGCGCCGCCTGCGCCGCGCTCTGGCCGAACTCGATCCCGATCGGCACCAGCTGGGTCACCAGCCCGGTGGTAGCGGCGTTGATCAGCAAGGCCGAGGTGACCAGGATCCAGAAACGCTGGTCGCGCCGCGCGTCGCGCGCCGACACGCCGCTCGCCTCGCTGGGCGGCGCCCGCGGCGCGACGATCGCGCGCGGCGCGCGGCGGATCGCGAGCAGGATCAGCGGCAACGCCAGCACTGAACTTCCCGCCGCGAGCGCGATGAAGCCGTAGCGCCAGCCGTAGCGTCCGATCACCCAGCCGAGCGCGGGGGCGGCGACGATGGTGGCGAGCGCCAGCCCCGAGGTGCCGAGCGCCAGCGCGAGCCCGCGGCGCCGCTCGAACGCGGCCGCGATCAGCTTGCCGTACGCCAGGCTGCTCGTCCCCGGGATGGTGAGCACCAGCAGCACCACGCCGATCTGATAGCGCCAGATCGCGCCGCCGATCGTGGCGAGCCACAGATAGGCGATGCCGAGCAACAGCATCGAGGCGGTGATCACCGGCCGCACGCCGAAGCGGTCTGCGGTGCGCCCGATCAGGGGCGCCGCGAGGGCGCCGAGCAGCGCGAGCCCGGCGGCGGTGGCGATCTCGCCGCGCGACCAGCCGAAGCTACGCTCCAGCCCCGGCGTGAACAGGCTCGAAAGGTTCTGATAGAGGCCGGGGCCGAGACCGGCACCGAGCATCGCCGCCGACACGAGTGGCCAGCCCCGTCGCCACTCGCCCACGCCCGCCGACGGGGCACGTTCGGTGGCGGCGGGAGAAGGTGGCTCGGTCAGCGGCGTGGTTCCTGCGTGCGGCGCGCGGCGCCGGATGGTCAACGCGGCCTGCGCGTTTTTGTTGGGCGACGCAACGCCGCTGCGGCACGCGGGCTCCGCGATCCGGTCACAGCGCCAGGCGCGTCGCCGCGCCCGCCGCGGCGAACAGCTCGGGTTCGGTCCCCGTCATCCACACCTGGCCGAGCGGCGCGAGCCGCTCGAACAGAGCGGCGCGGCGCGCCGGATCGAGATGCGCGGCGATCTCGTCGAGCAGCAGCAAAGGCGTGCGACCCGTGGTGATGGCGACCAGCTCGGCGTGGGCGAGGACGATGCCGAGCAGGAGCGCCTTCTGCTCGCCGGTCGAGGCGCTCGCGGCGGGGCGGGCCTTGTCGACGTGCGTGACGAGCAGGTCGGCGCGGTGCGGTCCCGCGAGCGTGCGCCCCGCTGCGGCGTCCCGCACGCGGCCGGCGCGCAGCTCGGCGGCGAGCGTCTCGGTGTCTCCGCCCCAGCCGGCGAGCGCGAGCGCGGCGCGCGGCACCGCGCCCGCGGGCTGCGCCGCCAGCGCCTCGTCGAGCGCCGCGACGGTGCGGCGACGCGCGGCATCGAGCGCGGCGCCGTGCTGCGCCATCTGCGCCTCCAGCGCCGCGAGCCAGTCGCGGTCGGGTGCCGGCTCGGCGAGCAGGCGGTTGCGGTCGCGCATCGCCGCCTCGTAGCGCGTGCCGTGGCGCGCATGCTCGGGGGCGAGCGCCAGCGTGAGCCGATCGAGGAAGCGGCGACGCTCACCCGCGGCCTCGGTGAACAGCCGGTCCATCGCCGGGGTGAGCCACAGGACCGCGATCCGCTCGGCCAGCGCGCCGGCACCCGCGGCGGCGCCGTTGACCCGCACCACACGTCGCTCGGGCGCCGTCGCCAGCGCCCCGGTGGCAAGCTCGACGCCGTCGACCAGCGTCGCTGCGACGCCGAAGCCGCCCGGCCCGTCGGCGCGCGCGATCTCGGACAAGGGTGCGCGGCGCAACCCGCGGCCGGGCGCGAGCAGTGATACCGCTTCCAGCACGTTGGTCTTGCCCGCGCCGTTGGGGCCGGTGAGGATGACGAAGCCCGGCGCGGGGGCGAGGCTCAGCGCGGCGTGGTTGCGAACATCGGTGAGGACCAGGCGCGCGAGCATCGCCCGCGGCTGTAGGCGGTGCGGGTGGAGGCGGCAACGCGCCTCACGATACTGTGGCCGGCGGCAGGCGTGCAAGCCGGAGCCGCCAGCCTGGGTCATGACGGCGGCGTGACGACTTGCGCTACACGATGCGGCAGGCGAAGGCGCGTGGCATGTCCGACCATCCCGCCTCGACCCGCACCGGCCTGTTGCTCGGCGTCGGCGCCTTCGTGTGCTGGGGGCTGCTGCCGCTCTACCTGCACCTGCTCGACCCGGTGCCGGCGCTGCAGGTGCTGGCCTATCGCGTGATCTTCTCGCTGCTGCTGCTCGTGGCGATCGTCGTCGCGCTGGGGCGAGGCCGCGCGATCCTGGAGAGGGCGCGCGGGCGCACGCTCGCGCTGCTGACCGCGACCGCGCTGCTGATCGCGGTCAATTGGTTCGTCTACATCTGGTCGGTGCAGAACGGCCATGTGCTGGAAGCAAGTTTGGGCTATTTCATCAATCCGCTGCTCAACGTGCTGCTGGGTGTGGCGGTGCTGCGCGAGCGGATCACGCGCGTGCAGGCGGGCGCGGTCGCCATCGCCGGCGTGGGGGTGGTGTTGCTTGCGCTCGACGGCGGCGGCGCGCTGTGGATCTCGCTGGTGCTGGCTGTCACCTTCGGTCTGTACGGGCTGATCCGCAAGGTGGTGGCGATCGACGCGCTCGGCGGGCTGCTGATCGAGACCGCGCTGCTGCTGCTGCCGGCAATCGCGATCGTCGGCTGGGCGCATGCGCACGGCAGCGGCGCCTTCGGCCAGAACACGCGCATCGACGTGCTGCTGGTGCTCGCCGGCGCGGTGACCGCCGCGCCTTTGCTGATGTTCGCCGCGGCGGCGCGGCGGCTGCGCTACGCCACCGTGGGGCTGCTGCAATATATCGGCCCGACGCTGCAGTTCCTCGAGGCGGTACTGATCTTCGGCGAGCCGCTTCGCCCGGCGCAGCTGCTGAGCTTCGCGCTGATCTGGACCGCCTGCGCGCTCTATGCGGTGGCAGGCTGGCGCGCGGCGCCCGCGGCGGGGCGGGACGCATAGCCGCGTCCTCTTGCCGCGCATTCAGGGTTGTCTAGCCGAAGCCAGCTACGGGACCATCATCTCGGGCTTGAGCCGGGATCCATGATGCGGCGAGCGAACCGGGCGGAGCGTGCGCGGAACGATGGATCCGCGGGTAAGGTCGGGATGACGGCGGGGACGGGCAAGTGAGCCGGACCCGCTCCGTTCACGCCGCCACCCCACGGGCGCCGCCGAACGAGTCGATCGCGGCGCCCAACTCGCGGCGCGCGCGGCGGTAAGCGTGCGGCTCGCGGATGCCCAACCGCGCGCGCGCCGCGGCCAGCGGCTCGTCGAGCAGCACCCTCGGATCCTCCGCCACTAGCCAGGCGGCCGTACGGCCGTGGCGATAGCCTTCCCACACCGCGCGCGCGAACAGCGTGCTGCGCGTTACGGCGAGGCTCTTGGTCGCCGCCGCGACTGCGATCAGCGCCCAGCCGAGCCCGCCGACCTGGGCGAAGCTGAACGCGACCAGCGCGGCCTCGCCGAGCGGGTCGTCGGCCTGGTAGCCGGTGAGCACGTGCCAGAGATCGTGCAGGTCACGGATGCGACGACCCATCCAGCCATAGGGATGCTCGGCACCCCAGGCGTCGGCATGGTCCGCCTCGCTGACCGCGACCAGCCCGTCGGCGGTATAGCCGGTGGTGGCGAGGAAATCGCGATAGGCGGCGCCGACCGTACCCGGCGCGTGGCGCGCCACCGCCGCGGGATCGGCGAGTAGCGCCGCGAGCTCGGCGCGCTCATAGGCGATCCGGCCCCCGGCCGCCGACGCGATCAGGCGCGCGTAATTGGCGGGCGCGTTGCCGGTGTTGAGCGCGCGCATGATGCGGAAGACTTGCCGCGTGTCGTCGGGGTCGCGCATCAGCCGCCGCACCGCGTCGAGCGCGCCGCGCCAGTCGCGCCGTCCGCTGGTGCCGGGATAGGGAGGCATGCGTGTCACGGGAGAAGCTCCTTACTGACAGGAGTGTCAATAAAGGAGACGGCTAGCCTTCGTCAAGCGTCCGGGGCGGGTGGGCTTGTCCGGTCATCCGCGTCGCCGCGTCGGCCCAGCAGCGCGGTGGTGGCGATGTCCATCGTCACGTTGCCGACGGTGCGGACGATATCGGGGATCGTCTCCACCGCCACCAGCAGCCCCAGCGGCGCGATCGGCGCCCCGATCGTGCCCGCGATCGGCGCGATCGCGCTGACGTAGCTCACCGTGCCGGGCAGGCTGACCGAGCCGAGCGAGGTCAGCGTCGCCACTACCACGCCGATCGCGAGCGTCGGCGGCGACAGCGTGACGCCGAACCATGTCGCCACGTAGATCGCCACCGCCAGGTTCATCGCCGGCCCGGTCGCGCGGAAGATCGCGACCGCCAGCGGCAGCGTCACGCCGGCGACCCGCACGTCGACACCGAGGTCGCGGGCGCCCTCGATCATCGCCGGCATCGAGGCGAGCGAGCTCTGCGTGCTGATCGCCACCGCCTGCGCCGGCAGCGTCGCGCGCGCGAAAGTGCCGAGCGGGAGGTGCGCGCCCAGCCGCGCGATCGGATAGGCCAGCAGCATCACCGCGACGCCGGAGGCGCTCACGATCAGGATATAGTGGATCAGCGCGCCGAAGGCGCCGGTGCCCGCGCGCGCGCCCACCACCAGCGCCAGCGCCAGCACGCCAGCGGGCGCGATCCACAGCACCCAGTCGATCACCACCAGCATCGCGTCGCGCAGCGCGGTGAAGAGGCGCACCAGCAGGTCGCGCTGCGCGCGCTCGATCCGCGCGATCGCGAAGGCGAAGACCAGAGTGAAGATGATCAGCGACAGGAAGGCGTCGTTCGCCGCCGCGTGGATCACGTTGGTCGGCACGATGCCCGCGAAGAACTCGCCGAGCGGCGGCACCGCGGGCACGGCGCTCGCGTCCGACAGCGCGCGGCGCAGCGCCGCGGCCGAGGCGGCGGGCAGCGGCGCGAGCGCCAGCAGCAGCGGCGTCAGCAGCGCCGCGATCGTCGCCGAGGTGGCGAGCAGCGCGACGTAGAGCGCGATCGCGCGCGCCGCCAGCCGCCCGGCACGCGCCGCTTCCGCGGTCGCGGCGACGCCGGTGACCAGCAGCGAGACCACGAGCGGCACGATCGTCATCTGCAAGGCGTGGAGCCAGGCGGTGCCGAGCGGCTCGGCCACCGCCACCACGTTCGGCACCGCGCCGGGCGCGAAGCGCGCCAGCGCGATGCCGGCGGCGAGGCCGGCGATCAGGGCAAGGAGGATACGGGTGGCCTGCGACATCAGCGCGCTCTTCGCCCTTCGTTCGTCATCGTTTATGGGAGCCCACCAGCGGAGCGAACGGAAGAGGCGATGGCAAGGAAATATTTCGGCACCGACGGCATCCGCGGGCTCACCAACACCGGCGCGATGACCGCGGAGATGGCGATGAAGGTCGGCATGGCGGCCGGTCGCCACTTCCTGCGCGGTGCGCATCGACACCGCGTCGTTATCGGCAAGGACACGCGGCTGTCGGGCTATATGCTCGAGAGCGCGCTCCAGGCGGGCTTCACCAGCGTCGGCATGGACGTCACGCTGGTCGGGCCGATGCCGACGCCGGCGGTGGCGATGCTCACCAAATCGATGCGCGCCGACATGGGCGTGATGATATCGGCCAGCCACAACCCCTTCGCCGACAACGGCATCAAATTGTTCGGCCCGGACGGCTACAAGCTCTCCGACGAGGACGAGGAGGCGATCGAGGCGGCGATCGACGGCGAGGTCGCGCTGGCCGCCGCGGGCGAGATCGGCCGCGCCAAGCGGATCGACGACGCGCGCGGCCGTTACATCCACTTCGCCAAATCGACCTTCCCGAGCGACCTGCGGCTCGACGGGCTCAAGGTGGTGGTCGATTGCGCCAACGGCGCCGCCTATCAGGTCGCGCCCGAGGCGTTGTGGGAGCTCGGCGCCGACCTCGTCCAGATCGGGGTCAGCCCCAACGGGCTCAACATCAACGATCGGATCGGCTCGACCCATCCCGAGGCGTTGTCGGCGGCGGTGGTGGAGCATGGCGCGGCGATCGGCATCGCGCTCGACGGCGACGCCGACCGGCTGATCGTGGTCGACGAGCGCGGCCGCGTGATCGATGGCGACCAGCTGATGGCGACGATCGCGGCGGGCTGGGCGCGCGCCGGGCGGCTCGCCGGCGGCGGGCTGGTCGCGACGGTGATGTCCAACCTCGGGCTGGAGCGTCACCTCTCGGCGCAGGGATTGGGACTGATCCGTACCAAGGTGGGTGACCGCTACGTGCTCGAGGCGATGCGGCGCCGCGGCTACAACGTCGGCGGCGAGCAGTCGGGGCATATCATCCTGTCCGACTATGCCACCACGGGGGATGGGCTGGTCGCCGCGCTCCAGGTGCTGGCCGAATTGTGCCGCGCCGGCGCGCCCGCGAGCGAGGTGCTCCACCGGTTCGAACCGCTGCCGCAATTGCTCAAGAACGTGCGCTTCGCCGGTGGCAAGCCGCTCGAGCAGGAGGGGGTGAAGGCGGTGATCGCCGAAGCCGAGGCCGAGCTGGCAGGCACCGGCCGGCTGGTGATTCGTCCGTCCGGCACCGAGCCGGTGATCCGCGTCATGGCCGAGGGCGACGACCCGCAGCAGGTCGAGCGCGTGGTCGACCGCATCTGCGACGCGGTGCGCGCGGCGGCGTGAGGGGGCTCGCGCCGGCGTCATCTCCTTACTGGCGTCATCCTGAACTCGTTTCCAGGATCCACTTGTCCGCAAGCTCATAAGCTGAGGAATTCGCGGCACGGTGGATCCTGAGACGAGCTCAGGATGACGCCAGTCGTATGGCTGGGGGCGGCAATACCCTCTCTGCCGACCCTGATCCCGCGTGACCTCGCGCGCGCGCGGCGCTATGGCGCGCGCATGCTGGAGATGCGTCCCGATTGCGAGCGCTGCGGCGTCGATCTGCCCGCCGACGCGGGCGGCGCCTTCATCTGCTCGCTCGAATGTACCTATTGCGCCGACTGCGCCGACGAGCTCGACGAGCGCTGCCCGGGCTGCGGCGGCGAGCTGCTCGACCGCCCCGCGCGCGTCGGCGCGACGTTGAAGAAATTTCCCGCCGCGACTGAGCGGCGCCACCGCGGATGATGCCGCGCGTGCTGATCGTCGCCGGCTCGGACTCGGGCGGCGGCGCGGGGATCCAGGCCGATATCAAGACCGTCACGATGCTCGGCGGCCACGCCATGACCGCGATCACCGCGATCACCGCGCAGAACACGCTCGGCGTCCAGGCGGTCGCGGCGCTTTCGCCCGACATGGTGCGGCAGCAGATGGCGAGCGTGGTCGCGGACCTCGGCGTCGACTCGGTCAAGATCGGGATGCTCGGCGGCGCGGACATCGCCGCGGCGGTCGCCGACGAGCTGTCCGGCGGGCGCTACGGCGGCGCGATCGTGCTCGACCCGGTGATGGTGGCGAGCAGCGGCGCGGTCCTGGCCGACGCCGCCACCATCGCGGCGTTCGAACGGCTGGCGCGGCTCAGCGCGCTGGTCATCCCGAACCTGCCCGAACTGGCGGCGCTGTGCGGGCGCGACACGCTCGCGGCGGACGAGGTGGCGACGGCGGCGCGCGACTATGCCGCCGCGATCGGCACGCCGCTGCTGGTCAAGGGCGGACACGCCGAGGGCGCGATCGTGGTCGACCGGCTGATCGGCCCCGCCGGCGAGATCCTGTGCTGGGAAGCGCCGCGGATCGACACGCGCCACAGCCACGGCACCGGCTGCACGCTGGCGAGCGCGATCGCCGAGGGGCTCGCGCGCGGCCTCGCGCTGCCGCAGGCGATCGAGCGCGCGCGGATCTTCGTCCGGGTCGCGCTGCGCGAGGCGCCGGGGCTGGGCGCGGGGCACGGGCCGATGGGGCACGCGCGCGTCCGGCTCGACGTCGCCGCGGCGGCGCCGACGCTCAACCAGGTGACGCTGCCGATGACCGATCACGCCGCGACGCTCGCTTTCTACCGCGGGCTCGGGCTGATCCCTATCGTCGCCAGCGGCGAGCGCTACGCGCGGTTCGAGAGCGCCGGCGGTACGACGCTGTCGATCGAGGCGGCGCAGGAGATCGGCGGCGCGCCTCTGGTCTTCCTCGAGGTCGCCGACGTCGATGCGGCGGTAGCGCAGGCCCGCGCCGCCGGGGTCGCGATCGAAGAGGCGCGTGACCGGCCGTGGGGCTGGCGCGAGGCTCGGCTGCACGATCCCTCGGGCAACGCTGTGTGCCTCTACCAGGCGGGCGAGAACCGCCGCTTCCCGCCGTGGCGGCTCTGATGCCGGGGCTGCTCCATGAGAAGCGCTGCCTGCCGCCGGTCGCGGGCGTCGACGAGGCCGGACGCGGACCGCTCGCCGGACCGGTGGTCGCTGCCGCGGTGGTACTGCCCGCCAAAGGCGTGCCGCGCGGGATCGACGATTCGAAGAAGCTGCCCGCGGGCGAGCGCGCGCGGCTCTACGCGCGGCTGCGCGACTGCGCGATCGTTGGCGTCGGCATCGTCGAACCCGCCGAGATCGACACGCTCAACATCTACTGGGCGACGATGAAGGCGATGACGCTCGCGGTCGACGAGCTGGCGCGCGCGCTGGGCGACGTGCCCGGGCACGTGCTGGTCGACGGCAACCGGCTGCCGCGTTGGGGCTATGCCGCCACCGCGATCGTCGGCGGCGACGCGCAGAGCCGCTCGATCGCCGCCGCCTCGATCGTCGCCAAGCATACGCGCGACCAGATCATGATCGCCGCGGCCGAATCACACCCGCAGTACGGCTGGCACTCGAACAAGGGGTATGGCTGCCCCGCGCACCTGCGCGCACTGCGCGAGCACGGACCGTCGCCGCTACATCGCCGCAGCTTCGCCCCCGTCGCGCAGTCGGTTCTGCCGTTCTGAGTCTTTTTCGTCACACCACAACATATCGAGTCAACGCCGCCGCGGGTGACTCAACATATGGAAACGGACTCATGTTGTTCCGCTAGCGACTCGGCTTTGGTCCGCGAGTCGCGTGGTAAAAGCCGGCTTGACGGAGCGGCGTTTCGGCGGCCTCTTGCGCGGGCAAAGGGGAGCTGATCGATGGGGGTGATGGACAAGGTCGCGCGGTCGCAGCGCGCGGCGGAGCTGGCAGAATCGCCGCTCCCGCTCGACCAGATCGTGATGGGCGACTGTATCGCGGCGATGCGCGCGCTGCCGGCCAAGTCGGTCGACATGGTCTTCGCGGACCCGCCCTATAACCTCCAGCTCGGCGGCGAGCTGTTCCGCCCCGACGGCAGCCACGTCGACGCGGTGACCGACGACTGGGACAAGTTCGACACCTTCGCCGCCTATGACGCCTTCACGCGCGCCTGGCTGGCGGAGGCGCACCGGATCCTCAAGGACGACGGCACGATCTGGGTAATCGGCAGCTACCACAACATCTTCCGGGTCGGCGCCGCGGTGCAGGACCTGGGCTACTGGATCCTCAACGACATCGTGTGGCGCAAGGCCAACCCGATGCCGAATTTTCGCGGCACGCGCTTCACCAACGCGCACGAGACGCTGATCTGGGCGTCGAAGGGTGAGAAGGCCAAATACACCTTCAACTATCGCAGCATGAAGACCCTGAACGACGAGCTGCAGATGCGCTCCGACTGGGAGTTCCCGATCTGCGGCGGGCAGGAGCGGCTCAAGAAGGGCGGGGTGAAGGTGCACCCGACGCAGAAGCCCGAGGCGCTGATCTATCGCATCCTGCTCGCCTGCACCAAGCCGGGCGACGTCGTGCTCGACCCCTTCTTCGGCACCGGGACCACCGGCGCGGTGGCCAAGCGGCTGGGGCGTCGCTGGATCGGGATCGAGCGCGAGCTGGCCTATATCGACGCCGCGGCGGAGCGGATCGCCGCCGCGCTGCCGCTCGACGAATCGGCGCTGGCGACGATGCAGAGTCCGCGCGGCGCACCCAAGGTGGCGTTCGGCGTGCTGGTCGAGAACAATTACCTCACGCCCGGCACCGTGCTGGTCGACGCCAAGCGGCGGCACAGCGCGACGGTGCGCGCGGACGGCTCGCTGGCGAGCGCGTGTGGCGCGAGCGGCTCGATCCATAAGGTGGGCGCGACCGTGCAGCAGGCGCCTGCGTGCAACGGCTGGACCTTCTGGCACCGCGAGGTGGACGGCGTGCTCGAGCCGATCGACCGCGTGCGCCAGACGTACCTGCTGGCGACGCAGCCGTAAGTTTTTGGATAGAGGGTTGGCGATCCTCCCCTGCAAAGGAAGGTGGTAGGCCGAAGCCTGACGGAGGGGTGACGCCGGTGGTGAGGTGCGGGACGTTCGCCAGCGGCGACACCCCATTGTCGCGCTGTTCGCGCCACCTCTCCTTACAGGGGAGGGTCATCTTGACTGCCGCCGCTTGGGCGTCGTCGTTAACCGCGCTAGCAGGCGCCACCCGCCCAGCAGAAGGTCCGACCGATGCGCCTCCGCCCCGTCCACTTCGTCGACGCGCCGTTCGCCTATCCTGACGGCGCCGTCGTGCGGCTCGCCGGCGGGCTGCAGTGGTTCGCCGCCTATGAGATCAGCGGCGAGGGGCCGCTCCGGGTCGTCCCTGTCGCCGACGTGGCGGGGCTCGGCGATCGCGCCGCGCTGCTCCACGCGCGCTTCACGTCGCCGCGCGCGCCGCTGGCGCTGGGGGAGCGCGTGCTGCGGCTCGATCAGCCGCAGGTCGCCGCGATCCTCAACGTCACCCCCGACAGCTTCTCCGACGGTGGCGCGCACCGGGACGACCCGGCCGCCGCGGCCGCGGCGGGCATGGCGATGGCGGGGGCGGGCGCCGCGCTGATCGACGTCGGCGGCGAGTCGACCCGGCCCGGCGCCGCGCTCGTCTGGGAGGAGGACGAGGCGCGCCGCGTCGCGCCGGTAGTGGAGCGGCTCGCCCGCGCCGGCGCGCTGGTGTCGGTCGACACGCGCAAGGCGCCGGTGATGGAGGCGGCACTCGCCGCCGGCGCGGGTATCGTCAACGACGTGTCGGCATTGCTGTGGGACGAGCGCGCGCTCGACGTGGTGGTGCGCAGCGGCGCGCCCGTGATCCTAATGCACTCGCCCGATCCGAAGGCGGGCGGGCACGGCCGCGTGACGTACGACGACGTGGTCGGTGAGGTGTTCGACTGGCTCGAGGCGCGGGTGGAGGCGGTGGTCGCCGCCGGGGTCGATCGTGCCCGCGTGATCGTCGACCCCGGCATCGGCTTCGGCAAGTCGCTCGCGGACAATCTCGCGCTGTTGAACGGCCTGGCGATGTTCCACGGCCTCGGCTGCGCGGTGATGCTGGCTGCGAGCCGCAAGCGGCTGATCGGAGCGCTCAGCAACGAGGCGCCGGTGGAACAGCGGCTCGGCGGTTCGGTCGCGCTCGCGCTCAAGGGCGCCGAGGCGGGCGTGCAGCTGCTGCGTGTCCACGACGTGGTCGAGACAGTGCAGGCGCTGCGCGTCTGGCGCGGACTGCGCGATCGCGCCTTGGTGGGGTGAGGCGTGTGCTCCTGTGGATGGAGGCTCCCAGAGGCGTCACGCGCCGGAGCACGACGCGGCCCGACCGGGTCTCGCGCGCAGCGAGCGGTTTCCGCCTCGCTCGGATCTGTAACATTTGGTTTCGTACGTGCAACGGCCCCGCCTAACGCGCGTTAGCGCGGCATGATCGTTACCGCCGTTCCCCGCCTCACTCAGATCGTGCGCGAAGTCTGGAAGCCGCTGACCCTGCTGTTCATCTGGGACGTGATCGTGACGGTCACCTATTACGTCCTGCCGTTCAAGGCGCCCGAGCTGCCGCTGACGCTGTTCGGCTCGGCGCTGGCGCTGTTCCTGGGTTTTCGCAGCAACTCGGCCTACCAGCGCTGGTGGGAGGGGCGCTCGCTGTGGGGACTGATGATCAACGCCAGCCGCAATCTCGCGCGCGCCGCCCGCAACTTCCTCCCCGACCCGGACGGGCGCGACATGAAGCGCACGATCGTGCTGCGCCAGATCGCTTATGTGAACGCGCTGCGCTGTCAGCTGCGCAAGCAGAAGGCCGACGACGAGGTGCTACGCTTCCTTTCCAAGGGGGAGGCGGATTTCGCGCTGTCGCGCACCAACATCGCCAATGGCATCGTCGACGGCACCGGCCGGCGGATCGACCTGGCGCGCGCGAACGGCTGGATCGATACGATCCAGCAGGCCTCCATCGAGCGCGTGCTGATCGATATCGCCAACGCGCAGGGTGGCATGGAGCGGCTCAAGAACACGCCGCTACCAAATCAATATCGCTTTTTCCCGATGGTGTTCACCCATCTGTTCTGCATCCTGCTGCCGATCGGCCTGGTCGAGACGCTGGGCTTCGCCACACCGCTGGGCTCGACCGTGGCGGGGCTGATGTTCCTGGCGGTGCTGGCGATCGGCGACGACTTGGTCGACCCGTTCGCCAATACCGTCCACGACCTACCGCTGTCCGCGATGTGCCGCACGATCGAGATCGACCTGCTTCAGTCGATCGGCGAGGAAGCGCCCGAGCCGATGACTCCTGAGAACGGCGTGCTGTGGTGAGCACGCCGACACGCCAGCGTCAGCGAACGTCCTCGACCTGCGGCAGGTAGGCGCCATAACCTTCCGCCTCCATGTCGTCGCGATGGACGAAGCGGAGCGACGCCGAGTTGATGCAGTAGCGTAACCCGCCGCGATCGCGCGGACCGTCATCGAACACGTGGCCAAGGTGGCTGTCGCCATGCGCCGAGCGCACCTCGGTGCGGGTCATGAAATGCGAGCGATCGACCAGCTCGGCGACATTGGCGGGCTCCACCGGCTTCGTAAAGCTGGGCCAACCGCAGCCCGACTCATACTTATCCGCGCTGGCGAACAGCGGCTCGCCCGAGACCACGTCGACGTAGATGCCCGGCTCCTTGTTGTAGAGCAGCTCGCCGGTGCCTGGCCGCTCGGTGCCGTTCTGCTGGGTGACGCGATACTGCTCCGGCGTGAGCCGCGCGATCGCCTCGTCGGTCTTGCGATAGTCCGTCATGCAACCTCCGTTCCCGGCTTAGATAAGGAGGGCGAGCGCCGGTTGCGAGGTGGCGGGGTGAGCAGCTGATCGAGCATGACCGGCGCGAAATCGTGCACGTCGACGCCGACGTCATGCTGCCGCTTCATCGGCGCGAGCCGGCCATGGCTGTGGCCGTGCAGGTTGATCGCGCCGCGGTGCTGCCCGTTCCAGCTGCGGAAGGGATAATGGCCGAGTACCAGCCTGCGTCCGTCGAGCTCGAGCTCGGCATAGTCGCCGACGCTCGCCCAGCCCGGTGCGGCGAGCGTCGCGGCAGGATCGTTGTTGCCGCGCAGCAGGTGCTTGGTCCCGTTCAGCCGGGCCAGCAGCGGCGCCACCGCGTCGGCGCGACGCGCGACATCGCCGAGGTGCCAGACCGTGTCCGCGGGCGCGACCGTGGCGTTCCAGCGCTCGACCAGCAGCGCGTCCATCGCCGCCACGTCGCGGAACGGACGCCGCCAGATGTTGATCGTGCGGTGGTCGCCGAAATGCGTATCGGCGGTGAACCAGACCGTCATGTCCAGTAGAGCAGCCGTGCCATGGGCAGCGCCGTCGCCAGCTTCGCCTCGAAGAAGGCGCGCAGGGCGCGCATCGTCGCGGCGTCATAGACCTGCTTCTCGCCACCGAACTTGGTCCGCTTGGTGGCACGATCCTGACCGCTCATGTCGAGCGACGAGCCCGGATACCAGCTCTCCAGCACCGCGCGCGACGTGGCGGTGTAGCGGTGCGTGATCAGCTCCACGGTGAGGTCGAGCCCTGGCGCGCCCGCCAGCGCGGCGGCGGCATCGTCGATCAGCGTGCCATAGGCACTCTCCCAGCCCGGCGCGGCGATGATCGGCGCTATGGTGAGCCCGACGGGATAGCCCGCGTCCGCCATCTGCCGCAGCGCCCTCAGCCGCGCCGCGACGGGCGCGGTGCCGCCCTCGAAGCGTGCGAAGGCGGGCGGGTTGATCGAGGCGCGCATCCGCGTGCGGCCGCCGTGGTCGAGCGCGAGCAGCGGCGCGACATCGGCGAATTTGGTGGTGAAACGCAGCTGCGCCTCGGCCTGCCAGCGGCCGAACCAGGCGATCGCGGCGGAGAGCGAGCCGGTCAGGGGCTCCAGCGCGAGCGGGTCGGTGTAGCAGGACGCCTCGAAGGTGGTGCCCTCGCCGGCGCGGGCGCGCTGGCGCGAGGTGACCGTGCCGCGCCCGAGATGATCGGGCAGCACCGCCAGTATCTCCTCGAGATTGGCGTAGACCCGCGTGATCGGCGGCCCCTGCAGCGAGCCGGCGAGATAGCAATAGCTGCAATGCGCCGGACAGCCCTCGGCGAGGTCGACGCGCCAGTCGGCGCTGGGCGCGATCGGCTGGAGCCGCCGCTTGGAGGGCGGCGCGACGGTCACCGCCAGCGTCGCCTTCGCCGCGGCATAGGCGCGGCGCGGGTCGTCCGGCAGGTCGAGCGCGAGCCGGTCACCGGGCAACTCGATCACGTCGACGCCCGCGGCACCCGCGCGCGCGGCGATCGCTCGGCCGTGGGCGAAGCCGCGCGCGGCGCGCGTGATCAGCAGCCGGCGCGGACGCCAGACGACGGGGCGGGGAAGGTCGGTCGCGAGCGCCACCCCAGGCGAACGAGCCGCAGCGGCCAGGGTTCAGCCGCAAATTGAAGATGTTGCGGCGGATGACCCTGGCTGGCCGCGCGCGATTGCGCGCCGCATCGTGGTGCCTTAATCGAGTCACACAGTGACTCGATGAGGACGCCTGCCCCGATGACTTCGAAGATCCTGCTGGGACTCTCTCTCGTTACCTCGCTCGCCGCGACCCCGACGGCGGCGCAGACGGCGCCCGCACCGACCACCACCGCCGCGGCGAACGGCCCGCGCTATGGTGCGTTCGGCGTCGACCTGACCGCGCGCGACAAGGCGGTGAAGCCGGGCGACGATTTCTGGACCTACGCCAACGGCCACTGGGACAAGACCACGCCGATCGCGGCCGACCGCCAGTCAGCCGGCCCCGCGGTAGTGCTGAGCGACGAGGCCGAGCTCCAGGTCCGCCGCATCCTCGAGGAAGCGACCAGCGATCCCACTGCGATCGGTCCGGCGGCGCCGCAGATCGGCGCGCTCTACGCCAGCTTCATGGACCAGGCCGCGATCGAGCGCGCCGGCACCGCGCCGCTCAAGCCCTATTTCGCCAAGATCGACGCCGCGCATGACCGTGCCCAGCTCCAGCGCCTGTTCGCCACCGTCGGCTATGCCTCTCCGGTCGAGATCGGCCAGCTGCCCGACCCGTCCGACCCGACGCGCTACGTCGCCAATTGGGGGCAGGGCTCGCTCGGCATGGGCGGGCGCGACTATTACCTGCTGCCCGGCGCCAAATACGACGCCTATCGCGCCGCCTACCGCCGCTACGTCGAGCAGGTGCTGACGCTCGCCGGGATCGGCGACGCGGCCGCGCGCGCCGACCGGATCGTCGCGCTGGAGACCGCGATGGCGAAGGTGCAATGGTCGCCCGTCGAGCAGCGCGACCTCGCCAAGATACTCAAGCCGATGACGGTCGCGCAGCGCGGCGCGCTCGCGCCCGAGTTCGATTTCGCGGCGATGGAAACGACGGCGGGCTACGGCAACCAGCCGGTGCTGATCGTCAGCGACGACACCGCGCTGACCGCGCTGGGCAAGATCTTCGCGGCGACGCCGGTGAGCACCTGGCAGGACTGGATGAAGTTCCGCCTCGCCTCGAGCCAGGCCGCGGTGCTGCCCAAGGCGTTCGACGACGCCAGCTTCGCCTTCTACGGCAGAACGCTGAGCGACCAGCCCGAGCAGCGCGCGCGGTGGAAGCGCGGCGTGGCGCTGGTCAACGGCGCGATGGGCGAGGCGGTCGGCAAGATCTATGTCGCGCGCTTCTACCCGCCCGAGAGCGAGGCCAAGATGGCCGAGCTGATCAAGAACCTGCGCGGCGCCTATCGTGAGCGGATCGAGGGCAACAGCTGGATGGACGCCGCGACCAAGCAGGCCGCACTGGCCAAGCTGGCGGCGTTCGAGCCGCGCACCGGACACCCCGCGACGTACATCGACTATTCTTCACTCAAGGTCGTGCGCGGCGATCCGCTGGGCAACAACATGCGCGCGGCCGAGTTCGACCATCAGCTCGACCTCAGCCGCTTCCCCAAGCCGGTCGATCGCAGCCTGTGGGGCATGACGCCGCAGACCGTGAACGCTTATTACGACCCGCTGGCGAACCAGATTACCTTCCCCGCCGCGATCCTGCAGCCGCCCTTCTTCGATCCCAAGGCCGACGTGGCGGTGAACTATGGTGCGATCGGCGCAGTGATCGGGCACGAGATGGGTCACGGCTTCGACGACCAGGGCAGCCAGTTCTCCGCCTCGGGCAAATTCGAGAATTGGTGGACGCCCGCGACCCGCGAGGCCTTCACCAAGCGCACCGGCGTGCTGGTCGGCCAGTACGACCAATATGAGCCGATCCCGGGCGTGAAGGTGAAGGGCGCGCTGACGCTGGGCGAGAACATCGGCGACCTCGGTGGGATCGAAGCGGCCTATTCGGCGTACCAGCGCTACCAGGCCGAGCACGGCAAGGCCCCGGTGATCGATGGGCTGACCGGCGACCAGCGCTTCTTCCTCGCCTACGCTCAGGCGTGGCGGAGCAAGATCCGCGAGGGCGCGCTGCGCGCGCGGCTGCTGACCGACCCGCACTCGCCCGCCTTCTACCGCGTCAACGGCATCGTCCGTAACGTCGACGCCTGGTACGACGCCTTCGGGGTCAAGCCCGGCGACAAGCTGTATCTCGCGCCCAAGGATCGGGTGAAGATCTGGTGAGGGTGGCGGCCTAGGCGCCGCGGTTTAGACCCATTCTCCTCCGTCATCCCCGCGCAGGCGGGGATCCATAGACGCTGGCGTGGCGGCTCTATCGTAAGCGTCAGCGTGTCTGGATCCCCGCTTCCGCGGGGATGACGTTGAGGAGGGGTCGAGATAACGATGGCGAAGATGCGCCCCTATTCTCGCACCTAACCCACGTTGCCTTCCTGCTCTCCGCGCGTTGGCGCTGGCATGACGCTGCTGATCCCGCTGCTGGGCGACCAGCTCACGCCCACGCTCGCCAGCCTGCGCGACGTCGATCGCACGCGTGCGGTCGTGCTGATGATGGAGGTGTGGGACGAGGCCACCTATGTGCGCCATCACCAGAAGAAGATCGCGCTGATCTTCTCGGCGATGCGTCATTTCGCGGCAGCGCTTCGCGACGACGGCTGGACGGTCGACTATGTCGCGCTCGACGCGCGCGGCAACACGCAGAGCTTCACTGGCGAGGTCGCCCGCGCCGCCCGGCGCCACCGCGCAAGCGCAATCCGCACCGTCGCGGGCGGCGAGTATCGCGTCCGCCAGGCGCAGGACGGCTGGGCCGCGCGCACCGCACTGCCGGTCGAGATCCTCGAGGACGACCGCTTCGTCTGCCCGCTGCCCGACTTCTTCGCCTGGGCGCAGCGCTCGCGCGAGAGGCGGATGGAGTTCTTCTACCGCGAGATGCGCCGCCGCTCCGGGCTGCTGATGACCGCCGACGGCAAACCCGAGGGCGGCCAGTGGAACTTCGACCACGACAATCGCGCCGGCCCGACCGCCGGGCGCAACTATCCCGCACCGCTGCGCTTCGCGCCCGATGAGACGACGCGCGAGGTGCTCGCGCTGGTGGCCGAGCGGTTCGGCGATCATTTCGGCGCGCTGGAGCCGTTCGCGCTGCCGGTCACCCGCGCACAGGCCTTGCAGGCGCTCGACCAGTTCGTCGACGAGGCACTGCCCGATTTCGGCCGTTACCAGGACGCGATGGTCGCGGGGCAGGACTATCTGTTCCACTCCAGCCTGTCGCTGTGCCTCAACCTCGGGCTGCTCGGGCCCGTGGAGGTGTGCGAGGCGGCGGTGCGCGCCTATGCGCGCGGGCGCGCGCCGATCAACTCGGTCGAGGGCTTCGTCCGCCAGATCATCGGCTGGCGCGAATATATGCGCGGGATGTACTGGTGGGACATGCCCGCCTTCGCCGAGCGCAACGCGCTGGACGCGACGCGCCCGCTGCCCGACTTCTACTGGACCGGCGAGACCGACATGCGCTGCCTCGCCGAGGCGGTCGACCAGACCCGGCGCGAGGCCTATGCTCACCACATCCAGCGGCTGATGGTGCTCGGTAATTTCGCGCTGCTCGCGGGGGTGGCGCCGGCGGCGATCTCGGACTGGTTCCTGGTGGTCTATTTCGACGCCTACGAATGGGTCGAGCTGCCCAACGTGGTCGGGATGAGCCAGTTCGCCGACGGCGGGGTGATCGCGTCCAAGCCCTATGTCGCGAGCGGCGCCTATATCGACCGCATGTCCGATTATTGCGGACGGTGCCGCTACGACGTGAAGCAGAAGACGGGCGAGGGGGCGTGCCCGTTCAACGCGCTCTACTGGGACTTCGTCGCGCGCCACGAGCAGCGCTTCGCGCGCAACCCGCGGATGCGCAACGTCTATGCGACGTGGCGGCGGTTCGACGAAGCGCGGCGGGCCGAGTATCGCGACAGCGCGCGGGCGTTCCTGGCGACGCTGGAGCCGGCCGCGGCGGGCTGGGCGCGGGAGCAGACAGCGTAGGAACAAGCGCGTTCGCCGAAGCACCGGTCCCCGGCGAAGGCCGGGGTCCAGTTGATTACGGCAGTGTCACTCATGATGGTCCGCCCGACTGGACCCCGGCCTTCGCCGGGGAACAGTGGAGCGGGTAGGAGCCCCCTACGACCTCAGAACCGCGCGCGAACCCCGACGCGGTAGATGCGCCCCAGGGTGTCGTACAGCGCCGGGTTGACGTCTAGTCCGGTATTGGTCTGCGGCGAGGGCTCAGGATCGTGGTCGAACAGATTGTCGACCTTGAAGTACATGCTCACCTCCTTGGTGACGTTCACGCCGCCGCCGATGTCGAAGTAGAAGGCGCCCTTCATGCGATTATAGTCGATCGTCGGGTTGGCTGTCGTCGATACCGGGCAGGTGCCGGGGTCGCAGACGACATATTGGTTGCCGATCACGCCGTTGCTGAACCAGCGCTGCTGCAAGGTGAGATTGAACTTGTCGTTCTCGTAGGTCTGGATCGCGAGCAGCTTCCAGTCGGGCGTCGCGCCCGAGTTGGCGCCGGCGGTATCGACCGGCACCGTGCCCGGCAGGCCGGGATCGGTGACGAACTTGATCACGTGCGTCGCCAAGGCGCGCATGGTGAAGCTGCCGCCGAGCGAGAGCGGGTTGCGCCACTGGTAGCTGGCCTCGATGTCGAACCCGTCGGTGTCGATCGAGGCGAGGTTGAACGACTGGACGTTGACGAACTTGGAGTCGCCGTCGAGGTTGAAGGCGCCGCACGTATCGGGAATGTTCGACACCACGCAGAGGTTGACGATCTGCTGCGCCGACAGGCTGGAGACGACGTCCTTCACCTTGATCTTGTAATAGTCGAACGACAGGCTCAGCCCCGGTGCCCAGCTCGGCTGCGACAGCACCGCGCCCAGCTCCGTGCTGCGCGCCGTCTCCGGGCGAAGTGCAGCATTGCCGATCGTGTTCTGGATGATCAGCACCTGCTGGCCATTCGGATTGGCCGCGGTCGGGCGCGGGTCGGTGAAGTTCGGCACCGTGGTGGTGACCGGCGCGGCGAACAGCTCCGAGAGGTTGGGCGCGCGCACGTCGCGCGACGTCACCGCGCGCAGGCGGAAGCCGTCGATCGGCGTCTCCCAGGTGCCGCCGATCTTCCACGCGTAGATCACGCCCGAGGTGGAGTAGCGCGTCGACCGGCCCGCGACGTTGACGTTCGCTTTCCCTAGCGCGGCCGAGTCGAGCAGCGGCAGGTTGAGCTCGACGAAGCTCTCGACCACGTCATACTTGCCGCGACCGTTCTTGTAATTGCCCGCGTACCAGTTGCTGCCGTCGGTGGCGTTGAGGATCGGGTCGGCGGGGTAGAGCGCCGAGTTCGGGCTGAGGTCGGTCACGCCCGCGCCATAGGGGTCGGCGCGCACACGATAGGCTTCCTTGCGGTACTCGACGCCCATCGCGATCGCGAGCGGCCCCGCCCAGAGATCGACCGGCGTGCCCGAGATGCTCGCGCCCGCGGCATCCTGCGTCTGCCGGGTATGCTGGAACGGGCCGTTCTCGGGGACGATATAGGCCAGTGCTTCGGGTGACGGCTGGAAGTTGCCGAAGATGTTGATCGGGCGACAGCCCTGCGCGCGCGCTACCGGATTGGCGCAGACGATCTCGCCGTTCAGGCGGACGGCGTTGATCGCCTGATCGTAGCGGCGGTTTATGCTGATGTTGTCGACGTTGATGTCGGTGATGTTGATGCCGTGCTCGTAATAGAGGTCGTACGTCCAGTCGTCTCCGAACAGGTCCGCCTTGCCTTTCAGCCCGCCGACGAAGCGATACTGGCGGCGATCGGTGTTGACCTTGATGTTGGGCAGGATCGCGTTGCTCAGGCCATAAGAGAAACTGGTGATGTTGTTTGCGGCGCATCCGGCCGCGATCGAGGCGGGCAGATAGGGGTTGGCGCACTGGATCGTCAGACCGGTGCGCGCGGCGCCCGGATTGGGCTGGTTGTTGCTCTTCACCTGCGCGATATTGGCGGTGACGTAGAATTCCATGTCGGGCGTCACGTCGAAGCCGACGCGGGTATAAGCGTTGATCCGCTCCAGACCCGACTGGAGCGAGGTGCCCGACCCGACATGGCCCGACTGGTCGCCGCCGACGCAGAAGCCGACATAACAGCCGATCACGCTGCCGCCCGCGGTCTTGGATGGCACGCCGTTCGAGCCGTAATTGAACGGCACCGGATTGCCGTTGGCATCGAACGCGGTGCCCTGCAGCGGGCCGGCCGAGATCAGCCCGTATTTGGTGTATTGATAGGCTTGGCCGTGGTCGCGGTAGAGGAATTGTGGGTTGCCGTTGTTGCGGATGCCGGTGTCGACCAGCGTGGTGGCGCGATACCAGTCGCGGCTGCCGGCGAGATCCTCGCCGAAGTCGCCCGGGCCGACGCCCTGGTCCTTGGCATATTCGGTGCTGACGACGAGGTGGAGCCGGTCGTCGGCGAAGGCATGCCCCGCCGCGGCCTGGAGCAGCACCTGACCGCCGTCGCCATAGGTGGTGACGCCGGTCTGCGCGTTGGCCTTGAACCCCTCGAAGCGCGTGTCGGTGACGAAGTTGATGACGCCGCCGACCGCGTCCGAGCCGTAGGAGGCGGAGGCGCCGCCCGTGACGATGTCGACCCGCTTGATGAGCAGCTGCGGGAACTGGCTGATGTCGGGCACGCCGGTGACGTTGGCGCCGACGACGCGTTGCCCGTCGAGCAGGGTGAGCGTGCGGATCGTGCCCAGACCGCGCAGCGAGAAGGAGCTGAGCCCCTGCGTGCCGCTCGAGGTGCTGAACGTGCCCGTCGCCGCGCCGGTCGAACCCTGAAGCGAGGGCAATTGCGCGATAGTGTTGAAGATGTTGGGCTGCGCGTTGCGCGCGATCTGCTCCTCGCCGACCACGGTGGTGGGCGTCGGCGCGTTGAAGCCGCTCGCGGTGATGCGCGAGCCGGTGACGATGATGTCGGAGCCGGCCACCGGCGCCTGCTCGCTGGCCTGGTCGGCCGGCGTGATCGACGTGTCGGGGGTGGTAGAACCCGGGCCGGTCGCGGTGGCGGGCACGTCGCCCGCTGGCGGCTGGACCTGCGCCGCGGCGGGTGCGGCAACGAGGACAATCGCCAGCGCCGCGATACTGGTAGCGTTACCAAAACGGCTGGCGAAGTGTGAGCGCTTGACCGTGATCATCATCCATCCCCTGAGAAGGGCCCGCGCCGTCGCTGCGGTGCCGCTGTTCGCTGCGCGGCGCTATAATCGATCGGTGCCGCAGCATCATCTACGACCAAAGTCGCGGCGGGGGCGGACGCCGACCAAGGTCGCGCTGGCCAAGTCGCCGCGGACGCGGGATAGCACGACAGGGGCGGTCGACCGGGCCGAACGGATCAACGGGGTGAGCATTGCACGCGATCGGACAGGCGGTCAGGGGCGAGGGCGCGGCGTCGCTCGCGATCGTGGTGATGGGTGTGAGCGGCACCGGCAAGACCACGCTCGCCACCGCGCTCGCGCACGCGCTCGCCTGCCCGATGCTGGAAGGCGACACCTACCATTCGTCAGCCAATGTCGCGAAGATGCGGGACGGTCACCCGCTCACCGACGAGGATCGCTGGCCCTGGCTGGATCGGCTCGGCGCAGCCCTCGGCGACGCTGCGCGTGAGCGAGGTCGTGCGGTCGCCGCCTGTTCGGCGCTGCGGCGCGCCTATCGCGAGCGGCTCGGCGCCGCCTCGGGGCTGCGTCCCGCCTTCGTGCTGCTCGCGCTCGACCATGACACGATCGCGCAGCGGATGGCGACCCGGTCGGGCCATTACATGCCGGTCGCGCTGCTCGACAGCCAGCTCGCCACGCTCGAGCCGCCCACCGCGGACGAGCGGGCCTTGACGCTGGACTCGACGCGCCCGCCCGAGGAGCTGGTGGCGGCGGTGCGCGCCTGGCTAGGGCTGGGGTGAGGCGCGGAAGCGAGGCCGATCTTCCCCGTGCCGGGAAGAATTCAGAAGCTCACGGCATCAGCCGTCGTCTTCCCTGCGACAGATGCCAGCGCATCGCCAGCGCGGCGCCGTCGGCGTCCTGCGCGCGGATCGCGTCGACGATCGCGTCATGCTCCTCCATCATCGCGCCGATCACGGCGGGGGGGCGTGAGCGCGAGATGTCGACGCCCGCGCGCAGCACGCGCATCACGCCGTCGAGCAGCTGGTCGAACACCAGCGGGAAGGACGCGTTGGCGGTGGCCTCCACGATCGCGCGGTGCAGCCGCCAGTCCTCGTCGTGTGCCGGCGCGTTGGAGAGCAGCGCCGCGCGCAGCGCGGCCAAAGCGCGTTCGATCGCCTCCATCTGCGCGGGCGAGCGGCGCTGCGCCGCCAGTCGCGCCGCCTCGGCCTCGAGCACGAACCGCACCTCATAGGTGCCCATCGCCGAGGCCAAGGTGTCCATCGGCATGTGCGTGTCCAGCCGCGCCGAGGGGCGACGCTTGACATAGGAGCCGGCGCCGCGTCGCGCCTCGGTGATCCCGTCCGATGCCAGCCGCGCGAGCGCCTCGCGCACGATCGCGCGCGACATGCCGAAGCTCTCGGCCAGACGCGCCTCGGACGGCAGCCGGTCGCCGACCGCCAGCGCCTCGTCGTTGATGATTCGCACGATCGCGGCATAGGCGCGATCGGTCAGCCGTCCCTCGCTCACGCTCCTCTCCTCGCAACTGGCATAACCTAGCGCAGCCATCGTGGCGAGGACGATGCCTGTCAGACAGGTTTGCCGCTACTGGAGCAAATTGCCTTGCCTGACAGGAAAAAAAGAGCTCATATCGAACAAAGCTGTCCAACCGATTGCGGATGGATGAGCCGATAAGGGCGCGGCGACGACCGCGAAGGAGGAGCAGGATGACGACGGGCGCTATCCCTGATGTACCGACCAGCGGCGTTGCCACGCTGGCGCATCTCACCCCGACGCAGGTGAAGGTGCTGCGCGGCGTGCGCTCGGGGCGACTGAACAAGGAGATCGCCTTCGACCTAGGCATCGCCGAGGCGACGGTGAAGGCGCACATGACCGCGCTGATGCGCAAGCTCAACGTTCGCAATCGCACGCAGGTGGCGGTGGTGGCCGAGGCGCTGGCCGCTCACGCCGGCTAGCGCGCCGGGCGATTGCCCAGTAAATACCAGTAAAACAACGAGAAAACGGGAGGCGCGTGATGCGGGCGAAAAGGTGGCTGGGCGCCGCGGCGATGGCGCTGGCGGCGGGAACGGCGGTGCCCGCAACGGCGCGCTCGACCTCGGTCTATCTCACCCAGCCTGACGACCCGCGCGCGATCACCGTTCGCGGCGTCGGCGACGGGCGCGCCGACGACAGCGCCGCGATCCAGCAGGCGATCGACCAGGCCGCGGCGAGCGGGAGCGGCGGCATCGTCTTCCTGCCCTCGGGCCGCTACCGCATCACGCGCACGATCCTGGTGCGACCCGCGGTGCGGATCTTCGGTGTCGGCAAGACCCGGCCCGAGATCATGCTAGGCGATTCGACTCCCGGGTTCGGCAGCGGCGTGGCGGCGATGCTCGCCTTCACCGGCGAGGACCAGTATCGCGTCGGCAAGGTCGCGGTGCCGCCGCCCACCACGGTGCCGTTCGATCCCACCGTCTATGACGCGACGTCGAGCACCTTCTACTCGGCGATCGCCAATATCGACTTCCGTGTCGGCGCGGGCAACGAGGGTGCGGTGGCAGTGCGCTTCCGCGTCGCGCAGCACGGCTATGTCCGCCACGCCGACTTTCATCTCGGCTCGGCGCTGGCGGGCGTCTATCAGGCGGGCAACGAGTTCGAGGACCTGCGCTTCTACGGCGGGCGTTACGGCATCCTGAGCGAGAAGACTTCGCCGGCGTGGCAGTTCACGCTGATCGACTCCGAATTCGAAGGCCAGCGCGACGCCGCGATCCGCGAGCATGAGGTCGATCTCACGCTGGTCAATGTCGCCATCCGCGACACGCCGATCGGCATCGACATCGATCGCGGCTGGTCCGATTCCCTGTGGGGCAAGGACGTGCGCTTCGAGCGCGTTAGCCAGGCAGCGGTGGTGATCTCGGAGGAGAGCAGCGTCTTCACCCAGATCGGCTTCGACCATGCGGTGGCGAGCGACACGCCGGTGTTCGCGCGCTTCCGCGACAGCGGGCGGACGATCGCGGGCAAGGGGAAGCGCTACCAGGTCGCCGACTTCTCGCACGGCCTCGCGCTCGCCGGCCTCGGCGAGATCGGCAAGACCGCGACCACGATCGATATCGCCCCACTCTCCCGCGCGCCGCGCGGATCGGCACCGGCGATCGCCGCGTTGCCCCCGGTCAGCCAGTGGGTCAACGTCCGCACGCTCGGCGTCAAGGGCGACGACACCACCGATGACACCGCTGCGCTGCAGCGCGCGATCGACACGCATCGCGTGCTGTACCTGCCGATGGGGCGCTATCGCGTCACAGACACGCTCAGGCTGCGCCCCGACAGCGTGCTGATCGCGCTGCACCCCAGCCTCACCCATCTCTATCTGCCCGACAACGCACCCAACTACGCCGGTGTCGGCGGCGCGCGCGCGCTGCTGGAGAGCGCGCGCGGCGGCAAGGCGATCGTCCACGGGGTCGGGCTTTGGACCGGCAGCGTCAACCCGCGTGCCACCGCGCTGCTGTGGCGAGCGGGCGCGGCGTCGATGGTCAACGACGTCAAGATCCAGGGCGGCGGCGGGACGGTGCTGACCAAGGGCAGCGTGATCAAGCCCAACGATCCGCAGGCGCGCCAGGACGGCCAGCATCCCAGCATCTGGGTCACCGATGGCGGCGGCGGCACCTTCGCCGCGATCTGGTCGCCCAACACGCTGGCGTCGGCGGGCTTCTACGTCTCAGACACCAAGACCGCGGGGCACGTCTACGAGCTCTCCGCCGAGCATCATTATCGCGCGGAGATCGTGCTCGATCATGTCGAGAACTGGGAATTCCTCGCGCCGCAGACCGAGCAGGAGGTGCGCGACGGCGTTAACGCGGTCTCGACCGAGATCCACCATTCGCGCAACATCCTGTTCGCCAATTACCACGGCTATCGCGTGACGCGGACGATCAAGCCGATGGACGCGGCGGTGAAGCTGTATCAGTCGGGCGACATCCGCTTCCGCAACGTCCACGTCAACGCGGAGAGCGGTTTCGCCAGCTGCGACGCCAAGGGCTGCGGCACCTATCTGCGCGCGAGCAAATATCCGTTCGAGAACGCGATCAAGGACATGACGCGCCAGCAGGAGGTGCGCGAGCGCGAGTTCGCGCGGCTCGACGTGCCCGCCGTCGCGACGAGCGCGGCGACCGCCTCCGCGGTGCCGGTGTCACCCGGGGTCGAGAAGCTGGCCGACGGCTTCTACTCGATCGCGGGCGGCGCGGTGGACAAGGCCGGCAAGCTCTACTTCATCGATCGCTTCTTCCACCGCATTCACGGCTGGTCGCGCGAGGAGGGGCTGTCGATCGTGGCGCAGGCACCGCTCGACCCCGTCAACCTGGCGGTGGCGCGGTCGGGCGACCTGCTCGTCCAGTCCTCGTCCGGGCGCGACGGCACGGTCTACAGCATCGATCCCGCCAAGCCCGAGGACGTGCGTGTCATCGCCCCGACCGCGGCGCGCGCGCATCCCGGCGCCGCCACGCTGCTGCCGGTCAACGTCTGGGCGAACGGTGAGTTCGCCGACCGGATCGACCCGAAGAGCTACGAGTTCCCGCCCATCTCCTATTTCTTCACCAGCAAGATGGGCGAGGCCAAGCCGCAGGAATATGTCTCGCCCGACGGCTCGCTGGTGCTCCCTGCCTTCCGCGTCTGGAACCAGGGGCCGGACGATCATATCGGCTGGCGCTGGTCCGACACGCTCGACTCCTACGGGCTGGTCGGGGCGGCGCCGGGTAGTCGGGTGACGCTGACCAATTCCTCGGAGAACCGCACCTACAACGGCCTCGTCGGCTCAGGTGGACAGGTGACCGACCTAAAGGTGGTGGCCGAGCGCGGCGGCGAGAGCGTGGCGCGCGATGACGCCGGCAACCTCTACGTCGCCAACGGCCAGGTCTTCGTCTACGCGCCCGACGGCAGCGAGACCAGGCGCATCGACGTGCCCGAGCGGCCGCTCCAACTGCTGATCGGGGGCGCCGATCGCCGCACTTTGTACATCCTGACCCATCACGCGCTCTACGCCTCGCCGATGTAGGTCAGTAACTCGCGTGCGATTCACCTAAGCGAGTGGATTTGCCCTGTAAATTTATACACGCGGGGACTAACCAGCCGGGATGTCGGAGGTCGAGCGCGAGCGCCCACCCACATATCCGGTAGACGGCGCCGCGGCGCCGCCCGATCTGTCGCGCCGCTATCTCGCGCTCGCCGCGGAGGCGGCCGACCGGCTGCTCGCCGCGACCGATCCAGCGCGAATGGTCGACGAGCTGTTCGCGCTGATCCGCGCCGAGCTGCGGCTCGACGTCTTCTTCAACTACCGCCACGACGACGGCCTGCTGCGGCTCGAGGCCTATGCCGGACTGACCGCGCAGCAGGCGCAGGACGGCGCCGAGCTGCGCCTCGGTGAGGCGGTGTGCGGCTGCGCCGCGCTGGAGCGCCGCCGCCTCCACGCCGAGGCGGTGCAGCGCTCCGACTCGCCGCAGCTGGCGTTCGTCCGCTCGATCGGGCTCGACTGCTACGCCTGCACCCCGCTGCTCGACGGCGAGCGCTTGCTCGGCACGCTCGGCTTCGGGCGTCGCGACAGCCCGTGTTTCACCGCCGAGGAGCTGCAGTTGCTCCACACGCTGTGTCATTACGTCGCGCTCGCCAAGCTGCGGCTGCGCCACGAGGAGGAGCTGTGCCGCAACATCGCCGAGCGCGATGGCCTGCTCGCCGAGCTCAACCACCGCGTCCGCAACAATCTCCAGATGGTGGTCGGGGTGGTGCACAACGAGCTGCGCGGCGTCGATCCGGCGCCTCCCGCGCTGACCGCGGTGGCCGAGCGGCTCGAGCTGATCGCGCTGGCGCACCGCCCGCTCTACCAGGCCGACGGCGCCTCGCTCGCGGTCGACGCGGTCGAGATCCTGCATGGCGCGGTCGAGCTCACCACCGGCGGTGACGGGCGCGTCGAGGCGGCAGAGCGGGTGATGATCCCGATCGAGCAGGCGGTCGCCTTCTCGCTCCTGGTCCACGCGCTGCTCGATCGCCGCGACGGTGCCGGCGCCCGCGTCGCGGTCGCGCGTCGTGCTGCCACGCTGGAGGCGCGGATCACCGTCGCGGCGGAGCCGGCGGCCGCGCCGCCGCTCGACCGGCTCGCCAGCTCGCTGCTGCGCCAGCTCAACGCCAGCCTCTACGAGGAGGCCGGCGCCATCCACCTGAGGTTCCCACTCGCTCATGCAGGCTGACACCGACACCCGCTCGCTCCGCCTGCTCGTGGTCGAGGACGAGGCGATCATCGCGATGCTCGTCGAGGACGCGCTGACCATGGCGGGCCACCTCGTCGTCGGCGTGGCGGAGAGCGCGAGCGAGGCGCTGGCGATCGCCGCGCGCGAGACGATCGATCTCGCTCTGTGCGACGTGCGGCTGGCGGAGAATGACAGCGGCCTCACCGTGGCGCGCGAGCTCTCGGCGCGTGGGGTGCCCTGCCTCTACGTCAGCGGCAACTGCCCGACCGCGGCGGATCATCCCCTGATCATCGGCTGCGTCGGCAAGCCCTTCGCCACCGCCGCGCTGAGCCGCGCGGTCGAGGCGGCCTATCGGATCGCCGCGGGCGAGCGCGACGTCGAGGTACCCAAGAGCATGCACGTCTTCGCGCGCGAGTAAACCGTCCCGTTCCAGGCGCCGATCGCCGCTGGACCCTGCTACCCCCGAAGAGCTAAGCGGTTGGCGGGCAACCAGGGGGACATATGCAAGGTCGGGGCGTTCTCGCCGGCCTCATCGCGCTGCTCGCGCTGCTGCTGCTGCTGCCGGCGGCGCTGAACCGTGGCGTGCTGCAGTTTCCCGATACGACCACCTATATCCGCGGGGTCGATGCCGCCGTGGTCGCGGCGACGGGGCACAGCTCGGCCTGGTCGGACGATGCCAAGCGTGCGCTCGCGGCCAGCGGGGTGCCTGCGCCCACGAAGGCGCCCGCTTCCGGCAGCGGCGAGTTGGCGGTGTCCGCGACGACCCCGGCCGGCAATTATCCGGTCGTGCTGTCCGGCCGCTCGGTCTATTACGGCGCGCTGCTCTACGCCGCCGACTGGCTCGGCAGCTTCTGGTGGGTGGCGATCGT
The DNA here is from genome assembly GCF_019429485.1 of Sphingomonas citri. Classification (GTDB taxonomy): domain Bacteria; phylum Pseudomonadota; class Alphaproteobacteria; order Sphingomonadales; family Sphingomonadaceae; genus Sphingomonas; species Sphingomonas citri. Next base: position 155,998 of record NZ_JAHXZN010000002.1, on the reverse strand, counting down.
CCAGGCGCTGGTGACCGCCACCGCGGTGCTACTCGCCGCGCGCCGAGTCGCCGGCCGGCTGGAGGCGCCCGAGCGGTTGTGGCCGGTGCTCGCCGTAGCGCTCGTGACCAGCGTCGGGCTCCAGGTGGCGCTGCTGATGCCCGACATCTTCGCGCCGCTCGCCATCCTGGCGACCGCTCAGATCGCGCTCCTCTGGCGCGCGATGGTGCGCGGCGAGCGCGTCTTCTGGTGGCTGCTGCTCGCTGCCGCGGCGCTGTTCCACAGCGGCAACCTGCTCGTGATCGGCCTGCTGCTCGGGCTGCTGCTACTGTGGCGGCTGGGGAGGCGCACCGCTCTGCGCCTCGCTCCGATCGCGCTGGCGCTACTGGTCGGCGCGGGGGGCGAGGCGGCGTTCGGCGCGGCGGTGCGCAAGATGACCGGCTATCCCCCGGTGCGACCGCCCTTCGTGGCAGCGCGACTGATCGCCGACGGGCCGGGACGCGACTATCTCGATCGCGCCTGCGCCGAGGGATCGACGCTGACGCTCTGCCAGTATCGCGACTCCATTCCGGAGGACAGCGACTCCTTTCTCTGGGCGAGCGGCCGCGGCAGCTTCATGGGCATGCCGCCCGAGGACCGGCGTCGCGTCGCCGCCGAGGAGCGCGGTTTCGTGCTCGCGGTGCTGGCCGACCAGCCGCTCGCGGTGATCGGCACCTCGCTGCGCAACATCGGCGGGCAGCTGCTGCGCTGGCAGGTGGATGACATCGCCGACGCGCGGCTGGGCGGGATCAACCGTGATAAGCTGCCTCCGGCGGTGCGCGCCGCGTTTGACTCGACTCGCGCCGCCGAGAGCGACTTCCCGAGCGGCTATTACGACCTGCTCGCCGTGCCGGTGACGCTGCTCGCGCTCGCCACGCTGCTCGCGCTTGGCCTGGCGCGCCGCGACACGATGCCGGCGGCCGCGCGCGGCTATGTCGCGATCGTGCTGGCGGGCATCCTGCTCAACGCCGCGGTGTGCGGCGCCTTCTCCAAGCCGCACGACCGCTATCAGAGCCGTGTCATCTGGCTGCTGCCGCTGCTCGCCACTGCCGTGCTCGCGGGATCGCGCCGGCGCGTGCCCGCGCCTGCGCCGGCGGCGAGCGGGACGGCGGTGTAGGGCGCCTCACTGCCGCTCGCGCGCGAGCTCGTCGACCGACTGCGCCAGCTCGATCCACATCGCGCCCTCGGGGATGACATATTCGTTCTCGCCCCAGAAGAACGGCCAGTCCTCGTGGTTCTCGGGGAAATCGGGCTTGATCACGAGCACGCCGGGGACGACGCCGCCGGCGATGAAGGAGAAGTCGGCGCGGTTGTTGCCATAGGCGACTTCCTTCGACAGCGTCCCCACCCCCGAGACGAACGAGCGGTCCGAGCCGGGATGGTGACCGAGCAGGAACTCGGCGCCGCGGAAGACCGCGTCCGCGGGCACGATCTCGGGGAAAGCCTTGTGCAGCGCGTAGGCGTTGAGCGCATAGCCCATCACCGTGCCGCTGCCGGCCCAGCCACCCGTGGTGATCGGCACGCCGAACGGGTTGGCGGTCGCGGCCTTGTCCGCCTCGTTCGCATAGGCGCGCACCGCGGGTATCAGCCGCGCCCGGTAGGAAGCGGGCATGAAGGGGATGGCCGCGACCGCGTCGCGCAGGCTCGGCGCGAACCATCTCTCCACCTCGGGGTACAGCGTTTCGACCGCGGTGACGTAGCGCGGGTCGCGCGTGGCGCGCAGCAGCTCGACCGCGGCGGAGAAGCGCTCCATCTCGAGCGGGCCGCCCGTGGTGTTGCCGTGCTGGTAGAGGTCGGGCGGATGCGACTGCTCCTCGGCCCAGGTCGCAGTGGCGAGCGCGAGCGCACGCTTGGCCAGCGCCGGATCCGAGCCCTGTAGCGCGCGAGATGCCGCGGCCAGCCCGGCGATCGAGCCGTAGTTGAGCGCGGACGCCTTGGTGGTGAAGGCCCAGCGATCGTCGGGCATGCCGCTGCGGCCGTTCTTCTCCTCGCCGGGCTTCAGCGATGGGTCGTAGATCAGCCCGTCGGTCTTGGTCGAGGCGTCGCCGAGATGCGTATATTGCGCCACGTCGGGCTCGACGATGCCGTGGATCGCGTGGCCGACCGCGTCGAACTGCGCGACCAGCTGCCGCGTGCCGTGTGCGATCTGCTGGAGCAGGTCGGGCGTGCCGTCGGGCACGTGCATCTCGGTGCGGCGGCGCGCCTCGTCCACCGCAGTGGTGTCGCGCGTCGGGCGCCAGCGCTCCCAGCTGTCCACCATCGAGCGGATCACCTGGTATTGCGACTGGGTGCGGATGTCGAAATCGCCCGCGTCGAACCAGCCGCCCACGTTGAGCCCGGGGATGTGCTCCCCGGGCTTGTACTTGCTGTCGGTGGTGGGGCCCTGCGCGTAGAGGTCGATATGCTCGTGGTTGACCGGCGCCTGGCGCGCGTCGTCGCGATGCGCCTCGCCGTGCCACACGCGATAGCCCTCGTTGACGTACATATGGTCCATCGCCACCGGGAAGTAGATATCGAGCGTCGGGTGCCACGCGCCGGCATAGACATCGTCGGCGATGCGGAACGGCGCGGTGCGGGTGGTGCCATATTCGAGCACGTACAGGCCGGGCTGGCGGACTGCGCTGAAGTCGAGCCGCAGGTAGGAATAGCGCAGATAGTCGCCCCAACGCTTGGTGGCGGGTATCGTCACCGGCGTCATCGTGCCGTCGCTGCCGACACGCAGCAGCCGCGGCGTGAGCGCGCGCGTGTCGGCGCGGTCGAGCTCGATCGTCGCCACCTTGCTCCCGCCCGGCGTGTAGCCCAGCTGCGAGTGCGCGATCACCGGCGCCCTACGCCAGCCCGGCACGCTGGTCGGGCGCACCGTCCATTCCAGCACCGTCCCGGTCTTCCCGGTCGGCAGCAGCGAGCGCAGCACGAACCAGCCGTTCTGCGCCTGATTGCGCCCGTCATAGAGCTGCACCGGCTCGCTGGATTCGATCGTCACACGCCGTCCGGCGTCCTCGGGCGCGAGCACGAAGCGGCGCGCCGCGGCGATCGGCTGCGGTTCGGCTCCCGGCCCCTCGGCGCGGCCGCTCGCGGCGTTGCGCTCGGGCGTGCGCGTCATCGCGTCGGCGGGGTAGAGCGGGAAGGTGCCGGTGCGGTCGTCGGCGAGATAGCCGTGGTGGAAATAGGCGGCCGGAAGGAACTCCAGGTTGAAGCCGGCGCGGCCGGCCAGCGCGGCTGGTACCGGCTGGTCGAGCAGCACCGAGACCTTCACCGCGCCGCCTGCTTTCTCCGAACGGATACGATAGCGCCAGTGCTGGTCGGGATATTCCAGCGTCACCGTGATCGCGCCGTTGCGCTGGTCGACCTCGCGCCCGATGAAGCGTGCGGTCGGATCCCACTGGCCCGGCGTGGCGGCGAGGCGGACATCGCCGTTGGTGGCGATCCGCTCGTCCTGCTGGATGATCTCGACGCCGCTGATCTTCGAGTCGGCGAACAGCCCATCATACCAGTTGGAGAAGACCAGCACGTTGGCGCCGGGCGCCTCGTAGTAGCCGCTGGTGTTGAGCGTCAGCTCGCTCGCGGCGGGCGCCGCGCGACGTGGCTGCCCCGGCGCCGCGCTCGCCAGCAGCATCGCCATGGCCCATACACCGATGCCGATCCGCGCCTTGCTCATCCTCGTCCTCCTCGCGCCGGTCGTTCGTCTCCGGTCATGGGTGTTTGTATAGCGCTAACATTCGGCCTGCCATATGCCGTGGATCAAGGCACTGGCATTGACGGCGAAGCGCTCAACTACTTACTCTGATGTTGAGAAACCGCGCATCAGCGGCAGATAGCGGTAACAGGAGAGGGTGGATGAGGATCGATCGATCATGGCGTGCAGCCGTGGCGGTGCTGGGTGCGCTGCTGGCATCCGCCGCGCCGGCTCAGGTCTCCACGCCCGCTCCCCCCGCGGTGGTGGGCGCGAAGCCCGCGATCGTGGAGCGGATCACGGTCCACGGCCGCTCGCTCGAGGGCAACCTGGAAGGCGACAGCGCCGATCGCGCCGTGCTGGTCGTCTTGCCGCCGAGCTACAAGAACAGCCCGAAGCGCCGCTACCCAGTGGTCTACGCGCTCCACGGCTATTCGATCGGGGCGGAGCAATGGACCCGCGAGATCCACGTGCCGCAGACGATCGAGGGGGCTTTCGCGCAGGGCGCGCGCGAGATGATCGTGGTGCTGCCCGACAGCAAGACCGCGCACAACGGCTCGATGTACTCCAGCTCGGTGACGACGGGCGACTTCGAGAGCTTCGTCGCGCGCGACCTCGTCGGCTACATCGACTCGCATTATCGCACCGTCGCCGACCGGAACAGCCGCGGGCTGGCCGGCCACTCGATGGGCGGCTACGGCACCGCGCGAATCGGGATGAAACATCCCGAGACGTTCGGCGCGCTGTACATGATGAGCCCGTGCTGCCTCTCCGCGCGCACGCCGGGCGGGGACGCTGCCGCCGACGAGAAGACCTTCGCCGCGCTGCGCTCGCCCGCCGACTCCGCGACGCTGACCTGGGGTCAGCGTGCGCAGCTTGCCGCCGCTGCAGCCTGGTCGCCCGATCCGACCAAGCCGCCGCTCTTCCTCGACCTGCCGACCGAGAACGGCCAGCCGCGCCCGGATGTCGTGGCGCGCTGGGCGGCCAACGCGCCGCTCGCGATGCTCGACCAATATGTCGGCAACCTCCGCCAGTATCGCGCGATCGGGCTCGACGTCGGCGATCGCGACGGGCTGAAGGACGACGCTCAGGCGCTCCACGCCGCACTCGACCGCTATGGCATCAGGCACGATTTCGCGGTCTACCCCGGCGACCATGTCAGCGGCGTCGCGACGCGCGTGCAAGGGCAGGTGATCCCCTTCTTCTCGCGCGCGCTGGTGTTCCCGTGAGGCGCCGCGCACTGGCGGCGCTGCTGCTCGCCGTCTCGGGCGCCGCGACCGCGCAGGTGTGGCGCTCCGACCAGGGTGACGGCTCCTACCGCAACCCGGTACTCTACGCCGATTATCCCGACCCCGACGTGATCCGCGTCGGGCGCGACTATTATTTCGTCTCGACCACCTTCGTGAACGTGCCCGGCATCACGATCCTGCACAGCCGCGACCTGATCAACTGGACGATCGCGACCCATGTCGCGACGGAGCTCGACGGCGATCCGCGCTACGATCTCGTCGGCGGCAATGCCTATCGCAAGGGTTTGTACGCCGCGAGCCTTCGCCATCACGACGGCACCTTCTATCTCGCGATCACGCCCGTGGGGCAGAAGACGCGGATCTATTACGCCAAGTCCATCCGCGGGCCGTGGCGCTACCACGAACTGGACCGCGAGGCGTTCGATCCCGGCCTGTTCATCGAACCCGACGGCCGCGCCTATCTGGCGACCGCGACCACCGCCGACGGCACGATCACGCTGCTGACGCTCGACCGCACGCTCTCCAAGGTGACGGACGCGCGCAAGATCCACTATATCAAAGGCGCTGAAGGCTCGAAGCTGATCCGGCGCGGCGATTATTACTACCTCTTCAACGCGCTGCCGCCGCGGCTGGCGCTGAGCGTGTCGCGCTCGCACAGCCTGTTCGGCCCGTGGGAGACGCGCGACCAGATCGACGATCGCAGCGGCGGCCACCAGGGCGCGCTGGTCGACCTGCCCGGCGGCGCCTGGTTCGGCTTCGTGATGGAGGACAGCGGCGCGATCGGGCGGATGACCAACTTCTCACCCGTGTTCTGGGAGAATGACTGGCCGGTCTGGGGCACGCCCGCTGCGCCGGGTCGCGTGCCCGCGCGCGCGCGCAAGCCGATCGCCGGCGGCGCCTTCGCGGAGCCGCCCTCGTCCGACACGTTCGACCGCCTCACACTGGGCGTCCAGTGGCAGTGGAACCACAATCCGGACGAGCGCCGCTGGTCGCTGACCGAGCGGCCGGGCTGGCTGCGACTGCGCCCGACGCGCGCCGCGCGGTTCTGGGAGGCACGCAACACGCTGACGCAGAAGGGCCAGGGGCCGGCGAGCCGCGGCGAGGTGGTGCTCGACCTCGCGCATCTCGCCCCGGGCGACCGCTGCGGCTTCGGCACGCTCGGCCAGGTGAGCGCCAACCTCACCGCGACGCGGGGCGCGGACGGGCGTGCGTCGCTGGCGATGGAGGTGACCGAGGATCAGGTCGAGGGTGCGCGCACCGAGACTCGCGCCACCGTGCCGCTCTCGGGCAATCGGCTGTGGCTGCGCACCGAGATGGACTTCAAGACCTCCACCGGCCGCGTCGCGTACAGCGAGGACGGGCGCCGCTGGCGCGGGCTCGGCGGCGACTTCCCGCTGCGCTTCGCCTGGCGCACCGGCACCTTCCAGGGCGAGCAGTTCGCCTTGTTCTGCTACGCGCCGGGCGAGAGCAAGGGATGGGTCGACGTGGACTCGTTCACGCTCTCGCCGGTGGTTTTGGGCGAGGGCGCGCGGCCCTAGCGAGCGAAGGTGCTTAGCAATCCTCTTCTGTGAGGGGAGGTGGCAGGCCGAAGCCCTGACAGAGGGGGGTCGCCGGTGGCGAGTGCACCCTCCTTCGCCACTGGCGACACCTGTCCGTCGCGCTTTTGCGCGCCACCTCCCCTTGCAGGGGAGGATGAGATGTTATCACCTACGATGAGCGTCAGGCGAAGGCGCGGCCGCACACCCGGAGCACCTGCGCCCGCCCGCTCACTCCACCGGCACGTCGAAGGTCCCCACCGGCAGCTGCGCCTCGTCGAACAGGTTCACCACGGGCGTCTCGGCCCAGGCGTAGCGGACGTGCGTGACCGGCTGACCGTCGCCCGCCAGCGTCACCGTGTCGCCGGCGACCGTCCCCGCGGCGAAACGGCAGGATCCCACTGCCGCGCCGCAGAGCTCGAATCCGATCGCCTGGGCTGCGCCGCGCGCGCTGAGCGCCCCCGTCGCCCCGGTGAAGCGCAGCACCGCGCCGCCGTCGCCGCCGCGCTTCGCTCCTGCGATCGCCGGCCCCGCCGGCGCGACCGGCTCGCCGTAGCGCGCCGCGCGCATCGCGCGCGCGAGCCGGAGTCCGACCTCGCGCTTCTCGCCCGGATGGATGTCGAGCGCGTCGCCCAAGTCGAGCGCTACCGCCATCCCGGCGTGGGGGTCGGCCGCGGTGACGCGGCGCTGCGCGTCACGCACCATGCCCCAGCCGCTCTCCGCGGGCTTCTTGGGGCGGGTGCCGTAATCGGCGAGCTGCACCACCGCGAAGCCGGTCTCGGGCGTGCCCATCCGCCGCCGCCAGTCAGCGATCAGCGCGGCAAGGCGCTTGTCATAGCCGGGCAGCCCCGTGTCGGACTCGCCCTGGTACCAGGCGATGCCGGCGAGCTGGAGTGGCGCGAGCGGCGCGATCATCGCGTTGTCGAGCGTGCCCGCGCCGTTGATGTCGTCCCACGGCACGCGCGGCGCGCCGCCGGCGACCCGCTGTGCGACGGCATAGCGCCAACCGCTGTCGAGCGGGACGCTGCTGCCGTCGGCGAAGGTCAGCCGCATCCGCTCGGCCGGGCCGGTCATCCCGCCCAGCGCGTAGACGTCATCGTCGTTGACGGTGATCACGTTGCGCCCGGCACGCAGCGTGCCCGCGGCGAGCGCATAGACCCGCGGCTGCGAAGCGAGACTGCTCGAGCCGACGCCGACGCCATTGACCCAGGTGGTGTCGGCGTCGTCGACGGTGCCCATCGACAAGGTCGCCGCCCCGCGCGCCTGCGCCGGCGTCAGCTCGACCGTTTTCTGGTACCAGATCATGCCGTTATAGTCGGCCAGCTCGGGCACGCCCCAGGTCTCGAAATTGGTCATCGCCGGCACTGGGCGCCATTCGAGCGCGGCATCAGGCTGCCACGGCTCCTTGCCGCGCGGGTCGCCGCTGGCGCCGCGCCACCAATCCTCCCACTGCCCGATCGCGCGCCGCACCGCGGCGGCGGGGTCGCGCGCGTAGAGCGCGATCAGCGTCGCGGCATCCGCCTGGCCGCCAGCGCGCAGCGCGGCATCGCTCATCCAGGCGCTGATCCGCGACCCGCCCCAGCTGGAGTGGATCGCGCCGATCGGCACCTTCTGCGTCCGCCGCAGCGACTGCACCATGTAGAAGCACGCGGCCGAGAAGCCGCCGACATTGTCCGGTCCCGCCGCCTGCCAGCGCGGCGCGATGGCGAGCCGGTCGAGCGGCGTGGCGCTGGCTTTCTTGGCGATCGTCAGCAGCCGCAGCTGCGGATCGAGCGGCGGGTGCGCGTCGGCGAACAGCGTCTGCGCGTCGTCGACCGTCAGCTCCATGTTGCTCTGGCCCGAGCAGAGGAAGACGTCGCCGATCAGGATGTCGCCCAGCAGCGTCGCCCCGCTCGGCGCCGCCACGGTCAGCTCATAGGGGCCGCCCGCGGGCAGGGCGGGGAGGCGGGCGACGAAGCGGCCGTCACGGGCCGCGGTGGCGGTGACGCTATGGCCGGCGATACTGATCATCACCGTCTCACCCGGTGCCGCGGTGCCGCGCACGTCGATCGGCCGGTCGCGCTGGAGCACCGCATGTTCGCCGATCGCGCCGTCGAGCGTCGGCGCCGCGAGCGCGGGGTTGACGAGGGGCGAGGCGGCGAGAAGGACGGCGAGGAGACGTGCGGGACTGATCGGCATGGGGCAGGGATTCCGCTGGGCGATCGGCGCCGGAGTCGGTGCCGGACGACGCGGGCGGCGTCGCCGGGGTGAGACTGCGTCAGCCCGCGACGCGGCGCAATCGCCCGTGGTACCGGATGGTTAGCCTGAGCGCCGCCGGACGCGCTGGATCGCCTCGTCGAGCGCGGAGAGGAAGCGCGAGCGATCCTCCCTGGCGAACGGTGGCGGGCCGCCGACTCGGTCGCCGCCCGCGCGCAGGTCACTCATGATCGCGCGTACCGCCACCGCGCTGCCGATCGAGTTGGCGGTGAACGGGCGGCCGTTGGGTCCGATCACCGCCGCCGCGCCTGCCTTGATCGCACGGTCGGCGAGCAGGATGTCGGCGGTGATCACGATCGCACCCGCGTCGGTGTGCTCGGCGATCCAATCGTCGGCGGCGTCGAACATGTCGCTCACCGTCACGCGCTCGATCAGCGGGTGCGCGGGAACGCGCAGGTGCGCGTTGCTGACGATCGCGACCGGTACCTCGAGCCGGTAGGCGACCCGGTAGATCTCCTCCTTCACGGGGCAGGCGTCGGCGTCGACTAGGATATGTACGCGCTGGGCCATCGCCGCGCTCTGCCACAAAGCCGCGGGCGCGTCGCCACGGATCATGGCAGCTCGGTGCGCGGGTCCGAGTCGATGCTGGGGCGCAGCCGCAGCGCCTGCTTCGGCCGCGGCGCGCCGGGGCGGCCGTTGACCCGGTCGACGCCGTCGATCGCGGGCGTCGGCGCCAGCGTGGCGAGCGACTCCAGGCCCGCGGCCATGTCGAGCGCGAGCGCGCGCTGCGTCGCGTTGGCGAAGGGATAGCCCGGCCGCGTCGTCATCGACTCGCCCGCGACGGTGCCCGCCTCCTCCGTCATCCGCTCGATACTGGGCGCCTGGCGTAGCGGGTCGGTCGCCGGCAGCTCGGCGCGCGCGCGATCGTCCTCCCAGCCCGCGGTGAAGCGCGACGCGGCGACTTCGAGACCGGCGAGAAAGGCGCGGAAGCGGACGAAGCGATGGTTGGCCCAGTTGAGCACAAGCGGCTCGCCCGCGAACAGCGGGTCGAGCAGCGTGTCGGGAACGAAGCGCGCCGCGATCACCTCGCCGGCGCGGGCGCCGCGGCGCTGGAGGTCGGCGATCACGGCCGCGCCCATCGCGACGTTGAACCCGCCCTCGCCGTCACGCATCCGGACATGGACGATACGGTCGCGATAGCCGGGCACGTCGATCAGCTGGTTGTCACCCCACTGGCGCGCCGTGGTGATGATCCGGCCCGCGAAACGCAGCAGCCGGGCAGACGGTGCGCCCGCGGCGAAGCGCGTGTAACTCGCCAGCCGGCCGCGATTGGTGCGCAGCATATACACCATCTCCTCGGGTTGCGCGTCGGCGGGTGCGAGGCCGGGGTCGGGCGTCGCGGGCTCGGCGGACACTTGCTCGGGCTGCAGCTCGTCGTCGTGATAGAGCAGGTTGAGGCAGAAGGTGGGCCGCGTCGGGATCGGCGCGTCGAACAGGTGGAGCGGGAAGTTCGACGTGATCCCGCCGTCGGTGATCCACAGCTCCGCCAACTCGCGTCCGCCGCCAAGGGCCGCCGCCCGCTCACGCAGCACGTAGAGGCGCACCGCGCGGAACAGGAAGGGGAAGCTCAGCGACATGCGGACGCCGACGAGCACCGGCAGATCTTCCGGCCGCGGCAGGCGGACGAACGCGTCGGCGTCGGCGCCGCCGAGATCGACCGCGGCGAGGTCGTCGCGCGGGTCGGTCGGGGCGCGCTGGTGTGCCACCATCCAGGTGACGATCTCGGGCGGGAACAGCGCGGCCAGATCGCTGCGGCGCGCGTAGAGCAGGTCCTCGCGGCGAAGGAACGGCAGCTGCACCGACAGCGCGCGATTGATGTCGGAGGCGACCAGCACCAGCTCGATGTCGCGGCTCATGGTTCCCAGCGTCGGATCGGGGCGTCGCGGATCCTGGGCCGCGCGCAGGGCCGCGGCCAGTGCGGCCTCGCGGTCGGCCCCGGCGTGGCGGTGCGACGCCGCCCACAGATCGCCGAAGGTGAGCGGCTCCTCCAACGCCAGCCCGGCGAGCTCCTGGAAGCGCGCGTGCAGCCATTCGGTGAGCGCCGGCAGCGGCTCGACGGCCGGGCGCGCTCGTGCCATGCCCGAGCAGAAGCCATAGCCGTTGTCGGCGACCGCGCGCAGGCCAGCGCGCAACGTCGGCCACCAGAAGAGCGCCGCCAGCAGCAACGTCAGCGCGGGCAGACCGACGAGCAGGAGCAGCAGCAGCGCCACGGCGAGCGCGGCGCCGTGCGCGGGTTCGAGCCACAGCAAGGCCGCCGCCACCAGGCCGAGTGCCAAAGCCGCCCACCAGAAGGCGGAGAGCGCGACGACTCCGGCCCCGCCGGCGACGCCGCGTGTGCCTGCGGCGGACTGGAGACGGCGCAGCAGGTGGAACAGCGGCGCCGTGTCGGGATCGGGTTCGAACAAATGCTGGAGCAGCGGCGCGCCGCCATGCTCCCGGCCGAGCTCTTCCGCCAATCCTTCCAGCCGCTCGCGCGCCTGCGGGTTCCGGCCGGAGCGTCGGCCGAACTCCATCGCCGCCGCGGCCGCCGCGCCGATCGCACCCGCCGAAGTGCCGCCGATCGCCCGCAAGCGATAGGTCGCGGCGATGGCGGCGATCGCGCCGGGATAGATCACGCCGCTCGTCACGCCACCCTTCATCACGAGGTCACATTCGCGCGGCGCGCGGTCGGGTCCGGTCGACATCATCCTGGCTCCCGCGGGCGGCTCTCGCGCCCGGGTCCAGCGTAGCGTACCTCGGTGCAGCCGGTAAGATGCGCCGCGGCGAGGAGGAGCGTCGCGCGCGCGTGTCACACCGACAGGATCTGTCTCGTCATACCGGCGAGCGCGACGTCCCGCGCGACGAGGAGACCGACCATGACCGCCAGTATCCACACCCCGCACGCGCTCGCCCCGGAGGGGATCAAGGCGATGATGGCGCTGGAGCAGAGCCTCGCTCACAGCGGGCTCGACCATCGGCTGCTCGAGCTGGTGAAATATCGCGTGTCGCAGATCGATGGCTGCGCCTTCTGCCTGCACATGCACGCCACCGACCTGCGCCGCCACGGCGAGAGCGAGCTGCGGCTCTACCTGCTCACCGCCTGGCGCGAGTCGACGCTCTACTCGGAACGCGAGCGCGCCGCGCTCGGCTGGGCCGAGGCGCTGACCCACCTGCCCGAGAGCCAGGCGCCCGACGCCGATTATGCGGCGCTCGCCGCCGTCTTCTCGGAGAGCGAGCGGGTGTGGCTGACGCTCGCGATCGGCGCGATCAATAGCTGGAACCGGCTGCAGGTCGGCTTCCGCGTGCCGCACCCGGTCGTCGATGCCTGACACGCGCGCCTTCGCCGCCGAGCGGCCGCGGCTGGTGCGGCTCGCCTATCGCATGACCGGCTCGCTCGCCGAGGCGGAGGACGTGGTGCAGGACGCCTGGTTCCGCTGGGCGGGTACCGCGCCGGGCACGGTGGTGAACCCGGCGGCGTGGCTGACGCGTACGGTCACCCGGCTGTGCCTCGATCATCTAAAGTCGGCGCGCGTCCGCCGCGAGACCTATGTCGGCGCGTGGCTGCCCGAGCCGCTGCTCGGCACGGTCGACCCCGAGCCGGTGGCGGACGATCTGACGCTGACGCTGATGCTCGCGCTCGAACGGCTCTCCCCGCTCGAGCGCGCCGCCTTCCTGCTCCATGACGTGTTCGAGGTCGCGCTGCCCGAGGTGGCGGCGACGCTCGACCGCGCTCCCGCCGCGGTGCGCCAGCTCGCTGCCCGCGCGCGCCGCCACGTCGCGGCGGCACGCCCGCGCTACACCGTCGATCGCGGCGATGCGGAGCGGATCGCTGCCGCGTTCTTCGCGGCATCGCGCGACGGCGACAGCAAAGCGCTGGCGGGGCTGCTCGCCGCCGACGTCACGATCCACGCCGACGGGGGCGGGCGCGTGCTCGCGTTCCGCAACGTCATCCGCGGTGCGGATCGCGTGCGGCGGCTGTATGCCGGGCTGGCGCGCAAGCACGGCGATACACCGCCGAAGCTGCTCGCGATGCGCTGGATCGACGGGCTGCCCGGCTATGTCAGCCGCGAGCGCGGCGACGTGGTGCAGACCACCGCGCTCGAGCTGCGCGAGGGTCGGATCGCCGCCGTCTACGTCGTGCGCAACCCCGACAAGCTCGCGCACGTCCTCGCGCTTCACGCGGCAGCGGCCACGCGCGGCTGACGCGCCGCCACCAGCAGCAGCGCCAGCGCCGCCGCCGCCATGGCCGCGCCCGCCAGCGCCACCGCCGGCAGGCCGAGCCCGGCGGCGATCACCCCGCCGCCGAGCGCCGCGCCGATCGCGTTGCCGAGGTTGAACGCGCCGATGTTCATCGCCGAGGCGAGGTTGGGGGCCTCGCCCGCCGCCGCCATCACACGCATCTGCAGCGGGGGCACGATCGCGAAGCTGGCGATGCCCCAGACCAGGATCGCCGCGGCGGCGAGCGGCAGCCACGGCATCACCGCCGCGAACACCACCAGCACCGCGGCGAGCAGCGCGAAGCTGCCGATCAGCGTGCGCTCGATCGACCGGTCGGCGAGCCGGCCGCCCATCATGTTGCCGATCGTCAGGCCAACGCCATAGAGCATCAGCAGCGCGGTGACCGTAGCGGTGCCGGCATGCGTGCGCTCGCGCAGGATGGGCACGATATAGGTGAAGACGGTGAACATCGCGCTCGCCCCCACCACCGTCAGCGCCAGTGCGGCGAGCACCCGCCCGCGCGCCAGCACGCGCAATTCGGCGGCGAGATCCGCCCCCGCCGGAGCGGGCAGCGGCGGCAGTGCGAGTCGCAGCGCCGCCATCGCCACCGCGCCGATCGCGGCGATGCCGGCGAAGGCGGGACGCCAGCCGATGGCCTCACCCACCCAGGTGGCGAGCGGGACGCCGCCGATCGTCGCCACCGTCAGCCCGGTGAACATCGCCGCGACCGCGCCGGCGCGCCGCTTGGGCGGCACCAGCCCCGCCGCGACCACCGCGCCGACGCCGAAGAAGGCGCCGTGGTTGAACGCGGTGACGACGCGCGCCGCCATCAGCCAGGCATAGCCACCGGCGGCGGCGGACAGCGCGTTGCCGAGCGTGAAGATCGCCATCAGCGCGATCAGCAAGGTACGGCGGTCGAGCCGCGCCGTGATCAGCGTCATCAGCGGCGCGCCGACCAGCACGCCGAGCGCATAGGCGCTGACCAGCAGGCCGGCCGACGGGATCGAGACGTGCAGGTCCGCGGCGATCACGGGCAACATGCCCATCGGTGCGAACTCGGTGACGCCGATGCCGAAGGCGCCGATCGCCAACGCGAGGAGGCCGGTATTGAGCTTCATGACGGGTCTCCGCTCAGACCAGTAGGGGCGCGAGGCGGGCGAAGCCCTCCTGCTGGCGATAGGGCGTGTGGGGATAGGGCGGGAGCTCGTCGCTCGCCGTGTCGAGCGCCGCCATCTGCTCCGGACTGAGCGCCCACCCGACCGCGCCGAGATTGTCGCACAGCTGCGCCTCGTCACGCGCGCCGAGGATCACCGAAGCGACCGTCGGCCGCTGCAACAGCCAGTTGAGCGCGATCTGCGGTACCGTCCGCCCGGTCTCGGCGGCGACCGCCTCGAGCGCGTCCACGACGCGATAGAGCTGTTCGTCCGCGACCGGGGGCGCGAACTGAGCGGTGTCATGCAGGCGGCTGCCCGCCGGGATCGGGCGATCGCGACCGATTTTGCCGGTCAGCCGACCCCAGCCGAGCGGGCTCCACGCCAAAGCGCCGATGCCCTGATCCTGCGCCAGCGGCATCAGCTCCCATTCGTAGGCGCGGCCGATCAGCGAGTAATAGACCTGATGCGCGACCAGCCGCGGCCAGCCGTGGCGATCCGCGGCCGCTTGCGCCTTCATCAGCTGCCAGCCGGGATAGTTGGAGACGCCCGCGTAGCGTACCTTGCCCGCGGCGATCAGCCGATCGAGCGTCGCCATCAGCTCCTCGACCGGGGTGTGCGCGTCATAGGCGTGGAGCTGGAGCAGATCGATGTGATCGGTACCGAGCCGCCGCAAGGAGTCCTCCACCGCGCGGATCAGCCGCGCGCGCGAGGCGCCCCAGTCCTGTGGGCCGTCACCCATCGGCAGGCCCGTCTTGGTCGACACCAGCACCGCGTCGCGCCGGCCCTTGATCGCCGCGCCGAGCACCTCCTCCGACGCGCCGTCCGAATAGACGTCGGCGGTGTCGAACAGCGTGACGCCCGCGTCGAGGCAGATGTCGAGCAGGCGCCGTGCCTCGGTCGCGTCGCTCTGCCCCCAGGCGCCGAACAGCGGGCCCTTGCCGCCGAACGTGCCGGTGCCGAACGACAGCGCCGGCACGCGCAGCCCCGACGATCCGAGTTGCCGATAGTCCATCATCCACCTTTTGCTGTCCGTTCCGAAACGGCTAGGTGGCGCAGGAGAAGGCGGTGGAGAACCGTCGCGTCGGGCGAAGGATCTGTGCGGTGGACGCAAAGCTGGCGGGTGGCAGCGACCGGGCGCGCGCGCTCGCCCTGTTCGCCACCGTGGTCGAGGCGGGGAGTTTCTCCGCCGCCGCCCGCACCTTGGCGCTGACGCCCTCGGCGGTGGCGCGCGCGGTCGACCGGATCGAGGCGCGGCTCGGCGTGCGACTGCTGCTCCGCTCGACCCGCGCGCTGACGCTGACCGCGGAGGGGCAGGCCTATCTGCTCGCGGCGCGGCGCATCCTCGCCGACCTCGACGATGCCGAGCAGCAGATCGCCGATCAGGGCAGCCCGCGCGGGCGGCTGCGCGTCTCGGCGGCGCTGTCGCACGGGCGGCTGTGCGTCGTGCCGCTGCTCGGCGACTTCGCGCGCGCCTATCCGCACATCCTGATCGACATCGCGCTGACCGACACGTTGGTCGACGTCGCGGCGGGACAAGCCGACGTCGCCGTGCGCTTCGGCCCGCTCGCCGACAGTGCGCTCACCGCACGCAAGCTCGGCCAGAGCGGCCGAGTCATCGTCGCCGCGCCCGACTATCTCGCGCGCCACGGTACGCCGGTGGTGCCGGAGGATCTGCACGCGCACAATTGCCTCAACTTCAGCTTCCGCCGCGCCGAGCCGACCTGGCCGTTCCGCCGCGACGGCCGCGACTTCACTTTGTGCGTCGAGGGCGGGATCGTCGCCAACAACGGCGAGACGCTGGGCCAGCTCGCCGCGGCGGGCGTGGGCGTGGCGCGGGTCGGGCGGTTCAGCGTCGAGGGCGAGATCGCCGAGGGGCGGCTGGTGTCACTGCTCGAGGATTATAATCCCGGCGATATCGAGCTGATCCACGCGGTCTTCGTCGGCGGCGCGCACCTGCCCGCGCGAGTGCGCGTGTTCGTCGACTTTCTCGCCGAGCGGTTGGCGGGGTCAGGCGTCGAGATGTTGAAGAAAAATGGTGCTGCCGGTGAGGATTGAACTCACGACCTCAGCCTTACCAAGGATGCGCTCTACCACTGAGCTACGGCAGCACTTCCGACCTCGTCGGGCGGAGGGCGCCTAAGAGACGAGCCGCCGGTGATTGTCAAGGTGCCTCGCTCGCACTAGCGCGCTTTTCATGAGCGACCGCGACGAACGGGCGGCCCGTCTGGCCGAGCAGCTGCGCCTCAACCTGCGGCGGCGCAAGGCGCAGGCGCGCGCCGGCCAGGACGCCGACAACGCCCCCCGTGCGAAGATCAGCCCCCTGCCGCGCGATGACCCAGCGTGAAGGCCAGCGACAGCATCTGCCACACGCTCAGCGATGCCGCGCCGAACAGCGCGCCCACGCCCGTCACGATCAGCGCGTGATGCGCGTACACCTTGCCTCGAGCCATGCCGCGTCGTCTCCCCCCAGCACCGGCGCGAGCGTCGCCGCCACGCGGTGATGGTAGGCATTGATCCACGTCAGCTCGGCGTCGGTCAAGAGAGCGGGGTCGATGAGGTCGCGGTCGATCGGCGCCAGCGTCAGCGTATCGAAGCCGAGCATCGGCGCGTCACCGCCGGGCAGCTCGCGCTCCACCACCAGCAGCAGGTTCTCGATGCGGATGCCGTACGCGCCCGCCTTGTAATAGCCGGGCTCGTTCGAGAGGATCATGCCGGGCAGCAGCGGTTCGGCGGGACCGCCGCCGGGATAGCTCGGCTTGGCGATTCGCGCCGGCCCCTCGTGCACCGAGAGATAGCTGCCGACGCCGTGGCCGGTGCCGTGCGCATAGTCGAGCCCAGCGTCCCACAACGGTCGGCGCGCGATTGAATCGAGCTGGCCGCCGTTGGTGCCGCGCGGGAAGGTCGCGGTGGCGAGCGCGATATGGCCCTTGAGCACGCGCGTGAACCGGTCGCGCATCTCGTCGCGCGGGGAGCCGATCGGGACGACTCGAGTGACGTCGGTGGTGCCGTCCTCATACTGGCCGCCCGAGTCGATCAGGTAGAGCTGCCCCGGCTCGATCGGCAGGCTCGACTCGGGCGTGACGCGATAATGCGGAATCGCGCCGTGCGGCCCGGTCGCCGAGATCGCATCGAACGACTGGTCGCGCAGCAGCCCGCTTTCGGCGCGGAACACGCTCAGCCGCTCGGCAGCGGACAGCTCGGTGACGCCGCCGCGCGGCGCCGCCTCGGCGACCCAGCGCAGGAAGCGGGTCAGCGCCGCACCGTCGCGCAGCGAGGCAGCGCGATGGCCCGCGACCTCGACCGGGTTCTTGGTGGCGCGTGGCAGCACGGTCGGGTCGCGTAGCGGCAGCACGGTGCCACCCGCGCGCTCCACCCGGTCCGCGATCGCCGCCACCGCGAGCGCCGGGTCGATCGCGACGCGCTTGCCCGCGAGCGAGTCGAGCGAGGCGGCGAAGGTGGCGCGATCGTGCACCCGCACCGCGTTGCCGAGATGCTCGGCGACCGCGGCCGTCATCTTCTCGGGCGCGACATAGAGGTCCGCGGTGCCGTCGGCGTGCGCCACGGCATAAGCGAGCGCCACCGGGGTACGCGCGACGTCGGCGCCGCGCAGGTTGAGCAGCCAGGCGATCGAATCGAGCGCGGTGATCACGGTCGCGTCCGCGCCCGCGGCGGCGAGCCAGTCGGCGACGTCGGCGCGCTTGGCGGCGGCGCCGCGCCCGGCGAGCCGCTCGGGGTGGACCGCCAGCGGCGCGGGGGAGGGGGCGGGGCGGTCGGCCCAGATCGAGTCGATCGGGTTGCGCTCGAGGGCGACGAGCTCGGCGCCCACGCCGGCGAGCGCGGCGCGCGCCTCCTCGACCCATCCGCGGGTATGGAGCCACGGATCATAGCCGACGCGCATGCCAGCGTGCGCGTGCTCACCGAGCCACGCGGGGACATTGGTCTCGGGCACGCTCACGAACGACCAGTCCGCCGCCGAGACCTGCTCCCGCACCTGGATCGTGTAGCGGCCGTCGGTGAAGATCGCTGCCTCCTCCGCCAGCACCACGGCCGTGCCGGCCGAGCCCTCGAAGCCGGTGAGCCACGCCAGTCGTTGCGCGTAGTCGCCGACATATTCGCTCATATGCTCGTCGGTCAGCGGCACGACGAAGCCGTCGAGACGCTCGCGCACGAGCTGGTCGCGGAGCGCGCGGAGGCGCGCGGAGGGGGTCGGCATGGACGGCATCCGGTGGTGGAGAGACGAGGCCGCGTGGCGTGCCACAGCCGCGGCGTGGCGACCAGTCTTGAAGCCGCGGAGTCGGGCTGTCATCATGTCGTCACGCCACTGCGCGAGAGCGCCGGCGCGAGTAAGAGGTAAGGGAGACGTTCAAGCGTGTTCCATCCCGACCTGATCCGGCATCCGGACAGCTGCCCGACGTTGGTGCTGAACGCCGATTACACGCCGCTGTCTTATTATCCCCTCAGCATCTGGCCGTGGCAGACCGCGGTGAAAGCGGTCTTCCTCGACCGCGTCGACATCGTCGCGCATTACGAGCGCGAGGTGCGCAGCCCCAATCACGTGATGCGGCTGCCCTCGGTGATCGCGTTGAAGCAGTTCGTGCGGCCGTCGCAGTTTCCCGCCTTCACGCGGTTCAACCTGTTTCTGCGCGACACCTTCGCCTGCCAATATTGCGGCAGCAACGCGCGCGAGCTGACGTTCGATCACGTCGTGCCGCGGGCGCAGGGCGGGCGCACGACCTGGGAGAATGTCGTCACCGCCTGCGCGCCGTGCAACCTGAAGAAGGGCGGCCGCACGCCGCGCCAGGCGCATATGCCGCTGGCGATCGAGCCGATCCGCCCGACCAGCTGGCAGCTGCAGGAGCACGGCCGCCGCTTCCCGCCGAATTATCTGCATGAAAGCTGGCACGACTGGCTCTACTGGGACGTCGAGCTCGAGGCGTGACGCGCCGCGGGTGACACACACGGGAGTTTCGCGGCGCATGCGGTGGCAGATGATGGTGGCGGGGGCCGTGCTGCTCGCCGCCTGCTCGAAGGAGAATGCGGAGGACGCGGCGGATCCGGCGGTGCTGGCCAATTACGTGCCGCCGTTCGTGATGTCGCGTCTCGATTATGGCGGCGTGGTCGAGCGTCGCTTCCGCCGGCTCGACGTCAACCACGACGATCACCTGACCCCCAATGAGCTGCCCAAGCGGCTCTCCGATCGATTCGCCGAGATCGATCGCGACAAGGACGGCCGCATCTCCAACGACGAGTGGAGTTCGTGGATGCTGGCGCGCTTCGATCAGCAGGATGCGAATCACGACGGCACAGTCACCAGCGACGAGCGCGAGCGCGCGCGCGAGCAGAAGGAGATGGACCTGCCGACTCCGGCGGAGGAACCCGACAATAGCGCCACGCCGGTGGGGTAAGTGGGGTAGGCGGGGACGGGGAGCTCGCGAGCCGGAGCTAGGTCCTCGGGCGACACCCTCCTCCGTCATTTTCGCGAAGGCGAGAATCCAGACGCGCGGACCTCTCGGCAGAAGCGGCGGCGTCAGCGTGTCTGGATCCCCGCCTCGGCGGGGATGACGGCGAAGTAAACAGCGCCGCCGTCCATCACCTCAGGCGGCGAACTCGCGGAAATAGTCGATCGTGCGCTGCAACCCCTCGCGCAGCTGAACGGTCGGCTCCCAGCCGAGCTTCGACTGCGCCAGGGAGATATCGGGCTTGCGCTGCATCGGATCGTCCTGCGGCAGCGGGCGATAGTCGAGCGTCGAGGACGAGCCGGTCAGCTCGATCACCAGCTCGGCCAGCTCGCGGATGGTGAACTCATTGGGGTTGCCGATGTTGACCGGGCCGGCGAAGCCCGGCTCGCTGTCCATCAGCCGCAGGAAGCCCTCGATCAGATCGTCGACGAAGCAGAAGCTGCGCGTCTGCGAGCCGTCGCCGTACAGCGTGATTGGTTCGCCCTTGAGCGCCTGCATGATGAAATTGGACACCACGCGGCCGTCCGCCGGGTGCATGCGGGGGCCATAGGTGTTGAAGATGCGCACCACCTTCACGTCCAGATTCATCTGGCGGTGGTAGTCGAAGAATAACGTCTCGGCACAGCGCTTGCCCTCGTCGTAGCAGGAGCGGATGCCGATCGGGTTGACGTTGCCCCAATAGTCCTCCTTCTGCGGGTGGACGTGCGGATCGCCGTAGACCTCGCTGGTCGAGGCCTGGAACACCTTGCACTTAAGCCGCTTGGCGAGGCCGAGCATGTTGATCGCGCCGATCACCGAGGTCTTGGTGGTCTGCACCGGATCATATTGATAGTGGATCGGCGAGGCGGGGCAGGCGAGATTGTAGATCTCGTCCACCTCGACGTACAGCGGGAAGCACACGTCGTGGCGCAGGAACTCGAAGCGCGGGTTGCCGTGCAGATGGTCGATGTTGCGCTTGGCGCCGGTGAAGAGATTGTCGACGCACACCACTTCATCGCCACGGTCGAGCAGGCGATCGATCAGGTGCGAGCCGAGGAAGCCGGCGCCGCCGGTGACGAGCACGCGCTTCCGCGACTGATAGTTGCGCGACATAGACGGTGAAACTCCCTGATTGCGCCGGCCGGCGCCCGGCCGACCGCCGGGCGCGTGCTTGTGCCAATGATCCCGCGCGGCGACAAGGAAGCTTTCAGACAAAGCCGTCATCACGTCGTCGACGCTGGCCAAGCATGGCGTCGAATGACTAAGGGAGCATTGATGCAGCGCATCCCGATCCTCGACGGCTGGCGCGCGCTGAGCATCCTGCTGGTGCTGGCGGGGCACCTGCTGCCGCTCGGGCCGCATCGGTGGGGGCTCAACGGCGCAGTCGCGGCGAGCGGCATGGCGCTGTTCTTCACCCTGTCGGGCTTCCTGATCACGCAGTTCCTGCTGCACCGACCCGACGTCGTGCCCTTCCTGATCCGCCGGCTGTTCCGCATCGTGCCGCTCGGCTGGGGCGCGATGATCGTGCTGGCGTTGGCGAGCCGCGCCGGCGCCGAGTCGTTCGGCGCCAACCTGCTGTTCGTGGCCAACCTGCCGCCGACCGCGCTGCTGCCCGGCGGCGAGCACCTGTGGAGCCTGTGCGTCGAGGTGCAATTCTACGTCGGAGTCGCGCTGTTGGTGGCGCTGGGCGGCCGGCGCGCGCTGTGGCTGTTACCCGTTCTGTGCGTCGCCGTGACGCTGACTAGGATGGTGCAGCAGGCGCCGATCAGCATCTTCACCTGGCAGCGAGTCGACGAGATCCTGGCCGGGGCGACGCTGGCGCTGCTGCACGCGCGCGCGCCGCGCTGGACAGCGTCGCTGCCGCGCGTGCTGCCGCTGCTGCTCTTGCCGCTGCTGCTCGCCTCGGGCCACGAGGGCACCGGCGCGCTGATGTATCTGCGCCCCTATCTCGCCGCTGCGACAGTGGGCACTTCGATCTACGCCGCGCCGGCGTGGCTGCGCGCTGCGTTCGGCTCGGCGCCGGCGCGCTACGTCGCCGAGGTCTCCTACGCGGTCTACGTCTTCCACGCGATGTTCGCGGCGAGCTGGCTCGGCAGCGGCGACACGCTGGTGCGCTACGCCAAGCGCCCGCTGCTGTTCGCCGCCACCTTCGCTGCGGCGCATGTCTCCACCTTCCGGTTCGAGCGGCCGATGATCGAACTCGGCAAGCGGGTTGAGCGCCGCTGGCTCAGCGCGCGCGCAGCCAGGACGTCGGGCGGCCGCCGAGCAGCTTGAGGTAGAGCGGGATCTTCCAGAGCACGTAGAGCGGCAGCCGCGCCGCCGCCCCCGCCGAGAGGAACGGCCGCCCGACTCGCCGCCACGCCATCCACAACGCCATCGCGGCGGCCGTCAGCGCCGCGGCGAGCAGCAGCGCCGGCCAGGGCGAGGCGCCGGCGAGCACGAGCAGCCCGGTCACGACCAGGGCTGCGAGATCGAGCATCAGCAGCAGCGTCAATGGCGGGATGGCGAGGCTCAGCCCGGCCCACAATGCGCGTGCGTCGCCGCGGCGCAGCGCGGCGACCATCGCTGGCAGTGCGCGGGTCAACGAGGTGGCGAGGAAGCCGCCCTCCCAGCGCTGGCGCTGCTGCAACGTGCCCTCGGCGCTGCTCGCCGCGCTCCACACCGTCGCCTCCGGCACGTAGCACGGCAGCTTGCCGCGCCGGGCGAGATCGAGCCCGAGCGCGAGGTCCTCGACGATGTCCGACGTGGCGAGCGGCGCATCGCGGAAGATCGGCCAGGGGAAGGCCATGCCCGTGCCGGTGAGATTGGCCCGCCCAGCCAGCCGCGCGAGTCCGCCCTGTCGCACGAGATTCTTGATGACGAACGCGAAGTTGGAAACCTGCACCATCGGCGCGGCGGTCAGGTCGGGGGCGAGCAGGTTGGTCGCCTGCACCGGCCGATCGGTTGCGCGCGCCGCCATGGCGAGCAGCGAGGCGCGATCGGTGGCGCCGTCGGCGTCGAGCACCATCACCACTGCGGGCTGGTCGTCGGGGGAGCGCACCGCGATCTGGTCGCGCGCGTGCGCCAGCGCATAGCCCTTGCCGCGTCGAGTCGGATCGTCGCGGCGGGTCACGCTCGCGCCGGCGGCAGCGGCGATGGCGGCGGTGTCGTCGCGGCAATTGTCGGCCACGACGAGCAGTTCGAACCCGGGCGGCAGCTCGGGGAGCAGGCGCGCCACCGTCGCGGCGATGATCGGCCCCTCGTCGTGCGCGGGCATCACGATCACCGCACGCGGGGTGACGCCGGCCGGCGAAGGCGAGGCGGGCGAGCGTAGCCCCGCGACCACCTCGATCACGAAGGCCGCGGTGAGCGCCAGCAGCGGCGCCGCGACGAGGGCGGCGACGACGGTCGCGATCACTGCCACTGCTGTCACTCGCTTCTTCCCTTGAACGCTGCTCATCCGAGCGCGGCCGCGGCTGTAGCGCAGCGGCGCGCACGCTGGCCACTAGCTTGTCGCTGGTGAGTGTCCGGTAAACGCTGCGTTAGCCTTATACCGTGCCACTTTCGTCAATCCGCGCCAGTGCATGGTCGCCCGGGTCAGTTGCGAGCGGGTGGTTTGATGTTTATGCCCAGGTCCGCCGGAAGGGGTCGCCGGTGCCGCGTCGGTATGTGCCCGCTCGTCGAGTTCGATACAGGTGAATAGTCAGCATAGTGCGACCATGTCGACCGCGGCAGAGCTGGATCGGCCGCGCGGCCGGCCCGCGCCGCGTCTCCCTTCGCTGTCGCTCTCGGCCTGGCTGCTGCTGATCGGCTGCGTCGCGCTGGCGATCCCGACGATGCTGACGGTCGCGCGCTTCAGCTGGTCGACCGAGCAGGGCGGGCACGGCCCGCTGGTGCTCGCCACCGGGCTGTGGTTGCTGTGGCGCGAGGTGCCCGGCGTATGGCCGCTGCGGCGGCCCGGCTCGGGGGTGGTGGTCGCGCTGCTGCTGCCGGTCTGCCTGCTGCTCTACCTCGTGGCGCATATCACCGGCATCATCGAGATCGAGGGCTTCGCGCTCTACGGCGCGCTGCTCGTGGCGGCCTATGCGTTGCTGGGCGGCGCGGTGCTGCGCGAGCTGTGGTTTCCCATCGTCTACCTCGGCTTCGTCTTTCCACCGCCCGATCAGGTGGTGGCGGTGATCACCCAGCCGCTCAAGATCGCCATCTCGGAGCAGGCGGTGAACCTGCTCTATGCGCTCGGTTATCCGATCGGCAGCTCGGGGGTGACGATCCAGATCGCGCAATATGACCTGCTGGTGGCGGCGGCCTGCGCGGGGCTGAACTCGATCATCAGCCTCACCGCCATCTGCCTCTTCTACATCTACGTGCGGCACCAGGCGAACTGGCGCTACGCCGCGCTGCTGATGCTGACGATCGTGCCGATCGCGATCTTCGCCAACTTCATCCGCGTTATCCTGCTGATCCTCATCACCTATTACTTCGGTGACGCGGCGGCGCAGGGCTTCGCGCACGATTTCGCCGGGCTGGTGATGTTCCTGGTCTCGGTGCTCACCATCTTCGCGATCGACGCGCTGGCGACCCCGCTGCGCCGTGCGCTGGGGAACGGCCATGACTGAGGTGAGCGGCTCCGCGCTGCCCGAGACGCGCCTGCTCGACCGGCGCCGCGCGCTGCTGGGCGGCGCCTTCCTGCTCACCGCGGGCGTCGCCGCGGCGCGGGTGCCGGGCAACCACATCGACCTGCTCGGCAAGCGCAAGCTCGACGCGCTGATCCCGGCGCACGTGGGATCCTGGTCCTTCTACTCGAAGAGCGGGTTGGTGACGCCGCCGCCCGACCAGCTCTCCGATCTGCTCTACTCGCAGTTGCTCACTCGTGTGTACCTGGCGCCGGACCAGCTGCCGATCATGCTGTTGATGGCGCAGAGCAGCGGCCAGACCGGCGTGCTGCAGGTGCACCGTCCCGAATATTGCTATCCCGCGGGCGGCTTCACCCTGACGGACAAGGCCGTTCGCTCGGTGCCGCTGCCCGGCGGCCAGCTTGATGCGACCGTGATGACCGCCAGCGCCGACAATCGCGTCGAGCAGCTGATGTATTGGACCCGCGTCGGCCGCGACATGCCGTTGAGCTGGGCGCAGCAGCGCTGGTCGGTCGCGCGCGCCAACCTGCGCGGCGACGTGCCCGACGCGATGCTGGTGCGGATCTCGACGTTGACGCACGATCGCGACGCCGGTCTGGCGACGCTGGCGGCGTTCACGCGCGCGCTGTTCGCCGCGGTGCCCGCCGACGTGCGCCGCGTGCTCGACAGCGCCGCCGGCTGAGCCGCCTCACGAACGGCGGGTGGGCAGGTCGATCGGCTTGAGGACGAGGAGGATGAAGATCAGGTTGGCGACGATCAACGCGATCGCGAGCAGATGCTGACCCGAATTGCCGAAATAGTTGGCGAGCGCGCAGATCACCGCGCCGGCCAGATAGGCAAGCATCGAGTCCTGCCGGTCGTTGGAAACAGATCGTTGCAGAAACAGCACGACAAGGCCGGCGAAAATGGCCAAAGTCACCCAATCGTAAGCAGTTTCCATCCGGCGGTCCAATCCTTGACGCGGTAGCGGTACAGCAAATCCGCAGCTTGTGCTAGGTAGGCCATCAACAGTGAAAAGGGGATTGAGATGTTCAGGCGTGGGACTTTGATCGCGGCGAGCTCGCTCGCGCTGCTCGCGGCGGGGTGCGACCGCAAGCCCACCGGGCAGTCGGTCGCGGTCGTGAACGGGGACGAGATCTCGATCGGCGAGCTCAACGCCGAGCTGCAGCAGGCCAATGTGCCGCAGGGCGCCGACCAGAAGGTGGTGCGCGCACAGCTGCTGCAGAATATCATCAGCCGCCGCCTGCTCGCGCAGGACGCGCGCAAGAACGGCGTCGACAAGACGCCCGAGTTCCTCAGCCGCCAGCGCCGCC
Source organism: Sphingomonas citri (assembly GCF_019429485.1). Taxonomy (GTDB): domain Bacteria; phylum Pseudomonadota; class Alphaproteobacteria; order Sphingomonadales; family Sphingomonadaceae; genus Sphingomonas; species Sphingomonas citri. The sequence goes on along the minus strand of NZ_JAHXZN010000002.1, from coordinate 130,551 downwards.
TCACCGACGAGCTGCTGATCGCGATGAACGCCGAGCGTCAGAACGGCAGCCAGAAGCTGCCCGACCAGAAGGCGATCGACCAGTTCATCGCGGCGAACCCGCAGGCCTTCGCGCAGCGCCAGGTGCTCGCGCTTCAGCAGATCGCGATCGACCCGCCGAGCGATCCCAAGGCGCTGGAGCCGCTCAAGGACGCGCACTCGCTCGACGCGGTGGCGGCGGCGCTGACCAAGCTCAACATCCCGTTCACGCGGACGAGCGGCCGGCTCGACACCGCCAGCGTGCCACCCGAGGTGCTCAAGCGCATCCTTGCGCTGCCGTCGACCGAGCCGTTCGTTCTGCCGGCGGGAGGAAAGCTGTTCGCCAACGTGATCGTCGGGCGCGAGCCGGTGGCGATGTCGGCGGACGACATGCGCAAGGCCGCGCTCGGCGCGCTGCGCAAGCAGAACGAGGACAAGAGCCTGAACGACCAGGTGAAGCAGCTCCGCTCGACCGCCAAGATCGAGTATCAGCCGGGCTATGCCCCGCCGCCGACCGGCGCGGGCGCGCCGGCCGCTGGCGCCAAGTGAGGTGAGGGCGGCGGCGTCAGGTGGCGCCGCCGCTCGTCCGGTCGGTCCTGCGGACACGAGTGCGGGTGCGTGAAGCACCTGTGGCATAGGGCTGCGGCGTTCTTAGGAGCACGGCGAGCCGCTACATGCTCGCCGCTATGACTCCGTCGTCATCCCGGCCTTGAGCCGGGATCCACGCTTCCGCAAGAACAACGGTTTGCTTGAGCGCAGCCCGATGGATCCCGGCTCAAGGCCGGGATGGCAAGGTGTTTCGATGGATGCGTGTCGAAGCTGGCGGCGATCGCTCGGACCGCCAGCACCAGCCCTGCCGCTTACTTATAATAATCCGCGTAGCCGGCGCCGTAGCCGTAGCCGTAACTGTCGGCGAGCAGCCCGCCGTCGAAGCGGTTGAGCACCACGCCGGCGCAGGGCGCCTGGTCGAGTACGTGGAGCGCGTCCTTGACCTGCTTCTTGGTCGTGCGCCCTTCCTCGACCACCATGATGAAGGCGTCGAGCTTGGTCGTCACGATCGTGGCGTCGTCGTTGGCGAAGACGGGCGGCAGATCGCAAAGAAAGATCGAGGGCGCGGTGACCGCGCGCATCGACGCGATCGCGCGCTCCATCCGCGACGAGGCGAGCAGCTCGGCCGAGTGCGCCGGGGCGCGGTCGGTCGGCAGGATCATCAGCCGCTCACCCTGCGGGTGGCAGGCGAACGCTCCGAGCGAGTCGACCTCACCCTCGAGATAGTCGCGCATGCCGCGCTCGACCGGGATGCCGAAATTATAAGCGATCGAGCCGCGGCGCAGGTCGAGATCGACGAGGTAGGTGTCGAGCCCCGGCGTACGCGACAGCGCCGCCGCCAGGTTGGTGGCGCAGAACGACTTGCCCACCGCCGGCGTCGCGGAGACGATGCCGAACAGTCGCCAGCCCTTGTGCCGCTGCAGCTTGAGCAGCCGCGAGCGCAGCATGTTGAACGGACGCGAGCGCACGTCGCGGCTATCGAAGCCGTAGATGCCGCGCTGCTTCGCCTCCGCCGTGGACCAGGCGAACTCGCCGCTCTGGTCCAGCGTGGGGAAGGTCTCGCCCGCGAACGGTGCGAACTCGGGCTTGGTCATGGGAATGGCCTTGAGCATGTCGGTCATCTTCACAGCGCTCCGCCGGACTCGGCGGCCAGACGGGGTTTGCGGCGGAACGGCAGCCCGGGCAGCCAGCGGCGGCGCTTCTGCCCCGGCGCGAGGTCCGGCGTGAAGGTGGGCACCACCGTCAGCGTCTCGAGTCCGAGCGCCTTGAGCTGGTCGACGCCGCGAATCGGGCGCATCAGGAACTCGAGCGCCAGCGCGAGCACCAGGCCGAGGCCGAGGCCGCCGGCGACGCCGCCGCCGATCAGCATCAGGCGGTTGGGCGATACCGGGCGGTCGGGTGACGCAGGGGGATCGACCACGGTGAGCCGCTCGCCCTTCTGCTCCTGTGCCATCCGCGCCGAGTTCTGCGCCCGCAGCACGTTGCCGGTGATGTCCTTGAGCTGGTCGCGCAGACCGCTGGCGCGTGCCTCGAGCTGGTTGACCTGCTCCATCACCACCGGTGCGCGCGAGGAATTGGCCAGGCTGGCCGAGGCGCGCGCGTTGTCGCTGGCGCGGTAGGACTCGAGCTGCGCGATCTGCGCGTTGTTGGCCTGGATCTGGCTCTGCACCAGCGCGGTGTCGGAGGTGTCGCCCTGCGACTTGGCGATCTCCTGCGCCTGCGCCAGTCGCGCCTTGGCGCGGATCACGTCGGGATGGCCCTCATTGTAGACGGCGCGCGCCGCGATCAGCGCCTGCTCGGCCTGCTGCACCAGCGGGTCCTTGCCGCCGGACTTGCGCGACTGCGCCAACAGCGCGCGATTCTCGCTCTGCAGCTGTGCGATCTGCGCGCTATAGCCGCTGCTGTTAGAGGGCATCACGATGCCGCCCGACGACAGCGCGAGGCCGTTGCGCGCTTTGAGCTGGGTGATCTGACCCTCGATCTGCCCGATCTGATCCTGCAGCTTGCGCGACTGGTCTTGGAGGAAGTCGACCGTGTTGGTCGCTTGCGCCGCCATGGTGGTCGCGTCGATCTCTAGGAAGCGGCTGACGATGCTCTGCATCACCGCCTGCGCCTTGGCGGGATCGGCGTAGTCGAAGCTCATCGTGAACGCGATCGTGCTGGTGCCGCCGTTCTGCGCCTGCTGCCCCTGGCCGATGTCGCCGCTCACCGCCTGCACGGCGGTGGCCTTCTGCATCGTCTCGACGATCTCGGACAGTGGCTTGGAGCGGCGCTCCTTCTCGTACAGGTTGTTCTGCTCGATCAGCGCGATCAGGTCGCCGCGGCTGAGCACCTGCTCGCGGATCTTGGCGATGCGCTGGTCGATGATCGTCGTCAGCGGCGAGCTCACCAGCGTCGAGGGCAGCTCCTGCGACTCGACCAGCAGCGTCGCCGACGAGCGGTACATCGGCGGCAGCAGCAGCGCGAGCGCCACCCCGATCGTGGAGAGCACCACGAAGGGGACGATGATCAGCCAGCGGCGCTGCCACAGGATCGTGGGGATATAACCGAAGAAGCCGGCGCCGCCGCCCTCTTCCTCGTTCGTGTCGACGTCACTCACTGCGTATCGCCCCATCTCGCTCGCACGAATACCTTGACGTTGAGGTCCGACGGCCAGTCTCGCCCGCCGCCGGTCGCTCGCCGATAGCCGCCCGCGACGCCGCCGAAGAGACGCCGCGAGAAGCCATGCTCGTAACTTGCACCACCAGTGATGAAGGAGGCGTTGCGCGCCTGCAGAAGATTCGACGTTTCCTGCACGCGCGAGTAATCGACCGACGCGCGCACCACGTCGTTCTCGCGGACTTGGTACGAATAGTCCAAGCCGGCGCCCTGGCGCTTGGAGATGTCACCGAAGCCGGTCGGCTGCGCGTCCGAATAGGCGCGGAAGCAGGTGTTGCTGCGCTGCCCCGCCTTGCACGCGAAGATATTGCCCGAGATGCCGGTCGAGTGCGTCGTCCCCAGCGGCGTGCGCGAGGTGATGAACAGCGCGCCGAGCGCGGCCGTCACCGTGACCGAGGAGCTGAACTGGTGGGTCAGCGTCACCTGCGGCTGGTAGAAGGCTCCCGAGGTGCGCTGGCGCTCGAAGCTGGTCCACGACCCCGAGCCCTGAAGCCCGACGCTGGTGCGCGCCGACACGGCGTGCGACCAACCGAGCGTCGCCGACTTGGTCGTCGACGAGGTCAGGATGCCGCTATCGGCATAGCTGATCCGGCTGGCGCGCAGCTCGCCGTTGACGGTGTCGCGCGTGCTGATCCGCAGGTCCGCGCCGACCGCGGCGACCAGGCTCTTCTGGCGCTGGCGCAGACCGAGCAGCGCGATATCGGGCGTGCCGAGATCGGGCGGCAGCGACGGATCGAGCACGCCGACCAGGCCATAGCTGCTCTGGCCGATGATCGAGCTGTCATAGCTCACCACCGCGTGCGCGTTGAAGGTCTGGCTGAGCTGCCGCCGTGCACGCGCCTCGACGCCATAGCTGTCGGCCGAGTCGTAGCGCGTGAAATAATCGGTGCGGCGGTAGTAGGCGCTGAGCGCAGCCTCACCCTTCTCGTCGAGGCGGACGAGCTGGGGCGTGATCGACAGCTCGGTGAAGGCGCTGCCCGTGTCATTGTCGTCGATCACGAACGGGTTGGTGGAGTAACCGACCCCCGCCTGACCGTCGACGATGAAACGCGTGGTCTGCGCCTCGGCCAGCGCCGACGGCAGCACCGCCAGCGCGGCGCCGAGCGGCAGCGCCACGCCGGCGCGAAGACGACGGGTCACGCTACTCACGGGACGATCACCGTGTCGCCGCCGCGCACCAGCGGCAGCGACTCGTTGGAGAGATTGTCGGTCGAGCCGCGCATCAGGTCGCTGAGCCGCACCCGCACCGCCTGTGCGCCCGTCGGCGTCTTGCGTAGGATCACGACGTTGCCGAGCGACGCGAACTCGGTCGGACCGCCGGCGAAGCTGAGCGCCTCGAGCACATTGACGTAGCGGCCGGGATTGAAGGAGCCCGGCGAGCGGACCTTGCCCAGCACCGAGAATTGCATCCCCTGCGGCGTCTTCACCGAGACGGTCACCTGCGGCACGGCGGTGCGATACTGGCCCTCCAGCCCCTTGGTGATGCGCGCCTCGATCTCGCTGGGCAGCGCGTTGAGCGCGTCGACCTTGCCGACGAGCGGGAAGGAGAAGGTGCCGTCGGGCAGGACTCGGACAGTGCGCTGGAGACGCTCCTCGCCCCACACGAAGATGTCGAGCTCATCACCCGGGTTGATGCGATAGGCCGCGAGCGCCGCGGCCGAGCCGCCGGTGCCCGACTGCGCCGTCGCGGGCACGGCCCCGATCAGCGCCAAGGCCATCACTGCCCCGGACAGTAGCTTATTCACCATTCCCTTGACCCCCTAACTACTAAGGCCTGATCCACAAATCGATCGGCGCGCGCCACGAGTTTATTTGATCGCTAGTCCCATATCGAGTAACGGGCGCAGCGTCAGCCGCCTTACCGCATTTTCCTTTCCATGTACGCACGAGATTGTTGAGTATGTGCAGCATTCTGGTGCGTCGAACGAAGCGGTCGGGCCGCATAGCGCTATTGTTAACCCTGATTGCCCTGGCCGCCTGCCGCGCGCCGGAGGAACGCGCCGCGCGCTATGCTGGCATGTACGAGGCGGCGCTGGCGGGCAACGATCCCTGGACCGCCCGGCTGGCGATGCAGCGCGCGCTCGCGGCGGACGACTCGAACCCGCAATATTGGGCGGCGCTCGGTCGCGTGCAGCTCACCCTGGGCGATTATGCCGGCGCCTACGCCGCGTTCGTTCGCGCCAACGAGCTCGATCGCTCGAACGCCAACGTGATCCAGACGCTCGCCGACCTCGCCGCGCTGAGCGGACGCGTGGAGGACGCGCGGCGCTACGCCAATCAGGTATTGCTCTTGCTGCCGAGCGACCCGGCGCCGCAGGCCACGCTCGGCTTCGTCGCGCTGCACGACCGGGACTTCGATACCGCGCTCAAGCGCGCCGAGACGGTGCTCGCCAGCCGCCCCGAGGACTCGAACGCCACCATCCTGAAGGCGCGCGCGCTGGCCTCGAGCGGCGATCCCGACGCCTCGCTGAAGCTGCTGACCGCTTTCACCGCGGCGCATCCGCGCGACGGTGCCGCGCTCGACACGATGGTGACGGTGGCGCGGCGGTTCAATCGGCTGCCGTCGCTCGCCGCGGCGCGCGAGAAGCTCGTCGCGCTGCGCCCGCACGATGCGGCGGGACGCGTCGCCTATGCCGAGACGCTCTACGCGCTCGGCCAGCACGACCAGGCGCGGGCGCTGACCGAGCGGCTGGTCCGCGGCGGGGATTATGGCGACTCGCTGGTGGACGTGCTCGCACTGTGGCGCCGCTACGAGCCGCGCGACTGGAGCGTGCCGACCGCGCGCGCGCTGGCCGCGGCGGCGACGCCGCGCGATCGGCTGCGCTACGCCTATTTCCTGATGCTGACCGGCGCGGCCGACGCCGCCGAATCGCTGGTGGCGCCGCTGGCGAAGCCGCCTGTGACCGCCGCGAACGCCTCGGTGCTGGCGCTGCTGGCGCAGATCCGCGCGACTCAGGGCCGCGACAGCGAGGCCGAGTCGCTGCTCAATCAGGTGCTCGCCTTCGATCAGAGCAACGTGGTCGCCCTGCGCGCGCGCACCGATCTGTACCTGCGTACCGGGCGTGGGCGGCAGGCGGTGTTCGACGCGCAGAAGCTCGTGGCGGAGAAGACTCGGGCGCCCGATGATCGGGTGCGACTCGCCCGCGCCTACCGCCAGGCGGGGCAGCCGCAGCTCGCCGAGAACGCGTTGCGCGGCGGCCTGCAGGACATTCCCGCCGATCCGCTGCTCTATGGTGAGCTGCGAAAATATCTGGTCGCGACGGGGCGCAGCGACGAACTCGACGAATTGGGTCAACAATTTGTAGAGCAGCAGCGACTAGCACGGTTGCAGTGGTGAGATATTCTCGCGCGGGAAGGGAACGGCGAGGCGTGAGCGAGTGGCGACGGTAGTGCGGCCCACCAGAGTGAGGCGGTTCACGTCCAACGTGATTCCGTCGCTGATCTTCGTCGTCGATCTGCTCTGCCTGCTGATCAGCATGCCGGCGGCGCTGCTGCTGTACGAATTTTCCGTCGGCCTCGCGGTGGTGCCCGGCGTCCATACGGCGGCCGCGTTCATCGCCGGGGTGGCGTTCTTCCTCATCAGGCAGTCCCGCGGCGTGTACAGCCAGTCGCTCGCGATGCTGCGCTCGAGCGACGCCGCGGTGGCGCTCGACTATGTCTTCGCCGCGCTGCTGAGCAGCGCGATCGTGTGGCAGTTCGGTCTGGTTGACGAATTCTCGCGCGGGCTGACGCTCTGGTACGTCGGCTCCTGCGTGGGCTCGCTGCTGGTCAGTCGCTTCGTGCTGCGCGCGCTGCTGCATCGCCTCGCGGTCGGCGGACGCATTCGGCAACGCGTGGTGCTGTACGGCGCCGACACGGAGATCGTCGAGCGGACCTGCCGCATGCTCGACCTCCAGGCGCTGCCGCAGCTGCTCCTGGTCGGCGTGGCGGACGATTACGCGCGACGCTCGCGCGACGAGACGGTGGGGGATCTGCCTTTCATCGGCGGCTTCTCCGAGCTGCTGGCGATGGCGCGCGACGGCGAGGTGGACCAGGTGCTGATCGCGCTGGCCGACCTCACGCGTGACCGACTCGATCTGATCCTCGACAAGCTCAGTGAGGTGGCGATCGACATCTCGCTGATCCCGCGCGAGGCGATCGCGCTGGCGCCGGACTATCGAGTGAACTTCGTCGGCGCGATCCCGGTGCTGACTTTGTGGCAGCGGCCGATGCGTGACGGCGACACCCTGCTCAAGGACGCCGAGGACCTCTTCATCGCAGCGGTCGCGCTGGTGTTCCTGTCGCCGCTTCTGCTCGTCACCGCGCTGGCGATAAAGGTGACCAGCCGTGGCCCGGTGCTGTTCAAGCAGCCGCGCTTCGGCTTCAACAACCGCGAGATCATGGTCTACAAGTTCCGCTCGATGTACGTCGACCGGCAGGACGTGTCGGGCGCCGAGCGGACGCGCAAGGGCGACCCGCGGATCACGCCCGTCGGGCGGCTGATCCGCAAGCTCAGCATCGACGAGCTGCCGCAGATCTGGAACGTGTTGCGCGGCGAGATGTCGATCGTCGGCCCGCGCCCGCACGCCACGCACATGAAGGTGGGCGACCATTATTACTTCGACGCAGTGAAGGGCTATGCCGCGCGCCATCGCGTCAAGCCGGGCATCACCGGGCTGGCGCAGGTGCGCGGGTTGCGCGGCGAGATCCAGACGATCGAGCGCGCCAAGCGCCGCGTCGAGCTGGACCGCTATTACATCGATCACTGGTCGCTCACGCTCGATCTCAAGATCATCGTGCAGACGGTCGCCAACATCCTGTTCGACAAGAATGCGTACTGAGCCCGACGCGGCGCGCGGCTTTCTCGGGCTGCGCTTCGACCCGCTCGACACCGATGCGGCGGTCGCCTGGCTGCGGGAGGCGAGCGCTGCGGCCCCGTTCGCTTATGTGGTGACGCCCAACGTCGACCATATCGTCCGACTCGATGCGGTGGGGCGCGACGATCCCACCGGGCTGGCGCTGTGGCATGCGTATGAGGGCGCGGCGCTGACCCTGTGCGACAGCCGCGTGCTCGCCCGGCTGGCGCGCTGGTGCGGCGTGACGCTGCCGGTCGCACCGGGTAGCGATCTGACGGTGCGGCTGTTCGATGAGGTGGCACAGCCCGGCGATCGGGTCGCGATCATCGGCGGCGATCCGACGCTGCTCGCGGCCCTGCGGCAGAAGTATCCGGGTCTCGACATCGTTCAGCACGTTCCGCCGATGGGGCTGCTGCGCGACCCGGCGGCGCTGTCGGCAGCGGCGGCGTTCGGTCGCGATTCGCGCGCGCGTTTCCTCCTGCTCGCGGTCGGTTCGCCGCAGCAGGAGATCGTCGCCGCGCGGATCGCGGCATTGCCCGGCGCGTGCGGCGTGGCGCTGTGCGTCGGTGCGTCGCTCGACTTCATCGTCGGGCGCCAGCGCCGCGCACCGCGGCTGGTGCAGCGACTCGGGCTGGAATGGGCGCACCGGCTCGCCTCGCAGCCGCGGCGGCTATGGCGGCGCTATCTGGTCGAGGGGCCGCGCATCTTCCGCCTTGCGCGGTCGTGGCGCGCCGGGCGCGGTTCGTTCGCTCCGGACTGAGCGCGTGAACGATCGCTGGCACCCGGGGATCGGCGACCCGACCGCGATCGGCTGGATCACCGTCCTGGCCTATTTCACCGCGGCGCTGCTGTGCGCCGCGGCGCAGCGACGCGAGAAGGCCGGGCCGCGCCCACGCCCCTTCTGGCTGGCGGTGACCGTGCTGCTCGTCCTGCTCGGGATCAACAAACAGCTCGATCTGCAATCACTCTTCACGCAAGTTCTGCGCGACCGGGCGAAAGCGCATGGCTGGTACGAGCAGCGGCGCGAGTTCCAGACGCTGTTCATCTTCGCCATCGCGGCGATCGGCGCCGCCTTTCTTGCTGCACTGCCATATGTGATGAGGCACCAGCCGCGTGCCCGGAACATCACGCTGGCGGGTCTCGTCTTCCTCTATTGCTTCATCCTGGTGCGCGCTTCGTCGTTCCATCACGTCGACTGGGCGCTCAGCCGGACCTTCTTCTGCATCCGCCTCAATTGGGTGCTGGAATTGGGCGGGATCATCATCGCCGCGGCGGGCGCGCTACTCGTTATGCGGCGGCAGCAAGCCGACCGTTAACTATAAGCTCGAAGTCGATCGCTCGCGCCTGTTGCGGTGGATACATCCGTCCGAAGTGGTTCAGTCGCGATCCGGCCATATCTTGAAATGACCTGATCGTCCCGATCTTGGAAAAGCCGAGCGTTGCGGTGCGCCACGTCCTGCGCTCTTAAGTGTGCAGGACGGGATGAGGCGGCTCTTTCCCATGCTGCTGTTTGTTACACTGAGGACGTGTCCCGAAACAGTCCGCGGTGCCGCAAATCGGCGATGGTTTAGTTCCCGTAAATCAGTATCAGCCCAGCCATCGGGTGGTGAACCAGCCTCGTCATTCAACCGTCCGGGTCGTGGTGTTTTTAGGGATTTAAGGGAGTTATCCGCATGAAGAAGTTCGTTGCATCCGCGCTCGTTGCCGCCGCGTTCAGCGCCGCGACCCCCGCCATGGCGACCGAGCTGGCGCTCGAGCAGTCTGCCGACGGCACGTATTCGGCCACCACCGGCTTCGTCTCGAAGACTCCGGGCGGCTTCACCGACACCTACACGTTCAACGTGCCGTCGGTCGGCAAGGTGGGCGCGAGCGTGATCTCGCTGTCGATCACCGGCGCGATCCAGCTGCTCTCGGGCACGCTCAACGGCACCGCGCTGATCATGCAGCAGCTCGGCACCGACTCCTACGTGCTCCGCTCGGCCGACGGCGGTCAGCTCACGATCGACAACCCGCAGAAGCTGATCATCAACGGCACCTCGCAGGGCGGCGGCAGCTACACCGCCAACGTGACCTTCGCCGCGGTGCCGGAGCCGGCGACCTGGGCGCTGATGATCCTCGGCTTCGGCGTGGTCGGTTACTCGATGCGCCGTCGTCCGGCGGTGCGCTTCTCGCAGGCGATCTGATCCGACGCGAGGCGCGGAGCCCCGCCGATCGGATGACGCGATCAAGCAAGCGGCGGTCGCCCCAGCGGGCGGCCGCCGTTTTCGCGTTGCCTCGCCCCCGGCTTCGGCGCAGGGCAGGGGCTTGCCGCGGGGGAAGGGTGAAGGATGAGTCCGCAGATCGGTTTCGTGATCCTGTCGCACCGCGAGCCGCGCCAGCTGCTGCGGCTGGTGCGCACGCTCAATCGGCTCTACGGCGACCCGCCGATCGCGTGCCATCACGACATGGCGCAATGCCCGATCGATACCGCGCCCTTTCCCGACAACGTCCGCTTCGTCGCGCCGAGCATCCGCACCGGTTGGGCGAAATGGTCGGTGGTGCGCGCCTTTCTCGCCGCGCTCGAACTGCTGTACCGTGACGCCGACCCGGACTGGTTCGTGCTGCTCAGCGGTGCCGATTATCCGATCAAGCGTGCCGAGACGGTCCGCGCCGAGCTGGCCGCGACGACGGTCGACGCGCTGATCGACTATCGCCAGGTCGGCGACACCGCAGCGAGTGCGCTCGAGCGGTTCGGCCCGCGCAACCCTGAGCTCGACCAGTTCGAGTCGGACGGCAACCGCCGGCTCAAGTGGAGCCACTATCAGGGCGCCGAGCTGTGGTTTCCGATGCTGCGCTTCAACGACGGCGGCCGACGTGTCCGGCCGGGGCGGTTCACCTGGCATCTGCCGTTCGCCTCGCCCTTCGCACCGTTCTCGCGCGATTTCCCGTGCTTCTACGGCGACCATTGGATCACCGCCGACCGCCGCGCGGCGCGGCTGCTGCTGACGCCGAGCGAGCGCCACCTTCGGCTGCAGCGCCACCTGCATCGCCGCGCGATCCCGGAGGAATCCTACTACCAGACGGTGCTGTGCAACGAGCCCGGGGTGACGCTCGACCGTGACAATCGCCGCTACGCGCAGTGGAACGGCGGCGGGGCGCATCCGCAGCTGCTCGGGGTCGCGGACCTGCCCGCGATCATGGCGTCGAACGCTCATTTCGCTCGAAAATTCGACCATGACGATCCCGTGCTTGACCTGATCGACGCGCTGCTATTCGACGGCGACTGATCGCGCCGGAGCGACGCGGAACGGGTGAGAGGCAGCGATGCGGTGATGATCGGGCGTTGGCTAGGCCGTGACCGCGAGCGGCGCTACTGCCTGCCCGAGGGCGTGCGTGCCTATGCCGTCGGCGACGTCCACGGCCGCGCCGACCTGCTCGCGCCGATGCTCGACTGGATCCGCGCGGACAGCGACTCGCGCGGTGGCTATCCCGAGGTCCATGTCGTCTTCCTCGGCGACCTGATCGACCGCGGCCCGGCCTCCGCCTCGGTGGTGAGCATGCTCGCGAGCGGGCGTGCCGCCTTCGGCCAGCGCCACTTCATCCGCGGCAACCACGAGCAGACGTTGCTCGACATCCTCGACGGTGCATGGGAGCGACTCGACGACTGGCTCGCGGTGGGCGGTGTGGAGACGCTGGAGAGCTACGGCGTCGACCCAGCACTGCACCTGCGTGACCCCGAGGCGTTCCGCCGCGCGATGCGCGACGCGATCCCGTCGCTCCACGTTGGCTTCCTGCGGCGGATGGTGCCGATGGTGCGGCTCGGTGACTATGTCTTCGTCCACGCCGGGATCCGACCGCGCGTGCCGCTCGAGGAGCAGAGCGAGCGCGACCTGCGCTGGATCCGGCGCGATTTCCTCGACAGCCGCGTCGATCACGGCGTGATGGTGGTGCACGGCCACACCGTCAGCGACAAAGTGGATGTCCGCCGCAACCGCGTCGGCGTGGACACGGGTGCCTATGCCTCGAACCGGTTGTCGGTGCTGGGGCTGGAGGCGGATCGCCGCTGGGTGCTCACCAGTCGGACGGGATGAGAGGAGGCGTTCGCTCGACCGTGGACTGGTCTAGCCGCTCAGAACGGCCGTTCGCCCAGGTAATTGCCCGCGTTCTTATAGCGGCACACCAGCACGTCTTCCTCGCCGCCGCGCGCCACCGCGCAGCCGACCTCGTCGGTGTCGCGCCACATCAGCTGGGTGTAGTGGCCGACGTCGTCGACGCGGCCGGTCACGCTGTTGTACGGGAACACGCCCGGGCGGAAGTAGCGCTTCTCGCGGATCCAGCCGTTGACCATTGCCTCGGGCGTGAAATAGCCGCGCGTGCCGGCCCAGAGGTTCTCGCCCTCGGGATCATAATGGCGCTCGGGCGCGTGCTCGAAGCGGCCGGTGCTGGCGAGATAGTCGGCCCAGCGCTGCGCCGACTGGACCAGCTCGCGGTTCCACCGCAACGGGGCGAGGCCGACCGAGGCGCGCTCGTGATTGTGCGCCGCGAGCACGCGCGCGTCGAACGTCTGCGAGAAGCTCGCCGCGCCGCTCAGCAGCGGGGCGGCCAGCAGGGCGGCGACGGCGGCGATGAGCCGGCGGGGCGCGTGGGCGCGCGGCATGTCCGGGACCCTTCCTGATGCTCGATCCAGGAGGGCGATGTACCGGCCGGCCACTTGCCAACCGGTCGCCAAACACGGTTAGCGGCGGGTAAGCTATGTTTACGCGGTGATCGTGACGAGGTCGCCGCGCGCGCTGGCGGCGAAGACGCGGCGCGCGAAATCCTCGGGGATGCCGACGCAGCCGTGCGTGGCATAGCCGCGCCGCACCGCGCTGGCGTGGATCGCGACCCCGTCATCTGTGAGCCGCAGCATGTAGGGCATCTCGGCGTCGTAGAGCGTCGACTGGTGCAGTCGCGCGCGCGCGAGGATCGGGAAGGTACCCGTCGGCGTCGGTTTGTGATCGGTGCCGTAGAGGATCACCGCAGTGCCGATCTCGTGCCCGCCGCGGAACACCGACATGAGCTGGCGCGACAGATCGACGCGGATGCGCGTGTCGCCTCCCGCGGGAACGCCGCTCTCGTTCCAGACATAGTCGCCGAAATGCATCGGGCGGTCGACGCGGAGTAGGCTGTGCACTAGCAGCGGCGTGCCATCGGGCGCGGAAAGCGACGGCTCGCGCCCGGCGGGGTAGCTCACCCGCGTACCATAGCTGCCGATCGTGGTCGCCGGCACGGCCGGGGAAGCGCTGGGCGAAGGCAGGGGCGACGTCGCCGGCCGGCTCCACCACGCCATGCCGAGCGCGCCGACGCCGGCCGCGGCGAGCGCGACCGCCACGCCGGCGAGCCGGCTCATGCGGCCGCGTCGGCCTCCGCCGCGCGGCGGCGCGCGACGCGGCGCAGCGCGCCGCCGACCATCAGGAAGCCGAGAATCATCGTCGCCCAGGTAGCGGGCTCAGGCACTGCAGGGGGAGGGACGACATCGTCGCCACCGCCGCCGCCACCGCCGCCGCCTCCACCGCCGCCGGTGCCACCGCCCGGGATGAACGGCGTCGTCGGGGTGAAGCCGCCGCCCGGCGGCAGCGGCCCGAGCGCGGCCGGGGTGAGCGGCACGTCACCCACCGGCACGCCCGGCCCGAAGGCGAGCGGCGTCGCGGGCAGCTCGACATAGGGCGGCGCCCAGCCGATGCTCGGCCGCTCGCGCACGTTGCTCAGCACGCGCTCGCGCGGCGCACCGGGCACTGGCACGCGCGGACGCGACGCCAGCCGCTGCTTGGCAGGCTTGGTAGTGAACGTCGCGCCGGCATCGCGGCCGCCAGGCGAACGCGCGCCGAGGATCGCGGCGGGATCGGGCAGGTCGACCAGGCGCGCGACCTTTGCCGACGCCTCGGCGATACCGAGCCCGCCGATCGTGCCGCCCAGAGCGCCATAGCTGCCGACCGCGGCCACGCCGACCAGCCCGCCGATCGCGACGCGCGCGATCGTGAGGTGCCACATCAGGGTGAGCGGGCGACGCCAGCTAATCATCGATCAGACCTATCCCTGTTTCCGAACCGACCAACGGTTAAGGAAGCGCGATGCTCCCTCTCTACGTAGACAGCCGTGTGAGTCCAGAAAAATGTCCTGTGTTAAGAGTTTATCATGGGACAGTGTTGCAAGCCGGCAGCAGTCGATCACGCTGCTGATCGATCAATTGTGTTAACCAATGACGGAATGCGCGGACCCGCCGCAACTGTCGCGTGTCACGGTGTGTGACCAGCCAGAAGCCGCGCGTGATCGCCACATCAGGGATCACCCGCAGCAGCGACTCATCGTGGCCACCGATGAAGTGTGGCAAAACCCCCACACCGGCGCCCGCTGCGATGAGCCGAGCCTGCGCGTTGATGCTCGAACTGCGCAGCGTCGGCGCGAGCGCCGAATCGATCTCGTGCAGGTATCGCAGCTCGGGCGCGTACAACAGATCGGGGATGTAGCCGACCAGCCGATGGCGCTTCCCCAGCGTCGCCAAGGTCGGCACGCCGTCACGCTCCACCAGCGAACGCGCCGCATAGAGGTGGAGCGCATAGTCGGACAACTTACTCGCCACCACAGGGCCGTGGCGCGGCCTTGCCAGCAACACGGCGACGTCGGCCTCGCGCCGCGACGGGCTGAGGAAGCCCGAGTTCGCCACCAGGTCGATCGTCAGCGCCGGATGCACCGCCGCGAACGACTCGAGATGCTGCGCCACCAGCCAGATGCCGAAGCCCTCCGACACGCTCACCCGCAGCGTGCCGGTGAGCGCGCCGGGCGGATCGGCACCCTCGCCGATGCGCTCCGCCGCGCTGGCCATCTGCTCGACCTGCGCGAGCAGCGTTTCGCCCGCCTCGGTGAGCACCTGCCCCTCGCGGGTCTGCTCGAACAGGGTCCGGCCCAGCCGGGCCTCGAGTCGGCGCAGCCGCCGACCGACGGTGGTGGCGTCGACGCCGAGCAGCACGGCGGCGCGCGCGATCTGGCCGGTGCGCGCCACCGCGAGGAAATCCTGCAGGTCGTTCCAGGCGATCGGCTGCATCATCGCAGGCCGAGGTTGCAGAATTGCCGCTTGCCTGCAACCGCGCCGGGTCGCACAGCGAACGGAAGAGATAAAGGAGAGGCGATGCGCACCATCGACCATCACATCGCCGGCGCGGCGGCGTCCGCGGGCGGCGGTGGCGCTGCGAGGGAAGGCGGGCGCGGCGGGGACGTCTACGACCCCAACACCGGGCAAGTGCAGGCGCGCGTGACGCTCGGCACCGCCGCCGACCTCGATCGCGCGGTAGCGGCGGCGCAGGCGGCGCAGCCCGGCTGGGCCGCGACCAATCCGCAGCGGCGCGCGCGCGTGATGTTCCGGTTCAAGGAGCTGGTCGAGCGCGAGATGGAAGCGCTGGCGCGGCTGCTCTCGTCCGAGCACGGCAAGGTGATTGCCGACTCTAGAGGCGACATCCAGCGCGGGCTCGAGGTGATCGAGTTCGCCTGCGGCATCCCGCACCTGCTCAAGGGCGAGTATACGCAGGGCGCCGGGCCCGGGATCGACGTATTCTCGATGCGGCAGCCGCTCGGCATCGGCGCGGGCATCACGCCGTTCAACTTCCCCGCGATGATCCCGATGTGGATGTTCGGCGTCGCGATCGCCTGCGGCAACGCCTTCCTGCTCAAGCCGTCCGAGCGCGACCCGAGTGTGCCGGTGCGGCTCGCCGAGCTGATGCTCGAGGCGGGCGCGCCGGAAGGCATCCTCCAGGTCGTTCACGGCGACAAGGAGATGGTCGACGCGATCCTCGACCATCCCGCGATCGCGGCGGTGAGCTTCGTCGGTTCGTCCGACATCGCGCATTACGTCTACCGTCGCGGCGTCGACGCAGGGAAGCGCGTCCAGGCGATGGGCGGGGCCAAGAACCACGGCATCGTCATGCCCGACGCCGACCTCGACCAGGTCGTCGCCGATCTCGCCGGCGCCGCCTTCGGTTCGGCGGGCGAGCGCTGCATGGCGTTGCCCGTGGTGGTCCCGGTCGGCGAGCAGACCGCGGAGCGCCTGCGCGACAAGCTGATCCCCGCGATCCGGAGCCTGCGCGTCGGCGTCTCGGCCGATGCCGAGGCGCATTACGGACCGGTGGTCAACGCCGCGCACAAGAAGCGCGTCGAGGAATGGATCGGCACCGCGGTCGAGGAGGGGGCGGAGCTCGTCGTCGACGGCCGCGGCTTCACGCTCCAGGGGCATGAGAAGGGCTTCTTCGTCGGCCCGACGCTGCTCGACCGCGTCACGCCGCAGATGCGATCCTATCAGGAGGAGATCTTCGGCCCGGTGCTCCAGATCGTTCGCGCGCCCGACTTCGATAGTGCGCTGCGGCTGCCGAGCGCGCATCAATACGGCAACGGCGTCGCGATCTTCACCCGCAACGGCCATGCCGCGCGCGAGTTCGCCGCGCGCGTCAACGTCGGCATGGTCGGGATCAACGTGCCGATCCCGGTGCCGATCGCCTATCACAGCTTCGGCGGCTGGAAGCGCAGCGCCTTTGGCGACGTCAACCAGCACGGCACCGAGGGCGTGCGCTTCTGGACCAAGGTCAAGACCGTCACGCAGCGCTGGCCCGACGGGTCTGCGCTTCCCAGCGGCAGCGAGGACGGTGGACCCTCGCGCGTGCAGGACGCGTTCGTGATCCCGACGATGGGGTGACGATATGCGGCGGAGCGGACGGATGGCGATGACGGCGGGGCTGGCGGCGACGCTCGCGGCCTGCTCGCCCGACGCGGCGGACTACAATCGCCACGACGTGCCCGCCGACGAGGCGCGCGCCCAGGCCGCGATCGAGCGCGCCGCCGCGCAGAACGGCGTCGCCACCACCGCGCGCGCGGGCGTCCCGATCGCCGCCCCCACTGAGACCGCCGCGCGCGCCCGCGCCTTCCCGACCGACTTCCTCGGCTATTGGGGCGTCAGCTACGATGACTGCCAGCTCGCCAACACCGAGGCGACCGGGCGAATCAACGTCGACGCCGACACGATCCGCTTCCATGAATCCAAGGCGCGCGTGCAGCGGCTGGAGCAGCGCTCACCCTATGAGGTGGTGGCGGACCTCCGCTTCGATGGCGGCGAAGGCGCGACATGGGAGCGGCGCGATCGCCTCACGCTCGAGCAGGGCGGCACCATCCTCGTCCGCACCGAGGCACCCAACGTCCAGCGCTACCGGCGCTGCTGACCGCAAGGCAGGACATGACCGACCAGTTCGACCTCACTGACGACCAGCGCGAGATCCAGGAGCTCGCGCGCCGCTTCACCGCCGACCGCATCACGCCGCACGCGGCCGAGTGGGACGAGACGCATCACTATCCCGTCGACGTGTGGAAGGCGGCGGGCGAGCTCGGCTTCGGCGCGATCTACGTCAGCGAGGCGTCGGGCGGGATCGCGCTTGGCCGGCTCGAGGCGGCGCTGGTGATGGAGGCGATGGCCTATGGCTGCCCCGCCACCAGCGCGTTCATCTCGATCCACAATATGGTGGCCTGGATGATCGATCGCTTCGGCTCGGCGGCGATCAAGGATCGCTTCCTGCCCGGCCTCGTCACCATGGAGACGATCGGCAGCTACTGCCTCACCGAGCCGGGCTCGGGCTCGGACGCGGCGGCGCTGAAGACGAGCGCGCGGCGCGACGGCGACGATTACGTGCTCAACGGCACCAAGCAGTTCATCTCGGGCGCCGGCTATAACGATCTGTACGTCTGCATGGTGCGAACGGGTGAGGAGAAGAGCCGCGGCATCAGCGCGATCGTGGTCGAGAAGGGCACGCCCGGCCTGTCCTTCGGCGCGCCCGAGCGCAAGCTCGGCTGGAACGCCTCGCCGACCGCGCAGGTGATCTTCGAGGACTGCCGCGTGCCCGCCGCCAATCTGGTCGGCACGGAGGGCGAGGGGTTCCGCATCGCGATGGCGGGGCTCGACGGCGGGCGGCTCAACATCGGCGCCTGCTCGCTCGGGGGGGCGCAGCGCTGCCTCGACGAGTCGATCCGCTACGCGCGCGAGCGCCAGCAGTTCGGCCAGCCGATCGCCGACTTCCAGAACACGCAATTCACGCTGGCGGACATGGCGACTGATCTGGAGGCGGCGCGGGCGCTGCTCTACCTCGCCGCCGCCAAGGTGACCGCGGACGCGCCCGACAAGTCGCGCTTCTCGGCGATGGCGAAGCGGCTGGCGACCGAGAACGGCTCGTCGATCGTCGACCGCGCGCTGCAGCTGCACGGCGGCTACGGCTATCTCAAGGACTATCCGATCGAGCGGTTCTGGCGCGACTTGCGCGTCCACTCGATCCTGGAGGGGACCAACCAGGTGATGCGCATGATCGTCGGCCGCGAGCTGACCCGGCAATGAGGGGGGGAGGCCAGATTTCCCGAACTGGTGCTAGCTACATGCTCCGCCTTCATCCCGAGATTGACCCGGGATCCACTGCGCCGCGTGCGCTGCGCTTGCGGAAGCATGGATCCCGGCTCAAGGCCGGGATGACGGTGTTGCGCGGTGCAGGGATCGCCATCCCCCTACCTGTGGCAGGGTGGATCTGATGGCTGACCTCATCGCCGAGACCGAGGGCGGCGTCGCCAAGCTGCGGCTCAACCGTCCCAAGGCGCTCCATGCGCTCACCGCTGAGATGTGCGCCGCCGTGCTCGACGCGCTCGAGCGCTGGCGCGGCGACCACACGATCCGCTGCGTCACGATCGACCATGCCGAGGGCCGCGGCTTCTGCGCCGGCGGCGACATCCGCCTGCTCGCGGAGAGCGGCGCGGGCGACGGCAGCGCGGCGCGCGCGTTCTTCCACGTCGAATATCGGATGAACCACCGGCTGTTCACCTACGCCAAGGACGTGGTCGCGTTCATGGACGGGGTGACGATGGGCGGCGGCGTCGGCCTGTCGCAGCCGTGCCGCTACCGTGTCGCCACCGAGAACACCAGGCTGGCGATGCCCGAGACCGGCATCGGCCTGTTCCCCGACGTCGGCGGCGGCTGGTATCTCTCGCGCCTGCCGGGGCGGATCGGCCAGTATCTCGCGCTCACCGGCGCGCGCGTCGACGGCGCGGCCTGCCACGCGCTCGGGCTGGCGACGCATTATGTCGAGAGCGCGCGGCTCGATGCGCTTAAGCGCGACATCGCCGCCCGCCCCGCCGAGCTGCGCGCCTTGCTCGACACCGCGCATGTCGATCCCGGCCACGCCGCGCTGCTCGACCAGCGCGAAGCGATCGACCGGCTGTTCGCCTCGGACGAGGTCGAGGCGGTGTTCGCCGCGCTGGAGGCGGACGACAGCGCGTTCGCGCGCGCGACGCTGGCGACGCTGCGCACCAAGTCGCCGCAGACGATGAAGGTCTCGCTCAAGCTGCTGAAGCATGGCGCGGGCATGGCCGATTTCGCCGACGAGATGCGGCAGGAATATGCGGTCGCCACGCGCGTGGTGCAGCGCCACGACTTCCTCGAGGGCGTGCGCGCGGTGATCGTCGACAAGGACAACGCCCCGCGCTGGGAACCCGCCACGCCCGAGGGCGTCAGCGACCATGTCATCGACCAGATCTTCGCCCCGCTGCCCGAGGCCGAGGCCTGGACACCGCACGATTGAGGGACTGACCCATGGCCGACTATGAGACGATCCTGGTCGAGCGACGCGACGCGGTGACGCTGCTGACGCTCAACCGCCCCCAGGCGCTCAACGCGCTCAACTCGCAGGTGCTCGCCGAGCTGCTGCGCGCCCTGGCGGATTATGACGCCGATCCCGCGCAGCGCTGCGCCGTGCTCACCGGCAGCGAGCGCGCCTTCGCCGCGGGCGCCGACATCAAGGAGATGGCGGGGCAGGGCTTCGCCGACATGTATGCGGGCAATTTCTTCGCGGGCTACGAGCAGCTGACTCGCACGCGCAAGCCGCTGATCGCGGCGGTGGCGGGCTATGCACTGGGCGGCGGCTGCGAGCTGGCGATGATGTGCGACTTCATCCTGGCGGCGGACACCGCCAAGTTCGGCCAGCCCGAGATCAAGCTGGGCGTGTCGCCGGGCATGGGCGGCTCGCAGCGGCTGGCGCGCGCGGTCGGCAAGGCCAAGGCGATGGAGATGGTGCTCACCGGCCGGATGATCGATGCCGACGAAGCCGAGCGCGCCGGACTGGTCAGCCGCGTCGTACCCGCCGCCGAGCTGCTCGACGAGGCGCTGCGCACCGCCGCGACGATCGCCGAGATGGCGCCGCTCGCCGCGATGGCCAACAAGGAGATGGTCAACGCCGCGTTCGAGACGACGCTGGCGCAGGGGGTCCAGTTCGAGCGCCGGTTGTTCCACGCGTTGTTCGGCACCGCCGACCAGAAGGAAGGCATGGCAGCGTTCGTGGAGAAGCGCGCCGGGCAGTGGAGCGGGCGGTGAGGCGGTGACGCGACGTCTGATCGCTCTCCGTTCGTGCTGAGGAGCCGCTGAGCTCGTCGATGCGGCGTCTCGAAGCATCCGGCGCCGCGGTCGTGGCAGCGCTTCGAGACGAGGCTTCGACGGACTCAGCCTCTCCTCAGCGCGAACGGAGGAGGGGCGGGCGCTGTAAGGATAACGAGGAGAGGCAATTTGGCACGCGTCGCGTTCATCGGGTTAGGCAATATGGGCGGCGGGATGGCCGCCAACCTCGCGAAGCACGGCCACGATGTGCGCGCCTTCGATCTCTCCGCCGAGGCGCTGGCACGCGCCAAGGACGCCGGCTGCCTCGCCACCGACAGCGCCGCGGCGGCGGTCGATGGCGCCGAGGCGGTGATCACCATGCTGCCGGCGGGGCGCCACGTCGCGCAGGTCTATGACGAGATCCTGTCGCTGGTCGATGCCGCGGCGATCCTCATCGACTGCTCGACGATCGACGTCGCCACCGCGCGCGCGGTTGCCGAGCAGGCGCGCGCGCGCGGTGTCGCCGCGGTCGACTCGCCCGTGTCGGGCGGCATCGCGGCGGCGACCGCGGGCACGCTCACCTTCATGGTCGGCGGGCCGGCCGAATCGTTCGAGCGTGCCCGGCCTTACCTCGAGGCCATGGGTAAGGCGGTGGTCCACGCCGGCGCGAGCGGCACAGGTCAGGCCGCCAAGCTGTGTAACAACCTGATCCTCGGCGCGACGATGATCGCGACCTGCGAGGGCTTCGTTCTCGCCGAGCGGCTCGGGCTCGACCCGCAGGTGTTCTACGACATCGCCAGCAAGGCGACCGCGCAGAGCTGGTCGATGACGAGCTACTGCCCGGTGCCCGGGGTCGGCCCTCAGTCGCCCGCGGACAACGACTATCGCGGCGGCTTCGCGGGCGCGCTGATGCTCAAGGACCTCGAGCTGGCGATGGCCGCGGCGGCGGACGGCGGCGCGACGCTGCCGCTCGGCGAGAACGCGCGCGACCTGTACCGCGCGTTCGGCGAGGGCGGGCATGGTGGGGAGGATTTCTCCGGTATCATCCGGATGCTGCGGGGAGCGTAGAAAGCGTCTCCCTCCAAATGACCTCGTCATCCGGACTTGTTCCGGGGACCCACCGGTCCGCACGCTTCACGACAGGTGATGCGCGCGGCGCCGTAGACCACGGAGCAAGTCCGCGGTGACGTCATGTGGGATGGTACGCGGTGCTTGCTTGCGCGAGCAACCCCTCACCGCAACGCCGCCTCCACCTCGGCGCGCTTGGCCGTGCGCAGCGCGACGCACTGGCGGATCGCGCCGAGCGCCTGGCTCAGTTCCAGCGCGCCGCCGCCCAGCATCGCCAGCCGCGGGCGGAACAGCGCCTCGACGGCGTCGGCCTTGTCCGCGCTGCAGTAGCCGCCGAACAGCGTTGGGATACGCGCGCGCGCGAAGGCGGGCACCCCCGCGATCGCGCCGTCGAAGTCGCGCGTGAACAGCGCCAGCAGCGCGTCGCGCCCGAGCGGCTGATAGGCGAGCCGGGTCATCAGCGTCAGCCGCTCGGTCGATTGCAGCGCCGGATCCCGCGTGAACTCGAGCGCGCGCGCCACCTCCGCGGCGCTGGTGGCGTGGCCCAGCGCGCGCACCGCGTGCGAGCGGAACAGCGGATCACCGCTCTCCGCCAGCGAGTCGCGCAGCCGGTTCATGAAGGCCACGCCGCGATCCTCCACCGCCACCGCGAACGCCAGCTCGCGATAGGACGGATCGACCGGGCGCGGCGTGGCCGCGAGCGCGCCCTCGGCCGCATCGGCGAGCTGCGAACGGAGCGCCGCGTCGCGCGCGGTCTGCGCGGCATAGTCGACGAGGTTCTGCCGCAGCAGCGCTTGCCCGGTCTCCTCGCCCGCATAGGCGCTTGGTGCGAACGACACCGCGCCGAGCGCACGCAACCGCGGCAACGACAGCTCGCCCGCGAGCCGGCGCAGCCCCGCCGTCGCGGCGGGCGAGAGGTCGAGCTGCTCGACCTCGGCGATCGCCTGCGGCAGTTGCAGCGTCGCGCTGCGCTCGCGATGCGCGGCGAAGGCGCGCGCGCCCGCGATCACGCGCGCGAAGCTGGCGTTGCCCGCGAGGAAGTCGGCCCACAGGCTGTCCGCCGCCGCCATCGCCTCGCGCGCGGGCAGCGTGTCGGCGCCCCCCAGCAGCCCGGCCCAGCCGGCGTCGTCGAGGCTGTAACGCCAATAGCCCGCGCCGTCGGCGTTGGGCACCGCGATGCCGCTGCCGCGCAGAGCGAGCGTGCCGGTCGCGCTGCCGAGCAGGGTGCAGCTGCGCGTCTCGCCCTGGCGCGCGCAGACCGGCACCGTCCAGGTCTGCGGCGCGGGTTGCGCGGCGACGCCGATCGGGCGGTAGCGCTGCTGGCTCAACTGCCACCGCCCGGCGCCGTCGGCGCGGATGCGGATCACCGGCACGCCGGTCTGCGTCACGAAGCTGCGGAACACCGGGACGATGCCGGGATCGCCCGACCCGGTCGCCATCGACTCGAAGAAATCGTCCGCGGCGGCGTTGGCGTAGCGGAAGCGGTTCAGATGGAACTGCACGCCGCGGCGGAACTTCTCCGCGCCGAGATAGCGCTCCACCATGGTCAGCACCTGGCCGCCCTTCTGATAGGTGATCGAGTCGAAGGCGCTGGCGATCTGGTCGTTGCGCGTGATCTCCTGGCGGATCGGGCGACCGCTTGCGCGGCTGTCGGTGTCCATCGCGGTGAACGCCTCGGCGAGTTGGGCGACGTCGGTGCCGAGCCCCGGCTGCCAGATCTCGCCGACGCGATTGCCCGCCCATTCGGCGAAGCTCTCGTTGAGCCAGATGTCGGTCCACCATTTCGGGGTCACGAGGTCGCCGAACCATTGGTGCGCCAGTTCGTGCGCCACCACCGTGCCGAAGCCGCGCCGCTGCGACGCGGGCGCGTCGGGGTCGAGCAGCAGCAAGGTGTCGTTATAGCTGACGAGACCGGCATTCTCCATCGCGCCGCTCATCACCGGGCCGGCGATCTGGTCGAGCTTCTCGTAGGGATAGGGGATGCCGAAATATTGCTCGTGCAGCGCGAGGATCTTCGGCCCCTCGGTCGCGGCGAGCCGGAGCCGCTCGGCCTGGCCCTTGGTGGCGATGGCGCGATAGGGCAGCGCCGTCGTTCGCACCGCGTTGGCGGGCGCGTCGCCGGGCACCACGTCGAACGGCCCGACCGCGATGGCGACGAGATAGGTCGGCAGCGGCTTGGAGGGCGCGAAGACGTGGCGGGTCAGCCCCGCGCCCGCGGGGGTGGTGGCGGTCTCGGGCGTGTTGGCGAAAACCTTTTGCCCGCTCGCCGCGGTGACGCTGAGCGTGAAGGGCGTCTTGAAGCCGGGCTCGTCGAAGCCGGGGAACATGCGCCGCGCGTCGATCGGTTCCATCTGCGTCCAGGCGTACCAGTCGTCGCCGACCTTGGCGCGGTACAGCCCCTCGGCGCCGGTCATGAAGGGCGCGTCATAGTCGAAGGCGAGCGTGACGCGGCCGGCGGGGAGCGGCGTCGCGAAATCAAGCCGCGCCACGCCCGAAGCGTCGACCTGCGTGTAGCGCGCGGTGACGGTGCGGCCACCGACGCGCGCGAGAACCGTGGCGACGGCGAGGCCGTTGCCGTGGAGGTAGAGCGAGGGGGTGGCGCGCCGGAGCTCGGCGTCGACCTCGGCGTGGCCGGTGAAGCGCTCCTGCTCGGGGCGGACGGTGAGATCGATGCGATAAGCGGTCGGGCGCGCGGTGTCGGGGAGCTGGCCGAGCGGGACCGGGCCGGGGGTGGCGGTCGCGGGGGCAGGGACGGGGGCCTGCTGCGCCAGTGCGGGCGCGGCGAGGAAGAGGGCGGTGGAGGCGAGCAGCAGGAGTCTCATGGGCGCGACCTTCGTTCTGGTTGCCGCAGGCCTAGGACGGAACCGGCCGAAGTGCATCCCCCGCGACGGCGCTTCCCCGGTCTGCTCGTCAGCCCGCTTCTTTCATAACTCCGGCGAACGCCGGGGCCCGTCGGAAGGCGGTCGTGCGTCTCATCGGCGTTCCCCAACTGGACTCCGGCGTTCGCCGGGGTGGAGAGGAGCCGGGGTGGTAGCAGAAATGGCGAGCCTCCCTCACAAGCGCGTGCGCACCTGCCACAGCTCGGGGAACAGCTCGACCTCGAGCATCTTGCGCAGGTACGACACACCCGCGGTGCCGCCGGTGCCGCGCTTGAGCCCGATCACGCGCTCCACCGTGGTGACGTGGTTGAAGCGCCAGCGCCGAAAATAATCCTCCAGGTCGACGAGCTTCTCCGCCAGCTCGTAGAGCGGCCAGTGCGTCTCGGGCGCGCGATACACCTGCTCCCACGCGCCCACCACCGCCTCGCTCGCGACGTGCGGCGCGCGCCAGTCGCGCGCCGGGTCGGCGAGCAGCCCGGCGGCGTGGAGCCGGACCAGCGCTGCGTCGTAGATGCTCGGCGCGTCGAGGATCGCCTCCAGCCGCGCCAGCGTCGGCGCGCGGTGGCGGTGCGGCCCCAGCGTCGCCGAGACGCGGTTGCCGCACAGATATTCCACCGCGCGATACTGCCACGACTGGAACCCCGACGATTGCCCCAGCGCGTCGCGGAATGTGGTATAGTCGGACGGCGTCATCGTGCGCAGCACGTCCCAGGCGCCGTTGAGCTGCTCCAGGATCCGCGCCACTCGCGCCAGCAGCTTGAACGCCTGCGGCAGGCGATCGGCCAGGATCGCGTCGCGCGCGCTTTCCAGCTCGTGCACCGCCAGCTTCATCCACAATTCGCTGGTCTGGTGCTGGATGATGAACAGCAGCTCGTCGTGCGCGTCGCTCAGCGGGTGCTGCGCGTCGAGCACGCGATCGAGCGCGAGATAATCGCCATAGCCCATGCGCCCGGCGAAGTTCAGCTCGGCGTCGTGATGCTCGCTCATCACGTCACCGCGGCGCGGGCGTGGTGCTCGGGGCGGTCCCACGACCCGGTCGCGAGGACGTCGGCGAGGATGGCGACCGCGCGCACCACCTCCTCCTCGCACAGGTACAAAGGCGTGAAGCCGAAGCGCAGCAGGTCGGGCGCGCGCACGTCACCGATCACGCCGCGCGCGATCAGCGCCTGCATCACCGCATAGGCCTGGGGGTGCGCGACGCTCACCTGGCTGCCGCGCGCGTGCGGGTCGCGCGGCGAGGTGAGCGTGAGCTGCGGGCAGCGCGTCTCCACCTCGGCGATGAAGCGCTGCGACAGGCCGATCGAGGCGGCCCGCACGTCGGCCATGTCGACCCCGTCCCAGACGTCGAGCGCGGCGTCGAGCACCGACAGCGCGATCACCGGCGGCGTGCCGACGCGCATGCGCTCGACCCCGGGCGCGGGGGCATAGTCGCGCTCGAACGCGAAGGGCGCGCGATGGCCGAGCCAGCCGCTCAGGATCGGGCGCGCGGTCTCGGCGTGGCGCGGCGCGAGGTAGAGGAAGGCAGGGGCGCCGGGGCCGCCGTTGAGGTACTTGTAGGTGCAGCCGACCGCGAAGTCGGCGTCCGCGCCGGCGAGGTCGACCGGCAGCGCGCCGGCGGAATGCGCCAGGTCCCACAAAGCGATCGCGCCGGCGGCGTGCGCGCTTGCGGTGAGCGCGCGCATGTCGTGGAGGCGGCCGGTGCGATAGTCGACCTCGGTCAGCATCGTCACCGCGACGCTGTCGTCGATCGCGTCGGCCACCGCCTCGGGGGCGACGACCCGCAGTTCGTGACCTTGGCCGAGCGAGTCGAGCAGCGATTGGGCGATGTAGAGGTCGCTCGGGAAATTGCCGCTGTCGCTCAGCACCACGCGGCGGTCGGGGCGCAGCGCGATTGCGGCGGCGAGCGCCTGGAACAGCTTGATCGAGAGCGTGTCGCCGGTGATGACGCTGCCCGCGGGCGCGCCGACCAGCCGCGCGATACGGTCGCCGACGCGCGTCGGCAGCGCCATCCACTCGCAGTCGTTCCAGCCGCGGATCAGCCGCTCGCCCCATTGCTCGCGGATCACCGCGGCGGCGCGCGCCTCGGCCGCGCGCGGCAGCGGGCCGAGCGAGTTGCCGTCGAGGTAGATCACGCCCGGCGGCAGGTGGAACAGCGCGCGGGTGGCGGCGAAGTCGGTCATGTCCGCGTCTTAGCGCGCGGGAGGGGGCGGGCCAATCGCGACGCGCTCGGCATCGCTCGGCGGTCGGCGGCACTCATTCTCGGCACCGCGACGTTTTCGCCACCTCTCCGCGCTCGCTGCCACCCCGGCGGACGTTGGGGCCCAGGTGGGGGACGATGGTACGTGTCACGACGGCTTTCCCAACTGGACCCCGACGTCCGCCGGGGTGGCACGTGGGAAAGAGGGGGGTCCGATCTCAGCACGCCCCATCGGCTCATCGCCACATCGTTCCCCGGCGAAGGCCGGGGCCCAGCTGGGCCGGCGGTCGGGGGCCTCACCAACGTCTTCCGACTGGGCCCTGGCCTCCGCCGGGGCACGGACGCTCCTCAGTCCGCCGCGACCGGACCCGACGGCGCGCTCGGCCGGCGACAGGTCCACACCAGCAGGATCAGCCCCGCTGCGAGCCATGCCGACAGGCGGAACAGGTCGACCGAGGCGAGCAGATAGGCCTGCCCCACCATCTGCCGTGTTACCGCGGCGGCGGCCTGCTGCGCGCTCATCCCCAGGCGCTGCATCTGCTCGGCCGCCAGCTGATAGGGCATGCCGTTGCCGATCGCCTCGGCGAGCCGGCTCTGGTGGAGCGCCTCGCGGCGGTCCCACGCGGTCGAGATCAGCGAGGCGGCGAACCCGCCCGCGGTGATGCGGCAGAAGTTCGAGATGCCGGTCGCCGAGGGCAGCCGCTGCGGCGGGATCTTGTCGAGCGAGATCGTGAGCATCGCCAGGAAGAAGGTGCTCATCGACACGCCTTGGACGAGCAGCGGCAGCACGAGGTCGCCGAAGGTCGCCTGCGCGGTGTAGCCCGATCGCATCCAGTAGCTGATCGCGAAACCGGCGAAGGCAATCGTCGCGATCAGGCGCGCGTCGACCTTGCCCGACATTCGCGCCACCAGCGGAGTCAGTATCACCGCCACGACGCCGCTCGGCGCCGCCACCAGCCCCGCCCAGGTCGCGGTATAGCCCAGCTGGGTCTGGAGCCACAAAGGCAGGATCAGGATGTTGGCGAAGAACACCGCATAGCCGAGCGAGAAGCAGAGATTGCCGATCCAGAAGTTGCGACGCGCGAACAACGTGAGGTCCACCGTCGGGTTCGCGTCGGTCAGCTCCCAGATCACCCAGGCGACGAAGGCGATCGCCGCGGTGAGCGTCAGGACCACGATCAGCGGGTCGTTGAACCAGTCCGCGTTCTTGCCGAGGTCCAGCATGACCTGGAGCGAGCCGACCCATAGCACCAGCAGCCCGAGCCCGACCGTGTCGATCGGCAGCTTCATCGTCGGCGTCTCGCGGCTGCGCAGGTTGAACCAGCACACCAGAGCGGTGACGACGCCGAACGGCACGTTGATCAGGAAGATCCAGGACCAGTGATAGTTGTCGGAGATGTAGCCGCCGAGGATCGGCCCCATGATCGGGGCGACCAGCGTGGTCATTGACCAGATGCCGAGCGCGGTGGAGCGCTTGTCGTGCGGGAAGATCGAGATCAGCAGCGCCTGGCTGCCCGGCATCATCGGCCCCGACACAGCGCCCTGGAGCACGCGGAAGAGGATCAGCGAGGGCAGGTCCCACGCCACGCCGCACAGGAACGAGGCGATTGTGAACAGCACCACCGAGGTGCAGAACACGCGCACCACGCCGAAGCGGCGCATCAGCCAGCCGGTCAGCGGCACCGCGACGCCGTTGGCGACCGCGAAGGCGGTGACCACCCAGGTGGAGTTGTCGCTCGACACGCCGAGGTTGCCCGCGATCGTCGGCAGCGAGACGTTGGCGATGGTGCTGTCGAGCACCATCATGAAGGTGCCGAGCGCCAGCGCGAAGGCGGTGACGCCGAGCTGGACGCCGGTGAGCGGCGCCTGTTCCTGCGGCGCGCCGCTAGCCATGGTGAAGGTCCGCCTGCGAGGTGCAAAGGAGGACCTCTGTATACCCCTGCCACCCCGACGGCCGCCGAGGTCCAATTGGGTGAAGCCGGCGAGTCTCGGCGAGGTCCCCCACCTCGACCCCGGCGTTCGCCGGGGTGGAGGAATGGGGGAAGAGCAGCGCGGTCACCGCCGCAAGACGCTCCGCGACGCCGCTCACCGGTTGGCCGCCACGATGCGGCGGATCTCCGCCTCGACCTTAGGGTCGGTGCCGACGTTGGTGTCGCCGCGGTAGGGCGCCGCCGCGGCCTGCGCGAGCCGCGCGCCGCGCTGGTCGGCGGTGTCGACCGTCGTCGTCACGGAGAGGCCGACGCGCAGCGGGTTGGAGCGCAGCTCGCGAGAATCGAGCGCGATCCGCACCGGCACGCGCTGGACGATCTTGATCCAATTGCCGCTGGCGTTCTGCGGCGGCAGCAGCGCGAAAGCGTTGCCGCTGCCCGCGGCGAGTCCGATCACCCGGCCGTGATAGACGATGTCGCCGCCGTACATGTCCGCGGTGATCTTGACCGGCTGACCGATGCGCAGGTCCTTGAGCTGAGTCTCACGGAAATTGGCGTCGACCCACAGTCGGTCGAGCGGCACGATCGCCATCAGCGGCGTCCCCGCGTTGACCTGCTGGCCGACCTGCACCGTGCGCTGCGCCACCACGCCCGCGATCGGCGCGATCACGTGCATGTGCCCGCGCGCCACCGCGGCGCGGCGATAGTTGGCGATGGCGGCGAGCACCGCGGGGTTGGTGTTGACGTCGGTGCCCTGCACCGCGCTCTGCGCCTGGCGGCGCTGCTCGCGCGCGAGCCGCAGGTTGGCGGTCGCTACCTTCACCGCATCGGCGGCGTGGCTCAGCTCCTCGCCCGAGATCGCGCCCTGCTGGGCGGCGCCGCGGCGGCGCGCGTAATCGTCGCGCGCGCGGTTGAGCTCGGCCTCGGCCTGGACGATAGCGGCGTCGGACTGGCCCACGCGCGTGAAGTCGGCGCGGGTCGAGCGCACCGCGCGCGCCAGCTCGGCCGCCGCTGCGGCGACGTTGACGTCGGCGGTGGTGGGATCGAGATCGATCAGCGGCTGGCCGGCGGTGACCGACTGGGTGTTGTCGGCGTGGAGCTGCGTCACCGTGCCGGGGTCGCGCGCGGTGATCGCGACGACGTCGCCCGCGACATAGGCGTCGTCGGTCTCCTCCTCCGGCGGCGCGAAGAAGAAGTGCATGATCGCCCAGATGATCAGCACCACCGCCAGCACCGCGCCGAGGATCAGGAAGGCGCGGCGGCGTGCCCTCGGTTTACCCGTGGGCGTGGGCGTCAGGGCGGGAGCGGGCGACGGCGTGGGGGCGGCGGTGTCGGTCATCGGGACAGGTCCTGGGCGCCGGTGGCGGAAAGGGGGGTGGCGGACGTCGGCGGCGCGAAGCCGCCGCCGAGCGCGGTGGCGAGCTGCGCGCGCGCCGCCAGTGAGTCGATCGCGAGGTTGGCGTCGGCCAGCTCTGCGTCGAGCAGGCGGATGTCGGTGTTGACCAGGTCGAGCCGGCTCGACAGCCCGCTCTGCACGCGCACGCCGTTGAGCCGGTTGGTCTCGGCCAGCCCGGTCACCACCTCGCGCTGGCGCACGCGCGCGGCGTCGGAGGCCTGGACGCGCGCGATCGCATCGGCGGCGTCGCGCGCGGCGGCGACGACCGACTCATTGTACTGCGCGGTGGCGACGTCGACCGCGGCGGTGGCGCCGCGCAGCTCAGCGGTCCGCCGCCCGCTGTCGAAGAGCGGCAGATGGATCGCTGCGCCACCCCCCGCGATCCCGGACGACAGATCGACGAAATTGCCGAAGCCGATCGCCTGCAGCCCAACGAGCGCCGAGAGGTTGATGTTGGGATAGAAGGCGCGGCGCGCGACCTGGCGCTGCGCCGCGGCGGCGGCGATGCGCGCCTGTGCGGCAGCGACGTCGGGGCGGCGCGCGAGCAGGTCGGCCGGCAGCGTCGCCGGCACCGGCAGCGCGGCGTCGGCGGCGAGCCGAGTCGGCTGGAGCGCGCGGGCATAGTCGCCGCCGCGCCCCGCCAGCGCGGCGAGCGCGTCGGCGGCAAGCGCGCGCGCGCCCTGCGCCTGCACCAAAGCGAGCTGCGCCTGCGACACGAGCGTCTGCGCCGCGGTGATGTCGATGCGGCTGGCGAGCCGGTTGCGCTCGCGCACCTGGACCAGCCCGAGCGACTGCTGCCGAGTCGCGATGGTGCGCTCGGCGATCGCCGCCTGGCGCTCGGCGCGCGCCAGCTCGACATAGCTCTGCACCACTGCGCCAGCGAGCATCAGCCGCGCGGCGGCCCGGTCATATTCGGCCGCCTGGAGCTGCGCCGCGGCACCCGCGATCGCGGCCTTCTGCCGGCCGAACAGGTCGAGGTTCCAGTTGAGCCCCGCCTGACCAGTGCCGAGCGCGCGCACCGTGCCGGCGAAGGGCGGGGGAATGATATAGTTGCTCGACAGCCGCTGGCCCTGGACGTTGACGTCGAGCGCGGCGTCGGGGCGCAGCTCGGCGTCCTGGCGCGCCAGCGCCGCCTCGGCCTGGCGCACGCGCGCCGCGGCGGCGTCGAGCGAGGGGTTGCCCGCCAGCGCGTCGGCGACGAGGCGGTCGAGCTGCGGGTCGCCGATCGCGCTCCACCAGTCGGGCGCGAGCGTCACCGAGGGGCCGGCGAGCGCGAGGTCGGGCGCGGTCTTTGCGACGGTTACCGGCGGCGAGCCGGGAACCGCGCAGGCGCTGGCGAGCAGCGCGGCGGAGAGCGGGATCAGGCGGCGCATGGGCCAGCGGCCTCCATGGTGCGGTGCAGCCGTTGCAGCTGCGCGATGAACAGGGTGACTTCCTCGTCTGACCAGCCCTCCAGCCACTCGTTCCAGAGCGCGAGCGCGATCAGGCGGCAGCGTTCGGTCAGCGCCGCGCCTTCGGGCGTGAGCGTCAGGTTGTTGCAGCGGCGATCGTCGCTGTTGCGCTCGCGCCGGACCAGCCCGCGCGCCTCGAGCACGTCGATCATCCGCGACATCGCGCCTTTGTCATAGGCCATGTCGCGCGCCACGATCGCGCAGGTGGCGTCGCGGTCGAGCGCGATGCTCAGCATCGTGGCCCAGTGCATCGCGGTGAGATCCTCGTCCGCGAAGGCGCGATCGAGCTGCGCCATCCCGTGCTGGCTGCACACGCGGAGCAGATAGCCGATCGCGCGGTCGCGCTCGAAACTCGCTGAGTCGTAGAAAGCCATATCGGTGCATTGGCAATGGTTGCATCGGCAGTCAACGATTGTGTAGCCCATATTGCGCAATGTTTCTGGTGCCGGGACACGCGCGCTTGTGACGGTGGCGCGGTTCGCTAAGGTTGGTGCTCCGCTTTTCGTCGTTTGGAGCTTGGATGTTGGTCCGTCGTGTGTTGTTGGTGAGCGGCTCCGCGCTCGCGTTGGTCGCCGCTCCCGCCGTCGTCGGGGCGCAGGCGCCCGCCCCGCTGCCCGCCGCCGCCCCGGTGTCCGAGCTGGTGAAGGCGATCGACATTCCCTACCAGCAGTTCACGCTCAAGAACGGCCTCCGCGTGATCGTCCATACCGATCGCAAGGCGCCGATCGTCGCGGTCAGCGTCTGGTACGACGTCGGGTCGAAGCACGAGCCGCAGGGCAAGACCGGCTTCGCGCACCTGTTCGAGCACCTGATGTTCAACGGCAGCGAGAACGCGCCGGGCGACTTCTTCGAGCCGCTCCAGCAGGTCGGCGCGACCGACTTCAACGGCACGACCTATTTCGACCGCACGAATTACTTTGAGACGGTGCCGACCGCCGCGCTCGACCGCGCCTTGTTCCTCGAATCTGATCGGATGGGCTATCTCACCGGCGCGATCACCCAGAGCGTGCTCGACGAGCAGCGCGGCGTCGTCCAGAACGAGAAGCGCCAGGGCGACAACCAGCCCTATGGTCTGCTGCGCTACAAGGCGACCGAAGGGTTGTTCCCCGCGAGCCATCCGTATGGCCACACCACGATCGGCTCGATGGCCGACCTCGACGCCGCCAGCCTCGCCGACGTGAAGGAGTGGTTCCGCAGTCACTACGGCCCCAACAACGCCGTCCTCGTGCTCGCCGGCGACGTCGACCTCGCCACCGCCCGCGCCAAGGTGGAGAAATATTTCGGCGCGATCGCGGCGGGGCCGAAGAGCGTCGCGCCGCCCGCGCCGGTGCCCTCGTCGCTGCCGGGCAAGGCCAGCGAGATCATGAAGGACCGCGTCGCCGCGACATTGGTGATGAAGGAATGGGCGGTGCCCGGCCTCAACGACCGTGACGCGCCCGCGCTGGAGGTCGCCGCCGGCGTGCTCGGCGGGCTGGCCAGCTCGCGCTTCGACAACGTGCTCGTCAAGGGCGAGAAGCTCGCGGTGCAGGCGTCGGCGGAATATGAGAGCTTCGCGCAGGTCGGCACCTTCCAGCTGATCGCCATGGTCCGGCCCGGCGTCGACGCGGCGCAGGTGCAGGCGCGGATGGACCAGCTCGTCGCCGACTTCATCAAGGACGGCCCCAGCGCCGACGAGGTCGCGCGCTACGTCACCAGCACGGTCGCGGCGCGGATCGGCGGGCTCGAGGCGGTCGGCGGCTTCGGCGGCAAGGCGGTGGCGCTCGCCGAGGGCGCGCTCTACTCGGACGATCCCGGCTTCTACAAGAAGCAGCTCGCCGCACTCGCCGCGCAGACCCCCGCGAGCGTCCGCGCCGCCGCGGCCAAATGGCTGACGCGCCCGGCCTATTCGCTCCAGATCGTGAACGGCCAGCGCGACGCCTACGCCGAGAGCAAGGTGCCGCCGCCCGCGCCGGTGAAGGAGGCGCCCGAGCAGCCGCCCAAGGGCACGCGCGGGCCGCTGCCCGACGTCGGCCCGATCGGCGCGCTCAGCTTCCCCAAGGTGGAGCGCGCGCGGCTGTCGAACGGGATCGAGCTGGTCTACGCGCAGCGCGGCGCGGTGCCGGTCACCCAGGCGGTGCTCAGCTTCGACGCGGGCGTCGCCGCCGACGTCGCCGACAAGCTGGGCACGCAGCAGCTGACGCTGGCGATGATGGACGAGGGCACGCGCGAGCTGAACTCGATCCAGATCGCGGAGGCGCGCGAGCGGCTCGGCGCATCGATCTCGAGCGGCAGCAGCGCCGACCGCACCTCGCTGGGGCTGCGCGTGCCCAGCGCCAATCTCGACGCCGGCGCCGCGCTGTGGGCGAGCATCGCGCGCGAGCCTTCCTTCGCCGAGGCCGAGCTGGGGCGCGTCAAGACGCAGCAGCTCACCGCGATCGCGCAGGAGCTGACCAGCCCCAACGGACTGGCGCGGCGCGTGCTGCCCAAGCTGGTCTCGCCCGGCTCGCCTTATGCCAAGGCGCAGGGGTCGGGTGATCCGGCCGCGGTCGCGGCGCTGACCCGCGCCGACCTGCTCGCCTTCCGCCAGGCCTGGCTGCGTCCCGACAAGGCGAAGATCTTCGTCGTCTCCGATCGCCCGCTCGCCGAGGTGCAGCGCGTGATGGAGGCTCGCTTCGGCGACTGGCGTGCCGACGGCGCCGCGGGGACCAAGACCTTCCCGGCGCGGGTCACCTCGGCCAGCCCGCGCATCGTCTTGATTGATCGCCCGGACAGCCCGCAGTCGCTGATCGCGGGCGGCGTGCAGACGGGGCTCAGGGGCACCGACGACCTGCTGCCGGTCGAGGTCGGCAACGACGCGCTGGGCGGCAGCTTCCTCGGCCGGCTCAACATGGACCTGCGCGAGAGCAAGCATTGGTCCTACGGCGTCGGCGGCAACTTCAGCCGCAACGCCTTCGCCGCGCCCTATGTGGTGTCGGCGCCGGTGCAGGCCGACCAGACCGGACCGGCGGTCGCGGCGCTGCGCGGCGACATCGCGCAGTACCTCACGTCGCAGCCGATGACGCAGGCCGAGTTCGAGCGCGCGATCAACGGCGGCACGCGCTCGCTCTCGGGCGAGTTCGAGACGTCGGACAACGTGCTCGACGCGATGCAGTCGAACGACCTCTACCGCCGGCCCGACGATTATTACGCGACGCTCCCGCAGAAGTACCGCGCGCTGACGCTGCCGCAGGTGACCGCGGCGACCAAGGCCGCGATCGACCCGGCGCGCTTCGTCTGGGTGGTCGTGGGCGAGGCCGCAAAGGTGAAGCCGCAGCTTGACTCCTTGGGGTTGCCGGTGGAGGTCATGGCGGCATCCGCGGTCGCGGGCACGCCGCCCGCGGCGACGCCTGCTGCCGCCACGAAATGAGGAGAGCGTGATGGCCGGAGTCGACGGAACCTACGATTGCACCGTGAAGTCGCCGCTGGGCGATCAGAAGCTGACGCTGACGGTGACGTCGCAGGGCGACAGCTTCACCGGTCAGGCCTCGGGGGCGATGGGCGCCTCGGACGTGCAGGGTTCGGTGAACGGCGACACGCTGGCGTGGAAGCAGCAGATGACCTCGCCGATGCCGATGACGCTCGACATTTCCGCGACGGTCGACGGCGACACGATCACCGGCAGCGTCGGCGCGGGCGCGTTCGGCAGCTTCCCGCTGTCGGGCACGCGCGTGGGGTGAGCTCTTAGCCCCTCCTCTTCAGAGGAGGGGTTGGGGTGGGGCGTCTCCTCAGGCGCGCTGGTCTCGATGAGACGGCGACGCCCCACCCCGACCCTCCCCTGAAGGGGAGGGAGTGTCGTCTACACTCCGCTGCGCCGCGCGCTGCTCCGTCAGCACCTGCCAGCCGGTGATGAACAATGCGCCGACCAGCGGCCCGACCACGATGCCGCTGAGCCCGACCAGGTCGATCCCGCCCAGCGTCGTCACCAGCACCAGCCAGTCGGGGATGCCGGTGTCGCGGCCCACCAGGATCGGGCGGAGGATATTGTCGGCCAAGCCGATCACCAGCACGCCCGACAGGATCACCACCACCGCCTGCCAGATCGCCCCGGTGGCGAAGAGGTAGAGCGCGACCGGCGCCCAGATGATCGCCGGCCCGACCGCGGGGAGCAGCGCCGCGATCGCCATCAGGATGCCCCACAGCAGCGCCGCGGGCAGGCCGACGATCCAGAAGGTCACCGCGCCGAGCGCCCCCTGCACGATCGCGACCACGCCCGACCCCTTGATCGTGGCGCGCACCACCGCGACGAACTTGTCCGCCAGCTTGGCGGCCACCGCGGGCTCGAGCGGCAGCGCGCGCACCACCGCCGGACCGATCCGGTCGCCGTCACGCAGCAGGAAGAAGGTGACGTACAGCCCGACGCCGAACGCCAGCAGGAAGGCGGCGGCGTTGGCGCCTATCGACAGCGCGCGGCGCGTCAGCGTGCTCGCGCTGTTGCTCACCGCCGTGCTGAGCTGCGCCTGCGCGCGCTCGAAGCTGTTGAAGCCCGAGCTGTCCACCAGCCGTTGCAGTCGCTCGGGCAGCGCGTCGTGGACCTGCTGGAAATAGGTCGCGAAATTGATCTGGCCGCCGCGGATCTGGGTGTAGACACCCGCCGCCTGGTCGACGACGAGGCTGCCGACGATCAGCGCCGGGATCACCACCGCGACCGTGATGATCAGCAGCGTCACCGCCGCGGCCATGTTGCGCCGGTCGGGCCAGCGTTTGAGCAGTCGCTGGTAGAGCGGCTGGAACAGCAGTGCCGCCAGCGCGGCCCAGAGTAGCGCGCCGAGGAAAGTGGACACTACCGCCACCAGCGCGACGCTGATGAGCAGCAGGAACAGGAGCAAGCCGCCGTTCTCGACACGGCGCCGCGGGATCGTCATTCGGTGAGCCTCGGTGGGAAGAAGATCGTTACGCGATGGCAACCCGCCGCGGGCGGCTTTGCTCCCGCGCGCGCCGGTGCGCTAGCGTGCGATCCATCTGGTGTGAACCAGCCGCGTGCTCCTGCGGAGGCAGGAGCCCAGAGCCACGAGCGTCACGTCGGCAGCACTGGACTCCTGCGTTCGCGGGAGCACCATTCTATATGGGTGGATCGGACTCTCTTGCGAACGCCGTTCCGGGTCAGCGCGCCTGTGGGCAGCGCTGTGCCAGAGACTATAGCCCGATGATCCATCGGAAACGTCGATGCCTGATCTCACCGCCGCCGACCTCGACCGCCTCTATGCGCCGCCGGCCGAGACGATCCAGCGCGCGGTGCTGCCGCGGCTGATCGATTTCCACGAGGCCTATGTCAAGCAGGCCAGCTTCTTCTGTCTCGCCAGCGGGCGTGACGAGGGGCTCGACGTGTCGCCGCGCGGCGGCCCACCCGGCTTCGTCCGCGTGGTCGATCCCGCGCACGTCGCCTTCGCCGACTGGCCCGGCAACAACCGGATCGAGACGCTGCATAATCTCGTCGAGGACGATCGGCTGGCGCTGCTCTTCCTCTTCCCCGGTCTCGACGTCTTCCTCCGGATTAACGGGCGCGGTCGCATCAGCGACGACGCGGCTTTGCTCGAGCATCTGAACGAGAGCGGCAAGCGACCCAAGACCGCCATCGTCGTGGCGGTCGAGCAGGTGCTGTTCCACTGCGGCAAGGCGATCAACCGGGCGCGGCTCTGGTCGCCCGACGCGCAGCTCGCGCGCGACGCGGTCGTCGATCGGCGCGATGAAGGCGATGCTCAGCGGCGGGTCGGCCGCCGACGCCGCGCGGCTGGACGCCGACTACCAGGAAGCGGTGAGGAAGGATCTCTACTGAGCCGGCGATGCCCGGCTCAGCGCGTCACGCGCGTGACATGCCCCATCTTGCGCCCGGCGCGGCTCTCGCGCTTGCCGTAGAGGTGGAGGTAGGCGTCCGGCTCGGCGACGATCTCGGGCCAGCGCTCCCACTCGTCGCCGATCAGATTCTCCATCGCCACCTGCGCCGCGGTGAGCCCGGTGTCGCCCAGCGGCAGGCCGCAGATCGCGCGGACGTGGTTGGCAAACTGCGAGGTCGCCGCACCTTCGATCGTCCAATGGCCGCTGTTGTGGACGCGCGGCGCCATCTCGTTGAACACGGGGCCGTCGGCGCTCGCGAAATACTCGCAGGTGAGCACGCCGACATGGTCGAGCGCGTCGGCGATGCGCCCGGTGAGCGCGGCCGCCTCGGTCCACTGCCGCGCGATCTCGGGCGGGGCGGGGAGGGTGGAGCGGTGGAGGATGCCGTCGCGATGCTCGTTCCACGGCGGCGGGTAGCTCGTCATCGCGCCGTCGCGGCCGCGCACCAGCACGATCGAGAATTCGTGGCTGAACTCGACGAAGGCCTCGAGCACCGCCGGCCCGCCGATCGCCTCCCAGGCGGCGTCGGCGTCGGTAGGCGAGGCGAGCCGCGCCTGGCCCTTGCCGTCATAGCCGAAGCGCGTCGTCTTGAGCACCGCCGGGCAGCCGATCGCGGCGATCGCGGCGTCGAGCTCCTCGCGCGAGGTCACCGCCTGCCAGCGTGCCGGACGGCCGCCGACCTGCTCGACGAAGCTCTTCTCCTTGACCCGGTCCTGCGCCACCGCGAGGCTCTTCGGTCCGGGATAGACGGGGACGCGCTCGGCCAGCCACTCGACCGGGCCGGCGGCGACATTCTCGAACTCATAGGTCACGACGTCGACCTGCGCGGCGAAGTCGGCGAGCACGACCTTGTTGTGATAATCGGCGCGGGTAAGCGAGGAGGCGGTCTGCGCCGCGACGCTCTCGCGATCGGGTGCGAGAACGTGGGTGCGATAGCCGAGATCCGCCGCGGCGCTGGCGATCATGCGCCCGAGCTGGCCTCCCCCGAGGATGCCGATCGTGCTGCCCGGCGGGATCGGCCCCTCGCTCATGCGGGGTCGACCGCGACCGACTCGGTCTGCCGCTCGCGCCACGCCTGGAGCCGCGCCGACAGATCTTCGTCACCGAGCGCGAGAATCGCGGCCGCGAGCAGGCCGGCGTTGATCGCGCCCGCTTTGCCGATCGCGAGCGTGCCGACGGGGACACCGCCGGGCATCTGCACGATCGAGAGCAGGCTATCCATGCCCTTGAGCGCCTTGGACTCGACCGGCACGCCGAGAACCGGCAGATGCGTCATCGAGGCCGCCATGCCGGGCAGATGCGCCGCGCCGCCGGCGCCCGCGACGATCACCTGGAGCCCGCGCTCCGCCGCGCCGCTGGCGTACTCATAGAGCCGCTGCGGGGTGCGATGCGCCGAGACGACCTTGGTCTCATGCGCGACGCCGAGCGCGTCGAGCGTCTCGCTCGCGTGCCGCATCGTCTCCCAGTCGGAGGTGGATCCCATGATGATGCCGACGCGCGCCATCGCGTGCGGTTAGCGGCGCGACGGCGGCGCGGCAAGGGCGCGAATGGTCGAGGAACCGGCGAATCACGCCGCGAGCTTGAGCTCCTGCATCGCGTCCGCCGCCAGCGCGATCGAGCGGCGGCGCGCCTGATGGTCGTACACCGCGCTGGTGATCATCAGCTCGTCCACGCCGGTGCGCGCGACGAAAGCGGCGATGCCGCGCGCGACCTCGTCGCGCGTGCCGATCGCGCTCGCCGACAGCGCATGGTCGAGGATCGCGGCATGCTGCGGCGGCAGCGAGGCGCGATACCCCGGCACGGGCGGCTTCATCCGCCCGGGATTGCCGGTGCGCAGCGCGACGAACTGCTGCTGCTGCGAGCTGGCGATCAGCTCGGCCTCGTCGTGGGTGTCCGCGGCGAAGACGTTGAAGCCCGCCATCGCGTAGGGCCGCTCGAGCGTCGCGGACGGCCGGAAATCGCGGCGGTAGATCGCCAGCGCCTGGTCGAGCGCGTCGGGCGCGAAATGCGAGGCGAAGGCATAGGGCAGGCCGAGCATCGCGGCGAGCTGCGCGCCGAACAGGCTGGAGCCGAGGATCCACATCCGCGGCTTCGCGCCCGCGCCCGGCGTGGCGGTGATGCCGGTGCGGCCGTCGTCGGCGAAATAGCTCTGCAGCTCGACCACGTCGCGCGGGAACTCGTTGGCGTCGCTGCTGAGATTGCGGCGCAGCGCGTGCGCGACGCGCTGGTCGGAGCCGGGCGCGCGACCGAGGCCGAGGTCGATCCGCCCGGGGAAGAGCGCGTCGAGCGTGCCGAACTGCTCGGCGATCTGGAGCGGCGCCGAATTGGGCAGCATGATCCCGCCCGCGCCGACGCGGATCGTGCTGGTCGCCTGGCCGACATGCGCGATCACCACCGCGGTCGCGGCCGAGGCGATGCCGGTCATGCCGTGATGCTCCGCCACCCAGTAACGGTTGTAGCCGAGCGCCTCGGCGTGGCGCGCGAGATCGGCGGCGTTGCGGAGCGACTCCGCGACCGAGCCGGACTCGGTGACGGGGACGAGATCGAGGAGCGAGTAGAGCGTCATGGGTGAGAGGTGGGGAGGCACGAGGCGCTTCGCCAGACGAATGTGGCTTGGCGCGGGCGAAGCGTGGCTTGGGCGGGCTGGGGGTGAGGATGAGATGGTGGAGTTGGGAATGTCGGAGCGAAAATCCTGTCTCTACGAGCACCGCGTAAGGGATGACGCGCCGCGGCAAAGCCACTACAGCCCCGCGCCATGCTGCCAGCGCTCGCGCACATCGACACCTGGATCTTCGATCTCGACAACACGCTCTATCCGGCCAGCGCGGACCTGTTCGCGCTGATCGATCGGCGCATGACCGCCTTCGTCGGCGACCTGCTTGGGCTCGATCCGGTGGAAGCGCGGCGGGTGCAGAAGGACTATTTCCTCGGCCACGGCACCACGCTGGCCGGGCTGATGGCGAACCATGAGATCGATCCCGCCGCGTTCCTCGCTTATGTCCACGACATCGAGATGGACGCGCTGGAGGAGAACGCCCCGCTCGCCGCCGCGCTGGCGCGGCTGCCCGGGCGCAAACTGGTCTTCACCAACGGCGACAAGCCCTATGCGCTCAAGGTGCTCGATCGGCTCGGCCTCGGCGCCAGCTTCGAGGCGGTGCACGATATCACCGCGATGAACCTGGTGCCCAAGCCAGCGCCCGCCGCCTATCAGGGGCTGTGCGACGCCTTCGGCATCGATGCCGCCCGCGCCTTGTTCGTCGAGGACATGGCGCGCAACCTCAGACCCGCCAAGGCGATCGGCATGGCGACGGTGTGGGTCGACAACGGGTCCGAGCAGGACCACGACGCCGACCGCTCCTATGTCGATATCCGCGTGACCGATCTCACCGCCTGGCTCGAGACCCTGTTGGAGACCCCATGACGACCGACCTCGCCGCCACCATCGACGCCGCCTGGGAGCAGCGTGCCGAGCTCGGCCTGGCCACCGCGGGCGAGGTCCGCGTCGCGGTCGACCGCGCGCTGGCGCTGCTCGACGCCGGCGAGGCGCGCGTCGCGGAGCCCGATGAGGCGGGCGGCTGGCGCGTCAACCAGTGGCTCAAGAAGGCGGTGCTGCTGAGCTTCCGTCTCAACGACAATGCGTTGATCGATAACGGTCCGGGCGCTGGCCATTGGTACGACAAAGTGCCCAGCAAGTTCTCGGGCTGGAGCGAGGACGAGTTCCGCGGCGCAGGCTTCCGCGCGGTGCCGGGCAGCGTGGTGCGGCGCGGCGCCTTCGTCGGCAGGGGTGCGATCCTGATGCCCAGCTTCGTCAACATCGGCGCCTATGTCGGCGAAGGAACGATGGTCGACACCTGGGCGACGGTCGGCAGCTGCGCGCAGATCGGGCGCAACGTCCATCTCTCGGGCGGGGCGGGGATCGGCGGCGTGCTCGAGCCGCTCCAGGCCGATCCCGTGATCATCGGCGACGGCGCCTTCATCGGCGCGCGCGCCGAGGTGGCGGAAGGCGTCCGCGTCGGCGAGGGCGCGGTGCTGTCGATGGGCGTGTATCTCGGCGCTTCGACCAAGATCGTCGACCGCGAGACCGGCGAGACCTTCCGCGGCGAGGTGCCGCCCTATGCGGTGGTGGTGCCCGGCTCGATCGGCGGCGGTGAGGGCAAGCCGGCGCTCTACTGCGCCGTTATCGTCAAGCGGGTCGACGCGCAGACGCGGAGCAAGACGAGCATCAACGAGCTGCTGCGCGACTGAGGCGGCCGCGGCGAGGAGCTCGGCGTACGGTTCCAGACGTGAGAAGGGCCGCGACCTCGCCGGTCGCGGCCCTTGCGCCATCAACGATCGACGGATCAGGACGCCTTGGGCAGCCTGATCGACGGGCCGATCGTCTCCACCACCTGGCGCGCGTTGAAGGCGCGGACGTTGCCCGGCTCGGGCGAGCCCTTGAACATCACGATCTCGGCCGAGGCCTCGTAGCGGTCGACGGTGCGGATGTCGGCGCCGCCGCCCCAGCCGCCCCACGGGCCGCCCCAGAACGGATCCCACGCGCGATAGCCGAAGCCGCGACCGTAGAAGCCCCAGCGCGGCCCCCACAGCCCGCCGCCGAAGGCGCCGAAGCCGGGGCCGAAGCCGCCGTAGCCCGGCGTCGAGTAGGTGCGCGCCTGGCGATCGGTGTCGCGATCCGCCATCACGAAGTAGTCATAGCCGTTCTGCAGTGTCAGCTCGGCCGAGCGAAAGAGCAGGTAGCGCTCGACCACGTCGCGGTCGGTGACGGTGTTGCCCGCGAAGGTGACGCGGAAGCGGTTGGGCTCGATGCGGGTGTCGCTGTAGCCGGTGCGATAGAAGCCCGATCCGGTCGCCGGGCGATAGGCTGTCTCGGTCGCGCACGCCGCGACCAACGTGGTGCTGGCCGCCAGCGCCACGACAGCGGCGGTGCGGCCCCATTTCTTCAACATGGCGAGTCACTCCAATCGCACCAGGGCGGCACGACTGGCGTCGTGTAGCCGAGGCGAGTGGAACGTGCGATGAACGGAAACGCTCCGCTTGCCAAGGGCGCGGCGGAGCGCGCTGACCGCCGGCGGGAGTGGAGGTGAGCATGCTCCAGACGGTGCAGCGGAGCGGCCAGAGCAGCACGGCGTCGCCCGGACCCCACCTCCACTTGCAGGGGAGGGGCTAGGGTAGGGCGCTGCCGCAATGGTGACGCCAGCGGAGGCGCCCCAACCAGCCCTCACCTGGAGGGGAGGGCTTGATGAATTCGATGATCGTTCTCTTGGAGAGACGAGGGAGAACCGCGGATGGACGACGGCGACGACTACACCGAAGAGGACGCGCTGATCGTGATCGATCCGCAAGTCGACTTCTGCCCCGCCGGACGGCTCGCCGTCGCCGAGGGCGACGCGATCATGGCACCGATCGCCGCGCTGGCCGAGCGCTTCCACCACGTCGTCGTCACCCAGGACTGGCATCCGGCGGGTCACTCGTCCTTCGCGAGCAGCCATCCCGGCCGACGGGCGTTCGACACCATATGCCTGCCGTACGGCGAGCAGGTGCTGTGGCCCGACCATTGCGTCCAGGGCAGTGCGGGCGCGGCCTTCCACCCTGAGGTGGCCGGCGCGGTCGCGCGCGCCGGGCTGATCCTGCGCAAGGGTGCCAATCCGGCGGTCGACTCCTACTCGGCCTTCTACGAGAACGACAAAGTGACGCCGACCGGCCTCGCCGGATATCTACGCGACAAGGGCGTGCGGCGCTGCGTGATCGTCGGACTCGCGTATGATTTCTGCGTCGCTTGGTCTGCGCTCGACGCGCGACGCGACGGCTTCGCCGCGCTCGTTCTCACCCACTACACGCGCGCGATCGCGATGCCCGCGCCGGGCGGCAGCAGCGTCGATGCTGCCGAGGCGGCGATGCGCACCGCGGGGGTGCGCTTCTAGCGCCGGCTCAGGCGGCGGCGCTGCCGAAGCCGCGCCGCTGCGCCGCCTCGACCAAGGCGCGGTGCGTCGGCAGGTTGGCGAGCGCGACGCCGACCTGGCGCCGCACCTCGCCGAACGCGCGCCGCGCGTCGTCGCGGTAGCGCAGCGCGCCGGCGCGCGCGCTCAGGTCGGTACGCCAGCCCATGCCATAGAGGACGTACTGCCAGCTCGCCTCGGTGAAGATGTCGACCTGCGGGTCGATGTCGAGCTCGTTGGGCCAGCGGTGGCGCCAGCGGTCGAGCAGCTCGAGCAGGCTGGCGGTGTTCGAGGTATCGGCGACATTGTCGCGCCAGAAGTCGGTGTCGCGCCGCTCGGACAGGCAGTAATGCAGCTTGATGAAGTCG
Organism: Sphingomonas citri; assembly: GCF_019429485.1. Taxonomy (GTDB): domain Bacteria; phylum Pseudomonadota; class Alphaproteobacteria; order Sphingomonadales; family Sphingomonadaceae; genus Sphingomonas; species Sphingomonas citri. The sequence goes on along the minus strand of NZ_JAHXZN010000002.1, from coordinate 87,022 downwards.
AGCGCGCGTTCGTAGCGGCGCAGCAGGTTGGCGTTGAACTGGCGCGCCGAGGTCTCGTGATCGCCGCTCCACGGGAAGAGGTTGGCGATCATCGCCGCGGACACCTCGGCGAAGGCGATGCCGGTCGCCTCGAGCGGCTCGAAGAAGCCGCTCGACAGCCCCACCGCGACGCAGTTGCGCCGCCAGTTGACCTCGCGGAAACCGGCCTCGAAGCGGAAGCGGCGCACCTCCGCCTGCTTGCCGCGCGGGCCGAGATAGCGTCGCAGTGCGCGCTCTGCGGCCGTGTCGTCGCTGTGGTTGGACGAGTAGACATGGCCGATGCCACGGCGCCGATCGAGGCCGATGTCCCAGATCCAGCCCGCTTCCTGCGCGGTGGAGATCGTCTGCGAGGCGATCGGCGCATCCGCCGTCTCGTACGGCAGCTGCGCCGCGAGCGCGCGATCGCAGAACAGCACGTCGCGGCACGAGCGAAACGGCACGCCCATCGCCTTGCCGATCAGCTCGGCGCGAAAGCCGGTGCAATCGACGTAGAGGTCGGCGGTGAGCGTGCCGTGGCGCTCGGTGTCGACCCGCTCGATCGCGCCGCTGTCGGCGAGCGCGACATGGGTGACGGTGTCGATCAGATGGGTGACGCCGTTCGCCACCGCGCGCTCGCGCAGCAGCCCGGCGAGCGCGACCGCGTCGAAGTGGAAGGCGTAGTTGAGCGGCCCGAGATAATCGGGGTGGGTCGGCAGCTTGGGTGCGCGCGCCGCGTCGGCGGCGGCCTTCTGCGGGGTAGAGACCTCGTCCCACTCGGCGTCGCCCGCGGCGCCGCTGAGCCAATAGGGCAGCAGCTCGAGCCCGCCCGGCGCCTCGGCGACCTGGAACGGGTGCATGTAATGGTCGCGGCCGGGCGTGCCCGGCGCGCGCTGCCAATGGACGAAGCGGGCGCCCTGTTTGAACGTGGCGCCGCAGCGGCGCACCAGCTCGGCTTCGTCGACGCCGATCGTGGCGAGCGTGCGCCGGATCGTCGGGAAGGTGCCCTCGCCGACGCCGAGCACGCCGATGTCCCTGGACTCGACCAAGGTGATCGCGACGCCGTCGGCGAGATCGGCGCCGAGCCGCTTGGCGAGATAGCCGGCCGTGAGCCATCCGGCGGTACCCCCGCCGACGATCAGCACGCGCTTTCTCATGGCCGTCCTCCCGCTGCCCCGCCGCGGTTCGGCGGGGCAGCTCATCCTATCAGAACGAGAGGTTGATGCCCGTGCTGATACGACGGTCCGACTGGAACCAGCTGCGGCCGACGAGCCGGCCGTTGGGGTAGCCGCCCATCAGCGTCCGCTGGGTCGAGGCGGTGAGGTTGGTACCCTGCACGCCGAAGGAGAAGTTATCCGTCACCTTGAAGCGGATACCGGCGTCGAGCGAGCCGTAGTTGCCGCCGTAGATCGGCAGCGCGATCTGCGTGCTGGTGTTGGTGCCGCCGTCCAGGTCGGTCAGCACGCCGGGCGCGCTGTAATAATTGTACGTGCCGTTGGTGCCGTTGCTGTTGGTCGACAACAGGTACCTGGAACGCCACGAGTAAGCGACCCGAAGCGAGAAAGGATTGCGCTCGTACAGCAGCGTGGCGTTGGCGTTGTGCTTCGACAGACCGACGAGCGGCGCGTCGTTGCGGATCGTGCCGCGGATGTCGCGGTACAGGTCGCCCGGGTTGCTGCTGTCGATGAAGGTGTAATTGCCCTCGAAGCCGAAGCCGCTGAGGAAGCCGGGCAGCATGTCGAGGAAGAAGCGGCCACCGACCTCGACGCCCTTCACCGTCGCGGCCTTGCTGGAGTTGATATAGTCCGAGGCGGTCGCGGTGACGGTCTCGGTCGCGCCGTCGGTGAAGACCACGTTCACCTGCCGCTCGGTGATCGAAAAGATCGGCAAGTTCTTGAGGCGCTTGTAGAAGGGCGCGATGTGGAAGGACGTGCCGGCGCGGGCGTAATATTCCATCGAGATGTCGAAATTGTGCGACAGCGTCGGCTTGAGCAGCGGGTTGCCCGTGTCCGCGGTGAAGTTGGCGAACAGCGGCGTCAGCCCGGCTCCGCCCGGGTTGCTGATCGTGGCGACCCCGACCGATCCTGAGGAGCGCAGCGCGGTGAAGCTCGGCAGGTCGAGTGTCACGTTGTAGCTGCCGCGCAGCTTGACCTTGGCGCTGGGCGAGAACTCGAGGTTGATCGAGGGTAGGAAGCGCGTGAACTCGGCCTCGCCGCCGCGCGGCACGAAGGTGTTGGCCAGCGTTTGCGGCACGCCGTCGCGCAGATAGACGGTGCCGCCGTTCTGCTGGACGTAGCCGCTGCCCTCGTTGCGGATGTTGACGACGCGCAGGCCGATGTTGCCCGCGACGCCGGGCATATTGTCCTGCGGCCCGAAGCGCAGCAACGCGTAGCCCGCGATGTTGCGGGTGCGGTTGTCGACCTGGTCGCCCGGCAGCACGAAGCCGACGGGGCGGATGCCCGAGGCGCCACCATAGCCGCTGCCTACGGGCAGCGGGCCGGACGCCGAGCAGTTGAACTCGGTCCCTGCCGGGCAAAAACCCGCCGGCGGCGACTGGACCAGTCCGGTACGATCGCGGTTGTAGCGCGACGCCAGCGCCTGCGTGGGGAACATCAGGTTGCCCGGCAGCGCGGTATTGCCGCGGAAGAAGTCGTCGAAGGTGTGGACCGCGACGTCGCCCGGCACCGCGTTGGCGTAGGTGAGCTGCGGGTCGCCGTTCCAGCCGCGGCCCAGCGCGGTCCAGTTGTAGCCGTTGGCGAAGTCGCGTTCTTTGCGCTCGGCCGCACGCGCGCCGACCTTCACCGAGCGGAAGAAGCTGTCGTCGAACGTATATTCGGCGTCGACCTGGGCGCTGTCGAGGCGGCCCTTGTTGTTCTCGTTGTGCGGCATCGACGCCGACCAGAAATAGTTCGACGGGTCGGCGAAGGCCGCGCGGGTGTCAGCGCCGACGCTGATCAGCGGAAGGTCGCCGGTCAGGTCGATGCCATAGCTGTTTCCGAAGCCGACCTCGCGGAAGATATCGATCCGGTCGTAGACCTGATGCGAGTCGACCCGCTGGATCGCGCCCTTGATCGAGAACGGGCCGCCGTCGGGCGCATAGGCGAACGACAGCGAATAGTCGCGCGTTACGGTATTACTCTGGACGAAGCCCTTGTTGCCGCTGCTGGTGATCGCCGCGTTGGTGGGCGCGAACGTATCGGTGTTGCGGTTGTAGAGCGCGTCGGTCGACAGCAGCAGGCCGTCGCTGTCGAAGCTGCTGGTCGCCGGATTGACGGTCAGCGTCTGCGAGTCCAGCTGAGTGCCGTAGTCGCTCGACTGGCTCTTGTAGCGCGACTGGAAGAAGGTGCCAGTGAAGGTCAGCGAGTCGCTCGGTGCCCATTGCACCGCGCCGTAGATACCGTAGCGGCGATACTGGAACGCCTCGTCACCGTAGGCGAAGCCGCTCGGCACGTACTTCTCGGTGCCGTCGCTCAGCTTGGTGAGGAAATACGGGCTGGTGCGGAGGAACTGCGAGAGCGAGCTGAACTGGCTGAAAGCGAGGTCGGCGAGCACGCCGATGCGGCCGATGCCCGTGTCGAAGCTCTTCGTGACGAGGAACGAGCCGGTCGGGTCGGCCTTGTTGGCCATGTCGCCCAGCGCCAGCTCGCCGGTGCCGGCGACATGGAAGCCGCCGTCGAAGTCGAACGGCAGCTTGGTGCGCAGGTCGATCTGGCCGCCGGTGCCGCCCTCGATCAGGTCGGCGGTGGAGGCTTTGTAGACGTCGACCGCGGCCATCAGCTCGGGGGTGACGTCGCTCCACAGGATGGCGCGGCCGTTATTGGCGCTGAAGATCTCGCGGCCGTTGAGGCGCGAGGCGACACCGGTCAGGCCGCGCACCTGCACGCCCGAGCCCTGCACCGAATAGTGATCGGGGTCGCCGAGCGCCGCGAAGCGGACGATCGACACGCCCGAGACGCGCTGGAGCACCTCGGTGATCGAGTTGTCGGGCAGCTTGCCGGCGTCGTCGGCGACGACCGAGTCGATGATGGTCTCGCTGCGGCGCTTGCGGTCGTCGGCGGCCTGGAGCGCGGCGCGGCGGCCGGTCACGACCACGTCGCCCGTGTCACTGGCGCCGGGCTCACCCTGATCCTGGCCGGGGACGGCGGCCTGGCTGGCGTCGGGGGCGATCGGCTGCACCTCGGCCTGTGCCCACGCCGCGCCGCTCAGCCCGAGCGCGAGCAGCGCCGCGAGCGAGGCGCCGGCGCGCAGTGAGCGCCGGTGAACGTTAACAGGGCGCGCGAGTCGAAGCCGGTCTTCCATCATCCCCCCTAATCCGCCGCTGGGCGACGGGCCATAATGGTGCGCCTTGATGAGCGCTACCACGGGGCTTGTAGCTGCGGTGCCTTGTCCGATCAATGTGAAACTTCTGACACTTGGAGCAGCGTCTTCGTGTAACCGCTTTCTCGCCGAGGTAAGCGAAAGCTCGCGATGTGCTCGCCCCGTAATGAGGATTGAACGAAGTCGGTGTAAGCTACTGACGCGACAAGGATTTTATGGCAGTAACACTGCTGTGCGCCCATATGAGCTTGCGACTATTCGCACAGCGGTCAGCGTCGCTCTCACAGCGCTCTCTTTATTGGTAGCGTTACCGCAGCGTACGATTACGTCGCAGCCTTCGCGCAAAGACACGTGCCTGCTCGCAGACCATCGGCCCGGCGCTTGAACATCGATGTGAGAGAGTGGCTCCCCGAGTTGGATTCGAACCAACGGCCGCTCGATTAACAGTCGAGAGCTCTACCGCTGAGCTATCGGGGAACGCTGTGGAGGGCGTCTATAGCCGTGGATTCGCGCGGCGCAATACCCTTTGTGCCGGATCGGCGATCAGGCGACGAACTGCTCCATCGCGATCCTGTCGTCGAGCGCATGCTCGGGGTCGAACAGCAGCGTCAGCTCGCGCGCGCGATCCATCGCGATGTCCACCTGCGCCACGTCGCGCACTTCGCGCTGATCGGCCACGGCCGAGACGGGGCGCTTGTTCGAGTCGAGCACGCGCAGCGACACGCGCGTGCGGTCGGGCAGGATCGCACCCCGCCAGCGCCGCGGGCGGAACGCGCTGATCGGCGTCAACGCCAGCATCTGCGAGCCGAGCGGCAGGATCGGGCCGTGCGCCGAGAGATTGTACGCGGTCGAGCCCGCCGGCGTGGCGACCAGCACGCCGTCGCACGACAGTTCGTCCATGACGATGCGGTCGTTGATCTTGACTTCGATCTTGGCGGTCTGCCGCGTCTCGCGCAGCAGCGACACCTCATTGATAGCGGGCAACGTGTGGACGCGCCCGTCCACCGCGGTGGCGGTGGCGGTGAGCGGCGTCACCTGGAAGGCGCGCGCGCGCTCGATCCGCCCGTCGAGGTCGTGGCGCCGCCACTCGTTCATCAGGAAGCCGACCGTGCCCAGGTTCATGCCGAACACCGGCACGATCGCGCGGCGTCGCTCGAGCAAATTGTGGAGCGTCTGCAACATGAAGCCGTCGCCGCCGAGCGCGACCACCATGTCCGCCTCGTCGAGCGCACACCAGTCCCACGTGTCGGCCAGCTCGGCGCGCGCCGCCTGCGCCGGGGCGGTGGGCGAGGCGACCAGCGCCCGCCGCGGATAGCGGCTCATCCGCCGGTGACGCTCATGTGCCGCGCCACCGCGGGCGCGGCGTCGCGCGCGATGCGGAAATCGTGGCGGCGCGGCTTGGTGAGCAGCGCGTCCTCGATCGCGGCGTCGAGCGCGCCCACGCCGCCGTCGCGCAGCGCCGCGCGCAGGTCGCGCTGGTCGTCGTGGCCGAGGCAAGTGTAGAGCCGCCCCTCGGTGGTCAGCCGCACGCGGTTGCAGCCGTCGCAGAAATTGGCGGTGAGCGGCGAGATCAGCCCCAGCCGCGTGCGCCCGCCGTCGACCTGCCAGTAGCGCGCGGGGCCTCCCGTTACCGCGGCGTCGCGGGTCAGCGTAAACGCCTGATCGAGCCGGTCCTTCACGACGGTGAGCGGCAGGAAGCGATCGGTGCGGTCCTCGTCGATCGCGCCGAGCGGCATCGTCTCGATCAGCGTGAGATCGTGGCCTTGCGCGACGCACCAGCGCAGCATCGGCGCGATATCGTCCTCGTTGAGGCCCTTGAGCGCGACCATGTTGATCTTGACCGCGAGCCCGGCGTCGCGCGCGGCGGCGATGCCGTCGAGCACCTCCGCGACGTCGCCGTGGCGGGTGACGTAGCGGAAGCGCTCGGGGTCGAGCGTGTCGAGGCTGACGTTGACTCGGCGCACCCCGGCGGCGACCAGGTCGGCGGCGTAGCGGCGCAGCCGCGTGCCGTTGGTCGTCATGGTCAGCTCGTCGAGCGCGCCGCCCACGTGGCGGCCGAGCCGCTCGACCAGCATCATCACGTCGCGCCGCACCAGCGGCTCGCCGCCCGACAGTCGGATCTTGCGTACCCCGCGCGCTACGAAGCGCTCGGCGATGATCGCCAGCTCCTCGAGCGAGGCGATCTGGTCGCGCGGCAGGAAGGTCATGTGCTCCGCCATGCAATAGCGGCAGCGCAGGTCGCAGCGATCGGTGACCGAGACGCGGAGATAGCGGATGACGCGGCCGAACGAGTCGACGAGGGGCGCGGGCGCGCGGTCTAGATCCATGCCTGGCACAACGCAGAGAGCTAGGGAGTCGTTCACGGCAGAGCAAGATGATTGCCGCGCGCCGCGCCCGCGCCTACCAAGCGCGGGATGGAGCGGCGGTCACGGGCGATGCAGCGGGGCGGGCGGCGCCCGGGGGAGAGCGCGGCCAGCGCCGAGCAGCTGCGCCTGGTCGAAGCGCACGCGGCACGCGGCGTCACCGCGATCGTCGCCGCGCCGACCAGCTTCGAGATCGTCAACACCGCTTACGGCCGCGCCGCGGGCGATCAGCTGGTCGAGGCGATGGCGGAGCGGCTCGCGCACGAACTCGCCGGCCACGAGATGGCGGCGGTGCGCGGCGGCGCCACCTTCACGATCGTGGTCGCGGGTGACGCGGCGACCGGCGACGCCGCGGTCAGCCGGGTCGAGCGCGCGCTGGAGCGACCCTTCCTGATCGACGGCGAGACGATCCACGTCGGCGCGCGCATCGGCGTCGCGCGGATGACCGAGGACGAGCCCGCCGAGCACCTGCTGCGGCGCGCCGCCGAGGCGCTGGCGCGGGCTCGCGCGAGCGACGGCGCGACCACGCGAGTCGCCGCCGAGCACGAGGGCGTGCCGCTCGCCGCGCTCGCCGCCGACCTGCACCGCGCGATCGAGCGCGGCGAGATCGACGTTCGCTTCCAGCCGCAGGTGCGGCTCGTCGACGGCGCGGTCACCGGGGTGGAGGCGCTGGCGCGGTGGCAGCACCCGCGGCTGGGCGTGCTCGGCGCCGAGACCCTGCTCGCCGCGGCGCATCGCGCCGATCTCGGCGTGGCGCTCTCCGACCAGGTACAGGCGCTGGCGCTCGAGCGTGCCGCGCGCTGGCCGACGCGGATGGGGTCGTTGCGGATCGCGGTCAACGTCACCGCCGCCGACATGGCGCGCGCGCCCTTCGTCGAGCGCTTCCTCGCGCGGGTGCGCGCCTCGGGCGTCGGGTTCGAGCGAGTCACCGCCGAGGTGACCGAGACCGGGCTGATCGACGACCTGGACGGCGCCGCGACCGCGCTCACCGCGCTGCGCGCCGCTGGCTGCCGCGTCGCGCTCGACGATTTCGGCACGGGCTATTCCAGCCTGTCCTATCTCACGCGTCTGCCGCTCGATTATCTCAAGATAGACCGCAGCCTGGTGCAGACGATCACCGGCGACGCGCGCGACCGCGTCGTAGTGGAGGGTGTGATCGCGATCGCCGCCGGTTTGGGGTTGGAGACGGTGGCGGAGGGGGTCGAGAGCGAGCGGGAGCGCGCGTTGCTGGCCCAGCGCGGCTGCACCTTCTACCAGGGCTTCCTTTGGGCCGGGCCGCTCGACGACGCGGCCCTGCAGGCGCGGCTGGCATGAGCGACCCGCGCGACCTGGGCGGCACCTGGTACGGGCGTTACGAGGGCGGGGGCAGTCGACCCAACAGCTTCATCGCGCGCCTGACCGAGCGCGGCGGCCAGCTCAGCGGGACGATCAGCGAGCCGGACGATCTCGGGCTGGAGCCGGTGCGGCGCGCGGCGGTGAGTGGCCGGCGCGACGGCGCGGCGGTGACCTTCGTCAAGCAATATGACGGCGAGGTGCTGGTGCACGCGGTCGACTATCGCGGGACTGTCGACTCGCGCGGGACCGTGGTGCGCGGCGACTGGTCGTTCGCGACCTACGCCGGCAGCTTCACCATGACGCGCGAGCGGTTCGACGCGGACGAACTGACCGAGGCGGTCGGCGACGAGGCGGAGGTGGCACGATGAGCGCGACGATGTTGATCTGGGCAGCCGTGGCCGCGGCGGCGACGCCGCAGGCGCAGGTCGAGGCGGTGATGGCGGACAGCGCGGCCGGTTGGAACGCGGGCGATCTCGCGCGCTTCACCGCGATCTACGCGCCCGACGCGGTCTATGCTGCGGGCGGCGAGGTGGCGCGCGGCAAAGAGGCGATCGCCGCGCGCTATTCCAAGAGCTTCGTCGGCGGCGGCAATGTTCGGGGGCGGCTGAGCTTCACTCCGGTGATGTGGCGGCCGCTCAGCGCGGTCCACCTGCTCCATGTCGCCCGCTGGACGTTGACGTCGACGGGAGGCGCGACGCCGCAGAGCGGGCTGACGACCTTGCTGTTCGAGCGACGCAAGGAGGGTTGGCGGATCATCTCGGACCACAGCAGCTGAGGGGAGCGGTGAGCGGCAGCATCGGTGAGATGTCGCGTCGCTCACCTATACTGTTCCCCGGCGAGGGCCGGGGTCCAGTTGGGCGACGGCAATGAGTCTCTCCAGGACCTTCCCAGCTGAGTCCCGGCCTTCGCTGGGGAACGAAGTACGTCAGGGCGCGCAGCTCATACTCGCCGCTTGTTAGTCGAACGCCGCCCACACCTACACCGTACCACCCTGGCGGATGCCGAGTTCCAGTTGGGTGACGGTCGCGGGATTCACCGCGATCTTCCCACCTGGACCCCGGCGTTCGCCGAGGTGGCAGGCAAAGCCGTGGAATGAGTCGTCGCGAGCGGCGCTCCGCCGCGGCCCCTCACGCCGCCGCCTTGGCCAGCCCTTTCGACAATTGCAGCGCGCCGTGCAGCCGCGCCTTCGGATCGCCCCAGGCACGCGACAGTGCCAGCTTGCTGTCGGGCCGTAGCTTGGCCACGCCGCCGAGCCGGTCGACATAGGCGAGCAGCCCCAGGACATTGGGCGGCTTGTCGTCGTGGAAGGTGACCAGAGCGCCCTTCGGTCCCACGTCGAGCTTGGCCACGCAGGCGGTGCGCGCGTTGAGCTTGATCTCCATCACCTTGACCAGATTGTCGGTCGCCTCGGGCAGCGCGCCGAAGCGGTCGATCATCTCCGCGGCGAAGCTCTCCAGCCCGCCGACCTCATCGATCTCGTTGAGACGGCGGTACAGCCCCATGCGCAGGTCGAGGTCGGGGACATAGTCCTCCGGGATCAGGATCGGCGCGTCGACGCTGATCTGCGGCGAGAAGTCGCGCTGGCGTTCGCGCAGGCCACCCGCCTTGGCCTCCATGATCGCCTCCTCCAGCATCGACTGGTAGAGCTCGTAGCCGACCTCCTTGATGTGACCGGACTGCTCGTCGCCGAGCAGGTTGCCCGCGCCGCGGATGTCGAGGTCGTGGCTCGCCAGCTGGAAGCCTGCGCCGAGCGAGTCGAGGTCGCTCAGCACCTTGAGGCGCTTCTCCGCGGCATCGGTCATCTGCCGCTCGGGCGGTGCGACCATATAGGCATAGGCGCGCGTCTTGGAGCGGCCGACGCGCCCGCGCAGCTGGTAGAGCTGCGCCAGCCCGAAGCGGTCCGCGCGGTTGACGATGATCGTGTTGGCGGACGGGATGTCGATCCCGCTCTCGATGATCGTGGTCGAGACCAGCACCTCGAACTTCTTGTCGTAGAAGGCGCTCATCCGCTCCTCGACCTCGCTCGGCGCCATCTGGCCGTGCGCGACGACGTAGCGGATCTCGGGCACCTCGCGGCGCAGATATTCCTCGATGTCGGGCAGATCGGCGACACGCGGAGTGACGAGGAAGCTCTGTCCGCCGCGATAATGTTCGCGCAGCAGCGCCTCGCGCAGCACCACCGGGTCCCACGGCATGACATAGGTGCGCACCGCGAGCCGGTCGACCGGCGGGGTCTGTATCACCGACAGCTCGCGCAGCCCGCTCATCGCCATCTGCAGCGTGCGCGGGATCGGCGTGGCGGTGAGCGTCAGCATGTGGACGTCGGCGCGCAGCGTCTTGAGCCGCTCCTTGTGCGTCACGCCGAAGCGCTGCTCCTCGTCGACGATGACGAGCCCGAGTCGCTTGAAGTCGATCGTCTTGGCGAGCAGCGCGTGAGTGCCGACGACGACGTCGATCCCGCCGCTCGCCAGCCCGTCCTTGACACGCTTCGCCTCGGCGGCGGGGACCAGCCGCGACAGCCGCCCGATGTTGATCGGGAAGCCCTCGAAGCGGGCCGAGAAGTTCTGGTAATGCTGGCGCGCCAGCAGGGTGGTCGGGCAGACCACCGCGACCTGCATCCCCGCCATCGCGGCGACGAAGGCGGCGCGCAGCGCGACCTCGGTCTTGCCGAAGCCGACGTCGCCGACGATCAGCCGGTCCATCGGCTTGCCCGCGGACAGATCGGCCAGCACCTCCTCGATCGCGCGGTCCTGGTCGTCGGTCTCGGTGTACGGGAAGCGGTCGACGAAGGCGGGATAGCCCGCGCTGTCGGGCTCGGCGACCTCGCCCGGGCGCAGCGCGCGCTCGGCCGCGACCGCGATCAGCTCGCCCGCGATCTCGCGGATCCGCTCCTTCATCCGCGACTTGCGCCGCTGCCATGCTTCGCCGCCGAGCCGGTCGAGCGCGGCGCCCTCCTCGGACGAGCCGTAGCGCGACAGCACCTCGAGATTCTCGACCGGGATGTAGAGCTTGTCGCCCCCGGCATATTCGAGCGCGACGCAGTCGTGCGGCGCGCGCGCGACCGGCACCTGCGTCAACCCGACATAGCGGCCGATGCCGTGATCGGTGTGGACGACGAGGTCGCCCGGTGACAGCGTCGCCAGCTCCGCCAGGAAAGCGTCGGCCGACTTGCGGCGCTTGGCGCGGCGCACGAGCCGGTCGCCCAGCATGTCCTGCTCGGTGAGCACCGCTACGTCGGGCGCGGTGAAGCCGTGGTCGAGCCCGACCACCGCCATCGCCACGCCGCGGTCGGCGGCGCCGAGCGACTCCTGCCACGTCTCGGTCAGCCGCGCGCCGGTGAGGCCGTGGTCCTCCAGCAGCGAGCGCAGCCGCTCGCGCGCGCCGACCGAGTAGCTGGCGAGCACCGGCTTGCGTCCGTCGCGGCGCAGCTTGGCGACATGCGCGACCACCGCCTCGTAGACGTTCGCCTGCGCGGCGCGCTCGGGCGCGAAGTCGCGCGGGCCGTCGACCTGGAAGTCGAGCACATGGGCGGACTCGGGCTCGTGGAAGGCGGTCGCGAGATGCGCCGGCATCGCCGCCACCTCGCGCGCCCATTCGTCGGCGTCGAGGTAGAGCGTCTTGGCGGGCAGCGCGCGATAGCTGCCGGGCTCGGCCGCCTCGGCGCGCTTGCGGTTCTCATAATAGTCCGCGATCGCGTCGAGCCGGCCCTCGGCCGCCGCGGGCGTGCCGCTGTCGCGCACCACCACCGCGTCGGCGCCGAGATGGTCCCAGACCGTCGCCAGCTTCTCCTCGAACAGCGGCAGCCAATGTTCCATGCCGGCGAGGCGGCGGCGCTCGCTCACCGCCTGGTAGAGCGGGTCGCCCGTCGCGGTGGCGCCGAAGGTCTCGCGGTAGCGGGTGCGGAAGCGCTTGACGCTGTCGTCGTCGAGCAGCGCCTCGGAGGCGGGGAGCAGCACGAAGCCGTCGAGCCGCCCGGTGGTGCGCTGGTCGGCGGGATCGAAGCTGCGCACGCTCTCGATCTCGTCGCCGAAGAAGTCGAGCCGCAGCGCCTGCTCCTCACCGCTGGGGAAGAGATCGACGATGCCGCCGCGCACCGCATATTCGCCCTGGTCGTGGACGGTGTCGGTGCGGACATAGCCGTTGGCCTGGAGCAAAGCGGCGAGCCGGTCACGATCGATCCGCGCGCCCGGCTTGAGCTCGGCGACGAGCTGGCGGAGGCGGAACGGGGTAAGCGTGCGCTGCGTCAGCGCGTTGACCGTGGTGAGCACGAGCTGCGGCGCGCGAGGCTTCTGCTGGAGGCGGTGGAGCGCGCCGATCCGCTCTGCCATCACGCGCAGCGTCGGCGAGGCGCGGTCATAGGGCAGGCAGTCCCAGGCGGGCAGCTGTACGACCTCGAGCTCGGGCGCGAAGAAAGGCGCGGTGGCGGCGAGCCCGCGCATCTGCGCCTCGTCGGCGGCGACGAACACCGCGCGCAAGGGCGCCGCGCGCGCCAGATCCGCGAGCAGCGCGGGCAGGAAGCCTGCGGGCACGCCCGCGAGCGTCAGCGGGGTGGTCGCGCGGAGGATCTTGCTGAGGTCGGGCATTCGGGTCCTTGGCTGAAAAGTTCGCGGGTGCGCATGGCGGTCACAGTGGCGAGGACCAATTCCTCCTCCACCACCACGCCGTCACCCCGGACTTGTTCCGGGGCCTACCCTTCCGCATCCCTGGTGGCTGCGGCGCTTGTGGCCCGGTGGATCCCGGAACAGATCCGGGATGGCGCATGGGCAGGGCGGCGAGGAGTCACCAGCGCTCCCCTCACGGGATCGTCACGAAATCCACCCGGCGCATCACCTGCATCATCTCACCCTCCCACTCGGGCGGGCAGGGCAGCGAGCCGATCGCCCATCCCATGATGTCGACGTCCTGCTCCTCCAAGAGCCGCTCGAACCAGTCGAGCTGCTCGGGCGTCCAGCTCGCGGCGTGAGTGTCGAAGAAGCCGCCAATCATCAGATCGGCCTCGCGGGTGCCGCGATGCCAGGCGCGGAAACGGAGGCGCTTGAGCCGGATGTCCTGGTCCACGTGATCTCCCGTCGGCCGCGCGCGGCCCGTCCATGCCATAGCGGAGCGCTGCCACGACGCCGCCGCAAGCTTTCGCTGGCGCGGCGGCGGGAGGCAGAATAGTCGGGCGCTACATAGTCATGCGACCCGAGATCCTCAATCCGCTGTTCGCCGAGGTGGCCGCGCTCAAGGGCGTCGGCCCGGCGCTGGCCAAGCCGCTTGATCGGCTCGGCATCGCTCGCGCGGTCGATCTGCTATTCCATCTGCCCTCCGGCTGGGTCGACCGGGTGGCGCGCGACGAGCTCGACGCGGCCGACGTCGGCCGCACGATCGCGATCACGCTTACCCCGCGCGACTATCGCAGCGGCTCGAGCCCGCGCGCGCCGACCCGCGTGCAGGCCACCGACGCGGCGGGCAATCACGCGAGCCTGGTGTTCTTCGGCGGCGGCTCGGGCTGGGCGCGCAAGCAATTGCCGCTGGGCGAGCCCAAGCGAGTCTCGGGCCGGCTCGACCGCTACGGCGACGCGCTCCAGATCGTCCATCCCGAGATCGGCGGCGAGGAGGAGGGCTTCCGCGCGCGCGAGGCGATCTATCCGCTCAGCGAGGGGCTGACCTCGCGCCGGCTGGCCGCGTTGGTCGAGCAGTCGCTGGCGCGCGCGCCGGTGCTGGACGAGTGGATCGAGCCCAGCCTCAAGGCGCGCCACGACTGGCCCGATTGGCGCAGCGCGGTCGAGCGCATCCACGCCGACCCGGCCGACGCCGTCGCGCGCGCGCGGCTCGCCTATGACGAGCTCTTCGCCAACCAGCTCGCGCTGTCGTTGGTCCGCGCCGACACGCGCAAGCGCCGCGGGCGCGCGTTGCAGGGCGACGGAAGGCTGCGCGACCTGCTGCGGCTACCCTATCGGCTCACCGGCGCGCAGGCACGCAGCGTGCGCGAGATCGAGGGCGACCTGGCGCAGAGCGCGCCGATGCTGCGGCTGCTCCAGGGCGACGTGGGCGCGGGCAAGACGCTGGTGGCGGCGATGGCGCTGCTGATCGCGATCGAGGCGGGCGCGCAGGGCGCCTTGCTCGCGCCGACCGAGATCCTCGCGCGCCAGCATCACGACACGCTGCGGCGGCTGCTCGCCGGGCTTCCGGTCGAGATCGCGGTGCTGACGGGGCGCGACAAGGGCCGCGCACGCGAGGCGACGCTGATGGGTCTGGCGGACGGCTCGATCCAGCTGCTGATCGGCACCCACGCGATCTTCCAGGAGGCGGTGCGCTACCGCGACCTCGGGCTGGTGGTGGTGGACGAGCAGCATCGCTTCGGCGTGGCGGAGCGGATGCTGCTCCAAGCCAAGGGCCAGACCCCGCCGCACGTGCTGGCGATGACCGCGACCCCGATCCCGCGCACGCTGACGCTCGCGCTCCACGGCGAGATGGACCAGAGCCGGCTCGACGAGATGCCGCCCGGGCGCGAGCTGATCGAGACCCGCGTCGTCTCGGAGGAGCGGATCGACGAGGTGGTCAACGCGCTCGGCCGCCATCTCGCGGAAGGGAAGCAGGCCTATTGGGTCTGCCCGCTGGTGGAGGAGAGTGCAACCAGCGACCTGCAGGCGGCCGAGGCGCGCGCGGCCTCGTTGCAGGCGCGTTTCGGCGACCGCGTCGCGCTGGTCCACGGCCGCATGCGCGGCGCCGAGAAGGACGCGGTGATGGCGCGCTTCTCCGCGAACGAGGCGGGCGTGTTGGTGGCGACGACCGTGATCGAGGTGGGCGTCGACGTGCCCAACGCGACGCTGATCGTGATCGAGCACGCGGATCGCTTCGGGCTGGCGCAGCTCCACCAGCTGCGCGGGCGGGTCGGGCGCGGTGGCGGGCGCTCGGTGTGCCTGCTGCTGCGCGGCGGGTCGCTCAGCGAGACGTCGCGCGCGCGGCTGGCGCTGATGCGCGAGAGCAACGACGGCTTCCGCATCGCCGAGGAGGACCTGCGCTTACGCGGCGCGGGCGAGCTGCTCGGCACGCGCCAGTCGGGCGAGGCGATGTTCCGCCTCGCCACGCCCGAGCTGCTCGGCGAGCTGCTCCCCGCCGCGACCGACGACGCGCGCCTGCTGATCGACCGAGACGGCGGATTGGAGGGGGCGAGGGGGCAGGCGGCGCGGGTGGCCCTCTATCTGTTCGAGCGCGAGGCGGGGGTGGCGCTGCTGCGATCGGGGTGAGGGGGCGAGTGCGTCGACTGATGTGATCGCAGCCAATCGATTATCTCCGCGAGGCAATGACCTTGTCGCCCGATGGTCGAGGCGCTGTTGATGGTCCTTCATGGAGAGCCGCGGCCAACATCGCGTCTTTCCGAGAAGTAAGGTGTACGTACCGTCAGGTGGGAAGGGCGGGCGCGCGCTATCGCGCGCGCGCGCGCCGCGACGGCTCAGAAGCGAGCCCGCACCCCCGCGGTGATCGACTCCTGATGATCGTCGCGCCCGGTCTGCGCCGTGGCGCCCGCGAAGATCTCGATCGCGTCGCTCGGGCGATAGCCGACCCCGGCGCTTGCGGTGCCAACCAGCGCGGCGCGGCTGGCGCCGACGCCGATCAGGTCAAGATCGCCCCCGTCGAACGCGCCGACCGCTCGCACGCGCTGCCCCTGCAACTGATAGCGCGCGCCCAGCGTCACATAGGGGCGCCACGCCTCGTTCGAGCGCTCACTCCGGGCGAAGCTGAGAGCGCCGTCCGCGAAGCCGGCGACGTGACGCTCGCGCGCGACATCGAGCGCGAAGACGCTTCCCCCGTCCTCCTTCAGCGCGCCCCGCGCGGTGCGGACGTAGGTGAGACCGACGCGCGGAGTGAGCGTCCAGTCATGCCCCACGTCGGCGGCGTAGAAGGCGGACAGGTCGCTGGTCATGCTATTGAGCTTGTACCGGCTCCACACCTGCCGATCGTCGGGCAGCCAGCGATGGGTGCGAGCACGACCCCCGTCGAAGACCAGCGCGGCGGAGAAGCCGAGGCCCTGCGTGCTGGCATAGCGGCCGTGGATGCCGGTGATCAGGCTCTCGACGCGCGTCTGCGCGCCGCGACCGACGACATGCTGGCGGTTGGTCAGATTGCCGCCGAAAGCGCCGATCACCCAGCCATGGTCGGCGAAGCCGAGCCCGCCGATCGTGCCATAGGCTTGGCCCACCGCATTGGCGCTACCCGCCGGGGCGTAGCCGCGCAGCGTGTGCCATTGGCCGATCGCCTGGCCGAAGGTGAACAGGCCAGCGTCGCCGCCGTACGGCGCGAACGCCGCGCCGCGCGTCGTCTGGCTCAGCAGCAGCGCGTCGTCGGTGCCGATCTGCGTCGCCTGTGCGTAGGGTTCGGGAGTGAGCCGCGCGAGCGCGTCCGCATCCGCTTCGCCCGACGCGGTCAGCAGCTTCGAGATACCATCGAGCAGAGCATCGCTTGCCCCATCCGCCAGCAGGTCGTTCAGGTAACCTACCGTGCCGCCCACCGCACGGCTCGCGCCCTTGGGTGCCTGGAACAGCGTCACCAGTTCCAGCCCCTGCGGGCCGAGGACCAGCGCGCCAGGGACGTCGGCGGCCTTGTCGATCGTGGTAAAGCTGCCGGTGGTGCCGCCCGACGCGTTGATCAGCTCGAGAGTGCGGCCGGGGCGTACCGGCCCCACCGCGACGAGCTTCAGCGTCGCGCCCGGCACGATCGACAATTTGCCGTTGACCAGGAGCTTGTCCGAGACCGGCCCGAGCTCGAACAGCGAGACCGAGCCGTTGCCGAGCGCGACATCGCCGTTCACGACCATCGTGCCGGGTGAGGCGCCCGGGCTGAGCGTGCCAGCGACGGTGATGTTGGCGTTGACCACGCCGGCCGAGCCGAATGTGGCGTCCTTGCCGACCAGGATCTCGTTGGCGGTGATCGTCGACCCCGACAGGCCGACGAGGCGACCGCCGGTGAGCTCGATCCGTCCGACGTCCGCGCGCTGCGCGATCGTCGCGAAGCCTTGGCTCACCACGAACGACTGGAAGTTCTGGACCGCGGTAAGCGCGGCGGGCGCGTCCGCGGTGCCGCCGCTGACGAGGAACTGGTTGGTGCCGGCGCCGCCGTCGATCAGCCCGGTGACGCGACCCGGCCCCGTGGCAGTGAAGGTGTCGTCGCCTTTGCCGAACGTGACGTCGCCGTCGATCAGGCCGGCATTGTCGATGCGATTGTCACCGCCGCGCAGATCGATCGCGCCGATGATGCTGCCGATGTTGACGATCTGGTCGTCTCCGTCGAGGCCGAGAATGGCGCCGGGCAGGTCGTTATAGTCAGCACCTTGCGCACGGCGTTCTTCCTCGTCGAGCCAAATGCGCCCTCCCGCGCTGCCGCGGATTGTTCCTTCGTTCGACAGGCGTAAGGTCGCACCCGACACGATGGCGGATGATCGATCGCCGGTAGCCTCGATCACGCCGCTGGGCGAGTTATCGATAGTGGCGGTGTAGTCTCTGCCCGAGTTGATCCTGATCGCCGACGAGATCTTGTCGTCGTTACCATTCTTACTGGCGTCCTCGCCGCCAAAGTTGCTGCTGATCCGCCCGCTGTTGCTGATGTTGATGAAGCGGCTGTCTTTCGGAACCGTGTCGCTTTCCTCGAACGGATATTCGATGTGCAAAGCCGTCGCGCGGGCGGCAGAGGCGGTGATGGACCCGCTGTTCGTGACATTGAGGACGGCCGGCGCGCCCGTTCGATCGCCCACCGATACGTCGACGATCTCGTCCGACGAACTGGAGATCGATCCGACATTCTCGAACGTCACGCCCACCGGATGGGTGGCCGCGTCGCCCTCGCCAGTATAAGATTGAAAGCCAACGTCTCCCGTCACGGTACCGGCATTTCGGGCGGTGATCTGTCCGGCGGTGGTGCCAAGCACGATCGCTTTGCCGTGATCGACCGTGATGTCCTCGTCATTCGAGAAGGTGATGTCGCCGCGATTGCCGAGGGAGTCCACGGCGGGCGCCGAAGCCGGCGGGTTGGATTCCTGTGCCTGAGCCTGTGTCGTGCCTGCAAGCGCCACCATCAATGCGAGAGCGCTGCCGCGGCTCGTGAGCGTCCGCAGGTGACCCCGCCGGTAAATGGCGTCACACATTTCGTTCTCCCTTGCGATATACCAGTAATCTCCGCTCCAATATAGAAGTGTGTATGTTCGAAGCGCGCGGTCGCGTATGAGGATGATGTGTTTGGAAAGATCAGGTAAGGCAGTGATATCGTGTCAATATGTATTATCCCTTCGCCGCCGGCGCGTGAGTAAATACATGATCTATCGCGCGAATGCGTGCGAATGGAAGCTCGCCGCTTTGGGTAGCGACTTCTGGGTGGAGGCGGTGTCCGTTGCCGTTCCCGCTCGTCATCCGCGCTGGTGTCGGGATGTCGACACAGCCAGCCCATGATGCCGTGCTCAGGTCTTATGACACTGCGGTGAAGGTGCCGCCGACGGTGGCAAGGGCGACGGATCGGACGTCGCGCGGTGCCTCGCGCGACGGATCGTGTTGGGGGCCTCAGTGGTGGCTACGGCGCGGCGTTGCTCGCTGCGCTGGCGTTCGCAACGCTCTGGCCCGCAACGCTCACGATCGCGATCGCGCACCCGCTCGTCACCGCGTTGGTGACCGATCCTTTCGGCTGGCTCTGCTCGGCAGCAGCCGCTGTCACCGCGCGGTCCGACGCTGACCCGCTGGTGCTCGCCGCGCGCTGCAGATGCGGCGGGCCGAACCGCCTAGCTCAGCGCATCGCCGCGAGGGCGCAGGGGTAGAGCGCGGCGGGCAGCTCCTGCGCGAATTTCGCGCCGACGCGTCCGCCCAGCGACCAGCGGATCTCGGCGGTGCGGTCGCCGACCACGGGCAGCGTGAGCACCACCCGTTCGCCCCCCACCAGCGGCGCGTCGGTCCGCGCCATGAAACCGTTGAGCGAGAGGTTCACGACCGTCACCGCGTGGCGTGCGCCCGCGGCGTCGAACAGCCAGGTGCGGCACAACGTCTCATCACGCGGCTCGACGCGATCCTCATAGGCCATCATCGCTGCACGCGCGACCATCCGGCTTCTCCCGCTCTACCAGCGTCGCGGTTTATCGGCGGGCGGTTAATGCCGGATGAGCGGGGACCGAAGGAACGTGGTTAGCTCGGATTCACTATGCCGTGGTGCTTCTTGCCCGCCGAGACCCGTACCGGCGCGCCCGCGAGCGCGATCACCGCGGCCTCGTCGCCGACCTTCTCGCCGTCAACCCGGGCGCCGCCACCCTTGATCAGCCGCCGCGCCTCGCCCTTGGAAGCGGCGAACCCCAGCGCCATCAGCGCGTCGACCAGCGGCAGCGTGCCGCTCGCGCTGATCGACGGCAGAGCAGCGCCGCTCGCACCCTCCTCGAAGGTGCGGCGCGCGGTCTCGGCGGCCTCCTCCGCGGCGGCGCGGCCGCGGCACATCGCGGTGGCCTCGTTGGCGAGCACCTTCTTGGCCTCGTTGATCTCGGCGCCCTCCAGTGCCTCCAGCCGGGCGATCTCGTCGAGCGGCAGATCGGTGAACAGCCGCAGGAAGCGCCCGACGTCGCGGTCGTCGGTGTTGCGCCAGAACTGCCAGTAATCGAAGTGCGGCAGCTGGTCCTCGTGGAGCCACACCGCGCCCGCCACGGTCTTGCCCATCTTCTGCCCGTCGGCGGTGGTGAGCAGCGGCGTGGTGACGCCATAGACCTCGGTGCCGTCCATCCGCCGCGCCAGCTCGACGCCGTTGACGATGTTGCCCCACTGGTCGCTGCCGCCCATCTGCAGCCGCACGCCCTGCCGCCGCGCCAGCTCGCGGAAGTCATAGCCCTGCAGGATCATGTAGTTGAATTCGAGAAAGCTGAGCGACTGTTCGCGATCCAGCCGCAGCTTGACCGAGTCGAAGCTGAGCATGCGGTTGACGCTGAAATGCTGCCCCACCTCGCGCAGGAAGGGGATGTATTCGAGCCGGTCGAGCCACTCGGCATTGTTGACCATCACCGCGTCGCTCGGCCCGTCGCCGAACCTCAGGAAGCGTTCGAAGATGCGCTGGATGCCCGCGATATTGGCGGCGATCACGTCCTCGCCGGCGAGCTTGCGCGCCTCGTCCTTGAAGCTGGGGTCGCCGATCTTGCCCGTGCCGCCGCCCATCAGCACCACCGGCTTGTGCCCTGTCTGCTGGAGCCGGCGGAGCAGCATGATCTGCACCAGGCTGCCGACGTGGAGCGAGGGCGCGGTGGGGTCGAAGCCGATATAGCCCGGCACCACCGCGTGCCGCGCCAGCGCGTCCAGCGCGGCGGCGTCGGTGAGCTGGTGGAGATAGCCGCGCGCGGACAGCAGGCGGAGCAGGTCGGACTGATAGTCGGTCATGGTGCCGCGGGCGTTACACGCGCGTCAGCGGTGCGGCAATTGCGTCGTCGGGTCGACCGGGGTGCGGCCGCGGCGCAGCTCGAAGTGGAGCTCTGGGCGGTCGGCATAGCCGCTCTCGCCGCTCCGCGCGATCACCTGTCCCTTCCTCACCGCCTGGCCGCGCTGGACGAGCAAGGTGCCGGCGTGGCCGTAGACCGAGGTCCAGCCCCCGCCGTGGCGCACGATGACCAACCCGCCGAGCGCGGGCACCTCCGAGCCGACGTAAGCGACCGTGCCGTCGGCGATCGCGCGCACCGGCGTGTCGAGCGGGATCGCGATCTTGATCCCGTCGTTGCGCTCGCCGGTCGCGCCGGGGCCGAAGCGGCGCACGATCGTGCCGTCGACCGGCCAGACGAAGCGGCCGGGCAGCGCGGCAGGGGCCACCGTCGCGGCGCTCGGCGCCAGCACGCGACGCGCGCTCGCCACCGGTGTCGCGGGCGCCTGACCGGCCACCACCGCGGGCTCGCCGCCGGTGAGGATCGTGTCGACGTCGAGCGTGAAGGCGGCGGCGCGCTCGGCCGCGCTGACCGGAGCGCCCGGTGCGCGCGGGATCAGCACGCGCTGGCCGGCGCGGAGCAGATAGGGTTCGTTCAACGCGTTGGCGGCGATCACCTCGCTCCACGGTACGCCATAGGCGCGCGCGATCGCGATGCCGGTCTGACCGGCGCGGACGAGGTGGTAGCGCCCGCCGGGGATGGCGAGCGACTGGCCGGCGCGGACGGGGTAGGGCGGGGTCAACGCGTTGGCGCGCGCGATCGCGTCGACTCCCGCTCCGGTGCGCGCCGCGATCGCGCCGAGCGTGTCGCCGGCGCGGACGGTGTAGCGCTGCGCCGCGACCGCGCGCGCGTCGGGTGCGACCGGGCGTGCCTCCCAGGCGGGGCGCGGCGCGGGGAGCTGGGCGACGTCGCGGTTGGCGCCGGTGGGGGACGCCACCTGATCCTCGGGGCGTGACGCCGGCTCGGGCGCGGGCTCATCCGCGGGGACGGGAGTGGGCGCGTCAACCGGCGGCGCGGGCGAGGGGCGCTCGACGGCGGGGATGCAGCCCGCGAGCAGCAGCGCCAGTGCCGCCGCGCGAGTCACGCCCGCGTCACGCACCCGGCTCAGCCATAAGCGCGGGCGAGCGGCTCGAGCGACGCGTGGCGGGTGAGGTCGAGCTGGAGCGGGGTCACCGTGATCCAGCCTTCCGCCACCGAGGCGAGGTCGCTCTCGCCTGGCGCCGCGACGGCGACCTTGCCGAGCGCGAGCCAGTGATAGTCGTGGCCGCGCGGGTCGGTGCGCGTCTCGAAGCGCGCGCGGCCGTAGTCGCGCAGTCCCTGCGGCACGATGCGGATGCCGCGCACCGGACCGACGTCCGGCGCGGGGAAGTTGACGTTGACCATCGAGCGCGGCGCCCAGTCGCTGTCGAGCAGCGGGCGCAGTACGCGCTCGCCCCATGCCTCCGCGGCGGCGAAGGAGACGTCCTCGCCCGGCGCGAGCACGCCATATTTCTGGCTCAGCGCGACCGAGCGGATCCCCGCGAGCGCGCCCTCCATCGCGGCCGCGACGGTGCCCGAGTACATCACGTCCTCGGCGAGATTGCCGCCGCGGTTGACCCCGGAGAGGATGAGGTCGGGCGGCGTCTCGCGCATCACCTCGGCCAGCGCGAACATCACCGCGTCGGTCGGCGTGCCGCCGACGGCGTAGCGGCGCGCGTCGAAGCGCCGCACGCGCAGCGGCTTGGTGAGCGAGAGCGAGCGGCCGGTGCCGGACTGTTCGTCGGCGGGCGCGCACACCCAGACGTCGTCGGAGAGCTGAGCGGCGATACGCTCGAGCACGGCGAGGCCGGGGGCGTGATAGCCGTCGTCGTTGCTGAGGAGGACGCGCATCAGCTCAGATCCTGCCCTCGAGCGGGGAGAAGTTCGCCCGGCGCTATCCTCACGCCTGCGGCTCCAGCAGCGTCAGCCCGCCGAGATACGGCCGCAGCACCTCGGGCACCGCCACCGCACCGCTCTCCTGCTGGTAATTCTCCAGCACCGCCACCAGCGTCCGTCCGACCGCCAGCCCCGAGCCGTTGAGCGTGTGGACGAAACGCGTCAACTTCTCGCCTTCCGGCCGATAGCGCGCGTTCATCCGCCGCGCCTGGAAGTCGGTGCAGGTCGAGCAACTCGAGATCTCGCGGTAGCGCGCCTGGCCCGGCAGCCACACCTCCAGGTCATACGTCCGCGCCGCGGTGAAGCCCATATCGCCCGAGCACAATTTCATCCGCCGATAGGCCAGTCCGAGCGCGTCGAGCACGCCCTCGGCACAGGCGGTCATCCGCTCGTGCTCGGCCTCGCTCGCCTCGGGCGCGACGATCGACACCATCTCGACCTTGTCGAACTGGTGCTGGCGGATATAGCCGCGCGTGTCGCGACCCGCCGCGCCCGCCTCGGAGCGGAAGCACGGCGTGAGCGCGGCGAAGCGCAGCGGCAGCACCTCCTCGCTCAGGATCTGCTCGCGCACGATGTTGGTCAGCGACACCTCGGCGGTGGGGATCAGCCAGCGCCCGTCGGTGGTGCGGAACAGGTCCTCGGCGAACTTGGGCAGCTGGCCCGTGCCGAACACCGCCTCGTCGCGCACCAGCAGCGGCGGCGCGACCTCCTCATAGCCGTACTCGCGCGTCAGCCGATCGAGCATGAACTGGCCGAGCGCGCGCTGCAGCCGCGCCGCGGGGCCGCGCACCAGCGTGAAGCGCGAGCCCGCGATCGCCGCTCCCGTCTCGAAGTCGAGCCCGAGCGCCGGGCCGATCGCGTCATGCTCGCGCGCCGCGAAGCCGAGGTCGGGGCGCGTGCCGCGCTCGTGCACCAGCTGGTTGTCGTCCTCGTCGGCGCCGTCGGGCACGTCCGCGTAGGGCAGGTTGGGCAGCGCCGCGAGCACGGTGTCGAGCTCGGTACCGAGCCGCGCCTCCTCGGCTTCCAGCTCGGGCAGCCGCTGCTTCAGCGTGGCCACCTCGGCCATCAGCGCTTGCGCCGCCGCCTCGTCGCGGCTCGCCTTAGCGGCGCCGATCGCCTTGGACGCCTCGTTGCGGCGCGCCTGCGCTCCTTGCGCCTCGGTGATCAGCTCGCGCCGGCGCTTGTCGAGCGCGACGATCGCGGCGGCCGAGGGAGCGGCACCGCGCCGCGCCAGCGCGGCGTCGAAGGCGTCGGGGGCGTCGCGGATCAGGCGGATGTCGTGCATGCGCCGCGCTATGGCCGGGGCGCCGCGGCGAGGCAACCCGGCGCACGTCCGCTGCGTTCACGCCCCACACCCGCACGGACAGAGGAGAATGAGCGATGCAGGTACCCCATGACTCGGTGGTGCTGGTGGCGGACGGGCGCAAGCTGCTGTTCCTGCGCAACGAGGGTGACGATGTTCACCCCAATCTGACGGTCGAGCACGCCGAGGAGCGCGCCAATCCCGCCAACCGTGATCAGAAGACCGACGCCGCGGGCGGCAGCTCGTCGACGCAGAGCGGCGCGGGCGCGCCGCGCGTCGCGCAGGGCGGGTCGGGTCACGCACAGGGCGGTGGCGCGCAGTTCGCACCGTCGCGCGGCAGCATGGAGGAGACCGACTTCCACCAGCTCGAGGAGGATCGGTTCGCCGCCGACGCCGCCGACCTGCTCAAGCGCCGCGCGCTCGCCAACGATTTCGAGTCGCTGATCGTGGTCGCGCCGCCCAAGACGCTGGGCGAGCTGCGTAAACATTATCACAAGGAGGTCAGCCAGCGGCTCACCGGCGAGCTGAGCAAGGACCTGACCGGGCACACCATTCCGGACATCGAACAGGCGCTGCTCTCTGCCTGATCAGGCCGGCGTCGGACGCGGCGTGGTCCCATCCTCGCACATACGCCGTGCCGAACTGTTCATGACGAGGACAGGGCGGAGCGGCTAGGCGCGCGTGTTCGCTTGTGGTGACCGGCCCGCGCGACTATAGGCGCCCCGGAGGGGGCGCACAGCGGTGCTAACGACATCCTGGGCGCAGCGGGAGTAAGTCGATGGCGACGGCGATCAATCGTTTCGGTGAAGGGCCCGGCAAACTGGCGGCGGCGAATGACGAGGCTGATGTCGGAGGGGCGAGCGACGGCTATCGCCCGAGCCCCGACGAACCGTTCATGAACCCGCGGCAGCAGGCGTATTTCCGCCGCAAGCTCCTCGACTGGAAGGA
Organism: Sphingomonas citri; assembly: GCF_019429485.1. Lineage (GTDB taxonomy): Bacteria > Pseudomonadota > Alphaproteobacteria > Sphingomonadales > Sphingomonadaceae > Sphingomonas > Sphingomonas citri. The sequence continues at coordinate 62,421 of NZ_JAHXZN010000002.1, read as the reverse complement.
CGCGATCCTGCGGGAATCGCTCGGCACGCTGTCGCAGCTGCAGCTGGACTCGCTGCGCGAGGCCGATCTCACCGACCGTGCCGCGAGCGAGACCGACTGGTCGCTCGAACTGCGCACGCGCGACCGGCAGCGCAAGCTGATCTCCAAGATCGAGGCCGCGCTGCGTCGCATCGACGAGGGCGAATACGGCTATTGCGAGGTCACCGGCGAGCCGATCAGCCTCGGCCGGCTCGAGGCACGCCCGATCGCGACGATGACGGTCGAGGCGCAGGAGCGCCACGAGCGCAACGAGAAGGTCTCGCGCGACGATTGAACCGCGCAGCTCGGCCCGGCGCGCTAATACCTGCTTAACTATTTGCCGGCTAGGCTCGGCGGGGTTCAGCAGGCGGTGGGCAGGATGGAGCATTTCGGGCGACTGGCGACGGTGGGTGGTATGAGCGGGCGAGACGACGACATCCGGGCGCTGGGCAGCCAGCCCGACAAGCGCCGTGACCTGCGCGGCCGTGACGAGGTCACGATGTTCGCGCGGCTGCGGCTCGCGGGGCAGGCGGACGGGTTCGACGTCAGTGTGCGCAACGTGTCGGGCGGAGGGTTGATGGCCGAGCTGCCGCACCCGCTAGCGCCCGACAGCGCGGTCGAGATCGAGCTCGCGGGGCTGGGCTGGGTGACAGGGCGGATCGCGTGGCAGATCGACCGTCGCGCGGGCATCGCGTTCGACGAGCTGATCGACCCCGCCGCGATCATCCATCACTGACGTAGCGGACGAGCGATTAGCTGGTCAGCGCGCTCGTCCGGCGCGCCGCGCGCTCCCGCGCGAGCAGGAGGTCAGCGTTATCGGCTTGCTCCCCATCGCTGAGCTCCGGCTACGTAGGAGCACGAACCAGCCTCGGTCGATCACACTCTAGACGCGGGGGCATCGGTCGTGCCAAGGCGCGCCGGTCACGCGGGCGTGGCGGAATGGTAGACGCAGCGGACTCAAAATCCGCCGGAGCAATCCTTGTCGGTTCGAGTCCGACCGCCCGTACCAAGAATCTCCTGTGACGTTTCCTCTTGTTCCCGGGCAAGGGCTGAGGCGCAGGGGGGCGGTCAAGCCGCACGACATCTTACCGAACCTCCCCTGCAAGGGGAGGTGGCGCCGCAGCGCGACGGAGGGGTGTCGCCGCGGGCGAGTATGGGTAACTCATTACCGGGAACACCCCTCTGTCAGCGCTTCGCGCTGCCACTTCCCCTTGCAGGAGAGGATCTAAGTGGGCCGTCGCGGAGGCGACGTGTTAGTCGCCTGTTTCGTAGGCGTGGCTCTGCGACTCCAGAACAAGGCCGCGACGACATTGGTGGGGCGCCAAGATCGCGCCTTTGCTGCGGCGTTTCGAAGCGGGTAAGCTACGGTCGGCGAGCGACAAGCAATCCGACGCCCCGCGGCATCGCTCTCACGCCGTCAGGTCAGGCTCCAACAGGCGATGCAGGTGCACCACCACATATTTCATCTCGGCGTCGTCGACGGTGCGCTGCGCGGCGGCGCGCCACGCCTTCTCGGCGCTGGCATAATCGGGGAACACGCCGACGATGTCGATCGAGGAGAGGTCGGCGAAGTCGAGCGTGCGCGGATCGGTCACGCGTCCACCGAAGACGAGGTGCAGCTTGCTCATGGGGCGGCTCCTGAGAGGGTGAGCGGTGACCGGTTGCCGCCACGTGACCCGAACAGGCGAGAGCAGCCGGCGCGGTGCGCCCGACTGCTCTCCTGATTCCCGTGCGCTGTCGGTGCCGCGGTGCCGATCACCTGTTGTGAGACCGGCCTTAGCGCCACCTGCCGCGCGATAGAAGGGGTCAGCTCGCGGTCTTCACCTGCTCCTTGCCCGCCTTGGCGGCAGCGGTGCCCGCGCTCGCCGCCGCCTTGACGACGCCCTGGAACAGCGACTTCGCCTGACCGCGTGCGGCGTCCGGGGTGAGGCCGAGCTGCTCGATCTCGCTGCGCCCCGCCTCCTTGGCGGCGGCGAAGGCGGCGGTCGCGGCGGCGCTGACCTTCTTGCCCACCGGCGCGAGCAACTCGCGCTCCCGCTGGCCGCGCGGGATCACTGCCGCGACGAGCGCGCCGAGCGCGAGCCCGCCGACGACGAGCCCGAGCGGGTTGGCCTCGAGCGTCTCGGCGGTGGCATGCGCCGCGTCGCTGGCGCGGTGGCGCGCGCTCTCGTAAGCGTGCGACGCGGCGTCGCGCGCCTGGTCCACGCCGTCGCGCAGACGGCCGTGGGTGTCGTCATGATCATGCTGCTGATGGTCGGTCATGGTCTCTATCCTCTCGGCCTGGCGGACGACATTGATGTCACGATTTCTTCCTGCTCAGCACGCGCGCGATCCGCTTCCGGTTGAGGAAAGCGAGCAGCAGCGCGCCGGCGCCGGCGACGGTGGCGGGATTGCGCCGCGCCGCCTCGAGACCGGCGCGTGCGGCGCGATTGCCGCCGCCGAGCACCTCGGCCTTGGCGACCGTGACGAGCCGGCGTGGCTCGAGCTCGGCCTGTAACGCCTCGACCGTGCCGTTGAGCCGAGCGCGTGCCTCGGCGGCCCGCGCCTCGGCGGCGGTGACGTCGGCGCCGCTCATGCGCCGGGCCTCGCGGTGAGGCGCGAGCGCCCCGCGAGCGCGAGCACGAGCGAGACGACCAGCACGGCGCCCACCACCGCGGCGGTAGCGAGACCGGGCCCGATCAGGGTCGCCAACGTCAGCACCAGCCCGATGAGCAACGTGATCAGAGCGGCGAGTGCGAGCACGCCTGCCACGGCGAACAGCACCGCCGCTTTCTTGTAGCGCGTCGCGGCGGCGCCGGCCTTGGCCTTGGCCAGCGCGATCTCGGCCCGCGCCACGTCGCGCGCGTCGTGCGTGAGCCGCGCAACGAGATGGGGGATGCTTGGCTCCCCGATCACCGGTTCACGTAGGTCCATCGGGTCAGGCGTCGCGCTGATCGAGGCCCGCGCTCAGTAGTCGCGCGACGACGAAGCCGACGCCCGCGGCGACGCCCACCGCCGCTGCCGGGCTCTTGCGGACCAGCTCGCGCGCGTCGGCGAGCAGGTCGTCGACGCTCTTCTCGTCGATCGCGCTGGTGAAGCCTTGCACGCGATCGGCGGCGCCGCGGGCGTATTGACCATACTGCTCACCGAGCTTGTCATCGACCTGCTGCGCGGCGTCGCGCAGCAGCTGCGAAAGCTGGCCGAGCGCGTCGCTCGCCTTGGCCTTGCCGTCCTCGGCGAAGAGGCGCGCCTTGTCGGCGGCCTGCTCGCGGCCCTTGGCGACATTGTCGCGCAACGCCTGCTTGGCGCCAGCGACGGTGCTGCCGGTGTCGCCGCCCGCGCCGCTCTCGGGCGAGAAGTCGACGCCGGCGTCCTTGAGCGGCGCGGCGGGGGTGAAGCTCGCGTTGGCGGGCGGCGGCGTGATATCGCCGTCGCTGATCGGCTGCGCGGTGTCGCGGTCCTGCTGGTCGGCCATGATTCATCCTTCCCTGGTCGAGGTCGAACAACCGGCGCCGGTGGCCGAGGGTTCCCTCGCGTTGCAGCCCGCCGCGGTGATCGCTACACGCGGCGGCGTCGCCGTTGGGGCAGCAAGCTAAGAGGATCGTTACGTGACCGCAATCATCGACCTGCACGGCCGCCAGATCATCGACAGCCGCGGCAACCCGACCGTGGAGGTCGACGTCCTGCTCGACGACGGCAGCTTCGGCCGTGCCGCGGTGCCCTCGGGCGCTTCGACCGGCGCGCACGAGGCGGTGGAGAAGCGCGACGGCGACACGGCGCGCTGGTCGGGCAAGGGCGTGGAGCGCGCGATCGAGGCGATCAACGGCGAGATCGCCGAGGCGATCGTCGGGCTCGACGCCGAGGACCAGCTCGAGGTCGATCACGCCATGATCGAGCTGGACGGGACCGAGAACAAGGGCCGGCTCGGCGCCAACGCGATCCTCGGCGTCAGCCTCGCGGTCGCCAAGGCGGCCGCGGACGCGCGCGGATTGCCGCTCTATCGCTATGTCGGCGGTGTCGCGGCGCACGTGCTGCCAGTGCCGATGATGAACATCATCAACGGCGGCGAGCATGCCGACAATCCGATCGACTTCCAGGAGTTCATGGTCGTGCCGGTCGGCGCGGAGTCGCTGGCCGAGGCGGTGCGCTGCGGCTCGGAGATCTTCCACACGCTCAAGAAGGGGCTGAGCGAGAAGGGCCTCGCCACCGCGGTCGGCGACGAGGGCGGCTTCGCGCCGAACCTCGCCAGCACCACCGACGCGCTCGACTTCATCATGACGTCGATCGAGCGCGCCGGCTACACGCCGGGCGAGGACGTGATGCTGGCGCTCGACTGCGCCGCGACCGAGTTCTTCAAGGACGGCAAGTACGTCATCTCGGGTGAGAACCTCACGCTCGAGCCGGGCGCGATGGCGGACTATCTCGCCGATCTCGCCGCGCGCTACCCGATCTTCTCGATCGAGGACGGCATGGCCGAGGACGATTTCGAGGGCTGGAAGGCGCTGACCGACGCGATCGGCAAGAAGGTGCAGCTGGTCGGCGACGATCTGTTCGTCACCAACCCGAAGCGGCTGCGCGACGGCATCCGCCAGGGCCTGGCCAACTCGCTGCTGGTGAAGGTCAACCAGATCGGCACGTTGAGCGAGACGCTGGAGGCGATCCGCGTCGCCGAGCGCGCCGGCTATACCGCGGTGATGTCGCACCGCTCGGGCGAGACCGAGGATTCGACCATCGCCGATCTCGCCGTCGCCACCAACTGCGGCCAGATCAAGACCGGCAGCCTCGCCCGGTCGGACCGGCTCGCCAAGTACAACCAGCTGATCCGCATCGAGGAGGAGCTGGGCGACGTGGCGCGCTACGCCGGACGCGACGTGCTCCGCCTGCGCTGAGGGGGCTTGCCAAGGACGTGTCGGCGCGCGAGGATCGCGCCGCCATGCCCGCCCGCAAACCCGATCGTCTCCGGACCACGCTCCGCTCCGCCGCGCTGCCCGCGCTGGCGGTGACGATCATGCTGTTCTTCGGCGCCTATGCGATCCTGGGGCCGAACGGCGTGCTCGCGCTGGGCGATTACAAGCGCCAGCTGGCGGCGCGCGAGCGGCAGTTCTCCGCGCTCGACGCGCGCCGCGAGATGCTGCGCAATCGCGTCGCGCTGCTCGACCCGCGCCACGCCAATCCCGACATGGTCGACGAGCTGGTGCGCAAGGAACTCAACGTCGCGCATCCCGACGAGGTGATCGTCCCGCTGAAGTGAGGGGCGAACGAGAAGAGGCGCTAAGTTCACGTCGGGCTTACCTACTACGTCGCCCCGGCGAACGCCGGGGCCCAGTTGCGAAAGCCGTCGTGGGACCCACGCCGGTCACCTAACTGGACCCCGACGTTCGCCGGGGTGGAGACAATTGCCGAGGGTAGGTGGCATTGCACCAAAAGCGACGGTTCGCTGACCCTCTCCCCTTACCGCCCCAAAAACGTCAGCAGGTCGCGCGTCAGGCGTTCGCCCTCGGTCGCGAATAGGCCGTGCGGCGCGCCGTCATATTCCACCAGCTGCGCGCCCTGGATACCGCGTGCCGCCTGCCGGGCGCTCGCGTCGATGGGCACCGTCTTGTCGCCGGTGCCGTGCAGCACCAACGTCGGCAGGCGGAAGGCGGGGAGGTCGGGGCGGAAGTCGGTGTGGCCGAAGCTCTCCGCGCATCTCAGCGTCGGCTGCAGTCCCGCCTGCATCGCCAGCCGCCACGCCCAGTCGAGCGTCGCCTCGCTGACCGGGCTGGTGACATAGCCGACGCCGAAGAAGTCCTTGAAGAAGGTGCGGAAGAAGTTCGGTCGGTCCTTCAGGATGCCGTCGGCGATCCCCTGCAGCGTGTCCTCGGGCACGCCGTCGGGATTGTCGTCGGTCTTGAGCATATAGGGCACGACCGAGCCGATCAGCGCCGCCGAGATCACGCCCTTGCCCTCGTAGCGTGACTGGTAGCGCGCCACCTCGCCGCCGCCCATCGAGAAGCCGACCAGCGTCACGTCCTGCGTCGCGCCCGCGGCCTCGAGCACGTCGTTCAGATCGTCGGTGAGCGTGTTATAATCGTAGCCACCCCACGGCTGGCCCGAGCGGCCGAAGCCGCGGCGATCATAGGCGATCGCGCGGAAGCCGGCGTCTGCCAGCGCCTTCATCTGCGGGTCCCAGCTGTCCGACGAGAGCGGCCAGCCGTGGATCAGCACCACAGGGCGGCCCTCGCCCCAGTCCTTCACATAGAGGTCGGTGCCGTCGCGCGTCTTGACGTAGGGCATTGGCTCGCTCCTTGGGGAAACTAAGCCACGTTAACCGCCCCGCGGCGGCCCCGTTCCGCTCAGTCGGTCGCAGTCACGGAAGCGCTCGCCGCGGCGCGCGGCTGCGCGGCGAGGAACGCCTCCACCTCGCCGAGCGCCACGCCACGATCGAGATAGGTCTGGCCGATGCCGCGCGTGAGCAGGAAGGGCAGGGTGCCCGCCTCCATCTTCTTGTCGTGGCGCATATGCTCGACCAGCCGCTCGGCGGGCGCGTCGATGCCCGCCGCGGCAAGCCCGTCGGGCAGGCCGCTGTCACGCCAATGCGCCGCCACGCGCTCGGCGTCGGCGGCGGAGCAGCGCCCGGTCGCGGCCGAGAACGCGAAGGCGAGCGCGCACCCCGCCGCGACCGCTTCGCCGTGGAGCAGCCGGTCGGAGAAACCCGCCTCGGCTTCCAGCGCGTGGCCGAAGGTATGGCCGAGGTTGAGCAAGGCGCGGCGGCCGTTGGTCTCGTGCTCGTCCTCGGCGACGATCCGCGCCTTGGCGGCGACCGCGTGCGCGATGGCGTGGGTGCGCGCGGCCGGGTCGCCGGCGAGCAGCGCGGCGCCGTGACGCTCGCACCAGGCGAAGAAGTCGGCGTCGTCGATCAGCCCGTATTTGACCACCTCGGCATAGCCGGCGCGCACCTGTCGTGTGGGCAGCGTGTCGAGCACGTCGGGGTCGATCAGTACGAGGCGCGGCTGGTGGAAGGCGCCGATCAGGTTCTTGCCCGCGCGCGCGTTGATCCCGGTCTTGCCGCCGACCGACGAATCGACCTGCGCCAGCAGCGTCGTCGGGATCTGGACGAAGCGGCAGCCGCGCTTGAGGATCGCGCTGGCGAAGCCGACCAGGTCGCCGATCACCCCGCCGCCGAGCGCCACGACATGGTCGCCGCGCTCGACCCCGAGCGCGAGCAGCTGGTCGGTGAGTCTCTCGAGCGTGGCCCAGCTCTTCGACGCCTCGCCCGCGGGGAGCACGATCGAGCGATGCCCGACCCCGACCGAGTCCAGCGCGCCGCCCAGCGCGGCGAGATGGTCGGCGACGTTGACGTCGGCCACGATCACCAGCGGGCGCCGGCCCGCCAGCGGCGCGAGCCACTCGCCGGCGTGGGTCAGCAGCCCGGGCTCGATCACCACGTCATAGCTGCGCTCGCCCAGCCGGACGGGGACGGTGGCGCCCCGGCCAGACTGCTTGCCGGTCTGCTCGTTACTCATCTGCCCAGGGCCTCCAGGATCGCGCGCACGGTCGTCTCGTGCGGGGCGTTGGCGCTGGCGACGCGAAGATGCGCCAGCGCGTAGAGCGGGTTGCGGACGGCGGCGAGGTCGCGCAGCACCGCCGCCGGGTCGCGTCCGCGCAGCAGCGGGCGGGTGTCGCGGCGGCGCACGCGCTCGGCCAGCACCTCCACCGGCGCGTCGAGCCAGATCGCCAGCGCCTCGGACAGGATCAGCGCGCGCGTCTCATCGTTGACGAAGGCGCCGCCCCCCGTCGCGATCACCTTGGGGCGGCCGTCGATCAGGCGCTGGATCACGCGGCGCTCGCCGTCGCGGAAATAAGCCTCGCCGAACTGCGCGAAGATGTCGCTGATCGACATGCCCGCGGCGGACTCGATCTCGGTGTCGGCGTCGACGAAGGGCAGGCCGAGCCGCGTCGCCAGCCGGCGCCCGACCGTGGACTTGCCCGCGCCCATCAGTCCGACCAGCACGATCGGCTGGCCGATCCAGGCGGCTCCTCGTTCGCGCGGGGCAGGCGGGCTTTGCAACATCGTCGGCAGGGCTATACAGCGCCTTCATGCCCCGGCAACAGCGTGCGCGCCGCGCGCTTCTCCCGGGGCGGTTGGGCGCGTGCGCGATGGGGTATCCATGTCTCGGTTGATCGTCTCGGTGGTGGTGTTGCTGGTGATCGTGCTCGGCGCCCTGTTCTTCCTCGCCGGGCGCGCGACCGAGCAGCCGACGACGCGGGTCGAGAAGGCGGTCGAGCTTGGCAACCTCGCGAACTAGGCGCGCGCTCGTCGCGGGCGCCGCGGCGCTCGCGATCGGTGCCGCCGCGGCGGCGCAGCAGAGCCCCGAATCACTGTTGCCGCCCGGTTTCGGCGAGAACGCGCCGACGCCGACGCCGTCCCCCGCACCGTCGTCAGGCACCGCTGCGCCGGTCGCGCCGGGCGCGGCGCCCGCGACCGCGCCTCGTGTCACCGCGACGACACCGGCCGGCCCGTTGCCGCCGCTCCCGCCGCTGGCGATGCCGACGCCGGGCGCGACGCCCACGCCGGTGGCGCCGCGCTACGAGATGCCCGCCTTCGCGCGGCGGTCGCTCGCGCAGCTCGGCCCCAGCGACAGTTTCGCCGCCGACGCCTTCGCCGGCGCCGACGGCCGCTACCTCGAGCGGCTGATGCGGCGGCTGTCGGCGCCGCTGCCGTCGCGTTGGCTCCAGATCGCGCTGCGCCGGCTGCTCGCCGCGGAACTGGTCACGCCCGCGCACGTCAACGGCGCCGACTTCGCCGCCGAGCGCGCGTGGCTGCTGCTGCGCATGGGCGAGTCGGTCACCGCGCGCGCTGTGGCGCAGTCGGTTGATCTCGACCGTGTCACCCCCAAGCTGCGCCAGGTGTGGATGCAGGCCGCGCTCGCCACCGCGGACCCCGCCGCGCTGTGCGCGCTGGCGCCGGGGGCGGGGGAAAGCGAGCGCGGCTGGATCGTCGCGCGCGCGATGTGCGCCGGCCTGACCGGCACCGGCAAGACGCAGCCGCTGCTCGCCGACATCCGCCGCCGCCGAGTTGCCAGCGGCATCGATCTCCAGCTCGCGCAGAAGGTGATGGGGGCGGGGCTCGACAGCCGTCAAGCGATCACGATCGAGTGGGCGCCGGTGACCCAGCTCACCGCGTGGCGCTTCGGCCTCGCCACTGCCACCGGCGTCGCGGTGCCCGCCGAACTCTACGACACGGTCGGGCCGCAGGTGACCGCGTGGCGCGCGCTCGCGCCGGCGATCCCGCTCGCCGAGCGCGCCGCGGTTGCCGACCGGGCGGCGGCGCTGGGCGCGCTGTCGTCCGCGGCGCTGGTCGATCTCTACTCGGCGCTGGCCGACGGCGACGACGTGCCCGCGCCACTGGCGCGCACCGCCAACGACCTGCGCGACGCCTATGTCGGCGACAGCCTCGACACCCGCCTGGGCGCGATGGCGCGGCTGTGGGATGCGGCCGAGACGCCGGCGGCGCGCTACGGCCGACTGATCCTGACCGCTCGCGCCGCGGCGCGGTTGCTGCCCGCGGGCGAGGTGGAGCAGGCCGACCGGCTCGTCGCCTCGATGTTGAGCGCGGGGCTGGACCGCACCGCGCAGCGCTGGCGCGGCCATGTGCGCGCCGGCAGCGACGCCTGGGCGATGCTGCTGCTCGCCGACCCCGACGGCGGCGCGCGCGGCACCAACCCGCGAGATTATGTCCCGAGTGGCGCCAATGCCGAGCGCAAGAAGCAGCTGTTCTTCGCCGCGCTCGCCGGCCTGGGCGACGTGCCCGTCGCCGACCTGACGGACGAGGGCGAGCGCTTCGGCGTGCCGGTCACGCGGGCCGACAGCTGGACGCGCGCGCTCGACCAGGCGGTGGCGGCGCGCCAGCAGGGTACCGTGCTGCTGCTCGCCGCGGTCGGTCTGCAGGCGCGCGGCTGGGAGGCGGTGCCGGCGGCGTCGCTCTACCGAGTCGTCGCGGCGCTGCGCGCGGTCGGGCTCGATGGCGAGGCGCGGATGATCGCGGCCGAGGCGATCGCGCGGCTCTGATGCGCGCGCGCGGGCTCACGACCGGGGCGGGGGCCTCGGGCGAGGACCGGCAGGCGATCGAGCGCTTCCTCGAGATGCTGGCGGCGCAGGCCGGTGCGGCGGCGAACACGCTCGCCGCCTATCGCCGCGATCTCGCGTTGGCGTCCGAGGCGCTCGACGGCGGGCTGGCACGCGCCGACGCCGCCGCGCTGGGCCGGCTCGCCGACGGCTGGATCGCGCTCGCCAGCGCCAGCGTGGCGCGCAAAGCCTCGGCGCTGCGACGCTTCTTCGCCTTTCTCGCCGAGGAGGGCGCGCGCCACGACGATCCCTCGCCGGCGCTGCCGCGCCCGGCCACGCGCCGCGCGCTGCCGCGCACGCTGAGCCACGCCGACGTCGACCGGCTGTTCGCCGCGATCGCCGAGCGGCTCGCGCGCGATCCCGTGATACCGACCGATCTGCGGCTGGCCGCGCTGATCGAGCTGCTCTACGGCTCGGGGCTGCGCGCGAGCGAGCTGGTGTCGCTGCCGCGCAACGCGATCCACCCGGATCGCCCGTTCCTGATCCTGCGCGGCAAGGGCGGCAAGGAGCGGCTGGTGCCGCTGTCCGATCGCGCGCGCGCGGCGGTGGCAGCGTGGCGCGTGCATGTCGCGAGCGATCGCCCCTTCCTCTTCCCCTCGGGGGCGACCCACCTCTCGCGCGTGCGGCTGTTCCAGCTGGTGCGCACGCTCGCTGCCGAGGCGGGGATCCCGCCCGATCGGATCAGCCCGCACGTGCTGCGCCACGCCTTCGCGACTCACCTGCTCGAGGGGGGCGCCGACCTGCGTGCGTTGCAGTCGATGCTGGGCCATGCCGACATCGCCACCACCGAGATCTACACGCATGTCGACAGCAGCCGCCTGGTCGAGCTGGTCAACGAGCGGCACCCGCTCGTTGACGCGTTGCGTCACCGCGACTAGCTGCGGCCGATGCCTAGTTTCCTCGACTTCGAGAAGCCCATCGCCGAGCTGCAGGCGCGCATCGACGAGCTGCGCGACACCGGTGACGCGGGCGCGATCGACATCTCCGCGGAGATCGCCAAGCTCCAGGCCAAGTCCGACAAGCAGCTGAAGGACACGTTCGCCAAGCTGACGCCGTGGCAGAAGACCCAGGTGGCGCGCCATCCCGAGCGCCCGCACTTCCGCCATTACGTCGCCGGGCTGTTCGACGAGTTCCTCCCGCTGGCGGGAGATCGCGCCTTCGGCGACGATCAGGCGATCCTCGGCGGCTTCGCCACGTTCCGCGGCCAGCGCGTGATGGTGCTGGGCCATGAGAAAGGCGACGACACCGCCAGCCGGCTCAAGCACAATTTCGGCATGGGCAAGCCCGAGGGCTACCGAAAGGCGATCCGGCTGATGGAACTGGCCGATCGCTTCGGGCTGCCGGTGGTTACGCTGGTCGATACCTCGGGGGCCTTCCCGGGCATCCAGGCGGAGGAGCGCGGCCAGGCCGAGGCGATCGCGCGCTCGACCGGGGCGTGTCTCGCACTCGGCGTGCCGCTGGTCGCGTCGATCGTCGGCGAGGGCGGCTCGGGCGGCGCGATCGCGCTCGCCAGCGGTAACCGCGTGTTGATGTTCGAGCATGCGGTCTATTCGGTGATCTCGCCGGAAGGGTGCGCGTCGATCCTGTGGCGCACCGCCGACCGCGCCCCCGACGCCGCCGAGGCGATGAAGGTGACCGCGCAGGATCTCAAGGGTCTCGGCGTGATCGACTCGATCGTCCCCGAGCCGCTCGGCGGCGCGCATCGCGACCCGGCGGGCGCGATTCGCGCGTTGGGTGATTCGATCGAGCGCGCGCTCGGTGAGCTGTCGCCGCTGACGCCGGAGGCGCTGCGCCAGGACCGGCGCGACAAATTCCTGCGCATGGGCCGGCTGAGCTGAAGCGAGGGCGCTTTGGCGGAGGAGGAAGCTCCGCCTGCAACCTGCTCCGTCATCCTGAACTTGTTTCAGGATCCACGGTGCCGCGTACAGCACGCACGAGGCGGTCGCGGGGCGGTGGATCCTGAAACGAGTTCAGGATGACGCCAGTCTGATGCTGTGCGGATTACCGACTTGAGGGTTGACGCAACAACAGGATCAGGGCGCCCGTGAACTCAACAAGAAAAAAGGCGGCGGGACCGAGGTCCAGCCGCCCTTCATACGTGAACGGACCAGCGGATTACGCGTTGGCCATCCGGCTCGAAGTGGTGTTGAAGGTGTTCTGCAGCTGGTTGCCCAGGCCCTTCATCGCACCGATGGCGGCGACGGCGACCAGCGCGGCGATCAGGCCGTACTCGATCGCGGTGGCGGCCTTGTTGTTCTTCAGGAAAGCGCGAATCTTCTGCATGTCGATCTCCGAGACAAATTGGCTTCAGTTACCCGGCCGATGAGCCTCTGGGGCTCCAGCGATGTCCGGTGTAGCTGCGGCACGGTTGAGAAAGACTTAAGCCTGTTCCGACGATTTCAGAAATTTACGCAGGTTAGTTGGGATCTTCTCAGCGACCGACGAGAAGGTTGGTCGACACGGTGGTGAGAACGTCGCTCAGTGCGGTGGACACGCGGCCGAGCCCCGCGGCGATCGTCAGCGCAATCGCGGCGAGGATGAGGGCATATTCCACCGCGGTCGCGCCGCGGCCGTCGCGGCTGAGTCGCGAGAAGAACGGGCGTCGGGTGCGAGGGCGTGCCATGACGCGATCGTAGCCCAGGCATGGTTAAGGATCGGTTCGATGACGATGCTGGTGGTCGCCGCGGCGCTGATCGACCCGGCCGGACGCTGCCTGATGCAGCAGCGTCCGGCCGACAAACGCCACGGCGGGTTGTGGGAGTTCCCGGGCGGCAAGGTCGAGCCGGACGAGGCGCCCGTTGACGCGCTGGTCCGCGAGCTCGCCGAGGAGCTCGCCATCGCGGTGTCGCCCGCGGCGCTCACGCCGCTGTCCTTCGCCGCCGATGCCGCGGCCGGCGCGCGCCCGCTGGTGATGCTGCTCTACGTCGCGCGCGCCTGGTCGGGCGAGCCGCGCCCACTCGCCGCGGCGGCGCTGCGCTGGGACTTGCCCGCCGCGCTCGCCGGGCTGCCGATGCCGCCGGTCGACGTGCCGCTGCTCGCCGTGCTGCGCGAGTCGCTTGCCCGCGGCGACGCGCTGGCCTAGGGGCGCCGGCGCGACAGGTTCCCCGGGAGGGGAAGTAAGAGGGAAGCCGGTAGCTTGGTGGCGATCCGGCGCTGCCCCCGCAACTGTGACCGGCGAGCCCTCTCCCGCGCGTGCCACTGGACCCTCGGTCCGGGAAGGCCGGAGCCGGGGCGCTGACCCGGGAGCCAGGAGACCTGCCCGTCGCGGTTGTCCTTCGCGCGGACGGGGTGTGCCGGGCGATCGAGGTCTTGTCCTCGCGTGACGACGATCGGGTGGCAGCGCCGCGGCACGGGGCCGCGCGTCCGCCCGCGACCGTGTGGGGGAAGACGTGACCATATCCTATCGCCGCATCGCGATCGCGCTGCCAGTGCTGCTGCTCGCGCCGGCGGCGCACGCGCAGAGCGCGCAATCGACCGAGGCGCTGGAACAGGCGACTCGCGCGGGCGACGACGTGATCGTCACCGCCGCGCGCGCCGCCACGCCGGCGGACACCGTGGCGCAGGCGGTGACCGTGCTCGACACCGCGACGATCGAGCGGCGCCAGACGGTCGTACTCGCGGACCTGCTGCGCCAGACCCCCGGCATCGCCGTGGCGCGCACCGGCGGCGTCGGCGGTGTCACCTCGGTGTTCATCCGCGGCGCCGAGAGCGACCAGACCGCGGCGCTGATCGACGGCGTGAAGATCAACGATCCCTCGGCGCCCGGCGGCGGCTTCAACTTCGGCGAGCTGCTGGTCGGCAATATCGCGCGGGTCGAGGTGCTGCGCGGCGCCTCCTCGGTGCTGTGGGGCAGCCAGGCGATCGGCGGCGTGGTCAACATGATCACGCGCCAGCCGACGGACCGTTTGAGCGTCAACGCACGTGCCGAGGGTGGGGCGATGGGCACCGGCCAGGCCTTTGCCAACGTCTCGGGACGTGCCGGCGCGATCGCGGCGAGCCTGGGCGGCGGCTATTACACCACCGACGGCATCTCGTCCTACGCGCGCGGCAGCGAGCGCGACGGCTTCCGCCACTATGGCGGCAACGCCAGCGTGACCGCGACGCTGGCGAGCAACGTCTCCGTCGACCTGCGCGGCTTCTATGCCAACGGCCGCACCGAGTTCGACGGCTTCCCGGCGCCGAACTACACCTTCAACGACACGCGCGAATACAGCGATGCCGAGCAGTGGGTCGGTTATGGCGGCGTCAACGTCGCGCTGTTCGACGGCGCGCTGCGCAACCGGCTGGGCTATGCGCGGACCGACATCGCGCGGACCAGCTACGACCGTGCGCTGACGCCGCGCGAGACCTACCGCTCGCAGGGGCAGAACTATCGCCTCGACTACCAGGGCGTCGCCGATCTCGGTGCGGTCGCGCGCGCGACGTTCGGTGCCGAGCGCGAGATCTCGCGGCTTTACACGCGCGGCTACGGCAGCACCGATCGCGGGCGCGCGCGGCTGTTCAGCGTCTACGGCCAGCTCGCGCTCACCCCGCTCGCCGGGGTGACCGCGACCGGCGGCGTGCGCCACGACGACCATGACCGCTTCGGCGGCGCCACCGTCGGCGCGGCGAGCCTGGCCTGGACGCCCAACGACGGCGCCACTTTGCTACGCGGCAGCTGGTCGCAGGGCTTCAAGGCGCCGACCCTGTTTCAGCTCAACGGCAGCACCGGCAATCCCAACCTGCGTCCCGAGCGATCCGAGGGCTGGGACGCGGGGGTGACCCAGCGCGCGCTCGACGGCGCGCTTGAGGCGAGCGCGACGTGGTTCCGCCGCGTCTCGCGCGACCTGATCAACACGCGCGCGTGCAGCCCGGCGGTGGACGGGCCGATCTGTGACACGCGGCCGTTCGGCATCTACGACAATGTCGCGCGCACCCGCGCGCAGGGGCTGGAGTTCGCGCTCACGCTGCGCCCGGTCGAGGCGCTGACGGTCGTCGCCGCCTATACCTATCTCGACGGCGAGAACCGCTCGCCGGGTGCGAGCTTCGGCCTGCCGCTGCTGCGCCGCCCGCGCGACAGCACCACCGTCAACGCCGATTATCACTGGCCGTTCGGCCTCTCCACCGGGGTGACGCTCACCGCGGTTGGCGACAGCTACGACGTCGGCCAGGTGCGGCTCGACGGCTATGTCCTCGCCGACCTGCGCGCCGCGCTGCCGCTGAGCGACAACATCGAGCTGTATGCGCGGCTCGAGAATGCCTTCGATCAGCGCTACCTCGTGGCGGTGGACTATGGCAATCCCGGGCGCGCCGCCTACGGCGGGGTGCGGCTGCGCTACTGAGATGGGCGCACGCGCTCTCCTGCTGCTGCTCGCGGCCCCGGCGCTGGTCTGTGCCGCGACGCCGCGCGAGCCGCGCATCGTGTCGATCAACCCGTGCCTCGACGCGGTGCTAGTACGAGTCGCCGACCCCGCGCAGATCGCCTCGATCAGCGCTTACTCGCAGGACGCGCGCTCCAGCTCCATCCCGCTCGCGCTGGCGCGGCGCTACCCAGCGAACGCCGGTACCGCGGAGGAGGTGGTGGCGCTGCGCCCCGACCTCGTCGTCGCCGGCGGCCATGTCGCCCCCGCGACGGTGGCCGCGCTGAAGCGGCTGCGCGTGCCGCTCGCGCAGTTCGCGGTGCCCACGACGGTGGAGGAGAGCGTCGCCCAGGTGCGCGACCTCGCCGCGCGCGTCGGTCACCCGGCGCGGGGCGTGGCGCTCGCGGCGCGGATCGAGGCGGCGGCGCGGCAGGTGCGGCTGATGCCGGTGCCCGCGCTGATCTTCGGCGCGGGCGGACTGGTGCCCGGCGCGGGGACGCTGCCCGACGACCTGCTGACCCGCGCGGGCTTCCGCAACGCCAGCGCCGGCTACGGGCTGGCGCGCTGGGACGTGCTGCCACTCGAGCATCTCATCGCCGCTCCGCCGCGTGCGCTCTTCTCGGTCGCCGCGGCGGAGGGCGGGGGTGAGCGCGCCGAGCACCATCCCGCGCTCCGCCGCCTCGCGCCGCGGCTCACCACCGTCCCCTTCCCGGCGCGCTTGATGAACTGCGGCGGACCGACGATCGTCGAGGCGATGGCATTGCTGCGCACCGCGCGCGCGCGGTTCGGGGAGGGGCGATGAGCCGCGCGACGCTATGGCTGATGCTTGCGCTGCTGCTCGCCGCGGCGGGCTCGCTCGCCGCGGGCAAGGTGTGGGTGCCGCTCGACGCCTGGACCAGCGCCGACCCGCGCTCGATCATCATCGTCGAGCTGCGACTGCCGCGCACGATCCTCGCGCTGATCGTCGGCGCGGCGCTGGGGGTCGCGGGCGCGGCGATGCAGGGCTATCTGCGCAACCCGCTGGCCGACCCCGGACTGTTCGGCGTCTCCTCGGGCGCGGCGCTGGGTGCGGTCTGCGCGCTCTTCTTCGGCTATGCCGCGCAGGCCTGGCTGGTGCCGCTCTTCGCGCTGGCGGGGGCGGCGGCGACGATGGCGCTGCTCGCGCTGATCGCGGGGCGCTCGGCCAGCCTGGTGGTGTTCACGCTCGCCGGCATGGTGCTGACCAGCCTCGCCGGCGCGCTCACGGCGCTCGCGATCAGCCTGGCGCCGACGCCGTTCGTCGCTTCCGAGATCGTCACCTGGCTGATGGGCGCGCTGACCGACCGCAGCTGGAACGACGTGTGGCTCGCGCTGCCGCTGGTCGCGCTCGGCATCGCGGTGCTGGCGCGCACCGCGCCCGCGCTCGACGCGCTCACGCTGGGCGAGACCGCGGCGCGCTCGCTCGGGGTCGAGCCGCGGCGGCTGCAGCGCGCGATCGTGCTCGGCGTCGCGCTCACCGTCGGCGCTACGGTGGCGACCGCGGGGGTGATCGGCTTCGTCGGGCTGATGGTGCCGCATCTCGTCCGCCCGCTCGCGCGCCACCGCCCCGGCGCGACGTTGTGGCCGAGCGCGCTCGCGGGCGCGCTGCTGGTGACCGTGGCGGACACGCTGGTGCGGTTGGTGCCGAGCGCGAGCGAGCTGCGGCTCGGCATCGCCATGTCGCTGCTCGGCGCGCCCTTCTTCCTCTACCTGCTGCTGCGGCTGCGCCGGCGGCTGGCATGAGCGCGCTGGCGACCGAGGCGCTGACGCTGTCGCTCGGCGGGCGGCGCGTGCTCGAGGCGGTGACGCTCACGCTCGCGCCTGGGCGCGTCACCGCGCTGCTCGGGCCCAATGGCGCGGGCAAGAGCAGCCTGCTCGCCTGCCTCGCCGCGCTGCGTCGCCCCGACTCGGGGTCGGCGACGCTGGACGGCGTAGACGTAGCGGCGCTGAACGCGCGCGAGCGCGCGCGCCGCATCGGCTTCCTGCCGCAGCAGGCGGACGTGCACTGGGACGTTGACGTGCGCGCGCTGGTGGCGCTCGGCCGGCTGCCGTGGCGCGGGCGTGGCGGGGCGGACGCGGCGGACCGTGCGGCGGTGGAGCGGGCGCTGGAGGCGACGGCGATGACGGGCCTGGCGGCGCGTCCGGTCGAGCAGCTCTCCGGCGGCGAGCGCGCGCGCGCGCTGCTGGCCCGCGTCCTGGCGGGCGAGCCCGAGTGGCTGCTTGCCGACGAGCCGCTCGCCAGCCTCGACCCGGCGCACCAGCTCGACGTCGGCGCCCGGCTGCGCGCGGTCGCGACGGCGGGCGCTGGCGTGGTGCTGGTGGTGCACGACCTCAACCTCGCGGCACGGCTGGCGGACTCGGTGGTGCTGCTGCGCGCCGGTCGCGTGATGGCGGCGGGCGACGCCGCCGCGGTGCTGACGCCCGAGGCGATCGCGGCGACCTATGGGGTGGCGGTGGAGGTGGGGCTCACCGCGGGGGGCGAGCGATATATCGTGCCGGTGGGCCGGGTGTGAGCCGCTGCATCTGGAGGCGCGACCGGGAATCGAACCCGGGTGCAAGGATTTGCAGTCGTTGAGCGCAATCATCCCGAACCGTCATGGATCGACCTGATTACAGGAGGTTAGGGGTAAAAAGGACCTGATCGGGGTGGGTGAAGATACCCGCATTTACCCGCGTTTTCCCGAACTGATTGCACAGGAACTACACAGGCTGCACCGACACGCCGTAGCCACCGCGATGCGTGAGGTAGGGAAGCTCAGTGGAGCTTATCGTCGAGAGCGTCGCCCACCTTAAGCCCCACGCTTCCACCGTCTGGCAAGCGGCCACACCCGGCTGGCGCGGGTTCGTCCAAGCTCCCATTTTCGAAGCGACATACGTCATGGCGGAACGTCGCCTACAGGGTTGCAACGCGATTTTGGAGAAGTGGCTGTCGTCTGTGTTCAAGTGACGCCTTGGTTCGATCGATTTCGGGGATGATTCGCCCGGAAGATAGCTCCGTTTCGGGTTAACGCCACACAGTTACTTGCTACGGCGCTCGCATTCGCCTTTACTGCGGGTTCTGCTGTTCGATCGAGTGCGGGGGGTGTAGCATTCAGAAAGTGGCATTCAGTCCTCGGGGTCTGCGATCAGAGGTTAGGTCCACCGATGGCGCCGACTACGGCGTTGATTTCTCGTTGCCTATTGACGCGTATATAGAAGAAGCGACACGCAGCTTCGATCATCCTGAAATATTAGATGATTTCAACTCCTTTGAGCATAAATGCAAGCCCGCTGTGTCATACTCAAGCTACTCTACAGTTTTAGTAATCAGAGCCTTGTCAACATACATACGACGACGATTTGACGTTGGTCTACAGACGAGAGAAAATATCACGAAGGGGCTTATTCAGGCCTTTAGTGACTCCACTCCTATACATGTGATACGTAGAGATATTAGCAGTTTTTACGAGAATATACCTACAGAGCCTCTGATTGAAAGCTTGTTGTACACGACAGCTTTGCCGGCAAAAGCACGAAGGTTGCTGGAAAAGTTTTTTGAGCTTCATTGCTCGGGGCCTGTAGGCCTGCCGCGTGGCCTTGGGCTAAGTGCGACTCTAGCGGAACTCGCATTGCAGTCGTTCGATGCTGCTGTACGAGCCGTTCCGGGGGTATACAGATACCACCGCTTTGTTGATGACATGATCCTTCTATGCACTGAGAAGGCTGGGGTTTCCGACGCCGTTGAGGGGTTGCTTCCAACGCCGATGCGGTTGCATCCAAGGAAGCGTAGCGACCTGACCATCGCAAACACTGAGGGCGGTCGAGATGATTTTGCGGAGCTTGAATACCTAGGCTACTGGTTCCGAGTCCAGCAAGCAACCAAGAAAGGCGAGCCGCGTCAGGTACATGTCGGCATTGCCGAGAAAAAAATAAATCGGATCAAGACTCGGCTAATTTTGGCATCAAGGGCCTTTCTTATTGACGATAACTACTTTCTTCTACTTCGCAGATTTCAGTTCCTGACGGGGAATTATCGATTTGTGAAGCGAAGACCGCTGGTGTCAACTGGATCGTCTACGGTTCGGTCGGGAATCTTTTATAACTATAAGTTAAGTGGCGTTTACTTTGGTCGAGATTTCGAAGCATCAGCAATGCCCGAGCTTAAAAAGTTGGACTGGTTTTATAGAAACTCGATTTTAGGAAATAGGTATCCTCTTGGTCGACACCTCACAAGTCGACTAGCTGGCGCAAGGCTGGAAAACTTACGAACGCTTTCGTTTACGCAGGGACACTTACGAGCATTTAACGTAGCTGTTACAAGCTCACAGGTCGAAGAAATTAAGAGTATTTGGAAAAATGTCTAAATTTAGACCGCGTTTGCTGCGTATGAGGGGGCTCGTCGCAGATGTGCTGCCTTTTGAGGTTCCCCTTACATTTACAAATGATGTTTTCTTTTCGAGCACTCTCCCGCTTCGGTGCGATCCAGCGGTCTCCGAGGTGCTCGGTATCATTCGAACCCCAGGCGCTTACACAATCCCGTTGAACTATGATGTTTTGAAGGAGAGAGGAAAGAATCTCACGCTTTCCATACCCCATCCAATAGCACAATTGCGCATGGCTCGGCTCTTCGATGACTACGCCGAGACGATGATTAGCGCATGCGATAAAAGTGAATTCTCGCTACGGCGCCCCGCTGAAATTGTTTCACTATTTGCTAACAAGCCTTTGGATCAAAGTGAAATATACCGGGACGGGCTTCCACATGATCTGCTTGAAGATGGTTTACCTGACTTCTCGCGTATGACATCGTTCTTCCGGCTACGACGCTACAATCTTCTTGCTAAGTTCATGGACTCTGACGAGTTTATAGAATTAGAAAAGAGATTCTCTCGCTTGCTGTTTTTAGATATTTCGAAGTGCTTTTATAACATATATACGCATTCAGTCTCATGGGCCGTTAAGGGGAAGGCTCTAACTAAGCAAAATATCAGGAGCTTCTCATTCGAATCCATGTTCGATGAAACAATGCAATTTTCGAACTACAAAGAAACAAATGGGATTATTGTTGGTCCTGAGATTAGCCGCATATTCGCGGAAATCATTCTTCAACAGGTTGATAGGGACGTGAAGGACGCAATCTCGCAAGAACTTGAGCTTACCACGGCTGATTACGCCATTCGCCGTTACGTTGATGATTATAGTATTTTTGCCCACTCTGACCAAACGCTTGAAGCGATTCAGAACATCTTGGTCAAGAGTCTCGGTGCATACAAGCTTTACCTGAATATCGAAAAAAGCCGCATTAGCAATCGTCCTTTTGTCACGCCTATCACAAGAATGAAACATGCGGTCGCAAGTGTCGTTGATGATGTTGGAGGATTGGTCCGATCTTACTTGGAAGCTGCCGAACTTCCCTGCGAGCGGTCAGTTTCTGATCACATTCGAGAGAAACTAAGGAACTGCCGTATCATTCTGCATTCCCCCGATGTTGGATTTCACAATGTCAGTGGATGGTTCTTGTGGAAATTTCGTCGAATTATACGGGATGGCTTGAGACTGTTAAACCGATCGCGTTCGGATGACGAGAAAGATTGTGCTTCGCGTATCACCGCCTCGTTATTTGAAATGGTTTTTTATGTAGTTTCTCTAGATTTCCGAGTTAGATCGGGGTTTAATTTGGCAGTTATTGTCAATGAACTTAGACGAGCAACGGCAATCGATGAGTCTGAGCAATCTGATTGGTTGAATAGCTATGTCTTCGAAGAATTATTGAAACTGACAGATTCGGCCGTAGGTCGCGGTCTTGTCGGTTCATTAGAATTATCCAATTTGCTCCTACTTGGCGCTCACGCGTTCGGCAAAAGATTTGTACGAAGTAGTATCGTTCGCCTTGCCTTAAGTCGGCTTGCTCACCATAAAACCGCGTACTTTGACTACGTAGCTTTAAAGTTCTGCTACTTAAAAGACAGTGAATTTTTTGCCGTTGAATTGCATGCTCTAAATGCTAAGGTTCGTAATTTCATACATGATAATATCGATAATTTGCGTGTTGACACGGAAACTTACTTGCTCTTCTGCGACTATGTTAGTTCTCCGGACGTAGCGGTAAGCAGTAAAATACGTCTAGTCAACGAAGCTCTTTCAATGCATCGCATGAGTGCGCACTTGCCGCCAATCAGTGATCATGTGATCGCGCAACTTACCCGCTTCATTGGTTTCACGGACTGGACCGGTGCACGCCTTCACCACACGTTGGCCAGAAGGCAGTTGCGTGCTTCTAGAGAATACTGATATATGAGCGCTGAGCGTAGGGGCGTCTAACGCTAGAGAATGGCTCACAAGGCCTTACGGGTACCTTCCAGGTGCTCGCCGCCGAAATCCCGGCTACTATTGTCGCGATGAGGTACACACAGGCTAGTATCGGCGCCCCTCCGCTCACTCTGCCCATTTTTTCTCCGAACGATCGGTCTGATACGCAGTCGACCTGTTTGCGCGGGTCGGCCGAGGAGTCACAGATGCTCATCATTCGTGGAAAGCAGCGGTCAGAAGGCGTCGCCTGAGCGGCCGAACCAAGGTCAGGGCGTCGTGGCTGAGCGCTTGGTTTGCATGTTCGAGCTTTCAGCTCGTTGCTGGCGACGCGCGTCGTGAACGGCGCCACACCGGCATTATCTCGCTCCACCTGCTAGCATGTAATCATGTCCAGAACGCGCAAACGACCGTTTGACGAATCTGGACAGAAGGGCCAGGAGGGATCGCCAGACGGGGTACAGCCATGCGGACGATCACCTACTATCGCGTATCGACAGCCAAGCAGGGCCGCAGCGGCTTGGGTCTTGACGCTCAGCGTTCCGCTATCGACGCCTTCTGTTCGTCGCGGGGCTGCCGGCCGCTCGGCGAGTACGTGGAGGTAGAAAGCGGCAAGCGAGACGATCGGCCCGAGCTAGCCAAGGCGCTACACCATGCAAAGGTGACAGGCGCCACGTTGGTGATCGCCAAGCTTGACCGGCTCAGCCGCAATCTCGCCTTCCTCGCCCAGCTACAGGATGCCGGTACTAAGTTCGTTGCCGCCGATATGCCGGAGGCAAACGAGCTTACCATCCATATCATGGCCGCGATGGCTCAGGCCGAGCGAAAGGCCATTAGCAAGCGCACCAAGGAAGCCCTTGCCGCAGCCAAGGCTCGCGGTACCAAGCTGGGGAATCCGATGGGAGCTAGGGCGTTTGGATCAGAGCGGGGTAACGGCGCTGCGGCAGCGGCGATCAAGCTCAAGGCTCAGGCGTTCGCCAAGGACGTTGCCCCTATCATCCAAGCGATTAAGGCTGATGGGCATACGAGCCTGAGAGCGATAGCTGGGGAGCTTAACGCTCGCGGGATCATCACTGCGCGTGGGGGAAAGTGGGCTGCTCAATCCGTTAGCGACCTAATGCGCACAGGCAGCAAGGTTAACGGGATTTAGTAGCGCAGTTCGACCTGTCCGCTTCAACGATTAGACGCTACTGTGAAGGTTGACTTCGCCTATACGGAACAGTCTAGTTTCGCATTAAAGAGGGCCGCGCTAATGTCGAGCCGTTCTAAGGAATTCAAGTCAAATAAAGAAAAAGGTGACTTCCTGCAAAATCTGGTGGCTGCGATAGAACGAATTCTTTCGCCAGATCAAAGGGTCGTTATTACGTCGCCCGAGTTTCTGCCCGATCTGGGAACGGGCGCCCTGACCGAGCATGATGTTGTCCTCAGATTTCCGAACCATCACAAGCCAATTTTAACCTCTATCGAGTGCAAAAATCTTAATAAGCCGGTTGGAGTTGCTCACATCAGAGATTTCACCGAGAAGTGCAGAAACTCAGGGGTGCATAATCCCGTATTCGTATCAAGGTCAGGGTACACCAGGGCGGCACGCGACCGAGCCAAGCTGAACAACGTTTTGCTACTTAGATTGTCCGACGCTCTCGTTTTTGACTGGTCTAAGCAGATAATCTTTGTTAAATATTATATGAATTGGGGTAGGCCGAAATTGGCGGTTTTTTGCACGACGGCTTTGCCGAGTGGAAAATTTACGATCTATGATCGTACCGGCAATGAAATCACTAAGAATGATATTCTCTCGATCTTAGAAAATGATGTTCCCAAACCAGATGCGCCAGAAGCTTGGGTTGGAAAGAAATACCCTGTTCGAGTAATCATTCGAATATCAGGCGCATATGTGGTAGACGAACATCATTGCCGAGCAGAAGTCGGCCACCTTGTTGTCGACGCACAGCCGATAGTAGGGAGGCATAAGGTTGATGCGGACCTTATTACTTACGGCTCAGAAGACGGTGCGTTCGAGGTAGCGAGTACTCCACTTGCCGTAAACGGAGTAGAAGGTGATATGCTGATGGTCCGCACGGAACCAAATGTCGTCCAGATTTGGTGGCATAAAAAGGGAAAGGCGTATCCTTCCCAGAAACCGACGCGTTTAGGCAAAAGGATTCGGCATAAAGCTTGAGACTAGATAGTTAGGCGGAATCCTTAGGTGGTTTCATGCTCACGCATGGAAAGATTCCGGGTGCTCTGGCCGAAAGTGACCTCATGCGCCTAATCTTGGGGGTAGTGCAACTGCGTAGGGTGCGACCAAAGGCCCTAGAAATGCCGTCAGCGCTTACCAGCGACCAGCAGATGGAAATCATAGCTGCGCGTGCGGAGGGCGCTTCCTTGGGCGTCCTGGCGGCGCGGTATAATGTGTCGCGTGCTGCCATCCAGAGGTCGAGAAGCGGGCGGCTTAACCCGCGTCTCACTCTTCATGGTCCGTCGTAAACTCATCGGAGACGACAAGATACGGTGACCACCATGCGATGTATATGGATTGATTGTCCGCGTTAGGACCCCTGCGATAAATAGAGGGTTTGTAGCTCATATCAATAACCCCGTAGTTGTCATGATTTACTAGAGCGTTGAACAGGTATTCCTCAACGGCGCGTATGTCCTCCTGGTTGTAACCCCAATCGAGGATGACAAATCCGTCAAGGCTCCCCGGACCAAGGCTATGCTTCTGCACCCACTGCCTATAGCTTTGTCGGCGAGCGGTCGGGTTCGTTGTGATGCCGACCACAAATTGCACCACCTTAGGAGAGGCAATTATAGCGCGGCAGGTGTCTGCTAAACGCTCGTAGTGTGCTTCCGTTCTCATCTGCGCGTCATCCCTCTTTTTGAGTGCGACCGACGTGACGGTACATGGGTTACGTCCGTCCAGCTATATGCAGATGGCAACCTTTCGTGCGCGTGCGCGCTGCGGTTAGCTGCAAAGGGTGAGGGTCGCGACAGGACTAGACGAACCAGATCAAAAAAGGAACATAGGGCTATGGACACGCCATCGCCTCAAGCCCTCGCATCTGCCGTTCTCATTGCGCCCGGCTGGGTGCGCGTCGGCATAGCCGCTCCTTCACCACGCCTTCGGGAAGAAGCTGCGCTAGCATTGGCTAACCGGATCGTGGATCGGTTGGAGAAGCCGCAGGTCGTTGTTCCTGACGGGCAATTAGCATTGCCACTGGCATAGGCCATCGTCCGATCGCGCCGCGCTCTGGCCCGTTGTGGATCAAACGCTCCCATGAACGGCTTGTTGACAATCCTGAACCGTGCGACTGAAAATCGGTCTACGGGAGGGGTTTATGAACAAGAGAATGTTGAGCGGGGTCGCTCTTGTCGGCGCCGCTGTGACCGCTTCACCAGCCAGCGCCGTCACTACGCTATTCGAGTTTTCTGGTGCGATCACGTCACAGACCGGATCGGTGCCGTTTGATCCGGCTCGCAGCTACGTCGGCGAGAGCTTCTCCGGCCAAGTGCGGTTTGATCCCGAAGTTGCATACGAAGGTCATATGTCTGCCTTCGATCGCATTAGCGTGATAGTGATCGGCGATCAGCTAACTATCGACACTCCGAACGACTCCGCCTTCTCAACGGTTTACGCCAATGGCGATCGGTTCATTGGTATTCCGCCGTTCAATCCGGTTCAGTTTTCGTCCGGCTCAGCCACTTCAAGCTGTGCAGGATCAGGCGGCGTAACGATCACCGGACCTACGACGATGTCATTTAGCTTCGGCTGCTTTTCCGGCGGAGCGCGCCTTAGTGGGTCGGGAACTTACAGGGTAGCAGGGGGCGCTGCCGGCGCGGTTCCCGAGCCCGCTACATGGCTCACTATGATCCTCGGCTTCGCCGCTATCGGATATTCAATGCGTCGCAAAACTATTCTGCGGCACGTCTGATATAAAGTCACCACCGGGTCGTAGGAGCGATCCTACGGTCAGTTAAATACTAGCTGCTGAGCATCAAACCCTAGCGCCGCCTCGGATACTGCTGCCAAGGTCCGCTTACTAGCGCAGCAGCTAGGCCCATTGTGGAGCAAAAAGGCGTTAGTACACGCCTTGTTAACCACCCGTTCGCGTGCGAACTCAGCACATAAACGGGAGGAAAGAATGAAGGTTCAGGTACTTAGCCTCGCTATGGCAGTTGCCGCCGTTGCGGCTCCTGCAAATGCGGACGCGTCATCATTTTTCGAGTTTCGCATAAGCGCGCTCGGGACCGGCTTCATATTTCCGTATTGCACGCAAGCGCAAGGCCCAACGTGCGCTGTACAGCGACCAATCATCGAAGAAATTAGGTCGCCGCTTTTTGGCGAGTATATCGAAGAGGGAGTCAACATTTTTAGCTCAGGCCGGTATAATGCTGCCGGACAGTTCTCATTTACAATTGAGCGCCGTGGAACGAGCCTTTACGGGCGAGACGTTCGATTTCTATATCAGCCGTGCAGCGCCGGTTCTTGCGATTTGAAGATGCTTTCGTCGTCGTCCTTCACTATAGCTACAAATAGCGGTGTTCCCGAGCCGGCTACATGGCTAACGATGATCCTAGGATTTTCCGCCGTTGGGTACTCGATGCGGCGCCGAGTGGTCGTTCGTCAAATTTGATCGAAAGCGCACACGATTGCCTAAGTTATAATAAACCTTTGTTGGTAGAAGGGGTGTCAAAATGAAGAAGGCTGTGGCTATTGCACTTACAGCCAGCGTTGCCACGTTGATGCTCCCAGTTTCAGCGTTGGCCGCTCCAATCTATATAACGGTGGATATCGAAGCAACGGGGTTTGGAACGACAACGAGTTTTGTTTTTTGCGACCGAGCTGCCGTTACGCCTTGCTCGATTATCTCCAACATCGATCGGAATGTTCCGATTTCATTCCGAACGGTGGTGAACCTAGCCGAAAGAGGGACACCAGTAAACTATTACAGATCAAACGCGCCGAACGTTTATCCAAGCTATACTCAGGTGTCTGGATCGATAACCAGCGATCTATCGGGGGCGCTCATCGGTAGCAATCTTTCGTACGATCGACTGATTTTCGATGACCTTTTAGATTGTCGATCTGGTGAAGCAGCTTGCTCTAGAACTGAACAGCACCTGTATGCATCTACATTCAGAGTGACCGTGCCGGTTCCCGAGCCAGCTACGTGGGTGATGATGGTTCTTGGGTTTGGAGTGGTCGGCTACTCACTACGTAAGCGGCAAGCGGTTAAGACCGCAGTTCGCTTCGCCTGAGAACGCTTAAAGGAGCCGCCCTTCCACCGAGAGGCGGCTCCCCGAAACTTCATATGCCCGAATTTGCCCGCGCAGCCCCGTACAGCGCGATTGCGGCGCTTTTGGTGGCGTCTACGCCTAAGCCGCACGCGCTGCTCTGCTGGCGCGCTGCTGGCTTCCTGAGCTAAGGCTGGCGGTTGATAGGTTGCCGGGTCAGACCCGAAGTCCTAGACACTCGAATGTAGCTCGCTACCGATGCGTTCACAGCCGACCTGCCGAATTTCCTCAAGGCTCACAGCTACGCAGCGATAGCCAGCGGCGTAATCCGCAAGAACCTATTCTTCACGCGGTGGATGCTTTGGCTAGCGAGCGCGGCTTCGAATCGTTCTGTCTGCACGATCTTAGTTAGGAACGATCGACCACTCCCTCCGCAGATAGCTGTCACCTCCTTGAAGGTTACTGAGGGCCGCGTAGACAAAACCTCGCTCACTACTCTAAGCACCAGATCGTGCTTCTTTTCCTGCTTGGGAGGACATGGCGTCCAAGCCTTGATGGTACAGTCCGGAAAGGCTTCGGTCACCTGCTCGCGCCGCCGGTCAGATTCATTCATAATCAGGTACACGTCTGCTGCGCCACTCACTGCACCGTCGCGCAAGCGGGCGCTTCCTCGACATACGGCTTGGTAGACGTTGTGCATGAACGCTCCGGCTTCCTGCCGCCGTCGTTCTTCAATGCTAACTACGCCGTCCTTGCGGCCGCTGGCGGCGAGCGCCAAGGCATCATAGCCGGTGTCGCCATAGTTATAGCTCGATACGATGATGACGTTGGCTATGTCTCGGAATTCGTTAGTGCCGATATGGCGACCCCAGCTTGCCACCCTCACACGCTCCGGTTTCACGATTAAGCCTTCAAGCTCCTTGTGTAACCCGACACGATCATCCGTTCCGACGGAGCAATGCTCCTTTGCCATGACGATCAGGAACGGCTCTGCCTCCTTGGAGTTAGCCAAGTCCGCTATGGCTTTGAAGATGATGCTCCGCTCCGTAGCGTTGTGCAGCACCGTCTTTCCAGCGGCACGATCCCACCAGTGAACCGTCACTTTTCCGTAGCTCAGAAGCGCCGGGTCCAGATCGACGACCTTAAAGCCGTGGGCCGGTAGCTGGCTGTAGCGATCTGTCAGGCGCGCTGACGCATCAAGAACGAAGAGGGGGGCGATATCGGCTGGCATCGAGCGTCCAGCGCCGAGCAAGCTCCATCCGGCGTCCTCTGAGCCGCGTAGGTAGGCTGTCGAACCGGCTAGCTTGGCTAGCGCTTCTAGCGTTCGCTTAGGTGTCTCTGCGGCTTTGAGGTTGCTCTTCAACACGCGATCTGCGGTGTCGGCGATCGATAAGGGGATTTCGAGACCTAAACCGACGACCGGATCAGCACATACACGCGCAAGGGCGTACAGCACGCTACGGTCTGCCTTGGGCAGGTTTTTGAAGGCGCTAGGCAAGGCCATTAGGTCCACCATATCGAAGGCAGCGCCTTCGGCGGCGGCGAACCCTTCATCCCAAACACGGAGAGAGCGTACCCGCCCCTTGTAGTGTAGTTCTGCCGCCGCCGCGAAGCTGCCCGCTGCGAGCATGGCCTTCCGCACCTTCGCCTGAGATACGAAAAGAACCGGAACTTCAGCGGCCGCTCCACGACCGGCTCCATACGTCTTGTACTTAGCATCCGACGTTAGCACAGCATAGTCCGCGCGATCTAAGCCAGAGCCGGTAACGTTAGCATCAATCTCGGCTAATGTAGATACGAAAACAATTGCGCCGCCACCGGAGAAGTTAGTATTTTTCCATTCGCGTAGCACGTTCTGTAGCGAGCGGTTCTTTCCGGTTCCGCAATCCGCACTCATTATATAGATGGCGGGGGCTAACCCACCTTGCAGCCCCTCTCTCATCTTTCCTTCTAGGAGCGAGAACGCTCGCTCTATTTTTTCATCCGGGGATAGTTTAAGAGATATTGGAATAGGAGGGGTGGGAAATAATCGTTCAGCCTCTTCATCATTCGAGAGGTAGTATACATCGCCTATATATTTCATGAAATCGATCCTATATTTATATCTATTCATGTAGGCTACTCTCTATATCTATATGGAAAGTGACTACATTTTTGATTTGATGATCAGGTGGTAAAGATACATCGAGTTAAATCGGGTTATCTAATTAATTCTGATTATCTTCCGCGCATCAAAACTGCTCCGGTTCTGGCGCAGCCCAAGCCGAAATTGATGATGAGGCGGTAAGCGGAGCGGTGTCAGGCCCCGATGTCCCGGAAGGCAAAGAGGTCGCCCTCATCTGCTCGGAACGCGGTGAGATTTAACAGCGAGCTAGCAAAGGGCAATCCCTAGTACGTTGCTCACCTGTTTCCGTTGTTAAGCTATATTTAGTTAAATTTAGGCTTTAGGTTGAATGCGACGTTAATTGCAGGGTACGCGGCTTAAGAAAGGCGCTGTGTTTAACATGGAGAGCCGAAGCGGGCGCTCTCCTTCCCTGTGTGTCGATACCCTTAGCGACGCTCCAAAAGGATCGTTGGAGCAAATCACGCGCGCGTATGAGTAGGCTCACATGCCCTAGGATGCCCACAGAGCGGCGTAGGGTGCGTTCGCCAGGAGGGGGCGGACCGGAGGGGCTATGCTGCCCTCTTGCCGCCTACGCGGCTCTACGGGGCAAGTGCGGGCTTTCGCTCCGCGTCAACGCCCACGACCAGTTTGGGCGTGAGGTAGTCGCGCGAGAAGTGCCAATGCGAACCGATCTGAGTGACGGTCCAACCCTGTCGTGTCGCTTCCGCGAATGCTCGCGCCAGCGAGCTTTGCCGTTCGATGTTCGAGATTGCCCGTCGGACTGGCCCACCATCTTCGCAGATTTTCCGACCTTTGAAGATTTTAGCGATGAACGAGTTGCCGCTTGGAGTTTTGTAGCCGCTCATTAGCAAGAACCTCCGTCTTCCACAAACGCAACAAGGTCAGTCATCCAGTAAAAGCGTCGACCGCCGACTTTGTGGCTACGCGGCCCGAAGCCTGAAAGCTGCCAGTTCGCTAGCGTGCGTGCCGAGAACCCGAGATAAGCGGCTGCTGCCGCACGGTTCAGGCGACCTTCGGGCGTAGGAAGAAACTTGGCGCCGGGTATGTTGACGTTGGGCATTGAAGCTCCATAGATATCGCGGCCAGCGGAATTGCCGGGCGCGATTCGATAGTTAGCGGCGATGGGTTGAACGGGCAAAGGCTAGTAGATATAACTCTCGTCATTATTACAGTTGCCCGGTGACCTTGGTTTCACTCTTGTGGGAGTTAGTAGTTGCCTTCCCGTTTCACCAAACTGACTGCTGCGAATGTGAAGGCGCTTGGCGCTGGCGAGAAGCTGGCGGAGCATGGCATCATCGCGGAGGGGACCAAGGCCGGAGACATTCGGTGGAGCGTCAACGTCATGGTGGACGGTGCCCGTGTTCATCGCGCGCTCGGCCTTGCGAGCGAGGGCGTGACCCGAACTAAGGCGGAAGATTTCATCGCAACCATCAGGACGAGGGCGCGCGAAGGCCGCTTGGACCTGCCACGGGCCCGAAAGACCCCCCTATCGTTTGAGCAAGCGGCTGGCAGGTACCTTATCATGCTAGTAGAAGGCGGCGGAAAAAACATAGCGATCAAGCGCCGGCAGCTAAAGCAGTACCTTGTTCCGTACTTCGGGAAGAGCCGGCTTAATGCGATCAGCGAACAAGCCCTTAGACGCTTTAGGGTTGAGCGTGCCGGCCAAGGCGCAAGCCCGGCGACGATTAATCGCGAAATGGCGACAGTGTCCCACCTTCTGCGTAGTGCCGTGAAATGGCAGTGGATTCGATCCGATCAGGTGCCGGCGGTGCCGATGGTGAGAGAAAAGCAGAAATCTTTCACGGCCTTGACCGAACAGGAGTCCGCCACGCTGCTTAAGTGCGCAGGTGCCGACATTGATCCTCAGCTATGGCTCTTCGTGCTTTTCGGATTGAACACCGCCATGCGGCATCGTGAAATTTTGGCAGTGCGGTTCGATGAAATCGACTTGGATAGTCGCCGCATCTACATTCCCCACGCTAAGGCCGGGGACCGCGAGCAGCCTATAACGAGGGCGCTAGCGGATGCCCTGCGCGCTCACCGGATTGCGGAGGCTGGCAAGTCGGAATGGGTTTTTCCCTCTCTTGTACCTAACCGGTCGAAGGCGGGTCATCGGACCAACATGGCGCGGCCGTTTGCGAGGGCGGTCGCTGCGGCTGGCCTTAACCTCGATCAGGTAACCCCTCATACGATGAGGCGCACGGCGATTACTAAGCTGGTGCGGGCAGGGGTTGATCTGCCAACGATCCAACGAATTAGCGCTCACAAGACGTTGGCGATGGTGCTGCGATACGTTCACGTCCACGGAGCGCACATCGATCAAGCCATCGGCAACCTCGACAAGGCCTTTGGCGATCAGGCTACACCAGAGCTACACCGACAGGCTGAGAACGCCCAACCCGGCGATGATCCAGAAGGCGCTTTACCCATTAAAAAACAAAGGAAAAGCGCTGGAGGCGCGACCGGGAATCGAACCCGGGTGCAAGGATTTGCAGTCCTCTGCGTCACCACTCCGCCATCGCGCCTCGATGCCGTGGAGGCGCGCATCTGCGGGCAGCGGCGCCGGCTGTCAAGCGCCGCCGCGCGGCAAAGTGATTGGCGAAGCCGCCGCCGCGCGATACAAACCCGCCACGCGCAACGTGTGTTGCATTACTAAAACAGCTATGTCACAGGAACGTCCGATGACCGCCGCAGCCACCCTCCGTGACGACGACTTCACCGCGATGCGCCAGGCGATGGTGGCGAGCCAGCTGCGCACCGTCGCGGTGACCGATCCGCGCGTGGTGGCGGCGATGGCGGACGTGCCGCGCGAGCGCTTCGTCCCTGCCGCATCGACCGCGATGGCCTATCGCGACACCGCGATCGCGCTGGGGCAGGGGCGCGCGCTCAACACGCCGCTCGCCACCGCGCGGTTGCTGGTCGAGGCGCGGCTGCGCCCGAGCGACCGCGTGCTGCTGATCGGGGCGGCGGCGGGCTATACCGCGGCGGTGCTGGCGCGGATCGTCGCGGACGTCGTCGCGGTGGAAGAGTCGCCCGACCTCGCCGTGCACGCGCGCGCCGCGCTCGCGGACGAGCGCAACGTCACGCTCGTCGAGGCGCCGCTCGCGCAGGGCCATGCCGCGGGCGCGCCCTATGACGTGCTGCTGGTCGACGGCGCGGTCGAGGAGCTGCCCTCGACCCTGCTCACCCAGGTCGCCGACGGCGGCAGGATCGTGACCGGCCTGATCGAGCGCGGCGTGTTCCGCCTCGCCGCCGGCGCGCACCGCGGCGCCGCGACCGCGCTGACGCCCTTCGCCGACATCGACTCCGTCCGCCTGCCCGGTTTCGCCAAACCGCGCGGCTTCACCTTCTGATCGAGGTATCCGCTTGCGCCGACGTTCGCTGCCGCTGCTCCCGCTGCTCGCGCTGGCGAGCACGCCGCTCTCCGCCGAGACGCTGCGCGACGCGCTGGCCAAGGCCTATCAGAACAACCCGACGCTGACCGCGCAGCGCGCGGCGCAGCGCGCCAACGACGAGAACGTGCCGATCGCGCGCGCCGGCGGACGGCCGGTGCTCTCGACCTCGACCGGGATCAACGAGAATCTGCTGCGCGGCGGCAACAGCTTCACCACGCCCGAGCGCCAGCTGAGCGCCTCGGCCGGGGTGACGCTGCCGATCTACCAGGGCGGACGGGTGAAATACGGCGTCCGCGCCGCCGAGACGCGGGTCGAAGCGGGGCTGGCCAACCTGCGCGGCGTCGAGGCGAGCACCTTCACCGACGTGGTCGGCGCCTACAACAACGTGATCCGCGACGAGGCGATCGTCGCGCTCAACGCGCAGAACGTGCGCGTGCTGGAGACCAACCTGCGCGCCAGCCGCGACCGCTTCGAGGTGGGTGATCTCACCCGCACCGACGTGGCGCAGTCGCAGGCGCGGCTCAGCCTCGCGCGGGCGCAGCTCCAGTCCGCGCAGGCGACGCTGATCTCGAGCCGCGAGAACTACGTCCGGCTGGTCGGCGCGCCCCCGGGCACGCTCGAGCAGCCGCCCGCGCTGCCCAAGCTGCCGGACAGCGCCGATGCCGCCGTCGAGATCGCGCTGCAGGACAATCCCAACCTGCTCGCCGCGCGCAAGGTGCGCGAGGCAACCGACTATGACGTCAAGGTCGCGCGCGCGGGGCGCCTGCCGCAACTCGGCGCCACGCTCGGGCAGAATTACTTCAACTATCTCGGCACGCTCGGGCGCGGCAACGCCGCGGGGCTCGGCGTCGGCCAGACCGGCACCGCCACCGCCATCGGCGCCTCGATCAACCTACCGATCTTCCAGGGTGGACGCGTCGCGGCGCAGTTGCGACAGGCGCAGGAGCTGCGCGGCCAGGCGATCGAGCAGGCTACTGGCGCCGAGCGCCAGGTGGTGGCGCAGGCACGCTCGGCCTATGCGGTGTGGCGCTCTTCGCTCGAGGTGATCGCCTCGGCCGAGGCGGCGGTCAACGCCAACAAGCTCAGCCTCGAGGGCGTGCGCGCCGAGAACAGCGTCGGCACGCGCACCATCCTCGACATCCTCAACGCCGAGCAGGAGCTGCTCAACAGCCAGGTGACGCTCGTCAGTGCTCGACGCGACGCCTATGTCGCGGGCTTCTCGCTGCTCGCGGCGATGGGCCATGCCGAGGCGGAGGATCTCGGGCTCGACGGCGGCGCGCTGTACGATCCGACGGTCAACTATCGCGCGACGCGCGGGCGCTTCAACGATTTCGCGCGCACCCGCGCGGCCGAGCCGGTCGCCGCCAGCACCGCCGCGATCGGTGCGCAGGACGCCAAGGTCACCCGCGAGCTGGATCCTCTG
This sequence comes from Sphingomonas citri, assembly GCF_019429485.1. Taxonomy (GTDB): domain Bacteria; phylum Pseudomonadota; class Alphaproteobacteria; order Sphingomonadales; family Sphingomonadaceae; genus Sphingomonas; species Sphingomonas citri. The sequence goes on along the minus strand of NZ_JAHXZN010000002.1, from coordinate 28,497 downwards.
CTCGAGAGCAATGTTGACAGATCACCCGCGTTGACGACAGGTGTGGACCGGCCGCGCCCTTGATCTAGCGCGGGAAAACACGCTGTGGGGACCAAGTGATGGCGGATCTGAACGCCGAGCCCTCGATGGAGGACATCCTCGCCTCGATCAAGCGGGTGATCAAGGAAGGCGAGACCCAGCCGACGCGCCGCCCGGCGCCACGCCCGCTCGGCGGCCACGATCGCGACCATGTCCTCGAGCTCAACGACTCGCTCGCCGCGCCGACGCCCGCGCCGGAACCCGCCCGCTTCCCGGAGCAGCGAGCGGCCGAGCAGCGCGTGCCGGAGCAACCGGGGCCGAGCTTCACCCAGGCCGAGCCGAGCTTCGCGCCGCCGCCCCTGGCGAGCCCCGCATCGACGCCGGCCGGGGCTGCCGCCGCGCCCGAGCCGGCGGTATCGCCGGCGACGGTAGAGGCGACCCGGGGCGCCCTCGGCGCGCTGTCGCGGTTGGTAGTAAAACCGGAGCCCGATAGCGACGGGACGCTCGAGGGGCTGGTGCGGGACATGCTGCGCCCGATGCTGAGCGACTGGCTCGATCACAACTTGCCGCGACTGGTCGAGCAGATGGTCGCGCGCGAGATCGCCAAGATCACCGCGGGGCAGGGATAGATTTCGCCCGTCCCACATCCAGAACGCGTCCCGCCGCCACCCCGGCGAAGGCTGGGGTCCAGTTGGGTGACGTAGCGTCTCAGTCACAACGGTCCTCTCAACCGGGCCCCTGCGTCCGCCGGGGCGACGGTGAGCGGGGCGACGTCGAGCGACCCTCCACTCTCTATGCTCTTGAATCCGCCGCGCTCATCTTCACGACCGTAGCGGCAGCTCCAGCGCCACCACCAGTCCCGGCGCGGCGTCGTCGAGCGTGACGCTGCCGCCGTGCAGCCGCGCCACCGCGGCGACCAGCGAGAGCCCCAGCCCGGCACCATTGCCGCCACGCGCCTCATCGACCCGGCCGAAGCGGCTCAGGGCGACGGCGCGATGCTCGGGCGCGATGCCGGTACCTTCGTCGGCGACGCTCACGGTAGCGGCATGCGACGTGACCGTGAGCGACAGCGTGATCGTGCCGGCGCCATATTTCAGCGCATTGTCGATCAGGTTGCCGAGCGCCTGCGCGATCAGCTCGCGGTGCAACGGCAGCGTCAGAGGCTCCGGCGCGACCACCCGGATCACACGATCGGCGTCCTCCGCCAGCGGCCCGTAGATCTCGGCGAGCTGCTCCAGCTCGTTGGCGACGTCGACCGGCGCGAACGACTCGCGCCCGATGCCCGCCTCGGCGCGCGTGATGCGCAGCGCGGTCTCGACCAGCGCGAGCACGCGCTCGCCCTCGCCGAGTGCGCGATCGACCGCCTCCTGCGCGGCGGGCTCGCTCACCTGCGCGGCGGCGCGTTCCAGCGCCGAGCGCAGCCGGGTGAGCGGCGACTTCAAATCGTGCGCGAGTGTGTCGGTGGCGATCGTGAGCTCGCTGACCAGCGAGTCGAGCCGGTCCAGCGTGGCGTTCACCGCGTCGGCGAGCAGCGCGAAGGCGTCCCCGCTGCGATCATCGGCGACGCGGCGCGACAGATCACCGCCGCGCACGGCGCGCAGCGTCGCCACCGTGTCGTCGAGGCGGGTGACGATCATCCGCGCCGCCAGCCAGGCGGCGAGCGCGGCAAAGGCGATCGCGAGCGACAAGGCCACCAGCATCGCCGCCTCGAGCAGGCGCACCGTGCGGCGCTCACCCTCCACCACGCTACCCGTGAGCAGCCGCGCGCCGCCAGGCAGCCGGGTCGCGCGCACCAGCATCGCCTCGGGCGCGTCGTGGCGGCGGCGGTAGAGCTCCACGGCGATGGTGCCGTCGTCGGGGAGAATGTTGGGCGGCCAGGCGGAGAGATTTCCGGCGAGTCGGTTGCCCGCCGCGTCCGCGAGCAGCACCACCGCGCCCGCGCGGGCGGGACGCGCGCCGCGCAGCTCGATCGCGCGCGCCAGCGCGGCGGTACCCGTGTCGCTCTGGATCGCGAGCAGGTCCTGGCGCAACACCTCCTCGGTGGCGAGCGCGCGATCGTACACCTGGCCGCGCACGATCGCGCGCAGCGTCAGCAGCAGCGTCGCCGCCGCGGCCACTTGCAGCAGGAAGACCAGCGCGGCGAAGCGCGCGGTGGTCGAGCGCCAGTGCACCTCAGCGCCCGCACATCTTAGGGGTTCACGCCGAGCCGGTAGCCCGAGCCGCGCACGGTGTGGAGCAGAGGTCGCGCGAAGCCCTCGTCGACCTTCTTGCGCAGCCGGCTGAGATGCACGTCGATCACGTTGGTGCCGGGATCGAAGTGATAGTCCCACACGCCCTCGAGCAGCATCGTGCGCGTGACCACCTGCTCGGCGTGGCGCAGCATGAATTCGAGCAGCCGGAACTCGCGCGGTTGCAACTCGATCGTCTTGCCGGCACGCTTGACGCGGCGGGCGAGCAGATCGACCTCGAGATCGTCGCAGCGCAACACCGTCTCCACCGCTGGCGCGCTGCGGCCGCGGCGGACCAGCAGCCGGATGCGCGCGAGCAGTTCGGCGAAGGCGAACGGCTTGACCAGATAGTCGTCGGAGCCGTTCGTCAGCCCCTTCACCCGATCCTCCGGTGAGCCGAGCGCGGAGAGCACGATCACCGGCGTCTCGATGCCGGCGCCGCGCATCGCCGCGAGCACCGCCATGCCGTCGATGCCGGGCAACATGCGATCGAGCACGACGCAATCGTAGCTGCCGTCGGTGGCGTGGAACAGGCCGTCGCGACCATTATCGGCGCGATCGACCACGAAGCCCTCTTCGCTCAGCCCCTTGGCGACGAAATCGGCGGTGGCGGCATCGTCCTCGATCAGCAGGATCTTCTGCGACACGCTGTTCCTCTCACTGCCCGCGGACCTCGATCGGCAGGTCGCGCGCGCCGCGCCGCACCACCAGCTTCACCAGCGGGTGTGTTGCCATCTCGCGCTGTACCTCCGCAAGCGTCGCGGGGGCACGGCCGTCGATCCGCTCGACGAGATCGCCGACGAGCAGCCCGGCGCGCTCCGCGGGGCCGCCCGCGCGCAGGCTGGTCACCATCGGCAGTACGCCGCGCGTGGGCGCGGTGGCGACGAAGGTGGCACCGACCGAGTCGCCGCGCGCGTGATGAAGCTGGTGGACGCCGCGCAGCGCCAGCGCCGAGCCGAGCGCCGCGAGCAGCGCGGAGGCGAGCACCGCGCGGTCGAGCGGCTGAAGCCCGGTCATGATGCCGCGGGCCGGCGCTCGAGCAACTCGTCCAGCCGCGCAGAGACGGCGTGCTCGATCATGTCGTGGAGCCGCAGGATCTCCAGCTCGGCGCGCAGATTGACCTCATAGTCGAGCCGCGCGGCGAGCCGATCCTTCGCCGCCTGGCGGTTCTGGCTCATCATGATCACGGGCGCCTGGATCGCGGCGAGCGTCGACAGCATCAGGTTGAGGAAGATGTAGGGATACGGGTCGAAGGCGTGGCCGAGCCGTGGCAGCACGCCGCTGTTGAGCAGCATCCAGCTGACCAGCAGCAGCGTGAAGGCAAGGATGAAGCCCCAGGAGCCGCCCACCGCGGCGACTCGATCGGCGAGCCGGTCGCCGAGCGTCGCGGTCTCGTCGTCGACGTCGCCCGCGTCGCGCGCGATCGGCAGCCGCTCCTCGATCTTGGTGAGAACGCGGCGCTCCTCCGCGTCCAGCGCCGCGGGGGATTTGCCGAGCAGGCGCGCGGCGAAAGCGTGAACGGGGTGGCTGGCCATGCGCGACGGTCTCCGCTGACGCCACGGCGCGGGGCGTCGAGCCTGTTGTGCCAGCGTACGGCTGTTCGAGCGATGAGCGTAAGATGACGAATCGATAATGTTTTTGTCAGAGCGCTGGCAGGCGGCGGCGGGCAGGGCGGGGCTGATGGAGTCGCCGCTTACCCCGCGCGCCGCACTGGACGAGCGCATCTGCCGGCTGATCTGCCCGATCGCCTCGGCGATGGTGGGTGTCTGCCTCACCGGCATCGGCCTGCTCCACCTCGGAGTGGCGAGCGGCCGTCGCGCCGGCGTGGCGGACGACCTGCTCGCGATCGACTCGCTGCTGTTCCTGGTCGCGACGCTGACGTCCTATGTCGCGCTGCGCGGCGCCTCGCATCGCCGGCTGCACCTGATGGAGCAGCTCGCCGATGCCTGTTTCATCCTCGCCATGCTGCTGCTCACCGCGGCCTGCTTCGTCATCACCTACGCGCTGAGTGCCTGAGCCATGACCGACTTTCCCGTGTCGCCGCGCCGCCGTAACCCACTCGGTGTGGCGCTCGCGCTGCTCGCCGCATTGGGGCTGGTGGTGCTCGGCTATCTCGGCGCGCTCGGTTACTACAGCCCCTCGATGTACCGGCTGGTGCCGGCGGCGGCGAAGCCTTCGCCGGCGCAGCGCGGCATGGTGGCGGTGCTGTTCTCGGGCGATTCCGGCTTCGACGCGGGCATGACGCCGCACATCGGCCGGATGCTGGCCGCGCACGGTATCCCCGTGTTCGAGATCAACTCGCTCACCGCCTTTCGTGAGGGGCGCAGCCCCGCCGAGGCGGCCGCGCTGGTGGCGGAGGCGACCCGTCGCGCGCTCGCGCTGCCGGGCGCGCAGCGCGTGCTGCTGGTGGGCCAGTCGTTCGGCGCCGACATGCTGCAATATGGCGCGAGCCTGTTGCCGCTGCCGCTGCGCGCGCGTGTGCCGCAGCTGATCTTCGCGGTGCCGGGCGACACCTTGCTGTTCCGCGCCAGCCCGGGCGGGCTGTTCGATGGCCCGCCCGATCGCGCCGCCTTGCCGAGCGCGCGCAGCGTCGACTGGGCGCCCGTGCTCTGCGTCCACGGGGCGACCGAGGCCAACAGCCTGTGTCCGCGATGGCGCCAGCGCAACGTGCGCGTCGTGACGCTGCCCGGCGACCATTACCTCAACCATGACCCGGATCGGCTGTGCGCGGCGCTGTGGCAGGCCGTCCAGCAGGGCCGCTGAGCGCCACATTACCGATAATTCAGTCGACGACGAGCCTCTCGCAATGCGCGCCGTCCTACACGGTCGCTCAAACAGAGCAGGGGATTGAACACGTGAGAAGCATGCGCGGGATGATGGCGACGGCGATCGCGGTGGCGACGGCGTTCGCGCTCCCGGTCGGGGCGTCGGCCGCCCCGACGGCGAGCCCGCTGGGAACGTGGCTCAATCCCTATGGATCGGTGGCGGTGCGAACGGGCGCTTGCGGCGACCGGCTGTGCGGCTGGATTGTCTGGGCCAGCGCCGAGGCGCAGGCCGACGCTCGCGAAGGCGGCGTCACCGGGCTGATCGGCACCCAGCTGCTCGAGAACTACCGGCCGACGTCGGGTGGCTGGGTCGGCACCGTCTTCGTGCCCGACATGGGCCGGCGCTTCTACTCGAAGATCGAGCCGGTCGGCAGCGACGGGCTGCGTGTGAAGGGGTGCATTCTCCACGGTCTCGTGTGCCGCTCGCAGCTGTGGCACCGCGTCGCGCAGCCGCCGCATGCCTGAGCTTCGCGCCCGTCTCGAACGCTATCGCACCCCCGCCACCGTGGCGGCGGTGGCCCTATTGCTCGGTCTCGGCTTCGCCGCGGTCGAGCGGTTGACCCGCGAGATTCACCTCGCCGACGTTCGCGCGGCGATCCACGGCCTGTCGGGTACGCAGATCGCGCTGGCGCTGGGCTTCACCGCGCTCAGCTATCTGGCGCTGACGCTCTACGACGCGATGGCGCTGCGCGTTATCGGTCGGCCACTGCCCTGGCGCGTCGCCGCGCTGGGGTCGTTCACCAGCTACACGCTGTCGCACAATCTCGGGCTCGCGCTGCTCACGGGAGGGTCGGCGCGCTACCGCGTCTATACCGCCGCCGGCCTCGACGGACCCGATGTCGCGCGCGTCGTCGGCATCGCCAGCGCGACCTTCTGGCTCGGCGTCATCACCGTGGCGGGGGCCGCGCTGACGCTGCGCGACGGCCCGATCGCGCTCGCGGACGTGACGCTGAGCGCCGCCATGGCACAAGCGATCGGCGCCGCGGTGCTCGTCGGAGTGGTCGCGCTGGTAGCCGCCTGCGGCGTGGCGCACGGGCCGCTGCGCGTGTGGCGCTTCACGCTGCCGCTGCCGAGCGCGTCGCAGGCGGTGGCGCAGATCGCCATCGCGCTGGTCGACACCGCGGCGGCCGCGGCGGCGCTGTTCGTGCTGATCCCGCACGCGCCGGTCGCGCTGCTCCCCGCCTTCGTGCTGGCCTATGCGCTAGGCATCGTCGTCGCGCTGGTGACTCACGTTCCCGGCGGGATCGGTGTGTTCGAGGCGGTGGTGCTGGCGGTGGTGCCGGGTGACCGCGCCGCACTGGTGGCGGCGCTGATCGCCTATCGCCTGGTCTATTATGTGCTGCCGCTCGCCCTCGGCGTGGCGCTGCTGGCGTGGCACGAGGGCCGCCGCCAGCACGGCCTGCCGCGACTGCTGCGCGACTCGAGCGCGCTGGCGAGCGAGGTGGCGCCGCTGGTGCTCGCCGCGGCCAGCTTCGCCGGCGGCGCGATGCTGCTGCTCTCTGGTTCGCTGCCCGCGCTGGCGCCGCGTATCGGCGCGCTCCACGCGCTGTTGCCTTTACCCTTCATCGAGGCGAGCCACGTCGCCGCGAGCCTCGTCGGTACCGGGCTGCTGCTGCTCGCGCCCGGCCTGTACCGTCGGCTCGACGGCGCCTTCGTCGCCACGCGCGCGCTGCTGCTCGCCGGTGCCGCTTTCTCGCTGGCGAAGGGCATCGATTATGAGGAAGCCGCGGTGTGCCTCGCGCTCGCCGCGCTGCTGCAGTGGACTCGCGGTGCCTTCTACCGTCGTACCGCGCTGACGCAGGCGCCGCTGTCGAGCGCGTGGCTGATCGCGGTGGCCGTCGCCGTCGGAGTCGCCGCGTGGGTCGGTCTGATCGCCTACCGGCACGTGCCGTACGACGACGATCTATGGTGGCATTTCGCGCTGCACGGTGACGCGCCGCGTTTCCTGCGTGCGACCCTGGCGGTCGCGGTGATGCTCGCTGCCGTGGCCATGTGGCGGCTGCTCGGGCCGGCGCGTAGCGTGCCCGACGTTCCCGCCGATCCCGCCGCGGTGGCGCGCGTGCTCGCCAACGCCGAACGTACCGACGCGATGTTGGCGCTGACCGGCGACAAGCGCTTCCTGCTCTCCGAGGATGGCCGCGCGATGCTAATGTACCAGGTGCGCGGCACCAGCTGGATCATCATGGGTGACCCGATCGGCCCGGCCGAAACGTGGGGCGAGCTGCTATGGCGGATCCGCGACCTCGCCGACCGTGCGCAGGGCCGGCTTCTGCTCTATCAGGTCACCGGGCTGGTGCTCGATCTCGCGATCGGCATGGGGTTGCAGATCGTGAAGTACGGCGAGGAAGCGATCGTCGACCTGACGTCGTTCGTGCTCGACGTGCCGCGTCTGCGCTCCGTCCGCAAGGCGGAGCGCGCCGCCGCGCGTAAAGGCGCCGAGTTCCGCATCGTCCCCGCCGCCGCGGTGCCGGTGATCATTGACGAGCTCGCCGCCATCTCGGACGAGTGGATGCGCGCCAAGGGGCACAATGAGAAGGGCTTCAGCCTCGGCCGTTTCGATCGCGACTATCTCGGTCACTTCGACATGGCGCTGGTCTGCGTCGAGGGCCGGGTCGTCGCCTTCGCCAACCTGTGGCTCACCGAGGGGCGCAACGAGGCCTCGGTCGACCTGATGCGCCATCGCGACGACATGCCTGCCGGGACGATGGACTTCCTGTTCGTCCACCTGATCGATTGGGCGCGCGAGCGCGGCTTCCGCCGCTTCTCGCTCGGCATCGCGCCGCTCTCGGGCATCGCGGGGCGGCGGCTCGCCCCCGCCTGGGCGCGCGCGGCGGCGCTGATCTTCCACCACGGCGAGCGCTTCTACGGCTTTCGCGGACTGCGTACCTACAAGGAGAAGTTCGCGCCGGAGTGGGAACCGCGCTACATCGCCGCGCCGCGCGGACTGGCGATGATCAAGGCGCTGCGCGACCTCTCGCTGCTGGTCGGCAAGCCGTCCGCCGCGGCGACAACGGCGGCGCCGCGTGCGGGCGGGATGATGGCGCGCTTCCAGGTGACGCCGCCGCGTCCGGTCGACGCCCTGCTCAACCTGGCGTCGTCGTGAGACCCGCCGGACTGGGGGCGAGCGGTGGCGCGCACGCCGCGGCGGGGGACGAGCCGATGCCGGCGGAGTGCCGCGCCGGCCGGCACCTGCCGAATCGTCGCGTGACGATCGACGCCAACGGCGCCGCACACACGAGCTGCCGGCGCTGCGGCTGCGAGTTGACTCGATTGCCCGCGATCCGGCGCTGGTACCGCTCGGGTGTGTTAGGCTAGCTTGCGACCAGCGGGCGGGTGAGCGACCCTGCCAGACTGGATCATGACGAACTTGTAAGCCTCGGCCCACGCGGTGATTATCCGCGGCGGGGTAGGGGACGATCGTTCCCGCGCGTCGCGCGTCCATGCAAGGTCAGCCCATGTCCGCCCCCGTCTTCTTCGATCCCACCGGTCGCCGCAGCCGCCGCTCCAAGCGCGTGATCGCGACCCTGCTGATCGCGGTGATCGCGGCGGCCATCGCCTTCGCCACCACGCTGGTGGCGGTCCCGCGCGGGGTCGACCTGCGCCTGCCGCTGCCGCGCGCGCACGCCGCCGCGGCGCGCGGCGAGCAGCGCCGCCACGGGCTCGCCGCCTGGCTGCCGCACCGCCACGCGGCGGCGAAGAGCGCGGACAACGCGCCGCTCAGCATCGCCTTCTACGTGCCGGGCAACGACGACAGCCTCGCCTCCTTCCGCCGCAACGCCGCGGCGCTCGACTGGGTCGTGCCGGCGCTGGTCAGCGTCGCGGGGCCGCAGCATCGCGTCACGGTCGAGCGCGACGGCGCCTTCGAGCGCAGCCTGGCGGCGCTGCCGCACGCACCCAAGGTGCTGCCGATGGTGCAGAATCTCGGCGAGGAGCAGTGGGACGGCAAGGGCAGCGCCGCGCTGCTCGCCGATCCGAGCGCACGGGCCGCGCTGGCGCAGCGGCTCGCGGCCTATGTCGCGCAGCGGCACGCCGGCGGCCTGGTGATGGACTTCGAGTCGCTGCCCGAGACGGCCATGCGCCCCTATGTCGCCTTCCTGCGCAGCCTCCACGCCGCCCTGCCCAAGGGGACCACGCTCGCGGTGACCGTCCCCGCGGAGGACGACAGCTGGCCGCTCGCCGCGATCGCGCAGGCGACCGAAAAGGTCATCCTGATGGCCTATGACCAGCATTGGGAGGGCGGCACGCCCGGCCCGATCGCGGCGCAGGACTGGTTCATCCGCGAGGTCGAGGCGGCGCGCCGGGTCGTGCCCGCGGACAAGCTGGTCGTCGCGCTCGGCAGCTACGCCTATGACTGGCACGGCGACTCGACCGACGCGCTGTCGATCGAGGAGGCGTGGCTGGCCGCGCACGACAGCGAGGCGCCGATCAGCTTCGATTCCGCCAGCGGCAACGCCAATTTCGCCTATGACGAGGACGGTCAGCGCCACACGATCTGGATGCTCGACGCCGCGACCAGCTGGAACGAGATGCAGGTGCTGCGCCAGCTCAACATCGGCGGTGTCGCGCTATGGCGGCTGGGCAGCGAGGACCAGGGCTTCTGGGCCGATCTCGTCGCGATGCGTACCGGCGGCCGCCCCGACCTGCGCCGCCCCTCCTCGCTGCTCAACACCGACATCGAGGGATCGGGCGAGATCCTCCGCATCACCGCGACGCCGACGCCGGGGCAGCGCACGCTCTGGGCCGACCCGCAGGGATTGATCCGGCGCGAGCGCTACGACTCGCTGCCTACCCCCTATGTCGTCCGCCGCGCCGGCGCGGCCGACCCGAAGAAGCTGGCGTTGACCTTCGACGACGGCCCCGACGCGACCTGGACGCCGCGCATCCTCGACGTGCTCGAGGCGGCGCGCGTGCCCGCGACCTTCTTCGTCATCGGCGGCAACGCGCTGCAGCATCCCGCGCTGCTCAACCGCATCGTGCGCGACGGGGACGAGATCGGCAATCACAGCTACACGCACCCGAACATGGCGCGGCTGGGCCCACGCGAGACCGCGCTCGAGCTCAACGCCACGCAGCGGCTGGTGCAGGCCTATACCGGCCGCTCGATGACGCTGTTCCGCGCGCCTTATTTCGGCGACGCCGAGCCGACCACGACCGACGAGCTCGAGCCCGCACTCCAGGCGCAGCAGGCGGGCTATACGGTCGTCGGCCTCCACGTCGACCCGAACGACTGGCAGCGGCCGGGTGAGGACGCGATCGTCCAGCAGGTGCTCGACCAAGTCCACTCGGCCACACCCGAGAAGTCGGGCAACGTCATCCTGCTCCACGACGGCGGCGGTGACCGGTCCGAGACCGTGGCGGCGCTGCCGCGCATCATCCGGCAGCTGCGCGGCGAGGGCTATACCTTCGTCACCGCGTCGCAGCTGGTCGGCGCCAGCGCGGCGCAGGCGATGCCGCCCGTGGCGGAGGGTGACCTCTGGGCGGTGCGGACCGACGTGGCGGTGTTCGTCGTGCTCGCCGCGCTGGCCGGGGCGCTGGCCTGGCTGTTCTATCTCGCGATCTCGCTCGGCATCGCGCGCGCGGTGCTGATGGCCGGGCTCGCCTGGGTACAGGCGCGGCGCAAGCGGCCCGAGCCGCCGGTGTTCGCGCCCAGCGTCTCGGTCGTGATCCCCGCCTACAACGAGGAGCGCGTGATCGTCTCGTCGATCCAGCGCGTGCTGGCGAGCGACTATCCACAACTCGAGGTGATCGTCGCCGACGACGGTTCGAAGGACCGCACCAGCGCGGTCGTCCAGGCCGCTTTCGCGAATGACCCGCGCGTGCGCCTGCTCACCCTGGTCAACGGCGGCAAGGCGGCGGCGCTCAACCGCGCGCTGCTGTCAGCGACCGGCGGGGTGGTGATCGCGCTCGACGCCGACACGCAGTTCGAGCCAGCGACGATCCGCCGCCTCGCGCGCTGGTTCGCCGACGAGCGGATCGGCGCGGTCGCGGGCGACGCCCGTGTCGGCAACCGAGTCAACCTCGTCACCCGCTGGCAGGCGGTGGAATATATCACCGCGCAGAACCTCGAGCGGCGCGCGCTCGCCGGCTTCGACGCGATGACGGTGGTGCCCGGCGCGGTCGGCGCGTGGCGGCGCGCCGCGCTCGACGCGGTCGGCGGCTATCCCGAGGACACGCTGGCGGAGGACCAGGACCTCACCATCGCGATCCAGCGTGCCGGCTGGCGAGTCACCTACGACCCCAGCGCGATCGCCTGGACCGAGGCGCCCGAGAGCTTCCGCGCGCTCGCCAAGCAGCGCTTCCGCTGGGCGTTCGGCACGCTGCAATGCCTGTGGAAGCACCGCGCGGTGCTGCGCACGCGCAAGCCGTCGGGGCTGGCGCTGGTGGGTCTCCCGCAGGCGTGGTTGTTCCAGATCGCCTTCGCCGCGATCTCGCCGCTGATCGACCTGGCGCTGCTCGTCTCGATCGGTGGTACCGCGCTGCGCGTGGCGCAGCACGGCTGGGCGCAGACCAGCGGCGATGTCGCGCGCATGGGTGTCTACTGGCTCGCGTTCACCGCGATCGACGTGCTGTGCGGCGGGATCGCCTATCGCCTCGACGGCCATCGCGCGCGCTACCCCGCGCATCTGCTGGTGGCGCAACGGTTGGTGTACCGGCAGATCATGTATTGGGTGGTGCTGCGCGCGATCGCGGCGGCGATCGGCGGCTGGCTGGTCGGCTGGGGCAAGCTCGAGCGCAGCGGCCGCGTGACAGCGGCGGGAGCGGCGTGAGAGCAGGCGCCGCACGCTCACACGCGGCGTCACCCTAGCTCGTCTCAGTATCCACCGTGCGCTGTAGCCGCCGCTCCTGACTTCGCGGCCCGGTGGATCCTGAGACGAGCTCAGGATGACGGCAAGTGAGGCGGGGCGAGCCTAGACCGAGCGCTCGCGCACCACGCGCTCGAGCACCGTCAGCGGCATGGCGCCGAGCCGCAGCACCTCGTGGAAGCGCTTGAGGTCGAAGCCCGGCTTGGCCTTCGCCTCGTCGCGCAGCCGGGTCCAGACGGTATGGCCGATCTTGTAGCTGCACGCCTGGCCGGGCCAGACGGTGTAGCGGTCGATCTCGCCCTGGCTGCGCCCGCGCGCGATCCCGGTGGTGGCGATCAGATAGTCGGTCGCCTGCTCGCGGCTCCAGCGTTTGGCGTGCATGCCGCTGTCCACCACCAGCCGCGTGGCGCGGAACAGCAGCGACTGGAGGTAGCCGACCTGACCGAGCGGGTCGCCCTCGTACATCCCCATCTCGTCGGCGAGCTGCTCGGCGTAGAGCGCCCACCCCTCCGAATAGCCCGAGAAGAAGCCGCGGCGTCGGATCAGCGGGATGTCCTCGCTCTCCAGCGCGAGCATTACCTGGAGGTGGTGCCCCGGCACCGCCTCGTGATGCGTCAGCGTGGCCAGCCCGAACTTGGGCCGGTCGAACGTGTCGCGCAGGTTGATATAGTAGATCGCGGGTCGGGAGCCGTCGAGCGAGGCGTTCTCGTAATAGCCGCCAGGCGCGCCGGCCTGGATCGAGGCGGGCACGCGTCGCACCTCGACCGGTGCCTTGGGCAGGGAGGCGAACGCCTCGGGCAGCCGCTTCTGCATCGCCGCGATCTGGCGGGTGAGCTGCGCCAGCAGCGCCTCGCGCCCGGGATCGGTGTTGGGGAAGAGCTGGTCGGGGCGCTTGTTGAGCGCGACCAGCCGCTCGCCGACCGTACCCTGCGCCATGCCCTGTGCCTTCAGGATCGTATCGATGCGGCCGGAGATCTCCGCCACCTGGGCGAGGCCGAGGCGGTGGATCTCGTCGCCCGACATCGGCACCGTGGTCGCGGCCTCGGCAGCGGCGGCATAATAAGCGTCGCCGTCAGGCAGGCGCCAGCAGCCTGCGTCGTGCGTGGCACGCGCGCGCAATTCGGTGACGAGCGCGCGCTGGCGGTCGAGCGCGGGGAACACCTTCTCCGCCACCAGCGCGCGCGCCCGCGCGGAGCGCTCGCCCGGCAGGCCCGCCGCGGCGAGCTTGGCGGCGAACGCGACCACCGCGACGGTCTGCTCGGGCGGCTGGTCGCGGAAGGCGGCGAGCTGCTTGAGCGTCGTGTCGAGGATATAGTCGGGCGCGAACACGCCGCGCGCAGCATCGGCGCGCTGACGCGCGGTGTCGTCCTCGATCGCGCCGGCGAGCGCCTCGACCCGCGCCAGATAGGCGTCGGCTTCGGCGCCGTCGCGGACGCGGTGTTGCGACTCCAGGAAGTCCGGCACGTCGCGATAGGCGCCGGTGAGCTGGCTCAGGATATAGGGCGCGAACCGGCCCATCGTCGCGCCGTAGCGGAAGCGCTCGCTGCCGCCGATCGCGCGGCTGAGTTGATAGGTGACGACGTCGAGGTCGAGCTGCGCCGCGGGCGACAGCGCGGCGCGATCGAAGCGCTGGAGCTCGGCAAGTTCCTGCCGCGCACGGGCCAGCGCGCGCGCCTGGCCAGTGGTCGAGCCATCGTCGAGCCGGCGCTTCAGCCCGGCCCGCGCGCCGCTGTCGAGCCCCAGCCGGGTCGCCTGCTCGGGGCTCTCGTCGAGCCGCGCGTAGAAGAAGCGGTCGAGCGTCGTGCGCAGCGCGGCATCCCCGCCGGCCCGAGTCGTGGCCACCGCGGGCAACGCCGCGACGGCCGCACCAGCGGTCGCAGCGCCGATGAAATCACGCCTGTTCATCAATAGCTTCTCCCTATGCACCGCGTGTGTGCCGGGGCAGGACGGGGTAAGCAAGCGATCGGCGCCGCTCATCATTGAGTAAGCCTTGCCGTATAATACGCTCGTCCCCGGAGGAGCTGTGCTGCCGACCTCGATCTCGACCCGTGTGATTGCCGCGTTCGGAACCGTCGTGGCGGTGGTGCTGCTGCTGCTCGCCGCCGGCTGGATGGTCGCGGGCGACGTGCGCCACGCCAACCAGTCGGTGCGGCGGCTGAGCGAGCGCCTCCGCGTCGAGGACGCGCAGGACCGCGCGCAGCAGCAGCTGCGGCTCGCGATCGGCGAGGTGACCCGTGCCGCCGAGCAGCCGCGCCCGATCACTTCGCCGCAATGGCTGCGCGTGGAGCAGGCGCTCGCCGCCTTCCGCGCGAGCTACGGAGCGGCGTCCGCGCGCGACGCGGCGGCCACTGACTTCGCGCGGCTCGCGGGTGAGCTGATCGCCGACGCGCGCGCCGAGCCGCGGCGGATCACGCGCGACATGCCGCAGTTCCTCGCCGCCCTGCGCGTGCTGGAACGCGAGCGCGCCGAGGCGCGGCGCCGGCTCGTCGACCGCATCGACGCCGCGGTGGCGCGCAGCTCGCGCGAGCTCTACGCCAGCATCTCGCGCATCGTCTTCGGCGTGCTCGGCGTGCTGCTGCTGCTGCTCGCCTCCTTCCTGTGGCTGCGGCGCCAGGTGTTGCGCCCGATCGTCGCCATCGCCGACCAGCTGCGCCAGTTCGGCACGGTCGATGGTGAGGTGCGGGTCGAGGGGCGCGACCGCGCCGACGAGATCGGCGACCTCGCGCGCGGGCTGGGAGAGTATCGCGACGCGGTGGAGCAGCGCCGCCGCGCCGAGAAGCGGATCGAGTTCCTCGCGCACCACGACATGCTGACCGCTCTACCCAACCGGCTGCTCTTCGAGGAGCGGTTGGCGCAGGACCTCGCGCGCGTGACGCGTACCGGTCAGCGTGTCGCGGTGTTCGCGATCGATCTCGACGACTTCAAGTCGGTGAACGACCGGTTCGGCCATGCCGGCGGCGATCGTGCGCTCAACCACGCCGCGCAGCTGCTGAGCGGCTGCGTCCGCGCGGACGACATGGTGGCGCGTCTCGGCGGCGACGAGTTCGCGATCATCCAGGTCGCGCCCGATCAACCGCGCGCCGCCGAGGCGCTGCTGATGCGGATCTTCCGCGCCTGCGATGCGACGGCGGGCGACGAGGTGCCGGTGCAGATGAGCGTCGGCGTCGCGTTATCGGGCGCGGAGCAGGCGCGCGAGGAACTGTACAACCTCGCCGACATGGCGATGTACCGAGCCAAGTCGGAGGGGCGGCACACCGCGCGCTTCTTCGACGAGGCGCTCAAGGAGGAGACGCGGCTGCGCTGGCGTCTGTCCCGCGATCTCGAAGGCGCGGTGGAGCGCGGCGAGATGTCGCTGGTGTACCAGCCGATGGCCGACGCGCGGACGCTGCGAGTGATCGGCTATGAGGCCTTGCTGCGCTGGCGCCATCCCGAGCTTGGCGACATCCGCCCCGACCAATTCATCCCCCTCGCCGAATCGAGTGGGCGGATCGACTCGCTTGGCCTCTGGGTCGCGGACCAGGCGATGGCGGCGGCGCGCGGCTGGCCAGACCACGCGATCGTCGCGCTCAACCTGTCGCCGGTGCAGTTCCGCCAGGCCGACCTCGCCGCCGACCTGCTCGCGCTCGCGGAACGCCATGGGCTCGCGCCCGAGCGGCTCGAGTTCGAGGTGACCGAGAGCGCGACGCTGCTCGGCCACCGCCGAGACGACGTGCTCGGCGCACTTCGCGCGCTGCAGGACCGCGGGGCGCGCATCGTCATGGACGATTTCGGGACGGGCTATTCGTCGCTCGGCAACCTGCGCGACTTCCGCTTCGACAAGCTCAAGGTCGACCGCAGCTTCGTCTCGGCGATGCTCGACCATGCGCCGTCGGCCTCGATCGTGCGCAGCATCGCCGCGCTGGGCGAGAGCCTCGGCGTGCCCGTGGCGGCTGAGGGGGTCGAGACCGAGGAGCAGCTCGCGCTGCTGCGACGCTGGGGCTTTCCCCAGGTGCAGGGTTATCTGCTCGGCCGCCCCGAGCGGCTGGAATCGGTCTTGCGCTCGGCCGCATATGCGGGGATGATCGGCTAGCCTCGACACCCGCACCGCGGGGCCCCGTCGGGGCGCGTGGGCACCGTCTTGACACTTCCCTCGCAACCGTGTTGGTAGCGCTATCAAGGATAGCCGGTGAGTGGGGGAGAGGTGATGGCGCTCGAACAGGACGCGACGGCGTCGGGTCTGCCGCACGACTGGAAGGAAGGCCGCTTCATCGGCCGCGCGGCGACCGAGGAGGGCCCGATCCCGCTGCTCGTCGTGCGCGGCGAGGCGTTCGACATGTCCGCGGTCGCGCCGACCCTCGCGATGCTGGTCGAGGCGGGTGACCTGTCGGGCGCGGGCGGCCGCTCGCTTGGGGCGCTCGACACCGCCGGGCTCGCGCTGCTCAGCCCGGTCGATCTCCAATGCGTCAAGGCTTGCGGCGTCACGTTCGCGGTGTCAGCGATCGAGCGCGTTATCGAGGAGCGCGCGCGCGGTGACTGGTCCGCCGCGGCCGAGATCCGCGGCCGGCTGGAGTCGCGCGTCGGCGGCTCGATCCGCTCGGTCGTGCCCGGCACGGCTGAGGCCGCGGCGCTCAAGGCGGCGCTGATCGAGGACGGGCTGTGGTCGCAGTACCTCGAGGTCGCGATCGGTCCCGACGCGGAGGTGTTCACCAAGGCGCCGGTGTTGGCCACCGTCGGCCCCGACGCCGAGATCGGCATCCGCTCCGACTCGAGCTGGAACAATCCCGAGCCCGAGGTCGCGCTGCTGGTCGACAGCCGCGGAACCGCCATCGGCGCGACGCTCGGCAACGACGTCAACCTGCGCGACTTCGAGGGCCGCTCGGCGCTGCTGCTCGGCAAGGCCAAGGACAATAACGCCTCGTGCTCGCTCGGGCCGCTGGTGCGGCTGTTCGACGACAGCTTCACGATCGACGACGTGCGCGGCGCCGAGGTGCGGCTGCGGATCGAGGGCGAGGACGGCTATGTGCTCGACGGCAAGAGCAACATGGCCGAGATCAGCCGCGACCCGCTCGACCTGGTGCGCCAGACGCTGTCCGAGCATCAATATCCCGACGGTTTCGTGCTGTTCCTGGGAACGTTGTTCGCGCCGGTGCAGGACCGCGACGAGCCCGGCCGCGGCTTCACCCACAAGGTCGGCGACCGCGTGACGATCGAGAGCGAGCGGCTCGGCCGGCTGACCAACCGCGTGGTAACCTCGAAGGAGGCGGCGCCGTGGGAGCTCGGCATCGGCGGTTTGATCCGCAATCTCGCCGCGCGCGGCCTGCTGGGAACGTCGGCGTGAGCGAGCGCGCGGTCTATCCGTCGCTGCGCGGCAAGAGAATATTGGTGACCGGCGGTGCCACCGGGATCGGCGCCGGGCTGGTCGAGGCGTTCGCGCGCCAAGGCGCCAAGGTGGCGTTCGTCGACGTCAACGCCGCCGCGGGCGAGGCGCTCGCCGCGAAGCTGGAAGGGGCACCGCTGTTCCGTGGCTGCGACCTCACCGACGTCGCCGCGCTGCCCGCGATGGTGGACGAGATCGCGGCCGCGCTGGGCGGGCTGGACGTGCTGATCAACAACGCCGCCAACGACGATCGCCACACCATCGCCGAGGTGACCCCGGCCTATTGGGACGAGCGGATGGCGGTGAACCTGCGCCACCTCTTCTTCGTCGCGCAGGCGGCGGTGCCGCACATGAAGCGCGCGGGCGGGGGCGCGATCGTCAACTTCGGCTCGATCAGCTGGCATCTCGGTTTGCCCGACCTGGTGCTCTACCAGACCGCCAAGGCCGCCATCGAGGGAATGACGCGGAGCATGGCGCGCGATCTCGGCCGCGACAACATCCGCGTCACCACGATCGTGCCCGGCAATGTCCAGACGCCGCGCCAGGAGCAATGGTACACGCCCGAGGGCGAGGCCGAGATCGTCGCGGCGCAGTGCCTCGACGGCCGGATCCAACCCGCCGACGTCGCCGCGCTGGCGCTGTTCCTCGCCTCGGACGACGCGCGGATGTGCACCGGGCACGATTACTTCGTCGACGCGGGCTGGCGCTGAGATGGTGCCGCGGTCGGTCCTGCGGGTCGGCGCGACTCTGGGCGAGGGGCCGGTGTGGGCGCGCGACGCTCTGTGGTTCGTCGACATCAAGCAGCATCAGGTCCACCGCTTCGATCCCGCCACCGGCGCGCACGAGCGCTGGATCGCACCCGACCAGGTCGGCTGGGTGCTGCCGAGCGCGCGCGGCGACCTGATCGCGGGCGTGAAGACCGGCCTGCACCGCTTCGATCCCGTCACCGGCACCTTCGCGCCGCTGCACGCGCCCGAGCCGCACCTGCCCGGCAACCGGCTCAACGATGCCGCCGTCGACTCGCGCGGCCGGCTCTGGTTCGGATCGATGGACGACGACGAGGTCGCCGCGACCGGCCGGCTCTACCGCTTCGCCGGCGAGGAGTGCCTCGACAGCGGGCTCGCGCCCGTGGTGATCACCAACGGACCCGCGATCAGCACCGACGCGGCGACGCTATACCATACCGACACGCTGGGTAAGACGATCTGGCGCGTGCCGGTGCGCGATGATGGCACGCTGGGCACGCCCGAGCGCCATGTCACGATCGAGGACGGTGCGGGCTATCCCGATGGCTCGGTGCTCGACGCCGAGGGTTGCCTCTGGGTCGGTCTATTCGGTGGCTGGGGTGTGCGCCGCTACGATGCGACGGGCGCGCTGATGACGACGGTCCGCTTCCCGGTAGCGAACGTGACCAAGATCGCGTTCGGCGGCGAGGGGCTGCGCACCGCATACGCCACGACGGCGCGCAAGGGGCTCGACGCGGCGGCGCTCGCCGACCAGCCGCTCGCGGGCGACCTGTTCGCGTTCGAGCCGGGGGTCGCCGGCTTCGCGACGGTCGAGGCGGCATCATAATCTAAAAGACACGAGTGGGAGCGGGTGAGGATGGCAACGGCTTTCAGTGAGGGTGACGCGGGGCGCGTCAACATGGGCTTTATCGCCGCCATCGTCGCGGTGGCGACGATCGGCGGCTTCATGTTCGGCTATGACTCGGGCGTGATCAACGGCACGCAGAAGGGGCTGGAGGCCGCCTTCGATCTCGGCAAGCTGGGGATCGGCGTCAACGTCGGCGCGATCCTGATCGGCTCGTCGATCGGCGCGTTCAGCGCGGGGCGCCTGGCGGATCGGATCGGGCGGCGCAGCGTGATGATGCTGTCGGCGGCGCTGTTCCTGTTCAGCGCGCTGCTCGCCGGCGCGGCGTCGAGCTCGGCGATCTTCATCTTCGCCCGCATCATCGGTGGCCTGGGCGTCGGCGCGGCGAGCGTGATCTCGCCCGTCTATATCTCCGAGGTGACCCCCGCCGCGGTGCGCGGCCGGCTGTCAAGCGTGCAGCAGGTGATGATCATCACCGGCCTCACCGGCGCGTTCGTCGCGAATTTCGCGCTCGCGCGCTACGCCGGCGGGTCGACCGCGAATTTCTGGTTCGGCTTCGCGGCGTGGCGCTGGATGTTCTGGCTCCAGGCGATCCCGGCTTTGGTCTATCTGCTCGCGCTGCTGATCATTCCGGAGAGCCCGCGCTACCTCGTCGCCAAGGGGCATGAGGATCGCGCGCACGCGGTGCTCACCCGGCTGTTCGGCCGCGCCGAGGCGGATCGCAAGGTCGGCGAGATCCGCGCCAGCCTCGCGGGCGACCATCACCGCCCCAAGCTCTCCGACCTGATCGATCGCGGCTCGGGCAAGATCCGCCCGATCGTCTGGGCGGGCATCGGGCTGGCGGTGTTCCAGCAGCTCGTCGGCATCAACGTGGTGTTCTACTACGGCGCGACCCTGTGGGAAGCAGTCGGCTTCTCCGAGGACTACGCGCTGCAGACCAACATCCTCTCGGGCGTGCTGTCGATCGGCGCGTGCCTGTTCACGATCTTCACCGTCGACAAGATCGGGCGCAAGCCGCTGCTGCTGGTCGGCTCGGCCGGGATGGCGGTGACGCTGGCGGTGGTCGCCTGGGCCTTCTCGACTGCGGTGACGGACGCGGCGGGCGCGGTGAGCCTGCCCGGCAACAACGGCGTGATCGCGCTGGTGGCGGCCAATCTCTACGTGATCTTCTTCAACGCCAGCTGGGGCCCGGTGATGTGGGTGATGCTGGGCGAGATGTTCCCCAACCAGATCCGCGGCTCGGGCCTGGCGGTGTCGGGCTTCGCGCAATGGATCGCCAATGCCGCGATCTCGGTAAGCTTCCCGGCGCTGGCGGTCTCGCCCGGCTTGGCGGTGACCTATACCGGCTACGCCATCTTCGCGGCGATCTCGTTCTTCTTCGTGCGCGCGATGGTGCACGAGACGCGCGGGCGCGAGCTCGAGGACATGGTGGGGTGAGACACGCGGCCCCGCCCGTTCGCGGGCGGGGCATGGGTCGGTGGGAGAGCGGCCGGCCGCCTTCAGGGCGGCCGGCCGCTCTCATGCTGCTGTCTCGTCAATCGCCGTGCGTTCCTGCTGCCCGTTGGCGCTGAGGAGAGGCTGAGCTTGTCGAAGCCTCGTCTCGAAGCGTTGCCGCGGACGTTTCGCCGGGTGCTTCGAGACGGCACGCCGACGAGCTCAGCGCCTCCTCAGCACGAACGGTAGCGGAAGGGAGGCGCGCGAAGCGACGGTAGCTAAACCGCCCCCGCCTGAACACGCCGCGGCGCCGCATTGGGGCGACGGCGTGGCGCCGCGTCGGACTGACGGCGGACCAGCTGATAGTCTGCCAGCAGGTGCGGGTGGTCGAGCCCGGCGTCGCTCGTCTTGCGCGCGCGGATCTCGCGCGCGAGCAGGTCCACCGCGGTGCGCGCCATCGCGCTGACCGGCTGGCGGATCGTCGTCAGCTCGGGCCAGATCGTCGTCGCCAGCGCCGAGTCGTCGAACCCCACGACGGTGAGATCCCCCGGCACGTCGAGCCCGCGGCGATGCGCGATCGCGACCGTGGCCGCGGCCATGTCGTCGTTGGCCGCGAACACCGCGCTCGGCGCCTCGGCGAGCTCGAGCAACTGTTCGGCGGCGTCGAGCCCGGAGCGGTAGGTGAACCAGCCCTCCGCCACCAGTTCCTCGTCCGCCGCCAGCGCCATGTCGGCGAGCGCGTCGCGGTAGCCGGCGAGCCGCTCGGCGCTCGCGGTCTGATTGGCCGCGCCGGTGATGAAGCCGATGCGGCGGTGGCCGAGCGCGCCGAGGTGGCGCGTCATCTCATAGGCCGCCTTGCGATCGTCGATGCTCACCGACAGCGCCCACTCGGGCGCGCGCCCGGTCGAGACCGCCACCACCGGCACGTCGCGCGCGCGCAGCGCTTCCAAGGCGGTGGCGGAGTCGCCGAGCGGGGGCGGCAGCAGCACGCCGTCGACACGCCCGCGCAGCAGGTGCTCGATTGCCGCGAGTTCAGTACCTTCCTCGCACTTCTCGATCACCATCGTGCAATTCTGGCGGCTGCCCTGGTCGAGGCAGCCGACGAGGAACTCGCTGAAATAGAACAAGCTGCTGTTGGTGTGGAGCACGCCGAGGCGGAATTCCTCGCCGCCCGCCAGCGTCCGCGCCGCGGCGGAGGGCGCATAATGGAGCGTGGCGATCGCCTCCTGCACGCGGCGGCGCGTCTCGGCCCGCACATTGCTCTCGGCGTTGATTACCCGGCTCACCGTCATCGGCGACACGCCCGCGTGGCGCGCGACGTCGCTGATCGTGGGGGCGTTGCGCTGACGTCGCGAGCCGCGGCTTTCCTTCATGAAAATCCTTTCGCGAGCGACGTTACGGCGGCGAACGCGACCGCCGCAAGGGGCGTCATTCCGGGTGACCGGGGGCGTACGGGAATTGCTGTGCCTTGTACCAGGCGAGGTCGTGCTCGGGCGGCGTCGCGCCGGCGGGCAGCGCGCGGCCGTTGACTGACATCCAATAGGCCAAGCTCGCGTCGCGCCACCAGCGCGACTCGCGCTCCTGCACCGCGAGATAGGTCGCGGTCTTGCCCCAGCGCTCCGCGTCGACCAGCGGGCGCAACCGCTCCCAGGTGGCGCGCATCGTGCCGACGGCGGCGACGCCGCGGTCATAGTGCGCGACCAGCTCGTCCCATAGCGTCTTGCCCGAGGACATCCGCCGGTCCCACGCGACATGGTGGAACCACAGCAGCTCGCGCTCGGGCGTGGCGGCGGGATCGGCGAGCCGCTTCGCCACGTCGGGGGCATATTGCGCCACCGCGTCGCTGCCCGAGCGCGTGCGGTCGAAGCCGATCCCCTGCTTGTCGGCGCGATGATAATAGACCGGGTTCCACTCGGGACGCTTGAGGTCGCTGACCCAGGGGCCCGGGCCGTAATGGTGCCCGGTCGCCATCACGTGCGCGAGCCCGAGCGCGCCGGTATAGTCCACCACCGCCTCGCGCGACGCCATCATCATGCCGACGACGGGCTCGACCACGCGCGGATCCGTCCCGAACGTCTGCCGCGCCCACTCGCGCGCGAGCGCGGCGGCGTCGAGCGTTGGATCCCAGGCGAGCCGGCCGAAAGCGTACCAATTGGCCTGGTTGAAGGTCGAGCCCGACCAGTCGCGATCGCGCCCGATATTGGCCACTCCGGCCATGCCGCTCAGCGCGTGCTGCTCGGCGATGCCGTCGACCACGTCGGCGACGGTCTCGGCGCCGCGCCCGGTGCGCGCGTCGAGCGTCTCGGTGAAGAGCGGGCCGAGATAGGCCAGGTGGGTGGCGAAGCCGAGATACTCCTTGGTGATCTGGAACTCGATCAGCAGCGGAGTCTTGGGCATCGCGCCGAACAGGGGGTGGAACGGCTCGCGCGGCTGGAAGTCGATCGCGCCGTTCTTCACCTGCACCAGCACGTTGTCGGCGAATTTCCCGTCGAGCGGCTTAAACTCGCTGTACGCCTGTTTGGCGCGGTCTTCGGGATCGGTGTCGGCGTAGACGAAGGCGCGCCACATCACGATGCCGCCGTGCGGGCGCACCGCCGCGGCGAGCATGTTGGCGCCGTCCGCATGGCTCGCGCCATAGTCGCGCGGGCCGGGCTGTCCCTCGCTGTTGGCCTTGACCAGGAAGCCGCCGAAATCGGGGATGGCGCGGTAGATCTCGTCGGCCTTGGCCTTCCACCATGCCGCGACCGCGGGGTCGCGCGGGTCGGCGGTCTTGAGCCCGCCCAGCTCGATCGGCGCGGAGAAGCGCGCCGACAGGTAGACCTTGATCCCCCACGGGCGGAACACGTCCGCGAGCGCGGCGGCCTTCGCGATATAGCGCGGCGTCAGACTGTCCGCCTTGGCGTTGACGTTGTTGAGGACGGTGCCATTGATCCCGATCGAGGCGTTGGCGCGCGCGTAATCGGTGTAGCGCGGGTCCTTGAAGTCGGGCAGCGTCCACCAGTCCCACAGCGACTGGCCGGCGTAGCCGCGCTCCACGCTGCCATCGAGATTGTCCCAGTGGTTGAGCACGCGCAGCTTGACCCGCGGTGCGGAAGCGAGCGCCACCGTCGCGGCGCTGCCCCCCGTGGCGAGATGGCGCAGCAGCGCGAAGCTGCCGTAGAGCAGCCCGCGCTCGCCGTTGCCGGTGATCAGCAGCGTGTCGCGCTGGCCCAGCCGCACGCGGCGGACGAGATAGCCCTCGTCGCCCAGTGTCGCGGTCGGCAGGCGCAACGCCGTCACCTGCGGATCGCTCGCGAGCGCGAGCGTCACGCCGCCGATCGCGGCGGGTAGAGCGTGCGACAGCTCCGCGGCGGCGAGGCGCAGCGTCGCGCCGTCGCCGCGCAGCGTCACGCGCGGGATCGGTCCAGCGGGCACGTCGGCGCGCAGCCACAGGCGGTAGCCGTCCTCCGCCCGCGCCGGCGCCGTGCCGGCGAGCAGCAGCGCCATCGTGGCCGCCCGTAACATGTTTCTGCGTGCTGCCATTTGCCTCTCCATCGCCGCAGCATTGACCAGCCGCGATCCGTCAGTCATGTTATCGCTACCAGCTAGCTTGGCAAGCCGTTGCGATCAGACGATGGCGGAAACCGGACGGAGGGGGATGCGCGTGATCGAGGTTGATGTCCTATATCGAGGGACGAGCGTGACGTGTCGCGTCCCGCTCTCCGCCGCGATCGCCTGAGAGAGAGCGCCATGCCCATCATCACCGACGCACGCGTCATCATCACCTCGCCTGGACGAAATTTCGTCACGCTCAAACTCCACTGCGACGAAGGCACCACCGGCATCGGCGACGCCACGCTCAACGGCCGCGAGCTGGCGGTGGCGAGCTACCTTGCCGACCATGTCGTCCCTTGTCTGATTGGGCGCGACGCGCACCGGATCGAGGACATCTGGCAGTATCTCTACAAGGGCGCCTATTGGCGCCGCGGACCGGTGACGATGAGCGCGATCGCCGCGGTCGACGTCGCGCTGTGGGACATCAAAGGCAAGCTCGCCGGCCTGCCGCTCTATCAGCTTCTCGGCGGCGCCAGCCGCGAGGCTTGTCTGGTCTACTGCCACGCCAATGGCACGACGATCGAGGATACGATCGCGACCGCGCTGGCGCACCGTGACGAAGGGTATCGCGCGATCCGGCTGCAATGCGGCGTGCCCGGCCTCGCCTCGACCTACGGCGTCGCCAAGCCGGGGCAGCGCTACGAGCCCGCCGACGCCGCGCTGCCAAGCGAGGCGATATGGTCGACCGAGAAGTACCTTCGCGTCGTGCCCGAGTTGTTCGCCGCGGCGCGCGAGGCGCTCGGCCCCGACATCCACCTGCTCCACGACGTTCACCACCGGCTCACCCCGATCGAGGCGGGGCGCCTGGGGCGCGACCTCGAGCCCTATCGCCCGTTCTGGATCGAGGATCCGACCCCGGCGGAGCAGCAGGAAGGCTTTCGCCTGATCCGCCAGCACACCACCACGCCGATCGCGGTGGGCGAGGTGTTCAACTCGATCTGGGACTGCAAGACGCTGATCGAGCAGCAACTGATCGATTATGTCCGCGCCACCGTCGTCCACGCCGGCGGCATCACGCACCTGCGCCGCATCGCCGCGCTGGCCGACCTCTACCAGGTGCGCACCGGCTGCCACGGCGCGACCGACCTCTCGCCGGTGACGATGGCGGCGGCGCTGCATTTCGGCCTCTCGGTGCCGAACTTCGGCGTGCAGGAGCATATGCCGCACACCGCCGAGACCGATGCGGTGTTCCCGCACGCCTATCGCTTCGAGGACGGCCGCATGCACCCCGGCAACGCGCCGGGGCTGGGCGTCGACATCGACGAGGAACTGGCGGCAGGCTACGACTACAAGCGTGCCTATCTGCCGGTGAACCGGTTGGAAGACGGCACTTTGTGGAGCTGGTGAGAGGCGCGGAACGATGCGCCGGCGCCGCGATGAGAGGATCGGCCTGAGATGAGCGACTTCACCGAGGCCGCCAAGGAGGCGCCCGAGACCGCGGCGCATGCCGTGGCACGGCCGCGCGGGCGCGTGCGCTGGCTGATCTGCGCCCTGCTGTTCGCCGCGGTGGTGCTGTCGTACATCGACCGGCTGGTGCTCGGCGTGCTCAAGCCGCAGCTGACCGCGCTCTACGGCTGGACCAACACCGGCTACGGCGACGTCACCGGTTATTTTCAGGTATTCTACGGCATCGGCTTCCTGCTGTTCGGCTGGCTGATCGATCGGCTCGGCCCCAAGCTGGGCTATCTGCTCGCGATGGGCAGCTGGACGGTCGGCCATTTCGCGCAGACGCTCGTCACTTCAACCACCGGCTTCGTCATCGCGCGAATCCCGCTCGCCTTCGGCGAGGCGGGCACCTACCCCTCGGCGCTCGCCGCGGCGTCGCAGTGGTTCCCGAAGAAGGAGCGCGCGCTCGCGATCGGCATCTTCAATGCCGGGGCGAACGTGGGCGCGATCGTGACGCCGCTGCTCGTCGGCTTCCTGATCGCCGGGCTGGCACTCGACTGGCGCTGGGCGTTCCTCGTCACTGGCCTGTTCAACCTCGTCTGGCTGTTCGCCTGGTGGCGCTTCTACCACAAACCCGGCGAGCACCCGCGGCTCTCCGCCGAGGAGCGCGGCTGGATCGAGGCCGAGCCAGCGGTGGATAGCGGCCGCGCCGGCTTCCTCACCGTCCTACGTCGCCGCGAGGCCTGGGCCTATATGGCGGGCCGCTTCCTGATCGATCCTGTCTGGTGGACCTTCCTGTTCTGGCTGCCCGATTTCTTCAACAAGCAATATGGCTATGATCTGAAGAGCTTCGGTCCGCCATTGGTGGCGATCTACATTCTCGCCGATTTCGGGGCCATCGCGGGCGGCTGGTATTCGTCGCACCTGCTGCGCCGCGGGGTAGAGACCGGGCGCGCGCGCAAGCGCGCGATGTTCGCCTGCGCGCTGTTCGCACTACCAGTGATGTTCGCCGCGGACGCGAGCAGCATCTGGTGGGCGGTGCTCGCGATCGGGTTGGCCTGCGCGGCGCACCAGGGCTTCTCGACCAACCTGTTCGCGCTGCCCGGCGACCTGTTCCCGCGCTACGCCCAGGGCACGCTGATCGGTCTCGGGGGTTTCGCCGGCGCAGTCGGCGGTTTCATCGCGTCCAAGTCGCTCGGCGTGCTGCTCGACACGGTCGGCAGCTACGGGCCGTTCTTCGTCGCGTGCGGCGTCGCCTATCTGGTGGCACTGCTCGTCTTCCACTGGCTCAACCCGCGCTATCGCGCGGTGACCCTGCCCGGGTGAGGGAGGCGGCGGCCCGGCACCCGGCGACTCCTCGACCTTCACGTCAGCGAGCGGCAACTTACTTGACGGCTCCGCTATCGCAACCTACGGTGATAGCGCTAACAATATGGCGATCTCAGGTGCTTTCATCGTGCTGGAAGCCAACAACATGGAGGGGAGAGGGCCATTGCCGGTCGCCGATCGTCGCCACCTGTGCCCGCCGCAGCGTGCCGCCGCGCTCGCGCTGACCGTCGCACTGCTGGCGGCCGCGCCCGCCGTCGCGGCGCCACGCGCGTGCACCTGGCAGGCGGCCTGGTCGTCGTCGCAGCTGTCGCCCGCGACGGACGCCCAGCTCGAGCCGGGTGCGCTGCGCGACGCCACGCTGCGTCAGATCGTCCGCCCGAGCCTCGCCGGGCAGCGCGTTCGCGTGCGCTTCTCCAATGCCTTCGGCCGTGCGCCACTGGCTATCGACGCCGCGACGGTGGCGCTCGCTGCCGCGCCCGTGGGAGGAGCGCTGCGCCCGGCGAGCGTGCGTCCGCTTCGCTTCGCCGGTCGCGCCGCGGTGACCGTCCCCGCCGGTGCGGAATGGGTCAGCGACGCGGTCGACATGCCGCTGCAAGCGTTCGATGATCTCGCCGTCTCGCTCCACCTGCCGGTCGAGCCCGATGGCCAGACCGCGCACCCCGGCAGTCGTGCGACCTCTTATCTCACGCACGGCGACCGAGCAGCGGCGGTCGAGCTGCCCGGCGCGCGTGCCGTCGACCGCTGGTACCTGCTCGCCGGCGTTGAGGTGGAGCGCTGCGCCGCGCCGGGCGGCGTGGTCGCCCTCGGTGACTCGATCACCGACGGCTATGGCGTCAAGTCCAACAGCTACACCCGCTGGACCGACGTGCTCGCGCGCCGGCTCGGCGGACGGGCCGCGGTGCTCAACGCCGGGATCGGTGGCAATCGCGTGCTGCTCGACGGTGTTGGCCCGAGCGCGCTGGCGCGGCTCGATCGTGACGTGTTCGGGCAGGCGGGGGTGCGCCATCTCATCCTGTTCGAGGGCGTCAACGACATTGGCGTGCTCACCCGTGATGCCCCGGCCAGCCCGGACCAGCATCGCGCGCTAGTGGAGGGAGTCACCGGCGCCTTCGCGCAGATCGTCGCGCGCGCGCACGCGCACGGCATCATGGTGCATGCCGCCACGATCCTGCCGTTCGCTGGGAGCGCTTATTACCATCCCGGCGCCGAGTCGGAGGCGGACCGCCAGGCGATCAACGCGTGGCTGCGCGTGCCCGGCCATGTCGACGGCGTGATCGACCTCGACAAGCTGCTCCGCGACCCAGCGCGGCCGACCTATCTCGCGACACGCTACGACAGCGGCGATGGGCTGCACCCCAACGCTGCCGGCTATCGACTGATCGGCCAGTCGATCCCGCTCGCGTCGCTACGGCGTTGACGACGCGATCGATGATGATATTTGTCTGACTTAATGAACGCTGACCCGGAGCGAGCGATGACTGAGAGCACTACACCGCCGGCGCTGCGCAGCCGGGCGTGGTTCGACAATCCTGCGAACATCGACATGACGGCGCTGTATCTGGAGCGCTACCTCAACTTCGGCCTCAGCCTCGACGAGCTGCGCTCGGGCAAGCCGATCATCGGCATCGCGCAGACCGGCAGCGACCTGTCTCCGTGCAACCGCCACCATCTGGTGCTGGCGGAGCGGGTGCGCGAGGGCGTGCGCGAGGCGGGCGGGATCGTGCTGGAGTTCCCGGTGCATCCGATCCAGGAGACGGGCAAGCGCCCGACCGCGGGGCTCGACCGCAACCTGGCCTATCTGGGGCTGGTCGAGGTGCTGTACGGCTACCCGCTCGACGGCGTGGTGCTGACGATCGGCTGCGACAAGACCACGCCGGCCGCGCTGATGGCGGCCGCGACGGTCAACATCCCCGCGATCGCGCTGTCGGTCGGGC
>NZ_JAHXZN010000028.1 GCF_019429485.1 Sphingomonas citri | reverse complement strand
CCCATGCCGGGACGTACCTGGATCAACTCGAGCGTCACCACCAGCAGCTCGGAGAAGAGGTAGAGCGCCAGCGGGTTGCGGCCGAGCATCTGAAGGAAGCCGCGCCCCAGCCGCGCGCCGCGCAGCTCGACCAGCCCGATCGTCACACCGAGCAGCACGAGGTCGAGCCCCACGGTGAGCGACACGAACGAGCCGGTCCACAATTTCTTCGACACCGGCAGCAGCGGCGCGAGCAGAAGCGCGAACAGCGTCAGCGCCGCGCCGATCCCCGCTAGCCGCGTCACGGTGGCGCGGTGCTTGCCCCAACGCTGCACCGCCAGCCCGGTGAGATAGCCCGCGATGACGTTGGCGGTCGCGGGCAGCGTCCCCAGCAGCCCCTCGGGATCGAAGCCGTGGTCGTGCCGGTACAGATGGTCGGGACCGATCAGCCACAGGTCGAGCAGCGTCCCGGCATTGTGGTAGCGTCCGAACGCCTCGCCGGCGGGGCTGAACACGAGCAGGATCGCCCAATGCGCCGCCACCAGCGCCACCGCGGCGAGCAGCAGCCGCCTCGGCGTGAGATAACGTGCGAGCAGGCTGGCGAGCAGGTAGCAGAGCGCGAT
>NZ_JAHXZN010000027.1 GCF_019429485.1 Sphingomonas citri | reverse complement strand
CACGTGCTGGTCGAATGATCGAAGCATCAGCGGCACCGGACGTCGCTTTCTGGATCGATGCGATTGGCCGGCTGGTGGTGGCGACCGCGGCCGGGATGGTGCTCGGCTGGGAACGCTCGCGTGAGAACCGGCAGATCATGGGCCTGCGGACGCTGGGTCTGGTCGGTCTGGCGAGTTGCATCGCCGTTCAGGCGATCGTGCATAGTGGCTTGCCGAACGTGAACGCCGATGCCGCAGGACGGGCGATGCAGGGCATTCTGTCCGGCGTCGGCTTCATCGGTGCCGGTGCGGTGCTGCGGGTCGGCCAGGGTCAGGAAGTGCATGGATTGGCGACCGCCGCGTGCATCTGGGTGACAGCCACGATCGGCGCGGCAGCAGGGTTGGCGGTGTGGCCGCTCATCATCGGCGGGGTGAGCCTTGCAATGCTCGTCCTGTTCGTCGGCGCGCCGCTGGAACGCCGCATCCGCGAGCGAGCCCGTCTGACGCCGGCCGAGACCGACAGGAAGGATGTCGAGCGCAAGCCGTGATCGCGCTGGACCGCCCGGTGCCCGTCGGCGCCGGGAGGCGGCAAGGCGCTATCAGGACACAAGCGCGGCATCTGCCTGACGCCGGACTTCATCGGCGATCGGATGCAGTTCGGCCGCGGGTCGCTCGCCCACCACACTATAGCCGATCCCGTCGACCGCCCATGTGACCCGGCCCATGGTCCCGCTGGACGTGCTGGTCATGCTCGCGGTCTTGTCGATCTGCATGGGCCTCGTCAGCACCGCAAGTTTCGACGCTTGCGGTCCGTCGTAGAGGAGCAGTGCCGCAGGGCCGTGGGGCGTCGCGACCAGTCGCCCCCCGCCATAGCGATAGCCGGCCGTGCTGAGGTCCGGGATCGTGACGCGCTCACCCAATCGAGCGGAGGTCCATCGGATCAGCATGGCGCGCTGGTCGGGGCCGATCTCCGCCGGTCGTATCCGGTCGGCGGCATAGACACGGAAATTATCACTCGCCTCGTTGGCCAGCGCCGCGATGCCCGCGCGGGGTTCGCCGCTCCACCGCGCGCTCGACCAGCC
>NZ_JAHXZN010000026.1 GCF_019429485.1 Sphingomonas citri | reverse complement strand
GTCGAGGTGCTGTACGGCTACCCGCTCGACGGCGTGGTGCTGACGATCGGCTGCGACAAGACCACGCCGGCCGCGCTGATGGCGGCCGCGACGGTCAACATCCCCGCGATCGCGCTGTCGGTCGGGCCGATGCTCAACGGCTGGCACAAGGGCGAGCGCACCGGGTCGGGCACGATCGTGTGGAAGGCGCGGCAGATGCTCGCCGCGGGCGAGATCGACGACGCCGAGTTCATCCGGCTGGTCGCCTCGTCGGCGCCGTCGACCGGCTATTGCAACACGATGGGCACGGCGACGACGATGAACAGCCTGGCCGAGGCGCTGGGCATGTCGCTGCCCGGCTCGGCGGCGATCCCGGCGCCCTATCGCGACCGGCAGGAGGTGGCGTACCTCACCGGCAAGCGGATCGTCGAGATGGTGGCGGAGGACCTCAAGCCCTCGGACATCCTGACCAGGGACGCGTTCCACAACGCGATCAAGGTCAATTCCGCGATCGGCGGCTCCACCAACGCGCCGATCCACCTCGCCGCCTTGGCGCGCCACGTCGGGGTCGAGCTGCCGCTCAAGGACTGGGAGACCGAGGGGCATCAGGTGCCGCTCTTGGTCAACCTGCAGCCCGCGGGCGAGTATCTCGGCGAGGATTATTACCGCGCCGGCGGCGTGCCCGCGGTGGTGAACCAGCTGATCGGGCAGGGGCTGATCGCCGAGGGCGCGCTGACGGTCAACGGCCGCACGATGGGCGAGAACTGCCGCGGCGTGGCGATCGAGGACGAGGCGGTGATCCGCCCGTACGACCGCCCGCTCAAGGAGGCGGCGGGGTTCCTGGTGCTGACCGGCAACCTGTTCGACGCGGCGGTGATGAAGACCAGCGTGATCTCGCCCGAGTTCCGCGACCGCTACCTCAGCAACCCAGCGGATCCCAACGCCTTCGAGGGCCCAGCGGTGGTGTTCGACGGGCCCGAGGACTATCACGCGCGGATCGACGATCCCGCGACCGGGATCACGCCCGAGACCTTGCTGTTCATGCGCGGCGCCGGGCCGGTCGGCTATCCCGGCGCGGCCGAGGTGGTGAACATGCG
>NZ_JAHXZN010000025.1 GCF_019429485.1 Sphingomonas citri | reverse complement strand
TTGCCGAACTCCTCGACGATCCGCGTCATCCCCTTGGCCTCGGTCGCGGCGGGCAGCGTCAGCCGCGAGCCCGGCGCGACCAGCATGAACTCGGTGCCGCGCACCAGCACCGCGCGCGCGCCCTTGGCAGTGGTGACGGTGTCGCCCGCGGCGATCGCGCTGCCGCGGGTGGCGACCTTCGACACGCCCGCGCGCGTGACCTGCACGTCGCCCATCGCCTCGCTGATCCGCCAGCCGGCGGGGCCGGCGCTCGCGGGCAGCGCGAGCCCAGCGGTGGAGGCGGCGAGCAGCGCCAGGATCGGCTTACGCATGTGATTCTCCCTCGGCCCGCCAGGCGTGCCGACTCAGCCGAGTAGAAGCAGAGCGTTGCGAACAACTTAGAGCGGATGGTTAGCGAAATGCCGCGGTCGTCGTAACCAAATCGGAACCCGCCCCCGCCTAGGCCGCGCCGCGACAACAGGGGCGTCCGCATGCGAGCTACATCCACGATCCGCCTGACGCTGCTGGGCAGCGCCGCGCTGGCGGGCACGCCCACCGCGGCGCAGACCGCACTCGATCGCGCCGACCCGACGATCGCGGCGCGCGCGCTGCCGCGGCCCTCGCTCGAGCAGCCCGAGCGCGCGCGGCCGACCGAGGTCGACGCCGCCAGCCGCGCCGCCGCGGGCGCGACGCTGACCCCGCCGGTGCGCGCGGTACATGTGCTCGGCGCGGAGGGCGTGCCCGAGTCGGCCTATGCCGCCGCGGTGACGCCGGTGATCGGCCGCGCGCTCGACCGTGCCGCGCTGGCGACGCTCGCGGGCCAGGTGGCGGGCGCGGTGCGCGCGCGCGGCTATCCCTTCGCCACCGCCTCGGTCGCGGCGCAGCCGATGACGGACGGCGTGCTCGCGGTAGAGGTCGAACTCGGCCGCATCGACGCGGTGCGCGTGATCGGCGCGCGCAGCGAGGCCGCCGACACGCTGCTGGTCCACGCGCTCACCGGGCGCGGCGCGGTGACGCAGAAGATGCTCGAGCGCGCGCTGCTGCTGGTCGGCGACGTGCCCGGTATCCGCGTGACCGACACCCGCTACGTCCGTCAGGACGGTTTCGG
>NZ_JAHXZN010000024.1 GCF_019429485.1 Sphingomonas citri | reverse complement strand
AGCGCACCTGCACCGCGCCTGCCTTGACCCCGGCGAGGTCGAGCACGTCGCGCAGGCGAACGCCGAGCCACTTGGCGTTGCCCATCGCGCCATTGCCCCATTGCGCGCCGGCGACGCGCGGCTGGAATAGCCCGCGACTGTTGCCCGAGCACTGATTGACCGCCGCCATTTCGACCCGTGGAAGGCGCAGCAGCTGAGCGAGGCTGATCGACAGCGGCCGGTTGACGTGGCCGAAGACGTTGAGGCGGAAAGTCTCGACATCGATCGAGGTCGGGATATCGGCCCAGTGCCAGCGGACGAAGAACTGGTCGTTGGGCGTGAACACCGACTTGTCGAACACGTCCATCGGCGTTTCCAGCAAAGGCGGATGGACACGCTGGAGGATCATGCTGCCCTTGCCGGGAAAGGCGCTGGTCATCGGCCGTTCGGCATTGCCGCCAGGCAGCTTCAGGTCGACGAGCTGCTGTGCCAGCGCAGGTGCTGCGGCAAGGCCGGCGCTGCCGAGCGCGGCATGCCTAAGAAAGCGGCGACGGCTGGTCTCACTCGCCAGCCCGGCGTCGAAATTGTCCATGACAAGGCTCTCCTGTGGCCAGCCACGCTGGCGGATCGAAGGGGCGTTCTGCAAGTGATCGAACCGACTGATCCGATCACCACGGCGGATCAGTTCGGGGTGGCGATGCAGGGCGAGACGAACAGGTTGCCCCGCCATGCGCCAGCCAGCGTCTTGGCACCGACCAGCAGCCACATCGCCGCAAGCGCGACTGTCAGCACCGTGCCAGCTATGCCGAAGAAGCCGAGGTTCAGCGTCGTGCCGAGGCGGAAGGTGGCGACGGTGTAGACGCCGAGCGGAAAGGTATAGCCCCACCAGCCCAGGTTGAACGGCACACCAGCGCGCCAGTAGCGGATGGTGATAAGCGTCGCGAGCGCCAGCCACCACAGGCCGAAACCCCACAGGCAGAGCCCGGCGACAACGCCGATCCCCTGCGCGACGGTGCCGACGCCGGCTAGCCCGTGCGCGGTGAGGATCGCCGGCGCATCCGCGCCGAGCACCAGCATGCCCAGAGCACCCGTGCCGATCGGCCCCAGCGCCAGCCAGGAGGATGCCGCCATGCTTTCATGCGGCAACTTGTGGAGTGCCATGCGCAGGATGAGGATGGCGAGGATGCCAAACGCGACCGGCACTGAATAGGCCCACAGCACATAGGAGGTCGCAAGCGTGACTAGCTGCGCGTGGGGATCGGCCAGATGCGGCGCGAGCAGCCCGCCGCTGGCACCCGCCACTTCGGCAGCGACGACCGGCAGCAGCCATACCGCGGTCATGCCGTCCAGGCTATGCTCGTGGCGGGTGAACATCAGGTACGGGATCAGCACGCCGCAGGCGAGCGACATGGCGACGTCGATCCACCACAAGACCTGCGCGACCGGTACGATGCCATTCCCGAACCGCGCGATGCCGAAGGCGAGGCAGCCGTTGATGATTGTCGCCAGCCCCATCGGGATGGTCCCGATGAACATTGACACGGTGTTGTGCCCGAAGATGCGCCGCGCCTCATGCCCGAACATCACCCAGCGCGCGCCATAGAGGCCGGCGAACAGCGCGAAGAGTGCGATGTTGAAGAACCACAACACCTCGCCGAATGGCTTCAGCGAGGGTCCAATGCCGGGTACCTGCGGCAGTGCGAGCGCGAGGATGCCCGTGCCCATCGTCGCGGCGAACCAGTTGGGCGTGAACTGGCGGATCATCTCGCGGGGGTGATCGAGCCGGCTGAGCGGCTTGAGGCCGCTCAGAACGGAGTGCGTGTCGGCAGTCATGCGACCTGCTCCTTGATGAGGTCCGTCAGCGCGTCGGCCGCGCGGGTGCGATAGCGTTCCTTGTGGCGCAGCGCGTGAAAGGCGCGGTCGGGCAGCCCGAGCGGCAGCTCGACAAGGTCACCGGCCTTGAGCGCACGAGCTACGACCAATCGCGACAAGACGGCAACGCCGGCACCGGCCTCGACCGCGGTGCGCACCGCCTCGTTGGACGGCAGCGTCATCGCTATCGTCAGCTGGGCCGGATCAAACCCGCGCGTTCGCAGCACGTCCTCGAAGGTCGAGCGCGTACCGGATCCCAGCTCACGGACGATCCAGCGTTCAGTGCGCAGCCAGGCCTCGTCGACACGTTCGGCGTCCTCGCGGCCGACCAGCACCATCGGATCACGCCCGACATTCCAGTGGGCAAGCGCCGGTTCGTCCACCTCGCCCTCGACAAAGCCGAGTTCCGCCGCGCCGCTCAGGACCTGCGCTGCCGCACCTTCGGTGTTGTCGATCGCGAGCTCAACCGCGATCTGCGGGTGGCGTTCGTGGAAGGCGGCGAGCTTTGCCGGCAACCAGTAGCTCGCGATCGTCTGGCTGGCGACGATCCGCAATGAACCACGGGCAAGCCCGGCATAGTCCGCCAGCATCGTCTCGGCATGCGCTGCCCGCCCCAGCACCGCGCGCGCTTCCTCCAGAAAGCCGCGGCCTGCTTCGGTCAGCTGGATGCCACGCCCGACGCGGTGAAACAGAGGAACCCCGTAGCGCGCTTCGAGGGCAGCAATCGCGCCGGAGGCAGCAGACTGCGTGACGTTCAGCACCTCCGCTGCCTTGGTGACGTGTTCGCGCTCCGCGACACCGACGAATATTCTGAGCTGCTCCAGGGTCATGCAGCTTATATCGCGCAATCTGATCGATACGACCAACCGTTTGATCTGCTCATTCCAATCTGGATATCGGAACGATCGGCAGCCTTTCGTCTGTGATGGTCTTGAAGACTTGAAGCGATCCGCGCGCTTGCGGCGTTTGTTCGTCCATGACCGATATGATCGAGCGCAAATCCGATCCCTACAACGCCGAGCCGACGCCCAGTGCGTTGATCGAGCGGTTCCTGACGCCGCAGGCGCTGTTCTACGTGCGCAGCCACGGGCCAGTGCCGGATCTGCCCGCCAATCATCGGATCGAGGTGAGCGGGACGGGCATGGCGAGCCGCTCTTTCTCGGTAGAGGAACTGAAAGCTACGTTTTCCACGCACTCGGTGACAGCCGTGCTCCAATGCGCGGGTAACCGGCGCACGGACCTCCAGCAGGTCGGCAAGACGTCGGGCGATCCTTGGGATGTCGGCGCGATTGGCAATGCGGAGTGGACCGGCGTACGCCTGGCCGATGTGCTCGATGCAGTTGGCGCGCCTGATGCGTCCAACCTGTTCGTGGCGTTCACCGGCGCCGACGAGGTGGACGTGGAGGGCGAAGAAGCCTTGTTCGGGGTCTCGATCGCCATGGACAAGGCGCGGCAACCCGACGTCCTCATTGCCTGGGCGATGAACGGCGAGCCGCTGACGCCCGAACATGGCGCCCCGCTCCGCATGGTGGTGCCGGGCTATGCAGGCGTGCGCAGCGCCAAATGGCTGACACGGATCGAGGTGCGAGACACGCCTTCCGACGCACCGATCCAGGCGCACGACTACAAGCTGTTTCCCGCCGATGTGACGAGCGACACCGTCGACTGGAGCCAGGGTCTGACGATCAACGCCATGCCGCTCAACGCCGCGATCTGCGTGCCCGGCTCTGGCGAAAGCCTGCCGGCCGGGGAGGTGCGGATCGAGGGCTATGCCATCGCCTATGATCGCCGCGTCTCTCGGGTCGAAGTGTCGGTAAACGGTGGTCGCGAGTGGCAACAGGCGACGTTCGCCGATGATCCGGAGACGCACTGGGGTTGGCGGCGCTGGACCCTCGACGCCACGCTTGCCAAAGGTCGCCAGCACCTTGTCGTGCGCGCCTTCGACGGGGCTGGACAGGGACAGCCCGAACGGCCGGACACGATGTGGAACTTCGCCGGATATCTGTGCACCGCCTGGCATCACGTCCACGTGCTGGTCGAATGATCGAAGCATCAGCGGCACCGGACGTCGCTTTCTGGATCGATGCGATTGGCCGGCTGGTGGTGGCGACCGCGGCCGGGATGGTGCTCGGCTGGGAACGCTCGCGTGAGAA
>NZ_JAHXZN010000023.1:2500-5585 GCF_019429485.1 Sphingomonas citri | reverse complement strand
CGTGGTGGAGAGCGGTGTGTGTGAATGGGTTCTTGGATGATGGATATGTTTCAACGCGCGGGCTTCAATGCCTGGCGGCGACCTACTCTTCCATCGCTTGAGCGATAGTACCATTGGCGCGGTCGGGTTTCACGTCCGAGTTCGGGATGGGATCGGGTGGGACACCGACGCTATGGCCACCAGGCAATGGAGCCGGCGCGTTGTGGGGCGGCGCGTTGTTGGGGGCGCCGACCTGTTATCCATCATGTGGGTTATAAATCGATGCACCTGGCTTGGGGAGAAATCACCCTGGTACCAACGCTGATGTTGGGGGTGTGTGCTCTCAAGCGCGAATAGGACGATTAGTATCGGTTAGCTTCACGCGTTACCGCGCTTCCACATCCGATCTATCAAGGTCGTGGTCTCCGACCGTCCTGAGAAATCTTATCTCGAGGGAGGCTTCCCGCTTAGATGCTTTCAGCGGTTATCCCGTCCGTACATAGCTACCCTGCTGCGCCGTTGGCACGACGACAGGTACACCAGAGGTACGTTCAACCCGGTCCTCTCGTACTAGGGTCAACTCCTCTCAAATTTCGACGCCCACGGCAGATAGGGACCAAACTGTCTCGCGACGTTCTGAACCCAGCTCACGTACCACTTTAATTGGCGAACAGCCAAACCCTTGGGACCTGCTCCAGCCCCAGGATGTGATGAGCCGACATCGAGGTGCCAAACAACCCCGTCGATATGAGCTCTTGGGGGTTATCAGCCTGTTATCCCCGGCGTACCTTTTATCCGTTGAGCGATGGCCCTTCCACGAGGGACCACCGGATCACTATGACCGACTTTCGTCTCTGCTCGACTTGTCAGTCTCGCAGTCAGGCTGGCTTATGCCATTGCACTCTAACAGACGGTTTCCAACCGTCCTGAGCCAACCTTCGCGCGCCTCCGTTACTCTTTAGGAGGCGACCGCCCCAGTCAAACTACCCGCCACAGAGGGTCCCTGTTCCGGCTTCACGGAACGAGGTTAGACAGTAGACAACAACAGGGTGGTATTTCACCTATGGCTCCACACCGGCTGGCGCCAATGCTTCAAAGCCTCCCACCTATGCTACACAGTTCTTGTCCACTGCCACTCTGAAGCTGCAGTAAAGGTGCACGGGGTCTTTCCGTCTAACCGCGGGTACTCCGCATCTTCACGGAGAATTCAATTTCGCTGAGCATGTCCTGGAGACAGTGGGGAAGTCGTTACGCCATTCGTGCAGGTCGGAACTTACCCGACAAGGAATTTCGCTACCTTAGGACCGTTATAGTTACGGCCGCCGTTTACCGGGGCTTCATTTCGGAGCTTGCACCCCTCCACTTAACCTTCCGGCACCGGGCAGGCGTCAGACCCTATACGTCGTCTTGAAGCCGACTTAGCAGAGCCCTGTGTTTTTGCTAAACAGTCGCTACCCCCTGGCCTGTGCCCCCTGCAAAAGCTTGCGCTCATACAGGGCCTCCTTCTTCCGAAGGTACGGAGGCAATTTGCCGAGTTCCTTCAGGACACTTCTCTCAAGCGCCTTGGTATACTCTACCTGACCACCTGTGTCGGTTTCGGGTACGGTCTATACGGTGGGGCTATTTCCCGGGACAGCTTCGAAGCCCAGCCAATCCGATAAGGCTGAACAACACACGCCATCCGTCACACACCACCAGGCTGCGGAATATTAACCGCATTCCCATCGACTACCCCCTTCGGGCTCGTCTTAGGGGCCGGCTCACCCTGCGCGGATTAGCCTTGCGCAGGAACCCTTGGTCTTTCGGCGAGAGGGCATCTCACCCTCTTTATCGCTACTCATGTCTGCATTCGCACTTCCGATACCTCCACCACCCATTACCAGATGGCTTCGCAGGCTTACGGAACGCTCCGCTACCGCGTGCATTGCTGCACACCCTAAGCTTCGGTGCACGTCTTGAGCCCCGTTACATCTTCGCCGCAGGAACCCTTGTTTAGACCAGTGAGCTGTTACGCTTTCTTTAAAGGATGGCTGCTTCTAAGCCAACCTCCTGGTTGTTTTGGGATTCCCACATGCTTTCCCACTTAGACGTGACTTGGGGACCTTAGCTGTAGGTCAGGGCTGTTTCCCTCTTGACGACGGACCTTAGCACCCGCCGTCTGTCTCCCGAGTAGTACTCGTGGGTATTCGGAGTTTGGTTAGGTTTGGTAGATCTCGCGACCCCCTAGCCCATCCAGTGCTCTACCCCCCACGGTATTCGCTCGAGGCACTACCTCAATAGTTTTCGCGGAGAACCAGCTATTTCCCGGCTTGATTGGCCTTTCACCCCTAAACACAACTCATCCGGTAACTTTTCAACGTTAATCGGTTCGGACCTCCAGTGAGTGTTACCCCACCTTCATCCTGGTCATGCCTAGATCGCCGGGTTTCGGGTCTAATACTTCAAACTAAAGCGCCCTATTCAGACTCGCTTTCGCTGCGCCTACACCTATCGGCTTAAGCTCGCTTGAAACATTAAGTCACAGACCCATTATGCAAGAGGTACGCTGTCAGGGCACAAGACCCCTCCAACTGCTTGTAGGCAATCCGTTTCAGGTACTGTTTCACTCCCCTCATCGGGGTGCTTTTCACCTTTCCCTCACGGTACTAGTTCGCTATCGGTCGCATACGAGTATTTAGGCTTGGAGGGTGGTCCCCCCATGTTCAGACAGGATTACACGTGTCCCGCCCTACTCGAGTCCATCCACATCAGTTTCGCATACGGGGCTGTCACCCGCTACGGCCACACTTTCCAGAGTGTTCTGCTACTTGAATGAATGGCACTGGCCTGGTCCGCGTTCGCTCGCCACTACTAACGGAATCTCGGTTGATGTCTTTTCCTCCAGCTACTGAGATGTTTCAGTTCGCCGGGTTCGCTTCATGAAACCTATGTATTCAGTCCCATGATACTCAAAACCCCGCTTACCTGACCGAAGTCAGATAAACAGGATGAGTGGGTTTCCCCATTCGGAAATCTGCGGGTCAAAGGTTGCTCACACCTCACCGCAGCTTATCGCAGCGTGCCACGTCCTTCATCGCCTGTATGCGCCAAGGCATCCACGAATTGC
>NZ_JAHXZN010000022.1 GCF_019429485.1 Sphingomonas citri | reverse complement strand
ACGGGGCGGCGGCGCGCGCGCGTGCGCCCGCCGCCCGCGCGGAGGGCGAGGCCGCTCCGTCCGCCACGCGCGGCGCGGACCGCTCGGCCGCCGGTCGCGCGGCGCCCGCGGCCGCCGCCTCCGCCACGCCCGCCCCCGGCGGCGCGGCGCGCGCGACCCCGCTGGACGCCGCCACCCGCGCGAGCTTCCTCGACCAGCTCGCCATGCTCGGCTGTCCGGCGCGCGCCGCGGCGTCGGTCGGCGTCGCGCTCGTCTCGGCCTATGCGCTGCGGCGGCGCAGCGCGCGCTTCGCCGCCGCCTGGCGCGACGCGCTCGCGATCGGATACGAGCGGCTCGAGGCGGAGGCGCTGCG
Organism: Sphingomonas citri; assembly: GCF_019429485.1. GTDB lineage: Bacteria > Pseudomonadota > Alphaproteobacteria > Sphingomonadales > Sphingomonadaceae > Sphingomonas > Sphingomonas citri. Next base: position 7,916 of record NZ_JAHXZN010000022.1, on the reverse strand, counting down.
CCACCTGCTCGAACGCGAGACGCCGCTCGACCTCGCCGCCGCGCTGGCGCTGCTCGATCGCCACCGCGCCGCCGCCGCCGGCGCCGTGCCGGTCGCGCCGCCGCGCGCGGCGCGCCGCCAGCGCCACCCGCTCGGTCCCGCCGGGGCCGAGCTGGCGCGCCGGCTGAATCTCTACGCCGGCGTCACCCCGGGCGTCCGTCGCGCCCCGGTGTCGCCAGCGGCGGCGGCCGAGGTCGACTCGTTCGAGCGCGCGGCGGCGGCGGACTGGGACGAGCGGGAGGAGGCGGCCACCGCGCCCGCCGACCGCCACGCCGACCTCGGCGCGGACGCGGCGGACGCAGGCGCCGGCGCCGCCCCGGACGTCGATTCCGACGCGCGAGTCGACGCGGACACGACGAACGGGGGCGCAGGCTCCGACGCGCGCGCCGCTCCGGCCATCGACCGTGTTGCTGCCACCGCGGCCGAGACGGAGGCGGCGCCGGACTCATCCCGTTCTGCCGCCCCCGCGGGAGCCCGGGAGACGCGAGCGCCGCACGTCGGGGTCCGGCTCGATCCTGCGTCCCCGCCGCCGCGAGCGCGCTGTGACAGCGTCGCCGCCGCTCCTCCCGCCCATGGTCTCCCCGCGCACGCGGGAAGCCAGGGCCAAGCAGACCAACGACGGGCGACGTCCAGCCCTCCCGGGCTGCCGCGTGCGCGGGAGCACGAACGGACGATCGCCGGGCTCTCGGCGCCACGGGGACGGGATTCGTCCGGCGAACGGCGCGGACGCGTCCACGAAGGTCCGCCGAACGCGGGGTGGCCCATGCCCGCGGACTCGTCCGGCCCCGCGATCGGCTCGGCGGCGGACGAAGCGTGGCCCGCGCGGTCGAGCGCACCGGAAGGATCGGGGACGCGCTCCGCCGTCGATACCCCGGTCGGGGCGGTCGGTTCGGCCGCGCCGCCGCGAGCGGCGCCGCCCGTCGCGGCCGGTCACCTCGTCCCCGACACCCCGCCCGCCGCGTTCGACGCCCGCGACGGTGCGCGCCGCTCCGCCTGCCCGGTCGAACCGCCGCCGCCCGACGTCACCGCCGCGCCGCGCCCGCGGGTGTGGGCATGACCGCGCCGCTCACGCGCTCGCTGCGCGCGCTGCGCTGGTTCGATCCCGCCGCGGCAGCGCCCGTGTTCGAGGAGCTCGACGAGGCGACCCGCGGCGCGCTCGTCGCCGACTGGGCGAGCTGGGCGCATCCGGGGCAGCTCGCGCCCGACGGCGACTGGCGCGTGTGGCTGATCCAGGCCGGGCGCGGCTTCGGCAAGACCCGCGCCGGCGCCGAGTGGGTCGCCGCGATGGCGCGCGCGCGGCCCGAGGCGCGGATCGCGCTGGTCGGCGCCACCGAGGACGACGCGCGGCGCGTGATGGTGGAGGGGCCGAGCGGGCTGCTCGCGGTGGCACGGTACGCCGGCGGGGCGGTGTGGCGGCCGAGCCTGGGCGAGCTGCGCTTCGACGGCGGCGCGGTGGCGCAGGTCTATTCCGCCGCCGCGCCGGAGGGGCTGCGCGGCCCCGAGCACCATCTCGCCTGGGCCGACGAGCTCGGCAAATGGCGCGGCGCGGCGGCGTGGGACAATCTGATGCTGGGGCTGCGGCTCGGCGAGTCGCCGCGCGCGCTGGTGACGACGACGCCGCGCGCCACCGCGCTGCTGCGCCGGCTCGCCGCCGCGCCCGACACCGCGGTGACGCGCGGGCGGACGCGCGACAACCCGCACCTGCCGCGCGCCTTCGTCGCCGCGGTCGCGGCGCACTATGGCGCGACCCGGCTCGGCCGGCAGGAGCTCGACGGCGAGCTGATCGAGGACGTCGCCGGCGCGCTCTGGCCGCGCGCGCTGCTCGAGCGCCAGCGCGCCGCCGCGGTGCCGGTGCTGGTGCGCGTGGTGGTCGGGGTCGACCCGCCCGCGGGCAGCGAGGGCGACGCCTGCGGCATCGTCGCCGCCGGGCTGGGGCGCGACGGCCACGGCTATGTGCTCGAGGACGCGAGCGTGACCGGCGCCAGCCCCGAGCGCTGGGCGCGCGCGGTCGCCGCCTGCGCCGCGCGCCACGCCGCCGAGCGCGTGGTGGCGGAGGCCAACCAGGGCGGCGAGATGGTGGCGCAGGTGCTGCGCGCCGCCGACGCCGCGCTGCCGCTGCGGCTAGTGCACGCGACGCGCGGCAAGGCGGCGCGCGCCGAGCCGGTGGCGGCGCTCTACGAGACCGGGCGGGTGTGGCACGCGCGCGCCTTCCCCGCGCTGGAGGACGAGCTCGCCGGGCTGGTCGCGGGTGGCGGCTACGAGGGGCCGGGCCGCTCGCCCGACCGCGCCGACGCCTGCGTCTGGGCGCTCACCGCGCTGCTGCTGGGTGAGGGCGGCGCGGTGCGCGTGCGGGTGCTGTGAGGGCGCGCGGCGTCGTCCCGACGTCCGCGGCGTAGGGGGCGTACCGAGCGGATGACGCCGGGCGTAGCGGCGGCTCCCTGCGTCATGGTCGCACCGTCGCCTCGATGAACACCGCGAGCGGCCCGGTCGATCAAGCCGGAGGGCCTTCGGGATATTGCGGCCTGCCGTCGTCGAGCACGAGCCACGCCTGCTTGCTGGAAGTCCAGATGTGCTCGGTCGGCGCGAACAGCTCGGGTCGATCGAGGCTTCCCATGGACAGGCCGATCGTGCCGGCGCTCTGGCGTTCGGAGAACAGCGTCGTTCCGCATCGGGTGCAGAAGCCGCGGCGGATGCCGCTGTCGGCATGCAGCCATCCGACCGGACCCGCGATGGTCAGTCCGACCAAGGGCACCATGACCCTCGCGTAGAAAGCGGCACCGGTCGCCTTCTGACACCGGCGGCAGTGGCAGACGCGCACGTTGAGGGGCGCGGCGCCCGTGCGATAACGGCACGCGCCGCAGAGGCAGCCGCCTTCGATCATCGTCGCACCGCTCATCACCGCACCTCCCGTGACTGGAGCGCTACCGACATGCTTCGCCCAGTCCACCATCCTTATGGAGGCATCCCGGCCCCCACGCGCTGGGCTGAGCAACATATGCGATCATCCTAGGAGGAGACCGATCAGCGGCGCCATCACCGACAGCTTGCCCGTCGCCGTTCAGGGGGCGATAGTAACTCAATGAAGTTGGAGCGTTTCTTCGCCGCGCTCGCGACCCGGATCGCGTCCGCCTCGGGCCAGCCGGTGACGTTCGCGCTGGCGCTGGTGACGATCCTCGCCTGGGCGGTGACGGGGCCGATCTTCGCCTGGTCCGACACGTGGCAGCTGATCATCAACACCGGCACCTCGCTGGTGACCTTCCTGATGGTGTTCGTGATCCAGAACTCGCAGAACCGCGACGCCGCGGCGGTGCAGGCCAAGCTCGACGAGCTCATCCGCGCGCTCGACCGCGCGCGCGGCGAGTTCATCGGCATCGAGCATATGACCGACCGCCAGATCGAGGCGATCCGCGCCGCGCTGGAGAAAGAGGCGGGGCACGAGCCGGGCAAGGTCGGCACCGTCGACGACAGCGTGGAGACGCTGCTGAAGCGGCGGTAGGTGGCCACGCGCGGGCCGCGGTTCCCCTCTGCGTCGGTCACGGCGGGAACAGGACCTGCGCCGCGTCGACCGTGACTCGCCTGACGTCGCTATGACCGCTCCCTCGTCATCCCTGCGGCGGCAGGGACCCATACGCGCTGACGTGGCGGCTCCCCCGACGGTCCGCGCGTCTGGATCCCCGCCTGCGCGGGGTTGACGGTTGAGTGGTGGGTGCGGCGGATGGCCGCACCATGCCGGCCGGGGTGAGGGAACGCGCCGTCGAGGCGATCCTTTCGGTCGACATCGTCGCCGAGCGCCGGACGCCGAGCGCGGTGCGTTGAGCGCCAAACGCCGAAAGCCGAACACCTCGCGCCGCCTGCCGCCTGCCGCCTGCCGCCGCCGCCGACACCATCATCCGAGGAGACCCTCCCATGGCCTGGTTCCGCAAGACCGCGCCCGCCCCTGCGGCGGCGCGGCCACCGCTCGCGCGCGCGTCGGGTCTCGCCGCGCCGCCGCCGCCCGCCGTCTGGCCGCAGGGCTATGAGGCGCAGGTGCGCGCTGGCTATCTCGGCAACGCCATCGCGCAGCGCGCGGTGCGGCTCGTCGCCGAGAGCGTCGCCAGCGCCCCGCTCGCCTGCGACGACGACGCGCTGCGCGGGCTGGTCGCCGCGCCCGGGCTGCTGGAGACCGTCGCGGCGCAGCTGCTGCTCCACGGCAACGCCTTCGTCCAGCCGCTGCGCGACGGCGCGGGCGCGCCCGCCGCGCTCTACCCGCTGCGGCCCGAGCGGGTGAGCGTCGAGCTCGGCGCCGACGGCTGGCCCGCCGCCTTCCTCTACCGCGTCGGCGCGCGCGCCACGCGGCTCGCGCCCGAGGCGCTGATCCACCTGCGCCGCTTCCACCCGCTCGACGACCATTACGGCCTGGGCTGCCTCGCCGCCGCCGCGCCCGCGGTGGCGATCCACAATGCCGCGGCGGCGTGGAGCAAGGCGCTGCTCGACAATGCCGCACGGCCCTCCGGCGCGCTGGTGTACGACGCGCGCGACGGCGCGGCGCTCTCGCCCGACCAGTTCCGCCGGCTGCGCGACGAGATGGACGCTGGCTTCGCCGGCGCGAGCAACGCCGGCCGCCCGCTGCTGCTGGAGGGCGGGCTGACGTGGCAGCCGCTCAGCCTCACCCCCGCCGACATGGACTTCGCCGGCACCAAGGCGGCGGCGGCGCGCGAGATCGCGCTGGCGTTCGGGGTGCCGCCGATGCTGCTCGGCCTGCCCGGCGACTCGACCCACGCCAATTACGCCGAGGCCAATCGCGCTCTGTGGCGGCTGACCGTGCTGCCGCTCGCCGACGCGATCCTCACCGGGCTCGGCGCCGGGCTGGCCCGCTGGTGCGGCGAGGCGGCGCTGCGCGTCGACCTCGACCGCGTCCCCGCGCTGGCGGAGGACCGCGAGCGGCTGTGGCGGATGGCGGCGGCGGCGGACTTCCTCTCGCCCGAGGAGAAGCGCGCGATGGTGGACTGGCGATGAGCGCGCCGCACGACGCGGGCAGCGCCGCGGTGCTGGCGCAGCTGCTCGCGCAGCTGGCGGCCGAGGGCGCCGACCCGGCCGGGCTGCGCGCGGTGGCGGAACAGGCCGGCGAGCTGGGCGCGACGCGCGCGCTCACCCGGCTCGGGCTGGCCGACGCGGGCGCGGCGGGCGACGTCGCCGCGCTGCGCGAGCTGCTGCAGACGTGGCGCGCGGCGAAGCGCTCGGCGTGGCGCGCGCTGCTCGGCTGGGTGACGCGCACGCTCGGCGCGCTGCTGCTGCTCGGGCTGGCGATGCGGCTCGGCGTCGACCTCGGCGGGGACGGCAAGTGAGCGGCGGCCTGCGCTGCGGCGGCTATGCCGCATGGTGGGACCGCGTCGACCGCGCCGGCGACGTGCTCCGCGCGGGCGTGTTCGGCGCGGCGCCGCGGCTCGTGCCGCTGCTGTGCCAGCACCGCGGCGCGCCGGTGGGCGCGCTGCTGCGGCTCGCGCCGGACGCGTGCGGACTGCTGGTGGCGGCGCGGGTCGACGACGCGGCGGTGGCGCGCGCGGTGCGGCGCGGCGCGCTGCCGGGCTTCTCGGTGGCGTATCGCGCGCGGGTCGTCCGCCAGGGCGCGCACCGCGCGATCGTCGCGGCCGATCTGGTCGAGGTCAGCCTCGTCGCGGTGCCGATGCAGCCGCGGGCACTGGTCGACTGGTGGGCGGAGGACCCGGCGGCGCCGATCTTCGACGCACTCGGCACGGCCCCGTCGTGACGCTCCCGCGAGGACGCGGGGAGCGACCGTTCCAGCGTTCCCGTCGTCGCTCGCCGCCACCGGCCGTGCCCGCGGGCGCGGCGCCTCCGCCACAGCTTTCCAACCGAGAAGGAGACCGACCATGACCGACACCGTCGACGCGCGCCCGCTGCTGGAGGGCGCGAGACCGGAGGGCGACGACGCCTTCGCGCGCTATGTCCGCACCGGCGCCACGCTGGAGACCAAGGCCTTCACCGGCACCACCGGCGAGCAGGGCGGGGTGGTGATCCCGACCCAGCTCGACGGCACGATCGACGCGCAGCTCGTCAGCCGCAGCCCGATCCGCGCCATCGCCAACGTGGTCCAGGTCGGCAGCGCGGGCTATCGCAAGCTGATCACCAGCGGCGGCACGCCCGCGGGCTGGGCCGGCGAGACCGACCCGCGCCCGGTCACCGCGACGCCGACCTTCCACGAGCTGGTCCCGCCGGGCGGCGAGCTCTACGCCAATCCCAGCGCGAGCCAGGCGATGCTCGACGACGCGCTGTTCGACAGCGAGGCCTGGCTCGCCGGCGAGATCGCGACCGAGTTCGCCAAGGCCGAGGGCGCCGCCTTCGTCACCGGCAGCGGCGTGGGGCGGCCGCGCGGCTTCCTCACCTCGCCGGCGAGCGCCGCGGCGGACGGCGCGCGCGCGTTCGGCACGCTGCAATATCTCGCGACCGGCGCGGCGGGCGGCTTCGCGGGCGATCCCGCCGATCGGCTGATCGACCTCGTCCAGGCGCTGCGCGCACCCTATCGCCAGGGCGCGTGCTTCGTGATGAACGCCGCCACCGCCGCGCAGGTGCGCAAGGTGAAGACGCGCGACGGCCAGTTCCTGTGGCAGCCCGGACTGGCCGCGGCGCAGCCCGCGACGCTGCTGGGCTATCCCGTGGTGGAGGCGGAGGACATGCCCGACGTGGCGGCGGGCAGCGCCGCGATCGCCTTCGGCAACTTCCGGCTGGGCTATCTGATCGCCGACCGCGGCGACACCGCGGTGCTGCGCGACCCGTACAGCAACAAGCCCTTCGTCACCTTCTACGCGACGCGGCGCGTGGCCGGCTGCGTGAGCGACAGCGACGCGATCAAGCTGCTGAAGTTCGTGGAGAAGTGAGGGGCTAGACCCTCCCCACGGGGCGGGGAGGAGGCCATGCGCAGCGTGGTGGAGGGGGCTCTCCGCCCACGCACCGGCGCGCTCGTGGACACCCGCCCTCGCCGAGAACGAGCCTCCATCCTTCCCTTGCAGGGGAGGTGGCAGGCCGAAGGCCTGACGGAGGGGTGTCGCCAGTCGTGGGGGCCTCGAAGCTCACCACCGGTGACACCCCCCCGTCGCGCCCCGCACTTCCCTTCCACGGGAGGATCGGTGGAATGCCGACCCGGCCCCCCCCTCCGTCGTATCAGGAGATCCGTCATGCCGATCCTCAGCGGCGCGCCCGGCGCGGTGGTGCTGGGCGAGGCCGATCGCGCCGCCGCGCTGGCCGCGCTGCGCGCCGAGCTGCGCGCCGCCGCCACCGACGACGACGCGCTCGCGCTCGCGCTGGTCGAGACCGCGCTCGGCGCCGCCGAGCTGTTCCTCGGCCAGGTGCTGATCGCGCGCGCGCTGGTCGCCGCGCTGCCCGCGCGCGCCGCGTGGCAGCCGCTGCCGGCGCGCCCGGTGCGCCACGTCGAGGCGCCCGCCGCCGCGATGGTCGACATCGACGAGCAGGGCACCGGCTGGGTTCGCAGCGCCGCGCCGGTCGAGATCACCTTCACCGCCGGGCTGGCGGGCGACTGGGCGGGGCTGCCGGCGGCGCTGCGCCACGGCGCGGTGCTGCTCGCGGCCTATCTCTTCGCCGACCGCGGCGGCGCGACGCCGCTGCCCGCGGCGGTGACCGCGCTGTGGCGTCCGCACCGGACGCTGCGCCTGCTCGCGGAGGCGCGCGCGTGAGCGGCGCGGTGGAGCGGATCGCCGCGCGCCGCGTCGCCGCGACCCAGGCGCACGTCGCGGCGCGGCTGCGCGCGCTGCTGCCCGGCGCGCGGGTCGAGCTGGTCGACGAGGGCGTCGCGGTGAGCGGGCGCGGGCTGGTGCGGCGCTGGCTCGCCGACCCGCGGCTCGGCTGGTGGCGCGCGTGAGCGCCGC
>NZ_JAHXZN010000021.1 GCF_019429485.1 Sphingomonas citri | reverse complement strand
GGCGCCGCGCCGCTGCCGGCCGCGCTCGCGCTCGGCGGCGCCGCGCTGGTGGCGCTCGCGGTGGTGCGCGCCGCGCTCGCCCGCCAGCGCGCGCTGGCCGAGCGGCGGCAGCGCCGCGACGCCGAGCGGCGCGACAGCCGCCTCGTCGCCGAATATGAGGCGCACGGCGCCGGCTGGTTCTGGCAGAGCGACCGCCGCGGCCGGCTCACCTATCTCTCCGACAAGGTCGCGCGCGAGCTGCGCACGCTCGGCATCGAGCCGATCGGCGCCGCGCTCACCGACGTGTTCCGAGTCGATTCAGCCTGGGTCGAGACCGAGCGAACGCTGAGCTTCCACCTCTCGTCGCGCACCTCCTTCACCGATTATTCGGTGCGCCCGGCCGCGGGGGGCAGCGGCGCCGAGCGCTGGTGGTCGATCTCGGGCCGCCCCGCGCGCGACGAGCTCGACCGCTTCCAGGGCTTCATCGGCGCGGGCTCGGACCTGACCGAGCAGCGCCGCGCCGAGGCCGAGATCAAGCGGCTCGCGCTGTTCGACGCGCTGACCGGTATCGCCAACCGCCAGCGCATGCGCCTGGCGCTCGAGCAGACGCTGGCGCAGGCGCAGGCGGGCGGCACCCACCCCACGGGCCTGTTCCTGCTCGACCTCGACCGCTTCAAGGCGGTCAACGACACGCTCGGCCACCAGGTCGGCGACGAGCTGCTCAAGGAAGTGGCGCAGCGGCTGCAGCGCACCATCGGCGACGCCGGTCTGGTCGGGCGTCTCGGCGGCGACGAGTTCAAGGTGATCGTCCCCAACGAGGGCGACCGCGACCGGCTCGGCGCGCTGGCGCAGCGCGTGATCGCGGCCCTGTCGCTGCCTTATCACATCGACCGCTCGACCCTGTCGATCGGCTGCTCGGTCGGCGTCGCGATCGCCCCCGCCGACGGCGCGGGGCAGGAGGAGCTGGTGCGCAACGCCGATCTCGCGCTCTATGCCGCCAAGGCCGACGGGCGCGGCGTCCACCGTTTCTACCGCGAGGAGCTGCTCCACGGCGCGCAGAACCGCAAGCGGCTGGAGGACGATCTGCGCCGCGCGCTCGCCGCGGGCGAGTTCCGCCTCGCCTACCAGCCGGTGGTGTCCACCGCCGACGCGCGCATCATGGGCTATGAGGCACTGGTCCGCTGGGATCATCCGCAGCGCGGGGCGGTGAGCCCGGCCGAGTTCATCCCGGTGGCGGAGGAGTGCGGGCTGATCGAGGCGATCGGCGCCTGGGTGCTGGATACCGCCTGCGCCGAGGCGGCGACCTGGCCCGATCACGTCCGGGTCGCGGTCAACGTCTCGCCGATCCAGTTCGCCAACCCCCGGCTGCCGGCGCTGGTGGCGGGCGCGCTGGCCGCGACGGGGCTGGCGCCGCACCGGCTCGAGCTGGAGATCACCGAGGGCGTGTTCCTCAACGAGGATGCCTCGTCGGAGCAGATGTTCCGCGCGCTCAAGGCGCTGGGCGTGCGGCTCGCGCTCGACGACTTCGGCACCGGCTATTCCAGCCTCGGCTATCTGCGCAAGGCGCCGTTCGACAAGATCAAGATCGACCAGAGCTTCGTGCGCGGCGCGATCCAGCCGGGCAACCGCAACGCCGCGATCATCCGCGCGATCGTCAGCCTGGCCGAGACGCTCGGCATGGAGACCACCGCGGAAGGGGTCGAGCAGCAGGACGAGATCGTGCTGATCCGCGGGCTGGGGTGCAGCCACATCCAGGGCTATGTCTACGGTCGCCCGGCCGACGCCGGCACCGTGCGCGCGCAGCTCGACGCGGCGGAGGGCTATGCGGTGCCGATCGGGCACAAGACCAGCCGCGCGCCGCGCCACCGCGTGCTGCGCTCGGCGCGGCTCGAGCTGGCGGGTGAGCGTGCCGAGGTGCGCGTGCGCAACATCTCGCCGGCGGGGGCGATGGTCGACGGCGTCGACCTGCCCGCGGCGGCGATCGGCTATCCGGTCGCGCTGGAGCTGGAGGACGGGCTGGCGTTGGCGGCGACGGTGCGCTGGGTCGACGACGAGGGCCGCGCGGGGCTCCAGTTCGACGCGGCGTTCGACCTCGAGTGGCTCAACCAGCCGGTGCCGCGTCGCGCGGCGTGAGCGGGCGGGATGCGTTCGGTCGGAGCGGGTCACCGCGAGCGGTAGACCCTTCCCTATGAGGGGAGGATAGCTGCGTTCCGATACACCAACGCCGAGATTAGCGGCCCCGCGCTCAGGCGGTCTCGAGCGTCCCCACGATCGTGGCGGGCTCGCGCTGCGGCAAGGGCGGCATGCCGAGGCGGCGGACGTCGATCGCGCTCACCCCCGCCAGCAGCACGTCGCCGAAGCCGCGGTCACCGGTCTCGACCAGGATGCCCGCGTATGTCTGGCGCACCATCGCCCACTCGATCACGCGCGCGCGCACCCGCGCGCCGCGCACCAGCACCAGCGCGATTACCCCGGTCGTGTCGATCACCAGCGCGGCGCGGCCGTCCTCGGCGATCACCGCGTCGAAGGCGGCGAAGCGCGGCAGCGCGACGCCGACCGCCTCGATCGCCTCGTCGACCGATCGCATCATCCGGTGCGCCCGGCCGAGGCCGAGCCATGCCGCCAGCCCCATCGTGCCGGCTCAGCCGCGCCGCGCCACCGCGTCGAGCAGGGGACGCAGGTTGGTGAGGTCATAGCCGGCCGCCGCCGACTTGGCGGTGAGCGAGTCGGCGTCGTCGCCGCGCGCCGCGCCGGCGAGCGCCCACAGGTTGCACGAGCGCGTGCCCGAGCGGCAATAGGCCAGCACCGGGCCGCCGGCCTCGGCCAGCGCCGCGCTCATCGCCTCGACCTGCGGCAGCGAGAAGCCGGCATGGGTGACCGGGATGGCGGTGTAGCGCAGCCCCGCCGCCTCGGCCGCGGCGCGGATCGACTCGCCGTCGGGCTGGCCGGGTTCCTCGCCGTCGGGGCGGTTGTTGACGACGGCTTTGTAGCCGGCGGCGGCGATGGCGGGCAGGTCCTCGGGCCGGATCTGCGGCGCGACCGCGATCGTCTCGTCGATGATGCGCAACATAGGAAGGTGCCTCTAGCGCGGCCGGATCGCCGCGTCACTGATCCCGATCGTCCCGTCGCGGGAGAGCGGCGCCTTAGCGCGAAGCGGACGCGACGGCGAGGGGGAAGACAACACCGCGCATATGAAGTCGCCGCGAGGGGCCTGGCCTGAAGTTCCTCCCCTTTGAGGGAAGGTGGCAGCCCGCAGGGCTGACGGAGGGGTGTCGCCGGTGGTGAGTCCACCGACCCTCGCCGGCCGGTCACCCCTCCGTCAGCGCTGACGCGCTGACAGTGCGGGCGAGATGGTGTCCCCCGGACACCATCTTGGCTCGCCGGGGGCAAGCCAAAGCCCGCACTCCCCCTGCAGGGGGAGGATCGAGGCTTACCCCGCTCCCTTCAGCACGTCGAGGAACGCCTGGCCGTAGGCGTCGAGCTTGCGCTGCCCCACCCCCGCGATCCGGCCCAGCGCGGCGAGCGAGGTCGGGCGCAGCGACGCCATCTCGCGCAGCGCCGAGTCGTGGAAGATCACGTAGGGCGGCACCCCCGCCTCCTTCGCCAGCTCGCGCCGGCACGCGCGCAGCGCCTCGAACACGGGATCGTCGACCGGGTTGGGCGTCGCGCCCGCGCGCCCGCCGCGGCGGCGCTCGCGCTTGGGCGGCTCGACCAGCGGCAGCGTCGCCTCGCCCTTGAGCAGCGCGCGCGCGGCCGGACCGAACTCGAGCCCGCCGTGATGGTTGGTGCGCAAGGCATCCTTGAGCAGCAGCGCGCGCCCGACCGGCTTGAGCAGCGCCACTTCCTCGCCGTCGACGATGTTCCAGACCGACAATTGCTCGTGCCCGTTCATCAGGCTGCGCTCGCTCGACTGGCCGGTGAGCACCTGCTCGATATAGGTCGCGCCGAACATCTGCCCGGTGCGGAACACCGCGGAGAGATATTTGCGCGCGGTCTCGGTGGCGTCGAGCGCGGCGGGGGGCGACAGGCAATTGTCGCAATTGCCGCAGCGCTCGGGCGGGTGCTCGCCGAAGTGGCGCAGCAGGATGGCGCGGCGGCACCCCGCGGTCTCCACCAGCGCGCCGAGCGCGGCGAGTCGCTGGCGCTCGCCCGGCTGGCGGTGCTGTTCCACCTCGCCGATGCGCTGCCGCGCGCGCGCGAAATCCTCCGCGCCCCAGAAGAGATGCGCCACCGCGGGGTCGCCGTCGCGCCCGGCGCGACCGGTCTCCTGGTAATAGGCCTCGATCGACTTGGGCAGGCCGGCGTGCGCGACGAAGCGGACGTCGGGCTTGTCGATCCCCATGCCGAAGGCGACCGTGGCGCACATCACCATGTCCTCCGAGGCGACAAAATCGGCCTGGTTGCGCGCGCGCACCGCCGGGTCGAGCCCGGCGTGATAGGCGCGCACCGGGCGCCCGGTGATCGCGGTGAGCTGCGCCGCCATCTTCTCGGTCGCGGCGCGGGTCTGGACGTAGACGATGCCGGGGCCGGGCGTGTCGCGCACCACGTCGGCGATCTGGCGCGTGCTGTTGTCCTTGGGGCGGATCGCGTAGCGGATGTTCGGCCGGTCGAACCCCGCGACGATCATGCCCTCGTGCGGGATGCCGAGCTGCTCGAGGATGTCGGCGCGGGTGTGCGCGTCGGCGGTGGCGGTCAGCGCCAGCCGCGGCACCTCGGGGAAGGCGTCGAGCAGCGGGCGCAGCAGGCGATAGTCGGGGCGGAAGTCGTGGCCCCATTCGCTGACGCAATGCGCCTCGTCGATCGCGAACAGCGCGGGGCGGCCGCGCTCGAGCAGGTCGCGGAAGTCGGCGGTGGAGGCGCGCTCGGGCGCGACGTACAGCAGGTCGAGGCCGCCATCGAGGTAGCGCCCGCGCGTCTCGGCCTTGTTCTCGTCGACGCTGGTCAGCGTCGCGGCGCGCAGGCCGATCGCGGTGGCGGCGCGGAGCTGGTCGTGCATCAGCGCGATCAGCGGGCTGACGACCACGCACGTCCCCTCCAGCATGGCCGAGGGCAGCTGGTAGCAGAGCGACTTGCCCGCGCCGGTCGGCATCACCGCGAGCGTGCGCTCGCCCGCGAGCACGCGCGTGACGACCTGCTCCTGCACGCCGCGGAAGGCGGGAAAGCCGAAGATCGTCTGAAGCTGGGGAAGCGGGTCGAGCGCCATGGGCGCGCCCGACCTAGGCGCGCGCGCGGCCGAGGGCAACCGGCGTGGCGACGCGGTCGGGGAGGCGATCGGGGAACGCGCGACGGGGGCGGGGCGTAATGCGGGCATGCTCTCAGGACGACCGATGACCCCGCGCCCGAACCTCGCGCTCTTCACCTTCGGCGCCGCGGCGCTGCTCGCCGCGTGCGAGCGCGAGCCCGCCGATGGCGCGGCACCGACGGTGGAGGCGAAGGCCACGCCCGCCGCCTCGGTGGCACGCGCGCCCGACGCGCCTGCGGCGGCGCCCGGGCAGTGAGCGTCGAGCGGGTCCGCGACCATCGCTCCGAGCAGGAGTTCGAGCTCTCGGTCGGGGGCGAGCGCGCGGTCGCGGCCTATCAGCTCGAGGGCGACACGATCGTGTTCACGCACACCCTGGTGCCGCCCGCGATCGAGGGGCGCGGGGTGGGCTCGCGGCTGATCCGCGCCGCGCTGGATTCCGCGCGCGACCAGGGCCTGCGCGTGGTGCCGCAATGCCCCTTCGTGCGCGCCTTCATCGAGCGCCACCCGGAGTACCGCGATCTGGTGCGGTGACGTCGCGTTCAAGCGATCAAGCCCCTCCCCTTCAGGGGAGGAGTTGGGGTGGGGTCTCTCCACCGGCGCGGCGCTCGCGGCGAAGCCCCACCCCCGCCCCCTCCCCTGAAGGGGAGGGGAGAAGGCCTCAACCTGCTCTCCTCACGCCGCGCGGGCCATCCGCCACGCCGCGGCGATCTCCTCCAGCTCCGACGCCACCGCGCGGAACGGCTCGCCGTCGGTGCCGATGCTGGCGTCCACCACCTGGCGGCGGCAGCCGGCGTAGAAACGCGCCAGCGTGCGCGAGACATCGCCGCCGCGATCGAAGTCAAGGTTCGCCTCGAGTGCGAACAGGATCGCGGTGGCGCGCGTCACGCGCTCGCTGCGCGTGGCGAACTGGCGGTTGTCCGCCGCCCAGGCGGCGACGCGCAGCGCCTGGGTGAGCTCCTCGTACAATAGCTGGACGAGTGCGGGGCCGTCGGCCGCGGCGGTGCGGCCGGCGAGGTCGATCTCGCGATAGGTGCGCGCCGGATCGCGCAGCAGGGCGGAAGCATAGGCCATCGTCGTCTATTTCTCGCTCAACCCGTCGACTTCGTCCAATTGTCGATCTGCTGCTGCATGAACGACTGCGTGGCCTTGTAGGCGGAGACGCGCGCGTTCATGCTGGAGAACTGCTGCGTCAGCCGCGTCGTCATCTTCGTCGCCTGGTCGTCGACGGTGCTCTTCTGCTTGCCCAGGTCGGACTGCGCCTGGAGGAAGCGCTTGGACGAGGCGCCCAGGCCGTAGATCGTGCTGCCGGTGTTGAGGTCGAGCGACTTCATCGCGGCGTACAGCCCGGTCGCGCCGCTGCTGCTCTTGGTGAACATCGCCTCGACCGCCTCGGGCGCGTTCTTCATCGCGCTGGTCAGCGCGTTGTCGTCGACCTCGAGCTCGCCGGTGCGCGTGGTGCGCACGCCGATCGCGGCGAGCGTCGCGGGCGTACCCGTCGCGGCGCCGGGCAGCAGCACGCGGCTGGTCAGCCCCTGCAGCGTGCGCAGCAGCGTCTTGGCGGCGGGGTCGGCGCGGAGCTGGCCGTTGATCGCGTCGGTCTGCTCCTTCACCACGCCCAGCACCTGGTTGTAGGTGTCGACGAAGTCCTTCACCGCGCTCGACAGCGCGCTATCGGGGCGAGTCGAGGTGAGATTGGTGGTGCCGGTGCCGGTCAGGCTGAGCTTGACGCCCGCGATCAGGTCGCTGACCTCGTTGCTGCCGCGCTCGACCGCGACGCCGTCGACGACGAGCTTGGCGTTGCCCGCCTGGCTCGAGACGGTCGTCTTGTTGCCGGTGCCGAAACCGGTGTCGAACTGCGCCAGCGCGCCGGCCGGGTCGCTCGCCGCCAGCGTGAAGGCCTGCGCCGCGCCGGTGGTGCCCTTGAGCGAGAGATAGGCGCCGCCGTCGGCGTCGTTGATCACCGTGGCGGTGACGCCCGCCTTCTTGGCGTTGATCGCGGCGGCGATGCCCGACAGCGAGTTGTTGCTCGAGTCGATCGCGATCGCGAACGACTTGGCCGAGCCGTCGGCGTTGGTGCCAGCGGTGAAGCCGGTCATCGCACCGCCGCTGGTGGTGGCGGTGCCGAGCGTCAGCGTCAGCGTGCCGGTGCCGAAGGTGGCGGTGGACGGCGACGCGATCTTGGCGCTGGTGGCGATCTGCGCGGTGGCGAGCGCGTTGACGGTGACGCTGCTGTTGAGCCCGGAGGCCGAGGTGCCCGGGACGGCGCTGGCGGTGGCGACGCCGCTCATCGAGCTGTTCGGCTGGGTCGCCAGCGTGCCGCCCTCGACGAGGTTCTCCAGCGCCTTGGTGAAGTCCGAGATGGTGCTCTTGAGTGTCGCCACGCCCGAGATCTGCGCGGTGAGCGTGTCGCTCTTCGAGGTGAGCTGCGCGCGCTTCTGCGCGAACTGCGCGTCGACCAGCTGGGTGACGAGCGCGCCGGTATCGACCCCCGAGCCCGAGCCGAGCGAGGTGAGGACCGAGTTGGCCGCCGACTGGTTGACCGACGAGGTCGACGACGTCTTGGTCGTCGACGTCGTGGCGGTCGTCGCCGTGCTGCTGCTGGTGCTGCTGATCGTCGTCGCCATGATGCCTCTCTAAACGACCGCTGCCGGCGGAGCTTTACCCCTGTTTCTTGCCATGTTCGTCGAACCGCGCGGTGATGGGAACGTCGACCGGCGGCAGGCGCCCGCCGGCGCGCTCGTTGAGCCCGAAGACGAAGGCGAGCACGGTGGCGATCGCGACGTACAGATCGTCGCGCACCTCCTGCCCCTCGCGGCTGGTGTAATAGACCGCGCGGGCCAGTGCCGGATATTCGAGCACCGGCAGACTCATCTCGGCGGCGGCCTCGCGGATCGCCAGCGCGGTGGCGTTGCGCCCCTTGGCCACCACCACCGGCACCTGGTCGCGCCCGCGGTCGTAGCGCAGCGCCACCGCGAAGTGCGTCGGGTTGGTCAGCACCACGTGCGCCTCGGTCAGCGCCTGGCGCATGCCGCCCGAGAGCATCGCGCGCTGCTTGGCGCGCAGATGCCCCTTCATCTCGGGATTGCCCTCGCTCTCCTTGTGCTCGTCGCGCACTTCCTGCTTGGTCATGCGCAGCTTGCGCAGCAGCTGCAGCACCTGGGTGGGCACGTCGACCAGCGCGATCGCGACCAGACCCATCGCCATGACGAGCAGCACGTTCGTCATCGTCGCGCCCAGCCCGGCGAGCGCCACGGGCAGGTTGGAGGCGGCGAGGCCGAAGCTGAAATGCGCGGTCTTCCACAGCATCCAGGCGCCGATGGTGCCGAGCAGGATCACCTTGAGCAGCGACTTGCCGAGCTCGATCCAGCCCGACATGCCGACGATGCGCTTGAGCCCCGAGGCCGGGTTGATGCGCGACGCCTTGGGCGCCATCAGCGAGCCGTTCCAGCCGAAGCTGCCGAGCCCCGCCTGGCTCACCACCGCGGCGACCATGCTGATCGCGAACAGCGAGCCGAGCGGCACCGCCAGCTTCCATCCCGCCTCGACCAGTGGGCGCCACGGGGCGAAATCCTCGACGTCGGCGCGCCCGAAGGTGAAGCTGGACGCCATCACCGCGCGGCAGGCGGCGAGCAGGCCGGGGCCGAAGAACAGCAGCCAGGTCACGCCCGCCAGCACCACCAGGGCGGTGGCGAGGTCGCGGCTCTTGAGGATGTTGCCCTTCTCGCGTGCGTCCTTGCGACGCTTGTCGGTCGGGGCTTCTGTCTTGTCGCCACCCTCCGACATCAGCGCGCCCCCGCCAGCACGAGGCTCTGCGCCGCGGCGAGGCCCTCGCGGATGATCACCTGCATGTAATCACCCATCGCCGGCAGCGCGATCGCGAGGCTCACCACGCCGACCGCGAGGCTGACCGGCAGGCCGACCGCGAACAGGTTGAGCGACGGCGCCGAGCGCGACACCATCCCCATCACGAGGTTGAGGCACAGCAGCAGGAAACCCACCGGCAGCGCCAGCAGCAGCCCGGCGAGGAAGGCGTAGCCGCCGAACAAAGCGATGTCGCGCAGCTGGTCCGCGGCGAGCCAGGAGGCGCCGGGCGGCAGCGCGCGGTAGCTGCGCACCACCAGGTCGACCAGCACCAGGTGCCCGTCGAGCGAGAGGAAGAGAAGCGTCAGCAGGATCGACAGGAACTGGCCGATCGCGGGGCTGGAGCGACCCGAATTGGGGTCGATCATGTTGGCGAAGCCGATCCCCATCGAGCCGCCGATGATCTCGCCCGCCACCAGGGGCGCGGCGAAGGCGACCTGGAGCACGAAGCCGAGCGCCAGCCCGACCAGCGCCTCGGCCGCGACCGCGACGAAGGTGGCGAGCGCGAACACGCTCTGCGGCACCTGCACCGGCGTGGTGCCGAGCACCAGCACCGCGATCGCGCCCGAGAGCGCGACCCGCACGGTGAGCGGCACCGAGACGTTGCTGAACACCGGCGCGGCGACGAACGCCGCGCCGACGCGGACCATCACGAAGATCATCGCCCACAGCTGGGGCTCGATCGCGAGGCCGAAGCCGAGCATCTAGCGGGCAGCCTCGATGTGACGTGTTCCTGCGAACGCAGGAGCATGGCGCGTGAGACAGTAATGCGCCATCCTCACGAACCCGTTCCCCGGCGAAGGCCGGGGCCCAGCTGGGTGGAGCGCTGTGGCTGGCACGAAACGTCCCCCACCTGGGCCCCGGCCTTCGCCGGGGAACAGAAGAGAGGAGGGAGGGCGCAGCACGATCAAGCGTTCACCGCACCAGATCGGGGATGCGCGCGAAGATCTCGGTGGTGAAGTCGCTCAGCAGCCCCAGGATCATCGCGCCGAACACCATGATCGACACCGCCACCACCACCAGCTTGGGGACGAAGCTCAGCGTCTGCTCGTTGATCGAGGTGGCGGCCTGGACCATGCCGAGGATCAGCCCCGACAGCAGCGCCGGGATCAGCAGCGGCGCGGCGACGAGCGCGAGCACCCACATCGTCTGGTTGGCGACGGTCAGGAAATAATCGGCGTCGACGAGCGGGTGCATGCGGGCTCTCTATGGCGTCACCCCGACGGCGGGATGTGGGACAGGCACGCTATGGCGTAACTTGGTTAACGCAATTCTACCGCTAGGTCGCGAAACTGTTCGCGAGGCTCCCCATCGTCAGCGCCCAGCCGTCGACCAGCACGAACAGCAGCAGCTTGAACGGCAGCGAGATGATCGTCGGGCTCAGCATCGCCATGCCCAGCGCCATCAGCACGGTGGCCACCACCAGGTCGATCACGATGAAGGGCAGGAAGACGAGGAAGCCGATCTGGAAGGCGGTCTTCAGCTCGGAGGTCACGTACGCCGGGAGCAGCACCGAATAGGGGATGTCGCGCGGGCTGGCATAGGGGCCGGACTTGGCCATCTCGGCGAACATGGTGACATCCTTCACCCGCGTCTGCTTCTCCATGAAGGCGTGGAGCGGCGCGCCGGCGGCCTGGATCAGCTGCGTGCCGCCGATGCGACCCTGCGAATAGGGCTGGATCGCAGTGGTGTTGATCTGGTTGATCGCGGGCGCCATCACGAAGAAGCTGAGGAACAGCGAGAGGCCGATCAGCACCTGGTTGGGCGGGGTCTGCTGCAGCCCCATGGCCTGACGCAGGATCGACAGCACGATGATGATCCGGGTGAAGCTCGTCATCATCAGCACGATCCCGGGCAGGATCGTGAGCAGCCCCATGATGATGAGCACCTGCAGCGACAGCGACAGCGAGCCGTTGCCAGGGGTGCTCGAGGCATCACCGCGCGAGAGCTGGCCGAGCGCGCGATCGACCGCATCGCCGACGCCCGGCGCGGGCGCCGCGGGCGCGCCCGGGGGTGGCGCGGCGGGTCCCGTCTGGGCGAGCGCGGGGAAGGCGACGCACAGCATCACCGCGATGGCGGCGAGCGCGAGCAGCACGCGCCAGGCGTGCTGGCGCTTGGCCGCGCGCGCGCGGATCAGCGCCGCGGTGCCGCCGGTGCGCGTGACGGTGTAATTCTGTTGCATCATCGGCATCCGCATCCTCCTTCCCAGCGTCATCCTGAACTTGTTTCAGGATCCACGTCGCCGGCCGTGCCGCGGCGTCCAGCCCTGCGGCACGGTGGATCCTGAGACGAGTCCAGGATGACGGAAGGAGAGGGCAGCGATCGCGACATCACCCCCGCTCACCGGCGGAACTCCCGCGCCAGCGCGCGCGCCGCCTCGACCGGGTCGGCCGGCGCGGCGGCGCCCTCGGCGGTGGCGGGCGTCTTGTCGACCAGCGTCACGCCGCCGCGCCCGACCGAGACGAGCAGGCGGCTGCCCTCGAAGTCGATCACCGCGAGTCGCAGCCCCGGCGAGATCATCATCGTCTCGCGCACCGCGATCATCCGGGTCGCGGTCTTGCCCGGCAGCCGCGTCTCGAGCCGCCGCCACAGATACAGGCACCCGATCATCAAGCCGCAGACCAGCGGCAGCAGCACCACCAGCTTGAGGATATAGGTCCACATCATACGCGCGTCGCCCTTCAGCCCCGCTTCTCGGGCGCGACCAGCTCGGTCATCTTCACCCCGAAGCGGTCGCCCACCGTGACGACTTCGCCGCGTCCGATCAACGTGCCGTTAACCAGAACATCCAGCAATTCGCCCGCCTGGCGGTCGAGCTCGATCACGCTGGCCTCACCGAGCGCGAGCAATTCGCGCAGCGACAAGGTGGTGGAGCCGATCTCCACCGTCAGCTTGACGTCGACGTCCTGGAGCATGCGCAGGTTGGCGGCGACCGCCGCGTCGATCGTGAAGCCGCTCGTCATGTCGTTCATAGCAGGGGTCCTTCGAGCTTGGAGATGCGGATCGCGGCGCGACCGTTGGAGGTGCCGACCGTGCCCATGCCGAGCGCGACGCCGCCGATCACGATCGGCACGTCGGGGCCGAAGCTGATCGGGATGACGTCGCCTTCCTTGAGATCCATCAGCTTGGCGAGCGAGATGGTCGGCTCGGCCAGCACCGAGCGCACCGGCAGCCGCACGCCCATCGCGGCGCGGGTGAGCTGGGTGCGCCACTCGGCGTCGACCTCGGCGGGCTTGGCCACCACCTTGCCGGTGAGCGCCACGGTGTGCGGCTTGAGCGTCGCGACGGGGTAGAGCACGTCCACGAACAGCGGCTTGGCGCTGCCCCGCGCGAGGCCGAAGCGGGTGGAGATCACCACGTCGTCGCCCTCGATCCCCTGGATCAGGTTGGAGCCCAGCTCGCACCGCTCGGCGCCGAACTGCGCGCGCGCGAGCGGCTCCCACGCGCCCTGCAAGGTGCGCGCCATCGCGGCGGCGACTCGCTGCGCCAGCACGTCGGCGGCGGGGGTGAACTCGAGCGCCAGCGTCGGCGAGACGTCGCCGGTGCCGCCGAAGAACAGGTCGAGCAGCTCGGCGACGAACTGCGAGTCGAGCACCACCAGCAGCGGGCGCCCGTCCATCGTCAGCGGCAGATAGGCGGTCAGCTTGTCGCCGCGCGCGGCGCGATAGTCGGCGAGACGCAACACCTCGAGCGGCTCGGCCCAGGTGCGCGTCTCGCTGCGCCAATAGCCCTCGAACACCTGGCGCACCCCGCGCGCGGCACGCGCCGAGAGATGCTGCAGCGTGTGGAGGTCGCCGAAGGGATGCAGCTTGCCCGCCGCCCCCGACCCGGCGCCGAGGTTGGTCACGCCGACGGGAGAGTCGGTGCGCCCACGCCCGCGCCGCTCGGTGGCGTCGGGCTCCAGGCCGAAGTCGGAGAGGTCGGGCTCGTTAACCATGCCAGGTCACTGAACCACAAAGTTGGTAAAGTAGACGTTAGCGATGCCGCCGAATCCCTCTTTTTCGCGCAGAGTCTGATTGATCGATGCGACCAGCCGCTTCTGGAGCTGCTGCTTGCCCGCGCTGGTGAAGACCTGGTCCTCGGTGGTGTCGCCCAGCGTCATGAGGATCGCCGAGCGAATCGCGATGTCGTTGGTCTTCAGGTTGTTGATGACCTTGTCGTCGTAGGGCGTCGACACCGCGATGCCGACCTGGACGAAATGCACCGAGTCCTGGAGGTTGGAGGTGAACTCCTTATCCATCGCGTAGTAGTTGGAGGCGTAGGGCTCGCCGCCGGCGCCCTCGGGGGTGGGGGCGCCATGGTCCTCGCTCTTGGCCTCGCCGCCCTCGGCGCTCTCGCCGCCGCCGTGGCCGCCCTCGCCGCCTTCGCCGCCCTCGCCGCCTTCGCCGGCGCGCTTCTGCTCGCTCTTGGGCACGAGATGGGGCTTGTTGGGATCCTCCTTGAGCGCGGGGTGCGCGCTGCCGCCGCCGACCAGGCCGGAGTTGGCGGCGTACAGGCCGGCGCCGACGCCGCCGCCCAGCAGGACGACGACGCCGACGACGCCGACCAGGATCGTCTTCATCTTGCCCTTCTTCTTGGGCGCGGCAGCTTCGGTGTCACTCATCGGTCATTCCCTCGGTTCAGGCGATACGGTCGTCGGTGGTGGCCGCGTCGGCGACGCGGCGGGCGGAAGCGGGGGCACGCGGCGCGCGCTGCTGCTGCGCCTGCGGCTGCTGGCGATCGGGCTGCTGGCCGGCGTTGCTGCCCTGCGACTGGCTGGCGGGGGTCTGCGAGGCCTGGGACCCGCCGGACGACGCCTGGCCCTGCTGCGGCGTGCTGCTGGTGCCGTTCCCCGTCGTGGCGCCGCCGCCGTGCTGGAGCTTGATGCCGCGCTGCTCGGCCATCTCCTGGAGGCGCGGCTGCGCCTCGGCGAGCAGCGCGCGGGTCTGCGGCTGCTCGGCGACGAGCTGGACCTGCACGGTCTCGCCGTCACGCCGCAGCGAGACGTCGATCGCGCCGAGCGCGTCGGGGACGAGCCGGATCCGCACGTCATTGGCGTTGGCCATGTCGCGCAGCTGCTCGATGCGGTGGATCATCGCCTCGGGCCAGCGCCCGTGCGTCATGTCGAGCGGCTGCTGGGTGGCGGGCTGCGGCGCGGCGACCGCGGCGGCGGTGATCGCGCCGGTGGCGGGCTGGGCGAGCTGCGCGGTCGGCAGCGGCTCGGCGGGCGCGGCGCGCTCGTCGGCGGTGACGGCGCGATGGATCGCGTCGGCGAAGGTGCGCGCCGCGCTCGCGATCGCGGGCGCCGCCGGGGCGAGCGTCGGAGCGGTCGCGGGCGCCGGCGCGACGGCGGCGGGCGCGGCGCGCGGCGCCGGCTCGAGCGTCGGCGTGGCGGTCGACTCGGGCGCGACGGTCGCCGCCGGGTCGGCCGGCGCGGCGACGGGCTCGACGCCGGGCGCCG
>NZ_JAHXZN010000020.1 GCF_019429485.1 Sphingomonas citri | reverse complement strand
GGCGCCGGTCGCGGCGCAGACCGGCGCGCCCGGCGCGCCCGGCCCGGGCGCCATCGCCGCGCCCGAGCCGGCGCGGCTCGCTGCCGCGCGGCGCGTGCTCGACCGGCTGATGCCGCCCACGACCCGCGCGGCGACCGTCTCCGCGATGGTCGCGCCGATGATGGCGAACATGCGCGAGGGCATGGCGCGAAGCCCGCAGCTGGGTGCGATGCTGCGGGAGAACGCCAAGATGAAGGCGGTGTTCGAACGCTTCATGGACGCGCAGGAGCAGCGCTCGCTGACGCTGATCCGAGACTCGATGCCGGGGATGGTGGAAGCGATGGCGCGCGCCTATGCGCGCCGCTTCGACGTGACGCCGCTCGGCGAGATCGAGCGCTTCTTCGCCACGCCGACCGGCGCCGCCTATGCCCAGGCGTCGATGTCGGTGATGAACGATCCCGACGTCGCCGCCTTCCAGCGCCAGATGATGGCGGACGCGATGCGCCAGGCACAGGCGAGCACCGGCGATCTCGCCAAGGAGATCGCGGCGGTGCAGGCGGAGGCGCGGCAGTGACGCGGCGCGCGCGATGAGGCTGCCGCCCGACTATGTCGCGGCGATCAAGGAGGCCGCGCGCGAGGCGTTCGGCGAGGGCGCGGTGGTGCGCCTGTTCGGCAGCCGCGTGCGCGACGATCTGCGCGGCGGCGACATCGACCTGCACGTCGAGACCGACCCGCTCGACGACGAGTGGCGCGCGCGCGGCACCTTCGAGGACGTGCTGTTCCGCCTGATCGAGCCGCAGAAGGTTGACGTGATCGTTACTCAGCGCGGCGGCACGCCACGCGCCTTCGAGCAGATCGCCTATCGCGACGGGATCGTGCTGTGACCGAGGGCGAGACCGACGTGCTGCACGCCATCCTCGCCCGGCTCGACGCGCTCCTCATCGCGCTCGAGGAGGATGCCGAGGCACTCGGCACCCTCCCACGCGACATGAGCGAGTTCGCCGCGATGGATCGCGGCCGGCGTGTCGCCTCGCGTGCGCTGCTCAAATCGGTCGAGCAGACCGAGGATCAGCTCGCCCGGCTGTTCCGGCTGCTGCCCAAGCTGATGCTGGTCGAGACGCGCGGCTGGTTCGCCCAGGACCACGCGAACTTCGCCGAGAAGCTCGGCATCCTCGGTGACGGCTTCGCCTGGACCGCGATCATCCGGCTGCGCAACCGGCTGGTCCATGATTACCCGCTCGCGCCCGAGGCGCAGCTCGACCCGCTGATTCAGGCGCATGCCGCCATCCCGCTGCTGACACAGACCGCACGATCGGCCCAGTCGTTCGTCGCCAACGGAGGTCTCTCCCTATGACCGATCCCCGCACTCACCTCGCCACCCACGGCATGTACCGCCCCGAGTTCGAGGGTGACGCGTGCGGCGTCGGCCTCGTCGCCGCGACCGACGGGCGCGCCTCGCGCCGCGTCGTCCAGTCCGCGATCGACGCGCTCAAGGCGGTGTGGCACCGCGGCGCGGTCGACGCCGACGGCAAGACCGGCGACGGCGCGGGCCTCCACGTCGACCTGCCGGTGCGCTTCTTCGACGATTGCGTCGCCGCCAGCGGGCACAAGCTGCTCCCCAACCGCCTCGCCGTCGGCATGGTGTTCCTGCCGCGCACCGACCTCGGCGCGCAGGAGACCTGCCGCACCATCGTCGAGAGCGCGATCATCGAGGCGGGCTACACCATCTACGGCTGGCGCCAGGTGCCGGTGGACGTGTCGGTGATCGGGCTCAAGGCGCAGTCGACCCGGCCCGAGATCGAGCAGATCATGATCGCCGGGCCGCTGCCCGACGAGGTCTCGGCCGAGGAGTTCGAGAAGAACCTGTACCTGGTCCGCCGCCGCATCGAGAAGCGCGTGATCGCAGCGCAGATCCAGGGCTTCTACGTCTGCTCGCTGAGCTGCCGCTCGATCATCTACAAGGGGCTGTTCCTCGCCGAGAGCCTGTCGGTCTTCTACCCCGACCTGCAGGACCAGCGCTTCGAGAGCCGCGTCGCGATCTTCCACCAGCGTTATTCCACCAACACCTTCCCGCAATGGTGGCTGGCGCAGCCGTTCCGCTGCCTCGCCCACAACGGCGAGATCAACACCGTGCGCGGCAACAAGAACTGGATGCTCAGCCACGAGATCCGCATGGCCTCGATCGCGTTCGGCGAGCATTCGGAGGACATCAAGCCGGTGATCCCCGCCGGCGCGTCCGACACCGCCGCGCTCGACGCCACGTTCGAGGCGATCTGCCGCTCCGGCCGCGACGCGCCCACCGCCAAGCTGATGCTGGTGCCCGAGGCCTATTCGGACGACATGCCGCCGGCGCACCACGCGATGTACCAGTATCTCGCCTCGGTGATGGAGCCGTGGGACGGCCCCGCCGCGCTGGCGATGACCGACGGGCGCTGGGCGGTCGGCGGGGTCGACCGCAACGCGCTGCGCCCGCTGCGCTTCACCGAGACCGCCGACGGGCTGCTGATCGTCGGCTCGGAGGCGGGCATGGTGGTGGTGCCCGAGAGCACGGTGATCGCCAAGGGCCGGCTCGGGCCGGGGCAGATGATCGCGGTCGACCTGCACGAGGGCCGCGTGCTGCGCGACCGCGAGGTGAAGGACCGGATCGCCGCCGAGCAGGACTATGCCGCGATGATCGGCGAGTTCTCCACCATGGCCGACCTGCCCCCCGCGCCCGTGGACACGCTGACCCGCTACGCCCGCGCCGACCTCACGCGCCGCCAGGTCGCCGCGGGCCAGACGATCGAGGACATGGAGCTGATCCTGTCGCCGATGGTGGAGAGCGGCAAGGAAGCGATCGGCTCGATGGGCGACGACACGCCGCTCGCGGTGATCTCGGACAAGCCGCGCCTGATCAGCCAGTTCTTCCGCCAGAACTTCAGCCAGGTGACCAACCCGCCGATCGACCCGCTGCGCGAGCGCTACGTGATGTCGCTGCGCACGCGCTTCGGCAACCTCGCCAACATCCTCGACACCGAGGACCGGCGCGAGCGCGTGCTGGTGCTCGACAGCCCGGTGCTGACCTCGACCGACTGGGCGCGGCTCAAGGGCTATTTCGGCCAGGCCGCGGCCGACATCGACTGCACCTTCGAGGCGGGCGGGGGCCCGGAGAAGCTGCGCGCCGCGATCCAGCGCATCCGCAACCAGGCCGAGCAGGCGGTGCGCGAGGGCAAGAGCGAGCTGTTCCTCACCGACGAGCATATCAGCGAGGACCGCGTCGCCATCCCGGGCGTGCTCGCCGCCGCGGCGGTGCACACGCATCTCGTCCGCCGGGGCCTGCGCTCCTACGCCTCGGTCAACGTGCGCGCGGCGGAATGCCTCGACACGCATTATTACGCGGTGCTGATCGGCGTCGGCGCCACTACGGTGAACGCCTATCTCGCCGAGGCCGCGATCGCCGACCGCCACGGGCGCGGGCTGTTCGGCAAATTGTCGCTCGAGGACTGCCTCGCGCGGCACAAGAAGGCGATCGAGGAGGGTCTGCTCAAGATCCTCAGCAAGATGGGGATCTCGGTGATCTCCAGCTATCGCGGCGGCTACAATTTCGAGGCGGTCGGGCTCAGCCGCAGCCTCGTCAACGATCTGTTCCCGGGCATGCCGGCGAAGATCTCGGGCGAGGGCTATGCCTCGCTCCACGTCAACGCCACCGAGCGCCACGAGGCGGCGTACGATCAGGCGGTGGCGACGCTGCCGATCGGCGGCTTCTACCGCCAGCGCCACAGCGGCGAGGCGCACGCCTATTCGGCGCAGCTGATGCACCTGCTGCAGACCGCGGTAGCGACCGACAGCTACTCGAGCTACCTGCAATTCTCGCGCGGCGTCGCCGACCTGCCGCCGATCTACCTGCGCGACCTGCTCCAGTTCAACTTCCCCAACGAAGGGGTGCCGGTCGACCAGGTCGAGGCGATCACCGAGATCCGCAAGCGCTTCGTCACCCCGGGCATGTCGCTCGGCGCGCTCAGTCCCGAGGCGCACGAGACGCTGGCGATCGCGATGAACCGGATCGGCGCCAAGGCGGTGTCGGGCGAGGGCGGCGAGGACAAGGCGCGCTACACGCCCTATGCCAACGGCGACAACGCCAACTCGGTGATCAAGCAGATCGCCAGCGGGCGCTTCGGCGTGACGGCGGAGTATCTCAACGCCTGCGACGAGATCGAGATCAAGGTCGCGCAGGGCGCCAAGCCCGGCGAGGGCGGCCAGCTGCCCGGCTTCAAGGTGACCGAGTTCATCGCCAAGCTGCGCCACGCCACCCCGGGCGTGACGCTGATCAGCCCGCCGCCGCACCACGACATCTACTCGATCGAGGACCTGGCGCAGCTGATCTACGACCTGAAGCAGATCAACCCGCGCGCGCGCGTCTGCGTCAAGCTGGTCAGCTCGGCCGGGATCGGCACCGTCGCGGCGGGTGTGGCCAAGGCGCACGCCGACGTGATCCTCGTCTCGGGCCATGTCGGCGGCACCGGCGCCAGCCCACAGACCAGCATCAAATATGCCGGCACGCCGTGGGAGATGGGGCTCTCCGAGGTGAACCAGGTGCTCACGCTCAACGGGCTGCGCGGGCGGATCAAGCTTCGCGCCGACGGCGGGCTCAAGACCGGGCGCGACATCGTCGTCGCCGCGATCCTGGGCGCGGAGGAGTTCGGCATCGGCACGCTCAGCCTGGTGGCGATGGGCTGCATCATGGTGCGCCAGTGCCACTCGAACACCTGCCCGGTCGGCGTCTGCACGCAGGACGAGGCGCTGCGGCAGAAGTTCGTCGGCACGCCCGAGAAGGTGATCAACCTGATGACCTTCATCGCCGAGGAGGTGCGCGACATCCTCGCCCGGCTCGGCGTGCGCAGCCTCGACGAGGTGATCGGCCGCACCGAGCTGCTGCGCCAGGTCAGCCGCGGCGCCGAGCATCTCGACGACCTCGACCTCAACCCGATCCTCGCCAAGGTCGACGCCACCGACGCCGAGCGCCGCTTCTCGCTCAGCACCTTCCGCAACGAGGTGCCCGACAGCCTCGACGCGCAGATCATCAAGGACGGCGCGCCGGTTTTCTCGCGCGGCGAGAAGATGCAGCTCACCTATTCGGTGCGCAACACGCACCGCGCGGTGGGCACGCGCCTCTCCAGCGAGATCACGCGCAAGTTCGGCATGTCGACGCTGGCCGAGGGTCACGTGACGATCCGGCTGCGCGGCTCGGCGGGCCAGTCGCTCGGCGCCTTCCTGTGTCGCGGCATCACGCTGGAGGTGTTCGGCGACGCCAACGACTATGTCGGCAAGGGGCTGTCGGGCGGCACCATCATCGTCCGCCCGGCGGTGTCCTCGCCGCTGCGCAGCCAGGAGAACACCATCCTCGGCAACACCGTGCTGTACGGCGCCACCTCGGGCAAGTTGTTCGCGGCGGGCCAGGCCGGCGAGCGCTTCGCGGTGCGCAACTCGGGCGCCACCGTGGTGGTGGAGGGCTGCGGCGCCAACGGCTGCGAATATATGACCGGCGGCGTCGCGGTGGTGCTGGGCGCGGTCGGCGCCAACTTCGGCGCGGGCATGACCGGGGGCATGGCCTTCGTCTACGACGCCGACGGCAGCTTCGCGCGCTCCGCCAACCCGGAGAACATCACCTGGCAGCGCGTCGCCGCGGCGCACTGGGAGGAGCAGCTGCGCTCGCTGATCGCCGAGCATGCGGTGGCGACCGACAGCCGCTGGTCGCGCGGGCTGCTAGACGACTGGGAGCGCACGATCGCCTCGATCTGGCAGGTCGTGCCGCGCGAGATGCTGACGCGGCTGGCGCACCCGCTCGACGACGCGGAGACGCTGGTGGCGGCGGAGTGATCGCCTCTCCCCGCGCCGCGGGATGGCAGGGCGTGCGGCCTCCCCGCGGACGCGGCGCCTGAGGAAGCGCCACACGTCGCCCCCTCCCTCACAGGGATCGCGGCGCCACTCGGTCCTGTGCTCCGGCGGGAGGAGGCGCACAGGGTCGCACACACCCCCCGGTGGCGTTCTGCTTGGCCCGGGGTTCCCGCGTTCGCCGGAACACGGCCATCGAGCCCGCACGTCGAGCGATCTCGTCGCGCGATCGTGAACAGCTGGAGAGAATGGCGCCGAGACGCCTCCCCCTCTCGGTAGAGCGGCCCTACTCGATCCGGAACGCGCGGAACGGCGACCCCTTCTTCAGCGGCACCGGCACCAGCCAGTCGAACCGCTCGCCGCGCGCCAGCCGCGCGTAGAAGCCGCCCGGCGCCTTGGCGCGGTAGTTGGTCGATTCGGCCATGTCCGGGCACACCAGCAGCAGCGTCGCGCCGTGGCGCCGCATGATCGCGTGCGCCTGCTCGGGCGTGCCCTTGAAGGCGTGGTGGACGTCGAGGATCGCGTCGCCGTTGCGGTGGTACGGCCCGGCGATGGCGTCGTGGTGGGTCAGCGTGATCAGCCGCGGGCCGATGTCGACGAAGGTGAAGATCGTCTGGCGCGGCAGCCGGTTGAGCGGCGCCATCGCGGGGATCGTCATGCACCGCCCGGTGGCCTTGTTGACGCGGCGGACATAGGCGCTCGGCCGGTCGATCTGGAACCAGTCGATCGCCAGCTGGGTGAAGCTGCCCGACACCAGCACGAACACCGCCACCGCCGCGAACGCCTTCGCCGGCCAGAAGCGCGGCGCGAGCAGCCACGGCAGCGTCGCCCAGGCGAGCGCCGCCGCGCCCGGGATCGCGAGCAGCTGCGCCGCCGGCCCCGCGCGCGCCTGCCACAGCAGCATCAGCGCGGCGAAGGCGCCGAACAGCGCGACCGCGGCCCAGCCGCGCAGCGCCGGCGCGCGCCGCGCGCGCCACGTCGCCAGCAGCGCGCCGATCAGCCCGATGATCGGCAGCGTCACGATCGGCAGCGCGATGCGCAGCGGGTGGCGGTAGATCGGCTTGGCCTCGCGCACGTTGGCGAGCCAGGTGGTGTAGAGCTCGTCCGACACCTGCTCGGGCCGGCCGAGGCATTGCGGGAAGGCGAGCGCGAAGAAGGCCGCCACCGCCGCGCCTGCCGCCAGCGCCAGCGCCAGCCGCACCGCCGGCTTCCTCGGGTCGGCCAGCGCGAGCAGCAGCAGCAGCCCGCCCGCGAGCACCATCACCGACAGCCACACCGGGGTGAGCGCGTCGCAGCGCAGCACGCGGTTGCCGTAGGAGGCGAACCCGGCATAGCCCGCCGCGCTGCCGCCCGCGAGCGTCAGCGCGTAGACCGCGAGCCGGTCGCGTTCGCCGCGGTCGATCACCCAGGCGAGCGCGATGATCGCACCCGACATGGCGGCATAGGGCAGCATCTCCAGCCCGATCGTCAGCGACACCGCGGTGGCGATCCCCACCAGGGCGCCGCCGCGCGCGCCGCGCGGGTCGCACAGCCCCGCCACCGTCACCGCGAGCATCGCCAGCTGCCAGCCGTGGTGGTCGATCCGGTCGGGCAGGAACATGCCGAGCGTCACGTTGGTCGCGAGGAACAGCGCCGGCGCCAGCACCCAGGCGAGCGGGTGGATCAGCCGCCGCAGCGTCGCGCCCAGCGCCACCAGCGTCACCGCCGCGGGCAGCAGCGGGGCGATGCCGCACGCCAGCCGCTCCGCCTCCGCGTAGCCCACCAGCGGGCGCAGCAGCAGGATCAGCCCCGCGATCGGCAGGTCGACCAGCCGCGACCAGTGGATGTCGAACCCGCCCGGCGGGTTGAGCCGATAGTCGCGCAGGTCGTACCAGCCCTGGCCGTTCAGCAGCGCACGCACCTGCATCAGCCGCATGTTGTCGTCGGTGTCGCCGAGCGACAGCCAGTGGATCGCGGCCCAGCGCTTCCACACGAACCAGGCGGCGATCGCCACCCAGACGAGCAGCGACAGCCGCAGCCAGTCGCGATCGATCACGCGCGCCGCTCGCTCCAGCCAGTCACGCGCGCTGTGGCGCTCACCCGGCCCGGCGTCCCGCCCCTGCATATCCAAAACGCTTCCTTCCGGCCGCCGCGCGCGATAGAGCCGCAGCCGCGTCTAGCCCCGGCGGCGCAAAGGGCAAGGTTTTGGCAGCGTCTCACTCATCCCCGTCGTCCCCGCCGCCGGCGTCCTCCTCACAGCGCGAGATGGTCTGGCAGCTGGTGCGCTTCGGCGTGACCGGCGGGGTGATGACCGCGCTGTACGCGGTGGTCTACTGGCCGCTCGCCACCTATGTGATGAACCCGAACCTGGCGGTGGTGGTCGCCTTCCTCAGCGTGACCTTCATCGGCCGCTTCGCGCACGGCGCGGTGAGCTTCCGCGGCCATGGCACGCGCAGCGCGCGTACCGCGCGGCGCTTCTTCCTGGTGCAGCTGTTCGGCTTCTTTCTCCAGCAGGGCTTCACCTGGGTGCTGGTGACCGGCCCCTTCTTCCATGGCCCGACCTGGTGGCCGCTGGTGCCCGCCGTGTCGGTGGTGCCGCTGCTGACCTTCTGGCTCCAGCGCAACTGGGTGTTCGCGTAAACATGAAGGCTGATCGCTGATGGACCGCCGCGTCTACGACCGCATGGCGGAGCACGACTCGACCCACTGGTGGTATCGCGCGCGCCGCGACGTGCTCGCCGATTTCCTCACGCGCGAGGCGCGGCTGCCCGCGGACGCGCGCATCCTCGAGATCGGCTGCGGCACCGGGCACAACCTGCCGATGCTGGCGCAGTTCGGCGACGTCGACGCGATCGAGATCGACCCCGCCGCGCGCGCGATCGCGAGCGAGCGGCTCGGCCGCCCGGTCGGCGCCGCGCCGCTGCCCGAGCTGCCCGGGGTCGAGCGCGGCGCCTACGACCTGGTCGCGGTGCTCGACGTGGTGGAGCATATCGAGGACGACGTCGCCGCGCTGGCGGCGATGCGCGCGTGCCTGAAGCCCGGCGGCAAGATCCTGATCGCGGTGCCCGCGCACCAGTGGATGTGGAGCGCGCACGACGTGGTGAACCATCATCACCGCCGCTATTCCAAGCCCACGCTGGTGCGCGCGATCCGCGCCGCCGGGCTGAAGGAGCGCGGGCTGACCTATTTCAACTCGCTGCTGTTCCCGCTGGCGGCCGCGGCGCGCGTGGCGGGGCGGCTGACCGGGCGTGACGACAGCGACGATTCGCCCCCGGCGGCGCCGCTCAACGCCTTGTTCGAGCGCGTCTTCCGCGTCGAGCGCCACCTGGTCGGGCGGGTGCCGATGCCGATCGGCGTGTCGATCCTGACGCTGGCGGAGCCGGCGTAGCGGAGGGAGGCGTGGCGGCGTTATCGGCGGCGGGGTGCGGTGCCTCGCTCGTCGCACACCGTCATCCCTGCGAAGGCAGAAATCCAGACACGCGACGGTCGCGATAACGATTGGGACGACGGCGCGTCTGGATCCCCGCCTTCGCGGGGATGACGGGCAGAGTGAGGCGAGCGGGCGTCGACCGCTCCGGCGCCCCCCTCACCCCAGGTGCCGCAGCGCCTCGGCCGCGCCGGCCAGCTCGCCGTCGTCGAGCGCGGCATAGACCCGCGGCACGCTCGCCAGCAGCCGCGCATATTTGCCGCTCCCCGCGAACAGCGGCGCCATCTCCGCCAGCCGCAGCAGCGGGCGCAGCGCCGCCGCGACGCCACCGGTGACGATCACCCCGTCCCACGCACCGTAGATGATCGTCAGCTGGCCGGCGTAGCTCCAGAAGGCACGGCACAGCCAGGTGCAGGCCTCGCCCGCGAGCGGGTCCGCGGCCATCGCGCGCGTGATGTCCTCGGCGCTGGTCCAGCGCGGCGCGGTGCCGCGACGGCGCGCCAGCGTCTCGTACAGGCGCACCAGCCCCGGCGCGGAGAGCAGGTCCTCCGCCACCACCGGATAGCGGCCGGGGAAGATCTCGGCGGCGAGCCGCGCCAGCTCCTCGCTCACCGCGATAAAGCCGCCATGCCCCGCCTCGGTCGCGAGCACGCGCACCGCGCCCGCGGCGTCGCGGCTCAGCACCGAGACGCCCAGGCCCGAGGTCATGCCGAGCACGCAATAGGTGCCGGCGCGGCGCAGCGAGGGTTCGTCGCCGGCGAACCGCTCCTCGGCGCGCACGTCCGCGCCGTGGAAGGCCCAGGCCTCGGCCTCGAAGTCGTTGAGGATCAGCGGCGCGTGCCCGAGCATGCCGCGCAGCCCCGAGCGCGACACATACCAGCGCCCGCGCGTGATCGACACCGTCTCGCCGCGCGGCAGCCCCGCGACCGCGAAGGCCGAGCGGCGCGGCGGCGCGTCGGGCCGGGCGTCGCGCAGGAAGTCCATGATCGCGCCGGAGATACTGACGGTGGTGTCGGCGGTGAAGCTGCGCACGCTGTCGCGCCGCACCTGCCCGGCCGCGTCGGTGAGCGCGAAGCGCATGCGCTTGCGCCCGACATGCCCGACCAGCGCCGTCCCCGCCTCCGCCATGCGGCGCTCTCCCTTGCTATTATCCTCGGTGATATCGCTATCAGCGCAGGACTAACAGAGGGTTAGCTGTATCCGTGGGGCGGGTGTTCCACTCCTCCCCGCGAGCGGGAGGGTCTAGACCCTCATTCCCCGATCACGTGCAGCGCCACGCGGCGGCGATGCGGCGCGGCGCGGTGCTCGGCGAGGTAGACCCCCTGCCACGTCCCCAGCACCATCCGTCCGCCCGCCACCGGGATCGACAGCGACACGCCGGTGAGCACGCTGCGTAGGTGCGCGGGCATGTCGTCGGGCCCCTCGTCATCATGCTCATAGTCGCGCGACTCGGGCGCGACGCGCGCCAGCCAGCGCTCGAGGTCGCGGCGCACCGCGGGCGCGGCATTCTCGTTGATCAGCAGCGACGCCGAGGTGTGACGGCAGAAGACGGTGAGCAGCCCGGTCGCGATCGCCTCGCCGTCGAGCCAGGCCGCCACCTCGCGCGTGATCTCGACCAGCCCCGCGCCGCGCGTCGCCACCGCGATCTCGCCGACCGCCTGGCGCATCAGAACAGCCGCCCACCGTCGGGCACGCGCTCGCTGGGCGCCACCAGCACCACCTTGCCCGCGGCGTCGGGGAAGCCGAGCGTCAGCACCTCGGAGAGGAACTTGCCGATCTGGCGCGGCGGGAAGTTGACCACCGCGGCGACCTGGCGCCCGACCAGTTCCTCGACCGCGTAATGCTCGGTGATCTGCGCGGAGGAACGCTTGCGCCCGATCGCGGCGCCGAAGTCGATCAGCAGCTTGTAGGCGGGCTTGCGCGCCTCGGGATAGGGTTCGGCCGACACGATCGTGCCGACGCGCACGTCCACCTTGAGGAAGTCGTCGAACGCGATCTCGGGCGCGGCGGCGGCGGCGGGGTCGTGGGTGACGTGCATCAGAAGTCCGGATTCTCGTAGTAGCTGGGCGGCTCGATGCCGGTGATGCGCTCGGCCAGCAGCGGGCGGAAGCTGCGCCGGCTCTTGAACGCCGAATACCACGCCTTGGTATGCGCGTGGCCGGTCCAGTCGATGCCGCCGAGATAGTCCGCCACCGAGATCTGCGCCGCCGCGGCGAGGTCGGCGAGGCTGATCGTCGCGCCGGCGATCCACTTGCGATGGTCGAGCAGGAAATCGATGTAGTCGAGGTGGCCGACCGAGGATTTCATCGCCTCGCGCAGCCGCGACGCGTCGGGCGTGGTGCGGTGGACGACGCGCTTGATCATCCGCTCGTCGAGCAGCGGCTGGGTCACGTCGCGGTAGAAATGCGTGTCGAACCAGGCGACCAGCCGGCGGATCTCGGCGCGGTTGGCGGCGGTGCCGTTGATCATCGCGACGCGCTCGACGGTCTCCTCGAAGAACTCGCAGATCGCCATCGAGTCGACGAGCACGACGCCGCGCTCGTTGTCGGTCATCACCGGGGTCTGGCCGGCGGGGTTCATGTCGATGAAGGCGTCGCGTCGCTCCCACGGATTCTCGCGCATCAGCTGATAGCCGACGTCCTTCTCGTTGAGGAGCGTGCGGACCTTGCGCGTGAACGGGCACAGAGGGAACTGGTAGAGCTGCCACATGCCCGCCCGCTTAGGCCGAAAGCGCGGCGCGGGGGAAGCGGCTTCGTGGGCGCGCGGCGCGCGACTGTATCGGGGCGGCGCGGTGGGTGGGAGTCGCGCGTGGGGTGGCGTTGCAGCCCCTCCCCTGCAGGGGAGGGGTTGGGGTGGGGCCTATCCACGAGCGTCGCTCATGCGGAAGCGCCCCACCCCCGTCCCCTCCCCTGAAGCAGAGGGGAGATGCGTCCACGTCGTGGGGCGCTGAACGGCAACACGCCGGCGGGCGAAGAGAGGGCGCGCCCGCCCCGCCGGGTCACGCTGCGGGGTGACCGTCGCCAAGCGGCGTGGCAGCGGGGTACGAATGTCGCTCGACGAGCCCGAGCCCTCCACCACCCCGCCACCCGCGGTCGCCGCGCTCGTCACGCTGGCCGCGCTCGCGGTCGGGCTGACGCTGCCCGACGTCGACCTGCGGCTCGGGCTCGGCCACCGCAGCGCGCTGACGCACAGCCTGCTGCCCGCGCTGCTGCTGCTCGCGTGGCGCCGGCGCGCCGCCGCCTGCGGGATCGCCGCGGGCATCGGCGTGCACCTCGCCGCCGACTGTTTCCCGCGGCGCATGACCGGCTATGCGACGGTGAAGCTGCCGCTGCTCGGCGCGCTGCCGCCGCTGGAGTCCTACGCCTGGCTCGCGCTCAACGCCGCGGCGGCGCTGCTGCTGGCGGCATGGTGGGTGCGGCGGCTTCACGCGCCGGTCGCGCGCGCGCTGGTGGGGCTGGCCGCGCTCGCCGCGGCGCTGCGCTACTTGTGGCACGATCCCGGCGGCTGGCCGGTGCTCGCGCTGGCGGGCGGGGTGACATTCGCGGTGGCGCGGGCGCGCGGCGGCGCCTTCTCCGCCGCACGGGGTCGCCGCGCCTGCGGAGCGAGGAGCACGAGGTCGCGCACACCGTGAGGCGCTCGTCGGCCCCATCCCGTTAGAAGCGAGGACGGACCGTGCCGCCGTCGCTTCGGCGCGTCCTCAGCGCAGCTGCTCGACCACCCCGTCGATCACGAACTGCACCGCCAGCGCCGCGAGCAGCACGCCGAGCAGCCGCGTGATCACCGCCTCGATCTTGGCGCCGAGGATCCGCATGATCGGCCCCGCCGCCAGCAGCGAGCCCAGCATCAGCAGCAGATTGGCGCCCAGCGCCGCCATCACCACCGCCGAGCGCTCGAGGCCGTTGCTGCGCGCCATCAGCAGCATCACCGTCGCGATCGAGCCCGGCCCCGCGATCATCGGCATCGCCATCGGGAAGATCGAGACATCGTCGGCCTCCTCGGCGGTGACCTTGGCGGCGCGGTCCTCGCGGCGCTGCGTGCGCTTCTCGAACACCATCTCGAGCGCGATCAGGAACAGCATCAGCCCGCCCGCGATGCGGAACGAGGCGAGCTCGATCCCGAGCGCGTGGAGCAGCGGCTCGCCCGCCAGCGCGAACAGCAGGAGGATCCCCGCCGCCACCACCACCGCGCGGATCGCCATCGCGCGGCGGTGCGCCGGGGTCGCGCCCGCGGTCAGCCCGGCGAAGATCGGCGCGCAGCCGGGCGGGTCGATGATCAGGAACAGCGTGACGAAGGACGAGACGAACAGCTCGACCATCTCAGAGCGACGGGTCCACCGCCAGCCCGGCGCGACGCGACGCCGCCACCACGGTGTTGCGCAGCAGCACCGCGATCGTCATCGGCCCGACCCCGCCCGGCACCGGGGTGATCGCCCCCGCCACCTCCGCGACGCGCGGGTCGACGTCGCCGACCAGCCCGCCCTCGACTCGATTGATGCCAACGTCGATCACCGTCGCGCCCGGCTTGATCCACTCGGGCTGGACGAAGCCGGGGATGCCGACCGCGGCGACGACGATGTCGGCCATGCGCACGTGCGCCATCACGTCGCGGGTGCGGCTGTGCACCGTCGTCACGGTGCAGCTCTCCTGCAGCAGCAGCGCCGCCATCGGCTTGCCGACGATGTTGGAGCGGCCGATCACCACCGCCTCCAGCCCGGCGAGATGCGGGTGGACGTCGCGCAGCAGCATAAGGCAGCCGAGCGGGGTGCACGGCACCAGCGCGTCGAGCCCGGTGGCGAGCCGCCCGGCGTTGAGCGGGTGGAAGCCGTCGACGTCCTTGTCGGGGTCGACCCGCGCGATCACCGCGCGCTCGTCGATGTGGCGCGGCAAAGGCAGCTGGACGAGGATGCCGTCCACCGCCGGGTCGGCGTTGAGCCGGTCGACCAGCGCGACCAACGTCTCCTGCGTCGTGTCGGCGGGGAGGCGGTGCTCGAAGCTCGCCATACCCGCGGCCAGCGTCGCCTTGCCCTTGGAGCGGACATAGACCGAGGAGGCGGGATCCTCGCCGACCAGCACCACCGCGAGCCCGGGCTGGCGCCCGGCGGCCTGGGTGAAGGCGGCGGCGGCGGTGGCGACACGGTCGCGCAGCGCGGCGGCGAAGGCTTTTCCGTCGATGAGGCGGGCGGTCATGACTCGGCCGCATAGAGCGAAGCGGCGCGCTGTGCCAGCGCCGCGGGATCGCCCTCGATCGTCAATCGCTTGAGCCGCCCGGTCTGGCCCGCGACCAGCATCACGTCGCGTCTCGCCACGCCGAAGTGGCGCGCCACCAGCGCGACCAAAGCATCATTGGCGGCGCCGTCGACCGGGGCGGCGGCGAGCCGCGCGGCGAGGTGCTCGTCCGTCCCCGCTGCCAGCGAGTCGCGCCCGCCGCGCGGCGTCACGCGCACCGCGAGCGCGATCCCGTCCGCGGTCGCGCGCCAGGCGCTCAGACGGCGCCGCCCACCAGCACGCTCGCGGCGATGTTGTTGAGGATGATGTTGAGGATCACCAGCCCGAGCAGCACCACCATCGGCGCGAAGTCGATCCCGCCGGTGGCGGGCAGCATCCGGCGGATCGGGCGGTAGAGCGGCTCGGTCAGCCGGTCGAGCCCGTCGTGCAGCCCGCGGATGAACGGGCTGGAGGTGTTGATGATGTTGAACACGATCAGCAGCGACAGGATGAACTGGATGATGATGATCCAGCGCACGAACGAGATCAGCACCTGCAGGATCTGGATGATGGTGAGCGTCAGCACGCGCGGCGTCTCCGTGATGGTGTATCGGTCATATAGGGCACTGGCGCGGGCTGTGCCAGCGGGGTGTGGGATGGGGGTGGACGTCGGCCCCGATCTAGATTCTCCCCGCTCGCGGGGAGGGGGACCCTGCGCAGCATGGTGGAGGGGTGCTTCCGCATACCAGCCGGTGCGTTCGCCGAGATCCCCCTCCACCACTCGCTTCGCGAGCGGTCCCCCTCCCCGCCAAGCGGGGAGGATCTATCCCCTCACCGCCGGATCAGCGTGCCCGCGCCGCGTCGCGTGAAGATCTCGAGCAGCATCGCGTGCGGCACGCGGCCGTCGAGCACCACCGCGGCGTCGACCCCGGCCTCGACCGCGGCGACGCAGGTCTCCAGCTTGGGGATCATCCCGCCCCTGATCGTCCCCTCCTCGCGCAGCCGCTTGATCGCGGCCGGGTCGAGGTCGGTGAGCAGCTCGCCGTCGCGGTCGAGCACGCCGGCCACGTCGGTCAGCAGGAAGAAGCGCGCCGCGCCCAGCGCCGCGGCGATCGCGCCCGCCATCGTGTCGGCGTTGATGTTGTAGGTGTGGCCGTCCGCGCCGATGCCGATCGGCGCGATCACCGGGATGATGCCGTCGCGGCTGAGCGAGTCGATGATGCGGCGGTCAACCGCGACCGGCTCGCCGACGAAGCCGAGGTCGACCTTGCGCTCGATCCCCTGCAGCGGGTCGGGGTCGCGGCCGCCGACCTTCTCGGCCTGGACCAGCCCGGCGTCCTTGCCCGAGATGCCGACCGCGCGGCCGCCGGCGCGGCCGATCC
This sequence comes from Sphingomonas citri, assembly GCF_019429485.1. Classification (GTDB taxonomy): domain Bacteria; phylum Pseudomonadota; class Alphaproteobacteria; order Sphingomonadales; family Sphingomonadaceae; genus Sphingomonas; species Sphingomonas citri. The sequence continues at coordinate 5,694 of NZ_JAHXZN010000020.1, read as the reverse complement.
AGCTGACGATCTCCTTGTTGATCGATCCGGCCAGGACCATCTCGGCGATCTGCGCGGTCTCCGCGTCGGTCACGCGCAGGCCGTCGACGAACCGCGACTCGACGCCCAGCCGCTTGAGCATGCTGCCGATCTGCGGCCCGCCGCCGTGCACCACCACCGGGTTGATGCCGACCGCCTTGAGCAGCACCACGTCCTCGGCGAAATCGGCCTGCGCCTCGGGCTCGCCCATCGCGTGGCCGCCGTATTTCACCACGAAGGTCTTGCCCGCGTAGCGCTGGAGGTACGGCAGCGCCTCGACCAGCGTCTCGGCCTTGAGCGACGGGGGCACGGCAGCGATCGGGGCGGCGGCGGGGGTCGGATCGGTCATCCGCGGCGCCATAGCGGCGCGGGCGCGGGGGCGAAAGGTCAGCCGTCGAGCCGGCGGCCCAGCGCGACCATCAGGTAGATCAGCGGCGGCACCAGCACGATCGACAGCACCACCTTGGCCAGCATCTGCCCCGCCATCAGCCAGCCCACCGCGGAGAGGCCGAAGGCGATCGAGATGAACAGCACCGAGTCGACGATCTGGCTGAGCGCACTGGCGGTGGCGGCGCGGAACCACAGGAGCCGGCCGCCCTCGCGCCCCTTCAGCCACGAGAAGATCGTGACGTTGAGCGTCTGCGACACGCCGTAGGCGACGATGCCGCCCGCCCAGATCCACGGCGTCGCGCCCATCATCTGCTCGAACGCGGCGAGATGCGCGCGGTCCATCTCGGGCGCGGCGGGCAGCTCGAGCACCACCAGCGTCAGCACCATCGAGACGAGCAGCGGCACGAAGCCCAGCAGCACGAGCCTGCCGGCGACCTTCTGCCCGTGCAGCTCGGCCACCGCGCTGGAGGTGACGACCAGCAGCAGGAAGGCGAAGATCCCCGCCTCCACCGCGAGCGGCGGCAGCCCGACCAGCGGCCCCAGCGCCGAGATCGGCCCGAGCGACACCTGCTTGTTGCCGAGCACCCCGGCGATGCAGACCATCCCGCCGTAGAAGATCGACAGGGCGAACAGCGAGCGCGGGATCGGGGCGTGGGGAGCGGAGGCCATCGGGTAGCGTCGTAGCGGGCGCGGGGGGTGGGGGGAAGGTGTCGCGGGGGCAAGCTAATCCTCCCCTGCACGGGGAGGATCCCCCCAACCCGTTGCTGATCCGGCACACCCGTTCCCGACTCGCGCGAACATGGCTGGCGGCGCGCGGCCACCGCTGTATGATCCGCCCCCGCGTGCGCGCCCTCGCCGCGCGCCCTCCACGCGGCTCACATCAAAGAAGACGAATGCAGAGAATCCTGATCGGTCTCGCGGGCATCGCGGTGATCCTGCTGCTCGCGGTGCTGCTCTCCGCCGACCGCCGCGCGATCCGGCCGCGCGTGGTCGGCAGCGCCTTCGCGCTCCAGGCGCTGATCGCGGTGATCGTGCTCTACTGGACGCCCGGCCGCGCCGCGCTCGCCGGCGCCTCGGCCGGCGTCGCCGCGCTGCTCGGCTACTCGCAGCGCGGCACCGAGTTCCTGTTCGGCAATCTCGCCAGCCCGGCGGTGGGCGGTCAGAGCTTCGCCATCGCCGCGCTGCCGGTGATCATCTTCTTCGCCAGCCTGGTGTCGATCCTCTATTATCTGGGCGTGATGCAGCTGGTGGTGCGCTGGCTCGGCGGCGCGATCGAGAAGCTGATCGGCACCAGCAAGGTGGAGAGCCTGTGCGCCGCCGCCAACATCTTCGTCGGCCAGAGCGAGTCGCCGCTGGTGATCCGCCCCTATCTCGCCGGGCTCACCCCGCCGCAGGTCTTCACCGTGATGACCAGCGGGATGGCGGGCGTGGCCGGGACGATCCTGGCCGCCTACGCCTCGATGGGGATCAGCATCGACTATCTGCTCGCCGCCAGCTTCATGGCGGCGCCGGGCGGGATCCTGATGGCCAAGATCATCATGCCCGACCGGCGCCTCCCGCCCGAGGGCGAGCTGGCGCTGGGCGACGTGCCGGGCGCGCCGCGCGACGTCGCGCTGGCCGACCATCGCCGCACCGCCGCGGGGATCGGGCCGGCGGCGCTGCCGAGCGAGGCGGCGCACCCGGTCGCGGGCGAGCCGCTCCCCGACGCCACGCACGACGAGGAGAAGCCCGCCAACCTCATCATGGCGGCGGCGCAGGGGGCGCAGACCGGCGTCAAGCTGGCGGTGGCGGTGGGGGCGATGGTGCTCGCCTTCGTCGCGCTGGTGGCGCTCGCCAACGGGCTGCTCGGCGGCGTCGGCGGCTGGTTCGGCCACCCCGAGCTGAGCTTCCAGGGGCTGCTCGGCTATGTCTTCCAGCCGGTGATGTTCCTGCTCAACGTGCCGTGGCGCGAGGCCGGCATCGCCGGCGGGCTGTTCGGCGAGAAGATCGTGCTCAACGAGTTCGTCGCCTACATCGATCTCGGCAAGCAGGCGGCGCAGCTCAGCCCGCGCACCATCGCGATCGTCACGTTCGCACTGTGCGGCTTCGCCAATTTCTCGTCGATCGCGATCCAGATGGCGGTGACGGGCAGCCTCGCGCCCAACCAGCGCCCGACGATCGCGCGGCTCGGCCTGCGCGCGCTGGCGGCGGGGAGCCTGGCCAACCTGATGAGCGCCGCGCTGGCCGGGCTGCTGATCGGCTGAGGGGCCGTTCCGTCGGCTTCGGAGCGCCGTGAGGGAAAACGAACGCTCCCCTCCCCTTCAGGGGAGGGGCCGGGGGTGGGGCGACTCCGCATAGGCCACGCCCGCGGAGACGCCCCACCCCAACCCCTCCCCTGAAGGGGAGGGGCTTGAGTCGCGCTGGATCGGCTTCCCCGACCGGCGAAGATCGTGCCTCGTCCCGCCCCTACCCCTTCATCGCCTCGAGCAGCAGCTTGACGTCCTGGCTGCGGCCGCGCGGCAGGATCAGGATGTCGTTGCCGCTGGCGACCACGATCAGGTCCTCCACCCCGACCATCGCCACCTTGGCGCCGTCGCTGCGCACGAGGCAGTTGCGCGTGTCGAGCATGATCACCTCGCCCGCGACGACGTTGCCGCCGGCGTCGCCCGCGCTGATCGCGTGCAGCGCGTCCCAGCTGCCGACGTCGCTCCAGCCCATCGCCACCGGCACCACGGCGACCCGCTCGGCCTTCTCCATCACCGCATAGTCGATCGAGTCGGAGGGCGAGGCGGCGAAGGCCCCGGCGTCGGGATAGATGCGCGCGCCGTCGTGCCGCGCCGCCTCGAGCGAGCGCTTCACCGCCGCCAGGATATCGGGCCGATGCGCCTCCAGCGCGGCGAGATAGGCCTCGGCGCAGAACAGGAAGATGCCGCCGTTCCAGGCATGGTCGCCCGCCGCCACCATCGCCTCCGCGACGTCGCGCTTCGGCTTCTCGACGAAGCGCGCGACGCGGTGGACGCCCGCGGCGATCTCCTCGCCCACCTTGATATAGCCGTAGCCCGTCTCGGGCGCGTCGGGGGTGATGCCGAAGGTGACCAGCCAGCCCTGCTCGACCAGCGGCAGCGCGGCGTGGATCGCGGCGTGGAACGCCTCGCGGTCGGCGATGACATGGTCCGAGGGCATGACCAGCAGCGGGCTCTTGCCCTTCGCCACCAGCGCGGCGAGCGCGATCGCGGGGGCGGTGTTGCGGCCGGCGGGCTCGAGGATCAGCGCGCTCGGCGCGGCCCCGATGCCGGCGAGCTGCGCCTCCACCTCGTCGGCGTGGGCTGCGTTGGCGACCACCACCGGCGCGGCGAAGGCGTCACCGTGCGCGCGTGCGGCGGTGAGCTGGAGCATCGTCTCGTCCGCGGTCAGCGCCAACAGCTGCTTGGGCTTCTCGGGCCGCGACATCGGCCACAAGCGGGTACCCGATCCACCCGAGAGGATCACCGGCACGATATCGGTCAACGTTATTCCCTTTCCCCCGGGGCGCGCACGGCGCCCGCTTCGTCCGTGACAACACCCCGGCGGGCGCTTGGGTCCCGTACGGTCCTTTGTGCGGTGCGACAATCTGCGTTAACCGCGTAACTGTTCCACCTTCAGCCGTTGTTCGTCAAACGCGGCAGAAAGGCGTTAACGCGCCGGGGCGCCCGAGCACCGTCTTCTCAGCGAGTCACCACCCAGGCCCAACAGGCGGCGAGCCCGGCGCACCCGATCAGCAGCTGGGGCACGCGCAGCCGCGCGAAATGCGCCGGTGCGTTGCCGCGCAGCGCGGCGCGGCGGTCGAGCAGCGCCGCCAGCGCATAACCCGCGGCGAGCAGCGCGACGGCGGTGGCCGCATAAGGTACCAGCAGCGCCAGCCCCGCGATGGTGACATAGGCCACGGCGGCGGCGATCTCGATCGCGGTGGAGGCGTCAGGGCGCGCGAAGCCGAAGCCGCGCCGCACCCCGCCGATGAACGACAGGATCAGCGCGCCCCAGATGATCGCGAGCCGCACCGCGAGCACGCCCCACGGGGCCGGCAGCACCCAGGCACCGAGGCCGGCGGCGACGAGCGGCAGCATCGGACCGTAGCCGAAGACGAGGCTGTCGGTGGGGATGGACCGGTCGGTGGGGGTCGGTGCGTGCGTCGCCATCGCCCCCGAACGCGCGAGCGCGCGATCAGTCGCGCGCGAACGTCTCGTCGGCGGGCAGCACGATCGCGAGCGACGGCAGCGCCACGTCGCGGCGCGCGGGAGCGGTGTCGATCCACCCGCCCTCGACGCGCTGGCGCAAACGGCACGGCTCTTGCTGATGGTGGGGCGTATCCTTCCACCAGCGCCCGGAGCCTGCCTTGACCACGATCGCGAGCCTGCTGCTGACCGCCGCCCCCGGCGCGCTGGCGATCCCCGGCGCCCCCGCCGGCGAGTCGCTCGCCGCCGCGGCGGGCGGGCGCGTCAGGCTCGCGGGGGCGGGCGGCACCTTCCTCGATCTCGTCGCGCCCGCGCTCGACGTCGCGGCGGCAGCCGCGGGCGGCGAGCGGCAGGGGCTTGCCGTTCCCGGCAGCGACTTGCCGCTCTCGCCCGGCGAGGGCGCGCCGCCCGCGGCGGGTCCGACGGGCGAGGCCGCGCTCGCCTGGCTCGCCGACGCGACCGGGCTGGACGTGCCGCCCGCGCCCGTGCTCGCCGACGCGGTCGCCGCGACCGCGCCGCCGCGGCACAACGTGCCGCTGCCCGCGGGCGCCGTGCTGGGTCGCACCGCCGCGGTACGGCGCGCGATCGCGCCCGAGCTGCCCGCGCCGGCGCGCGCCACCGTCGCCGCTGGCGTGCCGTCGCTCGCGGCGGACCGCGCCTCGACCGCGGAGGAGACAGCGACGGCGGAAGCGGCGACGGGCGAGACCCCGACGCCGGCGCCGGCCGAGCTGCCGGCGGCGATGCCGGTCGTGGTAGCCGACCCGCCGCCGCCGGCCGCGCCGCCGGTCGCACCCGCGCCGAGCGCGCCGGCGGCGACCAGCGAGGCTGCCGCCGCGCCCGTCGCGACGGCGATCGCCGCGCCGGCGCGCGCCGCCGTGACGCGCGAGGCGGCGCCCATCCCCTCTCGCTTCCCGCGCGACCCGGTCGCCGCCGAAGCTCGGCCGGGCAGCGCCCTGCCCGCCGCGGCGACACCCACGACGGCGGCGGAGCCGGCATCGGCGACGGCGCAGCCGCGGGCGGACGCCGCCGCCGACGGGCGCGTCAGCCGCGCCGGCTCCCCCGCCGCCGCGGCCGAGTCGATCGCCGCCTCCCCCGC